>NZ_JBLVUN010000001.1:0-366966 GCF_048282715.1 Mycobacterium sp. 134
CCGCCGACGAACCGATCCGCGATACCGTGTCGTGGCCCGGTCACTGACAAGATCGTCCGTCGATGTCGCCATCGGCCACCTTGAGGAACGCCCTTCATCGGCCACCGTGATGCGCGCTACACCCTCGCCGACGCGCTGCACGCCGACACCGCACTCACGCTGGCCGATATCGACGACGTGCACGCCCAACGCCCCACCGAGGTGATCGCCGCCCTCGTCGACGCCCGCGAGTACATCCAGGGCAAACGCGACACAGTCCTGCGCGACGCGGCCATCGCGCTCCTGGAGTCGACCCGCGACGTCTGGTCGAGGACCTCGTCCTGGACCTCGTCGCCGCCTACAACGCCGACGTCGACATCTGCGCCGACGGCGACGCCACCGACATCGCCCACCATCACCGCATCCGCGACCAGCGTCTCACGCTGGACACCTTCTGCTACGCCTGGTGGGCCTAACCCGCCAAGCCATCACCATTCCCTCGTCGGCGACGGCGCCCTACCGAACGGCGACCCCGCCCAGCGCATCGATGTGCATCCCGCCGCGCCTCGGGCCGAGTTCTTCGGCGCCGGATCTACGGGACGACCGCAATCGAGCCGGATCTACCGGTGCGCAATCGAACCGGTCGACTGGATCAACGCAACCGTCTCCGGAAGCGACGGCAGCACCTACTCCAGCGTGATGCAGATCGACACCGGCGCTAAATTCGTCGACGCCGCCGGCGCGGAAGTCATCACCTTCAGCAACAGCGGCGTCGTCTACCTTGAACTGCCCAAGGGGGCCAAGCGACCCCGTTCGCCGCTCAGCGTCCCGCTGACCCGAAGTGCCATCGACAACCCGATCAACGGGGGCATGGTGATGGCGCCGTTCATGTATCGCAGCGAGGGCCTCACCGACAGCTCCTACGAGCACATGGCCAAATGCGTGACCGACGTCGTCCAACTGCGCGCGCCGACGAGCGCGCGTTCACCGGCCACGGCAGTTGCTGGGCGCCGGCGAGGAACGACCGACCTCCTGGGCGGCACTTCCGCGACGGAACCGTCTACCTGCAGACGGTGTCCAGACCACTACCAGTTCGCCACTGACGGGGCGATGGTCCGCGAAGGCGTACGACTGAGCCACGACGTGCTGCGCCACATCCGCGACCGCCGCATGATCGTGTTCGCCGGTGCCGTAAGTTGAGCCAACTGGACCTCTTCGCCACCATCGTCAACTGGTTCATCAAACACGGCCACCCCGCCAGCGACGTCGCGCCGATCGACCCGGGCTGGGATGTCGCGCGGGGATCGCACCTGTCCGACAACGAGTTGATCAACTACCTGCTGGGCGCCATCGAAGTCGACCGCAGGGACGGCTACTTCGTCAGCTTCGTCGTGGCCAGGCCGTTTCACTCCCTGACCTCTCGACCCCGTCAATGCAACAGCGACGATCCGGACTCGTGGACGGAGATGTTCAGGCGTCGGCAACACGAACACCGTGCCGACGAGAGATGTCAAGTCCTACTGGAAGAACGTCGAAGACATCGACGACGACCCCTACATCCGCATGCTGCACTACGCCGACTACGGGCTCTTCGACATCGGGCACTCTCGGGTGACCCGGCCCACTGGCCCCGCGCTACGAATTTCTCGCTCTATTCCTGCGCCCCATGGACGAATCCGAGGCAGCCGACCGAGTGCGCCGAAACGTCCAGATGATCGTCGGTGCCCTAGACCACGTCGGGTTCACCCTTGATCGCGACGACAACTTCCTGTCCAAGAAGTTCCTCAAATCCTACCCTCGGTGGTCTCAACGCCCACGAGAATTGCAAGGCGCTGGCAGGTCGAGCGCGAACTCAAGTCCATGGTGCTCGGCAACCTCAAGCGCCTACGCGGAGCGATCCTCAGCGTCGATCGGGTTGCCTACTTTCCGGATTCAGTCCAGCAATTCATCAAACGCTGAAGCGATGCACAACCACAGGACGCCGCCGACGTACTGCCATCGGCTTCCTGATCCGCCACGGGCATCAAGCACTTCCGTGATCGCAGCAGCCGGTCGGTACCGGCGTGTCATAGACGTGACTGAAGGTCATCGCGTGATTCTTCGAGAGACCGACCGAAGCGACTCGAGGTAGGCGACGATCGAGCGGTCGTAGTTGGCGATCTCGTTGAGCGACAGCAGATTCACGTGGCCGGCCGTTCGGCCAGGCACTCCGGGTCGTCGCCGACGGTGAACACCCATCCCGTGCCGTCGTACATGTAGCCGACCGGGCGGCCGTCGACGAGGATTGGTCGGTCGCCCGCAGCCGTCCCCTGGATCGAGGCCCGGACGAGCCGTCTTCGGCTGGCAAGCGGAACTTCTTGTTCGCCACGAACGGACGGAACCGGCCCCGGCGCGACGCTCCTCCAGCCGTCCCCGTCCCCGTCAGGCCATCATCATCGGCCTTGGTCGCGCTCGAGAGTCACGGAACTGAGGCGGCACGTAGACTCCTCAACGGGGATCTGCCGACTGGTCGGGGTGTCGTAGATGCTGATGCCGCGTTCGTCGCGCACGATCTGCGTCTGACCCGACTGGAAATCGTAGAGACCTACGAGTGCCGGTTCGATGTTCAGCATCGTTGAAGGCGACGGTCCGCGAACTGTTCGGATCATCGAGATACTCGGTCGTGTCGATATTGCTGATCTCTCCAGCCGTTGTTGCGGGACGCTGCGACTCCCGTCGCAGCATCCATCGCACAACACCGCGCCGTCCGACGACGTTCTCCGTGGCGACATACGCCGGACTTGGGGATGAACTCGATATACCGTGTCATGGCCGCCTAGGACGATTGCCGCGCGGACTCGTATGCCCGTACCCGCTCACGCAAGATCGGCAGGTTCGATACGGGATTGAGATGAGATCGTGTAGGTAGGGATGGGTCAGGTCGAGATTGGCTGATCGAAGATCACGTCGTAGAACGGGACGCATTCACTTTCCGGTGTCGGTCCGTGCTGGATCAAAACGCGAGGGGTGGGCCGGATCGCTTGGAAACCAAGTTGATGTCGGCACCGCACTGAATAAGTCGCCGGAGCATCGGCGCTTCAAACTCCGTGTCATGCGTTTGCTGATCGAACAACACGTGCAGGACGTTGACACCATCCGGGGCGATTGACGGATCAGCGCCATCGTCCAGCAGTCGATTCGTGATCGCCACCCGCGCCTCGACGTCCTTGTTCGCGACTGACTGGAACAGCAGTGGCCGACCGATACCGGAACAGCTTCCTGCAGCGTCCCCCGGCGTCTCTGAAGTCCTCGTAGGACCCCCGATGCGCGGCGTAGACCAGGCTCACTTGGCCACCCTATCGTTCGAGGGGCCGGTCATCGTTGCTCATCGATGTGGGACCGGTTCCGATACGGGTCTTGGACAAGGTAATCGTCGGGGTCTCGGAACTCGCGCAGATCTTTGAACGATATTTCTCCGCTCAGGTACGCCTGTCGGAGATCTCGGTACTGATGGCTGTTCCCGTGACCCATGTCCCACAACCCGTCGCGGGGGTAGGTCGCCGGGCTGTCACTTGACGAGTCGATGGCCCTCCTTGACAACCCAGTCGTCGCCGATCGGACCGTTCGGTGAGCTCTACCGATTGCCGGTCCGGGCCGGGCTGCGGAAGGTCGACCCGGCCGCCATCGATCCGCGCTAGCTGATCCGTCGCGGGAGTCGTTCCAGACCCTGTTCCTGCCCAGCCCCGAGTCTCGTCTGCCGTTCGCATACCTCAGACGGTCGCCGTTCTCGTCGTAGCCGAACGACCCGGGTTCGCCGTGCGGTGGGTAGCGGCCCCGTTGGCGGTGAGTCAGGCGGATGGGCCGGAGGTGGTGCATCCGCATGGTGTCCGACTGGTGGTGGCCCCGCACTGTGGTGAACGGGAGGCGGCTCCGCGGTGTGGGGAGGGACCGGCTCGGCGCTGTGCGGGACGGGAGGGGCTTCTGCGGTGCGAGGCGCTGCGGGCGGGTCGGTGTGTGCGGAACCGCCGGTGCCGCCCCGTGTTCGAGCGTGCGTCCGCCTTCCGAGACCAGGCCACGTTCCAGCGCACCCACCTCGGGCAGCATCGACTTGCCCAGCAAGCCCTCCGCGCCCAGAGGTGCCGTGGCGGCCATGGCGGTTGCGTCGAACAACACGTCGCCGGCGTGCTTGCCGGGGTTGTCGATCATTTCCGGTATGTCGTCCACGACCCCGTTGACCGCGCCCCACGGCCCCAGCGGCCCCATCGGGTCACGTAGATGCAGCGGATCCTTCATATGGTTTTCGACGGCCGCTTCCCCGAGCTGTTGCCACGACTCGAGGACGCCGGGGCGGCCCTCGCCGCCGGTGCCGGTGAGGTTCTGCAACGTTTCCGCCGTGGAGTCGAGGCGGTTGTAGAACTGGTCGTGAGCCTCGTTGACGAAATTGTTGAACTTATCCCCGAGCTTCTCTCCGAGGCTGCGGGTGTCGGCGGGCGCGGGACCCGGCGTGGTGTCCGGATTGGCCGGCGTGTGGGCAGCTGAGTCCGCAAGCGCGGTGTTCGTCTTCTGCGCGTCCGCGACCATGGCGTTGACCTGTGCCTCGATCTGGTCGGGCGGTACACCGTGCTGCCGCAACAGGTTCCGAGCCTGGGTCTTGAACTGTTCGACGTCCTGTGGGCGTATCTGAGGCGCGGCGGTGGGCTTCGGTTCTGCCCCTGCGGTCGCAGGATCGTTGGCGCCCAGCAAGTCGCGCAGGTCGCCCCCGACATCACCGGTAGCGGCGGGTTTGCCCTCCGGTTTCTTTGCGGCGTCCTCCACCGACTTGGGCACCGCGAACGGGCCGATCTGACCAGGCGCCTGCGCCGGAACCTCAGGTTTCTTCTCGCCCTGGCTGGTCTTTGCCGTCGGCGTCGTACTTGACCTTGTTGTCGACAAGCCTCACGTGGTCGGATGGGCTTACACCTCCCTCGCCCTCGCCTTCGAACTTAATCCCCGCCAGCTCAACCGCTTTCGCCCGCAGCCGTTCCCGAACATGGGTATCGGCTGAACGAGTCGGTCGGCGTACCAGCGGATGTCCTCGGTGTGCTCGGCCAGAGCCCTGTTCCGGGCGGCGATCGTGGTGATGTCGTAGCGGCGAGTGTCGGTGGCCTTCAACTCTTCACTGACATTGAAGTCGTCCTCTTCGGCGGCCGTGATCGCGGCAACAATCTCGCGGTGTGCGGCGTTGATATCGGTGACACCGCTCTCGGCGAGGTCGGCGGCCTCACGTAGGCGTCGGCCTGGCTGCCCACGACCGAACAATCAGCGCTCGCCCGATCCAGGGCGGCGTCCTTGCCATCGCCTTCCCATGTGGTGCCGCCCGGTGAGGCAATGTTTTGCCGGTGCTGATCGAACGCGTTCTCCGATTGGGTGGCCGCTGCACGCCAGTCCGTCGCGGCCTCGGTCAGGTGAGTGGTGCTCCACGCCTCGATCTGCGAACGCGTCAGCGACACAGCGTCACCGCCCGCCGCAGGGCTCACACGGTCACCGTGATCGCGTCGCGCCCCTCTTCGTCGGTGGTGTCGTAACGAGCACCGCTGACCGACAGGTCGGCGGCCTGACCGGTGATACGTGCGGCCTGACGCTGACGCACCGAGGCCCACACCGCGTTGACCGCATCAACTCCGGCACCGCTGGGCTGCCAGGATGCTGAACCGCAGACCTGCGCGCCGCTCAGTTCAGTCGCGGCGACGGCCTCGCTACTCGTTGCCGCTGCCTGTAGGCCGACCGCGTCGACGTTCAGTTCGTTTGCCATGCCAATCCCCCAACCGGCCACACCTGGTCGTGAGCCTATCTCACGACTTGCACCTGCACCGACACCTGTTCGGCGGGGTGAGCGGGTCCGAAACTCGGTGAACCGATGGTGTCCGAGGTGCGTCTAACCCGTCGTGGATAAGTTCGCGGAGGATCTGACGGGGCCGCAGTTGCCGACCGCCGTGGAGGAGTACCTGGCCGGGGAACGCGAGTGGCACCGGCTACTGCGGGGGACTCGAAGCCGTGACGCTGGCGGAGTCGGCGGCTGAGCTGACGCGGTGGATCAAACCGTAGCACTACCGCTGGAAGGCCCCGTAGCCCTTGATCGCGTAGACGGGCACCCCGTCAGCGGTGCCCACGACGGGGAACACGAAGCGGTCGGTGTAGGAGTTGTGGACCAGGCCCCGTCGCCCTCGACGACCGTGTCGGGTCCCATCATCCAGTTCTCGACATAGTCGCGGGACGCCTCGGCAGTAGCGACGGGGACTTTCCCCACGAAGCCGAGGGCGTGGAGTCGTGCTTGGGGATCCGCCGCGATGTCTGAACGGACGCTGACGGCCGTCCATTCGATGCCCTCGATGCCTCTCACAGTTCCAAGGCTAAGCCACTGTGCCCGACAGGAACCGCGGCGCGGAGAGAGCCGTGCCCCGGGATAATCCGGAGCATGATCCCCGCGCACCTCGTTGAGCAGCTGTCCGCCGCGCTGGCCCGGTGGGACGGCCGCGGCCCCACCGAGGACGACATGCTGCACGCGGGCAAGGAGCTCGCGTCGGCGGCGATGGCGGTGCTCACGTGGGACGCAGGCCAGTAGCCCAGCAAGTTCATCCTGTGCGAGCCGCGGTGACCACATCCACGATCACGGCGGCCACCACGGCGGGATCCTCGTGCTCCCAGAACCGCATCACTGTCCAGCCGGCATCGGTGAGCAGGGCGCTCACCCGGGCGTCGCGGTCGCGGTTGCCCGCTACCTTCGCCTCCCAGTAGTCCGTGTTCACGGCGGGTAGCCGATGGTGCTCGGGGCAGCCGTGCCAGTAGCAGCCGTCGACGAACACCGCCACCTTGGCGCGCGTGAATACGAGGTCGGCGCGGTGCCGGCGGTGGGTGTCGAGCGGCGCACGATCAACGCGGTAGCGAAGGCCCGCGCGGTGCACCAACTTCCGCACCGCGAGCTCGGGTTTGGTGTCCCTGCTGCGGTTCCCGCGCATGCTGGCTCGCACCGCGGGGCTGGATGCCCAGCTCTCAGCCATGGAACCAGTGTGGCGCAAAGGAGAGGCTCGGGGCAGAGCGCTACGCGGCGAGCGCGATCACCCTTGGGCCGGCGCAACCCCTATGGCCTGCGGCGCCCCCGTGCTACCGGCGTCGAGGAACCGCATCAGTAGCTCCTCCAGGTCCGCTGGGCTCGCCACCCCGACCCGGACAGCCCCCAGCTGCCAATCAACATGACCGGGCACAAGATCGGTGGGCCCGACGGCGAGGCCGGACACCGTGCCGAAAGCTGGCACGAGCTGATGCGCGTAGAACGCCGCCTGGTACATCCCTTGGGCGACGTACCCGGGGTCGAGGCTCTCGGCGGGATATTTGCACTCCAGCACCAGGGCCCGGTCTCCGCGACGCGCCAGGAGAACATCCGGCCGGATGTTCCGCGCCTGGAACGCCTGCCCACCCCTGTAGGAGAGTGTTCGCGCGAGGTCGCGGTACTTGTCGGCGACCCCGTACACATCCCAGCAGCGCGCGGCCTCACACCACAGGTCCCACGGCTCCCCACCAGGGAAGTCGATGCGGTAGACGGGCCCGCTCGTCATGTAGCCGATCGGGCGCAGGCTGGTGACCGTGGCGCCCGCACGCTCGCAAGCGATCATCACCGCGCCGAGCACGCCCAGCTGGAAGATCGCCTCCGGGAACCCGTCGGGTCTCAGCAACCTTCGCGCGAGACCCTCCGCCCCGCCGCGCTCCACCGCCGCGAAGAAGGCCGCGACCTCGGCGACCACATTCCATGGCCACCCAGACGCCCGTACCGAGCCGATATCGTCGCGCGAGGGCGGCGTCTGGTCGGCCTCGTCGAGCAGGCCGAGGATCGGCAAAGTTCTTACGAGAGTGCCTTCCACATCCTCGGACAGCTGCTCAATCAGCGTCCCCGTGTGCGGCCCTGTCAAGCTCTGCGAGGCGGCCAGCGCCTGGTCGAGCTTGCCCAGCGTCCACGCGAGCACGCTCAGAGTCAGCTGATCGGTGGTGCGCCTACGGCGGCGGATCGCGAACGCCGAAGGCGGCCAGCCCGCCCGCCGGGTCTTGGCCCAGTCCACACGGGTCTGCGGCACGTCCGACCAGAAGCGGTGGCGGTTGGACAAAGTGGGGAGGTGGTTCTGCCACTCCCTCGCCGACTTCGGCCACCTCCTGAGGATCGGGCTGCACTGCAGGAGAAGGATCCGCATCGCGCGGCGCTCCACGTCCTCGGGTGACCACTCCCGTTCGACGGGGGCCGGGGACGCGGCCGCGACGGCGGAGTACAGGTTGCCGACACCCGACCACTCGGAGAGCACCCGCATCAGCCCGCCCTCGTGAACCGAGAGCGCGGTGTCGTCCATCAGGCGCGCATCGCGTGCAGGCTCTGCTGCACCCATGCCCAGTTGCCGGCTGTCAGAGCGGCGGTGCTGGAGATCGCGACCGAGAGGTCGTCGAGTAGGTCCGGCTCGTACTTGGCCACAAGGTTCCCCACCGACACCAGGTACGCCTCTGCGAGGAGCTCTTCCAACAGATCGGCGGGGTGTGTCAGCTTCTCGTCCCCATTCGCCGGCTCGGATTCGGCGGGCTCGCCGTCACCGTCGCCGGACTGGGATTCATCCTCAGACACTGTGGTCGTCGTGCCATCCCCGCCGGCGTCTGCGTACGTGTGCATCCGCAGGCCGTGCTCAACGTAGGCCGGGATGTCCACGAACAGCCCAGGCCCGAGCTGGGCGTCTTCGATCCCGAGGTGAGCCGCGTACAGGCGGGTGACCCGGTCTGTCAGCCAGTCGAGCAGCGTCTCGTCGTTGACGCGGCCCGCGATGATCGCTCGGAAGTCGTCGGCGCTCGCGGGCGGGACGGGCACGTGCTTGAAGCGCCTACTCAGAGCCTGTCCCATCCGGAACACACGCTGCGCGTCCACCGCGTTGTACGTCCCGAGTACACGCCACTCTGAACCCGCCGCGTACTCCAGGGACGGAGGCGTGGCGACTGGTCGGACCCGACTCTCCGGCTGATCGGTCCACTCCAGGTACACGGGGACCGTCTGATCGCCGCTGCCCCCTGTCGCGTCCGGGCCCCGCCAGACGCCGACCTTGACCCGCTTGCCCGACAGCCAGGTGAGCACCCCGCCGAGCACGCGGTCCATGTCCGCTCGGTTCGTCTCGTCGAGCACCAGCCACTGGTTATTGCGCACCGCCACGAGGAGATCACCCTCCACGCTGCGGATCTCGCCGTCCACGACCGTCTCACCGAGCACCAGCTTCTCGAACGTCCACTCCTCCTCGGGCGTCACCCAGGCGCAGTCGATGCCCTCGCTGGTGAAGCCGAACCGCGCCGGGTCTTTGTCCGCCTTGTCGATGACCTGCTCAAGGATCTCGGTCTTGCCAGTGCCCGGCGGGCCAACCAGTAGCACCGCGCGCGACGAGGCGATCGCGACCTCGATCATCCTCTCGACGCGAGCGGAGAGCTGCAGCTCGACCACGTGTGACACGTGCCGGCGGGCAGCCGCCGCTTCCCGGCGCCGGTAGCGCTCGAATGCCTCATCGTCCCCCATAGCGGCAGCGCGCAGCGCCTCGAAGGAGTCGACGTCTGTAAAGGGGTTGCTCATCGCGACGCTGACCTCCCAAGGTCGGCCGCGATGCTCCTCAACGTCTCCAGATAGTGAGGACCGTCCTGAAGGAACTCAGGAGCGGTCATGCCCTTGATCGCAAAGAAGGTCGCGAGCTCCTTCTTCACCGTGGTGTTTCGGACCATACGGAGCTTCGCCCCGCGCCCGTCGTCGAACGATCCGATATTGAGGTCGCCGATCGTTAAGATCGGATTCGCCATCAGCCCGCGCTCCTCCCAGTCTTCGGCGGTGGCGGACAGCCAGCCGTCGAGCGCAGCTCGCGTCTCCCCGTTCAGCACTTCGAGTGCACGCGATCGGATTCGGGCAGACGCCTCACCCATCAGGTTGTGGTTCTGAGTTCCCTGGTAATGGCTCCCAAGTCCGCACGCGATGATTCCGAGCGACGGAAACCCCATGATCCGGACACGCCAGCCCTTGTTGTTCCTGAGCCGTTGTCCAAGTGACAGCAGGTGAATCTGGATGCTCACGTACTGGATCGGGCCGACAGCGTCGGCGTACTCCTCAACCGATACCTTGCAGTCCTGCAGCCAGTTCTTGAAATCGCTCTGGCTCTCGTTGTTGTACAAGTTGCTGTGCGCGCCTTGCCCGTATGGGTTGATGGTGTGGTCGTACCCCCAGGCGGCAGGCGGGAATCCCTCGCTGATGGCTGGGAGCGCATCTACCCACGCGGCCTCGGCTGCCGTCTCGGAGCGCGCGGTTAGGAACTTGACGACCGGCGTCAGGTCCCAATCAGGGGCGTCGGACTGATCCGTGTCGGTGTCGGCGTCCTCGACCGTGACTTCATCGACTTCGTCAGGCACCCAGCATCCCCCTGAGTGCTCGCCCGATCGCCTCCGCGAACAGGGGCGGCACCGCGTTGCCGACCTGCGAGCAGCGCGCGACGTCGAACTTCCGCCGCGGGCCGTTGATCGTGTACCTGCCCCGGAACTTGAAGTCGTCGGGGAAGGACTGCAGCCGCGCCATCTCCCGAACGGTGACGTTGCGAGGCTCGGCGTAGTGGATGAACTCGTCCGGGTGGGTGGTGATCGTGGACACCGGTGCGTCAGGGTCGATGAGCACCTTCTTGTCCTTCTTCGTGCCCATGGACAGCAGGAACTCTTTCGTCAGACGGCCCTTCGGCTGTGTTGCGTGGGCCGTCGAGTACAGGTCCAGGATTTGCTCCCCGTGCTTCGTGTACCGATGGGAGTCCGGAATCGATCCGGCGCGGATTCCGCGGCGCAGGGCTCGCGCGTACGGCCCCTCAGCCTTGATGTACTTCGAGGAGTCGTATTTGGGCGAGTCCGGGCACTGCACGCGGCCGCCCGGGTTGTGCAGGTCCGCCAGCGCCTCCGCGGCCGTCACGGGCCTATCGGTCGGGAGTCCGTGCGCGAGCAGGTGCTCCTCCTGGACCTTGTCCAGGTAGCGGAAGAAGTCCGAGGGGGAGATCCCCAGGTCGTTCCGCACGCCGATGATGATGGCCCGCCGGCGCACCTGGGGGACACCGAACTCGCTGGCATTGCCTATCCCGAAGTCGGCCTCGTAGCCGAGCTCCTTGAACGCTGCCACAACCTCGGCTGCCACTGACTCCTGGGCATCTTCACGGGGCCGTGATCGGAAAGCGCGGGTGATGCCCTCGACGTTCTCGATCAGAGCCACCTTCGGCCGAACGAGGTCGACGACTTCCAGGAGGCGGTGGACCAGGTGGTTCCGCTCGTCTGTGCCGTTGCGGGCGCCGCCCACCGAGAACCCCTGGCATGGGGGCCCGCCGGCGACGAGCGTGACGGCACCACGCAGCCCGCGCAGTCGCTTTTTGTTCGCCGAGTTGCCCAAGAAGGTGTCGATGTCGTGGGGGGCCTGAGGCACCCAGTCGGGCCACTCCGCGTAGGCGTTGTAGGACGCGTCCGCCCCAACGAGATTCGTGCGCAGCGTGTCGAACGCCATCGGGTCGCGCTCGATCGCGAACAAACCATCCCACCCCGCGTTGTGCAGACCCAGGGACAGACCACCGCAACCGGCGAACAGATCGATGCTGGTCAGGCCTTCGTCGGGCATATGGCCGCGCTCCCTCTACTCGTGGCCCATCTTCATCCTGAGTCGATGGCTCGTCCCTCATTGTGCTTGACGGCAGACTAGATCCTGGTACCGACACCGCCCGATCGCCAGGGGAATGAGCAGGCACGATGGCCTTTCGCCGGCAGCCGCGGCGCGGCTCGGTCACCAGCACTCGTGCTTGCCCGACGCCATCTCAGCCGGTGTGTATGGCAGGAAGCACGTGCCGCACTTCGTCGGGGCTGCGGGCGCCGTACACCCGCAGCGCTGGCAGTGCGGGCACTTGAAGTCTTGGCAGTTCTCGCAGCGGCCGCTGGACGACTTCGCCTGGAATGTCTTCTCGCACACGGGGTTGGAGCACTCCTGCGAAGGGAAGGTCCAGGTGCCCGCCCCGTTCACGGTCGTGGGCCTCAGGGCGAGGAACACGTACCGCTCCTCATGATCGATCGCCGCCTCCACCCGCATCCCGTCGAGCACGGACCCGGTCTTGTACTCGATCCCCTCGTGGAACTCCCGCCGCACGGCGGCCTCCATCGCCTCAGCGGCGATGCGCCTGAACCCCTCCTGGGCGAAGTCCTTCGGCGGCTGAGGGTCGTCGTAGGTCGTCGCCGATGTGGTGACGACCCCGTCGAGATCTGCGACCGCGAGGATCCAACGGGAACCGGCCGGGAGCATCTCGAGCACGCGCAGCATGGTCGCCGGGCGGGAAGCCTCCGTCCGGGCGTACAGGCCGGCCATCAGGTCCGCCGGATGAAGCGAGGCATCGCGCCGGTCGCTCTCACCCACGGGCATCAGAACCTGCGCGGCGAACTGGTCGGACACCCGCTCTTCGATTTTGCGCCGCTCCCCGTCGACCATGTCGATGAGCGAAAACCCCCACTGGTCGTGCGTCTGCTGCAGGTGATGGCCGAGCTCGTGGAGCAGGGTGAAGTTGTCACGGCGGTAGGTGGCCGGGTGGAGGTGGATTGTGGGCGGGGTTGGACGGTAGTAGCCGCCTCCGCCGCAGCCGGTGTCGACGAGGCCGTCCTCGATCTCCACCTCAATCCCCGGACTTCGCAACAGCGTTCCTAGCGGATTGTCGCGCAGCGCCGCGAAGTTGAAGGTGGTGCACTCCTCAATGATTCGAGCGGCGATCGCTCGGGCATCAAGGCCGACGGCGAGGTCGTCCCACCCGTCCACGGGACTACCCGGCGTCCCGGCCGGCTCGGCCGATGGCGTCGCGCAGCTTGGTCTCCCGGAGGGCGTCGCTGTCGTTGCGCGCCGCCAGCGCGAACTCACGACGGGCGAGGCGGCGGATGTCGGCTTCCCCGATGCCGGTCTCCTCGGTCCGTGCCACGACCAGATGCTTGTAGCTCGGCCAGGCGATGTCGATGACGACGTCCGCGAGCGGGTCGGCTCCGACGAGGGAGTCGCCGTCGACACCGAGCCGCTCGGCGACGGCGGTGAGCTGCTCGTCGGTGACTGGCACGACGCCGTCCATCAGCGCTCGCAGTTCGGGCAGCGCTAGTCCCAGCACCGCAGCGACGATCCGCGAGGTGCCCCCGGCTTGCCGGACCTTCTCCGAGTCGAGGAATGCCCCTTCCTCGGCGCCGCCGGTGTTGAAGCACAGCTCGGTCCAGTGTTCGACCATCAGCCGGTCGGCGTCGGTGTTCTCCGCGTCGCGGGCCGAGCCCGGCGCGAAGGCCAGTCCGGGGTCGTCTCCGTCGTCCAGCGCGAAGGAGATCGGCGGGATCCGGTCGGGCGGGAGCAGCCGGCCGAGGCTGCGGTCCAGGAGATGGTTGCCGATCCCAGTCTCCCGGGTGGGCCACAGGGTGACGGAGACACCGAGCGGCGAGTCCTCCACCACCAAGCCTGGTGAGAACGACACCTCACCGGGAAGCGTCACGGGCCAGGCCAAGACGAACCCGTGCTTCGCGGCGGCGATCACCGCGAGCCCCGCCACCTCGCCCTCCCAGGACAGGATCCACAGGTCGCCGGCGCGGACCTGATCGCCCTGCACGCCGCGGTCCCAGAGCTCGTGCGCAGATGCCGGTACGCCTATCGGTCGATCACCGCTCACTCCTCACCTCCCACGGTCGTCGCTGAAAAAGAATCGCCAGAGTACAGGTCATGAGTCGAACAGCCGATTCCGGTAGACCTCTCGGGCCACCTCCACCTCATCCTCGGGCAGCTTTCCCAGGTGCTCGCACTTGCCAGCATGCCCCGTGACGGCCTTGTGAACCGGGTGGATGTAGCGGGAGGTCCACCATCCTGCGGAACCGAGGCGTGTCGCGTGGATCTCGGGCATCGCGCGGCTCGGCTTGTCGCCGGGTTTAGGATCGCTGGTAACTCGCGGGAGACCGGCCCACGTCGTGTCGTCGCGGCGGTCATCCATGCACGCCATCGGCCGCACCGGCTTGCCGACGCGCGCGGGGTGCTCGGTCGAATCCTTGTGTACCCAATAGACATCGCCGAACTCAGCGTCCCCACCTGGCATGAGCGGCAGCCTACAAGCGGGTGCCGACAGCCCCCGGATGCCGCGCTGGCTCAGTTCACACCCCCCAACCGGCCTCAGCCTCACCGCCGTTCCACTCGCGGGCGACTCCCCGAAGAGCGGCGCGGCGCGCACCCCGTCCAGCTCGGTGGGGCTGACGGTGCTTTGGCCAGTGGCACATCCAGCAGGAGCAGACCTCGACACCCGTGAAGATCCACTGCCAGTAGCAGCGACCGGTACGGCTGATGGTCCATTCGGGATCAGGGTCAGGAAGGTCGCACACGCTGCCTGCGCAGCGGTGGACAGGAACGACGCCGACTTCACGGCGTGCGACGCGGACGGCGAACGGAGCGTGGGCATCGGTGCGGGACATCGGCGGATCCTCGGAAACTGTGGCGCCCCAACGAGTCCCGCAGATCCGCTGCGGGATGGGGCTACCGCGGTCTTCGAAGACCGCCAGCCGAGGTCGCTCGCACAATTGGTGGGGCTACTCGCGTGTCTGAGGCATTCGGCGGCTCGGGATTTGAGCGGGGTTCGGACCCAAGGCTTACCTGGTTCATCCGGTGCCATGACCTGTCTTCACCGCCGCGCCACTTCTCAGAGTGCAGCAGGTTGAGCAAGATTCGTTGGCATTGGCGGCAGTATATGTGTTGCCGGCCCACCTTCACCGCAGCTGCGGCGAGTAAGGCGGCGACTCGCGTCCTGACTTCACCGTCGATGACCCTGAGGTGGATGAGATGTAGTAGGACGGCGATTGCGATCTCCGGCGCGGACGCCCTGGCTTGAACTTCAACGTCCTCGGGAGTCAACGGAGTCAACGGTGACTCCCTGATGCGAACGACGATGGCTGCGGTGCCGGTGGACATCAGCAGATCGCTCTTTCTGAGATCAGCGACTTCGCGCCCGGCGTGCCAGTATGCGCCGTCGTACTCGATCCCTATCGGGATGCCGTTGCCACCACGGAAAAGCATGTCGAGCCAAATCCGCTGATCGGCAGGAACCGGCACGCCCTGTTCTCCAGGCCCTAGTACCAGCTGCAACACGCTGAAGATGTCACTTTCGAGCCGAGATGAGCGGGGTTCGTCCGCGGAGCAGTGCGGGCAGACGTCACCGCGCACATAGCGACCCCGCGGTGAACCTGAATACTTTCGGACCATGGGGTGAAGGTATTCACGGGTGCTGACAAGTTGGCGTCCATGCTGGGTCGATCACTCGGCCGGCCCCGCAGGGCGTCTGGGACGGTCACCTGACCTGATGTGCGCGGCCGCGATCTTCCGGCCCTCGTTGAAGTAGGCCATCTCCACCGCGTCCGCTCGGACACCCTCGACAGCTGCGATGCCGTGATTGTGGTCAATCCACCTCGAATGGGTAGATGGATCCCACGGCCCGTTTCGCGAGATATCCCAACCGTCAACCGCTTTCAACGCCACGGCCACGAACTGGTCCAGGATCAGCGCTCGGCCAGTTCGACGGTCACGGGCGTCTGCGGCGTAGAGGAACTTGGTGAAGAACGACGGGCCGAGGTACTTGAGGTAATGCGGCTGCCCTCGCAACATCGCGATGTAAGCGTCGACGGTGTTGCCTCTCTGCACCGTCTCGGCGACCGACTGCAGGGCGTCGTCCACGCGGCGAGAGTCGTTATCCCGGAATACCCGCGCGCGACGGCCGACGAGGAACGCTGAACTCCCGGTACCCCAGACGTAACCAGCGAGCAGCGACTGCGGCAGGCCGTGTCTGTTTGCGGTGTCGAGCAGGTCGGCCCTCGTGATCGTGCGGTAACCGCGGTGCACTGCGGGCAGCTGTTCGAGGAAGTTGCCCCAGCTCTCAGGCACCCGCGGCGTCCACCACGCAGGCCGAAACCGGAAGCCGTGCGCGAGAACCTCATCGTCGGAGCGAAACTCCACGTGACGTCTACCCCCTTGAATCCCCGCGTGCGCGATCGAAACTCCACCGGATGGCCGCGGCCAGATTCGCCATATATCCGGCCTCCAGTTCGCTGTCGTGTTGGCGCTGGATCCACGACGGGTGCTTCACGTTGAAGATGTACGGCACGCCCTTCGGAAGCCGTCCCCGCGGAGGCTCGAACGGCGACACCGAAACCCGCGCCCGCGGGAAGAAGAACCTCATCACCCGTTCGGCGTCACGGCCCAGCGTAATCACCAGCCGCGGCCGGACAATCTCCAGTTCGCGGTGCAGAAACGGGGAGCAATTGACGATCTCGTGCTGATGAGACGCGCGGTTCTTCGGCGGGTGGCAGTGCACCGCGTTGCTGATGAAGAGATTCTTCTTGCCGCGTCCGGCGAGCGCGATGGCCTCATCGATCAGGTCACCGCTGCCTTCGGTGAACGGGATCTGGGTCTCCATACACTTCTCGCACAGACTCTGCCCGACCAGCGCAACCGGTGAGGTCAAGCAGCCGTATCCGGGCGCGGAGGCGGTAACGCCGTCGATGTTCAGCCCGTCGCAGCGCCTGCAACGTTTGATCTGATCGTCGAGGGCGACTTTGAGCAGCTGCCGCGAGGCAACGGTGTCGTGTTCTACCGCGTTCGAGCTCACCGGTGGAGTCTAGGTACGTCGAGACCTGTGACGGGCTAGATCACGGGTAACTGCACCGGCCCGCTGTGGCCAGCCAGCTGCCGCGCCCGCTCAAGGGGGCTCCCCGAATCTCTGACGCCATGTAGGTGTCCGACCCTATCCGCGAACTGCATGTCGGCCCGAACCTCGCCAGCGTCGGCGATGTACACCACCGCGACCGGCTGACTGTGACCGTGGGGCGGGCCCGGGAGGGCACTCGGGGGCGAGTGTGCCGAAGACCCCGCTGGGTCGGTCAAGCAAGAGGTGAGCCCGTCGCATTCCACTGCTGCAGTGCCCGCGAACGTCAGCCGCACCGCAGTGTCGCCGGGCGGTTTCACCGCGACAGTGGTCCACCGGAGCCGGCTCATCGCTGGTCCTCTCCGCATTTCGCGCACCAGGTGATCCGCTCGGGCGCCACCCTCCCGCACCGGCCGCAGGTGTGTGCCAGCTCTGCAAGCGTTGCCCAGACCAGCACGCGCCCAGCGTCGGTGTTGGCGGTGAAGACCGCCCTCGGAATTGGGGTGGCTGCGTCGATCATCTGCACTACGGCGGCGGGTTCCACCTCGGCGAGATCGACGACCAGTCGGTCAATGCAGGCTTGCCAGCCTGGGCGATCACTGGGGATGACCGGATCGTTCACGGCTGCTCCACCATGATCGACGCCGGCTCCGCGAGGATGCGCGCCACCACGTCGCGTTGCCGGTCCGACAGCATCTCCTGGGTGTAGCCATCGCACATAAGCGCCCACCAGACCGTGGCAGTCGACGGGCAACCGGGACAGACGCGCGGACTGATGACGCCGAACCGCCCTTGCCGCGGCGGGTAGTCCCACCCCGCCTCGTACGCCTCGTCCGGCGTCAGGACCTCCTCGACACCACAGCACTCGCACACGTGTCGGAGCACCATCGCGAGCACACCACGGCGGAGCTCGCCAGTGCTCGGCATGATCACATCACCCGCCGGGCGATCGGCGTAGTGCGCGGCGTCGGGCACCGGAACGACTTGGATCCCGCCGACCATCACCGTTTCCCCGGAAAGCATCGCCGCAAGCTCACCGCGGGTGACGAGCACCATACCTTCCGCAGTCCCGGCGTGGGACTGCGCCGCTGTCCGGTCGGTGTCTTCGACCGCACGTACTCGCACCATGCCGCACGGGGAGCCGAGGGTGCGAGCGCTGTGGGGGTCGTCCAACTTGTCGGTGAGCGCCTGCAGGTTTCGGGTCGTGAGTTCGACGCGGCGTGCGTCGGCGTCGTACTTCATCGCTCCTGTCTCGTCAGTACCAGCGTCATCGTCGGCTCGCCGATCGTGACTGCAGGATCGTGCACCCGGAGCGGAACGGTGGTCGCAATTCGGGCGTTCTCCAACCAGTCAGGGCGCCGGGTCGAGCCCCTACGAAGCGTCACTGACATCAATACCAGCGGCGATCATCTTCGGCCACAACCACTCTCGTAGGAACAGCTGCTGACGAGACACTCCCTCTTCGAACGCCAATTGCTCGAGAAAGTCCGCTTCTGGACCCAGCAGCCGGACCTTGCAGTCGCGATTGCGCTGACGCGTTTCGGACCCGCTGCGTTGGGTCCTTTTCGTGTCCGCACTGCTGCGCGGTTGGGAATTCGTCATCACGTGGGCGGGGAGTCTCCTAGTGTCTCGATGCTGGCGCAATCAGTGGTGCGCTCGTCCGTGTACTCAATAAGCGTAATGTTAGTAGGGCAGACATTTTCGTTGGCGCACAGGGTACTTGTGGCGTGCCAACCAGACCCAGCCAAACAGATCCGGAGCGCGCTGAACTCTGGGCTCAGCGCCGACAAGCAGTAGGTCAACGCATTCGCAATTTGAGAATCGAACGCGGGCTCACGCAGGAGGCCCTTGCCCTGGAGTCCGGAGTGACCCGCAACGTGCTGATCCACGTTGAGCATGGAAAGCGTGGCCTGCTCTTCGAACGGCTATACGACTTAGCGGAGGTGCTCGGGATCCCGGCCGGCGACCTGCTGGTTGACGAGACAGGCCCGAAATTGCCCACGAAACCCCCGAGCTCGGACCGCCGCGAGCTCGGCGCTCAATGAATGCGTAGAGAGATCGTTGCAAGCCCCGGCACCGGGCCTTAACTACTCGCATCCCAGCCGCAGCCGACCGCAGTACCGGCCCGTTGATAGCTTTGCACTACTAGTAGCACTTTTGACGGGTGGCCCTCAGGAGTGGCCCCACTGAAGAGCCGGTATTGAGGTAACCAGCCGGTCGCGCAAGTGGTGCGTACCACAGAGCCGTCGCCCACAATTCAGCATCAGTCTCTACTGCCAATCGCGACGTTGGCATGCCCGTACGGTGGCAACGACCCGTGCGCCGTCGTCGGTGAGCCTCATGGGACGTCCGCGCTCAGCGCGTACGAGTAGCTTGGTGCCGAGTTCGCTTTCGATGCGGTTGATTTGAGACACCAGTACGGCCTGACCGACGCCGAGCTCTTCGGCGGCGACCGTGAGCGTGCTGTAACGCGTTGCCGCAGCGAATCGCTCGAGCCGTTCCCGTCCACCGATTCCCGCCAGTGCGGGCCGGATGAGATCCGGTGCCTCAACGGCGACTTGCTCGGCGGCGAGGGTGGAACTGTGGCTGCCGCCACCTCGTCCTCGCATCGGGATGGCGTGAGTTTTGGCCCAGCGTGCCATGTTGGCTGTGCTCATACCGGCCTCGTTGGCAATGTCGGGTAGCGTGCGTCGTTTGTTGACGTACTGGTCGTAGAGCCAGTCCCGGTCGATTGTCGTGCGGGCTTGCAGACCAGGTTCACGTAGCGCCAGATCGTAATCACGGGCGAGTCGGGCGATGATCTGGCGACTGACTCCAACCGACGCCGCAATATCTTTGAGCGACATCCGTTCATGCTCGTAAAGGTCGGCCAAACGCTCCCGTGAAAGCGTCTGCTTGGCGGTCAGATACGCGCGGTTGTAAGGGGTCGAGAGCGTCGCGCCATTATCCGGATCCGGTCGGGGCACGGGGTGGGTCTCCAGAAGGTAGCGCACTGCGTCGAGGCTGGTGTTCAACCGCTGTGCAGCTGCACCGAGCTTGACTCTGTCCGCCGCAATGACTTGGTGCAGACGGGCGATGTCGACCACGGCGGGGTCGGGTCCGGGTAGATCGAGCCCGTCGAGCACTTCCTTTGGCGGGTGCCATGTCACTGGTTCGTCGTCGATGTTCTGGTCGGCCAAGAACTCGCGGGCGTGTTCCTTGAGCGCTTGAGCCAGTTCGGGTGTGAGGTGGCCGGGGAAGTCGGCGGTCTTGGTGCGAAAAGCGCTGTCGTCCCGAGCCCATGGCGACGTGCTGGCGGGACGCCCGCTAAGGCGCTCGAACAGAAAGCAGCGGGCGATCCGCGCCCTGGCCGGACCCGGTCCCGGGGTGGCGGTGTCGCGGCAGATCTGTGTCCATATCTTGTCGGGCAGCAGCATCGTGTAGTCGAGCTGGCGGCGGCGCTGGTAGTTGATCGGAACGCCATGGTCGGCGAGGTAGTCGGCCATGCGGATGAGAGCAGCGCGAATACTCGACCACTGGTCCTGCTTTTGCAGCAGCTGCAGAACCCGAGATACGGCGTGGCCCGTGATGGGATAGTCAATCGCGCCAGCGGCTTCGTCGAGGTTGAGCTTGCTGTTGACCAGCAGAAGGATGCTGGACAGTGCTGGACGCAGTTGCCATTGGTGACACGTCTCAATCGCCAGCGGTAGCGACCAGATCGGCCACAGCATTGAGGGCACACGGCGCGACATGTCCGCGGTGCGCTGCGCGCCAGCGGCCGGCTGAGCGGGTACTGGAGTGCCGATACGGTAACGCAATTGATCGCTTGGATTGAGCAGTGGCCCCAGGGCGGTGAGCTGAACTCCGGTGAGCACCGGCGACGTGTTCTTACCCCACGAGATGTTCGTGGCGTTCACAGCCGATCCGCGTTCCCTCGAGGAGGTCACCAACCAACGCAGCGAGTCCCCGGCGTGCGCCACGTCGGGGCGATCAAGGGCTTTCAAGGCAGCTACCACGCCGACGCCGGCAGTTACGGCCCGTGCCGGTGCCGCCAGCCCAGGCTTCGTATCGGTTCGTGCCGGACCGCGCCGGACATCCGAGGGCTCACCAGTGGCCCGGTAGATGCGGTTGAGGTCTTGCGGGATAACGGCTTCCAGGTCTTGGGGTGTGGCGTAGGCCAGCGCGCGGCCGGCGACGGCCCGGATATCCGAGAGAACGTTGAGTCGTGGCTGCGGCGATGCCTGGTACACCCCGAACGTTGGGGTCTCGCTGTCGAGGACGCTGTTCACGACCCGCTGTGCGTGTATCACTGGGTGATCTGTATCGAATGAGGCGACGGTCGCGGTGGTGAGGTCGGCGCCGCACCTCGGTGGGGTGCGGCCGGTTGCGTCCGCGGCCGGGTGCGAACAGCGTCCGGGTTGCGGAATGATGTCGCCGATGTGTGTGCGACGGCGTTGGACCGCGTCGCAGTGTGGACAGGCATCGGACAGTAGACAGTTATGGGTGGTGCAGGCGAACGTCCAGCCCAGTCGCCATCTCAGTTGCCAGCGTCCCCCGGTCGTGTCCAAACATGCTGGGCAGAACCGCGATCCCCGTCCCCGGCCCCAGGGGAAGGCTCGACTGAGCATCCGTG
The DNA here is from genome assembly GCF_048282715.1 of Mycobacterium sp. 134. Taxonomy (NCBI): domain Bacteria; kingdom Bacillati; phylum Actinomycetota; class Actinomycetes; order Mycobacteriales; family Mycobacteriaceae; genus Mycobacterium; species Mycobacterium sp. 134. The sequence goes on from NZ_JBLVUN010000001.1 coordinate 21,304, forward strand.
AGTCGGGCTTGATGCGCACCGCCCGATCCGAATAGTGCTGCAGCGTCATCATTTCCAGCGCATCACGGTCGATTCCGGTCGCCGTCCTGATCATGTCGGCTTCGTCAGAATTCAGGCGCACGATCCAGGCGGTGGTGTCCATCCCGTTGTGGGGGCTCAGCCCGACGGCGGTCAGGAGGTCTCCGAAGGCGGTGTGGGTGCGGTGAGCGATCGCTTCCAGCCACGAGTCGATCGCCTCACCCCCGATCGGGGCAATGCGCATCGGCAGTGTGCGCACGGCGTTCATCCGGCCTTGCCGATCCTTGTCGTCAGTCTTCGCGCCTCGAAGGCCGTTTCGAGTTCCCGGCGGGCCTTTTCCGATGCCTCGTCGTTCTTGACGAGATCCATCAGCTCACGGGATAACAGTTCCGCCCCCGTGCGCACGGCTCGTTGGCAGCCCCGATTGATCAGAGTCATCAGCGAACCGATGTGTCCGGTGCTGCGGGCGAACAGATACTCCGAGAGGTCGTCGGCCAACATGCCGGGGTGCTTGTCAGCCAGCGCGATCCGCTGCTCGAGGGCGAGGAGCAGTTGGCGCCATTCGCGGCGGCCCTCATCGGTGTTGATCACGAACGGGCCGATGTCGAGCTTGGTGGTGCGTCTGCCGGTTTGAGCGATCACCGCGTCTTCGTATGAATGCCCTTCGGAGAATAGCCCCCGCGCCGCCAACCCGACGCCGACGAAGACGAGGGTGACGGGAAACTCGTTGGCGATGTATTTGAAGTGGTTGCTGATCTCCACGCCGACGGTGTTGCGCCATCGCAGAAAATGCAGATCATCAACGATCAGCAGCTTGGTCTCGCAGGCCAGTACGCAGTCCAGTGCCCGGTGAGCGAAGTGGGCGGCGTTGCCGCGGGACATCCCCGGATGAGCAAAGAACGACAACATGGCCCGGTTGAATTCGACCATGCCGGTGTTGCCGGTCAACCCGACCCGGCATACCGGCCACCGCTCGTGACCCTCAGTGGTTTCAGTCCCCAATTCTTTGATCTCGCGACGGTGGAACTTCCTGGCGAAATCCAGCACCGATGTGGTCTTCCCTAGTCCGGGAAAGGCATCGATCGCCACCGCTCCTTTGGCCTTGTCGCCGTCTTGGACGTTACTGTCGACGATGTCCCACAAGTCTTCATGCAGGGCGGCCAGCTGCGGTGTTCTGATCGGGCCGAGATTGGCGTGCCACTCACGGCGCTGCCGATTGTAGTCGTCGTGGGCATCTTCGCTGAGCGACTCAATTTGCTTGCGGGTCAACGGCTCCGGTGGAATCCGGGCAGCGGTGTTCACAAATCGCTGCCAACCCTCTTTGCGGGCCAACGTCAGATTGTCCAGCCGGGCCTCGGTCTCCGGTTGGGCCGGATTTTTCTTGGCCATCACGCGTCGTCCAGCGCGTCGGCGTAAAAGTCGTTGGCGGGGTCGTCGAGTTCGTCCTCGGCGTCGTCATCGCCGGTCTCGGGATCGGGTTCTTCGATCGTCGTGTCCGTGTCCTCGTCGGCGGCAGGATCTGCTGTCGCCAACACGCGAGCGACCGACGGCAGAGCGGCGACCTCGTCCTGTATCTCAGTCTCGTCGATCAGGGTGGCGTCGCGGGAGAGCCGCAAAGCCATTCGCCGTTCGGCCAGCGTAGAGCCTAGTCCGAGGTTCCACCGCTCCAACAGATCCGCCACCGCGAGCCGGTCATCGGGGTAGGTGTACTTCGACGCGGCGAGCTTGCGCGCGAACTGCAGCGCGTCCTCACTGAGCGGCATCTGCAACGACGGGGCATGCTCCCACACCAGTGGGTGCCACTTGCGCGTATCGGGATCGCGGAAATAGGCGCGGGTGATGTCGTCAGGATCGTAGTGAATGGGCCAGCGGCCCTTGGCTTTCCCTTTGTACGGGCTGGTCATGTTACGAAACGGGTTCAGTGACGGCCCGTTGTAGCGGCGGGAACCGAAGTCCACTCCATAGTGCTGGATCTTCCGGAACTCGGTCTTGAGGAACTCGTAGGCCAAATCGGGATCGCGCGGAGCCTCGATGTAGCCGGCGCGAGCGACGCCGTGCTCAAACATCTGCGCCGGCGACATCCGCAATCCCGGCACATGCGGATCGATCAAGCTGTCATGCGGTCGGCGGTGATACACCACAGCCACCCACTCGCGGATGATCGCCTCCAACTCGTCCAGGTAGAAGAACGCCTCAGATTCCGGATCCAGTCCGCGGGAGTGCACATCCGGGCCCTTGTAGCCCGGCAGCGCCTGCAACAAGTCCTCGCGGATGGTGCGGAAGAATCGCTCCACGGGGCCCTTGTCACGTCCCGTCCGCAGTCGCGCAGGCTGGATCGAAATCCCCATCCGCTGACAGACGCTGGTCAAATGCTCGGATACATAGATCTTGCCGTGATCAATAATGACCGTTTCCGGCACGATCGCTGGCCCGGCCGCGCCGACCAGGGACCCAGCGATCGCGTCGACATCGATCAGGACTGACCTTGGGACTCCGTGCTCGGGCCATACCGCTTGCGCTGGCCAATCCTTTCCCGCTGGTCGGGGCCGGTAAGCCTGATACAGCACTGACGCTGCGTCGACCGACTTCGTGGACACCGGCGTCAATCTGATTCCTGTGACGCACCGGGTGTACCAGTCCATTCCGATCGACAGTTCGGCCTGCACCCACCGCAACGTGATCGGATCCATCGCAAAAACATCCAGCCGCGTGGTGTCCATCAACAGGTACTCACCCGGCCGGGTCGGGCGCAGCTTTCCATACACACCATCCGGCCGTTCAGCAATGTCGCGGTTCCGTTTGGTGCTCAACCGAAACGTCGGGTACCGGCTCTCCAGCTCGGCAAGGACGCGGAATGCCGTTGCGCGGGACGGTAATTCCACGACCCCCTCGCCGAACCGCGCGACGACTCTAGCGTTGGTTCTGTTGATTACCATCGTCTGCGAAGGACGCGACTGGTCTGTGTGCTCCACCATCACTTCAATGGCGGTCTCGGTCCACCGCGGGTCTACATTCGCCCCCGGGCCTGCAGTCCTTTTCGCCCGCGTCGACGCCAGACCCGCTTCACCGTACTTCTGGAACTGCTGAACCCAACGTTCGATTGACCGGACCCCAGCACCAAGCTCCCGCCCTTTGCTTGCGTAACGCCTCGACAGTGGCACAACGGCTTGGTACTCCGGCCGCGGCTCCCCAGGAAGCGCCAACTCCGCACTACCCGAACGGAATCCGGTGAGCACTTCGCGGACGTGCGCCGCTCGCTCGATCATCTCGTTGCGCTCGACGTCGCTGAGCTGTGCGAGAACAACCCCGGCAGGCTCGAAGTCGTCATCGCTGCACGGTCCCTCCGAATCCGGGACTACTCGTGTGCTGTCTGACAGGAGAAGGTCATTGAGGCGGGCTCGGATGACCGCCTTCTTCGACGTCCCTTTCAATACGACGTCCATGCCTGTCTGACCAGTGTGGATCTCAACGATCTCCACCAACTCACCATCGTGCACGAGCCTAGTACCCACACCGATTCGTACCCCAGCTGAAGTCATATCGACATCCTCAGTTCTGTTCGCCCGCTTAGTCGCTCGCTCAGATCGATTAGAAGTTCTTGACGCCAGAGAAGGTGCAGCACAGCAGACTTGACATGATTGATCGGCTCCCCTGGCAGACACCTGAACGCATCCGCAAGTTGTAAGCCAACCAGATTCTTCTCCCGCACTTGTGCCAGCAGCTCTGGGCGGAACATCCAACTGCGCCGGTATCCCGCAAGGAAACGGACATTCTCCAACTCAACTGCGTTGGGTTCGGTCGCCACTTCATAGCGCCAGCCGCGCGCCTCAACGAGTCCGCGGGTCCACTCGAATGTGAAAGCGACCTTGGGATCCGAGAGACGGCCGGCGGGCTTCACATCCACGACTACAGGGCCTGCATCGGTGATCAAGAGATAGTCCGGGATGTGCTTTCGTGGCTTGCGATCGACCGTAGCTCGGAGCAGGAATGGCTGGGCGACAATTTGCCGCGCGCTGGTATCAAAATCGGCAAAGAGCAAGCGGGACAATTCAAGTCGCGATTCATAGATGACGTGACGGCCAACGGTGCTCGACCAGTAGGTCCCCGAGTAGTGCTTCTGCCCGCGGTGCCACCGAAACGTCCGCCACGGAGCCGCGTTGGCAAGTTCGTTGATACCCACCGAAGCCCACTCTCGGGCAACCTCACTGAGGTCGTCAGCACGTCGGTATGAGACAGAGGCAGTCGGCACCTTGTCTCCACTGCGGCCCATCGCAACCACCTCTGCCCTGCAATCGGATCTAACTGCTCTGACGGCCCGATCATCACATAGCCGCCGGCGCAGGCCTCGGATTGACCAACCCGCGTGTCTCACGAACCTGGCGGATCCGCCATCGCTCCGCCATCACTCGTGAGATTCCGCCACGTTCCGTGAGAACCTACACATCATTAATGATCTCTCGCCATATTTGTAAATCGGGACAAATGCAATTGGTGCGCCACCGTGATTGAGGCTGTCGGACCATTTCTATGTTTCCCGAGAATGATGTCCGCTTCGCCGCCGCGTGGGTCGTCCCGGTCGAATGCATCCGGCCGATGCAGCAGCATAACCATATCACTATCCTGCTCCAGGCTTCCAGATTCGCGCAGGTCAGACACTTGCGGCCTCTTGTCGGTGCGTTGTTCTGGGCCTCGGTTAAGCTGGCTGATCGCAACCACTGGCACGTCCAATTCTTTTGCCATCAGCTTTAGGCTTCGCGAGAAGTCGGACACTTCCTGTTGGCGTGATTCGTATTTTTTACCCGAACTCATCAACTGCAAGTAGTCGACGACGATAAGCCGAAGGTCCGTTTTCTGTGCCAACCGCCGCGCTTTGGCGCGTATTTCCATCATGGTCAGGTTCGGCGAATCGTCGATGAACAGTGGAGCCGCGCTGATCTCGCTCATCCGCCGGGCCAACTTGGTCCAGTCCTCGTCGCTCATCCGACCCGAGCGCATGTCGGCCAGTTTGATCCTGGCCTCCGCCGAGAGCAGTCGCATGACGATCTCGGACTTGCTCATCTCCAGCGAGAAGATGACGCTGGCCATCTGGTGCTTGATGGAGCAGGACCGCATGAAGTCCAGGCCCAGCGTCGAATTGTGCGTCGGGATCATGCCAGCGCCGGCCAGGTAGAGGTGCGCTGGATTGTCCACCTCGACACACCGGACCGGCACGGTATCCCGAGGACGCACCGAGTCGATCTTCACCACTGGTCTCAGCACCAACTCGCTCATGCCGGCAACTGACACCACACTGATCGTGTGCCACCCGCCGCGCAGTTGCGCGGTAGTGAGGATGCCTTCGTTGGTCGGCCACTGATGTTGCGCATCGGCGACAATCGCTGTCCCATCGGAGAATTCGACGTCGTAGCAAGGACGATCAAGCATCACCTCTGTCGCGGCCACCACGCGTGTTGGTTCACCGTCAGCGTCGAGCAGGTCATCTCCGACTGCGACGTCGCCCATGGTGGTCCAGCCGCGCGGGGTTGGTAGAGGCGTGTCCAACGCGAGCGCCTTACCGACGCCGGGGCGGGCGGCGATGATGATCATCTGCCCCGGATGCAGCCCGTTCGTGACGTTGTCGAGTTCAATGAAGCCGGTCGGCACGCCGCGAGCCACTCCGCCTTGGGAAGCAAGCAGGTCGAGTTCATCCATGGTCGGTTGCAGGAGGTCTTCGAGCGGGACGAAATCCTCCGAAGCTCGTCGCTGAGTGACGTCGTAGATCTCGGCCTGCGCCCGGTCGACCACGTCGGCCACCTCCGCGCCGTCGGCGCCGGCGTAGCCGTACTGGACCACTCGGGTCCCCGCCTCCACCAAGCGGCGCAACAACGCCTTCTCGGCCACGATCCCCGCGTAGAACCCGGCGTTGGCTGCAGTCGGCACAGTGGAGATCAAGGTGTGCAGGTAGGGGGCTCCGCCGATGCGGCGCAACAGCCCGCGCCTATCAAGCTCGGCGGCCACGGTGACAGCGTCAGCAGGCTCCCCGCGCCCGTAGATGTCCAGGATCGCGTCGAAGACAGTCTGGTTCGCCGGGCGATAGAAGTCCCCGGGCTGCAGCCGCTCCAGAACGTCGGCGATGGCATCTTTAGACAGCAACATGCCACCCAACACCGCCTGCTCGGCCGCCATGTCCTGCGGGGGCTGGCGCCCGAGATCTTCGCTCGGCGGCGAGCTGTCCCTCACCGCGGACCCGTCCAGGGACTCTGCAGTGCTCACGGTTGCACTTCCTCAGTTGCCGAACCAACCCGCCACTGCACATGGCGGCCTGATAGGCGCGTGCGGCTGACCTGGCCGCGCCCCTCAAGCACCTTCAGATTGCGGTAGACGTCTTCGTTGACGCGTTCCCCGTGAGCGCTGTCCAGGCGCTCACGCAGTTCGGTGGTGGTCATGGGATCCATCGACCCGGCCAGAATCTCCAACAGTTCAGCTCGCAGCGATGCTGCCTTGGCCCTGCGGCTCTCGCGTTGACCCACGTTCCCGCGCTGACTCATTGGCCAGCTCGGCAAGACTGGTAGTGGTGGCCGCGCCCGTTGAAGAGGGCGACCTGGTCCGATGGAGGGTGAGTCACCGCGGCACAGGCTGGGCACAACGGCGCTCCATCGGCATACAACGACGAGGATTGCCGTTGGCAGAGCTTCACCCCGCACCTCGCCCGTGGCGTGCGGCCGCATGCGTCGACGAAGTGCTGCCACCAACTCACACAGTGGATGACTTCAGATCCTGAGTAGGGGGCATTCGGCCGGAACTCCGACACGGGCGCTCTCCAGTGCCGCATTGACCCGTGGACGTAATCGGGAACCCACGCAGCGGGGGCGATCAGGGCGTTCACGATGCCGCCCCGCGTCCTGCCGCGTAGAGCAGGCGATAGTCCAAATGCTGCAGCAGCATCAGCTCGGAGGCATTGAGCCGGGCGATCATCAGCGCAAGCATGGTGGCCGGAGTGCCGTCATCGCGCATGCGGTGGGCTCGTGTGGGGCGCGGATAGACTGCCAGCGTGCCGTCCGGGGTGGCTGCAATATAGCCGCCGGCGGCCACGTCCTCACCGAAATGCCCTATGGTCCACTCGCATTCGACTGACAAGTAGGCGATGAGCCATGCGGCGGCGCGGGCGGTCTGTCGCGGCTGCTCGTCGGCCGGAAGAGTCGGGAGTTCGTCGTTGCGCCACCACGCCGACCGGGGCAGGCGCGGGCGCCGGCCGGCGCGATGCTGGACGATGAGTCGTAGATGATCGAGGTTGTCACCGCCGGACAGTTGATCCCGTGCGCCCAGTTCAGCGATCTGGCGTGCCAATCCGACTGTGTCACTGTCTTCCGGTACCTGCTGTGCCCATGTGGTGCCATCGGTGGTGCAGCTGACGGTCACTACTCGCCCTGACGGTGTCTCGGCATGCACGGTGCCAGTCGCCGAATCGACCCGGTACCCGAATGTTCTTAGCTGCCAACCAGCGTCGATCAAAGCGACAGCGAGACCGAATGCCTCCGCGATGGCCTCTGACAGGTCCGGCTTATCCGGTCCGGCCGGCCCGCAACGGTTCTGGCCGCCTTCGTGTGTAGTCATCCCGCCGTCCCTCGTCCTGCTGCGTCAGCGACGTCGTTCTCGCACAGCTCGCGCAGATAGCTCGCGCGTGCGGATGCGTCGAGATCTCTGATTTCCTTGGCGATACGGGCGCGATCGGGGTCGGTGAAACCGCCCCATACCCCGTAGCGCTGTCCGCTTCCTATGGCCGCATCCAGGCATCCCACTCGCACTGGGCACCTTCTGCAGATTCGCTTGGCGTTGGCCGCCGATCGACCTTTCTTCGGAAAGAACTCGTTGGGGTCCTCGCCGTGGCAGGCCGCTTCAAGATCCTCGTGTCCACCCATTTGAGAGCACCTCCAGATCGAACCGCGTTTCCGCCGATATCGCATAGTTACGATTTGCACTACACGGCCAACGATAGGACGCCTACCAGCGCTATTCGCGAGGCGCGTACAGGGAACTTTTCATCAGAGGTAAGTTTTTTCTCGCCGCGGGCGCCGGATCCACCGTATGCATACGACAATGACTGGCCTACGCAGGGACGACGGCACAGCCCCCCGATCAGTCAGGTCAGGCGGGCGACTCGGCCTCAGCTGGAGGACCGACGGTCCACGGCAGCATAGGCCGACACCATCGCCACCAGATCGCCATTGAGATTGTTCAGGTCTTCAGATGCAAGCTCGTTTTCGACAACAGCCCCGAATCCCGGTGGAAGCTCCTCGCCGGCAGCCGAGTCCGCATGCGCCTGTAGCCGACCCAAGGTGTTCACGCACGATCTGAGCGCCACCAACCGGGTGAACAAAGCGTCCTCCAACAGGCTTCGTTCACGGGCTGCAATCTCCGTGGTTGCGCCAATATCATTGGGCGGCATCGCATTGCGTCCGACATATTCGGCGAGCTGATCCATCCGCATTGCTGCCCGTGCGATCTGGAAAATCTCTTCATCGGGGTCGAACCTGCTGCGTAGCACCGCCAGGCCCGGCAGAGCCCACCCAGGGTGATCGCGCAGTTCGTTGCACGCCTCGATGCCTTCCAGTGCGTAGGCGCCGCCGGCGGTGGGTTTCCCTTCTCCTGCCAGAGGGTTCCAGTCGAGCATGCGGTACGAGGCTTGCAGGGCACTGCTATCAGTGCGGGTCAGTCGCAGTGGATCTTGATGTATCCAGGCCAGCCCCGCCCATATCGGCACGGATGCGATCAGCGTTGCAGCGGCGAGCCACCCCGCCACGACACCGAGCCCGAGCCGGTCATCGCGAGAGTAGAGACAGATGACTGCAACGACCATGAGCGTCATGCCCAATAGGGTGAGCCGCACCGCGGTGCGCGCACTGATCCAGCGCGGCAGGCGCAGCGATCGGGGACTCCAGCCGGAAACGACGGCCTCGCGCGGCATCGCGTGCCGGCGACGGAGGATCTTGTCTGCCACGGCCACAGGCAAGTCGCTCTCACGCACAGGCCCCCACAGCGGGCCGCGCCATAGCCACTCGGGCCCGGATTTGATACTGCGGCGGTCCGCGGCACCCCAGAACGCCACACCCAGCCGGACCGCTGATCGGGATTCGTAGGCCTCACGCGGTGGCATTGAGGATGCTCCCGCCTATCGTGAGGGACTGCGGGAACAGTCCCGTGAAAAGAGTGCAGCTCCGGCATGTCGGGAACCGCTGCTGGACGAGCCAGCAAACGGATACCGATTTCGCCGGGGAGGACCTTGCCAAAGACTCCTTTTGGGCCATGCCGGAGCTGCTGGTTTTAGTGTAGAGCCACCTCGACCCAGTTCAGGCGCCTGCGGACATGTCGTTTCGTAACATCATTTTCCGCATCCCGCAGGGCAGATACAGCGCTCTACTCGGGCAGAAACTCGCGTGGTGAGACCCCGAACAGATTGGCAACCGCGATCACCACATCCACCCGAGGAACCGCCTGGCCGTGGTAGTAGCGATAGATCTGAGTCTGTGATACCGGCAACTGCGGGAACTCCTGTTTCAGCAACTTTTGCAGCCTCAACGGAGTGAGCTTGCGAGTTTTCCCGCTCCCGTCGAGCATCCGCACACTCATCGTGGACGCCAGTTCTTGCAGCTTCCGCGAAAAGTACTGCGCCCCAGGATCGGGCGCCTCAAGCAGGGCGTCGCGGACCAATTCGACCGCGGCATCCTCATCGCCGGCATCAGCGTCGTCGTCGACGACGTTGGCGGCACTGTCGTTGTCGTCATCAGCGAGCTCATAAGCCTTCTCGGCCCGGTTCATTTTCGTCACCAACCTCGGTCCCTGCTATCCCCAGCCCGCTTGTTTACTATGCCACGCTTTGTATTGTCCCTAAGTTGCAGCATCACCGGTGTCATCTTCGTCGTAAGTCTCTTCTTCCGGCTCGGCGATCAGCCGCGGCACTCCGGGAATGGTGACCCCACGCCGCTCCAGAAACTCCTGCATCGCCATCGAAACGGTATCCCCCTTCGGCAGTTCGAACTCGTTGACGAACTGCATGAAGGAATTGTTCACAGCCTCAAGGATGTGCACGTTGATTCCGGTCCGCTTGGTCTTCTTCGCCCGCAGCAATTCCAGTGCGGGGTCCGCCGCTACGAGGTCCCGGGTTCGTGCGCCATCGCGTTGAGGCAAGCGCACCGCTGCCACGTTGCGGCTTGTCGCCGCGGGCCGAGACTCTTCGCTGCGCGCCCCGCGCCTCCCGGTGGCATCCGGTGCGACTGCACGAGACCGCGACGAGGGCAGCGGTAGCCCTTCATTAGTCGCCATCGCTGTCCACTCCTTCCTCCGCGGTCCCAAGCATCTGGTCAGCGATGCTCCGGGCCACATTGCGGTAGTCCTCAGCAGCGGTGCACGCAGGGTCATACACGCTGATCGGCTTGCTGAAGACTTTGGCTTCGGTCACGCGAACGGTTCGCGAGATATAGCCGAGGTATTTGTCGCCCCACTCGTCCTGAAGCTGGCTGCGAATGGCCTTGGTGGTCTTGGTCCCACCGATGAAGTTGGTCAGCAGCACGTGAGTGATCGTGATCCCCTTGTTGATCAGTGCCACGTTCTCTACTGCTTCCTCCAAGGAAGCCAGTGCTTCGACTTCGTCGCGGCCGCTGCCGACTGTGGCCAGCACCGATGTCGCCGCTGATAGCGCCGAGGCCGTGAGTTCGTTGAGTGTCGGTCGGCAGTCGATGATCACGAAGTCGTAGGCCTGCATCTTGTCCAGCTCGCTGGCCAGACGCATCTGCCCGCCGGGGCCCAGTGAGCGGTCCAGGTCGTCGAGCAGCTCGCTCGCCGGCGCGACGTCAACGCCGAATTCGGTTCCAACGATGACATCGTTGAGCGGCACCCGCCGCGACTTATCGGGATGCAGAACGTTGAACATGCTGGCGGTGCCGTCACCATTGACAGAAATGGGGACCGCGAGACCTGAGGTTGCGTTCGCCTGCGGATCCAGATCCACCAGCAGCACCCGGATGGGCCGCACTTGGCCTTCCTCGACGTCGTACACGTCGAGCTGGCGCAGCTCGTAGGCCAGGTTGATCGCAGTGGTGGTCTTTCCGACGCCGCCTTTTCGCAAGCTCACAGCAATCACGTGGGTGGGCGAGTCCTGCGCCCGAACCAGCTTCGGAGTCTTTGGCATGTGCAAATCATAACCTCCCATTTCAGGGGAGGAGTCACTCCGGGCCAAAAACTTCTGGACATTACCTGGGGCAATACTGTCACTGCAGGTCAGAGGGTCATTCACAATGTGTGTGGACGACACGCTCGGTGCCTTTCACAAACATTCGAGGCCCCAGTTCACATCTCGGTCACATCACCGAGCGTCACTCGCCGACCTGATCGACTAGCCCAAACACGCTCATCAGAACCTGTTCAGGCCCTCGAATCCAGCCGCCACGCCGTGAAACGGGTGGCGAGATCTTTCATCGCCACCCGTTTCACCTACCAGCAGTACCGCTGCGACCAGCCGAGTTGGCACTTCCCCTGGGCGATCCACCGCGACGTCACGGTTTTGACCGGGGGTTGTCAGTGCGCGGACTCACCCCAGATTTGGCCGGTGTTGCGCACACCGCTCGACGAGGACCGCGCCCCATCGTTGATCATGGGAGCCTCCGGAAGATTGAACTTGCGGGGCTGTCGACCCTCGGTAGCAGTGGCAGGAGCTGGTGATCCCTGCCGCGAAACACGTTGCGGCCCAGCTAGTTCCTCACGCCGCCTAGTCGGCCGGCCGCCGGCGACACGCTCTTCGACCGGACGTGGACCAGGCCGCTCCGGGTTCCGCCGCGGGACCGGTTCCCGGCGCCGGTGCGCGCGATTGAGTTCAGGCTCGGTGGAGACTGCACGCCGCGGGGGTGGCACTGGCGCACTTATCCCGAGGTAGCGGTCTTCTTCACGGCTGCGGACGATGCGCAATCTGTGTGGCTTGCCCGTGCCCACGGCCACCTCGACGGTGTAGTCGTCTACCTGGATCAATGTCAGGTCAGCGCCCCGCGCCGACGACTCGTCGGGACCGAGCAGTCTCATCACTGTGCGTGCCGGCGCCGTGGTCACCGGCCGACCGTCGAACACGGCAATATCGCATGCGTAGGCACTGGCTGTGGCGTAGAACAGCTTTGACGTGTCTCCCACCGACCGCATCAGTGCTTCCCACTGACTCCGGTTCTCGGTGTGGATTCCGATCACCGCTCCGAGAGTCACTGCCCGCAACACCACCTGACGGGCGTATTCCACGCCCACCCGCGCATCGACGCGGCGACGTTGCGGCTGACCGCTTTGATCCCACAGCGCCGCCGCGACCGCCGTGCCGTCATCGGCCTGGCCCAGAAGCTGGCCCGCTGGCCCGATCGCCACGGCCACACTCTCCAATTCCGCAACACGTACGGTCGGCAATGCCACCTCAAGGCTGCGGTCACCGGCGGGCACAGGCGAGCTGAGCATCAGCCTCTGCAACCCAGTTGGCAGTGACAGTTCCACCTCGGCCGGCGGCCGATATGCCTTCCCGTGGGTCACGTAGCGCACCAATGCGCCAAGCTGGACATCCTCTGCTCGCGCACCGGTCAAACGCAGCATGACCACGGTGTCTTCAGTACGCCAGGACCACCACTTGTTGAGCTGTTGCACGTTCAGACCAGCAGGGTCGCCCACGTATGTGCTGATGAAGTTCAATCCTGACTGGACTGTCCCCCACCGCTCTTTATTGTTCTCGGCCCCAATGGGTTTGAGCAGAATGTCGGACAGCTCGTCCAACCCCTCGACCGAAAGAGCGTGTGCACGAATCCGCTCCTGGTGCAGCCGCTGCACCACCCGCAGGGTCGCTGTCGCCAGAGCCTTGGGCGCCGCAGTGCGCGACGGGCCACGGGCGATCACATCGTCGAGGTTGTCAAAGACGTTGAGTCGCAGCACAAGCCAGGTGCGCCGCTGCCCGATCAGTGAGCTCGGCCCCACGACCTCCGAGTAGACAGTGCGGTACGCCGAACCTGCCGGAACGTGACACCCGGCCGACACAATGTCGATGTCGAGGTCGAGGTCGTACTGCTTCATCATCGTCACCACTAGATTCAGCGGCAGCACGCTGTCGGTGTTGACGGCGCCGTCTGCGGCGAACGTCAATGATTCTTCCGGGGCGAGCTCGATCGCCGACACCACGGTGTATCCATCCCAGCGCACACCGGCGGTGCCGGCGACCACCTCGACGTCCTCAGCGGCCGGGAGTTTCTCGGCCATGTCGCCACCACGGCGCCGCCGGCCCAGGTACGAGTTCACCACTGCGATCCACTCCACAAGCAACACGCGCCCACGGACTGGCACGAACAGCGTGACGAACACTGCGACGGCAAGCAGACTTACTGCCCACCAAGGTAATCCGCCGCCGAGCCCAACAGCCACCAATACGGTGGCCAGGGCGCTAAAGATTAGCGACGACGGCTTGCCCATGCGCAGCCAACCGGTCCGGTGCGCCTGGACGCGACCACGATGTCCGATCATCGCTGCCCCTCCTCCTTACGACCAAGTACACCCGTAGCCGTGACGACCACCGCCAGCAGGACCAACAGAGCCATGACAGTTGCGACAGCGATAGCTGCGCTCTGCTGCGGTTTACGATCCGGCGGCGGCGGAGGCGCCGGGATCGACAGTTCGGCGGCTTGCACCGTGACGTCCGGCTGCCCCTCGATCGGAACCTCGTACGTCAATGCGGCGACCGGATCGATCATTCCTCGCCCCACGACGTTGTCGACTCCCCTGGCCGGGGCATGCGCAGTAGTGATGATGCGGGCGGCCACCTGCTTGGCAGACAACTCAGGGAACCGCGACCGGATCAACGCGGCGAGGCCAGAAACGTAGGGCGCCGAAAAGGACGTGCCGGCCAGCGGCACCAGCCCCGCACCATCTTCGGCAGGCAAACCGTTGATGAGGCCATCACCACCGGTGCTCAGCGAAACAATGCCTGAGCCGGGGGCGGCCACATCGACCCACGGCCCTGCCATGGAGTTTTCGGTCCGCACCCCGTCGGGCGAGACGAAACCCACCGACAATACTTGCTCATCGAACCACGACGGCGTCGAGATCGCCTGCACACCACTCCAGTTCCGCGCGTCCGACGGATTGGCGGGATCTACATCGGGATTGCTACGGCAATTGTTCTGCTGCCCTGCGCCAGCTCCAGTTCCACCGATATTGCCGGCCGCGGCAACTACCAGAGCATCCTTGACGTTGACCGCATAGGCCAGCGCACCGCCGAGCATGGCCTGATCGATTGGCCGCGACACCTTCACGCACGACACCACCGATACGTTGATCACTTTGGCGCCCAAGTTGGCAGCGTGCACGATGGCACGCGCCAGACTGCGCACGTCACCCGCGGTGCGGGAGTTTTGAGGGTCGTTGGGGTCGGCTGATCCCAACTCCGGGACGAAGGCCTTCGATGTCTGCCTGATCGCCAAGATCTGCGCGTCGGGGGCGACGCCGACGAGGCCATCGGTGGGAGACGATGCAGCGCCGATGATTCCGGCCACGATCGTGCCGTGTCCGTCGCAGTCGGCGAAGCCGTCTCCGGCTTCGACATAGTCGCCGCCGGGGATCATTCCAGGCAGCCGCGGCCCTGGGCGCACCCCGGTGTCCACGACAGCCACGATCACCCCCGCCCCCTTGGAGAACTTGTGTGCTTGCGCCAGCTGCAGCGACACCTGCGGGGGCGGCGGCTTGGCCAGATCGGAATTGGCCAGAACACCGCCGACAATGCAATCACCGTTGCGGCGCATTGGAGGATCGGCCGACGGCGGCCCGTCTGGCGGCGCGGCGGCGATGTCAGCGATTGGAGGTGTCGCTGCTGAGGCGGTGCCTGCGGGCAGCGCTGCTACCAAACCGATGACGGTCACCAGCACGGTGACGGTTCTTGCCAGCATCATGAGGACTCGCATCAGTGCCCGATCAGATTCCGCATAGCGGCGAATGCGCCGCTGACGTACACCATCAACACTGGACTGCTCATGATCAGCAGGAACTCCAAGTTCTCAATCCGCCGCTGAGTGAGCTCGGAAATCTTGGCTCCGGGCAAACGGAGCCCTCCCAGCGTCGCCAAGATGACCACCAAAACCGATCCACCGGCAACGCTCAACTGCACCACCGGGTTTGCGGTTCCGGTCACGACAGTGAACGCCACCCCTGCAGCGACGATGTAGGCGCCCAGGAAGAACACCACAGCATGAACCCGGTCATTGAGTGAACGAGCCTTCAATGCCAACACCAGGGCGGTCACGACCGCCAGCGCGATCTCCCAGTAGTAGTAGTGAGTTCTGGGCTGGACTACCGCAATCGCCGCGGTCGTCACGATGACCGCCGCCGCCACGAAAAGGCCGGTCAGTAACTTCTTCGAATCCCGCGATCGTCGCTCCAGCGAGGTGTCCTCGCTCGAATCGAGCTCCACCAGTCGCACCCCACTCGGGTCATCGCTGACCACCACCGTCAGTGCCGCTTCCTCAAGCTCTCTGCGGTCAAGTCCTTCCCCCGGCGGGGGCAGGCTCGGCGGCCGGACCCGCGCCAAGATCAGCGCGTACGCCTGGCCAAAGGCCGCCAAGATCGCGCCCACCAGGAGTGCTCCCGCCGCGACCTGGCGCCCATCAAAGCCTGTGAACGTCAGCACGGCGGCCGCGGCGACAGCGGCCAGACTCAAGGTGATCACCACGGTGTGCAACGTCCGGCCCACTCCGGTCAACCACACTGTGACCAGCGATGCCGCAGCCACCGTCGCGACTCCGGCCAGCACGTTGGCTGGGGTCCAATTGCCGGCCACACCGTCATACGCCGGCACGGCCACCCAGCCGGCCACCATGGCCAGTGGCAGCGCAGCCAGTCCCAGCGCGTAGGAGATCTGGGTGGCCTTGCGACGTTGAGCGACCACTGTGCCCATCAGGCACACCACCATCAGCGCCGCCGCAGGCGGAAACCACCACACCAAACTGGGGGTGGACCACCATCCCGCCAGAAGCAGGCCTGCAACTGCACCAGCACCGGTCACCAGCGCAGCTAATCCCAGCACTCGCGCCGTCACCCTCGTGAAGGCCGCAAACTTCGCCGCATTGAACTCGGCCAGCGCATCGGCGGGATCTTCGATGATCGGCTTGAACACCTCGTTGGAGTGGACCTCCCTCAGGATCAGCCGATTGCCGTCGACAACCCCAGCATCGGCCAGCGACATTGTCCGAGGAAACGGCATGCCACCTTCGAACGCCAGCGAATACACTGCGTGGTTGTCAAACTCGACCGCTAGTCCTTCCTCCTTCAGAGTCGACACCAGAAACGGCACCAGCTCCTCCATGACCACCGACAATGGCCGGTGCGCGCACACCGAAGCATCCACCCAGAAGTTGCCGACATCGACGTTGAGCCAGATCTGCTCCGGCACCGCCCGAACCGGCGGTGCCGCCCCGCCTTGCTCGGGCGCGCCCCCATCAGGACCCAGCGGCGAATACGCCGACAGTACAACAGACATGATTTGTCTCCCTTAGTGTTTCAGCGCCCAGCCGCGACCGGGGCCGGTGGCTGCGGCTGCAGGAAATCATCGGCGACGACGCCGGCGAGTTCCTCGAAGGCCTTCAACGTCTTCTTGCCGAGCTTGGCCAGATCGATCGCCAGCCCCTCGTCGAGATGCTTGTCATAGGGGACGGAGTGAATCTTGATCTGCTGCTTCTGGAACACCGTCAACAGATGCTTCATATCGACCTGAGTGTTGGCAGTGGTCTGGTTGACAACCAACACAGTGCGCGCGAGGAGGCCTTCATGACCGTTGAACCGAAGCCAGTCGATGGCATGCCCTGCGGCCAGCGCTCCCGGCTGTGAGGCCTGCACCAACAGCACCAGCGCGTTGGACTTGTCCAAAATCTCCCGCACCAATGGGGAATGCAGATTTACGTCGCTGTCCCACAGCAACAAGCTGAAGTAGTGCTTGGCGATTTCGTGCACATCCGTGATGTCAGCCGGCACCAAAGTCTCAGCCCTGTCCGGCCGCCAACCGCTGGCCAAGACGCTCAGATCCGTATCGGTAGTCGACATGAACCGCAGCACCTGGTCACGCTGTCGGAGGCTGGAGTCTTCGGCGCCCACCAAATCAACTAGCGAGAGGCTCTCTGGATGGAAAGCTGTCCGCAGGGGAAGGTCCCCCGAAGCCGGGTCCGCGTCGATCGCCACCACACCATCAGCCCGATTCGCGGCGAATACCTGCCCCAGGACCGAGGTGACAGTGGTCTTGCCTGCACCACCCTTCAGCGTCAAGACCGCGACCGAGTACATCTCCGGCTTGGCCGCCCGAATGCGACGGATCAGATCCCGGTGGGCCTTCTCCTTGCGCCCCGGGCTCAGCGACAGGCCCAGCGCATTGAGCGCACCGCGCCATCCCTCCTTCGCCGCCCGCAACGATGCATCTTCCGTTGCCGCACTGATCAATTCGTGACGCACACCGGTCGCCGCTGCCTCAGCCGGCGCAGATGCCCGCGCATACTGATCGACCGGATACACCTGGTCGCCGCGTGGACTCGTAACCGGGCCCGCCAGGTTCTTGTCCACGTGGAACTGCCGGGTCACCTCATCGCCTGTCCGAAGCGCAGGATCATGCTGTCTGGACTGATCATGAATGGAGGCGCGGCGCGGCGCGGAGGTGGGGCCGGCGTCAAACCCTGGCTGCGCCCCCCACTGCCCCTGCGGCACCCAAGCTGACTCCGCCGGCGCCGGAGCGGGCCATGCCGCCTGAGGGGGACTCTGACTCTGTGGTCCCCATCCTTGAAGCGGTTGCGCCTGGTTGGCCGGTTGCTGTTCGAACTGCTGCATCGGAGTGGATGAGCGCCCGCGTTGCTGCTCCCCCGCCGCTCTCGCACCCGGTCGTTTCTGCCCCGAATCGGCCAGATCCACTCCCGGACGCCATTCGCCCGATTTGCGCGACCGTTCCTTTCCTGGCTGCCCTGGCCCTGTCGCCGTGGGAGCGGTCGAGGCGAGAGACGCGACAGCGCCCTGTGGCGGGCCCGGAAGCGGCACCGCGGCGGGCTCACCGACTGGCTCCGCCACTGCGGCTGACCGCCCGCCATCAGCCTCGCTCGGGGAAGTCGGCGCGGCGATGTCGCGCACATCCTCGGGCTTGGTCAGGGCCGAACTCAGCGTCGAATCTACCTCGCTGCCTTCGGACCGGTGCCGGCCATTGTTCGTGTCCAATTCCTCAGACATTGCCCTTACCTCTTTCCAGGGATCTTCAAATCTTGTGTCGAGCCAATGTGTTTCCCCCACCAAGCCAATTGCGCTTCGACTACCCCGCGCGGCCCAGCTCGCGCATATACCGCAGCCTAATGCACATTTTTCGGCCAAAACGATTGCGCGACATCATGAAAAATCGCGAATCGTTCCCAACCTGCATCACTTCTCCCACGGCCGCGCGGTGAACCAGTCTTTTGACGGAGTGAGGTCGATCAGATCTGCCATCGCAACCCGAAACCGTGCATACGTGCCAGGACCAAACGTGATATGAGTTCGCTTCCCGTGCCGACGCACTCCTGATACGACTCGGCCAAAACTCGTGTCAGCCACCACAACCCCCACTGGTGTTTCAAAGGTGGTGATCCCTTTGTCTTGCAGCGCAGTGATTTCAGCGCGCTGCCCCGAGTAGGTCGACACCTCGTTGAGGACTCGTGCCGAATCTGGGTCAATGCCGTGATCACGTAGCCAGGGCAAGTTCTTCCCCGGCGGCAGCTGCTTGAGCTGTTCGACCTCATCCAGAGTCAAGGTCACCGTGTCCATGTCGGCTGCCGGCGGCGCGAGAACTTCTTTGTTCACGCGCAGCGACGACCACACCGGGGCACTGACCGTGTTGTCGAACGATTGCCCCTGAGACCAAATGCCTTGGATATTCACAGCCTCGTTGCGCCGGCCCGCCAGCACATGTTCTTTGTCGCGGCGGGCCAGAACGGCCCGACGCATCCGCCCACCGTCCAGGGAGCGCACCGCGATATGCACATCGGGCCGCTCCAGGACCCGCAGCCATTTCAGCAGTGACGGCTCGACAGTGCCGTCGATGTTCAGAAGTCCGCTCTGCACCAGGATCGGCACGGTCTGGTCGTCAACGACGGCTTGATCGTGGCGGTAGGCAACGTTGTTCAGCAGCGCCAGCGCGCCGGGGAATGCCTCAATACCCAAGAAGCGCTTCAGGAACAGTGCCCCGTCGACACTGAGGTCGGCGGTGGCCAGCATGTCGGTTCTCCGTGCCATGAAAAGTGATGCTACTGCTGGAGATAGCGTCAGATCGCTTGCGCGGCTTCACTAATACTGTTTTGACGCCTGGCTTTCAACATGATTCCGAAGTGGGCACAATGAAGCGCGCCCCGAACCCATTGCAGAGGATTGTCCTCTGCTTGAGCTCGGGGCGCGCAACCCGCCGTGGCGTCAGAACGTGGCGCTCATGGCCTGTTCTGCACCCTGCATGCTCTGGGTGCCGTTGGACAACGCCGCGATGACACGGCCGGAGGCCTCCTCGACCTTCTCGTTGACGGCGATGTACTTGTTGAACGCATCCTCGAACGACATGTGCGAGGAGCCATTCCAGGTGCCGGCAAGCGACTGCTTGTGAGCAATCCCGGTCATCTTCAGCGCAGTCGCAGTCTGGTGGACCTGCGTCATCTCGCTGATGCAGCCCTCAATGCCTGCGTAGTTGTAAAGAACGTCGGTCATTTTTCCGTCCTTATCTTGACGAGTGTTGATTCCCTCCACGCGGATTGTGGTGCACTAACACCACTTTCGCGTCGAGCGGCGGTTAGGTGTAAATACCGGTGCCGAGGCTCGACACGGCGTGGGCCACGCTGGAGGCGTTGTCGGCCTCGGTGTTGTCCTGAATCGAGTAGCTGCTCTGCAGGCCTTGGGTGATCCCGTCGAGAACCTGGTTGTTCTGCATCGCGGTGGCGTGCACGTCGGCCAGTGCCACGTTGGCCGCCTGGGCCATCTGGCCCTGGTTGACGGTCTGGAACGTGTCCGCCGCGGCCTGCATCCGCTGGTTGTTACCCCGGGTCTCATCCACGAGGGAGTGGAACCCTTGGGTCTGGGCAATGTGGTTTGCCGTGTCCATCGAGAACGGCGTACCTGCTGTCATCAGCATCTCCTGTCATCTGATCTCAGGTGGTTGCTGCCATTCCTTCGGTTCTCACGCCGTCGTGACGTGCCGCACCCCGAATAGCGTTGGGTGCAAGTCTGTGTGTTAGATCGTGCGCGCATTAGTGTCCTGCAGTTCGCCGACCAGTTGACCGGGTGAAACGGTGTCCTGCTCCTCCGGTGCAGCTCCCCACACTGGAATGAGTTCGGGGGTCGGCCGTTTCACCTTTTCCTCGTCGTCCTCACCACGACGACGTAGCGCGTTTAGTGGGCCCATCCCCATCGGCCGACCGCCAGCGACCGGGCTTCCCGGCGTGGACGCCGGCGGCGCCGCAGGAACCACGTCATCCCATCCACTGGGGAAGCGAAATCCCGTTGATGCCGAGGACAAGCCGCTGAAGGAGGGCACCCGCAGCGCCGCAGTCAGTGCAGGCATCCCCATGCCGCCGGCCAGCCGGTCCAACGTCGGCGAGGACGGCTGGGTATCGAAAAACCCGGGGTTGTCGAGGCGCAGTTCCGGCTTGACCTGGTTCATCAGATTGCTCATCTGTGAACTGAATTGCTGAGTCATCTGCTGCATGCCTTGCTGCAGGGGCTGGGTCACCTGCTGTAACTGCTGGGGAATCTGTCCAGCCTGCGACGCCCCCTGAGCGATCTGCTGCGGGATCTGCTGAATCAGCTGATTACCCATCTGATTTGCCGTGTCCTGCTGCGACTGGCCGTCCCGATATCGATCGAGCGCGTCACGTGCGTCGGCTTGCTCTGCGCCGGTCCGCGCATTGATCCCCGACATCACACCCAATGCGACACCTTGACCTAGGGCTTGCTGCAGCATGTGGGCGCTCGACTCGAGTTTCGCGGCGGCCAGCATCAGAGTGTCCCCAGCCCGGGCCGCCCCCATGGTTGCTTGGTCGATGAGTGGGGGAACAACCGGCGGAGCGACGGCGATCGGCGTTGGCGTCACGAACGGCTCGAACGTGGTGTTGGCAATCGACGTTGCGAGATAAGTCTCTTGAACCATGACATCTTGCAGGGTCATCGCCAGGTACTGACCTTCGCGCACTCCGATCGGGATCGTGTTCATCCCAAGGAAGTTCGTGGCATGCAGAACTCCGGTAGTGACGCGGTTGTCGATGATCTCAGGCATCTGCGCCATGGTGGCGTAGGCGGTAGTGAACGCCAGCGCTTGGTCTGCGGTCCTGGCCGCTGCTGTCGTCAGCTGCACCTGGGTAACACGCAGCCAGCCGATGAATCGGGCGACTGCTGCCGCCAGCGTCTCCATGGTGGGCGACTGCCAGGCCCCTTGCAGCGTCATCAAATGTGCAAGCAGCCGATCCGCGGCCGCTTCGTAAGCCGCAGCGGCGGCCGTGAACGAGCCGGCTGCCGCTGTCATCGGAGCAGCCCCTGCGCCCGACATCAGCCGTCCGGTGATCACCTCAGGTGGCGCAAACACCATCCGTGTTCACCTCCCCCGGTTCGTTTCGCATTGCAGCTCCCGCTAGACCAGGCTCATCGCGTTGGCGCCGTCGACCAGGTCGTAGTTGAACGCACACGACCCGAGCTGGCCGCCGTACTGCACCCCGAGCAACATCGCAGCGGTTGCCGCGACGCCCACGAAGTTCGCCGCGTGCAGGCTGGTATTGCTCGACGCCAGTACCGACGCCTCGTCCGTACCGGCCGGCAGGGTCGCGCCCATCATGGGCGCACCGCCAGCTACGACGCCCGCTGTGGTGGACGCGTTACTGACTACATCGATGACGCCCGCATACAGGGCCGGCGTCTGCACCTGGGTAATCACTCAGCTATCCCCTTTTCCTGCACGAACAGATTGGCTCACGAACCGAGAACTTCCCTCTGATGGTAAATCTTGCCGTGGATGGAGCGTATGCGCAACCGTCTCGTGTCGCGGACTTCTTCGTCGGCGTGGCGCGGTTAGTCGTCAAAGTCCGCTCCCGACGTGTCCTGATGACCCGACCATGCGACCTGGATACGGTTCGAGCGGCCCACTGCCGTTTCGACGTAGCGGGCCCGCCCCGGGTAGGCGAACCGTTCAAACTTCGTCTCACCGATGGCACCGGCGGTCTTATCAGCCGACAGCATCACCGT
Organism: Mycobacterium sp. 134; assembly: GCF_048282715.1. Lineage (NCBI taxonomy): Bacteria > Bacillati > Actinomycetota > Actinomycetes > Mycobacteriales > Mycobacteriaceae > Mycobacterium > Mycobacterium sp. 134. The sequence continues at coordinate 43,570 of NZ_JBLVUN010000001.1, forward strand.
GGGAGCCTTCTCCTCTAGCAGTCGCTTGATCAGCGGATCGCGGTTTTCGGCGACGTACAGCTCCGCGGAGCTGCGCGCCAGGATGAAGTGGAATCCTCGTGCCAGCGACTGGTTTTCCAACCACGGCAGCATCGGGAACATCGGCGACGGTTTGGCCATGTCACGTGGATTGGCCACGCGGTGATAGTCATCGACGACGATGAAGATCTCCGGGCCGCTCCACCAGGACCGCTCCGCTCTGGTCGCGGCGTCGATGTCCGGGGGGACCTCGCGCTGCTTGAGGTCGAACTCCAGATACAGCCGCTCCATGGTGGGCTGGATGTCCTCCTGTCGATGAATATGGGCGAACAGATTCTTGCCGTCCACAGCGCCCAGGTGCCGGCGCCGCGGGTCGATCAGCACGATCACGGCGTCCTGCTTGGTCTCGAATCGGCGGGTGATGCTGTCGCAGACCGTGCCGATCAGCTCGCTCTTGCCGGTCTGTCCGTCTCCCATGATGAGCAGGTGCGGCTCTCGATACATCTCGGCGTAGGCAACCCCGAGGGTGTCTTCCCGGACGCCCAGCGCCAGCCGGAACTGCCGGCGCGGATCGGCGGCAGCCGAATAGTCCGCGTCTGCGACCATCGCGGCCAGATCCTCGCGAAGTAGGGACGTCGGCAAGGTTTTCAGCCGCGCCGCGCCGCGCTGCGCGAACGCCGCGGCCACATCGCCGACCATGGCGTTGAGGCCGTCGGGGATCGACATCGGGTCGGCAACCGAATCGATCCGCGGCAGGGCCACCAGCCCCTGCAGCTGCGAGGCGGTCGTGATCGCATGACCGGGATCGGCGCGCCGCTCCTTGGCAAGCGACGCCTTGACTTGCGACATTTCGGTGGTGTGCAGCTCAATTGTGGTCTGCACGTTCGGGGTGATGCCACGCATTTCCGATGTGCGAGTCGTCGTGAAGATGAAGTGCAGCCCGTAGTTGGCCGCGCCGACCATCAGCGCCTCCACCTCGCCGCCACCCCGGTACTGCAGCACCTGCCCCTGCGCCACGGCAGCGTCCCAGCCGTCAACGATCACGAAAACATCGCCGTAGGGGTCTTGGGCGAGATAGGGCGACGCCGGATCGGTCCGCGCCTGGCGATACTGCTCGATGGTCAGCCGGTTCTCTAGGAACAGCTTCTCTCGGGCCGCTTTGAACGCCGCCATCTGAGTCAGGATCCGGTTGATGCCGTCAGGATCCGACTTCGACACCACCGCGCCCACATGTGGCAGGTGGTCCAGGAGGTTTAGTCCACCGCCTGCATAGTCGATGATGTACATCTGGATCTGCTCGGGCGTGTTGGCCGCAGCCAAAGCCATGGCGATCGTCTTGACGGTGGTGGACTTGCCGGTCTGCGGGCCACCGTAGATGAGCGTGTGCTTCTCGGCATCGAACATCCATTGCGGCTGAGCATGTTTCAGCGGCTCATCGAACAGGCCGATCGGAACACGCAGGGTAGCGATCTTGTTGTTGGTCGGCACCTTCCACTGCCGCAGCCGCGGATCGACCGTATCGAGGGTCACCACTTCCAGCGGAGGCAGCCACATACGGTAGGCCGGCGGAACTTCGGCGCTCGCCACCCTCTCCACCATCGTGGTGTAGACGCTGGAGGCTTGTCGGATCTCCTCCGCGGTCCGCTCGGGCGCAACGAATTCGACGACGTCGGACGTTGACAGCGGCTGCGGCGCGGCGGTGAACGGCCGCACCGGCACACTGTCGGCCGGGTCAGCCTGCACCCCCTCCTGGCTCACCTCAGTGTCGCCCGGCTTGTCTACGGTCGCCGGCGGGAAGTACGGAGCACCGGTGTAGCCCGAGTAGAAGTGGATGAGATCTCCACCCATGACGCTCATGACACCGTGGCCGGGCTGCGGTGGCAGTTTGTATGCTGCGTCCGACTGCAGCAGCATCCGGGATTCACCGGCGGTGAATGTCTTCAACCCAATCCGGTAGCTGATGTTGGCATCGAGCTTGTCGGTACGCCCTGAGGTGTCCACACGCTGTGAGGCGAACAGGATTTGCACGCCCAGTGATCGCCCGAGCCGGCACAGGCGCACGAAGTCTTCGCCGAACTCGGGGTGCACTTGCAGCAGCTCCGACCACTCGTCGATCACGACAATCAACGTCGGCATGGGCGGCAGATCTGCCCCGCCTTCACGCAGCTTTTCGTACTCAGCCTGATCTTTGACGTCGGCGTTGTAATCTTCTTTGGCCCGACGCAAGACTCGCTGGCGGCGGTCCATCTCGCCGTTGAGCATGTCGCGGAAGCGGGCGACGAGGTGCGCCTCATCCTCCATGTTGGTGATGACCGCGGTCACGTGCGGCGCCTTCTCCATGCCGGTGAAGGTGGAGCCGCCTTTGAAGTCGACCAGCAGCCAGTTCAGCAGGTCGGGTGAATGGGTGGCGCAGCCGTTGATCACGAGGTTGCGCAGGAATTCCGACTTACCCGAGCCGGTCGCTCCGATGAGCATTCCGTGCGGCCCCATGCCGCCTTCGGCGACCTGCTTGAGATCCAGTTCGAATCGGTCTCCACTGGGCACCAAAAATGCAATCGGGATGCGCAACCTGCGCTTGTCACCGTAACGGTTGATCACCGACCAAGCTTCCAGCGGCGCGAACGCACCAGGGTCACGAATCTTGGTCAGCGCCTGCCAATCTCGGCCCCGCTCAGTAGTCTTCGCACCCAGGCTCATGTCGGCCAGCGTGGCTACCTCCGAACGGGCTAGCAGCCTGGAGATCGTCAGCGCATCCAGCAGAGACACCTGGTCTACCTTGGCCACTTTCACCGGTTTGGCCAGCGGCCGCTCCGCTTCGCTGAGCCACACTGTGCGATCGGCATCGCACCGGAAGACGATTCCCTCGTTGGCTGTCAGGGCATCCTCGGGCGGATCGATCAGCAACCAGGTCACCGCAGCGCGCGGCGAGATCACGGAGTCGACCAACTTGGAGTGGGCCTTGGAGTCCACCACTACCAGCGTGTGCCGATAGTCGTCAGTGCCGTATTCGGGATCGGGATTGAAGTTCAGGTCGAAGTCGATGACCTTCCGTGGATCATCCGGATCCTCGGGATTCCCCTTGAGGCTTTCCTCCAGCGTCGACCAATCCGTATAGATCATCCGGGCGTTGCCGAGCCGGTCGAGTTCGTAGGGGTGCCGGGTGTGGGGCAGCCACTTCATCCAGTGCCCCCACTCGCGGCTGTCGTGCTCATCTGTGAGTACGACGATCGACAAGTTGTCTGGCCCATGGGAGACCGCAGCCTGCACCAGCATGGAACGCACCATTCCCAGCGCGACCTCTCGATCCCCGCTAAAGCCGATCACCGGGAACCGAGAGGCGGTCACGACCACCGGCATGTTCGACATCGTCGAGTGATGTTTGAGCAGGCGCACCGTCCCAAACCAGCCCACCGGATCCAGGAATTCGCCATCGGGCGCTTCAGGGGCAATGAGCCTGGCTCTCATTTCCACATCGCCGAGCCCGTATCGCAGAGCGGTGTAACCGTCGTTGTTGGCCGACACAGGGGTCACATTCCACATCAGCTTCGATCTGACGCGGGAGGTCAGCATCTGGGGATCCGGGTAGGCGTGCTGCAGTCCGCGGTGCATGCTCAGGCCGTTGTCGAAGATCTTCTCGCGAATCATCCCCAAAGCGCGCGTGGATGCCTTGCGGTCCTCCAGTAGCTGCGCCCGCGACGTTCCCCCGTTGCCTTTCTGCCCAAATGCCATGCCGCCGACTCCCATCAGCATCATGACCGGGAAGATCAACATGTACGGGCTGAACCCGCGGCCCGAGCGGATCATCAACGCGACGACGCCGACCAGAGCAACCAGGATCAGGATGGGCAGACCGATCGTGCGCCATTTCGGCATCGGCTCGCTGGGCTCGATCTCTTTGGGCGCCGGCACTTCGATGTCACTGGCGGCAATTCGCGGCGTCTCGTCTGGATCTACCAGCAGCCGTTGGAAACTCACGCGCATCAGTGCGCCCTTTCCTTCATTTCTTCATCGGAAATACGTCCAACGACCCGATCGCCGAGCACGCCGCCGTGCCGGATGCGGGCATCGTTCTGCGACAGCGTCGGTCCAGGTGCAAACAGCGACACCACAACCCACGGCGCCGGAACCGCGTTATGCAGACCCAGCGACGACAACGTCGCATCGCCGGACTTGGGATCGGTGGTGTCCAAGCCGTACCGCATCCCGTTATCAGCGATCCAGAAAAAACTCTCACGGTTCTTCGAATCCACCGCCGCACCCGTTATCTGAACGAACCGGCCCAGATCCGAGGGCAAGTACACCTGATCTGCGGTCATCCCCTTCGACGAAGGCGCGGGCACCAGAGCGTTGAGACCAGCACTCTGCTCGCGCGTCAACGGCAACGTCCGTCCGACCAACACCTGAGTCTGGGCGGTCGGCTCGCTACCGGTACGCGACCACGACCAGCATGTGACAGGTTCGTGATCCGGTGACACCAGCTCAACCGGCGCAGCTGGGTAATACCCGATCGCCAGTTGAGTCGACTTGGGCAGCGCCGCAAGCTCGTCGGGCCCCACCTCCACCGGCTCAGTCCCGACCTGCCGGTTAGCTGCACGGATCATGGTTGCAGCGGTCACACTCACCTGCTGCACTCCGTCGCCCAGCGCCACGTAATACGAGGTGCTGCCGGACAGTTCCTGGACCTTGACGATGGTGCCGACTGTCAGCGGACGATCCAGCGCGTACTCCGGGCGCGCCCCGACCTCGGCGATCGCTGGTGCCTCCAACGGTGGTTCAGCGGGGATCGCATTGAACAGGCCAGCCGAGATCGGCAGGACGAGGTCTTTGGCGTTGAGCCCCAGGGCATCTGCTACCACCGCATTGTTGAGATCGACAGTGGATCGCACCACGACACCGTCGGGTCGGGCATAGATCAGCCACGTACGACTGTCATAACCGACGACGCGTGCCTGCTGTCCTGATAGTTCATTCACCTCGTCGCTGGGCGCCAGCGGACCGCCGATCGCCGTGGTCTTCACTGGAGCCATCGCGGTCGTCGGCAATCCCGACACGGGATCCAGTGGAACTGCCGCACCGGTCAACGTCGTGTCACAGACCGTCCAGATCGACGATGGGTCGGCGTTGTCGACAACGTCGGGCGCACCTTGGATGCCAACCAGCGATCCGTGCGGAAACTTCCGGATCTCGGCAGGGCTGACTTTGACCGGTTTCTCAGGGCTCCCCAGGATCAATCTCGCTGAGGTCAGTCCGCCTGTGACCGGGTCGAGGCGGTTGGCGATCCGCACATACATCTGGTTGGTGTCGCGGTCGACCACGATGCGGGCGTTGTCGACGACGCCGGCGGGACTCAACAGTGACCACACCGCGGTGCCCCCCAACCCGATAACTGCCGCGACGATGCCCGCTATTAATGGCGACGACTGCGCCCGCTGCGGGTCGTCGATCATTCTGGTGTCCGAGCGCACCAGGGCGTGCTGCAATCTCCTGAGCAGGAACCGAATTCCGCTGATCTGGTACTTCGAGGTCAGCCGGAAGCCGCGGCGCCCGCGGCGCCGTTCCGGACCGTCGAGTTCTGCCATCACTGTGCCCCTACATGTGTCTTGGCCGTCCATCTCATGACAGATCGACCCCCTGCGTCACGGCCACGACCTGATAGGCCTGGTCCACGTCGTCGGCGTTGAGGTTGTACAGATCCTCATCAGACAGCGTCGTAGGATCACGCTCGAACACCCGGCAATCCCGGAACTCAGCGGCCTGTTCTGTGACGTGCCGGACGAACCGTGCGTTGCCGGCCTTATCGAGTCCCGGGATCTCACGGTTCTTCTTTTCATCGAAAACCATGATGGTGGACAGCTTTTCCAGGCGTTGTTCCAGCAACTCCTGGGCCTCTGCGGAGTACGCAGCGTTGTAGCTCTTTGCCATCTTGGTGGCGATCTCGACAAGATCGGCCGGTGTGTAGGACACGAACTCGATGCGGGTGGTGAACCGTCCACGGAAACCGTCGTTGGAGTCGAGGAGCCGGTCAATGTCGGCGGCGTAGCCAGCAATCACGACCACGAGCTTCTTGCGAGGGTCCGCTGAGGTACGTTCGTTTTCCATTCGCGCAAGCAAGGTGTCGACAGCCTCTTGCCCGAACGAGTCTCCTTCTGAATACCCCTTCTGGATCAACGAGTACGCCTCGTCAATGAACAGCAGTCCACCGAGCGCCGAGGTGATGACCTTGTCAGTTTTCTGCGCCGTCGCCCCCAAGTACTTGCCAACCAAGTGCTGACGCGACACCTCGACGACATCGAAGCGCGCGATGAGGCCCAGCCCGAAGAACACTTTTGCGATGATTCGAGCCATGGTGGTCTTGCCGGTCCCGGGCGGCCCGGCGAAAATGAACGCCAACCCCACGTCTTTCCTGTCGCCTAGCCCACGGTCGGCGCGCAGCTTGTCCATGGCGATTCGGGCTCTCAGCCGGCGGATCTGCTCTTTCACGCCGTCCATGCCGATCTGCTGGCCGAGCTCTTCCATGGCCTCGTCCAACGCTTTTTCGCGGGCGCTGTCCAGTTCAGCGGTCTCCAGAGCTGCCGCCGATTCCCCCGACGTGGGGTCCCACACATCCCGTCGAGTGGCCAGCGACTCAGCGGTCACGATGTCGATCGTCTTGTCCGGATGCGCGATCGCCTCGCTGACCTCTGTCGACGGCATCCAGGCCCGCAGATCACGGAACGCCTGCATCGCTTCGTCAGCCTGCCCCAACGCCCGGAGTGCGTAACCGCGGGCCAGCTGCAGCTTTTGATGAACGTCGCTCGGCAGGTTTTTCACCGATTGGCCAGCCTCGGCGGCCTGCATGGCAGCAGAAGGATTTCCTGTGCCGATCAACGCCCAGGCCTTCCAGACATTCATTCCCGCATCGAGAAGATTCGTCAGTGCGGGTTCTTCGCTACGCCACACCTGTTCGCTGGTGACACTCAGGACATCTGGCCACCGCGCAGCCATGCCCAACAACCCCAGCCGGGCATAGTCCAACATGTCCATCTCGAACGCTGAGAGCCCATTCCGCCGAGCGGCCCGCTCAATCACTTCGTTGGCGGCAGCCAGATTCGGCTCCGATGACTCAGCCAACGAGATCGCATACGCGATAGCCAGATCGGTGTCGCCCGACACTTGCCGCACGAGGCCAATCGCACCCAGCGTCAGCTTGAACCGGGCCTCCAGGTCGGAGACCGTCGCCGTCTTGTCTTTAGCCGAGCGCAGCGCGCCGCCAAGATTCCCTCGCGACTTATAGGCCCCTGCAGCAACTTCCGCGAAGTCCGGGTCGCCGGCAGCCAGACGGCCAATCCATGCGTCACACATACCGGGATCCGCGGCTGTGGCGTGAGCAAATGCTTGCTGCGCTTTATTGAGGTCCTTGTTGCGCAGATAATTCAAGCCCAGCTTGAACACGTCGATCGGCTTGGCAATACCCGTGGTCACTTCGTTCTCCAATTCCTCTCTGCACCAACGGATGCACGCGCGATCTACGCGACGACCCTTGCCGGGTTAGTGGGCCTGCTCCGGTGCCGGCCCCCGACGAATACCTGCCCGCCAGCCACACCGGTGTAGTCAGCATTGCGAGCGTTGTCACTGCACATGGCTGCCAGCGGGCAGTCCTTGCAGAACATCTGAGCTTCGGCGAGCGTGGCGCGGGCTCCGGTACGCGTGCCGGTGCTGAAGATCTGCTTGACCGTCTTCTCCCACTGGATCACTCGGTCAGGGTCGGCCTGGCAAGCAAGGCGCTTCTGCTCGGGAGCCTTGGCCGCGGCCGCCACGCGGCCTCCACGCTGGATCGGCTGTCCCGCCTTTGCGATTCCGAGGTGACGTGGGCCTGTCCGCGCCGGGTTGGGCTGGGCTGCTCGCGCCGATGCTGCCCGGCGCCGATCCTCGGCGGCCAGGCGCTCACGTTCGTCGTGCGCGCAGGCAATGATCGGCTGCGCCAACATGTCTGCGTCAACGCTGGCGGGGGGCATCTGTGCACCACCAAGCCGCTCGATGCCGAGTTCCAACGCGTCCATGAACGCTGCCACGATGCCCGCAGGAGAGTCCATCAGCATCGCCGCGGTCTGCGTAAGCCGTTCACGCTCCAGCGATTCGGCCAGTCGACGCCGGGCCACAAGCCCCTCGGCCTTGTTCAACTCACAATCAACGGGAGCGGGCACGATGACCGGGCGCTCCGACTGCTCACTGGGCATTGCCGGCACCGGCGCCGCCTGCGATGCCGCGTCGGTGGGGCCTTGCGCCAAAGCAGCAAGCTCGGCGAAGGCGCATGCGATCACAGGTTCGGCTGAGGCGACATTGGCGCAGTCGGCCGCAGGGACACGCCCCTCACCCAGGACAGCGATATCGATCTTCATCACGCTCATCAGTTCGTGCAGGATGCTCGGCGGTGACTTCAACACCATTTCGGCGGTTTGAGGCAGCTGCTGGCACTGCAGATACTCCGACACCCGCCGGCGTGCGAGCCGTGTCAGCCGCCGGTTTCCGTTCGATCGGAATGCCGCTGCAGGGGTACTGCAACTCGGGCAGTAACGGCGCTTCCCCGACGCCGCCCCCCGGCACATCAGAATCGCCTTCCGGCAAACACGTCAGCAGCGGTGATGTTCATGGGTGATCCTTCCCGTTGAGAAGTCTTTGGCGTCCTCAGACTAACCCTCCACGGCGAAAATTACCACCTTTGGTTAGTTTTCCCTCCAGATGTAACCGGCGGAGAATCGAAAAACCACAGGTCATCCCGATTTCTGGCCCGAAATTGCCTTGCGGGAATCAACACGCCGAACCATCACAGAGAACCCCCGCCGATAGGACGCGGGCGCTGCCCCCACCTAGGCCCCAGACCTTCCTGCTAACTCACCTTCACTGGCCACGGCCCCGTTCAAGCGGCGCGCCGATTCTTCCCGGGCAAGCGCCAGCAGCGACTCCGCCGACAGAGGACGCTGCCGCATACTCGGCAACCGGGCGCCCTCAAGGAACTGCGGGGACGCCCCAGTCCGGTCATGAACTCACGAAGTACGCGCCGCCGCCTGGCCCGCCCGCGCGGTTTCAAACAGCGAGTTGGTCCTCCAATGACAAGGTCAGCGATTCGCCTTTCAGCGCCCAAAGTCGCGTGTTGCATCGACGTAGGACACATTCAGCGGTCGCGGGAGACTCATCCGGGCCGCAAATCGGAGATCATCGATTCATGCCAGCTGCCGCAATCCGCCCTGTCCCACAACGGTTCACGCACCGGCCGGAATCTGTCTCGGTCTCGGTGATCGCGTAACATCCCGACCTCGTTCGGGCAAGTTGCACAAAGTCGAGGTGCACGAGCTGCGGCGGCGAGTGCATGCCAGGCCCGAGTACCCCGCACTCGAGGCTGACGTGGCCCGAGCCGCGGCAGCTTTAGCCTCGATCCACCGATGAATTGCCTGTGTAGGTGGGTGTCGATATAAGGAAAGTGCCCCTTGAGCTGGGAGGATTGGTGTTCTCTACGCATCAATCAGGCCAGTTAAGAAAGGCACTTCCAGTGCAAGTGTCCCACGGGTTCGCTGCGTCGTCGGCGGTCTTCGATGAGGATCATCTCGTGTCGTGCGCCGGACTGGTGCCGGTGATGACACTGGCTGAGCAGACCGGCCTGCCGAATCTGTTGGCTGACAAGATCTTCATCCCCGCGCCGAAGATCAAATCCGGGTCAGCGAATCCGGCACCGAAGCTGGCCACGGTGATCGCCGGGATGTGCGCCGGCGCCGACAGCATTGATGACCTCAACATCGTCCGGGCCGGGGGCATGAAAACACTCTTCGGCGATGTGTACGCACCATCAACCATCGGAACCCTGTTGCGGGAGTTCACCTTCGGACACGCACGCCAACTCGAATCAGTCCTGCGCGAACACTTGGCCGCCCTCTGCCGGCGCGTTGAGTTGCTACCCGGATCCGACAGCGGTGTGTTCATCGACATCGACTCCCTGCTACGACCGGTCTACGGCCATGCCAAACAAGGCGCCTCCTACGGACACACCAAAATCGCTGGCAAGCAGGTCCTGCGCAAAGGACTCTCGCCGTTGGCGACCACGATCAGCACCCCCGGTGCGGCGCCGGTGATCGCCGGGATGCGGCTGCGGGCCGGCAAGACCGGCTCCGGTAAAGGAGCCGGTCGAATGGTCGCCCAGGCCATCACCACGGCCCGAGCGGCCGGGGTCACCGGCCAGATCCTGGTCCGCGGCGATTCGTCCTACGGCACCCGCGCCGTCGTCGGCGCCTGCCGACGCCATGGTGCGCAATTCTCGGTGGTCATGGGCCGCAACAGCGCGATCAACCGGGCCATCAACGCCATCGACGACGCGGCGTGGACACCGGTGAAATACCCGGGCGCGGTGCGTGATCCCGACACCGGAGAGTGGATCTCTGATGCCGAAGTCGCCGAAATCAGCTACACCGCATTCGCGGCCACCACAGACCGCTTCACCGCCCGACTGGTGGTACGTCGGGTCAAAGATGCGCGCTTCCGCGACGCCCTGTTCCCGGTCTGGCGGTATCACCCGTTCTTCACCAACACCGACCTACCAACCGCCGACGCCGACATCACCCACCGTCAACACGCGATCATCGAAACTGTCTTCGCCGACCTGATCGCCGGCCCCTTGGCCCACATGCCCTCCGGGCAATTCGGCGCCAACTCCGCGTGGGTGCTCTGCGGGGCCATCGCCCACAATCTGCTGCGCGCCGCCGGTGTGCTTGCCGGTGGAGCGCACGCAGTGGCCCGGGGAGCCACCTTGCGACGCACGATCATCACCGTCCCGGCACGGCTGGCCCGACCGCAACGCCGACCCATCCTGCACCTACCCAGCCACTGGCCCTGGACCGAGCACTGGCTCACCCTGTGGCGCAACACCATCGGCTACAGCCCACCCGCTACCGCAACCGTCTAACCGTCGCCGAACAGGCCCCACCGAAGCACACAGGAAAAGCTGGGCAGACCAGCGGCTACATCCTGCCCACCCCACAAACCGCCGTCAGAATCACCGTCGAACCACACCACTCAAGTCAGTCCACGGATTGAGGTTTAGAGGAAGCGCGACTCGCGCACCGCGCCGCCACCCTCCGCATCGGTGAACTCTGGGATGACGAATCGAGCCGCCTCAACGCCGAACGCAAAGGCGACGGCCAACGCAAGGGGCACAACACCTTCTGAGATACCTCCAGCTATCCCAAAAGGGCTCCCCGCCACACCGATGCCGTCATGCCCTTCGGCGGGAACGCCGCTAGGACGCTGCCCGGGCCGTCACGGAACGCCAACGCAGTCGAGGCAAATGGTGCTTGCCGCGGCGCGCGCGCATCGCCGGAAATCGACACCGCACCGCGAACACAGGCGCCGCGCAGCACTCTCCTGCTCAGCGACGTCATAGCTGACCACCGAGCCCGGAACCCGCACGGCCAGAGCCGCCGCCTGGCGCTGCCCCAGCTCCACAACGACGCATTCTCCTGCCGACGTCGTCCGTCTGATCGACTTGCTTGCACGGCGAGGTCGACCGACGATGTCGGTTACGGTCGCCAGCTGCTGTTGCGGCACCGGCACGCGGGCTTCTTTACTCACTGCCACCATGCTGTCCACGTGATCATCTGAGTCTGTTCACCGCTCATGTGCAGATCAAACCTCCGATTCGGAGCCATCTCATCGCACAGTAGTGGCTTCGCACTGCATCAATACGTCATGCGTCACAGACGATGACAGCGCAGGCGAATATTCACCGGAGAGCCCGCGGTTCAGCATTCGCCCGCAGCGCAGAGTCCACGCATCCAGCCGGCGCTACGCGGACGGCACGACCTGTGCCGCGGGCGCCCCATCACGCTGCCCCATGGGTTTCGGCGAGCGTCGGACCGACCTCACTGATGTGCGCCAACTCCTGTACCTCGGCCAGGGCTCGGCTTAGTGCGCGATCGAACAGTTCGACGATGTCGCGTCGATTGCAGGAGTCGTTGAAGTCCATCAGTGCGATGGTCGGATCGGGAAGAGCGCCGCGCACCATCTTCACCAACGCTGTGTGCGCAACGTCAGGATTTGAGTGACTTTCCCAGGCTTCACCGATGCACTGGTACACATCGCATTTCAGCGGATGCCATTGGTCGGCGACCATGTGGTGCGCACTGCGCAACACCTCTGCGTATGCGCGAGCACGGCGAAGGCGCGCATCGGGGTGTTCGGCCTTCGGCTCGGCGCCGCACGGCATTGGCGGCCGCAACTTCTTCTGCGCCTCGGCCTTCGCGTGAGCAATCAGGGTCTCCAGGTCGGCTACTGCCATTCCACGGGTGCAGCGCTGACTGGGTATGACAACGACATCATCAACGACGTCGACGATCCAGCCCCGAAAGCTGATCCGCTGCGCTTGTTTCCCGCCCGCCGCGACAGCTCGCGCCATTCTCAACCCGTCGACGGCGCGCGGCTTGCTCATCGGGCCTCCTCCCCATACGCGCTCGGCGACACCTCTGCCCTGTGGCCGGATGCGACGAGAACCGGAATGGTCGCGTACAGGTAGTGGCCCGAACCTTTGCGCTCAATACGATCGGCCAGTTGCCGGCACTGCTCGTCGGTGTCGACGTCCGGGCATGGCGACACAGCGCCGCGGATTCCACGGCGCCAGTCGATCACGCTGCCATTGGCGTCCAGCCGCCCGCACGCTGCGCCGCGCGCTGATGCGGGGTCTTCATATCGCGCCATGCCGTGGTCCCTCCGTTTGAAGATGCGAATCGCGCCCTGCTCCAGGGAGCCGATAGTCGGAGGCTAACGCCATCTAGGTGCTGCAATGGTTCGCGCGTCGTCGCCAGTTTTCCCTTGCAGGGCAATTGTGTCGATGACGGACCAGTCCGGGGATGCACCTTGATCGTCCTGCGGCATATGCCTGAGCCCAAGGCCGCCCTGGCGGCGAGCGGGCGCGGGCATGCCCGGCTAGGTCTGCCCACCGATGTCAGTGACACGGTTACGCCGCTGCTTAGCGACCGTATCGACTTGTCGGTGTCCCTCGGTAGCGTTCACCTCGGCGACAATGGAGGTAGCCCGATGACAATAAACGAGACGCTGCGGCCGCGCGACCTGCGCGCGTTGAGCGTGTTCCTGACCGCTGGCGCCGATCCAGATCGGCTGGCCCACTGGATGTTCCGCAACACCGAAAGTTCTGCTTCACTGGAGGATTTGACCTCTGCGGCTACACGCCTGGCCGCAGATGCGATGCCCAATCGAGTTGCGCTACAGAGTCGATGAATCGGCCTGGAGCCCGAATCGAATAGGCTCATGGCTCATGAACTACTCGGCTGATTCTGACCGATCCCTTCTCTCCTGGGCGTTGGTCCTGCAGAACCCGACGTCGAAGCCCAACGAGTTTCTCATCTATGCCCTGGGCGAGGACACCGACGAGAGCGCCATGAAGGTCGAAAGCGACCTCAAGGCAGCCGCGCCAGACGAATTCGTCTGCGTGCCAATTCGCTTCGCGAATTTGGCCGAGCCCACCAACGTCTACATTCAGCCGCACCGGTGGGGATTGTGGTGTGTCGTCCAGAAGGCAGTAGGGCCAGAGGAACTTTTTGGAGGCTCGACCTCCGCCTAACCGACAACCACGTGCATGTGGCTACACCTGACCGCGCGCTTGAATGCCCGACAGGTGAGCGACGATATCGGTCGGCAGTGTCCATAGGCCTAGAGCACCGCGGCATGGGATCGGCTCGTCGAGAAGCACGGCGTTCTCAAACACAAGATGTGTCACGTTGGGCCTGACACGTCCGCCGTGTTCGACGTAGGACGACTCTCCCCATGGCCGGCAGCATCCCGGGCCATCCGGATGACAATCGACAAGTTCTACTGTCCCCAGGATCGCCGACCGCGGCACTGTCCTTCCCTCAATGTCCACCCTTCCGCCGAAGGCGTCGCGCACCAGAGGACTATCCCACCCAGCCTGCGAGTCGTTGGCCGCCGCGTGAATGGCGATCTGGCCGCGATACCCCCAGAGCTGGCTGCGGTTTTCGATATCCTTCCCCCAGAAGATCGCCGACGCCCACGGTTGCCGCACCGTCAGTGCTTTCATCACGCTCACCTCGATTTCCGGGTACCGGAAGAGCCGCGCTGCGCGGCCAAGGGATACTCGTCCCAGGTTCGTCCGTCGAGCTGACGACCATTGGCCATGGTCGTTCGACCTCCGATCTGCTTGAAGTAGAAGGGAATCCCCTGCTCCACACAGCGGTCGCGAATATCGCGAGCCCACCCTAGGTCGAAGTGGCGGTGCTGGGGTCCACTCTCACCTCCAACAACCACCCAGTCGATACTGGTCAAGTCGAGGCTGGGCAGTGGGCCCAGCATCGGTTCGATCGATAGCCAACGCACAGCAGCCGGAGTAGAGCGAAGCAGGTCGGCCCTGTAGCTGTATTCGTCTGATTCGATCGTGGTTCCGACCCAGGTGTTCGGCAGTGGCCACGGCGGTGCCCACAGCGTGCCGCCGTCCTCGGTGCGCGATGTCGTCCATCCGCCACCGGTTGGTCGTTCGACGAGGTTCAGTCGCCACCGGCCTCGATGCGGCGCCATGTTGGCCATGATGTCGGTGGCCTCTTCGGCCACCGCTGCCACAAACTCGGGATCGTTGAGAATCCGCGCGAGCCGCTTGGGCCGTTTCGTCAGCACTTGGTAGTCATGGCGGCCAGTCAGCGCCTGCACAGCCCAGCTGCGCGCCAATGCTCGGCGCGGTACGCGGGGATGCCCGACGTCGCTCATCGAGTTCACGAAGACCCGTTTGGGAATACGCCAGCTGGTAGGGGCCAGCATTACCTCGTCGTGCACTGCCACACCGAACCCCGGGCCGCTCGTCCGCGGATCCCCATCACTTTGGTACTTCGGGTGTCCTTGTGTCTTAAGACGTTTGGCCATCACCATGGCATAGCAGAATTCGCATCCGCTGGACACAGCGTCGCATCCAGTCAGCCAGTTCCAAACCTCTTGCGTCCAGCTGATATTCGTTGCCGTCATCGGTTCCGCCGAACGATTGCCGCCGAAGCCGAACTCGCGACACGATGAGGCCACTGCATTGACAGCTTCCTCATACCCTGGCCATCCGACTCATGCCGGCACCCCTCCTGGGGACTGCACCGGTGCAGTCTCCACCAGATCCGGTACCGAGACAGCGCCGAACATCGCACGACGGATCGCCTCGTTGACCACGTGAGGGGCATCCTGCGGAAGCATGTGCCCGACGCCCGGTACATCAAGTCGCACTGCACCCGGGATCCCTGCGACCAGATCATCGGCATGCGCCGGCGGTGTCAGTTGATCCTCTTCACCGCTGATCACAATGGTCTGCGCCTCAATGGATCCCAACGCGGGTAGCAGATCCATATCCCGCAGGCTGCGCAGAAAGCCAGCGGCGGTCCGCATCGAGGTGCTCGCCAGCGCGGTGGCAGCCAGCTCGGCCAACGTCGCGTCGCGTTCGACGCCGCGGCTCGACCACCGCCCCAGAAGTGCACCCAGCGATCCCTTGAATGCGCGGGCGGCCGGCTCGGGCACTCGATCAGCGGCGTTGAGCAATGCACCAACACCCGGAGTCGAGAGCAGCCGGCCAATGCCTCGCTCGGCCAATCTGCCGGCCGCGCTGGCGACTAGTACCAGGCCATCAACCTTGACGGGCTGCTCGGAGATAGGCCGCTGAAGGTAGCGGATCGCCGCCATCCCTCCCATCGAATGTCCCACGAGCACCACGGTTCCCCGCACCTTGAGAAGGTGTAGAACGTGGGCGAGGTCGTCAGCAAGTTGGTCGATGGTGTAGGTGCACATGGGTGCTGATCCGGATTGGCCGTGGCCGCGCTGGTCGAACCGGATCGTGCGGGTTTCGACTCCGTATCGCCGCCGCACGTAGGCGGCCGGGCGTGCCAAGGAGTTGCGATCCAGACATAGCCCATGCAGGAACACCACGTTGTGTTCGGCGGATTCAGGCCCGGAGTCGCTAACTGCTAACCGCACCCCGTCGACCGTAACAATGTTGAGAGTTTTCTGGCGGTCCCGAACCGGGACGGTCAGGGTTGTGTCGAGCGTCATCGGTCGCCTTTCCCTGTGATGGTGAGTGGAGCTGTCAATCCGATTCATCCGATTCGGGCGTCTTGCGTTTTCCCCTCTACCAATGAGGGTTTCAGCGGCACCACCGGTCACGCCTGCGCACCGGGCCTGCTCTTCAGTCATGGCTTTGGCCGTTTGAGTCGCGGTCATATCGCCGTTTCCACAACGCGAGCGTCTGTTCTAGCGATTCATCCGTCAGCGATGCGCTCACATCGTTCGCCAGCACTCGCTCGGCGTGTACGCGCTGGGCAGATCGATTCCGTAGCGGTCGCACCCAGCGCACGTAGATCAGCGCGCCCACTGCGGCCGCCGCCACGATCGGCAACAAAAGAGCAACCAGTCTCAGTAGCAGTCCCAAGGCAACACCGAGCCCGACCGCAGTGAGGAGCCTCAACGGAAACGAGCCCCGACCGTTCAACATGGAGAGCACGCCGGAGATCAACCGGGCAATCATGGCAGTGGCCGCGGCTGAGCGGCACGCTGCACAAGGGCGCCGCAAGTCGATGGCTGTGCAGCCGATGCGAGGTGCGTCGCAGCTAGCTTTGGGCTCATCGCTACCTTCCTTCTCGCTTCACAGACGATGCGTCTTGTAACCATTGGAAGATTCGTTTCATCTCGCAGATTAGCGCCGTCTATCAGCGCACACGTCGCCTGCGTCACACTTTTATGCCCACAATTGGTGAGTTTTTCGATACTCATCGGGCCTCGCCGCGAGTCGCGGGCGCCTTTCAGCGCTCCAACCTCGCACGACGTCACTTCCCCGCGGCTGTGAGCTTCGACTCCGTGCACTTCTCGCCAAACTGTCGCGAGGCACGACGACAGGACCTGGCTATCGTTACCGCATGGGACATGATCAGACCGCGGTGATCGCGCAGCTGCGCGACGCCATCGGCGTGATCGAAGCCAAGGGCGACGGTGCACAGCCGACACAGCCGACACTGCCGGCGCGCTCGCAGCCGAAACCGCGGCGCGCCGAGCCGGTGGTGCTCAAAGGTTGGGATGTCCCCGACGGCGACGACTGGCGCGATCACGTCCCTGCCCGCTATGTAGACGGTGAGCACGCATTCGACCGTCGACTCATGGACGACCTGGCGGCCGTCGGTGTGCGCTGTTACAGCATCAACTACTTCAAGGCCACCACGGCGCCGCAGGCGATTCCAGTGTTCGTCGATTGGCTTACTCATCTGGAAGAGCGGATCCCGGGCGAGGAAACTCACCACCGCAACGTCATCCGCATCCGATTGATCTGGAATCTGCACGACCGCGCCGCCAAGGGCAAGCAGCAGGTAGTCGACTTGATGTTCGACCAGATCCACCACCAGCCACCGCTTTCCGGCAGAGTCGTCGACTCTGCCCTTTCCACACTGGCATTCGTGGCCACCGCCAAGCATTTCGACCAGATCAGCGCTCTCCTGGGTGAACTGCCCGACGCGCCGGGACGAAGTTGGTTGGTCGAATACCTGGGCAAGGTGAAGACCGACGAGGCTCGCGATTTGGCGGCCAGCTACCTCGACACGCCGTACACCTCGGCGGCCCTGCGGGCATTGATCCAAATGAAGGCCACTGGCGTTCGCGACCTTGTCGCACCGCATGTCGGCTCCGAGCACAAGGAGATCCGCAAGTACGCCCGACGCGCGATGGAGCGCTTGCCTTTCTGACCCCAGGAAGCACTACAAGGTGGCCGCCGGCGGCTGGGGAAATGTCATCACTGCTGGTCCCAGGGCCATACTCCTTCGGTTCAGGTGGCGATCACAGGTACGGCGCCGCGCCCGTTTGTCGATGCCCTGCTGTCGCCACAGGCCCCTACCCGCGCTCGCGTTCATAGCCGGGACGCCGTTCGATCGAGTTCAGTTGCCCTGGCATGCCGTCAGCGCTGCCTTCCTGTCGCCGGCGCTGATCGGCAGGTTGTATTTCACCGCAACAGCCACGTAGCGCACGGCATACGTGCATGGTTGATAGGTTGGCATCCATTCATCCAGGCCCGCATCTGATTTCGATCGGTTCGCGTTCTTTGACACCGCGATCAGCTCGTCGAAATCGTTGGCGAAGCTCTGCCGCTGCTCAGGCGACCATTGCCACGCGCCCGCATTCCACGCCCTTGAGAGTGCGTAAACATGGTCTATTTCAACGCTTTTCAGGTCTATCGCCTGGCCAGTATAGGGGTCCGGGTCGAGCGTGCCTGAGATCGGCTTGCAATTGCGGGTTCCGGGCTTGTATTCGACGTTGCGCAGGGATATCGAGATCAGCCTGCTTCTCGTGTCGCAGCCACTGTGATCGTTGCGGTCGTTCCACGCGGGCCCGAACACGCACCCCTTTCCCTTCTTGCACGATCGCTCATACCCGGGCACATCGTCGATGCGGTCAACGACGCGGGCTTGCGGGAGCAGCGTCGCCAGGTCAGCGTTGCGCGGTGCGGCGGTTGCGATCCCAGCCTCTCCTGCAGACCCTGAATGCAACCAGGTGCCCCCTGCGAACACTGCGGCCACCACCGCGGCTAGCGCTGCGCGCCGCATGGTCCTGGATCGTCTCACTGCTCATCACCTACTGCTGTTTGTCTCTGTTTGGTTATCCAGCACGGTATCTGGGAACTGCGGCATAGCCCTCTGCTGCGGCATGGCCAATATCGCCGACTCGGTTCCGGCCGATCCTGTGCTGCGCCACGGTGGGGTTCGACTACGAGGCCTGAGGCATCGGCACGGTCATGGCCAGCAGATGCGCGCGCGTCCTGCGCACATCGCCAAGCGCCCGATGGCCGCCGCCGTTGGGCAGCCATCGATCAGTTCTGGCGTGCGCTGAGCGCTGAACCATCACGTCGGCCCACTGATCGGCTGCACCAAGCCGCTCACATGCCAATCCATAGCGGGCACAGTCGGCTGCGATAACCGAGCGGTCATAGTTGGCGTTGTAGGCCAATGCGACCCGATCCCGAGTCACCCGCAGAAGGTCTGGGTACACCTGGGGCCAGGTCGGCACTCCGTCTGCCGCGACGTCACCATTGGTGATGCCGTGGATAGCGCTCGCTTCAGCTTCGATCGGCACACCAGGGTTGACCAGAGTATCGATCAACACCACACCGCTGGCCGCGTCGATCACCGAGATCTCACAGATAGCTCCACCCATGGATACGGTCTCGGTATCGATGATCACAGCAGCTCCGGGCGTAGTCATGCTGCGTGCGAACTCGACTGCAGCTGTGGCACGTTCGTTCACCGTCGCTTCGTCGGCCCGGGTCTCCCGCATATTCATAGGCCCATCCTCACACTGGGGTACGACAATTCCGGAGAACACGCGCATTTGACTATGAAAAATAGTCGTTCATCAGTCGACATGGTTTGTCCCCCAAGGTCTTAAGCATTCAGGCGCTAGCTGCCTCATTGTCCTCACAGTCGAATAGGCTGGCGAGGTACCGCTCGGTCGCAGCTCTCCATGGCCGGTTGCTGGCGGTGCCGAGCACGGCCGCGGCGGCCGGTGGTGCGACGACGTCGGCCAATTGGTGGAACTGGCGGGATCGGCTGCCGGTCCAGGGGTAGTCGCGGGGAAACCCTTGCAGACGCCCGACGTCGGCCGCGCTGAGTTGCTCTCCGGTGGACTCGCGAGTCCAGCTTCTCGCCTTTTCAGTTACGCACCATCCGGTTCCGTCAGCGGAGAACAGGTTTCCGCCTGTGGCGCGCCGGTTGCCGCGCGTCCGAATCTTCTCCCCTGAGGCCCAGCCCATCGCTTGCGCCATGGAGCGTTGGGGCAGCTTGACGCACGGTGGGAATGAGTCTGCGCGGCAGGTGGGTTCGTAGTAGTTGGCGACGAGGAATGTGCGCTTACGGCGCATCGGTAGGCCGAGATCTGCTGCGTCAAGGGTGAAGACGTCTACGCCTTCGAATCCGACGCTCATCAGCTCGGCAGCGATGTCTTCGAACATGAACACTGTGGAGTCGTTGGCCACTTGCTCGAAGGCAAGCCATTGCAGGTTGGGCAGGCCGAGCGCGAAGCGGATCGTCTGTGCGGCAAGTGCCGTACGCGGATCACTGGCGGCCGACAGTTCCTCTGCGATCTCTTCCCAGGAGCAGTCGCAGTCCTCGCTGCCGGCGTGGGTGATCACGTCCAGGACGATCTGGAGTTCGGCGATGCCTTGGCGCAAGCCACCATTTGAAAATGTGGGGCACGGAGTTGAGCAGATGAATCCTGTCACCTGGGGGTAGTCGAGGGGGTCGACAGTGACAATGTCGGCAACCATACGTCGGAACCCAGCGCCGGTCGCCGCCGCAGCGGCCAGTTCGTCGATCTCGATACCGAGGAGGGTGGAGTTGTCCATCCCGATGATGGCCGCCCCAACATCCCAGCCCCCAGGTCCGGCAAATGCATCGAGCACGGTGGGAGCTGGCGGCACGAAGTCGACGCCGCGATGCAAGCCCGGAAGGCTCACTTCTCACCGCCGGATGCGGCGCGCTTGCGCGCGGCGCGCTCGAAGGCTTCGAGGTCGAGCTCGGGCGCGGGAGCCAAGAACGCGGGCCGTGGCCGCCAGATGACGGGGATCCGGATAGGGATGGACACCGACGCGGTGATCCGGCCGCTTTCAATGCCGAACGCCACCGGCCCGATCTGCCAGCCCTTTCGCCCTAGCCGCTCCACCACCATCTTCATCGTGCGCCCTCTCATCCACTAGCGCCCGCTGGCGTCTAAGGCAGGATCATTTCGTGCTTGGCGGTTACGCTATACGCGTGGCAATTAATTAGCAAGCTGATTGTTGTGTCCTGCGCCGCTATCCCCACCCGTAATCGACTGCCCGGTCGCGGCATCCAATTCCCTTTGAGTCCAGTCAGATAACCACTGCTGGACCTCGCCGCGGGTTAGCCTCCAGCCGTCGATCGGCATCTGCGCGACGACGTCAGCCTTGAACTGCTGATACATATCGCGGCTGATCCGGTGCCCCTTATCGCAGAGGTTGCAGCGCACCGGTTCGGGACCATCGGCTATCGCATTGACGCACAGCACCATCCCGCTGCCCCGGCAGGTTCGGCATCGGGTTGTCTCACCGAGGGCGTGGATAAGCAGCGATCGCGCAAGATCGGCCGGCGCAGACCCGCAATATCCCCAGCTGAAACCGTCCGGGGAATGCAACTCGGCGTGCGGCAAAGGCCCGATGACGCCGTCGTCGTCCTCTATGACGACCAGTCTGGGGCCCGCCGGGTTGTCAGGCCCATATCCCCGGTAGACGACGTGTCCGGCCACCGCTGCTCTTCTCCTGTCCGGCATCCGATGGCAGCGGCTATCGCACCGCGAGGTCTTCGTCGCCGGGCACCAGCACCGTGCGTCCATCGTCGAGGAGGATCGACGCGGTCTGCGACACCGGATTGTCGATCACGGTCTGGCTGTCGACGACGGTCGCCTGATAGTCCACGAGGTAGTCGCCAGGCACCAAGTCGTGCGCAAGTTCTCGCCGCGGCTCCTGCTGTTCGGTCATACCTTGAAGCATGCACTGCCGCAAGACGCCAAACCGCGGTCGCGACATACCCAAATTCGGACGCAGAGCAGCCCTTTGGGCCAAATACCGCAAGCAGCATGGCGGCGGCCCGGCTAGTCGGCCGTTCGCGACGAGATCAGCGTGGGCCGGTGTCAAACTCCCGCCGTGCCCGCTCCCGACTGCAGCTCCGGGCTTCGCCTCTACGGTCGGCGCGCACGCAGTGCACGCGGGAGTTCATATCGAGAACACTCGGGCTCGGACGACCTGTAGGCAGTACACCCGCTGCGGTTGCGGGTAGTACAGCGGTGTGGAACCGGCCGGGCACCGGGCGGGAGCGCTGTTGTCCAGGCGGCGAATAACCTTGATGTCGGCGTGCCCGCCATCACAATCGGTCACTTCATAGACCGTTTCGGGGCTGTCGGCTCGAAAGCACTGCCCTTGTGTGAAATTCGGTACCAGACACCATGTCCGATCGTCCCCACTTCCTGTCGCGATGTAGCGGGAATCGCGCACTGGTCCGTCCGGGCAATGGTTGTTGGTGGAGATGTCGGCGAGAACCAGAGTGTTGGGCAGATCGCAGTCCACCGGCACAGGTCGACCCGGCTGGGTCAATGAGGCTCGAGTGAAGCAGTCCCCCGCCACAGGTTTGTGCAGGGGCTTGCCGGTCAGGCCGGCATAGCCAAGTTCACCGATCGTGAAGCCCACGAAGATAACTGCGCCGACTGCGGCAGCTGTGGTTCCGCGCAGCCGTTTCCGGGGCGGTGGGCCGTATGGCCAGTGGTCACCGTATCCCGGGAGCGGTGCGCCGGGGTAGGGCGCGATCGCCGGGTAGGGCAGCGGCGTCATCGCCGGGTAGGCGGCTGCCGGCGCTGGGGCAGCACCGGGCTGAGCTGGCGGACGGTTGCGGTCACGTTTGCGCAGCGCAAAGCCGATGATCAGCAATGCCAGACCGATAGTCGGTCCCAGAAGGTAGCCGGTGACTGCGAGGGAGTCCGGCATGTGCACGGTGGCCAGAAGAGTTCGCATGGGTTACGCCACGAACCTATGCGCCGCGGCGCAGGCCATAGGTCGGCGACCAGCAGCGGCGCCCGAGGCCTGGACTCCAGGGATGAGCCTGCGCAGCGCACTGCGGCCTGGCCAGAGCGCAGTCGCTCGACCTGTCCACATTCCATCCCCCTTGTCCCGATGAGCTAACCGTGCCACATCCTGACGGCTCGCGATGACACGAATATCTCAGAATGTTCGCCCGATACCGGCCGTCGCGGCCCACTGATTTCAACACGGGGATCCGTAGACACCGCCCGGGTGCTCCAACGCAACCGCCCGACGACTCAATGCCACCTAACGGCCACGTCCTTTAGGCCGATACAGGCCGCCCATCACGCACCAGCAGTGTCAGCGGTCGCTGCGGTACGAACTCGTCGATCTCGCCGTCGCCGTGAGGGGCTGCGGAGAGGCAACGCACTGACTCCGGCCGCCGCGCCCAGGGCAAGCCATCGGCGGCCGCTTCGTCACCAGCGCGCCGGTACACCTCGCCGCACCGGTCGATGACGATGTCTCCAGGCAACCAGACCGGCTCAACCGAGCTCGCAGCGGCGGTCGCCGCCACCGTCACTGTGTAGACGGTCTGAGCACTCAACCGCCGCCCTGAATCGGTATCAGGTCGATCGAACACCATGTACGACGGGATGACGACAAACCCCACTAAGCCGCCGCGATGGCATTTTGGCCAAAGTCGCTGACCAGGCCGCGGTGCGCGCGGCGAACCAAAATCGAACACCACCGTGCCGCCCAGGTCGGCCGCATTCTTTTCGATCATCTCGAAGGCGTTGCCGATCTCAACGGCACGCTCCAACTGCTCATGATCGCCGAAAGCCGTGTCTTCCCAGGCTTTGATTCCCGGGACCCCACACAGAGATCGAGTCAACTGCCCGACTCGCTCGGCGACGGACCGCACGCCGGGGAGGCCTTCACGGTCAACCAGGCCAACAACGTTGCGCTCAACGAGAGTGTTGAACTCACATGCCAACTCTGTGTGTGCCGCGATGTCGATCGCTGTCACGAGGCGCACCTGGGTGTTTTCGCGGCGCCCGCCGGCGGCACACTCAGCCCCCACTTCGGCGGGAACCAGGCCGGCACCGGGGCTGAATTTGGTTGGAATCTCTGTTTGATCCTGGTTCTCCCGCTGTAGCCGACGATCTCGGGATGCATCACCCGCGCGTACTTATCGACCTCACAGAACAGGTTCTGGCAGTCGATCAGTTGCAGTTTCCGGCCGAACAGGCCCCCGAACCGCAGCTTCAGCCGGGCGAAGTGTTCATCTTGGCTGCCCGCCATGTACTCGATGATGTCGCGTTCGTATCCCGCGCTATCTGGCCCGAAGCACTTGCGTATGCCGTCGCGGGCACCGGGCCCCGCGACGACGAATTCCATCTCGTCGAAGTCCAGCGCCGTGGAGTAGCCCAGATCGATGAGGAACTGAAATGCGAGGAAATCACCCAAACCTGGGTATCCACGCAGGATTTCAAACGCCTCCTGCATAGTGCCCGCACTGGTCAGCTTGTCAGCCACGTTGTCAGCCATCATGAAGTCCAGTAGCCGAAGATGATTTGTGTGCTTGCGCGCCGCCCCGAATCCTGCTGGCGAGGGCATGACGTATGCCGCCGAATACAACCGTTGGCCACTGCGGAACGCGTCGTCAAGCAGCCGGTCGTAGCGCCAGACATCGAACGTCTCCAGCCGCGGCACCCCCACCCCCGCGGTCAGCAGCTTCCACGTGTCGATTCTGTTGAACAGCTTGAACAGCAGAATTCTGAACACCAGTTCCTCAGGATCCTGCGCACCACTACCGTAGGCGACTTCGCCAATGACGAACTGGCTCACACGATCTGAGGCCCGAAAGCAATTGGTGAATCGATGCCGGTACAGAATCGGATCCGACGTCCACGGCCCGGGGCGGCCTGCCACCCGCGCCTCGTATACAGCTTGGCGGCGCGACGCGAACCGCCAATAAGTGTTGAACACTGGAGTGGTCTCGAACACGCGACCCCTGATTGTCACCCGGAGTGGAGTTGCCTCCGTCCGGGGCTCGGCGTCGTTTTCCTCGGCGCCGAGAATCAACTGGTCTGACAACGCGCAGCGCTCCATATTCAGCTCCTGTCAGGGTGGCCGGAGCCGGTGATGCGGCCACCAGCCCGGATCGAGCCGCTGCGCTGCCTTGGCGATCACATCAGGCACCCGAGCGGTCGAACCTACTGGCGCCAGATTAGTGCCTTCCATCTGCGCGGACGCCGACCGCGGCATCCCAATGTTCATGCCTTTGTGCGCCGAACATCGACTCGCCGTCTGCGCTCAATCCGGTCTGAACAGTCAGTCTTGCGACCCCACCGGACGGACGCATTTTCTGGGACTTACGGTGTCGTGCGATGACAACCGTGCCCGCGATCAGCACTGACTGCCTGGGGTGGGCGCAGGCGGCAGGCTATTCGTGCAGTGCAGACGAAGCTACCGGCACGACGATCCTGTATTCGGCAGGACCCGAGCCCACGCGCTACTACATCCGCCGCCGCGCCCGTGACCGGATCCAGCTCACCCAGGCCGATGACAGTGATGAGCGGACCATCCTGTTCGCCGTTGACACGATGGTGTTGGAGCGTCACTTGTACGGGATCCTCGGCGACGACATCCGCGACGACCTGTCGCTTCCTTATCTCGACCTCCCGTGGACCGAAGCCGACCTTGCCTCGGGCTTCCAGATCAGCGCGGCCGATTCCCGTGGGTATCGCACGCTCAGCGGTTCAGGCTGCGGTCCCGTGGCTGCCGCGCCGGATCCAACGATGGGCCTGCTGACCCTGGTGCCGTTGTCGCACTTCCTAGGCTTGAGCCCCAAGCAGCTCCGGCAGTCGTTTCTCAGCGAAAGCGGTGAGCCTCTGCTGCGGGCAGGCCGGTACACGAGCCGATGACAGCGGTCCGGACCAAGTCTCGCGGTGAGACTCCTCACCGCCCACAGTCACACAGCTCCGTTCTTCCCCAATGCACGGCGCAATGACCGCACATCTAGGTCGTGGCCTTTTGATGCGGTCTGGCCTGGGACGCTGCCCAAGTACGCCGGGAACGACAGCGACGTTTCCCCCATCGCCCGTTCATGCAGCCAGGTCGGGTGCCTCTCGTTGCGGAGATCGGGATCGAAGTCCTCCAGTTGCGTGAGGTAGTCCGGATATGACACCGATGCCGCAGTGTCATGCCGCCAGGGTTCGTACCACCCATTGCGGAAGTCCAATTCGAACCCAGCGAGATAGTCCAGGTAGGTTGGCAGCGAGCAGGTGGTGGCGCCGTCATTGAGCCAGACCCGATACCAGTCGCCGCGAAACGCTGGGTCGAACTCCGCGAGCTTGGTCAGGTAGTCCGGGTACGACAGGGTCTTCGCGCTGTCGTTGCGCCAGGTCTCGTACCAGCCGTTACGGAAGTCCAGGTCGAAACCAGTCAGCTTGGTCAGATAGTCAGGGAACGACAGCGAGTTTGCTGCGTCGTGCAGCCACGCGGGATACCAACCCTGACTGAACGGAGCGTCGAACGTGTCGATACGCGCTACGTACACATCGATGCGCATCGAATTGAAGGGGTCTTCGCGCCACACGGTTTCCCAGCTCACTCCGACATCATCACCCGGCGCAGTGCCGTGACGGCCGATGCCGCACTCAAAACCTCGCCTCAACAGGGCCTAGATCGTCCGGCAGGGCACCGTCCTGCGGCGATGACAGTGCCCTGCACCTGTTTTCACGATGGGATGGCAGAGCTCATCACCGCGACCGTGAATCGGCTCTGTCGAAACTCCCTGTTACGCGACCAGCCGAATGGGCCCATTCGGCCTCTACGCTCAGACAGTGCGCTGGCCCAAATCTGCAGGACGCGATCGTCGCTCCAATCCCCTCATCGGCATCGACTGGCCGTTCCGTGACCGCGATGTCATGGATGCGTTAGCCGCTGCCCCCTCTGGTTTCGTGGATGACTCGATGCTGCCGGCGTCGCTGGCGATACGCCGGATACACCGCAACCAGATCGGCACCCCGATCCGCCGGCGCGGCGTCACCGCTCTGATCACCACGGCGATCGTGCTGTGGTTGGCTGTCGGCGCGGCCGCAGCCGTCGCATGCCTGACCCACCCCGCCCCGGCGTGGGTGATCCTGCTCCCAACCGCCGGCGTGTGTATCGCTGGGCTCGTGTGGGCCGGGCGCCCCTGGTATCGCCGCGCCGACTCCGAGCATTTGCGTCACGCCGCCGTCGAATGGCCGACCAAGCGCAGCGACTTGCAGCGGTACCCGAATTCCGACGTGCTCGAAGCCGAATGGGACACCCGATTCGGCCACGCCGGCCCGGCTCACCGCGGTGCCGCAGCGTTGGTGTGGTGCGAACCGAATCTTGTCGCCATCGCCCAGCTGGCCGCCAACGCCATCCGTTCAAGCGAGGTGTGGTCCATGCGACTGCTCGATGAGCACAACGCACGAGTGGACCTCGATGCCATCCTGCGCGAAGTTACCGTCCAGGCGCACCGGATGTGGCGCCACCACACTGACACTCATCTCGACCTCGGCCCGATCGACGAAGATGTGTGGAACCAACTGGTGTCGATAATCGACAGCCTCACGGACTACCAACGAGCATTGACCGGTCACATCGACCATCTGCTGAGCAACCGTGAGATCATTCGCAACCTGAGCGCTGACGATCCTGCTGAAATGGCGAGCGCTGCACTGGGTTTGGCCGCTGTCCCCCGAAGCCGCGGCGCCTTGGCCGCCATGGTCGAAAAGGAACTGTTGACCGAGATCGACCTGCTTGTGGTCATGGTGAGCAACAGCGCTTTCCCGGTTGCTTCATACCGCAGCTGAGCTGCTGCTCGTGGATCCGTCAGCACCGGTGCACAAACCCGTGCGGTGGTTCATTGCGGCCGCCGCGCTGTGCGGCATCGCCCTGACGACGCTGGAGATCGCCGGCCGCCGAGACACGCGCTGGACCGACACGACTATCGCCCACCACTGCATTTATCCGGAGCCGCTGCCCGACAACCAAATACTCGGCGTAGCCACCGCCGTGGCCGTTGTCGCCGCGCTTCTGTGTTTCCTTGTGGGAGTGTGGTTGGTGGTCAGGTCACCGCGCCGCTGGTGGCTGAAAGCAAGTGCCGTGGTTGCCGTCTTCATCGCCTCCCCAGCGGCCACCTTCATCCTGCTCATGGGGCTTCTTCACAGCGAGGCACCGACACCGCCCAGCCACGGAATCGACGGCAGCGGGCTACCGTGCCCGTTTGAATGAGCGCCTCACGTGTCCCACTTACTGATCTGCTGTCAGGCCGGCGCTCGTGTGATCGCTGGCCACGCGCGGACGTGTGTTGTTCCTGCCGTCAGATCCGTCTGACAGCACCGCGGCGAGTTCGGTCACTTTGCGCAGGTAGGCAGAACTCACAAGATCAAGGTCGATTTCGGTGGTGGTGGAGATGTGCTTGTCCCAGGGCAGCACGATGACTCTCCCTGTTCCAAGATGCCGTTCGAGTCGGTCAACGAGGCGCCCAGAGGAGATGCCTGGCCGACCGGGCGCAGCGTGGTTGATCACCACGATGGCCCGCAACAACAACTCTTGATATCCGTTGCGGCCCAACCAGTCCATGGCAATGGCGGTCTGTTTGACCCCTTCCGCTGTTGGGCTCGTCACCAAGACCAGAGACGTTGCCGACCTCAGCACCCCGCGGGCCGCCTCATGAAATAGCCCGTGCCCGCCGTCGGCAAGAACGAGGTTGAAGTAGCGCGACACAAGACTCAGAGCTCGCTGCCAGTCCCCGTCGTTGAACGCCCTATCCGCCCTGCTGTAATCCTGAGATGACAGGACTTGAAGATTCGCCCGGTTCATATGCGTAAACGCCCGAACGTGGTTGTAGCGTTCGATCTCAGCCTCGGCGGCTAAGAGATCGGCGATGCTCGACGCAGATTCCCGACCGCAGCGATCGACGAGGTTTCCGCAATCGGGGTCGGCATCAACGGCGAGGACCAGGTCCCCGCGAACCTTGCCGAGAACTGATCCGAGAGTGGCTGTCAGCGCAGTCTTCCCGACACCCCCTTTGAGCCCGAGGACAGCGATGACACCAGTTTCGCAGGGGTCGCGCCGGATCCGCCGGTGCAGTTCCTGCTCGTAGAGTTCGTCTTTCGACATGCCAACATTGACCCGGGCAGTCCGGTAGAGCCAGCGCCGCCACCCTCGTCGGGAATGCGACCGTGCCACGTGCCCAGGGCGGCCGCCGCGCGCTGTGCCCTTGCTGACAGCTGCGGCCACGCTCTTCGCCGCCAGAGGCGTCACCGAGTCATGCGCTTCCCACGCCGGGTGGGATCCGGCCGGCGCCGGCGGCCCCGGCAGCACCCCACCGGGTGCCAGCGGACCGGGTGGCGTCGTGCTCCAGCCTGCTGGAGCGGAAAAGGTTGGCGGCGGCGGGGGAAGCTGGGCAAGAGGAGTTCCCCCAGGCGGAGTGATCGGGGTACGCACTGTGGGCTCGTCGTCCTGTCTGAGTGGTACCGCAGTAGCCGCAAAGCCGCCGTTTGGGGCTGGGTGCGAGTTGTGGATGGCGTGATTGTCGTCGTGGTTGTCCGACATCCGGGGCGCGCCTTTCAGTGGCTGACTCAAACGGGGGTCTGAGCATCTCATCATCTCGGGGCCGACCAGAACAGCCCGCGGGCCAGAAGCTGCCTCACTAGTGGCTCGATCGATCGCCGATTTGGTCTTCGGTTCCGTCCCGATTGTGGGCCCACTCCTCCGCCGCCGCGACACCTGTGTCTCGGTGAGCTCATCAAAAATTGCATGTGCCGCAACCCCCGGCCGACCCATTTCTGGCGGCTACGCTTCAAGATGTGTCGCCGCGCGGCGACCTGAATCTCGACATATCGGCATGGTCGCCCACATCGCCCTTGCCATCCAGATCGAGACAAGTCCCCCAGGGTCCCCGTGCACCCCTTTAGCCTCGATCCACCGATGAATTGCCTGTGTAGGTGGGTGTCGATATAAGGAAAGTGCCCCTTGAGCTGGGAGGATTGGTGTTCTCTACGCATCAATCAGGCCAGTTAAGAAAGGCACTTCCAGTGCAAGTGTCCCACGGGTTCGCTGCGTCGTCGGCGGTCTTCGATGAGGATCATCTCGTGTCGTGCGCCGGACTGGTGCCGGTGATGACACTGGCTGAGCAGACCGGCCTGCCGAATCTGTTGGCTGACAAGATCTTCATCCCCGCGCCGAAGATCAAATCCGGGTCAGCGAATCCGGCACCGAAGCTGGCCACGGTGATCGCCGGGATGTGCGCCGGCGCCGACAGCATTGATGACCTCAACATCGTCCGGGCCGGGGGCATGAAAACACTCTTCGGCGATGTGTACGCACCATCAACCATCGGAACCCTGTTGCGGGAGTTCACCTTCGGACACGCACGCCAACTCGAATCAGTCCTGCGCGAACACTTGGCCGCCCTCTGCCGGCGCGTTGAGTTGCTACCCGGATCCGACAGCGGTGTGTTCATCGACATCGACTCCCTGCTACGACCGGTCTACGGCCATGCCAAACAAGGCGCCTCCTACGGACACACCAAAATCGCTGGCAAGCAGGTCCTGCGCAAAGGACTCTCGCCGTTGGCGACCACGATCAGCACCCCCGGTGCGGCGCCGGTGATCGCCGGGATGCGGCTGCGGGCCGGCAAGACCGGCTCCGGTAAAGGAGCCGGTCGAATGGTCGCCCAGGCCATCACCACGGCCCGAGCGGCCGGGGTCACCGGCCAGATCCTGGTCCGCGGCGATTCGTCCTACGGCACCCGCGCCGTCGTCGGCGCCTGCCGACGCCATGGTGCGCAATTCTCGGTGGTCATGGGCCGCAACAGCGCGATCAACCGGGCCATCAACGCCATCGACGACGCGGCGTGGACACCGGTGAAATACCCGGGCGCGGTGCGTGATCCCGACACCGGAGAGTGGATCTCTGATGCCGAAGTCGCCGAAATCAGCTACACCGCATTCGCGGCCACCACAGACCGCTTCACCGCCCGACTGGTGGTACGTCGGGTCAAAGATGCGCGCTTCCGCGACGCCCTGTTCCCGGTCTGGCGGTATCACCCGTTCTTCACCAACACCGACCTACCAACCGCCGACGCCGACATCACCCACCGTCAACACGCGATCATCGAAACTGTCTTCGCCGACCTGATCGCCGGCCCCTTGGCCCACATGCCCTCCGGGCAATTCGGCGCCAACTCCGCGTGGGTGCTCTGCGGGGCCATCGCCCACAATCTGCTGCGCGCCGCCGGTGTGCTTGCCGGTGGAGCGCACGCAGTGGCCCGGGGAGCCACCTTGCGACGCACGATCATCACCGTCCCGGCACGGCTGGCCCGACCGCAACGCCGACCCATCCTGCACCTACCCAGCCACTGGCCCTGGACCGAGCACTGGCTCACCCTGTGGCGCAACACCATCGGCTACAGCCCACCCGCTACCGCAACCGTCTAACCGTCGCCGAACAGGCCCCACCGAAGCACACAGGAAAAGCTGGGCAGACCAGCGGCTACATCCTGCCCACCCCACAAACCGCCGTCAGAATCACCGTCGAACCACACCACTCAAGTCAGTCCACGGATTGAGGTTTAGTCAAAGACCGTCCCGTGCAGATGTGGGCTGCTGGGACACCACCTTTGAGAAGGGACGTCCCATTCCAATGACCGGCAACGAGCACAAGCGGCAAGCACGCAACTACCAGAAGAAAAACGGTGGTTCATACACGCGGGCCCACCGGGAAGTCGCCAAACGCCACGCTCCCCCACTCATCGTCAGTTTTCCAGGCGCCAACGGACAACCTGTCCGGATCAACCTCGAAGAGCTGTCCAGGGGCGGTCCTGGCCCGCACTGTCTCATCAACGGCGTAACGGGTTCAGGGAAGAGCACGCTGGCCGAACACATCTGCAGGGAACTCGCAAAGAGTCAACAGCCCTATGGCTTAGACCTTTTCATGTTCCAAGGGTTCGCGACAGACAGGCAGTTCCCGTCAGGGACGGCACGATACACCGGCGGGGCCGCGCTGCCAGACGTCGTCAACAGCCTCACCAACGAGCGGGTCAACCGACTGTCCACCGGAAAATTCCGCGATATCACTGAGTACAGGCGCGCGGGTCTTCACATGCCTGCAGCGGTGGTCTGCGTCGACCAGCTTGACAGGATCGCCGACGGCGAACCGGAGGTCCTAGATGCAGTCAGTCGGCTCGCCCGGGTCGGCCGTTCGTTGGGTGTGCACCTGGTCCTCACTACGGAACGGCCCGCAGTGAGGACGCGAAGCGCAATTGCCGAGTCGATAACCACGACCGTCTACCTGCGCAGCACCACCTTTGCAGGCGTCCCTGGGCTCTCCCATCTCGCGTTAGGCCAGGGAGTACTTCAGTTGGCTGGCCAGCACGATCTGCAACATTTCACGTTCCCCGACTACCGGCCATCCCTTCCGGAGCTGGATGCAGTCGATGGTCACGCCGACACCATCTGACTGGACCGCTCAACGGCCGCGGCGGCAGAGTCCTCAAGGACTCTGCCGCCGCGGTTTGTCACCCGTGTTGTGTGGACGGCGGGCGACAAGGCTCCCTCTGGTCAGCGTCGTGCGCGACCCCGCGGCCGGCCACCGTTTGCCCGTTTCGGCGCACCGACCGCTCGGGTAGATCCCCCGCATTCGACGGCGCCGCGAGTCGCCAGCTGATCGGCGAGTTCATTGCCTTCATGTCCGGCATGGCCTTTCACCCACCGCCACTCGACGTCGAGTTTCGCAGCGGCGGCGTCCAGACGCCGCCACAGATCGTCGTTCTTGACGGGTTGCTTGGCGGCGGTCTTCCATCCGTTGCGTTTCCAGCCCGATATCCAGCTGGTGATGCCGTTGCGGACGTACTGGCTATCCGTCCACAGCTGAACCTTCAGGGGCGATTTGATCCTCTCCAGAGCGACGATGGCCCCCATCAGCTCCATGCGGTTGTTGGTGGTCATCTCCTCTCCGCCGTAGAGATGTTGCTCGTGCACTCCCAAGCGCAGTACCACGCCCCACCCTCCTGGGCCTGGGTTCCCGTGACAGGCACCATCGGTGAAGACAGTGATTGTCTGCGTGGATGTTTCAGCGGCGGTCTCGGTCACATGCTCTCCGTCTCTGGTTAAGTGAAGCTGGCTGATCCTGGCAGCATCGACGATGACGCCGACATCCCCTTCGGTCGCTTATATCTCGCGGAGGCTGTGGGAGCCGGTGGCCCGGCCGTTATTACGGCTGCAACACCATGACGATGCCTGCGGCCAGGACGGCAAGCAGGACAATGACCCGAAGTGAAAGCACCGCCAGCGGATATCGACACGTCCATCCTCTGACGCCGCACTGCGGATCATGGCACGCCGCCGAGCTCACCGCTGGCCCTCCCCGGCTCCGGCCAATCGCTCAATTTCCGGTCCGATCCCACCCTGACGACGCAGAGCACGGAACTCTCCGCCGAGCTGTTCGAGGCACTTCAGACCACGCCAGCCGCACCACGCGGCCACCAGCAGCCCTGCCACGCCCAAGCGTACGAAAAGGTAAGCAGCCCAGAGATACAACACGACATACATCAGGGACTTGAGGACTTGGCCCGGCCAAGGAAACAACGTCCATTCGTCGCCTGTCACAACGCCATCCCCCTTGATCGTGCACATTTAGCGGGAGACACGTTTCCGTCCCCGCGACCCTCCGCAGAATATCGCGGCATTCCTGGTCAAACGCGGCCCGCGCAACCGCAAAATTTCCATATCAGCGGCGACTTTCCCCGTGGGAATCGTCAACCGTAGGGGCCACGCCCTCCACACTCGCCGCGGCGGCAATCGGCGATCGCTGCTCATGTTACGTCGAGAGATTCCGCCGTGGCGGTCACCCGGGTCGGCACAATTGCATTATTGGCTACATGTTGCATAGGCTGCATGTAGCGCATCTGTCGCACCACGGCCTGCAGCAAGGAGCCTCAACCCATGACCACAACCGCCACGGCTGCGGCCAGTCACCCCGTGAGCGCCGTGCAGATCATCCACCAGCGCACCGGCGTCCTGGTCGAGTCTTTCGACGACTACGTAGCGGCGGCGACGTATCGTCGCGACATCCTGCGCCCCCAACTCGACCCGACAGCACAGTGTCCCTATGCGATACGCACCGTCGATCAGGGCGGCAATGATGCCGATCTCGACGAGCAATGACGACCACACTCCGCCTGGGGCAGCTCAAGGTCGGGATCGGCCAAGCCGCAGCGTGCACCGCCCCAGCGAAGCCGGCCGTGCTCGCGCCACGCGGACGCCCGGGGCACTGCTGTTGTCGCAGGTCCCCGGGCGTCGATCGCCTGACGCGATCAGTGGGCGCTCCGCCTTATCAGTCCCGCAGCGCATCGGCTCGCTGCTGCAACGCAGCCAACTTTTGACTTTCGGAATCGATGAGGGCTTGACGCTGGGCGATGTCGGCTTCGACCTTGCGCAGGTGGGCGCTGCGCGAGGCTGCGGACTGGTCTTCGATGAACGCCTTCACTTCGCCGTCGAATCTCGGGCTGATCCGCACCGCTACGGACAGGATGATGTCGTCGGATTCTCCGCGGTCACGCGAAGCCGACACCAGCGGCGATAGGTCGCCAACGCAGTCGTAGCCCTTGCGCTGCCAGACCGCACCGGCCTGGAACAGAGCGCGTACCCGCCCACCGCCCTGCAGCGCCTCCTGCAGGGCGCCCATCAGCGCCTGAGCCTGCTGCGGATCCGCGATCACAGGGACCTGGTCCAGGATGTCTTGGTTGATGAGTTCTTCAGGCTTTTCGACGATTTCGATGTTGCCCATGGCGGATCCCCACTCTCTTCTCGCGATAATCGTAGCGTCTACTACATGTATCGCACAATACAATTACGGTGTAGAGTGAGCGACACCTAGCCAGCACGGAGCCCGATCCGTGAGATCTACCGACGCAAGGGGATTGCAATGACCAGAGGCGAGATCGTGGTGCTGACCGGCGCTGGCATCAGCGCTGAATCGGGGCTGCCGACGTTTAGGGGACCCGACGGATTGTGGGAGGGCCACCGAGTGTCCGACGTAGCCACTCCGAATGGTTTCGCTGCCGACCCGGTCACCGTGCAGCGGTTCTACAACCGCCTCCGCCGCCGACTGCCCGACGTTGCGCCCAACGCCGCCCACCTGGCCCTGGCACGACTTGAGCAGGCATTGGCCCCTCGCGTACACCTGGTGACTCAGAACATCGACGACCTCCACCAGCGGGCCGGCAGCACGGCAGTGACGGCGTTGCACGGCGAATTGGGCAAGATCCGCCATGTCCGCACAGGCGAGGTGAAGCCCTGGCCACACGATGTAGCCGAAACCGAGACCCAGTGGCGCCCCCACGTGGTGTGGTTCGGCGAGCAGACCATCGGGCTCAACGCCATCGTCGAGAAGCTCTCGACCGCTGCGGTATTCATCGCGATCGGTACGTCGGGCAACGTTTACCCGGCCAATCAATTCGCGGCAATCGCCAAGCAGGCGGGCGCGACAACAGTGGAGATCAACCTCGAGCCTACCGATGGCTGGTTCGACCAGCGCCGGATCGGTCCGGCCACCCGTGAGGTGCCCTCGTACGTCAACTACCTGATCGAGCAGTTCACCTGATCTGGATTCGACCTGACGCACACCGGCGATCTGTCGTCCACACGAGGAAAGATCAACCACATGACCGGAGGACACATCGACCCGGACCGGCCCGGAGCAGCTGCACCGGTGGTGACATCAGCACCGGTACATGATGCATTTGCAGCGCTCGATGAAGCACAGAGATTGTCGATCCATGCCTGGACGACGGAACTCCTTGAATCCATCAGCAAGGAGGAGGCGTACGCCGACCGCCTGCACCAGAATCTTCGAGACCGTCAGCATCAACTGCGAAGTGGGCACGAAGGACCGATCGCGATTGGCCCGGTCCAGGCGATCGTGCTCGACCCGTTGCTGCCCTACCTCGCCGACGAAGCCGATCGGGTTGCACGTGTCGGGG
Source organism: Mycobacterium sp. 134 (assembly GCF_048282715.1). NCBI lineage: Bacteria > Bacillati > Actinomycetota > Actinomycetes > Mycobacteriales > Mycobacteriaceae > Mycobacterium > Mycobacterium sp. 134. The sequence continues at coordinate 79,191 of NZ_JBLVUN010000001.1, forward strand.
AGATTCTCGCTGCCACAAAGCCAGCCCCAATCCTCCGCGAGATCGCCCCGCTGCTCCTCGCGCTCACGGGGGCTCTGTCGATGCTCATGCTCGTCGCCCAGACCGACATTCTGCCCACAACTGTCGGTCTGGTCATCGCTGGCGCACTGTGCAGCACGGTGCTGATTCCGCGGCGCCGCGGCGCCTACATGCGAGACGCCTCAACCTTGGTGCTTACGCCGCGTTATCCGACGATCACACGCGAGTCGGCGCTATGTCTCGCAGAGGCCATCCACACTGCCCGCGGCGCTGATTCGACAACGAAGGACGCAACACGACAAGGTGCTGGCGGCGAAGCGCTCAGCGTTGCCGGCAACCGACAACGTGCGATCGACGAAGTGCGCGCTGCCATCGCGGAGTTGGACGCCGCCTGGCTGGAGTACCAGTTGGACCTGCAAGCGTGGTACTTGACAAAGCCGCAGCTGCGAAACCTCAACGACCCAGTCATCAGCGACTACCGACAGGCCGAGGCCGACTTGCGTGACAACGCCGCCGGCCTCACTGAAGATGCGACCGACGAACAGGCCTCCACAGCTCTGACCGCGGCCCGTCGTGCGCTGAAAGCCTGGGGGGACGCCAACCTGCATGCGTTGAAGGTCGGTGTCAGCGACCTCACAGCATCAGAAGATGCCGCCCTGCACAGGCTCTACGGTCTCGTCGGCACGCTCAACGACCGCTCGACCCCGAGGGCGATGTGGGCTGAGCTCACCACAAAGATCAGCGACACCATGGCCAAGCTGCACGCTACGCCGTGCACCCTGGCCGACATCGCCGAGCTGCCGGTCATCAAGGCAGAGTCGCGGCTGCTCGCGATAGAGCAGGGCCCACATTCCGCACCGCTAAACACTGGAGTAGCCCAATGACTGTCATATCGCCGAATGCACACAGCCTCGGTGCATTCCGCGGCTGCCGCCACGACGACGCCATCGCCTACCGCGCCACACTCGAAACCACCGGCCAGTCTGCGATCACCACTATCCTGACCGCGCTGGAGAATGCCAACTTGTGCGCATCCCATGACACGTTCGCCGGTGAAATGCACGCCGGAGCAATCACCACACCCGACTACTACGCCGTCCTCGACATCACCGACCGCGACGGCCTCTGGATCGACACCCGCGCCATCCCCACCGAATCGGCTTTCGAACAGATCCGCCAGACTCTCGCCCTGCGCATCAAGTCCTCGGACTGCGACGCAGGCTGCAAATGAGTCCAGATGATCGTGTTGATGATCCGACTCACCGCTGGCCAGCCGAAGTGCGCAGCCCGAACTGACATTGTTGCCGGTGAATGTAATCGGTTGGGTCGCTTCGCGAACGGCGCCGTCATCATGGAGCTGCAGTGACCGACCAAAGATGACGATTTCGCGCCGCCCGCAACCATGTCACTTCACCTTGCCCGAGTACGACGGGTACCAGTACCGCGGGGAGCATGTCGGTTCCCAGTTGCCTGAATCACCTTCCAGCACACCGTGTTCTGCCGTGCCCGCCCCGGCGTCGCCGCCTGCCAGCACACGCTGGCCATACCATCGGAATGAGGGTCGATGACCGAACGCGTAGTCCAATATGACCTATTCGGAGAACTCGAAGCGGCCGAGCGATCGGCTGAGTCAGCCGCACAGGCCAGATCTGTTGCAGCCAGCGCTTTCCTCGCCGACGCGCCCTGGCCGGATCTACTGGGATGGTGGCTCTATCCCGACACGATTGAAGCCCAGCTCAACCACGGAGAGACCAAGGCCAGCTACCGCATCGGCCCCAATGACAGTCCTGGCTGGGCGTGGGCGATCTGGCGGGACGGACTGCGCTTCGAAGGCGGTGGTGACTGGCAAGGCTGGAGCCATCGCCCCCGCTGGTGCATTCCGTGGACGCAGTTGCGCAGCCTGCGGGACCATCATCCTGAGGTCACCGCGCAACTGTCCCTCCTGTCGAGCGGACGCGGGCACCCCAGCTCTGACGGCTGGAAGTGGTGGACCGTTCCGGCAGCCCTTCGCCCCGACGGTATGCACCCGACTCACCTCGACGCTGAGCAGCATTCCGATTGGTATCCCGGCTGCACGGCCCCCGAGACCGCCTTCAATGACCGCCTGCAAGCCTGGCACCTTACGCTCAACGCGGTGCGGGCCGCCCGGCTCGAAGTGAAGGACACCACGATGGTTCCGGCCGGACGCCTCTTGTGAAGACGCGCCGCCGCACACCGTCTGCAGCCTCGATCGGCCGGTTGGCTACCTCGGTCCTCGCCGTCGCCGCAATCGCCGGCTGCGGACAACACAACCAAACCCACAAAGCCGGTCCAGTCCAGTCCCAACCATCAAGCGACAGCGGGACCGCGGTGTTCGCGTTCACCACCGCCTCCCAGCTCAGCATCGTGCGCGGTAGCGTCATCATCGCCACAGCCCCCACGCCGGCCGAACCCACACACCCGGTGTTCACCCCGACGGGACGATTCGCCGCTGCGACCACCGCCGACGGCCACATCGTCACAACGGGACTCAAGCCCAACACTTCACGGACAATCCGCGCCCAGACCACACAGGTTTTCGGCGATCACGGCGACACCATCACCTGGTGGCAACAGCCTAATCAGCTTGTGTCACTGGACCTTTCCGAGCAGTCCTCCGAGCCGGTCACCACACAGATCGACCTCCCTGGCGGCACCCCCGAAGGCAGCAGGTTGATCAGCCTGTCGGCCCGGACCGCCGTCTTCGCACGCCCGGGACTATCGGGCGGCCGGGAACAACTGATCCGCATGGACCGCAGCCGCACGATGACGCCTCTGGCGCCCTCCCCCGAGATCACAAACCCGATCCGCATCGCCATCCCCAGCTTCAACGGCAGCCAGTTCGCCTACACCGCACCCCTTCGCGCCGCCTGCCCCAAGGATGGCGTCAGCATCGTTGACACCGGCACTGGCGACCCGTCGTCGGCCCGGATGCCGTACTCCATCGACGACCGCGCCACAACACATCGGGTCTGGTGGGACCTCGACGGCCTGCTGCACATGAGTATCGCCACACGCCCATGCACCGCGGACACCCCCGGGGCGATCACCGCCTGGAAACTGGAGCACAGCACATGGGTTCGCGCCGACCCCGACGATGCACTCGTGTCGCGCCAACTCGGCGACCGCGCCGTCGCCGTCGTAAAGCCGGCCCGCCTCAATCCCCCTGCCGGCACCTTGTGGCTGAGCACCGAAACGGGCAGCGCGTACATCGCCAACAACGTCACTGACCTCGCTGCGCCAGCAATACCGATCATGGCTGACCTCGCCGACATCCTTCAGTCCATCCAACACCCCAGAAACAACGATGGGACGCTGAGCTGAGGCGATCCACCCACCTCTCCCAGCGCCCCACCGCCCACATCGCCTAGCTGCGTGTCGACGCCGAACCGTTTGAGCCCTGCAACATTTCAGCCACGTCGATGCCCGAGGCCTTCAGCGACTCCAGGATGTTGGCCACCGCCAGCGGGCTGATGCCCAGCAGGCCGCCGACGGCGCCCTGGGTGTCGCTTGCCCCGCCGATGATGGACAGCCGCTCGATCTCGGCCAGCGGTGCGGCCGCCGCCTCGGTCGCCTTGACCACCGAGGCCAGCACGTCGGGCAGCATCAGCAGGCGCGCCGCCTCGGCCGAGTAGCCGTTGAGCGCCGCGGCGATCTCCTTCTTACCGTTGGCCTCGGCCAGCAGCTTGGCCTCGATACCGGCGGCCTCGGCCTGCTGCTCGACCCGCAGCGCATCGGCCAGTTCTTTCTTACCGGCGGCCTCGGCGACCAGCTTGGCCTGCAGGCTGTCCGCCTCGGCCTGCTTCTCCACCCGCAATGCGTCGGCGGCCGCCTTACGGGCATCGGCCTTGGCCTGACCCTCGCGCCGCTCGGTCTCCGCCGCGGCCTCGGCGGCCAGGATCGAAGACTGCCGCTGACCTTCGGCGATCGCGATGTCGGCCTGCCGCTTCGCCTCGGCCGGCGCGATCACGTCGGCCTGCAACGCGGCTTGCGCCTGCTCGGCACGACGCTGTTCCACCTCGATGCGGGCCTGCACCCGGGCCGCCTCGGCCTGCTCGGTGGCGATACCGACATCCTTCTGGGCGCGGGCGTTGGCGAGCGGTCCGGCCTGGTCGGCCTGGGCGTTCTCGGCCTCGGTCTGCGCGCGCAGCCGCGCCAGCTCGACGTCGCGCTTCTGGTTGGCGGTGGCGATCGCGGTATCGGCCTCGGCCTGCGCGATGGACCCTTCCTGGCGGGCCTTGGCCGACTGGATCTGGGCGTCACGCTCGGCCTCGGCGGTGCCGACCGTGGCGTCCCGCTTGACCTCGGCGATGCGGCGCTGGCCGAGCGACTTCAGGTAGTCGTTGGCGTCGGAGATACCGGCGATCTTGAGGACGTCGACCTCCATGCCGATCCGGGCCAGGTCACCGCCGGCCTCCTCGACCACGCTGCGGGCCAGGCTGTCGCGGTTGGAGTTGAGGTCCTCGACGGTCATGGTCGCGGTGATGCCGCGCAGGCTGCCGGCCAGGATCTCGTTGATCTGACGCTGCAACTCGTTGAGGTCGGAGGTCAGGAAGCGCTGCACCGCGGTCTGCACGGCCTCGTCGGCCGAACCGATGCGCACCAGTCCGACGGCCTCGACGTTGACCGGCACACCGTTGTTGGACAGCGCGTTCTGCAGGTTGATGCTGACGTTGAACGGTTCCAGGCTCATGATGTCCACCCGCTCGATGCCGGGCATCCGGAACCGGGCGCCGCCGCGGACCACCTTGGGCGTGCCGCGTCCGGTGAACACGGCCACCTCGTTGGGCGGCACCTTGATGTAGTTCTTCACGTAGACCAGCGGCAGCACCACCAGGATCAGGATCGCGGCGATGGCGACGAGGACGACGATGAGCAGCAGGGACACTGTGGTGCCTTTCTCGGTGGGGCAGTGCTCGGGTACAGCTCAGGTTTCTCAGAACAGCTCAGGTTTCTGGAACCGCGACGATGTGGACGAAATCGGGATCGATGTCGGCGATGTAGACGCGGGAGGCCTTCGGTAGCGCGGCAGTCTCGTCGCTCTTGGCGCGGGAGAACACCCGGTTGCCGTCGGCGTCGACGAAGGAGATCTCGCCCCAGCCGCCCGGCGGGACGTCCAGGGTGACCGTGCCGAGCAGGCCGACGTAGGAGGACCGGCCCCGGTGTGAGTTGGACTGTTGGCGGCGCATGTAGGGCAACAGCAGGCCGTTGAGGGCGAACACCAGCACGACCGCGCAGGCCGCGGCCAGCGCTGCGGACCAGATGGCCCCCAGGCCCAGCCAGGTGCCGATCAGACCGCCGGTGCCGGCGCCGAGCAGGGCGACCGACAGGCCGGTGAGACTCAGGAACGGCATCCCGTCCCCGTGCCCGACATCGGCAAGCAGAAGCGCGGCCAGGACCGCGATGCCGCCGACGACGAACGCGGCCAGGTACACAGCCATCACGTGGGTGTGGTCTCCGTTCTCCGGGTGCGCGGATCCGTCCGTACCATTGTCCCCCGAGCCGCGGCTGAGCCGCGCACCAATCTTCGGCAGAGACAAACAGGTCGCCGGATCTCGCACTACATGTGGGTTCATGCGAATCATGCTGCGGTGTCCTCACGCGCACGGCGGCGAGGGGGACGGCTCTCAGCGATCGCCGCTGCGTTGGCTGCCACGATCTCCGCGATTGATTCTGGCTTGCTCGGGCCGGCGCGCCACCCAGCCCGGGAACGTTCACGAGTCTCTTCAGAGATGGCTTCCCCCCATTTTTGAAGGCGGACCAGGCTGATCGCAACCTCGCGTACCGCGGTGCGCTCCCATCGGATGATCCGCCCGGATGGGTAGGTCAATGGCCGCCCGTCAGGCCCCGCCGCCGGCGTTGCGTCGTACCAAATCCTCGTCAGCTTCCGCCCGTCGGATTCGTAGGAGTAGTCGATATACCCGCCGCTGGGGTATCCGGTGCGGATCCGTCGCACTCCATCCTTGGGATCGGCGACGACGTTTCCGATCATCAGTTCAGGCAGCGCGGCCAGCAGATCACATTCGTCGTCGGTGAGTATCACTGGGGGCATGTCAACTTCGCCTTCATCTCATCTGTCCTGAGCGGACAGTTTCTGCTGCTGCTGGTACCGCCGCGGCGTTTGCGTCTGCTGGCCGGCCAGCCTCTTTCCTGATCGCTTTCCAGAAGCGCCGCAGCCGGCCGGCGTAGGTGTCTTTGGTGACTCCCAGTGATTCGGCGAGTTCCAGCAGGCTCATGTTCGGGTTGTCTCGCCGATATTCGGCGGCCTGGCGTAACACCGCGGAGACATGCTGGTCTGCGAGGTCACCTAGCGCAGCGATCTCGACGGCTTCAGCGGTGGCAGCGCGATACGCACGCGCGTCGTTGTATTCCTTGGGCCACGGTGTTCCAGTCGGCGAGACAGCCGCGAGAGAACGCCCGCATCCGCCGCCAGTGACGATGCTCCACAAGTTGTTGAGTAGCCGCTGCAGGGCCGCAGGCGTGATTCCAATCGATACGGCGATGTCGTCGTAGGAGCGACGCCGGTCGGTGACCAACGCTCCGACCACTTGCCGCTGCTGCGGTTCCAGCCGGTAGCGGGACAGGTCTCCGAGGGCGGCCAGCCGAACCCCTTCCGTCGCCGGGCCGTCGGCAGCATGTCCGGTGGCGTCGAGTCGCTGCTGCGCCCAGTTTGTGACCACACGATCCACTTCGCTTGTAGCTACTCCGGTTTCAGCGCTCCGCAAGGCGCGGACATAGGCGTGCGCGACGGCGGGCAGCCCTATCCACATCAGCAGTTTGCAGGCGGCCTCGGCCGGCACGGTGACCGTGGCGCCACTGACTCGCAGCGGGACGCGCGCCCTGCGCAGCGCTGCCGCCAGCACCGGCCGAGCAGTGTCGAACGGCGTCATGAAGATCAGGCCGACAGGGGTGAGGAACCCCGCGGCCGCCATCGCACCTCGAATCACCGCACGATCAGTTGAAGCGCCGGCCTCCGCCGGGTACCAACGGCCGCGACGGTAGGCAACTCGGGCTCGGGCCAAAGTAAGTTCAGCCACCACAAGGTGTGTCAGCCCCCCGCGGCGCTGCGGCTGACGCAAATCCACTCGTGCCAGATGAGAGACCACTTCCCCGGCCCAGGCTGCCAGCGCATGATCGGCGAAAGCGAACTCCATCAGAGGCGACGCGGCGTAATGGTGCGTGAACGCCAGCACCGCGGCTACCTGCGCTGGATCAGCTGGCGCCGAGCATATTTCAGACACCAGTGCGCGGCGCAGGTGTTCGTACCGCACCGCTTCCAATAGATCTCGGCGGCCGGATCCGGCCGGCTGATCCCGGTTCGGCTTGTCCAACTCGTAGTCGGCTTTCGCCAGCGCCCCCATGGCCCATGCCCCCGATCAGGTCCCGGCGCTATTCCGCGACCACAGGCTGCGGTCGGGCCATGTCGACATCGCGCGCATCGGTTTGCGGCCTCCGAACAGCTGCGCGCATTTCGGGAACGACGTGTCCATCAACCTTCCACCGCCCTTCACTGCGGAACGACTGACCATTGCCGATCGGTGCGCGAGCCGCACTTTCGCATCCTGCCGCGCACGCAGATTGACCCCTGGTTGCCCGCATCTCGCTGGCTTCTGCGAATGCATCGGCCTGCATACCGCGGCGGATCCGCAGGTAGTCGTCGAGCAGGAATTGCATGTCCAACGCCGCACTGAGGATCACGCCGTCGACGGTTGTCGACTCCGCCGCTTCAGCGAGCTCGCGGTCGTGTCCGGGATCCGGTGTAAATGGGGAGCACGGGCGTAGGTTCCGCTTCACGACCTGCAAGTCTGCGAAGAAGGAGTCACGCCCGTGCCTGTTCGAGTATCAGCTACCGATCGCATCCGCACCAAGATCGACGCTCTGTTTGCCGAGGATCGGGATCTTTCGGAGACCCTCGAAGAAGTCGCCCGTCTGGGCGCTCAACTGTTGATGCAGGCGGCCCTGGAGGCCGAGGTCACCGAGTTCCTCGGTCGCGAACGCTACCAACGCGCCGCGGACTGTCCCGACGCTAACGGCGGCTCACGCAACGGGTATCGGCCGGTGACGGTCAAGACCACCACTGGGCCGGTTACGTTGGAGCGGCCGAAGCTGCGCGGCGCCACCGCAGCGTTCGCGTCGCGGTTGTTCGGCAAGCACGTCACGAGAACCAACGCCCTGGAGACGCTGGTGATCGCCTCGTTCGTCCGTGGGCTGTCGGTGCGCGACGTGCAGGCCACCCTCGCCGAAACACTCGGCGATCAGGCCGCGATCTCCAAATCCACGGTCTCGGAAGTGTGTAAGGCGATCCGAGCCGAGTACCAGGCGTGGGCGCGTCGTCGACTCGACGAGATCACGCTGGACTACCTGTTTTTGGACGCGAGCTTCTTTCGGATGCATCCCGGGTCGCCGGCCGAGCCGGTGCTGGCCGCCTGGGGCATCACCACCGAGGGCAAGCCGGTGTTCGTCGGGTTGGCGCCCGGGACCGGCGAGTCGACCGACGCGTGGGCCGACTTCCTGACCGATCTGGGCGAGCGCGGCCTTGGCACTCCGCTGCTGGTCGTCTCCGACGGCGCCAAGGGCCTGATCGCGGCCATTGAACAGATCTACCCAAAAGCGTTGCGCCAGAGATGTCTTATTCATCGACTTCGCAACGTGCTCGCCAAGATTCCCACCGGGATGCATGCCGAGGTCCGCGACGGCTACTGGGCCATCTTCGATACCACCGATCTGACGGTTGAACCGGGGCCTGGGCTGGTCGAGATCATCGACAAGCGGATCGAGGCGTTCGCCGCCAAATACTGCGACCTCTACCCGGCAGCGATGCGGATCCTGCTCACCGACAAAGCAGGGTTGACCGCCTATCTGCGATTCCCGGTCGAACACCATGGGCGCGTTCGGCATTCGAATCTTATTGAGCGCTCGTTTGGGGAGACCAAGCGACGGACCAAGGTCATCGGCCGATTCCCCGGCGAGACCAGCGCCATCAGCCTGGTGTGGGCCGTACTCGACCGCGCCTCGGCCGGTTGGCGCGGCCTGACCATGACACCGGTCGGCACCCGATTGCTCCAAGACCTACGCCGATCACTGCTCGACCCACCCCGTGAACTGCGGCCGCCGCCCTCCGCCACGAGTGGCGACACCGACCCCGCAGATCCCATTTCGGCCACCGCGTAGCGACCCTGTGTTGCTTCGCCGGGTTCAGTTTCCGACTGGAACCGACACCTCCGCTCAGGCAGGAGGACGGCTCTATTACCGCTGGTCTTGACGGCTTGCCGTGACCAGGTCGATCGGTGGGATGTAGCCGGTGATGCTGTTGATGGTGCGATGCAGGCCGTGGTGCAGTGCGTCGATGTCGCAGCGGGCCAGGCCGCCAGCGGTGGCGATGACGTGTTCGGTGGTAAACGCGAGGTCGTTGATGGTGCCCAGAATGCGACGGTCAGCGGTCTTGGCCACGGCCACCTGCTGGGGATCAAGATCGCCCAGCGTATCCACGGGCAGGCCTTCGGCGTGCAGCGCGGCCTGGATCGCCGAGACGACCGGCGGGCCGATCGGGCGCAACCCCGCGGCGGTGACGTTGGGCATGAACACCGAGAACAAGGTCCCGGCGTGGGTCACCAGCAGGCATTTGCGTCGGTCGATCCAGACCATGTGGGCATACCAGTCGGTCGCGCAGGCTTCGCCGATGGCCGGCTCAGACACCCCCAGCAGCGCCAACACCCTGGCGGTACATCGCAGCATCACGACCCATGATCGTAGGCAGGGCCGCCGACAATCGGTATGCAAGAACGCCGTGGCTGGGCGCCGGTACAGTGTGGCGACGTGTTGGTCGCTGATCTGCATCACTTCCTCGACATGCCGCACGACGCTTCGGGTCCCGCGCGGCGCCTCGCGCAGCACTTGGGCGACATAGTCCGGGCGGGCACCGCCGGCGAGGTCGGTGATCGGTGGGTATCGGCATTGCCGTGTCGGCGCCGACCGGCCCACCGACGCTGCCCCGGACGGATGACCATCGCCATCGCCTCGGCCGAGGCATCGGCGCCGATCCGATGGTCGTGCAGCGTCTGCGACGACGAGGGGGTGATCAGCAACTGGGCAGATTCCCCATACGACCTGCGCCGCCGCGGACTCAGCCTTGCCGACGCCCTCGAGGAGGTCATCGTCAGCGACAAGACCGCCGCCGTGTTACGCGACCTGATGCTGCTTGACCCCGACTGCGAGCGACTGGTGTATGGCATGCGCGCCCACCCAAACGGCGCTGCCTTACTGACCAATGCCGACGACCTCGAAGAGCTGATCGGGTTCGTGGCCGCCGAAGCCAACCACGAACCCAACCGCCGCCGCCAAGACCGCCTCGACGCCGCGTTCAACGTACTGACCGACGCCGCCCAAACCCTCTCCAGCTGAACATCTCTGGGACCTACCGCATCAGCCCTGGGCGTGCCAAAGCATTCCGCAGCCAAGCTACCGAACCCGCTGCCCGTTGTCCCCGACACCATCAGCGGCAGCCGCAAGAGGCCTGTCGCTTGAGTCCCCCAACCCGTATGCTCACGACGAAGCTGCGAACCGGCCGGTGCTTTTTACACCCACTTTCGGACGCGACCGAGCTCGCACACGGACTGTTCTGCATCCTCAGCACTTGAGTAGGTGACCACCGGGGACGCGGCGTACGTCGCCACAATCGCAGCGACATTGTTTGAAATGCGGACCCTGTCCGAGGCTTCCTTCACGGACCCCTCCCCACTGCAGCGTGTGTACGTCACCAACCGACTGTATCACACGCTGCATGTTGCATGCGCTACTCCTAACCATCGGATGATGCTCCCAATACCCAACAGCGAGAACACCATCCAAATCCACTACTGCAGGAACATCACCGCACTGGCCCGCACACACCCTCGATCTGGATAGTCGATCAGCCCGAGACTGCGCAGCGCGCCGAGGTTATTGGCGTAGCCGCTGCTCGACGCAGAAACACCAGCCGCATCAGCCACCGCCTCACGACTCAGCGTCCCCGGATACGCCCGCACCAGCGGGGCCAAGATCCGCCACCGTGCCGGCGACACCAACGATTCGATCTTGCGGTGCAACTCCACCGTTGACGTGATGGCACCCGCGGACCCCCGCGCCACGCCGCGGCCGGCCTCGGTGAGCGCCACTCGCGACGGCGCCGGGTAGTCAAGCAGACCCAGGCTGCGCAGACCACCGAGATTGTTCGCGTAGCCGCTGGACTTCGGGGAGACCCCCGCCCATAACGCCAGTTGAGTCTTGTCGGCGGGCTCGATCCCAATGCCAGCCAGCTCTGCCAGCGCGTCGATGATCCGCTGACGCGCCGGGGCGATCGAGCCGGTTCCAGAATCCAGCGATGCCAGCCTCGCGCCAGTCTTGACGCCCTCCTGGACTGGCGGTCTCAGCCCGCTCCTGCGATCGTCGATCGCGACTTCGCCGGCTTCTGCCGCGGAGCTCTTCACTGCCGCAGCAGTCTCGCGAATCTGGCTGGTCGCCGCGGCGACGTCATCGACACCACTCGAGGCTGCTTGCAGCACCGGGTCAACAAGCCGCTGCACCTGATCGCTGATGAGCTCTGGAAGCTCGACGACCTGCTCCAGGATTGTCGCCAACCGCTTGCCGAGCACCGCTACCTCGGCCACAGCGGCCTCAACCCTTTCCCTGACCTCAGCATCGACATGAGCCACCGGCGCTGCCGCACGCCGGGCCAACTCCGCTTCCAGTTCTGCGATGCGTCGTCCTAACTCGCGGGGGTCTTGAGCCTTCGCCCGCTCGATCGTGGCCGCCATCCGATCAGAGATCACGGAAAGATCGATGTCTGCCTGGGTCTTCGGCACGCGCGAGGACTGTCCTCGGCGCCGCGTCCGTGACGAGTCGAACGTCCGAGTGTGACGCACCTGCACGCGCTGCAACACCTTGCGCGCCGGAATCCACCACCATGACTCGCCATCGGCCAGACTCGGCAACGAGGGGGCGATCTGCCCCCAGTGCACCGAATCGCCCTGGCCCTGAACCCAGTCGCGGATCGCATCACGGTCCTGTGGTGCGATCACCCGCATCGCCACCAAGCCGTCAACCTGTGTAAGGACGTCCTTGTTGACCACGGCCGCGCGCTGCGAGGCAAGGGTGACCCCGATGCCGCGGTTGCGGCCGCGCCGCACCAGATTCTCCATCGTGACCAATAGCTTGGCGTCCTCACCGCGCGGCTTCTGCGGTGCGAAGAGGTCAGCCTCGTCGACGATTACGTGGACCAATTCGTGATTGCGTCGGTAGAGGCGATCGAAGAACGCTGAGGCGAACGCCCGTTCCTGCGTGCGAGATCCGAATGCCGACATGTCCAAGACCATTGACAGTCCTTCGCCCACGGCCAGATCAGCCATCAGCGCACCGGCGGAGGACTCCAGCGGGGCATCACCATGCGTACCGCCGAACACCGGTATCGGCAACCCATCTGCCGTGCCGTCCATGCTGGACCGCAGGCCCCAGAAGACGCCCATTGGATCGATGATCACAACTTGCACGTGGGCGGCGAACAGCTCCTCGGCTAGCACCCGGGCGGTGAAAGACTTTCCCGCGCCCCGCATCCCGAGAACGGCAAGGCTGCCACCTGCAATGTCGTCGGCATCCAGCGTGAGGTCATCAGCGACGCAGACCTGATCCTGCTTCACCACGAGCTCCTTCCACCATGAAGCCCTACCACTTCCGTTGCTCTACCGCACTGTCCCACGACAGCGCCACCAGCACCTGCAACCAGCCGATCACGGCCTTGTTTCGACCCAGTTCGATGCGTGGCCGCCACCACGTCGGCGGGCCGGTATTCACATGCAGGTAGACGCCGCGGCCGCCATGGCGACAGACCCTCCACACACGGTTGACCTGTCCGCTCAGCATTCGTGGGCTCAGTCTCGCCGTGGCGATGTCTGCCTGCGAGAAGCCTTCAGTGCGCGTTGAGCGCCATGTCGCACGCTGCCCGCCAGGCGAGATTATGGTCAATTCTCTGCCGTCGTCACTGACGATGATTCTGTTCACGCTCATTGACTGGTGACCTCGATCATGTGCTTGTCGCACCCGGATTCTCCTGGCGTCTCGCCGGCGGGCAATCCGCTTGCCCTGACCCCGGCCTGCAAGGTCGCACGGCACTTGCACTCGTGCGAGTCGGGGTGTCCACTTCGGCGGGCACATGAGTGGATGTCTGAAGCTTCCGAATCGTCTGGCCTCTCTCCCGGCGTCCAGCGGTGATTGCACGTGTGTTCGGGCGGGTGCTCGCCCAACCAGTCACACCAGGCTGAACCGCATGTCACGCAGCAGTAGCAGAGGAGCCCCGTTTCGGCGCTATCGCACTCGCACACCGTTATGCCGGACACTTACGTCACCCTGCGTTGCTTGGCTTCGCGGTACAGCTCCCAGCGGGAAATGTTCTCTCGCGCCAAGCGGCCGGCGTCCTCGTACTCGGCTAGTCGCTGCTCGATGTATTCGAGCGCGTACATATCGGCTGCCAGCTCTGCCTGCTCGGCGCGGCTCTTGCAACGCCGCTGGCCGCAGTCGAGAACGCTGCCAGGTAACACGGTGGGCTGACTTTCGCCCTCGACTGCCACCGTGCAGTTATGCGTAGGTACGTCGCCCACGTCAGCTCCTTACGTCAGCCAACCTGCCTGCCGCAGAACATCACCGATGCGGTTCAGCGTCTGGGCGTTGAGAGTGTTGGTGTGATTGGGCAAAGCAGCGTGCTGCGTCTTGAGGTCCTTCATGGCCTGCGCAATCCGCTCCAGTGCCTGCTGTTCGTCGAGAACGGTCATTGCCTTGTTCCAATGTTTGTTGGGCGGGCGGTCACTGGCGGAAGAGGACGCCGATCCACCGCCAGTTCATCCAGTACGCCCACCTGACCTACTCGTCTAGGACTTTGCGGCGCACGCCGTGTATCACGTCACTCACCAAGCGTATCTGCCGATACATGCAGCATGCGCTACCGCGACACCCCGTATTTCACCGCTCGCACCGCGGGCCTCAACACCAGGGATTGCCCCAGTATCCGAGGCCGCCGAGAACGTCAGGTGTCCCAGTTAAAGGAGGCCGCAGAGAAATCCTTGTCGGCCAACGCTGTTCGAGGGATGAAGTACCGCAAGGTTCCGAGATCTCTGAACCGCATCCGATATGTCGGTGAGAACTTCCAGGGGTCGGAGTCGAACTGGGCCAGGAGTGCGAGCTCCGGATCATCCCCTGAGGCTTCGTGCGTCGGCTGATGGAAGGTGGGGTATCCACCGAGCCGATGACCGCGCGGGTTGTAGCTGTCTGCGTACTCGTCGTAGATGGTGTCGAAGGCGTCGATGGCTTCATCCTCGATGTCGCCGCCGGCGGCCGTCGCCTCGAATGCTTCCCATGCCGATGCAGCTGGGTCTGGAGCTGGCCCGCGCTGCAGGAAACCCTGAATCGAGTACTGCGCTTCCGGGTCGATCAGGCCCCATTGGACCTCGCCGTTGTACCGCCGTGACCGTGTGCAGAGCTGCTGATCGTTGCTTGGCTGCCATCCGGCGTGCACGGTCGGGTGATACAGCACCCGGCCCTGCTGCTGGCGCGCACCTCCCAACAAGGTGTTGTCGCCGAAGAACTGCAGCAAGCCAGATTCGGGGTACCCCGGCAGCGGTGGAAGATCGGCCAGGTTCAGCTGGGCGATGAACGTCATTGGTGCGCCATCTTCAGCGCGGGGGTGTTCGGCGCTGCTCACCATGTACGGATATCCGCCCACGCTCGATGCGTCTGGCCGTTGGGGAGGAGTGTCGGAAAGGCGCAGTTCCAGCGACAGACGCTCCGTGGCCTGCAGCGCAGGAACGAACGGCTGCACTCTTTCAGGCAGCGCCTCATAGTCGAATTCGGCGATGGCGAAGTTCATGGTTCAACTTTCCTCTGAAGGTCTGACAACTAAGCTTCGCGGATGCCGCACAGCACGCAATCCACTGGATTGTATCCGGCGCTACATGCAGCACCGGGTGCTGCGGCACTGCCGCATACCGCCGGAATATGCAGGACCCCAAAGGGGCTCATCCCTCTCATGGAAACTCCGCGAAGGGTCAGACGCCCTCGAAGCCGCCAATCCGGTCGACGACCACCCGCTGTGCGGGGTGTTGCCCTCGCGCGTCCAAGATCTTGAGCCGGAAGAATTCCGGGGCGCCGGCGGAGTCGACGTAGGGAAGCAGTCCGTCGAGGCGATCAACGAAGTCGCTGTCGGGGTTGGTGATGATCTCTTCCAGCAGTGGCTGCCAGTCCTGGAATGATCCTCGTTCGATGAGGTAGATGAGCATCTCGTCGGTGAGAGCGGTGACCGGTTCGTCTGGGTCGTGTTGTTGGTAGTGGAATTCCATGACCGTCACAGCCTTCGGGCGATGTCCTGGCAGTCGATGACGATGCTGCCCCACCGCTGCAAGGCGGGTGCGACACCGCGGAGGCGGTCGATTTCGCCTTGCGGGTCACTGCCACGCGGCACAGGATTGGCCAGCCGTTCGGCAATGAGCCGGGTCATCGATTGGTCGGCGGTGTAGTAGTCGTCGAGGGTTCGCAGGCTCTGCGCGATGCCCTCAGGGTGGCCCTGCCGGCGGATTTCGGCGTCGAGCGCCACCACGTCGAGGTAGTCCTTTGTCGCGTTGCGGTTGATGGCCGCCATCGCCTTCAATCGGCCCAGTTCGGCCAGGGTGGCCACCCTGATCACCGAGTCGCCGTAGGTGACTTCGATCTCTTCGATCGGACGTGTGCGGTTGAGCTTGCGGACCGACACCGGGACCCCTTCGACGCGACCCATCATGTTCACCGGGATCTTCGGGTAGGTCGTCTGCCATCGCGGCAAAGACTCCAAGACGGACTTGATCTGGGGCCACTTCTTATCCAAGTCCGGGATGACGTGGTCAGCGTCGTGGCTACGGCGCGAACCGGTATGTGCCGCGACCGCGGCGCCGCCGATCCACGAGGCGGCCGGCAAAGCTTCTTGAACAGTCAGGACCGCCGAGAGCACCCGATCCCATTCCTCGTCGGCAGCCAGCGCTTCGAGATGGGAAGTGAGCACTTCACGCTCACGTTCGAGCTGGTGCACTTCCTCTTCACTGCGCTCCAGGTCGGCGCGGGCATCTCCCGAACAGCGCCGGGGCCCGTTCGGCTCGTACCTGGACACGCACATACCAGAAGGGTACCCACGCCCAGGCGGCGCTTGAGCGCCAAACTTGGGCGGGTCGGCACCGCACACAGGCACGCTCACATCGCGCTCCGATGCTCCTCGACGTGCTCGCGTGCGCACTGCTGGGCTTCAGCCAGAGTGGCATGTCCGTAGCGGTGGCAGTCGAGCGTGCTGTGCTGGCCGCAGCGCAGTCCGTACTGCTCCGGCCCGTGCCCGGTCACCAGCACGATGGTGCCGGCGGCCAGGATCGGCTCCCGACCCCACACCTGGGTGATGATCCGATCGGCCACTCGCTCGCCCACCGGCGTCAGCCGAGCCGAGCGAAGCCCGGCGGTCACCAGTCCACGGGCATGCAGGCTGGCCATGACCCGTCGACTCGCCGCCGTCCAGGGCGCACCGAAGAAGTTGGCCGAGTACAGCCGCATATCGTGCAGCACGCACCGCTGAACATTCCCCAGCTGATTGCTGCCAGCCTTGGCGCCGGTTGCGCCGCTAGCCGCCTCGGCGATCTGGGTGGTGTTGGCGATCATATTGTCCCCCTGGGGATTGTGGACCCGGCCTGATGCCTAGCCCTACGTTCGACTCGTTGTACTGATCGCTGCCCGCTCAGGCCAAGTGTATCAGCCGCTACATGTCTTTGTCGATACAGAGTCATCCTTGTAGCGCCATCGCTGGGAGGTCAACCGAGACCCGTCCCATCCGCCGCCCCCGTGCACGTTAGCGCGCTACATCGACGCACTCGCCGACGCAGATCCTGCGCGTCGCTCCGAAGAAATGGCCCTGAGCTGGCTCGATAACAGTTCCCTGCCGCCTGGCGACACCGAAAGTGCCCATGCCGCAATGCCGGTTTTCTCATCGGTCGCGGCAGCCGGATGGCCTCCAAATCGCCTTTAGATTGAACGGGACGGTGGCCGGCCAGTCCACCCGCCAACGAAGGCGGCCGGGGCGCTACACGGTGTAGCGGTCCCAGGTTGATCGGCATGCCATGTGCAGAAGGAAAGGGGTGTGTCATGTGTCGTGGACGCGACGATGTCGGCGGCCCGAAACGGTGCTCGGGGGACACCAGGGCCATATTCGAGCGTTCGACCGCCTATCTTGCCGAACTTGAAGACACCGAAGAGGTGCTCAAGAGCGCTCTGCGCGACCTCGACGAGAATGGCCCCGCACGCCCGGCCCTCACCGACGAGGCGTTGATCGCACGGGGCGCCAAGGTTGGCTTCACCGACAAGACCACCCGTACCGAGGACATCCGCCGCGAGCTCGACGCTGCGATGGACAACCTCAACACTGGCGAGGCGTGGCAGGAGTGGCTCGAATTCACCAGCCGCTTCCCCAGCCGATCCTTGGCCAACCAGATCCTCATTCAAATTCAGCACCCGGGCGCAACCTATGTGGCCGGCGCTAAACAGTGGCAGGCCCAAGGCCGGAACCTGGCCGCGGGCTGCAAAGCGATCTGGATCCGCGCACCGAGATTTCAAGCTAAGGGACGACGTAAAGGCAAGTCTGAATCCGCCGACGGCGTCAACGCACCGGGCCAACCCGTCGAACAGCCGGGTTCCGACGACCAGGACAAAGGCCAGGGCGCGCCTGTCGGGTACATCAATGTGCCGGTGTATGACATCTCCGACACCGCGGGCCCGCCTCTACCTCAGCGGCCCGACGTCACCTACACCCACACGACTGGCGTTGCCCCACCCGAGATGCACCAGGAGCTCGAAAAGCAGATCACCGCACACGGTTACGCCGTCGAGCGTCGCGAACTCGCGCAAGACGGCCCAGAAGGATTCACCGCAAAGGACCCTAACCGGGTGGTGGTGAGCACCCGATACAGCGACGCCCATCAGGCCATGGTCCTGGCTCACGAACTCGCCCACATCGAACTCGGACATATGGAACGTGACCACGACTACCACTCCCGGCCCGGCGGGCAGCGCCCGACGATGGAGATCGAAGCCGAAAGCGTCGCCTACGTCATCGGCCGGCGCTACGGACTCAAACCGGGAGACGGGTCGTTCGCCTACGTCAACGGCTGGGCGCAGGGTGATCCGAAGAAGGTCAGGGAAACCGCCAGCAGGGTCACCAAGGCTGCAGACGCGATTCTGGGCCGCATCCCGGCCATGACTCCACCGGAATCCTGAAACAGGGTTCCACGAAACAACCAGTGAGGGAATGACAATGATGTGTGACACCGAACAGGATCTGGTCGAGATCGTAGTCGAGGATCCCACCACGCCTGATCCCCAGCTCCGCACTTTCACCGGCCGCACCGAGGCCGAAGCCGAGCAGGCTGCCGCCGAATACTTCGGCGTCCCCGAGGCCGAGGAACGAGACCTCCAGTGACTGTCGCCTACGGGACACCGGATCTACACGCGTTCCTCCAAACTGCCGATCGCGCGGCGTTGGAAGCGGCCATCGAGCGCGTCGAGGTTCAACTCGTCGAGGCTCGCAAACGCTGCGGCGAGCACGCGATCGACTACGCGTCCACCCCTGACGGGGCTGCAGAGATATTCCGCCGGTTCGAGCTGGCCCCCAACGAGATTGAACGCAAGAATCTCAAGACGACCTATCTCGCTGGACTGGCCTTGGCCAACCAGGAGTTCGAGGAGCGCCGCGAGCTCGGCAACGCCGGGCCGGCCGACGGCCCTCTTGAAGTGATTCCGACCGGACCATTTGTGGAGCCGGTCGCCCCGATCGTCCGTGCGCTGGTCGAACACCGCATCATGGGCACATACCGCAGTACCGCAAAAGCTTTCGAAACCGAGCGTGTGCAGGTTTCACTGCTGCGCCTGCTGCCCGACGGGCAGACCCGGCGTCGACTGCGCATCCAGGTACCGGCGCCCAACGGCATCTTCACCGAGACACTGGCCGAGGTGATCACCACCGCATGGAACGACACCAAGATCCGCCCCAGGCTGATCGCATTCCTCGAAGAGACCGCTACGCCAGTCACCGCCGCGATCGCCGCCCGGAGCCATTCATGACCGACATCGACGTCATCACCACTGCCGAACTCGCCGAGACACGCCAAGAACGCGCCAACCGCCGTGTCATACAACTGCGTTCATCGGTTCAGACCATGTTCGAAACCCTCGTCGATATCTACCGCGACGAAGACTGGCGCTACGTCAACGACAGTCAGGGAAGCCCGTACACGAGGTTCACCACCTTCGTCGAGGACCACCTCAGCTGCGCGTCGTCCTACGCTCGCCGTTACCAGCAAGGCATCACCGGTCTCATCCTGCCACTGCAGGAACTGGCTGCCCCCGGCACCCGGATTCCCGTTACTTCTGCCGATGTAGCACGTCTTGGCGTCACCGGCGCCCGGGTTGTGGTCGAGGAGGCGCCGGCCGCGCTCGAAGGAATCGAGGACACCAACGAACAGACCACCGCGCTGCGGGAACTGATCGACTCGGTGGCCCAGCGGTCCTCCAGCCCCGAATTCGGCCCTCTCAACACCGCCCAACAGGCCGAGCCTGAAACCACCGGCCGCCCTCTAGGTGCGCTCGTGCCGTCGGCCCTGCCCAGCATCAACGCCGAAGCTCAGCAGCCCGACGATGACACCGATGATCTTGCGCCCGATTACCCCGCGCCCAGGCCGCTGGCGCACCGCATCGACGCCAACGATCTACCCGGCGAGTATTTCCCGCCGACAGCGTCACCGCACCCCGAACACAGCGCAACAGCACCTACCACCAGTGCAGACGACACTTCCCCGAGCTCGGCAACAACAGCACCGACCAACCTGGCCGAGCAAGCCACACCGACGTCTAGCACCGCCGAGCTCTCCGCGGCGATCACCGCGCTCCTCCAAGCCCCCGAACCGACCGTCCTGGCCGAGCAGATGCCCCCCGACAGCTCCGAGGACTGCCTGCGCGCAGCGCAGAAGCTTGCCCGCCTAGGCCAGCTCCTGCGCGCCGGCAGCTGACGTTGGAGCCCGCAGTGAGCCACTCTCTACACGACTCCACTCCCGCACTACTGCCGGCTGCCGAGGCCGCGCTTCGCGATCTGCACAGCCACATTGAAGAACTCGCAGCGATGGCGGCCACGGCATACCCTCGGCGCCAGCCTCTTCGCGTGGAAACCAACAATGGTTGGCCGCGGCAGATCTGGTACGAATCCGAAAAGATGCAGGTGGTGTCCGAAGATGGCTCGGTCGGCATTGCACCCGGGCCGCGCTTCGACTACCACCCTGACGCGCTCTTCACTACCCGCGCCGACGCCCGCAGCATCGCCCAGGCTCTGTTGTCGGCCAGCATGTACGTCGAGAAACACCCGCCCGCTGACGGTGGCCCGAACTGATCATCGTGATGAGTAACGCTGCGCCGATGCCGGTCGGCGACCGCTGCGCCTGGGCATCCATCACGGCCTCTATCGTTGCGGTATGAGCCAACCGGGCATGCGGGTTCCTGCTGTGGCTCACACCTGGGTCGCGGGCCCGACGGACCGTCGTCGTTACACCACGATTGCCGTCCTACGCTCGCTCACCCAGCCTCAATTCATTTTCGTCTGGACGATGTTCGCTGTCCTCATTGTGGGAGGAATCGTGACCGGGAGCCCATCAATCGTGCTCCCAATCGCCGTCGCGCTGGGCGTGTTTCTGCCAGCGATGGTGTGGTGGGGCACCTACCGAGCGTTGAGAACGTCGATGCTCGCTGGCGCCCAGTGGACCTCCGGATTCAACGAACACGCGATGATGTTCGCCAACCCGGGCGGCATGGTCGTCCTTGGGTGGGACAGGATCAGCTCCGTGACCGCCAAATCCGACGTTGTGGTCGTGAAGACGAAGGATGCCCGCGGCGCCGGATTCGTGCTCCCCTCGCCGCTGTTCCCTGCCCCGGCCCTCACCTACGCGCACCAGTTGATTCGCTCCTGACGCCCGCCACCGACCGACGATCGCGCCCCACACAGTGACAGTCCCCGCCGATGCGGGGAGGGCAGTGAGCCCCGCTCAGATAGTCAAAGCAGATCGTTAGCGATCCATCCCCGCTTGCGCGGGACGGCTTGTGGCGGACAGTCATCCACCGTGGTGGCCTCGAACGATTCCCACGTGCGGCGGGGAGCTCAAGCAGCACTAGACCCGGCATACCGACGATCCATCCCCGCATAAGGTGGGCTGCGATTGAGGACCGGATCAACTTCCCGCGGGCCTACGACCGATCTATTCCAGGCATGGACGCGCACACTCGCAACATCGCGAGACCAATTCCGCCGTCCCGCCGCCTGGCACGATGCGATCCCTGCACTTCAGGGGGTGTGCGCAAGATACGCGAGATGGGCTCTGGTAGATCAATCTAGTTATGCGGCAAGCCAACTGAAGGTGTGATCGCACACCACAAGAGGCAACAGCCATCGCTCCCAGGGAGCGTTCGGGGCCACAACACTGTCCGATCGACTGTGGCTGTCGCAATGACCGGTGTATCCCCTTCAATGCGGGCCGAATATCCGCGGATGCGGGCGATCTGAGTTGCCCCCGGCAACAACCCGCCACAGGCAACAGGCCGATCCCCGGCGCGCGGGATGAGATGGACAGAAACGCCTTGCCCTGATGGGCCGTTCGGCTACGAGCGATTCCCGCGCACGCGGGAAGCCGTGACGTGTGGGCTCTTTGGGTGTTCAGCCTGCCGAGTAATTCCCGCACGGGGACACCGATTGACGAACCGGAGATGGCGGTTCGCGGCAACCCGGCTTCGCGCCGCGGTTGGTCAGATTTAGTCAGCGCCGCGCGTCCTGGCGGCTGGTCATGTCGAATGGGCGCGCCTGATGTTGCCCGTTGGCGTGTTAATTCCCAGCCGTCGCACATCCAAAGGGCGTTTCAACCTGGTGGTGTGCTGGGCCGGTGGGTCTGCTGTGCAGTTGTGAAGGGACGGGTTCCGCGTTCGCCGGGTGAGCTTGCTTCCTTGCTTCCGCAACTCTACTGGGTGAGTAACCGACCGCCGCCACCACCACCGTGGCCATTCGCAGCTCTGCCGCAGCAGCGTGAGCATGGTCGGCGACAGTGGCGACCAACTGATCTGTAGCGGCCGGGCTCACCCTCTACGGCGCGGGTGGTCGACAAGCCCACAAGGGCGCCGTTAGTGACAACTCGGGCGCACTGTGGCCCCATGCCGATCGACGGGCTGGGCTGTCCGGAACCTGACCGCGCCGTTGGAGGTGATCCGGAAGGCTTCGCGGGGCTTGCCGAAACGGTGGGACCCCAGCCAATCTAGGCGTCGCCAGTCCGCAACTACCGCGCCGAGTGTGTTCCCGCACACCGACTCCAGCGAGGCCAGTTGCGCCGCGAAGCGGTACAGGTCGTTCAGGCCCAGAGGCAGCATCACGGTGGTAAACGCTTCCGCGGCCCGCAACCTGGCGCGCTCGGGGATTTCCGGATCCTCGTAGAAGTTCGCCAGTTCGGTCGAGGTGAGCAGTATGTGAATGCCGCTGGGTGGAGTAATCCGCGGGTACATGAACTTGGCGCCGGGTTCGGCTTCGCTTTCCCCAACGATGAGGTCGACCAAGGGGCTGTCTCGCCGCCACCCGTGGTCAGCATCGTCGATGATGATGACCAACGGCCCCATGGCGGCCGTCGGATGGGTGCGCCGCCAGTCCAGTTCGTCACGCAGGCGTTCGATAGCCGCTTCAGTGTTGTGCCCCGCAGGCTTCCACGTGCTGTCGGGATGCACGACCAAGACACCGTCGAGCTCGTCGAGGCCACTGAACGTCTTGTCCATGCCGCGGTGGTCGAACAGAACCATCCGCAGTCTGCCGGGAGTAGCCGGGACCTGTCTGGCCAGCTGCTCGACAACCAGCCGCAACTGGCTGGATTTACCTGTTCCCAGGGTGCCGATCCACCGCGCATGCGGGCGCTGCTCGGTCAGCACGACCAGCACCGGCTCGCCGCCTGAGTCTTCACCTATGACTGCTGACAACTGCGGTGTCCCGTGAGCGTTCATCGAATCTTCCTCTCCGTGCGCAGATCCCGTTCTCGTCTGCATCTCGTGCTACATGCCGTGTCGATCCGTCCTGGGCGCACCGTTCTTGCCGCGGCGGCCACAGCGGCACGGCTCGATGCAGATCCGCGGTGAACAGTGCCGCGATGCGCGGAGTACTTCTCGCCCTGGCCGTCGTCCATCTCAGCCCGCTTCACCCATCGGCGTGCCGGCGCCGAGTTCACGTTCACACGAGCGTTGTCCGATCAGCGTTACGCGGTCTGCAGCGATGTTCTCCAGCACCTGATATTCGGGGTAGTTCGCGATATCGCCGCGCACTGTCAGTCCGGTGATATCCACTTCCCACAACAGCCACAACGACGATCCGTCCAGCCCGTCGAGCAGACCTCCTGCCTCCAGCGCCCCGCCCGACAGCCACCATGCTTGCGATGGGGTGGGTGACACGCTGATCCACGGGTTGCGGTGAGAATCCTGCACGGCGTTGACTGCCGGCGCGGCGCCGATAACCAGGCCGCGCTCTTCGATCCCCTGCTTCCTCAGCGACGGGGACCAGTGATAGGCAATCGTGCGGCCGTAGAGATGATTCGCCGATGTCACAACTATCGGCGTGGGCGTGCGCTCGTTTCGATCGTCGACCGAGGCCCCGGTAGCACCCAACGTGATCAGACCGGGTCCGCTTGGCGAAGTCATCGCGGTCAGCCTTCGCACTCGGCTGATTGCAGCGCATAACCCAGGTCATCGAGAGCCTTGCCGATCAGCTGTTCTGCATTCTCGAAGTCGCCGCCGATCACCACGTACTTCTGGCCGACGAAGTCGTATTCCTTGCGGGGGTTGGAGCGGATCACGAATACCCGGTTGAAGGGCAATCGGATCGCCCGCACGTGGGTGGCGTCGAGCAGTTCCAGCGTCAGACCGACAATCAGCGCGCGCCGGTAGGCCAGCGTCTTGCCCGCGAGATCGATTGGTCGTGTGTACCAGCGCCTCAGTCGTGTCGACCCAGTGCCGGCGAGCCACCACAGGCCGAGCGCGGCCGGGATCACGGCGACCCCCGAAAGAAAGATTCCCAGGTCGTTCACGTCGGTTCTCCGCTGCCGGCGTCCGTCTGCGCCTCCTGGAGCACCGCAGCGACTACATTCAATGCGGCTGCTAGTTCACGGATCTCATCTGGTGTGGGCTCACGGTCCCGTACACGCGGGTGAAGTATCAGTTCCCGCCCGTCGATCAGGGCAACGTCGGCGAGAAATGACCTGTGCGACTGCACCATGTAGGTCACGTCCGCATCAGCGCCCTCGTCGTAAGTGGTCTCGACCCGGGTCTGCAGCGTCGGCGCGGCGCCGGCAGTATGCGTTCGCTCCCGAGCAACCTGGGTCTGCATGATCGTGCGGCCACGGCCGTTGCGGACTGACGTCGAAGCGTTGGCGATGAACGCTTCGAATTGGGCACCTTCAGGTGTGGTGTCAGCCATGTAATTTCGGACCTGCTCGGCAAGATCGGGCAGCCCCAGAGCCTGCAGCCAGTTCCCGTAAACGCGCGCTGGGAAACACCTTGCGCTGAAGTCGTCGGGGACCAGCTTCATCGGGTGAGCCGCAACACATTCGGCGATTTGCTCGAACGCCTCCGCGTCGAGGACATCACCCAGCTCCGTCAGCCCCTCGCCATCCACGGCAACGGGCAGTTGCCGGGACTCCTGAGGCACAGGGAGAGTGATCGCAACTCGAAGCCGATCCACTTCTTCCGGGGTCAGACCGAGCCAGACCAACGCACTCTCAGCGGCAGCTTCATCGCTATCTCGCCCAGACACATTTCCCATTAGTCCCCCCGATCCTGTCGGCCGTCGAACACCTGCCCACCCTATCACGATATGTATCTTACGCTACATGTCGTACGAACTACACGCACACGGGCGACCCGCGCGGTATCTGCGGCGGGACCGCAGCGGACCGGGAAGTTACTTTTCCCGGTCCGGCCACCCGCGCCGGTCGCCGATACTCACAGTCCTGCCTGCGCACCCCGCCGCTCGGCGATCACGGCGTTCACAACCTGCAGCAGCTCGTAGTTCCACCGTGCGTCGGCGAGCGCGTTGTGCACGGCGCCGGTCTGTGCGGGCTTCCTGAAGTCGCCCAACGGTTCGATGAGCTGCATCAGATCGTGCGTCCACATCGGGATCAGTGCGGGATAGTCGGCCATCGTGCCGAACAGTTGCGCCAGCACCACGTGATCGTAGGCACCGAAATAGGCCCACAGCTGGGGCAGGTCTTCACGGGCATACGTCGGGCGCCCACCACGCGAACCGGACGGGGCAACGTTGTGCAGCAGGAAGTCCCGCACTTCCTGGGCGATAATCGCCTTCGGCTTCACACATGCAGCTGACGTGTCGAGAATCGTGTCATGACGCCCGGCGTCAGGGTCTTGCTGCCAGTCGGTCTTGGTGGTCGGCAAATGCGGCACGACGTTGGCCCACAGCCAGTCTCGGCGGCGCACCCGCTCGAAGTCGCAATCAGCGTTGACTGCGTAGTACTCGCGGCCGTCCTCGCAGACGATGCCGATCGAGATCAGCTCGATGGTCCTGCCATCTTCCAGAAACTCTGTGTCGTAGCAGAAAACCGTCACCAGCGATCCTCCCGGCTGGCGCCTCCGGCGAGTGCCTGTTCCCAACGCACCGGCTCGGTCAGTTCCTCGGTGGTCATTCCGGTCACTGCCTGCAGGGCTCCCGGATAGGCCCGCTCGTAGGCAGCGTTCATCTGCGTCGCCAGCACCGGCGCGGTCAACATCCACTCGGCCACCACAGAACCGATGTACCAGATGTCACCGACAACCTCGGCCTGCAGCAGCCCCCGCGCGACAAGGCCGCGCCACAGGCCAGACAGATCACCGGCCGGACTCGGCCCGATGGGCGTGGGCAAGTTGTCGATCTGCACCCGGGCGAGCACCCATGGCAGTCCCCAGATCCTCGCCGCGTGCGACCGGTGCGTGCCGGTCACCACCTCGTAGATGGGCCCAGCGGGGCCCGGTATCAGCCGCACGAGGATCGGCTCCTTGCCGAACATCTTGTCCAACCACGTGTCGAGCCCACCGGCAGTGCCGACCGCAGCGGCTAGCCACGCAGCTACGTTCACCACTGTGTCGCGCCGCGGATTGCGATCGATGTCATTCCACGTCCTACTCTGCGAAGACACCAGCAGTTGTGGGTCCAGCCACTGCGTCAGCACAGCCCACCCCCGGCTCGAACTCCCCCGCACAGCGTGCGCCCCGATGTCCTCACCGTTGAACGCGGGCATGAAGAGTCGATGCGATTCCACCTGCGGGGCTTGCTCATTGAGCACTGCAGCCCGAGCGCGCGCGAGCTCCTCGAGCTCTGCACGCGGCACGGCGAGCTGCCGGGCAATCCCCACCAGGTCAGCCTCGATGCCGCCCGGGCGCCCTGCGCCCAGCTGGTAGACCAGCTCGGCGCGGGTGTCGGCGGCTTCGTAGTACGCCTCGCTCGTCCATCCGGCATCCCTGATTTCGCTGCTAGGGCGGGCCCGATACTGCGGCCCGCCAGCCAGCTGTACCCCTGCACGCCTGACCAGCTCAGCCATGGCTTCAGCGTCGCCGGCGACACCTGCAACCGACAGCTGGGGTCCACGCGGGGCGCGAAAGTAGCCGTCTTCGCGCCATCCCGCGTCAAGGCCAGCGATATCGCATCTACGGCCCGCCGCCTTGTCGACAATCTCGAATCGTTGCCTCAACGAGGCAGCTCGCTCCTCCGCACTCATGCTGCCGACGTATTCCCCCAGGTCCATCCATAGTTCGTCGTTGCTGCCATCGGTCATGAGCGCGGCGTGGCCTCGCGCCAGAACTGCGCAATCAGACGGCTCACCGCGTCGTTCACGTCACGCTCGCGCGTGCGGATCGCCTCCTGGTCAACTTCGCCGGCGCCACGACCCGGACCGACCCAACCGTCGAGGCCCGCACCGTTGCCGTCGTCCCACAGTCGTTCGTACTCAAATCGAAGGAAGTCGACGATGCGGGCACGAGTCATGCCGGCATCGACCGAGACGCCTCGCGCTACCAGCTTCTCGGCCAGCGCCGCCGCGCCGAGGTCGTGCTTGCCGTCAGCTTCACGAATCAACGCTGCGAGCACATCCACCTGCGCAGCGGTATCAACAGCGGTCACAGACCCGAACCCCTTTACCTGAGACGTCATCAACATCCCCCGTATCGTATCACACGCTACATGTTGCATCCGCTACGACTTCGGTGGCCGGCTCCGCAGCCCGACCGGTCTCGCTACACATCAAGCCGACGCATCAGCAGCTGGTCGAGTTCCCCACCGAAGTCCTTCGGCGGGTCAACGTCACCCTCGTACACCAGGGCTATCTGGCCTACCTCAAGGTCCGGCGAGGTGCAGTAGAAGAGGTGCCCGGCATCCTTGGCGAACACCACCAGGCGGGTGGATTCGATCCGTCGATACTTCTCACCGCGATAGCCGGTGTCGCATCCGTCCTCGTACCCGTCCATCCAGCCGGGGATCCCGCCGGGCCAGCCCCCGTATTCGGCGACGGTTTCCCAGTCTGATGGCCTCATCACCCCATAGGACTCCCAGTCCGTTGCGGTGAATCCGGCGTGGGTGTGGCGCAGGAACTTCTGCATCGGCGCAGGGAAGGAATCCCAGAACCGAGGAGCGTCACCGAAAGTGGCCGGCTCCCATGCCATCCAGCAGACGTAGCCGTCCTCGTTGCGCTCGACAAGGTAGGCCAGGACGAATCGGCGACTTTTCGGATTGTCGATCCAGAAGACGCGGACGTCGATGAGTTTTTCCTGCAGCACCTGAGCGAACCGCGGGATCATCGTCAGAAAGTCTGGGTGCCAGTGCGCCAGTGCAGTCCGGCGGCGTTGCTCTGCGCTCAGACCATTGAGCACCCCCCGCCAGCGCTCCGGAACCTCAGCGGCCCGGGCAGAATCTAGTGTGATCAACTCCGCTCTGCCCCTGAAGGTCAGCTCGCCGGCCACACGGTCCAAGTCGATCTCCACGCGTCTCATCCTCCAAGGGCTGCGGCCGCGGCTGTTGAGGGGTTTCAGATGGCCGCGACCGGCTTGAGCACACACGCGGCCCGCTCTGCGCTCCAGTCGATCAGACCTACACGGCGGGGATGCCGAGCGACGTTTCTGCGGCCCGGCTGATGACCTCGGCCAGGGTCGCTGGCTTGGCGTCGTTTGCGGGCACCCAGGGCGGGCCGGCGGTCCAAGACGTGCGCAGGTATGCCCATCCGCCGTCTGCCCGTTTGAGGAACCGCAGGCCGAGACCACTGTCGTCGATGTCGTAGGGCGCGAACTGCTCCATGGCGCGCAGGAATCCTGGCGCCAACGTGGCCCGGGTGCGTTCGAGGAGATCTCCGATCAGCGCGACTTCAAAGTCCAGTGGTTCGATCCCGTTGTCCAACACGGTTCCTCCCACGACGATGCCGGCGACGTATGGCCATCGGGTGTGCGAGGCGGACAGAAAGGGGACGCGACGGTTCGTGGCGAAAGCCGTCTGCATTGGGCTGATGCCTTCGCCGGCCCAGGTGTGTCGCTCATACTCGTCAAACATTGCCATTCCCTTCACAAGCCGTAGCCAACGGTCGCTCGGCAGCCGCAGATGCTCGGCGACCGGGCTGCGCCAGAGCAGCAGGACCACCACTGGACCAGCCGATCTGCGCTCACCCCACCATCCCTGCCGCCACCAAACTGCGCAGGTAGCGACGACGAAACATCCGCTGCGCCACCAATAGCGCAGGAAACATCAGCCGCCACCAGCCCGCCGGCGCGGCCCTGGTCAGTGACCGCAACGTCAAGAACACGGTCCCGCCGACGTCGCGATGCACGATGAATGCCTCCTCACCCGACACCGGATGCCCGGCCAGGGTGCCGTAGGCAAAACCACACCGGTCCGGACCGTCGACGACAGCCACCACCTGGACCGGCTCACGCACCACGAACGGCCCCCATCCGATCGAAATCCGATAGTCGGCCCCAACCTCGGCATCAGCATCCGGAGAGATCTGGAACCCGCTGCGCCGCTTCACGCCCCACCGCAGCACCTCCCCCGACGCAAACGCCCACATCGCCTCGCCGTGGCCGATCGCCACGGTGCGCTGGAATCGACGGAACCCGTGCGGTGTGACCGTCCAGGCATCACTGCCGGGGGTCGTGGCGCCGATGCCGCTGTAGGTCAGATCGCGTCTCCCGTTCATCCTTCGCCGTGCCCAGGCAGCCCAATCCGAATCAGAATCTCAGGGTTGTCCTGGGCGAGGACCGCGGTGCGCGAGGATTCGTGCCAGCCAGTCAGAAGGTCCGAACAGTCCAGCGGCGGGATGAACACATCGCGCAGCGCACCGTCGCGCTCCTCCTCAGAACGCCGCGACTCGCTTACTTCGATGGTCACACCGTGCGGGTCACCGTCGCCGACCGCCGCGTCAGAAGTGCGATGCGCACCTCTCTGTTGCAGTGTCAGAATCGCCGGCCCCCCAGCTTCGAAGCTGTTGTGGTGGGCCCAGTTCACGATCCCGGGCAGCTCCGGGCTGACCCAGGAGTCGTAGAACACGATGGTGGGTTCCTCGAACAGTGCGGTGACCGTGACCGTCGGGGGAGCTTGCCTATTCACCTTGAGGACGGCGTCCGCGTTGGCCGAATCCTCTTCGATGGTGAGCTCGGTGAGCTCATCACGCGCACGAAGCAGTCCCGCCACATACTTGACCGCTTTCGGGTCCGCCTTCGCGGCCGCGTTCGATAGGTCAGCTTGTCTTAGGAAGGACGGGCTGCTTGCCAGCCAGTTGGGCCGGGCGAGCAGGGGGCCATCGTGGCGAGCGGCAAGAGTGCTCAACGCGCTCAACCCATCTGATGTGCCTTCCTCGTGCTCTCCGGTGCGGCGGTGAAGCGCCACGATAGAGCAGATCCACACCAACGTGGCCGCTGTGGCGGTGTCCTGGTCGAGATCGCCGTGGGTTTTGCGCACGCGACCGTACTGGAGCATCTCGACGAAGTTGCGCGCCGCCTGCAGGGTCGAGACCAATGGAATGGGGTCAATCACCACCTGCTGAACCTCGGAATGTGCCCGCACGCCGATGGCCTTGGTCGTGGAGAACACTCGCCCGCCGGAATTCGCCCACCGGGCAGCAAGTTTCAGTAGTTCGTGGGGAGCGTCGTTCGCGGCTCGGATATCGACAAGCACCAGATGGCGGTGCTGCTCCAAGATGCTGACTACCGCGGACGTCGGCAGCATTGAGAGGGTGTTGTTGGGAAGGCCAACAGGCCTGCCGTCGTCTGCGAATCCACAGATCGGAGCGAACGGCGCCTTCGCACCGCGCGCTGCAGCTTCCGGGGTGACCTCAATCGGGCTGAAGTCGATGAGCGCCCGGCAGTTCCCAGCCCGAAATTCGAATGCTTGATCCAGGCTCCGGAGTTGAGCAAGAGTGAGGTCGATGTCGGCGCCAGCTTCGATCTTGCCGAGCAGGTGACGTTCCGGGCCTCCGCTTTGCATGACGTTGTCCTGCGTCCAAAAGCGATCTTCGCGGTGGCTCTTGATGTACGAACCGAATTCGGGGGTGTTTTTCACCATGATCGGGACGCTACCGCCAACTTCCATCAACACTGCTTGCCGCGTCCTGCTTGGTTTGGGCTGGTATTTCTGGTGGTTGAGGAGCGTTTACCTGACCATTTCACCGACGTCCTTCGACGGACGCCTGACCGTTGACGGTCGGGCGGAAGCCGATCCCGTCGTGCGTGGCTGGCGGAGCTGGCCGCGGTCAGTCCGGCCGGTTCTGTTGCTCGATGTATTGCTTGAACTGGCTCAAAGGCACCTCATCGCGCCGGCTACGCCAGCAGCACTCCAGCGCATGTGCGCAAGTATCTGCGGGACACACATTTCTGGGCACCCCGCCATCCCTGCACCCACGGCGGCCGGACGCTTTCCTGAAAGCACCGCAGCCCCCCCAACGGCAAGAACACTCACACCGCGCCGGGGCCGGCGATGCCACCCTCGCTCACCAGGCCCGATGACAGTGCCCCGGACGCAGTCTTACTGCCCACCAATCGATTTGCCGCGAGCCTGGGTTGCGCACCGATCCCTTGTTACGGTGGCGCATCCACAGTCCTTGGGGGGAAGTAACAATGCGCGCAATCCACGTCGCGGCCGCTGCCGCGCTCCTGGTAGCTGGCTGCTCCACTTCACCAGCCACCACCACCGACCGGCCAGCCGAGCTGTCCCGGGAGCAGGCCATCGCGTTGGCGCGTGGCATTGATCCCTGCGCATTGGTAGACCGCGACGCGCTGCTCTCACTGGGCGCCCGTACCGGGATCGGCACCGCAGACCAGTCAACGACGTGCGAAGCCACCATCGAAGCCACCTCGGTCCGGTGGTCGATCATCCTTCGCCCCAACGACTTCTACACATCGCCGCAGGGTTCTGTCGAACAGCTCGATGGTGCCGCGGTCCGCAAGGCCGACGCCGCTGCCGCCCTTCCCGCAGCCCAACAGTATCTGCTCGTCAAGAGCAGCTGCACCTACACCGCTGCGCTGGACAACTCGCTGGCCGTGCGCATGTCGATCACCGCGGACCGAGATCGCAACGCCTGCGAAGACGGCCAGCCCTTGATCAACAGCGTGGTGACCAACTGGGCCAAACATCCCCGCCAGGGCACCTCGCCCAACACTGTGGTCACTGCCCTGACCACAGCCACACCCTGCGCGGCAGTGGAGCAGCTCCGCCAGTCGCACACCGTGTCCTTCGATTGGGCCAAGCAGGATCTCAACACCTGCACCTTCGCCGTCGACGGCGTCGATGTCCAACTCGGCTTTGACTACAGCAACCCGACCGCCTTGGCCGCTCAAACGGCACGGTTCGGTGACCACGACGGCCACATCGACACCTCGCAGGCCACGACGACGGCCCAGGTCGTCGTCGGCAACCAGTTCACCGGCATCACCAACACCAAGAGTTCCACCCTGGTCCCGACCGTCACAGTCGCCGGCAACCACGCTCCGATCGTGGCCCAGGTGATGACGGCGGCGCTGGGGCAGATCCCCCGCTAGCCAGCCAATCCGCGCGAGTTCCTGGGGCGCAAACCGCAGGATCCAGGCACAATAGGCACCATGCCCGGGATCGCCCCAGCCGTCGACGCCACTCGCTTCGCGCTCATCTCCGAGATTTTGCCGGCAGCAGTGCGCGAGCTTCTGATTGCCAGCGACAAGGACACCGCTGACAAAGCCAACCTCATCCAGGCGGCCGCGGTCGTCAACTGGATGACGTTCCAGGCATCGAGGACCACCATCTCGTTCACCGGCCTTGACGAACGGGTCGCAGCCATCTTCAACGGTCTGCCCAAGCCGGAGCAGCCCCACGTTGTCGCCGCTGAGAATGAGATGACAGCCAACCCTCGCCCGCCTATGCCGTCAGCGTTCGTCGAAATTCACGACCTGTCAGCCACCCGCGACAGCCTGCAACAGGCTGAACAGATCCTCGGGTGGTCGTCTTGCGCGGCTGCCGAAGCGCTACTCACCCACATCCGCACGCTGCGCCGCCTGATGAGCATCTGACCGACCGGCAGATACGCCTACCCAGGAGCGCACCGGCTCACCTACCCGGTTTTGTCGATGACGCTCCAGAATCGCCGCATCCGCCCAGCGAACACGTTCTTGGTCATCCCCAAGCGCTCAGCAAGCTCACCAAGACTCAATTCCGGATGGGCACACCGCAACTGCGCACACTGACGCAGCTCCTCACTCAGACCTTTGTACTGGTTGAGGTCGCCCAGTTGGGCGATGCGGCGCGCGTCGAGGGATGCGGCCAGGCGCGCGCGTGCCGCGTTGTGGGCTGAATCCGGCGGGGCCTGCACGCAGCCCGGCGCCGTGGTGCGCTGGCCGGTCAGAATCCAGAACTTGGCGATGCGCTGTTGCAGCATCTCTGCGGAGATCCCGATCGAGGCCGCGATGTCGGCGTGAGACCGGTTGCTGTCGGTTATCAGCCGTTCTGCGACCTTTCGGTATTTGGGCGCCAGGTTGCGGGTGGCCAGGTCACCGAGGGCAGCGATCCTGGTTGCCTCCAGAACCGGCGCGCCTGCGGCCTGCTCGCCGGCATGGCGCCGATCGCGGGCGACCTGTGCGAGCAGCCGGTCAGCATCGTTGATGTCGGCCCATGCCGCGGACGCCTTGAGCACCGCTCCGTAGGCCCTGGCGGTCCCGCTCAGCCCCAATTGCATGAGCGCGGCGGCCGCGGCCGCCGGCGGGATACTGATCGCATTCGCCTGGACGTCATGCGGTACACCGATCCGCTCCAGCGCGCCGGCCAGCGCCGGGATCGCGGGGTCGGCAGCCAGAACCACCAACCCCGAGGAGGTGAGGAACCCCCCGGCGGCGATCGCACCACGAACCAGCCCGCGATCTGCGCAGGCGCCCTCCAGTTCGAAATGCCAACCATTCCCACTGAATGTGACGCGGGCCCGGGCCAAGGTGGGCTCAGCGACGACTAGACGTGTGATTGCCCCGGCACGCTGCGGTGGGCGCAGGTTCACTCCGGCCAATCTCGCCATGGCGCGGTGGGTCCATGCGGCCACAGGCTGGTCGGTGAACGCGAATTCTAGGATCGGCGTGGCGTGAAAGCGTGGCGTGAATGCGACGACGCCGGCGAGCTGTGAGGGGTCGGCGGCGCAGGCACACACCTCGGCGACCAACGAGCGGCGGGCCTGCTCGTATCGCAGCGATAGCCGCTGCACTGGACCGGCATCGCGGGCCGCGCCCGGGTGCCGACGTTGCTGATTGCCCGCTGCAAGCTTGTGGACCGCTCCCACCCGTTACCTCTTTCCTGTCGCGGTCTCGATTCTTATCCGACGCTAGCCGTGGAGGGGCTCACGACGACCAGAAATTCTGGGTCCTCCCACCAGTCGTAGGTTTCACCGTCTTCGAGGTACCACCGCACGGCGACCAGACCGCTGTCCGCGTAGGCCGGGCCGGCATCCCCGCCGGCCCACAGGTCGATCCTGGTGTTGGGGTGCAGCCCCTGCACGGCTGGGCTTTCGGGTATCGCTTCGCCGAAGATGGTGTTGTCGCTGGTATTCACAACGATGTCTCCGATGTTGACGGTGCTCATGGTGACGACTTCCTTTCCTGCCGTGACGATTACGGCGTTTGCAGGTGCGTAGTTCTGGCGGTGCCGCGTGAGCGTCGAAGCGAACGCTGAGTTGCTTCCACTTCGCTCTCCGCGCATTAACAATGTAGCTCACGCTACATGTATTGCATGCTACCTTCCGTCGCGCGTGTCGGGTTCCCCTTCAAGTGCCCCGCCGCGTTTCCGCCGGCCCAACTAGCGCCACGTCCGGCGCAGGGCTTCCAACCTTTCGGCATCAACACACGGCTCCGTCTACACCCTGGCTCACCTGGGGCGATGACAGTGCCCCCCGCATCCGCGGACGTACGGACGGCCAGCAAGTGAGCAGCGGGTCGCCAGACACCTGTTTGGCATTCACGGATATCCCGGGGCGGACGTGGCCAGTTCGCTGCAGATCCGCCGCGTCATCGACATCGGCAGAGGCGCACCTACTGTCGGTGACGCTGTCTACGCATCTGCCGATACGCAGTACGCACCATTCGATGCGCAGCGCGTTACGCTGCGCGGTATGGAGAATCTGCTTGAGCTGATCAACCGGATCCTGAATGAACGCGGCGAGACAGTGACGGCGTTCGCCAGCCGCATCGGCGTGAACCGACTCACCGTGACTCGATGGAAGGTAAGCCTGCCCGCCCCGCAGACACTGCGTCGCATCGCAGACGCCCTCGACATCCCGTACTCCCACGTCGTGATGGCCGCGTTGGCATCAGCCGGCTATGCCACCTGCCCTGCCGACCTGCTCGCCGGCCAGCAGGTGCACATCATCACCCGCAGCGGCGGCCCGTATGACGAACCTACCGACGTCGCCGTTGCCGCGGCGTTCGCCGACCCGGCGCGCGCGAGCGAGTACCTGCATGTGGCCAGTGCCATCACGCCTGACGCGGATATCGACGCATCCGTCGTTTCCATCGACGGCACCGAAATACCCGCCACAGTACGCGTTTTCACCACGATATGGTCGAGCCGAACCGACCAGATACACCAGGCCGTAGCCCTGTGCGGATCACGGCCCGCACGCCTGCAGGACCGTGACGTGACCGATGTTCAGGCCACCGCCCTCGCCGACTCCGAGCAGGCTTTCTCTTTGCAGGTCGACAGCCTCACCCCCGACGCGGGCCGCGCAGCGCTCATGATCGCGATCGCCATGTTGCGAAAGCAGGGCCGTCTGCTGCCCCCGGGTGTCGATCCCTACCATGGCCTCACCGACTCGATGACATACGCGCTACAAGCCAACGGCTCTGCGCCACAACCGCCCCGGCGGGCCAACGCAACCTCTGGAGGCTCTGTGCTGCAGACAGTCCCATCAACATTCGCCGCCGCACGAAGCCGCGACAGGGACGCGGCGGCCTCTGGTCAGCGAGACACATCAGCGGCCTGGCCGGCGATCCGGCAGTTCTTCGTCGAGCTGCCTGGGTAGCGGCTCGAGTTTCATTTCATCGGTGACGCGACGCGATCGCACACCAGCAGCGCCACACTGGCGGCGAGCACGCTCAGCGGCGGCCCCAGCAGCACCGGATACCAGGCGGTGAACACCACCACCGGCATGATGGCCAACCCGCACCAGGCTGCGGCGCTGCCAACCAGCAGCCCGACGGCGTTGCCGCTGCGGCGAAGCGCCCTAGCTGTTCTTCACGGGTAGGTTGTGAACGCGTAGGCGCTCGATTGGTGTCATTCCGCCGATGCCGGTGTGGGGTCGGTGGTGATTGTAGTGATGCAGCCAGTGCTGGTAGGTTCCGGCGCGTTCGGCCTCAGAGCGGTAGGTCTGCGCATAGGCCCATTCGGTGGTCAGGGTGCGGTTGAATCGCTCGACTTTGCCGTTGGTCTGTGGCCGGTAGGGCCGGGTCCTCTTGTGGGTGATGTCGGGGCCGAGCGCTTCAGCGAAATTCTTTGACCGGTAACAGGATCCATTGTCGGTCAACACTCGTTTGACGGTGATGCCGTGGTCGGCGAAGAACGCGTTGGCGCGTTTCCAGAATCCCGCGGCGGTTTCTTTGCGTTCGTCGGTGAGGTCCTCGGAGTAGGCCAGCCGGGAGTGGTCATCAACGGCGTGGTGCAAGAACGTGTATCCCATGCCGCAGCGGTTGCGCCGGCCGGCTTGGCGACCCAGCTTGCGATGGCCGCCCCCGTCGGGGATGCGGCCCAGTTTCTTGACGTCGACATGGACCAAGTCGCCGGGAGCCGGGTGCTCATAGCGGCGGGGTTTGGGCCGGCGTACCGGTAACCCGGTGTTTTGGTCCAGGTGCCGCAGCAATGGCATCCGGTAGCGGCGCAGCACCGCCTCAACGGTCGAGCGTGGCAGGTGCAGGTAAGCGGCGATGCGATGTGGGCCCCAGCGCCGGGTGAAGCGCAGGTTGACGATGCGCCGCTCACGTCGTTTCGGCAACCGCAACGGACTGCGATGCGGCCGGCTGGGCCGGTCTACCATCGCTGCTTCGCCACCGTCGCGATAACGGTCGGCCCATTTCTTGGCTGTGGCCACCGAACATTGGAACCGCTCAGCCGCGCGCCGCAAACTCCAGCCCTGATCAACAACCGCCTGCGCAAGCCGCAACCGCCCACGAGGAGTCAACGAAGCATTAGCGTGGACCATGAGGACCTCTCGGTAATCGGATGTGCGTGTTTGGTAACCACACCGATACCGGAGGTCCTCACCTACTTCCGCTCACCACGCCGTTCACAACCTGTCTGGGAGTTACACCTAGCCACCGCCTCCAGCTGCAGGATCGGGATCCCCCCAAACCCAGCGCACGACACTGCAAGTAGCGCAGTGCGCCAGTGGGTCCACCAATGCTCCCCGAAGAGCACGACCGATATCAGCCCGAGCAACGTCACCGCGGTGGCACCGCTCACCACGACGCCGACCATGCCCGCGACCGCGGCGATCGTTTCGTACCGCTCTCGCCACGCCCAGGGCGCTGCGGTACCCGACCTCGCCGCGGGGTCAAGGCGCCCCGTCACTGTGTCAGGGTTGCGCATCGTGGCGGCGAGGGAATCCGATGCCGCGGGTGACCAATTGCGCGATCGACTCCAGCGCTGTTTCTCTCTCTTCGGGTGCAGCGGAGCGCAATTGGGCCGCTTGGTCGTTGACCCCGGCCAGATCGGCAACGATTCGCCGGCGACGAGCCATACCCTCCGACGAGGCCGGTCCAGTCCGTGGTCTGAAGAATCCCTTCAACTCTGCTGACGAGGCCAGCTCAGCGATCGGGCGGACCTTGCCGGTCACGTCCATCACTTCGCCGCGGCCAACCGCCAGAACGCTTCGTCCACCAAGGATCCCGATGTCGCCCGGCTGCACGTCGTGAAGCGCGACCGGCTCGGGTGGCGATTGCGGGATCGCCGAACGGTCGGCGAACTGCAGCGGGTCGATCGAATGAGTCGGCGCGCCAAGGTCGGCCGCACCTGGGTCCTCAGACAGCGACGCGCTGAACTGACCCCACTGCGAGCCGTGCTCGGGCAGGTCCTGGGCGTACGGGGCGGCCTGGGCACTGTCTGGGATGGACCCCGCGATGGCGTGGCCGTCATCCAGCGACGACGCGATGGAGCTGGCCGCCTCCGCAGGATCAGGCGCGGTGTCGGGCTTCGGGGCGGGGCCCAGGAGTGAGGAGCCGAGGGCTGTCATCTGCGATGTGTCGAATGGGGCGACACTGGCTTGTAGCCCCCGTGCCCATTCAGTCAATCCGCTGAGGCGGCCATCACTGACCTCTACTTCGGGTGGCAGCAGGCGTCCCTCGCTGCGCATAGTCGCCACGGCCGCCTGCATCGCGCGCAGTCCGACCTCGTAATCGAGGCTGTCCACCCGAAGGCTGTAGAACTCGCCGGTCCCGCCGAGCTCCCTGCCTTCGATGTCGGTGACGATCCGGTCTTGCAGGCGGGTCGGTACATCGGCGTAGAGCATCGGGCTGCCGCCGTCGTCGATCTGATCGGTGCGGTGCGACCAGGTGAAGGTGAAGACCCGCACCGCTTCCGGCGGCGCGAGCGTGTCGATCGCGAGCGGCTCGTATTCGAACTCTGCACCATCAGTGACCGCGTTCGAGATCTCGGCGAAGCTCTGCGCCCGCTGCGGATCGGTGAAGGCCGCAGCGGGCATGAAGTCGCCTCGGTCGTAGGGGGTTCCGTCGCAGCGGGCCACGACGTGCACGACCTGGTTGGCCAACACATCGGCCGGAGTGGCGATGTAGTCGGCTGAGTGCAGTGCCGAGGTGAGCACGGTCGAGTACGGCAGATCCAAGGCCTCAGCGACCGTACGCAGCGTCGCCGGTGCCGGCAGGCTCTTATTCCAGCCACTCACCGTTTGCCTGGTGGTGCCGATCCGCCCGGCGAACGCTGTCATGGTTTCCCCCCGCTCGCCCAGCCGGCGGGTGATGAGTTCGGGCAGCTTCTCCATGCCCGCCACACTACCAACCGTTGACAACATTTTCTTTACGTGCGGATGTTTTTTCTTTACACCCGCCATTTTGGTGTCGCCATTCGTGATCCGGCCGGCGCGGCGTAGGGCAGTGCCCCTACGGCGCCACCCTCGGCGGGAGCAGTAGTTTCGCGTTGCTTTGTCTGGCGGCCTTGTAGGCCCACACGATGCCGAGAATCCACGCCAGAGGCCACGCAAGCCACGCCCAACCCTCCGTAAAGAACCCGACGAACAGCAGTAGCGTGTTCACGCCGAATACCACCAGCGCACCGCGGAACGTCGCGTACACCATCCCCAGTGGCCCGAACAGCGCCGCCAGCACTGCCGCGGCTCCGGGATTCTTGACCGGTGCCGCGCCGCTGTACTTGGCCACCTGGACTGTCGGTTGCGACGGCTGAGTTGGATACGGGCACAGCCCAGCCCCGCGCTTCGGAATGTAGCCGGGTGGAGGGTTGAGCGCCGGCTGCAGCAACGGAGGCTTCGACGGCTGCGGTGGCGTCGGGGTGGCCGTCGAATAGTTCTCATCGGCCTGACTCATCTACGCCCCCTGTGATGTTGCCGAACTGAGGCTACCGCCCAGACCAGGCGCGAACTGGGGTTGCGCAGCACCGAAGCAGTCGCGAGCAATCATCGTCTCTCGCTTATGGTTGCGCTATGAATCGCGGCCGCGTTGGCGGAGCATGCCAGGCAGATACGCGCGTGAGGGCTCATCGGTGAGCGCGCCACCGCCCCCGCCCCCGCCCAGATCGGACCCTCCTCCCAGCGGTTATCCACCGCACCCGGGTCCGCTCGGGTATCGCGGCGCGGCGAGCCCATGGCCGCAGCCCGCGCAGATACCCAAGCGGCGGGGCAACAGCTGGAAGTGGGCGCTGGGTGCAGTGGCGTTGATTGTCGTCGTCGCGACAACGGCCGCCGTCACATTGGCGGTGGCTGACAGAGAAAATGGGGGCCAATCATCACCGACTGGGGCTCCCCCATTGTCGAGGGATGCGGTCGGTTCGGGTATCGCCAGCGCCACCGACACCAGGCCCGCAACGGTCATCACCGAGGACCGCTCCTGCGCGATGCAACGGCCCATCTTGGATCTGTTCTCGACGCAGACGGCCAACGGTTGGGAGAAACGCGATCCGGCCGTACCGGCCACAGCGTGGACCCCGCAGATGCGTACCCAATATGAGCAGGCCGCTGCGGCGATGCGCAGCGCCGCCGAGCAATTGATGCCTGCCGCCAAGTTGACCCCGCACCGGGTGATGCGCGAACTCTACGAACAGTTCATCGCCTATGCCCGCTCATACGCCGACAGTGTGCCGACCTATACCGCGACAGCCGACAACTTCGCCCTGGTCGCCAACTCCGCGGCCGATGCCATCGGCTATATCTGTGCATCGATCAGCACCGGATCGGCCGATGCCCGAGGCCCGCTCATCGCACCGCGCGACGCCCCATCTCCACTGCCCTCTGTCGCAGCCCTCAACGATCCACGCCGATTCCTCGTCGAGCCCAATCCCATTTGCGCGGAATGGGACACCCTCGTTACCGACTACTCCAGCGCGTCGGCAGCCTGGCGGGCCACCGATTCTCGCATCCCTGCCAGCCGGTGGACTCCAGAACAAAGAGCGGTCAACCACGCAGTCGTGCCTGTTATGGAGCGATTCGCCGATCAGGCTCACGAATTGGGCCAGCGCAGCAACAACCCGACGTTCCAAGACTTCGCGGATCTGGGGGCTCAGTATCGGGCCGCGGTCGCGCTAGCTCTTCCCACCTACACGCAGGCCGACGACTATCTCGCGTCAGTGGCAGCTCGGCTTTCGGGGCTGATCAGCGCAGCATGTTGGGCTCTGGCATGACAACGGACAGCGTGCCCGCAGACCGGATGAGAACAGTTGCGGCGGGGCGAGACCGGCTGCGCGACACCGCTATCACTGACCGGGTTCCTGAACCGACGGTGGCGACATGACACGCGCATACGCCGCCGTTGGCGCGGTAGCGGTTCTGGCCGTCGCAATCCTGGCGGGTTGCCGGGTGGTCAACAAGATCGACACCGACCCGTTGGAAAGCACGATCAGCGCGCTTCCTGGTGTGACGGAGGCCTGGGTCAGTTTCGATGACCATGAATTGGACTCGATCACCACGCTCAACGCGCAGATGGCCCGGGCTGAAATTCGACAGATCAGCGACGTCGTCCAAGCTGTTGCCGATGCCCGCACCAACGGTTCGGCCGACTACTTGCAGCGACTGCGGATCACTGTCAGCGACTCTCCGACAGTCACGATCTTGCGGGACGCTTCGGCGATCGACCCGGCCGAGGTTGTGGCCGATACGCAACGCTTGCGTGCCTTCGCCACCACTGTGGCCGCCACTTCCCCTCAGACGCAGATCGATTCGGATCCCGACAAGCAGCTGACGGTACGAACCTTGA
The DNA here is from genome assembly GCF_048282715.1 of Mycobacterium sp. 134. Classification (NCBI taxonomy): domain Bacteria; kingdom Bacillati; phylum Actinomycetota; class Actinomycetes; order Mycobacteriales; family Mycobacteriaceae; genus Mycobacterium; species Mycobacterium sp. 134. The sequence continues at coordinate 120,264 of NZ_JBLVUN010000001.1, forward strand.
CGACGCCCATTCCCGAGACACTGGTGGCCGCGCGGAATGGGTTGGCCGACAGCGCAACCAGAGTTGTTCTACTTCCCGCTGACACGAATGCACCGGACTGGAGTGTGACACTGCCGCTGCCACCTGCTCAGCAGCACCGCATCGAGCAGCAGATAGCGACACTTCCAGCACAACTGGACTCGATCGACGTCCAGGACTCCACGATCACTGCCCTTCGCGTCCTGGTCGACGGCCCGACCGCCCGGCGGGATCTCGCAGAGGTCATCAGCATCGTGGGCGCGGGCCCGGAAAACCCGGTCTGGCTGACTTGGCACATCGAGCCTCGCGACGACCTCACTCAGCAATACGACGGATCCGTCGACGTCGGCGGATGCAGTTACCCCGATTCCCGACTGGAGCAACACCCAGACAAGTACCTGTCCGCTGAGGAGATTGACCTGCAGAACGGTCTTCGCCACCGATTCGACACCTGCCCCCGGTGAGGTTCCGGCCTGCTCGCAGCTCGCGGCCGGCACTGGACGCGTAGAACTACTGTGCCGAACGCCCCCAGTCATCCCCCATGATGATCAGCATGCAGGGCCTTTATGCGCTCAAACCGTGGTACACCCGTCGACTGGGCGCCGTCGTCAACATCGCCGTGGTCCGTGGCATCTCCCCAGACACCTTCACCGTCGTGGGAATGCTCGGTGCGATCGGCGCCGCGGCCGCCACCGCGTACGGCTGGTGGCCGGCAGTCGCGGTACTGCTGGCTATACGCCTGGCCGGGGCGAACCTCGATGGTGCGGTGGCCCGGGCCCGCGGGGTTTCTCGGCCGTGGGGTTTCGTGCTCAATGAGGTCGGCGACCGGGCTTCCGACCTGGTGATGTTCGCTGGGCTGGCGCTGTGGGCCGCTCGCACCGGAGGGTCGGTCATCTGGGTGCTGGTGGCCGCACTAGCCGCGACGTTGCCAACGTTCGCCTCACTGGCGGCCACCGGAGCTGGCGCGACGCGACGCAACGGCGGACCGTTCGGCAAGACCGAGCGCTGCCTGGCGGTCGTGGTTGCCACCGCGGGGCCGGCGATTCTCGTCTGGGTCTGCGTGGTTGTGGTGGCCGGGTCTGCGCTGACAATGCTCACCCGGCTTGCCGGCGCTCATCGCGAGTTGGCCGCCTGATGCTCGTCGACGAATACCTGCGGCTACTGCACTGGGACCGCAACATGTCGCTGTCCATCGACTGGGGCCCGCTGCATTTGCATGCCGTGGGCCGGTCGGTGTTCTACCTCTGGGTCACACTCGGCATCCTCGCGCTGGCCGGAGTCGCCGTATTCGCTTCCCGCAAGCGCGAATTGATCCAGAAGTGGACCACCTGGGTCTTGATCCTGCCGGTGGTGGGCATCCCGATCTGGCTGGGCCGCGGCCCCACCGCGCTGCTGGCCGCCGTGCTGGCTGTCATCGCCGTCACCGAATACGCCCGGCTGGTCAAGCTCAATCGCGTCGACACCACCGTCCTGCTCACGCTGGCCGTGGCGTATCCGCTGATCGCCTGGGTGCATCCATCCTGGTTGGGCCTGGCCGCGATCGGCGTCCTGCTGTGCGCGCTACCGGCGGTGCTCGACGGCGATGTGATCGACGGGTCGCGCCGTGCGGCGTTCACCGGCTTCGGGTCGGTGTGGATCTGCTGGTCACTGGCGCACCTGGTGATGTTGTGGGAGAACGCATTCCTGGTCTGCTTTGCCGCCGCGGCCACCGATGTCGCCGCCTGGTGCGGGGGCAAAGGCCTGCGCCGCTTCGCATGGGCCCGCTATCCTCTGTCCCCGTTGAGTCCCAACAAGACCGTCGGTGGGCTCGTCGGCGCCGTACTGGGCGCGTTCCTGGTACTGACCTTGTTGGGCACCATCTCGGCGGGCCTGCTGATCGCGGTGGCCTTCGGCGGGGCGCTCGGAGACCTCCTCGAGTCGATGGTCAAACGCCAGGCCAACGTCAAAGACGCCGGTGATTGGCTGCCCGGATTTGGCGGACTGCTGGACCGCATCGACTCCCTGCTGCTCGTCTTGCCCCTGGCCTACCTGCTCTCATGAGCATCGGACCCCGGATCCGCCACCACCTGTGGCGCACCGTGTGCAGCCTGTCGGGCGGTCTCACCGTGACCGGCCACTGGCGGCATCGAGGCGGCTGCATCGTGGTGGCCAACCACGGCTCCCACGCCGACACCGCCGCCCTGCTGGCCGCACTGCCGCCCAGCGCCGCACCTGTGTTCGCCGCGGCCGCCGACTACTGGTTCGACGTCCCTGTGCGCCGCTTCCTCATCACTACCCTTGCCGCCGGTCTGCCGGTGCGCCGCACCACCGGCAGCACCTACGCGGCGTTGCTCGATGCCGTGCGGCCCGCACTGGCCGCCGGCCGCGCGGTAGTCGTCTTTCCGGAAGGAACCCGCAGCAACAACGGGGAGGTTGCGGATTTCCGCTCAGGCGCACTGCATCTGGCCCGCGACTGCAACGTCCCCGTGGTTCCGGTGGCGCTGCTCGGAACCCGCGAGGTCCTGCCGAAAAACGGGAAGTACCAGCCAGGCCCGATGGAAGTGCGCATCGGTGACCCGGTCGATCCCGACACGATCGATGCTCCCGCGCTGCGCGACCGTGTGGTCACGTCGCGCGACAGCGCTCCCACCCGGGTCCGCACATCGCGGATCTGGTCAGCGGTGGCTCGCATTGTCGATCCGCGCTTGAGCGTGCTGATTGCCTTCCTGTGGGGTTTCGCCGAGGCCTTGAGCTGGCCGATCATCGCCGAAATGGCCCTGATCACCGTTGCCGCCGCCGTACCCCGCCGCGTCATGCCCTGGGCGCTGGCACTGACCTTCGGGTCGACCCTGGGCATCATCACCACAGCCTGGCTGGCTGCCCGAGGCATCCTGCTACCGGCACCGTGGACCACCGCCCGCATGGCCGCCACCGCCTACGACCAACTCGCCGCAGGCCCGCCCGCCATGCTCAACCAGGCCCTCTCCGGGATCCCGAGCAAGGTGTACGCCCGGGCCGCCGGCCAACACCACATCGACTTGTGGGCGCTGGCGGGCTGGACGCTGCTGGAACGTGGTCTACGCATTTGTGTGTGGGGCCTGGGCATCTGGTGGTTGGCCCGCCTACTGCATCCTTGGCTGCGTCGCCTCTATGGCAGCTATCTCGCCGTGATCGCCCTCGGATTCACAATCGCCATCACCGCCATCGTCACTGCCTGGTCCTGACCTCAGGCAGCCCGAGGCCTCACGTGCAGCGTGCCTGCGTCCGTGGCGGGCGACCGGTTCGTTGACCGGGTCGCGCTCAGGAGGGGTCCGGTGGGGCGTGCAGATCAGTGCGCGTCCCCTGGCCGGGGCGGGGAGCGTTGGCGATCGTTTCGGGTAGCCAGCCGTATTTCGGACGGCGGCGTTTATCCAGGCCGGTCACTGCGTCGGGTTCAGGCAGTCTGCGGTCGTGGTGGTATCGGCGAACAGTTCCCTGTTCGATGCCCCACTCGTCGGCAATGTCTGCCAGGTCCATGTACTCCTGCACAGCCCAACATTACAACGCCATGTTGCACTATGCAACGCGGCGTTGTACTGTCGCGCACATGACCACCGCGGCCACCCACGCCGATGAGCCCCTGCTGGCATATCGCCACGACAGCCAGGGCAATCCCACGGCTTCCGCAGGAACCTCCACACAGGTCAGGAGCTGAGGAATGTTCGGATTCGAGATTGCCGTTGCGATCGCGGGGATACTGGCCGGATCCATCGTGTTCGCAGGCTGCCTGGCGGGCGTGGGCTATGACACGCAACGAGAGATCACACCGCGACTGTTCATCGTCAGCATTCTGATAGTGATCATTTCGGTGGCGTTCCTTGGGGTGCAACATCTGACCTGAGGCAGTCCCCAGACGCCAAACTCCAGCAATTGAAAGGCAACTGACATGACCGACAACAACGCCGGCACACCCGACATCACCGATCCGAACGACATCGCGATGCTCAAGGCCATCAGCGGCGCCACATTCGGCCCCGACTCGACCGTCACACTTCCTTCGGGTCGCGTACTCACCCCTCAACAGGTTCGAGAACTGACAGCCGACAGTTAGCGGCACCCGAGTTGTACCGGGCAGGCGCGGATCGTTTCACTGCCGCGCGGAAGGCCCCGCCGCGTTCACAGCGGCGGGCCAGCCCAGCCCTGGACCCACCGTTCACAGAGGAGCCCCCCGGGGGGGTGGACGACCTGACATCAGCCGGAACGGCTTCGCGGCGATCGCCAGGCTGCGGGCTCCCCCGTTGCCCAACGCCACGAAACCACCAAGCTGCTCAGCCAGTAGCGTGTGCGACCGCCGCGGACGTTGAATCCCCTTGACACTCGGGCCATTACGCATGCCGATGGCTGACCCAACGCGAATTTGCAACACCAGGTTGCATATGCAACGTCACGTTGTATAGTTGTGGCATGACGTTCCCCGACGACGCACTCCCCTCGGCCGGCGCCCACGCGAACCACCTCGCCACACCCGCACACCATCAGGCAAACGCCCTGGACGAAGCGAGCGCCGAACAACACGGACGTGACGATCGCAACGCCGGCCGCCCAGGTTTCCCTTTCGCGAACGAGGCGATCCGGGCGGAATGCGAAGGCGCCGCCGTGGGCACCAAGACTCACCTCCTGCAGGCATACAGCCGCGGCTGGCACCAAGAAAACAGCCGCATCGCTGAGCAGGAACTGATCGACCAAGGCTTCTACGGCGGACTCGGACAAACCCAGAAGTCACACCCGCAGACGGACGCCTAGGAGCCACCGGCCATGAGCGACCCCACCGTGCACAACCGGCTCTATCACGCGGGATGGCGCGCGTACGTCGACGGCAAGCCCGCCGATCCGGCCAACGATCCAGTGGTGCGCGAATACACCACACAGCTCCGCCCCGGCGATCAGCTCGCCTCCGACATCGCAGCCGTCTGGGAACAAGGGTTTGCCGATGCCCGCGCAGAAACACCCGCGGAGAAAGACAGCACGCAACCGGCAGTGATGTCGGAGGGAAGAGGCAGGATCAGACCATGAGCGATAGCCCAAAGCCGCACCGGTGGCCACGGCGGAAGTTCACGGTGCTCGAACGGCGCCGATCGAAGCTCGACGGCCAGACTGCGGTAGAGCACCAGGTCCAGACATTGCTGTGCGGCCAGGATCCCGACCCGCGGCCGAGCGTGCTGCGCCAGACACGCACGCGAGTCGACTACGCCGCGCTGCCACCGGAGCTCGTGCAGAAGCTCTCCGCCCGCACCGCTGCCGCATCCCACCAATACCCGGCAGCCAAACTGGAGTCGGAACCCTGGATCCTCTCTGAGCGGGCTGATCCAACACGACGGACACCGCGATGGGTGTGGTGGATGCTGGGCAGCTCCTGGTGCACACTCCCGATACTGACTCCACTGCTGACAGTGCTGTCCGAACCTCTAGGGACCGCGTACTTCGTCAGCCCTCTGCCGCTGACGGCCGCAACGGCAGTGGCCATTAGCCGCTGGCAGAAGCGCAGTCCCCTCACTCTTACCCGGGCCGAAGCGGCACTGGTCCGCAAGCACACCACCACGGTGCGCTTCGAAGTCCCCGAGTGGGCCAAGTGGCAGGACCACTACGCGATCCAGGTGGTAGCGGCCAGGATCCTCTCCGGAATCGAGTCCAGCCCAGCGTGGCAGTCCCCGCATTGCGACCTCGACAGGATCCAACTCGACCTCGCTGAAGAAATGTTCCAAATCCAGGACTCCTGCGAGAATCTCGCCAAGCTCCACAAGGTGATCCTCGACGCGACGCCAACCCCCGGGTCTACCTCCACAGCACGAGCAGCCTTGGAAGACAAAGTCTTCGAATATGGAGCGCTCTACCGCGAGGCCCGCGCCGCGGTGATCCGACGTGTGGCAGCGTTGCACACCTACCGGCAGCGCCTCACTGAAATCGAGACGCTACTCAGCGACCTGGCCAAGGCAACCGAACTAGCCGCGCGCACCGATGACTTCTCGGAGGCCTTCTCCGCGATCGTCCGTGACACCGCCGCTGCGGACCGGACCGAAGCTCTGACCGCGGACCTAGACGTTCTGCGGGAACGACTGCAGGCCGAGCTGGCGTTCATCAGCGGCAACGTGATCCACGATCCAGAACTTGCAATGCCGTTGAGCGTACGGCCGATCACCCACCACAACTAGCCGCACCCAACCCCCAGGGAGTTCCTATGTCCACCAACATCTCTGATCACTCAATCGCAGTCACCGATTCAGGCGATGTCCAGTTCACCTGCAACGCCGCAGAGGCCGGCGCATGCCGGCTCGGATGCGTCGCAGAGTGCGAGGACTACCACCGAGCCGACTGCGACCGCTCCGCCAAGGACACAGGGATCTGCGGCGCGCTGCCCTATCTCGAAGTCGATGACCCGTTCGACACCTACATCGGCGCAACTGACCGCCAAGACTGGCAGTCAGGCCCGATCGATACCGAGTGGGACAACTACTACGAAACGTGGGTATGGCGGTTCCCCGGCGAAGATCGCGAACTTCCGGGCAGCGCACGCTACCGCGAGGCCGGATAGCACCGTCAACCAGCCAGGCTCAGCCAGACCCCAGGAGCGATTCGAGGATGACGTCCCCAACTCTCAGTGAGAGCACAACCAACGATGACCAGCGCCCACACGAGGGCGGATCACCGACCGCCCACGGCAATGCGGATGAGGTGGTCCACATCGTCAGCTGGTGGCAGTGGTTCCTCGACATGGTGCTGCGGCTCAAGGTTCCGCGCGCACTGTGTGGCGAAAGCCTGGCAGGCGACCCGGACCTACCTGATCCCAGCGCAAATGGCGCCCCGATGTGCACGCAGTGCGTCGAGCTCAACAAGTGAGAGACCGGACATGACCATCCAACCAACGCCACCGCGTCCTTCACACCAAACGGGGATGGATGTGGCCGGTGAGCACCTCGATGCTCTCGCCGTAGAGGTCGGTGCCCATTTGGACAGGCTCGGGGTAGACCGATGCGACTGGGTCAGGGTCGGAAAGGTCGCAGAGGAAGGGGGCGAAGTCATGGGAGCGCTCATCAAAAGCACTCAGGGACGCGCAGCCGCCTCCGATCTTGAAGATGAGCTTGGCGACGTGATTCTGGCGGCATTGGGAGCCATAGACCAGTTGGGACATCGACCGTCGGAACTCATCATGCGGCGATGGGCACAGGTATCGACGAGAACTCCCGACAGCCTAACGAGGTCGTCAGCCGCAGACGCCCGGCGGCCGCGATGAAAACCATGTGGGACCGCCAGCCGGCCGCGCAGGTCGAAGCGGGTTCGCAGCCCGTACAGCATCGAAAAGTCATCGGCCAACGAACCTACGAACCGCGAAGGGACGGGGCGTGATGACGAACAGCACTGCCACCGTTGAACGTTCGCAGGATCGCGCTTATCCGGCGTTCGAACCGCCGCCGATTGTGCCCTGGAACGACTTTCAGTTCGTTCCACCGAACGATCATGCTTTGTCGGTGCTCCTGATCGCAGAGATCCTGATGGATGATCAGTGGCATCCGCTCGAAGACGTCATCGACGAAATCGTATACGAGTTGGAACTCTCGGATTCACAAGCGAGAAAACTGATCACACACCTGAAGTCTCACGGCGACGTGCGCCAGGACAACCGACAGAACATTCGGCTGACAACGAGGTGGCGGGGATGGAAATCGTGATAGGCCGGCCATCCATGACGCCGACGATCGACAGTCAGGCCGTGATCCGATGGGGATTCATCATGAACGACTCGCCAGTCCCCACATCGGTCATGAGTAGAAAGGGCAACGATAGATGAGTTACGTAGCGCCAGGCGGCGTGGAAAATACCAGTGACCGAGGCGAACTGCGCAACGAGAGGTCAGCGGTTGCACTTGCGGTGGCGTTCGGCACTGTCGCCGCCGCGGCCGCCACGCTTGGCCTGTTCCTATTCCTCCGCTACGTGGGCTATCAAGCCGTGCAGATGGCCAGCGGTTCGGTGTGGTCGGGGCCTCCCAGCACTGGCGCGCGCCCACAGACCTGGGCCTTTGTCCTCGGTGAGCCTTCCGACGCGATGGTGGGCTGGTATTCCCTTGCTCATCTCGGCAGCCTGGCCGTCGCTTTCGTGATCGGGCTGTTGGTCGGGTGGCGAATCGCGACCCGCACCTGGCGGCGGGCTGCGAAGCTCTTTGGCCCGGCCCGAAGCGGGTTCATCCAGAACTGGCTGGTGTTGATTCGTTGCGCGGCAATCGATATGGCGGCAATGCTGACAACCTTCGGCATCGTTCTTGCCGTAGGGGCGTTCGCCATTTTCGTCGCGGTGATGTGGCCGGCCACCCTGACAGCAGCACTCAGCGACACCGCATTCGGCACGGAATCATCTTCGCTTGGCGCATTCTCTGCCCCTTCTGTCGCGGTGGGCATCCTTTTCGCCGTTCCTGCATGCTTTCTCGTAGCCCAGCCAGCTAGTCAGCGGGTGGACAGGTACCTGTTTCGGCGTGGCTCTCAAGGTGAGCGCTTGCGCGCAGCTCATGACTAGAGGTCGTCCACGATCGGCAATACACGATGGGGAGGTTTCACGGTGGGAATTTCTGGGGCACAGTTCAACTCGATCCTCTGGGCGTTGTGGGGCCAGGGCACGCAGCGTCTGACACATGAGCGCCCCAATGGCGAAGCGGTGACAGATCAGGGCGAGCGAGTGTGGCGGTATCGCGCTGTCCACTCACGACCAGAAGATTGTCCGCACTGGCCGGCGTATCGCGCCTGCGCCGAGCCGCTGGTCACCGAACTGGCACGTCAGCAGTTCGCTGGGCAGCCAGACGAGGAAGCACTGCTGCTGTTGTTCCGGCAGTTGCAGTCACAGCCGCTGACGGTCGTGCCGGCACTACGCCGCCTCTCCCAGCATGCCGACCTCGATCAGATCATCGGAGCCGAAGTCTGGCCGTGGCTGGAACGCGAATCTGCCGCACGAGACACCTCAGAGCGAGGCCTGGGGCGCGCCCCCGGCCTTGCGCCTCAGGGCACAACGGAGCCGCCCTCCAACCGCCAGGACCCACTGAGCTTTCGCGAACAGATCACACCACTGGCTACTCTCGCCTACCGAATACACGAACTGGGCACCCAGGTTGCCTACCTCGCCAATCGGCAGATTGGTGGCGAGCCAGATGCCCAGCCGCGCACTCTCGATGAACGCAGCGGCCGGGATCTCGCCACATGTTCGGACGCCCTGATACGGCAAGCTGACTACAGCCGCGCGTGCGCAATACAGGTCCGCAACACCGCTATGTTGTCTGACCGAATCGCACAGATTGGCCGGGGCGCCTCCACCACCGACGACGACTGGGATCATCAGTGGTGGATCGATCTCACGACGAGACCGATCACGTCAGAAGTTCGTGACGAGGTCGCCGAAGTCTCGGGAGCCGAAGAACTGGCTGCTCTGCTGATGCGTCTGGCTGATGAATCAGATGCTTTGGTCGATGATCTGGGCAAGGCGTTTGAGCGGGTCGGCTGGTCGCGCGTCATCGCCTCCGGCACAACGTGGATAGGACCGGAGCTTCGATCCATATCCCAGCGCCTGAGCGCCACTGACAGTCCATCGGACGACCGATAGGCCGGCGCACCTGACCGTCGACGAACTGCTGCATGAGAAGGGTGCATTCGCGCAATGAGCGTTCAAGAACGAGCCATCGTGTGGTGGCGGGACCTGCAGAGCTCGCACTTTCTGGAATCGCGAGAGCTGCGGCACGCCAGGCAACGGTGGTCTGCATTTCGACTGACCCGCCGCGAACGCCCCACCATGGAAGCGGTTGTTGTGTACGTCAGCTGCCGCCTGTCCGACCTTGGCATCACGACCACCTTTGACCGCGCCCCACAGCTCACGCCGAACCGTTCACGCGGCCCGAATAGTTCACGTCCGCAGATCACCTGGACAGGCGCTACGCACACCGTCGTGTTCCAAATCGACGACATGCCAGGGTGGTTCACCGGGCACAACGTGTACGTCCACGCAATAACGCCGTCGGGTGGATGCATCCACGCCACCGTCGCCCGCATATACGACGTCCGTGAAGTGGCCGAGGCCTTCGCCGCTGCTGTTGCCGACCCCGACGTTGCGTGGATTGCAGGCAAGGGACCGACGAAAGACCCTCGTGACTGGCTAGCGGCCGACTCCGACTAGATCTCAGGCGCAGCTTCCACCCCGCGCGGGCGAGTGCACATCGGTGCGGCATCAAGGCTGGCCGGAGACGATGCACGTCGATATTCGAGGGTACGCCGCTTACCTTGTCGGGTAATTTTTCAGCTCGGCCACCCTATTGATCCTGTCAGTAGTAGCCGTAGGTGTCGGTACCGAATGTTACGGTTTGCACATCCGGTCGACGTGATCCGGCCACCCCGCGAGCAGAGAGACGATTTATGACAGTCGATACAGGCCACAGCATTCGCGACGGCCGCCGAGTCTTCTCGTTGCGAGCTGAGTGTCAGTCCGACGTCGATGGGTTCATCTCGGCATGCGCCGCGGCCGGGATCTGCCTTATCTCGGTGCGCACCAACTTCCTGCACCCCGTCCTGCCCGACGTCTCGCTCGAGTTTCTCACTGCAGATTCTGTGACCGTCGATCATCTGCGGGCTGCTGCACACGACGTTCCCGATATCCACGTGGCGCTGGAGACGCTGCGCCCAACACCGTTGGCCGACAACTCTCTTGAGCGCACCGACTACCAGGCGGTGAACTGAGATGGCAACGCAGGGGCGGGCCGTCCACGACGAGGTATGCGTCTGCTTTCGCGTGGGGATACACACCGCTGCCCGAGACGAACTGGGACGGCGTAGTCGACGGGGTGCCCGACCACCTGCTAGACGACGTCCCCGCCGCCGGCACCCGCGAATGGACGTGGCTGGAGCGCAACTTCGGCTGGGCCTGCCTCGGCCTGGTCGTGAGCCTCACCACGGCCACCTTCACCGCCACGGTGGTCTTCGGGACCACTTCCGTTGTGAGCTACGGCATCGCCTGGATCCTGGCCCACATCGTGTTCCTCTGCATCGCCGGGATCGCGGCAGCGGCGCGATGATCCAGCCACTACTTCTACGGAGGCGCCGTCGATGAGTACCCGGTCCCGGATCGCACGCGCACTGGCGGCGCTCGCCGGAGTCATCTGTGTCCCGGTAGGGGTCTACGTGGTGTGGGCCCAGCACAACGGACCGCTCGAATCCGTGACGACCGTGGAATGTCACTACGCCGGCCGCGGCCAATCCTGCACCGGCCAGTGGCAAGACAGCAGCGGGGAACCTCATGTGGTGTACATCGTGTCGGCCGGCGAACCCCGCATAGGCGACACCGAGACCATGCGCATCCACGGCGGTAAGGCCTATTCCACCTCCCCGGGAACGCCACTGATGCTCATCGGCGGTGGCGCAGTGCTGTTGGGCGGCGCCGGGTACAGCGTGTTCGCCGGCCGGCGCCGCGACGCGGCCCGACTACAGAGGGAGGGCGATTCAACGTGAGCCACCAGCACAGCCACGTACCCCCCCGATACGAGACAGCGACAAGGAGTCTCACCATGAGCGACACCCTCACCGCGGCGAAAGTGCTCGATGCGATCGCAGCGAAGTACAACACTTCGGTGTTGCTGCGCGAGCTGGTGCTCGCCGACCCAGCCCATAACGCTCTCGTCGACGAATGGTTGGCCGCTGGCGGCCCCGACAGCTCAATCCCCTTCCCGGCCGGTGCATGCCGGCGAATCGACGCCCTGATGCTTGAAGGTGGTACACGACGAACGGCCATCGAAGTGAAGGTGTCCCGATCAGATTTCCTGCGCGAGACGCCTGAGAAGCGCGCGGTGTGGGAATCCGTCACCGACCGATTTGTGTATGCCTGCCCGAGCGGGTTGATCCAACCCGGCGAGATCCCGCCCCATTGCGGCCTGTGGTGGATTGGCCCCGATCAGTCGGTCACAGTCAAATCCCGGGCCCGTAAAAACCGCACGGTGCAGCCACTGCCGCACCAGATCACCGTGACCCTCGCCTACCGACTCAAGAACGCTCAAACCGCCTTGCGGCGCTCCACCCGTTTGTCGGCCTGAAGCCCGAATCCACCAACACACGAAGGAAATACGCACATGGGAAAGCACTCCAAACCTGAACCAGCGACGACAACTATCCCTGAGGCCCGACTGGTCGAGCTGCGGCAGGCTGGCATCGCCGACGAGCGCGACAACGGCCCGTTCATCGACCCCCATATCCTGCAAAAGAGCACCGCGGTGCTCGATCGCCGCGGCGAGTCGTGGGCCGCCTCCGTGCTGGGCCGCGACATCTCGCGCCGCAGCCGTGCCGTCCCGCGACGCTCATACCTGCACGACGGCGAGAGCCGGACCCTGATCGCCGCCGACCACGAGGAAGATCGCGTGGCAGCCAGCCACATCGATCCAGATCTGACCAACCTCTGAGAAGCGGTTTGCGCCAAACAAGCAGACCTACCAGGCCCCGTCTACAGGCCTACCCCGCGTCCGAGGCAGGATCAGATCACCCCAGGTATGTGCGGAGAAAGGACAACGATGGGCACCGACACCACGGCCAGCGCTGAACAGCGATCGGCGCGCGGCCGTATCGCGGCCACCGCCGCCAAGCATGGCTGGACTGAGATGTTCGACGACGTCGCGTCCAATGTCCGGATTTACCAGCGATCAGGGCGCGTCATTCTGGTCGGTTACCGGCCTACGGGCGCGGTGACCGGGGCGACCCGCATGTACGCGACCACCTCGACACCCCCGCGCACCGACAAACCCATCGACCAGCTGACACATCTAGACCACGGTAAAGCCGAACTCGTAACGGGCTGGCTCGCCGAGCCCGACCCGACAAAGTAACCCTCTGCCGGCGCGGCCTATGACCGCGGTCGGCTGAAATCGTCGGACAGTGCCGCGGCGAGCTCGGTGACCCGACGCTGAAACGTCCGGCCGAGCTGCTCCAGTTGGATCTCGGTGCCCAGCGCGATGTGCTTGTCCCACGGCAATACCAGCACCTGCCCTCCGCCAAGGTGGCGTTGAAACTGCTGCTCCAGATCCTCGACGTCAACCCCCGGCTTGCCCCGGGTGACGTGGTTGATCACCACGCAGGATCGGCTCACCAATTCCTGGTATCCATTCTGCCGCAACCAGTCCAACGTGACCGCGGCCTGCCGGGCACCGTCGATCGACGCGCTGGCCACGATCACCAAACCGGAGATGCTGGCCAACACACCGCGTGCACCCGGCTGGAAAAGCCCCGCCCCGGTGTCGGCGAGCACGACGTTGTAGAACCGCGAAACCGCCGTGGTGGCGTCGACCCAATCCTCCTCGTTGAACTCCCGTTCAGCGCCGCTGTAGTCCTGCGACGCCAACACCTCAAGGTTCGACCCATTCATGGACGTGAACCCGCGGATGTCGGTGTAGCGAGACAGTTCAGGCGCACCGATCAGATCGGCGATCGTCGCCGCGGACTGGCGTCGGGACCGGTCGGCCAAATTGCCGCCGTCAGGGTCGGCGTCGATCGCCAGGACGCGGTCCCCGCGGATCTTGGCCAACACCGAGCCCAAAGCCACGGTCACCGCGGTCTTGCCGGCGCCGCCCTTCAACCCGACCACACCGATCTGGTAGCAGTCGCGGGTGTTGCGGCGAATGCGATTGTGCAGCTCGGACTCGTAGATCTCATCGGGCGACGGACCGACATTGATCCGGGTCAACGTATACAACCAGTGCCGCCAGCCGCGCTGCGACGGCGGCTGCACCTCACTTCGCGCACCCACATTCGCCATCGAGTCGATGGCCCGCGAACTCCCCGGTTGCTGCGCTGGAGAGAAACCCGTCGGACTGCTCGGCCACGCACCGCTGGATTCCGGGTCTACACCCTGGTACTGCTGCGGAGCGAAACCGCCCCCCGACCCCGGCTGGGCCGAGTGCCGAGGCTGAGCTTGCGCCTGGTCCGGCCAACCACCAGACCCGAACTGCTGCTGCCCATGGCCGGGCGGCGGGCTCTGTGGCCACTGCGGCGCACTGGCCGGTGGCTGCGGCAAAGGCGGGGGAACGTACTGCGGCGCGGTATGTCCGTGCCGTGACGGATCCCAGGACGGCTCGCGGCCCGGCGACAACGGCCCCACCTCGTGCTCACCAGTCGCTTCCATCCGCACGGTGTTCAGGTGAGCCGATGACGACACGTCAGGCTCCCTCGGCGCGCCGGCAGGTGCTGGTGGCGGCTGCACGGCCGCCGCGGCGTCCAAGATGGCATCCCGGTCCACGGCGATCGTGGCGTCGTCAACCGGCTTGTCCGGTTGCGCCGGCGGATGGAAGAGCCGGTCATAGTCGCCCGACATCAGAACCCCCAGTTCTCGTAGGACGGATCCCCTGATCTTTACACGCCCATCAACTCCAGCCCAGCGCCCTCCCCGCCGCACTCCCCCGTCGGCAAACCCAGCTTCCCTGGGGCAGCCCGGTCCAATGGACGTTCGGCCATCAGCTATTTTCGGCAAACCTTTCAGCCGCAAACCCCACAGTCATGCGTAGCCAACCCGCCTACGACCTGCATAAATCCCGCACCGACGGGTTTGCCAACACCGTCACCGACCCCTTGCCCAACCCTTTTGCACGTCACTACCGTCCTCGGCATGACCCAGGTCGAAATCGCCGTACTCGCCGCCATGGTGCGCTCACGACGAAACGAACTCGGCTACACGCGCCCTCAGTGCACCGCGGCCGGCGGACCCACCACAGCCACACTCACCGCGATCGAACAAGGCCGCCTCACTCACCCCGCCGAGACCGTCCTCGCCCAGCTGGACACCGCCCTTCAATGGCCCACCGGCACAGCCCAATCGGCAACCACCGCACCCGCCGCCACCATCGGCCAACCAACAATGGCACCCACCACGTTGGCCCAACACAAGCTGCTCTACAACGAACTCGTCAACCACCACGCCACCCAAGAAGCGATCGACGTCGCCGCAGCCATGCTCACCCCAGCGCTGCGCACACAACTCCGTCACCGCATCGAGCGCGCCGACACCGAAACCCTGCTCGCCATCGAACGACTCCTCACCGCCCGCCCCACCCCCGCGCCGACCGTCGCCCGGGACAAACCGCACCGCCGAACAAAGCGTCCAACCCCCGAGATCACCGACGACGCTGGCCAGACCATCACCCTGCGCGACCTACGACTCAACCGCGGCTGGTCTCTCGACGATGCCATCGGCAAAATCACTGCGCTCCAACAGATCGCAGGCGGGCACGGCACAGTCAGCCGAGGCACACTATCGGCCATCGAGACCGGCCTGCGCGGCATGAGCCCGCAAATGGCCGCCCAACTCGAACAGATCTACCAGCTCACACCACACGCGCTCGCCGTCTACGCCAGCCGGCCCGGCCGACCTCGCACCAAGCGCACCACCAGGCATCAGCCCTGCCCGACCCCGTAGCTCACCAGCGCACCTTCAGCAGCCGTGGTTGATCGTGTCCAGCAGATGGTCAATCCTCGACGCGCTCCCTGACGCGAAGCGGGCCCCATCGCCGGCGAGAGCAATTCCGTGGTCGAGCAGATCACCGCGAGCAAGGATGATGCGCCCGCTGGTCGGCAGGTGAGAGGACGACGCAACGACCAGCTCGCCATCGTCTGCGATCAGCAGATCGTGGCGCGGATCCATGATCGCGAGCGCGTGCATGCGCGTCACTTTGGGATGCGACTTCGCCATCATTTGAACGATCTCCTCCCTGGAAACTGGTGTCTTATCCCGGGTCTGCAAACGCAGGATCGAACCCCGTGTGCCGGAACTTCCTCATCAGCCCAGCGATCTCGATCTGATTGTCGCGACCCGTACCCAGGTTTCGGATCACGAAAGCTGGGCCTCGTTGCCCCCGCCCACTCTCGACAATGACGACGTTGCGCTTGCCGTCCTTGGACGACCACTGCGCGCCAGGCCAATACCTCTCGTTCATCACGTTGTTGTCCATATCTCGGCTCCTCACAATCAGCCTGCGTGGCGGCAGGGGCTACGGCCGTCACAGTTGTCGAAGTGCTCGCGCCACTGCTCACGGTCGCGCCGCTCCTCGTAATCCCGCTGATCAGCGCGTCGGTCTGCTTCTCGGCGTTCTGCCCATTGAGTGTCCATGCCTATATATCTCCCGCTCTAACAGTGAGCCGAAAATTGTTTGCGTTGCGGCCTTGCGCCGGAACGCAATTCCTTATGTTGGCTTGACGTATGCGTCGTGGTCGGTGTGCTGGTTGAGCCCGTCGCACAGTTGGCTGGCAGCGTCTTTGGTCATGGCGTACCGAAATACGCGCGAGTCGCGCCGACTGAACACGTCGTACAACTCAAAGACGGCTTCTGTCATTGTCATCGCCCCTTACGTCAGGTCACAGCTCGCCCGCGCGTTCGAGCATCCTGGCTGCGTACTGCACGTCGAAATGGTGGTAACGGTCCTTGTGCGCCCACACGTAGCGGGCCTCGATTAGAGTCATAACGCCTCCCTATGTCAGCCTGGATTGGGCCAGCACGATGCAGCCGGCACGGTGGACCGTGGCGGTGCCGCAATGGGCGCAGTAGCCGCTTTCGTCGCAGTCGCTGGGCTTCAGATACTTCGGGTCGTCCCAGGTATCGCATTCGTTGTTGTCGTTCATCGCAGTTCCCGGCTCGGTGAATACGTCGACCTCACCAACCAGCCAGACGGCACCGCCGATGCCGGGGGTAAGCGATCTTCGCCTTTGAAGGCGATACCCGAGCGCCGCCGCGATCCGATGACTGATCTTCATTGCCCTCCGGCCGTGAGAGCACTCAAAGCGGCGACCGTCTGCCGCTCCCAATCGGGCACCTTGGATTCGGCCGCGATGCAGAGCGCTTGGTAGCACTTCGCGAGGTAGCAGGCGATGGCGTGATCGGGCATGCCACAACCGTCCTCCAATGAGTTCCTGTTGATGAACTGCGCCAGCTCCTGCTGCTGCTCGACGGTCATCATGTGCCGTTGTGGGCTTTTGGCCTCCAACTGGCGCTGTAGCGAGTCGATCTGGTCGAGCAGTTGTTCCTCCCGCATGACCCATCGGGTCGCGTTGTCGGTGGGCTGGTTGTCCATGAATCCTCCTGCGGTTGTTGGCCGATAGGTGCTCGCTACGTTCTCCGGTCACCGATAATCCGTTGGCCCGTCCTCTATGTGGACAGGTTCCAGCCGATGTAGTGCTGAGCAGCGCGATCGCCCGAAATGGCGCGACGCTCAATCTCGCTGAACACCCCGTGCGATGCGCAGCCCGCGCGATGATCTTCGATTAGCTTCTCGGTAGCCACCTCGGCTGGGCTCGCCACGCTGGACTCACGAACGTCTGAAACCGTGACGCCGCGGGCGTCCACCCGGTTCTTCATGCCACCAGTCGTTGCACTCGCCGACTCGCCACTGTTGACGTATCCCATGTCGCCCCATCTCCAGATTGCCGTCCATTGCGTTCGATCGCCTCACTTACTTTACAGCGCTACGTTGCAATGTTCAACCCGGTGCCGTGCCGATCGGGCCACCAGGAGCGCATGCAGTCGCCATGAGAGTGAGTCACGGCCCCAAGGTGTTTCTGCGCAGCGGATCGAAGACAACTCGCCCCTCTGAAGGTGATAGGCCTCTACGGACTTTCAGCGCAGCAGCCCGCCGGGCGGCCCTGCTACTTAGTCCCGGCCAGGTTCTGCGGCCAACCGCATCCGAACCATCATCAGGATCACCCCGAGCGCGTTGCCGCCGGGGACATCGCAGTGTCCATCGCAGACGCACGATCCCCAGGTTTGATCGTGCCAGGTGTTGCCCTCAACAATCATGCTGCCGGCCGTGGCGACGAGCTCGCCGGCCAGCTGGGGATTGTGGGTGAACTTGGCGGTCACGACCTCTTCCATGACCCCGAACTTGACCACGTCCCAGTCCTCGACATGCGGTGCCGCCGCGGCGATCTGCTGTGCTTCGGCCGGATCAGCAGTCGCGAGGATAGCGGCGATCGCGGCCTGATCGTGAGTCTTGGCCGCCATGTAGGCGTGCTCGCTCGTCGGGAACAGATGCCCATGGTGCGGTGTGACGGCCGGGTAGAAGTTCGACAGGAAGAAATGCGCGCCACGGAACCTGTCGATCAGCGGTACCTGAACGTCAATCCCCATGTCCTTCACGGTATCGGCCACTGACCCCAGATTCCGCGGCTGCCGACACCCGAAAACCCATACACCGGCCGTGAAGTGGCCTGTCCGGCGGCAGGCAACGCGCACCGACCCTGACCAATTCAGCCCAGAGGCCATCCGGTTGACCGACCAACTCGTCGATCACCACCATGACGGCCAGGGATCTACGGGGATCGGCTGGTACCTGCGGCGCGACAAGCCACCGTGGGACGCTCTGGAGGAGCTACGTCACAGCGGCTATTGCACGGTCACCCGCGACGGCGACATTGTTGAGCTGGACTTCACCGAGCTGGGCCGCACCACCTTCACGTGACTTTCGGGTACACGTAGCCCCCGTCAGCGGTGTACCCCTCGACCGGCCGAAATGTGTACCCGTCACCGATGGTGTCAGTGCGGTAGTACCGGTCGAACAGGTCGGCGACCTCGTCAGCCGTGAACACCTCGTGCCGGGTGATCCACTCGGTACTGCGCGGCAGCACGATCTCCACATCCCGCGGCGCCGACGGCCCGCTGTGAAGGTGCCCGACCACCGACCGTACGGACACCGCGCCCATCTCAGTTCCACCGGCCTGCCGGATTTCGACCGCCAGCATCTCGGCTGACCCGGCTGTCTGCAGGTACCGCACCATCGTCTCGTCCTGCGCCGCCCCGCCTGCCGGTCGGATGCTCAAGGTGACCGCCCACGGATCAGCCCCATCCATGCTCTGCAGATCACGACGCATCACGCCACGGTGGTGTTCGCGGCACAGACCCACCGAGACGTCGCGCTGCGAGTCGGACAGAACCTGGTAGTCGTGGGTCGGAATCAGGCTTGCGGCGAACGCGGCATACACCTGCGGTCCTCTGGCGTAGGCGGCCAAGTACTTGAGCACATCGACCGTCGAAGACATCCCGCCCCGCTCGCCGCGGGCGATCGCCTCATCAGCGACACGGGCAGCATCACCGTTTCGGCCCGCGGCGATCAGCGCGGTGACCATCCGTGTCCGGGCTCGTGACGGCGCGATCCCGTCGGATGGTCCCTCCTCCAATGCCGCCGCATAGTCGACCAGTTCGGGGCGTGCGGCGATGAATTCGGCACGAACGCGTTCGAACTCGTCGAGCACCGGCTCCCAGTCCGGTGTATCGATCGCCGCAACGTCACGGGACCCCCGGTCCAGGCGCAGCGGTTGAACTTGGAACGCCCCGTTGATGCGCCGATTGATCCGCATCTTCGGACCCATCTTGACATCGGGAAGAAAAGCAGCCCAAAGGATCTCATCCACCGCCAACGGCTTGATGCTGAACGTCCACGAGATCCGGACCTTGTCCAGATCCCCGTCCGGATGAAACACCTGTGTACTGACCGAGGTGATGTAGATGTCATCGAGAACGAACCCGTCCCCGCTGACAAACCGCATCCCACGGCCACGGCACGCGGGACGGAACGCATCGATCCAATCGTGGGCTGGTAATCGTCGAGCCATGCCTCGATTCCACCACCCAGCATCCCCGTCTGCCCCCAACGCCGCCTCGGGCAACGGATTCCTCGGCAACCAGCTCTGCTACTGATCGACACGTGGCCGCGATCGGCTTCCACCGTAACTCGGTGACCGACAATGGAACCGATCGAATGAGAAAAGGGGTGGCGGATGACCGAACTGTTCAAGCTCAGCGAGGCCTCCAAACTGTGCGGAGTCAGCGTCGGCACGCTGCGGCTGCTCATCTCCGATGAACTCCTCCCAGCGGCGACCCGCACCTCCAACGGCCATCCATTACTGCCGGCCGACGCCGTCCCCACCTGGCAACAATGCCGCGACCTCATCGAAAAGCAGCGCGCCACGGCCCTGCAACGCGCCGCCGACCACATCAAACGCATCGAGGTAGAGATCCAAGCAGTCGGCAACGACATCGCCGAAGCCCAAGAACACCCACTACAACCGCTGGGCGTCGATCTGCTCGCCGCCAACAGCCGCGCAGCGCACGGATCAGAAACCACGCTGTCAGCAGCCCTGAGCCAGCTCGACTTCGCGCGCATTGAGATCAGCATCTACGACCGCGCGCTGAAGGAACTCGTCAATCGCGAACGCTTCTAGCCTCCCTGCAGCCTCCTCTGGTGTGCTGCGGGCCCTGAACGACTCTAGGACGGTGGCTTTCCTCGGGCTGGTGTGGAGGGTCCGACTGCCATTCCCAACCGTTCCATGGCTTGATCAATGCTCGCCCGATAGACGTCTGGGGTGGCTTCCTGAAAATCCACCTTCAGCTGATCCTCGAAGATCTCGTAGATGCGCCAGCTCTCATCGAAACGCGACGGGTAGGTGAACCCGCCGATCGATTTCCCTTCCTGTTCGGCGGCAAGACCCCGCAGGAGTCGTCTCACCGGCGACCTGGCAGCGGGCGGCCCGTGCAAGGCAGCACTGGTGATGTTGTAGGCGTTGCCCAACGTCATCGCATCGATGAAGCCTGTTCCAGGCGGAACAATGATCCGGGTCAGTGTGCGTGCGTCGAACCACGATTCGGGAATCACACCGACCCATTCGGCTTTCACCTTGCCCACAAGCCGACGCGATGGTTGGAACGGCAGGAGTGACATGCCCAACGCCGCGATCGGAGAGTTCGTCGCGTGGAGGGTGGGCCGCGCAAGTGGGTCGTGCGCTTGCACTATCTGTCCCTGCAAAAGCGGCGACGCACCACGGCGGTGGACACGCCACAGCCCTGTGTCGGGCGCTGGAACTATTGAGAACGTGCTCACTGGTAGACGCCTTCTACCTGTGCCGCAGCGATCACCTCGTGATACCGGCCCGCGTGAAGCAATTCCAAGGCAGCTTCACCGAACACAGCGCTCTCGCTGCACAACCAGTTCAGGGCAAGGTTCTCATCGTTTTCGATCTCAGCGACGATCCGGACCGCTGTTACGGCAACACTCAACCGCACGAACTGCGCATAGCGTTCGCTGTTGTCCATCCCCTCAGGCACGCTGCCGGTCACCAGCGCCGTGACGTCCTCACCGAGGATCGTCCGTGCTTGATCGCTGATCACTTCCCAAGGGTCGGGGCGGAACGCGTCGGCATCAGCGCGCGTCGGCTCTCCCTGAGAGGAACTCAGAGACAGCGCAGCGATCGCGAGACCGATAACGACAACCGCAACCGCCGGAATCGCCCATTGCACCGTGGCCCTCACCTCCCCTGCGACGGATTGCCGGCTGCCGCAGCGCCGTTCGCTCGCTCAGACAGCATGAACGAGACAGCAGCGACAACGATCGCACTCACGTACAGCCACAACGAATTCCAGGCCACATCGTCCTGATTCCTAGAGCCGTCGGCAACCGCGGCGAAGTAAAATACGGTCACACCGATATGGGTAAACGCAGCGACAAAGATCAGCCCTCTGCCCCATCCCGCGTCACCCGGCAGAAGAAAAATGGACCCGATGGTCGGAGCCGTCAAGGCCGCGGCGACGAGAAGCAGTTGCCCTTTGCCAATCTGCGCACCCCACGTGTCCCCGGCCATGACGTAGGCCAGAAAAACTGCCGCCGGAAAAATTGCTGAAGTCGGCAGCCACACCAGTAGATGGATCCACTGAGCTTTCGTGGGCGCAGACACTGCCCAATGGTATGTCGAGGAGCTAAGCGTGCGCGGGCACCAGGCCGACCACCTCGTTCGCACCGCATTGCACGACGACGGCTCCCGCCACCGCGTGCAGGTCCCCCTGGCCTATCGAGCACGGTGGCGCGGTGGTGGAGGGGTTGTCGGCGGGCCGCTGCGGATCGACGACTAGGAGCGGACTTGGATGGTTGTACACGTTGGTGACGAGCAGCTTGTTGTTCAGCCAGATCGTTTCGAACCCGTCGGTCACGCCTCGCGGCGGGTCGAAGTGGATCGAGACCGGGGTCGATCGGTGGTTGCGGTAGTCGCGCAGAAGCCAGGTGTTGTCGCGCCCGTAGACAAGCAGGAAACCGTTGTGAGGCGCAGACGCGGGGAATACGCCGGGAACCTCGTCGATGATCTTCCCGTCCGAATCCATCACACGGGCCACGTCTTCGGGGGACGGCTCCTCTCCATCAGACGAATCGGCAACCACGTAGGCGTCGGTGCCGGCCCACGGGAGATAACTCCCAGGCACCGTGATGGTGTTGCCGGTGCGCGCATCGACAATCGCTGGTTTCCCACAGCCGTAACTGAGTTGCCCGGCAGTCCCTGCGCGCAGTGACGGACTGCTGCACGAGAGGATCTGGCTCCAGCGCAACCGCCCGGTCGCTGGGTCCAGTGAGTAAAGACGTGTCGCGCTGTCGCCGTCGGCTCCGTAATCCCCTGTGAACACCGACATCCCGAGCGCGTCGAGGGATCCGGCTGCGCCAGTCACCTTTCCGCCTTCGAGTTGACGGCGCCACAGCACCTCGCCAGAACTGGCGTCGAGTGCGATCAGCCCGTCGGCGAGGAACACCACCACGATTCCCGTGGCGTCGTCGCGATCACGATGGGCCACGACAACTTTTCCACTGTTCGAATAGTCCGGGCCACGCCAACGTTGCGCGACGATCCCCTTGTCGCTGATACGCCATCGTTGCTCACCGGTTGAGCCGTCGTACGCGGTGAGCGTTGAGCCCGTGTCGATGAGGAAACCGTTGCCAGCAGGATAGATGTCGGGATATCCGCGGTCGCGGTCGTTCAATGTGATTCGGTAGCCGACAGGGCCGATCGTGTCCGGGATCGGCGCCGGCGCCGCCGCCTCGGCGATACGCGTGGGATACCAGACGCCGGACTGGTGGTTCTGAACCGCCCAATAGGTCACGGCCGGGGCCCCCACCACCACAACGAGGAACGCGCACAACGCTGCCCTGCCGCTGGCATCACCCCCGAAAGCAACCGTGGCCAGCGCCACCACCATCGCCACGGTAGAGGCCACCGCCGCGGCACCAGCGACCACAGAAACCCCGGTGGAATCCACAAACGGCCATGCACCCCGAGCCTGATACAGATCGACCGCGTTCCAGGCACTCCATGCGCCCAGCGCCACGGCGCTCCACCCGGCGAAGATGCGTGGACGCCTCAATACCGGGTATCGCCTCAACAACCAGGTCACCACCAGGGCCAGAACACATAGCCCGGTCGCGCTGGCGACAACCCCCACGTGGATCAGGGAGCGCGATGTGAAGTCTGTAACCGACCGCACACCCCAGATGGCGATGGGGCCGATGATCGCGACAACAGCAGCTCCAACTGCCAGCCCAGCGCCAGCGCCGGCCAACCCCCTCTGACGCGCAGACCCGGGACGCACGCCCGCAGGAATGGTTTCCTCCAGCATCCGCTCATCGTATGGGCTCGCAACCGCACCGGTTCACAGCTCTTCACTGCATCTCAAGCGCCGCCCATCCCCGTGCCCCTCTCCCACTCTGGGCGAGCACACCGGTCCCGGCGAACACACGCCACGCCTGCCCCAATGCCGCCGCCAACAACAACAGTCGATGCAACGATCAGGCATCCCCGCTCAGCGCGGGCTACGCGATTACGTTGCACAACAACGCCCTTCAACAACACGAGCCATCCCCCAAGCGGAGGTTCGAACCAGAATCGCATGTCGCGGGCGGCTGCCCCATTGCAGACCCCCGCAAGCAGGGATGGGAGCCTCGGACCAGCTCCCCATGTGCGTATGTGAGCAATGAGTACCCGCGGGGCGCCGGGCCAGATCTGAAGAAGCTGGTGCCTACCACGATCCCGTGGCGATCCATCCCCGCGCATCGGGCAGGGGCCGTTGAGTTCGAACTGGGCTCGTATGGCGGGTTCGATCAATCCCCGGATGCCGGAGAACCGCCGTAGTCAGAACGTCCGAACAGGTGCGTGGATCGATCGATCCCCACGGGCAGGGAACAGCGGCAACGCACGAGCCAGCAGCCCGCTTGGATCCGATCAATCCCACACACGGTGGGATCAGCGGTCGCATTCAGGACGCCGTGCGTGATGTGGTTCGACCAATCCCATGTTCCATGGGAGACAGCGCCACCGTTGCCGAGGTGGTCGCCGGACTCGATCAATCCCCGCACGCGGGGAGTCAACTTCGACCGCTAGTTGCAGCCATGCGTAGTTGGCTGATCTATCCCTGCCTGCAGGGATTCGAGCTGGGCACCAAGCTCCAACGTGCGCGTTCGAGCACTCAATCCTCGTGCACCGGGGGAAGAGATGAAGAAGCTGGTGACTACCGCGATCCTGTGGCGATCGATCCTCGCATTCGGGGAACAGTCAACGGCATCCCGTGCACGGCCTCGGGAGGCGTCGATCAGTCCCCGCGGGCGGGGAACAGCGGATGATTGCGTACAGCGGGGTCATTGCGGGCGATCAATCCCCGGCGCCGGGGAATAGCGGTCGCATTCAGCGCAGCGTTCGTGACGTGGTTCGATCAATCCCCGCGCACAGGGAGAGCTCGGCACCGAGCACCCGCTTTCGCGACGTGGCCGCACGATCTATCCCCTGCGCGGCAGGGAGTGGCTTTCCGCAGCCTGAATGAGCCCCGGGCGTTCACAGAGCAATCCCCCGCACGCAGGGGGTCGAATCGCCCAGCGATCCGGGTTTTCGATCCCTGCACGCAGGGCGGCTATCAACGGGTCACGGGACAGGATCTTGGCGGCCGATCAATCCCTGCACACACGCAGGGAGCGCGCGCGGGCGGTTGCGCGCATGGCACTGGTCATGCCTGCTAGCAGGCGACATGCGGTGTGTAGCTATACGTTTACGTGGCACGGCGGTCTGACGCGTAGTTGGGGGCCGCGCGTTGTTCCCAGCCGTCGCACGCCGTCGCCGGGTAATTCGCGGTCGAGGCGTGGTGGGCCGGTGGGTCTGCTGTGAAGTTGAAAAGGGACGAATCGGAGCGGTTTTCGTTTGCATCCGCTGCTGGCACACCTTGCCCTGCGGTCGATTCTACTTGGTGAGTAGGAGTCCGCAGCCGTAGGCCTTGGCGGGGCCGATCCCCTGGTGTGCGGCGGCGAAGTATAGGTCTGGGTCGCTGATGGTCGCTTTGCCGGTCAGTCGGAAGTGTTTGATGGACAGCTTCTTTGACTGTGCAGTGAGGTGCCCTGGCCGGTCGACATCGGGCGGGTTGTGCAGCGTGAGACCGGCGGCGTTCGCTTTGCGGTTCCACCATTCACGGATGTCGTGTTCGTGGGTTGCGACGACAGTTTTGCGGACACCGTTCACTGTGACGTTGCGCCGCGGGTTGATGACGATCTGGTACTCGATCGTGCTGTGTTCGTGGGCTTTCGGGGTGTACTCGCGGGTGTTGGGTGCCTGCAGCAGAGCTGGCGTCCATTCCGTAGCGCGCCAGTAGTCGAAGTCGGGCGGGATGTCGGATTGGATGATCACCCGGACCCGTGGGGCCAGCGCGGTCAGCAGGGTGGGATGTGTCACCTGGGTGTAATTGACGGCGAACAGGATGTTGTGGGTGGCGCGGTGGTCGGGGTGCCCGGTGACTGCGCCGGTGTAGAAGTCTTTGGATTCCAGCGCATAGGCGAACGGGCTCATGGTGAGCCGGTGGGCTTTTTGTGCGTCGACGAGTAGCCCGCGGGTTGCGTTGTGATTGGGGTCGAAGTCGAGGAAGGTTCGGTGGACCGTGGCTGGTGGTGTCACGAGGCTCGCCCTTCGTCGAATAGGTCATCGAACAGTGTTGATTCGGCGCTACTGGCCACAGGCGAATTGTCTTGCAGCTCTGCGGCTTGCTCATCGCCGAGCGTGTAGTGGGTTTCGAGGCGCGCGGCTCGACGGGTTGGCCCGTTGAAGGTGATGGGCTGGTCGGCGACGACGGTGCCGGCCTGCCCGGGGCGGGGTTCGATGTAGACGTCTACGATGCCGCGCCGCGTCGGGTCGGCTGTTGCTGCCTGGATCGCGGGGCCGGCGGTGGCGGCGAAGAACTCCTCGATACTGGTGTCGGTGACGCCTTCCAGCAGCGGCGCGGCCGGGCCGTATGCCTTGCGGCCAAGGAACAGTGCACGGGCGGGGGCAGCAAGCGCTGAGGCAATCTTGTGCAGCAAATCTTTGTCGGTGCCTTCGACTGCCGCCAGGAATGAGGCGTCGGCCAGGTACTGATCGTTGGTGATGTTCGGGTTGGCCGCTTTGCTCGTGAGGCCACCGGTTTTGCTTTCGGCGATCGCGCGGGGCGGCGCGTAGGTCATCCAGTCGGGGCTGGCCGGATCACCGTTGCGGCTGCCCCACCAGCTGGGAGCATGGGTGTATTCCATTGGCAGGGCATAGTATTGGCCGCCGCCACCGGTGGTGTGGTAGTCGACCTCGATTGTTCCTGGCTCATCGATGCGTACCCCAAACCTCAGGTTCGCCAAGTCATCGATCGGATCGGTGTAGTCCCGGCCGAGCGCGTTGGCGATCAGACCGACCACTCCGGCCTTGGTGGGACGGGTGTGGGTCGGGCGCACAGCCCCGCGGGCGCCGTTGGCCCATGACTGCATCGGCCCCTGCAATCGGATACCGACAGTGTGCACAC
The DNA here is from genome assembly GCF_048282715.1 of Mycobacterium sp. 134. Lineage (NCBI taxonomy): Bacteria > Bacillati > Actinomycetota > Actinomycetes > Mycobacteriales > Mycobacteriaceae > Mycobacterium > Mycobacterium sp. 134. The sequence goes on from NZ_JBLVUN010000001.1 coordinate 146,886, forward strand.
CAGTCGGCGGCCCACTCATTTGATCACCGCGTCTGTCAGCTCCCGCAGGCTTTCGACCGTCTGCGTTCCGGCGGGGATCGCGCGTTCAGCGGCCGGGTCACCGGCAAGCGCGATCGCCTCCTGCGGGGAACCGAACCGCTTCTGCGCCTCCAGTACCTCGAACAGGGCCACGGTGGCGTCAGCAATGACGTTCTCCCCGCGAATCGGCGCGGTGAAGGCGTTGTGAGCAGTCAGGCGTGAGGCACCGGTGGTGGCCACCACCAGGGATGGCCGTGTTCCGACGTTGCTGGAACGCTGCTTGGCCGACGGGACTGCGTTGACGAACGCTTCGACCATGACGGTGGCCGCGGCCGCGGCGAGGGCGTCTGGGTCGTCGGCTCCGGAAAGGTTGTGCCGCAGCTGGTCCATGTCGATGCATGCCGTGCGGTAGAACACCGGGGCGCTCAGGTCGGAAACGCCCAGGTTGCCCGACACTGCTTCCCCTTCGGGGGTGAGGTCGTCGACCGCGGTGAAAAAGTCCTCAAGAACCGCGGCGGGATCCACCGATGTCGCGTGGTCCACCGACACCGCGCCGTCGATTCGCCCGCCGACGGGCTGCTCTGCCAGCATGCGGCCAAGCAGAGCGAGGTCGACAGCGTTGGCCACCGACAGTGCGGTGCGGGCTGCCTCGATCACCTCGCTGGGAACGGTGTCGCCGATCTCGCCGAGGTGGGCGTTGATGACGTCAGCGATGCGGGCCGCGGTGTCCTGGTGGGCGTAGATCGACGCGGAGGTGGTGCCCCGATCGGTGGTTTTGAAGCCCAGCCCTTTGAACACGGCCAGGGCCTTGGCGGTCGCCACATCAACCTCGACGCCGTGCGTGGCCGCCAGGATTTCGGCGGTGGCCGCCGGCCATCGGTTGGTGCGGGCCGCGAATGCTCCCCCGGTGACAGCCTGTTCGCGGATCCATGTACGCATCGCACGCTTCCAGGACTGGCTGGACACCCGCACCCGCACAACCCCTCCGTGAGTGATGGTTTTCTGAGCGCCGAAGGAGTCACGGTTGAGCAGGCTGGCCGGGACTGCCTGCAGAGCATGCAGGTTGATGATGGACCGCCGGGTGCCGGTGGCGGCGCCGAAGATGATGTCGCGGGCGGTCTCGTCGATGGCCGCCAGGCCGGTGTTGGGATCGACAAGCTCATTGGTGCTGTCAGTCATCGTGTTCTGCCTTTCGAACGCTGCTGTGGTCCAGTCGGAGTGGGTGTGCCGTAGCGATCAGAGCGGTGGTCATGCGGGCATCATCCCGCCGGCGACGACGGGTCGAAAGACGGGGTACGCCAAGGGTTGTCCGTGTTTGTCGACGGCCACGGCCCAGTTCGCCAGCCTCCATCCTGCGGCCTCGATCGTGCCTATCACGCGGGCTGTCTCCTCGGTGTTGGCGAGGCTGACTACCGGGGTGAACACCGCGGCGCCCACCTCCCTCGCCGCCCGCGCCGCCGCGAACTGCGCTACTGCGGCGTCCATCTCACTATCAGCAGTCATCTTTGGCTCCTCAGTTGGCAGTGTCGTCGGATGTAGCGGTGAACGGGGCGTAGGTGTAGTAGTCACGGGACCAGGTGAAGCGCACCTGATCACGACGGGTGGGGTCGGCCCAGCCGATCAGTTCGTCGAGAACGGTGTGCCAGTGCGGGGAGAACCGTGGACTGCGAGGGTTCATCCGGGCCAACGCAGTCAGGGCACGGTCGAGGTCCAGAGGAGCTTGGGCGCGCGCCAAGGTTGCGATGAGGCGTTCCACAGCGACAGGATCGGCGTCGACCCGGCGGGCCCAGCTGCCAATTCCGGTGCCCGCGTAGCCATAGCGGACATCACGCAGACCGGAGTGGAATACGGCGAACGCTTTCCCCGTCAGCCCCCACGGCGTGTATTCGGTGTCATCGGCATCTTGGGTGAGCGCGATGACACGGGGGTCGATCACGCCGGGATGCCAATTCATCAGCGCCCCGATGGTGCGCGACGCATGCGCGGCCGCGAGCCGGCGGATGAACCGCTGCTCCCGGGTCAGTTCCCGCTCGGCACCGGCAGTCGTGGTGTCTGTCATCAAGAGTCCTTCCGAGGCTTCTTGGCTGCCACTACGGGGTGCGGCGGCAGGGTGCTGGCCTTTCTGGCGGCCACACGTCCCGCCGCAACCACATGGGTGGGGGCGAATTGCCGTAGCGCAGAGCCGTTGGCACGTTCCACCACGGCGGCGACGCGCCGGCGCGCTTCCTCCAGCGGGTAGAGGCCGCGCGCCGCGGCCGCAGCGATCGGTTCCAACTGCGCGGGCAGCGCCGAGTACTGCGACAGCCGGCCGACCAGGCTGGCTGATTGCTTGCGGTCGGTGAGCCCGGCTGCGGTGGCCAGGGAACCGAAATAGGAGCCGTGGTTGACGAACGCCTCATTGATCAGCTCGGACACAGCGACGACGTCGACGCCTGGGGCCGGCACCGGGAAGGATCCGGCGACGGGCCCGTCGACTCGCGCTTGGTAGGAGCCCAGGCCTGCGATGCGGAACACCGCGGCATCGGGCAGGCCTGCTCCGGCCGCTGTCGTCATGATCGTGGACTCGGGTTGGCCGACCGCCAATGCGGTGAGAAGTTGTCGCCACGGCACCCGTTCGACGTGAACGCCTTGAATGGTGGGTGGGGCGCTTTTCGTCTTGCGTTCGAACACTGCGTGAGGGAACAGCTCGGCTTCGTGTTGCGGGGTGTAGTCCGTGCCTTCTTTCGGTTCGGGCCATCGCAGCCCGTCGCAGATCATCACTTCTTGCACGGGATCGGCGGGAAGCAGGTAAATGGACCGGGAAGGCCAAGTCAGGGCGTCGAGAACACCGGTCGGGCGCCCTTGGACCGGCGGGTAGGCACCAGGGTCAGGCCATCCGAAGTGGAAGGTGCCAAGCGGCCGGCCACCGGCCAGCTGGGCGTTGACGTCGACGGTGGAGGCAAGCCGCCCGGTATCGACCCACATGAAGGCACGGTTGGTGCACACCGCAGATTTCGCCGAGCATGGCTCTTTTCCGTACGCAGCGGCCGGCCACTGCTGGATACCGCCGACGGAGAACGCCTGACGCATCAGCAGCAACCTGGCCGCCGCAGCGGGAGTGAAAGTCACCCCGGACAGAGTGTGGAACTGATTGACTGCGGTAGACCCGTTGCCCGCCAACACATACGACTGCGCCGACAGCGGCCGCGTTGATCGATCGAGGTTGACGAACCGTGCCATATCGATGTTCTGACCGAACGGCCGCAACGCGGAGAACAAGTCGAATCGGTCGGCATGCACGTTCAGCCACCGCTGCGGGGAAAGCTGCTCAGCAGCCGCAGCAATTTTGATGGCCACCAGCAGGCGCAGGATCGCCGCATCTTCAAGAGTGTCACCAGAAGCGAGATCTATGACGTCGGCGGCGAACACGGTCGTGAGGCTGCGATGGTCCATACCGTTGTCGGTCAGGACGGGGATCCATGGTTGTTCGATCAGCGAGAACTCAACCATGCGGCTCCTGATAAGTGTTGATGTAGACCGTTAACGCCCACGTTCTGGCTTATCACGAAAGCTACACTACGAAACAGACGACCTTCCCGTTCCAAACCAGGCGATCTCACTCAGACAGGATCCGGCCACTCGTGACCACCACCCTGCGCGACTATCAGCGTTCGGCGATCGACACCTGGCGTACGGTCACGACACACGGCGGATCCCGAGCCAGCATGATCCTGCCGACCGGCACCGGGAAGACGGTCGTCGCCGCCCATCTGCTTCCCGACGGCCACAAGACCAGAGTCGTGTTCTTCGTCCCGACAGTGGTCCTGCTCGAACAAACATGCCGGCACCTCGCCGCGGCACTGCCAGCGATGCGGCTCCTGCGGGTGTGCTCCCCCACCGCACCAGCACTCGACGATGCCGCCGACGAAACCTATACCGAATCTCAAGTCGCAGCTCGCGAACACATCACCGCCACTACCGATCCCGACACCATCGCCGACCACCTGCGCGCATCCGGGCCTGCCGCACTGGTGGCGACCTATGCGTCCTCACTCGCTGTCGCCGCGGCCGCAGAATCAACAGGGACCGTTTTCGACCTGAGCATCTGCGACGAAGCTCATCGCACTGCCGGCGCACCAGACAAGGCATGGGCGCTACCTGTGCGCGACGAGTTTCCCGCCCGGCAGCGACTGTTCATGACTGCCACCGCCCGCACCATCACAGTCCCGACGACACCGTCGGCGACCGCAGCGATGGCTGAGATCGGCTGGGATGAAGCCGATGTCATCTCCATGGACTCACTGGAGACCTACGGACCGCACATCAGCCCGCTTTCGTTCCGGGACGCAATCGATGCGGGATACCTCTCCGATTACAACATCGCGGTCATCGGCATCACCAGCCACCAGGCGCGCCAGCACCTGCGCAATCTGCTCGCCGACACCAGTGCCAACTACACACTGACCGACGCAGCAGCCCATCTCGCACTGGCCCGGGCCACCAGCACCCACCCCCACATCCATTCCGTACTGGCCTTCCACAACCGCATTGCAGCCAGCCAACTCTGGACCGATCGCCTTCCCGGCGTGTACAGCGCCATCAGCGGCACAGTTCCCGCCCGACTCATCGAAGCGGTGCATATCGACGGGGCAACAACGCCACAAGATCGCGATGCCGCGTTGGCCGACCTGGCCAACCCCGGAGACCGCTTGTGCGTCGTCTCTAACTGCAGAGTGTTCTCCGAAGGCGTAGACGTTCCCGCCCTCGATGCGGTGCTGTTCGCCGCGCCACGCACCGCCGGACCCGACATCGTTCAAATCGTCGGACGAGCAATCCGGCCACACCCCAACGGCGCCCACCACAAGGCACTCATCATCGTGCCGGTGCTACTGGCCAGCGACGCTGACGACAGCGCAGCAGACCTCGCCGCCGCACGAACGAGCCACCTGGCGGCATGGCGGATCCTCACCTCCCTGGCCGACCAGGACGAACTGCTTCACCAGTCACTACTGACATGGCGTTCCACCACCCATGACCACGGCGACACCCCACGAAACGGGCCGCTCGAGATCGACATCCCTGAAGGCCTAGATCTCATCGCACGTGAGGTTTTCCTGCGCACCATCGACCGGACAGTCCCAACCCACCTACGCACCGCGGCCTACCTACGCGACTACTACGCGGTCCACGGACACGCCAACCCTCGCAGCTCAGCAGTGTTCCGCCGATTCCCCATCGGCACCGCGGTCCGCGCAGCGCGCGCCGCACACCGCTCACGATCACTGCCCGCACGGATCGTCGCAGAGTTCGACGAAATCCCTGGGTTCGCGTGGCGCACAGGACAATCCCCTACGCAACGCAGCGCTGACGACTGGATCAGCCTGATCAAGCACTACGTCACCAAAACCGGCATCCACACCATCGACCGGTCTTCATTCGTCACCGATCCCGCCACCGGCGCCAGCGCTCGAATCGGGCAGTGGTACCACACCAAAGCGCGCCGCAAAAACTACCTGACCAACACCGAGCAGCAACGTCTAGCCGAGATCCTCAAGACCTGACACGCGCACCAGCCTGCCGCCGAACCGGCTCGATCGACTGAGGCCACAGGAATTCCGGAATCCCTTGCCGCTCAGAAGACACGGCCACCGCCGACGCCGAGGACGAATCCGTGATCGCCAAAGGTCTGGCCGCCGGCGATGACACAGGTGGTCAACCGCCGGTCCCCCACGGCACATGTCGCGCTCTCGAAGGAGATCTTCATCCCGACCGGCAACACTTTGTACGCTCCAGGGGCAACAGGAGTTTCATGCCAGCCTTGCCCATCCAGATTGCTCACGGTGTCCGAGCTCAAATCGCTCTTCAGCAGTTCTCCTGGCGACCCGAAACTCACTACCCGGGCAGTGTTGAGATCGGCGACCCCCGATAGCGGCCCGGTGCATTGCGCCATATCCCAGCTGGACCGAGCATTGTGAGTCATGGTGCAGTGCAATCCGTCTGGGGTTGAGAACCGTACACCGCTCGTTCCGTAGCCCATCTCTGACCGGTAGTCCTCGGAGTTCACTGCGGCATAGCCCGAAAGGTCAGGCACACCCGGCGTTGACGACGCCACCGGTGCCGCAGTCAGGCCCAGCACCGCCAGGCCGGCGGCCACCAGTGTCGACGAGCGACTCCACCGGTTACCCATCCCCACGGCCCATTCCCGCCTCGTCGTGCCGGCGGAACTCGGCCGCTTTCACTGCGAGCAGCTCCACCAGGTCCTGCGGGAAACCCGCGATGCCCGGCGCGAGGTCGACCGGCGCCCGATTCCCCTCAGTGCGCGTCGGATCGGCATGGTGATCGAGCAGCAGCCGGATCATCGACCCGTCAGGACAGGTTCGGCGCCGCCGCATGACCGCCACCCATAGCGGGGTGTTGCCCCACACGTTGATCGGATTGACGCCAACACCGCGGTCCAACAGCGCCTTAGCGAACACCACATTGCCGCGGTGCGCCGCAATGTGCAGCGGTGTCATCCCCTCCGGACCGGCAGCCTCGACATCCGTCCCAGCGGCGAGCTCGACACTGAACGTCTCTGCATCGCCGTAGAGCACCGCACGGTGAATCGCCTTCATCGGATCGACCTTCGGCGGCCGGCCACTGCGCGCCATCACCGCAGCTGCTCAGGCATCAGCCAGCCCAACGATCTGCGACCCGGGAAGGATCGCGACCCGACTGCCGTCGCGCATCTTGCCGACCTTGACGACCTGGACTTCGAACGTTGTGTCGGCGTCCACAGAGAACTCGACCGCACCGCCCCGAGCGAAGATGTAGTCAGCTACCGCCACAACGGCGGTTGCGGTGACATCGTCATCCTCGATCTCGACGACTTCGTCCAGCCCTTCGTTGAGAATGCCAACGCATATCTGGCCCGCCTGTTCGTCGAAGACGACGCCCAGCTTGCCTTTCTCCCTCTCCTCGACCACTCCAATCCCCCTCTCTCGACGACCCCCGGATTTCACCTATAGGTCGAGCTCAAGTGCCACGTAACCGTATGTGTACAGCACCTCGGTACCACCGTGAAACGACTGCACCGGATTGTTGTAGGTGTGCCCGTGCAGCAACCAACGAGGACGGTGCCGATCCACCCACCGCCGCAGCGCGGCGATACCCACATGCGACGGATCCGCACCATCGTTGATCCCGACCGGCGGGCAATGCGTGATCACCAACTCCGCAGCCGGCAACCCCTCGATCGCCGCCGCGTACTGCTCTTCGGTGAACAACACGTCCTTGACGTCCTGCTTGTAACGGACACAGCCCTGCACAGCGAGCATCGACACCGGCCGCTGACCAGGCACACGCAACGTCCCGTGACGCGCCGGCAGCGTGCGGTCGCCCACCAAGTCAACGATCCCGTTCTTCGGCATGTAATCAGTCGTGCAGTGATTCCCGTACACACCAGCCGTCAGCGGGGCGCCGGCCCGGGCCATCACCGCCGCCAACGGTGCCGAGTAATCCCCCAAGGACAGCAGTGCATCCGCGCGGTACCGCTGCACCAGCACCGACAGATCTAGGTGACCGCCGGAATCCGTGGGCCACCCCTCGGTGGTGTCAGACACAACAAGCAAGCGCATCAGCTATCCACGCCCCTGCACCAGTAGCTCGTCGCCGACGTCTCCGCGACAGCGCCCCAGCAAGCCCGGGGCGCCTCACCGTCGGCTTGGGCAAATCGACCTAGTCGCCCGCGCAGATCAGCGCTCACGAGACAGGGCGCCAGTTCGCTCGATAGACCTCGTCCACGCCTATCGAACGCCACTCGGCGCGCGCGACCGGGTCGAGCTGTCGTCCAAACGCCTCGCGCTGCTCGGGATTCATGGTCAGCCATGCTGTCCGTTTCTGCCTCATGCTCATCCGTCTAAAACGGAGCTGCTCCTTCGTCTCGCAGTCCAGCATCTTGCGTCGTCGCGGTTCGCGCTTGCCGTACCAGTCGATTAGCACCATCAGGCTGAGCCATACCACGGCCCCAGCAAGGGGAAGCGCGCCGACTCTCATCAGGATGTCGATCTGCTCGTCAAATCCCGCAGCTTCCCGTGCGATGTAGACATCCATCACTCAATATCCTTCCCCGGCACCGTCATCAGACCGTCACGGTGCATACCCTTGGCACTTCCTCGACTACGTCGAGATAGAGAATCGGCCCGGCTGTGCACTGTTCGATTTCCGTACGGCGCAGCCGCGCTGGCTCGAATCCTGGGATCGGCCCTTCCACCACCATCGGGTCGTCATGCCAGAAGAATCCGGTGGTGACGTACCACCCTGGCTCCAGTCCCGCTGTCCGGGCCCGGATCCGCTCTGCTCGCTCGGGCTCACCGTCGGCGATCGCTGCCGCCTCCGTCGGTGGGCGTCGTGCAAGCGCTTCGTCGACGTACAGCTGCAACACCACGCTGCCATCGTCGCCTTCCAGTGTGCTCCATGCGGCCTCATCCGTCCGCAGGCCGATGTAGCCGAACACTTTCCAGCAGTCTGGATATCTCAATGCCCGAGCCCAGACTGCGCCGGCGTCGTCCAGCGACCCGACCACGGCACCGATTGGCAGACCGGTGAATTCGTCGTAGCTGAGCGGCGTAGTCGTCAGATTCTCGCTGTCAGGCATGTTCACTGGTCCCGCGTGGCGCCGAACACCGCGGCCTCGAAGGCGCCCTGTGAGATCAGGGCTGTCCGTGTCGTCGCAGAGGCGTGCCATTCGATCGTGACACCAAGCTTCTGAGCACGCGAGATCAGTGACCGGTACCGACGAATCCCGGTCTCGTTCGTGCCTCCGTTGACCCCGTCGCCGCGTAGCGTCGCCCGGGCAGTGGCGTTGGCTCCGTACACCTTCACGCCGGCCGACTTCGGGAAGCTGGAGGCGAAAGCGATTGCATCGTCAGGCTCATCGAAGCTGGCGGTCGCCTGCCAGCCCCAATCGGAGCCGTAGACGGCGAGCGTTGCGGTGGCGGGCAGCAGGGGCGTCGTCATGCCTCAAACCATACAACGCCACGTTGTATTGGGCAACGCGGCGTTGCAATGTTGCCTCATCGCGAACCACAGAGTCCCCCTATGTCAGGTGCGAGTGGTCGTCGTGTTCCCAGCCCGGCCGCTGATCACCACACAGCTTGGCGAGTTTCTGCGGTTCGGGTGCTCGGTCACACCGGTTGGAGTGCGGCCCGTGCAGCCACGCAACACCGCCATGCTCGCCGCAGTGGCGTGACGTGTCGTATTCCGGCGGAAACAGTCTGCAAGCGGTCATCCTTGCCCCCCCGTTGCGTTAAGCGCGTCGGCGCGACGCTGCGCGGCTGATTCGCTTCGGAAAGTGATGATCCGACCCCGCGGGCCGTAGTTGCATGGGGCCGTCTTGAGGTACTCCAAGGCGCCCTGGTTGACCCGTGTCACGTACCAGGCTCGGCCCCACCGTTCGGCTTTCCACATCAGGCGTCCTATGTTCGCTCGGCAATCATCGGGTCACGCGGCACCCGAATGGGCAGGAGGGGCCGACGCCTACCCACACTCGCATCGGGAGACCACACCCGTCGCACACAGTCGCAGCGTTGCCATCGCAGTTTTCAATTGGCATGTCGTTTCCTTATGTGGTGCTGCTGGTTGAGTATTGGAGAACGATCCCTGGCCGATGCACAGGGCAGAGCGTGTTCAGATTTACGTGGTAACAACGGTTTCCCAGCGGGGCGTAGTACATCAGTTGCCCGCATCGTGGACAGAGCATCGCTGGCCCGATGCTCATAGGTCGTTCGTGTCGCCAGGGCAGCCCGCGTTCCCGCGGTCTGCGCACTCCTCCGCCGAGAGACGGGCGATCCACTCGCCGTCCTCGAGAACAGGTGGTCTCGGCGTCTGGCGCAAGCCCTCCGTAACCGATTCCTTGGTGATTCCTCGGGCGCGCCGGTCTGCCTCTGCCTGGCGCTGCGCCTCATGGCGGGCAGGGAGACTTGCCTTAAATTCGGTCCACTCGGCGTCGCTGTCGCCGCTCTTCCGGTCGGGTTCTTCTGCCATGCGTGTTTCCCTTGCTCTGCTGTGCAATCTCATGAGATCGGTTGTGGGGGTGAGGTCATCGAGCGAGAGTTGTCAGCGGCGGCTTGTGGCCGATCGCGGACGCTGGTCGCTCGTGGTTCGCCTTCAGCCCGCAATTCGCGCATCGCCAGCGGGTAGCGAGTAGGTTGGCGAAGTTCGCCCGGCAGAACGCATGGCGCATCACCACTTCCTCACGTCAGCCCGGCGCGGGCTTTCAGCCTCGTCAACTCAACTGCAAGCTTGTCTCGGTACGCCACGTTCTCTTCCCGATCCGGCTGGCCGACACTGGCTGTGGCGACGTCGCAAGCGTGCTTCCACTGGTCTGTCAGGTCCGCGATCTGCTTGCCGAGCTCACTCATGTGATCCTCCAGTCGGTTGCTGACGACTCTGCGTCTGGACGGCTTGTCGTATTGAGCCGTGCATCGCCCACTAGTGCGACACGGTGTCCGGTTCAGCATCCTGGGCCTGAGTTGGACGCGTGATCCATCGGAATTGCGGTACGTCGTATTGGCCTAGCGCCCCCGCGCGGGCCATCTCGCAGCTGTGTTCTCGAAAGAAGTTCGAGATGTGACTCAGATGCCCGGGCTCTGCGGCGTAGTTGCCGGCCAGGAATGCCGCGGCGGCGCTCTCAGCTTCACTCTCAGTGAGACCGGTACCGAGAGCTTGCGGGCGGTTAGTGAACTTCTCGGTGAAGAAGATCAGCGTTCCCGTGACCGCCGGGTCCGGGGTCACATTCGTCCACGTGCCAGGGGCGAGGTATTCGATCGCTTTTTCAGCGGTGCACATGACGCCCGATTCCTGGTCCCGCCACGTGTCCAGCTGCGCAACGCGCAGGACACCGCTATCTAGCAGTTTGACGCTGTCCCACCGTTGGGCTTGGCCGTTGACCGTAGCCTCACACGACCCGAAGTCCACTGTCATCTCAATCTCCTTGTCTCCATTGCTCGTACGCTTATCCGGCCATCCGCGAAGGACTCTCTGCGGCGAATCGCACGAACACGGCGTCGACGTAAGGATCATCGTGTTCTCCGTCCTCGGTGTGGGCCCTATCAGTCATCCACACCCGCCCCCTGCCTCGGTGCGAGTTTCGAAACAGGGCGGCCGGGCGACGACAACTTCACTCTCGCCTGGCCCAGCCGGCGGCTTCGCTGTGATCAAGTCCGCGTCAACGCCTTGCTCGTGAAAGACTGCGCCCATCACGCCTACAGTCGTGCGAGTGTCGAATAGCACTCCTGGCACAGCGAGATCCTCAGGGACGAGCGCGATCACCGTCATCATGCCGGTGTAGATCGCCTGCTGATAAACGCGTTGAACACCGCCAGGAGAGGTCCAGAACAGTACGTCCCCAGGCTGCGCAACCTGCCCCGCGGGAAGCCGCTCGCAGTACTCCAACTGAGCGTCGAGCGTTCTGCCGATATCAGTGCCAGTAGCGGCGTACACGACGTAGCGGACGAGGCCGGCGCGGTCAAACCCACCATTGGTCGGTCCGTCCAAATCCCCACCCGCAAAGACATACGGCAACCCCAGGTATCCGTACGCGATCTCGACGGCGGCCTCACCGACGGATTGGCCACTCATGTCCCCACGCTTCCTAGTCACTGCGTCGTCGATCCGTCCTCTGGACTGTCGACGCGTCGAGGCGTAGCACTTCAGCTGCGCCGCCGTCGGCGGCGGCCTGCGCGCTCGATTCCGATAGGAATTCGACGCGGGCTGCGCCGCCGCAGGCGTAGACGGCCGCTCCGGCGGCGACCTCACCTCGAATCAGAATGTGCGCGCCGCCGCCTGCAGCGCCGATACGCGCGGCGGTGTGCACGCTGCCCATGATGTCGATCCGCGCACCGCCGCCCTTCGCGATCAACCATGCGTTGCGGCCGACATCTCCCAGTACGAGGATTCGTCTCGTCGGACCCACAATCGCATCGTCAGGGATCCACTTCGCGATCACCTCGCGATGGTCGCTGCGCACACACCAGTCTCCAACCGCGGGCAGCTCCGCCGACGACGTTTCCTCGATCAGCTTGTCGATCTCGCGCCGGCGTGGCCACGTTCGCTTGCCACGACGTCGCGGCTGGTGCTTTGCGCCTGTTCACTACTCGTCGAACTCGCACGTCCACCGGTGCTCCGCCACGGCCACCACTTCCCCCGTCTCCGCGCCGTCAGTTCAGCCACGGGGGCGTTGGACTCCGCCACAGAGGCGTGTAGATCCGACAACGCCTGGGCCTCAGCCCCGTTGATCGTCCTGCCAGAAGGGAGGACGATCTTCGCTGCAGGGTCGATCGTGGCTCCGGCCAGCATCTTCATCAGCGCAGCGTCGGCTTCGTCAAGCCCGCCTACCGCGGCCCAGCTGATCGGCGCGGCACCGGGCGCCAACTTCGTCGGATCAATCCAGCCAAGGAAATCGGGCCCCGAACTGACGCTTCCAATCGGCTGCACCTGCCCCGACACCAACACCGTAGCGTTGCCCAGCGTCATCAGCAGGCGGTCTGCGAACACTCCCACATCACCCGCCCGCAACTGGTTGGGCGCCACAATAATCCGCTCGTCATCGATCGGCGTTCCCGGCGGCGGCAGCACGATGTTCTGCTCCGCATACGACTCAGACAAGCTCTTTCCATCCAGATGCGCACGGATCGCCGCCGCAGACTGCGCGCTGCGCGCCTCAGCACTGACGCCGTCAAACTGATCGCCCATCATTAATCCCCTTGTAACACTTGCTCGTTAGGTGGTTGCGCCTCTGTGTGTGTAACACTGCACCCTTTGGCTAGTGCAGCATTTGACTCAGCCCTGCGAACATTCCCGCGCGACGAACACGGTGCCGAACCATCATCCGCCGCCCAGTTCGATTGCCTCATGGTGCGGCTCAGATGTAGTCAAGGATGAAGTGGGCAGCGCTGCGGACCCCTTCACGTTCGGCAGCCGAGGGATTGGGGAGCTGCGTGATGAGTTCTGTCAGGAGGAATTGGCGGACCTCGTCGATTCCTCCCTGCTCGGCGGCTGCGACGGCCTTCGTGAAGGTGTTGGCGGAGGCTTGGTGCTTGATGACCTGCTCAGCCGCTCGGCGCGCGGATTCTGCGGCACCGCGGTGAGTGTCCATCGCGGCGTTGACGAGCGCGTCGCGGTCGCGGCTTTCCGCTTCGGCCAGGATGTTGAGCATTATCCTTGCGGCGTCGGCGAACTCGGCCGTGCGGTCCTGCATGGTGGCGGTCATCCTGGGCCCCCCTCGAAACAATGTGTGATGACTATAGTCTACGTTCGATGTGCTCTATAGTCAACATGTGGAGATCGACCCCCAACGACTGACCGAAGTCGGCGCACGCCTGCGCGCGCTGCGAGAGGACCGCGCCGAGAGCCAAGTCGACGTTGCGACGGCCGTAGGACTGCACCGCACGTACCTGGGCCGACTTGAGAACGGCCAGAAGAACATCACGCTGAGCGTGCTGTACAGGCTTGCCGATCACTTCGAGGTTCCGGCGGCCACACTGCTGCCAGACTGATCCCCAACGCGATCCGGCCCAGGACTGTCGGCCGGCGCCGCGGCGACGCCCGAATCACCCTGTTGCCCTTTGCCTGTCTTCTTCCGCTGCGCCCAGCGTTTCGCCTTAGCGCCTGCGGTGATCTCCTCCCCCTTGACTTTTATCCAGCGCTCCGCTTCCAGCCACGCTGATTGAGCACGCGCGTCGTCGACGTCCCGGAAGATCGTGTTGCCGGCCGAGTCGCGGATATCGGCGACGAGGTCTTCCCATCGCGGACGCCGGCCGTCGTTGGCCAGGCGGAAGCGTCGCACAGCAGTCGCGACCCGACGACCCACCGGCCCCGGTGGTTGATATCGGGACGCGAAGAACGCCGGGCCCGCACACAAACTGCGTGTCCGACCCATATCCCATGCCAACCACCCCCGGCGGCGCGCACACGTCATCGCAGCTTCGAAGTCTCGCCCACGCCGAGGCAGTTCGAGTTCTTTACGGGCCTGTTCGACCGCCGCACTGTCGGACATTTCAGCCCAGGTGGGACCGGTGGTGTGGGACTGCCAGAATTCGTCCACCCAAGTGGAGGCAACGCGACCGAAGCGGTCAATCTGCTCATCTGACCACACCGGACGGGGCACATACGGCCGGCGATGCGCCGTATGAGCGCCCACGGCCAGACGTGTCGGCACCTGCCCCTTCCTCAGCAACACCATCACGACCTGAGCATCATCGGATCCAGGCTCGGGCAACTCCAGTGCCTCACGCTCCGGCGACGCCGGATTCAGTGCCTTGTGCAGCAGATCCCGGCACGCATCGGAGTCCATACCGACAGCTCCCAGCCAGGCCTCGATAGTCCACACAGCCACATTCCTTTCATTGCCATGGCCTCGCCGGTCCTGAGCAGCGTCGCCATCACCGCCGACGTGCACGCCGCTTATCCGCATCGCCCATCACCCGCCACCGCAACACCCATCGCTGGAACCAGCTGACGTCGCTGGAGAGCTCTTCGAGCTGCTCGTCGGACAGCCCGCTCGGCTTCCCGGACGCGTCGATGCCGGTGATGAGCACCAGCCCGCGCAGTAGCGGCAGTGACCGCGCCGGCACCCCGGCCGCGGTGATCAGCCACAGAATGGCCATCTGGTTCACTTTCATCCCGGCCGCATCGGGGCTGAACCAGAATGCGATTCGGCCTTGGCTGCCGGTCAGCGAGTCCACCGGCCGCCCAGCGAAGACCTCGTCGATGACCTTCGGCGTCACCCGCACCAGGTCCACGCACTCATTGGCACCCACCCGGACCGCGATCGGCGCGCCCTGCGCAACCAGCAGCATGTCCGCGTCGCTGAGCTCCCCCGTCATGCACCGACGATAAACCCGCACGAACGCGATATCCCTGCCTCCGGCTCTGCGTCCTCTCCGACACCACTCGACTGGCAGGCGCCGCGACGGGCCCACACCACGGCACCAGGCCCCGGGGGCAAACGCCCTACCCGGTGCGGCCGATCGCGGCGGGGGAACTGCCATCTCCGCAGCGCACAGGCCCCATCGCCGCCGACTTGCAGTGTTCTCGATACTCACATCTGACGGCAAATCATCAGGTGAACACTCTCTATTTATCCAGTTCGCGGCACCTAGTTGTGACACTCCCGATTGTTATGATTTGCAGCATTGAGCGGAGGGGAAATCCACCATGAGCGACGTCCAACACCCGCAGAGCCACGAAACGACCCCGGACACCAGCACCATCCCGAACGCCGCGGCCATCGCTGGCGACCTCGCCGAAGCCATCGCGTTCGGCCAACCCTGGATAGTGCAGGACCGCCACCACAGCGGCACCGCGGTGGCAGTCAAAAAGTGCGGCGGCCGCGAAGACGAGATCGCCTGGGACTACACATTCGCTGACGGCTCAGGCGCCTACTGCAACCCCGACGCGTTCATCGACCGCTTCACACCAGTCGCCCCGATGGTCCCGCTCACCACCGCACCACCGCCTCAACTCAGCGGCCCCCGGGCAGATGAGGTGCAAATCGCCCTCTGGACGGCCCTGGCCACACCACTGGAGGTTCACGGCCCAGCCTCCGCCTACACCCGCATCGAAGAGCTCATCGAGCAACTCGACGATCGAGCCGACGCATTCCTCGACGTACTCGCCGCATTGATCGCCGAACGCACCACGACGAGCACCGATGACCGTCCTTGACCTCGACGCCGCCACCCCCAGACCAGCACCGAACCACCTCCAGATCGAAGAACCCACGATGAGCGAACCAGTAACCATCCCCGCGGCCGGCGACCAGCCCGACTACACGACCACGGGCCACCCCATCTCCGTCGTGCTGCGCCCCCACCAGCAGGCCGCCTACGACCAAGCCACCGGACACTTGAGCGAGCACGATCGCGTGACCGTGGTCATGCCCTGCGGCACCGGCAAAACCCTCGTCGGGCAACGGATCGCACAAGAGCAGGCCCGCCATGGACGCTCAGCGATCCTCGTACTGGTTCCCACCCGGCCCCTGCTCAAGCAGACGATGCGCGCGTGGATACGGCACAGCCCCCGGCCTCTGCGCCCGTTCGTGTTCTGCGACGACACCATCAGCCCCGAGGAGAACATTCAGGCGCCCGTCTCGACGAGCCCTCAAGCACTCGCCGACTGGATGGCGCACACGCTGCACGACATCACCGGACCCAACGGCCCCCAGGTCGTCGTGTTCGCCACCTACACATCCTCCCCACGGATCGCCCAGGCCCACGCCGAGTTCGGGCTACCCGCATTCCACAGTGTCGTGGCCGACGAAGCGCACTGCTGCGCAGGCAAATTCGATGCCGCGTTCGCCACCGTGGTCGACGAAACCAAAATCTGTGCCGCGGTCCGAATCTTCCTGACCGCCACCCCACGCGTGCGCCGCTCCTCCGACAGCACCGCCTGGTGCATGGACGATCCCCGCGCATTCGGCCCGATCGTGGCCCCCCTGGGCGTCCAACAAGCCATCGACGCACGGCTGCTCTCGGACTACGTGGTGGCGGTCGTGGCGATCACCGACGCCGACGTACGCGCAGCCATCACCGACGAACACCGGCCCGTCCAGGTCGGAGCCAAGACACTGCCCGGCGAGCAGGTCGCCACCCAACTCGCCCTCAACGCGGCAGCCAAAACCTACGGGCTGCGACGAGTCATGGTGTTCCACAACACCGTTGCCACCTCCAAAGACTTCGCCAACACACTCGAAGAGGTCATCGGCGATGAACTACCCGGCCTGATCTCGATGCACGTCGACGGATCCACTACACCCACCCAACGCGCGCAGCGACTGTCGGTCCTGGCCGAGCCGGGCCGCGACAACTGGGCGGTGCTATCCAATGTCCGCTGCCTCGGGCAAGGCATCGACATCCCCGCGATCGACGCAGTCCTCTTCGCCTCACCCCGCAGCTCAGCCATCGACATCACACAATGCATCGGCCGTGCACTGCGCTTGGACCCCGGGCGTGAAGACCCAGCAGTGATCGTCCTGCCGGTTTTCGTCGACTCCGCCGGCGACATCGCCGAGCAGGTCAAATCCTCCAAGTTCCGCCACGTCTACCGAACCCTGCTCGCCCTGGCCGACCACGACACTCAACTGGCTGCCGAACTCGCCTCACGCGGCCGCGGCCGCCGCGGCGGCACGCGAGGGGGCCGCGGCGCACACGACAGGTTCGTGGTGCTCGACGCCGCCGGCGCCCCCGCCGCCGCGCAGCTACGTGACGCCGTGACCATCCGCGCTCTACGGATGCTGACACCGGGCTGGGACTACGGCTACGAGCACCTCACCAACTACGTCGAGGACCACGAAAATGCTCGTGTCCCCCTCGGCTTCGTCACCAAAGACGGCTTCCCACTGGGACTGTGGGTGCGCGGCAACCGCAATCGTCGCCGCCAACTCGCCGACGATCAGGTCGCCAAGCTCACCGAGCTCCCCGGCTGGGCCTGGAACGCCCACGACGCCGCCTGGGCGGATGCATTTGAACGGCTGCAAGCGTTCACTGCCGAGCACGGTCACGCCAACGTCCCCGTCGGCCATCAAAGCCCCGATGGGTTCGCCCTGGCCACATGGGTGGCCGCCCAGCGCAGCGACGAACGCCAAGGCATCCTGCCCGAGAATCGGCGCGACACGCTGACTGCGGCGGGATTCTCGTTCACCCCCATGACCGACCGACGAAACGAACGTATCACCGCCGGACTGGACGCCTTGACAGCGTTCCACAGGGAGCACGGCCACAGCAGCCCATCCCAAAACCACATCACCGCAGATGGATTCCGCCTCGGCAGCTTCTGCCACTCGGTGCGCCGCCGATACTTCGCAGGTGCCCTCACCGAATACGAAGTCAGTGCACTGCAAGCCCAACCCGGTTGGGTGTGGGACGTCTTGGAGGCTCGCTGGCAGGCCGGACTAGGTGAACTCGCACAGTTCCACGAGAGCTTCGGTCACGTTCATGTCCCACGCAGCTATGTCAGCCCGTCCGGTGAACCGCTGGGCAAGTGGCTGCACAATCAGCGCTACGCCAGCCGAACCAACACCCTGGCAGCCCACCGCCGCGCCGCCATGGAAGCACTCGACCCCCAGTGGGACAAACCGCTAGCGCGGCCACGACTGGCAGGAGCGTCCAACCATGGCTAAAGCCGCTGCCCAGCCTGCGCCGCCCATTACGCGTGACACCTGCGCCGTATGCCAGGGACCCATCACGCACTATCCCCGTAGATACGACGAGGTTGCACCAAATACCCTCAGCGTCAACGATGATGACAGGTGGTCGCACGATCGCGTGTCCGACTGGCTCCACCAGCCCCACCGGGCCAAGCCAGGCACCTCGCGAACGGGCCGCAGCCCACGTCCTTGATCCTCACTACGACTCAGGAGCCTTCGCATGACGCAAGTCGCCGCGGCTTACAGCACAGCCGCCAACACACTGCGCGTGGCCGCAGACTTACTCGCCACCAACCCCGACGATCCCGAAGCGGTCGCCAACGCCTACCGCACCACCCTCGGTGTCCTCACAGGACTCAGTGCCACGCGCAGCGCAGAGGTCGGCGCCTCTTGGGATTCGCTGTACAGAGAAATCAGCAGGGCAGGCACCATCACCCCAGACAGGACCCGCGAAATAGCCCGCCTGTTCAGCATCCTCGCGCAGAACTTCGATGCCGGGACCGACCAGTCCTCCGCATTCCCGATCGGGGGCAACGGATGGTTTGGTGGGGACGGCCGGCCAGGGAGCAGCCTGTCATGATGCACCTCGCCCAGGACCACAACGAGACCCCGGTCTGTCGCGCCCCTACGGGCAGCCACGTCCACGTGTTTTAATCGCCCCATGCGGGAGCCTTTCATCGACCCCAGTAGTGCTGACGATGAGTGGTTGGCGACGATCGGCGACATTGCTGTCTCGGAGCATTGGATATCAACGCCAATTGGGCAGTTTCCGATCCGTGGCACCAGGTGGACTGTCACGGATATGTCCACCACCGAAAGCTACCTGTCGACCACTACGGTGGTTCTCGCGCTCGTATTCTCCCTGATCTGCCTGCTTGGCCTATTTCTCCTGTTGATGAAGAACGAGCGGCAGGTTGGGTTTGTTCAGGTCACCGTCGAGGGCAACGGATTCTGCCACTCGACCACGATTCCGGTGACACACCCTCAAGAAGTCCTCGGCATCAACGACGAAGTCGAATACGCGCGGGAATTGGCCGGGTAGCCGCCCCCGTTAACCGCGATCGCGTCCGCCGCCCAGCTGCAACAGAGACGGTCGCGGTGAACTTTCCTCACGCGGGCCGTCTCGACGCAAAGTATCAGTCAGCGACAGTCAGTTGACCATCATCGGAAATGCCCCAGGGCGAGGCCTCGGCCGCCACACCATTGGCCCGATCAGCGCCACTGACTGCGGACCGATGATCATGCGGCGCAATAGGTTCGGCTGCACCCTCGCGGCGCATCGGTAACGTGCCGGCGGTGGGCTGGGTCGGCGCATCGTGGAAGTGGCTGGTGTGACGGCCCCGAGCTTTGGCCGTGTACATCGCGGTGTCCGCGTGACGCAGCCACTCAGCGACGTCGCGCCCATCGCCCAGTTCGGTAGCGACTCCAATGCTGGCGGTGAGGTGAATGGTGGCGCCGGCAATGACGACGGGCTCGCTGAGTCTTTCAAGGATCCTGGCGGCCACCGCGTCGAGCTCGGAGCGACCGCGCTCTCCCACGAGCAGCACCACGAACTCGTCGCCCCCGATGCGCCCGACAGTGTCGATGTCGCGTACCGCCTTCCGCATCCGCTGGGCCGCGATCCGGATGACGGCATCCCCGGCCTCGTGGCCACACGAATCGTTGATCTTCTTGAAGTCATCCAAGTCGATGAACAGGACCGCAGCCGGCGGTTCACCCGCGGCGAGCAACCGCTCCATCCGCTCCTCGATCTGTGTCCGGTTGGGCAGCCCGGTCAGTGGATCGTGCATGGCCTGGTGGGTGAGTCGTTCAGTCACAGAACGCTGTTCGGTGACATCGCTGAACGAGACGAGCACCGGAGAGTCTGCTGGATCGATCGGGTTGAGCAGCCGGCAGTCGACCGACAGCCAGATCCGCCGCCCGGCGCGGCGCGACAATCCGACCACGGCGCCGGTGATCGGCGCACCGGTTCTCAGCGTCTCCAGCACCGGAATATCGGCCACAGCCAGCGGCCGCCGATCAGCGTCCCACAGCTCAAAGGCGTGAGCATCGTGCAGATAGCCGCGCACCAAGATATCGGGTTCGATTCCAAGGATCCGCCGCGCCGCGGGGTTCGCCGTCTTCAGCCGGCCACCACGGTCGATCACGATCACACCCTGCTCCAGCGAAGACACCACCGTTTGGAACTGCTGCTCAGCACGCCGGACCGCGGTCTGATCCGAGCACAACAGCACATAGCCGTCATCCATCGCCGCAGCTGACACCCGCATCACCAGATGTGAACCATCCAGGGCACGGTGTGTGGCGTGCACCGCCCCGCCGGCGGCGACGATATCGCCCGGGTCCAGCGCCGCACCGACCGCGCGGCCCACAGCCATTCCCAACGCCCGGCTGGCCGGCCGACGGTAGATGGTCTCAGCGGCCCGATTCCAACTGGTGACCAACCCATTCCTCGTGGTTGCCACGATCGCGTCGCTGGCATGCTCGACCAACGCGGCCTGGAAACGCAGCGTCGCCTGCGCAGCTTTCTGCGCGGTGACATCACGAAAAATCACCTGATACGCGGGACGGCCATCCCAGGTCGTCAGGACTGAGACCGCCTCCACATCCAACGTCGTGCCGTCAAACCGCAACATCTTTGCCTCCGACGGCACCGACACGTCACCTTCATGCCGCAAAGTCCCGATTCTGGCTAACATCGGCCCCACCGAATCCGGATGAACAAATCGGGTTATTTCGTGCCCGATCAACTGTTCTGGCGAATGCGCAGCCATCCACCGGGCGCCCGCCGAATTGATGTACACCAGTTTGCCTTGTTGGTGCACGCAAATCGCATCGGGGCAATAGTCAAGCAGCTGCCGAAACCGACGCTCCGCAGCGTCCTCAGCATGCCGTCCCCCAAGTCCCACATTGCCCCTCGCACAACACCACGCGCTTCCCTTGTAGCCCATCGAAGCAGCGGGGACCCCGCAGAGCAACAGCACAGCCACCGCTGGTCAATTCACCGCCCGTGCCAGTTAATCGAACTGCGGCAGCAACCTGCCGCCAACACCAGAGAAAAGGGAAATTCATGCACGCACAGCACACCTATCTCACCGGTATCGGCGCGGTAACCGGCTACGGATGGGGCACCACCGAACTCTGGCGCGGCCTGCTCAGCGGAAAACCCGCGGCCACACTCGTCGACGGCTACGCCGACGACGGCCAGCCAGGCGCGTGGCTGGCCCAAGTGCCCTCAGGCGGAGATCCCGCCGACGGGCCCAGTCGCTCCGCCCGCGCGATGCGGGCCGCCGCCCGCGAGGCGATCGCCGACGCCCACCTCCGCGGCTGGCGCCCCGGCCACTGCGTCGGACTGCTCCACGCCATCGTCCTGCCCGAAGTCGAAGAGTGGCGCCGCTTCTACCTCGAACAAAACGGCCAACGCCGAGTCCGTGACTACCTCTCCTTGATGCCCTCAACCCCAGTGTCAATGCTCATGCAGGAGTTCAACTTCCACGGCCCAGCAATGAACGTATCGGCCATGTGCGCATCCGGGAACGCAGGCTTGCTCACCGCCAAACTCTGGCTCGACTCCGGCATGGTCGACGACGTCGTGTTCATCGCCACCGACCTGTCACTCACCCCAGAAAACGTCCAGCACTTCGTACGACTCGGAGTCGCAGTAGTCGACACCGAACCGCTCGACGCCTGCAGACCATTCCAACAGGGCAGCCGCGGATTCGCCGTCGGCGAAGCCTCAGTCGCGTTCGTGCTGTCGAGACGGGCACCAGCACCGTACGTTTCGCTGCTCGGTGGCGCGATGACCCACGACGCCTATCACGTCACCTCTGTGGATCCAGCACGGGTGCAGGTCGATGACTGCGTCCACCGGGCCCTGACCAACGCAGGAGTCACACCAGACGACGTCCGCTACGTCAACGCCCACGGCCCCGGAACCCAACAGTGCGACACCACCGAGGCCGGCATCGTCGACAACCTGCTCAACCGACGCCCACAGCTCTACAGCGTCAAACCCCTCGTCGGACACTGCCAAGGCGCCGCCGCCGCCGTCGAAGTCGCGGCAGCCGCCCTCGGATACGAACACGGCGTCATCCCAGCACCACCTACGGTCGCACCCGGCCACCCGCGACTACTGGACGGACCTACCAAGACCACCGGCGGGATCACCCTCAAAACATCCCTCGGCATGGGCGGCCAGAACTCTGCAGTCCTCCTGGCCCCCGCACACTAAACCCCGGTAGTCGATCGACGAAGACTGCGCGCCCCGGGCCCGGCACAGACCGGGCCCCCGGGGCGCGCAGCCTCACCGGCGTCCCGCCCCTGCTAGCGGGTCAAGCCACCTCGACCACTGCGTCGACGATCGCGCTGAACATCGCATAACGAGCCCGCGTAGACACAGCATTCACGCGAGCGTCACCCACTTCGGATCTGCGCGCATACAATTCACGCATATTCAGACGGTACCCAGCATTCCGGCACAGTTGCGCGAAGAAAACAGTCTCCGTCCGAGCATTCCCGCGGTGAAAGATCGGCAACGAACTCAGCGTGCACCAATAGGCCGCCAACCGGGACGAAAACCCCTGCGGTGACAGATCGACCAAACAACCTTCAGCCTGAAGATACCCAAACAGATACTCGGCACTGTCGCGGACACTGCGGCCAACGATCCGCCGGTAATCGATGCTCGGCGAGCTCAGATCGTCCTGCAAGACTTTGACCACGTCCCGCGCTGGATCGACCAGCTCCCCATCTGCCGCCGGCGGCAGCCCCGCCCAGTCATACAAATCGCCAAAGATCCGACTGTGCACGTCGCAGTAATGCATGAAATCGAAGACACCACTGAACGATTCATTCGCGATCTCTGCAATACGCATCGCCGACACTTGAGCCTCGACGACGGCAAGGAGCTGCGGATCGTCCAACCCGAGCTTGTTGCGCAGGACCGTGGGGTTTCGCGGCGCATCGTGATGCGGCCAGCTACGTTCGGAAGTCACCTATCACTACGGCCGACGTAGTGGGCAACGATCCGCTCAACGGCCTGATCCGCCGAGATCTCATGTCGAGCCATCTCAGCGATGAGCACCCGCGTGCGCGGATCGAGAACATGGCCGGACAACGCGAGCGCGGCCTCGGCGACTGCCACAGCCTCTTGGACTGCTGTAGGCCCGGAAGCAGGATGCACCGTCATAGCCTAGTGGGCCGTTCCTCACCGAGCCCAACAGAAGCAAGTCCTCCAACACCGCCCGCTGTGTGCTGCTCAGCGACCACCCGCACCCGTTCACATCCCCTGGCAGCTGCCGGCCCCACTCCGCCTGATCGCCACCCCCAGGGCCTGGGCCTGGGCCAGCTTCGGCTCAGAGAAGCGTCGCGCTCCCCCTGATCGCGTCCAGGCATTCATCGAGCGTCGGCCGAGATCCGTAAACCAACTCTGCCGATGCTTCGTACGCAGCCTCCAGCACCTCGCGACACCCTGCCGCCGGCTGCACCAACGGACTCTGCCCGTATCCGGACGCCGGCCGTCGCGTACACGGGAATCCCGCCTCCACACTGTGCTCGTAAATGTCATCACACAGCGCGCCCACCCCACCGGGGCCAGCCACCCGGAGCGCATCGACCACCTGCTCTGCGTTGAGGAGCTGGTAAACGTCATAGAGGTGACGCCCGGCTTTCAACAGTCGAGCCCGGTACACGTCGTCAGCGATATTGGTCGCGGCATCATGCAGCATGCCGAGCTTCTCCATCAGCGTGCGTTCCGGCGCGAGAACCTCGACATCGAACGCCGCAAATTCTTGCCACGTGTCAGCCGTGTCGCCCAGTTCATCGATCGCATGTTCAGCGACCATGGAGCGCATCGCATGCGTCTGGGTTGGGAATGTCCCTCCACGGCATCCCATCTCGAGGAGCACTCCTCCGCTGACAGCGCTATGGCCCCGATACGCCCGCGGATAGTGATAGCGGGTATTGCGTTTCACGCCTTTCGTCGACGCACCTTCAGCTCGGATATCGGCCGGCCCGAGACGCAAGTGTGCACCGACATTGTCCCGGATCCTCTTCAAGACACGATCTTTCGCGCCCACACTGGCATCGACAGGCGGGAAACCGATCAGCAGATCCACATCCTCAGAGAAGCGCTCAATCAGTCCGTAGATCCGGCTGAGACTCGTCCCACCTTTGAAGATTGCACGCACCCGATGCTGAAGACCGTCACGCGAATCGATCTCGATGGGAGCAGTTGCGGCCCGCAGCGTCTCGGTGACCCAGAAGTCCTTCTCGACGAAGACATTGTTGATGCCCCGAGCCTGCGCTGTGAGCTCCACCAGGACGCGCAGATCGTCGGGACGATCCCGTAACAGCGCCGGCATTACGCGGCGGCCGCGGTGAGCCGCTCAAAATTCATGCGCGCCCGCGGAGAGCGTTCCGTGGCGATCGCCTCACGCAACGCGTGCGGCCGCAGAGTTCGCGATTCGGAGCCCTCACGGTACGCCGACACCAGCGCCGGCCAGCCTTCATCGACGGTGGTTTCCCAATCGCCCCGCAGAAGCTCCAGCAGGGCGATCTCTGTGTAACGCAGGGCCCGCCGATTCATGTTGTTTCGGCGAGCGATCTTCACACCAGGCACCGAAGTCGGCACCGGGCCCGCCACAGCCAGCGACGGCTCGCGTGGCACCTGGTTGGTCAAGCCGAGGGCCCGCGCGGCGCTGTACCCCGTCGGCCCCACTCCAGTGCGGCCGAGCACCTCGGCAGCGATCTCCTCAGCCGACGGGCGGGTCATCCCGTAACGGGTCTTGACACCCTTGAAATACAGACCCTTGCGGACCGCGATCAGCTCGCCAGCTTTGTGAGCACGGGAGACAGCCGAGTTCTTGGCCGCGAGCGTTCCGGGGAGCTCGGACACGCGAACGAAGCTGCCACGAGGAACCCTGGCAAGGGCTTTGCCCGGGGTAGTGGAAACTGCGGCCTTCATGACATGAAAGTGTATCGAGAACCTGTCACCTTGTCGAATAAACCAGCGGAAATGCCCGACACGATGCCCGCTCATGAACCACGGCAAACTCTCCCCACATCGTTCGCTGGCTGGCGCCAACAACACGCTGGCCTGCATGAACGACACCCCGCCAAGATCCCCACTTCCCGCCCAACACGACCGACGGCGGCGGCGCCAGGTCGCAACGCGGGCCCGCCGACGTCAAGATGCCGCTGTGCAGTACGTCCGCCCTGGTGCAGGTTCGGGGTAGGCGATGGCGATCTGATCGCCCTCACAGGTGCCATCGCCGGTGTCCTGCCGGGATAGAACCGTCACCGTCGCAGTGATCATCGAGCCTTGGGCGCAGTCGACAAGCTCGGTGACGTTGCTGACCATGTCCGACTGATAGCAATGCCCAGGCACGAAATTCTCGATCAGACACAGCCTGCCGACGCTGTCTCCTCCCGTCGTCACCTCGAATGTGACGTAGTTGTCGTTGGGGCACGTCCCACCACCATCGAGCCGGCTGGCCACCGTGTAGCTGGGTTCCATCCCGCATTCAGCTTCAGCGTCTTCGACACCGAGCCCCTTTTTCGTCAATGTCAGGCAATCGCCGATTGCGTACTTGTCGAGTTGTTTCGCCGCGTTGTCGTGGGCCCGCCAAATCTGGTAACCCGTGACGGCGACGAGCACGACGATCGCAATACCGAGGCGCTTGAGAATGCGTTGCCACCACGGTCTTCGAGACTTCTGAGGTTCCACGATTCCCATGGCCATGATCGTAAAGTGCACGCTGGCACGCCCACGTCACGAATCTTGCTCAGTGCGCACGTGGCGCTATCCGCATTTTGCGTGAGCAGACCAGCCTGTCGCGAGGTGCTTGTTCGAGGCGCGGCGATCGATGGCTTGGGCGATTTTCGACGCGGGGCAGCCGCAACGGACGGATGATCAACCCATGAGCTCCGAAGATGCCGAACTCGACGGCAACGACGACGACCTCAGAGACGACGAGTACACGCGCAGCATGTACCCACTAGAGGAGCGGCCGTTCTCACAGGCTTGGCGACGCGCTGTCGGCGCCAAATACCAGTACCGCACCTACTTCCAACGAGACCACATGCGGTCCAGAAGCTATCGCGGGTGGCCACCCAAAGTCGCCTTGATCAAGAAGCAACTCGACGAAATGCCGTCGAGCGACGCCATCTTCCTCGCCGCGATGGTCAGCTTCTACAACGCCGACACCGGCGGCCGACTCCTACGAGGACTGGGCGTCCAAGGATTGAGCGATATCGCCGCCAACCTGGATCAGGAACGCCGCGAGCTGCTCGCAGAACTGCTGGTGAACTACATCGGCTGGTGACAAACCCGGCACCGCGAGCGTCACTCAGTCCGCTCGTCCTGGGAGCCGCGCGTCAGGGCCTCGTCGAGTGGAATGCCCGGTTCGCCGAAATCCCAGGCGTAGAGCCACTCACGGCGCGACGGGCTAAACGATATCCCCGCCACTGACGGCAGTTCGTTGCGATCTGGCACCTCGCCATCGGCCATCACACACGCTCCCGCCTAGTAGGTGTCTTTTCGATCGATCCACCTGAACCCATTGTGCTTGGAAAGCGTGGCCACATCAACGGGGTGGCGAACCGTGACCTGCGAAGGAACATACGGAGAAATCCCCGCGGTAACTTCCACGAAGTAGCGGGCCAAGGCTGCAGCATCGGGGAGAGGCAGGTAGGGCCCCAGCACATTCCACTGATTCTTCCGCAACAGCTCAACCAGCGCGTCTCTGGGCGCGATCGTCACCATCTCGGCCATCAAGCACCGGTCGAACCCGTAGATGATCCGTTCGGCGACCTGCGGTTGCCCATAAACTCTGATGCCCGTCTCTTCACCGGACAGAGTTTGAGTCGGGCCCTCGACCACCGTTCCGTTCGAGCGAATTGCCACTTCCCAGACTTCGGGCATCAGCGAATCTGAGGAGTAGCCGGCGAACACCAGACCCAACGAATAGCTCTCGTCATCCCAAGATTTCTTGATGCTTTCACCCAGAACCTGAGTTGCCTTCGCAGCAATCTCCTTCAGCTGGTACGAGCTCGTGTCCACGGTGTACGAAGGGAACTCCGTGCCCGTGAACGCACGTTTGAGCACTTGGGTCCAGAACTGAACTGTCCCATGCCCTATCGCATTGGTTCCCGTGACAAGCACAGCGACAGGCAGCTCATCGTGGAGTTGAAGCAATTTGTCGGCAGTCGCGAAAGTGCGTAGGCCACCCCGATCATCCGGGTACACCACCGCAGAGTCCGTCGCCAGCGCAATCCCGTCGGAAACCTTAACGACCACAAGGATAGACATGCCGCGAATGCTATTCGAACAGCATCAATTGCAGGCGACACGCCCAAGCAACAATTCCCCACTTCCGCTAATCGCCACGCATGAACACCAACCTGTCACCAACCGCAACTAGTGTGATTCCATGCAAAACCCAACGCCTCCCCTAACGCAGCCACTCGCAACGGTGATCTCGGCACCGGCAGGACTGACCGTCAAAGACAGCGAAGGCAACGCCTACCCGATCGTCGCCCTTCGCGTCGAAGGCAGCGAGATCACCCCACTGCATCTCGACAAAGACAACACAGTGCAACCAGTGCCCCGCCACGTCTCAGTATCGATGTCCGAAGCATGGCTACCACGCACCGAGATCCCCTACCGCCCCGCCGAAGCCACCCGCCTCTAAAAGAGAGGCCACCCCAACACATTCCACGCTGCCCACTCAGCGACGCCCTCAGATCGCCCGCCGCGTGTGGCCCGGCACTACCTGCAGGCGCCCACCGCGCACGTCGACCTCCACCATGAGGTTGGCTACCCGATGGGAGATCATCCACACATGACCATGAGTATTGCCTTGCAACTCGCGGCGGTGGCGGCCTGCGCGATTGTGATCGCGGTCCAACTGTTCCGACTGCGCAACGGGGGCCCGAGCCGGCAGCGCCACGCCGCCACAGTCATTTCCGGAAGTCTCCAACTGGTCTGCGCGGTGTTCCTCGCCGCCTCGGCGGTCAAGCACGGTGGAACCTGGCGCCTGTTCAATGTGGCTGCCACCGCACTATGCCTGTACGGAGGGCTCACTGCGCTGCGGCGCAGCCGCCTCACAAGAGAACCGTGAATCCTCCCACTCTTGGCGCCCTCAACGACGTCGAGATGTGGCAACACATGTGACGGCCGCACCTCGCCAAACATCACAACAGACGACGCATCAGCACAAAGTCTGGCCGCCAATGCTTTTCAAGCACCCCGAGTCTCTTCCGCTTGGATGTCAGCCAGCCTGTCGGGTGAGACGAGACCCGTCCACCCCATGTATTGGTCTCCGTCTAGGCCGAGTTCCCGAGCGACCGCTGGCGGACCAACGAATTCCACTCCAATCAGACCGTCAGGATATCGGGCCTGCAGCGCAACAGCGTGCCCGGAAAGGCTCCCACTCACGCGGACATGCACCACACCGTCCAGGGCAGACCTAGGAACCTTCACCCACGATTCGTAGTACCCGCGCCCCATGGGTGCATCTCCGCTTGCGAAACCACCCGGAATATCGATCCCGGGTTCGGCGTGTAAGGCAACCCAGTCGTCACCGCTGAACACGATCCGGAGTCGACGCCCGCGATACTCCGCTATCGCGGTACTGATTGGAACATCAATCATCAGTTCCCCTGTGGAATCCAGTGCCGTACATCCAGCACCGCAATGAGATCACAAAATCAGGCCGCCAATGCTGTTCAAGCACACACGCCAACCAGACCCCTGTCCGCTTCGACAAGCTGAGCCATCAGATTGCCGTAGTGCGCTTGGAAGCCCTTGAGCCCCTCCCCCGACACCCCCGGTTCGCGGGCCTGCCCAACGACGACCACAGCCACCCCCGACAGACCAGCGATGTCATGCAGGTGCTGCCTGATCGTCGGGTCGCTCACCTGATCAGCACGCCGCTGCAGGCGCGCCGCCAAGTCCCGGTACTCGGCCAACTCCGGCCCACCAGGCCCAATCAAACTCGGATCGAGCAGCTCACGATGCTCAGAAAGACTCGCCACCACCGCGGCGGCGGTCCGGCAATCCAACTCCGCCGCGCTACTAACCAACACCGCGCCCACACTCACCGGAACCACCACGGCCACAACCAAACCCACCTGCACCAAACGCTGACGCACCGTCGGCACAGCCGGGGGCACCGCATCAGCGACCACGGCAGCCGCCAGGGGGTCAGCCTCCGCGGCCGCCCGCAGCTCAACCAGATGTGCGCGGCGCCGGCGCCGCATCACGATAGGCCCGATCTGAGAAGCCATCATGACGACACCGGCCGTCAGGTACAGCACCGCCATTCGCGGCTGATTCCCCACAAACTGCACAACCGGCAGCACCACCCCGAACACAGCGATGATCACCCACGTCAGACGCCTCTGCCCCGGCGACACACGCTCCCGATACGCCCGCGCAAGATCCATCGCACGCACCGCCGCACCCAGCACGGCCGAATCCGTCGGGATCGACCCGCCACGAAGCGCACGCCCCACCTGCGCGCGCTGAGTCGCACTCAGCCCGCGCAGCACGGTGGCATAGGAATTCACGGCCGGCTTGCCCAACTGAGTGATCGGCGCGGCGACCAGAAGGCCGACAACGACCAAACCCACCGCGGTGATCCAAGCCGGCCACGGTGTCGACCAATGCCCTCGCGGCAACAGCGCCCAATAGAACAGCACCAACCACGCCGTCATCCACACCGACGTGATCAACCAGCGACCCCACCACGGCGCCGTGTTGTACCGAACCCACATCACAGGGCGATCCCTTCGAGCCTCCGACAACGAACACGCGCGCCCGGCCAACCAGCGCAGCACCGATTCTGACATCGCTGAGCAGCCACACCACGCACCAACTTCTGCCGTCGAACAAAGCCTGGGCAGCCGTGCTCGACCCGCGGGCACCGGCCACCTGCGCAGCGGCACCCAGCTGCCCCGATATCCCTCAGGCAGCAGCGGAGGCCATGAATCTCGAACCTCCCTGCAACAAACAGGCGGCCCGGCCCCCCTTTACCTATGAGACCGATTCCGCGTCAGCGGTGCCGTAAAGGGCGAAGGGAGAAACACCATGGACGAGAAGACCTACCGATCTGCCGAGGTCGCCGAAAGCCTCGGCGTGACCATCAGCGAGTTCAACGACTGGCTGGCCGGCGCGCAGGGCGACGACTACCCGCAACCCGACGGCCACGACGAGGACGGCCCGTACTGGGACGGCTACAGCTTGTCGGCGTGGAACCGCTGGTTCGACGAAGGCTGATGCACCGCTTCACCGCGCGCCGGCTGTGGGCGTCGCCCGCAGCTTCACCGCACCAGGTTGCACTATGCAACGCAACGTTGTAATGTTTGGGGTATGAGCGAACAGCCGACGACACACGCCGCAGCCGGAAACGGACAGCGCGCGACAGCACTCGAGGCGATCAACACCAGCGCCATCAACGTCGGCGACGTGATCCACCACTTCGGCCTCCAGCTGCTGGTCGATCACGAGGTCCACCACGCCACCCACCAGTACAACAACCGCGGCGGAATCGTGAAGACGACATCGGCGAGGATCGAAAACTGGGACCAGGTCGCCGGATACGTCGGCAACCTCGCCCACGTCGACGAGGACGGCACGCACCGCTGGACCATCCAAGGCAACGACCTAGCCATCTGGATGAGAGAGGTGTGAATGCACGCCCCGACACAGCCACTCAGACAGATGCGCCGCACCATCAAATGAGTTACGCGCCATCACCTCTCACGGAGAGAAACTGGAAGCCATGAACTTTTGGAGCGAGCGCTACCGCCCCTTCGACGACTGCCCACCCGAAGCGCTGCCGGAGGTGACCCTCAATGCATCAAGCCTCTTCTCCAAGTGGGGGTTTCGCGATGGCGATGTCCCCTGGGAGTGGATCGAAAGCGTCGACGCCACCGACTACAACATCTTCCAGCACTTCCGCAACATTCGTGGCAACAAGGGCCTGACCCTCGCTCAAACCAGGACCTGGTCACCGGACCATCACGCCACACTGTGCGATCTTGTGCACGAACACTTACTCCCGCTCATACCGGGTGAGTTCACGACCTACATCACCGATAGCCACAACCCCATCCGCATCGACACCTGGCACGGCCGAAAATTCAACTACCACGCCGAAGACATGCCCAGCGGCATCGCCGATATCGCCATCACACTGCCCGGAACCACCATCCTGTCCGCACTCACCGCGACCACAGTCGCCGCCAGAGACAACAACCAGTGACCACTGCGTCCCAACTGGACGTCAGCGCGACTGACACCGTTGTTCCACGACGCAGACGGCCCATCGTCGGCAACGTACGAACAACCTGCTAACCGCGAGTCGACGAATTGCGTTCGGCGCTATTGCCCGTCAGCTGTTTCGCGGTCCTCGTCGGCCCACTTGACGCGCCATCGGCTGATTATTGTCGCGGCTTCTTCTAGGGTGACCTCTTCATGGTCGTCGTCATTGTGGCCTAGAAAGTACTTGCGCAGGTACTCGGTGGGATGCCACCGCAAATCCCGCCCGAACGCCTCGTCAGTCGATCTCGGAGTGGTATGGATTCGCCTGACTAGGCCAGATGGGTTGTCACGAGTTCTATCTCCGCCCAACACGGCGTAGTAGGTGATTTCAGGTTCGGCCATCGGTGTGTTGCGGCGCGCAAACCCAGGGATTGAGTCCCGGGAGGACACGCCGCACCTCCTTTCGGTGTCGACGGTGGGCGGCGGCGTTGCCCATGGCGTCGCCAAGGCCAGATCGGCATGGTCGACGAACGCGACATTCTGCGGGTTGCCGACCGGGTGCACCTGAAGAGTCAGGGTCGGGTTCGGTGTGTCGTCCAGGATGACGACGTGCGTCGTGCCTGTCGGCAGGTCCACCGGCACGCCCGCGTCGTTGGTCGGCAGATCGGTCAGCAGCAGGGCAGTCCGGCCGCGTAATCCGGTCTGATCAAACCGGATCGGGCTGGGCCCGGCGGCGTCAGTCATCGGTCTCCTTCACGCGTTGTCGCGGTACGGCTGTCAGCACGCCATCGGCAGGGCGCGGGCCCGTTCGAGCAATATTCGTGCTTGCGGTCGAGGACGATCACTGATGGCGCCAGGACCGATCCCAGCATCGCACGCCCAATGCGGTGGATGCTGCGGAAGTTTGCTTCAAACATTCTCCTCACCAGGGCTTCGATCGTGTGGCCCAACACTGCTCGGACGAACTCCAGCCCCGACATCAGACCACTCGGTAGACGAGACATTGCGCAGCTACACCGATCCAAACCAAGGTGACTGAGCGGCACAGGCACCCGAAGCCTCCCGCCCGGCCACCGCGCGCCAGCTAGGGCCGCAGTCCAGTTGCGGTCCAGCTATGCCAGGCGGCACAGTGTGAAGGCTTGTGATCCACACCGGCAGGGGGAAATCGTGCGGCTTCTCGTCGGCGCATGTGCCATCGGCTTGTTACTGGCGGGGTGCTCCACCGCGGTGGACGGCCAGGCCAAAAAGGCCCCCGAAGTCCACGAGCAGCCCCCCGCAACGACCGGACCGACCACACCCCCACCACCAACGGCCAGCACTCCAGACTTGGCACGCGCAGCTCTGCTCAAGCGCAGTGAACTGGGTGCGATCGTCGGCGATACGGACGTGCGTCAAGAGCTCGCTTTCGACAAGCCCGACCAGTCTCCGGCCGGCATCGAGCCACCACAGTGCGCAGTAAGAGCACTGTTCCAGCAGTCGCGCACCGCCTATGACTACCTGGTCGCCATAGGCGATCAGAACACCGGCGCCCGCGGCCAATCAGTGAGTCAGCTGATCCAGGTGTTCCCCGTAACCAACAAAGCGTGGCGTGAACCCAATCGACACGCTCGCCGGGTTGCCAGCGACATCGTCGTGAAGTTCAACCACGAGCAATGCCGCGAGGGCACGGTAGCCACCATCACCGTCGACGGCAAAACTCAGCATTGGACGGCCGGCCCGGTCACTTCCGAGAACCCGGCCGCCCTCACCGACACCATGCAAGAGACCACCCGGGGCGGGGCTGGCATGGACCGTGTTCAAGGCGGCAGACCCCGCAGCTGCTATCACGCGGTCTTGGCCCGCGCCAACGCGGTCGTCGAATCCGTTGTGTGCGGCGATGGCGATTCGCAGGCCCAGGCCAACCAGATCATCGACCGGATCGCAGCGAAGCTCCCCGCCGGGTAGGGACAAACTCTCGCGGTCACAGCAGCCCCCGGCTCGCCACGAACCCAACTCAGCCATCAGTCGCTCCACCGCCCCGCCAAGCCGACGCCCCGCACCGATCGGTTCATCAACGTCGAAATCGGCCCGAAAAAGTCTGTGCGTTGGTGTTGCGAAACA
This sequence comes from Mycobacterium sp. 134, assembly GCF_048282715.1. Classification (NCBI taxonomy): domain Bacteria; kingdom Bacillati; phylum Actinomycetota; class Actinomycetes; order Mycobacteriales; family Mycobacteriaceae; genus Mycobacterium; species Mycobacterium sp. 134. The sequence continues at coordinate 180,434 of NZ_JBLVUN010000001.1, forward strand.
CCGACCTCAGCACTCCTACACACATGGCGACAAGACAAGATGGCGGGCGCAAGCGAGCCACCGCCAACACAGTCACAGCAATGCAGAACTCGGCCACCGCGAGGCAGTGCCCCAAGTGCAGCCGCAAATCAGCCCTCATCAGGGACTTCGACGAGTTCGGGTTCTACACCGTATGCCGGTGGTGCGACTATCAGAACACCAGGCCGCGCAGTTGATATCCCCGCCTCGCCCCACAAGGGCGATCCGACCCACCGCGACCGCCAGGCGTGCCTCTATCGGGCCTCGACGCAGTACACCCGCGGCGGCTCGCGATACACCACCGGAGTCGCATGACCACCGCACGATGACGCATCCGTCGAGCCGTCAATCCGCTTGGCGATCTTCATATTCGCCCTCCGATCAGCACAAGCCACCGGAGAGAGCGTGCTGGTACGGACGTAGCACCGCCCCTCCTGAGCATTCAACGCAAAACACAACGTCCGGCTCGCACTCGTCAGCGCCGCGTAGTCGCTACCTTGCCGCCTCCCATCCGGACAGCTCGCCGCGCCGTCACCCTTGAACACCAACTCCAACGTCGCCTCAGGCCGATCACAATCGACAGGCTCAGGCCCGACATCCACACCCGACACATAATCGTCGCCAGAGATGCACTGACCCACCACAATCCCGCCGCTCGAACTCTTCGAAGACCCCGAATCGATCGCGCGCGCGGCGATGTGAAGCAGCCCGATAGCGAGCAGCACCACGCCCACCACGATCATCACAACCCCGCCCCCGGACGGCTTCGACAGCGGCCCACCATCGGCCGCCGCAACAGGCCCTGCCGGCGGACTAGGCGACGCCGTCGTACCCGGGCCAGACGACTGCGGGTACAGCAGCCGCTGGTCTTCCTCCCGCTTCCAACGCCGAAGAACTACACGGCGCCGAACACCGAAGAACAACAACAGCACACCCGCGACCGGCCACAGAACCATGCCCACGGTGGACCCGATCTGATACGCGACATCGCCGCCAGCAAGCAACATGACACCCCCTCGGACGGCAACGCTAACCCACGACAACGCCCCACGAAGACGCAAACTGCCAGCGCCGGGGCCAGCCACGCCCGAGCCGGGCCTCCGTCATTTCCCAATGCCTCTAGAGTCTCGTTCCATGGATCCCCGCCATCGTGACAACGAGCTGGAGGGCTGAGCATGCCGGGAACCGCGGACGACGAACCACGTTTCTGGTTCTGGGCGGTGTTCAGCGACGGCAACCGTGAACGGCCATACCGCGTCGAGTTTGGTCCGCCGTGCCACGGATCAGGGTCCTACACACGCTACGAAGGCGACAGTGCGATCGCCCTGTTGCGATACGACCGGCAGGCCGACCCGCCCCACCGAGGCGCTCACCTCGCCGCGGACGGACGCTGGCACACCGACGAGCGGCCCGACCGCAACGTGTGGCGTGGTTCCGACCACGGAGAACCGGTCACGCCGGACCAGGCCAGCGAGATCGCCGCGGAAATGGGCCACCCCCCTGCTGTCCTCCATGAGGCGCTCGCGCAGGACCAGTGAGGTCGCGATATCGCCGCCACGACGCTGTTGAGCCTGATGGAGTCAGCGACTGCCGCTATGTGTCAGAGCGCGCGTCATCCATTGAAGACGGTTCAGACTCTCTGATCACTTCGTCCCCACCAAGATCCGTAAGGCGTTGTGGCCACGCAGCGCGGACCGTTCCCCTACAGCGATCCAGGACGGGTGACCGCGGTCCTGCAGGACACTCCAGAGCGCACGGATTCGCTTGGAATCGCTGCCGATCATCCGTTCCCGGTCCGCCATCGGGTTGCTGACCGTACAGGTGAGCACCACGGCGTCATCGAGATGCCGCCGGCGATCCCGCGCATCTTCGAGGTACGCAGCTCCCTTGAGCACCAGCGCCCCGAGAGCGTCCGGGATGCTGAGCACAATGGTCTCGGAGCCGACGACCACGTGACAGTTCACGGTCTTGCGCAGCGCCGAGGTACCCCCAGGAACCTCGAACACCTTGCGCCTCAATGCCTTCTGCTCCAGGCTGGGCGGGAGGTGGTCGGCGACCATGACGTCGACCTGCTCCTCGGCCCGGTCCCCGCGGACGAATCGGTGAACCGGTCCTTCGCCCATCGGCTCGCGGAGCACGTATCCGAGCTGCTCCAGCTTCTCGCGTACCCCGGAAAACGACACGACGCCAGTCTCGATGTGCAGGACCATATCCACGTCACGCGTAGGACGCGTGATCTGCATCCCCGCGTGAACGGCGTGTAGCTGCACCATGATTCCGCCGATGAGGGTCCACTGGGTGTGCGGTATCAGCCGAACAATCTCGACGACCTGCGGCCAGGGCGGTCCCCACCCGCCCGGTGGTGCGGCAACTTCCCAAACCGGGCGGCCGTCATCAGCTGCGGTGCTCATCACACCGATTCTGCACGGCGGGCCGAACAACCCGGGCGTCGACCGAGCGGGCCGCACGCGGCTGGTCACACCGCTCGCCGCTGCGCCGCACGATCATGCCCGGTTCAGGTGCCCGTCGCTGGACCGAAAGTCGTTCAGCAGACTGTCCAGCACGCGTTTGCCGGCCGCTGACTCGCGCGCGTCCAGCGACTCGGCCAGGTCCGCCGCGACCGCCGCGACCAGCACATGATCGACGGCGTAGCCCGCGTCGTCGGGGACCACGCGCACCGTTATCGAGCCTTCGACGTCATCGAAGAGTCCCAGCGCAGTGACCAGGTCGTCGAAGTCACGCGCGCGGACGTAACCGTCGGCGCCGCGTTCGACCGGCGTCAGGTCGAACAGCGCGGACATGGCCGGGTCGCTCAACGCGCTCACGCCTGTGGACAGCAGCCCGTCGTTGGTGCCCCAGCCCTGCATCCGGTGAACTGTGGCGCGGCGCCGTGTCAGCCAGCACAGGCTGTTCGCGTCGGCCCCACGCAGTCTGTGCCGCAGCCGGGACAGCGCCGAACGGTCCAGCCAGCCGACGCGCTCACCCGACAGCAGCGTGAGCGCCGCCCACGCCGTTGCCGCCGAAGCTGGCCGACCACCGTGCCGGTCCGCCTGGGCCAGCCGGTGCACCGATGCGGCGTCGATCAGCAGCGCACCGGCAACGGTGCGCGTCACGGTCAACTCGCCGGCCCCAGCCAAACGCTCGACCTGCCGCTCCGAGACCCGCAGGTGCTCGGCAGCGTCGGAGGTCGTCATATCGCGCATACATAAATGGTCGCCCACACGACCTGTTTACGCAACAATTGCAGGTAAACGCATATCCCATTGGAGTCGGACACTCGGGGTGAGGCCCCGATCGGTGGCCTCGAACGACGCCCGACCGGCTGGCATTCGGCACCGCCCCGCCACAGACCGCGCAGGCACATCACCCCGCTGCCCAGCAAGAACATCCGCGATCACGTCGGTCGGGAAGATCAACCCATGCGCGGCCAACTCGCGGGCCGACGACGTCCACTCACATCGGAATCCTTGTCTCCCTTGCCCGTACCAATTACGGACACGTCAGTCTGATGAGCTCGGCCGGGTTTCGATCCGAGCTAGGTGGCCGTAGATTTTCGCCTGGAGCAGCTCGGCTATCGACTGGGCAATTTCCCGATCGTCGTAGGACCCATCAATGACAATCGCCACGTCATACGACCCGCCAGAGTTCTTGACGACTTGCACCGCGTCTGGCTGCCTCAGCCAATTGGCACGGTCCGCAAAAAACTCATCGGCAGATTCGCAGAGCCCCTCGGCATACCACTCACGTTGCTCGGCCGCGAATTCCTCAACCCGCCGAGTAATCTCATCGAACCACTCAGCCATACCGCTGCCTTTCGTTCCGCCTTACCTATTACGGACTATCGCTCGTCTATCGAGATGCCGGGACGACTCGGAGGTTCCGTACGCGCTGATCTGGCTCCGGCGGGTAAGTGCCATCGTGACCAGCCATGCCCACCTCAACACCCCAGGGACAGTTCCGACCCGGGTGAGATGAGTTTGACGCGCAGGAACCCCCGAGGGGTCTGCGAAGCAGCCTCTGACCCGCTGCCCAACTTCCTGGATTACCCGGCACCTCCACCGCTAACTTCTCCGAATCGTTTGTCGTGCGCGAAGGACCAGATTCCAACAATCGTGGTGCGCGGCGACCAGCGCCGCGTCGACGGCCACATCGGTCGGCCTGCACTGTCCCACATCGATACCGGCGGGCATTAAAGATGCCAGCCCTAAACGGATACCCGTGGCGACAGCCCCAGAGTAGATGTCAAGCTCCGAACGCGTTAACGGGTCCCGCGGCACTATTGGCAACCGAGGCGCCACCACCGCAAACACCGTCCACCCACACACAGCGACAAAAAACCCGACGAACACCGGTAGCGATGGTCGGTCCCGCGCATTCAAGACAAGCCCCGCTAACAGTCCAACGACACTGGCCCACAAGAACCCCCACCACAGCGCTCGGCTAATCCACACAGCCCGCCGAAGGCGAGGCCGATCGACCGGATCAACCAGCAAGACCTCGGCCCTTGCCCCATCCGGGGAACGATCGACCCGTATCAACCGATCACCAGCCACAAGCGCCCGACCCGCCAATAGTGAACGCTCAGCCATCACCACCTCCTACGCTATTCGGGCACGGGGTCAGGCCCCGATCGGTGGCCTCGAACGACGCCCGACCGGCTGACATTCAGCACCGCCCCGCCACAGACCGCGCAGGCACGTCACCCCGCTGCCCAGCAAGAACATCCGCGATCACGTCGGTCGGGAAGATCAACCCATGCGCGGACAACTCCCGGGCCGACGACGTCCCGTAGCAGCTCTCCAACCACCTGCTCAACAACCGCGGCCGCTCCGGCGTGAACGCATCCCAGCCCGGCTCAGTCCTGCCCCAGGTGCGCCCCGTGTCCGCGTTGATCCGGCTATACAGCTGCCGCTGCAACGTGTCCGCCCGCGCGCTGTCGATCAGCTTCGACTCCCGCAGGTGAACGATCAGTACTCCCAGCGACAGTCGCCACCGCAATTTCAGCTCGACCAGATCGTTGAGTGTCGGGGCCTGCGACACCTCGGCCGCCAACGCCTTCGCCGGCGCCAACAGCTCCGCAGCGAAACGTGATGCTTCACGCTCCTCCGGCCCGGTGATCTCGCCGTACTGGTGCAGCACCAAATGCCCGATCTCGTGCGCCGCACTCCAACGGGTGTGTTCCCAGGAATCTGAGCCACCCAGCAGCACCACCGGCCTCTCCCGGTTCGCCCCGGTGCGTGCTGAGCACCCCAGAAGCCGATCGTTGCCCGGGCCGACCGGATCATCAGCGGATCGATCCCCGCCCTTCACGCCGGCGGAACGCAGGGACCTGCGTGTGCGCGACACCACCGGAACGCCGGCGCATTCCAGCTCGTAGATCAGCGATGTGATCGGCTCCAGCGTCGGCACGCCGAGCCTTTTGCGGGTGCGGGCCGCGGCCGTCACAACGTCGGTGCCCGGCGGCAGCGGTTCGATCAGCACCGGCGGCAGCCGGTTCAACGTGTTGAGATGATCAGCCAGGTCCCCCACCATGTTCGCGAGCGCTGCGAGGTGCTGCTTCTGCGCGACCGTCATCACTTTGGGCGCCCGCAGCAGCAGATCGTGGGGAGTTACTCGGGATACCGGGGCGGCGGTGAAAAATGCTGCGGGAAAACGCAACACGTTGGCCAGCCGGTCCAACTCGGTCGTGTCGAGGACCGCGGTGTCGGACTGCTCCAACCGTGTTTGCCGGGGAGATCGCCACCCCATACGGTCCATGACCGCGGTGCCGGGCATGGACCGCAGGATCCGGGCTTGGCGGACCCGCGCACCGAACACCTCGACCATGCGAAATCACCCCAGGGGTTAGGTGCTGCGTTCGTCGACCTCGAACGGCGGCTCGTCGTCGATGTCGGGGTTGGCGCCGAAGTTCTGCGGCGCACCCGGAGGCCCCTCGAACAGTTTCCGTTCGGGGAAGATCTTCGGGTCCCGCTTCACCGAGTCGTCCTGGCCACCACCAGCACCACGCATCATGTGCGGCGGAATCATCGGCATCATCCCACCAGGCATCCGACCACCCGGCGTACCCGTCGACGCCGGCGGCGCCGCCGGCGATCCTGATCCTGGCTGCACCAACGCCGACGACGTCGTCATCGGCGTCACCGGACTGCCCAGGCCAGCAGCCTGAGTGATACCCGGGTCCGGCATACCGCCACCCCCACCGCCGCCACCGAGCCCGCCGCCACCCAGACCGAGGTCCGGGACCGCGGTGTCGATCGCCGAATCGGCAGCGCTCTTCGCTGCGCCCTCAACAGCTTTCGACACCATCTGCGACATCTGCTGCCCAACCTGCTGCACCTGCTGATTGAGCTGCTGGGTGAACTGCTGCACCTGCTGCGCGATCTGCTGAGCGATCTGACCACCCATCTGGCCGCCCATCTGAAGCATCTGCATCATCTGCTGCGACGCCTGATCCCCGCCCATCATGTCCTTGGCCTTGGCCTGGGCCTCTTTGTCGATGGACTCCGGATCCAACGGGTTCTCCCCGCCGGTGGGCATGCCCGCTGGAAGTCCCTGCAACGCATTCGCAGCTTCCGAACCACCAAGCCCCTGGCCCTTGACCTGCGCAGCATTGGCCGCGTCCTGATTCTCGATGCCGCCCAACGCGTTCTGCGTCGCCGAATCAGTCTGCGTCGCACCACTATCCAACTGCATCGGAGACTGCGACAACCCACCCTGCAACTGACCCGAAAGCAACGAAATCTGCGCCCCCACCGGACTCGTCCCGGCCGGCGACGAATACGACGACACCGCAGTCCGCGCCGACGACGCCGCATCCTGCCCGTCCTGCTTCATCTTCTGCGACGCACCACTGAACTGCGCGTAATCGAAGCTCATCGGTTGACTCACGCTGCCACCTTCCCCGCACTAGCCATCTCGTCAAGCAGCATCGACCATGCATACAACGCGTCCATCAACGCTTGCCGCGCAACAGGATTGCGCAAAGCCAACACTGCCTCAGTCGCATACGACTGCACCAAAAACTCCCGGCACCCGCCCGGGTCGTGATCCAACCGGCCGACCGCGGCGTCCCGGACATCCACCCGCGCCGCCCGATCCTGCTCCCACCAAGCGTCGTTCTCAGCGACCAGCGCATCCCACCGCAGCCGCTCAATCCGACCGGGATCCAGCAGTCTCTCGTCGGCCACCAGCGACCCCAAGATCGCACGCCGCCCCGCCGACACATCCCCAGCCTTCGTCGCCGCATCATGGGCAATCCACAACGCCTGCCGCCGCTGACCGTCCGGATCCTCGATCCCAGCGGCCGCGGCCAACCGCACCGCAGACACCTGCAGCTTCTCCCGCTCCACCACCGGGCCACCCACCAAATCCGGCCGCGGCCGGGTTACCGGATCCGCGAACACGAACGGCACACCGGCAGCAACACCCGGGGCGCTGCGCGTCGACGCCAACGCCGTCAACTCACCATCAACCACGGCCGCATACTCAACAATCACCCGCCCCGGATCCAACAGCCCCTCCCAGGCGGCGGAATCCTCATGCGCCCAAGGCATCACCACATCAGCAGGCAGCAACACCCCGGGCGGCAACCAGCCGCGGCCACGGTCCGTCGTCACCACAACCTGACGCCGACCACCAGTCACCACCATGCCCGCAGCCCACGACACCACCGACCCGCCACCAGCGGACTCCAGCACCGACCGCACCGTCGCCAAATCCAAATCCAAGCCCTGCACCGGCGAATCGGCCGTATCCGACACAATCCACGGCGCCACAATCCCGGGATCCGCTGCTATCGGCGTGATCATCGGTGTCACACGCGGATCCGGCGCCCCATCCGCAACCGGTACGGCCGGCGCCGCACCCTGATGCCCACCGTGCTGACCCGGGCCCGATTGGGCAGCAGCCGCCGGCGGTGCAGGAGCAGGCGCATGTCCGGCCACCGGAGCTGCGGGCGGCGGAACCGGCGCAGGAGCAGCCGTGGCCGGCATCTGCACACCCGCAGCAGGAGCAGCCGCGGCCGCGGGCGCCGACATCGGCGGCGGTGGAATCGACGACACCGGCGCGGCCGGAGACAACGGAGACACCGGCGCAGGCGGCGGAACCGGAGCAGGCGGAGCAGGAACAGCACCAACCGGCGCTGCCGCCGCAGCCACCGGAGCACCAGCCATCGGAGCAGCCGCAGCAGCGGCAGGACCAGCCACCGCCGGCCCCATCATCCCCATCGGAGTCACACCACCCGGAGACGACGGAGCAGCCGGCGACGCCCCACCAGACGAAGCGGCAGCAGGCGACGCCGCCGGCGCCGCACCCGACGAACCCGACCCAGATGCGGCGGACGCCGGAGAAGACGCGGCAGGAGCCGCAGGAGCAGTCGACTGAACACCACCAGCACCAGCAGACGGCGAGCCAGCGCCAGCGGATGACGCACCACTGACGCCGGAAGCTGGACCCGTCGCTCCGGACGGAGCCGACGCACCACTAGGAGCACCACCAGATCCGAGCCCCCCCGACGAGGGCGCGGCAGCACCGCTAGCCGAAGCCCCTCCTGTAGAGCCAGAGGGAGCCGCTGCTCCAGAGGAGTTGAAGCCTGCAGGCGCGATGCCGGGAGCGCTTCCTCCCGCCGAGGAGGTCTGCTGAGCCCCACCGGCAGAAGTCGCTTCAGGTGCAGACCCACCGGCCGATGTCGGAGAAACGTTACCGCCGGGCGAACCACCTGAGGCGCCATCACCAGGAGCGGCCGCCGGCGCGGAGCCTCCCGCCGAGGTGGGAGATGCCTGGCCGCCCGGCGCCGAACCGCCCGCTGAAGTAGAGCCACCACTACCAGCGCTACTCCCAGGCACACCGCCAAGACCGCCGGCCGCCGCCCCAGTAGTCGGCACCCATGAAGGAAGAGCGGCGAGTGCACCCATCGCTCCAGCCGAGATCGAGGCGACCTGCGCGTGACACTCCTGGATGACGGTCTCGATCAATTTTTCTGGGTCTTCACCAGCCGCAATCAAAGCGGGCCGGGACGTCTCAATGGCCGTGATCGTGGCCTCACCGAAACCGCAGATCGCGGCCATCGACGACAACATTCCACCGAGCGTTTCGCCCCATGCCCCGACAACAGCGCCTGCCTCCACGAATTTCAGCCCGTCGAGACCCATCCCGCCGAAGAATTTCGTCCACGCACCCGAAATCGCCTCAGCCAGAACGCCTTGCCCATACCCGAGAAGATTCGTCGCCTGAACCTGGCCATCCGATGCGGTGAACCCCAGCTCGGCCCCGGCCTTACCGAGCTGCAGCGACCACGACGCGAGCTGTTCTGGGCTGACGCTATCTTCCCAGTAGGGGCCGAGAATCTGATCAGTATGCGGCCCAGAGGGTTTCGGCGTCATCGCCTATCCGCCGCAAGCCAGATTCAGCGACTTCTCGGCACCTTCAATTGCCGACAAATCGGCCGCATCGAAGGTGTGCGCTGTCAGCTTGACTGCTTCCGCCCGTTGCTTCTCCACGAAAAGCCGTGCAGCAGAGGACACCTCAACCGGAGTAGGCTGGATCTGACTTTCGAAAACACCCAGGACCTTTTCCAGCTGCGCTGATCGAGCAGCGATCGTCTGATCGATTCCCGGCGTCGAGTAGTCCCACCCGGCGGGCAGACGCGTTACTGCGCCAAAATCGGACTTGGCCGTAGCCCAGGCAGCGCAAGTGCTCCCAGGCTCACCAGTAACGGCGCCCGGCTGTCCGGGTGACGCGATAGTCGGCACTGGAGCGGGCGCCGACTGGCCGCCACCCTTGATCAAAATGGCGCCGGCGATGAGGCTGCCGGCGACCACGATGGCCGCCGCGACCGCGATGATCAGGCCGCGCTGCCGCTTCGGCGGTTGGGCGGTGTAGTAAAGACCAGCGCCGTACGGTGGCGGCACGGTCGGCGGCATCTGAAATGCGCTCTGGTGCGCAGCACACAGAGCCGCGTCCGCCGCAGCCGGCGCCGCGGGGCTTTCATGTAGCTGAGTGCGAGCGTCCATGACCAGGATGTTACCTGCGCAAACCATCAAAAAGGGGGTGTGCGGCACAACTTCTTTACCAAACGTGGGAACTTTTTGCGGACCTTAGCCCCGACGTCGACGCCCGGCTTCAACGGCCTCCCGATAGCGGGAGTAAATCGTCTGGTGGGAGACGCCAAGAGCGCGGCCTATTGCAGGCCCTGAGACGCCTCGGGCATACGCATCTTCAACCGCTGGCGCAGGGTCGGCGACTTCGGCGAGGATACGAATTACTAGGACGGCCCATCTGGCTTCAAATGCGCGGATCAGCTCATGATCCGGATTTTCCGACAGGAGGATCGCCAGGACTTCTTCGGCGTCGAGCCCAGTGCCGTCCGCGGGGCCGTCCGCCAACCGTTCGGCCGCAATCAGCCGTGCCTGCCGGAGCGCCGCAGCCGAGACCTGCTCGCGACAGGCCGCAAGTTCGGATGCTGTGAGCTCGTCGAATGGCACCCAATGACAATAAACGTCTGATAGTCGATGCCAGCTACATTGCGGCATGTTGCGTTTTCAATAGCAGTAGTCTGCATGCACAATCTGCGCTACTCTGCATACTCAGATTGCATATCTGCGCCTGAGGGGGCTGACCATGGGCTTTATCACCGAATTCAAGGTGGCCTGCGACGAATGGCACGACAACCCGTGGGATTCAGGGGCCAGAGCGCGCCTACGAGCAATTCTCGAAAGGTCACTCACGGCGCCGCTCCGCACTGCCCGTGGCTACAAGATCGCCGTCGAGACAGCTTGCGACACCGCACACGATGCGCCGGACGACATCACCGCCCTTCTGGCACTCCTCCACTTGCTTTCCACGGATCAGCCCGTCAGGCCGAAGTCGGTCGGGTCGCGGTGAGCTGTTTTGTCGGTGGAGCGCGGTACAACAAGAGCACCCCGCGAGAGAGTGAGCGTTGATGCGGCCGACCAGTGAGCAGCAGGCGATCGTCGACGCGGCGCGATCCGGGACAAATCTGGTCATTCAGGCGGGCGCCGGGACTGGGAAGACCAGCACGCTGCGGTTGGTGGCGGCCGAGCTGCGCAAGCCAACCCTCTATATCGCGTACAACCGGGCCATCGCGGACGAGGCCTCGGGCAGTTTCCCGAAGCGCGTGCAGTGCCGCACGGCCCACTCCCTGGCGAATGGCGCGATCGGCTGGCAGTACCGGCATCGGCTCAACGGGGGGCGTCAGACCAGTCAGCAGGCCGCGGCAGTGCTGGGCACTCCGTGGGTCGAGCTTGGCAGGTCGAAGCGGATCTCGCCGGCGCAGATGGCGCGCATCAGCATTGGTGCGGTGCAGCGGTTCTGCTACTCGGCTGATGATGAGATCACCGACCAGCATGTGCCGCGCCAGAATGGTGTGATCGGTGAGGATCACGATGACCTCGTCCATGCGTCGCTCCCCTACGCCCGGAGGGCCTGGGATGACATTTGCAGCCGCAGCGGCGCCCTGAGATTTGAGCATGATCACTACCTGAAGATGTGGGCGTTGACGCGGCCTCGGCTGGACGTCGATGTGGTGATGCTTGATGAGGCCCAGGATTCAAATCCGTTGGTGGCGAGACTTGTTCAGGATCAGGATGCGCAGCAGATCGCGGTCGGCGACAGCTGCCAGAGCCTCTACGGGTGGCGCGGCGCGATTGATGCGCTCGACCGCTGGAACGCCGACGAGGTTCTGTACTTGTCGCAGTCGTGGCGATTCGGGCCGGTGATCGCCGATGAGGCAAACAAGTGGTTGGCTCGCATCGGAACCCGCCTACGGTTGACCGGCAATTCGTCACTGCAGTCGCAGTTGGCGTCGCTGGATCTGCCGAAGGCGGTGCTGTGCCGTACGAACGCCGGCGGCATGGCGGAGGTGATGCGGCTGCTCGCCGAAGGGCACCGTGTAGCTCTGGTCGGCAAAGGCAAGATGATCCGACAGCTGGCCACCGCCGCGGCAGAGCTCAAGTCCACTGGCCGCACCAGCCACCCCGAACTGTTCGCCTTCACCAGCTGGGCCGCCCTGCAGGAATTCACCGAGGAAGACGCCGGCCGCGACCTCAAACCATTCGTCGACCTCATCGACGCCCACGGCCCTGAAGCTGTGATCGAAGCGACCGACTCCCTAGTCGACGAGAAGCAGGCAGACGTCGTCGTCAGCACCGCGCACTCATCGAAAGGCCGAGAATGGGATACCGTCGCGATCGGCGACGACTACCCAAGCGGCGAGAGCAGTCCCGACAACGCCAAGGCAGACGCCATGGTGGCCTACGTCGCTGTCACGCGCGCGCGGATGCTCCTCGACCGCGGAAGCCTCGCTTGGATCGATCGCCCTGCCCGCCGACCCCAGCGTTTCGTGCGGCCATCGACAGCAGGGCGCTGAACCAATGGCACCAGACACGACGGATCCAGAGGATCTGCGGGCCTTCCGGTTCGCGTTGGATCTGACCGCCGCACAGGAAGCTTCGGTGCGCCAGCATGCCGGCGCGGCCCGGTGGGCATTCAACCACGCGCTGGCCCGCAAATTTGAAGCCCTGGATGCGCGCCGCGCTGCCGTCGCCGAGCTCGTAGCCACCGGCGCTGATCCCCGAGACGCGGCCCGCGAGGCCCCGAATGTGCCGACCAAGCCTGCCATTCAGAAGGCTCTGAACGCGATAAAAGGTGATGATCGGGTCGGCGTCGATGGCGATTGTCCTTGGTGGCATACCGTGTCTACGTACGCATTTCAGTCCGCGTTTGCCGACGCTGACGCCGCGTGGAACAACTGGATGTCATCGCTGACAGGTAAGCGCGCCGGTCGACGTGTGGGGCGGCCTCGCTTCAAGAAGAAGAACCGCAGCCGCGACTCGTTCCGCATCCACCACGATGTCAACCGGCCGACGATCCGACCTGACGACACCAACTACCGGCGAATCATCGTGCCCCGCTTGGGCTCGTTGCGTGTTCACGACTCCACGAAACGTCTACGTCGGGCGATCGCTCGTGGTGCGGTGATCCAGTCCGTGACGATCTCCCGCGGCGGTCATCGTTGGTATGCGAGTGTCCTCGTCAAAACCGTGAACCCCGTGGCCGCTTCGGCGAGCCGTCGCCAGCGCGCCGCCGGCACCATCGGTGTCGACGTCGGAGTGAACCATCTCGCTGCGCTGTCCGATGACACTCTGATCGACAATCCACGCCATCTGCGGCACGCGCGCCACCAGCTTTGCCGGGCCCAGCGTGCACTGGCCAGGACCGAGAAGGGGTCGCAGCGGCGGCGACGGGCCGCGGCGCGCGTCGGCCGGCTACATCACGCGGTGGCTGAACGCCGCGCCAGCACACTGCATGAGCTGACCAAGCAGCTCGCTACGGGATGGCGCACGGTGGCGATCGAGGATCTCAACGTGGCTGGCATGACCGGATCCGCCCGTGGCACCGTTGAGCGGCCGGGGCGAAATGTGAAAGCCAAAGCTGGCCTTAACCGCTCGGTTCTCGATGTCTCCCCCGGCGAATTGCGTCGCCAACTCGAATACAAGACTTGCTGGTACGGATCCTCGATCGCGTTGTGCGACCGTTGGTTTCCTTCCAGCCAGACATGCTCAGCGTGTGGAGCGAGAGTCAAGCTCACACTCGCTGATCGTGTGTTCCGCTGTACCGCGTGCACTCTCATTCTCAATCGAGATGTGAACGCGGCCCGCAACATTGCCGCCCACGCGGTGACCGTCGCCCCCGGCACCGGGGAGACGTTAAACGCGCGCCGAGCCGCGCCGGCCCCTCACCCCGTGTGAGGACTACGCCAGGCGCAGCGTTGAAGCGCGAAGACCATGTCCGCTTCGGCGGCGTGGCCACCCCAGCCGAGCAATCGACTGGTCATCCAAAATCGCGGAGACCTCTGCCATCCTCGCTTGTCAGTAAGGGTGCGGCCCACGCGCGCGCGGATGAGCCCCACCTGTACCCCGTCTACACCGAACACGCTCTGTGCGGCCCACGCGCGCGCGGATGAGCCCAAATCCCAAAATGCGGTGGCCCGGGCGATTCCGCCCCAAATACACAACGACTACCGAAAGTAGGGTAAGCCGATGACCTCAACCACCATGTACGGATCTTGGGCAAACTACTGCGGCTCAGGCAGTTTCGAAGTGGGCGTGTGGGACATGCTTGGCGACCATGTTGACGATTTCGACACCGAGGGACTTGCCGCGGCGTACCGAGAGGCGATCAATACCAGTCTGGAGCCCACCGGGATCTCGCTCGCCGGCAGCGAGTTCTACGGCCCGCACCCGAAGCCTGACGACTCGTCAACAGTGATCGCCGAAGCAATCGGCGCAGTCGACTTCTGGGAGCTCGCGCCGAAGTTTCGTCGCGCGGACACGTGACGATCGTCCTCGCTCAAGCCGTTCTTCCCTGTCTTACCAACGCCACGGATCTGCCGAACCTCCGGCCTTGCACGGGCCTGGCCGGAGGTTCGGCAGTTAGGCGTTGCGTGCAGCGATCGGAACCATCGCCATCAACACTGCTGCGGCGGCCGGTTCGCGGAATATGAGCACGGTGACGCCTACGGCCCATAGGGCGACCAGTAGCAACATTGGGCAGTTGTGCCCGCCGGGTGTTCGCAAAGGTCTTATCATGGTGATGTCCTCTTCTCTGTTGCGAGTTGGGGTACAGCAGTCGCCCCCGTGATGCCTGGCAGGGTTTTTCTGGGGCGACTGCGTTGTTTCGGGTTGTTTTTTGTTGTGTCGCTTCCTAATCGGCGTTCCTCCTTGGGTTTTTGAAACCGTGTCGGGGTCTATAGGCGACGGCCGCCAGGACGACGGGTTTCGTCTCCAGCTCTGGACCGTAACGGCGGGCGGCCCGTTACACCCACCACTTGTCACGCATATTTTTTTGGGGCAGACTGCGTTCCTTTCTGTGCGTGCCATGGGTGGCCTCTTGCTCCAAACATCCGGTGCAGCTTGGAGAATTGTGTCCTACTTTCCGGTTTTGCGTTTCCGCCGCGGTTCGGCGTGGCGCGGAGTCTGTGCGCGATGCGATTGGTGTTCAGCCCTGCCCACTACCTCTACTTTCGACTTACGGTGAGCGCCAAGCACTCCTTTCTTTTCACTGCCTGCCTCCGGCCGAGAGAGACGTATCTGCCGGAGGCCTCGCTGGCAATTCAGATTGTTCCCGAGTTTCGGGTTCCGTGGTTCCTTGACCCTTCGGCGTGGCGGATCGGCATACGCGGGCGAGACGGGTGCTCGGAGTGCATCCGGACGAGACCGGTCCGATGCCTCGTCGGGCAGCCCCATCATTTGGGAGAACTTCTTCACCACCTGATCATTGGGCCACCCGGCCTCCCCCCTCACACCCCAAAATTCCCCACCGCGGATGCGGGGGTGGTGGATCCGGTGCCGTCGTTCCCGAAGTCCTCGAGTTCGATCTTCATGGCACCGTCATCGGTGTGGCCGAAGCCGACGACGGTGTCCGTGGACGACGAATCGGCAGATCCGGAGGGGCAGACACATGCCTGCTGCGGGCATCTATCGGATCGGGTGTTCTGATGTCAATCGTTCGGCCCGCACCAGGCAACTGGGAGCGGGCCGGATCTCTATCTGCCGAGGTCGGCTGATTTGAGCGCTGACTCCAGATAGTGTCGGGTTAGGTTGACGTCGGGGTGTTTCGCTCCGAGCACGCGGATTTGATCGGCCAGTACGGCGTGCAGCTCTTCTGGCAGCCCTCTGGAGCCGGCGAGGTACATGCGGGTCTGCATTGTCACAGGATCGTCGGGTCCTAGGGCTGACAGCTCGTCGGTGAGCAAGATGTCTAGTGCTGCGATGCGGGCGTTGATGCCTTGTGGGGTGTGGTCGAGGGCGAATGCTTGGTGTCGGCGAGCTTTGAAGGTCTGCGGGTCTGCGGGTCCGTATAGGCGTGTGAGGTCGCTGATGAGGTTTTTGTAGTCGGAGAGTCCGCCGTCGATGTCGCCGGCGGTGAGCTTCTGGCCGGCGAGCGCGCTTCTGGTGTCGAGGACCTCGGGGTCGTCGGGTCCTCGGTCGCGGGTCAAGGCGGCGAGCTCGGTGTGCAGTTCGACGACGCCGTCGATTGCGGAGTCGTGGCTGCTGATGACTTCGGCGATGGCGGTGTCGACTCTCATCTGCTGCTCGTGGGTGAGGTTGTCGTTGCCGGATTCGTAGCGCTCTTGGTCGGTGTAGATGTCGCGGGCCATGTCGGCGAGATCGTTGACCTCTGTGCGCCAGTGTTCGAGTGTGGTGGCGGCCGCTGTGGTGTTGGGGTGGTCGGGTCCTAGGTTGCGGGTGTTGGCGGCCAGGATTTCCTCATAGGTGTTTGCGGCGCCTCCGGGGTTGTCGGTCCAGTCGCAAATATCGCTGTAGCTGTGCTGGATTGACACTGTGGTGGGGTGGTCGGGCCCGAGTAGTGAGACCGCGTTCGGCCATAGCCTCTCGTATGCGGTTATGGCCGCTGAGCGGTCTCCGCTCCTGGCTAGCCAGTAGGCCCGCATCCCGGCTGCCGCGAGGGTGATTGTGTTGTCGGTGCCCAGTACGGCTATACACCGATCGGTGGTGATCTCAAGGTCGACGAGTGCGGCGGTGAGGTCGCCGGCTAGGCCGCGTTGGTTGCCCAGGTTGGCGCGTGCTGCCAGCGTCGTTTCGTGGTCGGCGCCGAGTTGGTGCACGTGGTCGAGTACTTGCTGAAGTCTGTAGGCCACAGTCTCCTCGGGTTGCTGCTGTGATCCGGGTTCGGCTGCGTCGTCGGACATTTCGACTCTCCGTGTTCAGGCTTTGTTTGGTGGTGCCGACGTCTCCGCCCTGGGCTGAGCATGACGTTGCCTAACTCATTGTGACGGCAACCCAGCCCAGCGCGGTGACGCGCGTTCGTCAAGACCACCCGCTCGGATGAGACCCCGGAGTGAAAAGCGATGTCGGTGTCCTGATCTACAGTCCTAGCCATGGCCGACGCTGGACCACGCAAGCATCAGACCGCCACCTACTGGGTGGCAGCCCTGAGCGGCGTCTTACTGGTCGCCATAGGCGTCTTCGCAGTGATGCTCGCAATGATCGGCGCCCCGCTCTTGTGGCTCGTCTGGACACTGGTAGCCGTCATTTGGGCGCTCAGTCTGCACCGGTTCGACCGCTACATGAACCAGCAGCATCGCGCGCGACACTTCCGCGACTACGGGCCAGACATCGAGCGCATCCCATGACGACCGACGTTGTCGAAGGATCTCCGCGGGTACCGGCTACCTGGATGCGGCCTAGCGATGTCGCATCGCATAAACCGATGATAACATCGGTTTATGCGTAGTGATGCCCCGGCGCTGTTTCCGGTCTTCCGATCGACCGCTCAAGCGCAAATCCTGGCTGCAGTCCTGCTCCACCCGACCACCGATCAAACCGTCGCGGACCTATCCCGCGATCTCGGTATTCCGCAGGCCACAGTCTCTGACGAAGTCGCCAGGCTCGTCGATGCCCAGATCTTGGCGACCCGCAAGGTCGGTCGTTCACGCCTACTGCGCCCGAATGCTGGCAACCGCATGGTCGCGCCGCTCACCGAGATCGCCCTGGGCACCATGGGCCCACATCTCGCGGTGCGCGATGCCTTCGCTGACATAGCTGGCATCGATCGGATCCTCATCTACGGGTCTTGGGCCGCGCGCTATCAGGGGCAACCTGGCCCACCACCGAATGATCTCGACATTCTGCTGATCGGTAGCCCTGACCGCGCCGCGGTGTATGCGGCCGCCGACGACGTCGAGAAGATCACTGGGCTGCCTGTCAACCCGGTCATTGCCTCCCGCAAGCGATGGGATGACCCTTCGGACTCGCTCAGCGCAGATATCAAAGCGAACCCGGTCGTCGAGATCGACGCGGCCGCTGCGGCCGCGTCGTGAGTTGGGATACGGGCCGCGCCAACATCACTGCCGCCCTGACCGCAGGTGAACTTCAACGGATCACCGGCGCGCAAGCCGCCGGCGCCGGTTGGGTAGCCGACGCACGCACCAAACTCGCCACCGCCGAGAACATCGCGCAATCCGACCCCGCCACTGCATACGTAACGGCCTACGACGCTGCACGATTCGCCCTTGTTGCGATTCTGGCGCAACAAGGGCTACGAGCAACTCAGAGGGGTGGCCACCTCGCCGTGGAGCACGCGGCTAAGGCGCAGTTCGGCCGTCGCTTCGCCACTTTCGCGGTATTGCGCCGCCGCCGGGCCGAACTGGAATACCCGGCTTACGCCGGCGAACGCGTCGAAGTGTCGGAGGCCCATGCCGCGATCGCAGACAGCGGCGCGATCGTCGACGCGGCCGAGGCGCTGCTTGCGCACCTCACGATCTTCGCTTGATGGTCGCCGTCGTGTCGCCACAGCGAACGCCTCGCGGCCTCCGCGTGGAGCACTGAGGTCAGCGGGTGATCGCGATTGCTAGCGCGCCTTGTATGTCGTGTGAGGGGCCGGCGGCGCCGTGTTGGCTGATCTCGATGATGGTGACTTCGTCGGCTTGTTGGTGGGTTTGGCCTTGTAGTAGGACTTCGACTGATTGGTGGGGTTCGAGGTGCAGGACGAGTGGCCGGTCGTCGCTGGACTTGGTGTCGCCGCTTGCTAGTTCGAAGGTGATGGCGGGGTCGCGGGCGATTTGCGTGTCGAGTAGTTCGGCGAGGTGTTCGGCTGAGCGGGTGTCGGTGATCTGTGCGCTCAGGTGGTAGGTCTTCGGTTGGTGGCTTGAATTGGATGCGATGAACATCGTGGCGAACTTGCCGTCGGCCTCGGCGTTGATCGAGTCGATGTTGAGTTGTGCCCAGTGGCGTTCTGCTCCTGGGGCTGGGTTGCCAGTGACTTGGTCTCCGACGGCGGTGGCTTGTGCCAGTAGGCAGACGTGGCCGTTGGGGCCTGCTCCGTCGGGGATGGTTCCGGTGATCTTGGCGGTGGTGTGTCCGCCGCGGGATCTGGCTTTGACGATGGCTTGTCCGAATGGTGTGAGTTTCGGGGGGAATCCTGGGCTGGGTGGTGCCCACCATAGGGTGACGGTGATGGCTGCGACGTTGGTGCCGCCGCCGTAGTTGGCGACGTCGACTTCGATGGTTGTGGGCTGGTCGGGGATGTATTTGCGTAGTGGGTTGCCTTCGACTCGAATTCCGTTGCAGAGCCAGTAGATCGGTGCTGGTTGTCCGGCTGGTGGTGTGACGTTGGCGAGGGGTCGTTGGCTGTTTGGGAGGCCTTTATCGCCGGTGAAGTAGGGAATGACGAGCCATGTTCCGTATGTGTCGGGGTATTCGTTGTCGAGTGCCATCGCTATTACCTCACAGCTCGTAGAAGCCCAGGATGGTGACTGGGACTGGTTGGTCGCTGATGTGGCCTGGTTGCGTCACGGTCCAGCATGGATGTTTGAGGCCTCGATCCGCGTCGAGGTCCATGTTGGTGGGGTGTGTTTCGAAGTCGTTGAGGTGGTGGGCGGCCATTTCGGCGAAGCCGCCGCGGAGCCGGTCAGCGGAAGGGATGTCTGCGGCGTTGGGTGCGTGCTGTGGCTTTTCGGTGTAGCCGCTGGGGTATGTCATGTAGGTGGTGATCGGGTAGGGGTCCGATAGTCGTGGCCAGTTGGGATCTGGTGGTGCGCTGAGGAATTGGCTGAATGCTATGGATTCGAGATGGTCGGCGGTGGGATAGATGAGTCCAATTCCGACGAGGAAGTTCTGGGATGTGTCGAACAGTTGCCAGAGGGTGATCTGGATGCCGAGGAGTTCGTTGGCGAGGTGTGCACCGAACCCGTTGGTGCTGGCGTCGGTGAGGAACTGGCCGCTGACGCCGACGACGGGGATTGGTTCTTCCTGCGGGTCTCCTGGTTTTGGGTTGAGCCACTGGGCCCATTTGTCGTGCACGCTTTGGGGGGTGCAGTCTTTTCCCTCGTCGAGTAGGGCGATGCAGGCGGGCAGGTATTGCAGGCCCCAGATGAGTGCCCAGATGGCGTAATTGCATCCTGGCGTGATCGCTGGGGGTGTGTCGGCATTGGTGACGTTGTTCATCCCGCCCGGGGATCCCGCTTGGGGTGGTCCGCTGCCCAGACCGTTGGTGTGCAGGGTTCCGCCGGCGGTCGTGGGGTTGGCGGCGTACTCGTCGACGGCGGTGGTTTGCAGCAGGGGCAGCGGAATGGGGGTGGGCAGGTCCGGGACGGTGAAACTGTCTAGCAGTTGGAGTGATTCGACTAGTCGGCGTAGCCCTTCGTTGAGGTCGGCGCTGGCGGGCATGGCCGGGAATGCGGAGTTCAGTCCGGCCAAGAGGGCATCGTGCACGTCTGGGGGTATGGCGATGTCGTCGGGGGCCGCGGCGCCGAAGGAGAGGCGTTCAGCGGCCTCGGACAGGCTCATGACGCCGCCTTCGATGTAGTAGTGGGTTCCGAGTGTGTTTCGTGCGACGCGGTCGCGGTAGCGGTGTAGGCGCCGCGGGCCTCCTACGGTTCTTCCGAGGTAGGCCGAGCCGAACATGTTGCCGAGGTAGCTTGATAGGACCCCGGCTTTGAACGCTGCGACTTCGGGGCTTCCTTCTGGGATTTCGTTGAGGAGTCGGTGGGTGGCGCGGCTGAGGAATCGGTCGGCGTAGCCCCAGTCCTCGACGGGTAGCCCTTGTTGGCGTGGGTGCGGTTGAAGGTAAGGGATGGTCAGCAGCGTCGTTCGCAGGTTGAAGAGACCGTCGGCGATACGGCGGAATTCGTTGCGCAGCGCTGGGATTGTGTTGGCCGCGTTGTTGAATTCGTCGACCGATCCCGCTGCGGCGGGGTTGGTCAGAGCGTGTTCCAGGTGGGATCGCAGGCTGGCCAGCTTGTCCCACAGTTTCAAGCCGGCACGCCACAATGTGGCCGCTTCGCGGAGGCGGTTGAGTTCGAAGTCGTCGTTGGCGTGGGTGACGAGATGGTCGACCAGGCATCCCAGCAGTGCCATGTCTGGTCGATCTTCGGCCGGCGCCGACCAGGCGTCGCGGATGGGCTCACCGTCGCCTGGCATTGGATGTTGCATGCGAGTCAGAAACTCGGCGTGCAGGGCGAAATGGGTGCGGTAGTCGATCACAGTGACCCCCTCAGATCACGGGATGAGCTGGTTCAGGCCGTTGTCGCGTTGGCCCACCTACGGTGAGTTTCCCAAAAGTCCGGGTCGACCGAATGAGTAATGCACTACTCGAATGCAACTGCCCCCGGGGGCGCTGCCATCGGTGCGGTCTTGGCTGCGGCTGAACCGGGGCTGCTGATAGATGTGGCCCACCGAGGGCCCGGTAGTGGTGTTATCACGAGCGCTTGGTGAGCTCATGTGGCGATGATCTTGTCGAGCCAGAGGACGGCGGCGGCGAAGGCCCCGCCGCCGGTCAAGGCCGCGCTGTTGAGGTCGCGGGCGCCGAGGAAGGTCACGCCGGCGACGAGCGCTCCGATCAGCAGTGCGAACAATAGAATGACGGCGGTCCGCAGCGGCAGGAGCTTGGGCGGTTTGGGGCTGGGCACGGGTCGCTACCTTTCGAGTTGTCGGTCTCTCGTAGAGGTATTAGGTCGCCGATGCTCGTTCAACCCACGGGTTTGCGCAGTTCAGAGCGGTAAAATCTTTTTTTGGACTTTCTTCGGATTTTCCGTGGGTTAGCCGCCACGCCGCGACATATAAGAAGTCGTCTGGTTGTTGGGGACGACGCGCGGAGCTTGCGAGCACGTTGTGCCTGACATGCAGGTGAGTTCTTGGCAGTTGTTCGAATCGTATTGACCTTGACCCAGGGATGAAGGAGGTGCGCCCGGTGGAGTCTCGTTCTGCCGCTAGCGGCGATGACCTACAACATCCATGGGCCGATGACGCCAGTTTCGACGATGACAACGCCGATTCGGCTCTTCTTTTCGGTGTTCCAGTTTCCGAGGATGAGGTACTTGAGCATTCGCCCCAGCAGGTCCGGGCTGACGTGGAACTCCTGGCCGAGCGGGTTCGGCGCCACAACCGCGACGGGCAGCTGTTCGAGGCTGTGCGTGTTGAAGGGTTCTGCGGCCGGCGATGGGATCGGCTGGCCGGGGACCTGGCGGCTTACGGCTGGGCCGTGCTGGACGCGTGGATGCGTACCGGCTACATCTTCGCCAAGGTCCGCGACATCGGCCGGCCGTTGCCCCACACCGATACCGAGTCGAGGGAGCTGGAAACGAAGCCAGACGTCCGCGCAGAGCTGTGCGCCGAGACCGCGGCCAGGGCGTTGAAGAAGTTCCGGGACGCCGGCCTGGCTGGCACCGGATGGAGTCCAGACGGTGGGGCCAGCTTGACGACGTTCTTCGTCGGGGCGTGTATTCAGGCGTTCAACAACGAGTTTCGCCGGTGGAGCCGCCATGAGCAGATCTGGGGGCACAACCGGTCGACGGACCCGGAAACGCTTCGCGATCACAGTGACCGCATCGTTGAGGTGGCACGGGCCACGCACATGTTTGACGATCCGGAGAGGGCAGTTGTCGACGCCGACCATTTTGAGCGGGTGCTTCGTGAACTGAGCGGCAAGGAATACGCCCTCTTGCAGCTCACTGATCTTGGCTACTCGCAAGAAGCGATCGGCGAACTGCTCGGCATCACCGAGCGGGCAGTCGAGGGACGGCTTTATCGGCTGCGGAACAAAGATATTCGCGGTCGGTTGGGAGGACACGGCGATGACTGATAAGCGCGGAGCGAACAACGACTACGACGATCCGGAGTTCGATCGTCTCATTGAGGAGTCGTCGCTGGGTACCGCCGGGGCGCGCCAGCTGCGTGGTCGGGTTAGTGCCGCACAGGTCGAGAAGGTGCGGCGGCTGGCCGAGCGGGGCGAGGTCCTGCACGGCGATAGCGGTGCCGATGTGCAAGTTGGGGTGGCGAATGGCCCTGCGGGACAGCGTGAGATCTTCGCAAAGTTCAAGTGGACACAGGCATCGATCGTCGCGATTTTCTGTGAGATCGTGGCCCATGCTCTCGCGGTGGATCAAGATGCGATCGACGTCGACAGGCCGCTGATCGAGCAGGGACTCGACTCCATGGCGATGATCGACACTCGCGGTGTTATCGAGAGGGCATTCGGGGTTCCGCTGCCACCTGCGATGATCTGGGAGCAACGGTCGACAGTGGCGCAGCTGGCAGATTATGTGCTGGCAGAACACTCGGCTGTGCTGCCGGCGCAGGCGGGTCACGACCCGAATCCTGTTGCCCCGCCAGCCTCATCGCCACGTGATTCACAGGACATGTTGGGCAGTAAGTTCGGCAAAGGTGTCGGTCCTACTTCTGCCTGAGGGCGTTCTAGATGCGGTGTTCCAGCGGCGGTACATCGGCATTGCGGCACGGCCGCCCCGCAGCCTGGCCGCGGTCTGCATACAGGCCAGCTGCCTGGTTGCGGTGGTATACACAGGTGTGCGAGTGCCTGATGCGATTGCCCAGCTTCCTGCTACGCCGGGAATCACCTATCGCGGCATGACTGGTTTGCCGCCGCAGGAGTCCTTCACGGTATCGGCGGTTCTTCCCACCTCGGCGGATCCTCGGATCGCCAGCGAGAACTTCACAGCGGACCGGGTTGCGGCGATCGTCACGGTCACGGGTCGGTTTGTCGGGCCGCTCTCACGCCACCCAGTCGTCTGCGAGATCGACTGAGCCAAAGAACCCGTCAGGGCCTGGCGGTCCATGACGGCCGGTGAGGCTCCTACTTGATCTCGGCGATTACGGTGCCCTGGGTGATGGCGGCACCGTCCTCGACGGCCAGGCCGGTGATGACGCCGCCCTTGTGGGCCGTCACCGGGTTCTCCATCTTCAAGGCCTCCAGGACCACCACGAGGTCGCCCGCGGACACTTCCTGGCCCTCCTCGACGGCCACCTTGACCACGGTGCCCTGCATCGGTGCGGTCACCGAGTCACCCGATGCCGCCGTCGCGCTGCCGCTGCCGCGCTTGCGGGCCTTGGGCTTTCGGCGAATAACGTTGTGCCCCTGATTGATTAGAACTGGAAGACCGTCAGGGAACTTGACCGGAATGCTGCGGCCGCCGACCTCAACTACTACCGTCAAAGGTTCCTCGTGCGGCGCATCGGTACCGCCCTCCGCTGGTTCGTGGTGAGTAGCGTCTGTCGCCGCGCGCGATTCAGCCACCGGATTTTGGCTGTCCGTCGGGTCGTGCCTAACGTTGAGGGAGTCCGCATCAGCCTGTAGAGGCTCGGATGACGTGCCATCCGAATTGCTTGCGTTTGTAAGGTTGTCGGGCTCGGGCGACGCCGTTGAGCCGACGATTACTGTCCGCGGTTTCGAGCTGACTAACTGGCGGTGTTTGTCTCTGACCAGGGGCACTTGTAGCGCAATGGTGGCAATACCCGCCGCTGCGGCGGCAATACAAGCTATGACTACACCCGTGCTCATGCGGATACCGTTTTGTCAGAGGATTCGGATGCCGGCGCAGGCGTCGGCGGCGGCTTCGGCGCAGGAGTCGACAGATAGACGTTGGTGAATGTGATCCAGGCGCAAACGGCAAAAAGGCCTAGCGAGGTCCACGCCTGCCCCTGTTGGGTGTCGTATGGCACGGACCCTTGCATGTCCAGCACAGTCCGTTGAATCAGGACGAAGACCGTGACCGCGATAGCTCCGAAAAACCAGGTGGCGCCATAGAGTCCCTTACCTCTCGGGCTTGTTATCGGCGCGGGCACTTCATCCGAGAAGAGTTCCCTCGTTCCCGTGTATAGAAGCGCGAGTCCAGTGGGTAGGAGCTGCCCTAAACCCGTCAGCCTTTCAAACAGCGGCAAGTACGGCACTTCGGGCGCAGAGCCAAACGCGTCGCTCAATATTCCGACGGCCACCAGGATGGCAAATGGGATCGACACCGGGACGCAGACCGCCAAGAACCACATCGCAACCCATTTGACGCCTGCGGACATGTCACTGCCCTCCCCCGACAGCAAAGGCTCCCAGTTGCGGTGAAATCGTACTCGGAGTGCAGCAGCGGTGAAGGCTTTTGATGCCAACAAGGTCTAGGAGCCCATCCCGGAACCCGCTTCGGCGCTGAACTCCCTGGGGGCGAGATCGCACCGTTTGGTTAGCGGCGGTACATCGATAGGCCTGCATGCCCGGCAAGAGGCCTGGTTGCGGTATACACAGCTGTGCGAGTGCCTGATGCGATTGCCCAGCTTCCTGCGACGCCGGGAATTACCTATCGCGGCATGAGTGGTTTGCCGCCGCGGGAGTCCTTCACGGTGTCGGCGGTTCTTCCTACCTCGGCGGATCCTCGGATCGCCAGTGAGAACTTCACCGCGGACCGGGTTGCGGCGATCGTCACGGTCACGGGTCGGTTTGTCGGGCCGCTCTCGCGCCACCCTGAGGAGCGTGAAGTTGCCATCTTGCCGGCCACGTTGCTGACGCCGGTCGGGACTGTGGATGTTGCGGGGCTTGCCAATCCGGTTGTGCTGCTTGCCGAACCCGGGGATGCTCCAGGATTGCCGCCGAATCGGGAGGAGTTGGAGCGGGTGGTGCGCGAGCAGATCACCCACGCTCTTGCCGGCCCGGTGTGGTCGGTGCGCTCCCCTGGCCGATTCACACCATCGTCGGGTTCACCTGTTGCGCCGGTGGAGGGTGCTGATGTTTGGCGGCTGAAAGTGTTCTATTCCACGCCTTTTGGGGATACGAAGGACGGCGCGCAGAAGGTGTTTCTACTTGAACGCAGCGGTGTCCGGTATGTGCCGGTTTTTCGTAGCTTGGACTCGATGATGGAGTTTTACGAGCGGGTGAACCGTGCTGCGTACATGGTGCTGGAGGGCGACGTGAAGAGCGTGATGGACACGAATCGTTCGATTGAGCTGATGCGGGGTGTGGGGATCGTCATTGATCCGTTCGGTGCTCCGATCGAGATTCCCCCTGCCGGTTGATAGCTTTGAGCGCCAAGGAATCGGGGCAGCTCAGTGAGACTTGGTTTGGGGCGCTGGGTTTCGCGCGCGGCGTCGTCCTTTCCTTATCGGTACGTCAGCCCGGTGTACGGCTCGACTCGGTGGGCCACCGGTTGGGCCTGGACCGTGAAGGAGCCGTCTGCGTGGATCACGCCGAGCTGTTCGAATGAGTCGAAGCTGGACACGACGAACTCGCCGGCGCGGGCGTCGATCCGCAGCCGGATGCCTGTCCCATCGCAGCCGCCGTGGTGTGCCACGACGTGGGAGATGGCCGAACTGTGCTGGTCGACCTGGGTGAGCGCGTCCCGGTAGCCAGTTGAGGTTGCATCACCGTCCAGACCAGGGATTCCGTCGAGTGCTTCGATCACCCATCGGGCGTGGCCGGTCGGCGTCGTCACGCCGTAGTAGCCGTGGTTGAGGCCCCACCAGGGTTCGCCGTACCAGCCGTCGGATTCGTTGAGCTGTACGTGGGGGCCGGGGAGGTCGTAGCGGGCGTCGGCGGTGGCTCCGGTCGTCGTCATGCCGCCAACCCTAAGCCAAGGGGGTTGGCATACGCAAATGGGGTTGGCCAACGCCATGGTCATTGGCGGTGCGATTGGGCCCAGGCCGAAGGACATCGAGACCGTGCTGGAGATTGTTGCGTTGCCGCCGGAGTACCGCGCGTCGCCATGGCGGATTCACGATCCGACAGCCGTCAAGCCCGGTGAACGCAAAGATGCCGCCCTGGCAGCGGGAAAGGATGACGCCGGCCCGCCGCGCAGCGTCCCGGCCCGGGTGCGGGCGCTGTTGCGCCAACACGTCGCGGCCGGGCCACGCTGACCGTTTACCCGAGTAGGTATGCGATTTTGCGGCGGGTCCGCTCAGCCTCCTCACGGCTGAAGCCGCACCGGGCCGCTGCTGCGGGCCACGTTGTGTGGGGCGTCGCGGCCTTCTCGAGGAGCATTTCGCGTTCGCGGTCGGTCAGCTTCGACCACACCCGCGCCAGGCCTGGGTGTGTGATTGCTCCGTCGTCCATTTCGGCCGGGTCGATCGCGGCGCGATCGGCGACAAGGTCCTTGAGCGTCATGACTGTGCCGGTGGCGTAGTCATGACCGATCGGCTCCTCCAGGGACCGCAACGGGTGTCCGCCGAACCGCAAGTCGGGATCGGTGGTCAAGCGCTTGGCCCGCCGGTGCTCGCTGAGGGTGAGGCGGCGGAGCGTGGCAACCACGTCGCGGTGGCCGCCGGCTGCGAACGCGCGCATCGGTAGCCATAGGTCTAGGTCGAGCAGCACCAGCATCGCGGAGGCCACCAGTTCTTTGGTGGGGAAGTCGAATCCGAGCCAGTTCAACAGTAGGTTTTTGACCCTTTCGTAGGCGTCAGCTGCGTCTTGCACCAGGGCGTCCCAGGCGCCGAGTGCGGCGTTGAGTGCCGTGCCGGCCTGCTTGAGTCCGCGTTCGGCCAGGGGCCACCATGACCGCATCATGGTGGCGATGGCTTCGGCGGGGGCCCAGGACTTCATCGCTTCGGGCAGTGGGGATCGGTAGGCAGGCATCTGCAGGGACATCAGCTTGGAGACCCGGCTGGCGAGGTCGGTGTGAGTTCCCGTGGTTGGTGTCACCAATCGTGCGAGTGCGGTGGCGCCGGACTGGGTGGTCAGCCAGTCGGGGATGTTCAGTCCTCGCGGAATCGCGGTGGCGGGGAGCAGACTGGCCGCGCCCGGGGCGCCGCCGCGCATCAGGGTTTCGATCGTGGACCGCGGGACGCTGGCCAGGCCGCGCAGGTGCCCGAGCGGATCGGTCAGGGGGCCGACACCGGGCGGGGTCAGGATTGTCTTCAGCGACTCAGCGATCCCGGGGGATGCTGCCTTGGCGAGGTGATCGGCCCGAAACCTTGCTGCCACACCGACGCTCGGTCCGGACAGTTTCATCGTGTCCGGGATCGGGATGGCCATGTTTCGGGTCAGCTTCGCGATGTCAGGGGCTCCCGTCATCAGGGAGCTGCTGCCCTGGATCTGGGCGAGACGCTTGGCCAGATCGGTCAGGTTTGATCCGGTCAGGGTCGGCGCGGCTGTGGACGCGATACCAGCGGCCCCGGCCGGGCCCGCTATTGATGCGAACTTTCGGGTGAGCTCGTCGATGTTCGGCATCAGCGAACCGATCCCCGCTGGCGGCGTTGGCGGCCGTGTGGCCTCCATGAGCCTGCGCGCCGCGTCGGTTGCACCTGTGCTCATGAGGGTGGACAGGCCCGGGCGGTGTGGTGAGGCGGCCTCAGCCAGCGCGGCGACCGACGAGGACATTCGGCGCAATGCTTCCAGTGTCGATCCCGGCGCGGGGCGGCTCAGGCTCCTGGCCAGTTCGGCCACCGCGGTGCTCGATGCGCTGATACCTGCGCCGGCGGCGGTGGCGCTCAGCGTCCGGCGGCGGAGGGTGTCGGGCTGGTCGGCTTTCTGGTCGGTGGTCATTTGCGTGGTCCCTTCTTGTCACAAGCGGGGCCCGCCTGATGCGGGTCCTACTTCGAAGGGGCGGCAAACAGTAAAAACGACAAACATGTGACGCGAATCACGCCTCAGGCCTCACCGTGGTGAGGTTTAGCCCTTCATCAGCTCATTGTCCCAGCAAAATCGGTCGGACGCCGGGCGGTCGCGCGGCGAGCCCAAGGCCACGCATGGCTGGGGGCTTCCCCGTTTGGTCTTGACCAGCCGTCTGACGGTCGACTCGTCGGAATGGCGGCGGGGAGGCTCGCGGGCCTCGAACAGGGTTTTGCTGTTGGGCAGGCCTACCCTCAGTTTGTTTGCTTGCTTTCCATTTCAATAGCCTGAGTGGCGTTAGTTTTTTGCTTACTCGAATCGACATCCACTCGTTGATCACTGTGCCTACCATTTCATTGTCAGCAAACTAGCTGCGATAAAGGAGGGACCCATGTTCAAGTTGATTCGTATGGTGCGGGCGACATGCCCTGCCTGCAACGGAAAGGGAGGGCACAGCAACATGGGCAACTGGGTGAACTGTTCCCGCTGCAAAGGAACCGGGCAGGTCTAGCTCTGCCGCAAACCGATAGCCGCCGCCGGAACCGTCAAGGTTGTCGGCGGCGGTCCATCTTGGGGCAATGCTCTTTGCTGCCACTCCTGGCGTTCGCCACATTCGCGGGATGGCCCCTTCGAGATTCAGGCGGGCGCGGTAGCCGCCGGGAGCCTGGCTGTGTGGCGTGATCGATCGGGATGCTCGCCGCAGTGTTGCGGTGGTGCTGATGACGGATTGGCCCTTTGACGTGCTCTGATACGTGTCGTTTCAATTGGTGATACGATACGTATCAGCGGAAAGGAGCGGGGCCATGGCCACCACCATTGAACGGATCACTCAACGAGCGCACATCCGCCGCGCTCATGAACGTCTTAACCAAATCGAGGAGATGCGTGAGGCGAATGAGCTCACCAAGCTCGGTAAGAGTCAACGAGAGATCGCCGAACTCCTCCTGACCACGCAGCCGCGAGTTGGTCGGTTGCTGCGCGGCGCTGCGGCCCTCGGGGATGCCCAGACTCCAGAAGAGCTGATCCTGCGCGCTGCTGTCGGCGAGACCCCGCGCGACGTTCTGGTCAAGCAGCTCTGTGCCTACGAGTACACGTTTACCGAGTTTGCGCCCTATCCGCACGAAGGTTCTGTCCCGGGAACGTGGAATCAGGTCGGCGCTGCTCATCAACTTCGACTGCTCAGTGACGAGGAGTACGAACATGTCCGCTCCGCAGTCAGACCGCCGGCTTCGTAACAGGATCCACGCCCAGCTCACTGCCCTCCATCAAGGAGGGCAGCTTGGCGTCCCGAGTGCAGTTCAGGACTACCTCAGCGACGATGTCGTTCAAGAAGCTGCCGACGAATACCGGGCCCTGCGTCCTGACGCACCAACTGATGGGCGCGCTGCGATTGTCACTGCGGGTGTGCCTGGGGCGGGAAAGACCAGCAGGCTCAACGCTATTGCCGATGCCGGGTATCGGCGTATCGACCCGGATGAGATCAAGGATATTCTGCTCGCACGTCTAGAGATGGTGGGGCTGCTTGATGTTCGTCACCGTCATGTCTTGACGGACGGGAAGAGTGTGAGCCCCGGGGAGTTGGCCGGTTGGGTGCACAACGCGTCGACAGAGGCCGCGAACCGTGTGCGCGCGGTGTCGCTGTACTACGGCGAGAACTTCGTGATGGAGGGAACGCTGTCGTGGCATGCGTTGCCTCGTACCTATGTTGATGAGCTGGCTATGCACGATTACGAGCGGCTTACCGTCCTCGACATCGAGGTGCCTATGTCTGTTGCTGTTGAGCAATCCAAGGATCGCTGGTGGCTTGGACGCAGATCGGGGCGTATCCGGCACAACGTCGAACTCGGTGGCCGTTTCATTTCCGAGGCCGCGGTCAAGGGGTTCTTCGCGGGGGCCCGCACGGCGTCGGCGTGCGCCGCGAACGCGCGGAAGCTGTACAGCAATGCCAACGAGGCGGGTATCGAGTCCGACTTGCTCATCGTCAGCCGGACTGCCGGCGGAACGGAATACCGCGCGTGCTTGACCCCCGATGGGCATGTGGAGCCATCTCGGGGCGCCGCGCTGGGGGCGGTGTGCATTGGATGTGGGGCGGTGCTTCGCGATCCGGTGGCCATACTCAAAGGTGTTGGGCGGTCACGCGGCCACAGCCATTCCTGATCGCGGATGCGCTCCCCTACGGGCGCTTCCAGCCGGTGATTCGCAGGTACGGGTCTGCGCCTTCGTTCGGATCGGGGCTGCGGCCGTGCTCGACTTCTGTGGTGGACGTGTCTATTGAGGCGACCGTGTTGGTGAGGTCGATTGGCGATGGAAGAGTCGCGTATTTACTTTCGCCAGACTCCTTGTCATCCAGGGGTTTCGGTGGTTGTTGCTCAGGCATCGGTTGCTCCTATGTTTGGCGGGTCGGTGGTGAGTGCTTGGGAGCCGATGTTGATGCGTTGGTCGTCGGCTGGCGGCTGGGTCATGCAGTTTCGCCCAGCCCGGGTAGGTCGTCCATGGCCGCTTCGTAGGGTGTGTAGACGCGGATCTCGGATTCTGTGCCGGTTACCTTGTTGTGCAGCATGATTCGTGCTTGGCCACCGTTTCGGGAAACGCTGCGGGCGGCGGCCTCTGCTGCCCCCTGGGTCTTGTGTGAGGACTTCCCGTCGATCGGCTTGGACTCGTCGATGGTGTAGATGTCTATTGCTGCGTCGTCGCTGAATGTCTTCGTACCGTCGTGGTGGAAGTACACCTTCCACGGTCGTTGATGGCCCATTGCCTTACCCCTCTTCTCGCATGTTCGGTGCGCTCTGCATGATTCGGCGCAGGTGCACGCCTGTCGCCGGGAGTGCGCTGATGCCGATGAGTTCTCCGGGGCCGTGGGCTTCGGCGATGCAGCCGCGGCCCAGGTAGGTCGCGACGTAGTGGGGTATCCCGCCGGTCATGTGTTCTTCGAAGAAGACGAGGTCCCCGGGTTCGGGTTCTGCGGCGGGTCGGCCGAATAGGTATTGATCTCTTGGTGTGCGTGGGATTTGGATCTGGAATGCGCGGAAGATCAGGTACTGCTCCAGGCTGCCGGCGTCGAAGCCGATCACACGCAGGCCGGCCGCGGCCTCGACTGCAGCATTGCCGCCGTATGACATGCCCAGAGTTGGGCCGGTGATCGTTCCACCGCCCCAGGCGTATGGGGTGCGGCGGCCGATGAGTTCGGCCATCGCGGCGAAAAGTTCGCCTTCGACCGCGGTGAGGACCGCGCTCTCGTTTCGGCGCGCGGCGGCCTCGGCGCGTAGGTCTGCGGCTTGGTGTTCGAATTCGGTGTTCAGCACGGTTTCTGCCTTGTCGATGGCGGCTTGCCGGATGAAGACGCTGCGGTCGGTGGATCCTGACTTGTTCCACGCCTTGTCGATTCGATTGAGGTCACTGAGGCCGAAGCGGACAGGGATCGGGGTCGATCCCTTCTCGTCCAGCGGTGCTCGGCCGCCGCGCTTAGGTGTGGTGGTCACCGTGGCCTCCTGGTTGTTGGGCTCATTCACACCGATCGTATATCACGAAATAGCATTCGTATAGCGTTTGATTCGCTCGGCTGTTTCCACCCCAGTTGCAGCCATCCATGTCGCTAGTCGAATTTCGACGAAAACCGGGCCTGACAGGCGCGTAACAGGGCTACGATTCCGCCACAGGGGGCAAGATCGCGATCGGGGGGAACCGTGAAGATCAGAACCAAGCGCAGCGACAAAGGCATCGAATACCACGGTGTGAAGTTCGATGGTTGGGAGGTCGTGCTCGGCGCCGCGGGCGCGGCCCTCATTCTCGCGTATTTCTTGCCGGAGGCACGGACGGTCCTGCTCGACATTGCCTGCGGGCTGGGCGGGCTCTGGTTGGTGGGCGTGATCGTCGTGTTCGTCGTAGGGCTTGCCCGTACGCCGACGACTCCAGCACCTGAGAGCGGGGGCGGCGGCGCGCCGCCGCCCCAACAACCGCCACAGCCCACACAGAGCTAGCCATGGACGTTGCGGTCGGGTGGTGCACCGAGTTCGAGCCCAAGCGGAAAGTACGCAGCCTGCTGTACGCGAGTCGGCCGCCGGCGCTGTTCCTCTATCACTTCGGGCGCCTCATCGGGGGCGCCGGGCGCGCAATCCTCGACGAGGATCTTGGACTGCGTGGGCTGTCCGTTGAGGCATCGGATGCCCTCCGCGCCAGCAACATTGCCTACTTGAGCTCGCACGGCAGGATGGACGCCAGCTGCTGCTACCAATTCCGGCTGCGCTGCGGAGAATGGTCTCCGGCCAACACAGGCCTGGGCGGGGCTAGCGTGCTGGTCCTCGACACGTGCAACGTGACCACGCGACAGGTCAAAGCTCACGAATCGGCCTGGGTGTCGCGTGGGCGTGCGACACCGGCGATCGTGTTGGGGTTCGTCGGAGCCGCCACCGACGGCTACGAGGAGTCGATGCGTGGGCGGGCCTTCGTTGAACATCTCTGGGCGGGAGAGACGTTCGTGCAGTCCTGGTTCAACGCCATCCAAGACACCCAGGGGCTCCGACGGCGAGATCAGGGCGTCGCGATCGGATTCGGGCCCACCTGTAGCGAGGCGAGCGCCGTCCTGGACACAGCGACGCTGACCAGTGTGCCCGCCCCGACGGTGGCCGACTTTTGCGCTTGGAGGGCCCAGTGAGCCTGGCCGATGAGTCAGCCGACGAGGCGAGGCTGAACCTGACGCGAGAAGCCTTGGAGTCGGTGGTAAAACACATCACCGACTGCGATCCACCGCCCACGTTGGCGGTGACAGCCGACAGGCGGGACGCCTTGCAGGCCAATATTCCAGGCTTAGAGGAAGGGATCCAGAAGATCCCTCACGACCCTGGGTGCTACCAGTTCTCTCTTTCTGGCCGGCCATGGTCGGACGCTGACATTGATGCCCCGTTACTGGCCGGGGTCGTACAGCGCATCATCGACGCCGGTCAGGAATACCACCGCAGCATCGGAATCGAGTACGACGCAACGATCGACTCCGAACTCAAATCGACAGTCGAATCGACAGTATCGGCCCATGGAATCTTCCCCGAAGCATCCCCACTGATACGCCTTCCCGACGGAACCGACGTCCCCTCCGTGGGCCCTGGGGGTCGCGTCACGATCGGGCACCTTGGCCATGCTGTCGTCGGCACGGCAGCGATCCGGCCGTTCTCCATCTCGCATTGGGCGCAGTGGGTCCGCCTCGATTCGATCTTCGCTGCCTTCGCAGGTCTCCTTGACGCCGGCCTGACGTTCGACTCGTCCTTTGGCTACTGGGAACGCTCCTGGATGGAACTTCAAGATCACATCGAACCCGTTTACGCGTTTCTCGTCGAAGACGAATCGTCCGACTATCCGATGAAGCGTCGGATCACTATTCCGGCGACAACCGTTGAGTCCTGATGCCCCGGGCCAGCACCTAGTCCCACCACAGGAACCACGTGTCTTTTCTGCATAGCTGCGAGGTGTAGGCGTTGAAGGTGGAGGGTCCGATGATGTCGGGTGCGGTGATGATGTGCTCCTTTGCGACTGTCGCGCACTGTTGTTCGTTGCCAGGTGGGCGTGGCACGTGAAGTTGAGCGGTGTCGAAGTCGAGTTCTATCAGGGTGGCACCGAAGCGGTCTTCCCAGGAGCGCAGGATGGATGAGAGGCCGGCGGCGGTCAGTGCGTGGTTCATCGGCCCGGTCCAGCCGAGTGTGGCCGGGACGTCAGCGGGTCGGTCGACGGCGACGAGCAGTAGGCCGGTGGTCGGGTACGGCGGCGGTGCGGTGCGGGTGAGGTTGGTGTTGTGCCAGGCTGGCGGACCGGATGAGCCGGCGGCCAAGCCGCGGTATGCAGGCCCCAGCGAGTCGGGGTTGTCGGTGATGTCGTGGTCGCGGAACCATTGGTCGGGTTCGATCGGCTCATTGTCTTCAACCGGGTCGAGTTCGCCTGTGCGCCAGGGCCTATCAAGGTCGCCATCTAAACCGTTCGTGACCACAGGCCACAGCTTCGTGTTGGGGAACTGGCGTGCCAGTGCCTCCCAGAGTGGCTGCACGTCCGTGGTGGGCACCTCGGTGTACCAGGCCAGCGGTGGTGAGGTGGGTGCGCCGACGCTGTCTCGTGCGAAGATCCGTTGCCCAGCCGGCAGAGCGACGGCGCCGACGAGCGTGGTCCCATCGGTGGGCAGCGGTGACACTGCCGGTTGCACAGGCGAACTGACTACTTGCGGGAGCGGCGGTGCGCTCACCGAATCGGTGCAAGCCGTGATCCCCATGGCCAGCGTCAGTACCGCGAGAAATCTGATCAGCAAAGGCATCATGGGGATTCTCCAGCTGGTTCTTAGTGAGCCGCTTGCACGCGAGGCTCACGGTGACGATCAGCAACGTTGCCGATTCTGACAAGGTAACCGTCGACCGGGGTGTGCGATCACCATGTGTCGTCGGGCCTTCCTATGAGGAAGGGTCCAACCCAGACCCACCAGCGTCCTCGTTTGATCGGTAGGTAGACGCGGGACGGCCAGCCAACGTTCTGGATGACCCAACCGGCAAACGAAACATCCAGAGCCAATATGCGTGGGTGATCCCAAACGCTCTTCATGTGACGCCCTACGTCAACCTGCTACATACCGGTTGAGCACCTGCAGGACCTCCGTCAGGGCCTCCTCAGGGTCATCGGGGTCGGGATTGCTTCCCCATCCGACGATTACGCAGATCCGGTCCAATGCTTCTTCTGCGTCCATG
This sequence comes from Mycobacterium sp. 134, assembly GCF_048282715.1. NCBI lineage: Bacteria > Bacillati > Actinomycetota > Actinomycetes > Mycobacteriales > Mycobacteriaceae > Mycobacterium > Mycobacterium sp. 134. The sequence goes on from NZ_JBLVUN010000001.1 coordinate 215,521, forward strand.
CTCAAAGCTCCTTACGTCAGCTGCTGGCGGTGGTAGTCGGTGTGGCGATCGCACCGTTTGATCTCGGCGATCTCGGCTTCGTTCAGTGCGATGCTGTCTCGCAGTCTCGCGATGGTCTCCTGCCGGGTCTCGACCAGCTGTTGGCACAGACGACAGTCGTCCCGGGCCGCTTGCAGGACGCGGCGAGATTGCCCGACGAGCGTGGGCGCGGAGATGGTGATCGCTCGATGAACTGGATGGTCGGTCGGGTATCGGGCGAGGACCTCGCTGATCCGTTCAGCGGGATCCACCGGTGCGCCGTCGGGCCCGCTGCACAGGTCTGCGCAACTCAAGATGGCCAACTTGGTTTCGTCGGGCCGCGGATAGCTGTCCAGCAGGTCTTGGAGTCCTCGTTCGCGCGCTTCGTATGCAGCACCGGTGTGGTGTGCGACGAGAGATATCACCTCTGCTGGGATCCTCTTTCCGTCGCCGTTCTCCCGTGTCAGGTAGGCCGCGCCGTCGAGCGGGTGAAATCCGGTGTCGATGAGGTCCGGTGCATATCCGATGTCGTGCAGCCACGCCGCACACACAATCTCTGCAGCGGCTTCGGGTGCGAGGACATTGGCCAGGCTCGCAGCGGTCTTGGCCACCGCCACGGTGTGTGACCATCGCCGTGGCAATGCCTGGGCGAGCAGTTCTGTTGCGAGCTGCTGCGCTCCCTGGACTTCCAGATATCCGTTGGTGTTCACGTGCTCACCGGGATGTCTTGCAGTTCGCGCTGGGAGGGTCAGGCCGCGGCCAGGTGGTCGAGCAGTGAGTCGGTTGCCGCGGCGGCGGTGTCGACATCCCAACATGGGTTGTGGTGGTATCCGGAGCGCCGGTTGACGTTTGTCGCTTGGGCTTTTTCCAGCTCGTCGCAGGTGGTTTGATCGACGATCTCCCACGGAATATGTAGCGCCATATCTTTGCTCCAATGTTGACCTTGACCACGGCCACTGTCGGCTTTTCCAGAGTGCCAGCTACCCAGTACCTGTCCGGCAGCAGTATGAAGTCGTCGACCGTGAGCGCTCTCCCGAGCCGCTTCTCCAGGCATCCGACGCAGGGCCGCGACGACCCGACACCCACTCCCGTGCGGTACAGGGGGTAGGCGATGTTCCACAGTTTGTGTCGAACGGTGTAGCAGCTTTCGCCCAGCTGGCTGGTGTCCACCCCGCAGTCGGTGCACACGTGGTACTCGCGGAATTCCGCCTCGGTCGGATAGCCGTCGCGCCGGCAGCACACCCCGCACAGCGGCAGGTCCAGCTCAGCACGAACCTCGTCTGATTCGGCGAGCCATCTGCCGCATATCGTTCGGCCTGGCTGGTAGCGGTAGTCGTCGACGTAGTGCGCGGTCGCGCCGTTGCCGATCTGGGCAACCCGAAAGTCGCGCCGAGTGCCGGCTGGCTGTGTTTTTGTCGGCTCATTCACGCTGCAGGGCCCTAGTGTCGAGTCAGGCTGTGTTTGTGGCTGTTTGGCTGGACGCTCGGGGATGTCACCACTCGCCGAAGGTTTGGAGTCTGACGTCGCTGATGGTCTCGTCGATCGCATCTTCCAGCTGGCCGGCGTCTGTCAGCCTGTTCCAATCTGGGGCGGCGGCCAGCACGGCCTTCTTGATTGCTTCGCCTCCTACGTGGCCGCGGCCGTTGCTGATGTCTCGCACGAGATCGTGAAGCACTGCGGTGGCACCCGGGGACAGGCCGTTGAGCGCTGTTTCCAGTTCGGCCCGGGACGCTGTCTCGCCCATCCAGTTGTTGGTTGACGACGTGGGGCGGTGCAGCCGATCGATATCGCCCGGGCTCAGGGTCTCTGCGGCTGTCATGGCCATCCTTTCCTAGCGAATCTCGTTGTCGTGCATTTGCGTTGGCCTCGGCGCATTGAGCCCGTCCGAGCCGCGGCCTGGCGCGCTCATGCATTGCCTCTGGCGCGAGGAGCCGGAGTTGCTGCGGTTCCCCTGGCTTAGACCTGGTTGCGTTTCGGCGCCTGGCGCTGAGTCAGTAGGTCACTGGCCGGACTAATGCTGTGGGCTGTCGGCGGCGGCCAGGAATTCCAGCGCGTCAGCCTCCGGGATGGCGTGGAGGGTCAACGGATTGTCACTGGCGAGTTCAGTGCGCCACTGATAGACCCACTCCCCCATGTCATCTCCGGCATCCCAGGCCATGATCAGCATGCGGGCTGCGATGTCGGCGACTGTCGGGTTCGTTCGCCACAACACCGCCATCAGGTAGATCAGTCCGAAGCCTTCGATGCTGGTGGCTAGACCGTCGTTCCAGGCCCGGTCCTGGTCAGGATCGTCGCCGCTGAGTGGGGGCATTACGCGGTTGTCGTTGTGTCGCTGCCACCAGTCGAGATGTTCAGCCAGCAGGGTGCGCGCCGGGCGGTTTTCCCGCTCGGCGCGCTGCGCTTCGTCTTCGCCGTAGAGGGAGACCGCTGGGATGGAGTCAGCGGCGGCAAGTCGCCACTGCCGCACTACGTTCCTGATTTCGTCCAGGGTATCCAAGGTGACGTTGCCGAAGTCGGTGAAAGACCAGTCGAATCGGGCGAGTAGTTCGGCCAGCGCTAGCAGTCGGGTGGCTGATTCTCCGCCGACGAGGGTCGCGCCGGTCGGGACGTGTGTGAGGACGAGGCCATCGCTGAACGACAGGGCGCCGTCGGGCCGCGCCTCCAACCGGGGAGTGATCAGCAGATTCGGGCATGAGGTGGATTGGCCGAGGACTCGGGCTTGGCGGCCGCCCTGGATGACTACATGGCAGTCCACAAGTTCTTGTGCGGTACGTCCTACGTCGACAGTCATCGGTGCGGCGCCTCTCTGGTCGTTGGGTGGTCCAGACTCGGCTCGACGTTCGCGTCGAGGTGCGTTCTGCCACCCAGTTCGCTTGTTCTGTCTCCCGGGGAACCGATACCAGCCGGGCTGGTGGTTCGCCTCTCCTCAGGTTGATGCGAATCATAACCAGTCAAAAGAGGAGTTCTATTGCGTGCGGCCAGGGGAAATGCGCTGATCTTTACTACTGGCGGTAAGTCTTTGGTCCTCGTGTTCGGTGAATCGACCGCCCCGCTGCGGCGATGGCACGTCACCAGTCATGCGTGCGGGCTACGCCCGAGAACTCGGGCAGTCCGGGGCACTGCCATCTGCCCTGGTGGCCGGTGAGTTGACCCGCACAGGCGCCCCCCGGAGGCGCAGGAGCCGGCCTGGGCGCCTGGGTTGTGTTCAATCAGCGGGTGGGCCAGAGCGCAAGCAGTTGCTGTCGGACAATGACACCGTGTGAAGGCCAAGCTCGCCAGCGGTCCGGTGGCTAGTTGGTCATTGCGTGTCTAGCAGGTTGTCCGTACATAGATGCGTCGGCCATGTGTGACTGCTTGGCGGAACAGCGGCATGAGTCCGTCGATCATTTCTGCGAGGTCTTGAGCGCTGACGTAGCCGGCGAATTCCTCTGTCTCCGACCATGGTTGCATCGCAGCCGCTAGTTGCTCTGGCGTGGCCTGGGCGATCAGTGCGGTGGTGTGATCGGCAACCTTGGTGATGACGGTGCTCACTTCGGCGGGGTCGTCGGCGTCAGTGGCAATCGTCACGGCATGGTCGGGGCGGTCCATCAAGGTCAGGGTGGACTCGAGGAGGGGTTGGAGGCCCAGAAGCAGAGCTTCCAGAGAGACGAGTTCGGTTGCCGCTTCCACGCCCAAGATGCCGTCGTCGAACGGTTCCAAGAGCGCCGCACCCTGTTCGTCGTTGTCCAAGACAAAGTACTCGTGCCTCACGCCCATGTGTTGATGCTACGGGGGCCGGGAAGCCCGGGAACCGTAGGTAAGTCCGCAGAACTAGCCTCGGGCGTTCCGGAAATTGCTTGTCGCGTTGCGGGGTCCAGAGTTGCTTAGCCGTGGTGACTTTAGGGCGATGGAGCCTGCCCGTAGCCGGGGGGTTCGGGCGGTTGGTGCTGTGTGGCCGCCCCGCCGCCACGCCCGTAATTGGGCATCCCGGGATCGATTCCCGCCGACGTCAGCGGCATGCCAGATGATCCGCGCTGTTGCTGAGGGTCGGGTTGCGCTGGGGGGTATGCGTCGTGCTGGTTGTACTGATCCTGTACGGCCGAGTACGACTCCTGCGCTGAATCTGCTGCTTGCCCTCGGGTTCGCGCCGAGTAGTGAGTCCGCGCCGTCGCTGAGTGGTCGGCCTGGCCGGTTGCGGCGCCGGCGGCGTTAGCAGTGGCTTGCCCACCGACCGTCGATGGTGGTGGGGTCATCGATTGGGACTGCTGGGTGTAGATCTGATACGCCTGAACGTAGCGCGTGTACGCCGCGTAATCCGACTCTGCTGAAATCTCTTCTGCTGGCTCGCGATCGAGCATCAACGCTGCAGCAGCTACGCCCGTCTGCAGCACAGCTAGGACGAGCACCGTCGTCAGTGCCCACCCGACGTCGCTGGTCCTGATCCATGTGTTCAAGGCCATCGCGATTCCCGTCGCTGCGAGGCTCACAACAATCCAGGCGTGCCGGGGTTGTCGCGGCGCCAATCCCACAGCTGCGATCACCGCGGCCAGCACGGCAGGCCACAACGCCCACTCCACAGGCGTAGGGGATCCGAAGCTGACTCCGTAGAGGATCAAGCCAATGGCAGCCGTTGCGAGCCACAGTGCCCGGACTTGCTGCGTATTGTCCGGTGGCGCAGTGCCTACCGCGTACAGGTAGCTGTCGTAGGCACCACTGGGTGTGCCGTGCTCACCGGTGTATCCCGGGTAGTTGCCTTGCGGATTGACCACGGCAGTTCCCTCACTTACTCCATCGGCCCGACATTGCGCCCACTCCTGAACCTAGAGGTCAGTCTGGGGAATCGAACGACGATTTGATGTAGCGCATTTCGTCGTCGGTGGCGACCATCGTCACTACCGCTGCGCCTGATCTGGTGCCCACCCGCACGACGTCGTTGATCGGATCAACGAGCTGCAGGGTGACATCGGCGGTGCCCGATGGTCTGGCCTGGGGTGGTTTCACCACGATCGCGGTCACACCGACGCGCACGCCTTGTTCTGAGACGCCGTCGAACATCTCCACCGAATAGTTGCGGTCGGATCCGGCCTGCATTGTGCTGCGGTTGAAATCGGTGACCCGCAGCAGGTTGTTGTCGTCGACTTCTTCGACCATTTCGCGCCAGGCGGCGGGCCTTCGGGTGTGCACGCGTACGCGCGCTCCCAGTGCCAGTGAGCGCAGTACTGCTTGTTGCGCGAGGTGCAGGGTGCCGCAGATTTCCACTCGTTCGATCTGCGGGCCGAACAGGGGGAGTGCCACGGCTCGGCCGTGATCGTCTGCGCCGATCACTTGCCCGCAGCCTGATGCGGGGATCGCCAGGTCAGCCAGCGCGTCGTGTGCTGTTCCGAAGACCCAGCGCTCGATCGAGCGGCGGGGTGCCGGCAGCGGCAACGTGGACAGCAAGGAGGAGTATTGGTACCCGCGTAGTGGGCTGACACCGCGCAGCCCCACGCGGGTGCGGCCGTGGCTGTCGAATCGTGCGAGCCCGCGGATCTTGATGGCACCTTTGCGGGCGCGTTTGCTGCGATCGCGGCGCAGTGAGATGCACACGGTGGTTGAGTAGCTCGGAATCGTCCACAGCAGGCCCAGTCCCGCGGTGCTGAACATGGAGGGTTTGACCGAGAAGCTGCGGAGCTGAAAGAGGCCGTCCTGGCAGGTGAACCAGGTTTCTTCCAAGCTGGGTAGTGCGACACCGTCGCAGAGTTGATTGGTCGCGTGCGCGATCTCGCTGGCGGTCATGATGTGTGGCCGCAGGCCGGCCTCAGCCAGTCGGTTGGCGACTCGGCGGGTGGCTGTCGCCGCGGTGCGGGTGATCCCGTCTTGTCCACCGCCGCGGTTGCGCACGGCATCTGGGCACAAGGTGGGGTCGAAGCGGACTGCGACCCACACGGTGCGTTGGGCGATCGCCGGCAGTGGGCCGATTACTGCGTCGTAGATGGCCGCGATGTGTCCGCGTCCGTGCGAGCGCGATCCCTGGCTGATCACGTCGATTGAGTCGAGGGTGATGTCGAATTGCTGAAGGCAGTCAGCCACCACTGGGATCGACACCATCTCCCCTGAGACAGTGACGCCTGGTTCTAGGACCGTCATCGCCTGCGGGTTTTCCTGGATGCGCAGCAGCGACAGCATTGTCTTGCCGTCCCAGTGGAAGCCGATCTGGGCGCCGTCTCCGAGGTCTGCGTCGAAAGGCTCGAATTGTTCGGCGCTCCTGGCCCGGCGCCGGCGTTCCTTGGAGAAGCTCGTGCGCACTGCGATCCATCTGGGAAGGGTGTGACCGCGCACCCGCACCACGAAGAGCAGGGCGGCGACGAAGCCTGCAGCTGCCCCGTACCAGCCGGGTTGATGGATCAGCAGTGCGACGGTTACGCCGATGCCGATGAACAGTTGGATGAACAGTGCATCGACGAGCGGCAGGGCGCGTTGCGGGACGATGTCGGCCGTGTCGGTGAGTTTGTCCGGCTTGTCTTCGGGGGCGTTGTTTCGGGTCGTCTTTCGACGTTTGAGCGCGTCGCGATTCTTCGGCTTCGCTATGGTTTGCGGCACCCAGCCTCCCCCCGGTGTTGCTGTACCCTGACTGTGCCCCATGGGCATTCCTCAGACGCTGACGGGGGCAGCTATGCCAGCGCAAGTTACCACGCGGGCCCAGGTCAATGGGTATCAGTTCTTGATTCGCCGCCTTGAACATGCGCTGATTCGTGGCGATTCACGGATGATCCATGACCCGATGCGTGGTCAGATGCGTGCTCTGCTGGTCGGGGTGGTGATTGCGGTCCTGATCGGCGGCTCTGCCACCGTGCTGGCGTTTTTCAAGCCCATGCCCAACTTCGGCAACTCCACGATCATGGTCAGCAAATCCAACAGTGCTGCCTATGTGCGTATCGGTGACCAGTTGCACCCGGTGCTGAACTTAGCTTCGGCGCGACTGATCGCCGGCAAGGCCGATCCGCCCAAGCCGGTCGACGACAAGTTCCTCAACACCGTGCCTCTGGGGCCGACTGTCGGTGTTGTGGGCGCCCCCAACGCTATTCACGGCGCAGACGACTTGTCGATGTCGTCGTGGACGGTCTGCGACACAACTCAAACCCCTAAGGTCACCGACTCGGTGGGCGGCCAGTCCGTCGAAACCACTGTCTTGGCGAACAACCCTGTCCTGACTGACGATATTCGTGCCGCGACAGACGCACAGATGGTGCTGACGAAGTCCGGGAACAGTGCTTTCTTGATCTATGGCGGTGTGCGGGCACTCATCGACCCTGCCGATCCGGTGCTCTTCCGGGCGTTGAGGCTCGGCGACGCTGAGGTGCGTGAGGTTTCTGCGGGCCTGCTCAACGCGTTCCCGCTGGTCGACCCGATCGTGCCGGTCGAGATTGCCGATATCGGTGCGCCGGTGGGTTTCCTGGCCTCGCAGTACCGGGTGGGGTCGATTATCCGGACGGTCGACTCGCGCGGTGATCAGCTTTACGTCGTTCTCGGTGACGGTGTGCAGCCGATTTCGGAGGCGACCGCCGACATCATCAGGTACGGCGATCCGCAGTCGCCGACTGTGGCCGAACCGAGCACGATCTCGCCGGCGCTGTTGAGTGATGTTCCTGTCGTGCATGGGCTGCATGTGGACCATTACCCGACTGCGTCGCCGCAGTTCGTCAGGATCGATCCGGATCGTGTGGTGTGCATGGCGTGGCAGCGCACCAATTCCGCGGCCGAGGCCAGCACGCGGCTGCTGGTCGGTCATCGTTTGCCGCTTCCTAAGGATGCTCGTCCGCTGCGGCTGGCCACGGCCGACGGCAATGGGCCTGGCCTCGACAACGTGTTCTTGCGGCCCGGTACTGGTGAGTTCGTCCAGGCCACCGATGCTGAGCCCGACAGCCGCTCGCAGGGGCAGCTGTTCTATGTGTCCGATACTGGTGTTCGGTTCCACATCAAGGACTTGCCGACCGCTGCGGCGTTAGGGGTGGTCGGCGTCAAAGACCCCGACAGTCCCGACAGTTTGCCTCAGTTGGCGCCGTGGCCGGTGCTGGCGTTGTTGCCTCCCGGCCCCGAACTTTCGCAGCAGGCTGCGTTGATCGCCCACGATGGGATGGCGGCTGATCCGTCCGGTTTGAAGGTCACCCCACCCAAGTAGCCATGGACCGGCCAGGCAGGGCCATTGGGAACTGCGCGCCTCGCAGGGGTGTCCGCTGCTGTCGATTCTCGAACGTTGTGTCACAGAGCGATGCCCTGACGAAGTGAGACGGTTGCATTCTCATGGCGCACCGTCGAGACCCCTGCGGAACGCGTGCAATTGACTGGCTGCGGTGGCGGTTTTCGACTGTCGGCCAGAGCGCCGGGATAGCTTGTGGCGATGCGCTGGTTCGCCCGTCCTGAGAACGACCCCCAGCAGCTGAGGGTCGCGCCCGAGTTGGCCTCGTGGGACAGCAAGGTTCACCCTGACAACATTCGGATGCGGGCGTATCTGGATGACACCGCAGCACTCGTCGAGTCCTCAAAAGTTCAAGGCCCCTGGGCGCTACGGCTGGACGTCGGACGCCCGCCCGAACGGGACTTGCTCGACAAGGCGGACCTGGACAACTACGCCTATCCACTCGCCAAACGCCTGCACGACTCGGATTTGGTGTCGGTTTGGTGCACAAAGCAGCACAGCGCTCGGTCATATGTGCGCCTAGACGCTGCGCACGAAGTGCCTCAGCCGCCGAGCGGTGTCCTGGTCGTAGAAACGACCGCGTCGTGGGAAAGCCGCGCTGGTGGCAGCCCCGCCCAGAAGCAGCTCTACGCTGCCATCGCCAGCGCCACAGCGCTGCCCGCGGGGCCCATCAGACTTGAGTTGTCGTTCGTTGTGGGGCCGCATCGGACTTGGCTCAATCTCTGGAAGCAGACGATCGACTCACTCGACCCGTTACTGGGTCGTACCTATCCCGACCGCCCAAGACATCCGCTCGACGGCCGGATCACCGAGCTCGGCCTGCACGTCGCGGTTGACCCCCGTGCCGGCAACAATGTCGTGATTGGCATCAATGCCTCGCCAGGGGTTTTGCGGGTCAGCCCGCCCCTAGAGGTGCAGTTCTCGCAGGTAGGCGTACATGCGCAGGATCCAACAGGCCAGCGGGAATACCAGGGCGATGGCCACGTATTCAAGGATCTCGACGCGTCGACGCAGGACCGGTGAGAACTCTCTGCGGGGGGCTACCAGGCCGGTGAGCACCACCAAGATGATGAGGACGGCGAGGAGGATGGGCCCGATGATCTGCCAGCTGTCGATGGAGGTCGCTGTCTTGACGATCATGGCTACGCCGATGAGCAGCCCACCGCCGATCAGCGTGGCGGATTGAACTAGGTCGTAGTGGCTGCGGCCTCGTAGGCATAGAACGGTGGCTACCGCGATCGAGAAAGCGGTTCCCTGCCAGAAGAATCCGTTCGTGACGTCGACTGCCAGGTAGCAGCCGATGACAGCGACGACGGCGGCCGCGGCGATGATTCCTGTGAGGTATTCGTTGGCTCGTCGGACGCGGTCAGTCATTCCCTGTTCGGTCGGGATGATCTGCTTTCCGATGGCGTTGACGCCTTCGACTGCGGGGCCGCCTTGGGTTTCGATGTCGTCGAGTGGTTCGCCGGCGGTCGGGACGCGCGGGACGGGCAGTTTGGACATCCCGATGGTTGCTCGCGGCGCCAGGTACACGACGATGACGGCGACGGTGGCCAGGACTGCGCCGATGGAGCGCGCGTTCACGTTGAACAGGATCTCGGCGACGACTGCTGGGATGCACAGAACTGCCACCACGATCACCGCGGTGTACATGGACCGGGCCTGTCCGGAAACGAGTAGTGCCAGCAGTGCCACCACGGCGGTGAGGCCCAGTGCCATCGGTAGTGCGGCAACGCCGTGGGTTCCGGGGATCACGTACAGGGATCCGCCGAAGATCAGGGGTAGCGCGACGCCGGCCAACCAGACCGTCCGTGGGTTGTCGGTGCGGTAGGGCAACACGCACGCGGCCGCGGCGCAGGCGATTCCGGTGAGCAGTGTTGCGATGGCGGCCACCGGTATGTCGGCAAGCCACGTGGTGTTGGGCTGTTGGGATAGGACGCCGGCGATGATGGCGCCGAGCAGGATGCTTATTCCGAACCACGTTGCGGCGCCAGAGTTGTCCCTGATCCATCGCCGGCGGCTGTCGATCGAGCCGGGGGCCGTCGTGACGTCGTCGAAGAGCAGTCGAGCGGCGGGCGCCCCGATCTGCTGGATTACCAGGAACTCGCCGTCATAGATGCCTGCCTCGACCAGAGACCGGTTCGGGTCGATGGCCGCGCCGCCCAGGCGGGCGAATGTCCATTTTCCCGGTTCGTTGTCGAATTCGACGTCTTCGAGTTCGCTGTGCATCGGGACCTGGTCATTGGCCAGTTCTATGACCTCGGCGATCACCGCTGAGATACTGCTGTCGCCGGGGAGTGCGACGTCGACAGAGAGCCCGTTGACCAGGACGGTGATCCGGCTTAGCTCGTGTTCGGTTTCGGCGTCGTCATCAAGATCGGGCAGCAACGGTGAGGACGTCATCGGATAGTGCCTCCCACCTCGAAAACTAGACGGTGTGACAATACCCAGGATCGCTCGTAGCCTGACCGAGCGACTATCGGGGTGGGAGGTAGCTTGGCTACGCAGGGGTTCGTCCGCCGACTACGCGTCGCTCCGCCCCGCATGCCTGGGGGTGAGGTCAACCTGCAGGCTCCCCCGGAGGTGCCGCGGGTCATCCCGGGCAACCTACTGACCAAACTGATGCCGTTTGTCATGATCGTCGCGGTCATCGGCATGATCGCGCTGATGGTCACCGTGGGTGGGCGGGACTTGACGCGTAACCCGATGTTCCTGGTCTTCCCGATGATGATGATGATGTCGATGGTCGGCATGTTCCTCGGTGGCGGCGGCCGGTCCGGCAAGGCCGCGGCAGAGCTGAACGAGGAACGCAAGGACTATTTCAGCTACCTGGCGAATCTGCGCGACGATGCGGACACCACGGGGGAAGCTCAGCGCACTGCGCTGGAATGGAGCCACCCCGACCCGCGCACACTGGGCCAGGTCGCCGGCACGCGCCGCATGTGGGAACGTCGCCCTACCGACCCCGACTTCTGTCACGTTCGAGTGGGCGTGGGAACCCATCGTTTGGCCTCGCGACTGCTGGCACCGGAGACTGGGCCGCCTGAGGACCTGGAGCCGGTGTCCACCGTTGCCCTGCGCCGTTTCGTCAAGACCCATTCCGTCGTGCATGCGCTACCGACTGCGGTGTCGTTGCGCGCGTTTCCGACCATCACCTTCGAAGGCGACCGCAAGCTGGTTCAGCAGCTGGTCCGGTCGATGCTGCTCGAGTTGTGTGCCTTCCATGGGCCCGATCATCTTCAGATCGCCATCGTGACGGCCAACCCGGACAACGAGAATTGGAGTTGGGTCAAGTGGCTGCCGCAGTCCCAGCATTCCTCGGCGCGCGATGGGTGCGGCACCATGCGGATGCTCTACCCATCGCTGGAATTGTTGGAAAGCTCGCTGGGCTCTGAGCTTTCCGATCGGGGCCGGTTCAACAAGAACTCCGCCCCGACACCGGACGTCAAGCAGTTGGTCGTCGTCATCGACGACGGCTATGTCACCGGTGATGAACGGTTGATCACTGATGCCGGCTTGGACAGTGTGACGGTGCTCGATCTCAACGGCCCGCCAGAGGGGCCCGCGGCGCGCAGGCGGGGTCTGCAGCTGGTCGTCGAAGCCAACGATATCGGCGCCAAGACGGCTACGGGTATGGAGCGCTTCGCCACGCCCGATCAGCTGACCTTGGCTGCCGCTAGGACGACTGCTCGGCGTTTCGGTCGATATCGGCCCGGCAACGCTGCGCACATCATCAACTTGGAGTCTGAGACGCGGGCGACAGACCCGGGGCTGATGGCGCTGCTGAAGATCCCCGATGCCGCTGACATCATCCCGGAAGATGTGTGGCGTCAACGCACTCCGCGTGAACGGCTGCGGGTGCCGATCGGTTACACGCCGTCGGGGCAGCCGTTGGAGCTCGACATCAAAGAGTCCGCCGAAAACGGTATGGGCCCGCACGGTTTGTGCATCGGTGCAACAGGATCGGGAAAGTCGGAGTTTTTGCGGACTCTGGTGTTGGCGATGATCACCTCGCACTCCCCCGAGGCGTTGAACCTGGTCTTGGTCGACTTCAAGGGTGGCGCGACGTTCTTGGGGCTCGACGGCGCACCGCATATCGCGGCCATCATCACCAACCTTGAAGACGAGTTGACGATGGTCGACCGTATGCGTGATGCGTTGGCCGGTGAGATGAACCGCCGTCAGGAGTTGCTGCGCTCGTCGGGGAACTTCCCCAATGTGACTGAGTATGAGCGGGCACGGGCCAACGGCGCCGAGCTGGATCCGTTGCCTGCCTTGTTCATTGTGGTCGACGAGTTCTCCGAATTGTTGTCGCAGAAGCCGGATTTCGCTGAGCTTTTCGTGATGATCGGGCGTCTGGGTCGGTCGCTGCACATCCATTTGTTGTTGGCCAGCCAGCGGCTGGAGGAAGGCAAGCTGCGTGGCCTGGACTCGCACCTGTCGTATCGGATCGGTCTGAAGACGTTCTCTGCGGGTGAATCCCGGACCGTGCTGGGTGTTCCGGATGCCTACCACCTGCCGAGCGTGCCGGGATCGGCGTTCCTCAAGTGCGATGCGGACGAACCCATCCGTTTCAACACCTGTTATGTGTCCGGGGAGTATGTCAAGCCTCGCGTGTCGGCTCGCTCTGGCCGAGCTGTCGGTCTGGGGGCCGCGACACCGACGAAGTTGTTCACCGCGACGCCGGTCAAGAAGGATCCTGTTCCGGTGGCTCCGGCTCCTGCTGCGGCTGAGCCGGTTGAGGTGGCACCTGTTTCGATGTCGCCGACCAAGACCACGCTGCTTGACGTTGTGGTCGGCCGGCTGCGTGGGCATGGCCGGCCAGCACACGAGGTGTGGCTGCCGCCGCTGGAGGAAAGCCCCGCGGTCAACGATCTGCTGCCCGATTCGACGTGGAATGACCCGCAGAACATCAACGGCCGTCTGTGGCTGCCGGTGGGCGTGGTGGACCGTCCCTACGACCAGCGCCGCGATGTGATGAAGCTCGATTTGTCTGGGGCTCAGGGAAACCTGGCTGTTGTCGGTGGCCCACAATCGGGTAAGTCGACGACACTGCGCACGATCATGATGGCGGCTGCGGCGACCCATACTCCTGAGCAGATTCAGTTCTTCTGCCTCGATTTCGGTGGCGGTACGCTGGCCAGCTTGTCGAACCTGCCGCACGTCAGCAGTGTGGCCGGGCGCATGGACGCAGACCGGATCCGGCGCACTGTGGCTGAGGTAACCGGGTTGCTGCGCGAACGGGAGCTGCGTTTCCGCGACCTTGGCATCGAGTCGATGCGCGACTTCCGCCAACGCAAAGCCGCGCTGGCTGCGTTGCCGGCGCAGGAGGCTGCCCGAGATCCGTTGAGTCGGGACCGGTTCGGCGATGTGGTGCTGATCGTGGACGGTTGGGCGACCATCAAGTCCGATTTCGACATGCTGGAAGGGGCCTTGCAGGCGATCGCGATCCAGGGCCTGTCCTACGGCATTCACCTCGCTATCAGTGCGTCGCGCTGGATGGAGATCCGCCCTGCCGTCAAGGACATGCTCGGCACCCGCGTCGAGTTGCGAATGGGTGATCCCTTCGATAGCGATGTCGGCCGCAAGTTCGCCGAGCTCGTTCCGGTTGGTCGGCCCGGCCGCGGCATGAGCGCCGATCGACTGCACATCCTGATCGGTTTGCCGCGGCTGGATTCCAGCTCCGACGTCGAGGACCTGCCTGCCGGGGTCGCCCAGTCGTGCCAAGCCGTGCGGCAGTTCTACGGCGACCGGCAGGCGCCTCGGCTGCGAATGCTGCCTCACGAGTTGGACCGCACCCAGCTGGTTGATTTCGCCCGGCGCAACGGGATGCTCGGCAAGACCAAGGTCGCGATCGGTATCAGCGAATCTGACCTGGCACCAGTGGTTCTCGATTTCGATGCCCAGCCGCACATGGTGGTCGTCGGGGATGCCGAGTGCGGCAAGACTGGGTTGCTGCGCAACATCGCGGCGGGCGTCATGGAGAATGCGTCGCCCGAAGAGGCCAAGATCATCCTGGTCGACTTCCGGCGCACGATGCTGGGCGTCGTGGACAACGAGTACATCGGCGGTTACGCCACCGCCGGCCAGTCTTGCGGCGAACTGATGAAGGCGTTGGCGGACACACTGCGCGACCGCCTGCCGCCCAGCGATGTCACACAGCAGCAGCTCAAGGAACGATCGTGGTGGACTGGTCCCGACCTGTATCTGTTGATCGACGACTACGACCTGATCTCCAGCGGCGCGCTGAACCATCCCATGTCGCCGTTGGTCGAGTTCTTGCCGCAGGCACGCGATATCGGTCTACGGGTGATTGTGGCGCGCCGGATCGGTGGTGCTGGTCGGGCACTGATGGATCCGATCCTGGGCCGGCTCAGGGACCTGTCGTGCCATGGTCTGGTGATGAACGGCACGAAAGACGAGGGAGCGTTGTTCGGCTACAAGCCTGCGCCGATGCCGGCGGGGCGTGGCATGCTGATTTCGCGGACCGTCAAGAGCGACGTTATCCAGCTTTCGAAGATGCCTGAGCTGTGACCGGAGTCCGTGAACTCATCCAGGTGCGGGTGGTTTCTGCCGCACCTGAGAATGTGCGACTGTCGGTGCTCGGCGGTCGCACGCAGCTCGATATCTCACTGCCCCTCGATGTGACTGTCGCCGACGCCATTCCCGAGCTTGTCCGTTTGGTTCAGTCGCGCGGCAAGCCGGGCGGCCGTTCCGACGAAGCCGCCAGCAAGGATGCGCAGCGCAATTACTGGGCGCTGGCGCACCCGGATTCCGAGGACCCGCTGCCCTCGGACATGACGCTTCGAGAAGCGGGTGTGACCAACGGTGGGCTGCTTCGGCTTTTCGATGAGCGGGCACTTTCCGCGCCGACGCTCTATGACGATGTGGTCGATGCTGCGGCTCGGCTCAACAAGGCCTCGTTCGCGGGATGGGATGGCGCTGCGGCGAAGTGGATGGCGTTTGGCGGAGTGCAGTTGGCGGCGCTGGCGCTGCTGTACTTGCTGATCAGCCCGGCGTTCAAAGCTCATTGGATTGCGCTGGTGGGGATTTCGACCGTCGTTGCGCTTGCTCTTGTGGGGGTAGCGGCTTTAGTCCACCGCTCCCACGGCCATTCAGCGGCCGGCGCGGCCCTTGGGTGGGCGGCGATCCCCATCAGTGCAGGGGTGGTCTGGGCTTTGACCTCCGGCGCCGGAGGCTATGTCCTGGCTACGGGCTGCGCGGGACTGGTCGTCGCGATGTTCGCGCTGTACCGAGCGGTGGGCACCGGGCACTGGGGATATCTGTATGGCGGTGTGTTTTTCGGGCTCTGTGCTGTGGCGTTGGTCGTTCACCAGGTCGGGGTGCGCTCGGACATGGTCGGCGCCGGACTGGCTCTGGTCGGTGTTTTCGGGTGCCTGACGGTGCCGCGGCTGACAGCTCCGCTGGCCTATTCCAAGCGTGCGGAATCGGCTGCCGAGCCTGAGCGCGAGGAGCCGCTGTTCGAGAACCCTTTCGTAAAGAAGTCCGCGGCGCCGCCGATCGTCGACGACGGTGACACGCAGGGCCCTGACGAGTCGGCGCCCACCGCAGAGGGGGTGTGGGAGCGGGTCCGGTCAGCGACTCTGACCCGGTCTGCGCTGTATGCGGGCCTGGCGACATCGGCGGCCCTGGGAGGTGCGGTGGTGTTGCGATCCCACGGCACGGTGCAGTGGTCGACGCTGGTCTTTGCGCTGGCGTGTGCGGCGACGCTGGGTCTGTTCACCCGTCGTCCCGACACTGCGTTCGAGCGTGCCGGCCTGGCTGCGCCGGCGATTGCGCTGTTGGCGTTCACCGGTTGGGCCGCGCAGGCGGCTCACCAACCGATCCCGCTGGTGGGACTTGGGGTTCTGTTGGCCTTCGCGGTGGCCTTCGCGGTGGTGGGGATGGTGCAGCCGTCCGGGGCGGATGCCGATGTGCAGCCGGGCCGGACTGCGACGGTGCTGGCGTATCTGGACTATTCGGTCTCGGTGGCACTGTTCCCTCTGGCGCTGTGGGTGGTCGGGGTATACGGGCGGATGGGCGCTTGATGCGACGGGCGCCAGCATTGCTGGCCACGGTGCTGTGTGTTGCAGCGATCGCTACAGCTCCCAGCGCCGGGGCCATCGATCCCCCGGTGGTCCCGCCCGGACCGCCGCCCAGCAGCGCCGGCGGAGCCCCCGATGCCACCGAACCTACGGCGCTGTGTCCCACCGGTTCGGTATTTCCCGGCACCGACTTCAGCCTGCAGACCAGTGCCGATGCGATGCTGAACTTCCGCGGCGCCTGGAAGTTCTCCACAGGAGCCGGCCAGAAAGTGGCGGTCATCGACACGGGGGTGGCTCGGCATCCGCGCCTGCATAATCTGGAGGGCGGCGGCGATTTCGTTTCCTCGTCGGACGGTCTGGTGGACTGCGATGCGCACGGTACGTTGGTCGCTGGTCTGATCGCTGCAGCGCCTAGCCCTGACGATGGGTTCGCCGGGGTTGCACCCGATGCCGCCATCTTGTCCATCCGGCAGAACAGCACCATCTACTCGGTGCGCGGATCGCACCGTGCTCAAAACGACCCCAACTCCGTGGCCGTCGGCTACGGCAGTACGCAGACGCTGGCACGTGCGGTGGTTCGGGCCGTCGAAATGGGAGCCACGGTGATCAACCTGTCCGAGGTCGCCTGCGCCCCGGTGGGGGCGGGTATCGATGATGCAGAGCTGGGCCAAGCGGTGCGCTACGCATTCGAACGCAACGTTGTGGTGGTCGCCGCGGCCGGCAACTTCGGTAAACAGGGCCTGTGTGGCGTTCAAAACGAGATCCGCGACCCCAATTTGCCGTTGTCGGATGCGTGGAAATCTGTGCGCACGATTGCCAGTCCGGCGTGGTTTCAGGACTACGTCTTGAGCGTTGGTGCCGTTACGCCCGAGTCTGATCCGGCGGATTTCAGTCTGCGGGGGCCGTGGGTTGGGATCGCTGCACCTGGAGAGAAGATCACCTCGTTGAGCTCGGCCGGTCCCGGGTTGATCAATGCCTTCGAAGGAGACCGAGGGCTGGCGCCGATCAACGGCACGAGTTTCGCCACGCCGTTCGTCTCCGGTGTCGTCGCGTTGGTGCGATCACGTTTTCCGTGGATGTCGGCGGGCGAGGTCATTGCGCGCCTCAAGCGCACCGCTAAAACACCGGAGTACGGGCCCAACCTGGCGACCGGTTATGGCGTGGTCAATCCGATTGCCGCCCTGACGTTTGAGGTGCCCCCCGCTGATGAGATGCCCGATCCTGACACTGGACATCCGATCGCGGGGCCACCGCACGCCGATCCGGCCAGCGTTTTGGGCCGCAACATCGTGCTCGGGGTTCTGGGCTTGTGTATCGCGGTGGCGGCGATAGCCATCGCGGTAGTCACACGACCCGGGAGGACTAAACCGCGTTAGAGCCGAACGCGCAGGCCAAGCGTTACGGCTCTGACTTCGGCCGTAATCGACGTTGTCGTCACCTGTGTGTGGCCCGGCCGTCCAGCGCCAGCAACATTCGCACACCGGCCACGCGTCGCTGGCTAAGCGTTGTACGGCGGGCAGATGGCAGGCAGGTAGGTCTGCGGTGTAGTGAAGACTCGTAGAATCGCGGGAGAAGCTTTTCGAGGGAACGAGGGGGATTTGGCCGAGCACGAGCCGCCGGCGGCGGAACGAGGCGGTCCCACACCTCCTCCGTGGCTGGCCGGGGAACAAGCTGAAAGCGCGGAGCGTCGTCGTTCGCGCCGCAGCAAATCGCCGGCTGAGCCTGAGCAGGCTGCGGCGCCGACACCTCCGTCGCACGCTGCAGAGCCGATGCCTCCCGATGTCATCAAGCGTGTGCGTGTGACAAGTCGGCTGCCCGCAATTGAACGTCGCCTCCGTTCTGAACAGGCTGAGGACGCCGATTTGGGTGCGGCCTATCCCGAGCCCGATGCCACGCCCCGCTGGCGGGCGGCTCCCCCAGACCTGCAGCGCGATGACGCCGAGCAGGAAGCAGTCGATCACGGCGTGCCCCGTCATTCCCGGGATCACGTTGATCCGCCAGAGTGGTCAACCAGCACCAGTGCCAGCGATGAACGTGGCGGCGGTGAGGATGCCGGGGTGCGGTCTGCAGAGGCAGCGGGATTGCCCGGCGGGCCGGCAACGCCCGACGGCACCATCGACGAGTCCGCTTCGGGGGTCATAGGCGGGTCGAGCTTCAGCCCGTCATACCTGGACACCCCGGTCCCCGAGACGAGTGTCGGTTCCCCCGATGAGGACATCGACACCACCTCAGACGTCAACCCCGACCTGCTGGTCGAGTCTGTTTCTCCCGACGCCGAGTCGAGTGCCCTGCCAACTTTCGAGCATGACGTTGAGGTACCGATCGCGCCCGCTGCTGGTGATGAGCTGTTGCCCAGTTGGTCCGATCTTGATGCTTCTCGCAACGATCAATTCAGCCGTGGACGGCACCATTCATCGGATCCTTCGCCCACCATGGATGCCGGATCCGATATTGCTGCTCCCGGTGGGTTCGATCCGACGACGTCGGCTAGTGAGTCAGACCAGCAGGGGGCTGGCAGCGATGCGGAAGCCGGATCTGTGCCGACTTCGGACCCGGTGATCGGTGCAGTGCCCGAGGTCCACGACACTGCTGAGAGCACCGCGGTCGAAGAGGATCTAGAACCCGACGACGTCGATGCTCGCGCAGAGCAACTGTTGGCGATGATGGCCGCGCGGCGGGCCGCGCAGCAGAGCGAGATTGAGTCCACCGTCGAACCCGAGCGCGCGCCGGAACCCGGCCCATCCGGTCCGGACGACGCTTTCTTCGATGTCAACGCCGATGCTGGCTTGCCGGTTGATGAGCAGGAAGGTGACGCCGCGGCGGCCGGGGGAGAATTACCAGAGGCGCAGGATCTGACGCCCCAGCATTGGTTGCCTGCTGAAACGCCGCGGTCTGAAGAAGACGCCGCGCCCGTTGAGCATGACGACGTCGAGGATAGGGCGGCCCAGCTTCTTGCGTTGCGGCAGCAGTCGCTGTCGGCTGCAGCAGAGCTGCCTTTCGAACCTTCTCCGGACTCAGCCTCGAGTTCTTCTACGGCGCCATCGGACGAGCATCCTTCGCAGCCTCCGTTTGATGGCGGCGAGGGTTTCCCCGACGGGAACCGGGCGACAGGTGACGGCGGGCACGACGAGCTCGCGGACATCTTCGCTGCCGACACTTCGGCGATTGGCCAGCCTGAGGCCAGTCCTGCCCGGCCCGACCCGACCAACGAGGGGGGTACACAGGACCCCACAGAGCAGAGTGCCTCCGACTGGGTGCCCGATGAGGCAGGTGACGCAGCTCCCCTTGGGCCCAAACGCTCCGACCGACGGCGGACATTGCCACCGTGGCAAGTTCCCAGCGCTGCGATGAGCCGCGAATTCGATTCCAAGCTCGATCACACGGGCCGTCAGGTCGTTCGCGAATCTCCCCGCAAATCGCGGGAGCCCGACCATCAAAGCGACATCCAGAGCTACGACCCGATGCAGCACGTTGAATCAGCTCGTGCGGATGCCGGGTCCGAGCAGAATTTGCCTCCCTCTGCGGACACCGCGCTTCCTTCTGGATCATCGGCGCCACAGGGGGATGCGGCGGGTCCGGTAGCGCCTCAGCAACCGACCGGCCCTGTTTCCCAGCTTCCGCCCCCAGGGTGGGGCAACGTCCCACCGCCACCGCCACACTGGCCGCCGCCGCCTCTCAATGCGCCGTTGCTGCCGCCACCCCCGCCTGGCGGATGGCCACCCCCGCCGCCGCCCGGTCAGTGGGCACCGCAACCCCCGCCCCCGGCGTTCGAAAACCGTGACGCCGGCGCTGGTGCTCCTCAGCAGCCACCGCACTCCCCCAGACCGCCTGCTCCGCCGCAGGGCGGGCCGCCGCCTGATTTCGGGCGACCACAGCCGTACCGCATGACAACACCGATCGACGATGCCGAGGTCCTCAAGCGGTCTCGGCAGGCACCGCTATCTGGCTGGCGCCGCACCCTGCACACTGCAACGGCCGGCCGAATCAACCCGGGCGATTCACGCAAGAACCGCCAGATGGAGGAACTGCTCGCCCAGATCCGCCAGCCGATAACGGGTGACTTCCGGATCGCCGTGCTGTCCATCAAGGGCGGCGTCGGCAAGACAACCACGACGTTGGGTCTGGGGTCAGCATTGGCCATGGCACGCACCGACCGTGTGATCGCCGTCGACGCCAACCCCGACCGTGGCACCTTGGCTGAGCGTGTGCGCGATCAATCCACCCGTTCAACAGTTCGCGATCTGCTGCGAGATCCCCACATCAGGCGCTACGGCGATGTCCGCAGCCACACCCGGATGGCGACGAGCCGACTGGAGATCCTGGCCAGCGAGCAGGACCCCGCGATCGCCGAAGTGTTCCGGGAAGCCGACTACCGGCACACGATCGACATTCTTCGGCACTACTACAACATCATCCTGACCGACTGCGGCACCGGCATCATGCACTCGGCGATGGCCGGCGTACTCGATCTTGCCCACGCCATCGTCCTGGTCAGTTCACCGGCCATCGACGCAGCACGCAGTGCCTCAGCGACCTTGGATTGGTTGATGCAGCACGGACACTCCGGGCTCGTTCGCGATGCGCACGTCGTGCTCAGTGCGTCACGCCCGGGCGCGGCGGGTCTGCGACTGGACAAGGTCTACGAGCATTTCGAAGCACGCTGCCGGTCCATCCATATGGTTCCGTTCGACCCGCACCTGGCCGAGGGCGCTGATATGGACTTCACGATGCTCAAGCCGGCGACAGTGCAGGCCTATATCGAACTCGCTGGGGCGGTATCTGAGAAGTTTTCCCACCTGCGGGCCTCCTACGACGGACGCTGACAGCTAAGCCGCGCCTCGTGCTGACTTGGATCTGTGGGCGGGGCCAATACGCGCCGATTCGCGGCCAATGTGTCAAACGACGCCGACGGAGGATTTCAGCGCTGCCTGATCAAGGCAGTCCTGAGACTCGCCCAGAGTAGGTTTTGGCTGCCGAACACAGGTCTCATCGTTGACCCGCCAACGAAATGACATCGCGGACGCGGTCTAGGGCATTGCGCGCCTCCTGTCCGAGGTCCATCGCCTGTAGTTCGGCGATGGCCGCGACGGTGTGCAGCGACCTCATTTGGCGTGCGCATGTCGGCTGAGCTCGCGTGGCGGCTGCGTGTATCGCCGCCCGGTGCAATTCGGTACGCTCCTGTTTCAGGCGCTGACGGCACGGATAGCTGGGTGTTTCGGTAGGGTTTGCCGCACTCGCCGAAAAGGGGGGACTTGTGCGCGACGATGGGGATCGTCTCCAAAGCTCACACGATGATGCTTTCAATCTGGATGAGCTGCTCTCGAACGTGCAGAAGTTCCAGCAGAGCGTTGCTGGTTCATCGCAGCGCCTCGCTTTAGAGGTGGTCGATGCGTGGTCGAAGGACGATCTCGTACGTGTCTGGGTGAACGCTCAAGGCCTCGTGATCCAAGCCGAGGTGGACGAGACAGAATTTCGCTCTGCGACCGCGGAATCGGTCAGCGCTGCGATCGTCGAAGCCGCCCAGGCCGCAGCGAACAAGATGCGGCAGAAGACAGAAGCATTCCAGGCCGAACTGAGGCAGAGACTGGTCGAGTTGGCGCCCAACGCCCTGCCCAACCTGGCCGATATCGAGGAACTGCGCGCTGTTCAGCCGACGGTGCCAACCTCCCCGCCCGGGTCCAAGGAACGACAACAACTGGCGACCGCGCTACCCGCCGATACCGAGCCGGCAGGGCAGAAAGGGAACCCGGGGCGCCGTAGTGCTGTCCCCGACGGGCCCGATGAGTGGGATGACGACTTCACGCTGCGTGCGTGAGGGGCCGAGCAGGCAACGATGGCAGAGAAATCCGTGAGGGAGCACGATGAGCGATAACTTGGAGTACCACGACGGCCTCGCCCGCACAGGGATCGGGCAATTCGAACAACTGGGCGCGACGCTGGCCAAGTTGGCTTCCGACGTTCAGTCCGAGCTCGCCTCGGACGATCCCTGGTCGCACGACAAGATCGGGTCCGGCTTCGACTCCCAGTTCGACCCTTCGCGCACGGCCGCGATCACGAACGTCAAGAACTTCGCTGAGAAGGTCAACAGCTACGTGCCGGTCCTCAAACAGGCCGCCGACGGCGTTGTCCGCACGGATAAGGCTTGATTGCGCCTGCGGCTAAGTTGATCGTGCTCGCCTGGCCGGCCCCCTGGGGTCGCAGGGCCGCGTGCTCGATCGCGATTGCCATTGACGAAGGCCGGGCGCGGTGAGCATTGGGCTCCCGGGCTGGCTGAAATGGGTCGGCGATCTCATCGGTGAGCCTTTCCCCGAAGGGGATGAGGACAAAACCTGGGAACAGGCTCAACGCTGGAAAGAGTTCGCCGACCTTCTCGAGTCTCAGAAGTCGGTCATTGAGGCTGCGACACGAAACACGTTGGCAGGCTTCGCGGAAGGCCAAGCCCACGCCGCGATGAAGAGCGAGTTTGAGACGCTCGTCTCCGGAGACGGTTCGATCGATGTCCTCATCAACCAGCTCAAAGGGCTCAGCGAGGCTGTCGACAAAACTGGCACCGAAATTGAGTTCGCGAAAGAGATGTTTATCGCGAATCTCGCGATTCTTGCTGCGACTCTGGCATTTCTGATCGCCTCGGCCTGGTGGAACTGGGGTGCACCAGTCGAGGGTGCCGCAGCTGTGGCTGCCACAGAGGCGGTTGTCGCCAGCATCATCCGCGCCGCCGTGGCGAAGGTCATCGAAGCTGGCGCAAGCAAGATCGCCACGCAGCTGGTCCTGCGTGCCCTGCAGGGCGCGCTCATCAACACGGTTATCTCCGCTGGCCTCAACGCCGGCATCCAAGGCTTCCAGTTCGCGCAGGGGCATCGCCGCGACTTCAATACCACTTCACTGTTCAACGATATGGCGGGCGGAGCAATCGCGGGTGCGGTTGCCTTCCCATTTTTCCACGGCGCAAAGGCTTTTGACGCAGGCTCACCCCTCGGCAACCGCGTGAGCATCTCTGCCGCGAGTTTCGTTGGGAACACTGGCGGTTCGGTTGCCGCGCAGGCCGCGCTCACTGGCCATGTGAACTTCAGCGATGCGACGATGTCCGGATTGGTGTACGGCGCGCTTGACGGCGGCTTCCCCAGTGCGGCACGCGGACCATCCGGGCAGTCCGGCAAGCCAGTCGCGGCGACGGTCGAAAGTTCCACCCTCAAGCTCGGTGGCGATGCAGGGGCAACGTCACAGCACGGCGTTCGCACTGAACCTGCCGCCTCCAATAGCGTCGGAGGCCATGACCGGGGCACTGCGATCGCCGATAAGTCCGCGACTTCGACTGTCCCAGAGTCAAGTTCGGCAACCACAGCGGCATCGCAGACAACGCCGGGTCATTCAACAAGCGGAGCCAACTCCACAGCCCCCGCCGCCACTGCGCCCGCGCGGGGCGTCGACTCGGGCGCAGCTGCGGCACCTGGCCGAGTGGAATCGTCCACGCCGGCGTCGACGACGCCGAACCAGGCAACACCGTCGTCTGCTCGTGCAGGACTGTCCTCGACGACGCCCGCGCACCCCGGTGCGATGGGTGAGCCCGCCACACGGGTGGCCGAGTCTGCCGCAGCGCGCCCGACACCGGTAGCCGCGACGCAGTCGAGCCCCGCCCATGCTGCCGGGGAGCCCACCACAGGCCGGCATGCCGCACCCGAATCCGCCGCCGAGCCAAACAAATCCAGCGGTAACAACGCCCACCCGGGCGGCGAGCCCCCGAACCAGGGCAAGCCCACCGAACCGACGTCGGGTCGTCACGCCGCGCCTGAGCCCGGCGCGGAACCGACGAAGAACGCCGCCGACAACAACGGTCACCCCGGAACCAAACCCGACTCGCCAGATCCGCAGCACGCAGCGAAGCCTGGAGATCACGACCAGTCGACGGATGGGCACCGGACCGATACGGATCACACCGGCAACGACCTGTCGCATAACGAGCCGCGCCACCCCGCTGATCGGTGGCAAGACGTCGCGCGGCACAGCGACGAGGCACACGCACGCGCGCTGGCCGACGACGCCTTGTCCCGTCGAATACCCCCGGTCGAGCCCGAGGGGCTGCGCGCACCCCACGGTTCTCGCGATCAGGCGATCGCGCGCGCACACGACAACTCCGACTGGTGGCATCAGCTCAGCGGCGAAGAGCAGCGGGCGCTGATCGACACCTATCCACGCCACATCGGCAACGCTGAAGGGATCCCGCCCGGGGCGCGCCACGAGGCCAACTCCCACACGCTCACCAGCGAGCGTGATGCCTTGCGTGCTCGGCAGGATAACGGTGAGCGGCTCACCCGCGGCGAGCAGAAGTACCTCAATCGGCTCGATGAGCTGGAGAGGGCTATCCGGGAGGGCGAGCGAAAGGCCCAAGACGCCGGCGTCGGTGGTCCCTACATTTTGGCGTTGGACCCGCACGCCTTCAAGGGTGACGGCCGGGCCATCGTGGCGTTTGGTGACAACCCGTACAAGGCGCAATCGGTGTCTTGGCATGTTCCTGGCTTGACGACCACCATCGACAAACTCGCCACCAACATGAACAACGCGTTCAACCATCTGCAGTCGACACGTCAAGAGCATCCAGGGATTTCGGCGTCGTCGATCGCCTGGATAGGCTACGACGCGCCAAGCGGTCTGGGCAGTTGGCGGGTCGCCGGCCACGGCCTGGCACGTGTCGGCGGCGACATCCTGCACGGTGATATCTCGGCGTTCAATCTCGCCCGGGACCTGCATGCCGGTGATGGCACCCATTTCCGCAACAACCACATCTTTGGCCATTCCTACGGATCGACGACGACCAGTTACGCGGGCGCGGGCGGGCGTCTGCACGATCAGATCTCAACGGTGACCCTGCTGGGATCGCCGGGTGCGGGCCCGCACCGCACTGCCGATGGTTTCAACATCGGTCGGGAGAACGTATTCGTCGCCTCCTCGTCGCGGGACTGGGTCACCACCATCGGCGGTCGCGACACCGGGGGCCGGTTTATGGGCCGCTTCGGGTTGGGTCGCGACCCTGCGATGGATACCTGGGGCGGACAACGGATTACCTCTGAATTCCCGGCCCACATGAGCACTCCAGCTGGGACCGTGGGCACGCATACCGCCTACTACCACTACGTTGAGGCGCCCTCGGGCACCCATCCTGGGGTGCGCACCGAATCGTTGGCGAACTTCGGTCGGATCGCGTCGGGGCATCCGGAGCGTCTGGACTTCGAGCATCACCGCACCCAGGCCGATGGGCCTCGCTGGCGGCCCGGGCTGCGCACAGAAGAGCCCGCGGCGGGCAGGCCATTGCGACTGGACCCAGGCGGTTCGGGTCGTGACTACTCTGTTGAGCGTCACGGTTTCGAACCGCGCTGGCGGTCCGGGGACGATGACGGCGGCCGGTCTGCTCCGCCGCGCCCGCCCACCGACGGAGATCCCCGCGGCGGAGGTGCTGGCACTCCCCCGCGCACGTCCTTGGACGGCGATCACCGCGATGGCGGTTCGCCGCCGCACACCGCTGCGGACGGAGATCACCGCGGTGGTGAGGCCGGCGGTCCGGATGCGTCGACACAGGGTGTGGCCGAACTCGGGTCACTGTATTCGCCGGATCACGTTTCCCACGCCCTCGGACTTCCCGAGTATCGACCGGCGACGCTGGATGTCGATCAGACGCGCATCGTCTATATCACCGGCGAGCAGCGGATGGCCGCGCTTCACGAGGACATGCTTGCCCGCGGGGTTGATCTGGAGACCCGCGCTCGGACCATGTTCGAGACGCGCAACGAACTGCGTTCCTGGGCACGGGAATTGATGTCCGATCGGGAGGCCGCGGCGGTCCTCAACGCCGGGGACAAGAACTATACGTGGGCACAGGTTGTCGAGAAGTATTCCGACAACAATGTGTCTCCGGAGAAGGCCTACGAGCGGATCATCGAGAAGTCAATGACCAGTCGGCCTTCGGTTAACGAGAAACTAGGGCTCGATCCGCACAATCCGCCGCCGCTGCCACCGGTGGTACCGGCGGCCCCTGGCGGCACACCGCACAACGAGCATTCCGGTGCCAGTCCTCCGCCCAGCAGCGCAGCGGGCGCGGTTCGCAGCGAACTCGACGACGATGCCCCAGCTCCAGATCCGAACGATGATGCTTCAGCTGCCGCGTCTGGCGATGGCCGCGATGTGACGTTCACCGATCCCGCGCGGCCGACGTTGGGTAGTGACGGAAAGTATCACGTCTCAGAGGGTGCTACGGAAGTACAAATCGATAAGCCTGATGATCTCAGCAGGACGATAACCGATATTGATCGGATAGAGAATGGCGTCCTGTGGGAGGAGAAGTCAGCGACATCTGCGGCCAATACCGAAAAGTGGGTGCAGAAACAATTCGTCAACAAGATGGAGAAATACATTGAAGCGCAGCAATACATAACAGGATATGAGAATGCGCCTATCGGAGTCAGGTTCACCACGCCTGGCGTCGATCCGGGGTTCAAAGCAGCGGTTGAAAGCGCCGCATCCGCCTTGCGCGACAAGCATCCCGACATCACGATTCTGATAGATTGGCCATCATGAGTTTCATCTTCGACGTCGGCGACGACACAGTGTGGAGTCCCGCCCTACGAGTGGGTGAACTGTACGTCCGATTTGTTACTCAGGTCGGCGATCTCCTCGGCGTCCCGACGGGGCTGAGCGCCATGGCATCGGACTATTACGAAATTGATCCTGATGTTTTCGAGGTGTTCGTACGGAAACTGTTTGAGGAGACTTTCGGGAGCACTCACCATATTGGTCGTGCAATGCTGGAGTCGGTTCTTGCGCCATCGGTGGTCATCTTGGACCGCATTGGGCGCCCGTTGTCGGCCGATACGGCGGAAGAAGCTGAGTTCCTCGGCGGTGCACGCGCCCTGTCCATGGCGAGGTGAACGTGAGCATTCAGACGCAATCGCACTTCGCTGTTCGCGACGCCCAGTCGGGGGGTGTCGCGTCGTTAAACTCTTCTGCAACAACAGTTTCGCGAGATGATGGGGACTGCTGGCTGTTGCCGCACTTGACGATCCGAGGATTCTGAATGCCCGAGTTGGTTCCGATTCGCTATGACCAGGCCGGCCTGGCGGGCCGGGTTGCCGTGCTGCTCACCGATCTGCCTACCGACGACGCCGGTATGCCGGTGGACCTGCCCAAAGGCACCACTCACGTCGTCATTCTCGATGACACTCCCAACTCGACCTTGACTCTGAGAGTGCACGCGGTCGGTGACGACCGCACGGTCGCCTACGTCGACCACGCTGAACTGGCGCTCGACGAGTCGGTCGAGCCTGCCAGTTTGGCCGCCGCCGGTATTGCATCGGTCACGGAGGTGGCCGACCCAGCGGACGCTGCGCCGGCCAGCGATCAACTACTCGCCGCCGAGGCAGCGCGATTCATCGAACCCATCGTCCAGGAGCTCGCGGTGCTCGGGCCGCCGAACTGGGAGCAGTTCACCGCTGTGTTCGCGATCGCCGGGCCGGCTGAGGTTGCGCAATTGGAGTTCTTCCAGCACGAACTTGCCGTCCCTACACCGGTTCCCGTGGAGATCATGGATTTGGTGCGCGAGCACCGGGCCGTCGCTGCGCGGATGTCGGCCGGTCCTTGGTGGCGGTTGCGACTGTCGGTCGACAACAGCGGACAGGTCAACGAGCAGTACGACTACGGGGATGAGCCTTTCCCGCGGGATCAGTTGTTCAGGCCCGAGGATTACCGTGCGGATATCGAGGCTTTGCCTCGGCCTCGGGTCCCGGTCTGGCTTGCCGGGTACATCGTGGGCGCAGAGGCCCAGGGCCGCACTCCCGATCAGGCGATCGCGCAGAGCCGTGCAGATGCGGACGCCGGGATTTCCGGGGTGGCAACGGAGGACATCGTTGCGCTGGATGAAGCGTGGAGCCGCTGGGCGGTGATTGCGGCGATCCGTGCGGGGTTGCACCGCTCTACCGGTGCGTGGATCGAACCGGCCGTCGCGTCGTTTGAGAATGGTGAGGGAAGCGGCGCGAAGCTGTGTGTGCTGCCCCGCGACCGCGCCGTCCTGTCCGGCGGACTGTGGAACTCACCCCTGCTCGATGCCGCCTACAACGGTGGAGGTTCGCTTCCAGCTCTCTATACCGGCGCCCCCGAGTGGGTGAACGACACTGTCTTGAACAATCGATACGAACGTGGCGCCCTCTCGTTTTGCTACTGGTGGCAGGACGGACAGTGGTACCGCGGTGCGACAAACACTTTCAACGAGCTCGATGACCCGCTGCCTGCGATCTGGACCGACGAGGAAGCGATCGCCGCGGTCGTGCAAGAGGTCGGCCCGGGGCTGCGCGATCAGGTCGCCAAGCTCATGGCCGCCGCCGCGGCGCGCGCGGTCACCCGCCATGACCTCGCCGCGGTGCTGGCAGGCGCCGACGCGGATATCGGTGCGGCCAACAATCAACTGTCACTGGCAGGCCTGTGCGCATGATCGGCCACAGCTTGTGAGCACCGCGGATTCCGCGGCGTCGGCCCCGTCGCCGAAGGACCGACGCGTCCTGCGAGGTGCGCTGTGGTCAGTCGCCGGCGTGTGTTTCGTCGCCGCTGCTGCGGTCTTGGCGGTGTCGCTGTGGCCAGCTCCGCGTGCTGGGCTGACCGAGACGCCGCGTCCATCAGCCGAGCAGCTGCAGGTGCAGCAGATTGTCACTGACTGGATCGAGGCTGCTGAGAAGGGAGACGTCGATACTGTGCGGCGCCTTACCTGTTCAGACCCGACGGGAACCATCGCGCGGGACTTCAACGAGTACATCACTGATCCCAACGGTTACGGCGTCGAACGCCACACGCACATCGACGGCTTCTTTCGGTACGCCAAGACCCGCAACGGCGCACAGATCGACATCATGCACCGCGACATCGGACTGACCGATAAGGGGCGTGAGCACGCTGCGGCTGCTGCCAACAACGTCTTCGGCGAGACCTACGTACTGGTCAACGAGGATGGGCAACTGAAGCTGTGCGGGGGCACCTAGTAATGCCGAAGCTGTCAAGGAATCTGTGGCCCGCTGTGGCCGCGGTGGGGGGCGCGGCGGCCGTGACGGCGGCTGCGGCGTTCAGCGCCACTCACGATCGGGTCTCACTCAAACCGATCGCCGCGGCGACGTCGATGCCGCAGCAGCAAGCAGAACTCACCGCACAAAGCACTGCCCGGCTGTGGGCCCAAGAAGTCCGCGCGGGTCATCGGGCCAACATGATGGCGTTGGCGTGCAAGGGTTCTCGCGCCGATTCGCCCGAGGCGCAGCGGCTGGCTCGGGTCGGCAAGCCCGAGACGCCGATTGAGATTCTCGGGTTCAGCGAGTTCATCGAGAACGACCCCTCGCATTGGTCGATGATGGTGTTTTTCTTCTGGCCCGGCGGCAGCGACACCGCCAAGGTGTTCCACTTTGCTGTCGAAGACGATGAGTTGCGGCTGTGCGATATCACTGCGCCGCCGACCCTGCAGTAGGAGAACTTGGTGGCTAAATCTCGTGCGGTTCTGGTGGCCGTAATCGCGGCTGTCGCGTTGGTCGTCACAGGTCTCGCTGGTTTCGCGGTGTGGAAGTTCACCCGCAGCGACAGCCAGCAGCAGGACGAATCCTCAATTGGCACACCGCCAGAGCTGCTCGTGAACATTCCGACGTCACCCCCGCAGCCGTCGTGGGTGATCACACTCGCCGACCTCATCGCGGAGCCCAACCTCAAGCAAGGCCTCATTCCGGGCAACATCGGCGACCGGGCCTTCGCGATGGCCTACCCTGACACGCTGGATCCGACCAAGCCGGCACCGGGACGATCCTGGGTGTACTCGTTCGATGCCCGTACCGGCGACGTGCTGTTCAACCCCGTCGAGCTCACCGGTAGCGTCGGCGGATGCTATATCAACGGCCCCGATATGCTGACCTGCCTGGGCCGCGAGGACCCCGCCGTCGCCGACTCACAACCATGGGCATGGGTCATCGACAGCCACACCGGCAAGCTCACCTACACAGGCCCTACCGACATCGGGCCCAACGCTGACGGCAAGTACGTCTACAAGGTCGGCGACTATCCCGTAGCAGCAGTTTTCGGCACCGGCTGGTACGGCATCGGCGACAAGGGACAGAAGTCCTGGTTTGTTCCCGGCACCGGCCTGGCCAGCGATGACAGCATGTGGTCGCATGATGTGCCCGTGCAGCGGCTGGTCGTTGGCCAAGGGATGAACGACGGACCATTCTTCGTCTATCGACCGAGCGATGGCGCGCTCGTTGTCGACAATCTCAAGGCCCGGCCATGGCTGTACAGCGGCGGCTATGCCATCCCGTCGCGTACCACCGACGATCCCGACGGCCGCATCACGTTCTACGACGAATCCGGAAAAGAGATGTCGTACTTTACGATTGGCCGACAGTTCGCCGTCCAGCCCATGACTATGCATGGCGAGTTGCTGGTCGTCGACATCCGCGATCCGAAAGACCCCGACAAAGCCAGCTGGGTGGTGTTCGATGCCACTGGCAAGAAGATCACCCAGATCCCCTCGCAAGGCGACCCCGGTAAAGCCCAGGTCGTCATCATCGGCGACAAGATGTATGTGTCGGACACCGTCGGCATCGAGAACACCGCGAAAGAGAACCCCTGGAAGCAAGTTGATCTCGCCACCGGGTCCATCCTGCGAACATGCACCGACCTGAACCTGCGCGGTTACATCGCCTCGGACGGCAAGACCATCCTGTCTGCCACCAGCGACGACAGCGGTCACGTGAGCGTCAACGCCACCGACACGTCCGACTGCAGCAACCTGTGGACTCAGGGACCCGAGGGCGGAGTCGCCAAGGTCAACACCTCACTCGTTCAGGCTGTTGACACCCAGCTCAACGGTGTAGCCACAAACTAGAGTGGTGCAGCCGAACTCAGTGCACCTGCGTTCCCCGAGCGTTGCGCAGACTCGCAGCGTCGGCTGCTATGGACTTATCGACACGGGTGAGTAGCGCCGCGGAGGTCATAGGCGCGGCCGTCTTGTCGTCGCGGGCGAGCAGGTAGGCGCCGCGCTTGGTGTACACCCATCGGATGAGCTCTTTGTCGGGATCTCGGCCCCACTCTCGGGCGGGACGCCAGTCGCTCTGCACGCTGCCGAATCCTTCAATCTCGTCGGCGGCAATATGCGGTAGACCACTGCTGGATGACACTCGGTGTCGTACAGCGGGTTCCGATCCGCCGGGGGCCGCGACCTCGTCGCCGCTGTCGGTGTAGCCCTCGATGGTGACGGCCGGATGCGTCCCTGGCTTCGGTGCAGGTGCCATCGCCGCGATTGCAGCACCGATATCGAAGGCCGACAGTGTGCCGACCTCCACACGATCGTCTGCGCCCAGCTGGCGCAGCAGGCACCCTTGCTGACCTTTGCGGAAGAACGCGACGCGATGAACAGGGACGTCGGCATCGACGTTGTGCGCGTAGTACTCCACCCGAATGTCTGGCTCTGACCAGATGATGTCGAAGCACGAACGAAAGACGGCGAGGTCCCCTTCGGCGAATCGAGTCCCAACGGCTGCCGCATGCGCCTCGTACTTCTCGGCCGAGCCCAGCGTGCGCGTTCCGTAGAGCGCGATCGGGTAGGGCATGAATTCGAGGCCACGAGACTCGAACAGGATCCTGAGATCGAGCGGGTCGATGTCACCGACCCGCCGCATCTTGGGTCGACTCACTTACCGGGCCCGCCGGCTTTCTCTCCTGAGGGATTCCCATCGTTGTCAGCGGGCTTGGCGCCAACCACCGGGATGACAGCCTCGGCCTCCCCGACGATCTCTTCACCGTGCTGCTGACGACGCAATGCCTTGCTGCCCTTGTAGATTTTATCGTCACCACCGCCGCGGTGGCCCGCGGTGGGGGCTCCGGAGCCCCCACCGCTGCCTCCTGAGGCCCCGCTGAGGCCTGCGCGGGCGGCCGTCGTCGGTGTCCCGGTCGCCTTGGTGGCCGAAGCGATCTGCGGAGAGGGCTTGCTCGCTGCGAGTTCACGGGGCCCCGCGCCCCCACCCGCGCCGCCACCGCCGGCTTTGTTCAAAGCCGCGTTGAGTCCCTTGGGACCAAGGCCCAGAACACCCTCGGGGAGTCCAGTTGCTTTGGTGAGGTTATCGAGCATGCTCTTGGCGGCCTGCTGAGCAGCGTTCTTCGCCGCATCTGTGGCGCTCTTGGCTGCATCGGTGGCGCCCTTTGCAGCCGACGATGCGCCCTGCGTGGCCTGATTGGCAGCGTTGGAGGCCTGGTTGCCTGGGTTCTGAGTGTTCGCCGGGCCCGCTGGCTGGTCTGTCTTTTTGGGCAGGTTCAGACCGGTCGAGGTCGGCATAACGGGTGAGCCAGATCCACTGGGGGACAGCGTGCCCGGCGGCATTCCACCACCAGGGTTGGGCCCGGCTGTACCGGGTCCCGGGGGCGGAGTGCCGACATCGGGCTTGGACATATCGAGAGTGGGGACCGCGTCAGAGACCGCCCGGACCGGGGGCGCATAGGACTGACTCATCAGGTTTCGAGTCGTCTGCGCATACACCTGGTAGTTGCGGTTCTTGCTTTCGGTGTCCTTGTTCTCTTCCACTTCGAGTCGGTAGTTCTCGCGGTTGTCGCGCAGAGCGCTGCCAACGGCTTCGATTGTCTGTCTGAATACGCTGACTTCTGAGTTCATGTACCGCGTAGCGCCCAGCGCCGCCAGAATTGCCTGCTGCGATTTGATCCGGTTGGCCGATGCCGCGTCGGCGGCTTTGCCTTCCCATCCGCGCACCATGGCTGCGCGGTAGGCGAATTCGTAGGACACACGCGCGAGTTCTTGGCTGATACTCTGCCAGTTCTCCGCTACGCCGGGCGCGACAGCTGCGGCCGCGTCCTTGAACTTCTCGTACATGTCGAGGTAGTCGGTTCCCGAGAAGTCTTCCATCCCAGGGTCTTTACGGAAGAACCTGCCGAACTTGTTGTTTTGCTGGCCGACAGAACCGAGCATGTCGTAGTTCGGCGGGTGAATGTCGTCCTGATTGAACGATGGTTGGGGCCCCATAGTCGTTAGTGCTTACGGAATGGGAAGCCCGAGCGGGTTGACGCCCGGAGGCAACAGCTGCGGGCCCGCGAGGAAGTCGCCGTACTGCGTAAACGCCAGGCTGCGGGCCATCCCTTCAGGGGTCACATCCGTAGTCGTCAGCGGCGGAACAGCTCCCGCGGGAGGTGGGGGCGCGAACTGCATGTCCACTCCGTGCAAGCTCTTGTATGCGCCTTTGATCGCTGTCTCGTACTCGTCAAGATAGGTGAGGTACTTGTCGATGGTGTCGATCAGAGCTTGCGGTTGATCGGTAGCCAGCACCGTCTTGACTGTGTTCGCAGAGTCGAGCGATCCGACAGCCTGCCAGGGCGTCACGAGTTTGCCGTTGACTGAGTTCTTGATCGACGTCAGGGCGTCCCGGTAGTAACTGATCGCGTTGTACAGCTGCTGGGCAGCCTCCTGCGAGATCTTGAACGTGCCGCCTCCAGCGAAATTGGTGGCTTTCAGTTCGTTGATCTGATCATCTAGTGACAACTTGACTCCTCATACCGAGCACCCGGTCAACGTGACGTCGCTCGGGTTTCCTTGCAAATGGCAGTAGGCGCCGGGCCTGCGGCAGCGCCCGGCACCTACCGTCGACTCGGTCAGAACGCGGCTGCGTTCGCCCTGTCCATCGCCTGCATGGCGTCCTGCTGGTCCTGGGCCTGCTTCTGCGTGACCACCACAGTGTTGAGCGCCTCGTCGAGCATGTTGTCGACTTCGTGGTGCGCGGTGTTGAGGGCGGTGGCACCGTCACCGGTGTAGACCTCCCCCAGCGCCTGGAAGATCTGCCCGATGTCCTGGCGGACTTCCTGAATGGCGTTGGCCATTCCGGTGATGTCCTCCAGGTGGCCGGCGTTGGCGCCGAAATCGTAGAGAATTCCGTCAGCAGCCATTGTTTCCTACCTCTCTTAACCCTGGTCCATGTTGGCAACCGCGCGGATGTGCTCGGAGCCCTTGTCGACAACCGTGTTGAGCGTGGCGATCAGCTTCTCGAACTCTTCGCGCTGCGCCTGCGAGACCTGCTCGTAGCTCGCGGCCGAGTCACCGTGCCAGGAGGAGCGCAGCATCTGCTCCTGGGCGTCCGCGATCTGGCCCAGCTTCGAAACGGCCTGGTCGCGCGAGGACTCGATCTGCTGGATCTTCGCGGCGGCATCCGCCTGCGAAAGGTGAACTGGCGTCGTCATTCGTATTGCTCACTTTCTGGTCGTGATCTGTCGTTCGTCATTGCTTATATGCCTGCGGCCCGAATCCATTTCCCCCTAGAGGTCCCCCCATCCCTCGTCGGCAAGCTCCACCAGCTGGGCAACTGCCTGGCCAATGGCGTGGTCAGAACCAGCTTTCAAGGTCGTCCATAACTGGCCGGCCGGGGAGGCGCTTGGGGCGCCGACGATCCGGCCGCGTCTGGTGTAGAAGATCCCCACCGCCGCGGGGGTGCGCATAATCCGATCCTCATGGCGATCGAGCTCGTAGTAGACGATCTCGGCGAAGGCCTGCCGCGAGGCCAGTGCCGATCCGAGCAGCATCGCCGCGCGCGGTTCTGCGCCCAGCGCGCGGATGCGGTCGGCGAGGATGCCGGGATCGTGTGTGCCCGAGAGGTATTCGGTTACCTCGGCAAGTGGCGCTCCGACCGGTGTCACGTCGGCGGCGTTGGCGCTCGGTAGTTCGGTCAGAAGCGCTGCCGCCGCGTCTCGAAGTTCGGTGGAATGTCCCACGATCTTCAACGTGATCTCATGGCCAATCCGGCGGGCCAGAACACACATTTCGCCGCGGCGGACCACGCAGATCCTCGCCATGCCCTCAGGGGTCACCATCCGCATGGCCAGTTCTCGATCTGGGCGTTGCAGCGCTGCCAGGATTGCCACGAGATCCGCGTCGACGACGCCGTCGATGATCAGCTCGCGCGCCGACAGTGCCTGGGTGGCGTCCCCGAGAGCCTGGCTGACGCGGTCGAGCGTCGATTGCCGTGGCCGCACGGCCAATACCGTGGGGAAGCTGTGCACCCCGACTCGCGCTGCGGCAGCCATGAGTTCGTTGTCGGTGAGCAGGAACGGCTTCTGCAGCGAGGCTGTCATAGCGTCCGGCCTCTGTCGGCACCGATTACCGGAGGCGCGACCCATTCGTCGGATATCTGCTCGAGGTTGCCTTGCGGGTCGGTTGCGTAGCTGGGCGGTTCGGGTGCTGCGGGTACGGCCAACTCATCGAAGACCGATGTGTTCGGGCCCCAGCTGACGTTGGACACGGTGAACGGTGCATCGCTGGTTTGTGTTGCCGGAAGCCATGACCCGCCGTTGTCGGACAGTCCTGCCCCGGCTTCCCCACCGCCGGCCAGTGCCGCGGCCGGGACCGATGATTCGTGCTCGCGGGTGTTGTCGCCGCGTCCGTGTGCGCCCGCCATCGGCCCGTATCCGCCGCCCATCCCCTGGCCGCCGGCTGCGCCGGTGCTGGCGACCTTCTGCAGGTTCTTGGGTTCGTTGGTGGATCCGGGCATGTTGGTGCGAAATGGCGCCAAGGGCGCAGCAGGTACCCCGCCGGCACCACCAGCGCCGCCTCCCCCGCCGCGGCTGGCTTCCTCGGCCGCCTTGGCGTCCCTCTCGGCCTTGAGCGCGTCGCCGTTGGCCACATCGGGGGGCAGCGGCTGTTCCCACGGAGCGGCCAACTCAGTGCAGGCCTCTTCGTATTGCTGCATCACGCCGGCGGCGTTGGCCTGATCAGCTGTTGCGGCATCGTCGAATTCGGCGAAAGTGCCGTTGAGGATCGCTCCGTTGTAGGCCGCCAGTGACGCCATCATGTCGTGTGAGGCTTTGGCTTCGATGGCCTCTGACACGGTGGGCATCGCCATGATCGCCACGGTGTTGGCGACCGCGGCCTGCTCTGCGCGTTGACCGTTGGCCGCGGCGCTGAGGCTGATGGCTTGTAGCCATTTGCCGAATTCTTCGAGTCTGCGGATGGCGGCGTCGGAGCCCTGGCTTGCCGACGATGCCCTTACCCGGTCGATGATCTTGTCGAAATCAGCGGAGACACTGGCTAGCTCGTTTGCGACTCGGACCCATTCGGCCCCCGCCTGCCCGACCGAGGTGGGACCGGGTCCGTCGGTCAGGTCTCGCGCGAGCTGTTCTGTGCTGCGCGATTCCCATGAGACGTTGGTAAAGCCCATGGTTCAACCCCCCCTCTGGTCGAATCCAACCTGCGGTTTGTGGCTGGCTTGCTGCCTAAACAGCGAAGCCCTGATCGATCGAGACGGCGCTGTCGGTGTGCTTGCGCAGTGTTGCGGCTACCTCGCGCACCTCGTTGGTGCCCTGGTCTGATGCGCGGACGAAATCGCCGTGCACCTGGTTGAGGGTGGATGCGACTCGCTGAGACACTTCGTCGCGGCCGGACGCGGTCACCGTCAGGTTCGGCGCCGCGGTGTGCATGACCTTTTCGATCCGGTCGGCGAGCTCGTCGAGCTGCTTGGTCGCGTCGGCGACCTCCGTTGGCTGCATCGCGAAGTCGTTGGCGTTGGCCATGGTGAAATCTCCTGTATCAGACTCTGAGTTCGATATCGGGGCTGTCGTTGGGGTCGGCTTCTCCGATCACGGGGGGAGCCACATTGCCCAGGTCTCCGACGATCGCGTCGCCCTGGTCGCTGGTGTGTAGGAACGAGGCCGCGTTGTGGCCTTGTCCGTCGACACCGGATTTTCCGGCGCCATGGCCGGCGCCCATCATTCCGCCGCCACCGCCCATGCCAGCTCCGCCGCCGGCGGCCGAGGCGCTCGCGGCGCGGACCGCGCTGGCTTGGGTCGCTGTGGCCGTGGACTCGGGGGTTGCCACCGACGCCGGTGACAGGGCCCGGGTGGGCGATACACCGGAGGCCGGTCCGCCGCCGCCACCGCCATGGGCCCCGGCGACGCCGCTGAGCTTGCTGACTGGGGCGCTGGCCACGCCAGAGGCGGCCTTGGCCGGATCAGTGGCCCCGCTGGCCGCTTGGCCCAGCCCCGAGGCCAAACTTGTGGCGGTTTGAATGCCGGTCTGAACGGCACCGGTCACCGCCTGTGTTCCTGTCGACAGCCCTTGTGTCGCGACTTGCATCGCCGGCGAAATCAGGCCGGTTGCCAGCTGCAGCATTGGGCCGATGGCTTCCATGCCGACTTGCGGTGCGGCCGTCAGCGCCACAGGGGCACCGATGGCCGCCGCTTCGCCCGCCGACGCTGACAGGGTGCTCTGCAGTTCGGTGATGCATTCGGTGGTCATCGTGGTGGCCTGGGTAGCGGCCTCCACGGCTTGCGCTTGGCCCCAAGGGAAAATGATGTTGGGTCCGATTGCCGCGATCTTGGCGTTGTACTCGTTGATAATCTCCAGCAGCCGCGTCTCAGCTTGTTTGACATCGGCAACCGTGGTGCTGACGTTGCTTCCCAAGCCGGCCGATTGTGTGGCCACCTCGGCGCCGTTGGCTAGTGTCTCGCCGGTCTTTGTCGCCGCGGATGCGCCCGAGGTGCCCGACCAGATTCCTTCCAGCGAACCCAGCGCTTGCTGGACCGTGCTTCCCGCGGACTCGAAGGCCTTCGAGATGCCCTCGAACATCTTGCTGGGGTCCAGCTTGTCGAACATTCCGGTGCCCAGGGTGCCGAGCGCATCAGTGACCGGCTGGATCAGGGAGCTGGGATCCATCGGATTGACCGGTCCCGGTTGACCGGCCGGCAGTGGCATATCTGGCGGAGCCGCACCATTAGGCAACGGTGCGAGTCCCAGCCGATCCAGGATGTCCTGCACCGGCAGGTTCAAGTAATCGGCAAGATTCTGCTCTTGGGCGTTGATGATCGGCGCCGGATCGAAATGCGATACCGGGGGCGCCGCGGCGGCCGACGGTGCCGGCGGTGCAGCAGCTACCGGAGACGGCGCAACAGGTTGCGGTGCTGGGCTACTTGGCATGGCGCCTGGCCCGACTACACCGAGTCGACGGCGATGAACGCGGCCTTGGCGACCTCGGTTGCGCCGCCGATCGCCAGATGGCCTGCCCCGACAGAAACCGTCGAGGTGAGGTTGCTCATCATCGCCGGCAGGAAGCCAGCCAGATACACCACACCGATCGGTCCGACCGCAGTGGCGACCGCCGAGCTCATCCCCGCTGCATCAGCACTGCCAGCGGTGGCGATGGCGACTCCGGCGGCAGCATTCGCCGCATCGAAGGCCTCCATACCCACCGGGACTACCGAAAATGCCGTCATACTTGCTGACCTCCCCGTGGCCCGCGCCCCTCGCGCGCAACCATTGATTGCAAACTATAACTTGATTGCCCGCTGCTAGCTAACCCCGATTTTCGTTAAATCGACCGTCAAGGACGAATCGAGCAAACCTAGGCTGCTTGACAGCGGTCATATTCCCCTGTAGATCGCATTATGGCGGTGGAGGGAGCATCGTGCCATCCCACTTCTTCAGCGGCGCGGCCTGCAAACCTGCCAACTCGCTATTGAACTGTTCAACGAGAAAGTTCTGCCGCTCCAGTGCAACCTTCGCAGCGGCCTGCGCCGTATCGATGATCAGCGTCGCTAACGCCTCGGGACCATTGCGGTAGGCGTTGTCCCCGATCCACAGGCCTTTGAGCGTGCCGATGCCATCGACTTCAACGCTGACAGAGTTGTCACGACTAGTCACCCGCGCCGAGGTCGACTTGTAGTGCTCGGACATGGCCTGCATCAGGTCGCGCTGCTTGATGATCCGCTCGACCAGTGACGCCGCCAAGCCCCCGTTGGTGCTTTCCCTGTCGGACTGCTCGCTCATACCGACCCCAACCAGGTGTCGGGCAAGTCGTCATCGTCGTCGTCACGGCCTCGCAATCTGGCCTCAGCGAGCGCCAGTTCGTCCTCGGTGGCAAGGTTGAAGTCGCGAATCGTATTGGGGTCCGCACCGGCTTCCAGCATCGCTTTCCGGTGTTCCACCTGAGCCCGCTTCGCCGAGAGTTGGCATAGTTCGAAGATGTCGGCGGCAAGGTCCTGCGGCGCTTTTGTCAGTTCCCGCGGGTGCAGTTTGAGTTGGATCGGCAAACCTCGCTCGGTTGTGGCGACTTGTATGCCACCAGTCGGCGAACGTAATGGTCGAATGTCCACGCGGCCCTCCCCCTTCCTGCCGAAACGAGCTCATCCTGCCATGCAGGCCCCCAACCTAGTGCCCCTTCGGGCTCTGCGGGGCAGCGTCCATGCGGTAATTTCCTCTCGCAAGGCAGCAACGCTCGCCGAGGCATTCGATACGTCGAGAGAAGAGGGTATCCACTGATGAGTGGTGGCACCAGAGATGCGCAGCGGGTTTTTGACGCCGGCGTCTTGTCCCTTGGCGTCGCCATCGACGGATTGCAGACCGACCCTGATCTGAATTACGCAGCCAAGGCGTTCAGGCGCGCCACCGAGTATGACCCGCAGATGTGCGATGCCTGGCTGGGGCGAGCCACCGCCGGCGAGAACACCCCAGAGGTCATCCACCATCTGTATCGCACGCGACAGTTCCTGACTCGCGAGCAGCGTCGTTTGGGTCTGCCGGCGCGAACGCTGGGCGGCCGTTTCCAGACGGGGTTGTATCTCGACTATCCGCTGAGCTCTTCAACCGAAGTGTGTTTGGCCTACGCCGCGAGCATGATTCAGGGCCAAGACTACGACGAGGCTGAGAACGTCCTCGACGAGTTGGATAGTGCACGGTCGGGCGATCCCGACGATCAGGATTCAAGCGAGATCCGCTCTTATGTTCGCGGCGTCTTGTACTTCACCACACAACGGTGGCCTGACGTGTTGACGTCACTGGCCGCCTCGGGCCGATTCACCGACGAGTTCATTGCTGCGGGCTGCCATCTGATGGTCGGATCTGCCTGCGCGCAAATGGGATTGTTTGGCGAGGGACTTCGCAGGCTTGACCAGGCCATCGAGGGACCTGTCCCGGCTGCACGGCGCGCAGCCGAATTCTGCAAAGGCCTCACGCTTCGGGAGATGGGTCAAGAGCAAGAAGCTCGTGCCATTTTCGAACGAATCTATAGCGAGGAGCCAAGTTTCGAAGCGAACTTCGCCGCACTCAACGATCCCAAGTACCGACTGGTCGTCACGAGCAAGGACATTATCGACTCGCGGACCGACAAGTGGGATCCTGCGACCGCGCGGACGGCCGCCGACGTTGACGCCGACAATCTGACAGAACGCGGCAACGAATACCTTCGCGCCGCTCAGGAAGAGCTTGACCGCCAGATCGGTTTGGACGACGTCAAACTACAGGTTGCCAAGTTGCGATCGGCAGCTCGATTGGCCAAGGTCCGCGGAGGCAAAGGCCTAACCACGTCGGCACGTAGCCTTCACCTGGCTTTCACGGGTCCACCCGGAACCGGAAAGACCACCATCGCGCGTGTGGTCGCCCAAACCTATTGCGGTCTAGGCCTATTGAAGACGCCAGCAGTGATCGAGGCCAAACGGCAAGATTTCGTCGGTCAGCATCTCGGCAGCACGGCGATCAAGACCTCCGAGCTCATCGACACTGCGATGGACGGGGTGCTGTTCATCGATGAGGCCTACACGTTGATCCAGACCGGGTTGTCCGGCGGCGACGCCTTCGGCCGTGAGGCGGTCGACACCTTGCTGGCGCGGATGGAGAACGATCGCGACCGACTGGTGGTGATCATCGCCGGGTATGACGCCGAGATCGATCGCTTCCTGGCCTCCAACGACGGTCTGGCATCGCGGTTCACCAAGCGGGTCCGGTTCGGGTCGTATGGGCCAACCGAACTCGGCGACATCGGCGAGATGATTGCTCGTAGTCGCGACTCTGAGCTGAGCAGCGACGCTCATGACGAGTTGGTGACCGCGTGTACTCGGCTATGCACTCGTGAGACGACGGACGATTCAGGTGCGTTGCGCAGCGACATTGACCTCGCCGGCAACGGCCGGTTTGTGCGCAACGTCATCGAATCGGCTGAGGAGGAGCGTGAATACCGCCTCAGCGAGAGTCACGGAACCGACCTAGAGGCCCTCGACGAGGGCTCCCTCATGCGCATTGAAGCGAGCGATATGCGGGCGGCGCTCAGCAACATCTTGGGAGCGCTCAACTTGGACGTTGGAACCTCTTGACCCCGACGAACCCCGACCACCACGAGGATGGGCCGACCCGGCCCATCCTGGCGAACCCTCCCCCCGCAACCCCCGCGGAACGTCCTCAGCGCCCACCGGGGGTGATGCCGCAGCAGCACCCGGCACGGCCAGCTCCACCCGCTGCACGCCCCCCGCAGCAGCCGCAGCCGCCACTGTCACCGCCTTCGGCGCCGGGACCGCCACCGGCGTGGCAGCCGCCGGCCCAAAATCGCCA
Organism: Mycobacterium sp. 134; assembly: GCF_048282715.1. Classification (NCBI taxonomy): domain Bacteria; kingdom Bacillati; phylum Actinomycetota; class Actinomycetes; order Mycobacteriales; family Mycobacteriaceae; genus Mycobacterium; species Mycobacterium sp. 134. Next base: position 257,105 of record NZ_JBLVUN010000001.1, read on the forward strand.
GCCTCCGCCGCCGACATACGTTCCGCCGCATCACGACGAGCTGCATCCCATATCGACGAGCTTTACCTCGGCAGAGCCTGACGAACGCACAGCAGAGTACGCCGCGTCCACCTCGGCGGAACAGCTCGGGCTGGTGCGCCGGCAGCGGTCCTCTGAAGGCGGATTCCGCAAGACCATCAACCGAATGACCGGGGGCACGGTCATTCCTCCCGAGATACAGCGATTAACCGCCAATACCCCTAGTTCTGGCGGTGCAGATCGCGGCTCGTACAGCATCGCGGTCCTCTCCCTCAAAGGCGGCGTCGGGAAAACCACGACGACGGTCTGTCTGGGGTCTATGTTTGCCGCCAACCGCGGCGACCGGGTGATCGCAGTCGATGCCAATCCAGATTTCGGGACACTGGCCCAACGCGGCCCGAGCCAGACCCAGTCCACGGTGCGCGATCTGTTGGAGGACCGGGAAATCTACCGGTACTCAGATGTCCGCCGGCACACCTCACAGAGCGCGAGCCGACTGGAAATTCTGGCCTCAGAACGGGATCCCGCTATCTCGGAAGCTTTCTCCGAGGCCGATTATCGCGGCGTGCACGACATTCTGGACCGGTTCTACAACATCATCCTGACTGACTGCGGGACGGGGCTCACTCATTCGGCGATGGACGGTGTCCTCAGCACCGCAGACGCCTTGGTTCTCGTGGCCTCCCCCGCGATCGACTCGGCTCGTAGTGCACTAGCGACCCTGGATTGGTTGAGCCATCACGGTCACGCCCATTTGGTGCCCGATGCCACTGTGGTGCTGAGTTCGGCGCGGCCGGGGACGATCTCGATCGACATCGAGCGCCTGAAACAACATTTCAAGGCCCGTGTCCGAGAAGTCGTCGTGATCCCCTTTGATGACCATCTCGCCGAGGGCGCAGAAATATCGATCGACCTTTTGCATCGCAAGACGCGGCAAGCGTTTAACGAGCTGACCACCTCAGTCGCATCGACGATGGATCGGCATCGGCGCGCTCCTTGATGCTGCCTGCGCGATTCGATGACTTCCTCACTCTGAGACGTCGATTCGGATCACACTGGCATGATCGGTAAGAAACCCGCTGACTATCGCTGTTCGTTGAGCAGATCTAGTGGGATGTCTGGGCGGTAGTTCCGAATCCATGCGCCGATAGTTCCACGCATCCAGTCGTTTTCGAACTCGGAGGGGAAGATCAGCGCGTTGGGCGTGTGTCGCACCTGCCCCTTCGAGAGTTGCGAGCCGTTCAGGTCGTCGTGCATCCGGAGCGTCTTCTCGGATGCGGTCGTCGCCGCCTGCACCGTGCCCTGTCCCAGGATGCCCAGGGCCTTCGCCGAGTGGGCGATGTTCTTGGCCGCGCCGACGATTCCGCTGATCGGGAGGACAACCACCCGCGTTCGGCCGGCAACGCTGACGTTCTCCTGTTGAAAGCGATCGATTCCACTCCATGGAATGTCGACGATGGTGTTGGCGTCAGCTCTGCGCATGCCTGCCGGAGACAGAATCAGCCGCTTGTGGAGTCCGTAGTCGTTGGACAGTTGCTTGCGCTTCTGCAGGTACATCGCTGCTGGCACGGCGATCGCGAGCCCCACACTCAGCGGGTAATAGACGCCCGGTGAACCGGAAAAGATGAGACCGAACACCAGCAGCGCCAAGACCAGCACGGCTGCGGCCATGATGACCAGTATCGGGATGAAGCGCAGCAGGGTCTTGTCGGCGCTCTGGATGCTGCGCAGTTCGACTTCACGGCTGAAATCTGAAGTTGGGGTTGACGAACTCACGTCTGATTTCCTCCCTGGGCAAATCCATCGCTGGCGATGCGCAACAGTAGCGCAACCATCATGCTCATATACTACTATTGGAGCATGACAAGTGTCGGACGGGTGACCATCCCAGCGCGCGAATCAACGACTGTTCCTGCGATCGCCGCGGCAGGCGCGCCGCCGAACAGGAACCTGCAGCCATGAGCGGTACCGTCGACACCATCCTCACGATCGCCCTGTTCGTCGCACTCATCCCTGGTGTCTTCGCGGCGTGCGCCATCGGTTTCCACCTGATAATGCTGGGCGACAAGGCCTCCCCCGAACACCCCCGCAGGTCCACTGCAGGACTGATCGTCGGCGTGTTCGGAGTACCCCTGTCGGCGATCATCATCTACATCACCGCCGGCGCGCTTGCCTGGGCTTCCAGCGGCTACACGTTCTATTACCCGCTCATCGCGCTAGCCGTGGGCGCGGGCGCGGTGGTAGGCCTCAGCGCGCTCGCCGATTGGATCATCAGTCGTCGCTAGGCATTTCGCTAGTTCCCACTCCGCATGACGCTGACCGATGGGCAGATATGACAACTTCGAACCCCGATTCGCCATCCGGCCGCCGCACCAAGAAATCGGCCGCGCCCCGGCGCTCCGCTCCACCTGAGGCTTCCAGTGGTGACCGAGACGACCGTCGAACCCTCCGCATCGCGGACGAACTCTGGATTCCAGGACAGGTTAAGGCTGGCGAGCATGGCGACACCATCACCGACGTGATGCGGCGGTTGCTCGCGGAATGGCTGCTCGACGGAGCGGACCCCGACCTCGGTTACATCACCGAGTATTGCGCCATTCCCAAGACCGGCAATCGCGCGCTCGCCGTTGAAGGCATTCGTGGCGACTACGACGAAGTACGCCGGCTCTTCCCGCCAGCACTGTGGCAACTCAAGGAACGTGACGTATCGCCGTACCGGGACACCCGCCGCCCGGGCACCCGAACAGCTTCCGCGAACGCGACTGCGTGACCGAGCCGACCGAGCACGCGAGTTGTCGCGTACTCGGCCGGCTCGAAACTAGATTGGTTCCCCGGCCCGGCCCTCTGTGGTCTCGACGATCATCGGGTCGACCTCGTTGCGGCCGATCTGACAGCGGATCGCCGCCAGCACTGAGTCATGATCGCGCTGGGTGCGGTCCACGAAGGACAGCGTGGGCTGAGCGGGGAACGAGTAATAGATGGCGTACCACCCGGCGGTGTTGTGGCGCAGCCGGTCGTGCCCGGTCAACGCGAACACAGTCGCGGTGGAGCCGAAGGCGGAGTAGGTGGTGGAAGCGAACATGGCGAGACCCCTTTTTCGGGAAAGTGGTCGGGCCTGGTGCCCAACCGGGAATCGCCTGCCCGCCTATTTACGTCCCGCGGGTCGGGACCACCAGAATCGCTTTACATCCTCACTGGCTGGAGGATGGCGGTCCGTCGCGGCCCCGCAGGTAGTCATATAACCACGGTGGTCCGACAAGCCCGCTCACGTGCACACCGCCGGCGGCGGAGATCGCGCATCAGGCGAGGTCAGACGTCTCTTGCGGCCCGGCCGACTTGAACGTGGGGCTCTGCCATCGGCGCTGGACGGGGTGGGTTGTGGCCGCCCAGTTCTGCTGGTCGCCGCGCGCTGTCGTTTGTGCGGGTTTGCCGTCCACAGTCATGGTGAGTGACTCATACGATTGACCGATGGGGATGGCTTGGCCCGGGCGTCGGGTGATGCTTTCAGTTCTGTTCTGGGTTGTGCTGGTGGTGGGTGGCTGTGCGCCGCAGCCGAATGTGGTTGCGACTGATGACGACAACGGTGGTCACGTCCAGGTCCGCAGCGGGCAGCTCTTTGATGTCGTTCTCGCTGACGATTACGAGGAAACCGGGTGCCAATGGCGCCAGGAACCCCATTCAGGCACGGATGTTGTGGAGTACTTGGGCTCACGTTACGAGTGGGGACGAAAGCCGCCGGCCGGGATCGCCAATGGCACCCACACGACGAGGTACCGCGCGCAGCAGACAGGGACCGTGCGAATCAGTCTTGTCGAGTCCGACAACAGCGATCGGGTATGTCGCCGCTTCGCGGTGGACGTTGAGGTGGGGCCGCCGACCATGTTGGACGGCATCGTTTCTGGCGGTAAGTACGTTTTTCCGTACGTGGCCGGGGTGGTGGTCCTGGTGGTGACGCTCGGGCTGATTGGCCGTCTGCTGTATCTGGCGTTTCGGCATATGCGACGCAAGTGAGGTGGCCGGGGATCGAGCGCACGCCGTAGGCGCGTGCTGACTTCGGTCGACGAGGCGCGCGGACTAGAGTCCGTTGAGGACTATGTGATTGGTCGGCGGCAGATATCTTTGGTCTCTGCTGGCTGGTATTAGGCGGGGAAGTTCCGGTTCGTCGTCGAGGGAGGCCGGGCCGTCCCAGGGGGCCGTCATATCTGGGCGCATATCCCACCCATCGCATGACATGTCGTCGACCCAGATCGGTGTGAGTTGGTCGCCGAAATGCGTCTCTGCGGCAGCGACAACGGTGGGCAGCAGTTCGGTGTCGAACTGGCCGCCCGCGCCGCAATTGATGCTGTGACCGTAGTCCGATGCTCGTATCCGGGCTACGTACTGGCCCTTGCTATCTCGCAGGACCACGTGATGGTAGGTGCTCATGAGTTGGCTTTCATCCACCTTTTCCGGTGTTCGTGTTGTGGTGGCGCAGGATCTCGTCAACGACGTAGGGGGCGAGGTGGTATGCGTATTCGTGGAGGGTGATCTCGTTGGGGTCCTCCACGGTGTCACCGAGGTCAGTGGTGATCGTCTGACGGATTGCGGCAATGAAGCGAGACTTGGCTGGCAGTGATCCTGCGAGGACTTCGTTAAACCAGTCGGTGGAGTGGCGGGCTGCGTGGTAAACGTCGACAAGATGGACGGCAAGGTTGTGCGCGTAGCTTTCATCGCGCGCGGTTCCGGTTGCGTCGCGGACTGTTTCGCCGATATAGCTGACGATGACGTAGCTGACCGCGTCGACGAGCGATGGATTGTCTTTTGCCCGGGGTTGCCGGATTCGGAGCCTCTGGGAACCGAGCTTTTCGGCGTAGGAGGCCATCCTTTCTGCGTACTCCTGAAGCTTCTCTCTGTCGATCTCATGGACGGGAACGCGGGCGCCGCCAACGTTAAAGGTGACCTCGGTGTCTACGGCCTCGGCGTATCGCAGCAGAGTTGATAGCCGTGTGTCGGTGGTTTCGTTCTCGAAGCGGCTGATGACGCTCTTGTCGACGCCCGCGATCTCGGCGACTTGGGCGATAGTCATGTTGCGGCGCCGACGGGCGTTCTTCAGCGCCGTGATCACCTGCCGCACTTGGGCTTCGTGTTTGTGCAGCCTTTTGAATTCGTCGACGCGTTGTTTGGATTCGCCTGCGTGGGCGGCGCTGCGCGCGGTGTGCATGCGCTGGCTGAGGTATGCCGGCTCCAGCGGTGTGGGCGGCGGGATGTCGTCGTTGACGTCGCTGGGATGGCCCGTTTCGCTGGCCTGGGCGGTGGCCGGTTCGTAGTTTGTGTGGCCCGCGGGCGGGGTTTGCGCTTGTGGGTAGCCGTCGCCGTGCGCTGGCTGCTCGTTGTTGGCGCTACCCTCTGCCATGTCGTCTACCCCGGAATCTACGTGACTGTTGTTGCTGTTTCGGCCTAGTTGCACTGTAGTGCAACTAGGTGGCGTTGTGACAGGTCGCGACGATCCGGTGTGGGCCGAGGGTTCAGGCGGGTGTCGCGTGGTCGCGTAGTAGGGCGTAGCGGCCGCGGCCGACGCGTGTCGCATGCCGCTGGCAGATTTTGCGGACCTGTTCTCGCCATGCCGGATTCCGTGTTGGCCGGCGGTCGGCGACGTAATCGTAGATCTGGGCCAGCGAGGCCTCTCCCCCGTGTTCGCCGATCGCTTCGCGCACCACGGTGGGCCATGTGACAGGTCCGGTGTCGAGCGCTTCGCGAACCGGCTTGGGCAGTTCCTGCAGGAATGTGAGTTCGTGGAACAGGGTGAAACCCACCAGCAGTTTGCGCTGGTCCTTGGTGAACTCCGCGAATACCAGGGGGTGTTTGAGCCCGGGGTACAGGTTGCGCGGCAGGATTTCCTGGCGGATTGACCACTGTTCGGAGTAGCGGACGACTCGGCGTGCGGTTTGAAAGAAGAACGCGGGTAGCACGAAGCAGACGCGGCCGTTGGTGACCAGCAGCGCGTGCAGCTTGTCGAGGATCTGTTCGATCAGGCGGGTTTCGAACGGTGGATTGCCCAGGGCGACGGTGGGACGGGTTGGGATGTCGACGGTGAGGAAGTCTGCGGTGATCACCGGGCGGCCGGTCAGGGTGCGGGCCTGCTCGGCGAGCACGGGATCGATTTCGACACCCAGCGCGTCGACGTGGCGCGGGAGTGCGGCCAGGAACCTTCCTGGGCCGTATGTGGGCTCTAGTACGAAGTCGTCGGCATCGAGCCCTGGAAGGTGTTGTCTCACCAAGGCTTCTGCTGCCCATGCCGGGGTGGGGAACTGCCCCAGTGCCACCGAGACGTGGCTCGGTGGCACTGGGCGGGTCTCAGGTTGATCGAATAATGCCAGTTCGGTCATCGCTGGGGTGGTCCTTGCGTTCAGGTGGTGGTGTGGTTTCGGTCGTCGGAAACCCACGCGCGGAGGGTGTCGACGTTGTCGTGTAGTCGTGTGACCGCTGCGTAGCGGGGGCCGACGACCGATCCGGTGGCGATGGCGTGCGCTTGGGCTTCGATTGTCGCGGCGAGTTCGGTGATCTGCTTTTCTGTTGCTGCCATGGTTGTTTCGTCTTTCGTCGTGTTGGGTTGCGGGCGGCCGCGGCTGCGGCTGGCTGTTTTCGTCGAGAGCATGTGTTCAGCCGGAGGTGAGGCTGTCGGCCAGGTTCAGCGCGTACTCGCGTAGTTCATCGACGTTGTCGGGCCACTCAGTGTTGGGGAGGTCGGTCCCGATTTCCTCGGGTTCGATCTTCACGTCGCCGTCGTCGGGGTTGCCGGTGTAAGGCACCATCGGTCGGTCGACCCATTGCTTGCCGACCATCAATCTGTGAGTGGTTGTGACGGGCCGGAATCGCTTGTGCTGGGCGAGCCGCTCGGTGTGCCGGCGCAGGCAGTCGTCGCAGATGTTGAGTACCAGTTCCTCGCCGTCGAAGCTGTCCCAGCACGTCGAGCCGTAGTGGCCGTAGGTGCGGAACTCGGTGCCCTCCTGGGGTTGGTTGTCTGACTCGTCGCACGCATTCAGCAGCGTCTTGCCGCACTTGAAGCAGGGCAACATGGCTTCTCTACTCATGGTTTTCTCCCTTCCACTGAGTACAAGCCGCGTTGATCGCTCTGGTGTAAAGCGGGCCGGTGACTTCGCTATAGATAGGTTGCGGCGCTGCTCCGAGGCCACCGGCCATGCCAGTGGCCTCGTTGTCATCGACGAAGGTGTTGCTGTCCGGGTGCGAAACCCAACTTTCGGTACCTCCAGTCGTCGGCCGCGGCGACCGCATCCTGTGCGGTGAACCCGTCGCCGTAGTTGCGCTCGCGGAACGTGTGCGGGGACAGGCGAAGCCATGATTTGTCGGCGCGGGCAGCGGCGATCGCATCAATGGAGTGGTCCCACACTGTGGTGGCATCGAGACCGCTGAATGTCTCCCAGGCCAGGTCCCGTTCCCGGGTGGTTGCACCGTCGAAGATCCCCGTCGCCTGGGCGCCCAGCTCGTGCAGGCTGAGGCCCTGGGAACAGGTAAGTAGCGCTGGGCCCGGATCGTCGGTGATGTTCTGCAAGTGCTGGGCTACGGGTTCCCAACGCTCGCGGCGGCGGTGCAGCTCGGCGGGCAGGGTGGCGCCGGCATTGATGATGCCGGCGAGCCATGGTCTGTCTTGCTCGGCGATAAGGATGCCGTCCTCTGCTGAGCCGTAGATCCGAGCGAGTAGCACCTGGGCGTCTTTGCCGGTGATGGTGACGGTGTTCAGCACTGTCTCCATCACGCCCTGCGATCGTGCGTTGGCCAGGCTGTCAGCTACCTCGGGCTCGGGACCCGGTATGACCGTTAGGGACGGTTCGCCCATCATGCTGGCCACGGGCGCCCAACGAGCGAAAGCCTCTACGTCCGTTATGGGTTCGGGCCCGGACTGGTGCACATACGCGAACCCGAAGAAATCGCCGGGGAGGATGCGTCGCGCACGGTCCATGCCATCCGGCATATTGAGCTGCAGAGCGTGGGCCGTGATTCTTCCGGCCAAGTATGCGCCGCGCGGGCGTTCGGCGCCGGCCACCGAGGACGTCGCCCCGCGTGTAGTGAAGATGACTGCGCTCACTGAAATGGCCTCCTGTTCACTTCGCCGGTGGGGTGATGTCGTACGAGCCAGAATCGGTGTAATCGGTGGGGTCCAGGTTCCATGCTTCGTTGTTGGCGAAGTCCAGGAGCAGTCTGGGCATCGGAATGCGGCGAGGTTGGCGACGAGGTGCTTTCCGTTCTGCATTCGCGCTTTCCTGATGGCATGGACCATTCCTGGTTCGGTCCAGACTCGGCCAAGTGCCATTCGGGGGTCTCGGCGGCTGCCGCAGTTCTCGCATTTCGGGCGTTTCGGCAGTGGTGGGCAGATGTGAATGTCGGCGGTGTCGGTCCAGTCGCCCCATTCGACGGGCAGGCCGTCCCACCGTGGTGGGAGGTCGTGCTGGCGTGGCCAGAGATCGAGTTCCATCAGCGCCTCCTCCCGATCACCATGTGTCGTCGGGTCTTCCGACGAGGATGGGGCCTATCCACAGCCACCAGCGTCCCCGCTTGACTGGTGGGTCGATGCGTGAAGGCCAGCCCACGTTCTGGATGACCCAACCGGCAAACGAAACATCCAGGGCCAATACGCGTGGGTGATTCCAAATACTCTTCATGTGACGCCTTACGTCAGGTCGGGGGGTTGTCTGGATGCCGGACGACGGTGTTGCACCACAGGCACTGTCGGTGCGCTTCGCCCTCGTAGTCGAGCCAGTGATGCTGGCAGTTGCCTTGCAGGTAGGCCAGCAGAAGTGAGTGCGTCTCCCGCAGGCACGGATTGTCCGGCGCGAGCGCGAGCCGGTTCTCCAGGTGCCACAGCAGCCGGTGATCGGTGGGCGTCTCGATGGCCTCGCCGTTGGGTCCGTACTTGTCGAACACGCCGCGCGGCAGGGTCAACTCTGGGCGGCGGTCATGTGTCGGATACCACTCGGGCACAACGTCGCTCGGCCAGCTCGGTGCAGTCACGATGGTCTCCTCATGTCGGGTTGCGTACGTCAGTCGGGTCACCGTTTTTCGCTGTTTCGCCTGTGTCTGATCGCGAGCACCGCGAAGAGCACCGCGGCGATTGCCAGCAGTGGCGCCCAGACTGTCCATGGGTCGCCGTCGAGCAGCCCAGACTTGGCGGCCGCGACCACGGCCAGCGGAGCCATCAGTCCGACGACTTCCCTCGCGATTCTCTTCATAGCTGTTCCCTGTCAGGTGAATTCGTCATCGAGCGCATCAAGGATCGCGTGAGCGAGCCCGTCGCGATAGACAGTGACACCGCCGATGTCGATCAACTCGTCCCCTCGCTCGTCGGTGCTCCGGACGGCGCCGGGATTGGCCTCCGACGTCGCATCGCGAGCGGTCTCCGCTGGCCGTTGCGTGTCCTTGCGCTGCGTCTGCATCGCGCTCCCCTTCACTGGCCGATGACGCTTTCCGGCGCGTGGCTCCTCCGGAGCTCATGGCTGCCCGGTTGATGCGAATCATAACTAGGGGTACCGACAATCCCCGCGTCTGCGACCATGCCTATCTAGGAGAGTTGGTCTGCTTGTTTACCAGTGGCGGATAGTTTGTTCGTCGTGTCAGTTCCGGGTTTGCAGGGGCCTTGTCCTGCGGTGATGGCACAGCCCGGCCCTGGCCGAGCGGCGTTCCAGGTGCGCCGCTCATGGTCCGGTGGCGGACCTCCTTGCCCCTCACGCCTTCGGATAGTCGGAGCCACCGTTGGGGCAAATTTCGTCGTAGATGGTGGCGCTCAGATCGCCGGTGGTGGTGTGCCATGCGTAGACCGCGACTCTGTCCTGCTCTTTGTCGCGGCGGTAGTAGATCGGGACTGTGCAGCCGCAGTCAGGGCAGGCGGTTTCGTCGGGCAGCCGGTGGTAGGTGCGCGATTGGGCGCAGACGGTTGTGCGCCCCTGGCTTTCCCTGTGGCTGATTTCGGCTTCCTGGGTGGTGGAGTCGTCCGGGTGTGGCGCGTAGAGCACCGCGAATCGCTTGCCATCGGTGACGCCTGCTCGCGCCCGTTCGATGCTGTCCCCGGCCGCGATGATCTTCTCCTCACGGAGCGCGACCCATCTGCCGGGGTAGGACCGGGCGAGGTGCCGCACCAGTTCCTCGGTTAGGCCGGTGGGCTCGACCTCGATGTCAATTCCCAAGGCCCGGTACAGGTCTTGGGCCACCTTCGGGGACTCGCGGGCACACGCATTTGCATACGCTTCCAACGCTACGCGCGCGTACGGGTCAGTGGCATAGAGCAGGGGGAAGAACGGATCGGTTACCTCGTGTCGGTGTCTGCCGTCTTCGTCGAGGCGGCTCAGTTCGTACGTGCGATACAGGCCGCGTTTGTCTGTGTCGGTGCCCGTCATTCCTTTTCCTATCCCTTGTTGACTGATGAGTGATCGCTACTGCCGTGTGCCGCAATGCGATCCGTCCAGCACCCGGAACACTCGGCTGTCGCGGATCAGTCCCATCACAGTCCCCTACGTCAGCCTGAGCGCTCGGTGATCCAACACCCTTGCAGCTTCATATCGGCGATGGGGTCGAAGATGCAGACAGGGCATTTCACATAGGTGCCGTCCTCGCGCAGGTGCTCATGTCCGCACGTCGGGCACGGCTTCAGGGCGGGGCAATCACACAGGATGTCGAATCGTCCGCACGTCTTGCATGTGCGGTTTTCGAGGTATGCCGGGCTTTCCATCAAAGTTCCCTCCGTCAGCCATTCGTGCAGCGTCGGCACCGCTTCAAGCGGCGAATCAGTGCCGGCACCCGTCCGGTGTCGTGGCACCTTTTGCACGTCATCGGTGGCTCCTCACGTCAGGTTGCAGGTGCCGGGACGCGGGTTGCGATACGTATGCCACAGCCACCGCCGTTTGCCCAACCAGGTCTTCGGCCATCGCCTGTCACAGAACAGGCACTTGTAGTGCGGTGTCGTCATCGCGGTTCCTTATGTCGGGTTTAGCGCTCGCGTGGGTTCTACGAACGCGACGCATTCGCACGGCAGGGGGCAGGACACCGGACCACCGATGACTAACCGAGTGTCGTGGTGCTGGCGGATATGGCCGCAGCGCGCGCATACGTCAAGGTTCGCGGGCATCTGGCCTCCACTTTCAGGCTGTCGCGGCCTGCGTGAATTTGCGGGGCTGGTGAATCGAGCATGGCCACGGCTCTCCGCAGAACCCACAGCGCGGCGGGCGGTCGTCGAAGTAGGCCACCGGTGCGTCACGGCGTGATGGATCGCGGTAGGCCGTCCTGGTTGCCGCGGCCATGAGTGCGATTGTGAAGTCGAGTGGCACTGGCCCTGGTGCAAGGCGGGGCGCGGCAACCTTCGCTCTCAGCTTGTTGCCGGATTTGACTAACAGTCCCCAGTCATCGGGCAACTCCCCGGGTTTGACGATGTCAGCGTCGGGTACGACCAGCCACCAGTGGTGCATGTACCGCTTTACGGCTTCAGCTTTGGTTGGATCGCGAAGTTCTGTCAGCCAGTCGCTGCGCGACACCTTGACTTCGTGGCCGTGTAGGGCCAATGCAGTGCCGTAGGGCATTCCGGGGTACTTGTCGGCTGCGACAAAGTCAGCGACCTTCGACACTCCTGTCCTTCGGTGTCCGAGGTCAGAGGCGACGTGCTCTGCGCGCACCCAACGGTCGGCGACGGTTCCACGTCGGATGGCGGTGTATCGGGCGAGCAGTAGGTCGAGCATGTCCCGCTCGGTGTAGGTGTTGGCCAAGGGGTCATTCCTTTCGCCGGGAATTGTGCGGTTCAGTCGCGGACGCACTGTTCGGACTGCCGCACGGTCCGCTCAGTGGGCTGGGGACGTACTCGAAGCACGTGGCCCCGGATCAATTGGCTCTGTTAGCCGGCATTTGTCTCTGCCGATGGCTCGCGGCGCCCAGCTCTGCGATCTTCTCCCACACCGCTGCCCAGTCGCCGTCGCCGTCCTCGTCGATCAGGTGATGCAGGCCGGACGCGTCGAGAGCCATGCGGCATTGGCTTTCCACGATCCCGCCGAGCGTCTTGCACGCACGTCGTCCCCGCTCCACTTCGGCGATCAGCTCTGGCACGAGAGTGCGTGCTGCGGCCATGAATCGGAGGTTCTGGTCCGATCCACCTGCCCAGCGGTTCGAGTCGAACCCATCGTTGGCGATGTACTCGCCGATGATGATCTCTTCTCCTGGGCTCGTCGGCCAGATCCCTCGGGTTTCGCCGTGCGGGTCCAGGTCCGCCTCCCATGGCCCGTCGGTGGTGCCCTCCAGAGTGGCCCTGGCGCGGTCGGTGATGTCGTCGCTCACGGTCGATTCCTTCGGTTGCTGAAGGTCTTGATGACCGCTCACTTTGTCGGCTCGTCGGCGAGCGTCAGGTAGCAGGTCGTGTCGTCCCAGTCGTCGTCGACGTTGTGCTCTCCTAGTGGGAGCTGTTCGTAGTCGTCGGGTAGTTCGTAGTCGCCCCAGGCAACGATGCAGTGGCCGGTGAAGGGCACTGTCCAGCCGTGGCCGGAGCGCCAGGTGTGCATGACGCCGTGGAATTCGAAGTCTTCTTCGTCGTGCCAGGGTGGTCGGGGCCGGTCGCCCTCGTCTAGTTCATCGCCCAGGCAGCTGGGTTGCTCGTCTGGGCAGCTGCAGTCGTAGGGTCCGCACTTTGCCGACTTGCCGTCTACCTCGTGGGGTTCGTGGCATTTAAGCCAGCCGGAGCAGCCATTGCCGGCGAGGCACATGACACTGTGGTCATGGCTGTCGATGTGTTCGGGGAAGATCAGTTCGCCGGCGTCCAGGCGCCTTTGTTCGCTGTCATCGAGGCTGATCGCCAGAATGTGTCTGCTCATCGTTGTTTCCTCTCGACGTCTCTCGGTATCTATGCCGGACGGTGTGTCGGCTGGCTGTCTGGGCCCTCGGGGCGCTGCTGCGGTAGCGCGATTTTGTAGTGGTGGCAGAGGGATCGAAGGGCCGAACACGGTGACTCAACGGTGCATTCGTCGAGTGTGTAGCCCTCCCATTCCCCGGCCCACGGTCCTGAGGTCAGGGTGCAGGTCATGCACAGTGCCACGGCGCAGGAACAGTCATCGCCGTTGTCGGCTGCCGGTCGTTCGGCGCAGTCCTCGCACACCACCACGCTCGGCAGATGCGCGACAGCATGGGCAAGCACGTCCGCGCGTTGTGACCGGCGGAATCGTCCCGCCAGGTTGTCGCCCAAGTCGTCGTCAGTGACGATCGCTTCGAGGAGTCGGACACCGGCCAGCGGATCGCCCAGAGCGGCGGTGATTACGTGCATGTTCTTCTCGGAGGGCGTGATCGACGCGATCATCTCAGGCAGCCGATCCTGGGCGCCGGCAACTATCCATGCGCAGGGCGTGCACACGTGGCCGTGTTGCAGGTATCTCGAATCAGGTTCGTATGCGCCCCAACTCGCGGCCAGACGTACGAGTTGACCGCACACCGAGCCCGCGACTGCGTCGCGGATCGAGCCTTCACCGACAGATCGCAGTGCCATCTTCCGCGTCACGGCGTGGCGAAGGTCAGCACCGACCCCAAAGACGATCTCAGCGTCGGGCAGCGTGAGGGTAGGCGTTCCGTCCAGCGGCGGCGCAACGTCATCTATCGACATTTTGGATCTCCTTCTGCGTCTTGGTCTTCCGATTGGCGCGTTGCGGGGGCGTGGCCTAATTGCTTCGGCAGGGTCTCGTCTGTCGGTTGGGGCCGTCGCCAGAACACTGGGCCGGCGCCGAACTGGCGGTACGCTTGTTTGTCGGATTCGGCGGCGAAAGCTGGTTGTGGTTGCGCCGCAGACCAGTCGGCGAACTGGTCGAGCCACTCCAGGAAGTCCCGCACCACTTCCATGTCGATAGCGAGCGGATGGCCGGGCCATTCCACTGGATCAGCCTCGTGCAACATCATGAGGTCGGTGCGCGACGGCAGATGGTGGATCACCCACGTATCGGCGCTCAGGAAGAACTCACCGCTCGTAGTGTCGCGCGTGATCGCCGGGTGGACCACGAAGTGGCCGATCTGCTCTCCAACGATCTGCACGCCCTTAACGTCAACGGTCGCAAGCACTTCCTCGTCCAACCTTTCGCATAGCCACCTTCACCGGGCTTGTGTTCAACGCCATGAGAGCTGTTCTCACGTCACGTTGGCGTAGTCGTCGGCTACCTCGATGTAGGCGCCCTGACGGCGTTCAAACTCTTCATGCAGGAGATCTGCGTACGGGCTTCCGTCTGGGTGTGCCGCCATTTCTGCTTCGATCGCAGCCTCCAAATCTGCCGGGGTCATCAGTGATGGGTTCGGTCGACGCATGGTGGCGGTCCTCCCTCTCGTTTCTACCGGCAGTTGTTGCGGTGGATTCCACCGCAAGGCTGCTGCAAATCATAACTATGCTCGGTGACACGATCCCTGGTTGCGTCGCAGGTTTTACGGCGGTTTCGACCCGGTGGTTTACCCACAGATGTGATTTTTCTGGTGTCGTTTCATCCGCCGCGATGGCCTCACTCTGCGGTGATGGCATTGCCCCTGGCCGGGCAGAAGAAGGTGGGTGGCGTTGCGTGCGCCGGCTGGGCTCGGCTTGTGCGGAACACTCGGTTAGCGTCGCGCGGACTGTCAACAGCGCGCCCATGGCGCCCGCGGCCCGGTACGGGGAAATTTGTTGGCGGCCTTGCGTTATGAGCGACGGTCTGTGAGCCCTGACGTGGTGTTGAATCTACAGTTGGGGCGCAGCTCGTCTGCGTGGGCGGACGCTCCTACCTCCCGGGGATGTCCCCGCAGAGTCAGCAATAGGCGGAATGAGAGGACAGCGCGGTGAACGTGAGTACCCACCAGGACCTCGATGGCGGCGATGGCGGTGCGCGCGCACTTGGTGTGAAGCTGGTCAGCTTCTTCGATGACCACGGGGTGCCGGCATCGTTGCGCAGCGATTTCCGCGCTGGTACGGCGTTGGGCCCGACCTCCATGTGGCCGCCGAGGCCTGGGGTTTGTGAACACTCCGACCTCGGTGTCGCCAGGATGTGGGCTCGACTCGATCTGGCGCAATGGCTGCGCTTGGTGCCGCATGTGTTCGGGCCTCACGGCCCCTGTGAACTGGAGCGGTTGGCGGCGGTAGGCGCACGGCTGCGAACTGCTGGTGAGGGGGTGCAGGTGCTCTGGGCGATCGATGTCGTCCCACCAGAGCAGTGGACTGATCATCGGCGAACCGCTCTTGCAGTGTCCGAGTTGGTTGTCTGCGGGCCGCGGCTGTCTGACGCTCAGCTTGCGCGTGCTGATGCCGAGCTGCGCCGGGCCGGTTGGCTTGACGGCTTCGTGGAGGGGAATCAGCCGTGCACGGTCAACCGTGTTCGGTGTTTCGAAACCTCGTGGCATCACGGTGAATCGTGCTCAACCCGGCCCCGGGCGCTTCTCGCGGGGTAGGTGGCCGAGAGCTTCGCTCTCTTCGATGTCCCTACCTGGCTTCGACGCTGGATGTAGGTGTGCCCGCATTGGTGTGGCCGGCCTTACGATCCTTGGGTGGCGCTCGCGATCATCATTTTGCTAATCGGTCTTCCGATTGGGCTGTTCATGCTGCTGAAGCCGAGGGCTGTGTGGTGGACCTTCCAGTCGTGGAGGTACAAGAATCCCGAAGCGAACGAGCCGAGTGATGCGGCGTACGCGATGAGCGCGTTCAGTGGGTTGATCGTGATTGTCGCTGTGGTGATCGTGGCAGTGGTTGCGTGGACTCGGCCGGATCCGGCTGATCGGCGCGCGTCGACCGCATCATCGCGGACGTCAACGGCGTCTAGCTACACGCCCAAGCCGCGGCCGGCGCCTCCGCAGAATCGTGGTGTGATTCCGATCGTGGCCTACGAGCTCATGGACGGTAGGTCCGAGCGGTTCAAGGGCAAGACGTACCTCAATGTCTCCTACCTGGTTCCCAAAGATGGTGCTACTGCTGGGGGTATGAATACGGAGCCGAGAGACGGCTGCGAAGTCATGCAGACGGTCAGTGGCCTGGGCACCGATCGGGTGACGGTTGATCTGCATCTGTCGTGGGTGGATCGATATGGGTATGCCAAGCCGGGCGCGGACGAAAAGTGCCGGGTCGGGAACTGGTCGCCGTGGGTCAGCACCATGGTGCTGACTGAGGTTCGTCCCGGTACCACGGCTGTGACGAATGGGCCGATCGTTGATAAGGCGGCGCGAGTGCTGCAGCCGGCCGCGCCTGGCAACCCGGTGCCCAACCTTTACTGCACGCTGGATGGCTGCCGGGTGCCGTGATGGGTCGCTTTGGCTTTCGCGTCCGTGTCGGTGAGTTTCAGCTGGGCGAGGGCTTTTCCGGCGAGGGTCGGCGGAATGTTCCCTCTATGGGGCGTTCAGGGATCTCGCGGGGCCGCTCGAGTGTGCCGTCAGCGGCTTGCGCGAACCATGTGGCCCACCTCGTGATTGGTTCCCGGAGGTCTCCGTAGCGCCATGGGGTGGGCGGCCATGCGAGTTGGATGGCCTTGTTAGTTCCGGCGAATATTTCGCCGGCTTCCCAGGATGGGCGTTGGTCGAATGGCTCGGTGAGGCCGCGTTTGCGGCCCGGGGCTGCTGCGAATGCGACTTCGTACCACCCGAATTCGCCTTCATGTTGGAGGTCGCCGTACCAGATGCTGTGGGCGCGGCCGGTGTAGGTTCCTCCGATTCGCGGGATGGTGAGGGATGCGTGTGCGCCCGCGATGAGGGTGTAGGGCATGGGTGGTCCGTGGCGTTGGGCGCCGTAGGCTCCGCTGAAATCGAGTTTGGCCATGCGCAGTTCGACGTTCCATTGGCCGGCGCCGCGGCGGGTTGCGCCTGTTTCGAGGTCGCGGAATGTGCTGATCGTGTCGACGAACTCGTCGGAGATGCGGATCCATTCCTGTTTGGCGATCTCCAGGAGTTCGTTGAAGCGTTGAGATTCGCGTTCCTCGGCTTCTTGTAGTTGTTGCCATTCTTCGCGTTCGCGGGTGACGCCTTGTTGTATGTCGATCAGCTTTTGGATGGCGGGGATGCTGGATTCGTCTGGGGTGTTGAGCCGGTCGAGGTCGGCGAGGAACGTCGCTGCAGAGGGGCGAGGCTCTGGGCGTTTCGCCAGTGATCTTTCGATCAGGGAGTACATCAACGGGGGTGTTCCGGTGAGGTTGACGGGGCGGGTGCAGTGGGTCTCCCCCAGTTCGTCGTTGTGGTACTCGACGTCGTGGAATAGGCGGGTGCCGTGGAGCAGCTCATATGCGAGGTAGCCCAGGGCGTAGATGTCGGTCTTGGGGGTGGCTCGCTCGTAGCGCCATTGCTCAGGGGCTCCGTAGAGCCTGGTGAAGTGGCGTCGGTGAGTCAGGGATGCGGTCTGGGCGTCGTGGTAGCGGGCGACGCCGAAGTCTGCGATGATCCAGCGTCCTTCGTAGCGAAGGATGTTGGCGGGCTTGATATCTCGGTGCACGACCTTGTGTTCGTCCAGTTGGGCTAGGCCGGTGGCGATGTCGCGCAGTATCGGGACGGCCTGGTCGATGGGCATCCCGTCGGGGTGCTGTTCGATGACAGTCTTGAGGTTGCCTTCGGCGCGGGGCATCAGGATCACACGGTCCCCCCGGTGCTGGCCGGTGTCGAGGATCTGCATCAGGTGGGATCCCGTGACAGCGGTGAAGTCGAATTCTCGTTCGGAGGCGCGCATGCCGATCACGAACTTGGCCGCGGCGTGTTCACCGTTGGGTCCGGTCGCTTCATAGACGGCGCCGGCGCCACCCTCGTCGATCAGGTTGCCGATCGTCCACGTCTGCCCGCTGAGAGAGACCTGCGTGCCTTCCACAGCGTGGATCGTATGCCTGGCCGTGCCGCGGGGATGGCAACCGGGTGCTGCGTGGCCGTGGCTATTGGCCGCCGTATTCGGTATCGCTGTCGGCGTCGAACACTCGCCAACCGTCGTGGGGGCCCCGCGCGGTCAGGAGATCGAGCAGTTCGCCTGTTGGCCGGTTGATCCAGATCGACCGCACGAGGCCGGCGTGGACGCTGAAGGTGATCGACCCGACCCCGTGTGGGAGGCGCACGCCTGACGTCTCGTCCGTCCAGTGCGAGGCGATCCCCGCGGCGGTGATGAGTTCGTTGAGTTTGTCTCGGGTCTGCTCGGGTGTCCCGATGGCCGGGTATTCCCCGGCTGCCCAGCCTTGAATTTCGGTCAGGGACGCGTGGTGGCCGGGCGCAGTGCCGACGATGACGGCCGTGGATCCCATTACTCGGTGACGTACATGACTAGGAGGCCCGCGGGGCCCGCGGCTTGAGTCGGACGGAATGTGTGTCGGTGACGCGACCAGACTTAGTGCGGCACGGGCCCAACGCTGGCGCCCCGCACGCCTCACAGGCCCAGGGATACTGGGCTGACGCCGCTCTCGACTCCCGCATCGCTGCTCTTTCCTTCAACGGACCAGGTGTCCGACTCTGTTGAGGCCGCCGTCATGCACCGGTGATCCTGTTAGCGGACAAATCTTTTGGGTTGTGACGTCGGTCTGTCGGATGTAGCCATGCTCGGTGCACCAAAGCGCCGAGGTTCGTAGCTCGTTCGCACGAGCCTCGTCGGACAGCATGGCGAGGTACTGCTCGTAGGCAGGGAGGTCGAGCAGGCGCCGCGATCGGCAGCCGGTGCACGTTCCGTCGGCGCTCCAGGCCGATCCGCAACCATCGATATGGAGGTCGCCTGCGTACCGCCACATCGCGTTGAACCCGTTGCACGTTGGGTATGCGCCCCATGTCCCGGGAGACCAGCCGCCGCGGGCACCACTGATGTACTGCGCCAGTTCGCGGCGAGCAAGGTCGCGAGCTCGCTGCGCCACTGGGGTGCGGGTCGAGGAACTGCCGATCATGCGGTGCGGTGAGCGTGCGATCGCGAGCAGCACCTCGAAGTCAGCCGCGTCGATCTCGACCGCGACCAGACGGTGCGCATATGACCGCACAGGACTCACCTCCGCTCAGACCACCTGCGCTGGAAGGCGCGGCACGTGGGTTTCGTTGCTGTCGACGGCGACCCAGCCGCCGGGCGTGACTCCCGCTCCTACCGCGAGACATTCAATGCCGTCTGCGTCGCGGAGTCGATAGTCGACAGGCAGCCAGGCCAGCTGCTCATGGGTAGCGATTTCAGTCCATGTCCACCACCGTGTCGGGGTGCCTACGTTGACGGTTACAGCCATCCTGAGTTCTTCCTATCGGGGATCGTGAAACGAGTCTGTCAGTTCGAGGCCGTACCGGGCGGTGTCGTTGTGTATCGGCAGTTCTGAGCCGTTGGTGGTTTGTGCGCGGGGTGGGCCGAGGTCTGTGCCGTTGGCGGCGATGCCGATTGCGGCCTTTCGGACGGCGTTGGGGATGGTCAGGCCGTGCCTGAGAATGCGCCATCCGGTTGGCCACAGGCTGACGCTGAAGCGTTCTGATCGGCCGTTGCGGTGGGTGGCTTCCATTTCCACGGACGGAATGGTGCCGCCTTCGGCGGCCAGGACCGTGAGGGTCCATTGCGGGCTGACACGCTCTTGGTGCAGGAATTGCTGCGCCGGCTGCGTGTCGAGCGGGGCTGTCGGCGATCCCTCGGCGGCGTTATGTTCCCGTTCGAGGTCTTCGGTGATCGTCATGGCAAGTCTTCTTTCCGGTGGGTGCGCCCGCTGGCTCACTCATCTCAGCGTGTTGCGAATCATAACATCTACTTGTGGCGGATCCATGCCGTACTGACTGGACCGATGCGGCTTTCCTGCTCGTGATTTACCAACATTGGCGAGGTGAACCCTGGGAGCTTGCCCCGGTGGACCGCACCTGCGGGACCTTCGGGGGCGCAAAGGCGCGGAATCCACCCTTTGCCGCCAGCGGGCGGGTCCTGGGGCTAGCGCTGTTGATAGCGGGCGGCGCTGACGAGGGTGATGTTGCGTCGACCATGGCAGTTCATGCAGGGGCCTACGCGGCCGTGCTGGATTGCGTAGAGGCGGCCGTGGCACCTGGGGCACCTGACAGTGAGGGTGATGCGGCCGGGGCGGTTGGGGGTCGCACCTGCCCAGGCGTTGAAGGCGTCTTGCCAGGTGTCGAATTCGGCGCGGTTTGCCAGCGTCCATGACGCGAATTCGCGGCGTAGTTCGTAGTGGACGTCGTTGAATGGGCGGAGGTCTGGCAGCGCGGTGGCGAGCGCCTGGAACGGGATGGCGTGGATTGCGTTGGCGAGTGCGCGCTTGTTCATGGTGCCCCTTGGTGGGTTGTGGCCTCTCCCGTGTGGAGTGGCCGGTTGTTGGTTTCGACTGTATCGGTGTGGTGTGACATGTTTTGGCCGTGCGTGTTTCAGGGTCCATTCTGATCGTTATGTAGTTGCCGCTTCATGTAGTGCGCGCTACAGTCGTTGGCATGAGTGGTGTTCTCGCGGATTGGCAGATCGAGTTCATGAATCGCCCCCTCGCCGCCGCGCCGATGGATGGGCCGCAAGGGTTCACAGTCGGGGACAAGGTGAGGATTCGGGCCGGACGCAGGGTGTGGGTCGTGTCCGCGGTCGCGGAGGATCACGTCGTTTTGTGGCGGCAGGACGGTCCTGGAGCTAAGCCGCAGACCCGTACGTTCGGGTTGCCGGCTTCTCCTCCCCTGTCGGACCTGCGGCGCGTCGAGGGCTGATGACTGACCCTGAAGGCGGGGCGGCCGGGGCTGCGAAGGCGGTGAGCATCTTCGATGTCACCGAGGACATGCTGCCGCCGCGCCGGGCCCCGTATCAACCAGTCACCTCTGATGACCGACTTTTGTTGGACCTGTTGGAGTTGGAGGCGCAGCGTCCGCAGCAGACCGCTGAGGCTGGGCCTGGCAATCGTCGCGACTCCTACGGCATCGCCGACAGTGAGCATGGCAAACGGCGGCTGTGTACGCGGTGCGGGATCCAGTTCAGCATCTGCCCAGAGGCCGGGTTCGGTGTGTGTATCGACTGCGCCGAGGTCGAGCTCGACATGGCGGGGTGAGTACGTCCCGGGTCGCAGGTCGCCCGCTCCGGAATGAGCTCTGGGCGATTTACCATCGCACCCGCGCCTTCGGTGCAGATGGTTCCCGAATTGTGTAGCCCGTCACCTGCTTTGGATTTCAGTGTCGTTTTCCGGAGCGGTGGCGGTGTGGCGGTGCGCTTTCCAGGACAGTTCAGCTGAAGAGCTTGGAGATGAGTACGACGAGACCCAAGACGGCGAAGCCCACTGGGGTTGCCAGGACCGCGGCCAGGCCGAGGTTGACTGACCATGGCTGACGCTCTTTGAGTCCCTGCTGGCGGGCCACCATTCGAATCAGGTCGCGGCCCTCCCGCGAATTGAACCGATAGTTGACGACCGGTTCGATCCGGCCGCGGTCTGACAGCGCCCAGATCGTTTCCCGGGTGAACGCCCAGATCCGGCCGATCTGTATATCCCAGGAGAATGCGAATCGGGGTGTGCCGGCGGTCCAGTTCACCCGGACTTGGCGGTCGGTGATGGTGAAGTACGAAGGATGCTCTCGGACGCGCCACCGAAAACTGGACTGCAGGCCGGCGCGGTTGAAGACACCCCACCACTGTGCGTTGACGATGTCGAGCTCGACGGCGAAACCACGCCTGGCGTCGACCACCCGGTACGGCGTGCCTTCGGCCGCGGCCGCGACGGATTGGCGGAACTCGCTCACTGCGGCTCCCCTGGGGCCGATCCGGGTCGTTGCGGTCCCTGTGGTTGCCCCATTACGTCTATCCCCCCGAATGTGTTCAGATGCTGACCCTGCTGCGCTGCGCAGCGTTCCGAAGATAGCTTGTGTTGCTCTGTCGGCCTTTCTCAGTGTCCCTGCAGCCCGTTGTGGTCACACAGGGGCCGTGTCGCGGGCGGCTGGTGTCTGCAGTGGCATAGCGATGGTGCGATCGCCGAGCTTGGCGGTGATTGCGATGTCGCGGGCCCCTAGCGCTTCGAGGTAGGCGGCCAGGGTGGATAGCAGTAGATCGCCGCGGTTCTCGACGCCGGAGAGTGCTGACTGCTTGATGCCCATTCGCTGCGCCAGTTCGGCCTGAGTCAGGTTGGCGGCGTGGCGCACGGCGGCGAGGCCCATTTTGTAGGCGCGGTCGATCTGGTCCATTTCGCCGACGATGGTGTCGACGTCTGCGCGGACTTCTGGGTCGGCGAGCATCTTGGTTAGGCGGTCGTTGCCGCGGATGAACTTGTCGGTCATTTCTTCTCCTCGCGGTTGTGAAGGATCCAGGTTTCGATGGCGGCGTCGGCGCGGTGCCGACGCTGTCGTAGAAGACGTCTCCCATTCGGGCTTTGTCTGCGGCGAATAGGGCGATCACGATGCGATCGGTGGTGGGAAACCACACGATCAGTCGGTCTCGGTAGGGGTGTGAGACGCGCCAGACCTGGTGGCGGCGGGATTGGCGTACGCGCTTGAGGGATGGGGTGTCGTCGGTGGGTGGTTAGTCGAGGTTTTGCAGGATTGTCAGTTCTGCCAGCAATAGCCGCAGTCGTTGCTGGTCGGTCGGATCCGACGATTCCTCTAGGCGGGTGAGGTGGTCGTCGAAGTCCTTGGGCCAGTCGATCAGCACCACCCAATATTACTCCGCCGCAATATTGCGTGCAAGCAATATCCCCGGCGGTTGCGGCAGCGCCCAGTGGGCGTCAACACGAGCAATGTAGTTGACGCTGCATGTAGCATGCGCTACAGTTTAGGCATGTTGGACAGCAGCGTAGATGCCCCCACCCAGACGGAGATCGAAACCCACACGTGGGAGATCCCCGCCTACAAGGCCGAGGACTTCAAGGCCAAGATCGACCAGGCCAACCGCAAGCTGGCCCGCGCCGGCCTGGGCGCCCGGTTCGAGGTGTCCTACGAGGAATTCGAGGTCGAGAAGAACATCTCCAACCGCGACCTCCGGGTGGCCGGCGGCAGCGATGCGGTGTTCATCACCGAGCCGTGGGTGCGGGCCACCTTGACCGGGCCGCTGCGCCTGTCGCATGGACACTTCACGTTCGTGGCCAAGCTGGTGCCCGAGGAGGCCGGTGTCACCGTGCATTCGGCGCCAGGACAGGAGCTGGGTGGCTATGCGCCCAGCGGCACCACGGAGTGCGACCACTGCCACGTGGACCGAGATCGCCTGCGGTTGTATCTGATTCGCGATGAGCGTGACGGGTCGATCGCACAGCTGGGGCATTCGTGCATCGAGCTGTACACGGGCGTCTCCCCCAAGGGCCTGTGGGCGCTGACGTTCGATGAGGAGCTCGACGACCTGACCGTCGATGACGGCATGGGTGGAGGTTTCAGCTCGCGCGACCTGGGCGCGGCGATCGATCTAGTGCTGGCCTACTCGTTCGCCCACAGCGACCAGGGCCGCAACTACGTTTCGGCCGGCAGCTACAGCGGCGTGTCGACCTCGTCGCAGGTACGAACCAGCCTGTTCACCGACATCAACCGACTCAAGGAAGCTGAGCGGGCCTACTTCAAGGAAAAGGCTGCCGAGGCCGCGGTGCACCTGGCCGATGCTGCTCTGATCGCCGGCATCAAGGCGTCGGTCAGCGAGACGGCCGAGGACAGTGACTACGGCCGCAATCTGCGCGTCATCCTGGGCGGCCAGAGCGTGTCGGGCAAGAACATCGGGTACCTGGCCAGCCTGGTCAAGGTGTACGCCCGCCAGCAGCAGCTGGAGGCCGAACGCAAGGCCAACCCGGTCGCGAAGGGCTTCGTCGGCGAAATCAAGGAGCGGATCCGCAACATCGAGCTGACCCTGACCACTGTCCTGGAGCGCGACGGCGACTACGGGCCGCGGACCCTGTTCGTCGGGCGGACTGCCAGCGGGCATGTGGTGAAGTGGTGGGCCACGGGCAAGTTCGTCTACAACGTGGGCGACACGTTGCCGCTGGAGGCGGCCACCGTCAAGGAACACGACAACTACCAGGGTGTCGATCAGACGGTGATCACCCGCGCCAAGATCGACACCTTCGCCAAGCGGGCCGCACAGGCCCTGGCCGCGATCGAGGCAGCCGGCAGCGACACCGAGGTGGTCAAGCGCTACGACTACGCGGCAGGCCAGTGGGAAGAGCACGTCGAGGTCATCGCTGAGCGGTGGCTCACGAAGAAGGAAATGAAGCGGTTCGCCCAGTGGCGAGAGGACCGGGCGACCGCCGGATCCGAGGTGCCCGCCTGACCCGGGTCGCGGGGGCAACCCCTCGATGCCCCCGCGACCCGCACCACAGTTCGTCCAGACGTCGAGCGCACGATAACGCTATATTTCGCCGCATTGAGGAGGACACCGATGGAGCCAGCAGAACGCTTGGCCGAGATCGCCAAGCTCATCGAGCCGTACCTTAACCGGCACGGCAACAGCGAGGTCGGCGACCTCGCTCGCAGCATCCGCAAACTCACCGTGGAAACGTTTGTGAGCAGTGGGCACGAGCATGAGGACTGGCAGCTGCAAAAGAGTGCCAAGGGTGGCTGGTACTGCGCGGCCTGCGGCGAGCCGGTCGAACAGGGCCCCCGGCGCAACGGCGGTGTACGACCGGTGGTCTCAGATGAGATTGCGGCGCTTGAGGCGGAGGTTGAGCACGCTCGGGCTATTGCCGCTATCAGCATTGGCCAGCCTGACCGGGCTGAGAATGTCGCCTACCGCGAGCAGATGGAGTCGAAACTTCGTGCGGCTCGGGGGCGCGCAAATGGGGCGTGAGTAGGTCGTTTGCGCTGGGCGTTTGCAGCGTCACCGGCGGGCCTTATCGCGCTTTGCGGGGTTGGCCAAGTCGCGCCACAGTGTCACAATCGGTATATTCTGCGGTCACTACAGGGCTACTTTGGGGACTATTCCGGCCTATTATGTGGTTGTCAGAGTTGAGGAGGTGCACGAGCAATGGCTGATCTGCTGGTCAAGGCTGCCGAGGGCACCGCCCGGATGGACACCCACGAGGTCGTGGCGTACCTGTTGGAACGGCTTGGGCCGACCAATATCGCCTACATGGCGCTGTCGAAGAGCCGGGCCATGCCGGCCCGCTGGGCCTCAGCACCAGGCGATGCTGCCCATGCCAAGCCCTCGGAAGAGAAAGCGCGGCGGCTGAAGGCTGCGCACGCGGTGTTCCGCTCAATCGAGGACGCTGAGAACGATCAGGTGGCGCGCAATTGGCTGTTGTCGGCCAATCCCCGCCTCGCCGGGCTCACGCCGGCGCAGCTTGTCCGTGAGGATCGCATTCCGGAGGTCTTCCGGGCGGCTGAGGCGTTCGTCGCCGACTCCTACTACTCCTGAGCTGTCCTGGGCGCTCCCTATACTCAGCCGGATCGCTGTGCACAGGGGGGCTGATTTTGGTGACGTCTACGGACGCTGCGGTGTGTACGTCGTCAGGGATGAACATCGTCGCCAGTGCCGGCCAGAGCATCTACCGGGTGGCGCGGTCGCAGTACGGTCCGCTCAATCCTCCAGTCCGGGCCGCCGGGGACCCTGAAGTCAAGGCGTGGTCGCGGTGGGATACACCGGGGCGCACGATCTACGGCGGCTCGACGGCGATCGGTGCGTTTGTCGAAGTACTGGGGTACATCACTCCTGATCCGCCGGCGATACCGATGACTGAGTTGTTCGACGATGTCGGCCCCGACGATGCGGCGACGTTCGCCGAGCAGGTCGCCCGGGAGTTGCCTGCGTACGGGGCGATGCCGTACCGGTCGATTTCGCAGGGGTGGCGGCAGGTGCGGTCCCTGTATGAGTTGCGGCTTCCTCTCGGTGGGTGGTTTGTGGATATCACTGGTGCAGAGTCGATTGGGGTTCTGTCCAGGCAGCTCGGGGCGCTTTTGGGGCGGTGCTCGATCGACCAGTTGACGATGAGTGAACTCACCAGCTCGGCCGAACAGTTCAAACCGTTGACCACGGGGATCGCCACGTGGGTGCGGGAATCGGTTCATCTGCAGGGCGGTGAGCGGCCTCACGGGATCGTGTATCCCTCGAAGTGGGGTAGCACACTGGATAACTGGGCAATGTGGTTGCGGCGAACCGATGATGCGACGGGCCCGGATCCGGTGGCTCTGGTCAGTACCTCTGGTGTTGGCCGGCACACGAAGGACCTCGTCGACGCCGCCGCGCTTCGTGGCATGCGGATCTTCTGACTCATGAGTCCGCGCCGGTGGCGGGTTCTGCTGTGGACGGGTCTGGTGTCGTG
The DNA here is from genome assembly GCF_048282715.1 of Mycobacterium sp. 134. Classification (NCBI taxonomy): domain Bacteria; kingdom Bacillati; phylum Actinomycetota; class Actinomycetes; order Mycobacteriales; family Mycobacteriaceae; genus Mycobacterium; species Mycobacterium sp. 134. The sequence goes on from NZ_JBLVUN010000001.1 coordinate 283,237, forward strand.
GTTGGCGGCGTTCTGGTGGTATTGGTCGCGAACGTCGCTGTGGTTCATGGACATCGTCGTCGGTCCACTGATGGCCGTCCTGTATCTGTTCGGCGTCGTGGCCGTTGCAGTCGTCCTGATCAGACGTCGTCAGTGGGTGGCGGTCGCGGTCGCGGTCCCGGTACTGGTCGTGGTGACTGTGTTCGTGAATTCGGCGTGGGTGTTCGCTCCCCGCGCGTGGTTTGCGCTGCATCGGCCTCTGTTTGAGATGGCGCTCGGGACTGATCCCGGACACGATTACTACGGTCGCGAATTGCCCTGGCACTTACGGTTTCTCAGCGTGCATGGCAGGGTATCCGATCAATCCGGCAGTCGATTCTTTCCGCAGTGGATCGGCATTCCCGACGATGCGGGCGGCTATCTCTACAACCCTGGCCGGTCCCCCGCCGGCGCCGATCTCTACGGGATGGTGTGCCGGAACCCGATGGATCTTGGCGACGGTTGGTGGACGTGCGGCTTGCGCACGAATGGCCTTTAGCCACCGTGGAGCGCTGTCATCTGCCCGTCACATCGCGCAAGCATTACCATCCTGTGCAGTCCCACGTAGGGCGCACACTGCAGGCGAGGAGTGCCGATGACGCAGCGCGAAGCGCCGTCAGCAGACCTGCCTGCTCGTGTGCCAGTCGCATGGACCCGCACGGCGTTGGAACAGTTCGGATTTGAGGGGTTCGTGCCGTTCTCAGCATTGTCGGCCGCCACGGTTCCCAACGTAGCCGGTGTGTATTGCGTGCTGCGGGTTGCCGATGGCCCGCCGACCTTTCTGGAGACCAGCCCCGCGGGCCGTGTCAAGGGCAGGGATCAGACGGTCTCGGTGGCAGAGCTGGAGCGGTTGTGGGTGCCTGGGGCGGCTGTTGTGTATATCGGGAAGGCGCAACTCGGAAGCAGTCAGGACCGTGGCCTGTTGACCAGGTTGGTGGAGTTCCGCAAGTTTGGCGCTGGCCAGCTCGTGCCGCACACTGGTGGCCGGCGGATCTGGCAGCTGGCCGATAGTTCGGATCTGCTCGTGGGATGGATGGCCACCGACGACAGCAGGGCGGTTGCGACCGAGGAACTTCTGTTGAAGGCCTTCACGAGCGCCCACGGGCGCCTACCGTTCGCCAATATGCGTTGATCTGGCAGTTTCAGCGTTTCCCGTCGAGGGCTATCGAGTAGCTCTGGCCGTAGTCGACGACGTACTGCGTCAGCCCACGGTCAATGAGGAACTGTTGGAGCTGCTGGTACTGCGTGCTCGATGGGCTCAGGCTGGCGACGTCGACAGGTGCGCCGTCTGGAGTCTGCAGTGTCGGCGGGAGTTGTCCGGCTTCGTGGGCGGCTTGAAGGAGCGTCTGTTGCGCCTGTAGGGCTGAGCTTGCCCGGAGGTTGTCGGGGTCTGGGACGGTGAGCCCTTGGTAGTCGGGCTTGCCGATCCAGTCTTTGATCTTGTTCTCGACGAAGTCGCGTGGGTCAAAGCCGGTGATGCTTTTGACTTCGCCGGCGCCGGGGATCTTGTCGACGAACTCGTTGGAGGCCCATCCGGCGATTTCGGCGCCCGCGGTTTTGGCGCGGTACAGCGCGTCCTTGGGGTTGGTGACTTCGTCTCCGAGGACTTGGTTTTGGTGGTTGATGGCGTCGGTGATGGCGCTGTCGATGCGGCCTGATAGGCCGCCGGCGGCGGTGTTGGCGACTTGGTCGGACAGGTTGCCTTGGTGGCCGCTCATCGCGGTCGCGAGCTCGTCGATGCGGGCTGTCTCGGCGGCTGTTGTCAGGGTTAGTCGGCCGTCCTCGGAATAGGATCCGAGTTCCAGCAGTCGGTGGGCGTCGTCGGCGCTGATGAGGGCGTGGCCGCTGGCGTCGATCTTGGTCTCTGGGAAGCCGAATTGTTGGCCCGGTGCGGCCAGTGCGTCGGTGTTGGCTGCCAGCATTTGGCTCATTTCGGTTGCGATCGCGGGGTTGTGGGCGAAGGCGTCTCGCTGGCTGTTCCATGTCGGGTCGGTGTCGCTGGGTGCCAGCATGTTGGGGACCTCGGTGAATGCGATTCTGGCTCGGTCGCCGATGGGGTCGCCGATGGGGCGTTGTGTGTCCTCGGTGATCCAGTCGAGCAAGGTCGCTGCGCCTCTTCCGCCGCTGCCGCTTTTGGTCCAGTCGTGTCCGATGAGTGTCCGTATGGTCTGTTCGCGGTCGTATCCCTGTGGCAGGTCAGGGCCGTTGCCGGACCAGATCTGGTAGGACGCTTCGTTGTTGCGGCCCGCGGTGTCGAGCAGTGAACTTGCGGCCCGCTCGTAGACGTCGGGTGGGGTGTCGGTGCTCATCCAGCCGCCTAGTGAGTAGCTGACCATGTCCGCTGACTTGAGATACATTTCGGTGCCCAGGCGTGATCCTGGTTGGTAGCCCGGGTTGGCCTCGCCTGCCAGTTCGCTGAATTGCACGGTGTCGGCGACATGTTGGTTTTTTGCTACGAAGGGGCCGAGGTTCTCCATGTCTGGGTAGGTGGCGTCTGAGCGTCGCACTTCCAGCATTTGGCGCAGGTCGGGAGGCAGGCGGTCATAGCCTCCCCGTGATGCGACTGTGCCGTCGGGGTTGAGTTCGACGACGTTTTCGTTGCTGACCAGCATCAGGGCGTTGGCGAGCCGGTCGCGCTGGTTTGCGGCGTCCTTGTTTCCGGCGGCTTCTCGTGCTTCCAGGCGCCGGTCCAGCAGCAGCAGGCCGTCTTTGCCGGCGGTTGCGTAGAAGTCGCGGTAGTAGTCGAGGGTTTCCTTCGGCAGGTCGGTGACTTCGCGTCCTTGTGCGAGGGCGTCCATTTGCTCGGGGGTCAGTGAGATTTGTGGCAGATGTGCCGCGGTCTGATCGAGGATTTGTGGGTCGCGGTAGGCCGGGGGTACGGCGAGTTGGTCTGCCAGTGTCCGGCCGTCGTCTTCGCCTGTGGCCGTGGGCCCGGGGATGTCGATCATTTGGATGTCTGGGCCGTGGTGTCGATCGACGATCACGTCGTCGGGGCAGGGTTCAGGGTCCGCGGGTTCGCCGTCTGCGGTGAGGGCTGCGGCCAAGGTGTTGTCGATGCGGTCGGCCTCGGCGAGTAGTTCCATGACAGCCGCTTGGGTGGTCATGGCGGCCATCATCATCAGGGGTGAGGCTGGCTGCTGAGTGGGTGTGACCTGGTTGGTCGCGTTGTCGATGTTCAGGCCGAGAAGGGTGGCTTGTTTGCGGAGTTCAGCGACGCGTGTGTGCAGGCGGTCGATGTCGCCGGCGGCGGTTTCGGTGGCGTTCTGGAGGGTTTTGGCGTTGCGGGCCTGCTCGTCGAGGGTCTGGGCGGTGGTTGCGGCGGCGGTCTGGGTGGTGTCTTTTGCTGAGCTGTTCCAGGTGTTCCATGCGGGCAGGTGGCGGAGTGTTTGCGCGGCGTTGTGTGCTGCCTCGGCGCGTTGGGTGGCGGCCAGGCCGACTGTTCGGATCGCTGCGGCGTTCCAGGATTCGATCTGGGCCAACGATGTGATCGACATCGGTCGGGCGCCCTAGATGGTGGTTGTTGGGCCGGGTGCGGGCGGTTGGCCGGCCTGTGTGACTCCGGCAGCGTTGGCTTCCTCCGTTGAGAGGTAGGTGTTGGCGGCCGTGGTGAGATCCGCTTGATGTTTGGCCAGCAGCGTCTGGGCTGTCTGGGTCTCGGTCTTCCAGCGTGTGGCGAGGCGGTCTAGGCGGGCTGCTGAGGTTCCGATCCAGCCGGTCTGGGCGCTGGTCAGCAGGTTTGTGCTGGCGGTGTCGGTGGCCTGGATGTGCTCGGCGCTTTCGCTGATTTGGGTTGCCGAGCGTTGGAGGTCCTCGACGTTAACTCGCAACGGTTTCGTCACCGCACACCACCTCTTTGCCCCAGGAGCCGGCCGAGTCCGGGACCGGCCAAGGCGACATACATGGGAGATCACACCATGTGACAGCCGGTGAAGGGAACTTTTGGAATAGCTGCGCCGCGGCGCCCCGGTGCCTGGCGTCGTGTTTTTTCTCATAGGTGATGGCGATTCGCTGCGGCGATAACGGCCCGGTGTTGGTCAGAATGAAGTTCTCCAGCGTTTTCGTCGCGTGCCGACACCGCTTGCCACACATGCATATACGGGCTGAGGAACGGGGATTCAGTGCATGGCTGAGATCGACGAGGAGTACGCCGAGATCATCGCTGAAGTCGGGCCGCGGCGCCGAGACCTGATCGTCGCAGCGGCTGAGCAGGTAGCCGCCGATGTCCAAGCGGACGCCACGTTGCTCGGGACTGCTGCCATCACCCGGCAGAATCGGCGCCAGCTGCGGATCCTGGGCGACATGCCGGCGCAGACCTTTCGGCAGAGCCAGTTCTGGCGCCATCAGTTCGCCGCGGCCGCGCAGCGCCTCGGGGAGGACGCCCGGCGGTGGGGTGCGCCCATCCCCCGCTGCAGCGGCGAGGAGATGGCACTTCACTTCATTCTGCGGCGAGCCGCGGTGGACGATACCGATCTGCCAGCCGAGCGGGCTTGCGACTGGCCCGATGAACAGAATCCGCACGGTTGGGGCGATCTCTACGAGTACCTATTTCAGGATCATGACGTTCTGCTGTTGTTCGACATGCCTTCCGATGCGGCAGAGTCGGTGATCGACACGGTGAATTTGCATCCCGATCGGTGGTTTTCGGAATTCGGGTTGCCGTTCACCGTTCCGGAACGGACCACTTGAGTACGTGCGCGCGGGCCGTAGTCGCGGTGAGTTGTTCCTGGCCTTAGCAAGAACCGGGTGGGGCTCCGGGTGATCTCCTCGCCAATTCATCCGTGCGAACGGTCAGATATTGACCACGCCCTAAGTTAGGGCGTAGGGTGCTTGTAGAAGGCAGGCGTTAGGCCACACCCGACCGGAAGGACTAGAACTATGAACACCTCTGGAACCACCCTCACCGCCCAGGCTCCCGATTACGCGCTCGACGGCTCGCGGGGGTACCTCCTGGCCGTCTCGCGTGGGTGGCGCGCCAGCGGCTGGATCTACGTCGGAGATGACGGCAGGACGGTGCGCGCCGCGATCGACGGCGCCGGGTGGCGGCAGGTGGGTACGGTCTCCACGCCTTCGGAGTTGACCCCTGACTGGGTTGCCGAGCATGCCGAGGCGATCCTGCGTCCCTTCTGACACCCCGCGGCCGGGGTGGGACAAGTCCCGCCCCGGCTTCCACTTCACCCCGAAGGACGCCAGACCATGACGCCTGCTGATTTCAAGACGATTCGCGAATCGCTAGGGCTGTCCGCCCAGTGGCTCGCTGACGCTGTTCACGTCGACCAACGCACAGTCCGCCGATGGGAAGATGGCGTGATTCCCTTGCGGGCCGATGTTGTTGAGTTGTTGATCGAGCTCGATGCGCGGATGGAAGCTGACGTCGCTCGCGAGCTTGACCGTGTGCTCTCATCCCTGGGCGCCGATGGCGGTGCCGAGTCGGCGCGTCGCGTCGAATCCTCGGCGCCGCAGGACTGGCCGCAGGTCGAGGTTCCGCGTGTCGATGCCGATATCAGGGATCAGCCGACAGGCGAGCATCTGTTGCCGGCGGCGTTCTACCGGGCTGCGGCGGGCCGGCTGCGGTGGGCGCTGGGTGGGCGGCTTCGCATCGTCTATGCGTGCGCATAGACGGAGTTTGGTGGATTGCGGTGTGCGAATCGTCAGACCAGACACCCCTGACAACCGGCGGCCAGGACTGCCGCGACTGGTCGGTGCGGCCGAAGCTGAATACACCCGCCCTGGTCGATTGCCGACTCGACGATCTGATTGACGGTTTCGACGCCATCGCGCAGTTGCGCATTCCTTATGCGCGGCTGCCGAAGCGCGTCGCCACTGCCTATGCCGCCGAGTTCGACTCGTGGTCGCAGATGCGCAGTCAGACCTTGGGGACGTTGATGGCGCGGCCGAAAACCGGTGACGGCACGGTTCGGGCGCTGCTGACCGCGGCGCGTGAGGCTGTGGCTGATGTGGCGGCCGCGTCGATCCGGGTCGGTGCGCATTCGGCGGTGCAGCGTCTGGTCGCCCAGTTGAGTGAGCGTGACGTGATCATCCTCGAAGCGCGGATGTGGGCGATGCATCCGGTCACTCAGCCGGTAGTGGCCGAGCGTCTAGGTGTCCATAAGGCCGGCATTCAGCGCAACGAGCCGCGGGCCCGCGCTCGCTTCGCTGAGCTGTTGGCTTCTCCGGGGCATCAGGAGGTCAGCGAGCATGCGGCGGATCTTCGTCGGCGCCTGGGCCCGTTTGTCCCTTGGGAACAGGTCGTTGAGGGATTGCTACGTGTGGGTGTGCGGCCCGACAGTCGGGAAGCCGAGATTCTGTTGCACTTGGCCGGCCCCTACCTCGAGTGTGACGGCTGGTGTGAGAACACATCGCTGTCGGGTCGGCATCGCGTAGAAGCAGCTGTTTCCCAAGCTTTCGACTGCGACGGCGCAGTCGCGAAGTCCACCCTGGTGGCCGCGCTCCGTGAGGTCGGGTTGACCTCTCATCGAGCGTCGGCCTATCTGAGCGCGTTGGTGAGGGTGCGCAGGTTTGGGGATGTCTGGGTGCGGTGGGGCCCGTCCACAGCCGACAAGGCTGAGGCGGTATTGCACGTGCGCGGGGAGCCGGCCACCCCCGAGGTGATCACGGAGGCGACTGGCGGCGAAGTCCTGCTCGGCAGGCTCCAGGAGGCCTTGTCAGCGGACGCGCGGTTCATGCGGACGTCGAGACGGCAGTGGGGGCTTCGGCTATGGGGCCGCGACGAGTACGGCGGAATCTCCGGCGAGATGGCGGCCAGAATTGATGCAGCCGGCGGCTGGATGCGGATCGCTGATCTCATAGGCGATCTCTTGGCTGCCTTTCCCGATGTGGCCGAAGGCTCGATCCGAACCACAATGCAGACTCTGGCTTTCATCACCAAAGACGGCATGATTCGGCGCCGGACGGTCTCGGATCCGCTGCCGCCAGTGCCTGCGCTCAACGCTGCTCGTGGTGTTTTCCGGCTTGGGAGTGAGATCCGGTACGCGATGCCTGTCACGCCCGATGTATTGCGTGGATCGGGTTCCCAAGTCCACCAAGCACTGTCGATGGCGTTGGGCGCTTCTCCCGGCGGCGAGCGCTCATTCACCAGTGCTGCCGGTGACATCACCGTGGCGTGGCGGCTTTCGAAAACCAATGGGCCCTACATCGGGTCGATGCGCTACTTCGCGCGGACCCTCGGTGTGTCCCTCGGCGACACGTTGGTACTGGCATTCGACATCGATCGGGGCAGCCTTGAGGTATCCCCACTGGCCGCGGATGTGGTTGGAGTTGAGCGGCTACGCCGCCTTCTTGGCCGGCGCATACGTAACCCTTTGGCCGCACTTGCAACCAGCCTGGGTTGCCGGCGTGACGATGTCGTGCGGGTGTTGTGTGAGCGCGAAGACGACGAGCTAGCCGAGTTCATTGCTGCCGAGCTCACCGCGTGAGCCCGCGCGGGGGCGCCCTCGGCAGGATTCGAACCTGCAACCTCCGGTCCCGGAAACCGGTGCTCTATCCGTTGAGCTACGAAGGCCAGGAGCTGACCGGGCCGAGTGGCTCGGCCCGGTCAGCTCGTCGTGGACAGTTCCCGCCAGATGTGGCGCTGACGCACAGGGCTGCGCGACGGCGCCCGTGGCGTCCATAGCAATCGCATCCCGGCTTCCTCGGGGGTTAGGTCCGCCTTGAGCTGGTTGCACGTCAGACACGCCGCTACGAGGTTTGCGAACGTGTTTGGGCCCGAACGCGATCTGGGCACGACGTGATCCACAGTGGTCGCGAAGTCACCACAGTAGCCGCAGGCGAAATTGTCTCGACGCAGGATCGCAGCCATTGAGGTGCCGGCGTGATCGTCGGGTTCCCGGTAGGGCACGAACACGTAGTGCGTCAGCACGATGACTGCCGGCAGCGGAATCGTCACCTGGGCAGAGCGGATCACCGCACCGGATTCGTGCGCGCGGTGCACCGTGGCCTTGTCCTTGACGAGTAGGACGATTGCGTTCTCCCACGACACCAGGTCGAGGGCCTCGTAGGTGGCGTTCAGTACCAGCACAGCTGGGTAGTCGGCCATCGATTCTGGCCCTCCTTTCGGGATTGTGGTGTCGGGTGTTGATGATGAGAGCGGGCAGCTGGAATCGAACCAGCGTGTGCGGCTTTGCAGACCGCTGCCTTGCCATTCGGCCATACCCGCGGGTGTTTGGTGCTGGATTTCGTTGAGCGCCCCCGGCAGGACTCGAACCTGCGGCCCGGCGATTAGAAATCGCCTGCTCTTGTCCAGCTGAGCTACGGAGGCCTTCACCTTGGCGGTCAGGGCCGCCGTTGGGCACTGCTGGTGGAGAGGGTGGGATTTGAACCCACGGACGCTACGGTTGTGCGTCTCCGCGTTAGCACCGCGGCCCGTTCAGCCAGGCTCCGGCACCTCTCCCAATGCCCCAGCCCCGGCGGTTGGGGGTCGAACTGTGGTGCCACCGAGAGGATTCGAACCTCCAACCCACTGATCCGTAATCAGTAGCTCTATCCATTGAGCTACGGCGGCCGATGCCCATGCCTGCCTAGGCGACTGCGCGCTTGGGCGAGCGTGAACTGGTGGAGGGAGCGGGAATCGAACCCGCCGCACCGATCGTGCGAAGATCGGTCGCCGGTCCTTGGTACATGTCCCCCCTCGCAATGTGGTTGTTTCCTGCGACTCTGACGGGACTTGAACCCGCGACCTCCGCCGTGACAGGGCGGCGCGCTGACCATCTGCGCCACAGAGCCTCAAAGTGGTGCTGCGTTATTCGTTGCTCCGGCGGGGATCGAACCCGCGACATCGAGATTATGAGTCTCGCGCTCTACCGTGCTGAGCTACGGAGCGATAGTGCTGGTGGTGCGTTGCGGAGGGCAGGAGGGTCGAACTCCTAAGGGCTTTCGCCTCGACTGCTTTCAAGGCAGTTTCCGTCGCCATCTTTCGGATTGGCCCTCCATAAGGTGAATTGTTGGTGCCCTGGGGAGGATTCGAACCTCCACTGACCGGTATCTGAGGCCGGTTCCTCTTCCAGTTGGGATACCAAGGCGTACTGCGTAGTGGCTGCCCTCCCTGGATTCGAACCAGGAACCTCCCGGTCCAGAGCCGGGCGCAACTGCCAGTTGTGCTAGAGAGCAAGGTAGGTGGAGATGACGTTGGTGCCCCCACGAGGAGTTGAACCTCGGACATCCGCTTTGTAAGAGCGGCGCTCTTCCGCTGAGCTATGGGGGCGTAGCGCAGTGGCCTGTGGCCGGACCCGTGGGGTTCGAACCCACAACCCCCGCCTCTTCACGGCGGTGCTCTGCCAGTTGGAGCTAGAGTCCGAATGTTGGTCGGGGCACCCGGATTTGAACCGGAGACCTTTCGCTCCCAAAGCGAACGCGCTACCAAGCTGCGCTATACCCCGCTGGTCGCGCCTGGCTGCCCACCCTGGATTCGAACCAGGAACCTCCCGGTCCAAAGCCGGGCGCAACTGCCAATTGTGCTAGTGGGCAATGGTGTTTGGTGGTGCTCCGGGGAGGTTTTGAACCTCCGGCCTGGACCTTATCAGGATCCCGCTCTAACCCCTGAGCTACCGGAGCTGGTGTGTGGTTGTGGTGGCGTGAGGAGGCCTTGAACCTCCGAAGCTGTTGCCAGCGCCTGCTTTACAGGCAGGTCCCGTTGCCGCTTGGGTATCGCGCCTTGAGTGTTGCGTGGAGCCTACAGCGGGAATCGAACCCACGCGTACTGTTTGGAAGACAGTCGTCCTACCACTGAACGATGCAGGCATTGGTGTTTCTGGTGGTGCCCCGCCGAGGACTCGAACCTCGAACCCGATGATTAAAAGTCAACTGCAGCTGCCAATTGTGCTAGCGAGGCGCGGTGGTGATGCTGGTCGTACGCTCCCCTGTCAGGGCTCGAACCTGAAACGATCCGATTAACAGTCGGACATTCTGCCAGTTGAATTACAGGGGAAAGGTGCTGCGGTTGAGCCTCTTTCCGGGTTCGAACCGGAGACCTGCTGCTTACGAGGCAGCTGCTCTGTGCCAGCTGAGCTAAAGAGGCGGTGGTGGATCGGGTGTTCAACAGTGACACCGGCGGGAATCGAACCCGCGTTGTACCTGGAGTGAAAATCCAGTCGCCCCTTGGCCAACAGAGCAACGGTGCCGATGCGCAGCCACAGGGGGCTGCGCGGTGAAAGGTGGTGCGCCGTGGAAGGTTCGAACTTCCGGCCCGCTGATTAAGAGTCAGCTGCTCTACCAACTGAGCTAACGGCGCGTAGGGATGAAATGGTGCGGGAAGTGGTGGCGTGGACGACAGGAATTGAACCTGCAACCTGCGGGTTTGGAGGCCGCCGCTCTGCCAGTTGAGCTACGTCCACAGTGGTGACGGCGGCGCCCATTGGGGGTGGGCATCGACGTCGGCTGCTGGTGCGCCATGCAGGATTTGAACCTGCACGCCTGTATAGGCACCCGAGCTTGAATCGGGCGCGTCTTCCTAGTTCCGCCAATGGCGCGAGCAGCAAACATGTAGTTGTCAAGTTTCAGGCCCGCCAGGCGGGTATCTGGATGAAAGTAAAGCAGCGTTTCGCATGGCGGTCAACGGTTTAAAATGGCCCCTGAACAGCATTTACTTCTTATTTGCGGTACGTCTGAATCTAGGCGCGTTGAGAAACGGGCCTAGCAGCGATGATGCTTTGAGCAAAGTTTTTGAAAAATGTTCCTGGGCCGCCCTTCCGACCTGGCCACTCGCCGAAGATGGCGGAAACGTGCTGCAGTGGTCGGAAGCAGGGCTGGTCCTTCTCGGTGCGACGATTGCACGACAAATAGACCGACCCGAGGACACTCGGCTCGGCCACTTCGTGGCGCATCGTCAGCAGGAACATGACTTCATGATAAACCCGGCGTCTACCGTTTTACCGTTTTACTGCACTGCTTTTGATGGGCGTGATGCCTCGTCGTGTCGCTATTGCTGTAGCGGTGGCGGGAATTCGTGTGTAGTTCAGGTGATCGGGTAGCGAAGGGTGACGATGGCGAGTGCGCCCATTAGTGCCGTGAGGCCGCAGCAGATCATCATCGCGGCGAACGCGAACCATGCCCGGATTGGCCGTATCGGTTGAGATTGCAGTGCCCGTAGGGCTGTCCAGAATGTTGCGTGGATGCCCATCACCGTTAGCGCGAAGATCGCAGCCCACATCGGTGCGATGTTGTGTGGATCTTCGGCGATGATCGATCGATACACAAGGATCGCGCCGGCGATGGCCAGCTCCGCAGTGATGAGGCCGGTCAGCCAGAAGGTCACTCGGTGTGACCGTGGGGCCCGTCGCTCAGGTCGGGTTGTGCTCACTGTTCGACCGTCAATGCTGCCGGGTACCAGTGTCCGCCCGTTCCTGGTGTCGACAGAACGCCGATTGTCATTGGCACCGGTGGCGATTTCGGGCATTGCTCATGCACCAGGAGGTCGTAGCGGTAGGCGTGGCGGATCTGTTCGGCGCCGATCTGTACGTCGTTGTGCACGCCGTCATCGCGCACAGAGTCGAGTGTGTAGTGACATTCGGTGCGGGGCATCGCGGCCATGACGTTGCGGCCGACACGGTCCTGGCCTCCGACGGTGGCGCGGGCGTTGGGGAGGTGGACCTGAGCGGGGTCGTGGGAGTTCAGTTGAGCGAGTAGTTGTTGCGCTTGCGCCTGCTGGCGTTGCGGCGGGTTGGTGCGCAGTCCCATATCGCGGCGGTACTGGAGTTCGTCGGCGACCGTTGTGTTGACGCCGAGGCCGATGAGGCCCAGGATGACCGCGCCGGCCACGACCATGACGACGGAGTGTCGACGGCGGCGTTTGGTATCTGAGCCGTGCTCGGTGGGTGCAGCGGCGGCGTGCGTTGTCGTGCGGTCGCCGCCTTGTCTCTGGTCGAGTTCCACGTGCCCTCCGGGTGTTGCATGTATACCGCTCCTCAGTAGTGTGCACGAGGTTTCTGGGGTGCTCGGTCGCCAATACATGACGGCAAGGGCTGCGGCGCGCTCGGAGGCCTTTACGATGTTTGCCGGGGCAAGGCGTGACTTGGCGGTCCGCAATGGGGGGTGGGCGATCGTGCGATGGGGACAGTTCGCTGCAGTGCTTGTTGTGGCGGTGTTGGGTGCCGTGCTGTCGCCGCCGGCGGCGGCCTATGCCAGTCCGGCACTGTCTGCCGGGATGAAAATCGTCATCGGGAACCACAGTTGTTCTCTGGGCTTCTTCGGAGGCAACGCTAATGGTGACCGCCTGGCAGTGACGTCGGGTCATTGCGCCGACGGTGTCGATCAACGGGTGTACGCCGGCAACGGAACTGAGATCGGCATTGTGGTTTCGCACATGCCCGAAAGTGATGCGCGAAAGTCTGTGCGGCCGCGTGGGTACACGCTCATCCAGGTCTATGACCGGTTCAAGTTGAACTTGTCTTTCGCGGGTATCGCTGACGCCCACACCGGAGACAGAGTGTGGAAACGGGGTGCTCGGTCAGGTGCGACTTCCGGCACGATCACCGATACCTACTACACCGGCGGTGACAGGCCCTCTGTCGAGACGCTCATCGGCAACATCGTGATTCTGCCTGGCGACTCAGGTGGCCCGTGGTACACGGACGGGCCGACGTTGGTGGGGATCTCGGCCAGTGGTCACTACGACAGCGGGGCCGGTGACGATGCGGGAAGCCAGGCGCAGCCGGTGTGGTCCCTGATCCATCTGATTCGCCAGAACTCCCCGAGGTGGGGACCGGACTTTCAGGTGTGGACTACTAGCTGAGAGCTGTTCTGCCTACTGGTGATTCAGTGAGGTTGGAGTGGCAGTGTGCAGTGCCCAGGCGAACATCTTCTCCTCCTGGCCGCGAGTGAACGGGGACCGCCGAGCCGTTGCGACCGGTCCCGTGCGGCCTCGCACAAGTAGCGACGCTGGGGCGTCCGGTGGCGCCCAGGCGAGGAACACGTCCTTGCAGTCGCACTCCCACATCGATTGTTCGGCGGGTCGCCGTTTGGTGGTCGCAACCACGAGTCCGGCGCCGAGGCTGCCCAGATAGGCGACTGCGGCGGCGGCACGCTGGGCCGGGCCGGTCGCCGCGAAGCCGACGATAGCCAAGGCGGGCTCTGGGGGCATTGGTCCGAGGTCTGGGGTCCAGCTCTCCCACAGTGCCAATGTGGACAGGTCGAGCTCGGGCCTCTGCCGGGTGACGACTCGCTGCCGCCAGACTTCGACGTTGGGGACGATCACGGGATAGACGCGAAGGTCTGCAATGTTGAGGCGGGGCAGGACGATGCCGGGCCAGCCGGCCGCGGTAGCCGCGGCCGCCACACGGTCGGGGACCGGGTCGAAGCGGGCGTTAGGCGCGACGTCGGGGATCAGGGTGTTCGCGCGGCGGTGCGGCTTGGGTTGCTGCCGTCGGGGCTTGGCGGTGGGCGGCGGCGCGGTCGCGCTGCGAAGGTCGAATAGCCCTTCAGGTTCCGGTGCAGTCACGGGTGTGGTCCCTTCTCGCTGTAGAGCGGTGTGCCGGGTGGTGTTGCTGTGCAAATGGTCCTGCGCAAACCGCTGGGTCTCGTCATGGTGTGGCGGAGCCGCGGATGAGCTTGAGTTTGGGGCGCGGTGGGTTCGCAGGTTTGCCCTGCGGCAGGGGTTCCTGGGTGGGGTCCGCCCAGGCGTAGAGCTTTGGCCAGTTCGCGTCGAAGTGGCGGGCGAGGATTCCGCCCTTGTTGGCTGGCGGTGAGGGGCGCCCGTGGGCGACCCAGCTGTCGTAGCGCTCTTGTTGCCGGATGCGGACCGCGTTGGTGTAGTGGTCGCGGCAGTAGCCGATCCGCGTGCCCGCTCCAGACGCCGGGTCGCGGTCGATCCATTGGCCGCCGTTGGCGTTTCTCCCGCATGGCTGACCGGCGTTGGGACCCCGGACTTTCGGGGCGCCGCAGCGCACACGCTCATAGGGCACTTCGTAGCGGGGGATGTCCTTGGTGATCACGTCGATCACTTGCCACTGCGCCATCTCTACGCCGAGCACTCTGTGGCCTACGGCGGTGGCGTCCATCATTTCTCCGACGACTTCCGCCCAGTGTCGGGCCTTGTCGGTGCGCTTCCTCGTTCTGTACTCGGGGCCGGTGAGGTAGGCCAGCAGACAGAACGCAAAGAGTTTGGCGGACTGTGTGAGGTCTGGGTCCGACGCAATCGTGAGCAGAGTGTTGCGGGCGTGCAGAGCTCCTGGCAGGTCTTGGCCGTTCACGTCGGCTCCGCGGCCTGGTCGTTCAGGTCACGGACCAGGTCGTTGGTGGCAGCATCGAAGGCGATCGACGGGTCTGTCCCCAGGGCACTTTCGCGGCGCCACAGCCGTCCGTTGCGCCGAATCTTGACCTCGACTTCCCACTGCGCCTGGCGGTGCGGCCTGCTTGCACTGGAGGCGCCAGCCTCACCGATGGTCACTGTTCTTCCTCGCGCTTGCGGCGGATGCGCCAGGGCAGGCTGCGCCACTTGACGGCATACCGGATCAGTCCGAACAGTGACAAGGGCGCTATAGCGATGTGGAGCGGGATCGGTTGGAGGTATGCGTCCCACTTCGGTCCAGCGATGATTCGTGAGGCGTCGTCGCGGCCTTCCATGAATCCGATTGCGGCACCGATGATTATCCAGATCGCGGCGAGGATGAGTAGCGGCGCGGGGATGCTGATCGTCACGCATGCCTCTTTTCGTGGGTGTTCGGTCCGGGTCTGTTACTTACGTGCGGCGCCGGCGAGGTCGTGCAGATCCAGTTCGTCGAGCCAACCGTTGCTGAACTGCGGCGAGAACTGCACTGCGCTCAGGTCCTCCTCGAGGACCGGGCTGGTGGGCTGGGCCTGCTCGATGGCGTGCCAGATGCGGTTGAGGTCGGTGGGGCCGAACAGTTCACCGAGAGGCCGCAGTTGTGTCTGAGTGGCGGGCGCTGTTGCCGTTGTCATTGTTGTCCTCCTGCATCGGGGTTGTGTTGTGGGAGTGTGTGGTTCATGTGCCGGCATTCCCAGAGGGGCGGTCAGGCCACCTTGCGGCCAAGGACTGTGACCATGCCGAAGCCGCGTTCGGTGACAAATCCCAGTGCACCGAGTGTGTCGACGAGCGGTCGTGCGGTGATCGAGCTGGTGAAGTAGTAGACGGGTTGGGACGCACCGGTGGGGGAACTCGACTGGTAGCCGTGCAACATTCCGGTGTAGCCGGCCTTGCGGGCGGCGCGGGTCACCGCCGTGGCGGTTACGGGCTGGCAGTGCACCACGTTCAGTTGGCGTCGATCGAACGTTGCGATGGTGTCAGTGGCGTCGCGTTGGAGCATGACGACGCGGATCAGCACGGCGTCAGGGTGCTCGGTGGAGTCGAGCACGGTGGCGTATTGGCCGACGAATGTCGCGTGGTACCACTCGTCGCTGTGTGGATGGTCCAGGTGTGTGCCGTCGAGGATTTCGACGATGTCCCCTGGCGTGAGGGTCGCTGCGGTCGTGGGCATTTGGATCTGTCCTTGCACGTGTGCTGTCGCGGTCAGCTGGCGGTGGGCCCGCCACCGTCGGTGCCACGGTGGATCATCTGGGCGGTGATCGGTGGTTGAGGGTTGGTCGCCGCCGCCTTGCGTTGGTGATCGCGGATGAACTCCAGGAGGCGCTGAGCCTTGGCTTGGGCCTGTTCTTGGACCACCGGTGGGCACGTGGCGGGGACGTGGGCGGTGTTGTTGGCGATGTCCAGCTCGATCGCGACGGTGACCAGGATGGCGCCCAGGCCCTGGGAGCGGACCCGCAGGCTCAGGTTTGCGTGTGCCCATTGGCCGTCGGGGTAATCGGAGGTGGAGCCGCGGCGCCCTGGGCTCAGCAGAACGTGTTCGTTGCGCCAGTCCTGATGCTGGGTGTCTGGGGATACGCGAACGCTCATGGGGGGCGCGTCCTCGGGGGTCGGGAAGGTTCCGCTGACCAGGCTTTGGTTCATTCGGGTGAACGGCCACCCGTTGCGGCGGTAGGTCACCTTCCAGTCGTCGAGGATGTAGTGCCAGTTGCCTTGCGGTACGGGCACTGCGTACATGTCGAAGCGTGCGCCTACGGGGTCGGTGTCGATGAGGCCGATTCCGGGTCGGCGGCGGAACGGGATTACGTCGTTCATCTGATTCTCCTGTCGGGTACCTGAACCCATACCCCGACTGTATCAGGCGCTACATGTATTTGTCGCTACTATCGACGCCGTCGGCATGTCAGTTTCGGCGTGCACCGTGCCGGTAAGCCGCCAGCCGGGCCAAGGTGTCGTCGATTTCGCACCGGACCATAGGGCGCAGGCCTCGACCGTCGAGCATCTGCACGAGTTTCTCGACCCCTTCGGCGCCCAGCGTGTTTGGTCGCATCCCAATGACGAGTTCGACCCCTTCCAGGACTGATACCCACATCAGCCGCAGATCGCCGCCGATGGCGTGATCGGCGCCAAGTTCGCGCAGGCAATCGACCACCACCTCTCGCAGTCGATCGATGTCACCCCCAGCTGCATCAGGGCCGCTACAGAAGAAGCCCAGAGCCTGGACCCGGGCTGCACTCATCGGCCACCCTCGGGGTTTGGTGAGCCGTAGGAATCATGCGGGGTTGACGGGCCCGAGTCGTCATCCTCGCCGGCGGACCGCACAGTGCTGGCCGGAGCCTTCCCATCGATCTGCTCACGACGCGGAACTCGGGTGCCTCCCAAGCCCATCCGGCCGCCGATCATCCCCACGGCGATCACCATGGCGCACACCAACATCAACCCGATACTTATCCTCCAGAGGATTGGATGACCGGACTCGCTGGTCGCCGAAGCCATCGCTGCGAGGAGGTCGGAGCCGCTCACGGTTCCGACCGCTGCGCCGATCACTGATCGTCCCGATCCAGTGAGCCGCGGTCTACTGAGGCCAGGGATTCGAGCGGGTCAGCCTCGGGGATTGCGTGCAAGGTCAGCGGATGATTATCGGCGAGCTCCTTGCGCCACTGATAGACCCACTCCCCCATGGAATCTCCGGCGTCCCAGGCCAGAGTGAGCATGCGGGCTGCGATGTCGGCAACGGTGGGATTGGTTCGCCACAGCACGGCCATCAAGTAGATGACACCGTAGCCTTCGACGCTGGTGTTGACGCCGTCGCGCCAGGCCTGTTCCGTGGCGGGATCGACGCTAGTTCCTGTTGCCATGACGCGGCTCTCGTTGTGGCGCTGCCACCATTCGAGGTGCTCGACGAGCAGGGCGCGCGCTGGAGCGCTCTCGCGTTCGGCCCGCTGGGCTTCGGTCTCGCCGTAGAGCAGGACGCCGGGAATTGAGGAGGCGTCTTCAAGTCGCCACCGCTGCACTACTTTTCCGATCAGCTTGAGGGTGTCGGACGCGACGTTGTCGAAGTCGGTGAAGGACCAGTCGAATCCGGCGAGGAGCTCGGCTAGGCGGAGTAGGCGGGTGGCCGATTCGCCACCGACGACGATCCGGCCGGTCGGGGCGTGGGCCAGGACGAGGCCATCGGTGAACGACAGTGTGCCATCGGCACGAACTGCCACCCGAGGAGTGATCAGCAGATGTGGGCATGCCGTGGGCTGGCCGGTGACGCGGACCCGGCGGCCGGTGTGGGTCGTGACGTTGCAGTCCACGAATTCGGTTGTCGCCGTCCCTGTATCGACTGTCATCGGTGATGCTGCTCCTCTACTCGTTTGATGGTCGGACCCCGGCGGCCGGGCATGGCTAGGCACTCCCCACCAGCTGTCTGCCCCATCCCTTGGGACGGGTGCGCGCAGCGGCGGGTGCGTCGAGGCGCCATTGGTATCAGACATCGAATGGTCCGCCTTCCCTCAAAGCTTCGGTGCGAATCATAACTAGCGATACCGGCACATCACCGGACTGCGACCTGGCTAAATAGTCAGCAATCGGGCGGTTCGTTACCTGTGCGTGGAAATGCTGGCGCCCGCCGCCGGCGGCCCGCCCCTACCGCCTTTGCGCTGCGGCGACACCAGTTCCCCCCTAATGCTGCGGCCGGGGACGCACGCTGGCGCTAGCCATTCGACCGCGGCGTTTAGCCGATCGAAGCTCGATGGACCGCTCCCCCACTAAACCAGCTTGCTACCCGAAGCCCAATAGACACTGGAATCAGCAAGCCTGTTTGTGCGAGAATGGGGCCTGTGCCATCTCCCCAGAAAGACCTGCCGACCACCTTCCGGATACCAGGTCACCTCAAAGATTCGTCAAAGCGGATCCTCACCGAACGAGACCGCACGATCAAAGCTTTCGTCATCGCGTGCTTCAGCGCATTCGAGGATGATCCGGAACGCGTCCTCAAACGACTGAAGACCCACTGGCCGGAGCCAAAGCGGCCGGGGCGGCCCCGCAAGCAGTAATCAGCACCGCCGCGGCGGTGCGCGGGCCTCTCCTGACAGGCCGCGCTACGCCGCTACCTGCGATGATGGCAGTGCCCTTCTTTCTTTTCGTTCACGCTTGCGCGGGGACAGCCCACAAACCTATTGCCTCAGGGGATCGCGCTGAGATAAGCAGCTGCACCGCGGCGAACGTTGCTGTGGCGCTCCCGGAGCTCGTCGAAACGACGATAATCGGACGCTCGCGC
This sequence comes from Mycobacterium sp. 134, assembly GCF_048282715.1. Lineage (NCBI taxonomy): Bacteria > Bacillati > Actinomycetota > Actinomycetes > Mycobacteriales > Mycobacteriaceae > Mycobacterium > Mycobacterium sp. 134. The sequence goes on from NZ_JBLVUN010000001.1 coordinate 301,791, forward strand.
CCGCTGCTCGGGCCGACCGACGTTTGTCGGCGAGATAGCTTGCAGCACTGCGGAATCGGTGCCACGCGCAGGTCCACTGTCGCGTCGCGAATAACGAGAACTTCAACGTCGCAGCATCGAGACCATCCGCACTGCAGCCGCCTGCTCCTGCCTGCGGGCTAACGGCTGACCTGGGATTGTCTGATTCCTTCGGCATACCCGGACATCCTCATATCCAAGGCTCTGGACCCTCCGCGATTTTCTAGCGCCGAGAGCCTCCCAACCCGCATAGTAGGCTCAGCATCCAGGTCGGCGACGTGGTAGCAGAAACTGTTCACCGTCGTGGCGCCACCACACCGGCAATCCCGAGCACACACCCCGAGGAGACTCAGTGACATACCCGCCAGGACCGCAGGGACAATGGCCGCCACAGCCAGATCAGTTCGGCGGACAGCAACCGTACGGACAGCAACCGTACGGCAATCCGCCGCAACCGTACGGCAATCCGCAGCAGCCCGACGGCGGCTACGGCATGGTGCCATCTCCGCCGGGAAGTAGGCGCAAGACCGGCATGATCATCGGTGGCGTCGCGGTGGGCCTCGTTGTGGTCGTTGCCGCAGTCGGATTCTTTCTTCGCAGCTCCGGGTCCAGCGACGAGCAGGCAATCAAGAATCTCCTCGAAGACAGTGGCAACGCGAGCGGCTCGGTGTCAGAGGCGAAGCAGTTCCTCTGTGCGGCAGACCAAAAGATGATGGAGTCGATCGACACCAGCGGTTTGGGGGACCTCGGTATCGACATCCCGCAACCTACGGCAGTAGCGGGCGGTGGGGAGGTGTCCGACGTGAAGGTTGACGGGGACAAGGCAACTGCGGCGGTGAGCGCTGCCGGGGCAACCCACACTATCCACCTCCGCAAGGAGGAGGGCAGCTGGAAGATATGCATGTCGGATGACCCGGCCATGCCCGCCCTGCCCTAACCCGGCGAGTGAGTTCCCGCTGCAGAGGCGGAGTTTGTTGAAACGCCACCAGCTGGTTGGGCAGACCACGGTGCAGGGCGATCTTGACCGTGCCGGCCTTTGAGATGGAATGCTCACCGTGCAGGCGCCGGCCCGCATTGTGGCCGCCACAGCTCGGTCATGCCGACGTCACCACGTACACCGGTTGGGCGCCAATCCTCATTCAGGAGAACTCGCCGGTATCCGACGATCTTCCGTTGCGATCGATGCCATCAGCGATCTTCAACGGGGCGGGATCACTCTCGGTGGTTGCTGGCCGAGGTCTACCTCCAGTGGGATGCCGACGGTCGCACCGGAATCCACCCCGTCTTTGCGTACTATCGCGACGCGAACGGCTAGATCGGCTACGCGCACCACGCTCTTGTCCTCAGGCATGACGAAGGCCGAGGGAGGCAGGTCAACAGGGCCGACCACGCGCAGCGTGTTCAGGTCATAGTCTTCCCCCCACGTGTCAAGCAAGAAGTTGCACTCACTGGGCTTCTCGCCCGGGTTGAGGCACCTGTCGATGAAGGCCCGTACGGCGTCCTGGGCAGCTTTGAGTCCTTCATCGGTCATGGAGAACTTCGGCTTTGCCTTCGTGCCTGTCAGGTTGAGAACCGTGACATCACTGAGCGTGGTCGGCGGCAGTTCATTGATTCTCACGTACGGGGTGGACACGCTCATCTCGATGTATCCGGGAAACACGTTGACGTGACGACTCTGTGGGAGCGGTTTGCCGAACACCTTCAGCGAAGCTGCGGTCGCAGCATTTCCGAATCCGGGGAGTTCCTCGGTGGTGAGGTTGACGTAGCCCGCGGTCAGCTTCCATTGGTTGTCGACGACGACCATGTCGAGCCTTCCTTCGGTGCGCTGCCCACCGAACTTCGCCGCGACCTTCACTGCCGAGGTCCGCCTGTCGGCCTTGGGTTTGCGTTCCACTTCCCCCTCGACCTCGACGTCGGTTATCGGCAGCTTTTCCAACTGCATCTTCAAGATGTCGTTGGTGAGTAGTTCGGTGCTGGCCGGTGCGATCGCGCCCAGCGCGAGTGCGGCTTGAGCGTCGCCCCTCGACAGGGCCTCCAGATACGCCTTGGCGACCTCGGTTGGCGAACCGTTCGGGTTGAAGCTGACTCCGTCCTTGCCGGTGCCCATCAGGAACACCACCACCAACCCGATCACAGCAAGCACCGCGACGGTCGCCGAGGCAGTAATGATCAGCGGCTTACGATTCTTGGGCGGCACAGGCGCTGGCCCCTGGCCCGCTGCGACGTCGCGTCCCGGCCCACCAGTTCCTGGTGTCGGACTCAACTGTTCCCTGGGTGGCTGCTGCTCGCCCCAGTTCGTTTGACCACCAGCACCCGCGCTACTGGGGTTTTGTTGCGGCGCAGGGGGATGGAAGCCTTGAGGTTGCGGTGTGCCCCACGGATCACGACGAGGACCATTCGGAAAATCTGTCACGGCTGTGTGTCCTCTGCCCTCATACCTTGTTGAGTTCGATGGTGGGTGGGTCAGTGGTCATATCGGCTGTGCCCTCAACGCCGGGCGCGAATGAGCCCGACTCTGTTTGTCCGCTCGTCGTTTTCACGGATACACCAAATTCTGGCCGTCCCGAAAACTTCACTTTTCCTGTCTTATGGTCCAGCAGATTGAGGGTGAAGTCGTCGACGTTTGGGGGCGCTGTCCATTGCGCTGAATCTGGCACGAAGTCAGAGCGCGTGGCGGTGTTCGGGCAGTTCGGAGGTTGCAGACTCGTACTCTTTGCGCACTCCTGCAACGCTTTTGTCACAGCTTGCTTCAGGGCTTCTGTGCCCTTGTCGCTGAGCGAGAAGTCCAGGGCGAGAGAACTACTCATGGCCGTGATGCCGAACAGCGACGGGACGGTCTCCTGGCCGTGTTTCTTCCTCAACTCTTCGATCTGCAGGGTCGGATTGGAGCTGCCGAATTCAGTGGCCCCGGGGAACTGATATGCCTTGCCGCCCTTGGGTAGCGGCTGGCCCCACACTGTGATGTATTGCGCTAACTTGGGATTCACATCATCGAGTAGCACTTCGACTGATGTAACCGCCGATTTGAGTTTCCATCCATCACCCGGTGGTGGCTTGGGCAGATAGATTCCTCCATCGTTTTCCACTCCACCGACTTTTGCGAGCAGGCGGACAAAGGCGCCGCCGTCGCTTACGGGGATCTCTCCGAGAATCCTGACGTCGGTGATGGGGTACTTTTCCATCTGCTTTTTGAGGACCTCGTCGGTGAGTATTGAGCTGTCCGGCGGTTGCTCGCGCCCCAGCGACAATGCCGCTTTGGCATCACCACGCTGCAACGCCTCCAGGTAGGCCGTGACCACGTCGGCCGCCTTGCCTGTGGGGGGCTCGTCTTCACCACCCCCGCCACCAAATGCCATCACGCCGCCGGCAATCAACCCGACAGCCACCGCGATCGCACCCGCGCCGAGCAGGACACCGCGACCCCGCTTACTCGACGGCAGCTTCAGCCACTTCCCGGTTCCCGGGCCTGACGGCGGCGGTGCATCCCCGAGCTGCCCGGGCGCAGGATGTCCCGACGGTCCGGGCGCCACCCCGAAAGGATTCCCTGGCGCAGGTGGATGATCGCCAAACGGGCTCGGCCGCTGCGCCGGCGCGCCGCTCCCCCACTGCGGCGACGCAGGCCGCCCACCGAACGGTGGCCCGCCAGCCGACGGCCGCGGTGCCGGAGCCCCGCCGCCCCAGGGTGGCTGCTGTCCTGTGGGCGGGCCCGGTGGCGGGGGGAGGCGTCGCGGTGGCTCGCCTTGCGCCCCGTGCCCAGGTTGCCCGCCGAACGGGCCCAGGCCGCCACCACCGAAACCTCCGCTCGTCACAGGCCGGCCCCGCCAGCCAGTACGGATCGCATCACGTCTCCCAAATCACTCACTGTGGGCCTCCCTGCCAGGCGTTTGTTGTCGCCTACGGCACTCACAGTGCCTCCAATAGTCATCTGCATCTTGTCACTAAGCCCCGGCGGACTAATGCGGAGCAGGTGTTCGCCGAGCTGCCGCTGAGCGATCGCCACTCGAAGTGGTCCTGCGTTCGCGTGCAGACATCGAGGGCGCGGCTCCATGCTGAGTGATTCTTCCGGCCGTACGACTTTTTCGACGGCCCGCGACTCCCCGGATTCCGATTAGCCGCCGGGAACCCTGCCTCAGCGGATAGCGACAGAACGCATCTACCCGACGGTTGCCGCGGGCGGGTAGCGCTGGCCACTGCGCCCATCATCGGGTGCGGGCGGATGCGGGCCGGCGGGTTGGATTTCCTGCCAGTCGGTCGGCAGAAGGCTCCCGTTGCGGATGGCCCTGTCGAGGGTCTCGAAGTGGTCGGCCATGTGCAGTGCCTGCGCCTTGAATTCTGCTGAGTCACCGTCGTCGTCGGCTTGAATCATGAGGCCGAGGCTGGTGCGGATCTCATAGATAAGGCGGTCCGGGTGCTCGCTGGACAGTTCGGGGGAAGCCATGCGCCAACCGTACGCCAATAGCATTGGCATGCCAATGGGGCTGGCCTTCGGTGTTAGCATGCTCGATATGGACGACGACGACGATCTGATCCGAGACGTCACCAAACTCCGGCGCCTGGAGACCCAGGCCGACGAGTTGCGCGCCCAGATTCGGGCACAAGTGTTGACCAAGCGGAATGCCGGCGTCTCCCAGGCCGATCTCACGCGGATGACCGGATGGACACGAGAGACAATCCGCAAGATCGAACGTCGTGGCTCGCAGCCCTGCGACGCCCCCCCACGCTCGGCCGACAAGTCGTCCTCTTCTGAATTTGACCGCTGAGCGAACTTTTTCGTGCATGCGGCTGCCACGCACCGCCTCACGAGCGGATGTACCGCGCGCGGCTGCGTGATAGCGATCACCGAGGATGTCCGGCTTGAGAATTCTTTCCGACTGAGCGACTTTGGCGCATCTTGGCAGCTTGTGCGTAGGTCCGACGATCAGCTTCGTTGTTTCGATTCCCGATGGCGTCGAGCGCCCGCACGGGCTTCTTCGCGGTTTGCGCCGAATCCCGATTGTCCGCATGTGCATGACCAGGCGGCCGTGCGGGCTGACTCCATTCGCGCCTTGCGCCAGTTCATGCGCGCCTCTCCGGTGGTCCAGGTCTTGGTGCGGTGAGCTGTGCGCGACAGGAGCATGGTCAGGACCGTCCAGCCGGCGTCGGTCAGGTAGACGCCTTGGAGACGTCGGTCGACTGCGAGTCCGTGCTTGATCAGTCGGTTGAGGGTTTGGCTGCTGGCGTTGAGCACTCCGTTGTCGTCGGCGGATTCGATGGCAGCGGCCATGGCCGGGGTGATGGAGGATATGGGGTATTCCCCGGTTGAGCTGGTGAACGTGTCCTGATCCGCCGTCATCTTTCATCCTCTTCGTCATCGTTCTGCCGTGTGCGGCCCGCGTAACGAGGTCGTCGTGGCGGACGTGGGGGTCTCACCCGAGTTGAAGGTCGTCGTCCACTTCGCCCTGGGCCAGGCCACCGAAGTTGATGAGGTCGAACAGTTGCTGTTCCTCGGCGAGGGTGGCGAATCTTCCTTCAACGACAGGTAGCGGTGTGTTGCGGAAAAAGTTCTGTTGCACCCGTGTCAGATCGTTGAAGTAGATCTCACCGGAGCCGGGCTCATCGAACCATTCACGCGGGACCGCGAAGCGGCCGGCGAGGAATCCCTGGACCGCGGTGACGCGTTGCTTGCCGTCGACGACGGCGTAGCTCCAGTTGCGATTCTGGTCGTAGCCGGGGTGGTTGAAGCCGGCATCGAGGCGGTTGTTGAGCAGGATCGCGGGTATCGGCACACCTATGAGCAGCGACTTGATGAGGTTCTGGTTTCTTGTGCGGCCCCAGGCGATTCCGCGTTGATACGGCTGGTCGAGGTCGAAGCGGGAGTCGCTGGGGGTGGGGTCGATGAAGAACTCGAGTGGCCTCGCCGTGGTGTTGAGGCTGTAGCTGCGCAAGCTCATGGTGCTCGTCCCTCTGCGGTTGGGGTTGAGAAAGGCCGGTGTTCGGGGGGAACACCGGCCTTTCTGGTCGGGGCTTAGCTCTCGTCGTCGTCGCGGTCGGCGAGGTCGTGAGCGGCGTGTTCGTCGCGGCGGATGTCGCGGGGGGAGGAGTAGGTGTGGTTGGTGTAGCGATCGCGTGCGTTCATGAGACGACTGTAGCACGCGCTACATGTTGCGCGCAATACACCATGTGTGGGGCGTGCCTGGCGCGCCTCTCACCGGCCCCACCAGGATTTAGTGCCACTGCAGCAGGGTCTGCAGGAACGACGTGCCGCCGCCGGCGGCGGTGCCGCCCACCACCGCCATGACGATGCCTGTGCTGATCAGTCGGCGAATCTTGCGGACGGCGTGAACAACTGAGGTGAGCACTACGCCGCCGATTACGCCGACAAGGATTGCCGGGGTGCCACTCAGGGCGCTCACGATGGTCTCCATTTGGGTGGGGTCCTTTCGGGTGTGGGCCGCTAGCGTGTGCAGCGGTCTGGCCGGGCTTAGTCGCCCGCTATAGCAATTCGGTCCATATGCACGCCGAGCAGTTCACTGCCCCGGCCCCGACGTGGCCGGCGGCGCGCAGTTTGCGTCACTGTGTCGATCCGCCCGGAATGATCTTCAAGATGGGTGGCGGCAGCGTGGGGGGTTTGGCCCCGTCTGCGGGCATCCGGCTGGATGCCCAGCGGTACAGGCTTTCCCAGTCGGTAGCGAAGTAGCGTTGCAGCACACCGCCTTTGTTGGGTTCGGGTTCCGGCGTGCCGTTGCGTAGCCATTCGCTGTGCCGCGCGAGCAGCGGTTCGGCGTGGGCCTTGTGTCGGGTGCAGAACCTTGCAACGCGTCCAGCGCCGGTGAGTGGATCGCGATCTTCGACATGCACCGTTGGCTGCTTGCCGCAAGGGCCTTCGCGTCGAACCATCGGCGCTTCGCAGCGCGTATCTATGACTGGCGCGAGGAATCCCTCGGGTTCGTATCGCGGGAGGTCTTCGGCGATCACGGACCGGACCCAGTAGCCGACTTTCCAGGCGGGCTCATTCGGTTTGGCCATGCTGCCGACGCGGAACCACCAATTGCGTGAATAGACGCGGCGTTCTGCGGGGCCGAGTTCGGCGATCTGGGAGAGAAAGGCTTGTAGGCATACCGCGAACAAGGTCGCGTCACCGGTGAGATCGGGGTCGATGCAGAGGCGTGAGAAGCGTGCGGGGTCTTCGGTAGTTGGGACGGGCAGCGGCGCCGGGTCTTCGTCAGCGTTCGGAGTTTTCTTGGTGAGGTCGGTAGGCGGGATGATCATTCGGTTGGCCTTGGGCCGGCTTTTGCGATGCACCGCGTGCAGAGGGGCGTGGCTGGGTTGTTGGCGGCCGCGCGGACGCGCGTGGGGATTCTGCGGTGTCCGTCGAGGACATAGACGTAGATTGCGCTACTGCACACTGCCGCTGCTTCGTCCTTGTCGCGGGTATCGGCGGGCGTGAGAGCGTGCCACCGGCCAGACCAGGTGATCCCCCACTGGTACCGCATCGATCCTCCCCCTGTTATTTGTCATGTCGTTGATGTCGTGCCAGATTTCGATCATGGCGTGCCACAGACACCAGTAACCGGCTTGCCGATTACTGTATGTGTCAACACTGGAATTGGCACGCACGTTTGTGCGAGAATACGGGCTGTGACGGCAGACAGCGACGCAGACCCGACAATGACGGTCGGGATCCCCACTGAGCTCAAAGCCTCTGTGCAACAGGAACTCAGTCGACGCGATCGTGAGCTGGCAGCTTTTGTTATCGCATGTCTCAACGACCTGGAATCCGACCCTGACGACTTCCTCGAATTCCTGGCGCCGCATTGGCCCGAGCAGAAGAGACCTGGCCGGCCGCCCATCCACACAAATGCTGGACCAGATGCGTGCCGCACATGCAGCGGCACCGGAATTACCCAGGTTGGGATCGGCGCAGGAAGCATGGACTGCGGAGTGTGCAGTGGGTCGGGCTTGGCAAAGGAGCCGAAGTTCCGCGTGACATGCGAATGTGGCACACGGCAGCCCCGGGCGACCACTGCATTTTCGGCGAATCGGTGGATGAAACAGCATCTTCACACCCACCGGCCACGGCCTAAAGCCAAGTGAACGAAGTAGCGGTCGGCACGATTCCACCCGGTTTACTGTGGGGATCGTTCGGGGTCATCGTGGCGGCGGTGGTGGCGCCGTGGTTTGTGCGTAGCCGCCCGCTGCAGCGCAGGATCTATTGGAGCGGATGGGTTATCGGTGCGATGGGCATAGCTGTTGCGGTGTCCTACCGCGAGGGCCTGCGAGGGTTTTTCATCACGATGGTTGTAGTTCCATTGTTCGGCGTACTCATGGCGGTTCAGCATTCCTCGCATCTCAAGATCGGGGGGCGGATCATTGCCATCGATCGAGAGAATCGCCGGCCCGACCCTACCGATGATGACGGGGCACCCGAGCAGGTTGGGACGGTGCCGCTGACAGCTGCGGAAGTGCGCGCTCAGCGATTCTCGAAACCGGTCGGGCGGGTCGGTTACGACCCTCGGCAGGTGGACGCGTTCCTTGAGCGGATCGCCGAGCATCTCGATGGGCAGGGCGATTTGAGCACGCAGGATGTCCGGTCCGTCACGTTCGGGCGGCCCAGCCCATTTGTTCGCGGGTACAGCCCCGACGAGGTCGATGGGTTTCTCGATACCGTCGTCGAGACACTCGGTGGCGGCAAGATGACCGGACAATGAGATCCCTTCCGCGCCCGGCTGTTGACTAAGTGGCGTGGCCGATTGCGGTGCGGGCGGCCTGTTGGGCGAGATCGGCGCAGTTGGAGCCCTGAGGCATGCGGAGCCTTACCGCGACGACAGGGGTTGGTGCTTGCAGGTCTGGGGCGGCGGAGCCGATCCGGGTCGGCTCGACTGCGGCGCCGGCCTTGGCTATGACAAGACACGGCGAGTAGGCACTGAAGGTGAAGTACTCCACGCCGTCTTGCTCGCTGCGAGCGGGGCTTTCGCCCCACGGCACGTCAACGACGCTGCTTGACCACGCAGCGAGTCCCACTTTGACCACGGCTGAGGCAGTTCGGGATTCGCCGCCGGCGTTGTCGATCCGGAGGTGGCAGACTCCGGGATGCCGCCACGTTGTTGGCCATTGAGCGTCAGGCCTGGGCTCGTCCCAGCTGAATCCGACCGCGCGCAGCTCCGGCGCGACCGAGCACGGGTCGGCGGTCAGAGCCTTTACCTGCATTGCGGAGTCATCGGAATGCACGGGGATACCTCGTTCGGGGATCTGGGTTGCGATGTCGGCGGCGACTTGCTCGGCGAGCGCGCATCGTGAGGTGTCGTCGAGGTTGATCGAATTGTCTGCGATGTCCGCGGGGAAGACCTCGATGCTGGGGTCGCGCATCGCGCCGGGTGCGCCGGCCAGTTGCGTGAGTGGGAGCGATACGCGGTATGCGCATCCCCATGTGCTGGTTGTGGTCATGCCTGGATGCGTTGGGTCTGGGCTGAACTGCGCGTCGTTCCACCTCAACTCCCCGGGCAAGAGGCGGATCCCCAGCCCGACCGGGCTGGATGGGAACGCAATCAGACATCCCTGGCCGCCCAGCGGGGCGACGGGTGAGCGGCCACCGGAATCGATGGCTACAACAGTGCTGTATGTGTAGGTGAAATCGCGGTAGCTGTTGTCGGCCAATAGTTTCCGATTGACAAAGCCACAGGGGTCGATCTGGCGCAGGGCGTGCAGTTCACGGAGGCGATCGCGGTCAGATTTATCGAGATTTAGACCGTAGGTGTCAACGGCGCCGGGGAAGAAGGAGGATGACTGATCGAGCTTGGCTGGGCTGCTTGACGTGGCGCTAACTGACTCTGAAGTCCCACTGCCGGCGCTACAGCCGGAAGCGGCCGTCACGCACACCAGGAGCACTGAGACGCAGCCGATTACTCGCATCATGGGCGTTTCCGTTCATCCGGGCCACCCCGCGGGCGCGCCTTGAAGTCTAGGGGCTGAGTCGTTGGCGGGGCACAGCGATCCGGAGGTGAATGCGCGCGAACACGCCCGCCTAATTCAGCTTGCTCATTTCTGATCCACTAGGTACAGTATATTGAAAGCTAATTAATTCCGGTGGGACACATGTTCACCCGGCACCGCTTCAACGGTCCTCGGCCGAGGATGAGCTCGACGCCCCTCGACCGAGGACCGTTCCCAAGACACTGGACGCGTGGAAGGTGCAGTCGTGACCACTACCCGACCGCCAGGCAGTGACGAGGTCCGCGGGCCCTCGCCGCGGCCATGCGCGTCATGCCCATACCGTCGCGATGTACCAAGCGGTGTTTGGGCGGCCGGCGAGTACGACAAGCTCATCGCCTACGACGCGGATACACCGCTGCAGCCGCCGAACCTCTTCCTGTGTCACCAGACTTCAGCTGAGGATTCCGCGCGGAGGGTCTGCGCAGGATGGCTGGGCTGCCATGGCGATGGCCTGCTCGCGGTGCGACTGGCTGCCGCTTACGGGGCGCTCGCCGAGGACGACCTGGCCACGGCGTTTAACTACCGCACCGATGTGGCGCTCTTCGAATCCGGGGCCTCGGCTGCTGCGCACGGCCGGCGCGATATCGATGATCCCGACGATCGTGCTCGCGGCGCGATCGCCAAGATCTCCCGCCGACGTGGTGACCTCACCTAAGACACCAGGCACGGCGCTCATCGTCTGCAGTCGTCGACCAGACCTCTTCGGGTCCCGGTGGCCGTAGATGTGGTTGATTGCCGCGCTGGCGGTGCGGCAGTCGCGTCCGGCGACCATGCCGGCGTAGGTGGCCGCCACCGCGGTCGAACCACTATCAGGCGCCAACGGGGCCGCCCGGATTAGGGCTTGTCGCTTGCCAGGGTGATGGGACCACCTGATTGCCAGGGGGATGGGACCACCGTGGCGCGTTATCGAGGATGCTCGTCGGGCCCTTCTGGGTCAAGCTGGCCGGGTCGAGTGCGTTGGCGGTAGGACGGTCCTTCGATGACCAGGGTGTGGGCTGCAGCGGTCAGTCTGTCGATGGCTGATTGGGCGAGCAGGGTGTCGGCGGTCATGGTCAACCATTCGGCGGGTTCGCGGTTGGACGTCACGATGGTGGTCTTGGTTTGGTGGCGTTCGACGACGATTTCGTAGAAGTCGCTGGTTTCGGTGGCGTCGAGGGGCCGCAGCGCGAAGTCGTCGATGATCAGGACGTCCACGGCTGCCAGCCGTCGGATCTCGGCGTCGACGGTGTGGTCGAGTCGAGCGGCACGCAGCCGGGTGAACAGTTTGTCGGATCGGGCGAACAGGACACTATGGCGGCGGCGAATAGCCAAGTGCCCCAGCGCTGTTGCCAGATGCGTCTTGCCTACTCCGACGGGTCCGAGGATGATCGCGGACTGGCCGGCGTCGAGGAATCGCAACGCGGTCAGGTCGCCGAGCAGGGTGCGGTCATAGCGCAGGTCCTGTTGTGCGGTCCAGGAGTCGAAACGCATCGTGGGGTCGAGGCCGGCTTTGGCCGCCCGCAGGGCAGCTGAACGGGATTCGCGCCGGGAGACCTCGTCGGCGAGCAGTGTTTCCAGGAATCCAATGTGGCTGAGCTTGTGCTGGCGGGCCAGTGCGGCCCGTTCGGGCAGGGTGTCGGCCAGGGCGCCGAGTTTGAGCGCTTTGAGCAGTCGGAGCAGGTCTGCGCCGACCGGGTCTGCGGCCACGCGGTTTGTGGTGGTCATGTCAGCAGGTCCCCTCGGAGTCGGCACTAGCAACGACACTCAATGATGTTGAGGTGGTGTTGAATTCAGAGGGATCTCGGGAGAACCGGGTAGCGGTGTGGCCGACGGCCAGCGGCAGCGCCGGAATCGTGTTCTCGGTGGCGCGTTCGAGCATCGAGGCGATCTTGTTGACCGAGACGACATCGAGGTCCAGCGCCATCGAACAGGCCTGCTCGACGCGTTGCGCGCCGTATCGGCGCACCAGGCCCTGGAGTCGGTAGACGGTGCGCATCCGCGTCCATGGCAGCGGATCGTCGAGGATGCGTTCGGCGTAGATCCCGACGTTGGGGCCGTGCGCGGCGCAGGTGGCGATCAGTGTCGTCAAGTCCCGCATCGCGTAAACGGCCTTGTGTTCGGGCAGATCGGCGCGGTCGGTGCTGCGGCCACCTGCAGACTGGCGGGGATGGACTTTGACCAGCACACCGCGGTGATAGAACTTCACCAGCTCACTATCGGCGCGCACGTCCAACGCGGTGCCGATCCACTGCTCGGGCAGCGAGTAGAGGGCTTTGGCGACTTCGGCGTGGAAGTCGCGGTGCACCTTTACGGTCTTGAACATCGGCACGTCGTAAGCGCCCGGCACCGGAAGCAGTAGGGCCTGTTCTTCGGTGGTGAACACCTCCACTGGCCGTGCACACGTGCTGCCGTGGATACGGGTCCCGGCAGTACGAAGACACCACGCGGTGACAGCCTGCTGTGCCTGCTCAATACTGGTGAATGTTTCACCGTCCCAGAAGTTTCGGCGCACGTACTGCACCGCACGTTCCACCCGCGGTTTGTCTTTCGGGGAACGCACCCGGGCCGGGTCGGTAAGGAACCCGACATGGCCGGCGTAGTCGAGCCAGCCCGCGGTGAATCGGGGGTTGACCGCATCAGCAGCGGCGATCACCGGCTTGAGGTTGTCTGGGATCAGCACCGTGAACACCCCGCCAAAGAACTCCCACGCCGCCTGGCAGCCGGCGATCACCGCCGCCAGGGTCTGTGAGTAGGACAGCCACACGAACATGTGCCGGGAGTAGACGGCAGTGAAGATCAACGCGTGCACCTTGCGACGCCGCCCATCGGTGGCGTCGGTCAGCATCCCCAGGTAGCCGAAATCGATCTGGCATTCCACCCCGGGATCCCCGTCAGCGACCCGCACCGTGGTGTCCTTGCGGCCGAAACCGCAACGCTCACCGGCGAATCGGTTCAACGTTCGATACGGCACCACGCACCCCTGACGGGCCAGCAACGTCTGGATCTTGGTGATCGTCAACGGCCGCGCCTGACCATCGCCGGCCACCCACGCGGTGATCTGGTCCTCAAACCCCAGCAGCTGTTCCCACGCTGCGCCGTGGCCATCGGGGCGTACTGGGCGCACCGCGTCGGCGACAGCCCCGATCAACCCGTCATCGACAGCCTCGACGCCGTCGCTACGGCGCAGACCAGCCGCTTGCGCGGCCTCGACGTAGCGGCGCACCGTTTTGCGGTCCACGCCGCAATGCGCGGCGATCGTGCGGTACCCCGGTGCCGGTAGCCCCGCGACCCCCAGCCACACCCGCAGCACTTCCCTGATCTCGTTCACACTGACCTCCCGAAAAGCCATGCCCGCCGCCTCCGTGACTTGGACCATCACGGCGATCAAACGAACAGATGAAGAGACCACCGACGCGACGCGCCGGTGGTCCCATAACTGGCAATCCAGGTGGTCCCATCACCCTGGCAAAATCAGCTCACACTGGTCCCATCCTCCTGGCAGACGACAGGGCTCAAGCGCCCGAATCGGCGGTGCAGGGTTGGGCCAGGAACCACCTATGGTGATCGTGGCCGGCGGCGAGCATGTCCATCGGTGGACCAGTGAATGATGGGCCAGGTGAATTCTGAGCATCGTGACGTTCCCGGACGATCGGGAGGATCACGCGGCGATGTCCGGTTCTATTTCACGCTCGCAGCTGTGATCACCGGGGCGGTGTTTTCCGTCCTGTTCGGATTGGTTGTCGCGTCAGCAGGTAACTACATTGCGTTCAAGTACTTTCTGCTGTTCGCGCTGATATTGGCTCTCATCGCTGCCTTCCCGGTCGCGGCCCGATACGTCCGTGTGGATCTGGCGGGAGCGATCCGGACGGTGGAGTGCGATGGTGTTCCGGGCACAGAGATCCGATATTCGGCGTGGCAGTTCAGGATCGCCGTCGCATTGATGGGATGTTGCGGACTATTTACAGGTTCGGCTGCTGTCGAGATTTTCATCTACCAGGATGAAGGTTTTCCTGGCGCTGCGGTCATCTCGGGTGCACTGTGCATCGTCTTCGCGTCCTTTGTCGCCGCCGTAGCGTTGGGGCGGATCCGCCGCGGTGGTGTCACGTTGTCGAGTAAGGGAATTGCGCAGCGTGGATGGAGCTTCGAGTCACAGCTGAGCTGGTCGGCAGTCGTGGGCGTCCAGCTGGCGTTCATCGGGTATGCCGGGCTGCCGGCGGTCCTGGTGGGTGGCTATGCCAATGCCGCCTGGGACCGTCGGTACACGACTCGCTTCTGGCGCGATCGGCTTCCGGAAATACCGATGATTCAACTCGACTGCCGGCAGTTCGATGTCGATCCCCACGTTCTGTACGGCTACATTTCGGCCTATGTCGATAACCCGGCATTGCGGGGGGAACTTGGGTTTGAAGCGGCTCTCGCTAGGGCTCGGCTGTCACGCCCTTGCGGTTGATGCTGTGTTTTCCTTTGTCCTGCATTCGTTTTCGCCAGGCTTTATGGCCTGGGCGACATCACCTCTTCGACGGTGAATCCGTTGACGGTCATGGTGGGAGCGATCCGCTTGGCCAGGGCCAACGCGTCGTCAAGGCTGTGCCGGTATCGGCGCAGCCACGACGTGGTGCGGCTGCTTGGCGTGGGTTCGGCGTCAGCGTTGCCCTTGGCGTCGTAGCAGTAGCCGGAGTTGACCACGGCCCAGCGATCCGCGTTGGCATCACGTAGCTCAACCCGCAGGGTGAGAGCAGTGGCTTCGACCCGGTCGGCAGGCACGCACGACACTTCGTAAGCGACCACTGTGACTGTCGGTTCCATTGCGTTCAGTGTTCCTGTTCTGTTTGGTTTTGCGGTGGAGGCGGTTTCGGTGCGCGGTCAGTAACCGGGGAGACGGGTGCGCCATGGGCTCAGTTCGGTCAGCCACCACCAGTCCGTTTGGTGGGCCGACCAGACTTCATGGAATTCGGAGAGGCCGCGACCAGTCGTCAGGTCGACATTGAATTGGTCGGCGATGAAGCGCCACAGCGCCGCGATTGACGCGGTGGGGTCGTAGATGTCGGTTGAGGTGCCCTCGGGGCGATACTGATCGAAGATCCACGGTGTCAGCTGTGCCAGGCCGCGAGCTGTGGCGTAGGGGCGGCCATCGGACATGATGCCGGCGTTGTCGGGGCCGAAGAGCTTTCTCGGACCCCGCCATGAGGAATCGATCGCACAGGCGTTTCGGTTCCATGCCGACTCGTGGGCGATGATCTGGTCGTTGATGGTGCTGAAGGCTTCGATTCGGTCGTCTGCAACGCCCGCCGCGATCAGCCCTGCGCGGGTAGTTGCGTCTCTTTCAGCTGGTGGAATTTGAGGCATGGTTGGCGACCCCTTCGTTTGTGGCATCGATACTGCCGGTTGTTGACTGTTGATGGGCGGCTGTGCGGTCTGATGAGCGCTCCGCGGAGATGAAATTGGTCCACCAATCGATGCCACCGTTCACTGTCAGCTGCCCGTCCCAGAGTTCGGGGTTGGCTCGTGCGAGGCCCTGGTGTCGATAGCCCAGGGCTCCCCAGGTGACGAGGTCGCCGAGTTGGACGTCTTCACGGTCTGCTACATGCGTCGTTGGTCCCGGCGGCGAGGTTGGTTCATCCGTCATGTTCTGGTGCACCCCCCGGGCAATTAATTGGCTTGCTCAATTAGCCTAGTTTCGTCCCGGCTTATTTGCAAGCTAGTTTATTGCGGATCCGGACCCTCATTGCCGTCCACTGCGGCGCCGGGCGCACGCATACCGGCGGCGCACCCTTGGAGCTCCATCAACACTCCCCTAGACTCGCACACATGTTCGAGCAGTGGTCGGATATCCCGGGGTACCCGACGCTGTTTCGTGTCGATCGCGAGGTGCGGGTGGACACCAGCCGGCTTTTCCCTGGCAGCGGCGCCCGACAAGACGAGCTGCCGCTGTGGCTCAAGAGTGGTGGCCTGCGGTTGGAATCTTGGGCTCCGGCCAGGCAGGTGGCATGGCTACGGCGCGCCGACGGCAGTTGGCTGGCGGTGCTCTTACTTGAGGCAGGCAGCACGAATCAACAGTCGACGGTCACGATGCAGCTCTGGGTAGCTCCGGAGTTCATCACCACGGATCTAAGTTGCGGAGCCTCAGCCAACCAGAGGCCAGGTCGCCGCGGGCGTTCCGCGGCCCCATCGCCGCCCTGAGGGAATTGCCATCAGGGCAGGTGGTCAGGCGGCTGCGTGGCGTGAGGAGGGGACCATTCAGCGCCTGGAGCCGAGGGTGGGCCGGGCCACGGGGCGCTGGGCTGCGGCGGCCAGGGGTACTGGCCCTGCCCGCCAACATCGGGGAGAGGCGGATAGGCAACGGCTTCGGCGACTTGGTGTTCACTGCCGGTCTGGTACTGCCATGGCGCGACGGACTGTTGCAGCGGAGGTTGGGCGGCAGGATAGGGGGCGGGGTAGCCGTATCCGGGCGCCGGCGGGCCGGGCCACGAGCCACCAGGCTGCTGCGGCGGCAGGTACTGGCCTTGCCAACCCGCGTTGGGGATCGGGTACCCGACTGGTGGCGGGTATGTCCATGCAGCGCCCGGGTGCTGCTGCTGTGCTTGCCAGTACCCGTTGTACGGGGGCTGTTGCGGCGGCATCTGTCGTTTCCTGCTGCTTCTTACGATCAGCCAGACAACCAGCCCGATGACAGCGCCAAAGATGAGCAGGCGACCCAGGATGACGCCGATCACGACGCCGGGCCGATCCGCGGCCAGCTCTTGGGCGAGCTGCAGTGTGGACATAGGACCTCCTAGCGATGGTTCAAGCGTCTATCGGTCTCTGACACTTGCTGACACGGGGTGTCGCTGGTGTCGGGGATCGGTTGTGCAGAGGTGCTCGCCGCCGTGATGACGGTTGGCTGGTCTCTGTCCCACACGGACGCTGTGCGTGCAGGAATGTTCGGATGGCGCTTACTGCAGGCCAGTGCGGTCGGGGTGGTGTGTCGGGTTCGTTTGTGCCGCCGCTGCCTGGGGGTGGCGGTAGTTTTCCGCCGAGTTTTGCATACTGGCTGGTGTTCGACTAAGGCGACTCGTTTCGGTTTGCCTTTGGGCCGTTTGACTTTCGTCTTTGCTAGCAGGACACGTTTGGCGATGTTCTGCCCGGCGATCTGGTCTCGGTTCGCGCCGCGGATACCGCACGTATCGCAGGTCGCGGTGTGGTATCCACCGGGCCGGGCCAGTTCCTGATCGCAGCCCGGGCAGTTCGCGGAGGTGCCACGGGGTGGACACATCACCACTTCCAGGCCAGTCTTGGCGGCGGTGTGCTCCAGCGCGGCGATCGCACGCCGGCGGGCGGATTGGGCGGCGCGGTTGTTGTTCACCCGGCCATGTCCGCGAGTTTCGAGGTCACGCAGATCCTCCACTGCGATCACCCCTGCCCCCGACACCGTGGCCATCGAGGTCATGGTCGCCGCGAAGTCGAACGCCATGTCGCGGTTGATCCGCGCTCTTTTGGCCCCCACTGCGCGGCGGTTGTCGTGCAGGACGGCGAGTTTCGTGGTCAATCGGGCCTGCAGGGGCTCGGGTGCGTTAGCGGCGAGGTTGGTAAGCCGAGCGATCTTGCCGGTCAGCGCCTGCCCCTCGGCCTGTAGCCGGGCCAGCCGCACACCCAGACCTCGATCGTCATACACGTAGGTTCGGGCGTCGGTGAGCAGCTGTCCGTCACGCTCGATGACCATCGTGGCCGCACCCAGGGAAGCTGGCGACCAGTCGATCCCCAGAGCAGCTGTCGCGGCGGCTGTGGCCGGTTCCGGGACGAGTTCGGTGATCGTAAACCGCAACAACGGTTTTCCCCGCTGCATACTCATGGTGGGCAGGTGCCAGCAGAGGATGTCACGCTGTTTCAGATGCGGTGGGGTCGGGCACCACAACCGACACCACGACCAATCACCGCGCCCCGCCGGTTCCGGCCTGTTGGGCAATTTGATGCGTAGCCATATCCCCGCTGGATTCGAGTCGCCCAGCGCGGCCAGCTGGCGATCGACCGCGCCGAGCCGCGCGACTCGCGCCACCGCGGGTGGGTCCTGAATCTCGACGATCGAGGTAACAGGTTCACCACCGACGCGGCGGAGCTGGCGATGCAAGTTCCGCAGAAACGCCGCACTCACGTGCGGGGTCTGCTCCTGGCCGAGACGCTGGCGATCCAGCCGGCCCTGCTCATCGAGGGCAGCGAGCACCGCAGGGATCAGCGCGTCGCGAAACGCCATCGTCTTGAGGATCGACACCACGTTGGCTTGGGCCAGGCGCACCACCCGGGAGGGCACATACACCCCCACTGGCGGTGTCGGGACCCAGCCCAGCCGCGCGGCGACTACCGCCGCGGTTGAGGGGAGCTCGCGGCCCATGCTGTCGACCCCGGCATGCAGCGCTGCGAAAGCCTCGGGCCGCCAGCATGACTGCATCAACTCGACGCTCATCTGGTGCACGAGGTCCAGCAGCCAGCCGACCCGGGTATCGGCGTCGACGATCTCGCCGGTGGCTTCCTCGATCGCCGTGGCAATCCGCAGCGGCACAGCTGACTGGATCACCATTTCATTGCTCGCTGAGCCGGCGGGCAGCTGCATCGAGCAGGCGCTGTTGATTCAGCCGAGACCGCAACTGATAGAAACGGCCGGAGAACGACGCCAACAAGGCCATGAAGTCGTCCATGAGCTCCTCCAGAAGGTACTCGTCCCCACGCTCGTGCAGGGCTTCGACGCTAACCACTGGGAATCGATGTCTGGGGGCGGCCCGTTACGGCCACTCGGTGTCGCGAGTCGAAGGCCAGGAGATATCTGGGCGGCCGGCGCCCCGGACGGCGGCCTGCTCGTGTAGCCACGCGGCACCGTACAGGTCGGACAGGTCAGGCAGGGCGGCGTCCGCCAGCGCCGGAGCACTGGCCTGGATCCGGCTGGTGAGTTCGCTGAGTGTCTCGCTGTGAATCTGTTCGACCTGTTCGAGTTCCAAGCGGTGAAGGTAGAGGGCTGCCACGCGGTCGATAAGCGCCGCCTCGACCGCGGCGATCGCAGCCCATCGCTCCTGAGCCGCCCGCGAAGGTTCGTTGTCGTTTCGCTGGTCGGCTCTGCGTTCCATTTCAGCTACCGCCCAGGCGATTTCATGGAGCTCATCATTGAGGTTGAGCGAAACAGATGACGACAACGACTCAGCCGGCATGTTGAGTCGCCAGTACTGCCCACGGATGTCATCAGCGATGCGTTCGGCGGCGACCAGGATCGCGCGCCGGCGGCCGACACGCTGCTTGAGCGGCGTCAGGACAACGAAGCCGTCCGCCGTCCTCTGCGCGGGCCGCAAGCTGGATTCGGTGGTCGGCACATCGACATCGTCGTCCGGTTCGACAATGACGGGCTGGCCCGTGACAGTGGGGTGCTCCCGGTCGGCAGCTCGTTGGTATGCGAGGTATTCCTGAGGCCGGCTTCTAGCTGTGATCACGGTGCCACTGGGCGTCCAGGGCAGGTATTCGATCGCGTCGGTATCCCACCGTCGGCCGCTTCGGTTGGCGTAGGCCCTGATGATGGGATTGAGCCCAACAGCGAGCGCCACCGGCATCCCGAAGACGATTAACGCCATCACGAGCAGATACAGCGGGCCCGCGCCAGACGGGGCCACCCCGAGTGCGATCGCTGCGACGAACGGAAACCCCAACAGGACCCCCGGATGAGCCAGCGGGTGAGACCGAGCGGCCACGGGATCCGAAAAGCGGGCACGCGGGCAGGAGGCTGCACCGGTAATTCCCCCCGCTCAATGAGTTGCTGCACCTCGCGCAGGGAGCGGGGTCCGAGCTTGTCCGGGTGGACGCGGGGATACCCGTTGGGCGGCGACTGCCAGCCGGTGTACGCGATGTTCTCGATCATCTGACGCACGGCGTGGCGGGCCGCGTCGAAATCGCTCGATCCCGGCGCAGCATTTGCCGAACTGCGGTCACTGGTCATCGTTGCCTCGACTCTATGCGGGTGGGGTGACATCCCGGAAGCATGCTGTGGGTCACTGGCCAGTTCCGGCCTGCTGACGGTTCCATTGCCGCCGCGCGTTGAGCGAGGCCACCAGTGCCCAGAACCACACGAGGATGGCCACCGCGACGACGATGGATAGGAACATCGACTGACCCACCTTCTCGACAAGGTGCGGGAATTGGTTGGGAGCGGGTTCCCCCGCCACCACACTGGCGGCGAAGAGATTCGAGCTGATCGCGATGAGCAGAGCCGCGGTGAACGGGGCGATGAGCACCCCTGACAGCCCCCGGGGTTCGACCACGAAGCGACCGTCAGCCCTTCGGCTGCCATTTGCCTTGCTCAGCGCGAGGATCGACGAGAACATCACAATGACGATGGCCGCCCAGAATCCGAACAAACTGACAAAGCCGACAAAGCTGGACATTACGGGTCCCCCCTGTTGAGCACTACTTCCGACTACATTATCGTATCTTACGATACATGTAGTTCACGCTACACACAAGGCGCCCTCAGTGGATCGCTCACCGCCCCCACACCCGGGTTCGACACCCGCGCCGCCGTTACAGACAGCCCGCTCCAACACGAGCAGGCGGGCGGCACACCGGGGCACTGCTATTCACCCAGCACAAGGGGCGTTTCCGCCGCTGATTGCAGCAGGCGCGGCCCTCTACGGCCCGGGTTTCAGCGGCCGCCTGCCCCTGTGCGCTTGCGAGCCGGCTTCTCGGGAGCCGCCGCTCGCTTCGGGGCAGCCTTCTTGGCGGCAGCGGCAGACTTACGGGCCGGCGGCGCAGGAACCTCGACGATTCGATAGACCGTCGAGCGGGCAATCCCTGTGACGGTGTGAATGCGGTTGATGTTGACGCCCGCACGGTGGGCTTTGCGAACGATGTCGTCCCGTTTCGCGTTCAGATGGTCGATTCCCTGCTTCCATTCAGTCAGCTCGACCTCAGCCTGATCCGCAGTCAACTTTGCCATGTAGCGAATACTACATGTCAGGCGTGATACAGCGAAGTTGTCGGCTCAAATCCGTGTCTTCCTGCACAGCACTGGCTTGAGCGCAACGCCCGGGCTTCTATCGCCAGCAAACTCATTCATCACAGGTGTCATAGCCGGGCCAGCGATCCCCGATGTGTCCCCGTCGCTGGTGGCGATGTGCGTGGAATGCCGCTGCGGCACGTCCCAGGGGATTCCTGGGGCGTGCCGCAGAACGCTTCTCACGACAGGTCGCCGTAGTTTTCGTCTACCGATCGGCAGTCACTTCAGTGGCGGGCTCCTGATCGGCACCCTCCCCCTGCGCCGCCACCGTGGCGGATTCGGCAATCACTTCCTGCGCAGACTCGCTGATAGCAAGAATGTAGCGGTGGTGGAGGTTGTCGACCTCGCGACGAATAGCCCGGACGGGCTCCTTGTTGTCGAGCATCTCCAGGATCGTCACGACATCATCAACGGTGAGCCTCGCGATCGGCTTCACCTTCTTATTGCGTTCGAGCACCTCGGTGGCGATCGACAACAGGTAGTGCTTACGGCCGGCTTCGGTGTCGGGCCATCCGCCGGGAACCGCAATCTTGGCCCCCTCGGCCAGCGGTTGCGTCTCGTCGGTGTCGTCGGGGCGCGAGCTCGTGGCGTCGAGCAGGGCGAGCGTGGGAATCACGATGGAGACGTCGACCATGATCGGCCACATCCACGACTGCATTTCGTTCGCTCCCAGGATGATCGACAAGTCCCGGAGTGCGAACAGTGAGATGACGAACGCGATGGCCGCGGCTCCAAAGGTCAGCAGCACGACAGCACCCAGCACGAACCAATCGAGCAGTTCATAGCCACCGGCCCTGCGGCGGTTCTTGATGCGCAAGGCCAATACGTGGGTGCTACCCAGAAGGAAGATGGGCGGGGCCGCCGCCCAGATCGCAGCGAGGATCCTCAGATGGTCCGTTGCGACGATCAGGGCGTGAATGACGTTGCCGCCGACTGAAACGGTGGTGGCAAGCAACAGCCAGTATGCGTAGAAGGTGGCGGCCTCGTCGCTGGGATTGGCGCCGCCTTTGCCTCGTCGCCACGGGAGTTTCAGCAGTTTGCGGCGCGCCTCCGGAGCGGCCGCTGGTGCAGATTCTGCGGCGTTCGCCGGTGCCGGCAGCTGCTGGGATACCGGCGACGCGAGGACGGCGGGGACATTCCCATTGCGGGTGGGCTTCGCCTCGATGTGGCTGTGGTCGAGGGTGGTGGTCATTGTTCTGACTGGCTTCCTTCAGACGGGGCGGGCATGGTCGCTGGGGCGGAAACACGTTGTCGCACAGCGCTTATCGTGTACATCGGTCGCACTTTGTTGACTTTGATATTAACAGCCGCTATTGGTCGAACTGGACTATGCCGGTCGGCGACTTTTGTGACGATTGGGGAAATTGCGGCTTCAAGCCGCCTTGACGGACGTTCCCTGGTTGGCTGCTCATTGCTCGGGTTGCCGCACGGACAACAGGGGCGACATGTTCGGTCCAGCCGCGCTATCTCACCGCCGCCAGGGGGCCCCGCCGTCGAGATGGGCATCCATGACGTCACGGAATGCGGCCCAGCGAGCCGTGTCCTCGTCGTACTTCTGTCGCAGCGCCTCGGCCCGTGGCACCCTTCCGAGTACGCGGGCCTCGGCAAGGTCGTCGGGGCAGGCCGGATGCGGCCGGCCTGCGGCCACCCAGAGGTCGTGTTCGCCGGAACTACCTTGCGGGTTCTCGAAGAAGCCGATCACCTCTTCCGGACAGGTGAAGATGTCGAGGGCGACCAGGATGCGGGCCGTTTCAACGACCCGGGCGTGGTCGTCCCACCACTGAACATTCGCTGAGCTGGCAGCGTCGTTACGAGGCATGCGCTTCGCCTTCCTGAGAGTTTTCGCTTCTGTGCGTGTGGATTTCCGTGCACACCGATTGAATTTGCAGGTTGACGAACTGCGCAAACGGTTAGCTGGTATGCGGGGTTATCAGTTGACCTCCGGTTGCGTCGCGTGCCGGAGGGGCTGCTCGCAAGGTGCTTCGCTAGTCATTCGTCGCTTTCTTGCGCCATCCGGTCTCATGTTCGGAACGTATCGTACACTACATGTTCCGTTCGCTACACTTGCGACCCAGTCCGGCAGGGTTCGTGTCGGCGCGCCGCCCACGGCGCTGGAGCTGCGGCGATGGCAGTACCCCGCCGCCGGCGTCCACCCCGTTCGCAATCGGGCCGCGGCGCAGGTGGGGCGTCAGCCGTACGGACTATACGCCAACCCAGTTGGCCTATCCCTATTGCATTGCCAACCCCATTGGCATACCGTGAAGGCATGAACACAGCCGCGGGCAACACCCCCACTGCTGCACCAGCGGACAATGCAGTGGCTGCACCGCAGCCCGTCGAACACCCCACGGAGACAACACCGCTCACGTTCAAGAGGCAGCCGGTGAAGGGGCTCGGCGTCTACTGGGGCTACAGCGATGACCACGCTTACCGCATCATGCGCGACGAGAAGCGCAAGGGCGGCTACCACTGGCTACTCGATGCCCGCGCCTTGACAGAGACAGCCGGGGTCAAGCACTCACTGGGGCAACCGATCATCGGCCAGACGCTCTGCGACAGCTTCGCCGAAGCCAAGCGCGTTGCCGCAAAGGCCGTCGAACTGCTGTCCCGACACCCATCCTGGGACGTCCGGCAGGCCCTGACGAAGGGGCACACGGCCGTGATCGACGAAGACATCGCCGAGATCAAGGCCAGCCGCGAGTATCAGCGAGCGATCGCAGCGGCAGACCGGAAGGATCAACGATGAGCGGGCGTAATCGGGTCAGGGCCAGCCATGTGCATACTCCTGCCGGGGCCGCCAGATGCCGCTCCTGCCGGCCCCGTCCGGAGCGGGACGGCATCCGGAACAGCCGGGCGGCCATGAGCGGGGCGTGGCCGAAGGCGACGCTGTTGGCGAGGTATGCGCTGACCTTCCGCAGAATTGTGGTGCCGCGGGTGGCATTTGTGTCAGTGGCGGCAGGTAACGTCGTGTTTGGCCCTTTACTCCCCCTCGAAAGGGCGACGTGCCCTGCGCCTTTCGGCGTGGGGCACGTCTTCTTTCTCCGAAGAGTCCCCGCCATTCCACGTCAGGGTTTGTCTGGCATTCCAAACGGGTTGATCCACACAGGAGGTATTCGATGAGCGTTCCAGCGGGCTGGTATCCCGATCCCCTCAACGAGGGCGTACAGCGCTTTTGGGACGGTGAGCAGTGGTCGGCCGCGACCGCCGTCGTTGCGGCTCCTGTCACCATCGGTGTGCCGGTTGCCGCTGTCGCCGCGGCTCCCGTTGCCGCTCGTCGCACGTTCGTTGACCGTCATCCGGTGATGGCGGCGTTCGGCATGATCTGGGTTGCCATCGTTGCGATGCAGTGGTGGTGGCTGGCGCCGACGTTGCTGATTGGCGCTGGTGCCGTGTGGGCATACCGCTGGGCACAGCGACGGTCAGCCACGCTGGCGGCTGACGCGGAGTACGAGAATCTGCTTCATCTACGCGGGGATTCACGCGGGACGTACGGGAAGTTTCCGCCTGCACAGGCAGATTGACACAGCGTGCTCGGCGGGAAGCCCCCTCGGGGCTGTGGCCGTCTCATCACAGATCCGACCAGCTCCGACATAGCGCCCGCAGTGACAGGCCAGCTTCACCACGTGGCCGCCCCAGGTAGATCGGGCCGGGCCGACGTTACCAAGGTGGTGTGACAGCACGCCGAGCCAGAGGCTGCAGGTCAACTGCGAGTAGCTACGTGTTTGCGCCTGGTTCCGGCAGTTCCATGATGAGCGCGAGGCTGGATTGCTCTCCGAGTTGCGAGGCGTCTTCGGAAATGGAGAGTCTGCGACCCACCGCTCCGGCGATCGCGATGAACGCGACGATTTCGCAGTTGTAACCCTTCTCAATGCGGTTGACGAGTTGGCGTGAGAATCCGGCCTTTGCGCCGACGTCGGCCTGCGTGAGGCCGGCTTGCTTGCGGGCGAAGCGCAGTTCGGCGCCGAGCTGGGCGAGGGCGCCGTTGCCGGCGGAATCGCCTTGGGCCGGCTTCGTGTCGTTGTCGTCGTCGGGCATTGGGATCTTGCTTTCGGTCATGTCGGCCGCGGATCGGCCGTTGGGCGAGGGTTGGAGTGTGGCCCTTGGCGCCTCGCTGCAAGCGGCGTGGCAACCATGACGGCAGGGGCAACACTCAACCCTTGATGTCACCGTACTCTGACATATCGCGGTCTTGACCGGTCTCGCCACGATTTTCTCGTGTCGCTGGCGACGGAAATCGCCGCTGCACGCGGTACTAAATGGATAGAAGCAGCAAACCCGCATTCTGGGGAGTCGGATCTCTATGTTCAGCCTCGCCGGGTGCGCAGACCCAAGAACATGCCGCGAGGTGCTCCGTGACAACCAGCCGTGCAGGTGCCCGACGTTCGCCCAATGTGGCACGTCAGAGAGCTTTGCGGCGTCTTGACGAGCTGCAGCGCGGCCTGGACTCTCCGTTCGAAGCGCTGGCCGATCTGTACCACGATCAAGGTTGGCGACACATCAACGATTCCCGCGGTCGTCCGTATGAGAAGTTCACCGCGTTCGTTCAGGATCAGTTGAGCTGTGGGGCCTCGAACGCGCGTCGATACCGGCAGGCCGTTGTCAGCCTCGTCCTACCGCTGCGGGAGCTGACAGCTCCGGGTACCCCGATCCCGGTTACTTCGGCTGATGTCGCCCGACTGGGCGTCGCTGGCGCGCGCTCGGTGGTCACCCAGGCTCGCGTGGCGTTGCGTGGAGTCCCACGTCGAAGTCAGGTCGCTGTCCTGCGCGGCCTGCTTGATGCGGCTGAGGGCGCCAGACGGTGCGCGGTTGACGATGGCGCCGCGCAGACTGCCCCGCAGCAGGGCGCTGACGGCGCTTGCGGGGCGGATACTGCCGAGCTGGACGGAGCTGCCGACCCGGCGGTTGCCGCCCTGGCCGTCGCCACTGCCGAGCGTTTGACTCAGGCCCAGGAATGCCTGCGGGACGCCCCTAGAACCGCCGGTCGGGGCGAGCAGCTGCAGTTGTTTGCCGCCGACTGATCATTCGACGAGTTTGGCGGGTACGCAACTTACCGTTGTAGCGTAGCGAACATGTATCTTGTGATACATGCCTGACGTTGAGTCGACGAGCTTCGAAGCCAGCCTCGTCGAATGGAAAAAGCAGAACGACGAGCACATCCGCCGTCGCGATCCCCTTGTGCGCGCATCTCATTCAGCCGGCATCAAGGTGAATCGCATCCACACCCTCACTGGGGTTGCGCGGTCGACGATCTACCGAATCATTGATGCGGACCCCGCGGGCGCACACACGTCGCAGAACCAGCCTCCCCGGCGTCCCGCCTAGTTGTGGTGTTCCACCACGTTGGTTACACGCCAGTGCCATACTCGCAGTGCCATCGCACCGGATTGCGTTTGACCATGCAGACACAGAGAAAGTTGACAAGATGGCAGAGGCGCGCTTCGACGGCGGCACTGATGACATTAAACGGTGGAGACTCGGTGATTCGCTGACCGTCGTCGTTCCGAGTGACCGGGTCCGCGACTTCGTTGAGATTCTGTCTAACGGTGAGCATTCAAGTCTTTGTCATGTGATGTCTGCCAACGGGATCATGATCAACTTCCGTCCCGAAAAGGACTGGAGCCTTGAAGCCCAGACCGGGGCGGGGTGGATCCAGCTTGTATTCGATCGCGAGGACGATCCCTCCGACTGCCACGTCCTCGCGCGGAATATCACTCGCACGCAGGCCCGTGAGATGGCAGGTGGTCTCGCGCAGCCGGCGTCCGTGCCAGTGCCGATGATGATGAACTATCTCGATGACGGCATAGAAGCGATCGCCGAAGTTCCCGTGTATTTCACTGCCGCCGGCCGGTTCAAAGATGTCGAATCGTCAAGAGTTAGCAGTTCGGATTAGGCAAAGCGGCCGTTGGAACCGCCATTCGATGGAATAGCACACCTAGTCCGACACCGCCCTGACTCCCGCGCGCTGAGCAAGCCGTTCGGCGCCGACTGAGATGTACAGGCAGTTGGACTCATTGACTGTGGCCTCGGCGCCGAACGGCTGTGCCGCGAGCCGCGCCACGGTTGCATCGACAGAGCTGACGAAATGCTCAGGCCATCGGGCAGATCGAACGGCTAGTACAGGTGACTCTCCACTGGTCAATCCGACTGCGATATTCAGGTGCCGCCCCGTTGCGACCGCTGGCATTCCAGGAGTCTTCCCAGCAGGGGTGTCCCTATGTGGGTTGAACGGCAACATTTCCCATGGCGAGTCGCCGAATCGGCAGCACAGTATCCCGTTGTGCCGTGCGTCAACCCAGGCAAAGTTTGCGGCAGCGGTTTGGAACTCCGCGATCTGTTGAGGTGTCGGGGCAAGGTAGTCGACGATGAGAATGCACCCGTCTGTGGTCAAGACCAACTCTTGGCCCGGCCAGCGTCGGATGCCCGAGTCGTAGACCTCACCGACACGGAGTCTCTCACCGTTCAGGTTCTGCTGCGCCACTTTTGGTCGCCGTGGCATCTCATCACTGCGCGGCGTTGAACGCTTCGATCACGTCGGCCGGTAGGCGGCCGCGGGTTGAAACGTTGTGTCCGTTGGCGTTCGCCCATTCGCGTACCGCCTTGCGTTGCGCGGGAGTCAGCGCCCCTGCGTCTAAGGCTTTGCTTCGGGCAGTTTTGCGGCCGGCCCGGCCGCGCGTGGGCTTGGCGCGTCCGGTACGTGTCTTGACCGTGCTCGTAGGCGCTTCGCTCACCGACCCATTCGCTGATCGCTGCTGGGCCCGTACCGCCGCCTCGATGTACTTGGCCATGTCCTGGTCCATCTGGGCGGCATTGCTGGGGCGGAGCTGGAGTGTGTAATCCTTACCTCGGTAGGAGAATTCGATGTCATGAATCTCGTTGTCAGCGAGTTTCTGCTCGTCGAAGTCGTCAATGTAGCTCGTGGTAACTACCTTCGCCATTCTCTCTATTCCTGGTCGGCGGTCGTGGTCCCGGCAAGAGTACCGGTTGCAGATTGTGGCGGCGGCTCAAGCAGGTGTTTCAGCGCAGCTCCGGTATCTGTTCAGGACGAACTCCTCTACGCGGATCAACTGCCGTCGCGAAGGATGGGCTGCAATGCCGATAGCGGAATGCGCGGCCGTGCGGCCGCCATTGTCCGGCGTGGGCAGGAGCCGGAGCGGGCCGCGGGCATGACGAGCACAAGGCCAGGCCCGTCGAGGTACCACGCTCGGTAGTCGTCGGTGTCTGTGCGGGTTCGAAGCGGCTGATGTCGATGTGTTGCTGCACTGCGTTTTCCACGTAGGGGCGAGCCAGCGGCGGAAGGGCGGTCAGCGGGTTGGTGCCGGCGCAGAACAAGTCCGCGAGCATAACCGACATATTGCGCCGGAGATCGAAGGTGAAGGATCTCATCGTTGGGATACGAGTCCATCATCCGCGCGGGAGAATCTCGCGGAGAATTCACGCAGGTATTAATTGCGGCTCACGCCGCTCGATTGCGACGTGAGTTGGCTCTACATCCGCCAGGAGCCGAAGGTGTTCCCGAGGAACGCCTGAATGGATGTCATTGGGGTGCAGATGATGACGGTGGGGTCCTCTTTCGACTCGGCGATCACGGTGCCGACGAGGTGGACTCCGTGCTCTTCTTTGGTGTCGAGTCGCTGATAGATGGGTGCCCCGCTGTCACCGTGGTCTGCTGCCATCCTGACGGTGAAGCGGTCGTCTTCGGATGCCAGCACTGTCCCGCATGTTTCCTGGGTCGTTGCACCGTATTTGCACACGGTGGTGCCAGGTTTCGGGACCCACGTCGACAACAGGGGCTCGCCGGACTGCAGAACTTTGGAGCCGCGGATGCCCGAGTTGAGTCGGATGGCGATGAGGTCGAGGTCTCGGTTGGAGATTTCGGGGATGAAGTCACCGAGTCGCTGATTGCCCAGGTGCACGGCGGTGGACGTGCCGGGCTTGTAGCAGTGGGATGCGGTGTAGGCCAGGGTGGGTGTCCGGGGATCAGTGAAGCTGACGGTGCAGAAGCTGGTTGCTCCCTCGATCATGAAGCCGGCGGTGACCTGCATCGCAGCGGCGTTGGCTGGGGCCACGCCGGTGAATAGTGCGCTGGCGGCGAGCGCAGCCGCGGTCAGCGTTGTGGTCAGCAGTCTTCGCATGGTGGATGGGTCCTAGTATCGGAGGGTTTCGCGGCGGAGGGTTTCGTACTCTTCGGGCGTGGGCACGTCGGGCACCAGTTCGAAGGTGGCGCGGCTGACGTGTTCATCGGTTTCGGCCGCCACGGCGATCATCTGCTCACGCATGGACAGCTTTCCGCGCAGGGAAGCGACCTTGGCCACCGATAGGATTTCCTGCGCCAGAGCTCGTTCGGTCATCTTCTTTGTGCTGTCTGCCAGGTATAGGCCGCGGAAGGCGCCTCCGTGGCCGGCGGATACGCCGATGCTCTGTCGCTGGTTGAAGACCTTGTATACCCGGTCTTCGAAGGGCACATCGTCTTGCTTGGGGCTTGTCATCGCTTGGGCCTTCCTGGGAGTCAACGGGCGCGGGAGTCGGCGAGCAGCCTGCGCAGCTCGGGGTTTTCGGGTGATGGCACGGCCTGGTTGAGGTCGAACGCCAAACCCACGCGTTCTGTCTCGGCGACAGTCTTGGCCGCGATCACCCAGAGCTCTTCGCGTTTCGGATATGCGTTGAGTCCAACCAGGGCGGTCTTGTGGGCCTGCTCGGCGAATCCAGCCGAGCGCTGCCGGCGGGCCAATTCCAATGCGGCTTCCGAGCAAGCGTCGAGCAGCTTGTCCTTGAGGACGACGATGTCGCGGACCTTGTCGTATTCCTCTTCGGGCGCGCCTGTGAACGGTGCACCTCGGATCAGTCGCACGGCAGCAGCCAGCTTTTCGTCGCTGGCCGAGCGCACCCCTTCCAGGAGGTCGTCGTCGGCTGCGGTGGCCGGGCTGGATCCGATGAGCTGGACGAATTCCCGGAAGTCGCAGTAGACACTGTCGTCGATGATGAGGCGGTCGGTGGCGGGGTTCGTCACGATCGGCATGTTGCCGCCCATCATCTTGTTACGGATGGTTTGGCGAATCTGACGGCGGTTGGCTGGGGTGAGCTCCAGCTGTCGGTCGAATTCAGGTTGGGACAATCCCCGAGGTGCGGCCGCGAGCATCACCAAGGCCAGGACTGGCTTTCGGGCGCGTCCGGGCCGTACTGCTGCGGAGAACTCCGTCAGCTGACCGGTGGTGTCGTCGCGGTCGCGGCCGAGCACGTAGGTGTCGCCGAGCACATAGATGCCCGGTGTCCGGCTTTCGTCGGCCGGGTCGCCCGGCAGTACCGGGTGGTGGCCGTTGGTGGCGACCGGTTCTGCGTCGAGGAGGTCCGGCCGTGGAGGTTGCGGCAGCGAGGCCGGCAGTGGTGTTGGTTCTGGCTGAGTCAAGGCGGCCACAGCGTCGGGTTCTGGATGGGTCGCTTCAAGCGCAGCTGGACCCTCATTTTCATCTTCGCCTGCAGGCTTGTCTCCGTTGTCGGCGGCCACCGGCGCCTCATGCACTGATGCGTCGGCTGCCTCCGCCGACTGCGGAGCTTCGCTGTCCGCGTTTTCCTTCTCGTCGGACGGTTTTTGGTGGGGGTGAGCAGGCACGGGCGCCTCTGATGCCTCCGGGCCCGATTCGGCGGCTGCGGCCAGAGCTGCAGTGACTGAACCCCATTGAGCATCGGAGAGTTCGAGTCGTCGCCACAGTGGCCAGTACCGGTTGGCCAGGTAGATCCCTGATACGGCGCCATCGCAGAGCAGCGCGTTGTCCGCAGCGACAGCGTTGGAGGAAACCACCACTGGATGCGGCGCCTCTGGGGTGCTGGTGTGCGTGGTGGTGAACACGATCGTTGGCGCTGGGTGCGCACCAACAATGTCGTCCACCAGCGTCAGCCGGGGAGCACCGGGGACAGCCATATCCGGATCGGTGATGGCGACCGCGGCCTCCGGGGTCTTCGACAAGACCTGAAGCAGCCAGGACCGCATCACGCCAAGAGAATTCGGTCCCTCTATACCGAGGTAGTTCACCGCTTTCAGATTGACAATGAGTAGTTCGTTGCGTGAAGTGACGCCGGCGAGGACGTGGTGGTCGGCGGTGGCGCTGCTAGGCATGCTCGGCGGGTCAAACGGTGTCGAGAAGCCATTGTCGAACGCCACCCATCGATCGTCGGCGGGTGCACTGCCCGGGCGCGCTGGGTAGGCGTAGATCGTCCCGTCGCTGGTGTCGACGCTGGCTGCCGCGACTCCGGCCTCACCGAACGAATCGGTGAGTAACTGCGCGATGTTCTTCAGTCCGCCGTTGCCGTCCAGCAGCCAGCGGATCATCACTGCTGCCTGCTCGTTCACAGGTCGATTTTATCGAGGCAAATGTGCCGAACCCGGGCTCGCGTCATACCTTTTCTGCGTCTGGGCCTGCTTCGACCGGATCTGGGGTTGTGTTCTGTGCGGTTGTGAACATCTCGTGGACCGCGGCGACGGCGTCTTTGCTTGCCGCGGCGGCCAAGACGGTGACCTCCCGGGCTACCGTCTCGGGGTTCTTGCGCTCCATCAGGCCCCGTTTGAACCACAGATCGGTGAGCTCGCCGTTCATATTGACCCGCACGGCGATGTCGCCGTCTTCGGACTTGCGTTGCACCGTGTGGGCACGCATCTGGTCCATGACGTCGAGCAGGTAATTCTTTCTGCTGTCGGCGGATTCCAGTGTTTGTGTGACCTCGGGGTGAATGACGCTGCTCATGCTTGGCGAACCTCCGTTGCTGCTCCGCGGACGTCAGTGCCCGAAGCGCTGTCGATGTTGCTGACCGTGGCCACGACGTTGCGAACTTTCTCTGCGGTTTGGATCTGGCGGTCGGCATAGGCCGTGCCGGCCGCCAACTTGCTGGCCATGAATTCCTTGATCTTCAAGTAGGTTCCGTAATTCACCTTGCCGTGGGTGCGCAGGTATTCCTCGGGGAAGTCCTGGTCCATGGCTGCCCATTTCTGCACTTCCTCGGCGTTGAGGTCGTGCTGTTGGGCGAACTTTTCCAGCTCGGCGTAGTCCACCTGGAATGGCTTGCTGTTGCCCGTGCTGTTGGAGGCGGGCAGAACCGACCCAGGAGGCGCCGGCCGGCGATCGGGAACCCAGATGCGGGACAGCTCAGGGTCATCGGGGCCGTAGGGCTGGGTGTAGCGGGGGCCGTCGGGCGTCGGTGCGGGGCCCAGTTTCGAGCCCGGTGGCATCCGGATGACACCGCCGTCGCCGTGGATGCCGTCCAGGGTGCTCTCCGGGAGGTGCTGCAGGTCGACCTTCGATTCGGGGATGTAGGGCGGGTACTGCGGAACCTGCGCGGTGCCGTCCGGGCCGGGCGTCACATTGGGCCACAGGGGCGACATTCCGATTCCGTCGCCGTCGTCTTGGGTGGGTTCGAAGCTCGTCATGGGGTTCTTTCCTTTCGGTGTTGGGGCGTTGAGGTTTTCGGGGCTCTGTTAGGGCTGTCCTGCAGCGATTCGTTCGGCCTTGGTGGAGCGTGATGCGGCGGGCGGTTGGAATGGCGAAGGCGGCGCCGGTTGAGGGGCGGGCGCGGCGGGCGCGTCGCCGGGCAGATCACCCGACAACGGGACCGTGGCAGGCGGGGCCTCAGGTTTCGGCGGCGCCGCAGGTGTGTCCCCACCGGGCGGGGCCG
Organism: Mycobacterium sp. 134; assembly: GCF_048282715.1. Classification (NCBI taxonomy): domain Bacteria; kingdom Bacillati; phylum Actinomycetota; class Actinomycetes; order Mycobacteriales; family Mycobacteriaceae; genus Mycobacterium; species Mycobacterium sp. 134. Next base: position 334,423 of record NZ_JBLVUN010000001.1, read on the forward strand.
GAGGCGGGGACGGTGGGTTGTTGTCCGGCGCAGGGGCAGGGGCAGGGGCACTACCTTCACCGTGGGAGCCACCGGAGGGCGGAGGCTGCGGCGCCTCCGGGTGCGGCAGCGGCGGGGGCTCCGAATGCATGGACAGCGTCGGGTCGGTCGCGGTCGGCCGGAAGATCCCCTTGAATCCCGTGTCGTCCTTGAGCACATCTTTGAGTTCATGGACCACGCCGGGATGGGTGGGATCGGCCACCAGTCCCGGCCCGACTGCAACCATCGTCTTGTCCTTCCATTGCAGGACATCACCGGCCTGCAAGTCGGCTGGATCGACCTTCGCTCCGAGGTTCTTGCCGTCGCCAGGGAGACCGTCCTCGAGGACACCGTCGTAGGCCTTCTGCGCGGCGTCCCCCCCGTTGGATGCGCGTTCCAGGGCGTTCTGGGCCGCGGCGGCGGCCTTCTCGTTGGGGGCGTCCACAATCGTGCCGTCAGGCAGCTTGACCGTGGCCTTGCTGTTTCCGGCCGGCTCGACGCCCGGAGCGCCCTTGGCCTCGCCAGGTTGCGGTAGTCCCGGTTGAGACTGGCCCGGCTGACCGGGCTGGCCCTGTTGCTGAGGCACACCGGGCGGCTGGTCCTGAATAGGCTTCAACGGGGTGACCGCTGGCTTCTGGCCTGCGTCAGGCTTGCCAGGATCTGCCAGTTTGGCCAACGGCTTCGCCGCCTCGCTGATGGGTGCCAGCGGGTTCAAGCCGCCGCCCCCACCGCCGGGGCTTCCGCCGGGGTTCATGCCGCCGAGCGCCCCCAGCGGGTTGAGTCCTCCTCCCATTCCAGGCAATCCACCTCCCCCTGGCCCACCGAGCTTGTTGAGCAGCTCGTCGAGGGGGCCGGCCTTCTCGGGGCCGCCAAGCGGGCCGCCGAGCGGATCGCCGGGTGTGGCTCCAAGTGGAGGTCCGGCGGGGGTTCCTGGATCGGGGGTCGGAACTGCCGGCATGTCCTGAGTAGTGTTCGACGCTTTCGCGACGGCGGTCCGTGCCTGGCCGATCAGGTCAACTTCGGCTTGCAGTAGCGAATCGAAGCGGCCTTCGGGGAGTCCAGACACCTTCGTGTTGAAGTCGCCGATCGCGTCGTTGATGGCCTTGCGACCCTGTTCTGTGCTGACCTTGGAGTGCTCGATCGCATCATCGAATGCTTTGGCTGTCGCGGTGAACTCGCCCTCAAGTTGCTTGAACTTGTCTTTGAGCTTGTCGTATCCCTCAATGCCGCTGTCTTTGCCTGTTTCGGTGTTGAACGGGAAGGCCGGCGTGGTGGTGGCCGATGGGGATCCGTCCCCGAACAGTTTGTAGAGGCGCACGATGATCTCGGTCATCCGATTGCCGACGTCGGGGTCTTCTGCGGTGGCCCAGTCGGGGTACTGGGGTGCGGTCATGCCGCTGGGGATCTCGACCTTCCCACCGCCGTTGGGCGTCGAAGAACCTGCCGGTGCTGGGTCTTTCGGGACTGTCGCCGGCGGGGTTTGGGTGCCCCCGTAGTACTGCTCCTTGGGGATCGGCTTGCCGTCCTTGTTGAAGAAGTGCTGTTGCTTGGCGTTGGGATCGATCGTGTAGTAGTCGCCGTTTGCGTTGCGGGGGGTGAGAATGTGCGTGTTGGGGTCTTCGTAGTACCCGTAGTTGCTGGGCGGTGTCGCGTTGGCCAGCGGGCTGACCTGGATCCCCTTGTTGCTGACGGGGGCGTACCGGCCGTCCTCGTTCTTGCGGTAGCCCGACGGCCAGAACGGCTCGCCTTGCGGGTTCCCGTCACTGTCGGTGCGGGTGACTGTGCCGTCGGTGTTCTGGATGTAGTTCTGTTTGGCCAGCGCGTCGTGGTACACCACCTGGCCGTTTTCCGGTAGGCGGATGCCGTCACCGAACACGAGGTAGCGCTGCTCCCCCGGTGTGTCTGTGTTGTAGTGAATGTTCGGGTCGCCGTAGGCGAGCCGCGCATCCCACATCGTCTGCGTCCAGTACGGGTCGTCTTTGGAGATGTAGCGGCTGCTGTCGGAGGGCATAGCCCACCCCGGTGTTGAGAACCCTTGAACGTTGCCTTCTTTGATCCACGGGTCCCACTCGACTTGTTCAAATTTCTTCGGCGCCATATGAATTCCTATCTCAGAAGACCCGTTTGACGATCACGTTGCTGGGCATGGTGCTGATCTTGACGACGTCGCCGGTTTGTGGAGCGTGGACGACTTTTCCTCCGCCCAAGGCGATTTGGACATGTTCTGGTCCCGCGCTGCTGAAGTTGGAGAACACCCAGTCCCCTGGCCGGGCGTCTGCAGGGTTGATCCTCGTACCGAGCTTGATCTGGTCGTATGTCTGGCGTGGCACGACTTGACCTGTCTCTTGCGCCGTCGACCACACCACAAGGCCGGAGCAGTCCAGTCCGCCTTTGGTTGGCCCGTTCTTGTCTCCACCGCCCCATACGTACGGCGTCCCGAGCGCGGTGAGGGCCTTCTCGGCGACTTTGCGGCCAGTCTCGCTGCCGCCGACGCTCAGTGGCAGCCCCGGGATGTCCTTGTCCCCTGGGCCGGCCTTGGGTTGACCGTTGGAGGCCGGCTTGAACGCAGAGCTCAAGTTGGACAGCGGCGATGCGATGCCGCTGAGCGGGGATCCTCCCCCACCCCCGCCGGGCGATCCTCCCCCGCCGCCGCTGGGCATGCCGCCTCCAGGCGTACCGCCACCTCCGCCGCCGCCGGGCATGCCCGACATCGAGGCTTTGGCTTGCTCGTAGTAGCGCTGGGCGAGCTTGTCGACCAGAACGCGACGCAGGTCTGCCGGCGGTGTCTGGGCGCGAATGGCGTTGGAGCCGTTGCCAATCGCATCTACCTTCGACTGCAGTACTGCCATCTGGCCCAGTGGAGTTCCTTCCACCGGCGCCAGTTGGCCGCGGCGATCGGTGTAATTCAGCTCGGTCATGTCGAGTTGATCGCGAGCCGACTGCACGTTGACGCCCGACTCGTCCACGACCGGCACCAGCGACGGGTCGATCTTGGCCAGCTCGGCGCTGATCTCAGACTGGCTCTTGCGCTCCGCGACGAACCGTTCGATCACATCTCCGAGTCCATTCGGCAATGCATCGAGTCGCTGCTGGATCTCAGCCGGAACCGTAGACGGCAGCGGCGCGGTCACCGGGGTCCCCTCTCCGAGGAGGCCTCGGAGTTGGTCGAGGATGGAGGTGACCTCGTCGCGAGTGCTCATCTATTACCCGTGATGGACGGGCACGGCGCCCTGGTCGGTGTTGTGGTGGATTTCTGGGTGCGTTTCGGTAGCGCCGTTGACGCGACCTCGTTTGGCCGGGCCGCGGCGCGCGCCGGACGCCTGCCTGGGGACTGGCACTCCGAGCTCGCTCAACTCCTTCTTGGTCCAGCCGGCTTCAAGCGCCTTCTGGGCCGCGGTTTCGACGCGTGTGTCCAGCTCGGCGCGTTGATCGATCAGGTCGCCGAGTGTCTTGATGGTCTCCATGCGGCCTTGGAGCAGGTTTTCCGCACGTTGGGCGAAGTCGGTCCCGTTGTTGGCCACCCTCGCATTCCTTCCGTCGATGGCAATCTTTTCCATTATTGGGCATGTTTTGGGGTTATTGGCGCATCACGTCATGGCGATGTTTCGGCGCGGATCCGCTGGCCAGTGGGGCGCCGGTGGCGGTCGCCGCTCACGGGTGTGTCCCGAAGAGGGAGTGGTCGGTGGCGGGGCCTTCAGTTTCAGGAGGCGGTTCCACAGTCGCGACCTCGTACGTAGGGCGCTCATGGGGTCAGCGGTTCCTTTCGTGGTTGGGGGTCGGATTGTGTTGCGTGTGCTGGTTATACGGAGGCCAGATGGGTTTCGGGGATCTCGCGGACCTCGACGGTGGCGTTGCTCGGGATCTGGCATTCTTCGAGGGTTCCGTCGAAGTTGTCGCGCAGGATGAGAGCGGTGGTTTCGGGATCGTCACCGGGCATGGGCTCTTCGTGGAGTAGTCCCCACTCGCCGGTGTTCGGGTTGCGCACGTAGGCGCCGACGTCGAGGTCCACGATCGCCACATCGCGTGTGGTGTCGTCGGATTCGTAGACGGTGTGCACCAGTTCGGTGGGAGTCGACGGGGTCATGTCATCGGGCGGTGCGCCGAAGATGGAGTCGACACCGCGGTCCTGGACCTCCAGCCATCCCGGCGGGGCGTAGTCCGGTGAAAGTGGGTCGAACCCTGGGTATTCACTGGCTTTGAGCAGCGGCAAGTTTTGGTAGACCGGGAATTCTTCGGGCTCCAGCACGGGATTGGTCTGCGGCGGCATGATGATGCCGCGCTCATACAGCCGCACCGGGGGGCGCAGCTCGGCGAGGATTCGGCGGTCGTCGTCGCTGAATGTTGGGGCCTCGGGGTCGGGCACGTAGAACGACTGGACTTCGGTGGGCACTCCGATCTTGTTGAGTGCGGTGCCGCGGCCGCGGATCCCCAGTGGCACCGTTCGGCCGGCGTAGGCGTCGTTGTGGATCATGATCGCGGCTTGTGTCGACAGACGTCCCAGTGATAGCCGCATCGTGAAGTTGTCTTTGGCTTCACCTTCGAGGAACTTCTGGTCCGCACGTTGCATGGCTGCCACGCAGTGCAGGCGGCAGGTGCGGCCCAGGCGCAGCAGCGAGGAGAACTGGGTGAGGGTCGGGCAATCTCGTGGTCCGCCTTTAGGTTTGGTGAGGGCGTAGAACCGGCGGAGGATGTCCTGAAACTCGGTGTACTCGTCGATGATGATGAGGAATGGCTCTTTGTTGGCCAGTGAGCTCCGCTTCTTCTTGTAGAGGTTGTAGCGGCCCTGCATCTCCTTGTAGATGATGTTGATCAGCGCGATGGCCTCGAAGGGTTCGGTGACGACGCTGACTACGCCCGGGTAGTCGCGCATGTGGGTGAACTCGCCGCCTTTGAAGTCGATGATGAAGATGCGGGCGCCGAGCGGGGCTGCTCCCATGATCATGTTGTTGATCGTGCCGGTCTTTCCGGTGCCTGTTGGTCCCATGAGCAGGCAGTGTGGATTGAGTTTGAGGTTCCACTCGATGAGGGTTTCGTACTCGTCGATTGCCAGCGGGATCACCGCGCCGTCGTACCGCTCGCAGGCCTCGGCCACGCTCAGGACTGGTTTGGTGGTCGGTGGATAGACCTTGGTGGGAAGTTCAGGGCGGATCTCGAAGGTGACGGTCCCGGCGAGGTGGTTGGTCTGGGTTGTGCGCCAACGTCCGTCGAGTAGTCCGCTGATCTTGTGCTCAATGGTGCGGAGCTGGTCGGAACCTGAGAGGTCGGCGCCGATTTGGTGGTGCACTTCGAATTTGAGGAGACTTCCGGCTTCGCTGATAACCGGGTTGTGCAGCGTCGCACCAGGTTTGAACAGGCTGGGCCGGATGAGTTGGTCGCGGAGGTCGCGCACAAGCTGCGGTTCGGTGTTGACGCTGGCCAGCTCGGCGGTGATGACCTGGTCGGTGGTGGCGTAGGACAGGTCGTAGTGGGAGCCGCCGACGGCGTCATCGAGACGGCGGTTCAGTTCTGGTTTGAGGTCTTCGCGATGGCCTTTATAAACCATCTTGATGGTCTTGGGTTTCTCGGGACGGTCCTCGGTGGCCGGGTCCCATTCGACGATCGTCACGATGCGCTTGCGGGGAAGTTCGTCGAAGCCGAGATACAGGTAGATGGCCCATTCGATTTCGTTGAGGTAGCGGGCGCGGTCGCGCATCTCGCGCAGCTTGCTCAGCAGCCAGTCTCCCAAGAAAATCGCGGTGAAGATTCCGCCGGCTGCCACGATGATGCTGGGCAGGAATGGGATGAAGATCATGATGATTGCGCCGGCTGTCGTGCCGGTCGCTGCCACCAGTGGGGTGAGTACCGGAGGTAGTGGACGTCGGTCGTCCGGATCCCGCTGGATCGGGGCAGCCAGCATTTGGTAGGCGATGACGGCGGCCGCGGCGATACCTGAGAGGGCGGCCACTACACCGAGGGCGGCCAGGAGGGTTGGTCCTGCGCCGGAGGGGATCGCGCCGGGGACGGCGAATGCGGGGTGGGTGGCGGAGAAGTAGCCGTTGCGGATGGCCCACTCTGTGGCCGAACGGGCGCCGATGACCCATGAGGCGACCAGGACGATGAGCGCCGCCCCGGCAACAACCAGCGCCGGATTACCTTGTTCTGACTGCTTTTTCGCCATTGCGTCAGTACCCTTTCGGCGCCGCGTTGGGATTGGCTTGCTGCACCTTCGCCATCAGGTCAGAGCCGTCTGCGGAGACGTGGTAGCGAGTCATCACGTAGTGAATCGCAGCTGCGGCGTTGGACACCGGATCGAAGATGTTGCGGGAGGTTCCCGGGCGCCAATGAGAATCGAACGTGGACTGGATTGTTTGCATCCAGCCTTTCGACGGTGTTCCCTTGGCGGCGTTGCTGTCCCAGTTGTTTTGGGCAAACGGATTGTGGCCGGACTCTCGGCGGCCCATTGTCATCAATCCTGGCAACCAGTTCGCGATAGCTCGGGGATCGGTGATCCCATTGGCCCGGAGTGCTTCCATTGCCCATCTCTGTGGACCGCCGGCGGGCATTTCTTGGCGGTTCTGGTCGTTGGGTCCGGACTGGAGGTCTTTGAGGTAGTCCAGCGACATCTTTTTGACTGTCCCGGCGTTGAGTGCGTCCTTACCGACTGCTTGGCTCAGCACGGCGCCAGCTTGTTGCAACCCTTGGGTGATCGCTGAGAGCACACCGAGCTGTCCGGTTGGGGTGTTGGCGATCGGTCCTAGGGCCTGCAGGTTGGACTTGACCTGGCTGATGATCTGCTGGACCTTGTCGCGGCCCATAGTGGAGTTGGCCGCTGAGTCGTCCAGTGTCTTTCGCAGGTTCTTTTCGAGATGGTCAAGGGCTTGAGCCTGATTCGACTGATCACCGATCTCGGATTGGTAGGCGTCGCCCGGAGATCCGGACATACCCGAAAGTGCGTCCATGGAGCCGAGGCCGTCCATCACGCCCGACGGGAACCCGCCCGAGGACGGCATCGACGGGCTGCCTTGCCCGAACTGCTGCAGAATCTGCGCGAAGGGAGCCAGCAGTCCCATCCCGGCCCCAAGAAGCGCGGACGGGATGCCTAGTGCTGCAGTGACGGCAGGAGCGGCCAGGCCGGTGGCCATGTTGACGGCCTGGCCGGGATTGATCGGTGGCTTGGCGTTCTGCGCGGCGTCTTCGGCAGCGTCGGGGGATTCGGACTGCGGGTCGGCCGCTGCGGACTGTGGATTCGTCTGCCCGGCAGCGTCGGTTGGGGCTGCGCTAGGAGTAGGCAGCGGCGACACAGGAGGTGCCGTCCCTGCGGGTGGGGGCGGAGGGTTGTTCAGTGCTGGGTTCGTGTTGGCGGGGCTGTTGATGGCGCTGTTGGCAGGCGCCGCTGGCGCGGCGGAGCCGGGGGCTCCTGCCTGGTTGGAATTGGCCGTCATTGGGCCGCGCGGCAGCAAGGGGGCCAGCCGGCGCAGGCGGGTGTTGTCGTCGTCGTTGCCGCTGGAGTTGTGCTGCGAGGGCAGCAGTGGCGCAGGCGGTGCCGCGGTGGGGTCAGTCACAGCTTCCTCAGTCATGGGTTGCTGGCCTCTCGGTCAAAGGTGGGCCGTTTGACGACGACGTTGCCGGTGGGCAGAACGCCCAGCGAGATCGGCTGATCGGGGATGGTGGCGTCGACGCCGATGGTCGGGGTGACGGCGATCATCACTGAAGTGGGCCCCTCGGTCGCTGTGAAGTTGAAGAAGACAAGGTCGCCTGCGGCGATAGCCTCCGGATCAACTCGGTCTCCGATGGTGATCTGCTCGGCGACAGTGTGTGGCAAGGAGACTGCTCCCCCGCTGGCTTGGTAGTAGGCGTAGCGGACCAGGTTCGCCGGTGAGAACGCGTCATTGGTGGGCCCTGCGGTGTCCCCGTCGTTGAGGGTCGCCATGGTGCCGACTCGTTCGTTGGCCAATGCCGCGGCCTGTCGGCCCAGTTCGGTGCCAGGCGTATGTACCGGGGATCCGACGACCTCACCTTGCTTCACGGCCATCGCGCAGGCGCGGGTGTTGGTGTCGGCGGTGCTGGGAATCGTCATGGACGCGTATGGGTTCGTTGTCGTCGGAGCGCTCGGTGGCGTGGTGCTGGTGGTGGTTGGTGGCGGTGTGGGCGTTGTTGTTGGGGTCGTGGTGGAAGTCGTTGTGGTGGAGGGCTGTAGCGGCGTGGTCTCCCACGTGGTGGCCGGTGGTGTGGCTGGGTCCAGGGCTACCGTTGTCGCCAAGCGCGGTACGACGGTGATGGCTGCAGTGCTGCCTACGGCGAACCCCAGTCGTGACTCGCACTGGTACGCGAAGTCGGCCCTCTGATCAGACAATCTGCTGAACGCGGCGACGATCGCCAGGATCGCCAGGGCTCCAGCGACGGCAACCACGGCGAGCACGGCGAGGATCGCCGGCCAGCCGAAGGTGCTGACGACTGCGCCGCCGGTGGCGACAGCCGCCTTCCGTACTACCTGGACTGCGGCGGTCTGCGCGACAGCTCGGACAAGGGATCGGCGCGGTTGCCGGTCTTGCGGTTCAGTCACTGTCCCTCTCCTTACTGGGATTTCGGCGGTGGCATCGGGCCGCCCTGTCCGGTTTGTGGGGGTTGGCCAGGTGGCGGTGGCGTCCGCGGCGGTGGCGGGGCGGGCAGGTTAGGTGGTGGCGGCGGTGCTTGCCCGAACGGGGACGGTGGCGCTTGTGCAGTGGAGCGGTGGTGCGGGTGGTGCGGGCAGGACCCGGCGGGGTTGAGGCAGAAGGTGCCGTTCTTGTTTTCTGCCCCGCACAAATGGGGGAATCGTTCGCGGTGTTCCTCAACGCTTCTCGAATACGAAGCTGGAACCCAGGACGGCAACTCCCCTGACGGCGCGTTGATGGCCGGCGCGGCGGAGGACTGCATCCGTTGAGTCAGCGGAGCCGGTGCTGGAGGCGCCGGGATGGCAGCGCCTGAGACCGCGCCTGGGGCTGGCGCTGGCGGAATCGGTTGGGGCAGAGGTACCTGAGGCGGAGCTGGCGGCGCGGCCGCGGGCGCAGCAGCACCGGGTTGCGCACCGGTCGCCGGAGCAGACTGCTGCTGGGTAGATGTTGGCGCGGACCCGGGCTGCTGCCCGGGACTGGGCGCGGCAGATGTCTGCTGGGCGGGCGCGGCAGGTGGAGCCTGTGGAGCGGCGTGGCTCGGCTGCGGCGCGGACTGGCCCGCAGTGGGTGCACCGTTGGTCGGGGCGGGCGCAGCCGAATTATTGGTCTGAGCGGCCGGAGTCCCGTTGCCGATGCCGTTGCCGTTCAAGGTGTATTTGAGGTGGGCGCCGCGATTGACGTGGCGAGCGAACTTGTTGTTGAGCACTGGGGCGACGACGTTGAAGGCTTGAGCTGCTGAGGGTGCGCGGGACGCCAGTGCCATGCCGGCCACTGTCCCTCCGACGCCGAACACGGCGTTGCTTGTCGCACGCATAGCGCCGCCGGCCCGGTCTTCGATGATGTTGTTGACTGCGGGCGGCGCTTGAGGGGCGGCGACGCTGCTCATCAGCGCGTTGGCGACGTTCTGGCCGCCTTTTCGCACTGCACGTCCGATGGCGCCGGAGTGCTTGAGGGCCACCAGCATAAGTAGCAGTACCGACAGCACCGCGACGATGCTGTTTGTCTGTCTGCTGAATACTCGGCCGGTGACTTCTCCTACGACGATGATGACGGTGATGTAGGCGAACATGGCGACACCGCAGAAGATGATGCCGAATCCGCTGGAGGCTACAGCGGGTAGCGCGGCTTGGATGACGCCAATCGCCAAGCTGCCCAGGAACTTCGCAGCCTGCTTCACGCCTTCGAAGAACTCCGAGACGATTTTGATGGAGATGGTGAAGGCGTACAGCGCGAAGAGGCTGGCAAAGATCAGAAGGACGAAGCCGGTTCCGAGTTGGCCGGGGCTGGGGTTGTCTGCGGTGGCCTTCATGGCGGCTGCCGCGTCCGGTGTGACCGGCGAGCCTAAGCTGCCGCAGCGAGCGATGTTGTCTTTGATGTTGTCGGTGTCTCCGGAGTTGACTCCCGAATTCCATGCCGCAGCGCATTCTGGTGAATCATCGGGCTGGCCACCGAAATTGAGTACCTGCAAAGGGTGGCGCGCGAAGGACGTTGCGAGCGTGCCTTCCAGAGTGTTGAGGGTTTCGGTGGTGTTGTCCATGCTGGCGGCTGTATTCGAGCCCAGTGACACTGCGGCGTTGCGGCCTGCAGCAAGTGGTCCGCTGTCGGAGGTGACCCAGGTGATCGGCGTGTAGGCGACGGCGCCGGCGATTGCAGCCACGATCACAGCGGAGGCGCCCATCGATACTGCTCTGGGAATGTTTCCCGAAACACGTTGTAGACGATGAACATTGCGGCGATGAGGATCGAGCAAGCCATGACCCCCGGCAGGATGTGGGCGGCGTACTCCTGGACGACCTCGGCGATTGGCTGGACGAGGTCTGGCAAGAATCCGAAGCTGACGACATAGATCAGAAACCAGATCGCCACGCCGACAATGACTACGAACAGGGCTGCTTCAGCTTCGAGCAGAGTTCCCATGACAGCTTTCGTGCCACCATCGAGCACCGTTCCGTAGTCGGTCGAGATCGCGTACTTCCACAACGGAATCCCGTAGGAGTCTTGAACTCCGAGGGCGTAGAGGATCGGTGTCTTGACGGTGACGGCGGATGCGTGCGCCTCGGCGGGGAAGGCTAATGCGACGGCCAGGAACCATGCTTGTAGAACGAGCGGTCGCAGGGCGAGTCGGCGTGCGGCGGTGCTGCTGACGGCGGCCCAACTGCGGGCGAACAGTTGACCGATTGCGGGCATGGCGGGATCCCAGGCGCTGCAGAAGCGCAGGACCGGTGTGGCAGTGAGGGGTGAGCGCATTATGCGGCCGCACCCTCTGCCGAAATCAGCCTGTTGAGATTGCTGTTCGGCGTTGTGCTCACTGCGGCCGCGCGATCCCCGCGGGCTGGGCCGAGGATCTTGCCGCGGCCGATGCGCCCCTTGCTGTCGGCGATGAAGCACTCGCCGCGGCGGCGGGGTTCGACCCAGTCGCGAGGGCCGGTCGCCGGTGAGGTGTGGTGCATCAACTGCTTGATGAGGTACTGGTCGCGTTCGACATCGGCGCCCAACCACTCCATCTCGTTGGTCGCCAGCGTTTTGTCACTGTGACGGAATCCGAAGCGGTTGGGAATCAGGTTGTGTGCGACCCCGTCAAAGTCATCCTTGGGGTCGTGGGACGCCAGAATGAGCCCTGCTTGATTCCGACGGCCGAGCCTGACGAACTCCTCCACAATCACCTTCCCGACAGCGGATCGGGTGAAGTGATACGCCTCATCGCAGATGAAGGCCCCAAACTTGCCGTCCTGGCGCAAGAACACGTCGGCGGCGAGGTGGCCGATCAGTTCGTACAGTGCGTGCCCCACTCGCTTGCTCCACGGCAGGTTCGCGTAGGTGTGCGCGAGTGCGAGCTCGTGGGGCAGCGGCAGCTCTAGCCCATGGGTGCGGACGATGGTCGCGGTGGCCCCCAGCGGCATCGGGTCCAGTCCCCTGCCGAACAGCACCGGCGCCTCGGCCGCGTCCATCGCGTCTGCGATCTCGGCGTACTTGTCCGCTTCAGGAATATTGCGCCGGCCCAGTTCGGCGCAGTAGTCACGAACATCGGCGAGCGAATGCAGGGAATGGGCGCCACGAGACTCAGGACGCAGCAGCTTCGAGAGAAGGATGCCCCTGCGGTCTGCGGTCGGGATGTTCAGCATCGGCAGGATCGTGTCGAGCGCGATCTTGCGGGCCTTCACCGGATCGCTGAACAGTTGCAGTGGATCGAGGGTGAAGTTCGGGTTCGCCAAGTCCACGACGATGGAACCGGGGATCACTCCGGCCAACGCCAGATACTCGTTGTCCTTGTCGATCGCCAGGAATCGCCCGAGCAGATCGGCGATGATCGCGGCTAGTGTCTTGACGAAGTAGCTCTTGCCACTGCCCATCTCCCCCGCTACAGCTATAGCGGGACTTTTGTCCGCTTCCGCTCTTCCCAGGAAATTGAAGTGAAGCGGTTCGAACAGACCGGACAGCAGGTTGACCCCGATGATGGGCCCGGTGTCGTCGAGCAAGCGGGCGGTGGTGAAAGGGACGAGTCCCGCCCAGTCACTCGATGCGGCGACATGTTGATAGTCGGTGTAGACCTCGTCGTCAGGAGCGCCGGGGTTCAACAAGTGCCAGAGTTTGGTCTGGGCGGCTCGGGGCGCGTCGACGCGGACGCCGAGCTTGCGGAACCTGGCCCTGAGTGTGGCCACGCTCTTTTTGAGGTCGGACTTCTTCGTGGCGCCCACGCCGATGACCGTGGTGAACTTGATTTCGTCCGCGTTCTCGTTGGTGGCGAGCCTGTCGTTGTACGCGGTGAGTACGGCGATCTTGTTTTGGATTTCTCGGGAGTGGTAGCCGAGCTCACCGCTGCGTTCCTCGAGTTGCACCACGAGTCTCGCGAGCATCTTTTCGTTCTGCTGCATCGCGGTTTCGCGCTCGACTCGTCGCAGTCGCATGGCCCAGTCGACGCAGACATTGTCAATGCCGTCGATCTCGATGCCGTCGAGGATCGAAAGGATCTCGGAGTACCCCGGAAACAGCATGGTTGACGGGAATGATCGAGGCGTGAGCATCGCCTGGTAGCTGTCAATGACATGACCGTCGTCGCGACGAACCATGGTCTTGATGAGCGGGTCGAAACTCCGCCAGAACGGGTTCTCGGTGCGGGCGCCTTCATCGAGGGTTCCGGGGAGAAACTTCGGGTTGGAGCGCGTCGCGACGAGCGCCTTCGCGGGATCCTGCGGCGCCATCTCCATCGCGGCACCGCGCATCAGGTTGTGGTTCCACGAGAACGGCAACAGCCCTTCGGGCACGGGGTGGAGCTCAAAGCGCCCTTCCGGGTCCGCCGCCGCGGCTGCCTCGGCGGCGGCCCCGACCATCCTGGTGATCTCGGACCGATCCGGCTCCCCGGTGAGGTAGTGCTTCCCGAGCGGGAAGGTCACGAAGTTCAATCGGGTCAGTGGCCCGATCTCGACGATCCTCTTGTAACCCTCCAGCGCTTCCTCTGTATAGGCGGGCGTGCGCTTCAGGTCGACATTGTCGAGCGACCGGGCCAGAACATCTACAACATCCATCGGAACTTGCAGGCTGGTCAAGACTGTGTCATCGGGGCATCCAAGTGCCAGCGTCTCGTGACTGTCGAACGCCTGGTCTTTCTCATCTGGAGGGCGCAGTCCGTAGTCGATCGAGGTGACGAAGAACGTGCCGTACACCATGCCGTGGTGCGTCCATTGCACATGGCCTTCGCGGTGTTTGGTCGGGTTGATAATTTTCACGCGTCATCCCCCTCTGCGCTGACAAAGAAGGCTTCTGGGTTCGCGGCGACTTGGCGTTCAAGTTCCTCGGCTGCAACCACGATCGGCTTGCGGTCAATCAGTAGGAGCACCAGGCGTTTGGTTTTGTGCATGATTGGCACACCGTCGAACTTGATGAGATTGAGCGCCGCAACAACGGCGACACAGATCACGACACCGACGCCGAAAATCGTGACCGTGTTGTACGGAAGCACAGCCGATGCCGCGATCGTCGCGGTGAAGATGGCCGTGGCCGCGATCACTTGCTCCAGCGGGCGCGAACCTCCGGGCATATTTCGACCGCCGGGCAACCGCCCGACATACGCCCGAAAGATGCGACCCGCGGTCGCAATCAGGATCTCTCTCACGCCGCGATGCTCACCGTGACCAGTCGCAGGTCGTGTGCAACTGACGTGAGCGCGGGCGCAGCGGTGCGCACCTGGCCGCCGTCGAAAGCAACGGTGTGCGCGTCGAGTCCGCCGTACTCGATGCCGATACTCGGGGTCGTGCCCATCGAGTACGCGCCACCACCGCCGCCCATCTGATCACCGGTGTTCTCACCGGTCTGCACCAGCGTCGGCACCAGTTTCCAGACAGCTGCGGCCGCGACGATTGTCGCGGCGGCAATCACAAGGCGCACCGGGTCGCGGGTAGTCCACAGAGTTTTCAGGAAGAAAAACAGCGCCCAGATCCCCACCAGCGCGGAGCCGATACGAAACAGCATTTGGTAGCCGTTGCCGAGGAGCACTTCGATATCAGTCATTGGTCAATGCCCTTCCCGTGTGAGTGAAAAGAGAGAAGTTGTCGGGTTCATCCGCGGGTCGCCGGCGGCGGCGCGGGGGTGGATGAGGTCGTCGTGTCCACGCTTTGGCCTGAGGGATCGTTGGCCTGCAGTTGCAGCGCGGGAAGGCTGTCGATCGCTTCGACTTGCCACTTGCCTTCAACCGATCGCAGCGTGAGGGGGCAGTCGAGCTGCTCGGTGATGTTGTTCTTTGCAGTGGCCAAGAACGTCACGTAGAGGCGCGCTTTTTGCGCACCGTCGCCGTTGTTGTCGACGGTGCTTTGGATCTTCTGGACGACGACATTCACGTAAGGCGCGGGCCGCAGTGGCTTGTCCGGGATGTCGGCGATGACATAGCGCCGGAAGTCGAAGTCTTTGTTTTCCGTGAGATAGGCCGTGAGAAATCCCGCCGCGGTCTCCCCGAGCGGTGATTGCTTGTTGGTGTCGTGTTTGTAGGCCAGCCGCAGATCGACTCCGATGTCGGTCCTGTCGGCGGGCACCGGCCGACCCGTTGCGCGGGGTGCGTTGTTGAGCACGGAGATGAACACGCGGTAGTACTTGCGCTCAGTTTCGGCCGGCGCGGTGTTGCTGCTGTTGCCTGTGACCATTCCCGCGTTCTGCGGAGCGGTGATCACAGCGCTCTGCATCAAGGTGAGTCCGGAGACAACCACCTTCCACACCGCCAAGCCGTCAACGTCACGCTCCTGCTTGAGGTAGTTCACGCGGACATCGGTGAACCGGCCACGCGCAGAGGGAAGGCTCGCGTCTTTGAGCGTGACGTAGGGCGTGAGCGATTTCTCCTCCCCCTGTTTCGCCGTCAGGTATGCCGTCACGTATTCCTGTGCGAATCCGCTAACAAGCTCTGCCGCGGGGATGCTGCTGTTACCCGGCGTGGGGTCCGCCGCCTGCCCATCGGTCCCTAGTGAGCCGACTGCATTAATGAGCACGCCGGCGCAGCCGACGGTCGCCATCGCCATGAGGACGCGATCTTTGAGCTTGTCGCGGTCCATGGGTTTTACCAATGCCGCGAAGTTTTCCCTTGGGGTGAAAAATTTCCCACTCACGGTAAGTCAGTCTTTCACAAGGAAGCGTCGTGACGGGCTATTGCGCGCAGCCAAGATGCGTCGGCTTCGTCGCTGTCGACGACGATGAGCTTCAGCACTTTGGCGCGTGCAGATTCACTGAAGGGGTTGTCGTGCCATTCGTCGGCGGCGATCTTCACTTCGCGCGCGTACCGCCGCGCGGCGGCGAGGTCTTCGTCAAAGCCAGCCCCGCTGGCGGTGGCGGGTCGGCGGGAGTTGGGTGCGAGCTCCATCGGTGGTCCTTTGTCTCGGTACTTGGTAGGCACCCTTGGTTTTGGTGCCTCTACCGGTTAAGTACCTGCGCCTTCACGGTTTTCCGTCGCTGCTGGCACGAAGAATTTTTCAGCTCGGCAGCTAACCTCGACCGGCCTGAGCGGCTCCCCGATTTCAAGTCCGATGTTTGCTGAGGTCCTTGACATTGGTGGTACGCTCGGCTGCAGCTGTGCCGGAGGCGGAAAGCAAGGGCGAGCGACCTTTCAAGAGTGAGTTTTCTAGCGCTATTTCCGCTGGTCAGAGCGTGATCGTGAACTCACACGGCGTATCGGCGAAGTCCTCGCAGGTCGTGCACGTTAAACGTGCTCAACCACTCACGAATCACGTGAGTTGCTAGCGGCATGGCGGTGCACACTTTGGGCACACATTTTCGCGGCCGTCCGGCACATTCGGGCGGGACGGCGCCGCGACCGTTAGTCACATCCGGGGCCATGTGCTGGGGCACGTGAATTGTTCGGCTTTTAGCTTCCGTCGGCCCCTGCGCCGTGAATTTTCCGACTGGGGATTCCTCGTGGTCGTTCACGCTGGTAGTTCCGTCGCCCGCGGCCCTTTTAGTGATGTAGATCACTCCCCGCGCACAGCAGCTGCGAATTTTCACGGCTGACGTCACGTCGTTGCTGACGAGTCAGTCAATGCCCATTCCGAACCTGAGGTCATCAGGCAACGCGCGCGTAGCGCATCCACACCTTCCGAATGAAGGAGAACCCGATGACCATCACGACCAACTCCCCCGCGACACAATTGGGCGATCACGCCGCCGCTCGCCCCGCCGGCGCAATCTCACACAAGAATTCACACCCGCTTTTCCACCACGCGCTCACGACGGCAAACCTCCCGAGCAACAGAGCACTCGTTCAGCGCTGGCTTGGCACGCTCGGCCATCTCAGCGTTTCCGAGCTCCTGGCGGCCGTCGCCGCCCAGGACAGAGCAGCGACCGCTTTCCTGCTCACTGAGCATCACCGCGGCGCGCAGCTCGCGACTACTCTGCTGCTCGGCGCCAAGGTCAACATGCTGCTTTCAGTGGCATCTCACGCGCCCGGTGACACCCGTGACGAACGCTTCCAGACCACCCTCGAAGCTTTCCTTGGTCACGCTCTTGTGCGGGTTGACGTCACACATACCTATGTCGATCAGCAGCTGTACTGGATCACGTTGAGGACCGTGACGAACGCCAAGCGGACCCAGCGTGACGACCTCACGCTGACCCGTGAGGAAGCCGCCGAGGATGTCGCGGTGAACATCGAGTCGTATCTCTCGCGTGATGCCATCCTGCAATGGGCCCACAGCCGCGGGATCCTCAAAGAGGCAGATGTCGAAACACTTATGCTCCGTTACGGCGGTGAGGATTCGCGCCCCGTTCGCGACCTGGCCGAGCGACTCGGGATCACCGAAGATGCTCTGGAGTCACGGCTGCGGCGCGTGAAAGCTCGGCTGCGGCGTGCAGTTCACGCCCACCGTGATGACCTCAATCGTGCCTGCGTCGAGTACGGATGGGCACACCGTGACATCGGTTCTCTCGCTGAATTTGGGGATGTCGCGTGACGGGGTTAGCGCCAGATCCCGGGATAACATCGGCCCAGGACGCCGGCAGCTCACCTGCTGTTACGCCGGAAAACCCGCACGATGAAGGGGCGGCTGACGTGGCCGATATCTATGACGCGCACTCCGGTCTGATCACTGATCAGCTCGTCGATAACCCACATCTTCTCGACCCCATCAGTGACCAGTTCGCCGCTGACAACAACGACGAGTACGGCCAGTGGGTCCCGCCCGAAGGCGACGACCTGCCTGGTGGTGACGACGGCAGTGTTTCGAACATCAGCGAGCATGTAGGAGCGGCTGACGTCGATACGGCCGCGGACTCACGCGCTTTGACTGATGCTGAACAAGCCAACTTCAACGCGATCAACGACATCCTGTCCGGCCACTCCGAACGCAGTCTGGTTGGCTCCGGAGGTCGCGGCGAGTACGTCCATCGTGACGACGCGATTCACGGGGTAGATGATGACGACGAAGACGCGCCCCCGGCGTCGACCGCGCCGCTCATGCCTGCCAAACGGCCGCCATGGTGGCAGTTCAAATGGTTCAACTGGGACCGGCCACTTCACCGTGTTGGTGCCGTGTCGTCCGCTGCTCTAGTCGTGTTTGGTGTCGTCTCAGTGGTGATGTCATCGGGCGATGATTCGAACACGTCCACGGCCACGACGACGACCACTCCGCCATATACGGTGCCTACAATCACCGAGACATCGGCAGCGCCAAGTGCCCCTCCGGGTACGCCCGGTGCTGACGGTTTTATCCCCATCAAGGGTGACCCCGAAGCGCGGTGCACGGCCGGATCCACTAGAACCGGCCAGGCTTTCGATCACAACGATGACACCGCGTGGATGTGCGTTCCTGCCTCGGGTGTACCGGGCACTGTTCTGCGTGTGCAATTCGATGACTGGTACCTCGTCACCGGCATGTCGACCGTCCCGGGATGGAACCGGATCAACCCCGACAATTCTGACGAGTGGATCAAACATATGACCGCGGCCGTCGTTGAATACCAGTTCAACGACAAGGACGAAACTCGGTTCACACAGCCCACCCAGAACTACCGCGGCCCCGTGCAAACACCGATCGATCCGCCGGTCTTGGCGTCTGCGATGACCATCACGATCCAGGAATTCGGCAAACCCACTGGCGCCGTGCCAAACACCACCACGCTCCCCGGCAAGGGCGCCACAATCGCCTCGGACACCCCCGTAACCGGCGACCTCAAAGACTTCGCGATTTCGACCATCGACATCATCGGGCACCGCCCGAACTAGGTTCGTATGCCACCGCGCATGGGATGTTCCTGACTGCGCCCAGAATGCGCGCGCATCGCCCTCGGACACCGCCGCGCGCCGGTCAAGCCGTCCTGAAACGGCGTCATTACAGCGCGGAAGTACGGCTCAATCACGTCAACTCTTGAACCCGTTTTCCGTCCCGCGCCAGTGCTCTGCAGCCCGTGCGCCCTCACGCGCCACCACGCAGGACTGCGAACAACCAGAGCGCCCGCTAGCACCTTCCGCGTCGCCTTTTCATGGCCGCGGTTATCGGGCCGCACGGCGGCGAACTGGAGCCCCCAGCGTGATGCTCCAGGGCTGTGCCACGGTCGTTCAGACGATCAGATAGTGCGCCGGCGGGACGCCACGACGGCGGCCACAATGACGGTCCCGATCCCGAGGACACTGATAGACCCGCCAGCGATGATTGACAGAACGCCGCCGATCACGAAGGTCGGTCTGGCATTACCTCCCACGCCGAACCTGTCCGAAGGTTGACCTTCGCACATCACGGCATACTCGCCGGCTTGGCTCGCGGTCACGGTGAAGATGGCGTCCCATCCGTTGAGGCTGAGTCCGCCGTCGTAGGTCGTGATCGATGCGTCATGGCCAGAGCCTGTCCGAGTTCCCACGTTGCAATGCACAGCGTGATCGGTCGCCGAGGTTTGGCCGAACACCACGCGACTCTCGCCGGCGTCGAAGGGCACCACCGTCATTCCGCCAGCACTGAAAATGCGTTCCTTGCGTGGCAGGGCTTGAGCTGCTCCGCCTATCAGACCGGCAAGTCCAAGCGCCACGGTGATCACCCCGACGGTGAAGAGTGCTCCACCGACGATGTACCAACGTTTAGCCAGGAAAGGCGGCTTCCGTGGTGGGGCACCGGGAGCATTGAAATTGAACGCCGGTTGACCGTAACCCGGGACAGCACCGTAGCCAGGTGGGTATTGCTGGCCCTGTTGCGGTGCCGTCCAGGAAGGGTCGCCCGCGCTTGGAGGTTGGTTGAACACCACTGGGAACCTACCGACCAAGTATTTGACGTCCTCCCCACGGCTGAAACCTAGGGATTTCAAACCTGCGAGCGGGGCGACCGCCGTCGACGCGCTCGCATAGCCGTCGACTGCCAGCTGTCGATAGAAGGTGCATGCGGTGTGCCTGCTGTCGAACCCTAACCGCGTTCCTCGTGAGCGATGAGCGACACTCTTGCGCGAAATGTCATGACAGCAATAGACTACTGTCATGACAATTGACCACGTCTCCGAGGCACACACCTTCACCGTTACCCGCGATTACCTGAGCCTTGAAGAGGCTCAGCTCCATGCCCGCGCGCGGCTGAGCGCATCGCCGAGAACAGCCCGTGACGCTGTGGAACAGTCGATCAGCCAGCTGTGGTCGGCACAGAACGGTGTTCTGACTAGCAACCAGCTGGCTGCCATCACCACAGCCGCACACGTGGCTGCCACGGCCAATGGCGCATCATTCAACGAGTCGATCCAGCAGTACCGCGCGTGCTGCGACCTCTGCGCACCGACAGAAACAACAACAACAGACCCGACTGCGGACGAGTATGGGAACTTCGAGAAGGACGGGAAGCTCTACAACAAGTACGGCAGCGAGATCTGCCGGACATGCCACGTCCCGCGACATAACCACAGCTGGGTGAGCACGCCAAACCCGCATCGATACGACAGCGGAACCGACGGGCAAGCCCGATGAGCGAGCAGCTCGGCACAGTTAGCACTGGCGGCGCAGACGATCAGCAACCCCAGCCCGGCGACATCGTGATGCTGTTTCGGCTTGAGGAAGGCTCCGAGTGCTCACCTATCGCCGCTCATTTCGCGATCCTGGCCGCATTGCGAGACGCCGGCCTGATCCCGTACGACAAGTGGGACACCCCAGCCTTGGACGCTCAAAGCATTGCAGATTTCCGAAAGAGACAAGGAAAGCTGCGAAAGCCGGTGGTGCGTCGATACGGCCGATCTGGCACCTGGTCGCCATAGGGCGACGGATCGACACATAAGGAGGCTATGTCATGACAGATGCGACACTGGTCGCCGTGCCCGACGACGATCAGTCCACTCCACGCCGCACGATCCGCATCCCCGACGACGAGTGGGAATCCGGCCTGGAAGCTGCTGAGGCCAATGGCGAATCCCTCTCAGCAGTGATCCGGCGGCGCGTCGCCGATTACGTTGACGGTGACACGACCGTGCAATACCGCGCCACCTCACGCACCATCCCATCGTTGGTTATCGAGAACATCACCGGAAACCTCGACGACGTGCGCGGACACTTCCCGACAAAACACTGGCTGCTCGAAGGAAGAGAAGTAGCTGCATATCGGGCAGTAGGCCGACGTTCCGGGTAGGCCGCTGATGCCGACTACGGCCGCCGCGAGAATCGGGATGTAGAAGTCGAGGTCGTACGTCAGCCACGCGAGTATCGCCGCGGCGCGGTAATCGTCGTCGAGATTGCGATGTTTGACGCCAGGGCCATGGTGGCGAAGACAGCCGCCTACGCAAGCTCGTTGGCGGTGTCGCTGGATGCGGCCCTGATCACGCGGTAGACAGTGTCGCGGCCCACACTGAAGCGAGTGGCGATTTCAGCTGCGCTCACCTGCGCTGCGGCCAGATCCAGCACCTGTTGTCTTTGTTCCGGGGTGAGTTTGCGCGGTCGGCCGCCTGCCTGGCCCTGGGCCTTCCGGGGTGGCGTGGCGTGGCGCTCCTGTTCCTGTTCAATCCCCAACTGCGCCACCGACACGAGTACGCCAACCATCATTCGTCCGGCGGTGGTGCGGGTGTCGATACCTTCGCGCACCGAGTGCAGGTCAGCTCCGCGGTCGGCGAGGTCATTGATGGTCGCGAGCATCTCGGCTACGGATCGGCCCAGGCGGTCGACGCTGTGCACCACGATTGTGTCGCCCGCGCCAACGTTGTTCAGCAGTGCGGATAGACCGGGCCTTGGGTCCTTGGTGGATGCGGCTGAAAGTTCGTCTACGTACATGTCATCGGGGTCGACGCCAGCCTCTGTCAGGGCGTCGTATTGCTGTTGGTCGAGCGCTTTGGGGCGGCCTGCTACGCGGGCGTAGCCTAGGCGTTTTCTCATATCCGCACCGTTTTCTGGCTGTTGTGCTGGGTGTGTATTGGCAGGTTTTCTGTGGGCTGGTCTATTCCGTGCCGTGGTGGCTGCGGAGCCCTTGTAAGCGGATCCGGGTGGTCGCTCGTGTTCGGCCGTTTTGGGGCCATGGCTTGCTGACCAGTCATGACAGCGACGTGGTCACGACTGCCCCCACAGCGGGTCGTGTGCGGACGGCGGTGTGACGGCGTTCGGATGGGGGTTTCGTCGGCCGGATTTCCGTGTTCAGTGCGGAATACGACGGTTGTAGCTGCCGGGGATGCGGAGATTGACAGGTGTGCGGGGCCGTCTCCGACCAGCGGCCTGCCGTTGTTGGTGGAGTTGTTCTCCAATGGCGCGCACGTGCGCGTCGTTTCCGAAGTTAGCTGTGCGCCGCGTGGGTTGGTCCGGCATTGGGCGCTGGTGGGCGGGAAAGCGTCGTCTTTCTCGGTTCCGATGTGGGTGCTCATCGGCAGTTTCCCGATGCCGACGGGCACTGGTGGCTGGCAATGGGATCGGTCCATCTGCACAGCCGTCTGGCGCCGCGCGTCCGCCCGCTTCGGTGCAGGCTGGTGGGGTGCTGCTGCGCCGATCGCGGTCGGCGTGGCGGTGAATGCGATCGCGGCGACGCGCCCCCGCGGATGAGGCCGGCACGCACGGTTTGTGTCGATCATCGGGGTATGCCTCTCAGTGGTTGGGGCGTGGCGCTAGCCGTCGGGTGTGGCGAGGGGGTGCTGGGCGGTCGAGCTTTGCAGTTTGCGACAGGCCCCGCTAGTCGGGGACGATCTCGATCTCGGCTGGGTTGACGTGGATGTGCAGCTGGGCGAGTGCGCCTGCCAAGGCCGTCGCGATCTCGGCGATCTCGGCGGTGCTGAGTGGGTCGGGGTGGATCAGGTCGTGAATCACCCGGGTGGGAATGACGATCTTCATCTGGGGAACTCTCCGTCTGTCTATCTGCGGGCTAGGGGGATTTGGCATGTACCGCCGCGGCCATGCAGTGCTGATCAGGCGAATCGGGCCAACACGTCGTCGATGCCGGGCTGCGCGTTGCTGATCTTCTGCTGCTTGTGCTGCCACGTGATGCCGATCTTGTTCAGGTTGCGAAGGAAGCTGGACAGCCGCTTGTAGCCGGCTTCGTTCTTTGCGCCTGTGACGCCTGTCGAGGTGAACAGCACCCGGAACTCCGCCATCGGCAAGGTCCAAGCGGACCGGGCCCGGGCCTCTGCTGCGCCTACCCCGGAGACCTCGGCTCCGGTCACCTTGTCTACAGCGACGTACGTGCGCGGAAAAGGTCGGCTCGCGTAGTAGTTCTCGTCCCGTCCGTGAGCGGTGTTGGTGCGGAGGCGGTTGCTCTTGGGGAACTGAGCGACCCAGGCGTCGCGCTCGGCCTCGCAGTTCTCGTCGAAGTAGATGACCGCCTCGATGCGGACATCGCCGTCGTACTCGGTCGTTCGAAAGGTCAGCCCTTCGGCCAGCCGATCGGCCTTGCGGAGGGTGCGTGTGGGGCTGTCAGCGGGGGCATTCATCGGTGTTCCTTCTGATGAGTCGGTCGCGGCGATGCTGAGACTTCGACCGGTCCTGGTTTCCCGCGCTAAGCGGCGGCCGCGCACCCATCGTAAGCAAAACTGTCGCAATACGCAATATTGCGACTCGGTTTTGCTTTGCATTTCCGACTGGCCAACATCGGAATACTCGTCGGCGGGCCGTGGGGTTTTGCGACAAGTCGAGGGTCGTTGGCTGATGCGCGCATCCGCTTGGGCGCTATGACCGATCACCCATCGTCAATTCTAGGTTGACGGCAACTTCGGCCACGCCTGGCCTGGCGCGCCAGTTTCAGCCGTGGAGCGGTTGGCGCAGGCGCGTGGCACACCGTGGCGCAGCCTTGGCACACCGTTGGCGCGGCACCGGCGCGCCAAATTCGCCCTTTCGTACCCATTGGTCGCAGCGCGGCGCACTACTGGAACGCTTCTTGAGCGGAGTGGAACACCACGGCGCATCCACGGCGCGGTTGAAGACTGCTATTTGACTCATGGGTCAACCCGCCCGGCTCCTCGGCCCCGGGCGCATCCTCCGAGCGACGAGGAGCGGAGAGGTCCGGGCCGACGGAGCGCGCCCTGGGCGAAAGTTTGCCGCCCAGGGGAACTCTCGGATAGGCACAGTGGTTGCATTTCGCACCTCGTCCGCGGGCTCCCCCGGCAACACGAGATCGCCGATAGACGATCGCGTGTGAACAACAGGTCCACACCTGATCCTGGCTAGATCTCCGGGAGTGTCGGCGCTCCCCGACTCTTCCCGTACGTCGCAGTGACGTGTTGTGCTTGCATGTGTGCGGCCGGCCGCGGCCTGCGCGATCAGGCTCCGGCGTGCACAAAAAAAGTGCCGTCGTGAGCGACTACTCACGACGGCACTTCGGAGAGTGAAATGCCTTGCTAGGCACCGATCAATTCAGTGCGGTGGTCATCGCGGACCAGCTCGAAGCTGGGGGCTGAGACCGCAGCCTTCTTGCCCTGCCGCTTGGTGGACCGCCGTACAGCTCGTGACATGGTTTCATCGTCGAGCTCAAGGAACTCTTGCAGCTTCCCGTGCACGTACTCGGGGATTGCGCTGTGCCCGGCTTCCATACGTCCGAGGTGGACGGCGCTCGTTCCAACATTGGGTGCGAGCTGAGCCAGGCTGTAGCCGGCCAGGACTCGGTAGTACCTGAGGTCTCGCGCGGTCTCGGTGACCTGGTAGAGCTCGGCCGGCGGTACTTCGAGGACTCTGGCCAGGCGGTTGATGAACGAAGGCGACGGCACCGCCTCGCCCTTAGCCCAGCGAGACACTGTGATGTGGTTGGCTTTCACCTTGGCAGCCAGTCCGCGGTTGTCCAAGCCTTTCGCCTCTGCGAGGGCTGTCATCGTGCGGTACTTGAAGACCCCGAGCATTGCAGCAGCTTCAGAACGCATGTGGCCGCGTCTCCTTTCTCGCCTCGTCCGGAGGTGTTGACATGACTATAACCGGCCTCATTCGGGCACGACAGTTTCTGCGACGACGCAACACGCCGGTTCAATCGAATTTCACTTGTGTCTCACGCGTACAAAAACGCTGGTCAGCGACGACATTCACGGTGAAAAAACGTGATCATTTCGCAGCGTGTCGTAACACGCAGGATTGCCGATGGTGGTAAGTCATGGCACGATTCGCAGCGTGGGTGGCTGGAAACACCCACGGGAAGGTCCACCACGGCGCCTGATGCGCGCTGCCAACTGAATATCGAACACGCCAAAACTCACCCGGCGGGCAAAAAGCAAAACACCCGCTGGTAGCTGGAACTACCAACGGGTGGGCTGCCCCGAAAGGACAGCGGATGTCTTGCCGACACCGCCATTTTAGCGTGCGACCAGCACGTTTGGCAAATGTTACGTTCGACGAAATTGGCCCCACTGGGTCACGGATTGATCACGGCTCCGACGTAGCTGTGACCGATGTTTTAGCAGGTCAAGCGCCGTCTGCGCTTGCCCGCGCTCAGTTCCGCAGTCGGCGCAAGAGCTGGATTCGCGATGTCGGGAGAGTTTCGGCGTCGACTCCAATGTGGATTTCGAGATCCGCGTTCCTGGCCGATGTCGCCGTGTGGGTTGACACTGCCGCCGGCCGTGAAGCATGCAAGCGTGAGCACGTAACCGCTGATCTCTTCGCCCGGGTTACCGCGGCGTGCGCAAGTTTCGCTGATAGCGCGACCGGACGACACTGCGCCGCGACAAACACCAAGATCGCCCAGCTGGCTCGCTGCTGTGCACGCAGCGTCACGACCGTGCGCAGGATCCTTTCCGAAGCAGGATTCGCCGTCGAGGTCTACCGCGGATCGGGGTCCCGGAACACACCAACCGCCGGCCGACGAGCGTCTGTCTGGCACTTCCTCTCGCGTCGACAGCCTGTGGATAACTCGCCTCTTTGCGCACTACCCTCCCCACTAGATAAAGATCCTTCTCACCAGTTGGGTTCTAACTCCCCAAGGGAGCCGCAGAGCGTCTCCCCGCGACGGAAATCCACCAAACCCAGGCCTTCGGCCAGTCAGCATCCACGCCAGGTCCGCAACATCGCCAGCTGGATGGCCGGTCACTTCGTCGGGCTCACAAAGTCCAGGCCCGGACAACACGTCGTTGGGCAGCTCTGCATAGCGCTGAGCAACAGCCACCTTGAGGTCGATCTTTGGACAGGCCCTCTCCTGCGAGACGCCCTTGACCAGCAGATGAAAAGCGCCGGCATGACCTGGCCAAACCAGATCCACAGCCCAGGCGCATTCCTCGCCCAACGGCTCAGGAAACTTCCCGCGCGGCCTCCGCAGAGCTCGGTGCCTCACAAGCCGGCCGTGGTCAGTGACTCCCACGTATCGGCTGTGGTTCCTGGCCCGGCGTCCGTGGCTCGGCGATCGGCTATGGCCTTGTGCCGCCAGATTCTCAAACAGCCTCGTCAAGCCTGAGCGTTTCGTTCGGTTCCAGGGATCGGTCGCTGTCCGCTGAAAACTCGCGGACATGCAGTTATCGACCCTGCAGCGGGGCCTGACCCACGCCGGCCCTGTTTTTCGGACCCGTCCCGGTTCAAAAATGCGGCTCTGAGAGGGCCTGTAGCGCCCGTTTGGGTCCTTTGGTGGGTGATTGCCCGTGTGCGGTGCCCACGCGCGCGAGAACGGCGCACAGACGGGCAAAATCTACCGTCAAATTCGTTGGAGCTAACCGCCGGCAGGCCTGTTTGCGCTGGTAGGGGCCAATAACAGTGCACCCACAGCATACGAATACTGTGCATTTATCGTGAGCTGATTAG
Organism: Mycobacterium sp. 134; assembly: GCF_048282715.1. Taxonomy (NCBI): domain Bacteria; kingdom Bacillati; phylum Actinomycetota; class Actinomycetes; order Mycobacteriales; family Mycobacteriaceae; genus Mycobacterium; species Mycobacterium sp. 134. Next base: position 360,676 of record NZ_JBLVUN010000001.1, read on the forward strand.
AGACACAATCGTGGAAGATTCCCGCGAGGTTCACTGTGCTGACGGCGCCGCTGTCACATATCACCGACATTATCTCAATGATCAACTCATGTCAGGGTTATATGACATTCATGTGGAGTATGAGTCGAATGTCAGCGCATTGTGATTTTAGCCCTGAGCTGGGGCGATTCGCCCGCGGCTTGCGATGACTGCGGCCACACGTGTCCCTGACCCCTCCCCTCCCCCACCGTGGCCGGCGAATCCTTTCGGCCGCGTACAGGGGTGATGCTGGGCGGTGACCTGCGCAAATGTCGGCTAAGGCGGTAGGTCAACACCGTTGGAGGCGGCAAGGCGGCCGTGCGGTGGGGAGCTGTCGGCAACGCTCGGAGATGAAAATGCGAGAAGTGGTCCACCTGGCCGGCGTTCACGGACACGGGGTCGCACAGGGAGCGACCAGGTCGCCACCGACGGCCATCGTCCTAACGTCACAGTGACGAATATAGGCCCGGGAACAACCTCTTCATAAGGTCACTATGGGTCACACATACCCAACGGGTACTCGACATAGTCTGCTCATGATCGGTACGTAGCTAACATGTGTGTTAGACATCGGCCAAACGTTGATACGCCATTGATGCATCATTTGTCCGTCATCGCAACAACGTAGCAATGTCATTGCTCAAACGTAGAACTATTGATTGCAAATCATTTATACAACGTTGTGACCACATAAACACAGCATTATAAAAATGTTTGTAGCAGATAGATCAAATGATGTAGGGACATAGTCCGATGATGAGTATCAGATGACTGGTATGTCGTAACTATGAGACGCAATCATTTGACCAACGTTGTGTTCATCGTGAGAAGACATAGATAGAAGATGCGCACTATGTGATGAAGACGTTCATGTCATGAGATATCGCCATGATTACGTCATGACACTCATATGCGTACATCATTGATTGATCGTGAATGAACCTATGAGAGGACTCATGAAATGTTTGTGAATGCACTGTGAGTGCATATATCCGCAGGTTGACATGACGCGAGTGGCTGCAGTGCCTGCATCTAGCGGCAAGATGGTAGCCATGGCAGACACCCTACTCGTCGACACGGCCGCGGTACGGCAGATCGGCCACGGCATCTTCAAGGCCGCGGACAGGCTTGCCGGGGCGGGTCGAGGGCTGCGCTTCCCCCTGCCCGCGCCTGCAGCGGACCCCCTCTCATTGCGCATTGGCGCGGGGCTTTCCCGATGTGCGAGGGCAGCAGGGATCGCGGCCGGCGACGCAGCTGATGAGCTGACACGTGTCGGTGAAGCTCTCTGCGGAAATCTGGAGTTAGTCAGCCAGATCGCGAGATTCACTCGCCTTGCTCAGGTCGGCCTTGTTGCCCCCTGCCCAGAAGGGCCGGCTGAATTCAGTGCAACGATCAAACGTGATGTCCAGGGCGACGAGCTGCTCCCCGTCTACCAGTTGAAAACCTGGAGCGACGATGAAGTATTGAGTTGTGCGGTGCTGCTGGCCGGCGGGGATGTAGAGACAGCCGGGGCATTCACTGCGGCACCGATCGTCCTCACCGAGGTCGGCGCCGACATCGGCCGGCTGGCTGAGGCGTTAGAAGAGGCGTGGCCAGCGACGACGGCATCTGCGCTATTGAAGCGATTCGCGGCTTGGGTCAGTGGCCCCCTGGAGGGGGTGGCTGGGCAGATAGTCGCCGCCCAGGGGCAGTGGACTGAGGAGTACCGCACGGCGCGCGAGGCCGTAAGTATCGCTGCCCGGGCAGTACGTGTCGATTCGTCTGCAGGCACTCGACGGGGCCGACAGTGAGCTCAGCGCTGATATAGGTCAAGTGCGCAGCGCCCTGCAGGTTTACGCCCAGGCCCGAATTGTGGAGTCGGTGACGTTCTCGGAGTCGTACCCACGGATGAAAGCGTCGGGTGGTCGAGCCGGCATTGGCTAGGCAGCCTGGTCGGTAGCAGTGCTGGGGCGGCCAAAGCGAGCATCGACACGAAACGATCCCCTCAACCTAGTTACACGACGGGGTTGAGGGGGGTATTATCGGGGATAAGGGAAGCGGATCAGCTTCTAAGAACGTGAGGACCCGACCTGTGTGGATGTACGACCGCGGCGACCGTCGACTCGCTTCGAAGTGGGCATGCTGATGTCCGGGGGGAAGGGCAGTGCCGAGCGGCGGCGGTACGTGGAGAACCGTGCACGACGAACGGCCGACGGGGACAAGCGAAGTGCGCCTTGGACGATCCCCGACGCGCGCACTGCCCTCGATGTGAACCTCAGTGTTCCTGAGGCGGCCACGATGGTTGGCCGGACCGCGGTCGCGGTTGAACGCCTGCGTGCGAAGTGGCGAAGGGGGGAGCTTCCAGCGGGTTTGGCTGATCAAGTTGCCCCGCCTCCACCGCGGCCGCAGGGTGGCCGTCTCAATTCCAGCACCGTTACTGCAGGCCTGAATGGACAGGAGTTCGACTAATGGGCGGCTATCTGATCACCGAGTCCGGGACCTACATCCTCGGCGACACCCCCGAGGTCGACGATCTCGTGTGCCTGCTGACTGAGGTCGGTGCGACACGTACTGATGAGCCGCTTCAGGTGTTGTCCCGTCAACAGCTCGTTACTCAGTTGGGCCGCGGGATCCCTGCCGAGTTGAAGGCAGGAAACGTGGTTGCCGGGGACCCGGAGGCTGGGGGCTTCCGGTGCTGGTGGCCGTGGGTAGCCCAGCAGTATCTGGCCGGAGTTGAGGCCGCGGCCGTGGATGCGTTGGCGACAGCCGAGCCGCCGAATGAGGCGAACGCGAAGGATGCGCAATCCGTTCCGAACGCTGAAAGTGGGCCTAGCGACGACAGCTGGCCGATCCGTTCCCGCCAGTGGGAGGACGTGGAGTACTCCGGCGTCGATCGATTGGTGCTCATCGCGACTACGCGAGGGGTCGTCAAGCCAGCGGGTCTGGTCGTGGCGCCGGCGCTGCGTCAGCCGGCTGATCTCGGCAAGCTCGCCACCAGTCAGGATTGGGGAAAGAGGCCCGACAGTCCGCGGCCTCAGATCTGGATCACCGGTGAGGCGATGGAGCTTCTGGACTTTCCGACGGAGGGGCTGACCAAGGAGACCATCGCCGATGTGGTGGGTGACTTCTTCGGCGCAACCATCACCTACAGCAAGTCTGGATTCTTCACCTGCGGCTTTCCCCGGGCTGAGGATCCCGACAAGGTGCTCGAAGTTGAGGTCATCCTGATGCCGGCCGCACACCTCGACCCGTCAGAGTCGCGGCCAGACGATCGCGGCATCCTCGGCATTATCGGCAAGACCTTGCTGCCCGACGACGAGATCGAGGCGGCGCATCTTCTAGCCGACCGGCTGCAGTGGCTCTACGGGATCGAGAATGTGCTGCCGGCACCGCGGTGGACCCAGGTAGGTGTGCAGCTCGCCGAGCTCAGCATCAAGAAGTCACGGCCGAAGCCGAAGAATTCCACAACGCCGCCGGCGTTGGTTGCTTGCCCAATGCCCAAGGAGATCGGGAAGCTGCCCGGGCAGTGGTGGACCGACAAGAGTTGGCGCCCACGTAGCCAGCACCGTCGGGGCGACGAGGTGTACGTCGAGATTGACCAGCAAGCGGCGTATCTGCCGTCGGTCGGAGGGGTCTATCTGCCGTACGGAACTCCGACGTGGGTGCACCCGGATCTCTCGTCATTCAACGAGCAGCAGCCGGTCCAGGGGGTCTTCCAGATCACGGTGCCAGCCGGCAACGACCTTGACATCTTCAAGAAGCTGCCGATCCCGCACCCCTCGATGTCATGGACGGATGAGTCCACCTTCTGGGCGACAACGGCCGACATTGTCCAGCTGATCGCTCCGGTAGGGAATGGAGGCGCCGGCCTGGCGATCGCGGAGATCGAAGCCCAAGCTGCCTATGTCTGGCCAGAACAGCACCAATGGCTCAAGGGCTTTGCGGAACTGTTGCGCCGCAAGCTGGTTGAGGCTCGCGCGGCCGGTCGGATCGACGAGGTAGAGATGCTTCAGGCGATCTACAAGAGCTACCTTGGACGGCTGTCGGCGGAAGGGGATACCGCATTTACCTATCCCTATGTGCATCACCTGCAGCCGGTTTGGCGGGCCATCACCGAAGCGATCACTCGCTGGCGTGCGCTGAGACATGCAGCGAAGGTGGCGACTGACTACGACCTGTACCCCATGGAAGTCATGGTGGATGCATGGTTCTACTCGGTCCCGGCCGACTTCAACGTGACGCTGCTCGAGAGTGGTCTGCAGAAGGATGGCACCCGCAACAACGGTGGCTATCGGATTAAGAAGCTGGACAAGGTGGCCTAGTCCATGAAGTTCTGGAACATCCCCGATCGCGCGCCAGAACAACCTCCGCCCGCGCCAAATGGAGAGCAGCGCAATCTATTTCGCGCCGTCCTTGACACGCTGACCGATCGTAGGGAACGGGAGCTGACGGGACACTGGGCCCGCGCGCCGAAACGGATCCGGCGCGCCAAAGCGGCACAAAGAGCGCGCGAAGAAATGGCCCGCCGTATCGCGCAGCACACCGGCAAAGCCCGACTCTCGGAGCGCACAATCGCACGCCGGGCCCGGGCCAATAAACCACCACCAGGAGTCGAACAGGTCTGGCTCGAACGATGGGAAATGATCGACCGGGCTGGCGGCATCGAGGAGTTGGCGCGCAGCCGCGCGACGACAGTGAAGCGCATTCGCACCTGGCGTGACTCACCCGACCCGGACAAGCCGATGCCCGGGCGGTCTCGTGGCGAACCTGTGCCTCCTGGCGCACCCCCGGGGGAGCTGCGCGTAGGCGTGGAATGCCGCGGGGCCAGCGCGGGGGATGGGGGATGGCTGACCATCAACCTCAAGGACTATCCCAAGGATATTCCTGCCGACCCAACAGCGGCATACGCGACGATCACGGTCACACCTGATGACGGGATCATGGATGCATGGATCGCAGAGGATTTTGACACCCTTCACGATCTGCTCGGTGAAGCGATCACGAGGCAGATCATTATGCCCACGTTCAATCTGCCGCCGACATACGACGTCGGATATCGCATCAGGAACCTGCGGAAGTTCATCCCCGGTGTGTGACTTCCAGGAACTAGGAAAGGGGAACGTGATGAATCCTCGACCGGCTGCCCCATCACGAGGTCTCACCGCCGGCGAAGTCCGCGCCAGGCTGGCCCACGTTCCAGACGACTACCTCGTTGTCCTCGCCGGCGATCCTGGCCGCGAGGAGTACTTGCCGCTGACTGGCATCGACACCCAGAACATCCGATACCACGCGGACAGCCCCCTGTCGGGGCGGATCACCTACCTCGATGACCGCGAACATGATGAACGTGACGTCGATGACACGATCGCCGCGGTGGTCCTGAACGGCGCTGGGAACTAACCCCGTCTTCAACGCTTAACCCCTGGCCCCTCCCCGCCGCCGGGGAGGGGCCAGGGGTTATTACTGCCATGGCCGCAGCCGGAGGAGGCAGCAGCAGCGTCGGGTTGCTGTGAAAGTTCATGTGCGGCTTTGTTGTCGGTGGTGGGCTGTAGTGTTTCGAAGTATTGGGGCTGGTCAGTGGGGTTGGCCCGATATCCGGAGAGACGGGGTTTCCAATGTTTGATCTGATTGCTCGCGCTGGGGAACTGCTTCGTTCTGTGCCCTTCATTCTGGGCTACACGCCTGAGGAGTCGTTGGTGATGGTGCTCTTTGATGGCAGGACGCTGCGCGGTGCGATGCGCATGGATTTGCAAGGGGTGGATGCCAATTTGGACCAGCTGACGCAGGCCGCCGCGGGAGCCGGCGCGGATGAGGCGTTTGCTGTGGTGGTCGATTCCAACGGGTTTCATTGCCCGCTGTGCGTTGAGGAGCGCCACACGATGTTGGACAACGTGATGTTGGCGATGGCAGCGGTGGGGGTCGACGTGCGTGCCTCGTTCGTGATTGACAAGGTTGCTGCGGGTGGCCGCTGGTGCCTTGTTGGCGACGATGAGTCTGTGCAGATCCTTGAGGACCCGGCAGAGTCGCCTATGGCGGTGGCTACGGTGCTGTCGGGTGAGCCAGTGGTGGGCACCCGCGATGATTTGAAGGCATTGGTTGAAGTTGAGACGGCCCGCATGGCGGTGGTGATGGAGCTGGTTGAAGATGTGGCCGGTTCCGACGTCGAGGTTGAGGCGGTGGTCGCTTCTGTGCTGGTGGCAGTGCGTCTGTTGGTCGGGGGCGGCGCGGTGACCGACCGGGATTTGGCCGGGATTGCTGTGACACTGCCGAACCCGGTTGTAAGGGATCAGCTGT
>NZ_JBLVUN010000002.1:0-7922 GCF_048282715.1 Mycobacterium sp. 134
GTCGGTCAGTACGTTGAACGCGGCGTCGAGGCGGTCTTGGCGGCGGCGGTTGGGTTCGTGGTTGGCTTCGGCGGCCACGAACCCGATCAGCTCTTCGAGGTCGTCGGCATTGGTCAGTAAGGCAGCGCCGTTTGGGTGGGCGCGCATGCCATACACCAGTCGCTCGCAGTCGGGGTCAAGCAGCATCAGGTCGCGTAACACGGCGGCGGTCTTGTCGCTGACGATGACCTCCTCGAGGGCGTCGGCAAGGCTGAGTCCGCGGCGGCGCAGGTCGTATGGGGAATCTGCCCAGTTGCTGATCACCCCCTCGTCGTCGCAGACGCTGCACGACCATCGGATCGGCGCCGATGCCTCGGCCGAGGCGATGGCGATGGTCATCCGTCCGGGGCAGCGTCGGTGGGCCGGTCGGCGCCGACACGGCAATGCCGATACCCACCGATCACCGACCTCGCCGGCGGTGCCCGCCCGGACTATGTCGCCCAAGTGCTGCGCGAGGCGCCGCGCGGGACCCGAAGCGTCGTGCGGCATGTCGAGGAAGTGATGCAGATCAGCGACCAACACGTCGCCACACTGTACCGGCGCCCAGCCACGGCGTTCTTGCATACCGATTGTCGGCGGCCCTGCCTACGATCATGGGTCGTGATGCTGCGATGTACCGCCAGGGTGTTGGCGCTGCTGGGGGTGTCTGAGCCGGCCATCGGCGAAGCCTGCGCGACCGACTGGTATGCCCACATGGTCTGGATCGACCGACGCAAATGCCTGCTGGTGACCCACGCCGGGACCTTGTTCTCGGTGTTCATGCCCAACGTCACCGCCGCGGGGTTGCGCCCGATCGGCCCGCCGGTCGTCTCGGCGATCCAGGCCGCGCTGCACGCCGAAGGCCTGCCCGTGGATACGCTGGGCGATCTTGATCCCCAGCAGGTGGCCGTGGCCAAGACCGCTGACCGTCGCATTCTGGGCACCATCAACGACCTCGCGTTTACCACCGAACACGTCATCGCCACCGCTGGCGGCCTGGCCCGCTGCGACATCGACGCACTGCACCACGGCCTGCATCGCACCATCAACAGCATCACCGGCTACATCCCACCGATCGACCTGGTCACGGCAAGCCGTCAAGACCAGCGGTAATAGAGCCGTCCTCCTGCCTGAGCGGAGGTGTCGGTTCCAGTCGGAAACTGAACCCGGCGAAGCAACACAGGGTCGCTACGCGGTGGCCGAAATGGGATCTGCGGGGTCGGTGTCGCCACTCGTGGCGGAGGGCGGCGGCCGCAGTTCACGGGGTGGGTCGAGCAGTGATCGGCGTAGGTCTTGGAGCAATCGGGTGCCGACCGGTGTCATGGTCAGGCCGCGCCAACCGGCCGAGGCGCGGTCGAGTACGGCCCACACCAGGCTGATGGCGCTGGTCTCGCCGGGGAATCGGCCGATGACCTTGGTCCGTCGCTTGGTCTCCCCAAACGAGCGCTCAATAAGATTCGAATGCCGAACGCGCCCATGGTGTTCGACCGGGAATCGCAGATAGGCGGTCAACCCTGCTTTGTCGGTGAGCAGGATCCGCATCGCTGCCGGGTAGAGGTCGCAGTATTTGGCGGCGAACGCCTCGATCCGCTTGTCGATGATCTCGACCAGCCCAGGCCCCGGTTCAACCGTCAGATCGGTGGTATCGAAGATGGCCCAGTAGCCGTCGCGGACCTCGGCATGCATCCCGGTGGGAATCTTGGCGAGCACGTTGCGAAGTCGATGAATAAGACATCTCTGGCGCAACGCTTTTGGGTAGATCTGTTCAATGGCCGCGATCAGGCCCTTGGCGCCGTCGGAGACGACCAGCAGCGGAGTGCCAAGGCCGCGCTCGCCCAGATCGGTCAGGAAGTCGGCCCACGCGTCGGTCGACTCGCCGGTCCCGGGCGCCAACCCGACGAACACCGGCTTGCCCTCGGTGGTGATGCCCCAGGCGGCCAGCACCGGCTCGGCCGGCGACCCGGGATGCATCCGAAAGAAGCTCGCGTCCAAAAACAGGTAGTCCAGCGTGATCTCGTCGAGTCGACGACGCGCCCACGCCTGGTACTCGGCTCGGATCGCCTTACACACTTCCGAGACCGTGGATTTGGAGATCGCGGCCTGATCGCCGAGTGTTTCGGCGAGGGTGGCCTGCACGTCGCGCACCGACAGCCCACGGACGAACGAGGCGATCACCAGCGTCTCCAGGGCGTTGGTTCTCGTGACGTGCTTGCCGAACAACCGCGACGCGAACGCTGCGGTGGCGCCGCGCAGCTTCGGCCGCTCCAACGTAACCGGCCCAGTGGTGGTCTTGACCGTCACCGGCCGATACCCGTTGCGTGAGCCGCCGTTAGCGTCGGGACAGTCCGCGGCGCGTTGGTAGCGTTCGCGACCGAGGAACTCGGTGACCTCGGCCTCCAGGGCCGCCTGCATCAACAGTTGAGCGCCCAGACGGGCGACTTCTTCGAGGGTCTCCGAAAGATCCCGATCCTCGGCAAACAGAGCGTCGATCTTGGTGCGGATGCGATCGGTAGCTGATACTCGAACAGGCACGGGCGTGACTCCTTCTTCGCAGACTTGCAGGTCGTGAAGCGGAACCTACGCCCGTGCTCCCCATTTACACCGGATCCCGGACACGACCCTAGGCACGGTAAGGAAAGACACCGCCAAGAGGTGGGTAGTCCGCACATCTTCGGTGGTGTCACGCACTCACTAGCTGATGCTGAGATGACGTGTGACCGGACCGGATCGTGCCGCCGATTACGGCAGCTCCATTCAGACACTTTGGCTTACTGCGCTTTACGCGCCGATCAACGTTTGCGTCGTGGCCTTGGTCATCGCGTGGGGCGTGGGTGATGACGCGGTCAAGGCTCGGTGCCAGCCAGATTGTCGGTCCTCGTGGAGAACGTGCTTCAGAACGGGTACTCGAAGCCCTCGGCGGCACGAATGACGACATCGTGCAGGTCGCCCTCGACGATCTTCGCTGCGATTTCTCTCCCCGGTCCTGCGGCGTCGACGCCAAACATGTTGACCTGCTGGCGCAGTCGCAGGCGGTCATGCCGCCCGTGATCGTCCACCGCTCAACCTTGTCTGTGATCGATGGCGCTCATCGCGTCCATGCCGCTCGGCGGCAGGGAGTAAGAACGATCGCCGCGAGGTTCTTTGACGGCAGTCGAGAAGAAGCGTTCCTTCTTGCCGTCCAGGCCAATATTGCGCACGGTCTGCCTCTGCGGCTGTCGGACCGAAAGAAGGCGGCAGTCAGGATCGGGCAGATGTACCCGCAATGGTCTGATCGACGCATCGCAGAAGCTGCTGGGCTCTCTCACAAGACGGTGGGTGCATTGCGCGCACGGCCAACTGGGGAAATTCCCCAGTCGGAACGCACGATTGGACGAGACGGACGCGTACGGCGCGCCCAGAAGCGGCCTGCGCGCCAGCCAGTCGAGAACTCGCCGGTCCAGCCCGAAGGCACGCCTAGGAGTTCCGAAATATCCGTTCTGGGACCAGCATCGACGACAGCGTCGCGTGCCGATTCTGGCGGGCACGTCCTTGCGGAGAACGCGGGCTCCCGACCCGAACTCCCCGGAGATGGCTGGCCGAGCAGTGACAGCAACCTGACGCGGATCATGCAGGGTCTGTCGACAGATCCGTCGCTGAGGTTCAACAATTCTGGTCGGCTGTTCTTACAGTGGGTGACTGCAGGGCCTCGCACGCCGCAAGCCGCTGTCAGCTTGGCGGCCGCACTGCCCCAGCACTCCGTGGATTCGGCGTTCCGGATCGCGCGGCGGAACGCGCAGATGTGGAGCGTGTTCGCGGTCAATCTCCGCGACCGGATGCTCTCCGAGGATTCCGAACCCGATTGCGCCCTACTCGCCGACGGTGAGTTGTCAGGTTATGGAGATCGATGAACCCTGCGCGCCATCGAGCGCGGACCGGATCGATCACCTACCTCGCTTGCGGAGCTGATGCAGGTGTTGACGGAGTCGCACCGACAACGGCCCATTCACGAGGGGTCGTCCTGACAGATTGGAGATACAACAATGCTTCTCACTCGACTGGCGGCTTTCGCCTACCGAGCGCCAAAACGAATCCTGTTAGCCGCCCTGGTCTTCCTGTTGGCAGGGGCTGTCTACGCGACGCCGGTGATCACCGATTTGCCGTCGGGCGGATATGACGTACCGGAATCGGAGTCCGTGCGAGCGGAAACGGTGCTCAACGAGGTGTTCAGCGCCGGCGGCCTTCCGGTCGTGTTCGCTATCACCGCCGAGAATGCCGACAACGCACTGGCAGCATCGCGTGCACACGAAATTGTGCATGCACTGCAGGGATCTGCCTACGCGCACCAAGTCATCTCGTATTGGACCGCACCGCCACCGCTACAGAAAGCACTGGTAAGTGACGACGGTCGAACCGGTCTCGTCGTGGCGCGTATGGAGGGAGGCGACCGCGACGCACCGCAACGGGCCCATGATCTCGCGCAACCGTTGATCGGAGAAAGTGACGGAGTGAAGGTCACCGTCGGTGGCCAATCAATCGCCTATTTCGAGGGCAGCGCACAATCCCGACGCGATCTGGTGATGCTGGAAGCGGTTGCAGTTCCGCTGACAGCACTCGCGCTGATCTGGATCTTCGGAAGCTTAGTGGCCGCAAGCCTGCCGTTGCTCGCCGCGGCAATCGCAGTGGTCGGCACGGGAGCTTGCCTATGGACGATCCATCAATTCACCGATGTGTCGATCTTTGCCGTCAATCTGGCGACGGCTCTGGGGCTTGCTTTCGCGGTGGACTACACGTTGTTCATCTTGAGCCGCTACCGCGAAGAACGAGGCAAGGGTCTAACTGATCGCGAAGCGCTGATTCGAACGATGAATACGGCAGGGCGTACCGTGATCTACTCAGGTCTGACGATGGCGCTCACGATCGCGACTCTGTTCGTTTTCGAGCCCTACCTGCTGAGGTCCTTGGCCTATGCGGGCATCGCAAGCGTCGGATTCGCCACGGCCGCCTCGCTGTGCGTCGCGCCAGCGTTGCTGGTGTTCTGCGGCGACCGCATCGACTCCTTGGATATTCGTCCCTCATTGCGAAAGCTGCTGGGTCGAAAGGCCAAAGTACAGCCGAAGAACGAGGAGTCGTCGGTGTGGTACCGGCTCGCGCTGTGGGTGATGCGGCGTCCTGCTGTGGTCTTGCTCGTGCTGTCGGTGGCGTTGGTCGCATTGGCGACGCCGTTGCTGGGCATCCGACTTTCCTACCCCGACGATCGCGCGCTGCCCTCATCAGCGCAATTGTCGCTTGCCAGGGTGATGGGACCACCTGATTGCCAGGGGGATGGGACCACCGTGGCGCGTTATCGAGGATGCTCGTCGGGCCCTTCTGGGTCAAGCTGGCCGGGTCGAGTGCGTTGGCGGTAGGACGGTCCTTCGATGACCAGGGTGTGGGCTGCAGCGGTCAGTCTGTCGATGGCTGATTGGGCGAGCAGGGTGTCGGCGGTCATGGTCAACCATTCGGCGGGTTCGCGGTTGGACGTCACGATGGTGGTCTTGGTTTGGTGGCGTTCGACGACGATTTCGTAGAAGTCGCTGGTTTCGGTGGCGTCGAGGGGCCGCAGCGCGAAGTCGTCGATGATCAGGACGTCCACGGCTGCCAGCCGTCGGATCTCGGCGTCGACGGTGTGGTCGAGTCGAGCGGCACGCAGCCGGGTGAACAGTTTGTCGGATCGGGCGAACAGGACACTATGGCGGCGGCGAATAGCCAAGTGCCCCAGCGCTGTTGCCAGATGCGTCTTGCCTACTCCGACGGGTCCGAGGATGATCGCGGACTGGCCGGCGTCGAGGAATCGCAACGCGGTCAGGTCGCCGAGCAGGGTGCGGTCATAGCGCAGGTCCTGTTGTGCGGTCCAGGAGTCGAAACGCATCGTGGGGTCGAGGCCGGCTTTGGCCGCCCGCAGGGCAGCTGAACGGGATTCGCGCCGGGAGACCTCGTCGGCGAGCAGTGTTTCCAGGAATCCAATGTGGCTGAGCTTGTGCTGGCGGGCCAGTGCGGCCCGTTCGGGCAGGGTGTCGGCCAGGGCGCCGAGTTTGAGCGCTTTGAGCAGTCGGAGCAGGTCTGCGCCGACCGGGTCTGCGGCCACGCGGTTTGTGGTGGTCATGTCAGCAGGTCCCCTCGGAGTCGGCACTAGCAACGACACTCAATGATGTTGAGGTGGTGTTGAATTCAGAGGGATCTCGGGAGAACCGGGTAGCGGTGTGGCCGACGGCCAGCGGCAGCGCCGGAATCGTGTTCTCGGTGGCGCGTTCGAGCATCGAGGCGATCTTGTTGACCGAGACGACATCGAGGTCCAGCGCCATCGAACAGGCCTGCTCGACGCGTTGCGCGCCGTATCGGCGCACCAGGCCCTGGAGTCGGTAGACGGTGCGCATCCGCGTCCATGGCAGCGGATCGTCGAGGATGCGTTCGGCGTAGATCCCGACGTTGGGGCCGTGCGCGGCGCAGGTGGCGATCAGTGTCGTCAAGTCCCGCATCGCGTAAACGGCCTTGTGTTCGGGCAGATCGGCGCGGTCGGTGCTGCGGCCACCTGCAGACTGGCGGGGATGGACTTTGACCAGCACACCGCGGTGATAGAACTTCACCAGCTCACTATCGGCGCGCACGTCCAACGCGGTGCCGATCCACTGCTCGGGCAGCGAGTAGAGGGCTTTGGCGACTTCGGCGTGGAAGTCGCGGTGCACCTTTACGGTCTTGAACATCGGCACGTCGTAAGCGCCCGGCACCGGAAGCAGTAGGGCCTGTTCTTCGGTGGTGAACACCTCCACTGGCCGTGCACACGTGCTGCCGTGGATACGGGTCCCGGCAGTACGAAGACACCACGCGGTGACAGCCTGCTGTGCCTGCTCAATACTGGTGAATGTTTCACCGTCCCAGAAGTTTCGGCGCACGTACTGCACCGCACGTTCCACCCGCGGTTTGTCTTTCGGGGAACGCACCCGGGCCGGGTCGGTAAGGAACCCGACATGGCCGGCGTAGTCGAGCCAGCCCGCGGTGAATCGGGGGTTGACCGCATCAGCAGCGGCGATCACCGGCTTGAGGTTGTCTGGGATCAGCACCGTGAACACCCCGCCAAAGAACTCCCACGCCGCCTGGCAGCCGGCGATCACCGCCGCCAGGGTCTGTGAGTAGGACAGCCACACGAACATGTGCCGGGAGTAGACGGCAGTGAAGATCAACGCGTGCACCTTGCGACGCCGCCCATCGGTGGCGTCGGTCAGCATCCCCAGGTAGCCGAAATCGATCTGGCATTCCACCCCGGGATCCCCGTCAGCGACCCGCACCGTGGTGTCCTTGCGGCCGAAACCGCAACGCTCACCGGCGAATCGGTTCAACGTTCGATACGGCACCACGCACCCCTGACGGGCCAGCAACGTCTGGATCTTGGTGATCGTCAACGGCCGCGCCTGACCATCGCCGGCCACCCACGCGGTGATCTGGTCCTCAAACCCCAGCAGCTGTTCCCACGCTGCGCCGTGGCCATCGGGGCGTACTGGGCGCACCGCGTCGGCGACAGCCCCGATCAACCCGTCATCGACAGCCTCGACGCCGTCGCTACGGCGCAGACCAGCCGCTTGCGCGGCCTCGACGTAGCGGCGCACCGTTTTGCGGTCCACGCCGCAATGCGCGGCGATCGTGCGGTACCCCGGTGCCGGTAGCCCCGCGACCCCCAGCCACACCCGCAGCACTTCCCTGATCTCGTTCACACTGACCTCCCGAAAAGCCATGCCCGCCGCCTCCGTGACTTGGACCATCACGGCGATCAAACGAACAGATGAAGAGACCACCGACGCGACGCGCCGGTGGTCCCATAACTGGCAATCCAGGTGGTCCCATCACCCTGGCAAAATCAGCTCACACTGGTCCCATCCTCCTGGCAGACGACA
>NZ_JBLVUN010000004.1:0-59378 GCF_048282715.1 Mycobacterium sp. 134
TTCATGCGGTCCTGCTCGATCAAGCACCGGATGGCCAGCGTCATCTTCTCGCTGCAGATGAGCAAGTTCGAGATCGTCATGCGACTGCTCTCGGCGGAGGCCAGGATCAAACTCGCCGATATGCGCTCGGTCGGATGAGCGACGAGGACTGGACCAAGTTGGCCCCCGGATTAGCCAGATCAGCGCGGCGCCGCTGTTCATCGACGATTCGCCGAACCTGACCATGATGGAGATCCGCGCCAAGGCCCGACGGCTGGCCCAGAAGACGGACCTTCGGCTTGTCGTCGTCGACTACTTGCAGTCGATGAGCCTCGGGCAAGAAGTACGAGTCACGTCAGCAGGAAGTGTCGGACTTCTCGCGAAGCCTAAAGCTGATGGCCAAGGAACTCGACGTGCCGGTGATCGCGATCAGCCAGCTGAACCGAGGCCCGAGCAACGCACCGACAAGACGGCCGCAAGTGTCTGACCTTCGCGAATCGGGCACGCTGGAGCAGGATAGTCGACATGGTCCTGCTGCTGCACCGCCCCGACGCGATCGACCGGGAAGATCCGCGTGGTGGTGAAGCAGACATCATCCTGGGCAAGCATCGTAACGGCCCGACGGCGAATATCACTGTGGCGCACCAGCTTCACTTCTCGCGATTCACCAATATGGCGCGTAGGTCGTAGCTGTGTAGGTTCTCACGGAACGTGGCGGAATCTCACGAGTGATGGCGGAGCGATGGCGGATCCGCCAGGTTCGTGAGACACGCGGGTTGGTCAATCCGAGGCCTGCGCCGGCGGCTATGTGATGATCGGGCCGTCAGAGCAGTTAGATCCGATTGCAGGGCAGAGGTGGTTGCGATGGGCCGCAGTGGAGACAAGGTGCCGACTGCCTCTGTCTCATACCGACGTGCTGACGACCTCAGTGAGGTTGCCCGAGAGTGGGCTTCGGTGGGTATCAACGAACTTGCCAACGCGGCTCCGTGGCGGACGTTTCGGTGGCACCGCGGGCAGAAGCACTACTCGGGGACCTACTGGTCGAGCACCGTTGGCCGTCACGTCATCTATGAATCGCGACTTGAATTGTCCCGCTTGCTCTTTGCCGATTTTGATACCAGCGCGCGGCAAATTGTCGCCCAGCCATTCCTGCTCCGAGCTACGGTCGATCGCAAGCCACGAAAGCACATCCCGGACTATCTCTTGATCACCGATGCAGGCCCTGTAGTCGTGGATGTGAAGCCCGCCGGCCGTCTCTCGGATCCCAAGGTCGCTTTCACATTCGAGTGGACCCGCGGACTCGTTGAGGCGCGCGGCTGGCGCTATGAAGTGGCGACCGAACCCAACGCAGTTGAGTTGGAGAATGTCCGTTTCCTTGCGGGATACCGGCGCAGTTGGATGTTCCGCCCAGAGCTGCTGGCACAAGTGCGGGAGAAGAATCTGGTTGGCTTACAACTTGCGGATGCGTTCAGGTGTCTGCCAGGGGAGCCGATCAATCATGTCAAGTCTGCTGTGCTGCACCTTCTCTGGCGTCAAGAACTTCTAATCGATCTGAGCGAGCGACTAAGCGGGCGAACAGAACTGAGGATGTCGATATGACTTCAGCTGGGGTACGAATCGGTGTGGGTACTAGGCTCGTGCACGATGGTGAGTTGGTGGAGATCGTTGAGATCCACACTGGTCAGACAGGCATGGACGTCGTATTGAAAGGGACGTCGAAGAAGGCGGTCATCCGAGCCCGCCTCAATGACCTTCTCCTGTCAGACAGCACACGAGTAGTCCCGGATTCGGAGGGACCGTGCAGCGATGACGACTTCGAGCCTGCCGGGGTTGTTCTCGCACAGCTCAGCGACGTCGAGCGCAACGAGATGATCGAGCGAGCGGCGCACGTCCGCGAAGTGCTCACCGGATTCCGTTCGGGTAGTGCGGAGTTGGCGCTTCCTGGGGAGCCGCGGCCGGAGTACCAAGCCGTTGTGCCACTGTCGAGGCGTTACGCAAGCAAAGGGCGGGAGCTTGGTGCTGGGGTCCGGTCAATCGAACGTTGGGTTCAGCAGTTCCAGAAGTACGGTGAAGCGGGTCTGGCGTCGACGCGGGCGAAAAGGACTGCAGGCCCGGGGGCGAATGTAGACCCGCGGTGGACCGAGACCGCCATTGAAGTGATGGTGGAGCACACAGACCAGTCGCGTCCTTCGCAGACGATGGTAATCAACAGAACCAACGCTAGAGTCGTCGCGCGGTTCGGCGAGGGGGTCGTGGAATTACCGTCCCGCGCAACGGCATTCCGCGTCCTTGCCGAGCTGGAGAGCCGGTACCCGACGTTTCGGTTGAGCACCAAACGGAACCGCGACATTGCTGAACGGCCGGATGGTGTGTATGGAAAGCTGCGCCCGACCCGGCCGGGTGAGTACCTGTTGATGGACACCACGCGGCTGGATGTTTTTGCGATGGATCCGATCACGTTGCGGTGGGTGCAGGCCGAACTGTCGATCGGAATGGACTGGTACACCCGGTGCGTCACAGGAATCAGATTGACGCCGGTGTCCACGAAGTCGGTCGACGCAGCGTCAGTGCTGTATCAGGCTTACCGGCCCCGACCAGCGGGAAAGGATTGGCCAGCGCAAGCGGTATGGCCCGAGCACGGAGTCCCAAGGTCAGTCCTGATCGATGTCGACGCGATCGCTGGGTCCCTGGTCGGCGCGGCCGGGCCAGCGATCGTGCCGGAAACGGTCATTATTGATCACGGCAAGATCTATGTATCCGAGCATTTGACCAGCGTCTGTCAGCGGATGGGGATTTCGATCCAGCCTGCGCGACTGCGGACGGGACGTGACAAGGGCCCCGTGGAGCGATTCTTCCGCACCATCCGCGAGGACTTGTTGCAGGCGCTGCCGGGCTACAAGGGCCCGGATGTGCACTCCCGCGGACTGGATCCGGAATCTGAGGCGTTCTTCTACCTGGACGAGTTGGAGGCGATCATCCGCGAGTGGGTGGCTGTGGTGTATCACCGCCGACCGCATGACAGCTTGATCGATCCGCATGTGCCGGGATTGCGGATGTCGCCGGCGCAGATGTTTGAGCACGGCGTCGCTCGCGCCGGCTACATCGAGGCTCCGCGCGATCCCGATTTGGCCTACGAGTTCCTCAAGACCGAGTTCCGGAAGATCCAGCACTATGGAGTGGACTTCGGTTCCCGCCGCTACAACGGGCCGTCACTGAACCCGTTTCGTAACATGACCAGCCCGTACAAAGGGAAAGCCAAGGGCCGCTGGCCCATTCACTACGATCCTGACGACATCACCCGCGCCTATTTCCGCGATCCCGATACGCGCAAGTGGCACCCACTGGTGTGGGAGCATGCCCCGTCGTTGCAGATGCCGCTCAGTGAGGACGCGCTGCAGTTCGCGCGCAAGCTCGCCGCGTCGAAGTACACCTACCCCGATGACCGGCTCGCGGTGGCGGATCTGTTGGAGCGGTGGAACCTCGGACTAGGCTCTACGCTGGCCGAACGGCGAATGGCTTTGCGGCTCTCCCGCGACGCCACCCTGATCGACGAGACTGAGATACAGGACGAGGTCGCCGCTCTGCCGTCGGTCGCTCGCGTGTTGGCGACAGCAGATCCTGCCGCCGACGAGGACACGGACACGACGATCGAAGAACCCGATCCCGAGACCGGCGATGACGACGCCGAGGACGAACTCGACGACCCCGCCAACGACTTTTACGCCGACGCGCTGGACGACGCGTGATGGCCAAGAAAAATCCGGCCCAACCGGAGACCGAGGCCCGGCTGGACAATCTGACGTTGGCCCGCAAAGAGGGTTGGCAGCGATTTGTGAACACCGCTGCCCGGATTCCACCGGAGCCGTTGACCCGCAAGCAAATTGAGTCGCTCAGCGAAGATGCCCACGACGACTACAATCGGCAGCGCCGTGAGTGGCACGCCAATCTCGGCCCGATCAGAACACCGCAGCTGGCCGCCCTGCATGAAGACTTGTGGGACATCGTCGACAGTAACGTCCAAGACGGCGACAAGGCCAAAGGAGCGGTGGCGATCGATGCCTTTCCCGGACTAGGGAAGACCACATCGGTGCTGGATTTCGCCAGGAAGTTCCACCGTCGCGAGATCAAAGAATTGGGGACTGAAACCACTGAGGGTCACGAGCGGTGGCCGGTATGCCGGGTCGGGTTGACCGGCAACACCGGCATGGTCGAATTCAACCGGGCCATGTTGTCGTTCTTTGCTCATCCGGGGATGTCCCGCGGCAACGCCGCCCACTTCGCTCACCGGGCACTGGACTGCGTACTGGCCTGCGAGACCAAGCTGCTGATCGTTGATGATCTGCATTTTCTGCGATGGCGCAACACCGTCGGCGTGGAGATCAGCAACCACTTCAAATACATCGCCAACGAGTTTCCCGTCACCCTCGTCTTCGTCGGCGTCGGGTTGGCGGCGCGGGGGCTATTCTCCGAAGGGCATTCATACGAAGACGCGGTGATCGCTCAAACCGGCAGACGCACCACCAAGCTCGACATCGGCCCGTTCGTGATCAACACCGATGAGGGCCGCCGCGAATGGCGCCAACTGCTCCTCGCCCTCGAGCAGCGGATCGCGCTGGCTGACAAGCACCCCGGCATGTTGGCCGACGACCTCTCGGAGTATCTGTTCGCCCGCAGCACCGGACACATCGGTTCGCTGATGACTCTGATCAATCGGGGCTGCCAACGAGCCGTGCGCACGGGGGCGGAACTGTTATCCCGTGAGCTGATGGATCTCGTCAAGAACGACGAGGCATCGGAAAAGGCCCGCCGGGAACTCGAAACGGCCTTCGAGGCGCGAAGACTGACGACAAGGATCGGCAAGGCCGGATGAACGCCGTGCGCACACTGCCGATGCGCATTGCCCCGATCGGGGGTGAGGCGATCGACTCGTGGCTGGAAGCGATCGCTCACCGCACCCACACCGCCTTCGGAGACCTCCTGACCGCCGTCGGGCTGAGCCCCCACAACGGGATGGACACCACCGCCTGGATCGTGCGCCTGAATTCTGACGAAGCCGACATGATCAGGACGGCGACCGGAATCGACCGTGATGCGCTGGAAATGATGACGCTGCAGCACTATTCGGATCGGGCGGTGCGCATCAAGCCCGACTCACGGATGCTCAGTCGAGCCTTCCCCTGGGGCCGGGGACGGGGATCGCGGTTCTGCCCAGCATGTTTGGACACGACCGGGGGACGCTGGCAACTGAGATGGCGACTGGGCTGGACGTTCGCCTGCACCACCCATAACTGTCTACTGTCCGATGCCTGTCCACACTGCGACGCGGTCCAACGCCGTCGCACACACATCGGCGACATCATTCCGCAACCCGGACGCTGTTCGCACCCGGCCGCGGACGCAACCGGCCGCACCCCACCGAGGTGCGGCGCCGACCTCACCACCGCGACCGTCGCCTCATTCGATACAGATCACCCAGTGATACACGCACAGCGGGTCGTGAACAGCGTCCTCGACAGCGAGACCCCAACGTTCGGGGTGTACCAGGCATCGCCGCAGCCACGACTCAACGTTCTCTCGGATATCCGGGCCGTCGCCGGCCGCGCGCTGGCCTACGCCACACCCCAAGACCTGGAAGCCGTTATCCCGCAAGACCTCAACCGCATCTACCGGGCCACTGGTGAGCCCTCGGATGTCCGGCGCGGTCCGGCACGAACCGATACGAAGCCTGGGCTGGCGGCACCGGCACGGGCCGTAACTGCCGGCGTCGGCGTGGTAGCTGCCTTGAAAGCCCTTGATCGCCCCGACGTGGCGCACGCCGGGGACTCGCTGCGTTGGTTGGTGACCTCCTCGAGGGAACGCGGATCGGCTGTGAACGCCACGAACATCTCGTGGGGTAAGAACACGTCGCCGGTGCTCACCGGAGTTCAGCTCACCGCCCTGGGGCCACTGCTCAATCCAAGCGATCAATTGCGTTACCGTATCGGCACTCCAGTACCCGCTCAGCCGGCCGCTGGCGCGCAGCGCACCGCGGACATGTCGCGCCGTGTGCCCTCAATGCTGTGGCCGATCTGGTCGCTACCGCTGGCGATTGAGACGTGTCACCAATGGCAACTGCGTCCAGCACTGTCCAGCATCCTTCTGCTGGTCAACAGCAAGCTCAACCTCGACGAAGCCGCTGGCGCGATTGACTATCCCATCACGGGCCACGCCGTATCTCGGGTTCTGCAGCTGCTGCAAAAGCAGGACCAGTGGTCGAGTATTCGCGCTGCTCTCATCCGCATGGCCGACTACCTCGCCGACCATGGCGTTCCGATCAACTACCAGCGCCGCCGCCAGCTCGACTACACGATGCTGCTGCCCGACAAGATATGGACACAGATCTGCCGCGACACCGCCACCCCGGGACCGGGTCCGGCCAGGGCGCGGATCGCCCGCTGCTTTCTGTTCGAGCGCCTTAGCGGGCGTCCCGCCAGCACGTCGCCATGGGCTCGGGACGACAGCGCTTTTCGCACCAAGACCGCCGACTTCCCCGGCCACCTCACACCCGAACTGGCTCAAGCGCTCAAGGAACACGCCCGCGAGTTCTTGGCCGACCAGAACATCGACGACGAACCAGTGACATGGCACCCGCCAAAGGAAGTGCTCGACGGGCTCGATCTACCCGGACCCGACCCCGCCGTGGTCGACATCGCCCGTCTGCACCAAGTCATTGCGGCGGACAGAGTCAAGCTCGGTGCAGCTGCACAGCGGTTGAACACCAGCCTCGACGCAGTGCGCTACCTTCTGGAGACCCACCCCGTGCCCCGACCGGATCCGGATAATGGCGCGACGCTCTCGACCCCTTACAACCGCGCGTATCTGACCGCCAAGCAGACGCTTTCACGGGAGCGTTTGGCCGACCTTTACGAGCATGAACGGATGTCGCTCAAAGATATTGCGGCGTCGGTTGGAGTCAGTCGCCAGATCATCGCCCGACTCGCCCGTGATTACGATCTGGCGCTACGTGAACCTGGTCTGCAAGCCCGCACGACAATCGACCGGGACTGGCTCTACGACCAGTACGTCAACAAACGACGCACGCTACCCGACATTGCCAACGAGGCCGGTATGAGCACAGCCAACATGGCACGCTGGGCCAAAACTCACGCCATCCCGATGCGAGGACGAGGTGGCGGCAGCCACAGTTCCACCCTCGCCGCCGAGCAAGTCGCCGTTGAGGCACCGGATCTCATCCGGCCCGCACTGGCGGGAATCGGTGGACGGGAACGGCTCGAGCGATTCGCTGCGGCAACGCGTTACAGCACGCTCACGGTCGCCGCCGAAGAGCTCGGCGTCGGTCAGGCCGTACTGGTGTCTCAAATCAACCGCATCGAAAGCGAACTCGGCACCAAGCTACTCGTACGCGCTGAGCGCGGACGTCCCATGAGGCTCACCGACGACGGCGCACGGGTCGTTGCCACCGTACGGGCATGCCAACGTCGCGATTGGCAGTAGAGACTGATGCTGAATTGTGGGCGACGGCTCTGTGGTACGCACCACTTGCGCGACCGGCTGGTTACCTCAATACCGGCTCTTCAGTGGGGCCACTCCTGAGGGCCACCCGTCAAAAGTGCTACTAGTAGTGCAAAGCTATCAACGGGCCGGTACTGCGGTCGGCTGCGGCTGGGATGCGAGTAGTTAAGGCCCGGTGCCGGGGCTTGCAACGATCTCTCTACGCATTCATTGAGCGCCGAGCTCGCGGCGGTCCGAGCTCGGGGGTTTCGTGGGCAATTTCGGGCCTGTCTCGTCAACCAGCAGGTCGCCGGCCGGGATCCCGAGCACCTCCGCTAAGTCGTATAGCCGTTCGAAGAGCAGGCCACGCTTTCCATGCTCAACGTGGATCAGCACGTTGCGGGTCACTCCGGACTCCAGGGCAAGGGCCTCCTGCGTGAGCCCGCGTTCGATTCTCAAATTGCGAATGCGTTGACCTACTGCTTGTCGGCGCTGAGCCCAGAGTTCAGCGCGCTCCGGATCTGTTTGGCTGGGTCTGGTTGGCACGCCACAAGTACCCTGTGCGCCAACGAAAATGTCTGCCCTACTAACATTACGCTTATTGAGTACACGGACGAGCGCACCACTGATTGCGCCAGCATCGAGACACTAGGAGACTCCCCGCCCACGTGATGACGAATTCCCAACCGCGCAGCAGTGCGGACACGAAAAGGACCCAACGCAGCGGGTCCGAAACGCGTCAGCGCAATCGCGACTGCAAGGTCCGGCTGCTGGGTCCAGAAGCGGACTTTCTCGAGCAATTGGCGTTCGAAGAGGGAGTGTCTCGTCAGCAGCTGTTCCTACGAGAGTGGTTGTGGCCGAAGATGATCGCCGCTGGTATTGATGTCAGTGACGCTTCGTAGGGGCTCGACCCGGCGCCCTGACTGGTTGGAGAACGCCCGAATTGCGACCACCGTTCCGCTCCGGGTGCACGATCCTGCAGTCACGATCGGCGAGCCGACGATGACGCTGGTACTGACGAGACAGGAGCGATGAAGTACGACGCCGACGCACGCCGCGTCGAACTCACGACCCGAAACCTGCAGGCGCTCACCGACAAGTTGGACGACCCCCACAGCGCTCGCACCCTCGGCTCCCCGTGCGGCATGGTGCGAGTACGTGCGGTCGAAGACACCGACCGGACAGCGGCGCAGTCCCACGCCGGGACTGCGGAAGGTATGGTGCTCGTCACCCGCGGTGAGCTTGCGGCGATGCTTTCCGGGGAAACGGTGATGGTCGGCGGGATCCAAGTCGTTCCGGTGCCCGACGCCGCGCACTACGCCGATCGCCCGGCGGGTGATGTGATCATGCCGAGCACTGGCGAGCTCCGCCGTGGTGTGCTCGCGATGGTGCTCCGACACGTGTGCGAGTGCTGTGGTGTCGAGGAGGTCCTGACGCCGGACGAGGCGTACGAGGCGGGGTGGGACTACCCGCCGCGGCAAGGGCGGTTCGGCGTCATCAGTCCGCGCGTCTGTCCCGGTTGCCCGTCGACTGCCACGGTCTGGTGGGCGCTTATGTGCGATGGCTACACCCAGGAGATGCTGTCGGACCGGCAACGCGACGTGGTGGCGCGCATCCTCGCGGAGCCGGCGTCGATCATGGTGGAGCAGCCGTGAACGATCCGGTCATCCCCAGTGATCGCCCAGGCTGGCAAGCCTGCATTGACCGACTGGTCGTCGATCTCGCCGAGGTGGAACCCGCCGCCGTAGTGCAGATGATCGACGCAGCCACCCCAATTCCGAGGGCGGTCTTCACCGCCAACACCGACGCTGGGCGCGTGCTGGTCTGGGCAACGCTTGCAGAGCTGGCACACACCTGCGGCCGGTGCGGGAGGGTGGCGCCCGAGCGGATCACCTGGTGCGCGAAATGCGGAGAGGACCAGCGATGAGCCGGCTCCGGTGGACCACTGTCGCGGTGAAACCGCCCGGCGACACTGCGGTGCGGCTGACGTTCGCGGGCACTGCAGCAGTGGAATGCGACGGGCTCACCTCTTGCTTGACCGACCCAGCGGGGTCTTCGGCACACTCGCCCCCGAGTGCCCTCCCGGGCCCGCCCCACGGTCACAGTCAGCCGGTCGCGGTGGTGTACATCGCCGACGCTGGCGAGGTTCGGGCCGACATGCAGTTCGCGGATAGGGTCGGACACCTACATGGCGTCAGAGATTCGGGGAGCCCCCTTGAGCGGGCGCGGCAGCTGGCTGGCCACAGCGGGCCGGTGCAGTTACCCGTGATCTAGCCCGTCACAGGTCTCGACGTACCTAGACTCCACCGGTGAGCTCGAACGCGGTAGAACACGACACCGTTGCCTCGCGGCAGCTGCTCAAAGTCGCCCTCGACGATCAGATCAAACGTTGCAGGCGCTGCGACGGGCTGAACATCGACGGCGTTACCGCCTCCGCGCCCGGATACGGCTGCTTGACCTCACCGGTTGCGCTGGTCGGGCAGAGTCTGTGCGAGAAGTGTATGGAGACCCAGATCCCGTTCACCGAAGGCAGCGGTGACCTGATCGATGAGGCCATCGCGCTCGCCGGACGCGGCAAGAAGAATCTCTTCATCAGCAACGCGGTGCACTGCCACCCGCCGAAGAACCGCGCGTCTCATCAGCACGAGATCGTCAATTGCTCCCCGTTTCTGCACCGCGAACTGGAGATTGTCCGGCCGCGGCTGGTGATTACGCTGGGCCGTGACGCCGAACGGGTGATGAGGTTCTTCTTCCCGCGGGCGCGGGTTTCGGTGTCGCCGTTCGAGCCTCCGCGGGGACGGCTTCCGAAGGGCGTGCCGTACATCTTCAACGTGAAGCACCCGTCGTGGATCCAGCGCCAACACGACAGCGAACTGGAGGCCGGATATATGGCGAATCTGGCCGCGGCCATCCGGTGGAGTTTCGATCGCGCACGCGGGGATTCAAGGGGGTAGACGTCACGTGGAGTTTCGCTCCGACGATGAGGTTCTCGCGCACGGCTTCCGGTTTCGGCCTGCGTGGTGGACGCCGCGGGTGCCTGAGAGCTGGGGCAACTTCCTCGAACAGCTGCCCGCAGTGCACCGCGGTTACCGCACGATCACGAGGGCCGACCTGCTCGACACCGCAAACAGACACGGCCTGCCGCAGTCGCTGCTCGCTGGTTACGTCTGGGGTACCGGGAGTTCAGCGTTCCTCGTCGGCCGTCGCGCGCGGGTATTCCGGGATAACGACTCTCGCCGCGTGGACGACGCCCTGCAGTCGGTCGCCGAGACGGTGCAGAGAGGCAACACCGTCGACGCTTACATCGCGATGTTGCGAGGGCAGCCGCATTACCTCAAGTACCTCGGCCCGTCGTTCTTCACCAAGTTCCTCTACGCCGCAGACGCCCGTGACCGTCGAACTGGCCGAGCGCTGATCCTGGACCAGTTCGTGGCCGTGGCGTTGAAAGCGGTTGACGGTTGGGATATCTCGCGAAACGGGCCGTGGGATCCATCTACCCATTCGAGGTGGATTGACCACAATCACGGCATCGCAGCTGTCGAGGGTGTCCGAGCGGACGCGGTGGAGATGGCCTACTTCAACGAGGGCCGGAAGATCGCGGCCGCGCACATCAGGTCAGGTGACCGTCCCAGACGCCCTGCGGGGCCGGCCGAGTGATCGACCCAGCATGGACGCCAACTTGTCAGCACCCGTGAATACCTTCACCCCATGGTCCGAAAGTATTCAGGTTCACCGCGGGGTCGCTATGTGCGCGGTGACGTCTGCCCGCACTGCTCCGCGGACGAACCCCGCTCATCTCGGCTCGAAAGTGACATCTTCAGCGTGTTGCAGCTGGTACTAGGGCCTGGAGAACAGGGCGTGCCGGTTCCTGCCGATCAGCGGATTTGGCTCGACATGCTTTTCCGTGGTGGCAACGGCATCCCGATAGGGATCGAGTACGACGGCGCATACTGGCACGCCGGGCGCGAAGTCGCTGATCTCAGAAAGAGCGATCTGCTGATGTCCACCGGCACCGCAGCCATCGTCGTTCGCATCAGGGAGTCACCGTTGACTCCGTTGACTCCCGAGGACGTTGAAGTTCAAGCCAGGGCGTCCGCGCCGGAGATCGCAATCGCCGTCCTACTACATCTCATCCACCTCAGGGTCATCGACGGTGAAGTCAGGACGCGAGTCGCCGCCTTACTCGCCGCAGCTGCGGTGAAGGTGGGCCGGCAACACATATACTGCCGCCAATGCCAACGAATCTTGCTCAACCTGCTGCACTCTGAGAAGTGGCGCGGCGGTGAAGACAGGTCATGGCACCGGATGAACCAGGTAAGCCTTGGGTCCGAACCCCGCTCAAATCCCGAGCCGCCGAATGCCTCAGACACGCGAGTAGCCCCACCAATTGTGCGAGCGACCTCGGCTGGCGGTCTTCGAAGACCGCGGTAGCCCCATCCCGCAGCGGATCTGCGGGACTCGTTGGGGCGCCACAGTTTCCGAGGATCCGCCGATGTCCCGCACCGATGCCCACGCTCCGTTCGCCGTCCGCGTCGCACGCCGTGAAGTCGGCGTCGTTCCTGTCCACCGCTGCGCAGGCAGCGTGTGCGACCTTCCTGACCCTGATCCCGAATGGACCATCAGCCGTACCGGTCGCTGCTACTGGCAGTGGATCTTCACGGGTGTCGAGGTCTGCTCCTGCTGGATGTGCCACTGGCCAAAGCACCGTCAGCCCCACCGAGCTGGACGGGGTGCGCGCCGCGCCGCTCTTCGGGGAGTCGCCCGCGAGTGGAACGGCGGTGAGGCTGAGGCCGGTTGGGGGGTGTGAACTGAGCCAGCGCGGCATCCGGGGGCTGTCGGCACCCGCTTGTAGGCTGCCGCTCATGCCAGGTGGGGACGCTGAGTTCGGCGATGTCTATTGGGTACACAAGGATTCGACCGAGCACCCCGCGCGCGTCGGCAAGCCGGTGCGGCCGATGGCGTGCATGGATGACCGCCGCGACGACACGACGTGGGCCGGTCTCCCGCGAGTTACCAGCGATCCTAAACCCGGCGACAAGCCGAGCCGCGCGATGCCCGAGATCCACGCGACACGCCTCGGTTCCGCAGGATGGTGGACCTCCCGCTACATCCACCCGGTTCACAAGGCCGTCACGGGGCATGCTGGCAAGTGCGAGCACCTGGGAAAGCTGCCCGAGGATGAGGTGGAGGTGGCCCGAGAGGTCTACCGGAATCGGCTGTTCGACTCATGACCTGTACTCTGGCGATTCTTTTTCAGCGACGACCGTGGGAGGTGAGGAGTGAGCGGTGATCGACCGATAGGCGTACCGGCATCTGCGCACGAGCTCTGGGACCGCGGCGTGCAGGGCGATCAGGTCCGCGCCGGCGACCTGTGGATCCTGTCCTGGGAGGGCGAGGTGGCGGGGCTCGCGGTGATCGCCGCCGCGAAGCACGGGTTCGTCTTGGCCTGGCCCGTGACGCTTCCCGGTGAGGTGTCGTTCTCACCAGGCTTGGTGGTGGAGGACTCGCCGCTCGGTGTCTCCGTCACCCTGTGGCCCACCCGGGAGACTGGGATCGGCAACCATCTCCTGGACCGCAGCCTCGGCCGGCTGCTCCCGCCCGACCGGATCCCGCCGATCTCCTTCGCGCTGGACGACGGAGACGACCCCGGACTGGCCTTCGCGCCGGGCTCGGCCCGCGACGCGGAGAACACCGACGCCGACCGGCTGATGGTCGAACACTGGACCGAGCTGTGCTTCAACACCGGCGGCGCCGAGGAAGGGGCATTCCTCGACTCGGAGAAGGTCCGGCAAGCCGGGGGCACCTCGCGGATCGTCGCTGCGGTGCTGGGACTAGCGCTGCCCGAACTGCGAGCGCTGATGGACGGCGTCGTGCCAGTCACCGACGAGCAGCTCACCGCCGTCGCCGAGCGGCTCGGTGTCGACGGCGACTCCCTCGTCGGAGCCGACCCGCTCGCGGACGTCGTCATCGACATCGCCTGGCCGAGCTACAAGCATCTGGTCGTGGCACGGACCGAGGAGACCGGCATCGGGGAAGCCGACATCCGCCGCCTCGCCCGTCGTGAGTTCGCGCTGGCGGCGCGCAACGACAGCGACGCCCTCCGGGAGACCAAGCTGCGCGACGCCATCGGCCGAGCCGGCCGGGACGCCGGGTAGTCCCGTGGACGGGTGGGACGACCTCGCCGTCGGCCTTGATGCCCGAGCGATCGCCGCTCGAATCATTGAGGAGTGCACCACCTTCAACTTCGCGGCGCTGCGCGACAATCCGCTAGGAACGCTGTTGCGAAGTCCGGGGATTGAGGTGGAGATCGAGGACGGCCTCGTCGACACCGGCTGCGGCGGAGGCGGCTACTACCGTCCAACCCCGCCCACAATCCACCTCCACCCGGCCACCTACCGCCGTGACAACTTCACCCTGCTCCACGAGCTCGGCCATCAC
Source organism: Mycobacterium sp. 134 (assembly GCF_048282715.1). Lineage (NCBI taxonomy): Bacteria > Bacillati > Actinomycetota > Actinomycetes > Mycobacteriales > Mycobacteriaceae > Mycobacterium > Mycobacterium sp. 134. The sequence goes on from NZ_JBLVUN010000004.1 coordinate 13,909, forward strand.
CTGCAGCAGACGCACGACCAGTGGGGGTTTTCGCTCATCGACATGGTCGACGGGGAGCGGCGCAAAATCGAAGAGCGGGTGTCCGACCAGTTCGCCGCGCAGGTTCTGATGCCCGTGGGTGAGAGCGACCGGCGCGATGCCTCGCTTCATCCGGCGGACCTGATGGCCGGCCTGTACGCCCGGACGGAGGCTTCCCGCCCGGCGACCATGCTGCGCGTGCTCGAGATGCTCCCGGCCGGTTCCCGTTGGATCCTCGCGGTCGCAGATCTCGACGGGGTCGTCACCACATCGGCGACGACCTACGACGACCCTCAGCCGCCGAAGGACTTCGCCCAGGAGGGGTTCAGGCGCATCGCCGCTGAGGCGATGGAGGCCGCCGTGCGGCGGGAGTTCCACGAGGGGATCGAGTACAAGACCGGGTCCGTGCTCGACGGGATGCGGGTGGAGGCGGCGATCGATCATGAGGAGCGGTACGTGTTCCTCGCCCTGAGGCCCACGACCGTGAACGGGGCGGGCACCTGGACCTTCCCTTCGCAGGAGTGCTCCAACCCCGTGTGCGAGAAGACATTCCAGGCGAAGTCGTCCAGCGGCCGCTGCGAGAACTGCCAAGACTTCAAGTGCCCGCACTGCCAGCGCTGCGGGTGTACGGCGCCCGCAGCCCCGACGAAGTGCGGCACGTGCTTCCTGCCATACACACCGGCTGAGATGGCGTCGGGCAAGCACGAGTGCTGGTGACCGAGCCGCGCCGCGGCTGCCGGCGAAAGGCCATCGTGCCTGCTCATTCCCCTGGCGATCGGGCGGTGTCGGTACCAGGATCTAGTCTGCCGTCAAGCACAATGAGGGACGAGCCATCGACTCAGGATGAGATGGGCCACGAGTAGAGGGAGCGCGGCCATATGCCCGACGAAGGCCTGACCAGCATCGATCTGTTCGCCGGTTGCGGTGGTCTGTCCCTGGGTCTGCACAACGCGGGGTGGGATGGTTTGTTCGCGATCGAGCGCGACCCGATGGCGTTCGACACGCTGCGCACGAATCTCGTTGGGGCGGACGCGTCCTACAACGCCTACGCGGAGTGGCCCGACTGGGTGCCTCAGGCCCCCCACGACATCGACACCTTCTTGGGCAACTCGGCGAACAAAAAGCGACTGCGCGGGCTGCGTGGTGCCGTCACGCTCGTCGCCGGCGGGCCCCCATGCCAGGGGTTCTCGGTGGGCGGCGCCCGCAACGGCACAGACGAGCGGAACCACCTGGTCCACCGCCTCCTGGAAGTCGTCGACCTCGTTCGGCCGAAGGTGGCTCTGATCGAGAACGTCGAGGGCATCACCCGCGCTTTCCGATCACGGCCCCGTGAAGATGCCCAGGAGTCAGTGGCAGCCGAGGTTGTGGCAGCGTTCAAGGAGCTCGGCTACGAGGCCGACTTCGGGATAGGCAATGCCAGCGAGTTCGGTGTCCCCCAGGTGCGCCGGCGGGCCATCATCATCGGCGTGCGGAACGACCTGGGGATCTCCCCCTCGGACTTCTTCCGCTACCTGGACAAGGTCCAGGAGGAGCACCTGCTCGCGCACGGACTCCCGACCGATAGGCCCGTGACGGCCGCGGAGGCGCTGGCGGACCTGCACAACCCGGGCGGCCGCGTGCAGTGCCCGGACTCGCCCAAATACGACTCCTCGAAGTACATCAAGGCTGAGGGGCCGTACGCGCGAGCCCTGCGCCGCGGAATCCGCGCCGGATCGATTCCGGACTCCCATCGGTACACGAAGCACGGGGAGCAAATCCTGGACCTGTACTCGACGGCCCACGCAACACAGCCGAAGGGCCGTCTGACGAAAGAGTTCCTGCTGTCCATGGGCACGAAGAAGGACAAGAAGGTGCTCATCGACCCTGACGCACCGGTGTCCACGATCACCACCCACCCGGACGAGTTCATCCACTACGCCGAGCCTCGCAACGTCACCGTTCGGGAGATGGCGCGGCTGCAGTCCTTCCCCGACGACTTCAAGTTCCGGGGCAGGTACACGATCAACGGCCCGCGGCGGAAGTTCGACGTCGCGCGCTGCTCGCAGGTCGGCAACGCGGTGCCGCCCCTGTTCGCGGAGGCGATCGGGCGAGCACTCAGGGGGATGCTGGGTGCCTGACGAAGTCGATGAAGTCACGGTCGAGGACGCCGACACCGACACGGATCAGTCCGACGCCCCTGATTGGGACCTGACGCCGGTCGTCAAGTTCCTAACCGCGCGCTCCGAGACGGCAGCCGAGGCCGCGTGGGTAGATGCGCTCCCAGCCATCAGCGAGGGATTCCCGCCTGCCGCCTGGGGGTACGACCACACCATCAACCCATACGGGCAAGGCGCGCACAGCAACTTGTACAACAACGAGAGCCAGAGCGATTTCAAGAACTGGCTGCAGGACTGCAAGGTATCGGTTGAGGAGTACGCCGACGCTGTCGGCCCGATCCAGTACGTGAGCATCCAGATTCACCTGCTGTCACTTGGACAACGGCTCAGGAACAACAAGGGCTGGCGTGTCCGGATCATGGGGTTTCCGTCGCTCGGAATCATCGCGTGCGGACTTGGGAGCCATTACCAGGGAACTCAGAACCACAACCTGATGGGTGAGGCGTCTGCCCGAATCCGATCGCGTGCACTCGAAGTGCTGAACGGGGAGACGCGAGCTGCGCTCGACGGCTGGCTGTCCGCCACCGCCGAAGACTGGGAGGAGCGCGGGCTGATGGCGAATCCGATCTTAACGATCGGCGACCTCAATATCGGATCGTTCGACGACGGGCGCGGGGCGAAGCTCCGTATGGTCCGAAACACCACGGTGAAGAAGGAGCTCGCGACCTTCTTTGCGATCAAGGGCATGACCGCTCCTGAGTTCCTTCAGGACGGTCCTCACTATCTGGAGACGTTGAGGAGCATCGCGGCCGACCTTGGGAGGTCAGCGTCGCGATGAGCAACCCCTTTACAGACGTCGACTCCTTCGAGGCGCTGCGCGCTGCCGCTATGGGGGACGATGAGGCATTCGAGCGCTACCGGCGCCGGGAAGCGGCGGCTGCCCGCCGGCACGTGTCACACGTGGTCGAGCTGCAGCTCTCCGCTCGCGTCGAGAGGATGATCGAGGTCGCGATCGCCTCGTCGCGCGCGGTGCTACTGGTTGGCCCGCCGGGCACTGGCAAGACCGAGATCCTTGAGCAGGTCATCGACAAGGCGGACAAAGACCCGGCGCGGTTCGGCTTCACCAGCGAGGGCATCGACTGCGCCTGGGTGACGCCCGAGGAGGAGTGGACGTTCGAGAAGCTGGTGCTCGGTGAGACGGTCGTGGACGGCGAGATCCGCAGCGTGGAGGGTGATCTCCTCGTGGCGGTGCGCAATAACCAGTGGCTGGTGCTCGACGAGACGAACCGAGCGGACATGGACCGCGTGCTCGGCGGGGTGCTCACCTGGCTGTCGGGCAAGCGGGTCAAGGTCGGCGTCTGGCGGGGCCCGGACGCGACAGGGGGCAGCGGCGATCAGACGGTCCCCGTGTACCTGGAGTGGACCGATCAGCCGGAGAGTCGGGTCCGACCAGTCGCCACGCCTCCGTCCCTGGAGTACGCGGCGGGTTCAGAGTGGCGTGTACTCGGGACGTACAACGCGGTGGACGCGCAGCGTGTGTTCCGGATGGGACAGGCTCTGAGTAGGCGCTTCAAGCACGTGCCCGTCCCGCCCGCGAGCGCCGACGACTTCCGAGCGATCATCGCGGGCCGCGTCAACGACGAGACGCTGCTCGACTGGCTGACAGACCGGGTCACCCGCCTGTACGCGGCTCACCTCGGGATCGAAGACGCCCAGCTCGGGCCTGGGCTGTTCGTGGACATCCCGGCCTACGTTGAGCACGGCCTGCGGATGCACACGTACGCAGACGCCGGCGGGGATGGCACGACGACCACAGTGTCTGAGGATGAATCCCAGTCCGGCGACGGTGACGGCGAGCCCGCCGAATCCGAGCCGGCGAATGGGGACGAGAAGCTGACACACCCCGCCGATCTGTTGGAAGAGCTCCTCGCAGAGGCGTACCTGGTGTCGGTGGGGAACCTTGTGGCCAAGTACGAGCCGGACCTACTCGACGACCTCTCGGTCGCGATCTCCAGCACCGCCGCTCTGACAGCCGGCAACTGGGCATGGGTGCAGCAGAGCCTGCACGCGATGCGCGCCTGATGGACGACACCGCGCTCTCGGTTCACGAGGGCGGGCTGATGCGGGTGCTCTCCGAGTGGTCGGGTGTCGGCAACCTGTACTCCGCCGTCGCGGCCGCGTCCCCGGCCCCCGTCGAACGGGAGTGGTCACCCGAGGACGTGGAGCGCCGCGCGATGCGGATCCTTCTCCTGCAGTGCAGCCCGATCCTCAGGAGGTGGCCGAAGTCGGCGAGGGAGTGGCAGAACCACCTCCCCACTTTGTCCAACCGCCACCGCTTCTGGTCGGACGTGCCGCAGACCCGTGTGGACTGGGCCAAGACCCGGCGGGCGGGCTGGCCGCCTTCGGCGTTCGCGATCCGCCGCCGTAGGCGCACCACCGATCAGCTGACTCTGAGCGTGCTCGCGTGGACGCTGGGCAAGCTCGACCAGGCGCTGGCCGCCTCGCAGAGCTTGACAGGGCCGCACACGGGGACGCTGATTGAGCAGCTGTCCGAGGATGTGGAAGGCACTCTCGTAAGAACTTTGCCGATCCTCGGCCTGCTCGACGAGGCCGACCAGACGCCGCCCTCGCGCGACGATATCGGCTCGGTACGGGCGTCTGGGTGGCCATGGAATGTGGTCGCCGAGGTCGCGGCCTTCTTCGCGGCGGTGGAGCGCGGCGGGGCGGAGGGTCTCGCGCGAAGGTTGCTGAGACCCGACGGGTTCCCGGAGGCGATCTTCCAGCTGGGCGTGCTCGGCGCGGTGATGATCGCTTGCGAGCGTGCGGGCGCCACGGTCACCAGCCTGCGCCCGATCGGCTACATGACGAGCGGGCCCGTCTACCGCATCGACTTCCCTGGTGGGGAGCCGTGGGACCTGTGGTGTGAGGCCGCGCGCTGCTGGGATGTGTACGGGGTCGCCGACAAGTACCGCGACCTCGCGCGAACACTCTCCTACAGGGGTGGGCAGGCGTTCCAGGCGCGGAACATCCGGCCGGATGTTCTCCTGGCGCGTCGCGGAGACCGGGCCCTGGTGCTGGAGTGCAAATATCCCGCCGAGAGCCTCGACCCCGGGTACGTCGCCCAAGGGATGTACCAGGCGGCGTTCTACGCGCATCAGCTCGTGCCAGCTTTCGGCACGGTGTCCGGCCTCGCCGTCGGGCCCACCGATCTTGTGCCCGGTCATGTTGATTGGCAGCTGGGGGCTGTCCGGGTCGGGGTGGCGAGCCCAGCGGACCTGGAGGAGCTACTGATGCGGTTCCTCGACGCCGGTAGCACGGGGGCGCCGCAGGCCATAGGGGTTGCGCCGGCCCAAGGGTGATCGCGCTCGCCGCGTAGCGCTCTGCCCCGAGCCTCTCCTTTGCGCCACACTGGTTCCATGGCTGAGAGCTGGGCATCCAGCCCCGCGGTGCGAGCCAGCATGCGCGGGAACCGCAGCAGGGACACCAAACCCGAGCTCGCGGTGCGGAAGTTGGTGCACCGCGCGGGCCTTCGCTACCGCGTTGATCGTGCGCCGCTCGACACCCACCGCCGGCACCGCGCCGACCTCGTATTCACGCGCGCCAAGGTGGCGGTGTTCGTCGACGGCTGCTACTGGCACGGCTGCCCCGAGCACCATCGGCTACCCGCCGTGAACACGGACTACTGGGAGGCGAAGGTAGCGGGCAACCGCGACCGCGACGCCCGGGTGAGCGCCCTGCTCACCGATGCCGGCTGGACAGTGATGCGGTTCTGGGAGCACGAGGATCCCGCCGTGGTGGCCGCCGTGATCGTGGATGTGGTCACCGCGGCTCGCACAGGATGAACTTGCTGGGCTACTGGCCTGCGTCCCACGTGAGCACCGCCATCGCCGCCGACGCGAGCTCCTTGCCCGCGTGCAGCATGTCGTCCTCGGTGGGGCCGCGGCCGTCCCACCGGGCCAGCGCGGCGGACAGCTGCTCAACGAGGTGCGCGGGGATCATGCTCCGGATTATCCCGGGGCACGGCTCTCTCCGCGCCGCGGTTCCTGTCGGGCACAGTGGCTTAGCCTTGGAACTGTGAGAGGCATCGAGGGCATCGAATGGACGGCCGTCAGCGTCCGTTCAGACATCGCGGCGGATCCCCAAGCACGACTCCACGCCCTCGGCTTCGTGGGGAAAGTCCCCGTCGCTACTGCCGAGGCGTCCCGCGACTATGTCGAGAACTGGATGATGGGACCCGACACGGTCGTCGAGGGCGACGGGGCCCTGGTCCACAACTCCTACACCGACCGCTTCGTGTTCCCCGTCGTGGGCACCGCTGACGGGGTGCCCGTCTACGCGATCGAGGGCTACGGGGCCTTCCAGCGGTAGTGCTACGGTTTGATCCACCGCGTCAGCTCAGCCGCCGACTCCGCCAGCGTCACGGCTTCAGTCCCCCGCAGTAGCCGGTGCCACTCGCGTTCCCCGGCCAGGTACTCCTCCACGGCGGTCGGCAACTGCGGCCCCGTCAGATCCTCCGCGAACTTATCCACGACGGGTTAGACGCACCTCGGACACCATCGGTTCCACCGAGTTTCGGACCCGCTCACCCCGCCGAACAGGTGTCGGTGCAGGTGCAAGTCGTGAGATAGGCTCACGACCAGGTGTGGCCGGTTGGGGGATTGGCATGGCAAACGAACTGAACGTCGACGCGGTCGGCCTACAGGCAGCGGCAACGAGTAGCGAGGCCGTCGCCGCGACTGAACTGAGCGGCGCGCAGGTCTGCGGTTCAGCATCCTGGCAGCCCAGCGGTGCCGGAGTTGATGCGGTCAACGCGGTGTGGGCCTCGGTGCGTCAGCGTCAGGCCGCACGTATCACCGGTCAGGCCGCCGACCTGTCGGTCAGCGGTGCTCGTTACGACACCACCGACGAAGAGGGGCGCGACGCGATCACGGTGACCGTGTGAGCCCTGCGGCGGGCGGTGACGCTGTGTCGCTGACGCGTTCGCAGATCGAGGCGTGGAGCACCACTCACCTGACCGAGGCCGCGACGGACTGGCGTGCAGCGGCCACCCAATCGGAGAACGCGTTCGATCAGCACCGGCAAAACATTGCCTCACCGGGCGGCACCACATGGGAAGGCGATGGCAAGGACGCCGCCCTGGATCGGGCGAGCGCTGATTGTTCGGTCGTGGGCAGCCAGGCCGACGCTCTACGTGAGGCCGCCGACCTCGCCGAGAGCGGTGTCACCGATATCAACGCCGCACACCGCGAGATTGTTGCCGCGATCACGGCCGCCGAAGAGGACGACTTCAATGTCAGTGAAGAGTTGAAGGCCACCGACACTCGCCGCTACGACATCACCACGATCGCCGCCCGGAACAGGGCTCTGGCCGAGCACACCGAGGACATCCGCTGGTACGCCGACCGACTCGTTCAGGCCGATACCCATGTTCGGGAACGGCTGCGGGCGAAAGCGGTTGAGCTGGCGGGGATTAAGTTCGAAGGCGAGGGCGAGGGAGGTGTAAGCCCATCCGACCACGTGAGGCTTGTCGACAACAAGGTCAAGTACGACGCCGACGGCAAAGACCAGCCGGGCGAGAAGAAACCTGAGGTTCCGGCGCAGGCGCCTGGTCAGATCGGCCCGTTCGCGGTGCCCAAGTCGGTGGAGGACGCCGCAAAGAAACCGGAGGGCAAACCCGCCGCTACCGGTGATGTCGGGGGCGACCTGCGCGACTTGCTGGGCGCCAACGATCCTGCGACCGCAGGGGCAGAACCGAAGCCCACCGCCGCGCCTCAGATACGCCCACAGGACGTCGAACAGTTCAAGACCCAGGCTCGGAACCTGTTGCGGCAGCACGGTGTACCGCCCGACCAGATCGAGGCACAGGTCAACGCCATGGTCGCGGACGCGCAGAAGACGAACACCGCGCTTGCGGACTCAGCTGCCCACACGCCGGCCAATCCGGACACCACGCCGGGTCCCGCGCCCGCCGACACCCGCAGCCTCGGAGAGAAGCTCGGGGATAAGTTCAACAATTTCGTCAACGAGGCTCACGACCAGTTCTACAACCGCCTCGACTCCACGGCGGAAACGTTGCAGAACCTCACCGGCACCGGCGGCGAGGGCCGCCCCGGCGTCCTCGAGTCGTGGCAACAGCTCGGGGAAGCGGCCGTCGAAAACCATATGAAGGATCCGCTGCATCTACGTGACCCGATGGGGCCGCTGGGGCCGTGGGGCGCGGTCAACGGGGTCGTGGACGACATACCGGAAATGATCGACAACCCCGGCAAGCACGCCGGCGACGTGTTGTTCGACGCAACCGCCATGGCCGCCACGGCACCTCTGGGCGCGGAGGGCTTGCTGGGCAAGTCGATGCTGCCCGAGGTGGGTGCGCTGGAACGTGGCCTGGTCTCGGAAGGCGGACGCACGCTCGAACACGGGGCGGCACCGGCGGTTCCGCACACACCCGACCCGCCCGCAGCGCCTCGCACCGCAGAAGCCCCTCCCGTCCCGCACAGCGCCGAGCCGGTCCCTCCCCACACCGCGGAGCCGCCTCCCGTTCACCACAGTGCGGGGCCACCACCAGTCGGACACCATGCGGATGCACCACCTCCGGCCCATCCGCCTGACTCACCGCCAACGGGGCCACTACCACCGCACGGCGAACCCGGGTCGTTCGGCTACGACGAGAACGGCGACCGTCTGAGGTATGCGAACAGCAGACCGGACTACGGGGCTGGGCAGGAAGAACAGGTCTGGAACAACTCCCGCAACGATCAGCTAACGCGGATCGATGGCGGCCGGGTCGACCTTCCGCAGCCCGGCCCGGACCGGCAATGGGTAGAGCTGCACCCGAACGGTCCGATCGGCGACGACTGGGTTGTCAAGGACGGCCATCGACTCGTCGAGTGGCAGCCCGGCGACCCCCGCGACGGGTTGTGGGACATGGGTCACGGGAACGGCCGTGAGTACCGAGATCTCCGACAGGCGTACCTGAGCGGAGAAATATCGTTCGAGGAGTATATGCGCGAGTTCCGAGACCCCGACAATTACCTTGTCCAAGACCCGTATCGGAACCGGTCCCACATCGATGAGCAACGATGACCGGCCCCTCGAACGATAGGGTGGCCGAGTGAGCCTGGTCTACGCCGCGCATCGGGGGTCCTACGAGGACTTCCTCAAGGAGTACACGCCGGGGGACGCTGCGAAGCTGTTCGGTATCGGTAGGCCACTGCTGTTCCAGTCGGTCGCGAACAAGGACGTCGAGGCGCGGGTGGCGATCACGAATCGACTGCTGGACGATGGCGCTGATCCGTCAATCGCCCCGGATGGTGTCAACGTCCTGCACGTGTTGTTCGATCAGCGAACGCATGACACGGAGTTTGAAGCGCCGATGCTCCGGCGACTTATTGAGTGCGGTGCCGACATCAACTTGGTTTCCAAGCGATCCGGCCCACCCCTCGCGGTTTTGATCCAGCACGGACCGACACCGGAAAGTGAATGCGTCCCGTTCTACGACGTGATCTTCGATCAGCCGAATCTCGACCTGACCCATCCCTACCTACACGATCTCATCTTCAATTCCGTATGGAACCTGCCGATCTTGCGTGAGCGGGTACGGGCATACGAGTCCGCGCGGCAATCGTCCTAGGCGGCCATGACACGGTATATCGAGTTCATCCCCAAGTCCGGCGTATGTCTGGCCACGGAGAACGTCATGGAGCGGCGCGGTGTTGTGCGATGGATGCTGCGACGGGAGTCGCAGCGTCCCGCAGACAACGGCTGGCGGATCATGAGCAATATCGACACGACCGAGTATCTCGATGATCCGAACAGTTGGCGGATCGTCGCCTTCAACGATGTGTGCAACATCGAACCGGCACTCATAGGTATCTACGATTTCCCAGTCGGGTCGGACCTGCAGATCGTGCGCGACGAACGCGGCATCAGCATCTACGACACCCCGACCGGTCGGCAGATCCCCGTTGAGGAGTTCTACGTGCCGCCTCAGTTCCGTGACTGAGCGCGACCGAGGCCGATGATGATGGCCTGACGGGGACGGGGGACAGCTGGGGGAGCATCTCGCGCCGGGGCCGGTTCCGTGCCGTTCGTGGCGAACAAGAAGTTCCGCTTGCCAGCCGAAGACATCGTGCCGGGCCTCGATCCAGGGGACGGCTGCACGGCGACCGACCGAATCCTGGTGGACGGCAGCCCGGTCGGCTACATGTACTGAGACGGCACGGGATGGGTGTTCACCGTCGGCGACGAGACCCCGGAGTGCCTGGCCGAACCCAGCCACGTGAATCTGCTGTCGCTCAACGAGATCGCCAACTACGACCGCTCGATCGTCGCCTACCTCGAGTGGCTTCGGTCGGTCTCTCGAAGAATCACGCGATGACCTTCAGTCATTCGTCTATGACACGCCGGTACCGACACCGGCTGCTGCGATCACGGAAGTGCTTGGGGTCCGTGACGGTCGGAAGCCGATGGCAGTACGTCGGCGGCGTCCTGTGGTTGTGCATCGCTCCAGCGTTTGATGAATTGCTGGACTGAATCCGGAAAGTAGGCAACCCGATCGACGCTGGGGGTACGGCTGCCGCGTAGGCGCTTGAGGTTGTCGAGCACCATGGACTTGAGTTCGCGCTCGAGTATCCTGCCCAGCGCCTTGCAATTCTCGTGGGCGTTGTAGACCACCGAGGGCAGGATTTTGACGAGGATCTTCTTGGACAGGAAGTTGTGGTCGCGATCGAGGGTGAACCCGACGTGGTCTAGGGCACCGACGATCATCTCGACGTTTCGTCGCACTCGGTCGGCTGCCTCGGATTCGTCCATGGGGCGCAGGGATTCGAGAAATTCGTAGCGCGGGGCCAGTGGGCCGGGGTCACCCGAGGAGTGCCCGATGTAGAAGAGCCCGTAGTCGGCGTAGTGCAGCATGCGGATGTAGGGGTCGTCGTCGATGTCTTCGACGTTCTTCCAGTAGGACTCCATAGTCTCGTCGGCACGGTGTTCGTGTTGCCGACGCCTGAACATCTCCGTCCACGAGTCTGGATCGTCGCTGTTGCATTGACGGTAGAGGTCGGTCAGGGCGTGAAACGGCCTGGCCACGACGAAGCTGACGAAGTAGCCGTCCCTGCGGTCGACTTCGATGGCGCCCAGCAGGTAGTTCATCAACTCGTTGTCGGACAGGTGCGATCCCCGCGCGACATCCCAGCCCGGGTCGATCGGCGCGACGTCGCTGGCGGGGTGGCCGTGTTTGATGAACCAGTTGACGATGGTGGCGAAGAGGTCCAGTTGGCTGGACTTGACGGCACCGGCGAACACCGGTGGATTGCGGCGGTCGCGGATGTGGCGCAGCACGTCGTGGCTCAGTCGTACGCCTTCGCGGACCATCGCCCCGTAGGAGTTGGCGAATTGGTAGTGGTTGGACCACCGTTCCTGCAGGGTGACGGTTCCGTCGCGGAAGTGCACCCGCGGGGTCGGTAGTTCCTCGCCGGCGCCCAGCGACTTGCCGTGGCCGGTGAACACGCGCTCGTCGGCGCGCCATTGGACGACGTCGGTCGCGCATTTGGCCATGTGCTCGTAGGAGCTGTCGGTGAGGCCCTCGCTGCGATACATGAACGGCGCCATCACCATGCCCCCGTTGATCGGGTTGTCGATGGCACTTCGGGTCAGCGGGACGCTGTAGAGCGGCGAACGGGGTCGCTTGGCCCCCTTGGGCAGTTCAAGGTAGACGACGCTGTTGTTGAAGGTGATGACTTCCGCGCCGGCGGCGTCGACGAATTTAGCGCCGGTGTCGATCTGCATCACGCTGGAGTAGGTGCTGCCGTCGCTTCCGGAGACGGTTGCGTTGATCCAGTCGACCGGTTCGATTGCCGCACCGGGGTGGATCAGGCTGATTGCGGTCGTCCCGTAGATCCGGCGCCGGAGCTCGGCCCTAAGCACGGCGGGATGCACATCGATGCGCTGGGCGGGGTCGCCGTTGGGTGAGGCCACCGTCGCCGACGAGGGAATGGTGATGGCTTGGCGGGTTAGGCCCAGCCGGGCGTAGCAGAAGGTGTCCAGCGTGAGACGCTGGTCGCGGATGCGGTGATGGTGGGCGATGTCGGTGGCGTCGCCGTCGGCGCAGATGTCGACGTCGGCGTTGTAGGCGGCGACCAGGTCCAGGACGAGGTCCTCGACCAGACGTCGCGGGTCGACTCCGCGGAGCGCGATGGCCGCGTCGCGCAGGACTGTGTCGCGTTTGCCCTGGATGTACTCGCGGGCGTCGACGAGGGCGGCGATCACCTCGGTGGGGCGTTGGGCGTGCACCATCTCGTCGATATCGGCCAGCGTGAGTGCGGTGTCGGCGTGCAGCGCGTCGGCGAGGGTGTAGCGCACGCCGTCGCCGGTGGCCGATGAAGGGCGTTCCTCGAGGTGGCCGATCGCGGTCATTCGACGGACGATCTTGTAGTAGACCGGCAGCGACACGGTATCGCGGATCGGTTCGTCGGCGGTGGGGAAGTGGGTGCCGGTCTCGGTGAGCGTCCGGTGGATCTGCGGGACTGTAGCGCCCACGCCGGGGTCGTCCAGGTTGCGCAGGTAGCGGATGATCGCCTGTTCGCGTTCGGCGACGTCGTATTGGCGTGCCGACATGTCAGGCACCGTGATCGGGCAGTGTCTTCTTGGCCGCCCAGCCCAGCTTGCGGATGGTGGCGAACATGTCGGGGGCGTGGCCGCCGTGGCTGGTCCGTCGTCGGCGGACGTCGACGACGGTGGCGTGGCGGACGGTTTCGGCGACCCCGCTGAGCAGGCACGTCCCGACCGGGAGTCGGGGCAGGCGGTGGATGATCTCGGGTGGGGCGTCGGCGAACACGCCCTTGAGGCTGTCGAGTTGGTCGGGTTCGATGGTGTGCACGAACCGGGTCAGAAGACGCTTGAGGATGGCCCGGTCGACGTCCGCGGGACTCTGAGTGGTCAGGATGAGACCGAGGCCGAAATGGCGTCCGATGCGGGCGATTTCACGCAGCACCTGGGTGGACACCAGGTTCTGCTCGTTGGGGCACACCAGGTGGAACTCGTCGATCGACAGCGCCACGAACGGAATGTCGGCGACGTTCCTGACGACGTACTGCAGTTCACGGGCGACACCGGCCACGACGATCCGCAGGTCGCTCAGCGACAACGACCAGCAGTCGATGTTGACCACGGCGCCGGGTTGCAGCAGCGCACGCCACGGCGTCGGCGCGCCGATGTAGGCGCGCTGCCTGAGGGCGGCGGTGCGGGTCTTTGCCGGGTGCAGAGTACCGGCGGCTTGCATGCCCATTGCCGGTGCCATCGCCTCAATCTGATCGACGAGATCGTCGACTCCGAAGATCTGACGCCGGCCGAACCGGATGTCGTCGTGCAGCGCGTCGATCGCGGCCCCGATCAGCGTCTCCATGTTGGTGCCGCGTCGGATTCCGTTCTGCTCCACCATCTCCAGCACGTCCTCGCGGGTCAGGGAGGACAGGGCCAGGGTGAAGTCGTCGCCGGGTACGAGGGTGCGCCCGCCCAGTTGCGCGGTGGCATCGACCATTTCGCGGTTGACGTCGATGTTGACCTGACAGGTGCCCAGGCAGTGCAATTCCTCGGCCAGCACACCGCGGGTGTAGCTCTTGCCCGAGCCGGTGCCGCCGACGATGAGCATGTGCCGCTGGATCGCATTGCTGACCAGCACGGCTGGGGTGTCGGTGCCGTGCACGACTCCGATGTCGACGCCGTCGTGCGGGTCGGCCAGCAGACCCAGGGCGCGGCTGATCATCTCGCCTTCGGCGCGGACCACGGTGCCCCCCGCCAGGGGCAGGGTGCGCACTTCGTGTGGTGAGCCCAGGCCGTGGGCGTCGAAGGGGATCTCCTCGACCGGTTCGCACGCGGCGATGCGGTAGATCACCGTCGAGGACCCTTCGGGGGCGTATCGGGTGTCGAAGGTCAGCACGTCGCGCACCGTGGAACTCAGCGCATCCTCGTGGGGGTTCACCTCGTGGACGTCGAGCACGCGGCACACCACCCACGCGTCCGCGCCGTCGAGGTGTGCGTGCGCGGCGACCAGCTCGCCGGGAAACACCGCGGCGTTGGCCTCGAGCCGGAAGGCGATGTCGGTGAAACTCGGCGAGGTGCCCTCGCTGATCACCTTGCCCAGTACCGGCGAGCGCGGGCCGAGCAGCTCGCCCTCGAGAACTTCTGCCGTCGGTTCCTCACCGTTGGGTGACCAGCTCGCGTCCATCACCGCTCCTAACCACTAACCCTTACGAGTAAAGGGTTACACGGAAATGACAGCGATGCAAGTAGTGCGGGCTCGGGGCGTGGCTAGGGCAGGAGGGCCGCGAGCTCAATGGCGATGTGGCGGGCGATGGCCTCGGCCCACAGTGGGGGGAAGGCGTTGCCGACGACGCGGGCCTGGTGCGACTGGTGCCCGACGAAGACGAAGTCGTCGGAGAACCCCTGCAGGCGGGCCGCCTCGCGCACGGTGATGGTCCGATTCAGCTGATAGTGCAGGTAGCGACCGCATCCGGGATTGTGGAAGTTCGTCGTCACCGTGCGCGCGAGACCCCTCCGGTGCAGACGGGTGTAGGCCTGCGAGTAGTACCGGCGACCGTTGGTGGCCTCCAGCGGAGGACGTGATCCCTCGGGCACCAGGCTCATCCGCGCGGTGAGATCTCCGCGGTGATTCCACGGCACGTGGTTGGACGGCGGCCCGGATTCGCGCAGCGCCAGCGAGCTCGCGTACGCGGAGCGCGCTGTGGTCCCGGCGGCGGCGAGGTCGCCGATCGCGTCGCCGACGGTGACGAACGACGGCAGCTGCGACAACCTGTCCCCGTAGTGGCCACCCATGCCGTAGGCCCCGCCGCTGAGTCGCGGTGCGGCGCCGAGGATCGCGTCGATTGACGCCAGGGTGGGTGTGACCGGCTGCTCGGTGCGGTAGTTCCACACCTTGCGTCGGCCGCCGTGCGTGGGTGGTGGGCACGTCGGGGTGATGCCGGTGTCGCGCCGGTACCCGATGACGATGGTCCGTTGACGGGTCTGCGGCAGGCCGTAGGCGGCAGCGTTGAGCACGCCCGACCAGATCCGATAACTTCGCGTCGTCCTATCCAGCTCCGCGCGAAGCTCGCTTCGGTCCGCCACCGACGGCACGTTCTCCATGACGAAGAACACCGGCCTAAGTGAACGAACCAGACGAAAGTATTCCAGCAGCAACCGATTCCGCTCGTCGTCGACTTGCCGGCTGCCCGCGGTCGACCAGCCCTGGCACGGCGGGCAACCCAGTAGCCCGAACATCGAGTCCACTCCGGCTTCGCCGAGGATCCGGGGCCCGGTCACGTCGCGGACGTCGCGCAGGTCGTAGGGAACGTCGTCGACGGAGTTGACGCCGAACGTCTTGGCGACCAGCGGGTCAACGTCGTTGAGGTAGGTGATCTCGAACGGCCCGCCCCGGGCGAATCCCGACGCCACCGATGCGACGCCGGCGAAGACCTCACACACCGGCACGGTGCGCCGCGCCGACCGCTGGGGCGGTTGCTCGAACATGACTGGCATGCGTAAAATTATATAATTATGGAAGCCCCTTCGGCAAGTGCCGCACGTCGTGTCACCAGCATTAAATGGGCTGAATCGGTCGATGCGCGACTACGGATTCTGGTCAATCTCGCCGCCGAGGAACTGGGACGACCGACGAGTGCAGCTGAACTGTTGGCCGGCTTAATCGTCAGGGAGCCGTTGAACGGCAAACGCGCCGCGAAGACCGCTCAAGCGGCGACTGCGCGCAAGTTGCGCGCAGTCGAGCGTGAGAATGCCGAACACATCGCCCAGGCCGGGCCGCATCGTGGTCGCCCCCGTGGGTCGGCGGTGGCGGAGGGCTGAGGGCGTCACCGGCAGTGGCATCGGGCGCGGTTGCGCGCGGTCCGATGACGGGGCCGGACCAGATCCAACGCGGTGTCAATGACATCGATTGTGGGTGGCACGATCTCAGGTCGGAACTGAGGCGGTTGTCGCCGTAGCAGGGGTTTCCCATAGCCCGCTGCGCGGGCTTGGTGTCCGGTTCAGCGGCGGCGATGACGTCGGCCCGCGGCACGGGGCGACCGCGGTAGGCATGGGAATGAGCTGTACCGGCCCGAGTGGCTTGGGTCGAATAGTCCCGGCCGTCGGTTTCGCGGCCGCACCCGCTGTCGGTGACGTGGTGGTACAGCTTCCGGCGGCCATGGTCCCGCGTCCTATCGCGTCGCCCCAAGGAAAACCTCCGAACTCAACAGGCAGCGGCGAGACTCACCGGTCAGCTGGCCGCGGGGCCGAACAGTGCGGGAAAAGGCGGGCACGACAAGCTCTTTCGCGCATCTCCCCAGTAAAGATGCCGTTGGGTCATGTCGAAACAATCGATTCTGAACGCGCAGAAGTACTGATGCGGAAGGCCGAGCCATCTTCATCCCCTTCGTGCGTTGACACCCGGTGGGCGCAGGGGCGCTGGCACTGCACCTGCGTCTAAATCTGCGGGTGCCCTGGAATAGGCAGGTCATTCACGAGATGGCCCGCGTCGATGCCAAGGCCATGGGCGATCTTGACGATGGTCTCCAACCGCAAACTGCGTTGACCCCGCTCGACCTTGCCCAGCTGTGTCCAATGAATGTCGCAGCGCACCGCGGCCGCTTCCTGACTGAGCCCGAGCGCTCGCCGGCGGCTACGCACTCGTTCACCGAAAACGCGCGTGGTCTCGTTCACTGCGGGACTGGACGGATCGGCTGGCACAGAAATACACCACATACGGCCCGTGCGCAATAGGCCAGAGCGCACTGTACGCATGCGCATTGCACCCATGCGTAATAGTCCTTAATATGGAACAACTTTGACGACGGCACCGCTCACCGGGTGGGCGGAACCCCATCCGTTCGGGGCGCCACCCCGAACGGGCACGGGACTCGGGTGGGCATGACGTGAGGGGAGCGAAAGAACGTGTCGGCCTGGACGAAGACCGCAAATTCCGGTCGCCTTTTCGAGTCGCAGGCCAGCGCGTTGGCCCGCGCGGCAGCCGAAGCCGGCATCGAAGGATTCGCGCTCGTCGACGCCGAGCGCGACGGCGACGACGTCGACCTGATCTTCACCGCCTCCGGCGAGAACTTTCTATCCGAACTCGTCGCGCAGCAAGATCAGATTCGTATCCAGTTCGGGTTCGGCTTCTTCGCCGGTTGCCGGCAACACGGGCGTCGCTTCGTCCTGTCCTTCTCCGATGACCACCCCAAGACCCGACATGTGGCATACAAGCGGGCCATGCAGCAGGCAGACGCTGAAGAGCGCCGACGCGCCGATGCAGAGAATCGCCTGAATCGCCAACGGGACCGCGAACGGAGCGCCCTGGCCGAGCAGGTGGCCGACCTGCAACGTCGTTGCGCACGGCTGACTCAGCAACGCGATGCGCTGCGGGCCGACTATGCGGCGCTCGCGGCGGCCGAGCGGGAACGCCACCGCGCCGAGACCGCAGCCCTGGCCGAGCAGTTCGCAGACGAACTAGCGAAGTATCCCCGCGAGGAGGTCCACTTGCGCGGCGGCGCTCACGACTGGGACCACCGCATCATCCACCACGAATTGCCGGCCGACCAGTGCGTCACCCTGGCCGAGATCGGGCCACGGTAGATGAGGATCGTCGGCGGCGCCATGGTGCTCGTCGGCCTGGGCGGAGCGATGGCGCTGCTCAATGACCGTCACGGCGGCCACGGCGACACCTTCGGGATCGTTCAGCTGATCCTGCTGGGATGTTGTGGGATAGCTGTCGTCCTGGTGGACAGATCCCGCAGGCGCCAGCGGCAACGCGATGTGCTTGCCCTGGAGGAAATCGCTACTCGCTGGCTGCGCGAAGACGATCCGATTACTGCCATTCTCGCCGAACGGATCGGCGATCCCGAACCGTGCACCTCACAGTTCGCCCAAATCGACACGTCATGGCCGGCCAACGTCCTTCGCGACCTCGTCGCGAGCTGCACCAGGTCGGTCGAGATTCTTGATGACTGGCGACAGATTGCGCGCCGCGCCGGAACACCGGACGCTATCGCCTCTGTTGAGTGGTTGTCCGATTACCGTGGTGCGCTGCTCACAGCGGCGAGCGCGGCGCTTGCCCAGGCCGAGCAGCACGAGGCTGAACATGAACGCGCGCAACGTGATCGCGTTGAGGCTGAACGTGCCGAACGTGAACGCCAACAGCAACGAGACGAAGCCGACATCCAGCGGTTGATGGATGACATTCGACGTGAACGTGGTGCGCAGTGAACGATGTCGACGACACGTGGCGGAGTGGGGGATTGCTGGACGAGGCGCAGCGGCGATTGGATGCCGAATCCGGAGGTGAGCGGGGCGGGGCATCTGTCCGGCAGGAATCTGGAGGTGAACTTTCGGAGCCGACCATTGCGAGCGACCGTCTGGGGCGGCTACGCGCCGAAGCGATACGGCGAGTCGTCGCCCAAGAGGTCAAGCACCGCTACGGCCAAATCCTGCACGAGTTGGTCAGCGATGGCACATTTTTCACCCTGATGAACCGCGTCGGACTTACCTGCACCGAAACCACAATCCGCACCAACGACAATCACACAACCACCCAGGTCACGACGGTGACCGCGCCGAGTCTGATCGGTGTCGCGGTGACTAAGAGCGGGTTAGAGCTCACTTTCGCCGGTGTGCTGGGGCAAGGACTCGACAACTGGACCGCCGCGCGCTCCGCCCTGCGGAGCACCTTCGCCGCGCCGCTGCTCACCATCAGCGAAACGCGCAGCGGTCAATTCGTTACCAAGCTTAATGATCAAATCACGCCGACATGACCGCTCAGAGCTCAACGCCGGGGGCCCGTTCACCGTGACGCGGTAGGTGTCTGGGGCTATCGAACGAATGCACCCCTTGATGATATGGCCGCTGGGAAGCGGCGGCTCGCTCAAAGCCATGCGCCGCGAGAAGGTCGCCATCACCATCAGCCGCATGCCCCTCGGCTGACGACCGGTGCGTATGCCTCGCGGGGAATGGAACCGCCAGACCTCCCAAGACTAAGCCTCCCTTCGCCTCTGCGGAAACAAGCAATCCCACCCGACAACAGCTCGGTCCGCTGCGTGTGTGCATCGAATCGGCAGGGCGCCGGTATCAGTGGACGAAGAGCAACGGAATAATTGGTGGAGGTGCTCTGTGCACTCGTCGGCTTCCCGTCGTCGTAAACGCCCGGATAGGCGAAATATCTTGCGTGGTAACGTAACCCCGCAGTTGGCGCAGGTATACGTGTGAATGGAAGGGTCGATATTCCTGCCGCCGGGGTGAAATTGCGCGTAACGATCAGTCGGCGAGATGAGGCGTGACTTATGACGGCGGAAGTGGTCGACCAAGGTTTCTTCCGAAATGTGTTGGGTAGATTCTGCACGGGGATCACCGTGGTTACTACCGTCGATCAGGGCACACCGGTTGGGTTCACGTGCCAGTCGTTCGCGGCGTTGTCGCTGGATCCGCCACTGGTCCTTTTTTGCCCCACGAAGCGATCCGGCGCCTGGCACGCCATTCATGCAAGTGGACACTTCTGCATCAATGTCCTGAGTGAGAAGCAAGAGAACGTATCAGCCAAGTTTGGGTCTCGCACACCTGACAAGTTTGGCGGAATCCAGTGGCGCCCGTCGAGGTCGGGATCGCCAATTCTTGCTGATGCGTTGGCGTTCATCGACTGCACGGTGTATGCCGTACACGAGGGCGGAGACCACTTCGTCGTGTACGGTGCCGTGCAGGAATTGTGGGAGTCCGGCGAATCGGATGTACGTCCATTGCTGTTCTACCGGGGCGCGTATGCGGGTATCGACCGCACGGCAAGTGCCGTGGCCGCGATGCGGACCGATGCACAAGCTGTTACCACGGCGAATGTCGCAGACGGTTGGATATAACCCCTGGAAAGGGTCGTCCGCTGAAGGGTTGAAGTCCAAATCGCGTGTCGGAGACGGCGCAGTCAGTTGCGCCGTGGACACCAGTCATCGCATAGCGGAGCCCAACACGCCGCCTGCGTAACCTACTTCGTAGTAACATCGGCACGATCAGTCGCTTCGGGTGAATGGGGAGCCACGATTGAGCGGAAAAGCAGCGTCAGGCAGCTCAGACGGTGAAGGTTCCGAGCTCTCGGTCAAGCTGAACAAGCTTTTCGCCACATTGTGGAACCCGGCCGATGGGCCGTCGTCAAACGTTAGCGCAGCGCTGGCGATTACCCGCAAGACGGGCGTCTCGATCAGCTCGGCGTACCTCTGGCAGTTGCGCACCGGAGCGCGGGTGAATCCGACCGTGCAGCATCTTAGGGCGATCGCCGAGTTCTTCGGTGTAGCGCCCTCTTTTCTGATCGACCCAGGATCTGATCCAAAGATCGATCTCCACCTTCAGACCTTGCACGTACTGCGCGACAAGCACGTTCGAGACCTCGCAGTGCGCGCATCAGGACTCACTCCGCAGGCGCTCACCAGTCTGGCCGCTATGGCTGATCTCGCGCGTCAGATTGAGAGGTTGCCCCCGGCCGCCAGCTGGGTCGATAGTGACCGCTAGGTGTAGCAGCTAGGTAGCTAACTGTGTGCCGCGGCGTCGTGGGTTGCTTGGCTTTGCGACCACCAGAGGTGTATGAGCAGGTCATCTGTCGGGGAAATGTTTCGCTGGCCTGCCGCAACAACGCGCCAGGGGCGCGGTCGGAGGGATAACCTGGGCCAGGCGGCTTTTGGGCCGCATCGCCGGTCATGGTGAGAGGCGGCGGCGGGCGCGTTCCGCGGCGAACTCCTTGCTCAGGTCCGAATCGATATCGGTGTGCGAGACAATGACTTTGCAGGTAGGACACACGAGATTCAAATCGAGCTCCGTACCGCATACCTGATGGCGGATATGGACCGCCAAAGGCTCGGTTGGGTCCTTCTGCCAAATCTCACCCCAGGCACGCAGAGCGAGGATGACCGGCAGGAAGCCACGGCCCATCTCCGTTAGGTGGTAGTCATGGCGAGCGGGCCGCTCGCTGTAGAGGTGCCGCGCGACAAGCCCTTCCGATTGCAACTGTTTGAGCCGCGCTGCGAGCATCTGAGCGGTGGCGCCTGTTTGTACCTGTAGATCGTCGAACCGGGTCGTGCCAAGAAACATCTCGCGGAGCACGACGATCGACCAACGGTCGCCAATAACCGCAGCAGCGCGCGCAATAGGGCATAACGTCTCTTGCGCTGGTTTGCCTCTGGGCATTGGCGCGTTCCTCTCTGGACTCCCCCCACTTACTATGATATTCATAGTAAGTGGGGGAAGGTCCACCGTTCTCATCGTTGGCCGCACCCCTGGGGAGACTTGGGAGGGTTTCATGGCCAGTGAGTTAATCCGTTCGGAGCGTACCGGGCTTCTTCTCGTCGATCCGTACAACGACTGGCTTTCTGACGAGGGCAAGCTCTGGCCTCGCATTCGCGATGTCGCGGGAAAGGTCAATCTTCTGGAGAACCTCTCGGAGCTCTTGAACGCGGTTCGAGGAGCCCGCATTCAGGTGTTCGTGGTGCCGCATCGTCGCTGGGAGCCGGGCGACTACGAGGACTGGTTGTATCCGAACCCCACGCAAGAGCTCATGAGCAAGACTCACGCGTTCGCCCGTGGCGAGTGGGGTGGCGAATGGTACCCGCCGCTAGCTCCTCAGCGAGGTGACGTGATCGTCAAAGAGCATTGGGCACAGAGTGGTTTCGCCAACACCGACCTTGACTTCCAGATCAAGCAACGTGGAATCACTCATCTGATCGTGGCCGGCCTCCTGGCGAACACCTGTATCGAGTCGACCGCGCGCGCTGCAATGGAGCTGGGGTATCACGTGACTCTCGTGCGGGATGCGACAGTCAGTTTTTCCGCGGCAATGATGAATGCCGCGCATGCATTGAACGGTCCAACGTACGCACATGACATCGTCGACGTCGCTGAGATTGTGAGTCGGGTGGCGACTGCCACCACACCCTTGCTTGCTCGCGGGTAGTTGGGTGTCGTCTCAGCAGATGCGGCCACGCACCTGCTTCACTGCTTCCTTGCGCAGAAGCTATTGATCGCGATGTTTGCCGTGACCTAGGTCGCGGCTTGCGTTTGCGCGCACAGGATTCGTCCAGATGCACCAAAATATGTTGTTAATTAAGGCATATTCAAGATCACCTGGAACAGTCTGCGAAATTTTCTGCGCTCAACCGTCGCGCCATTCAACGTTGCTCGATGTGAGGTTTTTAACACCGTCAGCGCGTTTTCAAGCGTATACGCTACGGCCAGTACGTTAGCTCACATAAATGAGTGGAGTGCTAGTTCGGGGCTGTGGGGAGACGACCTCCACCGCGTTGCGAGGCAGGCGTACTTCATACCGTTGGTAAGCGAGGGGGGCTTCGTTATGGCTAGGCACGGTAAGGAAAGACACCGCCAAGAGGTGGGTAGTCCGCACATCTTCGGTGGTGTCACGCACTCACTAGCTGATGCTGAGATGACGTGTGACCGGACCGGATCGTGCCGCCGATTACGGCAGCTCCATTCAGACACTTTGGCTTACTGCGCTTTACGCGCCGATCAACGTTTGCGTCGTGGCCTTGGTCATCGCGTGGGGCGTGGGTGATGACGCGGTCAAGGCTCGGTGCCAGCCAGATTGTCGGTCCTCGTGGAGAACGTGCTTCAGAACGGGTACTCGAAGCCCTCGGCGGCACGAATGACGACATCGTGCAGGTCGCCCTCGACGATCTTCGCTGCGATTTCTCTCCCCGGTCCTGCGGCGTCGACGCCAAACATGTTGACCTGCTGGCGCAGTCGCAGGCGGTCATGCCGCCCGTGATCGTCCACCGCTCAACCTTGTCTGTGATCGATGGCGCTCATCGCGTCCATGCCGCTCGGCGGCAGGGAGTAAGAACGATCGCCGCGAGGTTCTTTGACGGCAGTCGAGAAGAAGCGTTCCTTCTTGCCGTCCAGGCCAATATTGCGCACGGTCTGCCTCTGCGGCTGTCGGACCGAAAGAAGGCGGCAGTCAGGATCGGGCAGATGTACCCGCAATGGTCTGATCGACGCATCGCAGAAGCTGCTGGGCTCTCTCACAAGACGGTGGGTGCATTGCGCGCACGGCCAACTGGGGAAATTCCCCAGTCGGAACGCACGATTGGACGAGACGGACGCGTACGGCGCGCCCAGAAGCGGCCTGCGCGCCAGCCAGTCGAGAACTCGCCGGTCCAGCCCGAAGGCACGCCTAGGAGTTCCGAAATATCCGTTCTGGGACCAGCATCGACGACAGCGTCGCGTGCCGATTCTGGCGGGCACGTCCTTGCGGAGAACGCGGGCTCCCGACCCGAACTCCCCGGAGATGGCTGGCCGAGCAGTGACAGCAACCTGACGCGGATCATGCAGGGTCTGTCGACAGATCCGTCGCTGAGGTTCAACAATTCTGGTCGGCTGTTCTTACAGTGGGTGACTGCAGGGCCTCGCACGCCGCAAGCCGCTGTCAGCTTGGCGGCCGCACTGCCCCAGCACTCCGTGGATTCGGCGTTCCGGATCGCGCGGCGGAACGCGCAGATGTGGAGCGTGTTCGCGGTCAATCTCCGCGACCGGATGCTCTCCGAGGATTCCGAACCCGATTGCGCCCTACTCGCCGACGGTGAGTTGTCAGGTTATGGAGATCGATGAACCCTGCGCGCCATCGAGCGCGGACCGGATCGATCACCTACCTCGCTTGCGGAGCTGATGCAGGTGTTGACGGAGTCGCACCGACAACGGCCCATTCACGAGGGGTCGTCCTGACAGATTGGAGATACAACAATGCTTCTCACTCGACTGGCGGCTTTCGCCTACCGAGCGCCAAAACGAATCCTGTTAGCCGCCCTGGTCTTCCTGTTGGCAGGGGCTGTCTACGCGACGCCGGTGATCACCGATTTGCCGTCGGGCGGATATGACGTACCGGAATCGGAGTCCGTGCGAGCGGAAACGGTGCTCAACGAGGTGTTCAGCGCCGGCGGCCTTCCGGTCGTGTTCGCTATCACCGCCGAGAATGCCGACAACGCACTGGCAGCATCGCGTGCACACGAAATTGTGCATGCACTGCAGGGATCTGCCTACGCGCACCAAGTCATCTCGTATTGGACCGCACCGCCACCGCTACAGAAAGCACTGGTAAGTGACGACGGTCGAACCGGTCTCGTCGTGGCGCGTATGGAGGGAGGCGACCGCGACGCACCGCAACGGGCCCATGATCTCGCGCAACCGTTGATCGGAGAAAGTGACGGAGTGAAGGTCACCGTCGGTGGCCAATCAATCGCCTATTTCGAGGGCAGCGCACAATCCCGACGCGATCTGGTGATGCTGGAAGCGGTTGCAGTTCCGCTGACAGCACTCGCGCTGATCTGGATCTTCGGAAGCTTAGTGGCCGCAAGCCTGCCGTTGCTCGCCGCGGCAATCGCAGTGGTCGGCACGGGAGCTTGCCTATGGACGATCCATCAATTCACCGATGTGTCGATCTTTGCCGTCAATCTGGCGACGGCTCTGGGGCTTGCTTTCGCGGTGGACTACACGTTGTTCATCTTGAGCCGCTACCGCGAAGAACGAGGCAAGGGTCTAACTGATCGCGAAGCGCTGATTCGAACGATGAATACGGCAGGGCGTACCGTGATCTACTCAGGTCTGACGATGGCGCTCACGATCGCGACTCTGTTCGTTTTCGAGCCCTACCTGCTGAGGTCCTTGGCCTATGCGGGCATCGCAAGCGTCGGATTCGCCACGGCCGCCTCGCTGTGCGTCGCGCCAGCGTTGCTGGTGTTCTGCGGCGACCGCATCGACTCCTTGGATATTCGTCCCTCATTGCGAAAGCTGCTGGGTCGAAAGGCCAAAGTACAGCCGAAGAACGAGGAGTCGTCGGTGTGGTACCGGCTCGCGCTGTGGGTGATGCGGCGTCCTGCTGTGGTCTTGCTCGTGCTGTCGGTGGCGTTGGTCGCATTGGCGACGCCGTTGCTGGGCATCCGACTTTCCTACCCCGACGATCGCGCGCTGCCCTCATCAGCGCAATCGCGTCAAACCGGAGATGTGCTGCGTGCAGGGTTCGAAACCGATCTTGCCGGGACGGTCGCCATCGTCATGCCCAGTGACGTGACCTCTGCAGACGCGGTGGGTCGATATGCCAGCCAATTGTCTGAAGTCCCTGACGTGGTGTCGGTGGCAGGCCCGGATGGCACCTATGTGCGGGGAGCGAGGATCGCGCCGTTGTCGGTCGACTCGCAGATCAAAGAAGGTGCGGCCTACCTGACGGTCTCGACTATTCACGATCCGTATTCCCATGAGGGGAAAACGCAATTGGCGGCACTGCGGGCTATACCGGCACCAGCGCCCACGCTGTTCGGGGGTATCGCCCAGCGTGACCACGACAACGTCGCCGGCATTGTGAACAAGGTGCCGTTGGTCGTTGGACTAGTGGCTGTGATCACGCTGGTGTTGATGTTCATGATGACCGGCAGCGTGGTCCTGCCAGTCAAGGCCCTGATCACCAACGCGCTGTCGCTGACCGTCGCCTTCGGTGTCATGGTGTGGGTGTTTCAGGATGGGCATCTCGGCGGACTTGGGAGCACCGCGACAGGCAACATCACGGCATTCATTCCGCCGTCGCTAGCCGTGATCGCCTACGCACTGTCCATGGATTACGAAGTGTTCGTCCTTTCACGAATCAGAGAGGAGTGGCTGCGGTCCGACAAGACATCAGCAGGCAACGTGCGCTCAGTTGGTTTGGGGTTGGCCCGCACCGGACGAATCGTCACTGCGGCCGCCGTCATCATGGCTGTCGTCTTCGTCGCCATCGCTGCCGGCCAGGTGTCTTTTATGCGCGGTCTCGGGGTCGGACTTGCGGTCAGCGTGCTCGTCGACGCCTTCGTCGTCCGCACCATCTTGGTGCCGGCCGCGATGGGAGTCATGGGTCGATGGAACTGGTGGGCGCCAACTGGGCTCGCTCTCTGGCACAGCAAGCGAGGGTTCGTGGAAAGTGAGCCTGATTCGCTTTCCACTGCACCGGCCAGCCAGGAACAACCCACCTAGAGTCCGACTCGGCGACGCTCTGCGGGCGCAGGGACCTGCGCCCGCATCGTGTTGCACGGAGGACAGTGTGCGCCGGCCCGCCGTTGGGAACTGGCCGATTGCATTGCGGGACGTCACTTCTTGAGAAACCCGACGGTTTGGTCAGGGCTGCCAGCGTGGGCGTGCTGGCCCGCGTAGTCGGTATCCCACGGTGGCCCTAGTTCTTTTTTGGAGACAGTGCCAGCGTCACTTGCGTACCTGAATCGGAAGTAAACTGTTTGCTATTGAAAGACGTCCCGCTGCTCTCGGCAACGCTTTTAAACAGCTTTCGTAGTAGCGTGTAAAACGGATGCGCGAGAGGTAAATATCTCGCGCAAGTGCGCGATGAACCATCGTATTGATGCGTTGCGTGGCATTAAGTATCCGGCGTTGGAATGATGCTCCAATTCGGCCACGTCGAGGTGGCGGAGCGTCATCGTCTGCGCGCGTGAAGGACGTCCCCGAAAGAAACGTCAATTGGAACGGAGAGGCACGAAACGTGGATAGCCTGAACCGCTTTGAGACGAGAACCACGCATCTGATCTCGCGTGCTGAATGGCTGGTTGGCCTAGGCGGATCAGTGACTCTGGCCCTACTTCACTGGGGTGAGATCAATTGGTTGGCTTTCGCTGGGTTTTTCGCTGTAATTGACGTATTGGGGTACCTTCCGGGTGCGATCGCGTTTCGTCGAAGCCAAACAGGGAAGATTGGCCGAGGTTATTACGTCGCCTACAATGTGATGCACAGCCTTTTAACTGCCGCATTGATCGCCGGCGTATGGTCGATCGTGTTTCAACCCGAGTGGGCGCTGCTTGCACTACCTATCCACCTTTTCGGTGATCGTGCCCTGTTTGGCAATACGACAAAGCCATTCGGTGTGCCGTTCGAGCCCGCCATCCTGCAGGAATTCGTGCAGTTCGAGCGTGAATACAAGGAAATTGAGGTCTAAACAATGCCTTCGGAACCCGATCGCGCGGTGAGATTCCTTGAGCGGGAACGTGCGGCACTGAATCGCTTGCTACCCGGACTCGATGAGGCGCTGACAGCCCAGGGTCTGGCAGTTCTTGAACGGGCTGACGCACCTGGGGCCGGGTTGTTCCGAGCTGCTGGCGGGCCGGGGTTACTGATACCAACGGAATACCAGGGCAAGGGCGCTACAGCGCTGGAAGCGGTGCGTGTGCAACGTGCGATCGGCTCACGCTCGCCATCGCTCGCTGTGGCGACCACCATGCATCACTTCTCTGTGGCCAGCCTTGTGGTCCTGGCGGAACTGGGAGGAAACGAATGGCTCCTCCTGGAGGCGGTCGCCACTCAGAACATGCTGTTGGCATCTGGTTTCGCCGAGGGCAGGTCTGACGGTCGCATCCTGACGCCCACCATGAAATCGGTATTGGTTCCTGAGGGTGTCCGCGTCAGCGGCTCCAAGAAGCCGTGCAGTCTGGCTCGGTCGATGGATCTCCTTACTGCCAGCCTGCTGCTGCCAGCTCCCGACGGCAACGGCGAGCGACTGGCGATCGCGCTGATCCCCGCGTCGGATCCGGGCGTCACGGTCACTCCGTTCTGGTCCAGTTTCGCCCTTGCCGGCGCTGAAAGTGACCAGATCGACATCGACGACGTCTTAGTTCCGCAGAATCTGGTTGTCCTAACCGACATAACCGACACCGGAGTGCTCGATGAGATCCAAACGGCGGGCTTCGTGTGGTTCGAGCTCCTGATGATGGCGTCCTACCTCGGTGCCGCCAGCGCGGTCGTCGAAGGGGCGATGACCTGCCCGACTGCATCTGATACAGACCAGCTGGCGTTAACGTCGCGGGTCGAGACCGCGATGGCTGCCATCGAGAACATTGCCCGGCAGGTGCCCGAATCCGCACGCACACAGGAACTTCTCGTCGCCACATTGCTAGCGAGGTACGCCGTTCAAGACGTTATCGCGGCGGTGGTGCCCTATGCCACTGAACTGCTGGGCGGTCTGAAATTCATGGGTTCGGACGACATCGGGTACCTCGCAGCAGCGGTCAACGGCCTGGGATTCCATCCGCCGTCACGAGCGCGTATGACCGGTCCGCTAGCCCGGTACTTCGCCGGGGCCCCCCTTCAGATCAGTTAAGGAGTTCACGAATGACTTGGCGGAAAAAGACGATCCTGGTCACCGGCGCCTCCGGCGTGGTGGGAAGAGCTTTGATCGACGAGCTGGCAGGCGATTTCGACATCGTCTGCATGCGCAACCGGACACCGGTCGCCGACGTGCGGGTCAGCGAATTCGTAGGGTCCTTCGAACAGCCCATGCTGGGCATGTCCTCAAGCGACTATGCATTACTGGCCAGGCGTGCCGACGCCATTGTCCACGTAGCAGCCGCGACCAGTTGGAAGGAAGACCCGGCGCGGATCCGCGAAGTGAACCTCGGCGGGCCGCGTGCATTGCTTCAGTTGGCCACGGTAGCCGATGCTCCGCTGTACTTCTTGAGCACCGCGTTCGTGGCCAACCCGCCGGCACCCAATGGACATTCACCGGGCGCGGCGGCCTACGTACGGTCGAAAATCGATGCCGAGCAGCTCGTTCGGGAGCACCCTGCCCGCACCGTGATTGTGCGACCGTCCATCGTATCCGGGGACTCGCAGAGCGGCCGAATGGCCGGATTTCAGGGGCTTCATGCTGTGCTGGGCGCCATCGTGCGGGGCAGCGCACCCATGCTGCCGATGCCCGAAGATGCGCTGATCGACTTCGTGCCACAAGATCTGCTGGCTGGAGCCCTGGGCCAGATGCTGCGAGAGGGAACCGATCAAGGCGAATACTGGCTGACTGCCGGCCACCATGCGTTACATGCTCTCGAGATCCGGGAGATGTGCATGGGGATCGCCTCCGACATCGGACTCTCCCCGCCCACACCGCGATTCATCCCGGGGGAAGCCGTGGACAGACTGATTCTACCGCTGCTCGAGGACTCGCTGCCGCCGTCGCTGCAAAGCAAGTTCCGCGACCTACTCGAATTCGCCTGGCTGTTTCAGACCAGCGAGCCGCTTCCCAACTCGCACGCAGCACTGGGGTTACAGGAGCGCATCACCGGCAGCGCCCTGCGGCGCTCGTTGACGAAATCGATGATGTACTGGGCAGCTGCAAAAGGCCTCATCGCTGGTGGGCGCGACGAGCAGGTCGCATGACCGCCACAACCATCGTCACCACCCACACCGAGGATCTGTGCCGCGCGCATCAAGGTTCGGGGAAGGCCACGTTGGGACGCCTGCTCGGCGGCATGCAAGAGGTGGCCTCCGAGGGTGCCTGGTTGACGATGTCCAACGGTGGCCGCTACCTGAACTTCGGCGGCCACGGCGTCTACCTGCTCGGCCACCGACATCCCAAAGTTGTTGCCGCAGTGAAACACCAGCTCGACAATCACCCCATGGCCACCCGTGTGTTCTTCGATCCGGTAGCCATCGGCGCCGCTGCGGCGTTGTCATCGGTCACGCCCCACGGGCTTGACCTCGTGCACTTCGTCAACTCAGGTGCTGAGGCAGCCGAAGCGGCGATCAAGCTGGCGCGCGCACACGGAAAGACCGCATTGGTCACCACCGACCGGGGCTTCCACGGCAAGACGCTGGGTGCGCTGAGCGTCACCGCGAACCCTAAGTACCAGCTACCCTTCGAACCTCTGCTGCCGGGCGTACGTAGCGTCCCGTTCGGCGACATCGAGAGCCTGGACGCCGCGCTGGCACAAACACGGGGGCGCGGATGCTTCATCGTCGAACCGGTCCAGGGCGAGGGCGGGGTCAACATTCCTCCCCGTGGCTACCTGCAGGCCGCCGCCGAACTCTGTGCACGCCACCAGGCGCTGCTGATCCTCGACGAAATCCAAACAGGCCTCGGGCGTCTGGGTACTTGGTGGGGGGCGGACCCTGAAGCCGTCATCCCCGACATCCTGTTAGTCGGAAAAGTGTTGTCCGGCGGCGTGGTTCCGGTAGCCGCCATGGTCGCCACCGCACGAGTCTATGAACCTTTTGGTGAGGATCCCTACCTGCACTCTTCTACCTTCGCCGCCTCACCGGTGGCATGCGCTGCCGCCGCAGCAACGGTGCAGGTGCTGCGCGAGGACGGTCTCATTGAGCAGGCAGCCACCCTGGGAACCAGACTCATGCACGATCTCGGGGACCTGCTGCGCAACCACGGCCTCGATGGCCGGGTACACCTGCGCGGGCGCGGGCTGCTGATCGGCATGGAGTTCAACGACCCCATGGTCGTCGGTGAGCTCTATCTGGGGCTCGTCGAGCGCGGTGTTTTGGTCAACCACTCGCTCAACTCCTCAACCGTCCTGCGTCTGACACCACCGGCCATCGCCTCCGACACTGACCTCGACCACTTCATGTCCGCGTTCGAACACACGATCACTGACGTTCTGTGAACGACTCTGTGAAGGAGAACAATTCATGCCCACCATCGAACTAGCATTCCACTGCGAGGCGATCACCCCGGCCGCCGCCTTCGACCGGATCCAAGACTTCGAAAGCTATCCCCGATACACCGAAGCGGTCGTATCGGTGGACATCGAAGACAATGACCCGCACGCGGTGATCTCCGTATGGACGGTGCGGTTCCGCAAGGGCCTGCTCCGGTGGACCGAACGCGACGACATCCGCCGCGACGTTGCCACGATCGACTTCTGCCAAGTCAGCGGCGACTTCAAAACTTTTCAGGGCTCGTGGCGGGTCCGCGAAGAAGAACAGGGCGCCACGATCGTGTATTTCACCGCCGAGTTCGACCTCGGAATGCCTTCTCTTGCAGAGCTACTCGATCCCATCGCCGCTGCCGCGCTGGCCGAGAACATCGAGCTGATCCTGGGCGGACTATTCGGCGCGGTCCGTCAAGTCGACCCGACCATCGCAGCATGACTCAGACGACGCACGACGCACTGGCCATCCTGGAAAACCAAGGACAAAGCGCATCGGCGTTCCTGTCGCTCAACGCGGGGAACAAGTACTTCACCGTCGATGAGGCGGCAGGCATGATCACCTACCGTCCAGTCGGGCGGCAGTGCTGGATCCAGTTCACCGGACCTTGTGCAGCGACCGACGCTGACCGCGCCGTTCTGACAGAGGCGTTCGCACAGTCGGCTGCGTCACAACGCAAGCGCATCATCGCCGTGCAACTGTCCCGACACGACGCCGAACGCGCCGCCAACGACGGTTGGGTCGTCAACCAGTTCGGGTGCACCTACAGCATCGACCTATCCCAGTTCAGCCTGCGCGGTCAGAAGTTCGTCAAGACCCGCAACATGGTGGCGCGTTCGCGCCGGGAGGGCGTGCATGTCGTCGAGGCGACCGCGGACATGCAGCAAGACCTGCGATTCGCCGAACAACTCGACCGCATCGACCAGCAATGGCTACGCAATAAAGGCCGCCATGTCAAGGAACTACGTCTGATGGTTGGCGAACGCAACGACGCCGTACAGGATCATCGTCGGCTCTTCGTCGCGATGCTCGGCACCCACGTCGTCGCCTACATCTCGTTCTCGCCCGCCTATGGCCCGCAGCCAGGCTGGCTCTACGACCTCACTCGCCGCTTGCCCGATGCTCCGCCGGGTGTCATCGAGCACATCTTCGTCGAAGCAGCCGACGTGCTTCGTGCTGGCGGGGCCGAATGGATCCATCTCGGCCTCACGCCATTCGTGGGAATCGACCCCGAACACGAACTGCCAGGCGCCTCCAGCCCGATTCTGAGCAAGGCAATCTCGCTGATACGTGAGCGCGGCGCCTTCCTCTACCCAGCACAAAGCCAGCTGGCCTTCAAGCTGAAATGGCGTCCCCACCAGATCGAACCCGAATACATCGCCTTCCCGGGCCGAATACGCCTGCGGGACATGTGGTGGCTGGCACGAGCAACCAATTCACTCTGAGGACAGGACACAATGGTAGACGCGACGAGGTGCCTCGACACCGCACCGATCTGGTTCCAGATATCAGAGTTCGTCACCCCCAAGCCGCAGCTCAACGGCACTGTTGAGACCGACCTGGCCATCATCGGCGCCGGCCTGGCAGGACTGGCGACAGCGTATTACGTGTCCAAATATGCACCAGGACTGTCGATCACAGTCTTGGAAGCTGGGCGGATAGGCGCGGGGGCGACCGGCGGATGCACCGGCATCGTCAGCCCCGGCTTGAAGATGGCGTTGCCCCAGTTACGGCGCAAGTACGGAGACGAAGGGGCGCGCGCGGCATTTGACGCATCCCAGCACGGGGTCGACCTGCTCCGTCAGATCGTCAACGCAGAACACATCGACTGTGACCAACGCGATGAACCGCACACACTCGCCGCGACGACCGTCGGCCAAAAACACCGCATGCAAACACATTTGAAAGCACTGGCTGAGCTGGACCGCGGCGTCGACTGCCTCAGCGACACCGAACTCACTGAACGGGCCGGGCCAGGATTTTTGGCTGGATTGTCCTACGACAACACGATGTTGGTCGATCCCTACCAATTGCTAGTGGGCTTGACCGACACCGTCATCACTCTTGGCGTCACCGTGTTCGAACAAAGCCGCGCCTTAACGATGGAGCCACTGGCCACCGGACGCGGTACGCGCGTCAGCACGGCGACAGGCTCGGTCGTCGCGGACAAGGTGCTGCTCGCCATGGACGGCTATGCCCACGATCTCAACCCGTTCCCACACAGCGTGGTGCCCATCCGCGCGCACGTTCTTGCCACCGAGCCTTTGACCGCCGATCAGCAAGAACAACTGCAATGGAACGGCCGGGGCGGAGTGATCGACCAGCGCAACTTCTTCAATTACTACCGGATGTCGGCTGACGGCCGCCTGGTATTCGGCGGTGGTCCGGTGATCGTGCCCACCGGGGATCCAGTACCGGATTCACGAAGTGCCGACGCGGTCCAGCAACGGCTTTATCGCGAGCTGACAGAGCGATTCCCAGCCCTCGCGGGTGTCAGGGTCAGTGCCCGATGGTCGGCATTGGGCGCCAGCACCCAAGACCGCTTACCGATGGTTAGTACCGTTCCCGGATACACCGGCGTCTACCACGCGGGTGCGTGGTGCGGACATGGGCTTGCCCTCGCTGTCGACGCGGCGTGGAGGTTCGCCCGACAGCTCGGCGGGCACCCTGCTGAGACGCTGCCATGGTCGCGGCGGCGCGCGCTGTCGATGCCGCGTCCAGCATTGTATTTCGGAACCAAGGCGTATCTGAAGCTGCTCGATTTCGCCGATCGACGTGAGGGCCGAGACATCGCCGTCGCCGTACCGCAACCATCGCCGAACAAACCCGCCGCGACGAGAAAGGTCGCCCTGTCATGACCGAACAAGCGATCAGCCGCGAACCCGACGTCGACGCGAGCAAGGACCGCGCGGAATCGCCACCCAAAAAGACACCGGCGCCTGTGACATCGAGCAGCGCCACGGCTGCTGTCACACACGAGCGCGCAGACATCATCATCGTCGGAGCCCGCATCGCTGGCTGCGCACTGGCCATCCGCATGGCTGACGCCGGTAAATCGGTGATTCTCTTAGACCGCGGCGAACGCGAAACCGATGTGCTGTCAACCCATTACCTGCAAGATCTACGGCTGTGGGACGAGCTCGACATCCTTAACGAGCTTCACGCTCTCGGAGCGCCGCCGCTGCACGCCACCCGAACCGTCATGGACGGCGTGGACATGTCCGTCCGCCATCCGCAGTGGCCTCGCATGTGCGTCCGACGGATTCTGCTCGATGAGATGCTGCGCAAGCGCGTGGAACGCGCGCAGGTCAACGTGCGCACAGGCATGTCGGTCACCCGGCTGCTCACCGAGAACAACGGCAGAGTGCGCGGCGTGGTCGCCGTGGATCCTGACGGCAACCAGCATCACATAAGTGCGCCCCTGGTGGTCGGCGCCGACGGTCGAAACTCCACAATTGCCCGGCTGGTCGGTGCCGCCAAGTACGCAGTGACGACCAACGACCGTGATGCGATCTGGCGGTACTACGCCAACTTGCCTGTCCCGCATGAGTTTCAGCTCGTCCGTGACGGCCGCCAGATCTACTTCATGGTGCCCTGCGATAGCGGCATGACCCTCGTCGTGGCGCAACCTCCCCGTGATGATCCGCGCGACTACCGGGACAAAAAGGTGTTCGAAGAGAACGCCCAGCGCATCATCCCAACGCTGCAAGGGCTGTTTGACCGCGCGCAACAGGTGGGCGAAGTCTGCGCGGTGCGCAGGATGGACGGCTTCTTCCGCGAGGCCGCCGGCGAGGGCTGGGTACTCGTCGGCGACTCCGGGCACTTCAAGGACGTCATCACCGGACAGGGGATCTCCGACGCGTTACGTCAGGTGCGGTCGCTGTCGGCGCATCTGACACCGGCTTACGGAAGCCCACGCACTATCGATGCGGCTACCGCCCGGTGGTGGGGACACCGCGACGCGGACGCACGACCGATGTACTTCTTCTCCCGTTCCATCGGTTTGGGGCTGCCGACAAATTCGATCGACGTCGAACTCTTCCGCTATATCAGCCGGTCTGAACGGCGCCGCCGGAATCTCACCTTGATGCTTCGGCACGAGTACAACCCACGGCGCCTGATGGGGCTTCCGGCAGCTGTCTCCTTTGCCCGCGCAGTCTGTCGCCCAGGCAACTCCTTCTCAACGGTCTTGGCAGACGCGCAAGCTTCGATGTACCGCCAGTTCGGCCGAAAGCAGGCGAGGTGACCACGATGACACCCAAAGGATGGCAACGCACCTGGTGGCGCGACAGTGCTCTAGGCGCCGAAGGATCGAGGCGACTTGCGAAGGGGGCGGTCCGTTTCTTCGAATCCGGGCAGGGCGAACCCGTGGTGTTCGTACACGGTGCGCTGGTCAATGCGAACCTCTGGCGAAAAGTCGTGCCCCTCCTCGCCAAGAAATACCGGTGCATCACCTTCGACTTACCGTTCGGCTCTCATGACCACGGCCTGCCCGCAGCCGATGTGTCGCTGCCCGGGCTGGCGAGCCTCGTCGCTGATGCCATTGATGAGCTTGGGTTGATCGGCACGACGATCGTCGCCAACGATACCGGGGGCGCAGTGGCGCAATTGGTTGTGGCCCAACGTCCTGAGCTCATAGGCCGCCTGGTGTTGACATCGAGTGATGCCTACACCGATTGCCCGCCACGCGAATACATTCCCATGAAGTGGATCGCCCGCGTCCCAGGCGGACTCCTGGCCTTGCTGACACCGCTGCGCCTCCGTGCTCTTCGGCGGCTGCCCGTGGCGCATGGCTTGCTAACCCGCCGGCCTATCGACCATCGTGCGGCCGACACCTACGTATTGCCGGCTGTGCTGGATAAGGCTGTCCGCAACGACCTACGCCGGGTCTTGGACGGGTTGCAGTCGCGCTACACCGAGGCCGCTGCCCGTCATTTCGGACGGTTCACCCGCCCGGTTCTGATCGCGTGGTCGAGCGAGGACCGATTCTGTCCGATAGCCAACGCCCACAGGCTGAAGAGGGACTTCCCCAACGCGAACCTCGAGTGGATCTCGGATGCCTACACGTTCGCTCCAGAAGACCAGCCAGCCAAAATCGCCGAACTCGTCACACATTTCATTGAATCGAACGCCCTGGAGGTCACCTCGTGATTGATGAAGATGCCCGCCCGTGGTGGCGCCACCGCAGCCTCGGAGAACGACACCGCCTGACGTTGTCCTCTGGTGAGATCGCCTACTTCGACGTAGGAGCTGGTGAGCCGCTGATTTTCCTGCACGGCCCGCTGATGAACAGCAACGTCTGGCGCAAGGTCGTCGCCACGCTAGCCGGCGGTATCGCTGCATCTGCATCGACCTACCGTATGGGGCTCATCAGACGCCCATGCCGGAGGCGGATCTGTCCTTCCCTGGGCTGGCCGGCCTGGTGGCGGAGACGTTGGAAGCTCTGGGGATAAGTGCCGCCACCGTCATCGGAAACGACGGGGGCACGCCGGTAGCTCAGCTTCTGGCCGTCACCCGCCCCGACTTGGTGGCACGACTGGTGCTGGCGTCCGGCGGGGCTTACGACAACGCCCCACCTAAGCGCTACCGCCCCGTACTGAAGGTCATCGCGCATTCTCCCGGCGCGCAACTGTTGATGTTGGGGCCGTTGCGCATCCGGGCGTTGCGCGCGCTGCCGTTCTCCTATGGATGGCTGACCCGGCGCCCGATTGAACCGGCGACCTCGGACTCATGGGCCTTACCCGCCATCGTCGACGGTGAGATCTTTACCGACCTTCAACGTATGCTGCGAAGCCTCGACAGTCAGGACGTTCTTTCCGCAGCAACGCGTTTCAAGGAATTTCACGGACAGGTTCTGGTGGTCTGGTCACCTCAGGACCGGACGTTTCCCGCAGCCCATGCCGAGCGGCTGGCGGCAGACTTTCCGAACTCTCAACTTCGCTGGATACCGAACTCGTGCTCACTGCTGCCTGAGGACAAGCCGTTCGAGCTCGC
Source organism: Mycobacterium sp. 134 (assembly GCF_048282715.1). Taxonomy (NCBI): domain Bacteria; kingdom Bacillati; phylum Actinomycetota; class Actinomycetes; order Mycobacteriales; family Mycobacteriaceae; genus Mycobacterium; species Mycobacterium sp. 134. The sequence goes on from NZ_JBLVUN010000004.1 coordinate 50,490, forward strand.
CGAGCTCATCACACAATTTTTGAAAGAAGAGGTGAACACCCATGCTTAAGGCATCGAGGCTCGACGTAGAGGGCAGCCGGGAGTTCGACGTCGTCATCGTCGGCGGTGGCATCGGGGGCAGCACTTTGGCGACCATTCTGGCTCGCCACGGTGTGCGGGTGGCCATCATCGAGGCCGGGGGGCATCCGCGATTTGCGATCGGGGAATCGACGGTACCCGAGACGATCGTGGGGCTGCGCGTCCTAGCTCGCCGATACGACGTGCCGGAGCTCGGATTTCTCGCCGGTCATCACACCCTGCGACGCAAGGTGAGTGCTAGTTCAGGTGTCAAACGCAACTTCGGATTTGCTTACCATCGTGAAGGGGAGCCGTTCCGGCCCGAGGAATGCAATCAGCACCCCACCTGGGCTCCGCCGATCGGGCCCGACTCACATTTCTTCCGCCAGGACGTTGATGCGTACCTCTATCAAGTCGCATTGTCCTACGGCGCCACCGGATTGACCCACACCCCAGTGGTCGCCGTCGACTTCGACGATGACGGCGCCACCATTCGTACAGCCACCGCAGGGGAATACCGCGCACTCTATGTCGTCGATGCTGGCGGCATGCGCAGCCTGCTCGGTGAGCAACTCGGTCTTCGGATCGACCCGGCGCCCTACCAAACCCGCTCTCGCACCATTTTCAACCATTTCGTCGGGGTCGAACCTTTCGACCGGGTGATCGCCCCGCGGCGCGAGCATCGCATGCCCAGCCCCTTCTCCCAGGGAACACTGCACCATCTGTTCGAGGGCGGCTGGGCCTGGGTGATTCCTTTCGACAACCATGTCGGAACCACCAGCCAACTGTGCAGCGTCGGTATCAACCTCGATATCGACATGTACCCGCAACGTGACGGTGAGTCGGCCGAACAGGAATTCTGGGCTCACATCAACAGATTTCCCACGTTCCAGAAGCAGATGCGCAAAGCCTCAGCGGTGCGGGCCTACATGTCGTCCAACCGCAGCCAATTCGCCTCAAAGCAGATCATCGGTGACCGATGGTGCTTGCTGCCCCACGCCTCCGACTTCATCGACCCGCTGTTCTCCAGCGGGCTCGCGGTGACCGTCATGATCCTCAATGCGCTCGGGCACCGCTTGATTGATGCTGTCCGCGAAGATGACTTCTCCACCGATCGATTCGAGTATCTGCAGACCTGGACCAAGAAGTCGTTCGACTACTACGACAGCCTGGTGGCCAATTCCTACACCGCATTCCAGGACTTCGACCTGTGGAACGCATGGTTTCGGGTGTGGTGCCTGGGCACCATGTACGGCGCCAATGCGCAACTGCAGAGAATCATCGAATTCGAGAAGTCCAAGGACACGCAGGTCTTCAACAGACTCGAACAGGCGCCTTACCGTGGCCTGCAGGCGATCGACAACCCGCGTTTCGAGGCGCTGTTCACCCGAGCGTGCGCCGCAGTTCAGGCCGTCAAAGACAAGGAGATCGACTCCCCGGAAGCTGTCCACCGCATCCACGCAGCATTGCGGGAAAGCGGGCTGGTGCCCTCGTCGACCTGGACAGGGTGGCGCGCTCTGGACCCCGATAGTCGGCTTCCCACAGGCACGTTCACCCTGCTGAGCATGACACGCGTTCTGCTTTGGGGGCGCTATGGAAGCCCCAGCCATGTTCGGGGTACCTACTTCACCGGCGGATTCGCCGATGTCAGTAAGGAGGCCGCACGGTTGACCCTGGCCGAAGTGCAGGCAGGCGCGTCTGTGGCCGCCCAACCTGTTCGCGATATGCTGACCTACCGCAATAAGGACTGGCGACACGTCGGCGGAATCCTGTAGGCGCGCAGATGACTTCCTCGGTGAACCTCATCGCCCCCCTGACCGCGCACGCGTTGCTTGTCTTCCTCATCCAGCTTGCGGTGGTTCTCACGGCTGCGCGATTGTTGGGTGGATTAGCGCTGCGATGGGGATTTCCCGCGTTGACCGGCGAGCTTCTGGCCGGCATAGTCGTTGGCCCGACAGTTCTGGCCCACGCCCTCCCGGGGCTGTGGAACTGGCTGTTTCGGGCCGACGGCATACAAACGCACCTGCTTGACGCCGTTGGGCAACTCGGCGTCCTGTTGCTGGTCGGCCTCGCCGGCATCCAGCTCGAGACCCGCGGCTTTGGTCGCAAGGCGCGCAGCGCAGGCATGGTCAGTTTCTTCGGGGTAGTCATCCCGTTTGCAGCAGGATTGGCGATCGGGTTCGCGCTGCCGGAACCCATTCGTCCCGAGCACATCAGCCCTAGCGTGTTTGCCCTGTTTCTGGGGGTCGCGGTCTGCGTGACCGCGATCCCCGTAATCGCCAAGACGCTCATGGAACTGAAGATGACTCACCGCAACGTCGGGCAGCTCATCATGACCGCAGCGATGATCGACGACCTCTTGGCGTGGTTCCTGCTTGCACTGGTGTCCGCCGTGGCCACCGCTGGAGTCCTTCACGCCACAGCGATCCTGCTACCTCTGGCCGCGCTGGCCGCGGTCGTCCTGTTCGCGATGACGATCGGGCGATTCCTTGCGCAGCGCATCGTGGACTGGGTAAGTCGCTCCGGAGATTCCGGGACGATCGGAGCCACTGTCGTCGTCCTGATCATCGCGAGCTCGGCGGTGACCCAGGCGATGAAGCTGGAAGCTCTGCTCGGCGCTTTTGTGATCGGCATCGTCCTGGGACGTACTCGGCTCGAACCCAAGGCGATCGCTCCGCTGAACACGGTCGTCCTATCCGTCCTCGCACCAGTGTTCTTCGCCACTGCCGGCCTGCGAATGGACCTATCGGCACTGGTCAAATGGCCTGTGCTGCTCGCCGCGATCGGTGTTATCGGTACAGCGATCATCGGCAAGTTCCTCGGCGCGTTCCTCGGAGGCAAACTCAGTGGACTGAGCCGCCACGATTCCTTTGCGTTGGGCGCGGGCATGAACGCGCGCGGCGTCGTCGAAGTGATCGTCGCAACAGTAGGGTTGCAGCTCGGTGTACTCGGGCCGGAGGCGTACACAATCCTGGTGCTGATGGCAGTGGTGACTTCCATCATGGCGCCACCCATTCTTCGCCGCGCAATGCGCAAGTCGCAGGAGTCCGAGGAAGAAACGCTGCGGGCCAACCGCATCTACGAAGCCGCCGGCCTGGGCTGCACTATCGAGCGAGGCCGCCGATGACCGTCACCGACCTCTCCGCAAGCCGGGGGCAAGAGTTAAGGCTGCCGCCGGGCCCACGTCTGCCAGCCTGGTTGCAGACGCTGCTGTTCACGCTGGCGCGGCATCGACTCTACCCTGCGATGAGGCGCAAGTACGGCGATACGTTCCTGCTGAAACCGACTGCGCCGTACCGCCACATGGTGGTGTTGGGAAGACCGGAGGACATCAAGACGGTCTTCGCGGGGGCTCCCGATGTTTATCATGCGGGTGAGGGAAACTCGATCATGAGGCCCGCGATGGGCGATCACTCGGTACTGCTCACCGACGAAGACGAGCACAAACGCACCCGCCGTCTACTCGCCCCGGCCTTCACTGGTCGCGCATTGGACGGATATCGCGAGATGGTCACCGAGCGGACCCGCCATGCGGTTTCTAGATGGCCTGTCGGACAGCCACTTAGCGCCCTCGACCGCATGCAAGAGTTGATGCTCGAAGTCATCGTGTCCGTCGTGCTGGGTGTGACGTCCAGGGAGCGGCTTACGCAGCTGAGGCCAGCAATTCACCACATCACCGGCATCGACCCTGTCACGCTGATGGGACTGCATTACCCGCGCCTCCACCGGCTACCGCCCTGGCGTACACACTTGCGGCATCAGCGAAAGTTCGACGAGATCACCTACGCCGAGATCGCGGAGCGCCGCGCCAGCGGCAGCTACCGCACTCGCCACGACGTGCTGTCCCGGCTGATGCAGGTCTCCGATGGCGACAGTGGCCGCGGCCTCGATGATGTCGAATTGCGGGACAACATCATCTCGGTGTTGCTCGCCGGACATGACACCACCGCAGCCGGACTGGCCTGGGCTCTACACGAACTGGTTCGTAACCCAGAGCAACTCGCCGCCGCCCAGCAGGCCGCACTCGATAATGACGACGACTACCTGGCTGCGGTTGCCAAAGAGACCTTGAGGATCAAGCCAGTAATCAACGATGTGGCAAGGCAATTGACGGAACCGGTCCGTATCGGCGAGTACCACTTGCCCGCAGGGATCACTGTCTTGCCAGCCATTGCTCTGGTGCATGCCGATCCGGCACGACACACCGCACCCACCGAGTTTGAGCCGTCCAGATTCCTGGGCCAACAACCCGAAGCCAACACCTGGATACCGTTTGGCGGCGGAGCTCGCCGTTGTATCGGGGCACTCTTTGCCGTGATGGAGATGACGATCGTCTTGAAGACGGTCCTGCAGACCTACGATCTCAGGCCCCATCGCCGTGCACCGGAAACGAGAAAAGCCAAGAACATCATCACCGTGCCAGCACGCGGAGGCCGAATCATCGCAACGCGCCGCTCCGACAGCAAGAAGGACCACACATGACAACATCGACATTCGACGGCAAGGTCTGCGTCGTCACGGGTGCAGGCTCGGGCCTGGGCCGTGCTCTAGCAGAAGGGCTCGCGCGACAAGGAGCTTCACTCGCGCTATCTGACATCGACACAGCGGGCCTTGCTGAGACGACGAGTACATGCCTGGCGTACGGCGTCGGCGTGCGCGAAGACAAAGTCGACGTCACCGACTATGCGGCTATGTTGGCACACGCGGAAGAGGTGGCCGAAGAATTCGGCGGCGTGAACCAGATCTACAACAATGCAGGCGTAGCCTACTTCGGCACCGTGCTTCAAAGCGAGATCGCCGACGTCGCACGCGTCATGGACGTCAATTACTGGGGCGTGGTACATGGTACGAAAGCATTCTTACCGCACCTGATCACCTCTGGCGACGGACACGTCATCAACATCTCCAGCCTCTTCGGGCTCCTGTCTGTAAGCGGCCAAAGTGCCTACAACGCCGCTAAATTCGCAGTGCGAGGCTTCACCGAAGCCCTAGCTCAGGAAATGTACGCTGCGCGAATACCGGTGCGCGTCACTTGCGTTCATCCAGGTGGGATCAAGACCGCAGTCGCGCGCAACGCCGTTACCGCCCGCGACGTCGACTCTGCAGCCATTGCACAAATATTCGATACCAAACTGGCTCGACACACCGCAGACAATGCAGCCGAAACAATCCTCAACGGAGTGTCCAAGCGCCGTACCCGAGTCCTCGTCGGCTCGGAGGCACACGCGTTGGATGCACTCGTTCGGTTGATGGGGCCGAGCTATCAGCGGCTGCTGGTACGTGCTAATCCATTTGGCGCATAACGACCCATCTACAGCCAACGACATCCAGGAAGAGGGAGATATGAAGACCAAAGGCGCTCTGATCTGGGAGTTCAATCAACCGTGGTCGATCGAGGAGATCGAGATCGGTGACCCCGTCAAGGATGAGGTCAAGATTCAGATGGAAGCCTCGGGCATGTGCCATTCCGATCACCACCTGGTGACCGGCGACATCCCAGCGGCGGGCTTCCCGGTCCTCGGTGGCCACGAAGGCGCCGGCGTCGTGACCGAGGTCGGCCCCGGTGTCGAGCACCTCGCCCCCGGCGATCACGTAGTGCTGTCGTTCATCCCGTCGTGTGGTGAGTGTCCGGCTTGCCAGGAAGGTCTGCGCAACCTGTGCGACCTCGGCGCCCTATTACTATCCGGAACGTCGGTGTCTGACGGCACCCATCGCATCCATGCGGTCAAGAACGGTCAGCCCGTCATCCCGATGACCCTGCTGGGCACGTTCAGCCCGTACATGGTGGTGCACAAGAGCTCGGTCGTGAAGATCGATCCGTCCATCCCGTTCGAGGTGGCCTGCCTCGTTGGCTGCGGCGTCACAAGCGGTTATGGTTCGGCGGTGCGTAGCGCCGATGTGCGCCCCGGTGAGGATGTCGTCATCGTCGGTGTCGGCGGCTTGGGCACCGGTGCGCTGCAGGGCGCGCTGGCCGCAGGCGCACGCAACGTATTCGCGGTGGATCCGGTCGAGTTCAAGCGCGACAACGCGCTGAAATTCGGTGCCACGCACGCCTACCCGGACATCTTCTCCGCGATGGCCGGCGTCGTCGAGGTCACCCAGGGTCGGATGGCGCACAAGACGATCGTCACCGTCGGCGAGCTCAAGGGCGAGGACATCGACCACTACATGAACATCACCGCCAAGGGCGGCACCGTGGTGGCCACCGCCGTCGCCAACATGGCCAGCAACGACGTCAAGCTCAACCTGTCGATGCTGACGCTGCTGCAGAAGCGCCTGCAGGGCACCATCTTCGGCGGCGGCAACCCGCACCACGACATCCCGCAGCTGCTGAGCATGTACAAAGTCGGCCGGTTGAACCTCGATGACATGGTCACCCGGCAGTACAAGCTCGAGCAGATCAACGACGGTTACGCCGACATGCTCGAGGGCCGCAACATCCGCGGCGTCATCCGCTACACCGACGCCGACCGCTAATTTTCCGCGTTGACTTAAGCCCTGGGCGTAAGGCCACCCAGCCGCTTCGACGCGGGTGAGATTCGGCTCTGCTATGCGACCTGTGCGTCCAGCTCGAACGCGTCAGCAAGTGCCGTGATCACCTCCGCGTCGCCGTCGACGACCAGCGTCTGGGCGCTGATCGCCTCAGCCAGTGTTAACGAGCCATTGTTGATGGCGATCAGCGTGGCCATGTCGGTGGTGATGGTCGCCTGGGCGCGCTCCGCAGGTCCTGGATGAATCTGGATGGCGCCGTTCTCGATGATGATCTGGAACATCGAACCCTCGACATGCAATTCGTGCTCGCCGTCGGCGGCTGGTGAGCTGGCAGGGTTGAAGCGAGCCGCCATCGCGAAAGCGAGCAGGTTAGCGTTGGGCGTTTGGCTTTCGGTCGGCGTTCCCAGCCGCCGCAATCCCCATCGGGTCAGTCCGAGAAGAGTTGGTCGCAGCATCTCGCCATCGGCGGTGAGTTGATAGACCGCCGAGGCGGCCGGCGGCGGGAGGACGGCTTTCTCGATGACATGTGCTTCTTCGAGCTGCCGCAGTCGCTGAGTAAGCAAACCGGTGCCGATGCCGGACAGTCCGCCCAGCAGGTCGGTGAAGCGTTTCGGGCCCATCAGCAGCTCGCGGATGACCAGCATCGTCCAGCGCTCGCCCAGCAGGTCGAGCGCAACCGCGAGTCCGCAGTACTCGTCGTACGACCTCTTCGCCATGGTGATCTGAATATAACATCTGAATCATCGACTTCAAAAAGAGTATGGACTTCAAAAATAAGAAGTAGTAGCGTCCGATTTATGAACGCACGGATTGCCTCCGCTACCGTGGCCTCCGCCGAGCGTGACACGGTGACTGCGCCGGCGCGTGAGACTGCCCCCACGGTCAACACCCCGACCGCGAAAATTACTGGGCCGGTGGAACATCGACTCGAAGCGCTGCCGCCACATGCGCCATCGTCCCGCAGTCAGGCGGCCCTCGGTCCAGACGCCACCCACCTGAACGCCCCGGAGTGCACGCAACGCACCTCCATATGGGCACGAATCGCCGACATGTTCCACCGAACAGATCACCGCACGATCGAACACGCACCCAAACGTGACAATCGCAAGCAACCGGAACAGCCGGGATGTCCGCAGCGTCCTGATTTCATCGCCGATGCTGCGATGGCTCGCGAAATGTTTCGACTCTGACAAGGTGTTCCGGAGCGTGTGCGCCAAGCGCCAGTGCGCAATTCGTCGTCACCGCGTGGCAAGAGGCAGAAATAGGTCCGCCGCCACCGCATACCGCGCCGCAGTCGAAAACCTCACCACGGCGCCATAATCACGAAACGAAACACCAACCTCCACAAGACCATTCGACTAAACCTGACCCACGCACCACAAAACTTGACTCAATAATCCGGCTTCGCCGGATCTAGCAAGCTAGATAAGTCTGCCGTGCCACTTAACCTCGTTACAGGTACGCGCCCAGTGCTGATCGAGCACGTCGGTGCTGATGTGGCCGAGAAGCCGGTCCCCGTCGTAGTGCCTGCATGGGCGGCCTGTCCACGAGTGGATCTGCTGGTAGACGCTGATGCCGTTGCACTCTTCGCAAACGAACTACAGACCGGTGTCCCAAGACCACCTCGAGTTGGCGCCGAACTTCTCGCCGTCATTCCAACCTGTCCCGGAATCGTGCCAGAATTCGCCGAGAACGCCTGCGGGAGGATGGAACTGACTATCTGCGGCGGAAGACGGGTCGGAGTTGGCTTGGCAGTGGATTCGCGTGGTTCGCCACCCGATCTCGGTGAAGAACGCTGCCCAACGAGCTTCGAGCCGGGAACGATACTCCACGCCCCGGTAGAGAGTGGGATACGACCGCATCGCCTGAGCCTACGGTCCTGGCAACCTCCGCGGGCCGCCTGAAAGGAAGCGGTGCACACCGTCGTCTAATCTCGCGGTGTCTCGCCCCTCTGTGCCCGAGTCTTGGCGGTCTCTAATACGATCTCAATCACATGGGAAAATCACGTTGTCGCATCAGATCGGTTGGCAAACCTCAAATACCGTGGCACCGGACATCGCCGACCGGCTTCTCGCGACCGGCATCGGGTGCCTCGATCGGTGCCATGGGCAACCCTATGACAATGCTCTGACCGAGACGATTCATCGTCACAGTGACGAAATATCAAGATGCCACGCATCTTCGGAGGCGTATCGCCACTAGGTAAGGCTGAGCTCACTCAAACCTGCGCGTAGGAAATGCAGTGTTTCGTGAGACAAACTTCGGTGCAGACGGCGTGAGACAAATCTGACAACCGCAGGTCACAGCCACGGCCATATGCAGCGAAACTTGAGAACCTAC
>NZ_JBLVUN010000008.1:4800000-6849860 GCF_048282715.1 Mycobacterium sp. 134
GTCGCCACCAACTGCGCGCTGACGTCGTCGAAGACCTCACCGGCCCGGCGTAGATCGAGCACCTCGGCGGCCGCATCGGGGTCCTCGGGCGCCTCCAGCGCACTACGGACTCCCCAGACGTGCCGCCCATCGCCCAGCCGGCCCAGGAACACGGCGTTCTCCGGCGGCTTGTCGCCGCCCAGGCTCGATGCCTTGCCGAGCACCACCTGGCCACCCGAGATCAGTACCTGGTTGCGTCGGTCGACCCGCAGCAACAGCGCGTCCTGCCAGCCCTCGGTCGCCGCATCGATATCGGTCCGCAGCGCATCGGCACGATCGGCACCGACCCGCGACAGCAGGGGGACGTTGCGCAGGCCGAAGGTGAGGCGCTGCGTCATTCCCCGGTCGCTGCGCTCCTGCCCGCCGACGGTCATCGCTCGGTGTCCGCACTGCGGATGTAGAGCAGCCGGTCCCCGGCCTCCAGCGCATCGACCTCCGGCGCATCGACCCGCACCAGACGGCCGCCACGCACCACACCCAGCACGATGTCGTGCAGGTGCCGTGGCGAGCCGCCCTCCTCCTTGGGCGTCACCTCACGTTCGGCGATGGCGAAGCCGGCATCCGGGGTCAGCAGATCCTCCATCATCTCCACCACGCTCGGGGTCTGCGTCGCGATACCGAGCAGCCGGCCTGCGGTCTCGGAGGACACCACCGTGGAGTCCGCACCGGACTGCTTGAGCAGATGCAGGTTGTCCGACTCCCGCACCGCCGCGATGATCTTGGCCTTGGGCGCCAACTCACGGGCGGTCAGCGTGACCAGCACCGCGCTGGCGTCATTGTCCGCCGCCACGATGATCGACTTGGCGTGCTGAGCCCCCGCCAGCCGGAGCACACCGGAGTTGGTGGCGTCGCCGTGCACGGTCACCAGCCCCGCACCCTTGGCGCGTTCCAGGGCGGCCGCGTTCTCGTCGACGACGACGATGTCGGCCGGGGAGACCTCATCGCCGACCATCGCCGCGACCGCCGTGCGGCCCTTGGTGCCGTATCCGACGACGACGGTGTGGTTACGCACTTTGTTCCTCCATCGCTGAATCTTCAGCGCCTGCCGGGATTGGGTGGTCAGGGTTTCCACGGTGGTACCGATGAGAACGATCAGGAAGGCCACCCGCAGCGGCGTGATGACGATGACGTTGACCAGACGTGCCGAATCCGTATACGGCGTGATGTCGCCGTACCCGGTCGTCGACAGTGACACCGTCGCGTAGTAGAGGCAGTCCAGGAACGAGAGCGGATTGTTGACGTCCGGGGCGCTGTCGTTGTCCCGGTAGCCGTAGCGATCCGCGTAGACGATGAGGACTGCGGCGAACAACGCCCCCAAGGCGTACAACACCCGCATGAAGATCTTGCGAGCCGGACTGATGAACGGCTCGGGGATGCGCAACACATCGACGAGCGCGGCGTCCGGGCGCGAGGTCAGGTTCGAGTCGATCGCGGCGAGGCGGCGCCGCAGCCTGCCTTTAGCCACGCGACCCCATCATCGAGCAAAGCGCCCCGGGACGCGCCGGGATCAATCTGATCAGACGCACGCCACAATGTAACCATGACCGCACCCCAGCCTCAGCGGATCTCCTCCGCACCCGCCGCCCAACGCCTGGCAGCCCTACTCCTGGGTATGGGCACGCTGCACTTCGTCGCGCCCAAACCGTTCGACGACATCATCCCGGCCGAGCTGCCGGGCAGCGCCCGCTTCTACACCTATGCCTCCGGGGTGGGTGAGCTGGCCACCGGTGCCTTGGTGGCCGTGCCCCGCACCCGGCGGCTCGGCGCGCTGGCCGCCGTGGCGCTGTTCATCGCTGTGTTCCCCGGGAACGTGAACATGGTCCGGCTGTGGTGGGACAAGCCATGGCCCATGCGGATCGTGGCGATCGCCCGACTGCCGCTGCAGATCCCGATGATCACCTGGGCCCTGCGGGTGTACCGCAACTCCTAGTCGCATACACCTGACTCGCCGGCTGACCAGAATGCCTGGGCAGCAGCCTGTTTCGTTGCCCGGCTCGGCCTCCGGCACCGCACCGGGCCAAGTTTGGCAAGGCTATCGTTGCTGGTGGCGTGAGGTTTTCGCCGATATCGTCGGACCGTGACGAATCCCAGCCATCCGTCCGAGCCGCACGTGGGTTCGCTGACGTCCAGACTGAACTGGCTTCGCGCCGGGGTTTTGGGCGCGAACGACGGCATCGTCTCCACGGCCGGCATCGTCGTGGGCGTGGCGGCCGCCACGGTGGAGAAGGCGCCGATCCTGACCGCCGGTATCGCCGGCCTGGCCGCGGGCGCGGTGTCGATGGCGTTGGGTGAGTACGTCTCGGTGAGCACACAGCGTGACACCGAACGCGCATTGCTGCGCAAGGAACGCCGCGAGCTGCGTGACGACCCAGCCGCCGAACTGGACGAGTTGACCGCCCTCTATGAGGCGAAGGGCCTGTCGACGACGACCGCACGCACCGTGGCCGAGGAACTCACCGACCACGATGCGTTCGCCGCACACGCCGAGGTCGAATTGGGCATCGATCCCAAGGATCTGACGAATCCGTGGCAGGCTGCCGCGTCTTCTGCGCTGTCGTTCACCATCGGTGCGCTGTTGCCGTTGATCGCGATCCTGGTTCCGCCGACGACATGGCGCATCCCGGTGACCGTGGTTGCCGTGCTGCTGGCACTGATGCTCACCGGGGCGGTGTCGGCCGGGCTGGGTGGAGCACCGCAGGGACGCGCGGTGCTGCGCAACGTGATCGGTGGCGGTCTGGCCCTGGTGATCACCTATCTGATCGGCCTGTTGGTGGGGACCGCCATCACCTGACCACTTCGCATCATCCCGACCAGCCAAGGAGCCCAGTGACAGTCTTCAACGGCCTGCCCGCCCACGTCCTGCTCGTCCACGCACTGGTCGTGCTCGTGCCGCTGACCGCGGCGCTGGAGATGCTCTGCGCGCTGTGGCCGGCCGCCCGCAGAGGTCATCTGTTATGGCTCACTCTCGTTCTGGCAGTCGTGACAACGGTTTTGACGCCGCTCACGACGTACGCCGGCGAATGGCTCTACGACCTGCGACCCGCTCACGATGCCGTGCTGGAAGAGCACGCTGAGCGCGGCGACACCATGATCTACTTCTCGCTCGCACTACTGGTCGTCGCACTGGCGCTGGTGGGATTGCATTTCGCCGAACGGCGCAACGACCGACGGCGGCTGACATACAACAGCGTTGTCGCGGTGGTCGCCGTGCTCGTGGGAGTGACCTCGATCATTCAGATCTATCGGATCGGTGATCTCGGAGCACGGTCGGTGTGGGGATCCGAGATCGCCAACCTGACCTCGGCCGGCGACGGCTAGGTGTAACTCCCAGACAGGTTGTGAACGGCGTGGTGAGCGGAAGTAGGTGAGGACCTCCGGTATCGGTGTGGTTACCAAATACGCACATCCGATTACCGAGAGGTCCTCATGGTCCACGCTAATGCTTCGTTGACTCCTCGTGGGCGGTTGCGGCTTGCGCAGGCGGTTGTTGATCAGGGCTGGAGTTTGCGGCGCGCGGCTGAGCGGTTCCAATGTTCGGTGGCCACAGCCAAGAAATGGGCCGACCGTTATCGCGACGGTGGCGAAGCAGCGATGGTAGACCGGCCCAGCCGGCCGCATCGCAGTCCGTTGCGGTTGCCGAAACGACGTGAGCGGCGCATCGTCAACCTGCGCTTCACCCGGCGCTGGGGCCCACATCGCATCGCCGCTTACCTGCACCTGCCACGCTCGACCGTTGAGGCGGTGCTGCGCCGCTACCGGATGCCATTGCTGCGGCACCTGGACCAAAACACCGGGTTACCGGTACGCCGGCCCAAACCCCGCCGCTATGAGCACCCGGCTCCCGGCGACTTGGTCCATGTCGACGTCAAGAAACTGGGCCGCATCCCCGACGGGGGCGGCCATCGCAAGCTGGGTCGCCAAGCCGGCCGGCGCAACCGCTGCGGCATGGGATACACGTTCTTGCACCACGCCGTTGATGACCACTCCCGGCTGGCCTACTCCGAGGACCTCACCGACGAACGCAAAGAAACCGCCGCGGGATTCTGGAAACGCGCCAACGCGTTCTTCGCCGACCACGGCATCACCGTCAAACGAGTGTTGACCGACAATGGATCCTGTTACCGGTCAAAGAATTTCGCTGAAGCGCTCGGCCCCGACATCACCCACAAGAGGACCCGGCCCTACCGGCCACAGACCAACGGCAAAGTCGAGCGATTCAACCGCACCCTGACCACCGAATGGGCCTATGCGCAGACCTACCGCTCTGAGGCCGAACGCGCCGGAACCTACCAGCACTGGCTGCATCACTACAATCACCACCGACCCCACACCGGCATCGGCGGAATGACACCAATCGAGCGCCTACGCGTTCACAACCTACCCGTGAAGAACAGCTAGGGCTGCTGGGCGAGATTTTGCGAACCGGTCGTGGGGTCGGTCAGCAAGGCCACGAGTTCGTCCTCACCGGGCAGCGATTCGGGGCTGACGGTCGTTCCCGAGCGCACGTAGTGGAACGCGGCCCGCACCGATTCCGGCGGGCACCCGCGCAGTGCAGCCCACGCCAGGCGGTATACCGCGAGCTGAACTGCCGCCTGCGCCATGGCTTCCGGTGTCGCCGGGGGTTCGCCGGTCTTCCAGTCCACCACGGTGGTGGTGCCGTCCTCCTGTGCGAACACCGCGTCGATGCGACCACGCACGACGGTGGTCCGGGTCCGCCCGATGGCCATGTCGAACGGCACCTCCACCTCGATCGGGGTGCGTGCGGCCCACGACGACATGACGAAGGCGTCCTGCAGCTCGGACAGTTCGGCTGCACCGGCGCGCCCGCTATCGCTGTCCACCGCGCCGGGCAGGTCGTCGAGGTCGAACAGCCGCTCGGAGTGGAAAAACCGCTGCACCCATTCGTGGAAGGCGGTGCCCAGCAGGGCATGCGGGTCCGGACGTTGGGGCAACCGCCGGTGCAGGCGCTGCAAGGCGGCCTGCCGATCACGGCTGAGCTCCACCAAGGTGCTGACCGACAGCTGACCGGGCAGTTCAGCCGGGGCGACCTGCGGCGCGCGATCCCGTTCCGCCAGTAGCGCATCGACGTCGGCGGCCCAGCCTTCCCCATCGACTACGTCGTCTTGCGCGCTGCCGTCGTGGCCACCGTCGCCCGCCAGCGCCTGCGCCACCAGTGCCGCACCCCGGTCGACGTCAGAGGCCCGCGTCGGAGCCGCGGGCCAGATGGCTTCGACAGCCTTGTCCCGCAACGGATTCACCTCACCGGCCGGCGGATCCGGAGCCCACTGCTCGATCTCGCCACACGGGTTCCCCTGCTCGGCGGCATCCTCCACGATGGCCTTGATCTCACCCAGGAATTCCGACGGTCCGCGCGGCTTGCTCTCGGTCGCACCCCAGTGGTGCCCCGAGATCAGCAGGGTGTCCTCGGACCGGGTGATCGCGACGTAGAGCAGCCGACGCTCCTCGTCGACACGGCGTTGTTCGAGGCTCCGCTTGTGATCGGAGATCTTGTCCGCCAGGATCTTCCGGTCGTTGATGTCCGAGGTGTCGAGCACCGGTACACCGAGCTCTGATTCGGTCGCGCGATCACCGCGCAGCAGCGGCGGCAGATCCGACGGGTCCGTCAGCCAGGTGCGGGCCGACGCCGTCGACGGGAACACCCGGCCACTCAGATGCGGAACGGCCACCACCTGCCATTCCAGCCCCTTGGCGGCATGCACGGTGAGGATCTGCACCCGATCGTGCGACACCGTCAATTCGGCAGGGGCCAGACCGTTCTCCACTTCGGCTGCCACATCCAGATAGGCGAGCAGCGCCAGCACCGATCCACCCGGCCGGCCGGCGAAATCGGCCACGAGGTCACAGAACGTGTCGAGGTTCTCGGTCCCCGTCCAGCCCGCGGCAACCGGGCGCGCCGCGCGAGCCTCGGCATCCAGTCCGGCGACGCGCCGCACCTCGGCCACCAGCTCGGGCAGCGGGTGGCTCAGATGCGCACGCAGAATGGTCAGCTCGCGCCCGAGTGCCTCGATTCGTTGATGGCCGGCCGTCGAATAGTGTTCGGCGGCACCGGGATCGCAGATCGCGTCGGCAAGGCACGCCGAGTCGGCATCCGGGGCGGCCTGTGCCACGATCTCGGCGGGGCTGGGCTCCCCCACCGACCTGTCGTCCAATTCCCTGGCGCGCCGCCACAACGCGGCGATGTCCCGGGCGCCGAACCTCCATCGCGGCCCGGTCAGCACCCGCATCACCGCCGACCCCGCGGCAGGGTCGGCCACCAGCCGCAACATCGCGACCAGGTCGGCCACCTCGGGCACCGCCAGCAGTCCGGCCACCCCGACCACCTCGACCGGCACCCCGCGGGAGCTCAGCGCCTCGGCCATCGGCGCGGCGTCGGCGTTCCGTCGCACCAGCACCGCAGCGGTGGGTGTGGCCGCATCCTGAGCCACCGCGCCGTGATAGATCCGGGCCAGATGGTCTGCCACCCAGTCACGTTCGGTCTCGACATCGGACAACAGTGCGCACCGGATGGTGCCGGGCTCCGCGTCAGGCCGGGGCCGCAGCTCATGCACCGTCACCGAACGGCGGCGCGCCTCCGCCGACACCGCATTGGCCAGATGCAGGGCACTCGGCGGGTTGCGCCAGCTGGTCCGCAATTCCAGGGTGGGGGCCGGCGTGCCGTCGGCGAGCGGAAAGTCCGTCGTGAACCGGGGCAGGTTCGTCGCCGACGCTCCCCGCCAGCCGTAGATCGACTGGATCGGATCACCCACCGCGGTGAGCGCCAGGCCGTCGTCGACGCCGCCACCGAACAGCGAGGACAACGCCACCCGTTGCGCGTGTCCGGTGTCCTGGTATTCATCGAGCAGCACCACCCGGAAACGTTGGCGCAGTTGCTCACCGACCTGGGGGAACTTCGAGGCGAGCCGCGCCGCCGCGGACATCTGCATACCGAAATCCATCACCTTGTCGGCACGCATCCGCTGGTGCAGCGCATCGATCAACGGCACCAGTTCGGTGCGCTCGGTCTGGGTGGCCAGCATTTTCAGCAGCCACTGGCTGGGCCCGCGCTCACGTTGATACGGCCCGGCCGGCAGGGTGTGCACCAGGCGCTCCAACTCCACATGCGTGTCACACAGCTGGTCGGTGTCGACCAGATGCTCGGCGAGCGCACCTGACAGGCGCAGCACCATGTCGGTGACGGCGGCCGGAGTCTTCTCGATGGCCAACTCCCCCGGGTGCGCACACACCACCTCGAACGCCAACTGCCACAGCTCCGTTTCGCTGAGCAGCCGCGTGTCCGGTTCGACCGGGAGCAGCAACCCGTGCTCACGCAGCAGTGTGCCGGCAAACGCGTGATAGGTGCTGACCGTGGCGACCTCGTCGCCCGCCCCCTGTACCGGAGCCAGACCGGCGCCGGCGAGCCGGGCCAGCCGCGTGCGGACCCGGCGCAACAACTGGCCTGCGGCCTTACGGGTGAAGGTCAGCCCCAGCACCTGCGATGGTGTGGCATAGCCGTTGGCCACCAACCAGACCACGCGGGCCGCCATGGTCTCCGTCTTACCGGCGCCCGCGCCGGCGATCACCACAACGGGCCCAGGCGGCGCGGAGATCACCGCGGCCTGTTCCTCGGTCGGCGGGAACAGGCCCAGCGCGGTGGACAATTCGGCCGGGCTGTACCGCACGCCGGTCGCAGCGGTTTCCGTCATGACCGGTCCCCGACAGCCTGGGCCGGGCACGACGAACGCACCGGGCAGTTCGCGCAGCCGTCGTTGACCCGGGCCGCGAACTGCGGCCCGGCCGTGGCGGCCGCCGCATCCGCGACGGTGCCCAACCAGTCGGAACGAGAGTCGGGTGTCATCGGATCCTGTTCGCGTTCGGTGGCGCCGCTCGCCCCCGCCTTGCCCAGGTATACCAATCGGCCCCCGCCCGGCTCATCGCCGTGCGGCAACAACCCCGCGGCCACCGCGAGCTGATAGGTGGCCAGCTGGGCGTGCTTCTGCGCGTCGCCCTTGGTGACCGGGCTCTTGCCGGTCTTGAGGTCGACGACGACGAGCCGATCCGCCTGGTCGCGCTCGAGGCGGTCCAGCCGGCCCCGTACCTGAACGCTCGGCCCGCCAGGTCCCGGTTCGACGATCACGCCGTCGACGTCGATCTCGGTGGCGACCTCGGTCAACTGATCCCGAGAGTCCGCGCGCCAGCGGGTGAAGGTCTCCAGCATCGCCCGGTGCCGAGACAACTCGTTGTCCGAAAACCACCTCGCCTCGAAAGGCAGGTCTTCCCAGACCTTTTGCAGGTCGTTGATCAGCTGGCTCTCGGTCTTGCCGGAGTCGGAGACCAACGCGTGCAGCAACGACCCGACCGTCGAACGCACATCGCGCCCGTCACTGCCGCCGTGGCGCTCCAACAGCCAACGCAACGGGCAGTCGGTGAGCATCTGCAGCGTCGACGGCGACAGCTTCACCACGTGTTCGGGATCCGACCACAACGGCTCCTCGGTGGACAGCGCGGTCATGGTGTGCCACTGCGACGGGTCGGCCCCGGGCACCCCTGCGGCTGCCAGCCTGGCCAATTGAGTTGCCGCACAAGACCGGGACTCGTCATCGACGGCCCCTTCAGGCGCGCACACCACGGCCCGCAACCGACCGACCACCGCCGAGGGCAGCAGCACCCGCGGCGCGGCCAATGGTGGCAGCGCTATGGATTCAGTCGCCACCTCGGCCAGTTCCGCGCAGAACGGCGAGGGCAGCAACGATTCGTCGCCGCCGTCGCTGTCCACCGCGGTCACCAGCAGCCGGGTCCGGGCCCGGCCCATGGCGGCCATCAACAACCGTCGCTCCTCGGCCAGCAGCGGCGCACGGGTCGACACCGCACGGTCGTCCGGGGCGGCCACCCCGTCGAGCACATCCACGAGATTCTGCGTACCCAGGATGCCACCACGCGGAACAGTGTTGGGCCACAAACCTTCCTGCACGCCGGCGATCACCACGAAGTCCCAGTCCCGGCCGAGGGCGGCATGCGCGCTGAGCACCGCAACCGCCTCGGTCTGCGGGCTCGAATCCGAGGCCGACATCGACGTTCCCAGCGTCGCCACGTGGTCCACGAGCCCGCGCAGTGACGCGCCCGCGGTGCGGCTCACGTATTGGTCGGCCACATCGAACAATGCCGTCACCGCGTCCAGATCCCGGTCCGCCTGCGCGCCGATGGTGCCGCCCCGCTCGCTGGCGGCCAGCCAGCGCGGCTGCAGCCGGCACGCGTTCCAGGCCTGCCACAGGATGTAGCGCGGATCGGCGCCGTCACGCCGGCTGCGGCGGGCGGCGGCCAGCACCGAGCGGAGCCGGCGCAGCGGCTTGACGTGTTCTGCCGACAAACCGGCCGGCTCCGTGTCGATCGCGGCGACCAGGAGATCGGTGAAATCCCGTGGTGGCGTGGAACCATCGGCCCGGCGCAGCGCCCGGCGCAACTGCCGCAGGGTCACCGGATCGACCCGGCCGATCGGACCGGTGAGCAGGCTGACCGCGCTGTCGCCGTCCAGCTGCCCGCACGCGGTCACCTCCAACACCGTCAGCAGGGCGGCGACCGCGGGCTGTTGCGCGAGCCCGAGATCGCCGCCCGTCGACTGCACCGGTACGCCGGCACCGCTCAGCGCCCGCGCCAGCCCCGCACCCACCCGCGGAATCGAACGCACGACCACAGCCATCTCCGACCACGGCACCCCGTCCACCAGGTGGGCGCGACGCAGGGCATCGGCGATGAAGGCGTTTTCGGCGTGCGGCGTGGCCGCCAACCGCAGGATGACCGCGCCCTCCCCACGTTCGGGGTTGCCCTCCAGCACGCGGCCGGGCCCGACTCCGGGCAGCCGGCGCGCGATACCCGAGATGGCCGACGCCACCGCGGGGGCACAGCGGTGCGAGTGCGTGAGGGTGATCGCCGGGGTGTCCTCGCCGCCGTGATCGCGCAACAACATCGGATCGGCGCCGCGATACCCGAACACCGACTGGTCGGGATCGCCGGCGATGACTGTCAGACCTGACCGGGCGGCCAACACCCGGACCAACAGGGCAGCCTGCGGGTCGAGGTGCTGAGCGTCGTCGACCAGCAGCAGGCTGATCCGCGCGCGCTCGGCGGCCAGTAGGTCGGCGTCGGTCCCGAGCGCTTCCAGCGCCGCACCGACGAGTTCGGCCGCGCCCAGTGCCGGCACCGTGGCCTGCGGTGCGGCCATACCCACCGCCGACCGCAGCAGCATGATCTGCTCGTACGCCTGGGCAAACCGGCCCGCCGCCAACCATTCCGGACGCCCGGCCGAGCGGCCCAGCCGTTGCAGGGCACGCGGATCGACACCGCGCTCGGTGCAGCGGGCCAGCAGATCACGCAGCTCGGTGGCGAAACCCGCGGTGCTCAGCGCCGGCCACAGCTGCTCGGGCCAGCCCACGGGCGAATCAGCACCGTCCTCCAGGTCGCCGGCCAGCAGCTCGCGGATGATGCCGTCCTGTTCGGCGGTGGTGATCAGCCGCGGCGGCGGATCACCGTTGCGTTGGGCCGCCAGCCGCAGCAGCGCGAAGGCATACGAGTGCACGGTGCGCACCAGCGGTTCCCGCACCACACCATGGGTCCCGGCCCCGAGCAGCCGCGCGGTGACGGCGGCCCTGGCCTCCGAGCGCAACCGGGCCGAACCGGTCAACAACAACACCGACTCGGGATCGGTGCCTGCCGCGATGTGATCGACCGCGGTGCTCACCAACAGCGAGCTCTTCCCGGTGCCCGGGCCGCCCAGCACCCGCACCACACCGTCGCGCCCCGGTACCAGCAGCTCGGTGCCTGCCAGGGTGGGCTGGACGTGGTGTGCGGTCATGGAATGCATGACACCAGAAGGGACCGACAAGTAGCGGAGCGGATTGGAGCCGATAGCCCGACAAGTAGCGGAGCGGATTGGAGCGGATGGCCCGACAAGTAGCTGCTCTGGCAGCATCTATGGAATGTCAGCCGAGAAGTTGCACGTTCACCGCTACGGCCCCGACCAGCCGCCCCGGCTGTTGCTCATCCACGGTTTGACCGGGCATGGCCAACGCTGGAAGACCCTGGCCGAACAGCACCTGCCCGAGCTGGCACTACTTGCCCCCGATCTGCTCGGGCACGGGCGCTCGTCATGGGCTGCCCCGTGGTCGCTCGACGCCAACGTCGAGGCCCTGGCCTCGCTAATGGACGGCCCCACCCTGGTGGCCGGGCATTCGTTCGGTGGTGCGGTGGCGCTCAATCTCGCTGCCACACATCCGGATCTGGTCAGCGGGCTGGTGTTGCTGGACCCCGCGGTGGAGCTCGACGGCGAATGGATGCGAGAGATCGCCGATGCCATGTTGGCCTCGCCCGACTATCCCGACCGCGCCGAGGCACGCGCCGAGAAGGCCAATGGTTCGTGGGGCGAGGTGGCCCCCGAAGAGTTGGAGCGTGACCTCGACGAGCATCTCGTCGAACTTCCCGACGGCCGCTACGGATGGCGGATCAGCACCCCGGCCATGATGGCCTACTGGAGCGAGTTGGCCCGCGCGGTCGCCCTGCCGCGCAAGGGCACTCCCACGGTCCTGGTCCGCGCCACCCGCACCAGTCCGCCGTACGCGCGCGACGGTCTCATCGGCGCGCTGAGCGAGCACCTCGGTCCGGATTTCACTCTGCTGGACTGGGATTGCGACCACATGGTGGCCCAGGCCAAACCAGCCGAAACCGCGAAACTGATCCTCGAGCAATTGGGCTGACATGCCTGCCGTGACCGAGGAACAGGTGGAGACCGTGCGGGCGCTGGTCGCCGCGATCCCGTCCGGGAAGGTGTCGACCTATGGCGACATCGCCGATGCCGCAGATCTTTCCAGCCCACGGATCGTCGCCTGGATCATGCGGACAGATTCGTCGGACCTGCCCTGGCACCGGGTGATCCTCGCCTCGGGGCGTCCCGCACCGCACCTCGCGACCCGGCAGCTGGAGCGGCTGCGCGCCGAGGGGGTGCTGGCCGTCGACGGGCGGGTACGCCTGTCCGAGTACCGGCACCGGTTCTGACCGCGAGCAGCCGAGTTACAGGATCAGCCGCACGAGCGAGGCGGTGCGCGCCAGGCCCGGGAAGGCCGCCGCGGTGGACCGTGGGTGCAGTGCGTGCACGGCCAGCCGGAACATCAACGCCCGCAACAACATCTGCGGCCATTCCGGTAGCGACTGCCATCGCTCGATCAGGCCGTCATCGGCATCGCCCCAGGACAACGCGTCGACCACCACCACGCCCGCGGCCCACGGCGCCGGTCGCCAGTACGGCGTGATGTCGGTGATTCCGGGCGCCGCCGTCCCGGCGAAAAGCACTGTGCCATAGAGGTCGCCGTGAACCAGTTGGCTCGCACTCCTGGTCGGCCTGCGCAGACCGGCCAACTGATTGATCAGCTCCACAGAGCGTTGGCCGTCCGACGAGCCGGCGAAACCCTGGCACCGGGCGGCAACGAGTGCAGCGGCCGGTCCTCCCACGCAGCCCGATCGGCGGCGATGAACACGTCGATATCGGCCCACGGCGCGACCGGGGGCTGGGTGAGGAAGCGCGGCCGCTCCAACTTCGCCGTGGCCTCGTGCAATCGCACTGCCGCCGATACCACCTCGTCATGACGGGGTTC
Source organism: Mycobacterium sp. 134 (assembly GCF_048282715.1). Classification (NCBI taxonomy): domain Bacteria; kingdom Bacillati; phylum Actinomycetota; class Actinomycetes; order Mycobacteriales; family Mycobacteriaceae; genus Mycobacterium; species Mycobacterium sp. 134. The sequence goes on from NZ_JBLVUN010000008.1 coordinate 4,812,678, forward strand.
GGGCGTGCCCGCGACGAAGGTGTCCGCCCGCCACCCGGCGACCACGTAGCGGCCGTCCGTCGAGCGGACCGGGCGGGCGAGCCGCACACCGTCGATGAACAGCGACTCCCGCACCTTCGCCGACCACGCCGCACGGGCGTGCTCGGGCACCATCGACATCACAACCTCGCCGCAGCGCCAGCCACCCTCCCAGCTAGAGCCGAGCGGTACCGGGCGCACCCCGGACAGGCCGAACGCCGCCAGCACATGTTCCGGCGGCCGTTCCACACTCACAGCCTCAGCCTAAGGTGTTGACCGGCAAACCAGCCGTCAGTACATCACCATGTCGGGCTCGAGTTGCTTGGCCCAGGCCACAATTCCGCCCTGCAGATGCAGCGCGTCGGAAAAACCGGCCTGTTTGACGATGGCGAGCACCTCGGCCGAACGGATCCCGGTCTTGCAGTACAGGACCGGTGTCCGGTCCACCGCGAGCTTGGCCAACGCATCGCCGGACTCGAACGACGGCTTCGGGATGAGTTCGGCACCCTCGATGTGATTGATATCCCACTCGACGGGTTCGCGGACGTCGATCAGCGCCAACGGTTTCCCGGAGTCGATGAGTTCCTTCAGCTCCAGCGGGGTGATCGTCGAGTCAGCCGCAGCGGCCGCAGCCTCGTCGGAGACAACGCCGCAGAAGGCCTCGTAGTCGATGAGCTCGGTGATCTTCGGAGTGGCCGGATCCTTGCGGATTCGGATGGTCCGGTACGACATCTCCAGCGCGTCGTACACCATGAGGCGGCCGAGCAGCGGTTCGCCGATGCCGGTGATGAGCTTGATGGCCTCGGTACCCATCACCGACGCGATCGAGGCGCACAGGATGCCGAGCACCCCGCCCTCGGCGCACGAGGGCACCATGCCCGGTGGCGGCGGCTCGGGATAGAGGTCGCGGTAGTTCAGCCCCAGCCCGTCGGGCGCGTCCTCCCAGAACACCGACACCTGGCCCTCGAACCGGTAGATCGAGCCCCAGACGTAGGGCTTGCCGGCCAGCACCGCAGCGTCGTTCACCAGGTAGCGGGTCGCGAAGTTGTCGGTGCCGTCCAGGATCAGGTCGTACTGGCTGAACAGCTCCACCGCATTGTCGGGCTCCAACCGGAACTCGTGCAGGTTCACCGTCACCAGCGGGTTGATCTCCAGCACCGACTCCTTGGCGCTCTGCGCCTTGGACCGGCCGATGTCGGACTGGCCGTGGATGATCTGCCGCTGCAGGTTGGACTCGTCGACCACGTCGAACTCGACGATGCCGATGGTGCCCACACCCGCCGCGGCCAGGTACAGCAGGGTCGGCGACCCCAGTCCCCCGGCCCCGATCACCAGCACCTTGGCGTTCTTCAGCCTCTTCTGCCCGATCACGCCGACGTCCGGAATGATCAGGTGCCGGCTGTAGCGCGTGACCTCTTCGCGCGTCAGCTCGGCGGCCGGCTCAACCAACGGCGGTAACGACACGTCCAAATTCGCGGACACCGTATGTCTCCTCAGTTTTTCTGGGTCGGTTCATCGTCCCAGCTGCTCGTACCCACAACGGTAATCCGGTGCACATGCTTCCCGCCGCCCGGCTACCGGCTGCCGACATGCGGTTATGCGATCGGGTAGGGCCAGGGATTGAACCGGCAGGTCAGACCGTCCGCCTTGACCGTCCCAGGGTCGAACTTGGCGGCATCGTCGTTCGAGGTGGAGAACGTCTGCTGCATCATGATCGGCGCCAACTTGCCGTTGGCCTCGCAGGCCTCGTGCCGCTGGTAGCCGATGGCGTGACCAACCTCATGGTTGATCAGGTACTGCCGATAGGAGCCGATGTCCCCCTGGAACGGCACCGCGCCGCGGACCCACCGGGCCTCGTTGACGAACACCCTGGGTTGATTCCCGTCGTAGGACGGGTTGTAGCACGACGATTCCAGCTCGATGTCGTACCCGCAGCCCTCTCGCACGGTCATCGGGGAGGTCAGCGACACCCGGAAATCGGGTTCGACGCCACTGCCGGCATCCAAGCGGGTGAACGCGAACAGCCCGTTGTGCGTCCAGCTCTTCGGGTTGGCCAGGGTCTCACTGACCATGTGGGCGAAACCTTCGTCGCCGCCGAATGCCGTGGTGTCCACGCCGTCCTCGACCTCGACGGTGTAGGTGAACGATTTCGTGGTGCCTTCACCGATCTTCGGGGTGGTGCCCGGCACGATCCGCCAGGTCCGCGCCCCGGCCTCGGTGAACTGACCACCCGCGGGCAGGATCCCGGTGGGCAGGTTCGCGTCGAACTGGGTCAGGCCCTTGGGGGGCGCACCGATGATCGCGGTGCTGGCCACGTCGATGGTCGGCGGGCCCTGCACCGGGCCCTCTTCGTCCTGGGCGGAGTGTGGGGCACTGGTGCCAGTGACGGTCTGGTACATCACCACCACGGTCAGCACGATCAGCACCGGCAACGCATACGCGCGCCAGCCGTAGGTGGACACGAAGCGGCCGATCCACGTCTGCTTACGCCACTGCTGGTGGTCGTCCCGATTGGATCTCGCACGTCCTGAATCGGCGGCAATCGGATCTCGCTGAGCGCGTAGCGGCTCCCGCCACTCATTGCGTAGCGCCGGGACACGGCCACCCCCGCGACGTCCCGGGTCGTAGGTCACCGGACCAGAATGGCACAGACTCCTGTGGATCGGTTCTCAGCGCAGCTATGCCGTGACCTCGCCGGTGTCATTTCGAAACTCCTGCCCGTTTCTCGAGCGACCGCGCGGCGAAAGTGGACCGCCACGGTAGTAGTGTCGGTGCGATCAGCGGCTCGGAAGAACATGTCCAAGTGCGCCAGAGCAATACAGATTGAGGACCTGATGAGCGATCTCGCCAACACCGCCGAGAGGCGAGGTGACAAGCCGGCGACCGGTGGTCGACGCGGCAATCGTCTGCCTCGCGATGAGCGGCGTGGACAGCTGTTGGCAGCCGCCAGTGAGGTGTTCGTCGAACGCGGTTACCACGCGGCGGGCATGGATGAGATCGCCGAACGCGCGGGCGTGAGCAAGCCTGTTCTGTATCAACACTTTTCGTCGAAGCTCGAGCTGTACCTGGCGGTGCTGCAGCGGCACGTCGACAATCTCGTGTCCGGTGTGCGCCAGGCGCTGCGCACCACCACCGACAACCGGCAGCGGTTGCGCGCGGCAGTCGAGGCGTTCTTCGATTTCATCGAGCACGACAGCCAGGGCTACCGGCTGATCTTCGAGAACGACTATGTCAGCGAGCCACAGGTGGCGGCGCAGGTGAAGGTCGCCACCGAGGCGTGCACCGACGCGGTGTTCGATCTGATCAGCCGGGATTCCGGTCTGGAGGCGCACCGCGCCAGGATGATCGCGGTCGGATTGGTGGCCATCAGCGTCGACTCGGCGCGGTACTGGCTGACCAATGACCGGCCGATCGACCGGAACACGGCCGTGGACGGCACGGTGCAGTTCGCCTGGGGCGGACTGTCACACGTGCCACTCACCCGGTCCTGATCTCAGGCGGATTCCGCTCCGACCCCGAAACCAACCCGGCGCACATCCGCGGCGCCGATCTCGACGTAGGCGATCCGGCTGTTCTGCACCAGGAATCGCCGCCCCTTCTCATCGGTCAGCGCCAGCACACCCGAATCCTTGGCGAGTGCCTCGGTTACCTGCTGCTCCACCTCGGTGGGTGTCTGCGCACTGTTGAAGGTGAGCTCGCGCGGGCTGTCCGTGACACCGATTTTGACCTCCACGCTGGACCCTTCTTTCTTTCTCGCGTCGTTTGTCGACTTCCCTGAGCAGGCTAGTGGACAGCGGGGACCCGCCGCCGCCAGCGGTCTGGCCCAGAGGTACGCCGTGCGCGAAACGCAGATACCGAACCGAGTCCTGACCGTGACCGACACGCACCGAGGTCAACCTCATCTGTCACTTCTGCCTCGATAGCATCAGTTTCGATATTGGACGAGACGACTGGGGCACCCGCATGACCAGGCACTATTCGCCGTACGACACCACCCCGACCGAGCGGTTCGGGGACCGCCCGTATGAGCCGAGCGGGTACTCCGGCCACACCCCTGACTACAACACGGACTACTCGACCGACGCCGACACGGACTACGGGTACGACGCCGACTACGACGACGAGGTCACGTTCTACGAGGACCCCATCGACCGACGCTGGATCTGGGTGGCCGCCGTCGCCGGCGCGATCCTGCTGGTCGCGGTGATCTGCACCGTGGTGATCCTGGGCGGCGGCGACAGCGGCTCGGTATCGGCCACGCTGACCTCGCCCTCGGCTCAGCCGACCCAGACCACCCAACCGGCCCAGGACGCCAGCACGAAGCCGGTTCCGCCACGGGCAGCGCCGACCGCGCCGCTGTCACCCGAGACCGTGACCACCTTGACGCCGGCACCCAGCGCGACCGCCGCACCCGCGCCTGCCGCGCCGCCAGAAGCGGCCCCGCCCGCGGGCATTGCGACCCCGAACGCCATCACCTACCGGGTGACCGGCAACCGCCAGCTCATCGACCTGGTGACCATCGTCTACACCGACGAGCAGGGCGCACTGCAGACCGACATCAACGTCGCGCTGCCCTGGGCCAAGACCGTGGTGCTCAACCCGGGTGTCACGCTCAAGTCGGTGACCGCGACGAGCGTCGCAGGGCAGCTCAACTGCTCGATCACCGACGCGTCCGGCGCCGTGCTCATCGCGCAGGCCAACAACACCATGATCACCACCTGCACGCAGTAGCGACCGAACCGAGCAGTGACGACTGGGTCTGGCGGAACTACGCCAGGCCCAGTTCCTGCATCCGGGACTGGTGGGTGTTCTGCAGCCGGCTGAAGAACTCGGCCAGCTGCGTCAGGCCCTCACCGCTGGACATCACGAGGTCGACGAGTTCGTCGTGATCGGCGAGCACGAACTGGGCCTGGGTGACGGCCTCTCCGAGGAGGCGACGCGCCCACAGCGCGAGCCGGTGCCGCTGACGATCGCTGGCCGTCACCGCGGCACGCACCTCGGCGACCACGAACTGCGAATGCCCGGTTTCGGACAGCACCGCACGCACCACCGCGGCCACCTGCTCGGGCAGCGCGTCGGCGATCTCCAGATAGAAGTCCGCGGCGAGCGCATCGCCGATGTAGGTCTTGACCAACGCCTCCAGCCATGTGCTCGGCGTGGTCATCCGGTGATAGTTCTCCAACGCCGAGGCGTACTTCGTCATCGCGGGAACGACGTCAACTCCCCTGTGCTCCAACGCATCCCGCAACAGCTCGTAATGGGCCATCTCAGCGGCGGCCATGCTCGCCATGTTGATCCGGCCGCGCAGGTTCGGCGCCATGCGCGCTTCTTCGGTGAGCCGGTAGAACGCGGCGACCTCGCCGTAGGCGAGCACCGCGAACAATTCGTTGACCCCAGGATGATCCGCCGTCACGCCCGAGTCGACCGGTTCGACGATCTGGTCCGCGGCAGGCTGAGGCGAATTCATGAGGCCAACTCTAGACGCCGTCGGGGCACCGTGATCTGCTGGCAAATGGGTCCAGATCCCGCGACCAGCTACAATGGCATCTGGTAACGGCTTCGAGCCGACTGTTTCAGCGCCCGAACCGCTACCAGGAAATGTGCGTGCACGCAGTTGGCCCGCCCTGTGGAGCTGGGCCCAACGGATCGGCAGCGCCGACGGATATGAACCGTATCCGGGCGAACCCGACCGTTTCACCGTCAAACTCGTGTGCGCTGGATGCCCATGAGGTTTGACAGTGAAAGGCCACCTCCTCCAACCATGACTCATCTGAATAAAACGTTTGCCGAGCTCGGCGTCCGCGACGAAATCGTCCGTGCACTGTCCGAGAACGGCATCGAACACCCCTTTGCCATCCAAGAACTGACCCTCCCGCTGGCGCTGGCCGGCGACGACCTGATCGGTCAGGCCCGCACCGGCATGGGCAAGACCTACGCCTTCGGGATCCCGCTGCTGCATCGCATCTCCACCGATGAGGCCCGCCCGCTCAACGGCACCCCCCGCGCCCTGATCGTCGTGCCCACCCGTGAGCTCTGTATTCAGGTTTATGGCGACCTCGCCGGAGCGGCCAAGTACCTGACCACGGGCGACCGGAAATTCTCGGTGACCTCGATCTACGGCGGCCGCCCGTACGAGCCCCAGATCGAAGCGCTGCGCAAGGGCGTCGACGTCGTCGTCGGCACCCCGGGCCGGCTGCTCGACCTGGCCCAGCAGGGACACCTGCAGCTGGGCGGGCTGTCCGTACTGGTGCTCGACGAGGCCGACGAGATGCTGGACCTGGGCTTCCTGCCCGACATCGAGCGCATCCTGCGGCTGACCCCCGACGACCGGCAGTCGATGCTGTTCTCGGCCACCATGCCCGACCCGATCATCACGCTGGCTCGCACGTTCATGAACCAGCCGACCCACATCCGGGCCGAGGCCCCGCACTCGGCGGCCACCCACGACACCACCGAGCAGTTCGCCTACCGGGCCCACGCGCTGGACAAGTCCGAGCTGGTGAGCCGGATCCTGCAGGCCGAGGGCCGCGGCGCCACGATGATCTTCACCCGCACCAAGCGCACCGCGCAGAAGGTGTCCGACGAACTCGCCGAGCGCGGATTCAAGGTCGACGCGGTGCACGGCGACCTGGGCCAGGGCGCCCGGGAGAAGGCCCTGAAGTCGTTCCGCACCGGCGCCGTCGACGTGCTGGTTGCCACCGATGTGGCGGCCCGCGGAATCGACATCGATGACGTCACGCACGTCATCAACTACCAGTGCCCCGAGGACGAGCAGGCCTACGTGCACCGCATCGGACGTACCGGCCGTGCCGGCAAGACCGGTGTGGCGATCACCCTGGTCGACTGGGACGAACTGGCCCGCTGGGAGATGATCGACAAGGCGCTGAACCTCGGCTGCCCCGATCCGGCCGAAACCTATTCCAGCTCACCGCATATCTATGAGGAGCTGGGCATCCCGGCCGACGCCACCGGGAGCATCGGCACGCCGCGCAAGGCGGCCCCCAAGCGCAGCAGCGACGAGAAGCGCATCTCGTCGGCGGACGAGGATCGTCCGGCCAAGACCAGGAACCGCAGCCGTCGGCGTACCCGCGGCGGCGAGTCGGTCACCGGACATCCCGAAGGCACCTCGGTGCCGGCAGTGGAGAGCGCCGATGCCGCGCCCGCGACCGAATCGGACGACTCCGCGGGCGACGCGGCACCTGCGGCCCGGCGCCGCCGGCGGCGCCGTCCCCGGAAGACCGAGACCGCCACGGCCGGCTGACGCCGGAAGGAAGACCTGACGGCACCAGTCCATGGTCAAACCCGAACGCCGCACCCGCGGCGACATGGCCGCCGCGGCGGCAATCGTCGCGATCGTCGCACTGGCGGCCGGCCTGATCTGGTGGACCAGTGATGCACGGGCCACCATCAGCCGGCCCGCGGCATCACCGGTTCCGTACCTGACTCCGGCGCGCGAAGTGCCTGCCGGTCTGCAGGAGCTGTGGACCACCGAAAGCCCGAAGACCACCGAACCCGTCCTCGCCGGCGGGTCGGTGGTCACCGGCGACGGATCCACGGTCGAAGGCCGCGACCCGGTCTCCGGAGCGGTGTTGTGGAGCTATGCCCGCGACCTCGAACTGTGCGGTGTGACGGCGGTGTACCAGTACGCCGTCGCGGTGTATCCGGATGTCCGCGGCTGCGGACAGGTCAGCACCGTCGACGGCAAGACCGGCACGCGCGGGCCGGCACGCACCGCCTACGCCGACCCCGAGGTCCGGCTGTCCTCCGACGGCTCCACGGTGCTCTCTGCCGGGGACAGTCGCCTCGAGCTGTGGCGATCCGACATGGTCCGGATGCTGTCCTACGGCGCGCTGGACGCACGCATCAAACCCGACGTACCGGCATCACCGGTGTGCCGCCAGTTGTCGGCGGCGGCGAGTTCCTCAGCGGTGTCGGTGCTGGAATCCTGCCCGAAGAGCAAGTTCATCCGGCTCACGCTGCTGCGCCCGGCCGACGAAGAAGACACCCCCGACGTGCGCTACGTCGAGTTGCAGGACATCACCGACGAATCCGGGGCCCAGGTGGTTGCGGTATCGGGCACCACCACCGCGGTGTACCTGCCCACCCCGAAGCCGATGGTGAACGTCATCGACGAAACCGGCAAGACGCTGGCCAGCCTGCCGCTGGCCAAACCGGCCGCGCCGCAGTCGACCACCACCCGTGCCGGGGACCTGATCAGCTGGTGGACCGGCGACTCGGTGCTGGTCTTCAGTACCACCGGGACGGCCGGCCTTCAGTACAAGTTCACCGTGACGCCGTCGGGACCGCATTTCCCGGTCGGGCCTGCCACGGTGATGGCCGGGCAGCTCCTGGTTCCGGTCAACGACGGTTATGACGTCTTCGATCAGCAGACCGGTACCGGGCAGCGCCACATCGCACTGCCGCGTACGCCCAGTGTTTCGCCCGTGGTACCGGTCGTGGCCGGAGACACCGTGCTCGAACAGCGGGGCGCGCAGCTGGCGGCGCTGGGCCCCGCCTGAGACGCAGCCTGGCCGCGGCTCAGCCGATGTCGATCACGATCACGGTCGTGTTGTCACTGCCGCCGGCATCGTTGGCCACCTGAACCAACCGCCGCACCGCAACCTCGGGTTCGTCATCCGTCGCGGCACCTGCGATGTCGGCGTCCTCGGCTCCGGCGAACAATCCGTCACTACTGATCAGGAACCGGTCGCCGGGACGGCAGTCGAGATCGAACAGATCGGGCCGGATGAAGGGGCCGATGCCCAGCGCCCGGGTCAGCAGGTGACGGTGCGGGTGGAAACGGGCCTCCTCCCGGGTGATCTCACCGGCCCGCACCAGCTCCCCCGAGACGCTGTGATCGTCGGTGAGCTGACACATCACCCCGTCGCGAATCCGGTTCAACGGCGAATCCCCGATGTTGACGGCCATCGGTCCGCCCTGCTCGTCGCCGAAAATCGCCACCACCGTGAGCGTGGCGCCCGAGCTGGTGCCCGACGCGCTGACGTGTGCGAAGACCTGCTCGTTGGCCCGCTGCACCGCGCCGATGAGCCCGTCGCGGTCAGGTGCGGCGGCGAATCCGGCGGCCAGTACCTCGATCGCGATCCGGCTCGCGTGCTCGCCTGCGGGCCCGAAACCGTCGGCGACCGCGTACAGGATGCCGTCGGCGAGCAGTGAATCCTGGTTGCTCTCCCGTACCGGGCCCTGATCGGTGGCCGTCGCGGACCGTAACACCGAAGCCATCCAGATCGTCCTCTCGTCACTCCGGTGACCCCCTGCCACCGGAGAAGTGTGAGCGAGCAGCGCGCCGCGGGCCATCACGAGGGCCTCGCGGCGGTGCGCATATTCATCATCGAGCGCCGTCCGCCAGGCAGCCAGTTGCTGCTCGGTGGGGTCGCGCAGGAATTCGGCGATCTCGGCGACCGGTATCCGGGCTCCACGGAGCAACCCCACCGTCCGAGCCTGAGCAATCTGGCCCCGCGAGTAGTACCGATATCCCGTGAGTTCATCGACTGCGGCCGGCACCAATGCCCCCGACGCCGCATACGAACGCAACATCTTCGCCGACAACCCGGTCAGGGCCGCGAACTCCCCGATGCTCAGCAGTTCTTCGTTCATGTCGTCAGCATCGGGTCTGCCCGTGGGGCAAGGTCAAGGGCGCCCTAGATGTAACTCCCAGACAGGTTGTGAACGGCGTGGTGAGCGGAAGTAGGTGAGGACCTCCGGTATCGGTGTGGTTACCAAATACGCACATCCGATTACCGAGAGGTCCTCATGGTCCACGCTAATGCTTCGTTGACTCCTCGTGGGCGGTTGCGGCTTGCGCAGGCGGTTGTTGATCAGGGCTGGAGTTTGCGGCGCGCGGCTGAGCGGTTCCAATGTTCGGTGGCCACAGCCAAGAAATGGGCCGACCGTTGAGCCTGTCAAGTTTTCTGTGTAAATCGCCTGTCTGATTGTCCGTATGTGAGTTGTTGTGGTGCTTACAGATAACGTTCGATGCGCTCTGGGTAGACCAGTGCGAGTTGCTCGAGTGCCTTCTTCCAGTTGGTGACCACCTGTCCTTCCACGAGGCGTCCGGGGGCTGTGCGGCCCTGTTTCTGGCCGCGTTCCTTGGCCCGCTGTGCAGCGCGTTTGTCTTCGATGTTGCAGATCGCCAGCCACAGCAATTTCACCGCCGAGGCATCGTTGGGAAACTGTCCGCGGTTCTTGATGATCTTGCGCAGCTGATAGTTCAACGACTCGATCGAGTTGGTCGTGTAGATCACCCGGCGCAGCTCAGGCGGGAACGCCAAAAACGGGATGAACTGCTCCCACGCGCGTTCGAAAACCATTGTCACCGTGGGATTTTTCTTCCCCAGCTCCGAGGCGGCGAACGCGTCCAACTCGACGCGGGCAGCGTCGGCATCGGGTGCGGTGTAGATCGGCTTGAGCGCCGCGGCCACGGCCTTGCGGTCGGCATAGGACACGAACCGCAGCGCGTTGCGGATCAGATGCACCACGCAGGTCTGCACCGCGGCCTGCGACCAGGTCGCGGCGATCGCCTCCGGGAAGCCCGTGAGCCCGTCGCAGCACACGATCAGCACGTCCTTGACACCCCGGTTGGCCAGGTCCGCGCACACCGACGCCCAGAACGATGCGCCTTCGTTGGGCTGGACCCAGATGCCCAGGACGTGCTTGACCCCGGCCATGTCGACGCCCACAGCGATGTGCGCGGCCTTGTTGCGGGTGTGGCCGCCGTCTTTGACCTTCACGATCATCGCGTCGAGGTAGATCACCGGATACAGCGGCTCCAACGGCCGGCGCTGCCAAGCCAGCACCTCATCGGAGATCTCGTCGACGATCTTGGAGATCGTCTCGTGCGACACCTCGGTCCCGATCGTCGATTGAAGATGAAATTGTATGTCCCGCAACGTCATTCCACCCGCATACAGTGAAACGATCATGTCATCGAGACCACCGATACGGCGGGTGCCTTTGGGCACCAGCGTCGGGGTGAACGAGCCATCGCGGTCCCGCGGCACATCCAGGGGCACCGGGCCGGCCTCGGTGAGCACAGTCTTGGGTGAGCTGCCGTTGCGGGCGTTGGGCAGCACCCGGCCGGCCGGGTCGCCCTTCTCATACCCCAGATGATCGGTCAGCTCGGCGGCCAGGCCGCGTTCGAGAGCGAGCTTGATCAGCCCGGGCAGCAGCCCGCCTTCGCCGGTCAGCGCCACCTCGCCGGTATCGATCTGCGCCAGCAGATCATCGACCGCGCCCGACGCCCGAAGCGCCTCGGCCATCTCCACCGTGGAGACCGCCTCAACCAGCACCCCATCCATGTCCTTGCCTGTTGTCACGTCCTGCGATCCTTCCGTTAACAGGACTTACACAGACCATTTGACACGCCCCGACCGTTATCGCGACGGTGGCGAAGCAGCGATGGTAGACCGGCCCAGCCGGCCGCATCGCAGTCCGTTGCGGTTGCCGAAACGACGTGAGCGGCGCATCGTCAACCTGCGCTTCACCCGGCGCTGGGGCCCACATCGCATCGCCGCTTACCTGCACCTGCCACGCTCGACCGTTGAGGCGGTGCTGCGCCGCTACCGGATGCCATTGCTGCGGCACCTGGACCAAAACACCGGGTTACCGGTACGCCGGCCCAAACCCCGCCGCTATGAGCACCCGGCTCCCGGCGACTTGGTCCATGTCGACGTCAAGAAACTGGGCCGCATCCCCGACGGGGGCGGCCATCGCAAGCTGGGTCGCCAAGCCGGCCGGCGCAACCGCTGCGGCATGGGATACACGTTCTTGCACCACGCCGTTGATGACCACTCCCGGCTGGCCTACTCCGAGGACCTCACCGACGAACGCAAAGAAACCGCCGCGGGATTCTGGAAACGCGCCAACGCGTTCTTCGCCGACCACGGCATCACCGTCAAACGAGTGTTGACCGACAATGGATCCTGTTACCGGTCAAAGAATTTCGCTGAAGCGCTCGGCCCCGACATCACCCACAAGAGGACCCGGCCCTACCGGCCACAGACCAACGGCAAAGTCGAGCGATTCAACCGCACCCTGACCACCGAATGGGCCTATGCGCAGACCTACCGCTCTGAGGCCGAACGCGCCGGAACCTACCAGCACTGGCTGCATCACTACAATCACCACCGACCCCACACCGGCATCGGCGGAATGACACCAATCGAGCGCCTACGCGTTCACAACCTACCCGTGAAGAACACCTAGACCACCTCAGGCGTGAAAGTCGGCAGCTTCTTGCCGGACTTCCAGTGCTTGAGCAGGGCCTGGGCCAGCTCGCGGTAGGCCAGCCCGCCCTTGCTCTTACGGCCGGCCAGCACCGAGGACCCCGACGCGCTGGCCTCGGCGAACCGGACCGTACGCGGAATCGGCGGAGCCAAGACCGGCAGCTCGTACCGGTCGGCGACATCCAGCAGCACGTCACGGCTGTGTGTGGTGCGGGAATCGTAGAGCGTCGGCAGCGCCCCCAGCAGCGCCAGCTCGGGATTGGTGATCTGCTGCACGTCGGAGATGGTGCGCAGGAACTGGCCGACACCGCGGTGCGCCAGGGTCTCGCACTGCAGCGGCACGATCACCTCGTCCGCGGCGGTCAGGCCGTTGAGCGTCAGCACCCCCAGCGACGGCGGACAGTCGATGATCACCACGTCGAAATCGGATGCGACCTTGGCCAGGGCCCGCTTGAGCGCATACTCGCGCCCGGCCCGCATCAACAGCATGGCCTCGGAGCCCGCCAGGTCGATGTTGGCAGGCAGCAGCGTCATCCCCTCGGCCGTCTCGACCAGGGCCGCCCCCGGCTCGACGTCGCCGAGCAATACCTCATGTACCGATACCGGCAGTTTGTCCGGGTCGTGTCCCAATGAAAACGTCAGACAGCCTTGCGGATCCAGATCGACCAGCAGCACCCGCCGCCCCTGCTCGGACATCGCCGCACCCAGCGACGCCACCGTAGTCGTCTTGGCTACCCCACCCTTTTGATTGGCGACCGCTAATACTCGCGTCACACCTTCATCCAAGCACGCTCTCGGCGGCATTGCCGGAACGTGCGGCAGAATCGCCGTTGTGAGCGACCGCCTGCACCGCCTGATCCTGCTCCGCCACGGCGAGACCGAGTGGTCGGCGACCGGCAGGCATACCGGCCGCACCGAGCTGGAACTCACCGAGACCGGACGCGAACAGGCCGTGCTGGCCCGCCCCGCACTTGCCGAGCTGCAGTTGAGCGACCCGCTGGTGATCAGCAGCCCCCGGCGCCGCGCGCTGGACACCGCCGAGCTGGCGGGCCTGCACGTCGACGAGGTCAACCCGGTGCTGTCCGAGTGGGATTACGGCGACTACGAGGGACTGACCACCCCGCAGATCCGCCAGACCGTGCCCGATTGGCTGGTGTGGACGCATGGTTGCCCCGGCGGGGAGACCGTCGCGCAGGTCAGTGACCGGGCCGACCGCGCCGTGGCGTTGGCGCTGGCGCATGTACCCACCCGGGACGTGGTGTTCGTCGGGCACGGGCATTTCTCCCGCGCGATGTTGACCCGCTGGACGGAACTGCCGGTGGCCGAAGGCATCCGGGTATCGATGGTCCCCGCTTCTCTCGCGGTATGCGGTTTCGAGCACGGTGTACGCCAGATCACCGCGCTGGGTCTGACCGGTCACCCCAACCCGTGCCTGTCGCAGTGAATCCGTCGTTCGTACTGGCCGGTCCCTCCGGCGCCGTCCTCGCCGAAGGTGTGCGCGCCGGATTCGCCGACATCGCCGACGCCCAGACAGCACTACGCGACGGAACACCGATTGTGCTGGGCGCGTTGCCATTCGACCTGACGTCACCCGCTTCTCTCTACGAACCCGAGACGGTTCGGTTCACCGATGCACTGCCGGACTGGCCCGCGAGCCCGCCTCCGGCAGTGGTGGACCGCGACACCCTGCCGCCCGGTCCGGTGCACCGCGCACGGGTGGCCGAGGCGATCCGTCAGCTGCGCGACCCGCAGATCCCGATCGACAAGGTGGTGCTGGCCCGAGCGCTGCGGCTGACCGCGGATTCCCCGTGGGACGTGCGCAGTGTGCTGCGCAGGCTGGCCGACGCCGACCCGGCCGCCACCGTCTACCTGGCCGACCTGTCCGCGGCCGGCGGCTCCCACGCCGGCACCGCCCTGGTGGGTGCGAGCCCCGAGCTGTTGGTGGCGCGCGAGGGCGAGACGGTGATCTGCCAGCCGTTCGCCGGGTCGGCACCGCGGTCGGCAGATCCGCAGATCGATGCGGCCAACGCCGCCTCACTGGCCGCTTCGGCCAAGAACCGTCACGAACATCAGCTGGTGGTCGACGTCCTGCGCCAGGCTCTCGATCCGTTGTGCGTGGATCTGCAGATCGCCGAAGAGCCCCAGCTGCACGGCACCGACGCGCTGTGGCACCTGAGCACCCCGGTGGTGGGCACGCTGCGCGAAAAGCGCACCACGGCAATCGATCTGGCTCTCGCGCTGCATCCCACTCCCGCAGTCGGCGGGGTTCCGGCCGACCGCGCCGCGGCCTTGATCGGCGAACTGGAGGGCGATCGCGGGTTCTACGCCGGTGCCGTCGGGTGGTGCGACAGCCGAGGTGACGGACGCTGGGTGGTCTCGATCCGCTGCGCGGTGTTGTCCGCGGACCGATACACGGCACTGGCCAGTGCGGGCGGCGGTATCGTCGCCGAATCCGATCCAGATGACGAAGTCGACGAGACCACAACGAAATTCCGAACCATCCTGACTGGACTAGGGGCAACATGAGCGAGTTGATCCGCCGGGACGGCCCGGCGACGAGGTCGAGATCACCGCGATGATTCGCGAGTTGGCCGAGTTCGAACGGGCCGCAGACGAGTGCACGGTGACCGAAAAGCAGATGCACACGGCGCTTTTCGGCGACCGCCCGGTGGCGTACGCGCACATGGTGGAGGTCGACGGGCAGGTTGCCGCGACCGCGGTGTGGTTCCTGAACTTCTCCACCTGGGACGGCGTCGCCGGGCTCTACCTGGAGGACCTCTATGTGCGTCCGGCATTCCGGCGTCGCGGGCTGGCCCGGAAACTGTTGTCCACGTTGGCCGGTGAATGCATCGAGCAGGGCTACACCCGGATGACCTGGGCGGTACTGAACTGGAATGTCAACGCCATCGCGCTGTACGACGCCGTCGGCGGCAAGCCGCAGACCGAGTGGACCACCTACCGGGTCTCCGAACCCGAGCTTTCGACCCTGGCCGCCGAGCGCCGCGGTTAACCGCGCCGGGTGATCCAGTCCACCGAGGACGGGCTGAACAGCAGACCCAGCGTCACCAGGGCGAGCAATCCGACCAGGACGCCGTACACGACGTGGTGCGAGGTGATCACGTACCAGGCCACGGGCAGCAACAGCAGGTTGGTCAGCACCGCGATCCCACGGCCCCAGCGCCGAGCGGTGATCAGCGCCCAACCGCCGGCGAGCACCCCGGCACCGATCAGCACGAACCAGATCGCGGTGCCGTAACCGCTGACGATGTGCTGGTCGGCACCGGCGACCGCGCGCACCAGGAGCACGATCGCCATGATCAGCGCGGCGATCCCTTCGGCGGCGGTCAGAAATCCTGCGTACCGGATGGAGGGAGGCTGGATCACGACTGCCGCTCCGCGAGGTAGCGCACCGCGTACTCGTATCCGGCCGGACCCGCTCCGGCGATCACCACCTGCGCGACGGCCGACACGTACGAGTGGTGCCGGAACGGTTCCCTGGTGTGGATATTGCTCAGGTGCACCTCCACGACCGGCAGTTCGGCGGCACTCAGTGCGTCGCGGATCGCCACCGAGGTGTGGCTGTAGGCAGCGGGATTGATGATGATGCCCGCGCACTCGCCACGGGCCGCCTGGATCGCGTCGACGAGCACGCCCTCGTGGTTGCTCTGCACGGCGCGGACCTCGAAGCCGAACCCGGCGGCCAACTCGGTCACCCGCTGCTCGATCTGAGCCAGGGTGGTGGACCCGTAGATTTCGGGCTGCCGGGTGCCGAGCATGTTGAGATTCGGCCCGTTGACGAGCAACAGACAAGGCTTCACAGGGCGTTCGGTCACCTCCGTACGGTACCGGCGCAGGGGTCCCCGCAGGCAAGACGCACGCCTGCCACACTGACCGCGTGTCGAGCGTCAACCTCTGCCCGTGCGGTACCGGCCGCGCCTACACCGACTGCTGCGGGCCGCTGCACGCCGGCGCCCGCCCGGCCCCGACCGCCGTCGCACTGATGCGGTCACGGTTCAGCGCCTTCGCCGTTGGCGACGCCGCCTATCTGCTGACCTCATGGCATCCCGACACCCGCCCGGCCGATCTGACCCTCGACGAGACCATCACCTGGCGGCGGTTACAGATCGTCGACACCGACGCTGGCGGTGAGGCCGACGCCACCGGTGTGGTCGAGTTCCGCGCCCAATACGTCCACGGCGGCAGCAGGCACATCCTTCATGAACGCAGTCGTTTCCAGCGGGTGAAGGGTGAGTGGCGCTACGTGGACGGGGAGATCTACGAATAACGGCGGGACACCTCGCCCGGTTAGGCTCATGCCCCGTGCGTGCCGTGCTGATCGTCAACCCGAACGCCACCTCGACCACCCCGGCGGGTCGTGACCTGCTCGCCCATGCGCTGGAAAGCCGGGTGACGCTGACCGTCGAACACACCAACCACCGAGGTCACGCCATCGAGATCGCCAGTGACGCCGCCCGTGACGGGGTGGATGTGCTGATCGTGCACGGCGGCGACGGCACGGTCAACGAGGTGGTCAACGGCGTGCTCGGGGACTGCGGAACGCGCCCCGATGCTGGCTTGGCCCCCGCGGTGGCAGTCGTCCCGGGAGGTTCGGCCAACGTCTTCGCCCGGGCGCTGGGCATCAGCCCCGATCCCATCGAGGCCACCAACCAGCTCGTCGACCTGCTCGGCGGCTATCGGATGGGACGTCCGTGGCGCCGGATCGGCCTGATGGACTGCGGCGAGCGCTGGGGCGTGTTCACCGCGGGCATGGGCGTGGACGGTGACGTGGTGGCGGCCGTCGAGGCCCAGCGCGAAAAGGGACGCAAGGTCACCGCATCGCGCTACATCCGGGTGGCCATCCGCGAGTTCCTGGCCAGCGCACGCAAGGAACCGACCCTGACGCTGCAGCTGCCGGGCGCCGACCCGGTCGGCGGGGTGCATTTCGCGTTCGTGTCGAACTCCAGTCCGTGGACGTATGCGAACAGCCGCCCGGTGTGGACGAACCCCGACACGACGTTCGACACCGGCCTTGGCGTGTTCGCCACCACGAGCATGAACGTCTGGGCGAATCTGCGCCTGGTCCGGCAGATGGTGGCACGCAATCCGCGCCTGGAGGCCAAGCACCTGATCCGTGAGGACAACGTCTCGTCGGTCACCGTGACGAGTAACACGCCTGCCGCGTGCCAGATTGACGGAGATTACATCGGCGAGCGCGAAACCATGACGTTCACGTCGGTTCCCGAGGCGCTGAGCGTCGTCGCACCGACGAAGAAAACTGATTGACCTGCGCAAACACACCGCTTAAGGTGGAATTAGGGCGCAGCTAGATTGGAAGTGTAGTACACAGGAGCGAGGGGCTGGGACACCGACCCCGCCAGTGACTTTGCCCACGTGTTAACTCAATGCTATTGACATCTGTTCAGCCTGTGAAAGCATCAATGCAACAGTGCAGAAACATTCGTGTGCACGCGTTAACAGCCGAAGAAAATCTAGTGCGCTTCGCCGCGCACGCATGACATGTCTAACGAGGAGTTTGATCATTATGGATTGGCGCCACAAGGCCGTCTGTCGCGACGAAGATCCGGAGCTGTTCTTCCCCGTGGGAAACAGTGGCCCGGCGCTCGCTCAGATCGCTGACGCGAAGCTGGTGTGCAACCGTTGCCCCGTAACCACTGAGTGCCTCACCTGGGCCTTGGACTCCGGCCAGGACGCCGGCGTGTGGGGTGGGATGAGCGAGGACGAGCGTCGTGCGCTCAAGCGTCGCAACGCCCGCACCAAGGCCCGCACCGGAGTCTGACCCTTCGGTCCAGATCCGACGCAAGCTATGGCCCCGACGAATGTCGGGGCCATAGCTTATTTTTGTGCCAATTTCCGTAGCAAATTGCGTAATTGTCGTCACATTTCGTATTGACGCAACTGCGTAATTCCTTCAGTGGCACTGGCGTCCCACTGTGGAGGTCCTGTGAACCCGCCGGCCGGCCTCACTGGATCCCGCGACCGCGCCGCCCGATGGGCACCCGCAGCACCACATCGGTTCCTCCCGAATCGACGTCGTGCATACCCAGCGAGCCGTCCAATTCCGCGGTCACCAACGTGCGGACGATCTGCAGACCCAACCGGTCGGACTTCTCCAGACTGAACCCGTCGGGCATTCCCCGCCCGTCGTCGTGCACCACGACATCGAGCCAGCGGGCCGACCGCTCGGACCGGATCGTCACGCACCCCTGCGGCGTGTTCGCGTCGAAGGCGTGCTCGATGGCGTTCTGCACCAATTCGGTGATCACCATGATCAGCGCAGTCGCGCGATCGGCGTCGAGCACACCGAGGGCACCGTCGCGGTTGATCCGGATCGGGGTGTCCACCGAGGCGACATCGTTCATGATCGGCAGGATCCGGTCGATCACCTCGTCGAGGTTGACCTCCTCGTCGACCGACATCGACAACGCGTCGTGCACCAGCGCGATGGAGGACACCCGCCGCACCGATTCGATCAGTGCCTCGCGGGCCTCCAGATTGTTGGTCCGGCGCGCCTGCAGGCGCAGCAGGGCCGCCACGGTCTGCAGATTGTTCTTCACCCGGTGATGGATCTCCCGGATGGTGGCGTCCTTGCTCAGCAAGGCGCGGTCACGGCGTTTGACCTCTGTGACGTCGCGGATCAGGACAGCGGCACCGACCGCATCGCCGTGCACGACCAGCGGCAGGGTCCGCAACAACACCGCGGCACCACCGGCGTCGACCTCCATCCGCATGCTGGAACCGCCGGCCAGCGAGTCACGCACGTGGTTGGCCAGTTCCTGGGCCTCGAACGGGTCGGAGATCAACGGACGGGTGACGGTCACAAGATTGTGCCCGTCGAGTTCGGAGGCCAGCCCCATTCGGTGATAGGCCGAGATGGCGTTGGGGCTGGCGAACACCACGTCGCCGACCCCGTCGAGGCGGATGAACCCGTCGCCCACCCGCGGGCTGGAACGCGACATGGCCAGGTCGCCGACATTGGGGAAGGTGCCCTCGGACAGCATGTGCAACAGGTCGCTCGCACAGTCCAGGTAGGCGCCCTCCAGGGGGCTGGCCATCCGGCGGGTGGCCAGCGCGGTCTGGTGGGTCAGCACCGCCACCACGTGATCGCGGTGCCGCACCGGCACCGCTTCCACGTTCAGGCCGGGCAGATCGGGCGAATGTCGTTGCGTACCACCGTTTCCCCGCCCGATCGCCCCGGACTCGAAAGCCGTGGTGACGACGGGGAGGTCTGCGGCCGCCGCCAGTGTGCCGACCGAGTCGGCCAGCAATACGGTGGGGGCGGTGTTGGGGCGCACCTGCGCGACGCACACCAGGACGCCGTCGTCGCGACGCACCCACATCAGGTAGTCGGCGAACGAAAGGTCGGCCAACAGCTGCCACTCCCCGACCACCGCGTGCAGGTGGTCCACCGCGCTGCCGGGCAGCACGGTGTGCTCGGCGAGCAGGTCACCGAGGGTGGACATCAGCCGTCTCGCAGGTCAGTCGATCACCGCGATGAGATCGCCGGCCTGGATCACGTCACCCTCGGCGACGTTGACCTTGGTCACAGTGCCCGCGACCTCGGCGAGGACCGGGATCTCCATCTTCATCGACTCGAGCAGCACCAGGGTGTCCCCCGCACCGATCTGATCGCCCTCGTGAACCACGACCTCGAGCACACTGGCCACGATTTCGGCGCGAACGTCCTCGGCCATCTTCACCCCACTTCACTACGGCTGCTAACCCGACTACTTCTGCGGCCTATATCGAACCACAACCCCGGGTGGTCAGCGCCGCCCCCGGGTCATGAGACACTAGGGAGCAAGCTCTTACACCATCTGGAGGATCATCATGGCGAAGCGTGGCCGCAAGAAGCGGGACCGCAAGCACTCGAAGGCGAACCACGGCAAGCGCCCCAACGCCGGTTCGAAGTCAGTGCGCTAGCCACTCAGGCTGACTGTGACCGCCCGACTCCCTTCGGAGATCGGGCGGTTTGTCGTCTGGCCGCAAGGGGCTAAGCGCCCCGTCAGCCCCGGATGATCGTGGTCTGGCTGATCTGGATGCGCAGCCGCTCCCGCAGCCCGTCAGGGGCCTTCTCACCGCTGCACTTGGACGCGATCAGCCGCTTCACCCGCTCCTCTACCCCGTAATGACGGAGGCAGGCCGGGCATTCTTCGAGGTGATGCTTGAGCTTGTCGCGGCTCTCCGCGGTGCATTCACCGTCGAGCAGCGTCCATACCTCGGCGATCACCGCGGCACAGTCCGGGTGCTCGGGATCAACGGGACCGATCGGCGGGGTCCAGCGTTCGTCCTCATCGTGCTTCTCGCTCATGACGACACCTCCTCCGGCGCACCAACCTGCTGACCTCGGATGAAGCCGCGATCCCTGGCCACGTCCGCCAGCAGTTCGCGCAGCTGCTTGCGGCCGCGGTGCAGTCGGGACATCACGGTCCCGATGGGAGTATCCATGATCTCGGCGATCTCCTTGTAGGGGAAACCCTCGACGTCGGCGTAGTACACCGCCATCCGGAATTCCTCGGGCAATGCCTGCAGCGCTGCCTTGATCTCGGTGTCGGGCAGCGCCTCGAGTGCCTCGACCTCCGCCGATCGCAGACCGGTCGACGAGTGCTCGGCGTTGGCCGCCAGCTGCCAGTCGGTGATCTCGTCGGTCGGGTACTCGGCGGGTTGGCGCTGCTTCTTGCGGTAGCTGTTGATGTAGGTGTTGGTCAGGATGCGGTACAGCCATGCCTTGAGGTTGGTGCCCTCGCGGAATGACCGGAAGCCGGCGTAGGCCTTGACCATGGTTTCCTGCAGCAGGTCCTCCGCGTCGGCGGGGTTGCGGGTCATCCGCAGGGCGCCACCGTAGAGCTGGTCCAGCAGCGGGATGGCATCGCGTTCGAACCGGGCGGTCAGCTCGGCATCGGTTTCGGCAGGCTGCGGCGTATCAGGCTCAGCCTGCTCGACGTCAGTCATCGTGGGAAACACCTTCCCTTCTGTAACGGCGCCACCAAGAGCTCCGGAATACCACTGGGTATCCGGCGACCGTTCCAGGCATACGGTTGGCACCAGAATCCTCCTTACAGATCCTAGAGCGTGCTACGGACAAGTAGCGCTGAGCAGGTGTCGAGAGCAATAACAGCATGCGAGGGCCATGATGTTCCCGACTACGCTGAGCGCCGTGGCACGTGCAGCGACACCCGCGATCGCCGCTCTGGTGGCGGCAGGCATCGACCACGAAGTGGTGGCCTACCAGCACGACCCTCGCAACGAGTCGTTCGGCGACGAGGCCGTGGCCCAGTTGACGGCCGACGGCATAGTCGCAGAGCAGGTGTTCAAGACGCTTGTCATCGCACTGCCCAAAGGGTTGGCGGTGGCGGTACTGCCCGTGCCCCGGAAGCTGTCCCTCAAGGCCGCGGCGGCCGCGCTGGGCGTTCCGAAGGCAGAAATGGCGGACCCGGTCGCCGCTCAGCGGTCCACCGGGTACGTCGTGGGCGGCATCTCCCCGCTGGGCCAGCGCAAGCGCCTGCCGACAGTCGTCGACACGTCGGCGCTGGCCTTCGACAAGGTGCTCTGCAGCGCCGGTAAACGCGGCCTGGACGTCGCGCTGTCACCCGAGGACCTGATCCGCGCGACATCGGCGGTGACAGCCGATATCGGCGTTCCCGCCTGAACCGGTGAGACCGCGACATCGGCATGTCGCAATCGGAAACCTGTCGGTGTGCCGATCAGTGATTTACACCACGACTCCGGCCGGATTGCATGGACCCGACGAGGAAGGCGGGTGCACATGACGATCAGCGTGGCCGAACGGGCGGAACTGGCCGCCGCGGTCTCCGAGCTGTTGCACGGCGAATGCACCGAGCAGGACGTGCGCCGGGTGATCGACACCGACGACGGGTTCGACCGCGATCTGTGGCGCAAGCTCGCCGCCCAGGGCGTCACCGGCCTGCTGGTCGACAGCGAGTACGGCGGGGTCGGTCTCGGCGCCCTCGAGCTAGAGGCCGTCGCCGAGGCGACCGGGGCTGCGCTGCTGCCGGCACCGTTCCTGTCCAGCGCGGTCCTGGCGTCGGCACTGATCGAGGCGGCGGGCACCGACGCCGACAAGCAGCGTCTGCTGCCCGACCTGGTGGCCGGAACCTCGGTGGGGACCGTCGCGGTGACCGGTGCCCGCGGCACCTGGGCACGGGAGGGCGTCGCGGTACGCGCCGCGGTCGCGGATGCCCCGGGGGACGCCGGCTACACGCTGACCGGCAACGCGCACTACGTCATCCACGGGCAGGTATCCGACGTGATCCTGGTGGTGGCCCGCGTCAACGGAGACTTCGGCGTCTTTCAGATCGCTCCCGATGCCGAGGGCTTCGAGCGCACGGCCGCAACGGTCTTCGACCCGACCGTCCCCCTGTCGACGTACACGTTCGACGGCACCCCGGCCCGCCGGATCGGCACCACCGGGTGGGACGCGGTGCAGCAGGCCCTCGATCTCGCGGTGATCGCACTGGCCGGCGAACAGGTAGGCGGGGCACGGCGGATCTTCGACATCACCGTGGAATACCTCAAGACCCGGATCCAGTTCGGCCGCCCCATCGGCAGCTTCCAGGCCCTCAAGCACATGGCGGCCGACCTGCTGGTGCAGGTGGAATCGGCCACCTCGGCCGCCCAGCACGCCGCGGCCGAGCAGGCGTCCGGTAGCGAAAAGGCCGGCGGTGCAATCGCTCTGGCCGGATTCGCGTGCGCAGAGGCCTACCACACGACGGCGTTGTCGGCGATCCAGATGCACGGCGGTATCGCCTTCACCTGGGAGCACCCGGCACACCTGTTCCTGCGGCGCGCCCGCACCGGCCTGCAACTGCTCGGCGGCTCGGGACTGCACCGAGAGCGCTACCTCTCGTCGAAAGGCGCCTGAAGATGACTGCCAACGACCTGCCCAGCGCCGATCAACTGCGCACCGAGGTGCGCGAATGGCTCGCCCAGAACTGGTCCGGGCTACCGAAATCCACCAATCCGTGGGTCAGCTCCCCTGAGCGGGTGGCCTGGCTGCAGACGGTGCTCGACGCGGGCTACGCCGTGCCGACGTACCCCACCCAGTGGTTCGGGCGGGAATACCCGAGTCCACTGGCCGCGGTCATCGAACAGGAATTCCGGGCGGTCAAGGCGCCCGGTGCGCGCCAGGACAAATACAGCATCCCGGCCAACACCGCGCTCAAGTTCGGCACCGAACAGCTCAAGAACGACCTGCTGCGCGACTTCCTGACCGAACAGGCCCGCACCTGTCTGCTCTACAGCGAACCGGGCGCCGGATCGGACCTCGCGGCGGTGCGCACCACCGCGGTCCGCGACGGTGACGAGTGGGTGGTCAACGGCCAGAAGGTGTGGACGTCGGGTGCCACCACGTCGGAGTACGCGCTGCTGATCGCGCGTACCGACTGGGACGTTCCCAAACACAAAGGCTTGAGCTTCTTCATGATTCCGATGCGTCAGCCCGGCATCGATGTCCGTCCGCTGGTCCAGATCACCGGCGAATCGCACTTCAACGAGGTGTTCATCACCGACGCGCGGGTGTCCGATGCCTACCTCCTGGGCGGCGAGGGCAACGGATGGCGGGTGCTGCAGACCGCGCTGGCCTACGAGCGGTCCATCATGGGCGACGGCGGACGCGGCTCGCGCAATCGGACCCGGGCCGACGATCTCATCGGCCTGGCCCGCGAGCATGGGCGCCTGGAGGATCCGGCTGTCCGCAAGGAACTGGCGAACGTGCTGGCGTTGCGTGAACTCAACTCCCTCAACAACGCCCGCGCCAAAGCCGCAGCGGCACAAGGTACATCCAGCTCGATCATGTCGCTGGGCAAGCTGGCGATGTCGCACATCCTGCATGCGGAGGCACGTCTCAAGACCGAGATCATCGGTGCGGAAGCACTTTTGGCGGGCCCCGACAACCCCGAGGCCGACGACATCAACTTCCTGACCCTCAACGCGTTCTTCACGTCGATCGGAGGCGGCACCGACCAGATCCAGCGCAACATCATCGGCGAGCGGGTCCTGGGACTGGCCAAGGAACCCGAGGTCGATCGCGACATCCCGTTCCGCCAGGCGCGCCGGAGCTGACACCGATGGCCAACCCGGACGGCTACGACCCACCATTGGCCGAGGTCCGCGTCCTCGACCTGTCGCGCGGCCCGATGACGGCGGTGGGACGCCTGCTGGCCGACCTCGGAGCCGCGGTGACCCAGGTGCACCTGCCCGGTGTCACCGAAGAATCCGCGGGTCCCATCGCCGAGGGCGCCGGAGTCGATCCCGAATCGGTGGGCATCGCGATCAACCGACACGGAGTGGACACCGTCGACGTCGATCTTGCGACCCCCGACGACCAACACCGATGGGTGCAATTGCTGGCCGGGGCCGACATCCTGATCGAGGACACCCGACCCGGCTCGGATGCCGAAAAAGCCCTTGCTGCGCGCAACATTCACGCTGAACACCCGGGCCTGGTGATCCTGTCCATCAGCGATTTCGGCCGGGACACCAGCTACCGCGGCTGGCACGCCACCACCCCGGTGCTACACGCGCTCACCAGTGAGCTGTCCCGCTCGGGCATCCCGGGACGTGAGCCCCTGGTGCCGCCCGCCGCACAACTGCCGTACCACGTCGCGGCGGCGCAGGCCGCGGTGATGACCATGAGCGTGTACCTGGACCGATTGCGCACCGGTGAAGGCGATTTCATCGACTTCTCGATCCTCGACGGGGCCATGCAGACTCTCGATCCGTCATACGGGACGGCAGGCACGGCCTCGGCCGGCGTGGCATTGAGCGCGCAGAGACGCGACTGGAACGCCGAGCGCCTGCGGTACCCGATCATCGCGTGCAAGGACGGGCACGTGCGGATCTGTCTGCTGGCAAAACGCCAGTGGCACGGCATGTTCGAGTGGATGGGCCGCCCCGTTCAGTTCGCCGATCCGTCGTTCGACCGGCTGCGGGTGCGGTTCAGCTCGCCGGAGCTGATGTCTGAGATCGGGCGCTTCTGCGCCGGGCAGACCCGGGCCGAGCTGGAGGTCGCCGGCCAGCGGCACGGGGTGCCGACGGCGGCGGTGCTGACCCTGGCCGAAACCCTGGGCACCGAACAGGTCGAGAGCCGCGGGTACTTCCACGAGGTCGACCTGTCTCCCGGAATGTCGGCACCGGCGCCTGCGGGTGTCGTCGAGATCGACGGGCACCGGGCCAACCCGCTGAACGTGTGCGGACATCCAAGTGCCGGCCACCCGCGCCGCATCGATGTCGCTCCGCTGCTCGGCGGTCGCCCACGCCGCGACGAGGGCCTTCCGCTGGAAGGTGTGCGCGTGCTGGACCTCGGCGTGATCGTCGTCGGGTCCGACACCGGACGGCTGTTCGGCGACCTCGGCGCCGACGTCATCAAGATCGAGAACTCGGCGTTCCCGGACGGTCTGCGCGGAAATCTGGTCTCGATGTCGCAGACCTACGCCGCCGGCCACCGCAACAAGCGCTCGATCGGCATCGACCTGCGGACACCGCGGGGCCGGGCACTGGCGCACCGGCTGGTCGCCCAGTCCGATGTCGTGCTGACCAACTTCAAACCGGGCGTGGCCGAAACGCTGGGAATGGACTACCGGAGCTTGCGAGAGGTGAACCCGGGCATCGTGGTGGTCGACAGTTCGGCGTTCGGGCCCACCGGGCCGTGGGCGAAGCGGATGGGCTACGGCCCGCTGGTGCGTGCGGCCGCGGGGTTCACGGACCTGTGGGTATACCCGGGCGAACCGGAATCGTTCTGCGACACGGTCACCGTCTACCCCGATCACGTGGCCGCCCGGATCGGTGCACTGGGCGCGCTGGCTGTGCTGCTGCGCCGCGAGCGCACGGGTGCCGGCGGCTCGGTCAGCGTCGCGCAATCGGAGGTGATGCTCAGCCACCTGGCCGGCGAGATCGCGGCCGAGGTTCTGGTGAGGCGCGGGCACGAAGCCTCGATCCGCCCGGTCCACGATGCGCCGTGGGGCCTGTTCCCGGCCGCCGGCGAGGACCGGTGGCTCGCCGTGACGGTGCGCGACGACGCCGATTGGCACGCGCTGTGCGAGGCGATCGACCGTCCTGATCTGGGCGCCGACGCGCAGCTGGCGACCCGGACCGGACGGGATGCCCAGCGCGGCCGCATCGACGAGGCCGTGCGTGCCTGGACGTCACAGCGCCCGGCGACCGAGGCGATGGATCTGCTGCAGGCGGCCGGTGTTCCGGCCGGCGCCGCGCTGCATGCCGCCGAGGTCGCCGACTGGGACTACTACGTGCAGCGCCGCGCCTTCCGGGAGGAACTGCACCCGCACGCCGACGAGCCGTTCACGATGGAGAACGTGCAGATCCATTCTGATCGCATAGCCGATCCGCCACTGCTGCAGGCACCGCTGCTCGGCGAGCAGACCCGCGAGATCGCCGCCGAATTGCTCGATATGGACGACGCCGCGGTCGATGAACTGATCGCCGCGGGGGTCCTCGAAGTTCCACAGACCGCGCAAGCGGCGGGACGCTGATCACGCGTCTCGTACGATTCGGGGATCACACCCCGTTGAACACCGCCCTCGCACAGCCGGAAATGACCGCATGGACTTCACCAGACTCTCCTACTTCGTGGCGGTCGCCGAGGAACTGCACTTCAAGCGCGCCGCCGACCGGCTGATGATCACACCGCCGCCGCTGAGCAAGCAGATCAAGCTGCTGGAGAAAGAACTCGGCGGACAGCTCTTCGAGCGCAATTACCACGAGGTCCGCCTGACGCCGTTGGGGGCCAAACTGCTCGGTCCCGCCCGCGAGATCCTGCGCCAGGTCGACGAATTGAAGGCCACCGCCGTCCAGCTCACCGAGGGAGCCACGACGATCCGGGTGGGGGCGACCGCCTACGCGCCGTCGGATTTCGTGGCACAGGTCGAGACCGCCGTCGCCGGCCTCGCAGCGCCGACCGAATTCAGCGTTCCCGGCTCGGCCGCGGAGGTGACGGCCAAGCTGGTGTCCGGTCACCTCGACCTCGGGCTGATCCACCTGCCCACCTCCGACAAACGGCTGCAATACCGCGTGGTGGCCACCTTCCAGGGCGCGGTGGCGGTGCGTTTCGACGATCCGCTGGCCGCCAAGGATCTGGTGTCGATCGAGGAGCTGCGTGATCGCGACGTCGTCATCGACTTCGCCCGGCCCAATCCCGTCATGCTTGCCGGCCTGACCCGTGCGCTCAACGCTCGTGGGGTGACCCGCATCGTGCGCACCACCAACCAGTTCGCCGGCGAACTGGAGATGGCCGCCCAGGTGTCCAACCGGCACCTCGTCGCGCTGGTGCCCTACGCACCCGAATCGCTGATCGGCAAGATCTTCTCCCCGCCGGATTTCACGCTGGTGCCCATCGACGAGAGCACCTGGTCACCGGCCCGGATCGCGTTGGCCTGGGTGCCCGATCGGCTGAAGAACCCGGCGGAGATCGAGGCGATAGTGGCTGAATTGGCGGTGGTATTGGCCCGCGCGCGGGCCCAGTAATGTGGTCCCGGTGATGCCGATGATGGTGGGGGCAAGTGTGGTCTCGAGCGTCGCCGCACTGGCGGCCCTGCTCGGCACGTCGGCACCCGCACCGCAGGTCCGTCTCGTCGACGACACCGTCCCGATGACCCAAGGTGACGGCTCACTGGCCGACGGGCAGGTCCTGACCCCGTTCGACGTGCAGAACCCGGCGATCGGCCGGCTGGATCCACGGCTGCTGGCCGCCATCCAGAACGCCGCCAATGCCGCGGCCGCCGACGGCGTGACCATGACGATCAACTCGGGGTGGCGGTCGGCCGAATTCCAGCAGTCGCTACTCGACCAGGCGGTGCAGACGTACGGCAGCCTCGCGGCCGCACGCCAGTACGTCCAGACGCCGACCGCGTCCCGGCATGTGACCGGTGAGGCTGTCGACGTCGGCGGTCCGCAGGCCGATCACTGGTTGATCGCCAACGGCGCGCGCTTCGGGCTGTGCCAGATCTATGCCAACGAGTTGTGGCACTTCGAACTCGTCGCCGACCCGGCGGGCAACTGTCCCCCGCTGCAGCCCAACGCCGCGGGCTGACCTATTCGGTGACCGGCACCATATCGGCGCCGCACGTGCACTTGTAGTTGCTTTCCGGGCCTTCGCAATGGCACTCGGTCTCGACGCGGATCCGGCACCCACACCCCTGGTGAGCGCAGGTCAGCACCGTCCCTGCCGGGACAACGCTCATGTCTCCTCCAATTTGTCTGCGGCCGGCGGGCTGGTCCCATCGTCCTCGCTTTCCATGCACTGAACCCGCGAAATCAATACAAATCGGTCGCATATCGTGTGTCTATGACTCTGTCCGGGAAGACCATGTTCATCTCCGGCGCCAGCCGCGGTATCGGCCTGGCCATCGCCAAGAAAGCCGCTGCCGACGGCGCCAACATCGCGCTGGTCGCCAAGACGGCCGAACCCCATCCCAAGCTCGAAGGCACCGTTTACACCGCCGCCAAGGAGATCGAGGAGGCCGGCGGGCAGGCCCTGCCGATCGTCGGTGACGTCCGCGACGGCGACTCGGTGGCAGCCGCGGTCGCCAAGGCCGTCGAGCAGTTCGGCGGCATCGACATCTGCGTCAACAACGCATCGGCCATCAACCTCGGCTCGATCGAGGAAGTGCCGCTCAAGCGCTTCGACCTGATGAACGGCATCCAGATCCGCGGCACCTATGCGGTGTCGCAGGCGTGTATCCCGCACATGAAGGGCCGCGAGAACCCGCACATCCTCACCCTGTCCCCGCCGATCCGGCTGGAGTCCGAGTGGCTCAAGCCGACCGCCTACATGATGGCGAAGTTCGGAATGACGTTGTGTGCGTTGGGTATCGCCGAAGAGATGCGTGAAGCAGGCATCGCTTCGAACACGCTGTGGCCGCGGACCCTGGTGGCCACCGCAGCGGTGCAGAACCTGCTCGGCGGCGACGAGGCGATGGGCCGGGCCCGCAAGCCCGACGTCTACGCCGACGCCGCCTACACGGTGTTCAACAAGCCCGCGCGGGAGTACACCGGGCAGAGCCTGCTGTGTGAGGACGTGCTGCTCGACAACGGCGTGACCGATCTGTCGGTGTACGACTGCGTACCCGGATCGGACCTCGGCGTGGACCTGTGGGTGGACACTCCCAACCCGCCGGGATACGTCCAGCCCTAGCCTGGCGCGGCGACCTTCAGCGACAACCTGAAAAACGTTGCCGGAGTGCCATTTCTCGACTACTATCGAACATGTGTTCGAATTGCTCGATCGG
The DNA here is from genome assembly GCF_048282715.1 of Mycobacterium sp. 134. Lineage (NCBI taxonomy): Bacteria > Bacillati > Actinomycetota > Actinomycetes > Mycobacteriales > Mycobacteriaceae > Mycobacterium > Mycobacterium sp. 134. The sequence continues at coordinate 4,842,217 of NZ_JBLVUN010000008.1, forward strand.
CCGGTGCTCGGTGAACTCACCGACGCCGCGCTGATCGACACCCTCGAACACCACACCCGCACCGAAGCCGTAGAGGCCGCCGCGCGCCTGGCTGTCATCGCCGAGATCGTCGCGCGGCACTGCGACGACGAGGACGACGCTTCCGCCTACTGCGCGATCGACGGCTGGGAAACCGCCACGGCCGCGATAAGCGCCGCCTGCAACCTCAGTCGCCGTGCCGCCTCCACCCAGATGCGCATCGCCCAGGCCTTGCGCGAACGACTCCCCAAAGTCGGCGCCGTCTTCGCCCGCGGAGACATCTCGGCGAAAGTAATCTCCACCATCACCTGGCGAACGCAACTCGTCATCGACGAAGACGCACTGAGACTGATCGACACCGCCCTGGCGGGCGCCGCCATCACCTACGGCGCATTGACCGCGAACAAGACAGAACAAGCCATAGATGTCTGGGTGGAGAAGTTCGATCCCGCCGCAGTGCGAAAGACCCGCACCGCTGCCCGAGACCGCGACATCCACTTCGGCGACCCCGACGATCCCAACGGCACCGTCTCCATCTGGGGACGGCTGCTGGCCACCGACGCAGCCCTGCTCAAGAATCTGCTCAACACCATGACCCAAGGGGTCTGCGACAACGACCCGCGCACCATCGGGCAGCGCCGCTCCGATGCGCTCGGCGCCATCGGCGCCGGAGCCGACCACCTCACCTGCCAGTGCGGCAGCCCGGACTGCGAAGCCACCGGCATTGATCCCCGCTCTCGCGCCGTGGTGATCCACCTCCTCGCGCAAACCCTGCCCGAGTCCGCCACCAGCGCCCACAGCGACGATGCCCAAGCCCCGGCGCAACCACCCCGGGACCCACGCATCCACGGCAAACCCGACCTCAGCGACTACCCCGCCGATCGCACGCCAGCCGTATCCGGCAGTCCCGCAGTCATTCTCGGCGGCGGGGTCGTACCCGCGCCGCTGCTGGCCGAACTGATCGCCACTGGAGCGACCGTCAAACACGTCGCCCACCCCGATGACCTCACCGCCCAACCGCATTACCGGCCCTCGACGATGCTGGCCACATTCGTCCGGATGCGCGACCTCGTGTGCATGTTCCCCGGCTGCGGGGTATCAGCTCACCACTGCGACCTCGACCACACCGACCCGTGGCCGGCCGGAGCCACCCACCCCGGCAACCTCGGCCCCAAGTGCCGAACCCACCACCTGATCAAGACGTTTCAGGCCGGCGCGAATGGCTGGACCGACCTCCAACACCCCGACGGCAGCCACACCTGGACCTCACCCACCGGCCACACCTACCGCACCACGCCCTTCAGCCAGGTCCTGTTTCCCGACTGGGCCAACCACACCCCAGCCCCACCCACACCACCAGCCCCGACAACCTCCGCCGACCGGCACATGAAAATGCCGGTCCGCCAACAAACCCGTCAACAATCCCGCACCCAACGCATCAACACCGAACGCCGGCTCAACACCGAGCTCGACAAACCCCCGCCGTACTAGTCGAACTCGATCACTGCGGTCATCGCGTCGTTGGTCTGATCGCCCCGGGGAGCGACCGCGTATCCGCATACCCCATCTAGGCTCGTCTGCATGCCTGACCCACAACCCACCAACTGGGCCGCCGGCCGCTACCAGGCCGTCGCCGAGCGCATTGCCGTCATCGCCGGTGAGGTCGTCGCCGCGGCCGACGGCCTGCAGCCCCTACGTGACACCGCGCTCGTCGACCTGGCCTGCGGTACCGGAAGTGCGGCGTTGGCCGCCGCCGAAGCCGGGGCCCGGGTCACCGGCGTGGATCTCACCGCCGAGTTGATCGCCATCGCCGCCGAGCGGCCCGGTGCGGATGCGGTGCAGTGGGTGATCGCGGACGCCGCACACACCGGCCTGCCCGAGGGAGGATTCGGCACCGTGGTGTCGAATATGGGCATCATCTTCGTCGAGCCCACCAGCCTGGTCGCCGAGGTCACCCGGCTGCTGACCCCCGGCGGGGTGTTCGCGTTCTCCACCTGGGTCCGCGATGAGGCGGGCAGCCCGTTCTTCACCCCGATCGTCGAAACCCTGGGCCAACCGCCGGCCTCGGTGTATTCGCCCGATCAGTGGGGCGACCTCGACGTGGTGCGGTCCCGGCTGGCCGCCGGGTTCGACGAGGTGCAGTTCGGAACCGGTTCGCATACCTGGCAATTCGACTCGGTCGAGTCCGCGGTGCGCTTCATCGCAGACGAATCACCGATGCATGTCGACCTGCTGAGCCGGCTGGACGAGCCGATGCGGGGCCGCCTGCTCGACGCGTTCACGGCCGCGCTGGACGCACAGGCCGACGATGAGGGCCGGGTCGCCTTCGACGCACCCTATGCGGTTGTGACCGCTCGCCGCAGGGCATGAAACATGCTGCATGACATGAGGAACAGCACCAAAGCCGTCTCGCGATTACTCGCCGTCGTCGTCTTGCTCTGTGCGTTCACCAACGCGACCGCTTCCGGAAGCCCCGATGCGCTCGCGGCCACAGTGGACCGGGCGTTTCGACCGCTCATGGCCCAGTACGACATACCGGGCATGTCCATAGCGGTGACCGCCAACGGCCAACAGCACTACTTCGATTTCGGCGTCGCAGACAGACAAATCGGCACCCCGGTTACCCGGGACACGCTCTTCGAGATCGGTTCGGTCAGTAAGACGTTCACCGGGACACTGGCGTCCTACGCACACGGACTCGGGCGGATCTCCCTGACTGATCACCCCAGCACCTACATGCCGCAGTTGACGGGCAGTGCCATCGACAAGGCCGACCTGCTCAACCTCGGCACGTTCACCGCGGGTGGATTGCCCCTTCAGTTTCCGCCGGATGTCACAGATGACGCCCAGATGCTCACCTACTTTCAGCAGTGGGAACCCGATGCCGCACCCGGCAGGCAGCGGCGATACTCCAACCCCAGCATCGGCCTGCTCGGCCACCTCACCTCGCTGGCGATGAACCGTGACTTCGGCGACCTGATCGAAGGGGAGATCTTCCCGAAGCTGCAGCTCCACCACAGCTACATCCGAGTGCCGCAATCCCAGATGGGCGATTACGCGTGGGGCTACAACGCCGACAACGAGCCGATCCGGGTGAACCCAGGCGTTTTCGATGCCGAAGCCTACGGCGTCAAATCCTCTGCGGCTGACTTACTGCGTTTCGTCGAGACCAACATCGCGCCGAATGACCTTGAGGCACCGATGCGCGATGCTGTCCAGGGAACGCACGTCGGATATTTCAGAACCGGGGACATGACCCAAGGGCTCGGCTGGGAACAGTATTCCTACCCGGTCAGCCTCGACCGGCTGTTGGCCGGCAACTCGACCACCATGGCCATGGAGCCGAACCCGGTTACGCCGGTCACTCCCCAACCGACCCCAACTCCGAAGCTGTTCAACAAGACCGGCTCTACAGATGGTTTCGGCGCCTATGCCGTGTTCGTACCGGACAAACGGATCGGCCTGGTGATGCTCGCGAACAAGAACTATCCGATACCCGCCCGCATCACCGCGGCCTACGCTGTCCTGCAACAGCTTTCGTCCGAGACGCCTGGCTAGCTCGGACGCGTCCCGCCGGACAGCATGGTCTCGACACTGTCGGCGAAGGCCGCGGTGGTGAAGCAGGTCGGTTCGGCGAACTCCTCGAGCGTGAGCGCATCGTTCCAACTGGCGTCGGCCGCGGCGCGCAAAAGGGGTTTGGCCATCGCGACCGCATGCGGCGGCAGCGCGGCGACACGCGAGCACCACGCATCCGCGGTTTCGAGCAGCTTCTCGTGGGCGACGACCTCGTGCACCAGCCCCAGCCGCTGCGCGGTTTCGGCGTCGATGTGCTCGCCCTTGAGGTAGTAGGCAAGCGCACCCTGATAGCCGAGCCGCCGGGTCAGCGCCCAGCTGGTGCCGACCTCCGGGATCAATCCGAGGCGCGCGAAAGCGGGCACGATGACGGCCTTCTCACTAGCGATGGCCAGATCACAGGTGAGCGCCCAGGCCAGCCCGACGCCTGCCGCGGGCCCGTTGAGGGCGGCAACGAAGATGGTGTCCGAACCAGCGATTAGCCGGGCGATACCACCGAATTCGCGCCGTATCCAGCGCCATACGTCCGCGGTGCCCTCGCCCTCGTACCGGCTCTCGATGGCTGCCCGCATCATGCGCAGATCGCCGCCCGCGCTGAAGCCCGGATCGGCGCCGGTCAGCACCACGGCGCGAATGTCGTTGTCGGCAGCCAGATCTTCCAGAGCCCGGCGCAACTGCCGGACCAGTGGTGCGGACAGTACGTTCAGCCGGTCGGGTTCATCAAGAGTCACCACGGCGCGATCACCGCGGCGGTCTACGAGAATCCGTTGTGGAGCGTCCGGGTCGTCCCCGTCGGCCACCATGCGGCGATACAAGGGCTTGTCCATCACGAGACCTCCTCAACTGGTCTGGCCTGCAGTGCTTTCCATGCCGCATCGGCGAATGTCTCGATGACATCGCTGTCCATGTCGGCGGTATCGCCGGCTACCCAGTAGCGGGCGTACTCCTGCGCGGGACCGAGCCACAGTGCGGCCGTGATACCCGGCCGCATGTCCACCAGTGCCCCGTAGGTGTGGTGCGGGCGCCACCAGTCCCGGATGGTCGCGAAGAAGTTCTGGTTGGCAGCACGCAGCTCCGGGCTGTCCAGCCGATCGCCCAGCAGAAGTGCCGCCTCACCGCGGTGGGCCGCAACCCAGTTCAGGTGGTTGCGGACACCGCCACGGATCCCGTCTTCGGCGGTGGCCTGTTCGCGCAGCATGGCCAGGAAACCTGCCTGGTATTCCGCCATGAGCTGCGCGTAGACCGCCGCCGCCAGCGCGGGTTTGTCGGGGAAGTGATGGTAGAGCGATCCGACGCTCACCTCGGCCTCGCGCCGCACCTGGTCCAGCGTCGGAGCGATGGTCCCCTCGGCCGCGAAACGACGACGCGCAACCGATATCAACCGGTCTCGCGCACCTCTTGCCCTGGACGGTGGCACGAGAATTACTCTAGCAGAACCGAGGAATCCTCTAGGGCCTGTCACTCCGCCTGATAGAGGATTCCGCGACCGATCGCCTCACGGACCTCTGGCAGCGCGGCCTGCGCCAGGGCATCGGAATCCACCCCGTGGTGGGCGGCGAGCAGCTGGATCAACGTGCCCAGCGGCACCTCACCGCGACAACCGGCCAGCAGCGCCCGCAGCACCTCGTCGACTCCGATCACCGCGGCCGGGCCGCCCGGGCGGCGCACCGCGGCCCCGACCTCCTGCCAGCCCTCTGGTCCGGGCAGCGACTGCTCCTCCAGGAAAACCGGCGCCGTGGACAGCCGGGCCGCCAGCAGTGCGTCGTCGGAAGTGTTGCGCAGGTAGGCCCGCCGGGCGAAGAAGGCGTCCACTTCCGAGCCGGTGAGCGCCTCGTCGGCGCCGGTGATCTCCTCGAGGATCTGCTCGGGCGGTTCCCCGTCGCGCGGGACCCGCAGCGAGATCATGCCCATGCCGATACCGGCGATGCCCTCCTCGGTGAACCAGTCGAGCCATTGCCCGCCCCGCTGCGCCTGCCGTTCGAGATCCTCGCCCGCATCGGCCAGCCACAGCGACACATAGCTGACCGGGTCGGCCAGTTCGCGCTGCACCACCCAGGCGTGCAGACCGGTGCCGGCCAGCCAGCCCGAAACGCGTTGCCGCCAGACCTCGCCTTCTGGGCCGCCCCGCACGATCCAGTTGGCCATGATGTGCGCGGTGCCGCCCGGCAGCAGGTGATCGCCGACCTGCTCGATGAGGCTCTGGCACAACGCATCTCCGGCAAGACCCGAGTCGCGGTAGATGTAGTCACGGGCACCCGATCCCACCACGAAGGGCGGGTTCGACACGATCAGGTCGAAACGTTCACCGGCCACCGGCTCGAACAGGCTGCCGTACCGCAGATCCCACGACATGCCGTTGAGCCGCGCGGTCATGGCGGCCAGTGCCAGCGCCCGCTCGTTGGTGTCGGTCGCGACGATCTCGTCGCAGTGCGCGTTCAGGTGCAGTGCCTGGATACCGCATCCGGTACCGAGGTCCAGGGCGCGGCCGACCGGGTTGCGCGTGACCGCGCGGGCCAGCGACACCGACGCCCCGCCGATGCCCAGCACGTGATCGGGGCGCAACGGCCCACGCCGCACCGCGGCGTCCTGATCGGACACCACGTAGAACTCCCGGACCCCGTCACTGTGCGGACGGATGTCCAGGGCAGCACGCACCCGGTCCCCGGTGGATTCGAGAACCCCGTTGGCGGCCAGGGTCTGCAGGCCGACCGACGGGAACGCCGCCTCGACCGACTCCGCCGTCTCCTCGGTACCCAACAGCAGCAGACGCACCAGCACGCCCAGCCGCTGACGATCGGCCTGCGCGGCGTGGGTCGCCCGCAGGGCCGGCCACCACACACCCCGGCTCAGCGCGGCGTCGGCATCGGCGCCCAGGAGTTCGGCCACGCCGTCGGTGGTGAATCCGGCCGAACGAAGGTCGGCACCGATCGCGTCGACGACGTCGTCATCGACAGCGCCGACGGCTCCGTCGATCCCGCTCAAAACAGCCCCATCTCTTCGGGTTCGGCCGGCTCGATGAGCTCCGGGCCGTTGTTGCGGACGCTGTTGACCAAACGCGACACCTCGCGAACCGCGATCCGGTCCAGATCGCCGTGACCGCGCAGCAGGCCCTCGTCCATCGGGGCGTCGGGATCCATCCAGCGGTCCCAGTCCGGCGCGCTGATGGTCAGCGGCATCCGGTCGTGGATGTCGGCGAGTGGACCGGCCGCGTCGGTGGTGATGATGGTGCAACTGAGCAGCGGCGCGGCGTCCTTCGGCGCGCCCTGGGGGCGCCACGTGGTCCACAATCCGGCCATGAACAGCAGCTCACCGTCGGCGCCGTACATGTAGAACGGGGTCTTGGCAGTCTTCTTTCCGTCGCCACCGGGGTTCGGCTTCCACTCGTACCAGCCGTCCATCGGGATCAGGCAGCGCTTGTTCTTGGCGGAGTTGCGGAATGCCGGCGAGGTGGTGACCTTTTCGGCGCGCGCATTGATCAACAGCGGGCCCTTGGTGTCAGGGCCGCCGCCCTCGGCGGTTTTCACCCACGGCGGGATCAGTCCCCAGCGCATCGATCGGACCCGGCGCGTCGACTCGTCCTCGGGGTCGGTGTGCCGTTTGACCACGCTGCTGATGGTCGTGGTGGGAGCCACGTTGTAGTTCGCGGCGGAGTTACCGCCCGCGACATCCTTGTCCCCTGAGCTCGCCGTGCTCGACGCGCTCTCGTCAATGGCCTGGATTTTCTGCGCCAGCAGCGCCGGATCGGTGGTCACCGCGAAACGTCCACACATAGTGCCCATGGTTGCAGAGTCCGCGGACAAGGCAGGATGTACAGCGTGAGCGGACGTCAGGAGCAAATGGAGCACTGGCCGGCGCCGTCGGCGACAACCCCGGTCGATGCCACGGTGACGGTGCCCGGTTCGAAGTCTCTGACCAACCGCGCGCTCGTGCTGGCCGCGCTGGCCACCCCGCAAGGCACCTCGACTGTCCGCGGTGCGTTGCGCAGCCGCGACACCGATCTGATGATCGACGCGATCCGCACCCTGGGCGTCACCGTGCAACCGGCCGAACACGACGACACCGAGTTGACGGTCAGCGGCGCCGTCGCTCCGGCCCCCGATGCCCGGATCGATTGCGGACTGGCAGGCACTGTGCTGCGGTTCGTACCGCCGGTCGCCGCGCTGAGTACCACCTCGGTGACGTTCGACGGGGACGAGCAGGCCCGGTCCCGGCCCATCGCCCCGCTGCTCGACGGGCTGCGCGGTCTGGGCGTGGATGTCGACGGTGACGCGCTGCCGTTCGCGGTGCGCGGCCGCGGCGCCGTGGCCGGCGGCACGGTCGAGATCGACGCGTCGGGTTCCTCGCAGTTCGTCTCCGGGCTGCTGCTGTCCGGTGCGACATTCGCCGACGGGCTCACCATCGTGCACGCCGGCACCTCGGTACCCTCGGCCCCGCACGTGGCGATGACGGTGGCGATGTTGCGGGACGCCGGCGTGCAGGTGGACGACTCGGTCCCCAATCGCTGGCGGGTGTCCCCCGGCCCGGTCGCCGCACGGGACTGGGACATCGAACCGGACCTGTCCAACTCCACGCCGTTTCTGGCCGCCGCGATCGTCACCGGCGGAACGGTGCGGATCGCCGGCTGGCCGACCGTGAGCATCCAACCGGCCGACACCATCCTCGACCTGCTCGCGAAGGTGAATGCGACTGTCCACCAGCGTGATTCACATCTGGAAGTCAGTGGCGCCGAAGGCTACGACGGGTTTGACGCCGACCTGCACGATGTGGGCGAGCTGGCCCCCACGGTCGCGGCGCTGGCCGCGCTGGCTCGCGACGGCGCGACATCGCGGCTGCGGGGCATCGCGCATCTGCGCGGGCACGAGACCGACCGGCTGGCGGCGCTGACCACCGAGATCAACGGGCTCGGCGGCGATTGCGCCGAAACCGAGGACGGCCTGCTCATCACGGCGCGGCCGCTGCACGGCGGGACCTGGCGCTCGTACGCCGATCATCGGATGGCCACGGCCGGGGCGATCATCGGTCTGCGAGTGCCCGGTGTGGAGGTGGAGAACATCGAGACCACCGCCAAGACCCTGCCCGATTTCCCGCTGATGTGGGTGCAGATGCTGGCGGGCGACGCCCAGGCGAGGGGGAAGTAAACCACCTTGGGAGCGCGGGAGTACGACGAGTCCGACGTCCGGATCAGGCCGGGCAAAGGCTCGCGTCCGCGCACCAAGACCCGCCCCGACCACGCCGACGCCCAGTCGGCGATGGTGGTGACCGTCGACCGCGGCCGCTGGGGCTGTGCGCTCGACCGCGACCCGCATCACCGCGTGGTCGCGATGCGGGCCCGCGAACTGGGCCGCACCCCGATCGTGGTCGGCGACGACGTCGACATCGTCGGCGACCTTTCCGGGCGGCCCGACACCCTGGCCCGCATCGTGCGCCGGGGCGATCGCCGAACCGTGTTGCGCCGCACCGCCGACGACACCGATCCGACCGAACGCGTCGTGGTCGCCAACGCCGATCAGCTGTTGATCGTGGTGGCGCTGGCCGACCCGCCCCCGCGCACCGGGTTCGTCGAACGCGCACTGATCGCCGCGTACGCCGGCGGGCTGAAACCGGTGCTGTGCCTGACGAAATCCGATCTGGCCGACCCCGAGCCGTTCGCCGCACAGTTCGCGGATCTCGACCTGACCATCGTGACCGCCGGCCGCGAGGATCCGCTCGACGTGGTCGCACCCATGCTGAGCGATCAGGTCACCGTTTTCCTCGGCCATTCCGGAGTCGGCAAGTCCACCCTGGTGAATCGTCTTGTCCCAGAGGCGGACCGGGCAACAGGTGAGGTCTCCGGGGTGGGCAAGGGCAAGCACACCTCCACCCAGTCGGTGGCGCTGCCGCTCGACGGAACCGGCTGGGTGATCGACACTCCCGGGATCCGCTCGTTCGGCCTGGCCCATATCCAACCGGACGACGTGATCCTGGCGTTCTCGGATCTCGCGGAGACCATCGACGACTGTCCGCGCGGCTGCGGCCACATGGGCCCGCCCGCCGACCCGGAGTGCGCCCTGGACAGGTTGTCCGGCCCGGCGGCCGGCCGTGTCGGCGCGGCTCGGCACCTGTTGGCGGTCCTGAACGAGGGCTGACCGTATCCCGCGTACCGCTGGGCGGCACATCGCGTCGATCGGTGACCGCGCGGCACTAGGGTCGCTGATTATGGCTACGTATGTTCTCACCGGCAGCGCCTCGGGACTCGGTGCTGCGACCAAGAAACGGCTGGAGTCCGACGGACATCGGGTTATCGGCGTCGACCTGCGCGATGCCGACGTGAACGTGGACCTGAGCACCCCGGACGGGCGGGCCGAGGCGATCGCGAAGGTCACCGAGCTGGCCGACGGTGGCATCGACGGTTTCGTCCCGTTCGCCGGGCTGGCCGCCGCGACCGGCCGTCCCGCGCATCTGCTGATCGCCGTCAACTACTTCGCCGCGATCGAGCTGCTGGAGGGCCTGCGCCCGCTGCTGGCCAACCGCGAGAACGCGTCGGTGGTTCTGATCAGCTCGAATTCGACCACCACTCAGCCCAATTGGCCGGTCGAGCTGGCGGACGCGTGCCTGGCCGGCGACGAGGTGGGCGCCAACACCGTCGCCTCCACCTACGGCGATTACGCGGCTCTGCAGGCCTACCCGGCGACCAAGGCGGCGCTGGCGTACTACGCGCGCACGAAGTCCGCGGAGTACATCGCCGAGGGCATCCGGCTCAACGCGATCGCACCGGGGCTCATCGATACCCCGATGACCCAGGAGGGCCGCAAGGATCCGTTGACCGGTGCGGGGATGGAGCAATTCCTCAAGACCATTCCGGCCGGGCGCGGCGGGCGGCCCGAAGAGGTGTCCGCACTGGTGGCGTTCCTGCTGGGTCCCGAGGCGAGCTATTTCGTCGGGTCGGTCATCTTCGTCGACGGCGGCATCGACGCCGCGGTCCGCGGCAGGGACTGGCCGAAGGTCTGGGAGCTGAACATGTGACGCTTCGCGTCAGTGCTTGGCCTTGGCTTGATCGGCCTCCGCCTGCTGTTGCTCTTCCTCGGCCTGCTGCTTGGCCGCCGCGATGGCGGCGCGGCCCTCAGGGCTGGCCGCCGAATTGCCCGGCGTCTTCGCCGACGCCACACCCGCGCTGCAGTTGAGGTTGAGCAGCACGGTGTCGGTGACCGGCGAGAAGTTGTCACCCTTGAGCCACGGCGCCTTCTCGGAACTGGTGACGACGCAGTCGTCGTCGGCCTCCGAGTCACCTGAGCGGGTCGCGACCACACCCGTCATCCCGGCGTCGGCCAGTGCCGATTGCGCATCGGAGTACTTCTGGCCGGCGTAGTCGTCGGCCGCGGCGACCCCGGTGGCCAGCGCACCGACCGGGACGGCGGAAGCGCCGAGCACCATGGCAGCCGCGAGCAGCATCCTCATAACAACCTCCGATTCGCCTGTCCCCGCCCTGTGAGGCAGAAGGTTATTGGCAGCGTCTGCGAGGACCCTGGGAGTACGGCGGGTGGTTGCTTGGAGTTTGGGCAATCGGCCCACGAACGAATGTGGGCTTGTGTCCTCAGATCTCGGCGGATCCTCGGACACAAGCCCACATTCGATGAAAAGCCAGATGAAACTACTTGCGGCGCCAGCCCCGCACCGTCTCGATGGCCGTCTTCAGGCCACGACGACGCCCGGTCGCGGGATCGGTGACCCCGTACCCTTCGAGCTCGGTGAACATCCGCTCGCTGCGGGTCTCGGGTGCGTTGTCGGCCGTGTCCTTCAGGAACTTGTCAGGCAGCGACAGCTTGGCGATGGTGCGCCACGTCTTGCCGTACTGCACCAGGAACGGTCCCGTGGTGTAGGGCAGGTCGTACTTGTCGCACAGCGCCCGCACCCGGACCGCGATATCGGCGTACCGATTGCTCGGCAGATCCGGGAACAGGTGATGCTCGATCTGGTAGCTCAGGTTGCCGCTCATGAAGGCCAGCGCCGGACCCGAGTTGAAGTTCGCGCTGCCCAGCATCTGCCGTAGGTACCACTGCCCGCGGCTCTCACCGACCATGTCGGTCTTGGTGAATTTCTCTGCGCCATCGGGGAAGTGGCCGCAGAAGATCACCGCGTTGGCCCAGACGTTGCGGATGACGTTGGCCACCGCATTGGCCTTCAAGGTGGACTTGAAGGTCGCACCGGGCGACAGCGAAGTCAGCGCCGGCCACACCACGTAGTCCTTGGCCAGCTGATGCCCGGCTTTGACACCGAACTCGCGGACGCGGACGAGGGTGGCGTTGCGGTTGTCGCGGCCCTTGAAGATCTTGCCGAGCTCCAGGTGCTGCAGTCCCACGCCCCACTCGAAGCCGATCGCGAGGAGGGTGTTGAACAGCAGGTTGCCGTAGAGGTTGAACGGCTTCCACCTGGCATCCCGGGTCACGCGGATGACGCCGTAGCCCACGTCGTCGTCCATGCCGAGGATGTTCGTGTACTTGTGGTGCATGAAGTTGTGGGTGAACCGCCAGTGCTTGGACGCCCCGCTCATGTCCCACTCCCACGACGAGGAGTGAATCTCGGGATCGTTCATCCAGTCCCACTGGCCGTGCATGACGTTGTGGCCGATCTCCATGTTCTCGATGATCTTGGCCACGCCCAGGGTTACGGTGCCTGCCCACCACGCGGAACGCTTGGAGCTCGCCGCGAGCATGACGCGGCCGGCGACGTCGAGCGCACGCTGTGCCGCGATGGTGCGGCGGATGTAGCGCGCATCGCGCTCACCGCGGGAGTCTTCGATGTCCTGCCGGATCGCGTCGAGTTCTATGCCCAGGTTCTCGATGTCGGCATCGGTCAGATGCGCGAATGCGGGCACGTCGGTTACTGCCATCGTCAGCCTCCTCTCAATTACCTACGGTAGCGTAACCTACGATCCCGTAGGTTACTAGCCAGTAAAGTCTATACGTCCAGGACACAGTCGCCGGAAGCTGCCGAGACACACGTCTGGATCCGGGTGCCGGGGTCGTGTTCGACGCCGGTGCGCAAGTCCCGCACGTGCCCTTCGACCAGGCCCACCACACACGACTGACAGATCCCCATCCGGCAACCGAACGGCATCTGGATCCCGGCCTGCTCGCCCGCGTCCATCAACGGCGTCGCGCCGTCGATAGTGACCTCCTTGCCACTGCGCTCGAATGTCACCGTGCCCCCGGCACCGTGCGGGGCAGCCCGCGACACCGCGAACCGTTCCAGGTGCAGGCTGTCGGCGATACCCGCGCCCGCCCACACCCGTTCGGCGTCATCGAGCATGCCTTCCGGCCCGCACGCCCAGGTTTGACGGTCACGCCAGTCCGGGACGACGTCGCCGATGTGCGCCAGATCCAGCCTGCCTTCGGTCCGGGTACTGCGCAACAGCAGCCGGTAGCCGGGATGCGCATCGTGCAGCTCGGCCAGCTCCTGGCCGAACATCACGTCGGATTCCGTTGGCGCGGAATGCACATGCACGATGTCGGTGATCTGGTCGCGGCGCACCAGGGTGCGCAGCATCGACATCACCGGGGTGATGCCAGAACCCGCCGTCACGAACAACACCGTGGCCGGCGCCGGATCGGGCATGACGAAGTTGCCCTGCGGGGCGGCCAGCCGCACCACGGTGCCCGGCCGCAGACCATCGACCAGGTGCGTCGACAAGAACCCCTCGGGCATCGCCTTGACCGTGATCGCGATGGTGCGCGCACCCCGCCCTGTCGCCGCTCCGGTGACCGGACTCGATGTCAGCGAGTACGACCGCCAGCGCCAGCGCCCGTCGATCAGCACCCCGATGCCGACGTACTGGCCGGGCTCGTAGTCGAACGAGAATCCCCAGCCCGGTTTGATCACCAAAGTCGCCGAATCGGCAGTCTCGCGGCGCACCTCGACGACCCGGCCACGCAGTTCCCGCGCCGACCACAACGGGTTGGCCAGTTTGAGGTAGTCGTCGGGCAGCAGCGGCGTGGTCACCTGCCCGACGATTCGGCGGACCACATTCCACGCGGGACGCCGTTCGGCGCCGGCAACGGCGGGACGGAGCGTGTCGGCCACATTGGCCGAGACCTTGATCGAGTTCTTGGCCATGAACCTACGGTACCGTAGGTTACTGCCGCGTAGCTAGTCGCAGGACCGCTATCGCAGGTCAGGAAGCCAAAGTGTTCTTGAAAGTTTTCCCGTCCTTCATGATCACTTTGAAGTTTCGTTCCGGATCGGCGACCAGGTCCAGCCGTGCCAACGGATCGCCGTCGACCAGCAGCAGATCCGCCAGAGCACCCTCCTGAACCACACCCAGCTTGCCGGCGTACGGGTTGCGCTTGCCCGACATCGCCAGCAGTTCGGCATTGGTTCCGGTGGCCATCGTCAACGTCTCGGCCGGCGAGAACCACTTGCCGAGCCCCGCCAGCAACGCCCCCTGTTTCGGCGCCAGTTGCGGCGAGAACAGTATGTCCGTGCCGAAGGCCGTCTTGAGCTTGTACTTGCGGGCCAACCGGTAGACGTTGTCGACACCGTCGACGATCTCCTTGGCCTTGGCGGCCTCGTCGGAGCCCGGCGGGAACGCACCGATCATCTCGGCTGGGATGGGCTGCGTGCTCAGCCAGATGTTCTTGTCCGCCATCTCCTTTGCCGTCGCCTCATCCATCAGATGAGCGTGCTCGATACACGTGACGCCGGCGCGGATCGCCTGCTGGATGGTCTGCGGGGTGTAGGCATGCACCGTCACGTACGTGCCCCAGTTGCCCGCGGCCTCGGTGGCCGCCCGCAATTCGGGTTCGGTGAAGGTGGTGACGTCGAGCGGGCTGTGCGGGGACGACACCCCGCCCCCGGCGGTCAGCTTGATCTGCGACGCGCCCTGGAACAACTGCTCGCGGGCGCGCATCCGCACCTCGTCGGGGCTGTCGGCGACCATGGCGGCGCCGAGTTCCTCCTGGCGCGACGGCGGGCCACCCGGATTGCGCGGGAGGTCCGCGGGCGTGCGGAAGTCACCGTGGCCGCTGGTCACCGTGATGATCGCGCCGGACGGGTAGATGCGCGGTCCGTCGATGACGCCTTCGTCGATGGCCTGCTTGAGACCGAAGCTCGGGCCGCCGAGATCGCGGACCGTGGTGAACCCGCGCATCAGGGTGTCGCCGGCCTCGGCGCCGGCCAACAGGTTGAGGTACCCCGGATCCAAGGTCGTCAACTGTGTCACCGGCGGCCTCACCAGCATTGTGTGCCAGTGGTTGTCGATCAGCCCCGGCATCAACGTCCGGCCGCCGCCGTCGATCACCGTGGCCCCCGGCTCGTCCGGCAACGCCTCGGTGGAGATCCGCTCGATCCGGTTGCCCTTGACCCGCACGTTCGAGGGCGCCGACAGCCGATCGCTGTGCCCGTCAAAGATTTTGACGTTGCGGAAGTCCGTGGTGGCCACCGCGCCGGCGGGAGGCGCCGGAGGCGGCGGAGCCTGCGCGGAGTCCGCGGGGCGGCCGGGCTCTGACGATCCGGCCGATGAGGTGTCTCCGTCACCGGCCGAACACGACACACTGGCCAGGATCACGGCCAACGACGCCAACAGCCCGAATGCGCGCATCAAGATCCTTGTCCGGTCGGTCAGAGCAGTTCGAGTAGGAACGGCAACTCCTGCGGGGCGTACCACGCGAGGTCGTGATCCTGGGCGTCGCCCACTGTGAGTTCGGCGTCCTCGTCCCCCAGATCCGCGTCGTCGATGGCGTCGACAGCGGCCAGGACCGCCGGCTCCGCGTCGGCGTTGTCGACGTACACCGCGACGACCGTGTCGATCGGCAACGGCCCCGACAACCGCACGACGGAGTCGTCGAGGTCGGGCCGGACCGTCACCTCCACATCGGCCCCCGTATCGGCCACCACCACGGCACGGCGCGGCGGCAGGCCGGAACCCGGCTGCAAATCCGTACCCCCGATCAAGCGCAGCGAGGCCAGCGCGGCCTCCCGCAACGCCACCTCGGCGAGTTCGTCGTCGTCGCCCTCGGCGTAGGCCTCCCGCAGCGTCGGGGTGACCGCGAACGCGGTCCCGTTCACGACGAGCAGGTGGCGGTCGGCGACAAGCTGCTGCAGGGCGACCAGAGTCGTCGGGATGTAGACGCGCACACCGCGACATTAATCGGCTTCGGCGTCCTTTTCGGCGTCGGCCTGTTTCTCGTCGGCTTGCGGGTCTTTCTCCACCGAGATCACGAAGTCGTCGCCGTGCTGGATGACACCGCTGACCACAGCGCTGCTCACCGCCTCCACCGCGTACTGCCGACGGACCACCAACGGATCCTGCCGGAGGTCGCGGACCAGGGCCACCGCAAGACCGACCATCACCAGCACGAACGGCACCGCGACAATGATGGTGATCGACTGCAGACCGTTGAGGGCGTCTGCACCACCGACCAGCAGCATCACCGCCGCGACCGCACCGGTGGCGACACCCCAGAAGATCACCGTCGGGCGCGTCGGTTTGATGGTGCCGCGCTCGGACAGCGAGCCCATCACGATCGACGCGGCGTCGGCACCCGACACGAAGAAGATGGCGACCAGCACCATCACCACGACGCTGGTGACCGTCGCGATCGGATATTCACCGAGCAGGCTGAACAGCTGCCGTTCCTGGCTGCCCATTCCCGCGAGGTCAACACCGTTCTGCTGCTCGAAGATGGCCGCACCGCCGAACACACAGAACCAGACCACTGACACCACGCTGGGCACCAGCAGCACCCCGGTGACGAATTGCCGGATGGTGCGGCCCCGCGAGATCCGGGCGATGAACATGCCGACGAACGGGGTCCAGGAGATCCACCACGCCCAGTAGAAGATGGTCCAGTCCTGGAGCCACGCGCTGACCTCGGGGCCTTCGGCTCCGGTCCGGGCCGCCATCTGCGGCAGGTCTCCCACGTAGCTTCCGATCGCCGTCGGGATCATGTTCAGCATGAACATCGTCGGTCCGACCAGAAAGATGAACAGGGCCATCCCGACCGCCAGCACCATGTTGGTGTTGGACAGCCACTGGATTCCGCGCGCGACCCCGGACACCGCCGATACGACGAACGCGACGGTCAGGACCGCGATGATGACGACCAAGATGGCATTGCCGGTGTCACCGATCCCGGCGACGATGTGCAACCCGCTGCGGATCTGCAGCGCGCCCAGCCCCAGCGAGGCGGCCGACCCGAACAGCGTGGCGAAGATCGCCAGCATGTCGATCACCTTGCCCCACGGCCCGTTGGCATGCTTGCCCAGCAGGGGCTCGAACGCCGCACTGACCAGCTGCAGTCGGCCCTTGCGGTAGACCCCGTAGGCGATGGTCAGGCCGACGACGGCATAGATCGCCCACGGGTGCAGGGTCCAGTGGAACATCGTGGTCGCCATCGCGGTCTGCGCGGCCTCGGGATTGCCGGGTTCGCCGGTGCCCGGCGGCGGGGAGGCGAAATGTGACAGGGGCTCGGAGACCCCGAAGAACATCAGACCGATGCCCATGCCGGCGCTGAACATCATCGCCACCCAGGACACGGTGCGGAACTCCGGCTCATCGTCGTCACGGCCCAGGGGGATGTTGCCGTAACGGCTCATGGCCAGCCAGATCACGAAGACCACGAACCCGGACGCGGTCAGGACGAACAGCCAACCGACGTCGGCCATCACCCAACTGAGTGCGTTCGACGACGCCGTGGCAAGCGAATCGGTGCTGACGAATCCCCAGACCAGGAATGCCAGAGCGATGGCGGCGGTGACTCCGAAGACCACCCAGTCCACACCTGCCCGGCGGGTATAGGCCTTCTGCTCCACCGGAATGTCGAGCGCCGGATGGTGGGGCACGACATCGGTGACGCGCGGCGTGAGCGCGCGTTGTGTTTTCTTTACTGCGGTTTCGTCGGCTTCTTGCGTGTTCTCGTCGGATCTACTTTTTCGTATCTCAGCTGGCATGATCAATTCATCAGACCGCGAATTGCAGCTCAGGTCAAACACGTCACGAGTTTTGCCAGGGTTACCTGGCGGCCTCGAGCAACTCCTCAAGAGATTCACGGAACAGGCTCGGCAGCACGTCGACGTCGCTCATCGCGTCCCGGTCGGCGTTGATCCCGAAATACAACATGCCGTCGTACGAGGTGACCCCGATGGCCAGAACCTGGTTCTGCAGCAGCGGCGGCACCGCATAGGTTTCCAGCAACTTGGTGCCCGCGATGTACATCTGCTTCTGGGCGCCGGGCACGTTGGTGATCAACAGGTTGAACAGCCGCGCCGAGAAACCTGTCGCGACGCGAATACCCATGGCGTGCAACGTCGGCGGGGCGAATCCGGACAGCGTCACGATCGTGCGCGCGTCGACCAGGCTGGCCGCGGTGGAATGCGATTCGGTGGCATGGGCGATCTGCGACAACCGCACCACCGGATTGCCCTCACCGACCGGGAGATCCACGAGGAAAGGCGAGACCTCGCTGATGGCCTGCCCCGGGCCCGACGAGTCCAGTTCGGCGTCCGGATACACCGACATCGGCGCCATCGCCCGCACCGTGGTGGTCGGGGTCACCGGCTCGCCACGTGACAGCAGCCAGTTGCGCAGCGCGCCGGCCACCACAGCCAGCACGACGTCGTTGATGTCGCAGTTGTAGCGGGCCCGCACCAGCCGGTAGTCCTCCAACCGATGCTGGTCCACCGAGAATCTGCGGTTGCGCGAGACGGTCGTGTTCAGCGGGCTGCTGGGCGCGGTGCCACGGGCCACCGTGCGGGCCACATCGGCAACCCGCCGGCCCACCGCGGCCAGTTCGCTGGCACTGGTGGCCACCTCGGTCACCGTGTCCCGCAGGGCGGCCAGCTGGCTGGTCGGCCGGGCGATCCACTCGCCGATCGCGCCGAGCACCAGCTGGCGGTCGCTGGGTTCGCGCGCCGGAATCCAGATGTCCTCGCCGAACTCCGGCGGCTTCTGCGCGCGGTCGACGATCACATGCCCGATCTCGAGTGCGGTCATGCCGTTGACCAGGGCCTGGTGCGTCTTGGTGTAGATCGCGAGGCGGTTCTTGGTCAGCCCTTCGACCAGGTACATCTCCCACAGCGGCCGGGTCCGGTCCAACGGCCGCGATCCGAGCCGGGCGATCAGGTCGTGCAGCTGAGCGTCGCTGCCCGGAGACGGCAGCGCCGAGCGCCGGATGTGATACGTGATGTCGAAATCCCGGTCGTCCACCCACACCGGCCGAGCCAGTCCCAGCGTCACCTCGCGCACCTTCTGCCGGTAACGCGGAATCTGCGGCAGACGGCGCTCGACGGTCTCCAGCAGGCTCTCGTAGCTCAAACCGGCACGCGGCTTGCGCAGGATCGACAAAGACCCGACGTACATCGGCGTCGCAGTGTTCTCCAAGTGGTAGAACGCTGCGTCAGACGCCGACAGTCTGTTCACCATGCGGCGCCAACCTCCCCTTCTCACTCCCCCTGAACCCCGTCACGTTAACCGGCGATTCGGCCACCGCGCATCACGGGTGCTACCGCGCGTCAATTTCCCGCAGGCGTTCATGCCGGAGGTCCCGATCGTTCATGCCGAAATCGCCGAGAGCTCCCATCGCCCATCGCCCTCCAGGCTCAGCCGGGACCGGTGATGACGATCGATCGTGGACCTGTGTCCCACACTGACGACCACACACCCGGGTAACCGCTCACGCATCAACTCATACATGGCGTCCTCAAGTCCCTCGTCCAACGCGGACGTCGACTCGTCGAGGAACACCACCCGCGGACGCACCAGCAGCACCCGCGCGATCGATACGCGCTGTTGTTCGCCCAGCGACAGCACCGATGCCCAGTCGGCCTCTTCCTCCAGCCGTTGCGTCAGATGTCCGAGGGCCACCGCGCGCAACGTTTCCCGGAGTTCGCTGTCGCTCACGTCGGCTATCGGAAGCGGGTACACCACCGCGGCGCGCAGATCGCCGAGCGGCAGGTACGGCAGCTGGGGCAGGAACAGCGTCGCCCATCCGGGTGGATACTCCACCAGTCCCGATGTTCGCGGCCACAACTCGGCAAGGCTCCGCAACAGGGTGGTCTTGCCGCACCCCGACGGACCCTTCACCACCACGCTGTCCCCCGGGTTCAGCATCATCGTGAGGTCGGTGATCAGCGGGCGACCCCGCAGGTCACCGACGTGCACATCGGTCAGCCCGAGCGAATCTCGCGTGGTGTCCACCGAGATGCGGGGCAGTTCCCTGGCCCGGTGATCGCTGTCGAGCATCTGATCGATGCGCATCAGAGCGGCCCGGTACACCGTGAACTCGTCATAGCTGTCACGGAAGAACGCCATTGCGGCACAGACATTTCCGAACGCCGCGACGGTCTGCAGCAGACCGCCGAGAGTGATCTGGCCGGTGAAGAACCTGGGGGCCTGCACGATGTAGGGGATCATTCCGGTCGTCACGTCGCCGACGCCGCGGTTCCAGCCGTTGAGCCGGAGCTGGGCGAACACGATGCGCCACATGTTGGCGATCACCTCGGCGAACCGGGAGTGCAGCAGTTGCCGTTCCCGCTCGGAGCCCCGGTAGAAGGCCACCCGTTCGGCGTTGTCCCGCAGCCGCACCAGCGCATAGCGGAAACTGGCGCTGAACCGTTCGTTGAGGAAGTTCAGCCGCACGAGCGGGCGGCCGATCCAGAAGGCGATGACGGTCACCGTGATCGAGAAGATGAACGCCACGAACACCATCGCCCGCGGGATCACCCAGCCGCCCAACTGCAATGGGCCTGAAAGTTGCCACAGCACGCCGGTGAACATCACGATCAGCAGTGACTTGCTCACTGCCCCGATGCTCAGGTCGACCGACTTGGTGGTGAAAGTCTCGACGTCGGTCTGGATGCGCTGATCGGGGTTCTCCACCGGTGGGTCGAGAAAGCGGTTGCGGTAGAACGCGTCGCCGGCCATCCAGTCGTCGACGAGTCGGGTGTTGAGCCAGACCCGCCAACGGATCGAGAAGACCCGGCGCAGGAACAGGTCGACCACCGTATAGATCACCGTGAGCGCCACCAGGATCCCGCTGATCGCGAACGACGTCATGAACGCGCTTCGCGCGGCATCCAGTTTGGCCGGGTCGTGGGTCGCCAGCGCCTCCGAACCGGCCTGCACCGCGTTCATCAGATCCGCGTATTGGTAGGTGAAGATCACCACCACCCGTGCCGCATACACGGTGTGCCACAGCATGAATGCCAGCAGCACCCAGGTGCGCCAACTGCCCCGGCCGCTGAAGAACGGTGCGTTGACCCGCCAGAACTGCCGTCCCCACCGGGTGAACCTCGCGATGAACACCGCCACGGCGAGGAACACCACGAGCGTGATCACCCAGGCCTGCAACGTCCACATCAGCGAGCGCAGCGGCTCCGTCGGCCAATCGATGCTGGGCTGAACCATCTGTCCCCCTGGTTCGACGACTCTCGCCACGCTAACCGGCGAAACTGGGTGCCCGATGATCCGTGCTTCCGGCACGCCGAACCCGTGCGATCATGAGGAGGTCTGCACCTCTCCAGCAGATGTCGTCCGCAATGCCGACCGCTGGAGGTTGCCTGTGCCCATCCCGAAACCCGCCGCGCTGACCTCCCCGGTCATCGACTGCGAGCCGCCCGCGCTGCCGCTGGGAGCACCGCCGGCCGCCTGCCAGGCACCGACCGTTCTGCACGGGCATACCCCGCGCCGGTTGCGCCTGGTCGTGCCCGACCCGGACCGGCAACTGCAGCCCGGTGCCGCGCAGTTCGCCGACATGGCACTGCGCCGGGTCCTCGAAGTCGTCGACCGGCGCAGGCCTCCGGCCCAGCTGAGGTCGTTGATGAGCCAACTGCTGGTCGATGCGGTCGTCGCCGCTGCCGGGGCACGCCACCGGACCACGGCGAGCCTGCGCCGGGTGGGGCTACGCCCGGCAGCCTCGGCCGAGGCTGCCGAGCTGTTCGCCACCTACACCCGGGGGGCGCGGGTGCGCGCCATCGCCGGGCGTATCGAATTGCGCAGTGGCCGTTGGCAACTCACTGCGCTACAGCTGGGCTAGCTCTTACGGTGCGATTTCGCCGGCCGACCGGTCTTGGCCTGCTTGCGGGCGGCTTCGCGACGCTCGCGCCGGGTGCCACCTGACGAAGCGGAATGCCGTCCACTTCCGCCCGAGCGCTGCACCTCTGCGGTGCCGTCTTCGGACGGTCCGGTGTAGGTCAGCGGGGGTGCGTCGTTCTCGATGCCCTTGGCACGCAACGCAGGCGCCGGCCGTTCCTTGGTGGCCACCGCACCCGAATCCGCATCAGCTGCCGTGGCCTCACCGGCCTTCGCCGCGGCGGCCGCGGCGAACTCGGCCAGACCACTGGGCGCGGCCACCGGTGCGACAGCAGGTGCCGGCGCGGCCTCGACCTGAACGTTGAACAGGAATCCGACCGACTCCTCCTTCAGCGCATCGAGCATGCCGACGAACATGTCGTAGCCCTCGCGCTGGTACTCGACCAGCGGATCGCGCTGCGCCATCGCCCGCAGGCCGATGCCCTCCTTGAGGTAGTCCATCTCGTAGAGGTGCTCGCGCCACTTGCGGTCGATCACGTTGAGCAGGACGTTGCGCTCCAACTGACGCATGGCGCCCTCGCCTGCCAGTTCTTCGAGCTGCTTCTCACGCTCGGCGTAGGCGCGGTCGGCATCCTTGATCAACGCGTCGAGCAGTTCCTCACGCGTCAGCTCGCCGGGCTCGCCCACCGCATCGGTGTCGACCAGGTCATGGTGATCGATACCGACCGGGTACAGCGTCTTGAGCGCCTCCCACAGCTTGGCCAGGTCCCAGTCCTCGGCGTAGCCCTCAGCGGTGGCACCGTCGACGTACGCGGTGATCACGTCGACCAGCATGTCGTGGGCCTGCTCCTGGAGGTTCTCACCCTCCAACAGCATCCGGCGCTCCTTGTAGATGACCTTGCGCTGCTGGTTCATCACCTCGTCGTACTTGAGGACGTTCTTGCGGACCTCGAAGTTCTGCTGCTCGACCTGCGTCTGGGCGCTCTTGATGGCGCGGGTGACCATCTTGGCCTCGATCGGCACATCATCGGGCAGGTTGAGCCTGGTCAGCAGCGACTCAAGCGTCGCGCCGTTGAACCGTCGCATCAACTCGTCACCCAGCGACAGGTAGAACCGGGACTCGCCCGGGTCGCCCTGGCGGCCCGAGCGGCCGCGCAGCTGGTTGTCGATACGCCGGGACTCATGGCGCTCGGTGCCCAGCACGTACAGCCCACCGGCGTCGACGACCTTCTCGGCTTCCTTCTCTGCCTCGTCCTTGATGGTCGTGAGGGTGTCGTCCCAGGCGGCCTCGTACTCCTCGGGGGTCTCCACCGGATCCAGGCCCTTTTCGCGCAGCCGCTTGTCGGCCAGGAAGTCGGCGTTGCCGCCGAGCACGATGTCCGTACCGCGACCGGCCATGTTGGTGGCGACGGTGATGGCGCCGAGCCGGCCGGCCTCGGCGATGATGTTCGCCTCTTGCTCGTGGTACTTCGCGTTGAGCACGTTGTGCGGAATCTTGCGCTTGGTGAACTGGCGCGACAGGTACTCCGAACGCTCGACGCTGGTGGTACCGATCAGGACCGGCTGCCCCTTTTCATAGCGCTCGGACACGTCGTCGACGACCGCGATGTACTTGGCTTCCTCGGTCTTGTAGATCAGGTCGGACTGATCCTGGCGGACCATCGGCCGGTTGGTCGGGATCGGCACCACACCCAGCTTGTAGATCTCGTGCAGCTCGGCGGCCTCGGTCTCGGCCGTACCGGTCATGCCCGAGAGCTTGTTGTAGAGGCGGAAGTAGTTCTGCAGCGTGATGGTGGCCAGAGTCTGGTTCTCGGCCTTGATCTCGACGTGCTCCTTGGCCTCGATGGCCTGGTGCATGCCCTCGTTGTAGCGCCGGCCCAGCAGCACGCGGCCGGTGAACTCGTCGACGATGAGCACCTCGCCGTCGCGGACGATGTAGTCCTTGTCGCGCTGGAACAGCTCCTTGGCCTTGATGGCGTTGTTGAGGTAGCTGACCAGCGGCGAGTTGGCGGCCTCGTAGAGGTTCTCGATGCCCAGCTGGTCCTCGACGAACTCCACACCCAGCTCGTGCACACCGATGGTGCGCTTGCGGATGTCGACCTCGTAGTGGGTGTCCTTCTCCATCAGCGGGGCCAGCCGGCAAACTCGCTGTACCAGTTGGACGCGCCGTCGGCGGGGCCCGAGATGATCAACGGGGTACGGGCCTCGTCGATGAGGATCGAGTCGACCTCGTCCACGATCGCGAAGTTGTGGCCGCGCTGAACCATGTCCTCGACCGAGTGCGCCATGTTGTCACGCAGATAGTCGAAGCCGAACTCGTTGTTGGTGCCGTAGGTGATGTCGGCGGCGTACGCCGTGCGGCGCTCTTCGGGGGTGAGTCCGGACAGGATGACGCCCACGTCCAAGCCCAGGAACCGGTGCACACGGCCCATCCACTCGCTGTCGCGTTTGGCCAGGTAGTCGTTGACCGTGACGACGTGCACGCCCTCGCCGCCCAGCGCGTTGAGGTAGGCGGGCAGCACCGCGGTCAGGGTCTTGCCCTCACCGGTCTTCATCTCGGCGACGTTGCCGAAGTGCAGGGCCGCGCCACCCATGATCTGGACCTCGAAGTGCTTCTGGCTCAGCACCCGCCATGCGGCTTCACGAGCGACTGCGAACGCTTCGGGCAGCAGGTCATCGAGGTCTTCACCGTCGGCGATCCGCTTCTTGAACTCGTCGGTCTTGGCTCGCAGCTCGGCGTCCGAGAGCTTCTCCATGTCGTCGGACAAGGTGTCGACATAGTCGGCCACCTTCTTGAGGCGCTTGACCATGCGGCCTTCACCGAGACGGAGCAACTTCGACAGCACGCTATTTCCCCTGTGGGTTCGATGGATCCCGTGGGTGGGATCGGTCGGGCTTGTTGGCCTCCATCGTAGGTGACCGGTCGAAGTCGCTGGTTCTGCTGGCGCGAAGAAACAAAAACGCACCCCGGAATGCTCCGAGGTGCGGTTTTGTTTCTTGGTCTCTGGCCGAGAGGCGCTAAGCCAGGCGGATCAGCCCGTAGTCATAGGCGTGGCGGCGATACACCACCGACGGCCGGTCACTCTCCTTGTCCTGGAACAGGAAGAAATCGTGCCCCACCAGCTCCATCTCGTAGAGGGCGTCGTCGACGGTCATCGGCTTCGCCGTGTGTTCCTTGGTCCGCACGATCCGGCCCGGCTCATGGTCGTCCAGGCCGTCGGCCAGTCCGGCGTCGGCCGTCGCCGTCGGCTGGTTCTCGAAAAGAGTCTCGTGTGCCGTCGCTTCGGCCAGCGAGACCGGGGTTTTGTCGCCGTAGTGGATCTTGCGGCGGTCCTTGCTCTTGCGCAGCCTGCTCTCGAGTTTGCCGGCCGCTGACTCCAAAGCGGCGTAGAAGCTGTCGGCGCAGGCCTCGCCGCGCACCACCGGTCCGCGGCCGCGGGCCGTGATCTCGACGTGCTGGCAGTTCTTGCGCTGACGGCGGTTGCGTTCGTGGTCGAGCTCGACGTCGAACAGGTAGATGGTGCGGTCGAACCGCTCGAGGCGCGACAACTTCTCCGAGACGTAGATACGGAAGTGGTCCGGGACTTCGACGTTTCGACCCTTGACCACAACCTCTGCGTTCGGCTCCGGGGTGGCGTCGCCGACCTGCTCGTCGGGGTCGACCACCATGGTGGCGCTTGTTTCCGGGGAATGGGTTGACATACTCGGCAACTCGTTTCTCTCAGTTGTCACACGCGTTGCGCGTGCCCTACTTCTCAACGAATCGTGATGGTGCCGATGGGCCGAATAATTTGCTCCACCCAGCGGCGAAAGGTGTCGGGTACTCACCTCCTACCGTTTGGCGGTGAAGTGGCGCAGCGTTGCGGGAGCGCCGCCGTGAGTCATTCACGGGTGGTTGCTGCCGACGGTAGTCCGTGTTCACCCACTCGTGCCACCAATTTCAAATACGTGTTTTCAGTTCTTCATGTGGGTTTGATCCCACCGAAATGACAGACGCGTCAGGCGTGCGAAATCGCCAGCACAGCAGACACCTGCGCCCCGGCGCGGGTGAGCATCCGCACCGATTCGGCCGCCGTCGCCCCGGTGGTGACGATGTCGTCGACCAACACCACCTCGCCCGCGATCGGTCTGATCAGGCGGACCCGGCCGGAGATGTTGCGTTGGCGTGCGGCGCCCGACAGGCCCACCGAATCACGCACCCACGGCCGCAGGCGCAGGGCCGCCACGACGTGAACGCCGGGCAGCCCCGCCGCCGCCGAGGTCGCGATCCGGCCGACCGGATCACCACCGCGCCGACGTGCTGCGGCGCGCCGGGTGGGAGCCGGTACGACGGTCACCGGAGTGCCGATGATCCCCCAGGTCAGCAGGTTCCGCAGGCCCGTACTCAGCGCGCAGGCCAGCGGGGTGATGAGGTCGGTCCGACCGTGCTCCTTGACCGCCACGATGGCGCGCCTGCGGGCCCCGGCGTGGCGCCCCAGCGCGAACACCGGGACTCCCGGATCGGCTCGCGGGGTGAACAGGTGCGGCTCGTCGTCGCCGACCCGGAATTGTCCGGCGCACGACGCGCACCATCTGGTCGACGGCGCGCCACAGCCGCCGCATTCCCGCGGCAGGACGAGGTCGAACATGCCACGGCGCTCAGCGCGTCAGTGCGGTGAGCACATCGCCGAACGCCCCCTGGGCCAGTACCGAGATGGTTCGGGTCTGGGGGTCCAGCGAGGTGATCCGTTGCAGGTCACCGTTCCAGTGATAGAGGTCGCCGCTGATCGGGCCCGGGTTGCCTGCACTGAGCGTCTGGCACAGGTGCGCCATGGCGTTCACTGCCGCGAGCACCGGACCCGCGGCGTGTATCGGATGGACCATGAGCAGGTTTCGCGACGGCGCGCCGACGATCACCCCGTGCGGTGTCACCGGCAGGTAATCGGGCACCAAGGACCCGATGTCGAGGATCTTCGAGCCGACGAACACCGATTCGCCGGCCAGGATCGAGAATTCCGCATCATCGTCACTGCGGCGGATGACCTCGTCGATCGGCTCGGCGACGGTGTTGCGCCGACCCGCCTCGCGCAACCTGCCTGCGTCCCGGGCCGAGACCTGGTCGGTGTTGAGATAGGCGACGACGTCCGGGTAGTCGATGCACAGCACCTCGGTCAGGCCGTCGGCGACAGGCCACCCGTACGACAGCATGTCCCCTGGTGAGGACTCGACCTGTTCGGTCGACAGCACCCTGGCCCGCACCCGTTCGAGCAGTTCGGAGAAGTCCATGTCCTCGACCCTGGGACGGTCCCGGGCGGCGAGCATGTCCGCGAAGTGCTTGTCCACCAGTGCGGGCCAATCCTGTTGCCCGGCATTGCGACACGAGCGGACCAGGTTGTCGAGACCGTAACTCGACCCGTCCGAACACTTCACCGTGGCACCGTCCGCGTCGAACACCGCCTCGACCCGGCGCGCCGCCAGCACCTCCAGCGTGAGGCGCCGAACATGCGCCATCTCGTCGGCCGTCATCACCGGATACGCGTCGTCACGATCTTCTGCCATGCCGCCCCCCTCGGTCGACCCCCAGCCTATGTCCGACCGTGAGCGGGTAGCGACACCTCTTTTGTGCAGAGCCTCAGAGCCTCAGCCGATTTGGCCCGGCGCCTCAGCCCGGCAGCACGGGTAGCGAGCCGGGAACCATCAGCGGGCGCACCTCGACCCACCCGGGGTTGTCCTCACTGACCGACGCGGAAAGCTGCATCACACCGCGTTGGTCGGCGACGTACACCGTCGACGGATTGGCGGCCACCGTGCCCACCGGGGCCACCAGATTGCGGCTGGGCCCGTCCGAATTCACCCCGTCGAGATTGACGTAGGACACCGGGTGCGCGGGATCGGTCCGGCTGACCACGATGTCATCGCCGGTGCGCCAGGACAGCGACACCACGGTGTTGCCCAGGCCGTAGCCGAGGCGCCGCGGGTAGGTCAGCAGGAACTGTCCCTCGGGGGTCCGCTCGACCCCGGCCAGGATCACCTGTCCGCCGATCACCATCGCCGCACGGGTGCCGTCGCGGGAGAGCTGCAGTTCGGTGATCGGGCCCGGAAAGCGGGTGGCCACCGCGGCCACGTCGACCGGAATGCGGGCCGGCACACCGGATGCGTCACGGATGGCACGCACCACGTTGGCATCGTCGACCACCACCCATACCGCTTCGTCGAGCGACCAACTGGGCCGGGTCAGGGTGCGGCCCTCGATGGCCATGGCGGTGGGTCCGCCCAGCGGTCCCATCCACAGCGAGGCGGCGGTCGCCTCCGGGGCATCGGGCAGCACGACCACCGACGCCGCGTTCTGACCGTTGCGCGATACCGCGGCCGACTTCTGATTGGGCGCCGAACCGAAGGCCCCGGGCACCCGGCTGGTGCTCTGCCCGTCCAGCGCCACCAGTGAGCCGCCCACCAGCGCATGCAGGCCCGCGGCGGCACCGGGCACCGCGCCCGGATCCGTGGCCGCGACGTCGGAGGTTTCCCATCCGTCGGCGAACCGGTCGTCCAGCGGTGCGCCGTCCGCGTTGATCACGTAGGGCCCGCTGATCCCGGCCCGCGACAGGGTCCAGATGACCTGTGCGGCAAGCAGTTGACGACTGTGCGGATCGGTGGTCGAGAGGTTCTGGAGATCGATCCGGGCACCACCGTAACCGCGGCCCACCCCGGTCTTGCCACCGTCGGCCCGGGTTACCGGACCGCGTAGCTGCAGCGGCGGTTCGAGCAGGTTGCGCACCGCCCTGGACATCTCCGGACGTGGCCCGGCCACCAGTTTGGAGATCAGCTCGGTCGCCAACTGGTCGGGATCGGACACCGCGACGTAGCGCGGGTCGGGCACGACGGTGGTTCCGGTCGGGTCGACGAAGTAGAGCGTGTTGCGCTTGTAGGTCGACTGAAACTGCTGCCAGTCGAGGAAAACTCCGTTGGGCAGCTTGTCGATGCGCCAGCCGCCCGGGGTCTGGACGAGCTCGATGGGACCGGGGTCGGGCAGTGCCCCCTCCCCTGTCTCGAACACTCCCATATCGGACAGCGACCCGAGGATGTCCGCCCGCATGTTCACCGAAACCCGGTCTGAGCCACGGGTTTCGACGAACACCACCCGGTCGAGCAGCAGCGCGCTGCCGGCGTCGTCCCATGAGCTGGACGCCGACTCGGTGAGGAACTGCCGGGCCGCCAGATGGCGGTTCGCGGGATCGGCAGTGGCCTTGAGGAATTCACGCAGGAGCACGTCGGGGTCCATCCCCGGCGCCGGTTTGGGCAGATTCGGTGGTGCCGGCTTGTCGACCGTGCCGATCGCCTGCGGGGAAGACGAATTCGGAATTCCCGCACACCCGGACACCAGAACTACCAGACCGACGATCATCACCGTCAGCAGGCGCTTCACACGTTCTCCTCCGCATGCTCCCGGTCATGGTTGGGACGCTGCCGCTGCTTCTGCTGCGGTGCAACGGGTTTGAGAGGCAGCGGGCTGGTGGTCACCTTGTGGCCACGCACCAGCGGAAGCGTCAGGCGGAAGCAGGCGCCCTTGCCCGGCTCACCCCAGGCCTCCAACCGGCCCTGGTGCAGGCGCGCATCCTCGATGCTGATGGCCAGGCCCAGCCCGGTGCCACCGGAGCGCCGGACACGCGACGGATCCGACCGCCAGAAGCGGCTGAACACCAGCTTCTCCTCGCCAGGACGCAGGCCGACGCCGTAGTCGCGGACGGTGACCGCGACGGTGTCCTCGTCGGCGGCCATCCGGATTCGCACCGGTTTGCGTTCGGCGTGGTCGATGGCGTTGGCGATGAGGTTGCGCAGGATCCGTTCCACCCGGCGAGGATCCACCTCGGCGATCACCTCGCCCTCGGGCATGTTGACGTCGAGCTCGACCTCGGCGTCGGCCGCCAGGTGCCCGACGTTGTCCAGCGCGCTCTGCACCGTGGAGCGCAGATCGACCGACTCCACCGACAGCTCGGCGACACCGGCATCGTGGCGGGAGATCTCCAGCAGATCGGCCAGCAGGGTCTCGAAGCGGTCCAGTTCGTTGACCATCAGTTCGGTGGACCGGCGCAAGGCGGGGTCCAGATCCTCACTGTGGTCGTGGATCAGGTCGGCCGCCATGCGCACCGTGGTCAGCGGGGTGCGCAGTTCGTGGCTGACGTCAGAGGTGAAGCGGCGCTGCAGGTTACCGAATTCCTCGAGCTGCTGGATCTGGCGCGACAGGCTCTCGGCCATGTCGTTGAACGACACCGCCAGCCGGGCCATGTCGTCCTCACCGCGCACCGGCATCCGCTCGGTCAGGTGGCCTTCGGCGAACCGCTCGGCGATCCGCGAGGCCGAGCGCACCGGCTGCACGATCTGCCGGGCCACCACCAGGGCGATGGCGGCCAGCAGACCCAACAGCACCACGCCGCCGGTCGCCATGGTGCCGCGTACCAGCGAGATGGTGCTTTCCTCGTTGTTCAGCGGAAAGATCAGGTAGAGCTCAAGATTGGGCACCGACGAGGACGCCGGGCTGCCGACGATCAACGCCGGTCCGGAGAACGCATCGGTGTGCACCGTGGCGTACTGGTAACTGACCTGCCCCGCTTTGACGAAGTCCCGCAACGCCTTCGGCACCTGCTGCACCGGCCCGGCCGCGGCGGCTTCGCGCGGGCCGTCGCCGGGAACGATGAGCACCGCGTCGAACGCCCCCGCCACATCCGCACGGGCGTCGGCCTTGCGATCGATCAGGGTGTTGCGGGCCAACTGCAGGCTGCTGTCGAGCGAGCGGCTCTCCTCACCGCCGACGATGCCGCCGACTGTGATGCGGGCGCGTTCGACCTCCTCGGTGGCAGCCTTGACCTTCACCTCGAGAATGCGGTCGGTGATCTGGCTGGTCAGCACGAAACCGAGAACCAGGATGACGGCGAGCGACAACCCCAGTGTCAGGGTGACCACCCGCAGTTGCAGCGAACGGCGCCACACCATGCTCAGCGCTCTGCCGAGCGTCCCCAATCCGCGCAACAGTGGGCCGGATCCTCCCCAGCGACCACGGATGCGCCGTCTGGAGCTGAAGATCACGGGGGTCCGGCCTTGTATCCCACTCCTCGAACGGTCAACACCACCTGCGGGTTCTCCGGGTCTTTCTCAACCTTGGCCCGCAACCGCTGGACATGCACGTTCACCAAACGGGTGTCAGCGGGGTGGCGATATCCCCACACCTGTTCGAGCAGCACATCACGAGTAAACACCTGGCGTGGTTTGCGTGCCAGCGCCACGAGCAGGTCGAACTCCAGCGGTGTCAGCGAAATCTGCTCGCCCTGACGGGTCACCTTGTGGGCCGGCACATCGATCTCGACATCGTTGATCGACAGCAGCTCGGCAGGCTCGTCCTCGTTGCGGCGCAGCCGCGCACGCACGCGGGCGACCAGCTCCTTCGGCTTGAACGGCTTCATCACGTAGTCGTCGGCGCCGGATTCCAGGCCCAGCACCACGTCGACGGTGTCGGTCTTCGCCGTCAGCATCACGATCGGCACGCCCGAGTCGGCACGGAGCACCCGGCACACGTCGATCCCGTTCATGCCGGGCAGCATCAGGTCCAGCAGGACCAGATCGGGCCGCAGTTCGCGGACCGCGGTGAGTGCCTGGCTGCCATCTCCGATGACCGCCGTGTCGAATCCCTCACCACGCAAGACGATGGTGAGCATCTCGGCCAGCGATGGGTCGTCGTCGACGACAAGGATCCTTTGCCTCATGGTGTCCATGGTGTCACCCGATCGCGACAAAACCGGGCTACCACACGCGGGTTTCTCGGCTTTATCTGCTGCTTAGCCGACCCGCGAGGGCGTCCGGGTCCACATCCGGGCCCGCGATGGCCCATCGCCCGCACCAGTCGGCCGCGGCCAGCCCGGCGTAGACCTCACCGGTGCGCTGTTGCAGCCCGCCGTCGCGCTCGTACGCGTCTCTGGCGCGATCGGCCTCGGTGTTGGCCCGCTGCTCGGCCCGCTGCGCGGCCAGCTCGGTCGGGACGTCGAGCAGCACCTGCCAATCCGGCCTGGGGAGTTTGAGGCGGTCGAACTCGAGCTCGCGCACCCAGGCAACCACCTCACCGTCGGCACCCTGGTGCGACCGGGCCGCGCTGTAGGCGGCATTCGAGGCGACGTAGCGGTCCAGGATGACGACGTCGTAGGCGCCCTGCAGGTGTTCGATCTCCTCACGCGCGCCGGCCCGGTCGAGCGCGAACAGGGTGGCCATCGCGTAGATCGAATCGGCCAGGTCCCCGTGCGACCCGTGCAGCGCCTCGGCGGCCAGATCGGCGGGCACCGAGTGGTGATAGCGCGGGAACGCCAGGCTGCCGACGGACTTGTGGTCGGCCTCGAACGCCGCCCGGAGTCCGTTGGTCAACGTACGTTTGCCTGCGCCGTCGACACCCTCAATCGCTATGAGCACGCGGGCAGCCTAACGCCGGCGTACGTTCCCGCAAAGATAGCCATGCTTAGCATTTTCTTCCGGTACCGTCGCCCGGTGCCCGAGATCGCCGACGGACGAGGTAGTGGGATGTACACCTTGATGGACCTGCTGCGGCAGCGAGCCGAGACCTACGGGGACAAGGTCGCGTTCAGCTTCTCCTACAACGGCGACGGCGAGAACCTCACGCAACTGACCTACCGGGAGCTGGACGCCCGGGCCCGGGCGATCGCGTCGGACCTGTACCAACAGGGCGCCGCCGGTGAACGCGTCCTGGTGCTGTGCCGGCCGGGCCTTGACTCCATCGCCGGTTTCTTCGGCTGCATCTACGCGGGCGCTGTCGCCATACCGGTACACGAGCGACTGGCTCCGCGCCTGTCCTCGGTCGTGCCCGACGCGCACGCCCGCTTCGCCCTGGCCACCGCCGAGACACAGTCGAAGATCAAGGCCGCGATCGACGAGCTTGCCGAAGGTCGCGACCTGCGATGGATCCGCACCGACCGAGAAGAAGATGAAGGCGCCGGACGGGCGGAGAGCTGGGCGGCACCCGATCTGTCCGCCGACGCGATCGCCATGGTGCAGTACACGTCCGGGTCCACCACCACGCCGAAGGGCGTCGCACTGACGCACCGGAACCTGCTCCACAACATGGAGTCGATCCGTCAGGTGTGGCACGGCGACGACACCGCGACCAGCGTGTTCTGGCTGCCGTCCCATCACGACATGGGTCTGATCGGTGCGATCCTCTCGATGCTCCACGTCGGGTGCACCACCCATCTCATGTCGCCGTCGTCCTTCGTCAAACGCCCGATGGGATGGCTGGAGGCGATATCCCGGCATCGCGCGACCTTCACCGCCGCACCGAACTTCGCCTACGACCGTTGCGTGGAAGACAGCACCGCGCAGGAGCGTGCGGCACTCGATCTGTCGAGCCTGGCCACCGCCATGAACGGTGCCGAGCCGGTACAGGCCGCCACGCTGGAACGCTTCGCCGACGCGTTCGCCCCGGCCGGGTTCCGGCCGGAGGCGTTCTGTCCGGTGTACGGGCTCGCGGAAGCAACCCTGCTGGTCTCCGGCGGCTCGGACTCGGCGCTGCCGGTGGTCGAGCGCATCGATCGCGCCGGGCTGCAAGCAGACCGCGTCGTCGACGCCGAACCCGGAGATCCCTCCGCCGTGGCGCTGGTGGGGTGCGGCCGGCCCAGGGGCGGTCAACAGATCGTGATCGTCGATCCGGTCACCCACCGGCCATGCGGGACCGACGAGGTGGGAGAAATCTGGATCGCGGGCCCCAGCGTGGGCTGGGGATATTGGGCCAGGCCGGAGGAGACCGAAGAGACGTTCGCGGCGGCGCTGCCGGACACCCCGGCCGGTCCGTTCCTGCGTACCGGCGATCTGGGTTTCCTGCGCTCGGGCGAGCTGTTCATCACCGGACGCTGTAAGGACCTCGTCGTCATCCGCGGCGGCAACTACTACCCCAACGACATCGAGCGAACAGCACAGGACTGCCATCCGGTGCTGGTCTCCGGGCGTGGCGCCGTCTTCGCGTTCACCCCCGGCCTCGGGGCGGTCGAACAGCTGGTCGTCGTACAGGAGGTGCATCGCGATCGAGACCCCGCCGTCGACCTCTCCGATGTCGCCGCGACGATCCGCACGGCGGTGACCGACCGCTACGGGCTCGAGCCGAACTCGGTCCTGTTGGTGCAACACCTGTCGATCCCCACCACATCGAGCGGCAAGATCCAGCGAGGGCAGTGCCGACGACAGTTCCTCGACGGCGAGATCGCGGCCGTGGCGTCATCGCGCACCGCCTCGGCGCTCGACGATCTCGCAAAGGCCAGAGAACTCGAAGCGGCGGTCCAGATCGCCGAGCTCATCAAGGCCGAGGCAGCCCGTCAGCAGGCCGCCAGCCACGCCTGAAGCCGGGCGAGCCCGCGTTGAATTGTTTGCTGAATCCGTAGCCGCAGCGGAGCCTGTGGCCGCATTGCCTGCAGATGCAGCAGTAAAGAGCCAGCACATCGCCCGTCCATCCAGCGCGCCCGATTTCGTCGCGATGAATCGATAAGAGTGCGCTGACCCGGCACGTCCACACGGGAGGAGTTCGCGCCACCCGCGGCCTTTCGTGCGCCGCACCGCCCCGCGTCCCGGGCCCGCCACGCTTGCGCCGCCCGATGCATGGGCCATGCGAATTCCGTTCCAGGACAGGCAATTTGTCCGTCCCTGCCACAATCGGCCCGCCGATCAGCTCCACCCCAGAAGCATCGGCGGAACCCGCCGGGGCCGCGCTCCGCGGCGAGTGCACCCGCCCGCTCCCAGGCCCGAACCCAGCCGCATCCGAAACATTAGAAAAACTATAAATATTTGCCATCGCAAGCATCGGCAGCCGTGATCAGCGGGGACGCCGACGGCCGGACATTGCTCGGCGGGCCGGACGCTTAACGCAGCTAGGAAGATTGCCACGTTCTTGCATTCTCAAACATTTCTCAGGCTATGGTCTGTCCCTGTTATTTACAGATGCGAAAGGAGATGCCGTGCATCTCGTTGCTCAGCCCCACACCGCTGTGGGTGCAAAGCAAGAAGTCAACCGTCATTGGCTCACTGCCGGTGCCGTCTTGGCCAGTGCCGCCGTGATCGCTGCCGCCCCGGGGATCGCCCCTGTCCCGGCCGGCGTTCAACACGACATCCAGGCCGGCGCGGTCCGGCTCACCGCAGGTTGGGACCCCTTTGCCCCGTTGCAGACGGCGTTCGACACCGCGAAGGCCAGCGGCACGATTCTGGCCGACAACTTCTTGTTGGCTCCGGGCGTCGGGTTGCAGCAGGCCATCGCCAACCAGCTGGGCTACGCCAAGCAGCTGTTCGACGACCCGTCGAGCTTCGAGGCGGTGTCACAGCAGTTCGCCGCGAACGTGATGAAGGTGGCGGCCGGGCTGACGCTGATCGGCGCGGATGACGCCACCAAGGACGCGGTGCTCAAGCACACCCTTGGCGGTCTGCACGGCATGGCACTCGACATGTTCCCGTCGTTCCTGGCCGAGGGCGTCGATGTCGACACCTTCTCGGCGGTCATGGGCATCTTGGCCTCGCCGCTGAGCGGCGTCCTGATCGGATCCATCGGCCCGGTGGTCAGCCCCGCCGTGGCCCTGCTCAACAGTGCCGTGGCGATTTCCAACGCGCTCCAGGCCGGCGACTCGACGACCGCGCTCTCCAGCCTGCTCGGGGTTCCGGCCGGCATGGTCGACGCCTTCCTCAACGGTGCCAACCTCAATCTCGACGCACTGGCGCCGATGATCAACAGCGCGGGCCTGATCAAGGACGGCGTCACGATCGACGGGCTCAACATCGCCTTCGGCGGTCTGCTCACCACCGGCTCCACGGACCGCAGCACCTACGAGTACACCGACGAAGACGGCAACAAGGTCACGATCCCCTCGGTCGGCGGATCGATCTTCAACAGCCTCGGTCTCGACGTCAAACTCGGCGCCATCGGCATCTCGGTCAAGGGCGAGGCGGTAGGACCGATCGGGGCCCTGCAAGGCCTGTCGCAGACGGTCGGCGTGCTGCTCGGCAGCGGATGGGACGACTGGGACGGCAAGGGCAATGCCCCCGCCCCCAAGCCCCCGCTGTTCGGGCTGAAGCCGCTCGCGACGGGTGACGTGCTGAGCGACACCGCGGAAAGCGCCGGCGTCACCAAACTTCGCGACATGCTCAAGACGGCCGCCGTCAACGACATCGTCAAGAAGCTGCAGGGGTTGACCACCGGCACCGAGGCTGCGGCTGACAGCGCCACCGCCGTCGCCGCGACAGTCGACGGCACAGACACCGCCGCCTCCACCGGCGTTGCCGCAGCCACCGAGCTGACACACGCGACCACGAACAAGACGGTCTCGGTGTCCGTGGAGAAGCCTGCTACCGCGGAGGAAACCGGTGCAACCGACGAGAAGGCCGGGGCACCAACGGAATCGGCCGACGATGCCACGACCGCCGGGAAGACGTCGCCGAAGGTCCAGACCGGTGTGAAGGCGCCGAAGACCCGGGCCGCCACCACGACGGACAAGAGCCCTCGCGGCAATCTGGTCAAGGGTGTCAAGGATGCGGTGAAGAACGTCCGCAACGGATTGGGCGCGAACAGCACTCGCAAGTCGGGCGAATCCACTTCCAGCTCAAGCGGTTCCAGCGCCGGCTCGGACAGCTCGGCCAAGAAGGACGCGGGTAGCAAGAGCAAGCACGACGACAAGAAGTAACCAAGCCAGTGACGACGGTGGGCCCCTCTCCGGAGGGGCCCACCGCGCGTTCGTACACCTCGCCCGAGACCGATCCAGGTGGTGACACCACCAGGCCGATGCGCGCGCCGGCCCTGGCGGCACTTCTACCATCGATCTATGAAGCGCGAGCAGCTCAGCGATTTCTTGCGTACCCGCCGGGCCCGGCTCAAGCCGGCCGACGTGGGGTTCGTGGTCGGCGGCACGCGACGAACCCCGGGACTGCGCCGCGAGGAGGTTGCCCTGCTGGCCGGCGTCGGAACATCCTGGTACACGTGGCTCGAACAGGGCCGCGACATCAACGTGTCGTCGAGCGTGCTGGACGCCATCAGCGCTGCCCTGCAGCTCTCGCAACCCGAACGCTCGCACCTGTATTCGCTGTCGGGGTTGAATCCCCCGCCGGCCGGTGAGCGCGAAACCGAAGTCACTCCCGAGCTTCTCCATCTGCTCGAGGCGTGGTCGCCGCGACCGGCCATGCTGCAGGACCGGTACTGGAATCTGCTCGCGGTCAACGAAGCGACCCGGCGGGTGTTCGGCTACGGGGCCACCGATCGCAACTGCCTCGTCACGTTCTTCACCAACAGCCGCTACCGCGACATGTACCTCCACTGGGCAGCGGCGGCGCCGGGGGTGGTGTCCGCGTTCCGCGCCGATGCGGCACGGTATCCCGACGATGACCGGTTCGCCGAGATCGTCGATGATCTCGGCGCGGTCAGCCCCGAGTTCGTCGGGCTCTGGGAACGGCACGACGTGGGGCACCATTCACAGGCGATCAAGGCCGTGTTGCATCCTCAGATCGGCGAGCTGGTGTTCGACAAGACAACCCTGGCCGTCACCGACCATCCGGGCTGGCATCTGGTGCTGTACAACCCGAGACCCGGGACCGGCACCGATGAACGGCTCGCGGCCCTGATGCCGGCTCAATCGCGAAACGGCCCGGTCAGCTCGGCAAGTTCGTCGAGATAGCGCAACGCCTCGGTCTCCGCGGCCGCGGCATCGCGGAAGAACACGCAATGATCGACGCCGCCGTCGGCCAACACCTCGAGCTCGCGATGGGTCAACGGTGTGATCGTGCTCTGCCGGTCGGGCCCCAGGTAGCCTCGCTGGTCGGCGCCGATCAGCGTCACCGGAATCCGTTCGCGTCCGCGGTCGTCGGCCCGGCGCCGAAGTTCCTTCACCCGGGTCACCAGTTCCTCAGGTGTGCCAACCAGATTCGGCGCCCACTGGTCACCGTATTCGAGCACCCGTTCCAATACGGTGGGGCCGTTGCCGCCGACCAGCACCGGCAGGTGGGGCCGCCGGACCGGCTTGGGCCATGAGTAGATCGGGTCGAAATCGACGAACTCGCCATGAAACTCGGCTTTCTCGGTGGTCCAGATCTCCTTCATCGCCAGCACCCGCTCGCGCATCAACGCCAGCCGGGTCCTCGGCTCGGTACCGTGATTGCGCATCTCCTCACGCAGCCAGCCGGCGCCGACGCCGAGCTGGAAGCGACCGCCGGAGAGGTGATCCACACTCGCCGCTTCCTTGGCGAGCGTGATCGGATCCCGTTGCACCACCAATGCAATCCCGGTACCGAGGATCAGTCGATCGGTGACGACGGCGGCCGCCGACAGCGCAACGAAAGGGTCCAGCGACCGGTAGTAATCGTGCGACGGCAGGTCACCTTCAGGCGGAACCGGCCCGGCCACCGGCAGATGAGTGTGCTCGGCGACGAAGAGCGAGTCGAATCCCCGCTCCTCAAGTGCTGTCGCCAGTTTCGTGGGCGCCAGGCCCCGGTCAGTGAGGAATGTGCTGACACCGAACTTCATGCCTTCACCCTGCCGCTCCGTCGCCGAGCCGGGAAGGGCGCAGTCAACCTGGGACCGGCACCACCACCAACGCAAAAGTCCCCGAAATCCTTGGATCTCGGGGACTTTCGCATCTGCTCGCGCAGAAGGGGAACTCAGTACCGGTAGTGCTCCGGCTTGTACGGGCCGTCGACGTCGACGCCGATGTACTCGGCCTGCTCCTTGGTGAGCTTGGTCAGCGAACCACCCAGCGCCTCGACGTGGATGCGCGCCACCTTCTCATCGAGGTGCTTGGCCAGGCGGTAGACCTCGTTGTCGTACTCGTCGTTCTTGGTCCACAGCTCGATCTGGGCGATCACCTGGTTCGAGAAGCTGTTGCTCATCACGAACGACGGGTGGCCCGTGGCATTTCCGAGGTTGAGCAGACGGCCCTCGCTCAGCACGATGATCGACTTGCCCGAGTCACCGAACGTCCACTGGTCGACCTGCGGCTTGATGTTCAGTCGCACCGCGCCCGACTTCTCCAGGGCCGCCATGTCGATCTCGTTGTCGAAGTGGCCGATGTTGCCCAGGATCGCGTGGTCCTTCATCGCCTTCATGTGGTCGAGCAGAATAATGTCGAAGTTGCCGGTCGCGGTCACCACGATGTCGGCGTTGCCGATCGCCTCCTCGACGGTCACCACGTCGTAGCCGTCCATCAGCGCCTGCAGGGCGTTGATCGGGTCGATCTCGGTGACCTGCACGCGCGCACCCTGACCGGCCAGCGATTCGGCACAGCCCTTGCCCACGTCGCCGTAGCCGCAGATCAGCACCTTCTTGCCGCCGATCAGCGCGTCGGTGCCGCGGTTGATGCCGTCGACCAGCGAGTGCCGGGTGCCGTACTTGTTGTCGAACTTGCTCTTGGTGACCGAGTCGTTGACGTTGATCGCCGGGAACGCCAGTTCACCCGCGGCCGCGAACTGGTACAGCCGCAGCACGCCGGTGGTGGTCTCCTCGGTGACACCCTTGACCGACGCGGCGATCTTGGTCCACTTGTCCTTCTCGGTCTCGAAGCGCTTGCGCACCAGAGACAGGAAGACCTTCCACTCGGCCGAGTCGTCTTCCTCCGACGGCGGCACCACGCCGGCCTTCTCGTACTCGGCGCCACGCAGCACGAGCATGGTGGCGTCGCCGCCGTCGTCGAGGATCATGTTCGCCGGCTCGCCCTCCCAGGTGAGCATCTGCTCGGCGGCCCACCAGTACTCCTCCAGCGTCTCGCCCTTCCAGGCGAAGACCGGGGTGCCCTTGGGCTCTTCCGGGGTGCCGTTCGGACCGACGACGATCGCCGCGGCGGCATGGTCCTGGGTGGAGAAGATGTTGCAGGAAGCCCAACGAACCTCGGCGCCAAGAGCAACCAGCGTCTCGATCAGCACCGCGGTCTGCACGGTCATGTGCAGTGAGCCGGAGATGCGAGCGCCTTTGAGCGGCTGCACTTCGTGGTACTCGCGACGCAGCGCCATCAGGCCGGGCATCTCGTGCTCGGCCAGGCGGATCTCCTTGCGGCCGAATTCGGCCAGCGAGAGATCAGCCACCTTGTAGTCGATACCGTTGAGGCTGTCGGCCTTCAACTCGGTCATATCAGAGCCCTCTTTCAGTCGTGATTGCTTGCACGCGCATAGACGCGCCCAACGGCGACGCCACACGCAGATACCTCTAGCCTGCGGGCTCGCGGGACAGGCGCTCATGCGGAGTAACGGCGGCGGCGCTCTGACAGCTACGGGGTATCTATGACACCGTAGCGCTCGGCGAAAGGCGTCATGAGTCGGGCCAGGTCACCGGCCACGTCGTGGTCCGCCTCGGGCGGCATCGACACGTAACTCATCGCCAGCCGAACGATCGCCCGGGCCAGCACCCCGGCGTCCTCGTCGCTGGCCTTCATCCAGCTGTTCTGGAAGGTTCCGGTCAGCCGTTGCGAGCAACGGGAGATGATCGGCCCGCTGCCGGTGGTGATGATCTGCAGTAGGTCGGGCTTGGAGGCACCGGTGAGCAACGAGATCACCAGCGGATCGGCGGCGGACTCGAGGAAGAAAGCACGAAAGCCCTCGAGAAACGCCGCGTGCACTTCTCCGACGTTGTTGTTGATGGCCTCGTCGACCGCATCGACGAGGCGGTCCGCCAGGCGCATGGCATATCCCTCGGCCAGGCCCTGGCGTGAACCGAACTCGTTGTAGATCGTCTGACGGCTGATACCCGCAACCTGAGCCACGTGCGAGAGCGTGATGGCCGACCAGTCGCGGGTCAGCAGCAGCTCCCGCATGCCGTCGAGAATCGAATCGCGCAACAGCACTCGCGATGCCTCCGCATACGGGATGCGCTGCTTGTCTCGCGGCCGACTCACACGGGCGACAATATCGCTTTCCGGGCCGGTTTCGAGCGCGTCGCACGAAGCCGTCAAGGCCGCACGACCTCGACCATGTCGAAATCGGCTTTCGCCGCGCCGCAGTCCGGGCAGCTCCAGTCCTCGGGAATGTCGTCCCAGCGCGTGCCCGGTTCGATGCCGTCCTCGGGCCAGCCCTTGGCCTCGTCGTACTCGAATCCGCACTGCACGCAGACGAACAGCTTGTATGGCTCGCTCATGTCACTACTCCCATTGCCTCGAAATCGAGCTTCTCCCGTACGGCGCAGTCGGGGCAGCACCAGTCGTCAGGTACGTCATCCCACGCCGTTCCGGCCGGAAACCCTTCGCGCGGAGCGCCTTTGGTCTCGTCGTAGATGTAGCCGCACCCCGGGCACTGGTAGGCGCTCATGCCGCAGCACCGTTGTCGGAAGCCCCGTACCGGGCCAAGACCTTCTCCCGCAGCCGCGGCTGGATGTTGACCTTGGTGATGTCACCGTCGTAGTGCTCAAGAACCCGGTGGTCCATCACCTTGCGCCACAACGGCGGCAGATAGGTGAGCCCGATCAGCGAGGCATACCCGCTGGGCAGGTTGGGCGCGCCGTCGATGCTGCGCAAAATCTGGTACCGGCGTGTCGGGTTCGCGTGGTGATCGCTGTGGCGCTGCAGGTGATAAAGGAACAGGTTGGTCACGATGTGGTCGGAGTTCCAGCTGTGCACCGGCGCGCAGCGTTCGTAGCGGCCGTTGGCGGTCTTCTGCCGAAGCAGCCCGTAGTGCTCGAGGTAGTTCACCGACTCCAGCAGGCTGAAGCCGTAGATCGCCTGAATCACCATGAACGGCACCACACCGACGCCGAAGATCGCGATCAGCGCACCCCAGAACACCACCGACATCGCCCATGCGTTGAGCACATCGTTGGACCAGTGCCACGGCGATTTGTCCTGCCTGCGCAACCGCGTGGCCTCCAACTCCCACGACGAGCGCAGGCTGCCGAACACGCTGCGCGGCAAGAACTCCCAGAAGGTCTCGCCGAAACGCGCCGATGCGGGATCCTCGGGGGTGGCGACCCGCACGTGGTGCCCACGGTTGTGCTCGATGTAGAAGTGGCCGTACCAGGTCTGGGCCAGCGTGATCTTGGACAGCCAGCGCTCCAGCGAGTCACGCTTGTGCCCCATCTCATGTGCGGTGTTGATGCCCACCCCTCCGAGCACACCCACCGACAGTGCGATGCCGATCTTGGCCGGCCAGCCCAGCCCACCGTCGAACCCAAGCCAGTGCAGGTCGGACGCGGTGAACAGGTAGGCACCCATCACGACGCTCGCGTACTGGAACGGGATGTAGAGGTAGGTGCAGTACCGGTAGTACTTGTCGTTCTCCAGCTGCTCCATCACCTCGTCGGGCGGATTCTGGCCGTCGGGTCCGAACCGCAGGTCGAGCAGCGGCAGCAGAACGTAGAGCAGGATCGGGCCGATCCACAGCGGCACCTGTGCCGCTGCATGCCAGCCGGCCTGATTGAGCGCCCAGACCAGCGGCAGCATCACGAAGATCGCCGTCGGGGCGATCAGACCCATGAGCCACAGACGCCGCTTCTTGTCCCGCCACTGCCCGACGTCTGCGACGTCCGGTCCGCCCGAGAGTTCCGCCACCACGATGAGCCTCCTTATGTGAGAGCTATCACTGCAATGACTTGACTATAAGCGGCAGCATGTCGCCTGTCTAGACATTTGACTATGTTTTGTAAAGAGTTATTGGTGTGCGAGGTCACAACGCAGGTAGGGCCGTGTGCGAGCTGCGAGCGAGATTCGAGGGTTGGAGGATGTCGCCGCATCGAAACTGAAGCCAGGGACAAAATCGGCGCTGGATTTGTCCCTGGCTTCAGTTTCGATGGCGTGGCTCCGCCGGGCGGCGTTGTCCTTAAACCGTGGCGACGTCCCGGTTGGCCAGGACCGAATGCCGCCGGCCGTAGGCGAGGTACACCACCACGCCGATTGCCATCCAGAGCAGAAACCGGATCCAGGTCAATCCGGTCAGGTTGAGCATCAACCACAGGCACGCCAGGATCGCCGCGATCGGCAACACCGGCACCCACGGCACGCGGAATCCGCGCGGCAGGTCGGGGCGGCTCCGCCGCAGCACGATGACGCCCGCCGAGACCAGCACGAAGGCGAACAGCGTGCCGATGTTGACCATCTCCTCGAGCCGGCCCATCGGGAACACCGAGGCCGCGATGGCCACCAGCACACCGACGATCACGGTGATGCGGACCGGTGTCCCGTGACTGCCCGTGACGGCCAGTTGGCGCGGCAGCAGACCGTCGCGCGACATGGCGAACAGCACCCGGGTCTGCCCGAGCATCAGCACGATCACCACCGTGGTGAGGCCCGCGAGCGCGCCGATCGAGATGACCTTCGCGGCCCAGTGCACACCGTTGGCCTCGAAGGCCGTGGCCAGATTGGCATGGCCGTCCGGCGCGTCACGCAGCACGGTGTAGGACACCATGCCCGACAGCACCACCGACACCGCGACATAGAGCACGGTGACGATGCCGAGCGAGGCCAGGATGCCGCGAGGTACGTCGCGCTGCGGATCGCGGGTCTCCTCGGCCGTGGTCGCGACGACGTCGAACCCGATGAACGCGAAAAACACGATCGAGGCGCCGGCCAGCACTCCGTACCAGCCGTAGTGACTGCCGGCGGCCCCGGTCAGCAACGAGAACAACGACTGGTCGGCGCCGCTGGCCCCCTCGCCGGCCTCGTTCGGCGGGATGAACGGGGTGTAGTTCGCGGCCTTGATGTAGAACGCGCCGACGATCACCACCAACAGCACGACCGACACCTTGATGATCGTGATCACCAGGCTGAAGTGCGCGGACAACTTCGTGCCGACCACCAGCAGGACCGTCACCAGCGCGATGATCACCAACGCGCCCCAGTCGACCGCCAGACCGCCGAAGTCCGCGATCCCGCCGCCGAACCCGAACACCGTTCCGAGATAGCTCGACCAGCCCTTGGCCACCACTGCGGACGCGACCGCGAACTCCAGGATCAGATCCCACCCGATGATCCACGCGGCGAATTCGCCGAACGTGGCATAGGAAAAGGTGTAGGCGCTGCCTGCCACCGGCACGGTCGAGGCGAACTCGGCGTAGCACAACGCGGCCAAACCACAGGCCACGGCGGCGATCAAGAAGGCGATCGAGATCGCCGGCCCGGTCAGATTGCCCGCCGTGGACGCGGTGATGGTGAAGATGCCCGCGCCGATCACGACCGAGACCCCGAACACCGTCAGGTCCCACCACGTGAGGTCCTTGCGCAGCCGCG
The DNA here is from genome assembly GCF_048282715.1 of Mycobacterium sp. 134. Classification (NCBI taxonomy): domain Bacteria; kingdom Bacillati; phylum Actinomycetota; class Actinomycetes; order Mycobacteriales; family Mycobacteriaceae; genus Mycobacterium; species Mycobacterium sp. 134. The sequence continues at coordinate 4,885,996 of NZ_JBLVUN010000008.1, forward strand.
TCGACGGCTCGTCGGTGTCGGCTATCGACTGCTCGACAGATTTCGTTCGCCGAAGGGCAGACATATGTGGTGTTGCCTCTCATCCTGTCCTGGGTCACGCAATGTTCCCACCACGGTGGCGGTGAAACAGGTAGGACTCTCAAACTTCGCCGAACCGTGCCCTGCCGCCCCAGTGGGGTCTACGTCACACTCGGCCCCGATCGTGATACGGTCCCGCGCATGGCTGAGCTCCCCTACTTTGACCTGCTGATCGATGAACGGCAGGACGGCGGCGAAACCGGCCAGCTGTGGGAAAACCAGGTGCACTGGGGCTACTGGGAGGACCCCAGGACCGCCAAGGGCACCCGGGCCGATTACATCGCCGCCATGGAGCAGATGGACCACGTCCTGTTCGCGGCAGGAAAGGTTGCCGACGGGCAGAAGGTGCTGGACGCCGGCTGCGGATTCGGCGGAACCATCCAGCAGATCAACGGCACCTACTCCAACATGGATCTCACGGGTCTGAACATCGACCCGCGCCAGCTCGCGGCCGCCGAGGCCCAGACCAAGCCGGTCAACGGCAACAAGATCGGCTGGGTCGAAGCCGACGCCTGCCAGCTGCCGTTCGAGGACAACTCGTTCGACCGCGTGCTGGCCGTCGAGTGCATCTTCCATTTCCCGTCCCGTGAGAAGTTCCTCGCGGAGGCGGCGCGGGTGCTCAAGCCGGGTGGTTACCTGGCGGTGTCCGACTTCGTGCCGACCCTGATGTTCTTCGGCAAGACACCGATCTGGATGGCGATCCGTCCCAGGATCGCGAAGTCCTACGGAACGCTCGGCAATGTGCCCCTGCGGGGCTACAAGTCCATGGGCAAGCGGGCGGGGCTCGAACTCGCGGCGAAGCGCAACATCCGGAAGAACACGTTGCCGACCTATCCGTTCCTGCTCAAGTTCTTCCGCGAGCAGGGGTCGGCGGATGCCCAGAAGACGATGATCGTCGGCACCCGCTGGATGAAGTGGCTGTCCAAGCTCGGCCTCATCCAGTACCGGGTGTACACGTATCACAAGCCTGCCTGACGGCACCCGGCTCGGCGAAACCCTTTGACCAGCGGCGCTTGTCTGTCGCCGCTTTGTCATGCGTGCGGTCAGAGGGTGGGCATGAACTCGGCGAGCGCCAGGATCATGAAGACCACCAGGGCGAGGCCGATCAGCCCACCGGCCGGGATCATGGCCACGCACACCGCAACCCAGACGAAAAGCCGCGGCCATTCAAAGGGTTGATTGCCCATGACACCGCCACGACGTTCCCGGAGACCGTGGTAGGCGGCCCACACACCCGCGCCGACAGCGGCACACGCGATGATCCGCAATCCGTCCGGCGTCGCCAGCAGGGCGACGCCCGCCATGATCGCCACCGCGGTCAGACGAGCCGTCATGGCGGTGTGAAGCCCGGTCACGCGGGTGATCGCCGAACCACGATCCGGCTCACCGCGATAGCGGGGTAACCGCCCCTCGATACCCAACATTCGCCAGATCCAGCGCGACCATGTCGTCCGCAGGCCCAGGTCCTCGGCCACCCGCCGAACGTCGGCGGCCGACTCCGCCATCATCTGCCGCGACTGATCGCTCCGCCAGAACGCAGCCTTGAAGACCCGGCGCGGAACGCCGAACTGCCGGGCGAAAGTGCGTGGGGGCCCGATCATCTCCCCGATCAACCACCGGAGAAAGAATGGGAAGAGAATGGCATACCACGCCCGCTTCAATCGCGTTACGCGTTGCATTCGCTGAGCCAGAAGGTCATCGGCAAACGAAATGTGACGAGCTTCCTCCGCCAGATGAATATAGGTGATCTTGTTCAGAAGCGGCGGTACGTGCGCCGCGCCGCGGTGCTGAAGAGTCTGCTGAAAGTGCAGCGGTTGTTCACCACACAGCACCCCGATGAAATGGATGATGTTGGCATAACCGCCGATAAAGCCCAGGATCGGTCCGATGAACCGGGAGCCGCGCCGCATTCCGGGGACATCCTCGCCGGTACGATTGACGAATTCCTGGAACATCTGGATGTGATTGCATTCGTCGATGAGCTCGTGGAGCAGATACTGGAATACCGGGGAACCGTTCGGCATCTTGCCGGCGTAATGCACCACTCCGCGAATCAACATCATTTCGAACTGGAGCGTGACTTTCAGGGTGTTCGCGGTGATCCAGCGGCCCATGTCAATTCGACGCTGCAACGGCTGCTGGGCATACCAGTCCGTCGCCGCGAGCGGGGCGCTGTCCGGATCCAGTTGCCAGCGCGGATCGTGCTCGTCCAACGCGTTCTCGGGTGCGTCCCAGTCGATGTCGACGTAGGGATCGAACCGCCGACGGACCGTCGCACGAGAGAGGGCCTCCACTCGTTCGAAGTAAAGGTCCCCCGTTGCTGTGCCGTCCGCGTCGCCGACCGTTGTCATTTCCCCATCCGTTGATGTGTGAGTTTCCTTGCAGAGGGTATCAACCTGAGAGCCGTATCACGGCCCTAGCCACGGGATTGTGCCACGAGTTGTTGCACGTCCGTTAGGTGGGCGGGACCAGCACCCGCGACGACCGCCGCCGACGGCGCTGACCGGCCGCGAAGACGACTCGCGGACCCGTGCGAGGGGCTGCCCGCAGACGATGACGGAAAGGCAGACAAAATTGACGTTGCCTCTCATTCGGACCCGGTTCGTGCTCAGTTCGCAGTACCGTAGCCGTCATATGCGCAGGACTCACGAACTTTCGTCGAAACAAGCCGTTGTTGTCGGAGGGAGCATCGCCGGGCTGTGCGCAGCCCGGGTACTCGCCGACCATTTCGACCGCGTCATCCTCTACGAACGTGATGAGCTGCCGGACCAGCCGGTCAATCGCAGCGCCATACCGCAGGGCCAGCATGTACATCTGCTGATGGCCCGTGGCGCTCAGGAACTGGAGGGGCTGTTCCCCGGATTGCTCCACGACATGGCGGCGGCCGGGGTCCCGGTGATACGCAACCGTCGCGAGTTGATCCACTTCGACGCGGCCGGGCACATCCTGGAGACCGGACTGGACGACAAGTACGTCGCCTATGTGCCCAGCCGCGGCCACCTCGAATGGCAGATCCGCAAGAGGGTGAGCGCGATGCCCGGCATCGAGATCGCGCACCGAGCCGTCGCGCATCCGCAGTACGACCCGGCAGCCGAGCGGGTGACCGGCGTCGTCCTCGACGACGGTGATGTCACGCCGGCCGATCTGGTGGTCGACGCGTCAGGCCGCGGCAGCCGGCTTCCGACGTGGTTGCAGCAGTGGGGATTCGAGCGCCCACGCGAGGATTCGGTACAGGTGGGCGTCACGTACGCCTCGCACCGCGTGAAGATCCCCGACGGCATGATGCCCCAGAAGATGGTCATCGTCGGCGCCACCCGAAACCGCCCACTGGGGATGGGCATGCTGTTTCACGAGGACGGCATCTGGATGGTGACGGCATTCGGAGTGGCCAAGGCCGAACCGCCGCGTGACTTCGCGGAGGTCTGCACGCTGGCCGACGAGCTGCTGCCTGCGGAGATCAGTGCCGCGCTGCGGGCCGGGACTCCCGTCGGCGAAATGAACGTGCACCGGTACCCGACGAGCAGGTGGCGCCGCTACGAGCGGATCGATAAATTTCCCACGGGAATCCTGCCGTTCGGTGACGCCATCGCCAGCCTCAACCCCACGTTCGGACAGGGCGTGACGATGGCAGCACTGCAGGCCGGCAATCTCCGCCGGGCGCTGGCCGAGGGCATGGACAACGTGATGTGGCGGCTGGCGTTCCGCAACGCCAAGACGATCTGGCCGGTGTGGATGATGAACGGCGCGGCGGACCACACCGAACACGGGGCGCAGGGCGACCGCCCCTGGTGGTACCGGCCGGCGTACGAACTCTTCACCCAGTTTGTCGCCGCAGCCGAGACCGACCCCGTTCTGGCCGAATGGTTCTTGAGCAGAACCAGCTTGCTCGACAGTCTCTATCTGGTGCCGACACCCCGCCTGATCGGCCGCGCGATGCGTAACAACGTCAAACAATGGGTCGCCGGGCGCAAGAGCCGAGACAGCGAGGTCGGCGTCCTCGACGCCGTGCCCGTGACCGGTACCCGCTAGATCCCGATCGTCACGCGGAACAGCTTCGTCGGCTCGGCGGCGGTCAACCGGATGGGGCCGTCCTCGGCCGCCACCCAGGCCGCCGCGCCGCGCTGCATGGTCAGCTTGTCGTCGTCGGCATAGACCACCGCGGCGCCCTCGGTGCACAGCAGCAGCTGCGGGCCATCGTGGTGGGAGTGCACGTCGATCTCGGCACCGATGTGTTCACCGTCGACCGCCAGCACCGACACCGCGAACTCCTGCGCGGGTGTCTGATAGATGGTTTCCGCCCCGTCCGTGACGGTTTCCGGGCGGAGTCGCTCCTCGGGGGTCGGGGTGAAGTCCAGCACCCGCAGCAGCTCGGGCACATCCACGTGCTTCGGGGTCAGCCCACCGCGCAGCACGTTGTCGGAGTTGGCCATCACCTCGACACCGACACCGTGCAGGTATGCGTGCAGGTTTCCGGCAGGAAGGTAGATGCCCTCCCCGGGGCGCAGGCTGATGCGGTTGAGCAACAGGGAGGCCAACACGCCGGCATCACCGGGATAACGCTCACCGAGCTCCAGCACCGTCTTGACCTCGGCGGCGAATTTCTTTGCCCCGGAACGGATGTAATGGACCGCCCCGTCGAGAACTGCAGGCACCAGCACGTCGAGGTCAGGCTGCGGCGCGGTGATCCAGGTGGTGAACAGAGCCCGCAACCCGTCGGCGTCGGATTGATCGGAGAGCAGGTTGATGAACGGGTCAAGATCCGAGACCGCAAGTGCGCGCATCAGCTCGACCGTGCGGTCCACGGTGCGGAATCCGGCGAGCGCATCGAATTGCCCCAGCGCAACCAGCAATTCGGGTTTGTGGCTCCGGTCGCGGTAGTTGCGTATGGGCGAGGACACCGGGATGTCCAGCCGATCCTCGCGGTCGAAGCCCTCCCGGGCCTGCGCGGCGCTGGGGTGAGCCTGCAACGACAGCGGTTCGTCGGCGGCCAGCACCTTGACCAGGAATGGCAGTGCATCGCCGAATCGGCCGATCGCCACGCTGCCCAACTGGCCCTCGGGGTCGTCGTGAACCGCCTGCAACAGCGACTCTTCACCGTGTTCGGTCTGCAGCCAGGCCGGGTCGCCCGGATGCGCCCCGAGCCACAGCTCGGCCTCCGGATGGATTGTCGGACTGGGCCTTCCGGTGAAATCAGCGATTGCCGTACGCGAACCCCAGGCATAGGTCCGCACCGCGCCCCGTAGCAGATGCACTTCTTATCCTCGAACCAGTTTCAAATATACGGCCGTCATCTCCAAGCGGACAGCCAGAATCGCCAGTTGTTGTTCCGGGCGCCCGACCGGCAGCGTTGTCTCCGCCGATTCCGGCACATCCTCGGCGCCGATCACCGCGATGTCGTCGAATCCGTTGACGCGTGCCCCCACCGCCTGCCGTTCGGTGTCGGTGATCAACGCGAACGTGCGCATGCGGCGTGGCAGCGGTCCGTCGATCTCCTCGTCATGGAACAGCGACCTGGCCGCGGACGGTCCGACCGCGCCACTGCCTATCGCAGCGAGCACGTCACCCAGTCCGGCTGCCGCCACCACTTCCCCGGCCAGGCGCAGCATCACGGTCGCCCCGTGCCGGGCCAGCGCCAGGGTGGCCGGATTGTCGCCGGCCAGCACGACCGCGCTGTCCGACATCCGTTCGGCCAGCGTCTTGGCCGGATTGGTGAACAGCTCTCGCCCGACGCTGTTGCGCAGCGCCTCGGCGTCCAGTTCATCGGCCAGCGCGGACAGATCCACGCGCATCCCCGGATCCACGACATGCAGTGCGGCCAGCCCCGCGGCCACATACCGGGTCAGCCCGAAGTCGTCTGGCACCCACAGTCGGGGCGCCAGCACCACCGCGCGCCCGGCCGCGATGTCACGCAACGGCCCCTCGTTGGGCGCCACGATCAGCACCCTGGCACCGCGACGCACGCCGGTGGCGGCCGCGTTCACCAGGGCCGGATCACCCGGGTCGTCGCCGGCCACGATCAGCACGTCGAGTGCGCCGAGCCACGGCGGGGTCTCGGCGGCCACCACGATGGGCGCCGAGATCGACGCGCCGAGCGCGGCGGCCAGCATGGCCCCGGCATTCTCGGCCGTACCGCGGCCGGCAACCCAAATCACCGTGCGCGGTGGGTAATCGGCGCGTAGCGGGTCGAGCAGACCCTCCGCCAACGCGGCAGCGGTGGCCCGAACCTGGGCGCCTGCCATCGCCGCGGCCCGCAGCAGACCGTTGCGATCGGCGGCGACAAGTCCGTCGCCGTCGTCTAGATCGACCGTGGCGTCCACGGCGTTCACGGCACCGGCTCGCTCACCCCACGGATCTGTGCCGAAACTCTGTCGACGAGCGCGGCGACGTCCTCGGCGGTGCGCGCTTCCACGTTCAGCCGCAGCAGTGGCTCGGTGTTCGACGTGCGCAGGTTGAACCAGCTGCCGTCACCGAGATCGACCGTGACCCCGTCGAGGTGGTCGATGGATTGGATCGAGCTGCCGAAGGATTTCAGCACGGCCTCCACGCACGCCGGGGCATCGCTGACGGTGAAGTTGATCTCGCCGGAGGCCTCGTAACGCTGGTAATCCGCCATGAACTCCGAGAGCGGGCGGTCCTGCTCTCCGAGTGCGGCCAACACGTGCAGGGCCGCGAGCATGCCGGAATCGGCGCCCCAGAAGTCACGGAAGTAATAGTGCGCCGAGTGCTCCCCACCGAAGATCGCGCCGGTCTCGGCCATCAGCGCCTTGATGTAGGAGTGTCCGACCCGGGACCGCACGGGGGTGCCGCCACGCTCGATCACCAACTCGGGAACGGCACGTGAGGTGATCAGGTTGTGGATTACCGTGGCACCGATCTCACGCTTGAGCTCGCGGGCGGCAACCAATGCCGTCACCGCCGACGGCGACACCGGACGGCCGAGTTCGTCGACCACGAAGCAGCGGTCGGCGTCGCCGTCGAACGCCAGGCCGATGTCGGCACCGGTGGCCAGCACATGGGCCTGCAGGTCGATCAGGTTGGCCGGATTCAGCGGGTTGGCCTCGTGATTGGGGAAGGTGCCGTCGAGTTCGAAGAACAGCGGGAGCACCGTGGCGCCGGGGATCGGCCCGAGAACCGCGGGGGTGGTGTGGCCGGCCATGCCGTTGCCGGCATCGACCGCGATGCGCAGCGGCCGCAGCGCGCTGAGATCGACCAGGGACCGAAGGAAGCTGCCGTAGTCGTCCAGCACATCTCGATCGGAGAGGGCTCCGGGCGGGCCGTCGTAGGCCGGCACACCCGCGATCACCTCATCGGAGATGACCGAGAGTCCGGTGTCCTTGCCGACGGGCTTGGCCCCGGCACGGCACAGTTTGATGCCGTTGTAGGCGGCGGGGTTGTGGCTCGCGGTGAACATCGCCCCGGGACAATCCAACAGGCCCGAAGCGAAGTACAGCTGATCGGTGGAGGCCAGGCCGATGCGGACCACATCCAGGCCCTGGGCGGTGACACCGTCGGCGAATGCCGCTGCCAGCGTTGGCGAACTGGCCCGCATGTCGTAACCGATCGCCACCTGCGCGGCACCTTCGCCGCGGACCAGACGAGCGAATGCACCGCCGACCTCGGTCACGAACGCCTCGTCGATCTGACTGCCGACCAGACCTCTGACGTCATAGGCCTTGATGACATCGTGAACAGCCGCCGCTGGCCTAGACATATAGCTCCTTGTGAAACGGAATCGTTGGCGCCAGCCTAACCGTCGGGCGGCGTCGACACGTTCACTACTCTTGGGCCGGTCGTCGTCTGTTCAGGGTTAATCGGTGGGATCCGGCAACACCCGCAGGTGCCCGCGACGACGTCCATTGGTCTCCGCCGGGCGCGCCTGCGGTGCCATCACCGCGCTGGTGCCCAGACCGGTGGCGGGATCCGAGAATCCGGCCACCACCCCGCCCCGGGGAACGGCACCGGGCTGGCCTTCGCGGACCGCATCGGCCAACGCCACCAGATCGTCTTCATCGGGATGAGTGGGCAGCGGCACGGCGTGCCGGACCAGCTCCCAGCCCCGCGGCGCGGTGATACGGCCGGCGTGGCCGACACACAAATCCCAGGAATGAGGCTCAGACACCGTGGCCAAGGGTCCGACTACCGCCGTGGAGTCGGAGTAGACAAAAGTCAGCGTCGCCACGGCATAGTGCGGGCACCCGGGCCGGCAGCAGCGACGGGGAACATTCACGCTCCAGAGATTACTTTGGACGATCGCTGTGCGCCGCTGGACACGCGGCCGTCGGGGCCCCGATCCCGAACCGTTACGATCATCGCCGTGGCCCAGCGGAACCCATGGCGATCGCGCCGCGGCCGCGATATGCGCGGGCCGCTGCTTCCACGCTCGGTTCCCGGCTGGCGCAGCCGGGCCGAGCGGTTCGACATGGCGGTGCTGGAGGCCTACGAGCCGATCGAACGTCGGTGGGCGTCGCGCCTGCGAGAACTCGATGTCGCTGTCGACGAGATTCCGCGGATGTCTCCGAAAGATCCGGACAGTGTGCAATGGCCACCCGAGGTCATCGCCGATGGACCGATCGCATTGGCGCGGCTGATACCTGCCGGGGTCGACGTCAGAGGAAATGCGACCCGGGCTCGAATTGTCTTGTTCCGCAAGCCCATCGAGCGCCGAGTCAAAGGACCCGATGAGCTCGCGGACCTGCTGCATGAAATCCTGGTGGCCCAAGTGGCCACCTATCTGGGAGTGGAACCGTCAGTCATCGACCCGACTATCGACGACGACTGACACCGAGCGCCGCACCTTTCGGTGAGCGCTCCGTCGAGCTGGAGCGTCAGATGATGCCGCGTTTGAGCCGGCGACGCTCCCGTTCGGACAGTCCTCCCCAAATACCAAAACGCTCGTCGTGCGCAAGCGCGTACTCCAGGCATGCGTCCTTCACCTCGCAACCCAGGCAGATGCGCTTGGCCTCGCGGGTAGACCCACCCTTCTCCGGGAAGAACGCCTCCGGGTCGGTCTGTGCGCACAGCGCACGTTCCTGCCATTGGTCGTCTTCGGCTTCCGGATCAGCATCAATATGCTCCGGAACCAAACTCAGCTGAGGACGTCCAGCTTCCCCCAGCGGTGCCGGTGCCGCATTGATGTGCGGTGCGTTGTCCAGTGAGCCGAGTAGCCGGTTGTCGAACCGGACCACACGATCGAAATCGCCGCTCTCATAAGACATTATCCCCCGCCTCCTCACTCGGTCTCGTAGATCCTAAGTGGAGCCCCACTATTGCGATATGCGGTCACCCCATTCGAACAAATGATCGAATCTCGGTCTGCGACACCGGAATCAGTCACCGACCGGGAAATGACACATCTGTGATTACACACGTGTTAGCTGCCAGGGTCAAGCGCCAGGGTGCGAATTCATACCATCTCGTAATGTCAAATCGGCGCGTCGCGACATCGGCGTGTCCTGCCCGTGACGACGTCGTTTCCATCCGCGAGCCTGGAACGCTTAGGGTCGGACGTTGTGAAGATCACCGTTCTGGTCGGCGGCGTCGGAGGCGCCCGGTTTTTGCTGGGGGTGCAGCACCTGTTGGGCCTCGGCCAGTTTGCCGGGAGCGACAGCAAGCACGAACTCACAGCGATCGTGAACGTCGGCGACGACGCCTGGATGCACGGAGTCCGGATCTGCCCGGACCTCGATACCTGCATGTACACCCTGGGCGGCGGTATCGACCCCGAGCGCGGTTGGGGCCACAAGGACGAGACCTGGCACGCCAAGGAAGAACTGGCCGCATACGGCGTGCAACCCGACTGGTTCGGCCTGGGCGACCGGGACCTCGCCACCCATCTGGTCCGCACCCAGATGCTGCGCGCCGGCTACCCGCTGTCCCAGGTCACCGAGGCGTTGTGTAAGCGCTGGTCACCTGGGGCGCAGCTGTTGCCCGTCACCGACGACCGCAGTGAAACCCACGTGGTGATCACCGACCCCGCCGACGGTGAACGACGGGCCATCCATTTCCAGGAATGGTGGGTGCGCTACCGCGCGCAGGTGCCCTCGCACAGCTTTGCGTTCGTCGGTGCGGAACAGGCAACCGCCGCGCCGGGTGTCGCCGAGGCCATCGCCGATGCCGACGTGGTGTTGCTGGCGCCGTCAAATCCGGTCGTGAGCATCGGACCGATCCTGCAGATCCCGGGAGTCCGGGGCGCATTGCGCTCGACCGCGGCACCGGTGATCGGGTACTCCCCCATCATCAACGGAAAACCGTTGCGCGGCATGGCAGATGAGTGCCTTTCCATCATCGGTGTGGATTCCACCTCACAGGCCGTCGGTCAGCACTTCGGCGCCCGGTCCGGCACCGGAATCCTGGACGGCTGGCTGGTACACGAAGGCGATGACGCCGAGATCGAGGGCGTGAAGGTGCGTGCCGTGCCACTGCTGATGACCGACCCGCCCACCACCGCCGAGATGGTGCGCGCCGGTCTCGATCTCGCCGGAGTCCCATTGTGACCACCGACGCGAACACCGAGCACGGGTCCGCAGGCCGCGTCGAGATTCTGCCGGTACCAGGACTTCCCGAGTTCCGGCCCGGGGATGACCTGGCTGCCGCGCTGGCCGAGGCGGCGCCATGGCTGCGCGACGGGGACGTACTGGTCATCACCAGCAAGATCGTGTCCAAATGCGAAGGCCGCATCGTCACCGCCCCTTCTGACCCGGAAGAGCGGGATACCCTGCGGCGCAAGCTCATCGATTCCGAAGCGGTCCGGGTACTGGCCCGCAAGGGCCGGACGCTGATCACCGAGAACGCCATCGGCCTGGTCCAGGCCGCTGCCGGTGTCGACGGGTCCAACGTCGACTCGAACGAGTTGGCGCTACTGCCGGTGGATCCCGACGGGAGCGCGCGGGACTTGCGCGTACGCCTGCGTGAGCAACTCGGCGTCAACCTCGCCGTCGTGATCACCGACACCATGGGCCGCGCCTGGCGCAACGGCCAAGCTGACTTCGCGATCGGTGCGTCCGGGCTCACCGTCCTGCACGGATACGCCGGCGCACACGACCGGCATGGCAACGAACTTCTGGTCACCGAGGTGGCGGTGGCCGACGAGATCGCTGCGGCAGCCGATCTGGTGAAGGGCAAGCTCACCGCGATCCCCGTCGCGGTGGTGCGAGGGTTGGAGCTGACCGACGACGGGTCGAACGCCCGCACGCTGCTGCGGTCCGGCGAGGACGACCTGTTCTGGCTCGGTACGGCAGAGGCAATCGAGATGGGGCGCAATCAAGCTCAGCTACTGCGTCGCTCAGTGCGCTCGTTCTCCGACGAGCCGGTCGACCACGCACTCATCGAAGCCGCCGTCAGCGAGGCACTCACCGCACCCGCCCCGCATCACACCCGTCCGGTGCGCTTCGTCTGGGTGCAGGACAACGCCACCCGCACCCGGCTGCTGGACCGGATGAAGGAGCAGTGGCGGACCGATCTCACCGGGGACGGCCGGGACCCGGAGTCCGTGGAGCGGCGCGTGAACCGCGGCCAGATCCTGTACGACGCTCCGGAACTGGTGATTCCTTTCCTGGTTCCCGACGGTGCCCACAGCTATCCCGACGAGGCCCGCACCCAGGCCGAGCACACCATGTTCACCGTCGCGGTGGGCGCCGCGGTACAGGCTCTGCTGGTGGCGCTGGCGGTACGCGACGTGGGCAGCTGCTGGATCGGATCGACCATCTTCGCCGGTGACCTGGTGCGTGCCGAACTCGATCTTCCCGCGGATTGGGAGCCGTTGGGCGCCATCGCGATCGGTCACGCCGCCGATCCACAACCGCCGCGCGACCCGGTGCCCACCGACGGCCTGCTGGTCGTGAAGTGAGCGCCGAGAGCCTGCACGCCTCCGCCGTCGAGATGCTGACGAATTGGCAGACGACCGATCCCGGTCAGGACACACTGCGGCACGCGGTGCTGTCGTTCCTGGCCGCCCGTCCCGATGCCTGCCTGCGCGCGTGCGTGCCCGGCCACATCACCGCCTCGGCACTGGTCGTCGATCACACCGGAACGCAGACGTTGCTCACCCTGCATCCCCGCTTCGGCCGCTGGTTGCAGCTCGGCGGGCACTGTGAGGAATCGGATTCCGACATGCCTTCGGCGGCACTGCGCGAGGCCACCGAAGAGTCCGGCATCGCCGGATTGACCATCGACCCGCACCTGGCGGCGCTGCACGTGCATCCCGTGACCTGCTCGCTGGGAGTGCCGACCCGCCACCTCGACATGCAGTTCGTGGTCCGGGCCCCGGCAGGCGCCGAGATCGCCTGCAGCGACGAGTCTTTGGACCTACGTTGGTGGCCACTGGATGCCCTGCCCGATGGCACCGACTTCGGCCTTCAACAACTCGCCGACTCTGTCACCGGGACCGTCTAGTCTGGGCCCGGTGAACCCGGAGCGCAGGACCATCGTCATCACCGGCGCCAGTGACGGCGTCGGTGCCGCAGCCGCCCGCCAATTGAGCCGGCGCGGCGACAACGTCGTGGTGGTGGGCCGGTCACCCGGCAAGACCGCGGCGGTGGCGGGTGCGCTCGGCGCCGACTACCTCGTTGCCGACTTCGCCGAACTCGGCCAGGTCCGCGACCTGGCCACCCAGCTGCTGGATCGGTATCCGCGCATCGACGTGCTGGCCAACAACGCCGGCGGCCTCTTGGGCCGAACCCGGCAGGAGACCGTCGACGGGTTCGAGAAGACGTTCCAGGTCAACCATCTGGCCCCGTTCCTGCTGACCACCCTGCTGCTGGATCGCCTGATCGCGGCCAAGGCATCGGTGATCAACACCTCCAGCGTCGGCAACCGGCTGTTCGGCCACATCGACATCACCGACCTGAACCACGAACGCGGGTTCAAGGCGCAGAAGGCCTACGGCGACGCGAAGCTGGCCAACATCCTGTTCACCAAGGAACTGCACCGCCGCCACCACTCGGACGGGATCTCCACGGCGGCGTTCCATCCGGGCTCGGTGGCCTCGAACTTCGGCGCCGAGGCCAACAACCCGGCCCTGGAACTCCTCTACCGCACACCGCTGAAGAAGCTCATCCTGATCAGCCCGGACAAGGGGGCAGATCAGTTGGTGTGGCTGGCCACGTCGAGCCCCGGCACCGACTGGACCTCCGGACAGTATTACGCCCGACGCAAGCCCGGTCGGCCGAACAAGCAGGCCAACGATCCTGTTCTGGCACAACAACTCTGGGACCGCAGCCAGGAGATGGTCAGCGCCTAACCCGGGGCTTGGGTGCAGTACGCCGGCGGGCAGCTGCGGCGCGGCCGCAACGCCGAGACGACGCTATCTGACGTTTTTCCGCCAATTCTCGTCAGAGAGCGTAGTTTCGGCGCAGTAGGTGCAATCTCAGACGTCGGTCGAGTACCGGATACCGCCGTCGGGAATGGCCACGCCGGGCCACACCCTGGCACCGCGCAACAGCTCGCAGCGGGCACCGATGTCGGCCCCGTCGCCGATCACGCCGTCGCGGATCAGTGCCCGCGGTCCGATGCGGGCGCCGAAGCCGATGATCGAACGTTCAATCACCGCACCGGCTTCCACGCGGACCCCGTCGAAGATCACCGCGCCGTCGAGGCGTGCGCCGGCACCGATCTCGGCGCCGCGGCCCACCACGGTGCCGCCGATCAGCAAGGCGCCCGGCGCAACCGCCGCACCTTCGTGGACCAGGGACTCACCGCGACGGCCGTTGAGCGCCGGCGACGGTGCGATGCCACGGACCAGATCGGCCGACCCGCGCACGAAATCGTCTGGTGTGCCCATGTCCCGCCAGTACGAGGCGTCGACGTACCCGCACATCTTCAGTCCGCGGGAGAGCACCTCGGGGAAGATCTCGCGTTCGACCGACAGGGCCCGGCCGCGCGGGATCTGGTCGATGACGTTGCGGTTGAACACATAACAGCCCGCGTTGATCTGGTCGGTCGGCGGATCCTGGGTCTTCTCCAGGAACGCCGTCACGAAACCGTCGGCATCGGTGGGCACGCAGCCGAACGCACGCGGATCACTGACGCGCACCAGGTGCAGCGTGACGTCGGCCTGGTGGGTGTCGTGCGACTCCAGCACCGCGCCGAGGTCGGCGGCCGAAAGCACGTCACCGTTGAACACCATGGCCGTGTCGTAACGCAGCTTGTCCGCCACGTTGGCGATGGCACCACCGGTACCGAGTGCCTCGGTCTCGGTGACGTATTCGATCTCGAGCCCGAGATCGGAGCCGTTGCCGAACGCCTCCTCGAAAACCTCGGCCTTGTACGAGGTGCCCATCACCACATGCTTGATACCGGCCACCGAGATTCGCGCCAGCAGATGGGTCAGGAACGGAACGCCGGCCGTCGGCAACATCGGCTTGGGCGCCGAGAGGGTCAACGGCCGGAGCCTGGTGCCTCGTCCACCGACGAGGACGACAGCGTCCACCTCCGCGGGATTGATCACGTCAGTGCCCTTTCGCCTGTTTACGTCGAGAACTACCGACCACCAGGCCCGCACGTGCTGCCAGCGCGCCCCGAATTGTCCACCGTAACGGCGCCTGCCAGGGCGCCGGGTATCGATCAGCCAAAAAAGTGTAGGTACTGCGGTGATGGGCGGCCAAGTTGCGCGCCGGATCGCGGCCCGTGGAGTGCCCCTTGTCGTGGAGCACCTCGGCCGACGGCACGTAGACGTTCTGCCAGCCGGCCTGGGCGATCCGGTCGCCCAGGTCGACGTCTTCCATATACATGAAGTAGCGCTCGTCGAATCCGCCGACGGCGTCGAAGGCGGCCCGGCGCATCAGCAGGCACGAACCGGACAGCCAGCCGACCTCGCGCTCACTGGGCTCCTGACGGTCCTGGCGGTAGGCCGCGGTCCAGGGATTCGATTTCCAGAACGGGCCGACGACGGCGTGCATGCCGCCGCGGACCAGGCTGGGCTGATGGCGGGCCGACGGGTAGACCGAACCGTCGGGATCGCGGACCAACGGCCCGAGCGCACCGGCCTGCGGCCACCGCTGGGCCGCGTCGAGCAGCAGGTCGATCGACCGGGGCCCCCACTGCACGTCCGGGTTGGCGACGATGAAGAATTCGGAGCACTCCGCATCCGATATCCGCTCGGCGCCGCGGTTGACCGCGCTGCCGTAACCGAGGTTGCTGCCGGTACGGATCAGGCGCACGTTGGGGTAGCGCTTTTCCGCTCGTTCGGGTGCCCCGTCGGTCGAGCCGTTGTCGGCCATGATGACCGTCACCGGCCGGTCGGTGGCCAGGGCAAGCGAGGCCAGGAACCGGTCCAGATGTGGCCCCGGCGAGTACGTCACCGTCACCACCACGAGCGGGCGGGCCGCATCCTCAGTCACGGCGTAGAGGGTAGCGGGCCGGACGGGCACTCTTTTCCAACCGCTGCAGCCAGGGCTTCTCGCCAATCCCGCAGCGGGGTCAGGCCCGCCTCGGCGGACCGGAGCGCCGACAACACGGTGTAGGCCGGACGCGGTGCGGGCCGCGGGTGACGGCTGCTGTCGACCGGCCGAACCCGCTCCGGATCGGCACCGATCGCCGCGAATGTCTCCCGCGCCTGGTCGAACCGGCTGGCCGCCCCGGCGTTGGCGGCATGCAACACGCCCGGCCGCACACCGCCGTCTGCGATCTGCAACAACGCCGCGACCAGGTCACCGGTGTAGGTGGGCGATCCGACCTGGTCGGCGACCACATCGACCGGGCCGTCCCCGGCCGCCAGCCGGCGCATGGTCGCCACGAAGTCGGCTCCGTCTCCGCCGCGGTACACCCAGGCGGTTCGGACGACGTACGCGTCGGGTTTGGCGGCCAGCACCGCCTGTTCCCCGGCCAGTTTGGTCCGGCCGTAGACATTGACCGGTCCGGTCTGGTCATCGACCTCATATGGGGTGCGACGGTCCGTGGACGCACCGAACACGTAGTCCGTGGAGATGTGCACCAGGCCGGCACCGACCTGGGCGCATACCGCGGCGAGGTTGCCGGGGCCGACGGCGTTGACGGCGTGGGCCCTGTCCTGGTCTGTCTCTGCGGTGTCGACCTGCGTGTATGCCGCGCAGTTGATCACCACATCGCCGGACTCGACGAACGCGCGCACCGTGTCAACGTTGGTGATGTCACATTCCGCCGAGGTCAGGGCCAGCACGTCACGACCCTCGCCACGCGCCTGATCAGCCAATACCCGGCCGACCATGCCGCTGCCCCCGGTGATCACAATCCGTTGCGCCATGCGCCGAGTCTGGCACGCCGGTCGGCGTTACCCGGCTCACGTCCGAGCCGCAAGTAGCCTGGGCAGGTGCGTATCCCTGTCCTTCGCTCCCTCGCTGTCGCCACGGCGTCGGCCGTGGTGCTCGGAACTGGGGTGGCCTGGAGCCAGATCCGCTCCTTCGAATCCGGCATCAACCACATCAGCTCGGCGGCGCTCGGCGGCGGCGGCGAGGACGGTGCCATCGACATCCTGCTCGTCGGTATGGACAGTCGTACCGACGCCCACGGCAACCCGTTGTCGGCCGAGGAGTTGGAGACTCTGCGCGCCGGCGACGACGTCTCGACCAATACCGACACCATCATCCTGATCCGCATCCCCAACAACGGGAAGTCGGCCACGGCCATCTCCATCCCCCGCGATTCGTACGTGGAAGCACCGGGTTGGGGAAAGATGAAGATCAACGGCGTGTTCGGGGACGTCAAGCTCGACCGGATGAAGCAGCTCGTCGAGGTCGAGGGTGAAGATCCCGCCGTCGCCGAGCCCAAGGCCACCGAGGCGGCCCGCGAGGAGCTGATCCAGACCGTCGCCTCACTGACCGGCGTCACGGTCGACCACTACGCCGAAATCGGACTCCTCGGCTTCGCGCTGATCACCGACGCCCTCGGCGGCGTCAATGTCTGCCTCAAAGATGCTGTCTACGAACCGCTTTCGGGTGCCGATTTCCCGGCCGGTTGGCAGAAGCTCAACGGCCCGCAGGCGCTGAGCTTCGTTCGGCAACGCCATGACCTGCCGCGCGGGGACCTCGACCGGGTGACCCGCCAGCAGTCGGTGATGGCGTCACTGGCCCACGAGGTGATCTCCAGTAAGACGCTGTCCAGCCCCGGCACGCTAGGGCGGCTGCAGGATGCCGTGCAGCGCTCCGTGGTGATCTCCGACGGCTGGGACATCATGAATTTCGTCGAGCAGCTGCAGAAGCTGGCGGCCGGCAGCGTCGCGTTCGCCACCATCCCGATCCTGCGTGAGGACGGCTGGAGCGACGACGGCATGCAGAGCGTGGTCCGGGTGGATCCCGACGAGGTCCACCAGTGGGTGTCGAGCCTGCTGCAGGACCAGGACGCGGGCAAGACCGAACAGCTCAGCTATTCACCCGAGAACACCACCGTCGAGGTGGTCAACGGCACCGACATCAACGGCCTGGCCGCCGCGGTGTCACAGACGCTGAGCAACAAGGGGTTCCTGCCCGGCACCACCGGCAACCACGAAGGTGCCCCGCCGGTGTCCAGCCAGGTGCTGGCCGCCAAGAGCGACGACCTCGGCGCCCAGGCGGTGGCGAAGGACCTCGGCGGATTGCCGGTGAACGAGGATTCGTCGTTGCCGCCCGGCGCGGTGCGGGTGGTCCTGGCGGCGGATTACACCGGACCCGGCTCCGACGGCATGGATCCGTCCGCCGGCATCGTGGATCCGGCTTCGGTCGGCGACACCTACAGCGACACCGGCGAGCAGAGTCCGCCGCCACCGCCGTCGCCGATCCTCAACGCGGGTTCGGACGATCCCAAGTGTGTGAACTGATCCCCCTCGAGTAGAACGAGGCTATGAGCACAGTCAGCGCTGCCGTCCTGGATCCGTTGTTGGCAGCGGACCCGGCCGGGCCACGGATCACCTATTACGACGACGCCACCGGTGAGCGGATCGAGCTGTCGACGGTGACCATGGCCAACTGGGCCGCCAAGACCGCCAACCTGTTGCGCGACGAGATGGGGGCCGGCCCGGGCACGCGGGTGGCGGTGCTGCTGCCCGCGCACTGGCAGACCGCGGCGGTGTTGTTCGGGATCTGGTGGATCGGCGCCGAGGTGGTTCTGGACGGGGAGGCTGACACAGCCCTGTGCACCCGGGATCGCCTCGATGAGGCTGACGACGCGGTTTCCGGTGGCGAGGTCGCGGTGCTGTCGCTGGACCCGTTCGGCAAGCCGGCTCCGGACCTGCCCATCGGGGTCACCGACTACGCCACCGCGGTGCGGGTGCACGGCGACCAGATCGTGCCCGAGCGCGTTCCCGGCCCGGCCCTGGCCGGGCAGTCGGTCGCCGAGGTGCTGGAAGCTGCCCGGAATGCCGCGGCGGCAGAGGGTTTCACGGCCGGCGACCGCGTGTTGTCCACCGCGGGCTGGGCCACCCCCGACGAGCTCATCTCGAATCTGGTCGCGGTGTTCGCCGCCGGGGCGTCACTGGTCCAGGTGGCCAATCCCGATGCGGGCGCACAGGAACGGCGTCGCACGACGGAGAAGGTGACGTACGTTCTCGGCGCAGGCTGACAACGCGTCGTCGACGAAAAGATTGTCCTACCTTCGCGGCCCGCGCCCGCCAAGCGAGTGCTGGTAACGTGTGGCAACTGTGGCGCCGCCAGCACTACGGTCGACAGCCTGGAACCGCGTCTACAACTCCGCAAAAGAGCACACCGCCCGGTTGCTGTGCATTGCAGGCATTCCTGCTGTGGCGCGCTGGAGCAACCGTCGACGCCTCGCGATCTTGACGTTCCACGGCATCGAGCAGGAGCCGCTGTCCCCGGCGTGCTGGCACGTGCTCGATGTGGCCTCGCTGCGACTCCAGCTCGAGTACATGCGCCGACACTTCACGGTACTTCCTCTCGACGAAGCCCTCGAACGGATGCGCGACGGCACGCTGCCCGATCGCGCCGCGGTGCTGACATTCGATGATGGGACGCGCAACCTTGCCACGCACGCGGCGCCAGTTCTGCGTGAATTGCATATGCCCGCAGCGGTATTTCTCACCACCGGCCCCATGGGCTCCGACGAGACGCTGTGGCCGGACAGGCTGTGGCTCGCTTTCGCCGGCACCACCGCCGGCGAAGTCGATCTGCCCGACGCGGGACTGCCCGGATACCCGCTGCGCACCGCCGCCGATCGCGGCATTGCCTATGCCCAAGCCGTCGTGCGGCTCAAGGACTTCCCCGACACCGAGCGTGTCGACCGGTTGAACACGCTCGTCACGAGGCTCGGGCAAGCCGAGAACACCGATCCCGGCCCGTTTCGACTGCTCTCCTGGGACGAGGCCCGCGCACTGACGACCGACGGCCTGGTCACTCTCTACCCGCACTCGGTCACCCATCCGATCCTGTCCCGGTGTTCGGACGAGAAGGTGGATCACGAGATCACCGATTCCTGTGCCGCTCTCGAACGGGAAACGGGGAAGGCGCCCACAATCTTCGCCTACCCCAACGGCAGGGCCCAGGACTTCGACGAGCGCGCGAAGGCCGTGCTTCGCCGCAATGGAGTGCGATGGGCGTTGTCGACGTCCTACGGGTTTGCCGATGCGACTTCGGATCCGTTGGCGCTGCCGCGCATTTCGATCGGCGGCAACTTGTCGTGGGCGGGATTCCAGGTGCTGGTCTCGGGACTGCGTCCGTGATCGGAGCGCACCGAATCGTGCTCGTAAGATCAGCTGCTCAGGACGCCAATACTTGCAGGCGGCTGTAGGGGATGCCGGGCAAATTGTCGTAGTCCCAACGCAGTCCGGCCTGTTGGTAGACGCTGCCGATCGACGAAGCAGTGGCGGCGGGGTCCATTTCGAAGCTCACACTCAACGGCGACCCACCGGTGTCGACAACGTAGGCACCATAGACCTGCAGCGCGCGCGCGACCGCGAGCACAGCCGGCGCCAGCCGGAGACTACCGAGATCGACCGTGGGATCCAGACGCACCCGGGCGCCCTCGGGAATGCAGTCCGATCTGGTGGAGGACCCATCGGTTTTGATGGCAGGGGCGCGGAACACACCGGCGCAAGTGTTGTCGATCTGGATGGCCAGCGCGTGCGGAATGGTGCCGGCGGCGATTTCGGCGATCTGGATCACCCCGCCCAGCCGGGATGCGCCCGCGGCGGTGCTGTTACCGCCCCACCCCGAACCGCCGAGGCTGTTGATCGAACCCCAACTGGCGCTCCACTTTCCGGACGCCAATTTAGCCTGCCAGAACTCGTAGGACCGTTGGGTGGTTTCGTCGACGACGACCATCGCACCGTCGGATCCCGGGCTCGGACGGGCTCCGGCCGGGATGGGTATGGCGGCGCCGGCGAACGGACAGGGTCCCCACGTGGTGATCCTGCACGTCACCGAATAGCGTGGTGATGAGGCCGTCGCGGTGTAAATGGGCACGCCGAACTCGACGAGGTTCGCATACATGGCATTGTCGCGGGCGATCCTGGCCACCATCGCAACGCTCTTGGAATCCACCGCCGCATTGACCGGAATCGCCGTCCGGAACGGGCTGCTCACCGCGAACGGCGCTGCCCTTGTCGCACTTCCGGAAGGAGCGGTGGTTGTCGGCGGATTCGCGGTGGTCGTCGGCACCGCAGTGGTGGTGGGATTGCCAGACCCGGTGTCGACAACAGTGATCTTGTCCAGCAACAGGTTTCGATCACAGTACACGTTCAGGGCGAAATCGTTGGCAAACGAGATACCGAGGTTGTGAGTTCCGGCCACGCCTGTTGCCGTCACCGTATAGTCCGTCCACGATGCCGCCTGCACGATCGTCGTACCGATCGTCTTTCCGTCGACCGACACGATCATACTGGGCCCGCCCAGGCACTGGGTCCCCTTGGCCCGTACCACGATTCGCGATGCCGCCGGCAATTCGAGGGTCGTCGCGGCCGTCGAGTTCTGACTCAAGCGCAGGGCCGTACCCCCAGCCGCGGTGGAATCCGCGAGAACGGCACCGGCCGCCGTGGGATTCACCGCCAAGGTATCCGCATCGAGAACGGCACCCGCGGCCGCGGAGGTGGCCGTGATCGACAAGGCGATGGCAAAGGTGGTGACACCAGCGATGATCGGGCGAATTGCGGGCACGAATCCTCCATCTCAGAGAAACGTAGCAGCGGTTCGAGTTCACAGCTTTCACTGCAATCACTTCACCAACAGCTTTTGTAGGCATCGCTTTGGTCACAGATTTCGTCCGATGACGTGCACCGACGCGGTCGGACCACGTCCTCGGGCAGTGGCCGGAACCGCACCTTCGACCACCTCCTACCTGTGGCATAGTTCGCCGTGAAGCTCTCCGGCTCGGACACCGGACGGGCTTGGACATCGTGCGAATGTTGCTGAGATCAACAGTTGAGACGAGAAACGAGGGAACGGCCGTGATGGTGACGTGCACGAACGGTCACGAGAGCCACACGGACCAGAATTTCTGTGGAGTGTGCGGAATCGGGACACGGGCGTCCATGACAGTCTGCCCGCACGGCCACCTCAATCCCGTTCAGCAACCTTTTTGCGGTGACTGCGGTGCCCCGGTCGGCGCGCCCGTCCCCGATCGGCCGGGAGCAACCGCCCGTGGTCGCTGGGCAACCGACCCGTTCGCCCGTCACCAATACCGCTTTTGGGATGGCACCGCATGGTCAGTCCACGTCGCCGACAACACGGCGTTGGGCACCGATCCCCCACCGCGGGCGGGCGGCACGACCACCGAACGGTTGCTCGGTGTTGCCGCCGGCGTTGTCACCGCTGTCCTACTGGCCGGGGCAATCAGCGCGATAGTCACGGGATTCTCGGGAACCTCTGACCCTGCCTCGTCGGTACGAACGACAACCGTGACCGCCGCCCCCACCGAGCCCCCGCAACCGCAATCCGTACCGGGTTCCCCGCCACCGGATGCCGCACCGTGGCCAGTGGCCGTGATCGGCGCAAGTTGCCGGCCGCACAGCAACAACGCCGTGACGAACGACGGTTCCGTCGCGTATTGCGTCACTGTGGCGGGCACCGACGCCTACCTATGGTCGCTGTACCCCAATAGCATTGAAGCCTTCGACGGCGAGAACCCGTCGGTCGCGGTGTGCCAGGAGCAGACCGGCCGGTCCCAACCGGAGTGCGACGAGTACCTCACCCGCCCCAGCGATCCCGGTGACGGGCAGCCCGTCGTTCCGTGACGGTGACGGTGACGGTCAGTCGTCGACGCGACAGCCGTCCGCGCCGATTGCCTCAAGCCCTTGCCGAACCCGGTCCGCCACCAGATCCCAGGAGGCGCACCCGGCCAACTGCCGCGCCCCGGCCTCACCCAGCCGGGCGGCCTTCGCCGGATCGGTCAGCAGGTCAATGACGGCCAGGGCCAGGGCATCTGAATCCTCGGGCTCGACCAGCAGCCCGGACTTCTGGTCGCGGACGACGTCGGGAATGTCACCCACTCGCGTTGCGATCACCGGCCGACCCAGGGTGTGCGCCAGGTGCACCACCCCGGACTGGCTGCTGCGTCGATAGGGCAGCACGACACAGCGAGCCCTCGCGAAGTACCCCCCGACGTCGCACACCGCGACGTAGCCGATGTCCAATTCCACTCCGGCGAGCCGTGCCGCCTGGGTCCGCAGCGCCTTCCCGTCGACGTCTGCGCTGAGCGCCCCGGCGATCACCAGCTGGGCGCCGGGCACCTGAGCGCGAACCTTCGGCCACGCCTCCAGCAGAGTGTCGATCCCCTTGTAGGCCGTTATCGTGCCGAAGCACAGCGCGACCGGTGCGGCGGCTGTCGCACTCACCACCGCATCCCCCGCGAAGATTCCTTCGTCACCGTGCGGGATCACATGTACGGGGCCGACCATCGGCCAGGTGCACGTCAACGCATTCTTCGCGGATTCTCCGAGAACGAATGCCGTGTCGAGATCACCGTAGGCCAGGGCCAGCGAGCGATTGGTGGCGAGGTCGGTCTTGTACAGCCCGTCGCTTCCCGGTTGTTCGACCAATACCCGCGGTTCATGGGCCACGAGTCCCAACACCGTGCGCGGCAACAGTTTTCGAACCGCATGCACACCCCAGCCGTCGGTCGGAAATCTCCACTCCGACCACAGCACGACATCCGGCCGGGTGATCCGCAGATAGCCGATCAGAATCAGCCAGGCGGCGGTGTGCCGCACCGCGCGAATCGCCCGCCGCGGCCGCCGCCACCACTCCGGGGCGCCCGCGCCCGCGGCGGGATGCCAGGTCGGCAACAGGCTGCGGACCCGGCAACCCGGCTCGCGGGATCGCAGCTCCGGTCGAGACCCGGTGATCAGCTCGACGTCGTCGCCGGCCCGGGCCATCGCCTCACCGAGTTGCAGCGAGAACTGGAACAACCCACCGGACGGCGGAAACTCGACGAACACCACGCGTCGTCGGCCAGTCCCGCCACGGCGTGATTCGCCGATCACGTTCGCATACAACGACTGCAGGCCCGTCACCCAGCTGTCCGCGCTGAAGCGCTCCTCATACCGTCGTCGCGCAGCCGCGCGCATCGATGCCATCCGCTCGCCGCCGGCTCTTACCGCACCGGCCATCCCGCTGATCCCCGCGCTCAACGCGGCAGGATCCGCCGGGGGTACCAGAATGCTGTAGTCGTCATGGGCGATGTCGGGGATACCGCCGACCCGGGTCGCCACGATCGGGCGACCCGCGGCCAGCGCCGAGATCAGCGACGTCGGCAGGGCGTCGGCCAACGATGGCTGCACGACGAAGTCGGCGGCCGCGAGAAGATCGTCGATATCGGTGCGGAAGCCGAGCATCCTGACCCGTTGGCGCAGCAGTGGATCCGATTCGACGGCTGCGCCGATTGAGTCCGCCAGCGGACCATCACCCGCCAGTGCGACCACCAGCGACGGCTCGTCGGGAAGCAACCGAATCGCCTCCAGCAGGTCAGCGTGCCCCTTCTCCGGCCGCATCATGCCGACGCACACCACCAACACCGCACCCGTCGGCACACCGAGTTCGGCGCGGACCGTCGACGGGTCGACACTCACCTCGGGTTCCCCCACCCCGTTGGGCAGAAGGACGACGTGATCGCCGGCGCCGGCCTGTCCCCGGTACCACCGAAGTTGCTCGCCGGACAAGGCGATCACCGCACTGGAAAGATGACGTGCCCGCATCGCCAGGCCCAGCCGCAGCCGGTGCGCCCAACCGACAGGCGTATCGATCACGTGCAGAGTCGACACCGACCGGAGCCCCGCCATCCTGGCGGCCACGCCACCGATCAGGTCGGCATGCTTGAGGTGCGTGTGCACGATATCCACGGATTCGTGACGCAGGATTCGCGCGACCGCGAACGTCAGCGTGGGGTCGTACCGCCGCGCCTTCATCTCGTACACGCCTGCTCCGCATGCCCGCAACTTCGGGACTACTCGGCGATCCACTTCAGCCCCGTCGATCGCGTCGGACAAGCCGATGACCACCAGCCGCATCCCCAGTACCTGAGCGGCGGTGGCGAGGTCCACGAGTACCGCCTCCGCGCCGCCGGCACCCAGCGAATGGATCACGTGAGCGACGACCAACTGCACCGGCTGTCGCCGGCTAGCGCGAGCCATCCAGCACCTCCGCGTACAGGTCATGCAGCCGCTGCGCCCACACGGGCAATGAGTACTGCTGCTCGACGCGCACGCGGGCGGCGGCGCCAAAGGCCGTGGCGCGCGCGGGATCCCCGATGGTGCTCAGCAACGCCTCGGTCAGCGCCGGGACGTCACGCAGCGGGACCAGTCGTCCGGTAACCCCGTCAACAACGATTTCCCTGGTTCCCCCCGCGTCGGCCGCAACAACAGGCAGCTCACATGCGCCGGCTTCGATCAGCGCGGTCGGCAGCGCCTCGTCGACCGAGGCCGATACGACGCCGTCGACGCAGCGCAGAATCTCCGGAACATCCTCGCGCCGGCCGAGCAGGCGTACCGAACCGCCGAGTCCGGCGGCGGCCACGGCCGCCTCGATGTCAGACCGCGCCGGACCATCGCCAACGATCAGCAGCGTGGCACCGGGGTGAACGCGCACTACACCTGCCCACGCTCGGACGAGATCGAGGTGATTCTTGTCGGGCCGCAGTGCGGCCACCGTCGCCCACACCGGATTCTGTGGGTTGGGCCCATCGCGTCCAGCACGGTAGCGATCCAGGTCGACCCCGTTCGAAATCACCCGCCACGACGTGCGGGCCGGGCCGTGCACCTGCGCGTACGCGTCGTTGATGTGCTGGGAGACCAAGACAAGGCGGCCCAGCCTGGCCGGGATCCGCACTGACAAGCGCTCTTTGAGCCACGCACCCCGACCGTGCCCGGCTTGCGGACTCACGTGCAACGTCGCGACGACCGGCTTGCCGGCCAGCCGGGCCGCCAGCGGAACGAGAATCGCCGAGTAGTCGAGGTGCGCGTGCACCACGTCCACCGGGGCACGTCGCAGAGTCCGTACGAGGCGCAGGAAGCCGACCGGGTCCAGCAGACGGCGCACCGACAAGTGGGTGGGAGTCAGACCCACCTCGGCCAGTCGGCCGGCCATGGCGTCGTGGCCCCGCCCCGCCGGGGCCAGACTGGAGACCGACAGTTGAAGCGATGCCGGGGCGTGCCGGGCCAGCTCGACGACGAGGTTCTCGGCGCCTCCGAAACTGAACGTGTCCAGGATCATCAGCACTCGGATCGGGGAGGGAGTGTCCGCGTATTGCGGAGATATCGTCAGCAATCTTCCGACAACCCTCCCGCCCGATATCCCGTCGCGCATCACGATACCGTTGCGCAGCGCGCCAACCGCCCGCCGGAAGGACAAACACTGTGGCCCGACAGATTTCGCCGCACCCACCGACAGTCTTCGGCAACCGCGCGCGTGCCGCACTGGCTATCGTCGGCGCGCTGATCGCCGTCGTCACCGGGACAACCGCTACGACGCGAGCCGAGGCACCTGCGTTCGACGCGGGCCCGTTCCGGACACCGATTCCGGCGAATGCGGCGGTGGATCGCAACAGCGATGCGATGGTCGCCAGGATCGCCCGCGACGACGCGATGTATGCGAACCTCGTCGAGTTCGGCGTGCCCGTCTACCCCGCATCTGCGTCATCACCACGCTATTCGGTGACGTGCAGGACCACGGGCTGGGGTCCCTGCCCGTTCGCCGGTACGGACATACCCATCCCGGCCGGGGCCCGTCCGAGCCCGGGGTCCGACGGCGCGATGGTCGTCGTCGACGAAACCACCCGACGGTCCTATGAGTTCTGGCAGGCCGAATCGACTGCCGGAAAGTGGAGCGCCAGTTGGGGTGCGATCAACGACCTCGACGGCTCGGGGTGGGGTGGCAACAGCACCGCCGCGGGCGCGTCCCGGCTGGGCGGGGTGATCCGGCTCGCCGAGATCGCCGCCGGGTCGATCCCGCACGCACTGGCCCTGCAGACCGACAACACCTGCGCCGGGGTGTTCCGCGCCCCTGCCATCAAAACCGACGGAACCGCCGCGAACGAGGACTGCATTCCCGAGGGCGCCCGGGTCCGCCTGGATCCCGCGGTCGATATCGGCAGCCTCAAGCTGGCACCGGCGGTGCATGCGGTCGCGCGCGCGCTGCAGGTCTACGGCGGCTACATCGTCGACAGCGGCGCGGTTCCGCTGAGCGTGAGCTTCGAAATGGACCCGGCCGCAGGCGGTTCGATCGGCAGCGTCTACGAGCAGGCCGGACTGCGTTGGGACTACGACGATCTGCCCGGTATCCCCTACCGCCGTCTCCAAGTCCTGGCCCCCTGAGATCGGTCCGGCGACGCGGCGGCCTCGTCGACTACCGCCAGCAACGCCCGGACGTGATCGGCAAAGGTGAATCGGGCGGCGACATCGCTTGCCGCCGCCGCACCGAGAGCCGTGACTGCTGCGGCGTTGGCCGGGTCGAACACCCAGGAGATCGCAGTCGCATACGATTCGGCCGTCCCGGGCACTACCAATGCGGTCTCGCCGGCACGAACATGGTCGGCGACACCGAGTGTGCCGGTGACGATGGTGGGTTTCCCCAACGCCATCGCATTGAGATAGGTCTGATGGCCGGTAGATCGTCGAAGCCCCGCGGCCAGCGGCACCACCACGGTATGTGCACCGCGCAGCAGCCGAACGAATTCCGCATGCGGCACGGGTGCGGCTGTCACGTTCGGCGGCAGCTCGCAGCCCTGCAGCAGATGCGTCGCAATGACGAACGTGTGCTCGGGCAACAGCCGCGCGGCCCGCAGTAGCGCGGCGTAATCGCGATGCGAGTTGCCGCCGGCGAACACGTAGTCCCCAAGGGGCGGTGCAGGGCCGGCGAGGTCCTGCGCGGTCAGTGTCGCGAAGTAAGGCGTGAACCGCACCTTGCCGGCACCGACACCCCACGTCTGCGGGAACACCTCGATCTCGTCCGTCGACAACGCGGCGTAACGGACAACGGTTCGGTCGGCGCACCGCACCAGGAATCGCTCGATCCGGCCACGCACTCCCCCATCTGGTTGCCACAGATCGCCGTACATGACGACGGCCGGCCTCCGGCGGCGCGGGACGCACAACCCCAGCACCGCGGCCGCCAGGAAGTCGGGCTGGAACCGACCTGTCGACGAGTCGATCAGGACGAGGGGCTCCCCCCGCAACCCCCGCAGCACCCGCACGAACTGACGCAACTCGTCGATGAGCCGGTGGTTCCTGGGGAGCGCGGCGATCAGGCGCGACCGCTGCCGCCAGCGCGGGTCCCCATAGTCGAGGGTGGTGGCGAATGTCGCTGTCATGGAACATTTCCGATGCCTTGGGCCAGATTCGGCAACGGGTTGCGATCCTGGTGGACCGTGGTGCGCGCGCCGCCGGCAGGCCGGCGATCGGCGATCAGCAGCCCGCTCACCACTATCGCCACGATGAACTGGACGGCGAGGAACTGCGCCAGCGATTGCGGGCCGATCGAGGAGAACTCGTGATGGAGGGAGCCGACGGCGAGCAGGGCGACCAGCAGCGGCGGCACCCACCGATTGTCCTTGCACCGATCCGTCCGATCGAGGAGAACAGCGACGGCGTAGACCAGCGGCAACAACGCCAATGCCGCGAGTCGTTGCTCGTTGAACGCGAAGCCGGGGAATCTCGGATCCGTCATCGCCGGTTGGGCGGCGATGGCCACGCACATTGCCAGCGCAGCCCAAGCACCGAATGGCACCCTGCGCCACCCGAGAACGCCACACAGCGTGGCGAATGCCGCCAGGGGCACCATCAGCGGGATCAGCGTGCGGGCGAAATGGGCCGCGAGTTCCACCGCGGTGTCCGGCATTCCGCCGAGAAGGTTGAGCACGGTGTCATGCAGAACCGTGGGCTCGAACTGAATCGAGAAGCGTGCCGACCAGGTCCTGACAGCCACGAAGAGCAACACCGTGACGGCGAGTGCCGCGATTGCCTGCCCCCAAGGCCGGCGCCCGCCGGGGATTGTGCGCCAATGAGATTCGTTCAGCAGCCACCCCGCAGCGACAGGCGCCACCAGAATCGCGGTCTGGCGCCCCAGGACCGCAATGGCGAGGCCGAGGATGACGGCAGCCGTCGAGCGGCTGCGCAGGCCGAGCAGGCAGACCGCGACCCCAAATACGAACACCAGGTCCTGCAACGTCTCGGTCTGCAACAGGTACGGCCGGAAAGCGTACGGGTTGAACACGAACAGTGCTGCCACCAAAGAGAACTCACCGATCGGCAAGCCCCGGAACAACAGATGGACCGCTACCAGCAGGACAGCCAGCAACACGGCGAACACGAGGTTGTAAGCCACGTCCAGATTCAGTCCGGTCGCCACGTGCAGCTGTCCGACGATGTAGTGAATTGCGAACCGTGCGGTGAACGCGGAAGCGATCGGTTTGACCGGCAGGTGGGGCGCGGCCTCGGCGATTCGGCGGTAATCCAGCGCATCATCGACCGGCGCCTGCGCGAACCCGGAATTGGTGGCCAACAACACGATGCCGAGCACCGAGAGCACCCAGACCCCGGGGTCCGTCATCGCCCTGGGCAGCCGACTGCCCAGTGCTCGCTCAGTGGTCAACGGATTCTCCCGTCGCAGCCGCCTGCCGATCGTTACCGAACGCACGCCAGTTCCGGGGTATCCGGGTCGAGCATCTCATCACCAGCAGTGCGACCACCGCCGCCAGCGCACCGGCGATGGCCGCGCCCGCAGTCCAGGCCGTCGGACGGATGTCCCCGCTGCTCTCCACGACTCCGCCGACCGGATTGAGCGTGTACCACGAGTTCGCCCGCAGGTCTGCCAGATTCGTACGGGCCCGGATCAGCGCCGCATCGAGGTCGGCGCGTGCCGCTTGCGGATCGGGGCGCGTGACGCTGACCTTGATGACACCGCGGACCCTGTCGGCGACGGCCGACATCGAGTGGTCGCCGCGAGCGATCATCGCCGCATACGTGGGGAGTACCGCGGCCCTCGTCCGGATATCGAATGCGTAGCCGTAGTAGTCCTTCATCTGAGGGGTCGGCACAATCGTGATCCGCTGGCCGGCGGTCGCGTAGCTGTGGGTCGGTGCGACCGCGAGAACCAGCCCGGCGACGGCGACGCCCACAATGGACGCCCCGGCGGTTGCCCTGATGAGCGACGATCTCGCCTGAACGGCTGGGCCGGCTCGGGCACCTCGGGCCGAGCCGAGCGCACCAGCCACGGCGAGGACTACCGCGAACGTCCGGAAGTACGCGAGGTGCAGGAACACACTGGCCACCGACCAGCCGACGATCGACGCCAGAACCGCGGCCGCCAGAGCCTGATCCGTGCGCCGAGACGGTGCTGCCACGCCCACCGCCCTGATGCCGACGCAGGCGGCGAAGCCCACCACCAGAACGATCCAGCCGATCAGACCGACGATGCCGGTCTCCGCGGCAGCCTGTGCGTACAGGTTGTGCGCCGCATCGGTGGGTTCGAGCACCGCGGTGTCGACAATGCCCGCGTAATTTCGCGTCTCCAGCGGGTACAGCCCGGGTCCGAACCCGAAAACCGGCCTGTCCCAGAACATTGCCCACGCCACTTCCTGCGCCGCGATCCGGCCGAGCACCGACGGGTCTACGACGTAGTTCGATCCGGCCCCCAACACATCGCCGGCCAACGCGACCAACCGGTTCCCGATGCCGGGGAGGAACGCGATGAGCGCCAAGAACGGCACGGCCATCAGCCCGCGCCGCCGGACCGTGGGACCGCTGGCCAGCACCCACACGAGAAGCGCGACGCCGGCCGCGATCATGGACCCGCGCGACTGTGTCAGATACACCCCCGCGAGCAGCGCGAGCAGCGCCGCCGACCATCCGGTCAACGGGCGCCATGCTCCGGCCCGGCCCGCCCGGATGCACAGCGCCGCAGCCATAGGCAGCCCCAGCACCAAGTGGCGGCCCCAGAAGTTCGAGTCCGGTAAGGGACCGCCGAACCGCTGGGTGGTGACCAACTCCCCGCCCGCCGCGGTCACTGTGGCGAACCCGCCGAACGACACCGAGCCCTGGAACCAGATCTGACTGATCACAGTCAGCACCGAAATCACCGCCAGCGGAACGACAACCGCGGCCGCGACCGGCCACCAGCTCTCGGTCATCTGTACCAGCAGCAGCACCACCATCAGAAAGACGCAGTCGATCAGGCTGGATTTCAGGACGGCGATCGACGCGGCGCCGTCCTGGCTGCCGAGGGCGGACAGCACCTCGGTGACGAGGTAGACGGCGACCAGGCCGGCGCATACCGCCGTGCCCTTGTTGAGCCGGTTCCGCATCTCCTGATCGCACAACGCGAGCGCCACCGTCACCATGCCCAGCCCCAGTGAGGCATGGAACACCGGGAGGTCGACCTGCTCGGCGACCACCCCGGCGAGGTTGGTCATCTCTATGGCCACCATGGCGCTCACCATCACCGCGGGCCGCTGGATCGCATACCAGGCCGCTGCGGCCGCGAGCGGCACACCGACGACAATGGCTGTCGCCCTCACCCCGAAAACGGCCGCACCCGCCGCGACCACTCCGACGACGATCAAGGCGCCCGGGACGTACCGGAACGCGGCCGGAGCCGGCGACCCGGTGATCATCTGCCCGGAGTTTCGACCACCGAAGTTTCTGTCTCGTCGTCCATCTCGTCGCTACCGTCGGCCGTACCCGAGCCGACCGCTGCGCCTCCGTCGACCACTGCGTGTCGTCGATCCGCCATCCACACCGGCCGGCGCGGCGCCCACCGGCTCACCAGTAGGCCGGCGCCACCGCCGACCAGCAGTCCCGCTATCCCCAACGCACCGAACATCTGCGTTCGGGCGGGCGCTGCGGACTTGGCACTGCCATCCGGGGCCGACACCACCTCGAGCCGGAACGGACCTGTCGCGCTGGCCGCTGGGACAAGGGAATCGGCCAACACCTTGTTCATCGCGGTCTCTGCGACAGCCGCGGAGTTGGCCGACATCCGCACCGTGATCAAGGTGGTGTCCGGGATCGCTCCCGCCTCGAGTTGGAGCTCGGATTCCGGCACACCGGCCGCTGCGCTTCCGCTGATCAGCCACTTTGGATCGGCCAGCACGATCGCCGCCGAGCGGGTCGCCTGTCCCCGACTGAGCACCTCCCAGAATCCAGGAGCCTGGGTCACGGGCACTTGCTGGGAGGGCAGCATGGCGAGGGTCGCCTCGGCCGTATATCGCGACGGTTCCCGGCCGGTCAGCACCACCGCTGCCAGCACACCGGCCAGCAGGCCGATCATCGCCAGCAGGGTCGCAACCACCCACATACGTGCCAGTCGCGTTCTGTCCACAGCGGTTCATCCTCGACATCGGAGCTGCCACACGGCATCTGGACGAGGTGCCCGGCCCAGAATCAGGTCATCTGCACTCCGATCCGGTGTGCAGGTGCACTCTAGTGCATAGCCGACCTCACTACTATGCTGTGTCACTGTATTGGCGCTATCAGCAGGCACCGGTCGTCGATCACGACGCCGCCGACGAACGGAACCCCGATGCCGAAGTCGGCCGCGATTGTCAGCGCCGTCGATCCGTACCCCACCAATGCCGGAAAAAAGGTGGTTCTCGCCGGATTCAACGACTACTTCGCCGACCGGTTGGGCGCCACCAACGTTCACTACCTGATGGTCGGTGGAAAGGCCGGCTCCACCTTTCCCGTCCAGCTGCACCCGCTGCCGCGGCCGCACCCGGTGTCCGCCGTCGGTGGCGTCCTGACCAGAACTGCCACCGGGAGAGCCAGCATTCAGGAGTCCCTCCTGGGCAGCCGGACAGTCCGCACGACGATACGGCGAACGCTGGCACATCTCGACCCGGACCTCGAGGTGTACGACACCATCCGGATGGCGCAGCATGCGCCCACCGATCGCCGAGGCGCCCAGGTCTGCTACCTCGACGACCTGTTTTCCGAGCGGTACCGATCGATGCTTGGAGCCGCCGATCGATACCCGGGTGTCGACATCGATCCGCTGGGCAACTTTGCGACGCATGTGCCGCGGCCGCTGCGGCCGCTCGCCGCAGGCAGATCTGGACAGCGGCTGTTGCTCACGATCGAGCGAAACCTGGTGCGCCGCAGCGAGCATCGCGATGCCACCCGTTTCAGCACATCTCTGCTGCTGAACGAGGCCGAAGCCCAGCTTCTCCGAAACCGCCTCGACACAAATCCTGGCAGGGTGTCGTCGATCCCGCCGCTCATCGTCGCACCGTCGGTGTCCCGGGCGTATTGCGGCCGCCCGGAGTTTGTCTTCCTCGGCCTCCTCTCCCTGCCTCACAACGACGACGGACTGCGCTCGTTCCTGTCCGATGTGTGGCCGCGGGTGCGTTCCGCCCGCCCGGACGCCACGCTGCGCGTGATCGGCAGAGACCCGCGCCCCGGTCTGATCGACGCAGTCGCCCGCCACGGCGACAGCGTGATCCTGGAGGGCTTCATACCGGACCTCGACGCGGTGTTGAGCCGCGCAGCGGCACTGGTCAATCCGCTGAGATTCGGATCAGGCATCAAGTTGAAGATCATCGAGGCGTTGGGCCGCGGTCTTCCGATCATCTCGACCACAGTCGGCGCCGACGGTGTCGCCACCGGCGAGGACGCGGGCATCCTGGTCGCCGACGATCAGCTGGAGATGGCCGAACAACTGCTCGAACTCACCAATGCGCGACGCAACGTCGCGCTGTCGGTGGCGGCCCACGAGCATTTCGTCAGGAGCTACTCGCGCGCCGCCGTATTCGACTGTTATGACAAGGCATTCGGATTGAGGTGAAGATCCGGCCACGCTACGTCAATACGCGCCTTCACGTTTGATGACCGCCCGCATCGTTCGCCAGATGATGATCAGATCCTGCACACTCGACCAATTGTCGACGTAGGAATGGTCGAGCCTGATCCGCTCCTCGTCCGACACGTCCGACCGTCCGGAGACCTGCCAAAGACCAGTCATGCCGGGTTTCACCAGTGCCCGGCGTTGTACGAAGTGCTCGACCGACTCGCCTTCACCGGGCACCAGCGGTCGTGGCCCCACAATGCTCATAGATCCCGCGAACACGTTGAACAGTTGGGGCAACTCGTCGATGCTGACCGCCCGTAGGAAGCGGCCGACCCGAGTCACCCGGGAATCGGACCGGGACTTGAAGAACACCCCGCCCTGCGCCGGCACCGCGGTCTGCCCGTCGCCGCTGACAGCATCCGCTCCAACCACCATCGTCCGGAACTTGCAGATACGAAACGTCTTGCCGTGCCTGCCAACCCGCAGCTGACGGAAGAGGATCGGGCCACCTGAATCCACCTTGATGGCAATGGCCGCGCCGATCATGACGGGCAGCAACAGCGGTAGCACCAGCAGCGCAAAGGCAAGATCGAATGCCCGCTTCCCGGCGGACGACGGACCGTCGCGCCGAGGTCGGGCGATGTGAAACAACGGCAGGTTGTCGATCGGCCGCAGTTTGAGTCGTGGACCGGCGATGTCGGTCATGCCCGGGACGACGATCATGTCGACCCCGAGCGAATCCAACCGCCAGGCAAGCTTGCGCATCTTGTCCTGACCGAGGCGTTCGACAGCGGTGACGGCCAGGGCGTCAGCACCGGTCAGTTGAAGTGCGACCTCCACTGAGTTCTCGTCACCGAGCACGGGTAGTGCACCGGCCGGCGTGGCGAGAAACTGCCCGGCCTCACCGGTGAAACCCGGGATGCAGACACCGACTATCTTGTAGCCGGCCGGTGTCGACCGGCACAGTGACTCGCACAGCACCGCGACAGAATCGGGCCTACCCAGGGCGACGACACGAGTCATGAACTGCCCGTGCGCCCTTCGCCGTCCCAGATCTCGGCGAAGCAGGTGCCGACCAACTATCAGGCCGATCAACCCCACCGGCAACGCGATCATCAGGTACCCGCGCGACACCTGTGTTTGAAGGATCAGACTGCCGACCGCGACGAAACCGAAAACCCAGGCGGTGGCCGACACAACGCGCCGGTACTCCTCGCTGCCAACCCCGGCCAGTGAGACATCCCGCGATTCCTGCCAGCCGAGGGCGGCGAACCATACGACGGCAAGGAGCACAGAAAGCACCAGGGCCCTTGCCGAGTCGGTGCCGGCCTGGGGTCCGTCGGCCGCGAGCAGCCGGAATCGACCGTATTGAGCCAGTGCAATCGCTCCGACGATGACAACCGCATCGAGGACGACCAGCCTCGACCGATAGCGCCGCTTCCACTGCCGCCCTTCGGCGTCACCCACCTCCGCCCCGGACAGCAGGCGATCCACGGCATCGACCTCAGGGAGGGTCTGCTCCGAGCAATGGGAACTTTGCTCACCAGCAAAGCCGTCGCAGTCAACCCCGATGGCACCAACACCTGCCGTTGCCCCCATTTCGGGAGATTCAGACGGCGAGCCTGCTGCCATAGACGTTGGCGCGCTTTCTATTTGCTGTTATGGAACCAGGCAATTTATACACCAGGTTTTTCGGCTCCATCAGCCCTCAATCCGCACCGTGACCAAGATCACTTCATTGATCGACCGGCTTGCTGAAATTGAAGGCACGCGCATCTTTCGCTACGGCTCGGGTGGGCGGGATCATCAGCCGTTGCCGACGCGCATCGCACGGTATCTTTGCCCTGATGCTTGGCCGATTGCTCACCGTCGATGACGTCACCCCTCGATTCGTCGACGCGTGGCGCGACCTGGCAGCGCGATCCGCCGAGCCGAATCCGTGCCATGAGGCCGGGCCGTTCCTCGCCGCCACACGTCACCTCACGCGGCCGCCCTCGTTGACAATCGCCGCGGTCGGCACCGAGCAACGTCTCATGGCATGCCTACCGGTGTGGCGGGGTCGATACTGGAATCGGTTGCCAGTCCGCGCTATCCAAACCTGGCAGCACCGGTACAGCTACCTCGGCGCGCCGTTGCTCGACCGCACGGATCCCGTCGCCGCGGCCGGCGACTTGCTCGGCGCGCTGTCGCGATCGCACCCCGGCCGCGTGCTCGTGCTGCGCGATTGCGTTGTCGGCGGTCCGGTGCACGCGGCGCTCACCGCGGCCGCCGACGCGCACGGTACCCGCGTGCATGTCGACCGGGCATTCGAGCGAGCCATCGCCAGGGCGGCCGACCCGGAGCCGATTGCGTTGCGCGGCAAGCACCTCAAGGATCTGCGCCGCACGCGACGGAAACTCGAGACGGAGCTGGGTAGCCCCCTTGCGCTTGTCCACCGCCGGCCCGACCCGACCACGGTGACGACGTTCCTCAAGCTGGAGGCCTCGGGTTGGAAGGGCGCCCGCGGAGACGCGCTGGCATGCGGCGACGAGGGATTCTTCCGCGAAATGTGCGACGGCCCGGCCGTCGAGGACCGCATCGGATTCATCTCACTGGAATCGGGCGAGCGCACAGTCGCGATGTTGTGCACAATGCGAACCGGCGACCACTGGTACTGGTTCAAGATCGCATTCGACGAGCGTTTCGGCGCAAGCTCACCCGGTCGCCAACTGATGCTCGCCGTCACCGCGGGGCTTCGTGATGCCCCCGCGGCGACGGTGCTCGACTCGTGCGCCGACCCGAGAAACGAGACGATCAACCAGCTGTGGACAGCACGGCGCGGTTTCGCGACGCTGCTCGTCGCATTACCCGGGCCGCTCAGAGCACCAACGGATTTCCTCGCACGCGCGTCGTCGCAGCGACATCAGCGGAAGGAGGATTGACCATGGCGATCCTGGAGGTCGATCCCGACCAATGGCGCGGGCACGCCGACCGTGCCCCGTTCCTGATCCGCCACAACCTGCTCGATCACGACCAGATGACCACCGAGTCGCTGGCCCGACTGACTGAGCAACTGCCTGCCCATTCCGTCGAACACAACTATGGCGCGCTGCCCACGCTGCACCACGGTGCCCCGACATTGCGGGCCGAATCCGCCCCGGCCGACATTCTGCGGTCACCG
Source organism: Mycobacterium sp. 134 (assembly GCF_048282715.1). Taxonomy (NCBI): domain Bacteria; kingdom Bacillati; phylum Actinomycetota; class Actinomycetes; order Mycobacteriales; family Mycobacteriaceae; genus Mycobacterium; species Mycobacterium sp. 134. The sequence continues at coordinate 4,922,398 of NZ_JBLVUN010000008.1, forward strand.
GACTTCCAGGGCACCTGGATGGCGATCAAGAACGTCGAACAGGATCCGCGGTACCGGGAGTTACTCCTGGACTGTCTATCCGGGGTGCCAGATACCGGCGACGCCCACCTGGCACCACACAATCAGCAGGGGTTCGTCTTCGTGTCGGCGAGGCATTCGGTGACGCCCTCACATTACGACTCCGAAGAGAACTTCCTGCTGCAGCTGCACGGCTCGAAGGAGATCACGATCGGGTGCTGGCCCGACGGCGATACCCGACAACGAGAATTGGAGGCACGCCAGTTCGGCGTTGACCGCTATCTGCCCTTCCTGCCCGTTGGCCAGACGACATTCCATCTTCGCCCCGGTGACGGGGTCTACGTCCCCCCGAACAGCCCGCACTTCGTCGAAGTGTCCGACGAGCCGTCGATCTCATTCTCGGTAACGTTCCGTACCGATCGCAGCGACATCCACGACGATGTGGTCTACCTCAATGCCCGGCTGCGCAAGCTGGGCCTGCGCCCCCGGCCACCCGGTGCCGCGGAGCGCGTCGACCGCGCCAAATCGCTGGCCGCACGGATACATGTTCGCGCAATGCAGTGGCGGACATGAGAACACCCGTACCCAGCTTGTCGGTGGATCGCATGCGGCTGAATGACAGTGCGCTGGCGTCAGCCTGGACCGCATTGCAGGACCGGGGTGCCGTCAGCACACCGTTTCTGTCCCATCAGTGGTATGGCGCGATGGCCGAGTTCCCGTCCCTGATCGCCTCGGCCGAAGCGCTCGTATGCCGACGCGGGGACGCCATCATCGGGCTGCTGCCGGTCGAAACCACCGTGCAGGACGGCCTCAGGACGCTCGGTGTCGCCGGGTGGCACTGGTTCACCCCCGACCACCTGGACATCGTGGCCGCACCCGAGGACAGGCATGAGGTGGCACAGCACATCGCCACGCACGTGGCCGGCAGGTGCGATTGGGATGCGCTCGACTTCGATGCGCTGGCCGAAGGCAGCCCGCTGTCCCCCGCGCTGCGTACCGCGCTGCGTCTGCCGCGTTTCGTCGTACGCCCCGACGAAGCAGTCCCGATCAGATCGCGGAAAGTCGCTGTCGGCGAAGGACTTCCCTTCGGAAAATGGTCCCGGAAGCGGTTGCGGCGGACCCTACGGCTCATCGAACAGCAAGGCGGCACCTTGGAGTGGGTCTCCGACCCCGACCAGGTGCCGGGGCTGCTCGATGCCCTGATGTCACTGCATCGGTCACGGTTCGGCGACCGGTCCACGGTGTTCGCCACCCCGGACCGGCGCGGCTTCCACCGGATCGCCGCGCGCGCGATGAGTGGGGCGGGCGCGGCCCGAATCGCCCGCCTGAAGGTTGGTGACGTCGACGCGGCCCTGATGTACGTGCTGTCCTGGCGCTCAACCGCCTACCTCTACTCCAGTGGTCTGCAGCCCGAGATTCTGCAATCGGCCGGGTCGGTGCTGCGCGACTGGGTGCTCACCGAGGCTGCGTCCGAAGGGTTTTACACGGTCGACTTCCTGCGCGGCGATCAGGGCTGGAAGGACCACCTCGCGGACACGGTGAGTCAAGACACGCGAGTCCGTGCGGTGCGCCCGACGCTGCGGGTGCTCGCCACCGGCATCGAGCGCACCCTGGTGCGCCGCCACCGTCGGCGGGTCTGCCGACCGTGACGGCCGCATCCGCAAATCGCCCGGACCCATCCGGGCACGACTCGCCCGCCGTCGACCGGCAGGACGATGCCGCGGCAAAAGACCTCGGCCGCACAGCCATCAAGAGCGTGGTGTGGTCCGGGCTGGGTTTCGGATTCACCCGGATCGTGGTCTTCATAACCACACTGTTGCTGGCCAAGCTGCTGGTCCCCGAAGACTTCGGTGTGGTGGCCGCCGGTCTCAGCGTGATCGCCTACCTCGAGATCATCCTTGACCTCGGGATCGGCGCGGCCATCATCTACGAGCAGGAGAAGGGGGTTTCGTCGTCACGGCTGAATACGGCGTTCACCCTGAATCTCGGCATCTGCATCATCCTGACGACCGCAGGGTGGCTGGCCGCACCGTGGCTGTGCGCGTTCTTCCACACGCCCCAGCAGGAGTGGGTTTACCGGGCGCTGTTCCTGTTCCTGCTCTTACGCGGAATATCCCAGATCCACGACGCCATGCTCAAACGGGATCTGCGTTATCGTCGCCGGGCAGCGGTCGACATCAGTCGTGGCATCGCCCGGGCCGTGGTCTCGATCCCTCTGGCCCTCACCGGCTTTGGCGCCTGGGCGATCGTCGCCGGAGTTCTGGCCAGCGAATTCAGCGGCTCGGCGCTGAACTGGATCCTCGTCCCGTTCCGACCTCGCCTACAGCTCGACCGCAGCGCCGTCTCGACCCTGCTCCAGTTCGGCCTCGCGGTCACCACGCTCAAAGTCTTCGCCGAAATCGGCCTGAACGCGGACTATCTCGTGGTCGGCAATCAACTCGGCCCCACCCAGCTGGGGTACTACAACTTGTCCTACCGCATTCCGGAGATGATCCTCGGCGGTGCGTACTGGGTGCTCTCGAGCGTCGCCTTCGCGGTCTACTCGAAGGCGCGCAGCGACATCAGCACCGACCTGGGCGCCACAATGCTGCGAGTGCTGCGGCTGTCGAGCCTGTTCGGCTTCACTGTGGGCACGCTGCTGGCACTGTGCTCCCGCGACGTCGTCATCGCGCTACTCGGATCCCAATGGCTGCCGATCGCCGCGCCGTTGGCGATTCTGAGCCTGACGATGGGGCTCGAATCGATCGGCTACGCGTCCGGTGACATCTTTCCGGCGGTCGGTCGGCCCGGACTCCTGCTGGCCGTCAACATCCCGCTCACTTTTCTTCTGGTCGGTGGGTTCATCGTCGCCTGCTCGCACGGTATCGCCGCAGTGGCTGCCGTGCACCTCACCTTCACCGTGCTCTACAGCGCGTTCCGCCTCGTGATCGGATGCCGGCTGACCAAAACATCGGTCTCCGAGGGCTTGTCCGCGATGCGACCGGCAGCGTGCGCAACAGCGGGCATCGTCGTGTTGGCGCTGCCCGTGCGACTGTTGATGGACAGTGGAGTTATTTCCCTGGTTGCCATCGTCACGGCCGGCCTCGTCGGTGCCGTCGTCGGATTGCTGGTTGGTGGGCGCGACGCAATCGGCGAGATCGTGGTGGTGGCCCGCCACGCCCTGGCCAGGACGTGACCGGCACCCCCGTACCGGAATCAGGCAGCCGTATCGCGGGCGGCACCGCCCTTGGCGCCGGCGGCCTTCTTCGTCGTACCGGTTCCGCGGTCGCTCTTCACTGCGCCATGCGTGCCGTCGGCATCCCGTACGCCGGTGTTCAGACGCTCACGAACCTTTGCCCGCTTGGCTTCCCGCTCTTGCTTGAGCAGGGTATCCACCGACACGCCACGTTCGGAGGCACCGAGCCTGTGCCGCGCCTTTGGCGCGGAACTCCGGGTCCCCTTGTCGCCTGCGTCGGCCTCAGTGGCAGAGCCGGTGCTGTTCGTATCCGAGGATCCCGGTTCAGCGGGGGCTTGCTCGACATCCCCCGGCTTGGTCACCGATTCCGGCTTGGTCACCGATTCCTGCTTGGTCACCGATTCCTGCTTGGTCACCGATTCCTGCTTGGTTCCGAGATTCAACGAAACCGCGCCTGCAGGAGCCGCTTTCGACGCTGAATCGGCGGCCTTGTCCTCGACGGCCGTGGAGAACGGGTGGTAGCCCCACTCGGTGCGGGTATTCGTATCCGGCAGGCCAGTCGCGCCCAGCGCCTTGTTGATCGCCTTCTGGAGGGCGGCCGAGAAATCGAGCGACCCGTGTTCAACCCCGTCGACCAGTCCCTCGACGGGCGAGATCAGGTTGGTGTCGACGAAACTCTGCGTGGCACGGACCGCCGTGGTGACCTCGGTGGTCAGCGCCTTGGGCAGGGCCGCCGCCTCAGCGGGAAGGCCGGCAGCGCCGAGGATGGCGGTCGCCATCTCCCCGGCGGCGTCGGACAGATCCACGATCGTGTTGGCGACAATGTCGTTCAGGTCGGCGGCAATTCCGACCGGCACCCTGATCAGATCGGCACCGACGGTGACGAGTTTGTTGCCGACGTTGAACCCGCCACCGATGAGCTGCGCCAGCGCCGTGGTGTAGGAGGCCGGATCCATTGGCTTGTCTCCGAGCGTCTTCAACGCGTCCTGTACCGCATAGATCGGGTACGCCAGCACCCAGGCGCCACCCTTCATCACCGTGTTGAATGCCTCACCACCGCCATTGACGAGACTGGAAGCCAGTCCCAAGGCGGCGTTGGAGGCTGCGGCGGCGGGCGCGATCGCCAATCCCTGAACCGCGGCGATGACAGCGTCGACGACGGCACTGTCCGACTGTTCGGCGGCCTGGTACAGCACGTCACTCAGCCCGTACAACGCCCCCGGCACCTGCTGCCATAGTCCGTCCACAAGAGAATTGGACGCGTTGACGACCGCCTGCCCGGTCCAGTCCACGGTCTGCAGGACCCCCTGGCCCACCGAAATCACTTGTTGCAGTGCCGAGCTGGCCAGCCCGGTGTAACTGGATGCCGCCAGCGGTTGGTTGATCAGGTTGGTGATGGCCCCGAGTGCCGCGGTCAGCGAGCCGGTCACCGCGTAGCCGATGGTCGCGGAGATCTGCGGGGGCAGCACCGCGATATCCACGTTCAGCGCGCCGACAGTTTTGATGAGTTCGCCGAAGTTGTGGGTCGACACGGCGCCGAGCGCGCCGAGCAGTGCGCGCAGCTGGTCGGAGTCGGTGGCGTTGACCAAGCCGTTCCACAGCTCGCCGTTCACGGCGTTGGCGCGCGTCAGCACGTCGACGAGTGAATTCCCCGGCGCCAGAGACGCTGCCGCGACCGTCTGCGTGACGTTGTCGAGTGTCGCTTGGAGGTTGGCGATCAGCGCTTGGACATCCGCCGGATCGATGGCGGCGCTGAGCTGAATATCCGGCACCGAGACGATCGGCAATGAAGCATCCCGTTTCCCGACAGGCTCCACAGCTGGTGCCAGCGCCAGGGTGCCGGCCATTGTGAGTGCCATACCAGCCGTCAGATAGGAACGGGCAGAGATCTCCATTGGCAACTTTTCCCCTATTGGCGCAGCCGATTGATCGCAAGGAACATATAGTTCGCCTAGCTTTACCGCAAGCGCGGCGGCCCGGCTGGGAACATGATTTTCATCTCAGTCAATATTCGCCGAAAACACCAGCGCGGCAACGTAATCTCACGTAGCGTTCGCGCTTTCGCAAATTTTCGGATGGACTCAACAGTGTCGTCACGTCGCGGAGAAACTCCCCCCATGCCGGCGCCGCGGCATGTGTGGCTGCTCGGTGCGACGGTGCCCGGAATGATTCCGCTGTCGTGGATCCTGGTGGGAACGACCGGCCTGAGCGCGTTCTGGTGGACCGGACCGGCGGTTACCTTCGGCGTCATCCCGCTTCTCGACCGCCTCGTCGGCTCCAACTCGAAGGACCTGCCCGAGGACATCCTTGAACGCATCGAGCACGATCGGTTCTACCGCTGGGCCACCTACTGGTTTCTGCCGAACCAGTATCTGGCGTTGATCTTTGCCTGCTGGCTCTGGGCCGGCGGCGGCTGGGTAGCGATGACCGTCGTCGACAAACTGGGATTGATGGTGACGGTGGGCATCGTCGGCGGCATAGCAATCAACACCGCGCACGAGCTGAGTCATAAGCGCAGCCGCACCGAACGTCGATTGGCAACGCTCGCACTCGTGCAGACCGGCTACGCGCACTTCATCGTCGAACACCAGCACGGTCACCACATTCGCGTTGCCACACCCGAGGACACCACTACTTCTCGAATGGGTCAGAACTACTACCGATTCGTTCCTCGATCAGTGTTCGGCGGGATCCACTTCGCCTGGGTTTACGAGCGGAAACGCTTGGCGCGCAGGGATAAATCGGCCTACTGCCTTGAGAACACGATCCTGAGAGGTTGGCTGCTGTGCCTGGCGACGGCCGCCGGCCTCGCGGTCTGGTTCGGTCCCACCGTTTTCCCGTGGCTTGCCGGGCAGGCCGTGATAGGTATCTGTGTGCTGGAAAGTGTCAACTACGTCGAGCACTACGGACTCAAGCGGCGAACGCTACCCGATGGTCGCTACGAGCCCGTGAACCCGTTGCACAGCTGGAACAGCAACACGATCGTCGCCAATGCATTTCTCTACCACCTGCAGCGCCATTCCGACCATCACGCCAACCCGATGCGCCGCTATCAAACGTTGCGGCACAACGAACAAGCGCCGCAACTACCCTTCGGCTATGCCACGATGATCGTGCTCGCGCTGATACCACCCATGTGGCGGCGCGTGATGGACCCTCGCGTCGCCGCGCACTACGGCGACATTCGGTTGGCCGGCCTGCACCCCCGCAGCCGGGAACGAACCATCCGCCGCTACGCCCTCGCGGGTCCGCAGCCTGACCAACCCGCCTGATCGCGATACCCAACCAGACGCGAAACCCCCCAAATTCCTCGGAACTTGGAGGGTTTCGCCCCGGGAGAATCCCGCCTGCGCGGGACTACTCGCCGAAAACTATTTGAGCAGGGCGCGGCTCATGACCACGCGCTGAATCTGGTTGGTGCCCTCGTAGATCTGAGTGATCTTGGCGTCACGCATCATCCGCTCGACCGGGAAGTCCACGGTGTAGCCCGCGCCGCCGAACAGCTGCACCGCGTCGGTGGTGACCTCCATGGCCACATCGGAGGCGAAGCACTTGCTCGCCGCCGAGATGAACCCGAGGTTGGTCTCGCCACGCTCGGCGCGCGCCGCGGCGTGGTAGACCATCAGGCGCGCAGCCTCCAACTTCATCGCCATGTCGGCCAGCATGAACTGCACAGCCTGGAAATCGGCGATGGCGGTACCGAACTGCTTGCGGTCCTTGGTGTAAGCGATCGCCGCGTCCAGAGCGCCCTGGGCGACACCGACCGCCTGCGCACCGATCGTCGGGCGAGTGTGGTCCAGGGTGGCCAACGCGGTCTTGAAACCGGTGCCGGGCTCACCGATGATCCGGTCGCCCGGGATGCGGCAGTTCTCGAAGTACAGCTCGGTGGTCGGGCTGCCCTTGATGCCGAGCTTGCGTTCCTTGGGGCCGACGCTGAAGCCCTCGTCATCCTTGTGCACGACGAACGCCGAAATGCCGTTGGCGCCCTTGTCCGGATCGGTCACCGCCATCACGGTGTACCAGGTCGACTTGCCGCCGTTGGTGATCCAGCACTTGGTGCCGTTGAGGATCCAGTCATCACCGTCGGCCTTGGCGCGGGTACGCATGCCCGCCGCATCCGAGCCGGCCTCACGCTCGGACAGCGCGTAGGAGGCCATCGCCTCGCCGGATGCCAGCGACGGCAGCACCTGCTTCTTCAGCTCGTCGGAGCCGCGCAGGATCAGGCCCATCGTGCCCAGCTTGTTGACCGCGGGGATCAGCGAGGCCGAGCAGTCCACCCGGGCCACTTCCTCGATCACGATGCAGGCCGCGACGGAGTCGGCACCCTGGCCGCCGTACTCCTCGGGGACGTGAACCGCGTTGAAACCCGAGGCGTTCAGTGCCTGCAGAGCTTCTTCCGGAAACCGGGCGTTCTCGTCGACGTCGGCAGCGTGCGGGGCGATTTCCTTCTCCGCCAGCGCCCGGATCGCCGCCCGAAGCTCCTGGTGCTCCTCAGGCAACTGAAACAAATCGAAAGATGGGTTACCGCCCCAGCCAGCCATGATCTTCTCCCTAGCTCTCGGCTCTCTTGGATCAATCGTTGCGCGGACTGCACATCGAGTACATCGCCCTGCTACTTTTGGTACTCAGTACCATAGCATCGGCACTCAGTCCCACGGAAGGTGCACCATGCCCGACCTGCCAAGCACTCGTGAGCGTCTGGTGAGCGCGGCATTCGAACTGTTCGAAGAACGCGGGTACGAAGCCACCAGCGTCGATGACATCGCGGCACGCGCGGGGGTCGGACGCACCACCGCGTTTCGTCAGTTCGGATCGAAAGAGGCGTTGATCTTTCCCGATCACGAGGCACTGCTGCGCCGCGCCGACGAGAGGTTGTCGGCGGTGCCGGCCGAAACGCTTCCCGCCGAGGTCATCGCGGTGGCAACGACGTCGGTGTTCGAGAACTACCTCGCCGAGGGTGAGCGTGCGCGGACGCGGTATCGGCTCACCCGCTCCGTACCTGCCCTCCGAGACTTCGAAACAGCCGTGACGTCGCGGTATGTCCGGCTGTTCACCAAACACCTGCGGACCGCGCCGACCGAGGATCGGACGGCGGACCTGCGCGCCGAACTATTCGCCAATGCCGTGGTCGTGGCACACAACCATGTTCTGCGCCGGTGGCTGCGCGGCGACGTGACCAACCCACGGTCGGACCTGGCCGAGGCCCTGGCCGCGACATGGCCGATCTACCGGGGCGGCAGTGGCCGCACCGCGGTTGTGGTGATGTCGACCGACGAACCGATCGAGTCGCTGACCCCCCGCATTCGCGAGCTGATCGGCGATTGACTCAGCCTTCGCCCAACAGGCGATCGCGCAGAGCCGCATCCTTCTTCAACACCATGGTTTCCAGGTCTGCCTGGAATCTCACCATCCGGTCCCGCAGCGCGGTATCGGATGAACCGAGGATCCGCACGGCCAGCAGGCCCGCGTTACGTGCTCCGCCGATGGAAACCGTGGCCACCGGCACCCCGGCGGGCATCTGCACGATGGACAGCAGGGAGTCCATGCCGTCCAACCGGGCCAGTGGTACCGGAACTCCGATGACCGGAAGCGGCGTGGCCGACGCCACCATGCCGGGCAGATGTGCGGCGCCTCCCGCTCCGGCGATGATCACCTCGATACCCCGGTCCGCCGCGGTCTTGGCGTAGTCGAGCATGCGCTGCGGGGTGCGGTGCGCGGAGACCACACCGACCTCGAACGGCACCTCGAACTCGGCGAGCGCGGTGGCCGCATCGGACATCACCGACCAGTCGCTGTCGCTGCCCATGATCAGGCCGACCCTGGCGTTAGTTCCCGGCATGTTCATCCCATCCGTCGGTCCACTCGCCGTGTGACAACCAGTGCGCTGCCCGCACCGCACGCTCGCGAAGTTCGTCCATGTCCGTGCCGATGATGTTGACGTGCCCGAGTTTGCGTCCGGACCGTTCACCCTTGCCGTACAGGTGCACCTTCGCGTCGGGGATCCGCGCGAAGAGGTGGTGCATCCTCTCGTCCATCGACATCGTCGGGGTCTGCGGCGCCCCGAGCACGTTGGCCATCACGGCAGCGGGTGCGATGGCCGAGGTGTCGCCGAGCGGGTAGTCCAGGACCGCCCGCAGATGCTGCTCGAACTGGCTGGTGACCGCGCCGTCCATGGTCCAGTGCCCGGAGTTGTGCGGACGCATGGCCAGCTCGTTGACCAGCAGCTTGCCATCGACCGTCTCGAACAGCTCAACCGCGAGCACCCCGACCACGCCCAGCTCGTTGGCCAGCCGCAGGCCGAGTTCCTGTGCGGCCGAGCCGAGTTCGTCGGACAGTCCGGGCGCCGGGGCGTACACCTCGACGCAGATGCCGTCGCGCTGCACGGTTTCCACCACCGGCCACGCCGCGCCCTGCCCGAACGGCGAGCGGGCCACCAGCGCGGCGAGCTCCCGGCGCATCGCGACGCGCTCCTCCGCCATCACCGCCACCCCGTCGGCCAGGTAGCCGGCCACCACCTCGCGTGCGGAGTCGAGGTCGTCGGCCATCACGACGCCCTTGCCGTCGTACCCACCGCGCACGGTCTTGATCACCACGGGGCCGTCGATCTGCCGCACGAATTCCTCGACGTCGGCCACCGAGGTGATCTCGGCGAAGCGCGGTACCGGGGCACCCAGGCTGTGCAGCTTGCGGCGCATCAGCAGCTTGTCCTGGGCATGCACCAGCGCCTGCGGTGGCGGGTTGACCGTGACCCCTTCGGCCACGAGCGTCTCCAGGTGCTCGGTGGGCACGTGCTCGTGGTCGAACGTCAACGCCGTCGCCCCGTCCGCGGCCCGGCGCAGCGCGTCCAGGTCGGTGTGGGAGCCGATGACGACGTCGGGAGTGACCTGCGCGGCGGATTCGTCCGGCCCGGCGGACAGCACCCGCAGGGTCTGCCCGAGCGCGATGGCCGCCTGGTGCGTCATCCTCGCGAGCTGGCCGCCACCGATCATCGCCACCACAGGAGGTTTCTTGGGAGTTGTCGGCACGCCCTCTATGGTGTCATGCGCGGATTCATGTCCTCGTCGTGACCGACTCATTGACCTGCGGTTAAGGTACGGCATCCGCAGCGATGCGGCATCGGACGGCGCATTTACGTACACTGCCTAGCTGTGTCCTTCGCCGATGCGACAATCGCTCGATTGCCGCGATTCGTCCGTCCTTACGCCGAGCGGCATCACGAACTGATCAAGTTCGCGATCGTCGGCGCGACGACGTTTGTCATCGATTCGGCGATCTTCTACACCCTCAAACTCACGGTGCTGGAGCCCAAGCCGGTCACCGCCAAGATCATCGCCGGCATCGTCGCGGTCATCGCCTCCTACATTCTCAACCGGGAATGGAGCTTCCAGAACCGCGGCGGCCGCGAGCGCCACCACGAGGCCCTGCTGTTCTTCGCGTTCAGCGGCGTGGGTGTGATGCTGTCGATGCTGCCGCTGTACTTCTCCAGCTATGTGCTGGGGCTCCGGGTTCCCGAGGTCTCGCTCACAGTCGAGAACATCGCCGACTTCATCTCGGCCTACGTCCTCGGCAATCTGCTGCAGATGGCGTTCCGGTTCTGGGCGTTCCGCCGCTGGGTGTTCCCCGACGAGTTCACCGACAAGCCCGATCTGGCTCTCGAGTCCACGCTCACCGGCGGCGGCTTCGCCGAGGCTTTCGAGGATCACGCCGAGCGCAAGGCCGCCAACGTGACGCCGCTACGACGGCCGAGCCGACGCGCGAAGGCGCGTCAGCTCGGCGACCCTTCGGACCCCAGGGTGTCCAAGACTTCGTGACACGGCGGGGGTGACCCCAACACGAAACGATGCGCCGGTTCAGCGACGGTCGAGCTGCGGAAAGAGTGTTTCCCGCGCCAGGAGCAAGATGGCCGCGGCGATCGGAATTGCAAGTAATGCACCTACGATGCCGAGCAGCGCCCCACCGAGCAGTACAGCGACAACGGTCACCAGGGGCGGCACCTGGACGGTCCGTCCGATGATCCGTGGCACCAGCAAATAGTCCTCGACGAGTCGCAGAGCGATGAAGAACACCACTGTGGCGAGTGAAACGGGTACCGACACCGTCAAAGCAACCAACGCCACGACGATGCCGGCGATCGTCGATCCGACAATCGGGATCAGGTCCAGCACCGCGACCAGCACGGCGAGCAGCAGCGGGTAGGGCACCCCGAAGGCGATCAGCCAGATGAAGGTGAGGACTGCGGTGATCACCGAGATCAGGATGTTTCCCAGTACGTATCCGCCTACCTTGGCGAGAATTTCATCGCCGATCAGGATGGTGCGCGGACGCCGGGAATTGGGTGCCAGCCGATAGAGCGACGCGCGGATCCGGGCGAAGTTGGCGAGGAAGTAGGCGGTGAGCACCAGCACGATCATCGCTCCGCTTACGGCACTGAACACGAATTCCCCGGCACCGACGATCCCCCCGACGATGTTGGGAACGTTTCCTCCTCCGAGCGCCTCCCGGAGCTTGTCCTGGAGGTGGAATCGACTGTCGAGCTGGTCGATGGCGGGGTAACGCTGCTGAAGGTGGTGCAGGTAGGCCGGGCTGTTGTGGACGAGTGCGCTGCCCTGCGCGACCATCGGCGGGATCGCGGCCGCCAGGAACCCCGCGAGCATGCCGAAAGCCACCAGAAAGACCAGGGTCACAGCTGCCCAGCGAGGAATGCGGTGTCGCACCAACCAGGACACGGCGGGTTCGAGACCGACCGCGAGAAATGCGGCGATGACGAAGAGGACCAGAACCCCCCGGGCGGTGATCAGCAACTGGATCCCGCCGTAGGTGACGGCCACCCCTGCCGCGGCGAGAACGCCGATCATGAATGGCGACTTGCGGTTGAACCTGGGACCCGCCTCGCCCAACGGATGGGCGGTTGAGCTGATCCGCGCCGCGTCCTCCTCTGCGGCGATGATCGCCTGACCTTCGGCCTCGGTATGGGGTTGACCGACGGCGTTGTTGTGCGCCGCCGGACCCACAGCCGTTGGTGACGAATCGTTTTCAGGTTCAAGCATCGGAACCTCCAGCACCTTGGCGAAGTGCGCGCTCAGTCCCGCAATATTCCGTCAGTCCTTGAAGGCGTCCTTGACCTTCTCGCCGGCCTGCTTGAGGTTGCCCTTGGCCTGATCCTTTTGTCCCGCGGTCTGGGTGTCCTTGTCTCCGGTTGCCTCCCCGACCTTTTCCTTGGCCTTCCCAGCCAACTCCTCGACCTTGTTCTTGGCCTTGTCGACGGCGCTCATGCGCTTCCTCCCGATCTGGGTGCTACCAAGCCGCGGTTCGCGACCTGGGAATGACTCGGCGTGGGAACGATGTTCGGCCACGGCTGCCAACCATCGGATACCCATCCCGACGATGCCTAACCGTCCGTGGGAGCCTCGGTCAGCCGGCACCCGGAACACCATCGCGCGCGGCAACAGATGCTGCGTCATGGGTATCGAAAACCTCGATGACAACATCGCGGTCGCGGTAGCAGCCGAGCGAAATGAGCCCCGGCGTCGCCGCGATGACCCTGTTGGCCTCGTCACCGCTGAGCGGGTAGTCGGCCACGTCGTGGCGCCAGTGTGCCGCGATCACGGTCGCACCGCGGGCCAACTGCGGACACTCGCGGCGGAGCAGCTCGGCCAGCAACCGCTCCTCCAGGTAATACGCCACTTCGGAGAGCACCAGTAGGTCGAAAGGTCCTGGCGGCCAGGGATCGTCGAGAGAGCCACGCGCCAGGGTGACACGATCCCGCAGCTCATCGCGGCCGCTGTCGGCACGCAGTCGCACGTCGGCGATATCCAGCGCGGCGCCCGCCACATCCATCGCGGTGACGTGATCGCAGCGCTCGGTGAGCAACGCCGTGAGAGTACCGATCGAGCAACCCGGCTCGAAGGCATGCCGATACCGCCGCTGCGGCAGCATCGACAGCGTGATCGCGTACTTGCGTTGCTCGTACCAGCGGGTGGCCAGTCGCCATGGGTCGGCCGAATTCGCGTACATGCGGTCGAAGTACGAGTCGGGTAGGCGCTCCGTCACCGGAACACCATCTCCCCGACCGCGAGCAGCCGAGGCAACACGAACGGTGGCAGCACGGGGCACGCCCCCGGTGCCGGCGGGAGGAACTGGCTACGGAAGCATTGCGCGGCAGCTTGTTTGCGGCCCACGGCGGAAGCCGTCAACGGCACCATGAGCGCCCGATCCCAGGGCACTGCGGAGTCTCCGGGTGTGGCCCAGTGCCACATCCAGACCGGGTACTCCAACAGAACCGCCTCGGTACGGTGCACAGCGGTGGCAGCTGCTCGTCCAACCGCTTCGTGATCGGGGTGCCCGTCGCCGCGCCAGGTCGTCACACACCAGGTGCCCGGCGGGCACGCCTCGAGTATCCCGGTCAGCAGATCGGCAAGCGCATCTTGGTGGCCGGCGAGTTCACCGTCGGGCAATGCGAGGCTGATCGGCTCCCTCACACCGAGAATCCTTGTGGCTTTTCTCAACTCGGCGCTTCTGATGCGTTCCAGTCGAATACGTTCGAGCGGGGTGTGAGCCTCCTGGGCGGCACCGCCGTCACTGACAGACACCACCCGGACATCGATACCCCGCTCCGCCAACAGCGCCATGGTCGCCCCGAAGCCAAGGGTCTCGTCGTCGGGATGCGGCGCGACCACCACCAGCGCGGGACATGCCGCGAGGTCCAGCTCGCCGAAGGAGCGGCTCCAGGTCGTCCAGGCATGACCCGGAGTGCCACCACAGCTCAGTGGCCGTGCCCCGAAGCGCGCTTCGTTGCCGCACAGTTCAGCGTGCTCTGCGGCTGTCATCGGTGCTCCCCTGCCAGCTTTCCCAGCGCGGCGAGGTCACGCTCGGCGTGGCTCTGCCGCACGTAGATCGTCAGATCCGCGACGCGACGTGCGTGTTGGGCGTCCTGGCACAGCGGCGCGGGCCCGAGGGCGCGGCCAGTCCGGGTGATCGCCGTATCGACAGCGGTTTCGGCGACGGCGCGGGTTCGCCGGGCCAGCAGCTGGCCGGACCCGGACCGGTCGAAAGGGTCAGCGTCGGTCGCCTCGGCCGCCGCGGCCAGCATCGCGTCGGCCGCCGCGATCGCGGCGTCGACGGCCCCGAGGTGGGCCAGCGCGTGTGCATCAGCAGCTCCGCGGGCGACACGGTCGTACAGGGGCACGGCGACCGCGCGGGCAGCACCGACCCAACACGCCGCGACGCCGATCGCACCGTGCCAGAATCCGGGGCGATCCAGATAGTCACCGGGACTGCCGACCGGCGTCGCGTGCGCGCTGCTGAATTGGACCGAGCGGGTATCGCTGGCCGCCATGCCGGGATTCCTCCAGGTGCTGGGCAACGGGCGCACCCTGTCGCTGCTCGTCGCCACTGCGTACAGCGCGCGTTGGCCGTCGCCGCGGCGGGCCGTCACCAGCGCGTGTGTGCACAAGCCCGCTCCCGAGCACCACGCTTTGGTGCCCGACAGCCTGACCGCTTCTGTTTCGCTGTCTCCGGTGGTGTGCGCATTGAGTACCGCATCTGGATCTTCGGCGGCCCACACCCCCCACAGCTCGCCTGGCGCAGGCGGTTTGGCACCCAGCTCGTCGAGGATCGCGACGGCGTCGACGTGGGCTTCTGCCAGGCGCCCGGCGACGACGTCGATCTCCGTCAGCTCCGCAAGCCGTTGCCAACGCCGCGCCGTTGCACCGGAACCCGGCAGTGGCAGGTCCAACCGGCCGGACTCCAGCCAGCTCCGAACCAGACCGGCCGTCATGCGGGATCCTTTTCGGCCGAACGAAATACCGACCGCGACATATCACGGAGGTAGCTCGCGAAGCCGCCGGCGCCCGGCCGTTCCGGCGCGCTGACGTGGTCACCGACAGCGTCGAGTCCCGTTCTATCCGGTAGCCGGCGGTCTCGAACCTTTCGACCAGTTCGACATCCTCCCCGGTGGCCAGGGGGCGGAAACCCCCGAGCGTCCAGTACGCATCGGCACGAAAACCCATATTGGCGCCATGGATGTGGTTGTGGTCCTTGGGATCCCGCGCACTCGACTCGTAGGAACGCAGGTAGCGCCTGGCCAGCGCGACGGGGTGATGCCGCCAGTCCGCCACCCGCACCACGCCCAGCACCATGGCAGCCGCCGACGCGGTCTGCCGAAGCAGCCAGTCGGGGTCCACCTGGCTGTCGGCGTCGGTGGTGGCGTACCAGGCGCGGGAGTCGTCGACGTGATTGCACAGCGAGCGTGCATAGGCGAAACCGGCGGCTCGGCTCGCGCCGACGTTGCCCGCCTCCACGCTGACGAAGTGGAGGTCGTGACCGAACTCGCCCGCCAGCTCGGCGCTGCCGTCGTCACAAGCGTCCAGGACGACGACGGTCAGAACCGGGATCGGGCAGCAGGCCGCGGCCGTGGTCACCGCACGCAGACAGCGCGGCAGCAGAGCCGCTTCGTTGTGGGCCGGAATGACGACGACTGCCTGATCGAAGGCGGTCACCGGTTGCACCCGTGCGGTCATGCCTGACAGATAGCCGTTTTGACCGGGTTTCACACCCGCCCGGGCAAAGGGCGCGTCAGCTGGGCGACTCTTCGGACCCCAAGGTGTCGAAGACTTCGTGATACAGCAGTGAATGCACCTGTTCCACGCGCGGAATGTCGTGGAATTCAAGGGGATCCTGCGACGCCGACTCGATGATCAAGGTGCCGGTGCGCAACAGCCGGTCGATCAGCCCGTGCCGGAATTCGACGCTGTTGATCCGCGCCAGCGGGATGTCGATGCCCGAGCGGGTCAGCACCCCGTGCCGGAACATCACCCGCCGGTCGGTGATGACGAAATGCGTGGTCCACCAGTTCAGGAACGGCCAGACCGTGAGCCAGCCGACCACGATGAGCCAGATCGCCCCGATCACGATGAACAGCACGTTCTTGGCGGTGGCCTGCCAGTCCATGGTGTTGACAACGGCGGCGACGAACGCCGACGCCGCGGTGGTCAGGACCAGGATCAGGACCGCACCGATCAGACGTTTCCAGTGCGGATGCCGATGCAGCACCACCTGCTCGTCGTTTGCCAGCACATTCTCCGGGTACCCCACGGCAGCACTCTACGGCGCATCGGGGCGCAGGTGCGTGATGTCGCCTGCAGAAACCGTGGCCCGCTGAGCTCCGGTGTCGATGATCAGCCGCCCGAGTTGGTCGACGTCGACGGCCGTGCCCACCAACTCGTTGTCGCCGGGCAGGATCGCGCGGACCCGGCTGCCGATGGTGACGCTGCGAGCGCGGTAGTCGGCGGCCAGCCCCGGATCGGCATTGCGCCAGCCGGCGAACCGGGCGGCCAGATGTCGGAGCAGCGCCTGAGCCAGCGGGTTGCGGTCCACCGTTCCGGCGCCGAGCTGCGTCAGTGAGGTGGCCCGTGGGTCGGGGGCCTCGTCGGTGGTCATCGTCACGTTCAAGCCGAGCCCGACGACGACGACCGGCGCGGGCGACGCCACCTCGGCGAGGATCCCGGCCAGCTTCCCGCCGCCCGGGCCGACCAGGACGTCGTTGGGCCATTTCAGACCGACGCGTACGCCCGTGACCTCGGCGACGGCGTCGACGACGGCGACGCCGGTGGCCAACGGCAGCCACCCCCAGGTATCCGCGGGAACTCCTGCCGCGTCGACTCCGACCGACAATGCCAGCTGTGACCGTGGCGGCGCCGACCACTGCCTGCCATGCCGGCCGCGCCCGGCGTTCTGGTACTCGGCCAACAACACCGCGCCGGCGATCTTCTCACCGGCGGCCGCCCGCGTGATCAGATCGGCGTTGGTCGACCCGGTCTCGTCGACGACATCGAGTTGATGCCACGGGGCGCTCAACGATTCCCGCAGGGCGGCGACATCGAGCGGCGGGCGGTTCGGCTGGCGATCATCCATGGGCCGTCAGCCTATTCGCATCGGTGATGAACTACCGATTGGCCAGGTTGGCCGCGACCTCCTCGTGCCACAGCTCGTTGGCGTGCGTGGTGTCGACCTCCTGCTCGAACCGCGCGGTCATGTCCGGGGCGACGTCGGCGACGTCTACGTAGAACTGCTCGTACCAACGGCGATGGTGATAGACCGGGCCGTCCTCCTCGGTCAGCAGGGGGTTGTCGATCCGCGTCTTGTTCTTCCAGATCTCGACGTCCTCCATGAAGCCGTCCCCGAAGGACCGGCTCATCGCCGCCGCGAGTTTCTCGGCCTTGTCCGCGGGCAACCCGGGGTTCCGCTGGACCGCGACTCCCCACTGGAGCACGAACGAATTGTGCGTCACCGGGTAGTGACAGTTGATCAGCGCGATCTCGACCGTGAAGTCCGGCGCGAGATCGTTGTGCAGCCAGTTGATCATGTACGCCGGGCCGAAATACGTTGCCTCCGAACGCAGGTAGGTGCCGTCCCACAGTTCTCTTGTGGCGTAGTCCGGGCGCGGCTTGGATTCCATGAACTGGCTGGCGGTGTGGCCTTCGATGACGTTCTTGAAGTACGTCGGGTAGGCGTGGTGGATGTAGAAGAAGTGCGCCATGTCGACGTTGTTGTCGACGATCTCGCGGCAATGCGACCCTTCGATGAGAAGCGAATTCCATTGCCACGGTGACCAGATGCCCTCGTCGTAGCCCTCGATCGTGGGCGGGGTCAGCTCGGTGGCCGGTGCGGAGCCTTCCGGGTCATGCCAGACCAGCAGCTGACCGTTGACCTCGGTGGTGGGCCACTTGCGGGTACGCGCGAGCCGTGGAGTGCGTTTGGCATACGGCACCAGCTTGCACTTTCCGTCGCTTCCCCAGCGCCAGTCGTGGAACGGACACGCCAGGTTGTCGTCCTTGACCGACCCCATCGACAGGTCGCCGCCCATGTGCCGGCAGTACGAATCGAGCACGTGCAGTTCACCGGCCGAGTCGGAATAGACGACGAGCTTGGTACCGAAAGCCTCGACGCCGTGCGGCTGCCCGTCACGGAACGTCTCAGCGAGCCCGATGCAATGCCAGCCGCGGGCGAACCGCGTCATCTCCGCGCCGGCGTCGATTTCCCGGATGTCACTCATACATCTCGTCCTAACATGTCTTTGACCGCCAGGTGGCTGAACAGCATGCTGGTTCCGATCGGATTTCCGCCGCCCGGATACGCGGTGCCGCTGGGGGCAGCCATGGTGTTGCCCGCGGCATACAGACCGGCGATCACCTGTCCGTCGACGTCGAGTACCCGGGCCGCGGTATCGGTACGCAACCCGCCCTTGGTGCCGAGGTCGGAGATTCCGAACGCGGCGGCATGGAAGGGACCCTTCTCGATCGCGACGAGCGGGGATGCCCCACCGGAGAAGGCACGGTCGTAGGCCTCGTCACCGCGACCGAATTCCTCGTCCGACCCGGCGGCGACGAAGCCGTTGAAGCGTGCCACGGTGGCGGTCAGGTTCTCGGCCGGGACGCCGATCTCGGCCGCCAGCTCCTCCAGGGTGTCGGCGGTATGCCACAACCCGGCGTCGATGTAGCGCTGCGTGTCGACCATCGAGACGTTCGTCGCCTTGACCGGCGGCACTTCTCCCTCGCGGTCGTCGTAGATCATCCAGTACGGCAACGTCATCGAACCGTCGGCCAGCCGCGGCAGGATCGCCCGGCCGATGCGGTCGTAGGCCGCCGACTCGTTGACGAATCGCTGCCCGTTCTGGTCGACGAAGATGCCGCCGGTGAACCACAGCGCGAACGCGGAGCGCCCGTCGGGGTGTGTCAGGCCCGGTGACCACCAGGCCTGCTCCATGAGGTCGACGTCGGCGCCGACGGCCATCGCCGCCTGATGCGCGCGGCCGAGGTTCGCCGGCGGTCCCATGGTGTCGCGGGCGACGCCCGGCACACCGTATTCACGGCGCAGTTCGTCGTTGCCTTCGAAGCCGCCGGCCGCGAGCAGCACGCCGCGCCGGGCCCGGATGGCTTGGCGCTCACCGTCGGATTCGACGATCGCACCCGTCACGACGCCGTCCTCGACGACCAACTCCACCAGCGGGGTGTTACGCCGCACCGAGGCATTCGGGTACTGCTCGATGGCTTTGAGGAACCGGGCGATCAGCGCCCGGCCGCCGATGAAGTAGTCGTCGGGCTGCTCGGTGCCGAGCCGGTCGGCGTCGAGCGGGCCCCGCACCAGCTCGCGCAGGTGCGGGGCTTTCTCCACCTTGAGCGGCCGGGCCGCGATGTGGCGTTGACCGTCGGTGCGGGCCTTGGGTGCCTTGCCGAAATAGTCGGGCCACGGCATCGGCGCGAACTTGAGATTGTCGTCGGCTTCCAGATACTCGATCAGCCCGGCGCCGCCGCGGACGTAGGTGTCCTGCAGTTCCCGCGGAGTGCGGTCGCCGACGACGGCGTGGTAGTACTCCAGCGCGTCCTCGATGGTGTCGTCGGTGCCGGCCCGCTTGAGCACCGGGTTGCACGGGAACCACACTCCGCCGCCCCCGGAATACGCTGTGGTGCCGCCGAATTTGTCGCTGGCCTCCACCAGGATCACCGACAGACCTTCGCGGGCCGCGGTGTAGGCGCCGGCCACGCCACCACCGCCGGACCCGGCGACGAGAACGTCACATTCGTCTGTCCACTTCATGCGGCCCGCCTCATAGGTAACGCTGCCTCCCGTACTGCGCGAACTCATCGTCCAGCGACTTTTTGTCATCGTCGTCCATGGCCCGGTACATCGGCCCACCGCGTCCCGCCCACCGGTACACCACCTCGTCGGTGTGCCAGCGATCCTGCTGCAGTTCGCGTTTGAGTACCTTGTTGGACCCGGTGACCGGCAGGTTCTTCGACACCCGCAGGAACCGCGGAATTCCTTTGGTTCCCAGGTCATCCTGGCCGGCCAGGTAGGACACGAAGGCCGCGGCGTCGAAGCCGTCGGGATCGGCCACCTCGATCGCGGCCATCACCTGATCGCCCGAACGCGGATCGGGGACCGCGTACGCACCGGCTGCCACCACTTCGGGGTGGCGGCGCAGGACCCGCTCGATGTTCAGTGCCGAGGTGTTCTCACCGTCCACCCGGATCCAGTCCCCGCGTCGGCCGGCGAAGTAGATGAACCCCGCTTCGTCGAGATAGCCGAGATCGCCGGTCCAGTACCAGCCGTTGCGGATGCGTTCGGCATTGGCCTCGTCGTTCTTGTAGTAGCCCTCGAACGTGCGGGTGCCGAATTTGTCGACGATCTCGCCCACGGCGTCGTCGGGGTTGAGAACGCGGCCGTGCTCATCGAAAACCGCCGGTACACAGTCGTTCAGCGATTCGGGGTCGATGATCGCCACTCCCTGATGGGCGGGGCGGCCCAGTGCGCCCGCCGGCATGTCGGGGGCCAGGACCACGGCCCCGCCGCCTTCGCTCGAGCCGTAGCCCTCGAACAGTTCGGCACCGAAGCGGCGCCGGAACTCGTTCTGGTCATCGGGCGAGGCCTCGGTGCCGAAGCCGCGGACCAATGAGTTCTCGGCGTCGTCAGGCTGTTCCGCGGTGGCCATCAGGTAGCCGAGCGCCTTGCCCACGTAGGTGAAGAACGTCGCACCGAAATACCGCACGTCCGGCAGGAATCCGGACGCCGAGAACGCCGGTGTCAGGCACACCGTCGCGCCGACCGACAGCGCCGGCGCCCACAGCGCCATGATCGCGTTGCCGTGGAACAGCGGCATGCAGCAATACTCCACGTCCTCGCGCACGTGGCCGAACTTCTCCGCGGCCGCGTAGGCGATCCGGGCCAGCCTGCCCTGGCTGCACTTGACCGCCTTGGACGTGCCCGTCGTCCCGGAGGTGAACAGCAGCAAGAGCAGAGACTGGTCGTCCACGCCCTCGCCAGCAGCGATTTGTGCCCGGTTTTCCGCGCTTACCGCGGGCTTTCGTGCACAAATCGCGTCTTGATAGGCCAGGTCGTCGACGACCAGGAACCGATCGGGCTGCAGGCCGAGGTCCAGGCCCCGCAGCCGCTCGGCACCGGCGGTATCGGTGACGATCAATTGGCAATCGGCATGGCGGATTTCGGCCGCCATCTCAGCAGCGCCGCGGGTCGGGTTGATCCCCACGATCGTCGCACCGGCGAGGGCGGCACCGCCCAGCCAGAACAGGAAGTCCGGCACGTTGTCGAGGAGGACGCCGATATGGAAGGGACCTTCGATTGGGCACGAGCCGCGGAGCTCCGTTGCGTACGCCCCGCGCGCGGCGGACTCTGCGACCACCTCGTCCCAGGTCCAGTCCCGCTCGCGGGTGCGCAGGCCGAGATGCTGATCGCCGACGCGGTCGAGCAGCATCTGGGCGACCGAGTCGCGCACTGCGTCAGGCATGAGCCTCGGCGGCGGCGCGCTTCTGGTCGATGTAGGCCTGCGGCAGGTCTTCCTGGCCCAGCCGGGTCACGCTGACCGGGCCGGTCTGGTAGGCGTCCTCACCGACGATCAGGCCGTCGGCGTCGATCGGCCAGTTGATGAGCTGACGGAACAGCAGCAGATAGTCGCCGTCCGGATCGTCGACCTCGACGCCGATCGCCTGCGCGGCTGCGCCCGGATAGATCATCTTCATCCAGCCTTCGGTCATCACCAGATCATCGTCGACGGCGAGGCGATCGATCTCGAAAACGAGGTGGTTGGCACCGCTGGCGACGAATGCCTCGTAATAGGCGCGCACACCCTCGGTGGTCTTGGGGCCCATATCGGCATTGGCGTACCAGAAGTGGTAGTCCGGGTTCGGGCTCAGAGTCGCCATGAGCCGGTCCATATCGGGCTCGGCCTCGGCCTTCATGTGCTCGAGGACGACGCCGAGCACCTGCCGGTGCCGCTCGTTGGTGGTGACGGCGAGACGTTCTTCCACGGGGACCCAGGTCTTGGTCGGGTCGATGACGGCCATGGCGGCCTCCTTGTGTCGGTCAGCTTGCAGTGGGCTGTTGTGGGCTGCACCGCAATCCTGGCCAATCACGTGATGCCCGTCACCCGCCATACGTCGGTCGATTCCGCCAATTCATCCGACAATTGTCGGGCGGTCGGCCTCCGGAGTACCGCGCCTACAGCAGGTCCGCGTCGGCCAGTTCGGCCGACGACATCGCGATGCGCCGCACCATGAGCACCAGCGTGCCCAGAAAGCGGTCCACCGGATCCTCGAAATCCCACCCCATCGCGGCCTGCACCCGTGCCAACCGGGCCGCGACCGTGCTGTGGTGCACGTGCATTTCGGCGGCCGTCCGCCGCAGCGAGCCGTAGACGAAGAACGCCTCGGTGGTCCGCACATCGAGATCCCCGGCGGGCGTTGACGCAATCTCGTTGATACGGGCCACATCTCGATTGCGTCGCACCCGGTCGATCGGGAGGTCGGCCAGCAGCTCCAGCGAGCTCAGCCGCTCGTAGGCCACCACGCGCCTGCCGAATCCGGTCGACGACGCGAACCGCAAGGCGCGGACGGCTTCGTGCCACGAGGTCGACGCGCTGAATGCGTTGCCCACCGAGCCGATTCCGATCCACGGGCCCGACGCCGTGCCGGTGTTCACCACCGCCGGAAACCGTTCGACGACGAGGCGCTCCAGGCGGTCCGAGAGCTCCCGCATGTCGAACGATCCCTGGCACACGATGGCGGTCGCGTTGCCGATCACCGCCGACCGCACCGTCGGCGCGGCCAGTTCATCGGTGATGAGGCGCAGGGTCTCCCGCGGCGAATGTCCCGACGCTGCCAGCACGCACGTCGGCCTGGACTCGTCGAGGCCCAGGAGCCGGATCGCCCGGGCCCGGTCTTCGCGATGTTCTTTGGCCGACAGCACCACCTCGAGCAGCGCAGGATCGCCCAGGTGCGGAGTCCCGCTCACCCCGGTCCGCGCAGCGAGATGACCTACCAGTCGTCGCAGACGGTCGAGGAGCACCTCGTCCAAGGGATGCCCGGATCCGTCACGTTCCACCCAGACCACGGTCTCGTGGCGATCGGATGCCGGCGAGGCGCCGTCGTCGATCGGATCGAGGCGTCCGGACGCGTCGTAACGGACGACGGTGCCGCCCGGCCAACGAACACCCACCGGGCACCCGGCGATCAGCGCGGCAAACCGTACCGCTGCATCAGCATTGGCCTCTTGTTCCTCCAGCGCGTCGAACTGCGCGACGAGCCGGAGCACCGAGGCGGGATCGCTGCCCAGTTCAGAGAGCAGAACCGGCGCCGTGGTCATGATCGAGAGCGTAGGCCCAGAGCCCACCCCACCGTCAGGCCACAGCACACTGCCCCCACCGGAGTGACACGCGCCACGCCCACCTCTCTTAGACCAGTCTTAGGGTTACCGATAACATCGGGACCCATGACGAGCGTTACCGAGCCGTCCGCCGAGCACCAGGTGGACATCCACACCACTGCAGGCAAGCTGGCTGACCTCAAGAGGCGGGCCGAGGAGACGCTGCATCCCGTCGGCGAAGCCGCCGTGGACAAGGTGCACGCCAAGGGCAAGCTGACCGCCCGCGAGCGCATCCTGGCCCTCCTCGATGAGGGGTCGTTCGTCGAACTCGACGCGCTGGCCAAGCACCGCAGCACCAACTTCGGCCTGGAGAACAACCGGCCGCTGGGCGACGGTGTGATCACCGGCTACGGCACCATCGACGGTCGCGACGTCTGCATCTTCAGCCAGGACGCCACGGTGTTCGGCGGCAGCCTCGGTGAGGTCTACGGCGAGAAGATCGTCAAAGTCCAGGAGCTGGCCATCAAGACGGGCCGCCCGCTGATCGGCATCAACGACGGCGCCGGCGCCCGCATCCAGGAGGGCGTGGTCTCCCTCGGCCTGTACAGCCGGATCTTCCACAACAACATCAAGGCCTCGGGTGTCATCCCGCAGATCTCGTTGATCATGGGTGCCGCGGCCGGTGGCCACGTCTACTCCCCCGCGCTGACCGACTTCATCGTCATGGTCGACCAGACCAGCCAGATGTTCATCACCGGCCCGGACGTCATCAAGACCGTCACTGGCGAGGACGTCACCATGGAGGAGCTGGGCGGCGCCCACACCCACATGGCCAAGTCCGGCACCGCGCACTACGTCGCCTCCGGCGAGCAGGACGCCTTCGAGTACGTCCGCGACCTGCTGAGCTACCTGCCCCCGAACAACTACGCCGAGCCGCCGCACTACCCGGTGGCCCCGGCGCAGGGCTCGATCGAGGAGACCCTGACCGACGAGGACATCGAGCTCGACACGCTGATCCCGGATTCGCCGAATCAGCCGTACGACATGCACGAGGTCATCACCCGCATCCTCGA
Organism: Mycobacterium sp. 134; assembly: GCF_048282715.1. Taxonomy (NCBI): domain Bacteria; kingdom Bacillati; phylum Actinomycetota; class Actinomycetes; order Mycobacteriales; family Mycobacteriaceae; genus Mycobacterium; species Mycobacterium sp. 134. The sequence goes on from NZ_JBLVUN010000008.1 coordinate 4,946,818, forward strand.
CGACGACGAGTTCCTCGAGGTGCAGGCCGGTTACGCCGGCAACATCGTGGTCGGCTTCGGCCGGGTCGACGGCCGCCCGGTGGGCATCGTGGCCAACCAGCCCACCCAGTTCGCGGGCTGCCTCGACATCAACGCCTCGGAGAAGGCCGCCCGGTTCATCCGGACCTGCGACTGCTACAACATCCCGATCGTCCTGCTGGTCGACGTCCCGGGCTTCCTGCCGGGCACCGACCAGGAGTACAACGGCATCATCCGGCGCGGCGCCAAGCTGCTCTACGCCTACGGTGAGGCCACCGTCGCCAAGGTCACCGTCATCACCCGCAAGTCCTACGGCGGCGCGTACTGCGTGATGGGCTCCAAGGACATGGGCGCCGACGTCGTGGTGGCCTGGCCGACGGCCCAGATCGCCGTGATGGGCGCCTCCGGTGCCGTCGGCTTCGTGTACCGGTCCGAGCTCAAGGAAGCGGCCAAGAACGGCGAGGACGTCGATGCGCTGCGCCTGGAGTTGCAGCAGACCTACGAGGACACTCTGGTCAACCCCTACATCGCCGCTGAGCGCGGATACGTCGACGCGGTCATCCCCCCGTCGCACACCCGTGGCTACGTGGCCAACGCCCTGCGACTGCTGGAGCGCAAGATCATCCAGATGCCGCCGAAGAAGCACGGGAACATCCCACTGTGAGCGGGGCGAACGATTCAGCCACTGTGAGCGGGGCGAGCGAGGCGACTGCGGCTGACGAGACCGCCACAGAAGACGTCAAGGCAGACCACCAGGCGCACATCAAGGTGCTGCGCGGTCAGCCCACCGATGAGGATATGGCCGCACTGATGGCCATCCTCGGCACCGCCGGTGGCGGCGACGAGGGCCCCGTGGTTCGCGACCGCAACCTGTGGGGGCATCCGGTGGACAAGCTGCGCTACTCGATCTACAGCTGGCAGCGCATCACGCTGTGGGAGCGCACCCACATGCGGCGCTAGATGACCCGGGTTGTCCTGGGTTCGGCATCGACAGGCCGGCTTGGCGTTCTTCGCCAGGCCGGCCTCGATCCGTTGGTGGTGGTGTCCGGTGTCGACGAGGACGCCGTCATCGCGTCGTTGGCCGAAGCCCCACCCGAGCGGGTGGTGAGCGGGCTGGCCGCCGCGAAGGCCGACGAAGTGTTCATCCACCTGCCCGCGGCCGTCGCCGGAGACTGTGTCGTCATCGGCTGTGACTCGATGCTGTTCCTCGACGGGCAGCTGTGTGGCAAGCCCGGAGATGTCGATACCGCGCGCCGGCAATGGCAGTCGATGTCGGGCCGGACGGCTCAGCTGTATTCGGGCCACGCGGTGCTCGTCGTCCGTGACGGCGCCGTCGCCCATCGCATCGCCGATACCGGAATCACCGCAGTGCATTTCGGCTCACCGACCGACGCGGACCTGGAGGCGTATCTCGAAAGCGGCGAACCACTCGGTGTCGCAGGCGGTTTCACGCTCGACGGGTTGGGTGGCTGGTTCATCGAAGGCATCGACGGCGATCCGTCCAATGTGATCGGGTTGAGCCTGCCGTTGCTGCGCCGGATGCTTGCGACCGCCGGGCTTTCCATCGCGGATCTGTGGGCAAGCCGCCCAGAGTGACCGAATTGCAACCTTTTGAATGACGGCGCGCCGCGCCGATGTCCCGAATAGTCTCAACCACGGGTTGACACTGGGCCGATGCCAGTCGAAGAAACTATGTGGGATGTTCGCGTGGCACGCGACTTCGAGACATGCGACCTGGAGCGGCTGCGCGCCGCATTCGCCGACATCATCTCCAAGCGACTGTCGCCGGGTAAGCGATTGCTGCGTGTGGTGACCTGGTCACAGAACGGCGGCTCTCTCTTCCGCGCCAACAACGGGGCCCGCCGCTTCGCCGTGGCCTACGAGGTCGCGTTCACCGCGTAACTCACCGCCGTGGCGCCGCGTCGAGCTTCGGAATCACATTGCCGGGCTTGGCAGGCACGAGAACCGTCCCGTGCGCGTCGACGATCGGTGAGTCGGTGACCAACTGGATTCCCGGATCGATATAGAAGGTCTGCGTTTTGATCTCGTTCGACTGCGCGATATTGCGAGTGGTGCACGCATCGGACGCGGCGCCGTCGACTTGCGGCACATCGGGTTCCCAGCTCAGATTGGCTTGCACCGGAACCGGATTCACACCACGCGGCGCATATCTGGTGACGCGGGTGACGCACTGGTACCAGCCCTTGGGTGTGCCGAGGCTCTTGATATCGCCCGTAAAGATGTTCGGCGGTTTCAGATAGAACACTTCGTAGTCCACCCCGGGCGACCGCCCTTGCGGCTTCTCCACATAGCCGATGATCGGTAGCGGGCCGCGACTCTCGGGCGGCGGCGGCTGATACGCCGCGACGGCCTTGTCCCAATCGTCCTTCTTCTGCTGCTCAGCTTCGGCAGCCACCTTGTCACGCTCCGTCGACCACGCCAGCCCGGCGAGAATGACTGCCGCGACGATGACGAACAGGCCGCCGAGAGCCTGCATTCCGTACCCGGCCTCACTGGGTTCGTTGGCTTCGGGGTTCTTGTACTTCCACGATTCGGTGGCCCACCAGATCTTCCTGGGCCGCAGCAGCATGAACAGGCCCAGCGGTATGCCGATCACCAGGCAGAGGATCGCAAGCGCCACGGCAAACAGCCTAAGACCGCACGCCGGGCCCCCGATGCGGCAATCTGCACCGGTCGTGGGCACTGCCACGCCGCGGTTATCCGGACCGACGGTACGCTCTTGGTGTGCCGCTGCCTGCTGATCCCAGCCCCACTCTTGCCGAGTACGCCCATCCGGAGCGCCTGGTCACCGCCGACTGGCTGGCCAGCAATCTGGGCCGGCCCGGTTTGGCCATCGTCGAGTCCGACGAGGACGTCTTGCTCTACGACACCGGCCACATCCCGGGCGCCGTCAAGATCGACTGGCATCTCGACCTCAACGACCCCAACGTGCGTGACTACATCAACGGTGAGCAGTTTGCCGAACTGATGGACCGCAAGGGCATCAGCCGCGACGACACCGTCGTCATCTACGGCGACAAGAGCAACTGGTGGGCGGCCTACGCGCTGTGGGTGTTCACCTTGTTCGGTCACCCCGATGTGCGCCTGCTCGACGGCGGCCGCGACCTGTGGGTCTCCCACGGCCGCGACACCACCCTTGAGGTACCCACCCGGCAGTCCAGTGGCTACCCGGTCGTGGAGCGCAACGACGCCCCGATCCGCGCCTACCGGAACGACGTCCTCGACATCCTCGGTAAGCAGCCGCTGATCGACGTCCGCTCGCCCCAGGAGTACACAGGCGAACGCACTCACATGCCCGACTACCCGGAAGAGGGCGCGCTCCGCGGCGGGCACATCCCCACCGCGAAGTCGATCCCGTGGGCCAAGGCCGCCAGGGACAGCGGTCAGTTCCGCAGCCGCGCCGAGCTCGAGGAGCTCTACGGCTTCCTCACCCCCGACGACGAGACGGTGGTGTACTGCCGGATCGGTGAGCGCTCCAGCCACACCTGGTTCGTGCTGACCCACCTGCTCGGCCTGCCCGGTGTGCGCAACTACGACGGCTCGTGGACCGAATGGGGCAATGCCGTGCGCGTGCCCGTCGCGGTCGGTCCTGATCCGGGCGAAGCGCCGTGACGATGCCGGCCGCCCTGGCTGAGGTCGTCTCCGACTTCCAGGAGGTGGCCGGCCAGGACAAGTTGCAGCTGTTGTTGGAGTTCGCCAACGAGTTGCCGCCCTTGCCGACTCATCTCGAGGAGGCGGCCATGGAACCCGTTCCGGAGTGCCAGTCGCCGTTGTTCCTGGATGTCGACGCGTCCGACCGGGGCAAAGTACGGCTGTACTTCAGCGCTCCCCCGGAGGCCCCGACAACGCGCGGGTTCGCCGCGATCCTGGCCACCGGCCTCGACGGCCAGTCCGCCGATGACATCCTGGCGGTGCCCGACGACTTCTACACCGCGCTGGGCCTGGCCGCCTTGATCAGCCCGCTGCGGCTTCGCGGCATGTCGGCGATGCTGGCCCGGATCAAGCGGCGGCTGCGCGGAGCCTGAGCGCCCTCACGGGTCTGTCCGCAGTTCCTCGGTGAGTTCGGGGACGACGTTGCCCGGCGCCGCGGGCAGGATCTCGGCTCCGGACTGATCGACGATGGCCGAGTCGGTCACGATCGTGGTGCTTGCCGTTGCACCGTTCAGTGACACCTTGTGAATGTTGCGACCGATGCCGACATGGCATTGGTCGTTCTGTTTCATATCGCCGAGTTGTTCAGGTGCCCAAGTGAGTTCAGGGCTCACGCCCATTCGATCGCCATCGGCTTTGACCACGTTGGCCGAGGTGTAGCACGGATAGCTGAACCTGTCCGACATCCTGCGGATGTAGTCGTGTACCGCATCTCCTGGCGCCAGGTAATACACGGTCACCGCCGGCCCGGCGGGGAACTCCTCGGCGAAATAGCCGATCACCGGCAGCTGTCCGCGCTTCTCCGGTGCAGGGACGACAAAGGCCCTCTCAGCCGCCTGGCGCTGTTCCTCGGCTTCGCGGCGGTCCTTCCGCTGGAAGTCACTGTGAAGAATCGACGCGCCCAGAAACAGCGCCAGCAGGATCACGAAAACCCCACCCGCCCGGGTCATCCCATAAGCCGCGTCACTCGGCTCGTTGGCCTCCGGATTGCTGAACTTCCAGGACTGAGTGGCCCACCAGATGCGCCGCGGTGAGGCCGCCATGACCCCGCCCACCAACACGCCCACGACGATCACCAAAATCCCCGCACCCACGGGCCAACAGTAATGGCGTCGGCGTGTCCGTCGAGACGGCAATTTCGCGCGTCAGCAGGACCGATGGGTTCACTGACAGATTTCCGCCAAAACCTACTCACCGGTAACCGATACCGGATTGGGAAGCCTCAAGGTGCGGCGCATAAACTGCCCGCGATAGATTCTTAAAGACGTTTCTTAGAGAACTGCCGAGGAGGCACCGTGGCCAACCACGCCAGCTCAAAGATCTCCAAGGTGCTGGTCGCCAATCGCGGGGAGATCGCGGTCCGGGTGATCCGTGCCGCCAAAGACGCTGGACTTGCCAGCGTGGCCGTGTATGCCGAACCTGACGCCGATGCACCGCACGTGCGGCTCGCCGATGAAGCTTTTGCCCTGGGGGGACAGACCTCAGCCGAGTCGTACCTGGTCTTCGAGAAGATCCTGGACGCCGCCGCGAAGTCCGGCGCCAACGCCATCCACCCGGGTTACGGCTTCCTGTCGGAGAACGCCGACTTCGCCCAGGCCGTGCTGGATGCCGGGCTGATCTGGATCGGGCCGAGCCCGCAGTCGATCCGCGATCTCGGTGACAAGGTCACCGCCCGCCACATCGCCGCGCGCGCCCAGGCGCCGCTGGTGCCCGGAACGCCCGAGCCCGTCAAGGACGCCGACGAGATCGTGGCGTTCGCCAAGGAACACGGCGTTCCGATCGCCATCAAGGCCGCCTTCGGCGGTGGCGGTCGCGGCATGAAGGTGGCCCGCACCATCGAGGAGATCCCGGAACTGTTCGACTCGGCGACCCGCGAGGCCGTCGCAGCGTTCGGCCGCGGCGAGTGCTTCGTCGAGCGCTACCTGGACAAGCCGCGCCACGTCGAAGCGCAGGTGATCGCCGATACGCACGGCAACGTCGTCGTCGCAGGCACCCGCGACTGCTCGCTGCAGCGCCGCTTCCAGAAGCTCGTCGAGGAGGCGCCCGCGCCGTTCCTCTCCGACGCGCAGCGCAAGGAGATCCACGAGTCCGCCAAGCGCATCTGCAAGGAGGCCGGCTATTACGGTGCCGGCACCGTTGAGTACCTGGTTGGCCAGGACGGCCTGATCTCCTTCCTCGAGGTCAACACCCGTCTGCAGGTGGAACACCCGGTCACCGAGGAGACCTCGGGCATCGACCTCGTACTGCAGCAGTTCAAGATCGCCAACGGCGAGGCCCTGGACATCACCGAGGATCCGACCCCGCGCGGCCACTCGTTCGAGTTCCGCATCAACGGTGAGGACGCCGGCCGCGGCTTCCTGCCCGCTCCCGGCCCGGTCACCAAGTTCGAGGCCCCGACAGGCCCGGGCGTCCGGATGGACTCCGGTGTGGAGAGCGGATCGGTCATCGGCGGTCAGTTCGACTCGATGCTGGCCAAGCTGATCGTCACCGGCGCCACCCGCGAGGAGGCCCTGGCCCGTTCGCGCCGTGCGCTGGCCGAGTTCAACGTCGAGGGCCTGGCGACTGTCATCCCGTTCCATCGCGCCGTGACCGCCGACCCGGCTTTCATCGGCGACGGCGAGAAGTTCGACGTCCACACCCGCTGGATCGAGACCGAGTGGGACAACACCGTCGAGCCGTTCACCGGTGGCGATCCGATCGAGGAAGAGGACACCATTCCTCGTCAGACCGTGGTCGTCGAGGTCGGTGGCCGTCGCCTCGAGGTGTCGCTGCCCGGTGACCTCGCGCTCGGCGGTGGCGGCGCAAGCGGTGGTGCCGGCAATGTCCTTCGCAAGAAGCCCAAGGCCCGCAAGCGCGGTGGCGGCGGCGCCACGGCGGCGTCGGGTGACTCGGTGACCGCACCCATGCAGGGCACCGTGGTCAAGGTGGCCGTCGAGGAGGGCCAGGAAGTCGCCGCAGGCGACCTCGTGGTGGTCCTGGAGGCCATGAAGATGGAGAACCCGGTGACGGCCCACAAGGACGGTGTCATCACCGGCCTGGCCGTCGAGGCGGGTGCCGCCATCACCCAGGGCACCGTGATCGCCGAGATCAAGTAACGCCCAGTCTTTTCCCGCGAGGCTGTAGTCACCGCACCCGGTGGCTGCAGCCTCGCGGCGTTTCAGGCGGGCGGCTATGGAACGCTGGTCGTGTGGAACCTGTGGAGATCAACAACGGCCAGTGGTATCTGCGTGGACTGCGCGCCGACGACCGCGTCGACGACCGGCCCGCGCTCACCGACCTGGGCGAGGACGACCTGGACTACGTTCACGACGCCACGGACGGCTGGGCCGATGACACCCGGTACACCTGGGCGGTGTGCGAACCGACCACCGGTGAGCTGCTCGCCGAGGTCGTCCTCGATCCCGTCACCGGATTCCTGAGCAGTCGGGGCCGCCCCGGCTTCGAGGACGCCGCCGCCATCTCGGAGGACACCGTGCGGCGCTACGCGACGCAGGTGCTCGGGCTGGAGGTGCACACGTGAGCACACCCGCGAATCCCAAGGTGGTCACGGTGACCGGTGCGGCCGGCCAGATCGGCTACGCCGCGCTGTTCCGCATCGGGGCGGGTGCCCTGCTGGGCCGTGACGTCCCGGTGAAGCTGCGCCTGCTGGAACTGCCCTCAGCGGTCCGTGCGGCCGAAGGCGTCGTCATGGAGCTGGTCGACAGCGCCTTCGATCTGCTGGTCGACATCGAGATTCACGACGACCCGGTGCGGGCGTTCGACGGTGTCGACGTCGCGCTGCTGGTCGGGGCCCGGCCGCGCAGTAAAGGCATGGAACGCGCCGACCTGTTGGCCGCGAACGCCGCGATCTTCGCCGACTCCGGCAAGGCCCTGAACTCCGGTGCGGCCAACGACGTGCGCATCGTCGTGGTCGGCAATCCGGCGAACACCAACGCACTGGTGGCCTCCGCGCACGCCCCCGACATCCCGGCTGAGCGGTTCACCGCACTGACCCGGCTCGACCACAACCGGGCCGTCGCCGCCCTGGCCACCCACGCGGGTGTGCACGTCACCGACGTGTCCCGGGTGACCGTGTGGGGCAACCACTCCCCGAGCATGTACCCCGACATCTTCCACGCGGTGGTCGACGGGCGGCCCGGCTCGGAGTTCGCATCAGACACCGACTGGCTGACCAACGACTTCATCCCGACCGTCGCCACCCGCGGTACCGCGATCATCGAGGCGCGGGGCACCTCGTCGGCGGCGTCGGCCGCCAACGCCGCCATCGACCACGTCCGGGACTGGGTGGACGGCACCGACCCCGATGACTGGACGTCGGTGGCACTGCCGTCCCCCGGTGTCTACGGGGTCCCCGAGGGGGTGGTGGCCTCGCTGCCGGTGCGCGCGTTCGACGGAGCGTGGGAGATCGTGGAGGGCCTGGAGATCAACGAGTTCTCCCGGGCCCGTATCGACGCGTCGGTGGCCGAACTGCTCGACGAGCGCCACGCGGTCGAACGGCTCGGTCTGCTGTAGCCCTTGGGCGGCTTTCACCCACCGTGAATCGTGCGGAATAAGCAGGCCGGCAACCCGAACTGCCCTGTGCCGGCGGACCGGCCGTACTGGAGCTCCTAACCTCGGCGCATGCCAACTCGTCCTTCGGCACACCCGTTTGCGGGCCGCACCATCGTCCTCATCGGCGGCGGTTCAGGCATCGGCCTGGCCACCGCCCGCCTGGTCGTTGCCGGGAAGGGCGCCGTCGTCTTGGGCGGCCGCACGCCCGAGCGGCTGGCCTCGGCCGCGGCAACCCTCGGCCCACAAGCCGATTGGCATCGGGTCGACACCGCTGACCAGGATTCGGTCGACGCGTTCTTCGATTTCGTCGCTACCAGGTTCGGCTCCGTCCACGGCCTGTTCACCACCGCCGCCGACTACCTGACCGGTCCGATGGCCCGGCTCAGCATCGATGAGGCGGCCACGGCGTTCGACTCCAAGTTCTGGGGTCAGTACCGCGTGGTCAAGTCGGCGATTCCGGTGCTGAGCCCGGACGCCGCGATCGTGTTGATGTCGGGCGCCGCCAGTGCCCGCCCGGCTGCGGTCGCTCCCGCGTACAGCGCGGCCAACGCGGCGATCGAAGGCCTGGCCCGTGGGTTGGCTGTGGAATTGGCACCGGTGACCGTCAACGCCATTGCCCCGGGCACGGTCGAGGGCAATCTGTGGAGCCGGCGCGATCCGGCCATCCGGGAACAGGCGTTCACGGCCTATCGTGACGCCTCCACCATCGGGCGGTTGGCCGACGAGGATGAGATCGCGCAGTCGGTGGGCTACCTGCTCAGCAGCCGGATCACTACCGGTTCCACACTCTTCCCAGATGGCGGGTACGCCTTCCGCTGACTGGGTGGTCAGCGCTCGTCGATGTCGACACCGGTCGCCAGGTCACCGCATTCCACGGCGATGACGTCGTCGCGGCCACCGAGAAACGCTCGGGCGCCCTGGTCGCCGCGCAGCGCCGCGCCGAGCGCCGCAAGGTGGCGGCGGGCCACGACGACGGGGTGACCCGGGCGGCCCTGGTAGATGGCGCGGGCCAGGCCGGAGCCCGAGCTGCGCGCTGCGCCAAGGACCCGGGCCACGACGTCGGCGCCGACATCGGGGGTGTCGACGATATGCAGCACGACCCACTCGGCCGAGCCGACCTCCCCCAGCCCCTCGCGCACCGACGCGCTCATGCCGTCCGCCCAGCGTGTGGCCACCACAGCGCGAGCGGGCGCAGGGACATCGACCACAGCGGCGCCGAGCACGACGATCACATCGTCACAGCCACCCCCGGCGAGCGCTGTCACGGCCAGCGCCAGCCAATCACCTCTTTCAGCAAGAACTTTCGGCATTCCGAATCGGCTGCCGGCGCCGGCGGCCAGGAGCACCCCGGCAACGGCGTGGGTGTTCGGCATGCGAACAGTTTGACCTTGAACTATAAGAATCCGCTCAGACAAATTGTCCGGTGACGTTGATCGCGGTAGGGTCCGGTACAGGTTGAGTTCACAGCCGCAGCGAGCGTCATCGACATACGCGCGGGAACTCGTATCGTTGTCGATCGGCGCCGCACCAACAGTACGAATACACGTATTTCGACTGATGGAGCCATAAATGACCGTCTTCTCGACGAATGCACTGGTCGACCGGACCGACGAATCGCCCGCGGCGTTTGCGACGCGCTGGCTGCCGCCGTCAACGGCGGTGATCAGAGCCCGCGGCGAGATCGATGCCGTCAACGCAGCCGATTTCGCCGATTACGCGTTGCGGAACACCGCCAAGGCCGAGCGGGTCACGGTCGACCTCACCGATGTCGAATTCTTCGGTACGGCAGGATTTTCCGCCCTCATGGCCATCGAAGTGCGTTGCTCGGCAGCCAATATCCACTGGGCGCTGGTGCCCAGCAAGGCAGTAACGCGCCTGCTGCGTGTCTGCGACCCGGATTCGGCGTTGCCCACGTGCTACAGCGTGGCCGCAGCCCTGTCCAGCCTGAACGGCAAAACCTCGCTACTGCAGCTGGTCACGAAGTCGCGCTAGCGATTTCGCCAACAGTCTCGATACGTGCATCTGCGACACCCCGACCCGCTCGGCGATCTGCGTCTGTGTCATGGATTCGAAGAATCGCAGCACCAGCACCGTCCGTTCCCGTTCAGGTAGTTGAGCCAGCAACGGCCGCAACGTTTCTCGATTGTCGATCTGATCCAGGCCGGTGTCCACATCGCCGAGCGTGTCGACGATCGCCGGCGCCTCCTCGTCACCCCCGCCGCCGCTGTCGATCGACAGCGTGTTGTACGAGCTGCCCGCAACCAGACCTTCGATCACCTCTTCGCGGTCCATGTCGAGTTCGACGGCAAGCTCAGAAGCCGTCGGGGCACGACCCAACCGCTGAGACAGCTCCGCTGTCGCCGCGCCGAGCCGCAGGTGCAGTTCCTTGAGCCGCCGCGGCACCTTCACCGACCAGCTGTTGTCCCGGAAGTGCCGCCGGACCTCCCCCATGATCGTCGGCACGGCGAACGACACGAAGTCTGATCCGGCGTCCACATCGAATCGGTTGACCGCGTTGACCAACCCGACCCTCGCCACCTGGATCAGGTCTTCACGGGGTTCACCGCGGCCGTCGAACCGCCGCGCGATGTGATCGGCGAGCGGCAGGCACCGCTCGACGATGCGCTCACGTTGACGTTCGTAGGCCGACGAGTCCTCGGACAGTCCGCCGAGTTCGCGGAACATCTCGCGAACGTCCGCATATTCCGACGTCACCGCAGCAGGCTCGCTCGCCTCGTCATCAGGGTGATGCCGAATACCTGGCCGGTGTCAGGCCCGTCACCGTCGGTGAAGGTCTTGACCTCGTCGGTCAGGGAACTCAACACGTGCCAGCTGAAGCTGCCCGGCTCGACCACCGCGGCACCCGTGCAGGTGGTGGAGGCGGTGATCACCACCGTCTCGTCACCGGGGTCGACGGTCAGATGCAGGCTCGATTCCGGAACTGCGGCCCGGATCAGGGCGGTGCAGGCCTCGTCGACGGCGAGCCGCAGATCGGCGACGACGTCGAAATCAAGGTCCTCGAATGCTGCGATCGCAGCGACCAGTGTGCGCACTACGGCCAGGTTCTCCAGCCTGGCAGCGACCCGAATCTCCACCGACCGCTCCGCGCGGCTCAGTGGCTTGGATTGGCCCGGTTCCTCGGCCATCTCACCTCCCGACATCTCGGATCGACAGTATCCCAGTTGGGAGGCCTCGCCTTCGACACCGGCACTCCTTTCCCGCACCCTGACAGGGGCCCGCGTGAGGTCCCCGGGCAGGGATGCCCATCGCGGCGCAACCCGAAACCTGTGATGAACGTGGGATTATCGACGGTATGGATCCGGACCGTCCCGAGCTGGATCAGTCCTGGGACAAGACCGCCCGCCACGAAACCGAAGCGGAGCGGCTGGATCGTAACTGGAGCAGTCTGCTGCAGGAACTGCGCGTCGTGCAGACCGGTGTTCAGCTGCTCACCGGCCTGCTGTTGACTCTGCCTTTCCAGGAACGGTTCTCGATGCTCGACGAGCCCATGCGGATCGTCTATCTCGTGACCGTCGCCTGTTCGGCCGCTGCCACCGCCCTGCTGGTCGCCCCCGTGGGCATGCATCGCATCCTGTTCCGGAGGCACCGGTTGAACCTGCTGGTCTCCGCCGCGCACCGGTGCGCGTTCATCGGGCTCGTGATGCTCGGGCTCGCGATGACCGGGGTGACCGAGTTGATCTTCGACACGGTTGCCGGACGCGAGGCCGGGGTGATCGCTGGGGCGACCGCCCTTGCAACCTTCGCAGGGGTCTGGCTGGCGCTGCCGTTTGCGATGCGTCTGGGTCATCCGATGTCGACCGGACCCTCAGCCGAACTCGGCGCGCAGCGCGGCCAGTAACGGCTTTGCCGCCTCGTCGAGGAACTGTTGCTGGCCCTGATCTCCGATCTGGACCAGGGCGACATCGGTGTATCCCGCATCGACAAACGGGGCCACGGCCGCGACGATCGCATCCAGGTCCGGTCCACACGGGATGGCACCGGCAACGTCCTCCGGACGCACGTACCGGCTTGCCGCGGCGAATCCGGCAGGGGTCGGCAGGTCCGCGTTGACCGCCCAGCCGCCACCGAACCAGCGGAACTGGTCATGGGCCCGCTCGACTGCCGCATCGCGGTCGGGGTCCCAGCACACCGGAACCTGTCCGATGGCCCGACCCTCGGGCAGCACGCCGGTCGCCTGTCGGCACCGATGCCAGCCCTCGACGACCGCCCGGTCTGGTGCGACGTTGATCAGATGATCGGCGGCCACGGCCAGCCTCTCGACAGACTTCTCACCGGTCATCGAGACAGCGATGGTCACAGGGACCTCGGGCACATCCCAGATGCGCGCCGAGCTCACTTCGAAGAACTCGCCCCTGAAGTCGATCAGCTCCCCGCTGAGCAACTCACGGATCACCTTGATCGCCTCGGCCAGCATGTCGAGGCGACGGTCCATCGTCGGCCAACCCCTACCCACGACATGCTCGTTGAGGTTCTCACCGCTACCGAGACCAAGGGTGAACCGGCCATCGGCCATGATCTGCACGGTGGCAGCCTGCTGGGCGACGATCGCCGGGTGATACCTGATCGTCGGACAGGTCACGTACGAGTACAACTCCACGGTCTCGGTGGCGTGGGCGACCGCTCCCAGTACGGGCCATGCATTGGGGGCGTGCCCCTGGCTGGCCAGCCATGGGCTGAAGTGGTCACTACTCACCTCGAAGTCGAAGCCGGCCTGCTCTGCCGATACCGCATAGTCGACAAGCTCCCGCGGGCCGCTCTGCTCGGTCATCAGGGTGTATCCGAATCTGGCCATGCCGCTGGAATACCCGTGCAGAAGTCCCCGAAACTGGGTATGCGGACGCCATGACCGAATCACAGGCTCTGCAGACACAGCACAACAGCGGGCGGCGGATGCGGATCTCGCTCACCTGGGTACTGGTCCTGTTGACGGTGCCCGCTGCCGTCGCGGTGTACCTGTACGGCATGGCCGCGGTGATGAGCATGGCCGGTTGCACCGGCGAGGGGTGCGCGAGCAAGGGGCCGGGAGAATTCTGGTTCGGGATCCTGTTCTACGGCGCGCCCGTGGTGCCCGTGGTCACCATCGCCGTATCGATCTTCACCTCGCGACTGCGGTACGGCGTACTGGTCCCGGTAGTCGGATTAGCATTGTTGGCAATCGATTTCGCGGTACTGGCGCTCACCTTCTGAGCACACACCGCATCACGAGACAGGGACCCGGCCGCGGAGCGGCCGGGTCGGTCGGCGTACGCCTCAGCTGCTGGGCCGCTGGCGCATCACGCCGGGATGATCTGTGTACCAGCGATCCTCGATGCGGCGGACCCGCATGTGTTCGAGCGCCAGCCACATCGACCCGATGACGAATCCGGCCGCAGACAAGGTGCCTACGGTCAGGCCGACGTCGGAGTGGCCGGTGGCGAACGCCGCCAAGGTGCCGACGAACAACACCAACCCGACGAAGATCAAGATCAGCGCGGGCATGATGACGTTGTCCTTCATCGACTCGCCGGCATGTGGCCGGGTTGTCCGGGAATGGTCAACTGGATCTTTTGGGCCGTGCATGGCTGCTCCTTCCCGCCACTACTAGCCCCACCTGCCGTGCATGGGCTGTCTCCACGGTAGATCTCCTGGGCAGGTCTGGCGAGTAAAACATCACGATCATCTCCAGTCGCTTCGTCTGGGGCCAGACAATGCGCCTTGACCAAGGGCATACGCACCACGACCCCGCTGCGATGCAGCGGGGTCGTGGGTGGCCCTCCTGGCCGTGGCAAATCACTCAATGATTACGGAGCATTCCGATCAGCTCGCGCTTGTTCTTGTCGGAATACCCTTTGATGCCAAGCTCTTTGGCCCGACTGCGCAGGTCGTCGACTTTCCAGTCGTCATACGATCCGGACTCACCGCCCGAACGTCCGACACTCGAGCGCCCTCTGGCGGCAGCGGCGTTGGAGATCCTCGCGGCTTTCTCCTTCGAGTTTCCTTCGTCTCGCAATTCCTCGTAGAGCTTCTCGTCCTTGATCGACGGATTCGGCATCAAACACCTCCCTTTGTCAGTACCAGCTTCGCCGCCCCGCGACCGGCCGTCCGACCGCGCCGAGCAGCCAGAACACGCCGCCGATGACCAGCAGGATCACGCCCACCACCCAGAGCAGGTACACGTTCAAGATCAAGCCGAGGATGAGCAGAATTGCCCCGAGAACAATCATGGCTACCTCACTTCACGGCGGCGATGGAGTCCATCGCGCTGGGTTGCGGCAAACGGCACTCGTCCACCTTCGGATTGACGCCCGCGTAGTTGAGCGGACCGGCAAGGACCGTCAGCGCGATGGCACCGGCGGTCGCACAGTTAGTTGATCCACCATGGAAATAATCGCGCTGCCAGGCTGCCACCACGCCGATGATCAGCCAGATGAGCACGAGTGTCCCGAATAATCCACCAAGTCTCATGGCATGCGATGTACCCCGCTGACGCGCGGGTCAAACATCGGAAAAACCGGCAGTCGAGTCCTCTACCGGGCATTACGCGAGGGTAGAGTCCAAGATCAAAGGCAGGCGAGGTGATACATGACCGCCTACGAGCCGTCACTCATGGACCTGGCACGTGACGAGCGAGCCGACCTTGCCGAATTCCTGGCCACCCTGACCCCTGAACAATGGCATACGGAGTCACTGTGCACGGGGTGGAGCGTGAAAGACGTTGTGGCCCACGTCGTGAGCTACGAAGAGCTGAATCTGGCCGGATTGCTCAAGCGTTTCGTGAAGGGGCGGGTGGTGCATGCCAACGAGGTCGGGGTGGCCGAATACTCGACCATGTCGAGCGATGAACTGCTCGAGTTCCTCAACCGCCATCTGCGGCCACAGGGTTTGACCGCGGGCTTCGGCGGCATGATCGGTCTGGTCGACGGCACCGTCCATCACCAGGACATCCGCCGTGCACTCGGCCGGCCGCGGACCGTGCCGGCGCAGCGCTTGCGACGAATCCTTCCCCTGGTGCCGGGCAACCCGCGGCTCGGTGCGGGCCGGCGAATCAAAGGACTCCGACTGCGCGCCAATGACATCGAGTGGGAGCACGGGAGCGGCCCCGAAGTCGACGGCGCCGGCGAGGCTTTGCTGCTGGCCATGACCGGCCGTCGCCAAGCCGCCGAGGAACTCACGGGCGCGGGCGCGGCAACCCTGCTCGGCCGGCTCTGACCTGCGCGTCACCGCCGCTGATCGCAGCACGGGCAGTCCATGGCCGCCATATCGCCCCACATCATCGCCGGCTTCGGCCCTCCAGCGGTGTAGACCACTGCGACCGGATCGGGTCCCGTGACATCGCACCCGACACCGCATGCACCGAAACTGTTGCCTCCCAGAGATTTCCGGCCAACGGGTTGCCCGGCGCCGGATCACCACTCGGGCGCAGATCGGTACGTACATTGGTACCAGCTGAACAGCGATGTGGCGCACGTGGCGCGTGGGGCGGAAGAAGCCTCGGCATTGTTCGAGGTCATGATGGGGCGTAGTGTCCAATGCAGGTTGAGTTCACAGCCTCCCCGAAACGTCATCGGGGTGCAGGGTCGTGATACTCCCTGTATCCAGGGGTTTTGAGCCAACAGAGCCTGAAGTGTGACGTGACCACAGTATTTCTACTGAGGAGTCACCGATGTCCACCATGTACGCGGCGAAACGTGCCGCACCGACCCCCAACGACCACACCCGCGCGCAATTTTGTGCCCAATGGCTGTGGCCGGCCACCGCAGTGGTCAGCGTCAACGGCGAGCTGGATGCGTCCAATGCCGCTGAGCTGATCGAATGCGGAACCCAGCACAGCAGGCCGAGCGGACAGCTCGTCCTGGACATGAGCGCCGTCGAGTTCTTCGGCGCAGGCTGCTTCGCGTGCCTGCACACCCTCAACGTGCGCTGTGCCGGCGAGAACATCGACTGGGTGATGATTCCCAGCACCGCTGTGTCCAGGGTGCTCGACATCTGCGATCCCGCCCGTGCCCTGCCGGTCTCACCCGCACTACCTGCCGCCCTCTCGATGCTGCGCAATCATCCGCGGCAGCTGAAATTGGCGAACGTACACCCCTAGCGGCGCGCTGAATTCCAACCCCGCCGGATGGTCAGCGAGATACCAACTGCCGGCCGGCCGCTGCCGTCGTGTACTGAATCGGTGTCGTCGACGAAGGTGTCGACCTTGTCCGTGAGCGCCTCGAGCACCCGGCGGCTGAATCCGCTCAAGACGACGATGCCGGGGTCGTTTCCGACGCTGTCACTGACCGTCGACACCCGAACGCAGAGCTCGCGTGCGCGTGGGTCTTCGATCAATAGCAGCTTGGCCCCATCCGTGGCCATGCCGATCAGAACGGTGCACGCTTCATCCACCGCCAAGGCCAAGTTGGCAGCTGTCTCGCCGTCCAGCTCTTCGTAGTCGGCCAGGCAGCCCGTCATTGCTCGCATCACCGCCAGCGCCTCCGTTCGGGCGGGCACCCGCACTTCCACAGCTCGTGGTCCGCTGGTGTGACCAGATTCCCAGTGAGGTAATCGCCGACCGTGCAGCACAGTAAGAGGGGGCCTCGGTGCGCGGCCTGACGATGACATGTTCGTCGCGTACCCACAGTCGTCGGGTCGCTAAACCGAAGAGGCGGCGAGCCAGGTGAGGGGAAGCGTTTGGCCAAGGGGCGACTGGGTATTCCGGCCGCATGACGCGCGACGACGTGCCCGACGAGGTGCCCTTGGCCGATGCCCTCGAGCAGCAGCGCGAGCAGAGCGAACCAGTACCGGACGCCGAAGCCCCGGTCTCCGGTCTGGACGGCCCGCCCCTGGAGGCAACCGATCCGGACTGGCAGGAACAACGGGAGGTGGTCGTGCAGGATTCCGGCTTCGACGAGTTCGACCGCGAGGACGGCGAGACGCCGATCGGGTGATCACCCGTTGGTCAGATCACATCACGTGGTCAGATCAAATCAAGCCGCGCGGTGGCCACTCTGGGACCCTGCGCGATCGGCGACCGCGTAACCCGGGCGATGCCATGCCTGTTCGGCAAAGGCATGCTCGATCAGAGCACGCCGCTTTTGCCCCTCGATAGCCTCGGCGATCCGATCGAAGACGAGTTCTGAACCGAACCGATCATGTTGCGCTGCCCCAGACATGGCTGACCTCGATTCTCATCCAGCCTCGGAGTACCCGGACAAGGACACTCACAAACCACGGCAGAGTTTCCACGAGGGGCGAGATTTCCAGCACCGTAACCGCACTGGCGCCGGCAAACATCGGCTTCGTCACATCACGTTTAGTGCGGCCGCCTCCAGGAAATCCTGAGGTTGCGCGGAGAACCGCGTAGTGATCACCAATCCACTCCAGTAGCGGAAAGGTAAGTATGACCGAGAAGAACTCAGGACCCGAAGAAGCCATCAAGGGCGCCGTCGAGGACGTCAAGGGCAAGGCCAAGGAAGCCATCGGCACGGTGACCGGCCGCGACGATCTGGTCCGCGAGGGTAAAGCCCAGCAGGACAAGGCCGATGCCCAGAAGGACGTCGCCAAGAAGGAAGCCGAAGCAGAAGCCGCCCGGGCAGGTGCCAAAGCCGCCGAGAAACGTGAGCAGGCCCACCAGCGTCCCTAGTCGGAACGCAAGCCCGGACCTGATTGAAGAGATGGCCCAGCCACCGTTGGCTGGGCCATCTCGTGTCCTGCGGTCAGCAGGTCAACTGTTGGGCACTTGCCTGATCACATCGGGATGTTCTGCGTACCAACGTTCTTCGATACGGCGCACGCGTAGGTGTGCGATGGCGAGCCATAGTCCGCCGACCAGCAGTCCCACGGCGGCCAGGATGGCGAGCAACACTCCTGCCCCGGTGTTGCCGGTCGCGAAACCGACCAGACACGCAACGAACATCACCACGCCCAGGCCGACCAGGGCCAGTGCGGGCATGTTGCGGTTGTCTTTCATCGACTCGCCGGCATGCGGCCGGGTCGTCCTGGTGTGGTCGACGGGGTCGTCTGGACCTTTCATCGTTTCTGCCCTCTCACTCTCGACGCGGGGCACTGGACCACAACGCTCGGTGCCGCAGATCGGGGCCAGTGCGGTCAGGATCGGGAGTCTTCCCTGGACGGGGTCGGGCTAAACCTCGTGGCTGACCCGCTGGTGGGCGGTGAGCAGCAACCGATCCAAGACCGCGCGGGTGGGAAGCGTCTCGGTGTAATCGAGATTAAGGAAGTCTTCTGCCAGCTGTTCAGCCAACAGCCGCAGCTTGGTATTGGTCTCCTGCGACCGCCACCTCAGCAGTTCGAACGCCGCATCGGCATCGATCCGGTAGATCAGCATCAACATGCCCTTGGCCTGCTCGATGGCGCCCCTGGCCTCGGCGAGCTCGGCCACCGCCTCGGTGACGGCGTCCTCTCGTGCCTGGGAGACCGACGGTGAGACGTCGACGTAGAAACCGTGCGTCCCGACAACGTCGCCGGCCTCATCGAAGAGCTGATCCCCCACCACGACGACGTGGTGCACGTCGCCGACCGTGTCGATGATCCGGTGCCGGGTGCTGAACGCGCCCGAGGTGCGCCGGATCTCGAGCAATGTCGCAGCCACCTGACCGTAATCCTCGGGGTGCTTATGGGACAGCACCAGCTCGGTCGTCGGATGCACGGTGCCGGGTTCGTACCCGTGCATCCGCTCCACCTGCGGGGACCACTCCCAGCGCTCGTCGGCGAAGTAGAACCGGAACCAACCGACACGCTGCGCCTCGCCGCCGGCAAATGCATGCTCGATCGGCGACTCAGCACCTCCGCTGGCGGGGTCACTCGTCACAGCATGAGATTATCGCGCCAGGCTGACGCCGGCTCGCCCGTTTTGTCACAGGCGACATCTACATTCGGCATCGTGAGACGGCTCCGGATCAAGCTCTTCATCGCGGCAGGCGCGGCGGCCGCGATCGCGGCTCACCTGGCCGGCGTCGACACGGCATGGAGCCTGGCCATCGGTGTCGCCGTGCCACTGGTTTTGGCGGCCACCCCGCGGTTCCTGCTGGGCGCATTCCGGGGCGCGAGCACGCCCGGCGCCCGCGAGCAGCCGGCGACCGAGATGACCGGGCTGGAGTTCGAGGACCACGTGGCCCGCGTGGCCCGAAACTGCGGCTTGCCGGTGATCATGACTCCGCTCACCGGGGACTGGGGCGTGGATCTGATCGTCGGGCACCGCCCGAATCGGATTGCCGTGCAGTGCAAACGGCTGTCACGGCCGGTGGGCGCGAGCGCGGTGCAGGAGGTTGTCGCCGGCGCCCCGATGCAGGATTGCAGCCGGACCATGGTGGTCACCAACAACGAATTCACTCCGGCCGCACGTAAACTCGCCGAGCTTCACGGTTGCGCGTTGGTGGGCGGAACCGATCTCCCCAGGCTCAGGTCGATCCTGCGCCGTACGGCGTCTTCAGAACCGGCCATCGACCAGCTTTAGCCCGCGAGCGGCGATCTCAGTGCCTCCCGCACGGCGTCGAGGCATTCGTCGATCTCCGTGCGCGTCACGCTCAGCGCCGGCCGGAACCGTACGGAGTCGGTCCCACTCGGCAGCATGACGACGCGGCGGCCCCACAATCGCCGCACCAGCTCGTCGCGCGCTGCGGCGGTGGGCAGGCTGAACGCGCACATCAAACCGCGACCACGTGGGGCGAGCACCGTGTCGGGGAAATCCTCTGCCAGCGCCGACAACTGACCGAGCAGATAGTCCCCCGTCGCCGCAGCGTTGCCGAACAGATCCTCGGACTCGATGACTTCGAGGATGCGCCGTGAGCGCACCATGTCGACCAGGTTGCCACCCCAGGTGGAGTTGATCCGTGAGCTCACGGTGAAGACGTTGTCCGCGACGTCGTCCACCCTTGTCGCAGATTGCTCCTCGCGTGCGCGGCCGCCCGCCATCACCCCGCACACCTGCGTCTTCTTTCCGAAGGCGACCACATCCGGGACGACCCCCAGTTGCTGGTAGGCCCAGGCGGTTCCGGTGATCCCGCACCCGGTCTGCACCTCGTCGAAGATCAGCAGCGCGTCGAACTCGTCGCACAGCTCACGCATCGCGGCGAAGAACTGCGGCCGCATGTGCCGGTCACCGCCCTCACCTTGGATCGGCTCGGCGATGAAGCAGGCGATGTCGTGCGGGTTGGCCTCGAACGCGGCCCTGGCCGCCCGCAGCGAATCAGCTTCGAGTGCAGTGATATCCGCGCCGGGCCGCACGTAGGGAGCGTCGATACGGGGCCAGTCGAACTTCGGGAAGCGAGCCACCTTGACCGGATCGGTGTTGGTCAGCGACATGGTGTAGCCGCTGCGGCCGTGGAACGCTCCGCGCAGGTGCAGCACCTTGGTACCCAGCACGGGGTCGAACCCTCGGGCCTCGTTGTGTCGGCTCTTCCAGTCGAACGCCACCTTGAGCGCGTTCTCGACCGCCAGGGCTCCGCCGTCGACGAAGAACAGATGCGGCAGGTCCGGGTCGCCGAGCACGCGCCGGAAGGTGTCGACGAACTCGGCCAGCGGCACGCTGTAGATATCGGAATTGCTCGGCTTGTTCACCGCCACCCGTGCCAACTCGGCGCGGAAGTCGTCGTCGCCGGCCAACGCCGGGTGGTTCATCCCGAGTGCAGACGAGGCGAAGAACGTGAACATGTCCAGGAAGCGTTCGCCGGTGCGCGCATCCACCAGATAGGACCCGCGGGAGCGGTCCAGGTCGAGGACGAAGTCGAAGCCGTCGGTAAGGATGCTGCGCGCCAGGACCGCTCGCACCCGGTCAGGCGTTACGTGCGGCGTGGTCGTCAGCACTGCGGTCATGGCGCCATACTAACGGAATCTTTACGGCCTCTGCCGCATATGACCGTAACTGTTACGGAATGTAGTCTCTACCGCTGTAAAATGTCTGCAAAATGATGGTGCTTCGCGTCCGGACGTTGGCCGCGGTCCTGATCCGCTGGAGCAGGTCCTCCAAGGCCCGGGCGGAGGCGACCCGGACCAGCAGGACGTAGCTCTCCTCGCCCGCCACCGAGTGGCACGATTCGATTTCGGGGATGTGCTGCAAACGCGCGGGTGCATCATCGGGTTGGGACGGATCGAGAGGAGTGATGGCGACGAACGCCGAAAGCATGTTGCCCAGCGCCTCGGGATTGAGGCGCGCGGCGTATCCGCTCACGACACCCCGTGACTCCAACCGGCGCACCCGCGCCTGCACCGCCGACACCGACAGCCCGGCCGCCGATGCCAGTTGCGCCAGCGTGGCCCTGCCGTCAGCGGCAAGCGCACGGGCCAGAGTCCGATCGGTCTCGTCCAGCACGTATTCGTCGGCTTCACCCATGGCCCGCACTGTAATCCTCGGCGACCCCAGAAAGGCACACGATGACCACCACCGAACGGACCGATCTCCCCACCGCAGAGGAACTGCGCCGGCGGGTACGTCAGGCCCTCGACGCCGTCGGTGCGAGGGCGGAACTCGGCGAGCCCGCTGCTCCGGGTAGCGGCCTGCACGCCAGCACACCGATCAGCGGGGACGTCCTGTTCACCCTGCCCGAAGACAGTCTTGAACAGGTCGATGTCGCGATCTCCGATGCCGCGCAGGCCTTCTCGACCTGGCGCACGACACCGGCACCGGTGCGCGGCGCATTGGTGGCACGCCTGGGCGAACTGCTCGTCGAACACAAGTCAGATCTGGCGACCCTGGTGACGGTGGAGGCCGGCAAGATCACCTCCGAGGCACTGGGCGAGGTGCAGGAGATGATCGACATCTGCCAGTTCGCCGTCGGCCTCTCCCGCCAGTTGTACGGCCGCACCATCGCGTCCGAACGTCCTGGACACCGGCTGATGGAGACGTGGCACCCGCTGGGCGTCGTCGGTGTGATCACCGCGTTCAACTTCCCGGTGGCGGTGTGGGCGTGGAACACCGCGGTCGCGCTGGTCTGCGGCGACACCGTGGTGTGGAAACCCTCGGAGCTGACCCCGCTCACCGCGATCGCCTGCCAAGCGCTGATCGAACGCGCCGCAACCGATGTCGGCGCGCCCGCATCGGTGGCCCGGCTGCATCCTCGGCGAGCGCGAACTGGGTGAGCGGCTGGTCGACGATCCACGGGTGGCACTGGTCAGCGCCACCGGCTCGGTGCGGATGGGCCAGCAGGTGGGCCCGCGGGTGGCCGCTCGGTTCGGCAAGGCGCTGCTGGAGCTCGGCGGCAACAACGCCGCGATCGTCACGCCCTCGGCCGATCTGGACCTCGCGGTGCGCGCCATCGTGTTCTCCGCCGCGGGGACCGCCGGACAACGTTGCACCACGCTGCGCCGCTTGATCGTGCACTCCTCCATCGCCGACGACCTGGTGTCCCGGGTCGTATCGGCCTATCAGAGCCTGCCCATCGGCGACCCGAGCACCGACGGGACCCTGGTCGGCCCACTCATCCACACCCGGGCCTACCGGGACATGGTCGGGGCGCTGGAGCAGGCCCGCGCCGACGGCGGCGAGGTCTTCGGCGGCGAGCGTCACGACCTCGGAGACGAGGGTGCGTTCTACGTCGCCCCCGCGGTGGTCCGGATGCCCGCACAGACCGCGGTCGTGCACACCGAGACGTTCGCCCCGATCCTCTATGTACTGACCTACGACGACATCGACGACGCGATTGCCCTGAACAACGCTGTACCGCAGGGCCTTTCGTCGGCGATCTTCACCACCGACGTACGCGAGGCCGAGCGGTTCATGGCGGCCGACGGATCCGACTGCGGTATCGCCAACGTCAACATCGGGACCTCCGGCGCCGAGATCGGCGGCGCGTTCGGCGGAGAGAAGCACACCGGCGGAGGCCGCGAATCCGGGTCGGATGCGTGGAAGGCGTACATGCGCCGCGCGACCAACACGGTCAACTACTCCTCGGAGCTGCCGCTGGCCCAGGGCGTGCATTTCGGATAGCGCTCAGCCCTCTGATTCGCACTCGACGTCGACGTACACGGTGGTGAACTGCAGCGCGGCGGCGCCCACCGCGGGCACTCCGTGCACACCGGTCACGGTGCACTGCGACAACGGAATCCCGTTGTCCCCGTTGATCTGGACGGCATAGCCGGCGGCGGTCAACTCCTGCACCACATCCGGGGCTTTGGTGCCGCCGGTCGGTGCCGCCGAGACGGGTGCGGCCGTCCAGATGGCTCCGGCGAGTGCCGCCGTCGTCGTGACTGCGCATATCGATCTGTTCATCTGGCGGCCCTCCCGCGTCCGTAGTTTTCACCTATCGATACGCAGTGCGGTTACACCCGGTTCAGGCCGGCCGGGACGGTGGCCGCGGCGCCAGCACCTCGATGCTCCCGTCACGTTCCCGGACTTCGAAGTGCGGCAGTGGCTTCGGCGCGATCGGAAGTTGATGCGTGAGCACCTGGCCCGCCGGCGAGAACGACGTCACATGGCACGGGCAGCGCAGGCTGTCGGCGGAGTCGTCGAACCAGAGCTTGCAGCCCTGGTGGGTGCACACCCCGGACACCGCCTCCACCTTGCCGCCCGCTACCCGGCGCACGAATCCCGACACCGTCGGGAGGTCGAACGGCAGCACCGAACCCTCCTTCAGGTCAGCGCTTTTCGCCACCGGAAGCCACGCGCCTTCGCTGGGCACCAGTTCGGATCCGGCCTGTTCGGAACCCGGCGACGCACTCCGGCCGGTCACCACATGCTCGATCGACACGGCCGCGACGGCCGCGGTCGCTGCTGCCGCGGTGCCGACGATCACCTGCCGCCGCGTCGCCGACAGGCCCTGGCGGGTCGGGCCCGGTTCTTCCGGCTGCTCCTGGGAAAGCTGTTGGGCGATACGGTTCTTGAGGTCGTCGACAAACTCGGGCCGCGGCGCGTCCGCGTCGGGCCGGGCTGCCCGCAGTTCGATCGCCGTGCGGATCTGGGCAGCGTCGAAATCGTCGGCGGGGAAGGGCTCCGGCCGACGCCCGGCGAGTAGATCGTCGACGTATTTGCGTACCCCGCGCCTGGTCACCGTGACTCTCCCTCGTTGATCTGAGCTGCCAATCGCAACGCCCGGTGCTGAAGCACCTTCGCGTTGGCGACGCTGACTCCCATGTCGTTCGCCGACTCCCGAACCGAACGGCCCTGCAGGAAACGTAGTTCGAGCACCCGGCGGTACTGGGGCGGCAGCTGCGCCAGGACTGCCGCGACGCGCTGCGGGGCGGTACTGGTCTCGTCGTCCGGACCGGGGTCGGGCGCGGCCACGTCATCGTCGATGACTGTGATCTCGCGTCCCATGGTGGCCCGCCAATGCGCCGCGAGCACGGTACGGGCGGTGGTGCGCAGGTACGAGCGGACCTCGGCCACGCTCGCCGAGAGCCGCAGCGGCCGAAACGCGGCCAGGAACACCTCGGAGGTGAGGTCCTCGGCGTCGGAGCGGCTGCCCAAACGCGCATAGAGCAGCCGGTACACCCACGTCACGTTGTCGTCGTATACGGCTTCCCAGCTGGGGTAACACGCCTCCGGCACGATCCGCAGCTCGGGACGGTCACGTCGGGCCGGCATCGAGCATCCCCGCGATCTCCGGCGGCGACATCTGCACCATCACCGGCTACCCACCTTTCGTCGGGCGGAGCCCTGCACAGGGCACCACACCTAGATAGGGCGGCCGGTTACACGCGAACGCCGTTCGCACCTCACCAGCATCCACCCCTGTAACCCCGCGCGCTATCTCGTGGTGACCGCTTCTGTACCGCTCCACAGCCAAACGGAGGTCTCCGATGGTCCGACGATTACCGACAACTGCCGCTATCGCCGTCTTGGTGGTGATGGCATCCGCGTGCTCGAATGCGCCGTCCGCCGCACCGCCGACGGTGGATTTCAGCGCCGATGCCGGCACCTCGGTCGGTATGGCCCCGATGCACGGAACGGCTCCGATCAGCCCGGCAGCACCGGCGAGCACACCGCCGGTTCCGGTCGCCGGCACTGCGGTGAGCATCGGCAACTTCGCCTTCGCGCCCGCCATGCTGACGGTGCACCGCGGCGACACGGTGACATGGACCAATCACGATGAAGAACCGCACACGGTCGTCGCCGATGACGGTTCCTTCCGCTCCCCCGGTATGGACGCCAACGCCACTTTCAGCTTCACCTTCACCAACCCGGGCAACTACGACTACATCTGCTCGATCCATCCCGTCATGCACGGCACCGTGGTGGTGACACCATGACCGATCCCCACACGATGACGCGGCGCCAGCTCATCCGGCACGGCGCCTGGTTCGGCGCAGCGGTCGGTCTCGCCGTGGTCGGCGGCGAGGTCATCTCCCACGCGGCCACCTCACGCACCACCGACGTCGCGCGGCCGACGGTGCGTTTCGCTCAGATCAGCGACAGCCACATCGGATTCGCCGGCGCCGCCAACCCCGATGTGGCCGGGTCATTCGGCCGTGCCATCGAGCAGATCAACTCGTTGGACTACACACCGGATTTCGTGATCCATACCGGCGACCTCACCCATCTGTCGACCCCCGCCCAGTTCGACCAGGTGAAGCAGATGATGCAGGGAATCGACACACCGCACGTGTTCACCGTGCCGGGTGAACACGACGCCATCGACGATGCGGGCCAGAAGTACCGGTCAGTGTTCGGCGCCGGTGCCCGCGGCGACGGTTGGTACAGCTTCGACATCGCCGGGGTGCATGTCATCGGGCTGGTCAACACGCTGAATCTGAACAAGCTCGGACACCTCGGGGTCGATCAGCTCGACTTCATCGAGAAGGACGTCGCCCCGTTGTCGTCGGACACCCCGATCGTGGTGTTCAGCCACATTCCGTTGTTCGCGATGTACCCGGAGTGGGGCTGGAGTACCGACGATGCCGCTCAGGCGCTGAGCCACCTGCGCCGGTTCGCCTCGGTCACCTGCCTCAATGGTCATGTCCACCAGCTGTTCTCGAAGACCGAGGGCAATGTGACGTTCTACAGCGGTACCACCACGGCCTACCCACTGCCGCATCCCGGCGAGGGACCAGCACCGAAACCGCTGACCCTTCCGGCCGGCCGCCTGCACGAAGTCCTGGGGATCCGGGAAGTCAGCTACACCAGGGGCACCACGGCACTGGCCCTCAAGGAGGATCGGCTGTAAGCAGGACGCATGGAGATTGAGAACTCGGTTGCGGTCATCACCGGCGCCGGATCCGGCATCGGCCGGGCGCTGGCTGAATCCTTCGCGGCGGAAGGCGCCCGCGTGGTGGCTGCCGACATCGACGCGGAGTCGGCCGAACAGACCGCCGCTCAGATCCGTTCCGGCGGCGGGCAGGCGCTGGGGATCCGGGCCGACGCCGGTGTCACCGCCGACATCGAGGCGCTGACCGCGACCGAGTTCGGCCCCGTCGACATCTACGTGGCCAACGCCGGAATCATCGGCGCACCGGGCCTCGGCACCGACAAGGACTGGGATTCGATCCTGGACGTCAACCTGCGATCCCACGTCCGGGCGGCGCAAGTGCTTGTCCCACAGTGGCTGTCGCGTGGCGGTGGTTACTTCGTGTCGGTCGCCTCGGCGGCCGGCCTGTTGTCCCAGATCGGCGCGGCGGGATATGCCGTCACCAAACACGCGGCGGTCGGATTCGCCGAATGGCTGGCCATCACGTACGGCGACGACGGCGTCGGGGTCAGCTGCGTGTGCCCGTTGGGGGTGAACACCCCGCTGCTCGACGCGGTGCGTTCTTCGGCGGATCCGGATTCCGCGGCCGGTGCGGCGTCGATCGTGCAGTCGGGCGAGGTGATCAGTGCTCAGGATGTCGCGGCGGCCACCGTGGCGGCCGTGCGGTCCGGCAACTTTCTCGTGCTACCGCACCCCCAGGTGCTCGACATGTACCGCCACAAGGGCTCCGACTACGACCGCTGGATCGCCGGGATGCGCCGTTACCAACGGTCACTGCGCGCCGGCCGATGAGCGCCCGGCCGAGGGCAGCGTTTGCGGCGGGACGTACACGCCGAGCGAGATGCGGTTCCACCAGACGTGTTCGCGGCGCAGTTCGGTCCAGGTGCTGAACTCGTAGCGGTAGAGCCGGGCGCGGACGTAACGCGGCGGTTCGTCGGGGAATGGGTTGCGCCGCAGCAGCTTCAGCGTGTCCCGGTCATTCTCCAGAAGCCGGGTCATCAGCATGCGCAGCCAGCCGTGGGCATAGGCCGGCGAGATGGCCGCGAACCACATGAGCCAGTCCAGGCGCAGATGGTAGGGCGCGAACTGGCGCGGCCACCGATGGACGTCGCCTGGCTTGCCCTTGAATTCGTACTCATGCCAGACGGTGTGATCACTCAGCAGAGGGTCCGAGGTGCCCTCCAACACCACCTCATCGCGGGTACGGCCGACGGTGCCGAACGCCCCGTAGGAATTCACCAGGTGATAGTGGTTGTAGGAGGCGTTCATCCGCTGCCGTTTGGAGATGAGGTTGCGCGCGGGCCAGTAGCTCAGGCAGGCCACCGCCGCGGTGAATCCGAGCACGACGACGACGAACCACACCGGGGCCTGGCTGAATTCGTGCTCCGGTAACGGAAGCAGCACCGCGGCAGTGGAGTCCGAGACCGCGCTGAACGCCAGGACGATGGTGATCCAGTTGAGCCAGGCGAAGTTCCCCGAAGCGACCAACCACAGTTGGGTGACGATCACGATGATCGCCGCCACGCCGGCGACCGGCTGCGGGGCGAACAAGGCGAACGGCACGACCAGTTGGGCGAAGTGGTTGCCGGCCACCTCGATTCGGTGCAGTGGCTTGGGCAGGTGATGGAAGAACCAGCTCAGCGGGCCGGGCATGGGTTGCGTCTCGTGGTGGTAGTACAGGCAGGTCAGGTTGCGCCAGCACGGGTCGCCGCGCAGCTTGATCAGTCCCGCACCGAACTCCACACGGAACAACAGCCAGCGGGCCAGCCACAGCACCAGCAGCGGGGGCCCGACGTCGTCGTTGCCCAGGAACATCACCAGGAACCCGGCTTCGAGCAGAAGGGATTCCCAACCAAACGAGTACCACGTCTGGCCGACGTTGACGATCGACAGGTACAGCACCCACACCAGCAACCAGGTCAGCATCGCGGCCCACAACGGCACCAGGTCCCCGAAACCCGCCAACAAGGCCGCCGAGATCACCGCGCCGGCGATACACACTGCGGCGAAAAAGCGGTCCGAGTAGTGGAACTGGAACAGGCTTGGGGCGCGCCGGAACGAGTTGACCGCCAGGAACCGGGGTATCGGGAGCAGCCCCCGCTCACCGAGGAGCCCGCGGAACTGCCGGGCCGCCACGATGAACGCGATCAGGTAGATTGCGGCGGTCCCCCGCTGCAACACCTGCCTGGCCAACCAATATTCGTCTGCGATGAACCATTCCATGCGCGGACCTGCCGACGTTGCGGGTCTGTCCACGATGACGGTACCCCGATTGGGGGCGTTTCACGCCTCGTACGGCGAGCTAGCGCCGTCGCAGGCTCAGCCGGAAATTGGACGGCATCATGGTGAGCCGCTCCTGTATCTGCAGCGTGTAGTCCGGGTCAGCGGTCAGGTCATAGCGCCGGATCAGCACCCCCAGCATCAGGACTGCCTCGTGCAGCGCGAATTGCCTTCCGATGCATGATCTTTCACCGGTCCCGAACGGCTTGTACAGACCGGCGGGTCGGGCCCGCATCTGTTCCGGGGCGAACCGGTCCGGATCGAATGCCTCCGGGTCGGGGCCCCAGCGCGGGTCGCGGTGCAACGTCGACGTCAGCGCCAAGGCCCAGTCGCCTTTGCGCATCGGGTGGATTCCGGCGAGCACCGTGTCCTGGCGGGCCGCGCGGTAGTACGCAGGCACCGTCGGCTGCAACCGCAGCGATTCGTCGAGAACCCGCCGGACGTATCGCAGTTTGGCGATCTTCTCGAACTCGGGCCGCGGGTCGGCGCCCCACACCTCGTCCACCTCGGCGCGGGCGCGGGCGAACACCTGCGGATGTTGCGACAAGAAGTACAGCGCGAATGACAATGCACCGGAGGTGGTTTCGTGGCCGGCGATCAGAAAATTGATCAGCTGATAGCGGATGTTCGCGGCGTCGAGATCGGACTCCAGCATGATCTGCAGCAGATCGTCGTGGCCGCCGGATGGTTGCGCGCGACGGCGGGCGACGATGTCGTCGGCCAGCTCGTGCAGATATCTCGCGTCCCCGCGAGCCCGGCGCTCGTACCGCCGGTAGACGAAGGCCGGGAGGTAGGTTTCGCGGAGTACCCCGAGTCGGTCGGACGCCAGGAGCGCGGACACCATGTGGGCGACGAACGGATGCAACGCGTCGCCCCGGAAGCACCCGAACGAATACCCGGCCGCGCACCGCCCGATGGTCTCCAGCGTCACCCTGGTGGTGTCCGCCGAGACATCGACGGTGTCGCCCGCGTCGACGCACCGGTCCCAACGATCGGTCAGCTCACCGGCGACGTCGAACATCACCCCGTGATAGCGGCGCATCGCGGCCTGGCTGAAGGCCGGCATCAACAGCTGGTGGGCCTTGAGCCAGTTCGGTTCGTCGTTGTACGCCGTGAACAACCCGTCGCCGCCGACGATCCGCAGCGCCTCGATGTCGGGTCCGACATGCTTGCAGAACCGGCTCTCGTCGTTGAGGTCGGCTACCGCGTCGGCACCGGTGGCGACGACGTAGCGGGCACCCAGGAACCGGAATTCGCAAATCGGCCCGAGTTCGGCCATGCCCATCGCGTTCTGCATCGACGAGTCGGGCTTCAATCCGAGCACGTCACCGAGCAACGGCACCCGTCGCGGCGGGTGGGGCAGTTTCGGATACTTCACATTCTCGGGATGTGAGGTCCGTGCGTCCGCGACGGTCATGACACCAGGATTCCGGCCTTGTTGTACATGTGTCAAGTAAGGCATCCACGTTAAGCTGCTCACGTGGGTGCCGAGTCGAGACGCCGGCTGTCCCCCGCCGACAGACGCAACGAACTGCTCGCGCTGGGAGCCGAGGTGTTCGGCCAGCGACCGTACGACGAGGTCCGCATCGACGAGATCGCCGAACGCGCCGGGGTGTCGCGGGCCCTGATGTACCACTACTTCCCCGACAAGCGGGCATTCTTCGCCGCCGTGGTCCAGGCCGAGGGCGAGCGCTTGTTCGAGGCCACCAGCACACCTCCCGACCCTGGCCAGAGCCTGTTCGGCCAGCTGCGCGCCGGCGTTCTCGCCTACCTGCGCTACGACGAGGAGCATCCGCACGGCGCGTGGGCGGCGTACATGGGCCTGGGCCGCACCGACCCGGTGCTGCGCGGCGTCGACGACGTCGACAACGACCGGCAGGCCGACCGGATCATGGGCCGGATCGCCGACGCGGTATCCGAACCGCTGGACGCCAAGGTCGAACGTGATCTGCGGGCCACCGTCTACGGCTGGCTGGCCCTGACCTTCGAGATGTGCCGACAACGGCTCAAGGATCCGTCGATCGACGCGGGCTTTGTGGCCGACAGCTGTGCGCACGCCCTGCTCGACGCCGTCGGCCGGGTGCCCGGGCTGCCGGCCGAACTTGTCTGCGCTGCCGCTCGCGAACACCGCTGACGCCCACTTGTCGGTGCCGCGCGGCAGTATGACTAGGTGGCCACCAAGCCGGTCGATCCGCTGGCCCGGTTCAGTGCGCTGACCCGGGAGTGGTTCACGGCTGCCTTCCCCGCGCCGACGGCCGCCCAGGCGCAGGCCTGGTCCGCCATCGCCGAGGGGCACAACACTCTGGTCATCGCGCCCACCGGCTCGGGCAAGACCCTCGCCGCGTTCCTGTGGGCCATCGACGAGCTGGCCGGGGCAGGTGTCGAGCCGCGTTCGGGCACCACGGTGCTCTACGTGTCGCCGCTCAAGGCATTGGCCGTCGACGTCGAGCGCAACCTGCGCACCCCGCTGACCGGGATCACCCGGGTCGCCGAGCGGCACGGGGTGGCCGCCCCGTCGATCAGCGTCGGGGTCCGGTCCGGGGACACCACACCCAGTCAGCGCCGCGCGATGCTGAGCAAGCCGCCCGACATCCTGATCACCACCCCGGAGTCCCTGTTCCTGATGCTGACCTCGGCGGCCCGCGAGACGCTGGCGTCGGTGCGGACCGTGATCGTCGACGAGGTTCACGCCGTGGCCGCCACCAAACGCGGTGCACACCTGGCACTCTCGCTCGAACGGCTGGATCAGCTTCTCGACAGGCCCGCCCAGCGGATCGGGCTGTCCGCGACGGTGCGTCCGCCCGAGGAGGTGGCCCGATTCCTGTCCGGGCAGGCCCCCACCACCATCGTGGCCCCGCCTGCCGCCAAGACCTTCGACCTCTCGGTGCAGGTTCCGGTTCCGGACATGGCCAACCTCGACAACAACAGCATCTGGCCCGACGTCGAGGAACGCATCGTGGATCTGATCGAGGCGCACCAGTCCTCGATCGTGTTCGCCAATTCGCGCCGGCTGGCGGAGCGGCTGACATCGCGTCTCAACGAGATTCACGCCGAACGATCCGGCATCGAGTTGCCGTCCACACACAATCCCCAGGTCGGCGGCGGCGCCCCGGCCCAGCTCATGGCCAGCGGTCAGGCCAACGGCGCGCTGCCGCTACTGGCGCGGGCCCACCACGGTTCGGTCAGCAAGGAACAGCGGGCCCAGGTTGAGGACGACCTCAAGAGCGGGCGGCTCCGCGCCGTGGTCGCCACCTCCAGCCTGGAGCTGGGCATCGACATGGGTGCCGTCGATCTGGTGATCCAGGTCGAGTCGCCGCCGTCGGTGGCCAGCGGGCTGCAGCGCATCGGGCGTGCCGGGCATCAGGTCGGCGAGATCTCCCAGGGTGTGCTGTTCCCCAAGCACCGCACCGATCTGATCGGCTGCGCGGTGACGGTGCAGCGCATGCGCTCCGGTGACATCGAGACCATGCACGTCCCGGCCAATCCGCTCGACGTGCTGGCCCAGCACACGGTGGCCGTGGCCGCCCTGGAACCGGTGGATGCCGATGCCTGGTTCGACGCGGTGCGGCGCAGCGCGCCGTTCGCCACCTTGCCGCGCAGCGCCTTCGAGGCGACCCTCGACCTGCTGTCCGGGAAGTATCCGTCCACCGAGTTCGCCGAGCTGCGTCCCCGGCTGGTGTACGACCGCGACCACGGGACCCTGACCGCCCGCCCGGGCGCCCAGCGCCTTGCCGTCACCTCCGGTGGGGCCATCCCCGACCGCGGCCTGTTCACCGTCTACCTGGCCACCGATTCCGAAAAACCTTCCCGGGTAGGAGAACTCGACGAGGAGATGGTGTACGAGTCGCGGCCGGGCGACGTCATCTCCCTGGGTGCCACCAGTTGGCGGATCACCGAGATCACCCATGACCGGGTGCTGGTGATCCCGGCGCCGGGCCAGCCCGCCCGGTTACCGTTCTGGCGCGGCGACAGTGTAGGCCGGCCCGCCGAGCTGGGTGAGGCGGTCGGGGCGTTCACCGGAGAACTGGCCGCACTCGGCCGCGCTGAGTTCGATGAACGCTGCCAGACAATGGGTTTCGCCGGCTTCGCCACCGACAACCTGTATCAGCTGTTGCACGATCAGCGGGAAGCCACTGGTGTGGTCCCCAGCGATAGCACCTTTGTGGTGGAACGCTTCCGCGACGAGCTCGGTGACTGGCGGGTGATCCTGCATTCCCCCTACGGGCTGCGGGTCCACGGGCCGTTGGCCCTCGCGGTGGGCCGACGGCTGCGGGAACGCTACGGCATCGACGAGAAGCCGACCGCCTCCGACGACGGCATCATCGTGCGGCTACCCGACAGCGGCGAAAACCCTCCGGGCGCAGACCTGTTCGTGTTTGACGCCGACGAGGTCGAGCCCATCGTGACCGCGGAGGTGGGCGGCTCGGCGTTGTTCGCCTCCCGGTTCCGCGAATGCGCCGCGCGCGCCCTGCTGCTGCCACGCAGGCACCCGGGCAAGCGGTCCCCGTTGTGGCATCAACGGCAGCGCGCCGCGCAACTGCTCGACATCGCCCGCAAGTACCCGGACTTCCCGATCGTGCTGGAAACCGTCCGGGAATGCCTGCAGGACGTCTACGACGTACCCGCCCTGACCGACCTGATGCGACGGTTGGCTCAGCGCCGGCTGCGGGTGGTCGAGGTCGAAACCGCCACCCCGTCGCCGTTCGCGGCCTCACTTCTGTTCGGCTATGTAGGCGCGTTCATGTACGAGGGCGACAGCCCGCTCGCCGAGCGACGGGCCGCGGCACTGGCGCTCGACACCGTGTTGCTGTCCGAATTGCTGGGCCGCGTCGAACTGCGCGAACTCCTGGATCCGGCCGTGGTTGCCTCGACCTCGGCACAGCTGCAACACCTCACCGAGGAGCGGGCCGCCCGGGACGCCGAGGCGGTGGCCGATCTGCTGCGGATGCTGGGCCCGCTGACCGAGTCCGAAATCGCCGCACGCGCCACCACCGACACGATCGGCGGCTGGCTCGACGGGCTGCACGCCGCCAAGCGGGCACTGCCGGTGACCTATGCCGGGCAGACGTGGTGGGCAGCGGTAGAAGACATCGGCTTGCTGCGCGACGGGGTCGGCGCACCGGTCCCCGTCGGGGTGCCCGCGGCGTTCACCGAATCCGTCGACGACCCGCTCGGAGATCTGATCGGCCGCTATGCCCGCACCCATGGACCCTTCACCACCGCGGAGGTGGCCGCCCGGTTCGGGCTGGGTCTGCGGGTGACCGCAGATGTGTTGGGCCGCATGGCTGTCGACGGCCGGCTGGTGCGGGGCGAGTTCGTCGACGATCTCCCTGGCGATCAGTGGTGCGACGCCGAGGTTCTCCGGATCCTGCGCCGTCGTTCCCTGGCCGCGCTGCGCGCCCAGGTCGAACCGGTCAGCACTGCGGCCTACGGTCGCTTCCTGCCGGCCTGGCAACACGTCGGATCCACCCACAGCGCAGGGATCGACGGGCTGGCCGCGGTGATCGAGCAGTTGGCCGGTGTCCCCATTCCCGCATCGGCGGTGGAGTCGCTCGTCTTCGGTCAACGGGTGCGCGATTACCAACCGGCCATGCTCGACGAGCTGCTGGCCTCAGGTGAAGTCATGTGGTCGGGTGCCGGGCAGATCGGCGGCAGCGACGGCTGGGTGGCATTCCATCTGGCCGAGACGGCGCCGCTGACGCTGCCCGTGCCCTCCGAGATCGAGTTCACCGATACCCACCGGGCGATCATGGAGACGCTGGGGCACGGCGGGGCGTACTTCTTCCGCCAGCTGACCGACGAGGCCGCCGAGTCCGAACTGAAAACCGCACTGTGGGAGCTGATCTGGGCGGGATGGGTCACCGGGGACACGTTCGCCCCCGTGCGCGCGCTGCTGTCCGGTCCGCGGCGGTCCGGGACCCCGGCACACCGGCAGCGCCAACGGCCGCCCCGGCTCAGCCGCTACAGCGTGGCGCGTCCACACGCCCGGGCGGCCGATCCGATGGTGTCCGGCCGGTGGTCGGCATTGCCTGGTGCAGAACCGGATTCGACGGTACGCGCCCACTTCCAGGCGGAGCTGCTGCTCAATCGGCACGGGGTGCTGACGAAGGGGGCGGCGGCAGCCGAGGGAGTACCCGGCGGGTTCGCCACCCTGTACAAGGTATTGAGCGCATTCGAGGACGCCGGCCGCTGCCAGCGGGGCTACTTCGTGGAGTCGCTGGGCGGGGCACAGTTCGCGGCGGCCTCGACGGTCGACCGGTTGCGGTCCTACCTCGACGGGGTTGACCCACAGCGACCCGAGTACCACGCCGTCGTTCTCGCCGCGACCGATCCGGCCAACCCCTACGGGGCGGCACTGGCCTGGCCCGATCGCGGCGGCGACGACACCCACCGACCCGGCCGGAAGGCCGGAGCCCTGGTCGCGCTGGTCGACGGGCAGTTGGTGTGGTTCCTGGAGCGCGGCGGCCGGACCCTGCTCAGCTTCACCTCGGACGCCGACACTCAGCGGGCTGCCGCGGGCGCTCTGGCCGAACTCGTGAGCACCGGGCGTATGCCGGCGCTGTTGGTCGAGCGGATCAACGGGGTCGCGGTGCTCGATCCCGGCGTCGACGCGGACCGTGCCGCAGTTCAGGACGCGCTGACCGGGGCGGGATTCTCCCGTACCCCGCGCGGCCTGCGGCTTCGGTAACCGTAGGGAACAGTGCCGGGGCATGCGTTGTTGTTGACACGCATGACCGCTCCCATCACCACGCCCTTCGGTTTCGAATCGACCGCCTCGGAGGTGATCGACGGAGTCGACCTGTCGGGAAGCTCGGCCATCGTCACCGGCGCGGCCTCGGGTATCGGCACCGAAACGGCCCGGGCGCTGGCCGCCGCCGGCGCCGCCGTGACGTTGGCGGTCCGTGACACCACTGCGGGTGATCGCGTCGCCGCCGATCTGCGCGCGTCGACCGGAAACAACGACATCAGGGTCGCCACCCTCGACCTCACCGATCTCGGCAGCGTGCGGTCGTTCACACGGGCCTGGTCCGGGCCGCTGCACATTCTGGTCAACAACGCCGGGGTGATGGCGGTACAGGAGCGCACGTTGTCGTCCACCGGTCACGAACTGCAGTTCGCGACCAATCATCTCGGCCATTTCACCCTCGCGACCGGGTTGCACCAGGCCCTTGCCGCGGCCGGG
This sequence comes from Mycobacterium sp. 134, assembly GCF_048282715.1. NCBI lineage: Bacteria > Bacillati > Actinomycetota > Actinomycetes > Mycobacteriales > Mycobacteriaceae > Mycobacterium > Mycobacterium sp. 134. The sequence continues at coordinate 4,982,635 of NZ_JBLVUN010000008.1, forward strand.
GGTGCCCGCGTGGTCTCGGTCAGCTCGTCCGGCCACCTGCGCTCCCCCGTCGTGTTCGACGACATCGACTATGCGTTCCGCGACTACGACCCGTTCGGGGCATACGGCCAGTCCAAGACCGCCAACGTGCTGTTCGCTGTGGAGGCCACCCGCCGCTGGGCCGACGACGGCATCACCGCGAACTCCTTGATGCCCGGTGGCATCCTCACGGCACTGCAGCGCCACCTTGATCCGGCCTACGGTGCGGAGGCGGCCCAACGATTCGAGGAGGCGGGCAGCCGACTCAAGACGGTGGAGCAGGGTGCCGCCACCTCGGTGCTGCTGGCGGCCTCACCGATACTGGAGGGCATCAGCGGCAGGTACTTCGATGATTGCAACGAAGCGAGAGTCGTCGATCGCCGCGATGAGTTCGGCATATCCGGTGTCGCCAGATATGCGCTGGACCCGTCCAATGCAGAACGACTCTGGGAGCACTCTCTGAGGCTGGTTGAATAGGGCATGCCCGAAGGCGACACCGTCTTCCACACCGCCACGGCGCTGCGTGACGCACTGGCGGGCAAGACGTTGACCCGCTGCGACATCAGGGTGCCCCGGTATGCCACGGTCGATCTGACCGGGCAGGTGGTCGACGAGGTACTCAGCCGAGGCAAGCACCTCTTCATCCGGGTGGGCCCGGCCAGCATCCACTCCCATCTCAAGATGGAGGGCAGCTGGCGCATCGGGTGGGCAAAAGTCGCGCCACACCGCATCCGCGCCGTGTTGGAGGCCGCCGACAGCCGGGCCACCGGGATCGACCTCGGCATTCTCGAAGTCCTGGACCGGGACACCGACATGGCGGCAGTCGGGCACCTCGGACCGGACCTGCTCGGCCCTGACTGGGAACCCCGGACCGCCGCGACCAACCTGACTGCCGAACCCGACCGTCCGCTGGCGCAGGCCCTGCTGGATCAGCGCGTGATGGCCGGTGTCGGCAATGTCTACTGCAATGAACTGTGTTTCGTCTTCGGCCGGCTGCCCATCTCTCCGGTGAGCTCACTGACCGATCCCCTGCGCGTCGTGCAACGCGCCCGGGACATGCTGTGGCTCAACCGGTCCCGATGGAACCGCACCACCACCGGGGACACGCGGAACGGGCGCCAGCTGTGGGTCTACGGCCGCTCCGGTGAGCCCTGCCGCCGCTGCGGGACGCTCATCGAAACCGACTCCGGCAGCGAGCGGGTGACGTACTGGTGCCCGAGCTGCCAGACCTGATCCGTTTGCGGTCGCGCCGGAGCGCCCCTACGGCCTACGTGGTACTCCGGCAACCCCCGCAATGATGCGATCCCGCAGTGCCGCAGGGATGTTTGTCATGATCGATGTCTGGAGCTTGCTCCCGAGTCCGACCACGTAGCGAGCTCGAGGCCGACGCGCGGTCAGAGCCGCCTCGACCACCGCTACCACGTTAGAAGTCGGCACCGCCATCTTCTTCGACAGCGGGATGAACCTCTTCATCCCGGCAATGTGCTTGTCGTACAGGGCGCGATGCTCCGCCGACATGGAGGTTTCCAGCTCCACCACCATGTCGTCGGCCGTGCGCCACATGTCGGTGTCGGTTTGCGCCGGCTCCACCACAGCCACCCGCACCCCCCACGGGCGTACCTCGATCCTGAGCGCATCGGCTGCTGCCTCCAAGGCAAACTTGGACGCCGCATACGCCCCGAGCAGCGGCGATGACAATTGCCCGTTCACGCTGGAGATGAAGATGGCACGACCACGGGAGGCCCGCAACTTCGGCAGCACTGTCCGGGTCACCGCCAATTGGCCAATCACGTTGACGTCCAACTGTTTACGCCAGTCCTCGGGGCTGAGCGTCTCGATCGGACCGGCCACCACGATGCCCGCGTTGTTCACCACTGCGTCGAGCCGCTCCGGGAGCGCAGCAGGCAGCGAGGCGAGATGGTCCGCATTGGTGATGTCGAGAATCACCGCCGAGATGCGTTGTGGGTTGAGTTCCGTCACCGCGGCACCGTCGGAATGCGATCTGACACCCGCGATAACGTCCCACCCGGTGGCGGCCAGATGCTCGACGATGGCCTTGCCGATACCGCGGGCGGCTCCGGTGACAAGAACTGAGGGCATGACGCGAGGGTACTTCCACCAATAAGGGAAAGACCACGCTAGTCGCGAATGGCCGACAGTGCCTGGGCGACCTCTTGAGCCACCCGCAGGCCGGAGTCGATCGCGCCTTCGATGTAGCCCGCGTGGTCGGTTGCGGTTTCGGTTCCCGCCCAGTGAATATCACCGACGGGCTTGGAGGGCAACGGAAGCAGCCCGTCCAGAGCGCCCGCGATAGGCAGCGCCATATAGCCACCGCCGGCGTATTCGTCGGTATGCCACGACTTCTCGTGCCAGCTGACCGGCCGGAGAACATCGGGTCCGATCTGGCTGATCAAGGGCTCCAGCACAGCCCGTCGTCGTTCGTCGGCAGTCAGGCCATCGAGTTCGCGGGCCGCCGGTCCACCGATGAGCATGCACAGGTGGCCCGGACCATCCGGCGGGCTGGTGTCGAAGACACCGCTGCCCGGACCGTCGAGGACGATCAGCTCGCCGCCTCCACCCTGCCTCCAGAACGGCCGGTCGTACACGGCGATGGCCTTGTAGACCGAACCCATATAGGTGTCGTCCGCGAGGCGAGCCCGTTCCAGCGGGAGCGGTGGTTGGTGGGCAATGGAGCCGGCCATGGGCGCCGGAACCGTGACGATGACCTTGGTTGCCCGGAAGTCCCCCGCCGTCGTCTGCACCGTCACCCCAGAGTTGTCGCGAGCGACCGATACGACCTTGTGCCCCAAGCGGATCCGGGAACCCAGGTCGGCAGCCAAACCGTCGGCGAGTCCTTTCATACCTTCGACGAGCAGGGAGTCTTGCGCGCCCCCTTTGGTCGACAGCATGGTGCGCACCCCGCCCTGCAGTCGGATCATCCGCGCCATCGCGTACACCGAATGCCGGTCCAGATCTGCCGTCCAGGACACCTCGGCAATCACTTCCAGCAGCCGGCGAGCGGTGCGGCCCGGTACCCGACGCAGCCACGACTCCACGGTCCTGCCACTCCATCGCCGTGGGACACCGGTGCGAGACAACACCTCGATACCCACCAAGGCCGCTACGGCAGTGAGTACCGCGGGCGAGACCACCGACAACCGGCGTGAGCGGTCGATCAGTCCCGGCATCGGACCTGTGTGCATCTGATACCGGGTCAGGCCGAGTTCGTCGGCCAACGCCATGAGTCGGTGGTGATCGTGGCCGATCCACTGACCGCCGAGGTCAACCGTCGATCCCAGCGCTGTGGTCTCGCTCATCGTCCGGCCGCCGAGCCGGTCGGCCGCTTCCAGCACCACCACGTCGACGCCGCGGCGATGAAGCTCGCGGGCTGCGGTCAGCCCGGATACTCCAGCGCCGACCACAACCACCGTGGCGTCCGTTGCACTGTCTGTTGCCGTCATCGGACCTCCGTTTCTAAGTCGGTCAACCGTCCGACTTTTATAACACGGAACCGCCACAGACAACAGCCCGCGCCGAGTCGAACAGCGATTAGTGGCGCGTATCCGCCACCGGCTGGGGATCTGCCAGCGTCACCAGCATCTGGATCCCGCGGTCGAGATCGCGGCGCGCGCGCTGACCGTCCCGGCTGGCCACGTACTGGATGATCAAGCCGTCGAGCATCGCGAGCCCGAGCCGACCCAGGGTGGCGAAGTCCACGGCGCAGCGCTCGCCGGCGGCGTTCGCCGCCTGTTCGCAGAACTCCGTGACCAGCGCGGTGTAGCGGTCGTACTGCAGTCGTGCCAGTCCCCCCGATCCCTCGCTGCGCACGGAGTACATCGCCAGCTCGTACTGCATGACCTGCACACCGACGTCGCCTTCGACCAGGGCGTCCCAGAACGTCGTGACGCCGTGGCCCAGGGCGTGGGCCAGGCCCCGGTCGAGTTGCAGGCTGTCATGCACGGTGGCGACGACGTCGTCGATGACCGCGGCGATGACGGCGCGCAGCATCTGATCCTTGGACGGGAACACGTAATGCAATGTGCCCAGCGGGATACTCGCCTCGGCCGCGACGGCACGCAGCGTCGTTCCCGGCACGCCGACGTCGCTGAGCACGCGGATCGCCGCCGCGACGATCTGCTCGTGACGCTCGGCTGCCTTGACGTAGGCCATCGGAATCCCCTTCCTCAACTGAGCGCCAGCTTAGGAGAAAGTCAGACAACCGACCGGGTCGACGCCCCTTAGGGTGAAAACATGACCAACGCCGTCGTCCGCGCGACGTCACCGGATGACCTCGACGCGATCAGCGTCATCTACGCCCACCATGTCGAGACCGGGGTGGCCACGTTCGAACTGATCCCGCCGCATCGCGAGGAGTGGGAGCATCGGCTCGCGACGGCCCGCGAACGCGAATTGCCGTTCCTCACCGCGATACTCGACGACGAGATCGTGGGCTACGCCTACTGCTCACCGTGGAAGCTACGCCCGGCCTATCGGCACACTGTGGAGAACTCGATCTACCTCACGCCGCAGTGCGCCGGTCGCGGCATCGGAACCCTGCTGCTGCAAGGCCTTCTGGACGGCTGCACCGCGGCAGGTATCCGTGAGGTCATCGCCGTGGTGGTCGACATCGACGAGGCGGCGGCATCCCTCGCCCTCCACCGCAAGCACGGTTTCACCGAGGCCGGGCGACTGCGTGCGGTCGGCTACAAGCACGGACGATGGCTGGACACGGTGCTGCTGCAGTGCAGCCTGACGGTCAGCAGTTGACGAGTTCCGGCTCGCAGATCGGCTGCGAAGCCGGTTCCGGCGCAGGCTCTTTGGCGGCCGGCTCGGGATCCTTGGGCTTGCTGCCCCACGGGAACGCCAGCCGCACGATCTTGCGCACCACCGAGGCGAACTGCGTGTGGATCGGGCCGGTGTTGTAGGGCAGGCCGTAGCGCTGGCAGATCTCCTTGACCTCAGTGGAGATTTCGGCGTAGCGGTGTGCCGGGATGTCCGGGAACAGGTGGTGTTCGATCTGGAACGACAGATTGCCGCTGAAGATGTGGAACCACTTGCCGCCGGACAGGTTCGCCGAACCCAGCAGCTGGCGGAAGTACCACTGGCCGCGCGTCTCGTTCTGGGTCTCCTCGATGGTGAACTCGTGGGTGCCCTCCGGGAAGTGCCCGCAGAAGATGATCGTGTACGACCACACGTTGCGCATCAGATTGGCAGTCATGTTGCCCGCGAACACGAATGGCGCGAACGGGCCGGCCAGCAGCGGGAAGGCCACGTAGTCCTTGACGGTCTGCTTGCGGACCTTGGCCCACATCTCCCGCAGCATGTCCTTCTTGTCACGCAGCTTGATCTCGCCGGTGCGGATCCGCTCGGTCTCCAGCTCGTGCAGGGCCACCCCGTACTGGAAGAACACCATCAACAGGAAGGCGTACAGCGGGTTGCCCAGGTAGTACGGGCTCCACTTCTGGTCTTCGCTCATCCGCAGGACGCCGTAGCCGATGTCGCGGTCCATGTCGACGATGTTGGTGTAGGTGTGGTGCATGTAGTTGTGCGAGTGCCGCCACTGATTGGACGGGCAGGCCGAATCCCATTCGAAATTCTGGCCGCGCAGCGCCGGATCGCCCATCCAGTCGTACTGCCCGTGCATGACGTTGTGGCCGATCTCCATGTTGTCGAGGATCTTCGACAGTCCGAGCATCACCGTGCCGATCGGCCAGGCCGGGGGCAGGAACAGCAGCGCCCGGCCGCCGATCTCGAGCTTGCGCTGCATCTTGATGATGTCGCGGATGTAGGTGGCGTCACGCTCACCGAGATCGGCGACTGCCTTTTCACGGATGGCGTCGAGCTCGGCGCCGAAGGTTTCGAACTGCTCGGGGGTCAGGGTGTAGTGGGTCATGGCTGCGCCTTTCGGGTCTACAGGTCTATGACGACGTCGCCGACGGGTGCGGTGACGCAAATTTCGATGTCTTCGCAGTCGGCGGTGGAGATCGCGCCGGTGATCAGGTTGCGGACGGCGCCGCTGGTCTTGAATCGGGTGCAGGTGTGGCAGATGCCCATCCGGCAGCCGCTTTCCGGTGTGAGGCCGGCGGCCTCGGCCTGCACCAGCAGCGGCTGGCCATCGTCGGCCACCTCCACGTCGCTGTCGGCGAACCGAATGGTGCCTCCGGTGGATCCGGTCGGCACGGCGAACACGGGTGGGACGAAGCTCTCCGAGTGCGCGTCGGGACGCACCTCCCGCACCGCGTCGACCAGTGCCTGCGGGCCACAGACGAACACGGCGTCCGGCTGGGCGTCGGCGAAGGCGGCGGCCAGGTGTGCGGGACCGAAGTACCCGTCCAGATCCCCGACGGCTTCGTCGCGGGTGTAGCCGTGCAGGACCCGCACCCGGGCCGACCGCATGGCCGCCAGCTCAGAGCGGTAACAGGCCTCGTCGGCGCCGCGGGCGTAGTGCAGGAACGCGACCTCCCCGGTGAACGCCTGTGCACGCAATGTGCGCAGCATGGACAACACCGGGGTGATGCCGCTGCCGCCGGAGACGAAGAGGATGCGCTGCGGCAGCGCCTCGGGCAGGACGAAATCTCCGCCGACCGAGTCGAGCCCCAGCACCATGCCCGGGTAGGCGTGGTCACACAGGTAGGTCGAGACCAGCCCGCCGTCGTGGCGGCCGATGGTCAACTCCAGGTGGGCCGCCCCTTGCGCGTTGGCCGGCGAGTAGCACCGGGTGCGGCGCCGACCGTTGATCTCGACGGAGAGGTTGATGTGCTGACCCGCCCGAAATCCGGCGAAGGCCGCGTTCGGTTCGAGGGTCAGCGTGACGCTGCGCGGCGTCTGGCGCCGCACTGCCACCACCTTGGCCCGGGCGTCGCCGCGGGTCCAAGTCGGCTCGACCAGCTCGGTGTAGCGGTCGACTCCGTGGGGGCCGGTAAGCAGGTTCGCGAGAGCACTCATTCGCGGGCCGGACAGTAGCCGCCGGCCAACACCTTCAGCCAATGTTTGAGTGAACATGTGTACACAGTGCGCGTGCACACCCGACTCTGTCAACGATAAAAACCCAGCAAGTGGTAGGGTTCACATCAGTGAACAAACGTACGCCCAATTCACGAACATCCACGTCACGAACGCGACGGACCGAATCGTCGTCGCGGTCGCGGGACACGCTGTCCCGGGAAGAACGCAAGGAGGCCACCCGGCGCGCGATCATCACCGCGGCGCTGACCCTGCTGGAAGACCGCAGCTTCAGCGCGCTGTCCCTGCGGGAGGTCACCCGGGAGGCAGGCATCGTGCCTGCCGCGTTCTACCGGCACTTCGACTCGATGGATGCGCTCGGCCTGGTCCTCATCGATGAGTCGTTCCGATCCCTGCGGGACATGCTGCGCGGTGCGCGTGCCGGCAAGCTCGACCCGCATCACGTCATCGAATCCTCGGCCGAGATCCTGATCGGCAGTTTCAACGACCGGCGCGAGCACTGGCGGTTCATCGCCCGCGAACGTTCCAGCGGTGTGTCGGTGCTGCGTTACGCGATTCGCACCGAGATCCGGTTGATCACGTCCGAGCTGGCGATCGACTTGGCCCGCTTCCCCGGCCTCAAGGACTGGAGCAGCGAGGATCTCAACATCCTGGCCAATCTGTTCGTCAATGCGATGATCTCGATAGCCGAGAGCCTCGAAGATGCAGGGGACGCGGCGGCGGTCGAGGCCATCCACCGCACCGCGGTCAAACAACTACGGATGATCGCCGTTGGCGTCAATGGGTGGCGTAGCACCGGCTAGGGTCCGCTCATGTCCCCTGCACAGCCTCTCGATCTTGCCTACCCGCGGCCCGAAATCGCCGTCGTCACGCTCAATCGCCCCGAGAAACTCAACGCGCTGTCCTACGAACTGGTCGAGGCCCTGCACACCACCCTGGACGCTATCGCGGCGAACAACGAGTGCCGCGTCGTGGTGCTCACCGGCGCCGGTCGCGGCTTCTGCTCGGGGCTGGATCTCAGCGATCCCAATCCGCCCGAGGCCGGCGGCGGCACCGAGTTTCCCCGCTCGGGCATGCGCTGGCAGGAACGCATCGCGAACCTGACAGTCAAACTGCACCGGCTCCGCCAACCGGTCATCGCCGCGGTCAACGGCGCGGCATACGGTGGCGGCTTCGCCCTGGCGGCAGCCAGCGACATCCGCATCGCCGGCCCGTCGGCGAAGTTCTGCACGCAGTTCATCAAGCTGGGCATCGGCGGCTGTGACATCGGGGTGAGCTACACCCTGCCCCGGATCATCGGTGCGGGCCCGGCGTTCGACCTGATCCTCACCGCGCGTGCGGTCGAGGCGCCGGAGGCACTGCGGCTCGGACTGGTCACCCGCATCGTCGACGACACCGCGAACCTGCTCGACGCGGCCCTGGAGATTGCCGAAACCCTCTGCGGCTACGGTAAATTCGGGCTGGAATCGACCAAGCAGGTGCTCTGGGCCAACCTCGACGCCGGCTGCCTGGAAACAGCGCTGCACGTGGAGAACCGCAGCCAGATCTTGTCCGTCGGTACCGGGAGCCTGGCCGAGGTCAGCGAGGTGTCCCGCCACCGTCGACGATGACCACCTGCCCGGTCATGTAGCTGCCGGCGTCCGAACACATCAGCAGGGCCGCGCCGACCATCTCGTCGGGTGTGGCCAGCCGCTTCATCAAGGTCCCGCCCTTCATGAGATCGATGGCCTCCTGCGGGTTGTTGCGCATCATGTCGGTATCGACCGGCCCCGGGGCCATCGCGTTGACCCGGATGCCCAGCGGCGCGAACTCGGCCGCCATCGACCGGGTCACCGACATCAGGGCGGCCTTGCCCGAGGCGTAGATGGACAGCGCAGGGGCGAAGTTGAACGCCCCGACCGACACCATGTTCAGCACCGCCGCCTTCGGGCTGGCCTTCAGGTGCGGCAATGCGTGCTGCACCAGGAAAACCGGCCCACGCAGGTTCACCTCATAGGACTTGGCCCAGGCCTCAGGCGTCATCTGCCCCAACGGCTGCGCCAGCGCGTTGGCCGCGTTGTTGACCACCACATCGATCCCGCCGAACTCGGCGACCGTGCGCTCCACCAGTGCGCCGAGGTCGTCGATGTTGCCGCTGTGCGTGGGCACCCCGATGGCCTGTCCCCCGAGTTCACGCAGATGCTCGGCCGCCTGCTCGCAGGCCTCGGGCTTGCGGCTGGCAACCACCACGCGTGCACCGGCCAGCGTAAAACCCTCGGCGAGAGCCAATCCGATGCCGCGGGTGCCACCGGTGACGATCACGGTCCGGTCGGTCATGTCGAACAGATGGTCAAAAGTCTCACGGTTCACCCCGTCAGTAGAACATCACCGCGGTGCCGTCACGCAAGGCTTCAGCCCACTACGCGGGCACTGACGAACTCGCGGTCCTCACCGGTGATCGGGTCGGTGAACGCCAGGCGCTGGGCCAGCAGCTGCAGCGGGTTGCCGAAATCATCGGGCGCGACGTCGATCACGTTGGGATAGAGGGAGTCACCGATGATCGGCAGCCCGATCGAGGCCATGTGCACGCGCAACTGATGCGTCTGCCCGGTGCGGGGCGAGAGCCGGTAGAGCCCGCTTCCCATCGCCTCGACGTAGGTCTCGGCGTTGGGCTCACCGGGTTCCTCGAAAGCCTGTAACCGACCGCGCTGCTTGACGATACGGCTGCGCAGCGTGGCGGGTAGTGGCACCGTGACCACCCCGTCAGCACGGGCCAGATACGTCTTGCGAACCCCACCCTCGGCGAACAGCCGCTGGTATGGGCCCCGGACCTCGCGGCGCACGGTGAACAGCAGCACGCCCGCGGTCAGCCGGTCCAGCCGATGCGCGGGGCTCAGGTCCGGTAGGTCCAGTTCGCGACGCAGCCGCACCAGCGCGGTCTGCGCGACGTGGCCGCCACGGGGCATGGTGGCCAGGAAGTGCGGCTTGTCGACCACGACGATGTCGTCGTCGCGGTAGAGCACCGGGATGCCGAACGGCACCTCCACCTCGTCGACCAGGTCCCGGTAGAAGTAGACGTGCGCACCCGCGGGCAGTGTCGTCGTCGCATCGACCGGCGATCCGTCCGGCAGAACCACTTCTCCGGCAAGCACTTTCGCACCGATGCCGAACCGCGCCTGCAACTCGTCGTACACATTGCCGCCCAACAGCCGCAGCCGCGCCGGGCCGAGTCCGTCACGCACCGGCAGCGGCGGCGATGAGCGCCTGCGCGAAGAGCGTTGGGAACCGGGCTTTCTCAATTCAACGGCACAGGCTCAAGGATCTCGGCGCGGGCCTCGGGCGCGGCCTGGCGCAGGGCATCGGCGGACTCGTCGTCGGGCTGGGTCTGCGAAAGCACCTCGGCCTCCACCCGGGCGATGTAGGTGGCGACCTCGCGGTCGACGTCTTCGGCCGTCCATCCCAGCACTGGCGCAATCACTTCGGCGACCTCGCGGGCGCAATCGACGCCGCGGTGCGGGTATTCGATCGCGATCCGCATCCGGCGGGCCAGGATGTCCTCCAGATGCAGTGCCCCTTCGGCCGCGGCGGCATAGTAGGCCTCGACCTTGAGGTACACCGGCGCATCGGTGATCGGGGCCAGCAGTTCGGGCCGGCCCTCGGCCATCTTGAGCACCTCGCCGATCAGCGAGCCGTACCGGTCCAACAGGTGCCGGACCCGATACGGGTGCAGCCCGTAATGCTTCCCGACGAACTCGGTCTGGTTGATCAACGCGAAGTACCCGTCGGCCCCCATCAGCGGCACCTTCTCGGTGATCGACGGCGCCACCCGGGCCGGGATGTACTCTGCGGCAGCATCGATCGCGTCGGCCGCCATCACCCGGTAAGTGGTGTACTTCCCGCCCGCGATGGCCACCAACCCCGGCGAGGGCACCGCGACGGCGTGCTCACGCGAGAGCTTGGAGGTTTCCTCACTCTCCCCGGCCAGCAGCGGACGCAACCCGGCGTAGACGCCGTCGATGTCGTCATGGGTAAGCGGGGTGGCCAGCACGGTGTTGACATGCCCCAGGATGTAGTCGATGTCGGCCTTGGTCGCGGCGGGATGCGCCAGGTCCAGATTCCAGTCCGTGTCGGTGGTGCCGATGATCCAGTGCGTACCCCACGGGATCACGAACAGCACCGATTTCTCGGTGCGCAGGATGATCGCCACCTCGCTGACGATCCGGTCGCGCGGCACCACGATGTGCACGCCCTTGGATGCGCGCACCCGGAATCGGCCGCGCTCCTTGGACAGGGCCTGGATCTCGTCGGTCCACACCCCGGTGGCGTTGACCACGACATGGCCGCGCACTTCGGTGATGGCCCCGTCCTCGGAATCGCGAAGCGTGACACCCACCACGCGATCGCCTTCGCGCAACAATGCCACCACCTGGCTCGACGAGCGCACCACAGCCCCGTAGTGGGCGGCGGTGCGTGCCACGGTCATGGTGTGCCGGGCGTCGTCGACGACGGTGTCGTAGTAACGGATCCCACCGATGAGCGAGCTGCGCTTGAGCCCCGGAGCCAACCGCAGTGCCCCGGACTTGGTCAGATGCTTTTGCGCGGGAACGGATTTCGCGCCGCCCAGCTGGTCGTAGAGGAAGATGCCGGCCGCCACGTAGGGCCGCTCCCACCACCGGTTGGTCAACGGAAACAGGAACGGCAGCGGTTTGACCAGGTGCGGCGCGAGCGTGGTCAGGCTCAGTTCACGCTCGTACAGGGCCTCACGCACCAGCCCGAACTCCAACTGCTCGAGGTAGCGCAGGCCGCCGTGGAACATCTTGGAGCTGCGGCTGGAGGTGCCGGACGCGAAGTCACGGGCCTCGACCAGGGCGACCTTGAGGCCGCGCGTCGCCGCGTCGAGCGCTGCGCCGGCGCCCACGACACCGCCACCGATCACCACCACGTCGAATTGTTCACTGCCGAGTCGTTGCCAGGCTTGCGCCCTTTGCTGCGGTCCGAGGAAGGTTTGCCCGTCGCCCGGTGCTGAGATCGGGTCAGTCACGATCCCCAGGCTACGTGGACGACGTGGGATCCGCCCGATTCTCTAGTCCAGGTCGTCGTGTTTCATCAATTGACGCGCCGCCTCGGTGATCGAACCGGACAACGACGGGTACACCGAGAACGTCTGGGCCAACTCGTCGACCGGGATGCCGTTCTGCACGGCCAGCGCGATCGGCAGGATCAGCTCGGAGGCGATCGGCGCCACCACCACACCGCCGATCACCACGCCCGTAGCCGGCCGGCAGAAGATCTTGACGAAGCCGCGGCGCAGGCTGGACATCTTGGCCCGGGCGTTGGTGTTGAGCGGCAGTGTCAGGGTGCGGGCCGGCACGGACCCGTCGTCGATCGCGGCCTGCGGAACGCCGACGGCGGCGATCTCGGGGCGGGTGAACACCGCCGCGGCGACGGTCCGCAGCCGGATCGGGGCCACCGCCTCACCCAGGGCGTGATACATCGCGATGCGTCCCTGCATGGCCGCCACCGACGCCAGCGGCAGTAGACCGGTGCAGTCCCCCGCCGCGTAGATGCCGGGCACCGGGGTCCGCGACACGCGGTCGACCTTGAGGTAGTTGCCGGGCCCGAGTTCGATGCCGACACGCTCAAGCCCGAGACCACTCGTATTGGGTACCGAACCGACCGTCATCAGCGCATGGCTGCCGTCGACGGTGCGGCCGTCGGCCATGGTGACCCGGACCCCGCTGTCGGTGCGGGTGACCGACTCGGCGCGGGCGTTCTTGACGAGCGTGACACCGCGTTCGGAGAACACTTCCTCCAGCACCGCGGCAGCGTCGGAGTCCTCGTGCGGCAGGATCTGGTCGCGGCTGGCCACGACCGTCACCGTCACCCCGAGCTCGGTGTAGGCGTTGACGAACTCGGCGCCGGTGACACCCGACCCCACCACCACGAGGTGTTCGGGCAGCGCTTCCAGGTCGTAGAGCTGGCGCCAGTTGAGGATGCGTTCCCCGTCAGGCGCGGCGTTGGGCAGCACCCGCGGGCTGGCACCGGTGGAGATCAACACCACATCGGCGGTCAGCTGGCTGACCACGCCGTCCGGGCCGGTGACTTTCACCCGGTGCTGGGCCATGCCCGGGACGTCGTCGATCAGTTCGCCACGGCCCGCGATCAACTCGATGCCCTCGCTGCGCAACCGCTCGGCGATGTCTTCGGACTGCGCCGTCGCCAGGGTCTTCACGCGCTCGTTGATCTGCGGCAGCGAGATCTTGGACTGCTCGAAATCCAGCGAATAGCCCAGGTTGGGAGCCCGCCGGAGCTCTGTGCGCACACCCGTGGAGGCGATGAACGTCTTGGACGGCACGCAGTCCCACAGCACGCACGCGCCACCGATGCCGTCGCAGTCGACGATGGTGACGTGGGCGACCTCGGGGCCGCGGGCGGCGGCGACAAGCGCCGCCTCATAGCCGGCGGGTCCGCCGCCGATGATCACGATGCGGGTAGCCACGGGACTAACCTAACCAACTTCGCCGATTAAGCTGTCTTACCGTGCCGCTGTACGCCGCGTATGGATCGAATATGCACCCGGAGCAAATGCAGGAGCGGGCTCCGCACTCGCCGATGGCGGGTACCGGGTGGTTGCATGGCTGGCGGCTGACGTTCGGCGGTGAGGACATCGGCTGGGAAGGCGCGCTGGCGACCGTCGTCGAAGACCCGCTGTCGAAGGTGTTCGTGGTGCTCTACGACATGACGTCAGCCGACGAGCAGAGCCTGGACCACTGGGAAGGTTCCGAGCTCGGGTTCCACAAGAAGATCCGTTGCCGGGTGGACCGGCTGTCGTCGGACACCACCACCGACCCGGTGCTGGCCTGGCTGTATGTGGTTGACGCCTGGGAGGGCGGTCTGCCCTCGGCCCGCTATCTCGGGGTGATGGCCGACGCCGCGGAGATCGCCGGGGCGCCGGACACGTACGTGCACGATCTGCGCACCCGCCCCGCCCGCAACATCGGTCCGTAGCCGACTTTTGCCCCGCTTGCCCCGCTTGCCCCGCGAGCGACCGTGTCTGTACGGCGACACGCCGCATCTTGCGTACCGAAACGGTCGCTCACGCAGCTTGGGCCACACGCAGCTGTCGGCTGATGCGCGCCACCATCTCCCCTTGGCGATGACGAACGTCCTCGAACACGATCGCGATGACGCTCCAGCCGACATCCATCAGAGCCGCGGTGCGTCGACGGTCCTTCCGTAATGCATCGGGACTGCCATGCCAGTCCACACCGTCGTACTCGACAGCCAATTGCTGCTCGGGCCAGGCGAAGTCGAGGCGGCGCACCTGTCCGTTGCCGACGATGACCTCGTACTGCAATTCGGGCATCGGAAGACCGCCGTCGATCATGACCAGCCGGGCCTCACTTTCCATCGGCGACTCGGCACGTCCGTCGGCCAGCCCGATCAAGTTGCGGACAGCGACGATGCCTCGACGGCCGGCCTGATCAAGGGCTGCACGCCAAAGATCGGACCGGACACAGGTCCCGCTTCGTACTGCTGCGTCCAGTGTTGCCAGGGCGCGCGGCCGGCGCAGTGTGCGGGCCACCTCGATCGCCGTCCAACTCGCGGTCGTCACCAGCCGCTCCTGCACGATTGTGAGCGGAGCGCCGTCGCGCCGGTGCACCACCAATCCGTCGCAGGAGCGCAATCGCGATCCGATCGGTTCCAATACATGCAGGTCGATGGGCTGCTGGATGTCGAAACCGTGGATTGCCGCGGCAGTTCCCAGGCATACGGGGACTCGGGCGCCGCAGGACAGGTCCAGGCCACGCAGACGTGTCAGCAAGTCAGGCGCGCCGAGGCAGTACATTCCCTGCCATATTCGTTCCAGCACACCACAATTCACTGCCGACTGGAGTTGACGTCGCGAGATGCGGGACAGGATCTGGGCATTGGTCGCAACGCCACCCTGTGCCTGGAAGATCGTTTGCAGCTGCTGATCCATGCCCACGATCGTGGGCATTTGCTATGGCCGAGGGATAGTCAGAGTTTGTGAAGCTGTGGATAACTGGCTTCGCCACTGCGCGAGCGACCGCTGCGGTACACAGAATGCGGCGTGTCGCCGTACAGACACGGTCGCTCGCGGTGCAGGGAACTCGCGGGGCAGGGAAACAGCTAGGCAGACGCGGCGATGATGTTCACCATCGTGCGCACGCCGACGCCGAGTGCGCGCTCGTCGATGTCGAACGTGGGTTGGTGCAGATCCAGCTGTGGGCCTTGCCCACTCCACACGCCGAGTCGTCCCATCGCACCGGGCACGTCTTCGAGGTACCAGGAGAAGTCCTCGCCACCGCCGGACTGATGGGTGTCGGCCAGCACGTCGGGACCGATCGCCTCGATGGCGTGGGTGAGGATGCGCGTGGACACCTCTTCGTTGACCACCGGCGGCACCCCGCGCCGGTAGTTGAGGCTGTGGGAAATGTTCAGCGGCGCCAGCAGGGCGGAAACCGTGTCTTCCACAATCGATTCCAGGGTCAGCCAGGTGTCGCGGCTGGCGGTGCGGATCGTCCCGGCCAGGGTGCCGATCTGTGGGATGGCGTTGGCGGCCACCCCAGCGTTGACCGCACCCCACACCATGACGGTGTCGTGGCGCGGGTCGATGCGACGGGACAGCACGCCGGGCAACCCGGTGATGAGCGTGCCGAGTCCGTAGACCAGATCGCCGGTCAAGTGCGGCCGCGAGGTGTGCCCGCCCGGTGAGTGCAGGGTGATCTCGATGGAATCGGCCGCCGAGGTGATCGGCCCTGGCTTGGTGGCCACCTGCCCCACGGCCAGGCGAGGATCGCAGTGCAGGGCGAAGATCCGGCTCACGCCGTTCAGGACGCCCGCATTGATCGCGTCGATCGCGCCGCCGGGCATCAGCTCCTCGGCCGCCTGGAACAGCAGTCGCACCCCGACCGGCAACTCCGGCACCGACGACAGGGCCATCGCGGCGCCCAGCAGTATCGCGGTGTGCGCATCGTGCCCGCAGGCATGCGCGACATTGGGCACCGTCGAGGCATAGGGCGCACCGGTCCGATCGACCATCGGCAGCGCGTCCATGTCGGCGCGCAGCGCGATCCGCGGACCATCCTCCGGCCCGAAATCACAGGTCAACCCGGTACCCCCGGGTAGCACCTTGGGGTTCAGTCCGGCCTCGGCGAGAACGCGAGCGACGAACTCGGTGGTGGCGAACTCCTGGCGCCCCAGTTCGGGATGGGCGTGCAGGTGCCGCCGCCACGACACCATCTCGTCGTAGTTGGCCGACAACCAGCGGGCAGCGGCATGCTGCAACACGCTCATGCGGCCGCCCTCCGGTGCAGCGCTTCCAACACTCGATCTCGCTCCGCCGGGGTCTCGGCCAACCGAACCACGGTGCGGGCCAACATGATTGCACCCTCCAACACGGCTTTGTCGGCACTCGGGCCCGCTGCTGCGGCGGTGAACGCCGGCTGGTGGATGGCAGCCCCGCCCGAGTCGATCCCGATCACCGGATGAATGCCGGGCATCATCTGGCTGATGTTGCCCATGTCGGTACTGCCCAGCGGCACACTCGCCTCCACGTTCTCCGGCAACGGGTTACGGCCCAGTCGCAACATCTCGGCACGGATGGTCTCCGAGAGCCACGGGTCAGGCGCCAGCTCGGCGTAGGCCGGGGCGATCTCGGTGACCTGGTGCTCGCAGCCCGTCGCCAGTGCCCCGGCCGAAAAGCACCCGGCCATCCGGACTTCCAGCTCACGCAGCGCGGACATGCCGGTGGCCCGCATGGTGTAACGCATCTCGGCCCGGCCGGGGATCACGTTGGTGGCCTGCCCGCCATGGGTGACGATGCCGTGCACCATCTGCCCCGGCATGAGCTGCTGGCGCAACAGGCCGATGGCCACCTGCGCGACGGTGACCGCATCGCCGGCGTTGACCCCCAGATAGGGCGCCACGGCCGCATGCGACTCCCGGCCCGTGTAATTGACCGTCACCTCGGACAGCGCCAGCGACCGGGCCGCGGCGATGTCCACCGGCCCGGGGTGCAGCATGACCGTTGCCGCGATGTCGTCGAAGACTCCGGCGTCGAGCAGCAACACTTTTCCGCCACCGAGTTCCTCGGCCGGGGTACCGACGAGCACCACGGTCAGGCCGAGGACGTCGGCCACGTCGGCCAGGGCCAACGCAGCGCCGACCGCCGAGGCGGCGATGATGTTGTGTCCGCAGGCATGCCCGATCTCGGGGAGAGCGTCGTACTCGGCACAGATCCCGACGACGAGCGGGCCGCTGCCGTAGGAGGCCCGGAACGCGGTGTCCAGCCCGCCGGCCGCCTTGGTGATGTCGAATCCGTACTCGGCCACCAGCGCCTGCGTCTTGGCGCAGCTGCGATGCTCGGCGAAGGCCAACTCGGGCTCGGCGTGGATCGAATGAGAGAGCTCGATGAGGTCGCCACGATGCCGGTTGACGGCTTCCTCGACGCTCAGCGAGGCGGTGGCAGACGACATCCTCGCAGTATCTCACTGCGTGTTCATGGCCGTTAAGCTCGCCTATCGTGACCGATCCCCAGCCATCCAGCCAGGCAGCCGCCGCCATCGCAGAACGCACCGGCGTCGATCGCCACGATGTCGCGGTGGTGCTCGGCTCGGGCTGGGCGCCCGCGGTGGCCGAGCTCGGTGCCCCGGTCGCATCGGTGCCGATGGCCGACGTCCCGGGCTTCACGCCGCCGAGCGCGGAGGGGCACGGCGGCCGGGTGCACTCGGTCCGCATCGGCGACCATCGGATCCTGGTGCTGGCCGGGCGTATCCATGCCTATGAGGGCCATGACCTGCAGCATGTGGTGCATCCGGTGCGGACCGCGGCGGCTGCGGGGGCGTCCACGGTGGTGCTCACCAACGCTGCCGGCGGCCTACGTGCGGACTACCAGGTCGGCCAGCCGGTCCTGATCAGCGACCACCTCAACCTCACCGCACGGTCTCCACTGGTCGGGGCGCAGTTCGTCGACCTGGTCGACGCCTACTCCCCCAGGCTGCGGGCTCTGGCGCGGGAGATCGACCCGTCCCTGGCCGAGGGCGTCTACGCCGGGTTGCCGGGCCCGCACTACGAGACCCCCGCCGAGATCCGGATGCTGCGCACCCTGGGCGCCGACCTGGTCGGTATGTCGACGGTGCACGAGACGATCGCCGCCCGGGCCGCGGGTCTGCAGGTGTTGGGAATCTCGATGGTGACCAACCTGGCCGCGGGGATGACGGGCGAGCCGCTCAGCCACGCCGAGGTGCTCGAGGCCGGGCGTCAGTCCGCGACCCGGATGGGTGCGCTCCTGCGTTCGGTGATCGAACAGATCTAGCCGACCAGATACCGCTGCAGCGTGGGCCCGATCCAGTCGACGACCTCCTGTCGGGGCATGGCGACCAGGGGCGGGAATTCCAGGACGTAGCGGCACAACGCCATCCCGAGCACCTGCGACGCCGCGAGGCTGGCCCGTGCGGGGGTGTCGGGTGCGTTCCCCGTGGTTTCTGCGATGACCGGCGCGAGTTGCGCGGCGAAGATCGTGCGCATCCGCTCGGCGACGGCCTCGTTGGTCACGCCGGCCCGCAGCAGGATCAACAGCGCTTCGTCCCGCTCCCAGCGTTCGAGGAAGTGCGCGGCCAGCGCGCCACCGACCTGCTCCCGAGGCACCTGGGTCAGATCGGGTAGTTCCAGATCGAACTCGGCAGCGGCGGCGAACAGCCGCTCCTTGTTGCCGTAGTAGCGCATCACCATCGACGGGTCGATGGCGGCATCCGCGGCGATGGCCCGGATGGTGGCCCGCTCGTATCCGTCTGCGGCGAATCGCTCACGGGCCGCGGCGAGGATGACGGACTTGGTCTCAGCTGCCGGTCGTCGCATGCCAACAAGTGTAGGCCAACAACCGTTGACATCGTGCCGGAAGGCTCCTAAGTTGAAGTCAACAGTTGTTGACCAACGGTTGTTGACAAAGGAGCCGAAGATGCAAACGACCACTACAGACGTACTGATCGTCGGAGCCGGGCCCGTCGGCCTGACCGCGGCCATCGTGCTCGTTCAGCACGGCCACGACGTGACCGTGGTCGACCGCCAAGCCGAGGGCGCCAACACCTCTCGCGCCGCCGTGGTCCACCCGCGGACCCTCGAATTACTGGAGCCCTACGGCGTGGTCGACGCACTCGTCGCACGGGGCGTCCACACCCCCACCTTCGCCATCCGGGACCGAGACGATCTCCTGATCGCGGTGCCGTTCAGCGAGCTGCCGACCCGGTACCCGTACACGTTGATGATCTCGCAGGCCGATACCGAAGCGTTCCTCCTCAACCGGCTGGAGGAACTGGGCGGCAAGGTCATCCGCCCGGCGTCGGTGACCGGGATCCGGCAGACCGGCGAGCATGCGATCGCCACGTTCGCCGACGGCCAGCAGATCCGGGCCAGATACCTGGTCGGTGCCGACGGCATGCACAGCACGGTCCGGGACCAGGCCGATATCGCGTTCAGCGGCGGCACGTACGGCGAATCGTTCGCACTCGCCGACGTCCGCCTGTCCGGCGGTGTTCCGGCCGACGAGGTCATCCTGTACTTCTCGCCGGCGGGTCTGGTGGTGGTCGCGCCCTTGCCCGACGGGATGTACCGCATCGTCGCCACGGTGAACGAGGCGCCACAGCACCCCGACATCGCGTTCGTGCAGTCGCTGTTGGACGAGCGCGGCCCGGTGTCACGGCCGGCGGTGGTCGAGGAAATCGTCTGGGGATCACGCTTCCGTGTGCATCACCGGATCGCCGACGTGTTCCGGGACAACCGCGTCCTGCTGGCGGGCGACGCCGCGCACGTCCACTCTCCCGCTGGCGGACAGGGCATGAACCTCGGGATCGAGGACGCCGTCGCCCTGGGCGAGCTCCTCTCGCGGGTGCTGGACACCGGGGCCGACGCGGCGCTGCTCGACGAGTACGCCGCCACCCGGCACCGCACCGCACGTGGGGTCGTCACGATGACCAGCCGGCTCACCGAACTCGCCACCGCATCCGCCCGCCGCCGCCCCATCCGCAATCGCGCCATGCGCATGGCCGGCAGGCTGCCCGCCGTCCGCCGGCGCTGGCCTGGCGGCTGTCCGGCCTGAACCGGCGTTGAGCAAAGGAAAGCTGATGAAGCTCGTCAACGATCAACTCGCAGTACCGGTCCGACTCACCGACCCGACCGACGACGGGTTCCTGATCCTGGCGGCCGAGGCCGGGCGTTGGGGCGGCCCGCTCGCCCTGCCGTCACGCACCCGGCGCCGGCTGGCCATCCACCTCGCAGGGTGGGCGGCAACACTGGCTCACCGAGACGACGTCGTCGAAGCCGTGGTGTTCCGCGGGGCGCTGCGTCCACCCGGTGAGGGCGCGGCGCTGCTGGCGCGTGCAGGTGTCCGGCCCGCCCGCCACGACCTGGTCGTTCTGATACGCACCACCGGCGTCGACGCGATCGACAACGTGAGAGCGGACGACGCCTACCGCGCCATGCTTTCCGAAATGCACCAGAGCGCACGTCATTCGTATGAGATGGCGGCCGACAACGCGGCCCGGATCGCCGACGTCGACCACACCGGCGACCGCTGGTTCCTGTTCAACTACTTTCACTGCGATTCAGCGGAAACGGTCTACGCCACATGGGAATACACGGCGGGGTGGTTTCAGCGTCACACCGCACTGCCGGACTCCACGCTGCTCTCCCCGCGGCCCGGTGAGCCGACCGACTACCGCGTGGTCAACCACGCCAGTTGGCCGACTCTGCGGGCGTTCCTGCCCAGCCTGCTGTTCCGTCGCACGTTCCGGTCGTTCGTCCTGGCCAATTTCAAGGCCAATGACGTGGCGGCTCAGCCGATCATCTATCGCCGGGCAGCGGCGACCGGTTCTTCTTCCCGCCGGCCGTGACGCAGGCCGCGCCGCCTGCCCATCCGGGCCATCACCCTGGCCATCAGCGGCGCCGCGAACAGCATCAGCAGGACCCGCAGTACCTGGGCGGCGATGATGAAGGTGACATTGGAACCGGTCTCGACCGCGGTGGCCAACACCGCGTAGACACCACCGGGACTGGTTGCGAGGTAACCCTCGAGTTGGGTCATCCCGGTGACATCGGCCAGCACCACGCCCAGGCCCGCGGTGGCCGCGCCGAGCACCACGATCAGCGTGAGCGCCAGCGGAAGGATCCGCCCGATCGCGCGGAGCGATTCGCGGGTGAAGGCGACGCCGGCCTGCCAGCCGATCACCATGTAGGCCGCCTGCACCAACAGCACCGGGACCGTCAGCCCGAAGGACTGACCGGTGAGTTGCAGTGCCACCGTCAGGGCCAGCGGGCCCAGGAGCCCTGCGCCGGGCAGCTTGGCCCAGCGCCCGCCGACGATGCCGACAGCGACGATGGCGGCCAGCATCAGCAGGCTGAGATACCAAGGTGCCGAATCGGTTTGACCCGGAGACCCGGCCGGATTGGCTGCCGGATGCGACCGATCGGCATGAAACACCAGTGTCACCACGAGCGGAATGGTCGCGGTGACGAGGGCCACCCGCAGGTACTGGACGACGGAGACGACGCGATCGTCACCGCCGAGTTCGCGGGCGATGGCCACCAGCCCCGACGCGCCACCGGCAACCAGCGCCAGCGACCCGGTCAGCGGGCTGACGTCGCGGTGCAGGCCCAGCAATCCACCGGCGAGGACGCTGAGCAGCAACGTGGCCACCGAGATCACGAGCACGATCAGCCAGTCCGAGCGGAGCGCGCCGACGGCGTCCTGATGGACCATCGTGCCGATGTAGACCCCCAACACCCCTTGGGCGATCACCCCGGCAGGGGGCGGCATCCGGTCCGGGGCCAGCGAGGCCAGGGCCAGCGCGACGCCCACCACCAGCCCGGCGAACAGGGCGGCCGAGGGAACGCCGACGAGGTTGAGCGGGACGGTGACGGCGACAGTCGCGATGACCAGCAGCACCCACCGCAGAATCCGCGTCATCCCCTTCTCGCACCTCCTACTTAAATAGTAAGGGATACCTTTGCACTTTACGTGTCCGGGAGCGGGATTAGTGCTTCGATAAGCGGCAATGCCAAGGTATAACTTCTCTATGGCTGCAACATCAGCGACCGAACTGCGTGAGTCGATGATGGCGGTGACCCGCCAGATGCGAAGACACCGTCCAGATCACGGCCTGACCTTGAGCCAGCTGGAACTGCTCGGCGAGGCCAGTCGCAGCGGAACCACCACTCCGGCCGAGATGGGCGCGCGGTTGCACGTGCGGGCCCAGTCGCTGACCGACAGCATCAACGAACTCGTCCGCCGTGGCCTGATCGCCCGGCGTCCCGACGACAACGACCGTCGCCGGCAGCTCATCGAGATCACCGCAGAAGGTACGGCGTTGCTGCAGGCCGACCGCGCCGAACGGGACGCCTGGCTGCACGCCACCATGCGGGAGAACCTGACGGATCTGGAGTTCGATCTGCTGATGCTGGTGGCACCGGTCCTGCGCAAGCTGGCTTACGCGGACGCCACTGCGGGCACACTTGGATCATGACCTCCATCGCGACCGCCGCCGCCGATTGGATCGCACATGACCCCGACCCGCGAACCGCGGCCGAACTGTCCGCCTGCAGTCCCGATGAGCTCGACCGCCGATTCAGCCATCCGCTGACGTTCGGCACCGCCGGGTTGCGCGGCCCCTTGCGGGGTGGGCCCGATGCGATGAACCTGGCCGTCGTCGTGCGCACCACATGGGCGCTGGCCCAGGTTCTCAAGGACAGGTGCCTGGGCGGGTCGCACGTGGTGGTCGGCCGCGACGCTCGGCACCAGTCCGACGAATTCGCCCTCGCCGCCGCCGAAGTGCTCGCCGCCGAGGGTTTCGACGTCCTGCTCATGATGGCGTCGGTCCCGACGCCGGTGGTCGCGTACACCGTGCGGCACCTGCCCGCGGCGGCCGGCATCCAGATCACGGCATCGCACAATCCCCCGACGGACAACGGCTACAAGGTCTTTCTCGACGGCGGTATGCAGATCATCTCCCCCGCCGACCGCGAGATCGAGGCCGCAGTGGCCCGGGCTCCGCATGCTGATGAGATCCGCAGGGCCGCAGTGGAAACCAGCGGTCGCAAGCAGATCTACGGCTACCTGGAACGGGCCGCGCGGGTGCGGCGCAGCACCGGTTCCGTGCGGGTCGCGCTGACCCCGCTGCACGGCGTCGGCGGCGAATACGCCCTTGATGCACTGGCCCTGGCCGGTTTCGACGACGTACACGTGGTCGAGGAACAGTTCAACCCCGACCCGGACTTCCCCACCGTCAGCTTCCCCAACCCCGAGGAGCCCGGCGCGGTCGACGCACTGCTGGCCCTGGCCGACGACGTCGACGCCGAGATCGCGATCGCACTGGATCCCGATGCCGACCGCTGCGCCGTCGGGGTTCCGGGACCGGATGGGTGGCGCATGCTGACCGGCGACGAAACCGGTTGGTTGTTGGGCGATTACATCCTGTCCCAGCTCGAGCCCGGCCCGGTCAGCGAAGCAGCCCTGGTGGCGAGCACGGTGGTGTCATCCCGGATGCTCGCCTCCATCGCGGCGTCGCACGGAGCCCGGCATGCCGAAACCCTCACCGGATTCAAATGGCTGGCCCGCGCCCAGACGCCCGGCACCACCCTGGTCTACGCCTATGAAGAGGCGATCGGGCATTGTGTCGACCCTGCGTCGGTACGCGACAAGGACGGGATCACAGCGGCGATCCTGGCCTGCGATCTGGTGGCCGCGCTGCGCGATCAGGGCCGCACGATGCTCGATGCCCTCGACTCCCTGGCCAAGGTGCACGGCGTGCACGTCACCGGTGCGGTCAGCCGCCACGTCGACGATGCCGAGACGGCGATGGCGCGCTTGCGCTCCGGCCCGCCGACCGAGCTGGCCGGCATCGCCGTCACCGTCGAGGATCTGCTGGAGCGACGCGGGCAGCAGCGCACCGACGCGCTGATCCTCACCGGCAGCGACGCGGGCACGTCGGTCCGGGTGGTGGTGCGCCCATCGGGGACCGAGCCGAAACTCAAGTCCTACACCGAAGTCCGCTGCGCACCGACCGATGATCTGAATACCGCCCGCGCTCACGCCCAGAAGCTCAGTCAGGACCTCGCCGACGCCGCGGCGCGCTGGTAACAGCGAACCTTCATGCCGGACTGGACTTATCAACCGCTTCGCCCCATCGCGTCCGCGGTCATCGGGGAACGGCGCACTCAGCGGTGGGCGCTGCGACTGCTGGCGACCCTGGTCGAAGCGGGCGGTTACCGCTGGATTCCGCGGGTGTTCGATCACCCGCCGCTGCCGACAGAGTGGATCGGCCGGTTCGGCGCGGTGGTCCCGCCGTCGGTGGCTCGTGACGCCGTCCTGGTGTTGCCGGTCCAGGGCGCGGGCATCATCGAGATCGCTCCGGTCACGGCCGCCGATGTCGGGACCGTCCGGCGCGCCGCCACGGGTCGACGCTGCCGTGTCGTCGCCCGGGTGGACTCTGCCGAGGTCGCCGAACTGCTCACCCAAGACGTCGACGAAGTCGCCATCGGACCTGCGCGCGACCATCGCTATCTGACCGACCCGGACGTAGCTGCCGCCGTCACTGCCCTGCGGGACGGTTCGGCCACCGTCCTGGCCCGTCCGGCCGTGCTGCTGGCGAGCGGGCCAGGCTGGTTCAACCGGGTGATCGAGGCGGCCTCGCAGACGACGACGCGGCCGCCCAGCCTGGCCGATGCCGGGCTCAACCCGTTTCGCTGGCCGGGCTGGCTGTGGGGGGTGCTGGCCGGGCTCGGCTTGATCGTGGCAGGTATGGGCGCCGGCGCCATCACGCTCGGACCGGTGTTGTTGAGCTATGACCGGTCCTACCTCGGCCTCGGCGTCGATGACCTGCGCCGGATCAACGACAACCTGGTGCATTTCATCCAGCACGACCGGATCAGCATGGCGGGCAACATGATCGGTCTCGGCGTGCTGTACACCGGATTGTGCTGGGGTGGTATCAGGCGCGGTCAGGTGTGGGCCCGCAATGCCCTGCTGATCTCGGGGCTGGTCGCCTTTCTGACGTTGTTCTATTTCGTCGGAACAGGTTTCGTCGATCCCCTGCACACCCTGGTGGTGGTGACCCTGTTCCCGATGCTGCTCGCCGCCGTGTGGAACAAGCCGTACCCGCCCCAATGGCCGTCACTGGCGGACGGTTCGGAGACACAGCGCCGGCATGCGCTGTGGGGCCAGCTGCTGTTCATCGGTTTGGGCGCCGGGCTCGCCGTGGCCGGGGCAACCATCTCGTTCGTCGGACTGACCGACGTGTTCGTCTCCACCGACCTGGGATACATGCACACGCACGGTGCGGCGCTACGGACCGCCGACCCGCAACTGGTCAGCTTCGTCGCACATGACCGTGCCGGATTCGGGGGTGCCTTGATCGGTTCGGGGCTGGCGATCGCGTTGATCGCGATGTGGGGATTTCGCAGGGGCGAACGCTGGGTGTGGTGGACGTTGTTGATCGGGTTCGTGACGGGCACGGTGCCGGCGCTGGCCGTGCACTTCGCGATCGGCTACACCACGTTCATCCATCTGCTGCCGGTGTACGTGCTGGTGCTCGCCACCGCGGCGGCACTGGTGTTGTCCCGGCCCTACCTGACGGCGACAGCGCCTCAGCGCGGGCCGAACTGACGATCCCCGGCGTCGCCGAGTCCCGGGACGATATAGGCGGCTTCGTTGAGACCTTCGTCGATGGTGGCGGTGATCAGCCGCATTTCGGGGGCGACCTTCTCTATCGCGGCGATCCCCTGCGGCGCGCACACCACACACACCGCGGTGATGTCGACGGCGTTGCGTTCCCGCAGCAGATCGATGGTGTAGGCCATCGACCCGCCGGTCGCCAGCATCGGGTCGAGCACGAACACCGACCGGGTGCTCAGGTCTTCGGGCAGCGAGGCCAGGTACGGCGTCGGCTGATGCGTCGTCTCGTCGCGCGCCATCCCGACGAATCCCACCTGCGCTTCGGGGATCAGGGCGTGCGCCTGGTCGACCATCCCCAGCCCGGCCCGTAGCACCGGGACCAGCAGCGGTGGATTGGCCAATCGCGAACCGGTGGTGTCGGTCACCGGAGTACGCACCGCGATCTGCTCGGATGCCGCGTCCCGGGTTGCCTCGTACACCAGCATGAGGGTCAGGTCGCGCAGTGCCGCGCGGAACCCCGCGTTGTCGGTCCGCTCATCCCGCAGCGTGGTCAGCCGCGCGGCGGCCAGGGGGTGGTCGACGACGCGTACATCCATGCGCTGACCTTAACGGGCGGTGCCGCTGCCGTGCAGGTGGATCCGGGCACGGTTCCACGGACCACGGACTACGGGTTTTCAAGGGTCCGTCACGGAGTTCTGCGAAGCAGTCTGAGGTGACGCTCAGTTTTGTCCCCGACTCTGGAGATCCGATCATGACGAAAGTCGCAGCCGCCCCCTCGACCGATGTCTCACCCGTCCGATGACCCTGACCATCGGCACCGGGGACCTCAGCGCCGAGTCTGACGCGCAGCTGGCAGCCAGGTTCGTCCGGGACGCCATGCCGTTCCACACCGTCCTGTTGCGCACCGCGCGGCGACTGACGCACAGCCAGGCCGATGCCGAGGATCTGGTCCAGGACACACTGATGAACGCCTACACCGGATTCCGACGGTTCGAGCCGGGCACCAACCTGCGAGCCTGGCTGTTCCGCATCATGCACAACCGGTGGATCAGCACACATCGGATGAAGCAACGCCGTCCGGACACCTTCGCGGTCGCCGACATCACCGACAGCGACATGTTCGGCAACGCACTCCACTCCACGGCCGCGGAGCGCTCCGCCGAGGAACGGGCGCTCGACGCGATCTGCGACGACCGGATCCGGGATGCGGTGCTGACGCTGCCCGAGGGTTTCCGAACGGTCTTGTACTACGCCGACATCGAGGGCTTCACCTACGCCGAAACCGCCGCACTCATGGAAATTCCGGTGGGAACGGTGATGTCGCGCATCTCCCGCAGCCGCGAACGGCTGAGGGCGGCATTGAGCGACGAAGACGACGACACCCGATGTGTCGCATGACCGAACAACGGAAGGACACAATGGAATCCGGAGCAGAACTCAGGGGATACCGCGCGCTGGTCACCGGAGGCACCGCAGGCATCGGGCTGGCCTGCGCCGACCTGCTGGCCCGGGCGGGCGCCGCGGTGACCATCACCGGAAGGGACGAGCAGCGGGGACGTGACGCCGCAGCCGCACTCGGCCGGGACGTCCGATTCATCGGCGCCGACCTCGCCGACCTGGATTCGGTGCAATCGCTTGCCCGGCAATGTGACCAGCTGGACATCCTGGTCAACAACGCAGCCGCCTTTCCCGGCGCCCTCACCGTCGACCAGGACGTCGCCTCGTTCGAGCAGACCTTCGACACCAACGTGCGCGGCACCTACTTCCTGGTGGCCCAACTGGTGGGCGGCATGCTCGACCGCGGCCGCGGCAGCATCGTCAACGTCACCTCGATGGTCGCGTCGAAAGGGGTGCCCGGCGCCTCGGCCTACAGTGCCTCCAAGGCGGCCGTCGAATCGCTGACCCGCACCTGGGCCGCCGAATTCGGTTCCGGCGGTGTGCGGGTCAACAGTGTGGCACCGGGGCCGACCCGCACCGAAGGCGTCGAGGCCCAATGGGGCGACACCAACGAGGAACTCGGCCGCGCCCTGCCGTTGGGCCGCACCGCCACCCCTGAAGAGATCGCCCACGCGGTGCTGTTCCTGTCCTCACCACGCGCGGCGTTCATCACCGGCTCGACGCTGCACGCCGACGGTGGCGGCACCGCGATCTGAAGCCAGATCAGGGGAACCGATCGGGGCCGGCGGGCGTCCTAACCACATGCCCGCCGAAATCCTGCGCGCCGACATGGCGGCCATCCGCACCCTTGGCGATGCCCTCGACGCATACGCCGCCGATCTCAACGCCGTGGCCGCCGCCCTGCGGTCGGTTCCGTCACCAGGGGCTGCTCTCGGTCCGATAGGCGACCGGTTCGCGGCTGCTTTCGCCGACGCCGTCGGCGCCCACAGCGATACAGTCGCGGCGCTGGGTTCCTGTACCGGCGCTGGGGCGGTCAGCGCCGGGAACACCGCCGCCGGCTTCGACGCCGCCGGTCAGCGGGCCGCTCAGCTGTTGCCGCGGGTTTAGCCGTGCCCGCCTCTGCCATCGCGTTGGCCGCGCCGCTCTACGAGCTGCGGGATCTGGTCGGCAGCGGCTGGCCGGCCCACAACCCCGCCGCGACCGCACTGGACGGGGCGCAGGCCGCCCTGTCGGATATCGCGGTCGCGCTTGTGCGGTCGTGGGAGCGCGCCGCGGGCGATTGGTCGGGAACGTCGGCGACGGCGGCGGCGGGCTTCGCATCGGACGCCGCGGCGGAAGTCACGCACCTGGCCCTGCGGGCGCAGGCATTGAGCGCCGCGGCCAGGGACGCGGGTTCGGCTGTGGCGCAGGCCCGGTCCCGGTCCCGGCTGCAGGAGATCATCGACCGCTTCGAAGAACGTGCCGCGGCGCTGACCCCTCACCTCGACGAACCGGGAGTGGCGCAGGAGTTGCAGGCCGAGGCGCGACGCGCGGTGTCCGAGGCCTCGGCCGTCGTCGACGAATTGCGTGCCGAACTGGACCGTCAGGCGGGCGCGGTTGCCGCCCCGGCCGCGGGCTCGTCGCCGGCGGGCGGTATGCGCCCGGCCTCGGCGGGGTTCTCGGCAGGCTCGGGCGGTATCGCGCCGACCTCGGCGGGGCAGTCGTGGGGTGCAGCGTCGGCAGATCTCCCGGCAGCTTCGATCGGTGATCGCGCCGAAGCCGCGGTCGGGCTACGAGACCCCGGCATGTTCGGCGACGGCGTGGGGGTGCGGCTGCCCGACGGCAGCACGGCCGTGGCACCCAATGCCGTTGCGGCCAGCGCGGTACGGCACGCGCTCACCCAGTTGGGCGTGCCCTACCGTTGGGGCGGCACCACACCGGGCGTCGGCCTGGACTGCAGCGGGCTCACCCAGTGGGCCTATCACGAAGCCGGACTGGACATTCCACGGCTCGCACAGGAGCAGGACATCGGCAAGGCGGTGTCCGCCGGAACGCTACGGCCGGGCGACCTGGCGGTATGGGACGGGCACGTCGCGATGATCGTCGGCGCGAACACGATGATCGAAGCCGGCGATCCGGTGAAGCTGTCACCCGTCCGAACCACGAACGCCGGTCAGGGCTTTCAGGGATTCTGGCGGCCCACGGTGTGAGTGAACGTCACGGCATCGCCATCGCGAGCGCGATGTGTCCTCCGAAGTCCAGCTGTACTGCCATCGCGCGATAGCGCTCCCGATAGTCGCCGTAGGTGGCCTCGTCGCCCCGTGCCCTGGCCAACAGAGCCCGTACCCGCAACAGCCAGATGTCGCGCACCACCAGTGCCTCGTCGGCCCGCGCGGCGGCCAACCGATCGATCACGGATTCGGCTGCGGCGAGATCGCCCTCGGCCGCACGATCGATGAGTGCCTCCGCGACAACAGCTGTGGTCGGGGTGCCCCACGCGAGCAGTTGCCCCTCTCGTGCCAACTGGTCGTTGGCAGCGCACATCTGCGGTATCGCCTGGTCATGGTCTCCATGGCGGGCCCGTTCGCGCGCCAGATACACGTTGACCAGTGGCAGTTCCCCGAGGTTGTGTCGCTGACGTTCCATCACCTCGCTGACCTCGGCCAGGAGGACCTGCCCGCGATCACGCTCCACGGCCGGGCCGCGATGCACCAGCGCGATACCCAGGGCGAACCGCGCGAACGCCAGCGCCATGTCATTGCCGGACCGTTCGGCAATCCGTAACGCATCCTCGCTCTCCCGCACCGCGCGGTCATCGGCGGACAACACGCCATTCGCTATCCCCGGGAAGTAACCCACCGCGACAACCGCGGCGTAGGTCAGCGGGTCGGCGGTGTGCGCCATGGCGATGCCATGGCGCAGGTCGTCCCGCCAATCAGGAAGCCCCAGGCAATAGCGGGCTGTCGCCCGCGATGTCAACGCGAGTGCCAACGGAGACCCGAAGACGAAATTGCCCTTGAACGGATCACCACCGGCCAGGTCGATCACTCTCTGCGACCACCGCAATACGTCGGCGTACTCGCCACTTTCGACCTTGGCGAAGATCGCCGGGTACGACAGACCCACCGTCAAGGTCTCGTCAGCGACCGACTCGATGAGGGCCATCGCTTCCGATGCCAATTGCGATGCCTGACGAATCTGGCCCTGATACGCGTGATCCATCACCAGCCCGGCCATGGCGATCGCCAGAGACGGCTTGTCCCCGGCGCCCGTACACAACGTGCGCAGCTCGGCAAAGCGGGCGCCGGCGCCATGTGCACGCAACCGATAGGCGGTCGCGCACAGCATGGCGCGCGGGGCGATGCGCATCGCCGCGCGGTTCTGATCTCCGGTGGGCAACGCGTCGGCGATCGTTCGGGCCCGCTCCCAGCTGAGTCGTGCTGCGGTGATGTCGCGGCCCCTGGCCCACGTCGCGGCGCGCATGTGCCAGCCGTACGCGGCGTGCAGATCGCCTGCGGCCTCGAGATGTTCGGCGATCAGGGCGGCATTCTCGTCGATCGACGCGGGTTCACGCCGTTCGAGTGCAGCCGCCACCCGCCGGTGCATCTCGGCGCGATCGGATCTGAGTTGTGACTCGTAGGCCACGGCGCGAATGAGCGGATGGTGGAAGACGTACTCGGGTTGCTGGGTGAACCCGACCTGGTCGATGAGCTGGGCTGTCACGAGGTTGTCGACCTCGGGCTCGACCCCCAGCGTGATCAGCAGATCACCGCCGAAGCGTGAACCGACCACCGCCGCCGCGGTCAGCGTGCGCTTCGCTTTCGGGTCGAGCCGGTCGATGCGCGCACCGATGATCGCCTGCAAGGTCGCGGGCACCGTCACCTCGGCGACCGCCGCCGTCGACTGGTATGCGCCGACCTCACCGCGGAGCACCCCGCGCTCCGCCAGGTCCCGCACCATCTCCTCGGCGAAAAATGGGGTGCCGGCTGCTCGTTCGATGATCATCTGATTCATCGCTGCCACCGAGGGATCCGAACCGAGCAGTTGTGACACCAGCGCGGCAGTCTCCTTGTCGCTCAACGGCTCCAACGCGAGAGTCGAAGCGCCGGGCACTCGGGTGAGTGCTCCCCCGTACTCGGGGCGGTACGTCACGACGACCAGCGAGGGCGTCTGCGCAATCACCGAGAGGAACTCGGCCAGCATCGACTCACTGACCTCGTCGATCCAGTGGGCATCCTCGATGAGGTACAGCGCCGTACTCTCCCGTGCCATCGCCGCGGTGTACACCAGTGCGGTCAATCTCCGCCGCCGCGCGTCCGGATCTATCCGGGGCAGCGGCTCATCGGGATCGGCGAAGCCCAGCAAGTCGGCAAGGAGCACCAGGTCCTCCGGATCTGAACCAGAGAAGCTGTCGTGCAATCGATCACGAGCAGTCTGCCCATCACACCCCGCCGTTCCCGTGGCCGCGCGCAAGAAACCAGCGACGACGTGAAACGGGATCTGGCCGGCGTGCGACTCACAGAAGGTCGTGAACACTCCGACACCACGTGCGAGCGCTGTGGCCGAAAGCTCGCGCACCAAGCGGCTTTTGCCGATACCCGGCGGCCCCACGACACCGACCACCGCGCCATCGCCGTCCATGGCACGGTCCAACAAGGTGTCAACCGCGCTCATCTCCGACCGTCGACCGACGAGGGCCGACTCGGCCCGCTTGATGATCCGATCCTGACGCATACCGATCAGCCGGCGGGCGGGCACCGGATGGTCGGTCCCCTTGATCCGTACCCGCTCGGGCTCCCCGAGAATCGCATTGCCCTCGACCAGTCGCGCGGTGGACGCGCTCAGCATCACGCCACCGGGCGGCGCGACCGATTCCATCCGCTGGGCCATCCCGACCTGTTCGCCGATGGCGGTGTAGCCGAGTGGACCGGAACGAATCTCTCCCGCGATCACCTCACCGGAGTTCAGGCCCACCCGAAGCAACAGCTCCACGCCGTCGTGCCGGTGAATCTCGACCGCAAGCCGTTCCGCTTCGTCCTGAATACCCAACGCCGCCAGGCAGGCGTGGACGGCGTGATGCTCCAACGCCAGCGGCGCGCCGAAGACCGCCATGATTCCGTCACCGGTGAAACTGCCGACGGTGCCGCCGTAGCCGCGCACCACCGCGGCGGACCGCACCACCAAATCGGTCATGATCTCGCGCAGCCGTTCTGCACCCACCGCTGCGGCGATGTGCATCGAGTGCACGACGTCGGCGAACAGCACGGTGACCTGCTTGTACTCCGCCGGCTGCGCCGTGCGTGCGATCGGCGCACCGCACTGACTGCAAAACCTGGCGGTCGCACCCACCTGAGCGCCGCATGCCCCGCAGGAGAGATCGGCGGCTGCCGGTTCGCGGTCCCCGACCTCGGCCACGCCGACATTGTTTCACCGCAGGTCAGCCGTGTCCGCCGATTCGTTGCCGGCCCGGTACCGCCGAACCGCGCCCCGAAGGGGAGACAACCTGACTGGCGTCCAGGGCACCCCATTAGGCTGTGCCGCATGGCTGCTGACATCGTGCCGGTCCGGCTCGGGCTGACCAAGGGCGACCTTTACACACTGTGGGCTCCGCGTTGGCGGGATGCCGGCGACGAGTGGGAGGCCTTCTTGGGCGAGGGTGACGCCCTCTACGCGTTCGAATCGGTCGCTGACCTGGCGGCCTTCGTCCGCACCAACACCGACAACGACCTGGCCGACCACCCGGCGTGGGACAAGCTGACCGCAGCCAATGCGCACAAGCTGCAGCCGTCGGAGGATCGCGAGTACGACGTCGTCGGCGTGCCCGACCTGGTCGCCGACAAGCCGACCGAGGAGGCTGTCGCGAGCCTGCACCGCACGCTGGTGGTGGTGTCGTCGCTCGGCTCGGTGTGCGAACTGGCGGCCATCAGCAAGTTCTTCAACGGCAACCCCGTCCTCGGCACGGTGGGTGGCGGGCTGGAAGGCTTCACCGGCCGCTCCGGACGCAAGCGCTGGGCCGAGATCGAAGCCGTGGTCGCCCGCGGCTGGGACGGCGTGCTCGACGCCATCGACGAGATCGTCACCATTCCCGAGGAAATCGACGCCGACGCGGTCAAGAAGGCCGAGGCCGAGCTCGAGGAACCGGCGCCGGAGGAGGACGAGGACGACCTCGCGGTGGATACCGACGAGACAGAGGGTGACGACGACGAGGACGACACCGCGGACGCGGTCGAGCCTGTGCGCAGCGCTGCCGACACCGCCGTCCTCGGTGGCGACGAGGACTTCTGGCAGAAGGTCGGTATCGACCCGGTGCGCATCATGACCGGCTCGGGCACCGTCTACACCCTGCGCTGCTACCTCGACGACGATCCGGTCTTCCTCGGCCGCAACGGTCGCATCAGCGTATTCAGCTCCGAGCGCGCACTGGCCCGCTACCTGGCCGATGAACACGACCACGACCTGTCGGACCTGGCCACCTACGACGACATCAGGACCGCCGCCACCGACGGTTCGCTGCGGGTGGATGTCGCCGAGGAGAACATCTACGTCCTCAGCGGAATCTCCGACGACATCGCCGACGGACCCGACGCGGTCGACCGCGACCAGTTGGAGTTGGCCGTCGAACTGCTGCGCGACGTCAGCGACTACTCCGAGGACAAGACCGTCGACGAGACCCTGGCGGGCACCAAGGCGCTCGGCAAGTTCGTGAACTACGTGCTCGGCGACGAGAACGCCCGCCAGCCCGAGGCCCCGTACGCCGACGCCGTCGAGCAGTGGGAGGCGCTGGAGCGTTTCGTGGAGTCGCGCCTGCGGGCGGAGTAGCCGTAGCGGCGATGAGTTCTGGCCGCGGAAGCGGTCAGACCATTCATGACCGCATCGACCAGGCTCTCCACTCACACCGTCACGGTTCCCGGCGCCCGCCTGCACTATGAGGTGCGTGGGACCGGCCCGTTGTTGCTGATCCTCGGCGCCCCGATGGCGGCAGCCGAGTTCGCGCCGCTGGCACACGCGCTGGCGGGTGACCACACCGTGGTGACTGCCGACCCGCGCGGCGTGGCCGGCAGTCGTCTCGACGATCCCGAGCAGGACTCGACGCCGGAACTGCGGGCCGATGACGTCGCGGCGATCCTCGATGACCTGGATGCTCCCTCAGCCGATGTGTTCGGCTCGTCCGGCGGCGCGGTGACGGGGCTGGCGTTGATCGCCCGGCACCCCCATCGGGTGGGCACTCTCGTGGCGCACGAGCCTCCGCTGCTCGAATTGTTGCCCGACGCCGCCGAGCAACGTGCCGCCACCGATGACATCATCGCCACGTTCTCCCGTGACGGGATGTTCGCGGCGTGGGCGAAGTTCATGGCCAACGCGGGCTTCGACATGCCAAGCGGTGGGCCGGAGATGCCCGCGCCGAGTGATCAGGAGCTGCGCGACGCGGCGCACTTCTTCAACCACGAACTGCGGCCCACCACCCGCTACCTGCCAGACCTCGAGGCGCTCAAGAACGGGCGGGTGTTGCTCGGGCTCGGCGAGGAATCGGGGCACCTGTTGACCCAGCGGACGACGACTGCGCTCGCCGAACTGTTGGGTACGCGTCCGGTGATGTTCCCGGGTGACCATGGTGGATTCATGGGCGCCCCAGGGGCTTTCGCCGACGCGCTACGTGCCGTGCTAGCCGCCGAGCCGGTCTAGCAGGGGTCGCCGGGCGGGGTGAAGTAGGGCACGCCTTCGACGGTGTAGCACGGGACCTCGCCGGGCACGTACGGCACGTGCGCCGCCGCGACGGCAGCGCCGGTGGCGACATCGCCGGCGACGTTCGTGCATCCACCGGCGGAGAAGTGCCGACCGTCGGCCCCGGCGCACACGTCGGCCCTGGCAGGGGCAGCCACGACGACCGGCAGGAACACTGCGGCGCAC
This sequence comes from Mycobacterium sp. 134, assembly GCF_048282715.1. Classification (NCBI taxonomy): domain Bacteria; kingdom Bacillati; phylum Actinomycetota; class Actinomycetes; order Mycobacteriales; family Mycobacteriaceae; genus Mycobacterium; species Mycobacterium sp. 134. The sequence goes on from NZ_JBLVUN010000008.1 coordinate 5,017,568, forward strand.
GCCAGAACTGCACCGGACAACACGGTTGTGATGGGTCTGGCCATGGCTACTCCTCGTGGACCACCGCTGTTACCCCTACATCCTGAGCCAATGCCCGCCCCGGCGCGGCGATTCGGCCAACGCGGTGACTCAGCCCACCAGCACCGCGTAGCGGGGCTTGATCACCTCGTCGATGATGGCCAGCCGTTCATCGAAGGGGATGAAGGCCGACTTCATCGCGTTGATGGTGAATCGCTCCAGGTCGCTCCAGCCGTAGCCGAACGCCTCGACCAGACGCAGCATCTCCTGGCTCATGGTGGTGTCGCTCATCAGCCGGTTGTCGGTGTTGACCGTCACGCGGAACCGCAGCCGTGCCAGCCGGTCGAACGGGTGCTCGGCGATGCTGGGCGCCGCCCCGGTCTGCACGTTGCTGCTGGGACACATCTCCAGCGGAATTCGCTTGTCGCGCAGGATGGATGCCAGCCGGCCCAGATGCTGCGTGCCGTCGTCGAGTTCGGTGATGTCGTCGACGATGCGCACCCCGTGCCCGAGCCGGTCCGCCCCGCAGAACGCGATGGCCTCGTGGATCGACGGCAGGCCGAACGCCTCACCGGCGTGAATCGTGAAGCGCGCGTTGTTTCCTCGCATGTACTCGAACGCATCGAGGTGACGCGTGGGCGGGTATCCGGCCTCGGCCCCGGCGATGTCGAAGCCGACGACGCCCTTGTCCCGGAACCGGATTGCCAGCTCGGCGATCTCACGCGAGCGGGCGGCATGGCGCATGGCGGTGACCAGGCAGCGCACCGTTATGGTGCGCCCCTCGGCCGAGGCCGCCTTCTCTCCGTCGGCGAAGCCGGCCAGCACGGCGTCGACCACATCGTCCAGCGACAGTCCACGGTCGATGTGCAGCTCGGGAGCGAACCGGACCTCCGCATAGACGACGTTGTCCGCGGCCAGATCCTCGACGCACTCGAACGCGACGCGGTGCAGAGCCTCTGGGGTCTGCATGACTCCGACGGTGTGGGCGAACGGCTCCAGGTAACGCACCAACGAGCCGCTGTGGGCGGCCGTGCGGAAGAACGTGGCCAGCTCGTCGACCTCGGTGGCCGGCAGATCGTCATAGCCCAGCTGACCGGCCAGGTCGAGCACGGTGGACGGTCGCAGTCCGCCGTCCAGGTGGTCGTGCAGCAGGGCCTTGGGAGCGTGCTGGATCTTGTCCAGACTCAGCGGCGTACTCATCACTCCATCATGCGCACAGCGGGCGGTCAGCACCGATCATTCAGGCTGCGACCCGCTCAATAATCGGTGACGAAACAGGTCGAGCACCTGGTCGAGCGCCGCTCGGGTGGGTTGCCCGGGTTCGTCGATGAGGTGTTCGGTGAGCACCGAATGCGGCGGCATCGTCGCGGCGGGGTTGGCGTCGGCATCGTCGAGTTCGACCGCCACGAATGCGTCACCGAGTTGCTCGCGCAAGAAGCCGAAGCGGTCCTGCGGCACCAACCGATCCCCGGTGAAGCGCAGCCCCAACACTGTCAGGCCGCGGGCGCAGCGTTGCTTGACGACGGCCAGGTCGTCCGCGGAGATGTCGATCGACCCGCGTTGACCTGCGGTCAGCCCGATCGGCATCGACGGCTGCGACAGCACCGGGGCGAGCAAGACATCGTCGGTCGCCATTGCCAGGGCGTAACCACCGGTGAAGCACATGCCGACGGCGCCGACACCGGGCCCGCCGCAACGCTCGTGTTCGTGCCTGGCCAGCGCACGCAGCCAGTCGATGACCGGAGAGGTCCGGCCGGTCGCCAGCGTGACGAATTCCCGGCTGATGCAGGCCGGCACGAGTGTGCCGACCGCATTCGCCACGAAGGCGAACCGGCCATGCGCGTCCGGGTTGGGATCCCGCCCCGGTACTCCGAACAGGTGCGGAAGGACTGCGGTGCAACCGATCCCGCTGACCTGGCGGGCGAAGTCGAGGACCTTGGGGGTGATACCGGGCATTTCGGCGATGACGATGACCGCCGGGCCGTCGCCACGCCGAAAGATGGTGCGGGTCTTGGATTGGTGGGTGAACTCTGACCGTTGGAAATCCGAGAGATCGTCGTCGGGCACCATCTGTGCCTAGCAGTTGGGCGCCCGGTTGGCCAGCTAAATGCGGTCGATGATCAATGGCCGCCGGGTGGGCACGGCATCGCCGACCGCCCAGGCGCCGTCGAGTTCGGCGAGCGCCGCGGGCAGCCGCTCGGCCGTCTCGGTGTACAGGGTGAACAGCGCCTCCCCCGCGGCCACGGGCTCCCCCGGCGCGCGGTGGATCCGCACGCCGGCGCCGAACTGCACCGGTTCACCCGGCTGAGCACGTCCGGCGCCCAACCTCCAGGCCGCCAGCGCCACGCCCATGGCATCGAGATCGCCCATGAAGCCGCCGTGCGGGGCCGTCACGGTCTCGCTGGCCGCCCCGATGGGCAGCTCGCGGCTCAGGTCCCCGCCCTGGGCTTCCACCAGCGCACGGAAGCAATCCATCGCGCTGCCGTCCCGCAGGGTCTCGGCCGGGTCGGCGCCGTCGATGCCGGCCGCGTCGAGCATCTCCGTCGCCAGCGCCAGCGTCAGCGCGACGACGTCGGGCGGCCCGCCGCCGGCCAGCACCTCCAGCGATTCGGCGACCTCCACCGAGTTGCCGACGGTCCGGCCCAGCGGGCAGTTCATGTCGGTCAGCAGGGCCCGGGTGGGGACCCCGTTGGCATTGCCCAGGCCGACCATGGTGGACGCCAGCTCGCGCGACTCGGCCTCGGTCTTGAGGAACGCGCCGCGACCGACCTTGACGTCCAGGACCAGCGATCGCGCGCCCTCGGCCAGTTTCTTGCTCATCACCGAACTCGCGATCAGCGGCAACGACTCGGTGGTGCCGGTGACATCGCGTAGTGCGTAGATCTTGCGGTCGGCCGGAGCCAGCTCGCCCGCCGCGAACACCGCCGCACCAATATCCCGAAGTTGTTGGCGGATCTGGGCTTTCGACAACTCCGCGGTGAATCCCGGGATCGCCTCCAGCTTGTCGAGCGTTCCCCCGGTGTGCCCGAGCCCGCGCCCGGCCGCCTGCGGAACGGCAGCACCGCAGGCCATCACGACCGGCAGCAGCGGAATGGTGATCTTGTCGCCCACCCCACCGGTGGAGTGCTTGTCCACCAGGGCAAGCGGCTTGCCGTCACGACGGAGATCGGTGAAGTCGAACCGCTCTCCGGAGTGGACCATGGCCGCCGTCCACCGGGCGATCTCGGCCGGTGCCATGCCTTTCAGGAAGATCGCCATCAGCAGCGCCGACATCTGCTCGTCGGCGACCCGGCCGTGGGTGTAGCCGTCGATCACCCAGTCGATAGCGGCGTCGGACAGCACACCGCCGTCACGCTTGGTCCGGATGACGGTCGGCGCGTCGAGATGAGGCATGGCCGTCAACCTACTCGCCGGTAACTAACGGGGCCCGGAGTTGTTGGACCACTTGGCCTTACCTGCGCATCAGATCATCGGGCCCGAAGGCGTCGGGCAGCAGCTCGCGCAGCGGTCGCGCGCCACTCGGGTGGTCGATCAGCAGCTCCGGCCCACCGTGTTCGAGCAACACCTGCCGGCAGCGTCCACACGGCATCAGCAGACCCCCGTCCGGGCCCACACACACCAGCGCGACGAGCCTTCCGCCGCCCCCGGAATGCAGGGCACAGGCCACAGCGCACTCGGCACAGAGACCTAGGCCATATGAGACATTCTCCACATTGCATCCGGCCACGACCCGGCCGTCGTCAACCAGAGCAGCCGCCCCCACCGGAAACCCCGAATAAGGCGCGTAGGCGCGGGTTGAAACTTCGATTGCCTTGTTACGCAATAGTTTCCAGTCGATTTCGATCGTCATGCGACAACCCCGGACGTAGGCTCTGAATGCATTCCGAAACCTCAATTCCCGACCCGCACATTAAGATAGGTAAGCCTAACTTTTGTGTGTTTAGCGGGTCGAACTGCTCAACCGTAATTCGTTCGCCACTACAAATGGGTTTAGAGTCGCCCCGAGGTTTGGGGCTAATTAACAGGCAGTCCCAGACGTCCCACCGATGGCGTTGGAGGGCCCGATGAGTACTCAGACGGAGGTACCGGCTCCGCAACCCAGGAAAGCACGACGGCGCACCCTTTATCGCGGTGATCCGGGAATGTGGTCCTGGGTGCTGCACCGTATTACCGGTGCCACGATCTTCTTCTTCCTGTTCGTACACGTCCTAGATACCGCGTTGGTCCGGGTGAGCCCGCAGGCCTACAACGAGGTTATCGAGACGTACAAGACCCCCATCGTCGGATTGATGGAGATGGGCCTGGTCGCCGCAGTGCTGTTCCACGCACTGAACGGCATCCGTGTCATCCTCATCGACTTCTGGCAGCAGGGTCCCCGCTACCAGCGGCAGATGCTCGCGGTCGCCGTCGGCGTCTTTGCCGTGGTCCTCATCGCAGCACTAGGAGTTCTCGGTATGCACATGGCGGAGCGGTTCCTGTGAGCGCGCCAGGAGCGGGCGAGTCGCGGTTGGGCCGTCCGGCACCGGTGATGGAACGTGAGCACGACCGGCCGGCCGCGCTGGATCACCCGCGCGCGCCCCGTCGTCCCCGCGGTATCCCCTACTTCGAGAAGTACGCCTGGCTGTTCATGCGGTTCTCGGGTCTGGCGCTCGTCTTCCTGGCGCTGGGCCACCTGTTCATCATGCTGATGTGGCAGGACGGCGTGTACCGCATCGACTTCAACTACGTCGCACAGCGCTGGGCCTCCCCGTTCTGGCAGATCTGGGACATGGCCCTGCTGTGGCTCGCGATGATCCACGGGGCCAACGGCCTGCGCACCATCATCGGCGACTACGCCCGTAAGAACGTCACGAAGTTCTACCTGAATTCGCTGCTTCTGCTGGCGACAGGGTTCACGTTGGTTCTGGGCACCTACGTCCTGGTCACCTTCGACCCGAATATTGGGGGCTAACCAATGATTCAGGAACACCGCTACGACGTCGTCATCGTCGGCGCCGGCGGCGCCGGCATGCGCGCTGCCGTCGAGGCCGGTCCGCGCGTCCGCACCGCCGTGCTGACCAAGCTGTACCCGACGCGATCCCACACCGGCGCGGCCCAGGGCGGCATGTGCGCCGCGCTGGCCAACGTCGAAGAGGACAACTGGGAGTGGCACACCTTCGACACCGTCAAGGGTGGCGACTACCTCGCTGACCAGGACGCCGTCGAGATCATGGCCAAGGAGGCCATCGACGCGGTGCTGGACCTCGAGAAGATGGGCATGCCGTTCAACCGGACGCCCGAGGGCCGCATCGACCAGCGCCGGTTCGGCGGGCACACCCGCGACCACGGCAAGGCCCCGGTGCGCCGGGCCTGTTACGCCGCCGACCGCACCGGCCACATGATCCTGCAGACGCTGTACCAAAACTGCGTCAAGCACGACGTCGAATTCTTCAACGAGTTCTACGCACTGGACATCGCGCTGACCGACACCCCGACGGGCCCGGTGGCCACCGGCGTCATCGCCTACGAGCTGGCGACCGGCGACATCCACATCTTCCACGCCAAGGCGATCGTCTTCGCCACCGGCGGTTCGGGCCGGATGTACAAGACCACCTCGAACGCCCACACGCTGACCGGTGACGGGCTGGGCATCATCTTCCGCAAGGGACTTCCCTTGGAAGACATGGAGTTCCACCAGTTCCACCCGACAGGCCTGGCCGGCCTGGGCATCCTGATCTCCGAAGCCGTGCGCGGCGAAGGCGGACGTCTGCTCAACGGTGAGGGTGAGCGCTTCATGGAGCGCTACGCCCCCACCATCGTCGACCTCGCGCCGCGTGACATCGTCGCCCGCTCGATGGTGCTCGAAGTGCTCGAAGGGCGCGGTGCCGGACCGAACAAGGACTACGTCTACATCGACGTGCGTCACCTCGGCGAGGACGTGCTGGAAGCCAAGCTGCCCGACATCACCGAGTTCGCCCGCACCTACCTTGGTGTAGACCCGGTGACCGAACTGGTGCCGGTCTACCCGACCTGCCACTACGTCATGGGCGGCATTCCGACCACGATCCACGGCCAGGTGCTGCGCGACAACACCAACGTCATCCCGGGCCTGTACGCCGCCGGTGAATGCGCGTGTGTTTCGGTGCACGGCGCCAACCGCCTCGGCACCAACTCGCTGCTGGACATCAACGTGTTCGGCCGCCGCGCCGGTATCGCCGCCGCGGAGTACGCCGCCAACCACAATCACGTCGACCTGCCGGAGAACCCGGCCGACATGGTCGTTGGCTGGGTCGGTGACATCCTGTCCGAGCACGGCCACGAGCGCGTCGCCGACATCCGCACCGCCCTGCAGCAGTCGATGGACAACAACGCCGCGGTGTTCCGCACCGAGGAAACGCTCAAGCAGGCGCTGACCGACATCCACGCACTCAAGGAGCGGTACAGCCGAATCACGGTGCACGACAAGGGCAAGCGCTACAACAGCGACCTGCTCGAAGCGATCGAGCTGGGCTTCCTGCTGGAGCTGGCCGAGGTGACGGTGGTCGGTGCGCTCAACCGCAAGGAGTCCCGCGGCGGGCACGCGCGCGAGGATTACCCCGACCGCGACGACACCAACTACATGCGGCACACCATGGCGTACAAAGAGGGCGACGACCTGCTCTCCGATATCCGGCTGGATTACAAGCCCGTGGTCCAGACCCGCTACGAGCCGATGGAGCGGAAGTACTGATGAGCGCCCCAGTCATCGACAAGCCCGAAGCCGGCGACCCGGAGCTGCCGCCCGTCCCCGACGGCGCGGTCATGGTCACCCTCAAGATCGCCCGGTTCAACCCCGAGGACCCCGACGCCGCGGGCTGGCAGAGCTTCCGAGTTCCCTGCCTGCCCAGCGACCGGCTGCTGAACCTGCTGCTCTACGTAAAGGGCTACCTGGACGGCACGCTGACCTTCCGGCGCTCCTGCGCCCACGGTGTGTGCGGGTCGGACGCCATGCGGATCAACGGCGTGAACCGGCTGGCCTGCAAGGTGCTCATGCGGGACCTGCTGCCCAAGAAGGCGGGCAAGCAGCTCACCATCACCATCGAGCCGATCCGCGGCCTGCCCGTGGAGAAGGACCTCGTGGTGGACATGGAGCCGTTCTTCGACGCCTACCGCGCGGTGAAGCCGTACCTGATCACCAGCGGCAACCCGCCCACCAAGGAGCGCATCCAGAGCGCCACCGACCGGGCGCGCTACGACGACACCACCAAGTGCATCCTGTGTGCGTGCTGCACCACCAGCTGCCCGGTGTACTGGAGCGAGGGGTCGTACTTCGGCCCGGCCGCGATCGTCAACGCACACCGGTTCATCTTCGATTCGCGTGACGAGGCGGCCGCCGAGCGGTTGGACATCCTCAACGAGGTCGACGGTGTGTGGCGCTGCCGCACCACGTTCAACTGCACCGAGGCCTGCCCCCGTGGCATCCAGGTGACGCAGGCGATCCAAGAGGTCAAGCGCGCGCTGATGTTCGCGCGCTGACTCTCTGTGGCGTCGACCCTGCTTGGCGGGCGTCGACTCTGCGCTCAGATCGTGTTTTCGAGGGGAATCACGATCTGAGCGCAGAGTCGGCGCCCGTTTTGCACTGTCACACATTGCGGGGCTGCATCGTCTAACCGGTATGACCGAGACCAAGACCCGAATCCCCGCTGTCACCCCCAAACAAGCCGGCCTGCTGACCCGCGCCATGTACTGGTACGCCAAGCGCGAGTTCGGTGAGGTGCCCGAGCCGTTCGCCGTGGCCGCAAACCATCCGCGGCTGCTCGTGGCCAACGGCGTGCACGAGATGCTGCTGCAGGGTGGCTCCAAGAAGCTACCCGCCACGGTCCGCGAGCTCGCGGTGTTCTGGACCGCCCGCACCGTCGGCTGCTCGTGGTGCGTGGACTTCGGCTCCATGCTCATGCGGCTGGAGAACCTCGACGTCGAGCGGCTCAAGTCGATCGACGACTACGCCACCTCGCCGCTGTTCACCGACGACGAGCGCGCCGCCATCGCCTACGCCAACGCGATGACGACCGACCCGCACTCCGTCACCGACGAGCAGGTGGACGACCTGCGCCGACGCTTCGGCGACGACGGCGTGATCGAGCTGACCTATCAGATCGGTGTGGAGAACATGCGGTCCCGGATGTACTCGGCCCTGGGTATCACCGAGCAGGGCTTCAACTCCGGAGATGCGTGCCGCGTTCCGTGGGCCGACGAGCGCTCGCGCGAGGAGCAGTGACTCCGGAGTGACCGTGTCGCTGGCCTGAGACTGGGACCGGGTGGTAGAACACGTTACAGAAACAGCGGCCCCCGCCGCTGAAACCACCTGCTCAGCGAGGAGCGCCCGTGCATTGGTACACCGGCAACACGTTCTACGACACCGTGCTGACCGCGGCCTTCGCGTTCGCGGCGTTCGTGATCATCGGCGGCTTCTTCGCGCAGAGTTCCTACGGGCGCTTCTCGACGACGAAACTCGGCCTGAACCTCAACCCGAAGCTCGGCTGGTGGCTGATGGAGATCCCCGCGACCGTGGTGTTCTTGATCAGCTACCTGGCCGGGCCGAACCGGTTCGAGCCGACGTCCCTGGTGCTCGCCGGGATCTGGCTGCTGCACTACGCCAACCGCGGCTGGTTCTTCCCGCTCGCGATCCGCCAGGTGCCCGGCAAGCGCGGCACGTTCAACATCTCGGTGATCGTCATGGGCATGCTCGTCACCTCGATGCACGGCTACCTCAACGGAACCCTGTTCAGCCAGGACTTCTTCGGGCAGTACACCACCGCATGGCTGACCGACCCGCGATTCCTGGTGGGGTTGGCGATCTACCTGTGCGGGTTCGTGCTGCTGGTCAACTCCGAATCGATCGTGCGGAACCTGCGCGACAAGAACAATCCCGGCGCTGCGGAGTACCGGATTCCGTTCGGCGGCGGCTTCCGGTTCGTCACCAGCCCGGCCTATCTGGGCGAGATCGTCGCCTGGTCCGGCTTCGCGATACTGACCTGGGCCCTGCCCGGCGTTGCCATCCTGCTGATCACCGCGGGCAACCTGATCCCCCGGGCGCTGGGCACCCACGACTGGTATCAGGAGAAGTTTCCCGAGTACCCCACCGACCGCAAGGCGTTGATCCCCTACGTCCTGTGACGGTCACTCCCCCGCGGGCGTGATCTCGATGTAAGCCGTTGGTACCCCGGCCAGTTGACTGCCGTAGTCCAGGCTGCGCTCGAACACCTTCATCGGAGCACTCCAGTTGGCGGCGATCACCGCCTCGGCGTGTGCGTGTTCGGCCTCGGGAAGGATGCGCGCCACGCCGGCAACGACGGGACCGCTGGGCTTGCCGCGCAGATTGCTGGCCACCACAAGGACTTTCGGATTGTTACGGATGCGTTTGACCTTCCCGGTCGACGGATCCGTGCGCACGTAGAGCTTTCCGTCGGCGACGCCGTGGTTGATCGGGCTGGGCATCGCTTCCCCCGATTTCTTGAACGTCACCAGCACGATCTGCCGGTAGTTCTCGAACCCGGCGAAGGTGGTCCCCGTGGCAGGCCCGATGTCGAAGGCGTCGCGATGGCGCATCTTGTCCATGCCGCGGAACATCATTCGGCTGAACGTGTGGGCCAGGGTTCCGTGCTCGTTCGGCATCACTGTGCACCTCTCAGCGGGGATCCGGTGAACTTGTCGGGATTGGCGATATCCCAGACCGCGCAGACCTTCCCGTCCCGAACGGTGAAGATCGTGACCCGGGGCATCATCTCCGGGTAACCGTCGCCAGCCGGCGCACCTGCCGTGTAGACACCCAACTGGCCGTTGACCAACGCAAATTGACTGCCCGCCAACCAATTCGGCCCGTAGCGCTTGGACAGTCCGAGGATGAACCGGGCAACCTTGTCCGGACCGTGGATGACACGGGCAGCCGTCGGGGCGCGGCGGTTCGAATCGCCGGTGAACGTGACGTCAGGGTGCAGCAACCGCACGACGGCGTCGAGCTCCCCCGTTGCCAGGGCGGCCATCAGCTCACCGGCGACCTGGTTGTGCAAATCGTCGGGCGATGACGGCGGCGGATCGTCGGCGACCGCGCGGCGGGCCCGCGAGGCCAACTGGCGGGCCGATGCGTCGCTGACCCCGAGCACACTGGCGATCTCGCCGAACGGCACGCCGAACCCGTCGTGCAATACGAAGGCCACCCGCTGATCGGGTGTGAGCCGCTCCAGCACCACCATCGCCGCGAACCGGGCATCTTCCCCCGCCACCACCGCGTTGAGTGGGTCATTCGTGTCGAGCCCGGTCACGACGGGCTCCGGCAGCCATTCCCCGTAATAGGCCTCGCGCCGGTGCGCCGCGGACCGCAGCCGGTCGAGGCCGAGCCGGCTCACCACCGTGGTCAACCAGGCCCGCAGGTCAGCGATCTGCGTGCGGTTGGCTTCCCAGCGGATCCACGCATCCTGGACGATGTCCTCGGCGTCGGCGAAGGTTCCGGTGAGCCGGTAGGCCACAGCCAGCAGATGGGGCCGCAGCTCCTCGAACTCGCCGACCCGAGCGCTCGCGGTCATGGCCCCAGTTTAGGGCGGATCGAACAAGCGCCGCCTCAGGCACCCACCATGACGTAGGTCTTGCGGATCGCTTCCTTGACGAACCACGTTCCCCGCCAGCCCCGCGGCAGCACCAGCAGCGTGCCGGGCCCGATGTCCGCGCTCGTTCCGTCCTCACCGACAACCGTGCCGGAGCCCGAGATGATGTGGCACACCTCGGTCGCACCGGACCGGTCCGCGGTGAACTCCCCCGCATCGCATTCCCAGACCCCGGTGTCGGTCACCGCATCGCCCCAGACTTCCAGCGAGGATTCCAGCTGACCACTGACGCTCGTCGGTTTCGGCTGCGGCTCAGGCATTTCGACCGTGGTCGCGGCAACAGAAAGCAGGCTCACACTCGTCGTCTCCATCGGGTCAGCGCCCCGTGATCTTGTTGGCCACGCGCGCCAGCCCGCTGGTGCCGGCGAGGCCGCGGGTGGACTCGCGCCGGTCAGCGGTGCGGTACAGCGCATACATGGCCTGCACCCCGAGCCAGCGCAGCGGCTCCGGTTCCCACTTGCGGACCCGTCGCCCGACCCAGGGCAGCCGGGTGAGCGCGGTGTCGCGTCCGAGCACGAGATCGGCAAGGGTGTGCCCGGCCAGGTTGGTGGTGGTCAGACCGCTGCCGACATAGCCGCCGGCGGTGCCGAGCCCACTCGCCCGGTCGAAATCCACGGTGGCTGTCCAGTCGCGCGGCACCCCCAGCACACCACACCACGCGTGCTCGATCGGAACATCGCGAGCCGCAGGGAACATGTCGTGCACCAGAGCCCGCAGGGCATCGATGGTCCACTGCTGGGTGGCTCCCCGATGATCGAGCGCCGACCCATACCGATAGGGGATCCCCCGGCCGCCCAGGGCAATTCGATTGTCCGCCGTGCGCTGCGCGTACATGTACCCGTGCGCGTAGTCGCCGAGGAGCTCGGCCCCCACCCAGCCGACCTGCTGCAGCACGGATTCGGGCAGAGGTTCGGTCACCACCATCGAGGAGTTCATCGGCAGCCACGCCCGGCGCTGGCCTGGCATCGTCGCGGTGAAACCCTCAAGACAGCGCAGGATCACGGGGGCGCGGACATCGCCACGGTCGGTGATGGCACGACCGGCCTTGATGTCGGTCACCTCGGTCTGCTCGTAGATTGCGACGCCCATGCCCTCCACCACGCGGGCCAGGCCACCGACCAGCTTGGCCGGCTGGACCCGGGCGCAGTGCGGGGTGAACAGAGCGCCCATGGCGCGCTCGACCCGGATGCGGGCGTTGGATTCGTCGCCGGTCAGGACCACGAAGTCGTCTTCTGTGGCACCCCAGCTCCGCTCGTAGTCGAGCGATTCGCGAAGCCGACCCATCTGCGCCTGGTTGCGCGCCACATGCAGCACGCCGTCCTTGACGACATCGGCGTCGATACCCTCGGACTTCGTGACCCCGATGACCTCGTCGACGGCACCGCGCATGGCCCGCATGAGCTCGACGACACCGTCGTGCCCGTGGGTGGACGCATAGGCGTCGCGGGAACCGGCGAGTTCGGCCGAGAGCCACCCACCGTTGCGGCCGGAGGCTCCAAATCCGGCGAACTCCTTCTCCAGCATGGCAATCCGGAGGTCGGGCTGCTCCCGCTTGAGGTAGTAGGCGGCCCACAAGCCGGTCAGGCCGGCCCCGACGATGCAGACGTCGGCTTCCAGCGAACCCGGCAGGGCGGGTCTTGATTCGGGCCAGCCTGCCGCCCGGTACCAGAACGACACACTGCCGTTCACGAAGTCATTGGCGAGACCGCTGGTCGTGCGACCGTCGGGGGACATCTTGGTTCTCCTGTACTCGTATCGGTTTGATCAGTTGTCGGCGGGCAGGATGGTGGCGACCTCGGGGTCGAACGTCAACCAAACCTGTTGTCCCGCTTCGATCGGTGTGATGCTGTCCGCGCTTTCGCGGACGAGGGCGACGGTGCCGTCGGGCAGGCTCACCTCAACCTTGCGTGAACTGCCGAGGTAGATCTCCTGGATCACGGTGCCGGGCACCGCATTGACGACCGCGGGCTCGGTGTCACCGGTGACGATGCGGATGCGCTCCGGCCGCACCACGACGGCAACCGAATCACCGCGCGTCGATTCACCCCGGGCGGCCACGATCCGCCGGCCATAGGCGTTCACGATGCACTCGTCCTCGAGCTTTCCGTGGAACAGTGACGACTCGCCGAGGAAGCGCGCCACGAAAATGCTCCGCGGATGCTCGTAAAGGTCGGTCGGCGAGCCGATCTGCTCGATACGCGCCTTGTTGAACACCGCGATGCGGTCCGACAGGACCAGCGCTTCGTCCTGGTCGTGCGTGACGTAGACGAACGTGGTGCCGAGTTCGCCGTGAATACGCTTGATCTCGAGTTGCAGCGAATCGCGCAGTTTCTTGTCCAGCGCGCCCAGCGGTTCGTCCATCAGCAGCACGCGCGGTTCGTAGACCATGGCCCGCGCGAAGGCGACACGCTGCTGCTGACCACCGGACAGTTCCTTGGGCATCCGCTTGCCGTAGCCGTCGAGGCCGACCGTGCGCAACGCGGCGTCCACCTTCTCGCGGCGCAGCGCCTTGGCCATCTTGCGCTGCCGCAACGGATATTCGACGTTGTCGATCACCGTCATGTGCGGGAACAGCGCGTAGTGCTGGAACACCATGCCGATGTTGCGCCGGTACGGCGGGAGATCAGCGACAGGGCGGCCGTCGATCAGCAGCTCGCCCTCGGTGACGTCGACGAAGCCGGCGATCATGTTCAGGGTGGTGGTCTTGCCCGAGCCGCTGGGGCCGAGCAGGGTGAGAAATTCACCGGGCCGCGCATCGAGGTCGATGGCGTTGACAGCCTTTTCCGACCCGTAGGTCTTGGTCAGGCCGCGCATGGTGATCGATGCACCGTGCGGGGTGTTGTCAGCGGACACGATTCCTCCTGCGCGAGTAGATGGCCGCGACGACGGTCAGACATGTCGTCAGGGCGAGGATGAGAGTGGCGGCCGCAGCGATCGTGGGATCGGTGTCGCGCGTGACCGAGGCGTACATCTTGACCGGCAGCGTCTGCAGGTACGGGTTCTGGATGAACAGCGACAGCACGACCTCGTCGAAGCTCGTCGCGAACGCGAACAGCGCGCCCGAGAGCACCCCCGGGGCCACCAGTGGCAGGGTGACGGTCCGGAACGTGGTCCATCGGCCGGCACCGCAGATCGCGGCCGCGTCCTCCAGGCGCCGGTCGAATCCCTGCAGGCTGGCCATCACCGGCACGATGACGAACGGCAGCGCCAACATGGTGTGCGCGACGACGAAACCGAACAGGGTTCCGAGCAGGTTCAGCCTCAGGAACAACGCGTAGAGGCCGACGGCTACCACGATCACCGGAACAACCATGGGAGCCAACAGGAATGCACGTATGCCCTGCCGCCCGGCCAGCCGGGTGCGGCTGAGCGCCACCGCCGCGGCCGTACCGAACACGGTGGCGAAGACGGCCACCAGGATCCCGACCTCCAGGCTTGCCTTCAGTGCGGCGATCCACGCGGGATCCTCGAAGAACGTGCGATACCAGCGCGTCGACCATCCGGTGGGAGGGAAGGCGAACGACGGCCGATCGGTGAAGCTCAGCGGCACCACGATCAACGACGGTGCGACCAACCACAAGCCGACGCCCGCACAGAACAACCCGAGCAGGACGTTCCAGAACGTCTTTGCATACCGTGTCATGCCGTGCGCTCCTTGCGGTTTCGACGCAGCAGGTACAGCAGGGCGGCAAGCACCAGAAAGGTGACGAGTAGCAGGACCACACCCATCGCCCCTCCCCTGCCCCAGGCCAGCAAGCTGGTGACCTGTACGTAGATCTGCTGACTGATCAGAGCGTCATCGGGAGCGCCGAGCAGTGCGGGTGTGACATAGAAGCCGAGGCTGCTGATGAAAACCATCAGGCAGCCGGCCCCGACGCCGGGCAGCGACAGCGGCACCCAGATTCTCGCGAACGAGATAACCGGTCGCGCACCGAGACTCGACGATGCGAGCACCAGCCGCCGGTCGATGCCCGACATCACGGCATACAACGGCAGGACCATGAACGGCAACAGGATCTGGCTCATGCCGATGACCACGCCCAGGTTGGTACGCAGGAGCGGCACACTGCCCAGCCCGACGAACGACAGCAGGGTTTGGAGGGGCCCGCCGTCCTCCAGCAGGATCACCCAGGCGAAGGTGCGCACCATCAGGCTGGTCCAGAACGGAACCAGCACGATGAGGGTCAGCGCGATGCGGACCGCGGGCCCGAACGCGACCATGGCGTAGGCGTAGGGATAGCCCAGCACCAGACAGATCACCGTGACTTCGAGGCCCGTCGTGAACGTGCGCAACAGGACGCTGCGCTGCACGGAATCGCCCAGATACCAGGCGAAATTGCCGAAGCCGAGTTCTGGGTCGCTGAACGCCTGCCAGAACATGATGGCCAGCGGCAGTCCGAACACCCCGAGGACGAGCAGAACCGACGGCGCCAACAAACCGATGTCGCCGAGCCTCCGACCGGAGGTGGTGGGAGTGGTCTGGGTCTTGGGTGGCGCTCCGCCCGCCAGAACATCGACCATCGTCATGGAACGAGACCTCCTAGCCCGCGAGCCAGGACGTGTACTTGTTGGCGATTTCTTCCTGGTGTTCGGCCCAGTACCCGAGATCCAGTGGGAACCGGTCTTTTTCCCGCTCCGGCGTGGTGGTCAGGTACGACCGCGCCAGGTCGTCGAGTTGCGGCTTGGCGTCGACGTTGATCGGGCTGTAGGACGTCAGTTCGGCAAGCTTGGCCTGCTGCTGGGCACCGAGGTAGAAGTTGATCAGCGCCATGGACGCCTTGGGGTTCTTGGCGCCGACGGGGACGGCGATCGTGTCGGCCTCGGGCATCCACTGGTCCCAGATCGGAGCGAACGGAGCTCCGTTCTTGACCGCCGAGTACGCGCGACCGCTCCACACCAGCGCCATGTCGACCTGGCCGGACTCGATGAGCTGCTGGGACTGTGCGCCGGTGGTCCAGAAAACCGTGTCGTTGCGGATGCTGTTCATCTTGGCCAGCGCCCGGTCCATGTCGATCGGGTAGATCGCGTCCGGGGCGACACCGTCGGCCAGCAGTGCACCCTCGAGGACGCCGGGGTCGAGCTCACCGGGCACGCCTTCGATGGCCCGCTTACCGGGGAACTTCGCGGTGTCGTAGAAATCGGTCCAGGTCTTCGGCGGGTTCGCCCCGTACTTCTTGGTGTTGTAGACCACGATCAGCCCGTAACCCATTGCGGGGACCGAACAGTCGTCGGTCTTGGTGCCCGCGGGCAGCTTGCTGATGTCGACGATGCTGGTGTCCAGCGGCATGAACAGCGTGCCGCAGTTCTTGGCGGTGAACACGTTGGTGCTGTCGACCACGTCCCAGGTCACGTTCTTGGAGTCGACCTGAGCCTTGATCTTCGAGTTCTCGGTGGGCCCGTCCTGCAACACCTTCGCGCCGGACTGCGCGGCGAACGGTTCGATCGCCGCCTTCGTCTGCCCGTCCTGGAAGATGCCGCCGTACGACACGAACGTCAGGGTCATGCCTTTGAGCGCGCCTTCTTTGACGGTGCCGGCCTGTGGCGGTCCGCTGCCCAGATCGACGTCGGCTGCTTGGCCGGGACCTGCAGGCGTACACGCGGTGGCCAGGAGGACCCCCGCAGCGATCAAGGCGGACACACTGCGAGCGGCAGGCGACATGTTCATTGGGGATCTCCTTCGGATCTGGGCGGAAAGGTGTTCGCGGACATGGGCACATCCGCGACGGGACGAGCGGCCCGTCAGGTCGGCCAGTCGGTCGGGGGGCTGACAATCCAGATGAGCTCGACCGGCGCATCACTCAAGTTGTGCACGGTGTGCGGCATGGACGTGCGGTACTCCGCGCTGTCGCCCGGCTCGAGCACGTAGCGCTCGCCGTCGAGCTCCAGGGTCGGGGTGCCGGCGATGACGATCAGGATCTCCTGCGCGTCACCGTGCACGTAGGCCTCGCCTGCGCTCGACCCGGGCGACAGTTCACCCGCGTAGACCTCGAGGTTTCGCAGCGGCTTCTGCGACAGAAGGTATTTCGAGCTCAGCTCCGACACCTCGATGGTCGGCCGCGCCGCCTTCCTGAGAATGCGGACGTCGGTGACCTCGTCATCGGTGAACAAGTCAGGCAGCACGATGCCCAGCGACTGAGCCAGGCGGCGCAGGGTTCCGACACTGGCGTTGACCTGCCCGCGCTCCACCTGGCTGAGAAAACCCGGGGAGATGCCGGCACGATCGGCCAGCTGTCGGAGAGACATCTTCCGCGCGGCCCGGAACTGACGAATCCGGCCTCCGACCACGGTGTCTGCCGTTTCAGCGGGATCCGGCTCGACGGTCGCACTCATATCGAAACATCCGTTCGTCTCAAAAGAGCAAGAGGATTGTTTTCAGCGAACACTTTGTTCGCTGAAGCCGAACCCTATGTCCGTTTGAGGGCGGCCCGCAAGGCTTCGATCACATCCCACATGAATTGTGAGATAGACCACAACTGCACTGTTATCGTCGACCTGCTAGGTACCGACCCACGATTACCGTTGCGAAGATCGCTTTTGGCCACCGATTTCGTGGCCCTTGCGCAGGCGCCTAATGCCTGCCGAGTACGTGAGGGCCGGTGCGCTCAGGCACGCCCGTCGCGAACCGGCTAAGCGACCACTGGGCGACATCCGGGTCCGGCGTGCGCCCTTCCGCCAGATCGGCGAGCACCTCGCCCATCAGCGCGGAGTACTTGAAACCCTCCCCCGAGTCGCCGCATGCAACCACGATTCCACCCTCGAGCCGGTCGACGATGAACGCGCCATCGGGAGAGTCGGTCCAACTGCAGACCTGAGCATTGAGCACCGTCGGAACAACTGCGGGCAAGTCGGTCTGGATCCGATCGCGAAGCTCCTCGGTCCGCCCCGGGTCAGGCGTCCGGTCGACGTCGCCGGCCCGGTAGTCACGCAGCGGCCTGTCCAAACCGACTTTGTAGCCCGCACCCGGCGATGGCATGGCGTAGATGCCCGGACGGTCGCCCGACGGCCCATCGAACAGGCATGGATAGTCGTCGGTGGCAGCAGGATTCGCCGGATCGCCGAAGTACACCACCTGCTCCAGGTAGGGGTGCAGCGACAGGTCCAGCCCGAGTGGCGACAGTAGGCGTCCGGCCCCCGGCCCGGCTGCGATCACCGCGGCGTCCGCGTCGATCACGTCCCCCTCGGCCAGCACCACCCGGACGCCATTGGCAGATCTGTCCACACTGGCCACATCGCGTTCGAGAAGCGTTGCACCGGAGGCATTCTGGAACAGCGCCAACTGAGCTTGCAGCGATGCGGCGGCCAGCACGACGCCGGCCACCGGCTGCCAGAGAGCATCCCTGCCGTCGCTGCGCAGATCCGGGAAGAACCGATCCACGTCCGCCGCAGGCACATTGGCGTACGAGACGCCGAGCGCGTCCAGCGTCGACGCCACGGCCGGCAGCGACTCGTCGTCGCGCCACAGCAGACCACGGGTGAGGAACACCGGGGTTCCCGCCCGCTCGGCGAGGCGGTGCATGGCGTCGACACCACGCTGCGCCGTCCGCACCCGCAATGGATCAGGGTCGGCGAGTCGCCACAACCGGGTTGATCCCGCCGAGGAAGACAATCCGTTCAGCGGGCCGTAGCGGTCGATCAGCGTCACCCGATGCCCGCGGCGGGCGAGTTGCGCCGCGACGGGCAGACCCCAGGCACCCGCACCGATCACCACGCACGTCATGGTCACGGCTGCATACTTTCGAAGCGAAACTCAGCGCTTGCTGAAAATCGTTCGGTGCCATTCCTTTTCGGCTACACCGGTGATGTCGCTCATCACGTGCTTGATGGTGAGGTACTCCTCGAACGAGTAGTCGCTCATGTCCTTGCCGAATCCCGACGCACCCACTCCGCCGTGCGGCATCTCGCTGATGATCGGGATGTGGTCGTTGACCCACACGCACCCGGCGTTGATCTCGCGCGAGGCGCGCTGTGCCCGGTACACGTCCCGCGTCCAGGCCGAGGCGGCCAGGCCATAGACCGTGTCGTTGGCCTGCCGGATCGCGTCGTCGTCGTCGGCGAAGGCCCGCACCGTCAGTACCGGGCCGAAGACCTCGTCGCGATACACCTCGGAGGTCTCGGCGACATCGGCGATCAAGGTGGGCCGGTAGAACGCGCCGGGCAGGTCGGGGATCACGCCGCCGGTGACCACGCGGCCGCCCTGCTCGGGCGCCCGGGCCACCATGGCGGCCACCTTGTCGCGGTGCGCGAACGAGATCAGCGGGCCCAGGTCGGTGTCGGGATCGTGCGGATCACCGACAACGATCTTGCTCATCACCTCGGCGACGCCGGCGACGAAGTCGTCGTACAGGTCGCGCGCGACGATCGCCCTGGTGGCGGCGGTGCAGTCCTGGCCGGTGTTGATCAGCGAACCGGCCACGGCGCCCTGGATCGCGGCGTCCAGGTCGGCGTCGTCGAAGACCACGAACGGGGCCTTGCCGCCCAGCTCGAGCTGGGTGCGGTGTCCGTGTACCGCGGCCGCGGCCATCACCTTGCGGCCCACCGCGGTGGAGCCGGTGAAGGTCACGACATCGACGTCGCGGTGTCCGGCCAGCGCGGTGCCGACATCGGCGCCACCACCGGTGACGACGTTGAACACACCGTCCGGCAGGCCGGCCTCGGTGGCCAGTCGCGCCAGGGTGAGGGTGGTCAGCGGGGTGATCTCGGCGGGCTTGATGACGACGGAACAGCCGGCGGCCAAGGCCGGAATGACCTTCCACACCGCCATCTGCAGCGGATAGTTCCACGGCGTGATGGTCGCGACGACGCCGACAGCCTCGCGCCGGATGCTCGAGGTGTGGTCACCGGAGTATTCGGCGGTGGCCTTGCCCTCCAGGTGCCGTGCCGCACCGGCGAAGAAGTCGATGTTGTCGACGCTGCCGGGAACATCGAATTCGGTGGCCAGGCGCACCGGCTTGCCGGTCTGGCTCACCTCCTCGGCGACCAGCTGGTCGGCGTGCTCATCAGCCAGCTTGGCCAGCTTGGCCAGTACTGCCGACCGCTCGGCCGGCGTCGCCCTCGACCAGGCGGGAAACGCCTTGCGGGCGGCATCGACGGCGTTGTCCACGTCCGCCGGAGTGGCCAGCGCATAGTCGGCGACGGGCCGGCCGGTGGCGGGGTCGATGATTTGATGGGTGGCCCCGGCTGTCGCCACAGGTGCACCGTTGATCCAGCTGCTCGTCACATTCACTGCCACGCTCATGGAGCCCCACGGTAACCGATGGGCGATCCGATCTCTACGCAATCCCGCGCTCAGCCCCGGTTCAAACGAGGGATTTCATCGATTCGGTTGCCCTAAACGACGGATTCCGTGCACAATCGGTGCATGACCAACCCTGATGGTCCCGACCTTCAGGCCGTGCCACTGCGCGTGAACAATTCTCGCACCGCCTTTCAACTCGACGAACTGTCGAAGGCGATCATCGAGAAGCTGCAGGCCGACGGCCGCCGTTCGTATGCCGGAATCGGCAAGGCCGTGGGCCTGTCCGAGGCCGCGGTGCGCCAGCGCGTCCAGCGCATGGTCGACGCCGGCGTCATGCAGATCGTCGCGGTGACCGATCCGCTGCAACTCGGGTTCGCCCGGCAGGCGATGATCGGCATCCGCTGCACCGGCGACACCCTCAAGTTGGCGGAGAAGCTGTCCGCCATCGAGGCCGTGGACTACGTCGTGCTGACGGCCGGGTCCTTCGACGCCATCTGCGAGGTGGTCTGCGAGGACGACGACAGCCTGCTCGAACTTCTCAACACCCAGATCCGCTCATTGCCGGGAGTGATAACCACCGAAACCCTCGTCTACCTGAAACTCGTCAAACAGCAATACAATTGGGGAACTCGATGAGCGTCACCGAAAAGTCCGATCTAGGAGCCAAAGCCAACCGCCACCTGTGGGGGCACTTCGCCCGGCACGGGGAGGGCATCACCCCGCCGATCATCACCCGTGGCGAGGGCGTCCACATCTTCGACGACAAGGGCAAGAGCTACATCGACGGCCTGTCCGGCCTCTTTGTCGTCCAGGTCGGCCACGGCCGCAAGGAACTTGCCGAGGCTGCGGCCAAGCAAGCCGAAAAGCTGTCCTTCTTCCCGCTGTGGTCCTACGCCACGCCACCGGCCATCGAACTGGCCGAGCGCGTCGCCAACTACGCACCGGGTGACCTGAACCGGGTCTTCTTCACCACCGGCGGCGGCGAGGCCGTCGAGAGCGCATGGAAACTGGCCAAGCAGTACTTCAAGCTGACCGGAAAACCCGGTAAGCACAAGGTGGTTTCGCGTGCCATCGCCTACCACGGCACGCCGCAAGGCGCGTTGGCGATCACCGGAATCCCGGCGTTCAAGGCTCCGTTCGAGCCGCTGACCCCCGGCGGCTTCCGGGCACCGAACACCAACTTCTACCGGGCGCCTGCCGAATACGCGCACGACGAAAAGGTTTTCGGCCGCTACTGCGCCGACCGCATCGCCGAGGCCATCGAGTTCGAGGGTCCCGATACCGTGGCCGCGGTGTTCCTCGAGCCAGTGCAGAACGCCGGTGGCTGCTTCCCGCCGCCGCCCGGGTACTTCGAACGAGTCCGCGAGATCTGCGACGAGTACGACGTACTGCTGGTGTCCGACGAGGTGATCTGCGCGTACGGCCGCATCGGTTCGATGTTCGCCTGCGAGGATTTCGGCTACGTGCCGGACATCATCACCAGCGCCAAGGGCCTGACATCGGGCTACTCACCACTGGGCGCGATGGTGGCCAGCGACCGGCTGTTCGAGCCGTTCAACGACGGCAAGACGGTGTTCGGGCATGGTTACACCTTTGGCGGACACCCGGTTTCGGCCGCGGTGGCGATGGCCAACCTCGACATCTTCGAGCGCGAGGGCATCAACGCCCACGTCAAGGAGGCCGCTCCGGCGTTCCGGGCCACCCTGGAGAAGCTGTACGACCTGCCGATCGTCGGCGATGTCCGCGGTGAGGGCTTCTTCTACGGAATCGAGCTCGTCAAGGACAAGGCCACCAAGGAGACGTTCAACGACGAGGAGTCCGAGCGGCTGCTGCGCGGTTTCTTGACGCCGGCATTGTGGGAGGCCGGCTTGTACTGCCGCGCCGACGACCGTGGCGACCCAGTGATCCAGCTGGCTCCGCCACTGATCAGCGGGCAGGCCGAGTTCGACGCGATCTACGAGGTCCTGCACGGCGTGCTGTCCGAAGCCGGAAAGCTGCTGTAGTCACACCCCTTTGCGCCGAAACGGTATTCCGGCACAAGAAGTTCGAGTAACTCTCTGCCGGAATACCGTTTCGGCGGCAGACTGGCAACGTGCCACGGAAGCCACCCATCGATCCGGTCCGCTGGACGCCACCTCCTATTGACGGACTGCCGAATTTCGGGCCGGCCGAGCTGACCATCGTGCCGATGCCCGGGGACGGACCGGAGGACGTCGTCGCCGACGCAGCCGGGCAGCTGTGGACCGGACTGGTGGACGGGCGAATCGTGCGCGTCTCCCCCGACGGCACGAGTGCCGTTGTCGCCGATACGGGCGGCCGCCCGCTCGGCATGCACGTCGCGCGCGATGGAAGGGTGTTGATCTGCGACAGCCTCCGCGGGCTGCTGGCACTGGACCCGACCAGCGGCACGATAACGACGCTGGTCGAATCAGTGGATGGCAGGAAGCTGAAGTTCTGCTCGAATGTCACCGAAACATCAGATGGCACAATCTATTTCACTGAGTCGACGAGCCACTTTCAGTTCGAGCATTTCTCCGGAGCGATCATGGAGGCCCGCGGGCGGGGCGGACTGTTCCGGCTGAGTGTCGATGGGTCCGTCACCCCGCTGCTGGAGGGCCTGTATTTCGCCAACGGCGTGACCGTGACCGCTGACGAATCAGCGCTGGTGTTCGCCGAAACCCAGGGCCGCCGGCTGTCGAAGTACTGGCTGGGCGGGCCGCGGGCCGGCACCGCCACGCCGCTGGCAGTCCACCTGCCGGGCTACCCGGACAACATCTCCACCGGTGCCGACGGCCGGATCTGGGTCGCGATGGTGTCGCCGCCGAACGCCGCGGCCGAATGGCTCGCGCCCCGGGCGCCCGTGATCCGAAAAGTCCTGTGGCATTTGCCCGACCGGCTCCAACCCCAGATCCGGCCGCAGGTATGGGTCCTGGCGTTCGACGCCGACTCCGGGGCCGTGGTCGCGGGCGTGCAGATGACGCATCCAGACTTCGGCACGGTCACCGGGGTCGTGGAATCCGCGGGCAAGCTCTGGATGTCGACGATCGCCTTCCCGGCACTGGCGTACACCGAACTCGACACCCTGCGCTAGTGTCCTGAGTCATTAATTACGATCTAGCTGTTAGACTGGGTCGTGCCGACTCCGCGTGCTGCCAAGATTGTGTTGACCGCTGATGAGCGGGCTGAGCTTGAGGGTTGGGCCAGGCGTCGGACTAGTGCTGCAGGCTTGGCGATGCGGTCGCGAATTGTGTTGGCAGCCGCCGATGGTGGGTCCAATACCGAACTGGCGCGGCGGCTGGATCTGTCGATCACCACGGTGCGTCGGTGGCGTAATCGGTTCGTCGTGGACCGCTGCGACGGATTGCTCGACGAGCCGCGCCCGGGCCGGCCGCGTGTCGTGGGTGATGAGCAGATCAAGGATCTGATCACTGCAACGTTGGAAACGACTCCACCGGATGCCACGCATTGGTCGACGCGGTCGATGGCCGATCACCTGGGCTTGAGTCAGTCGATGGTCTCGCGGGTCTGGCGCGCATTCGGATTAGCTCCACACAAACAGGATTCATGGAAACTGTCCAAGGATCCGCTGTTCGTGGAAAAGGTCCGCGACGTGGTCGGTCTGTACCTGGACCCGCCGGAGCGGGCGGTGGTGCTCTGCGTTGACGAAAAGACGCAGATCCAGGCTCTGAACCGCACCCAGCCCGTGTTCCCGATGCTGCCCGGTACCCCAGCGCGGGCCAGTCACGACTACATCCGCCACGGCACCTCGAGCCTGTATGCGGCCTTGAACCTGACCACAGGAACGGTGATCGGCTCACTGCACGCGCGCCACCGCTCCACTGAATTTCTCGCCTTCTTGAAGAAAATCGACGCCGAAGTCCCCGCCGATCTGGATTGTCACGTCGTGCTCGACAACGCCTCCACCCATAAGACCCCCGCCGTAAAACGTTGGCTGACAAGCCATCCCCGCTTTGTGCTGCACTTCACCCCGACCAGCTCATCATGGCTCAACCTGGTCGAACGGTGGTTCGCCGAGCTGACCACCAAGAAACTGCGCCGCGGCACCCACACCTCAGTGCGCCAACTCAACGCCGACATCCGAGCATGGATCGACACCTGGAACGACAATCCGCGCCCCTACGTCTGGACGAAGACCGCCGACCAAATCCTAGCCAGCATCGGGAACTACTGCACTCGAATTAATGACTCAAGACACTAGTCCGTCGTCCGGTGAACAACGGCGACCAGCAACCCTCGGGGCAGCGCCGGCAAACGCTGATCCGCACCCCTCGCCGGCCGACCCACACTTACGGCCTGATCGTTGACAATCGGGCTATCGTTTGAGCAGGGGGACGGCTCCTTCGGTGGTGTGATCTCGGACAATCGCGCTCAACGGCTTGGTTCGTCCCCCGCCCCATGCCCTGAACAAGGTCCTGGCGCCGGCGGTCCAAGATCACATTTGTCACAGAAACCACACGAGTCACAGCGTGGCTCCGCGGAATCGCATCGTCGCTCGCCTAATCTGCGCAGACGATGGCTATCCAGCGAAGGCTCCCGACTCGCGCGTTGACGCGCGGGCTCTCGACACTCGCGGCCCTGGCGATGCTCGCCGGGCCGACCGTGTTGTGCATGCCCGCCGCCGCCGCCGACCCTGCGCCCGAGTGCCCCTACAAAGTGACCACGCCCCCGGCGGTGGACGCGTCGGAAGCACCGCAGCCGGGCGAGGTGGCACCCGGCCCGCTGCCGGTACCCACCAAGACGATTGGCGGCGAAGCGCTTTCCGGTTGTGGCGTGATCACCGCGGCGAACACCCCACCGCTGCCCAATGATGTCTCCGCCGAGGCCTGGGTGGTCGCCGATCTGGACAGTGGCGACATCATCGCCGCCAAGGACCCGCACGGACGCCACCGCCCGGCCAGCATCATCAAGGTGCTCGTGGCCACCGCCGCCCTCAACGAACTCAACCTCAACAAGTTGGTCGCGGGCACCCAGGACGACGCCAACTCCGAGGGCACCCGCGTCGGCGTCGGCCCCGGTGGCCGATACACGATCAACGATCTGCTGCACGGCCTGCTGATGCACTCCGGCAACGACGCCGCGCACGCGCTCGCGGTTCAGCTGGGCGGGATGGACCCCGCACTGCAGAAGCTGAACATCTTGGCAGGCAAGCTCGGCGGCCGCGACACCCGCGCCGCCACCCCATCGGGCCTGGACGGCCCCGGCATGAGCACCTCGGCGTACGACATCGGACTGTTCTACCGATATGCCTGGCAGAACCCGGCATTCGCCGACATCGTGGCGACCCAGACCTACGACTTCCCCGGGCGCGACGGCAATCCGTCCTACCCGGTGGAGAACGACAACAAGCTGCTCTACAACTATCCAGGCGCGATGGGCGGCAAGACCGGGTACACCGATGACGCGGGCCAGACCTTCGTCGGTGCCGCCAACCGCGACGGCCGGCGCTTGGTGGCCATCCTGATGAAGGGCACGCGAGTACCAATCGCTCCATGGGAGCAGGCGGCGCACCTGCTCGACTACGGGTTCGCGACGCCGGCGGGCACCAAGGTCGGAACGCTCGTGGACCCCGATCCGTCATTGATCACGCCCAAGGCCGACGAGCCGACCTCGGCCCAGGCGGCGTCGGTGCTGCCGCCTGCCGATTCACTACCGGTGCGGGTCGGTGTGGCCGTCGTCGGTGCGGTGATCGTGTTCCTGTTGATCATGGGTGCGCGGTCCCTGAATCGCCGCCCCGCTCGCTGACACGCAACTTCCTTCGCCGACAGGCTCGCACCGTCTCATCTGAGTCATAGATGACCATCATTGAAAATGGTCGTTGGACGCGATGACCCGATGGTGTTCGACTGGATGGCGTGCCCTTTGGGCACTGCCCGTTTCAGCCGGAGGAGCCCCAGAAGTGTCGATCACATCATCAGACGCCGAAAATGCCACACCGACCGTCCGCGCCCCGTCCAAGTCTGTCCTGTCGGGCTGGAGGTTGACCTGGCTCCTCATCGTGGCGATCGCAGTCGCCTCAGCACTCGCGGCGTGGGGTGTGGGCGGTGTCAACGGGGCCAACCTCGGAATCCGCATCACCGCACGGACATCGGCGATCCTGTTCCTGCTCGCCTTCACCGCGTCATCGCTCTACCAGCTGTGGCCCAACGACATCACCAAATGGATCCGCCGCAACCGGCGCTATCTCGGCGTCGGGTTCGCCGGATCGCATGTCGTCCACGCCGCATTCATCGTCACGGTAATCGTTCTGAACGAACAGCGATTCGAGACCCACGTCGTCGATCCCACCCCGCACGGCGTCTTCGTCCTGGATTTCATCGCCTACGGATTCATCATCGCGATGACCATCACCTCGTTCGACCGCGTCGCCAAACGCATGCAGTACGCGGTATGGAAGCGCCTGCACCTCACCGGTAGCTACGTCATCTGGTTCACGTTCTTCATCGCCTATTGGCGCCGCGGCGTCACCTACACCGAGTTCTACGGACCGTTCCTGATGATCGTCCTGGCCGCCCTGATCATCCGGTTCATCGCAAAAGCAAAGCGAGGTACGGCGAAGACCGCGCACACGTAGCGCCGGCCCGGCCTTGCCAACTTCTGACCGATCGGTCTAATCTCAGACCATGCGGTCAGAGCGGACGAAGACGTTCACCGAACAGGCACGACGTCGGCAGATTGTCGAAGGCGCCCTGGAGGTGATCGCCGAACAGGGCTACCCACAGGCGTCGCTGGCGCGCATCGCCGAACACATCGGCATCGCGAAAAGCGCTGTGTTGTATCACTTCACCAACAAGTCAGAAGTGGTCGAGGCGGTCTTCACGGAGATCTTCACCCGTGGCGCGGCGGTGATCGTCCCGGCTGTCAACGCCGAAACCACCGCGGCGGCACGACTGTCCGCCTACATCCGGGCCAACATCGCGTTCGTCGCGGCCGACCGGTCAGCGGCCGTGGCGATGCTCGAACTCATCTCCGGATACCGGGACGCGGACGGATTGCGGGTCGACCAAGCCGCGGCCAAAGCCGTCCAGGAGAATCCCCCGACCGGCGACCTGGCCGCTCTCGACCCGCTGGGCATCTTCGCGGCCGGACTGCAAAGCGGCGAGTTCCGCGAATTGTCACCGCTGTTCATGAAGAACATCCTGCGCGGCGCGCTGGACAGCGCAGCCCAGGAGTACGCCCGTGACCCCGAGTACGACGTCGTCGCCCACGGCGAAGTGCTTGTCGAGGTCTTCGAGAAGGCCACCGCACCGTGACCACCATCGTCATCGCCGCCTTCGGCAGCCGCGGGGACGTCGCCCCGTACACGGGTCTGGCACGACGGCTTGCCCTAGAGGGGTACCGCGTCGCCGTCGCCGCCCAAGAGCCGTACCGGGAACTGGTGTCTGGCTGCGGAATTGAATTCCGCTCACTGCCCGGCGATACCGAACGCGCCACCAAGGCCTCACCGGCCGCGCAGGCGTTCGTCGACGGCGCCAGGATGCGGCCGTCCCGGGAACTGCTCGACGAGATGCGTGAGGATCTGCGCCAGCTGGGCCGTGGCCTGATCGAAGCCGCGAAAGACGCTGACCTGCTGCTGCTTCCGTCCGTCGCGGCTCTGCTCGGATACCACGTCGCCGAAGGACTCGGCATCCCCAGCGTCGGGGTGTTGCTCCAGCCGACCGCACCCACCGGCGATTTCCTGCCATCGGTGCTCAGTGCCCGATCGCTCGGCCGCTGGGGCAACCGGATCGTCGGCCGCTTGGGCGCGCTCGGCGAGAAAGCGCACCTGACGCTGATCAACGAGCTACGCACCGAGCTCGGGCTGCACCCGACCACGTTGGCCGGGTATCAGAGCACACGCGCAGCCACCTGGCCCATCCTGCACGGGTTCAGTGAGCACGTGGTGCCGCGGCCCGCGGACTGGCCGGCACATCTGCAGGTCAACGGCTATTGGTGGCCGTCGGAGCCCGACAACTGGTCGCCGCCCGCGCAACTGGTCGACTTTCTGCAAGCCGGTCCGCCACCGGTGTTCGTCGGTCTCGGCAGCACCGCAACGGCACGGGGACCTGAGCTGTCCGACACCATCGGCTCCGCGCTGCGTGCCACCGGCACGAGAGCGATCGTGCAGAGCGGCTGGGCCGGGCTGCACTGCACCGGCGACGACGTTCTGATGGTCGACGAGCTTCCGCACTCATGGCTGTTTCCCCGTGTCGCGGCAGTCGTGCACCACTGCGGCGCGGGCACCACCGCAGCGACGCTGCGGGCCGGTGTCCCGTCGATACCCGTCACCGGAATCATGGATCAACCGTTCTGGGCGAAGCGGCTGCGACTCCTGGGCGCCGCACCTGCGGCTCTTCCGCGCACCAACGTGACCGCCTCCGAACTCGCCACCGCCCTGCGCGAAGTGTGCGGCGATCCGTCGTATCAGGCACGTGCTCAAGAGGTCTCGGCACTCCTCGCCGTCGAGGACGGAGAGGGGTCGGCAACGCACCGCATCACCGAACTGCTCGATCGATCACAGGAGGTACACCATGGCCAGTGACGCATTGATGGGTAACGCCTTGCTGGCCGGGGCAATCGTGCTGGCCGGCGGAGCCATCGGCGCCGGTATCGGCGACGGGCTCGCGGGCTCGCAGTTCATCGCCGGTGTGGCCCGCCAGCCGGAAGCCCAAGCACGCTTGTACACACCGTTTTTCATCACGGTGAGCCTCGTGGAGGCGACGTTCTTCATCAACATCGCATTCATGGCGTTGTTCGTCTTCGCCACCCCGGGCGGATAGATGGCGACCATCGCGATCATCGCCATCGGCAGTCGCGGCGATGTGGCACCGCTGACCGGGGTCGGTGCGCGATTGCAGCGAGCCGGGCATCGCGTGATCGTGGTGGCATATCAGGCATTCGCCGAACTCGTCACCGGATGCGGGCTGGAGTTTCGCGGACTCGCCGACGAACTCGACAACCCGTCATCCGATCTGTCGGACGTGTCAGCACGCCAAGCCGCGAAGGCGATGGCGGCATTCCTCTCACCACGCGGCATGCGGGTGCTGGGCGATCGCGTGTTGGCCGCCGTCCGCGACGAACCGGTGGACGCGCTGCTGCTCTCACCGTTCGCGGAGCTGGCCGGCCATCCGCTTGCCGACGCGCTCGCCGTTCCCGGCATCGGCGTTCGGTTGCAGCCGTTCTCGGCGACCGCCGACCATCCACCGGCAGTGCTGGGAGCGTGGTCGGCCGGGCGGTTCGGGAACAGGGCGACAGCGCGGATCGGTGAGGCGATGATCGACGGGCTGTATGGCAAGGCCGTCAACCACTTTCGTGTGCAACTCGGTCTCCCGACGGCTCCGGCCCGGGTGCTGCGACGCCGGCGCACCGATGCGCGTTGGCCGATCCTGTACGGCTACTCGCCCACAGCCCTGCCCCGGCCTGCCGACTGGCGGCCGGGTATCGACGTCGTCGGCTACTGGTGGCCGGAGCGCGCGACCGGATGGCAACCGCCCACCGAGCTGGTGGAGTTCCTCGACGCCGGCCCGCCACCGGTCGTCATCGGCTTCGGCAGCACGGTCAACAGCCGCGCCGAGGCCCAGCAGCTGTCCACGCTTGTCGCACAGGCGGTTCGGGGCGCGGGTGCCCGTGCTGTGATCCAAGCCGGCTGGGCGGGGCTCGAGTTCAGCGGGGACGACGTGATCGCGGTCGGCGAGGTGCCCCACGACTGGCTGTTCGCGCGGGCGGCGGCCGTTGTGCACCACTGCGGCGCAGGCACTGCCGCGGCGGGACTACGTGCCGGGATACCGGCGATCGCGGCACCGGGCCCCTACGGTGACCAACCGTTCTGGGCACGAAGGCTGTTCGACCTCGGAGTCAGCCCGCGGCCGATCCCGCAACGTCGACTCAGCGCCGACAACCTCGGTGAAGCGATACGTGACGTGTTGTCAGATAACGGCTTCGGAGACCATGCGGCGAAGGTGGCGGCAGCTATCGCTGCCGAGGACGGTGCGGCCGGGGTTCTCGCAGCCGTACAGAAGGCGCTCAGCTGAGGGTCAGCGAATTCACGGGTTCGACTGACAAACAATTACCGCTCAAGTTAAATACATCCCGGGCCTGCCAATCCGCCGCCGCTCTCGGCGGTTTGGCAGGCTCACCCACGCCAACGCCCGAGTAGCTGCTCGGCCCCTTCGGACAGCGATCGGACGATCTCGGCCGCGCCCGCCTGCCGCCGCACCAGCCCCACACCCTGCCCCGCGTTGACCGGTGATCCGCGCAGCACCCGCTCGGGGATGGTCGCCGGCCACCGATATCCGGCGGCGACGTCGTATTCGGTGGTCAGTTCGGTCTCCTCACCCCCGGCTGCCAGCAGGGCGTCGCGCGCCACCGCGGCCGTCAGCGCCTCGGCGCATGCGGCGAAGGCCGTGCCGACCCAGGCCGCGCCCGCCCCGGCGGCCAGCACTGCGGCTACGGCCCGGGGCGAGGAGATTCCGCCGGCCGCGAGCACGGGAACGTCGACGGCGTCGAGCACTTCGGCCAGCAGCGGCAGCGTTCCCATCGTCGGCTCACCGTGACCGCCGCCCTCGGCTCCGCGTGCCACCAGCACATCCACGCCGGCATCCACCGCGCGCCGGGCCGCATCGACCGTGGCCACCTGGGTCGTCACCGTCAGGCCCGCATCGTGTGCCCGGCGCACCCAATCCCAGTCCTGCCCGAAACTCACGCTGAGCAACGCAGGCCTGGCGGCCAGCGCGACGTCGAACAGATCCGGCCGATCCTGGGCGACCCAGTGCACCAGCCCAATCCCGAATCGCTGCGCATCGAGTTGCGCCAGTTCGACGGTCAACTGCTCGGCCGTCGCCGAACTGCCCATCCCGACCATGCCCAGGCCGCCGGCGGCCGAGACCGCAGACGCCAGCCTGCCTCCGGCCGCGCCGCCCATCGGCGCGTTGACGATGGGGACATCGATGCCGATCGACCGCGACCAGGTGGTTGCCAAGCTCACAGCCTGCAATGTTACGTCGTTGTTACAATGGGGGTCGCCAACACATGGCACCGGACGAGGCGCACCCGTACCCGGCCAGCGAAAAGACGGGGTGTTCGGAGGTGTGCCATGGCCTGGTTGATTCTCGTCATCTCAGGTGTCCTCGAAGCCGTATGGGCGACCGCCCTGAGCAAGACCGACGGCTTCACCCGCCTGGTTCCGTCAGTCGTGTTCTTTGTGGCTCTTGCGTTCTCGATGGTCGGATTGGCCATCGCGATGCGCAGCCTGCCCCCTGGCACCAGCTATGCGATATGGGTGGGCATCGGCGCGGTGCTCACCGTGGGCTACGCGATGATCACCGGCGCCGAATCCGCTTCGGTGATCAAGGTGGTGCTCATGCTCGGCGT
Organism: Mycobacterium sp. 134; assembly: GCF_048282715.1. NCBI lineage: Bacteria > Bacillati > Actinomycetota > Actinomycetes > Mycobacteriales > Mycobacteriaceae > Mycobacterium > Mycobacterium sp. 134. The sequence goes on from NZ_JBLVUN010000008.1 coordinate 5,048,807, forward strand.
CGTCGGCTGCATCGTCGGCCTCAAGGCCGTCAGCCACTAACGCCGCAGTAACCGCGAAAGCCCGAGAGCACCAATGGCTCCCATGGCGGCCGCGGCCAAAGCGCCGGACACCCCGATCCCCTCGTGGACCTGCACCCTGGTGACGATCTGCGCGGGGTTCGGTGGTGGCACCGGCGCCTCGGCCAGGCTCTCCGTGGACGTCGCCGCCCAGGCAGTCGCGAACAGGATCAGCCGCGCGGTGACGTAGGCGAACACCATCAAACCCAGCACCGGGCCGAAGGTCGCCCCGGCGGGCCCGCCCAGCACGGACTGCAGGTAGATCGACGCCACCTGCTTGAAGATCTCGAAGCCCACGGCGGCCAGGAGACCGGCCCGGATCGACCGGCGGAAGGGCACCGGTTCGCGCGGCAACCGGGAGATGATCCAGCTGAACAACAGCCACGAGATCGAGACCGAAACGGCGATCGATATGACGCGCAGCCCGCTGCCGAGCACCGCGCCGTCGTGAAGGCCGATCCAGCGCAACACCTTCCGCATCAACGACGGGTCGCCGAGTACGGTCAGCCCGATGGTGACCACCATCGCCAGAAACGCCGACACCAGGGCGAGCAGGTCCGAGAGCTTGTTGCCGACAAAGTTGGACTCGGCGTGCTGCTCCCACATCTGGCTCAATGCCTCGCGCAGGTTCGCCATCCAGCCCAGACCGGCCCACGCCGCGGTCGCGAGACCGATCACGCCGACCGTGCCGCGCGAGGCAATGGCCGAGTCCATCAGGGTCACCAGTTGCTGGCCGAGATCGCCCGACACCGCTTGACGAATCCGCTGCTCGATTTCTTCGAGCAGATCAGGCCGCCGCGACAGCAGGAAACCGCCGGCGGCGAAGCCGACCATCAACAGCGGGAACAGCGCGAAGATCGTGAAATAGGTGATGCCAGCGGCGTAGAAGTTGCCGTTGCAGTCGTTGTAGCGCTCCTGCGCCCGCATCACATGGTCGAACCAGGGAAAGCGCGCACGCACACGGTCGAGCAGTCCCGGCTTCTCGGGCTCGTCCACCGCCAACCCCTCCCTGGCGCTTATGGCGTTTGCTGGAGAAACCCTATCCTGTCGTAAACCCGAGCGAGTGTCTTCCCGGCGACCTCCCGGGCGTGTTCCGCTCCTGCGGCCAGAACCGACTGGAGTTCGGCCGGGTCATCCAGCAACTCGTCGACGCGGGTCTTGATCGGCGTGACGAACTCCACCACGGCCTCCGCGGTCTCCTTCTTGAGATCGCCATAGCCACGGCCCGCATAACCTTCGACCAACTTGTCGACATCGGTGCCGGTCACCGCGGACTGGATGGTCAGCAGGTTCGAGATGCCCGGCTTGTTCTCCTGATCGAACCGGATCTCCCGCTCGCTGTCGGTCACCGCCGAGCGGATCTTCTTGGCCGTGGCCTTCGGATCGTCGAGCAGGCTGATCAGCCCGGCGTCACTGGCCGCCGATTTGCTCATCTTCGCCGACGGGTCCTGCAGGTCGTAGATCTTGGCGGTGGCCTTGGGGATCATCGCCTCGGGCACCACGAAGGTGTCCGGGAACCGGGCGTTGAAGCGCTGCGCCAGGTCCCGGGCCAACTCCAGATGCTGGCGCTGGTCCTCCCCGACCGGGACCAGATCGGTGTCGTAGAGCAACACGTCGGCAGCCATCAGCACCGGATAGGTGAACAGGCCCACAGTGGTGGCGTCCGCGCCCTGCTTCTGCGACTTGTCCTTGAACTGCGTCATCCGCGACGCCTGACCGAAACCGGTGAAACATCCGAGCACCCACGCCAATTGGCTGTGCTCGGGGACATGGCTCTGAACGAACACGGTGCTGCGCGTCGGGTCGATGCCCAGTGCCAGGTACTGCGCGGCGGTCACCAGAGTGCGCCGGCGCAGGGTCTCGGGGTCCTGCGGCACGGTGATGGCGTGCTGGTCGACGACGCAGAAGAACGCCTCGTAACCGTCCTGCAGCTGCGCCCAGTGCGTGACGGCACCCAGGGCATTGCCGAGGTGCAGGGAGTCAGAGGTGGGCTGGGCGCCCGAGAATACGACCTGTTTGCTTCCGCTACTCATGATGATCTGATTTTCGCACTGGCGTCATCCGGATTCTTCGCGGGTCAGCTGCTGCAGCACCCGTAGGAACACTTTCCGATCATCGGCAGTCAGTTCACCCAGCCAACGCTCCTCCCCGCTCTGGATGTCCCGCTGGACCGCATCCTTGACCGTGCGACCCGCCTCGGTGATGGCCAGCAGCCGCACCCGGCGGTCGTCGGGGTCGGCCTCGCGCTCGATGAAGCCCTGCTGTTGCAGGTCATCGAGGGTGCGGATGATGCGGGTCTTGTCGGCGCCGATCGCGTCGGCCAGTGCCGCCTGCGTCCGCACCGAGGAGCGGTCCAACGTGAGCAGGACGACGTAGCCCCACATCGACAGGCCATGGGCGTCGAGCACCGGCTGCTCGGCGGCGATCATCTTCCGCAACAACGGGGCGAGCATGGCCGCCAAGTCGGGGCGCTTCGACATTCGATCAGCGTAGGCGTTGCCATATGATGTGCTCGAGCTTATCGTAAGCGCATGCCTACTATTGAAATCGATCTACGCCCCTTGCACCGTGTCGCCGTCCTGCGCTCCGTCGACGTCGTCGACACTGTCGGCACATCCGACCTGGACCGCCCCACCCCCTGCGCGGGATGGACCCTGGGCGATCTGCTGGCCCACATGACCGTGCAGCATCGCGGGTTCGCCGCCGCCGCCCGCGGACACGGCTCCGACGAAGCGCACTGGAACGTCGAGACGATGGCCGATGCCGTACGTGCCGACCCGGCCGGCACGTACGCCGCGGCCGCCCACGACGTGCTCGACGCCTTCGCCGCCGACGGGATCACCGAGGCGACGTTCGCCCTACCCGAGTTCGGACCGGATGCGACGTTCCCCGGCGCGCTGGCGATCGGATTCCACCTCGTCGACTACGCGGTGCACGGCTGGGATGTCGCGGCCAGCCTCGGTGCGGCCCACGAATTGCCGGACGACGTCGTCGCCGCCGTCCTCCCGCTGGTCATGGCGATCCCCGACGGCGACTTCCGCGAGAGTCCGGCCTCACCGTTCGACCGGGCCGTCAATGCCTCGGCGACAACGGATTTCGACAAGGTCCTGCTACATCTGGGCCGGCGCCCGGACTGGCGTCAGCCGTAGCTGACCGTCACCGGTGAGTGATCCGACCACCGCAGTGCGTACAGCTCGGCCCGGTCCACCCGTGCCGACGTGGCCCTGCCCGCCAGCGTCGGGCTGGCCAGGTGATAGTCGATGCGCCAGCCGGCGTCGTTGTCGAAGGCCTTGCCGCGCCACGACCACCAGCTGTAGGGCCCGGCCACATCGGGATGCAGTACCCGCACCACGTCCACCCAGCCCGTTCCCAGCAGCTCGGTGAGCCACGCCCGTTCACTGGGCAGGAAGCCGGCCTTCTTGAGGTTGCCTTTCCAGTTCTTGATGTCGTTCTCGGTGTGCGCGATGTTCCAGTCACCGCACAGCACTGCGTCGCGGCCATGCAGCTCCGCCATCCGGGCCGCGATGGTGGCCATGAACCGTTCCTTCTCCAGCTGCCGGTCCGTCTCGGCCTCGCCGGTCGGGACGTACACGCTGGCCACCGTCGCCCCGGCGGTATCCACCTCGAGGTAGCGCCCGTGGGCCTCGAACTCGTCGGAGGCCAGCAGCCGCGACGCCTCGATGGGATGCCGGGACAACACCGCAACCCCGTTGCGGCCCTTGACATGCGGTTCGGCCGAGGCGACGTTCCAGCCGTCGGCCAGGGCCGGCGCCAAGGCATCGCTGAGCTGCTCGTCGTCCGCGCGGGTCTCCTGCAGACACACGACGTCGGCCTCGGTTTCCTTGAGCCAGGGCAGCAGGCCGAGATTGTCGGTGGACCGCTGCTTGACCGCGGCGCGAATGCCGTTGACGTTGATGGTGCTGACGGTCAGAGGTGCCGGAGATGCCACGGCCCAGACCCTACCGACACCCACCGACACCCTCTTGCGGTACCGGCGGTATCACCTTAATGTCGGGCGGCATGGCTGAACGCGCTCCCATCCACCTCGGCACCCCCGACGGCGACCCGATCCTGCTGCTGCATCCGTTCCTGTTGTCGCAGAGCGTGTGGAAGTACGTCGCACCGCAGCTCGCGCAGACCGGCCGCTATGACGTGTTCGCACCGACCATGGCCGGCCACCACGGTGGCGCGCACGCACCGATGCTCCTCGACGTCGCGACGCTGGCCGACGACGTCGAACGCCGGCTCGACGAACTCGGCTGGACCACCGCACACATCGTCGGGAACTCGCTGGGCGGCTGGGTGGCCTTCGAGCTGGAACGCCGTGGCCGGGCCCGCACGCTGACCGGCATCGCGCCCGCGGGAGGCTGGTCGATGTTCACCCCCGCCAAGTACGAGATCATCGCCAAGTTCATCGCGGCCCTGCCGGTCGTGCTGACCACCGCGGCACTACGCCAGCAGCTGCTGAAATTCCCACTTACCAAGCAGATTTCATATGTTGCCGTGAGCGCGACCCCCGACGTACTCAACGACAGCGACCGCCGCGACCTGATCGATGACCTCGCGCACTGCCCGGCGTATTTCAAGCTCATGGTCAAGGCACTCACCACCGCCGGACTGATGGAGATCGGCGATTCGCGCACCCCGACCCAGCTGGTGATCTGCGAGAAGGACCGCGTGCTGCCGGCGCCGCGATTCACCCGGCACTTCACCAGCAGCCTGGCGCCGGACGCGGTGGTGACCACCCTCAAGGGAGTGGGACATGTCCCGATGTTCGAGGCGCCCGACACCATCACCGGGGTGATCACCGACTTCGTCGACCGGCACATCGGTCAAACGCGCGCGACGGGCTGATCGGCCATGCGCGCGGGACATCCAGTCTGCGCACAGATCGAGAACTCGGGTGTCTTGACGATCTGAGCGCAGGCTCGGGGATCTGAGCGCAGGCTCGGCGCGACGATGGCCGCGCCGAGCCCCGATCTCAGCTCTCGGAGGCCGCCAGCGTGTCGTTGAGTGTCTTGCTCGGACGCATCACCGCGGCGGTCTTCTCGGGGTCCGGGTAGTAGTAGCCGCCGATGTCGGCCGGCTTGCCCTGTGCCGCATTGAGTTCGGCGACGATCGCCTGCTCCTGCTCGCCGAGCGCCTTGGCCAGCGGCGCGAAGTGCGCGGCCAGCTCCTTGTCCTCGGTCTGCTCGGCCAGCGCCTGCGCCCAGTACAGCGCGAGGTAGAACTGGCTGCCGCGGTTGTCGAGCTCACCGGTCTTGCGCGACGGGGACTTGTTCTCGTCCAGCAACTCACCGGTCGCGGTGTCGAGCGCGGTGGCCAGCACCTTGGCCTTGTCGTTGTTCAGCTTATTGCCCAGGTCCTCGAGGCTGGCACCCAGCGCGAGGAACTCGCCCAGCGAATCCCAGCGCAGGTGGTTCTCCTCGACGAGCTGATGGACGTGCTTGGGCGCCGAACCACCGGCACCGGTCTCGTACAGACCGCCGCCGGCCATCAGCGGCACGATCGAGAGCATCTTGGCGCTGGTGCCCAGCTCCAGGATCGGGAACAGGTCGGTCAGGTAGTCACGCAGGATGTTGCCGGTCGCGGCGATGGTGTCCTGCCCGCGAATCACGCGCTCAAGCGTGTACCGCATGGCCCACACCTGCGGCAGGATCGTGATGTCCAGGCCCTCGGTGTCCTCTTCCTTCAGGTACGCCTTGACCTTCTTGCGCAGCTCGTTCTCGTGCGGGCGCTCGTCGTCGAGCCAGAACACACACGTCATGCCGGACAACCGGGCCCGGTTCACGGCCAGCTTGACCCAGTCCCGGATCGGGGCGTCCTTGACGATGGGCATCCGCCAGATGTCGCCCTCTTCGACTTCCTGGCTCAGCAGCACCTCACCGGAGTCGATGTCGACGATCTTGGCGACACCGGCCTCGGGGATCTCGAAGGTCTTGTCGTGGCTGCCGTACTCCTCGGCCTTCTGCGCCATCAGACCGACGTTGGGAACCGTGCCCATGGTGGTCGGATCGAACTGGCCGTGGGTCTTACAGAAGTTGATCATCTCCTGGTACATCCGGGAGAACGTCGACTCGGGGTTGACGGCCTTGGTGTCCTTGGTGCGTCCGTCGGCGCCGTACATCTTGCCGCCGAGGCGGATCATCGCCGGCATCGACGCATCGACGATGACATCGCTGGGCGAGTGGAAGTTCGAGATGCCCTTGGCCGAGTCCACCATGGCCAGCTCGGGCCGGTGCTCGTGGCAGCGGTGCAGGTCCTCGATGATCTCCTCACGCTGCGAGGCGGGCAGCGCCTCGATCTTGCTGTAGAGATCCGACAGACCGTTGTTGACGTTGACGCCGAGCTCGTCGAAGAGCTGCTGGTGCTTGGCGAACGCGTCCTTGTAGAAGACCTTGACGGCGTGGCCGAACACGATCGGGTGGCTGACCTTCATCATGGTCGCCTTGACGTGCAGCGAGAACATGACGCCGGTCTTGTAGGCGTCCTCGATCTGCTCCTCGTAGAACTCGATCAACGCCTTCTTGCTCATGTACATGGAGTCGATGACGTCGCCCTCGTCGAGCTTGACCTCGGGCTTCAACACGATGGTCTCGCCGGAGGTGGTCTCCAGCTCCATGCGTACGTTGCGCGCCTTGTCCAGGGTCATCGACTTCTCACCGTGGTAGAAGTCGCCGTCCTTCATGGTGGCCACGTGGGTCCGCGAGGCCTGCGACCACTTGCCCATGCTGTGCGGGTGCTTGCGCGCGTACTCCTTGACCGCCTTGGGTGCACGACGGTCCGAGTTGCCTTCGCGCAGAACGGGGTTCACCGCACTGCCGAGGATCTTCGAGTAGCGATCGCGGATCGCCTTCTCTTCGTCGGTCTTCGGATCGCCCGGGTAGTCCGGGATGGCGTAGCCCTTCTCCTGCAGCTCCTTGATCGCAGCGGCGAGCTGCGGGACCGAAGCGCTGATGTTGGGCAGCTTGATGATGTTGGTTTCGGGCAGCTGGGTGAGACGGCCCAGCTCACCGAGGTTGTCCGGGACCTTCTGGTCCTCGGTCAGATAATCACCGAATTCGGCCAGGATGCGGGCCGCCACCGAGATGTCACTGGTCTGGATATCGATACCCGCCGGCTCGGCAAAGGCGCGGACGATCGGCAAGAAGGAGTACGTCGCAAGCAGCGGCGCCTCGTCGGTCAGCGTGTAGATGATGGTCGGCTGCTGGGCAGTCATGGTTGCTCTCCCGGCGTCAGTCTGGGTTCGACGAGGATCACTCGTTGTCACCCGCGGTTATTCGCTGCTCTGTATCGCGGGCCAGACTACAAGGGCGCGAACGGCCGCGAAGGAGCAGCTTTCATTACTGACCAGTAACTTTGGGTTACGGCCAGCCGTCCTACGCCCCGGCACGCCCACCGGACTGAACGTGTTTCAGTCCGGCCGGTGCAGAACCGGCAAACACTCCCAAGAACCGACTGGCACCGCCTCAGCGCGTTGCGATAAGCTGCAGGCCGGTCATGAGTGTCAGCATCAAGCCCCGGCTTGCTGGCCGGCAACCCTCCAACCGCGGTGGGGTGCCCCGGGTGATGACCAGGTTGAGCAGTCGTTCGCGGCTGTAAGGCAAGCGCGGGTCCGAAGGTACGGGCCCCCAGACAGACAGGGAAACCTGATGGAGGCCAGCCATGTGTATGTGTCAGTGAACCCTTGGTGTCCGCCCGTCGTGATCGACGACAGGCCCGACGTCCGGTAGCCGACCGCACCAACTACCTTCCCAATCTTGTGGGCCCTCGCCCCACCACTGGAGGAGACACCCCAGCCATGACAAACCCCGAAACCGTCGCGAACTGGTCGTTCGAGACCAAGCAGGTCCACGCGGGTCAGAGCCCTGATGCCGCCACGAAGGCCCGGGCCCTGCCGATCTACCAGACCACGTCCTACACCTTCGACAGCACCGACCATGCCGCCGCCCTGTTCGGGCTGGCCGAGCCGGGCAACATCTACACCCGCATCGGTAACCCCACCACCGATGTCGTCGAGCAGCGCATCGCCGCACTCGAAGGCGGCGTCGCCGCACTGCTGCTGTCCTCGGGACAGGCCGCCGAGACGTTCGCCATCCTCAACCTGGCCGGCGCCGGCGACCACATCGTGTCCAGCCCGAGGCTGTACGGCGGCACGTACAACCTGTTCCACTACACGCTACCCAAGCTGGGCATCGAGGTCAGCTTCGTCGAGGATCCCGACAGCCTGGACAGCTGGCGGGCCGCGGTGCGGCCGAACACCAAGGCCTTCTTCGCCGAGACCATCTCCAACCCCCAGATCGACATCCTCGACATCCCGAACGTGTCCGCCGTGGCACACGAGAACGGTGTCCCGCTGATCGTCGACAACACCATCGCCACCCCGTACCTGATCCAGCCGATCGCGCTGGGCGCCGACATCGTCGTGCACTCGGCCACCAAGTACCTCGGTGGCCACGGTTCGGCGATCGCCGGCGTGATCGTCGACAGCGGCAATTTCGACTGGACATCGAGTGGACGCTTCCCTGGGTTTACGACACCGGACCCCAGCTACCACGGCGTGGTGTTCGCCGAGCTCGGTCCGCCCGCCTACGCGCTCAAGGCCCGGGTGCAGCTGCTGCGCGACCTGGGCAGCGCCATCGCCCCCTTCAACGCCTTTTTGATCGCCCAGGGATTGGAAACGCTGTCACTGCGTGTTGAACGCCATGTGGCCAATGCGCAGAAGGTCGCCGAGTTCCTCGCCGGGCACTCCGGCGTCACCTCGGTGAACTACGCCGGACTCCCCACCTCGCCCTGGTACGAGCTGGGCCAGAGCATCGCCCCGAAGGGCACCGGCGCCGTGCTCGCCTTCGAGCTGGAGGGCGGGATCGAGGCCGGCAAGGCGTTCGTCAACGCCCTGACCCTGCACAGCCACGTCGCCAACATCGGTGACGTGCGTTCCCTGGTGATCCACCCCGCCTCGACCACCCACGCGCAGCTCTCTCCCGAAGAGCAGCTGTCGACCGGCGTCACGCCCGGCCTGGTGCGGTTGGCCGTCGGCATCGAGGGAATCGACGACATCCTGGCCGACCTGGAGCAGGGATTCGCCGCCGCCCGTCCGTTCAGCGGCGTCCCGCAGACTGCGGCGACGGTGTAGGACGGCGAGAGAAGACCGGCATGACGATCACCGAAGAACCAGCCGTGTCCACCCTCCCATTGCCTGCCGAAGGCGAGATCTGCGTGGTGCACATCGGTGCCCTGACGCTGGAGAACGGCACCGTCCTACCTGACGTGTCGATCGCCGTGCAGCGATGGGGCGAACTGTCGCCCGAGCGCGACAACGTGGTGATGGTGTTGCACGCCTTGACCGGCGACTCGCACGTCACCGGACCGGCCGGCGACGGCCATCCGACCGCAGGCTGGTGGGACGGGGTGGCCGGCCCGGGCGCCCCGATCGACACCGATCGGTGGTGCGCGATCTCGACCAACGTGCTCGGTGGGTGCCAGGGCTCCACCGGACCAGGTTCCCTCGGCCCCGACGGAAAGCCCTGGGGCTCAAGGTTTCCCCAGATCACGATCCGCGACCAGGTCGAGGCCGACCGGGCCGCCCTGGCAGCCTTCGGCATCAGCGAGGTGGCTGCGGTGGTCGGCGGGTCGATGGGTGGAGCCCGCGCGCTGGAATGGCTCGTCGGGCACCCCGACGAAGTCCGGGCCGGGCTCGTCCTGGCTGTCGGCGCCCGTGCCACCGCCGATCAGATCGGCACCCAGAGCACCCAGGTGGCCGCGATCAAGGCCGATCCGGACTGGCAGGGCGGCGACTACCACGACACCGGCCGGGCCCCGCTGGCCGGCATGGAGATCGCCCGGCGCTTCGCGCACCTGACCTATCGCGGCGAGGAGGAGCTCGACGAGCGGTTCGGCAACGACGCCCAGGGCGACGAGGATCCGACCACCGGCGGGCGCTACGGAGTGCAGAGCTACCTGGAATACCAGGGCGGCAAACTGGCCCGCCGATTCGACCCGGGCACCTATGTGGCCCTCTCGGACGCGTTGTCCACCCACGATGTGGGCCGCGACCGCGGCGGAGTTGCCAGTGCGCTGCAGGGTTGTCCCGTACCCGTCATCGTCGGCGGGATCACCTCCGACCGGCTCTATCCCATCCGGCTACAGCAGGAACTGGCCGAGTTGCTGCCCGGCTGCAACGGCCTGGACGTCGTCGACTCGGCGTACGGCCACGACGGCTTCCTGGTCGAGACGGAAGTGGTGGGCAAGTTGATCCGCCGCACGCTGGAGCTGGCACAGCGGTGAGCTCGCCCAAGGCGCGTTCCCTGTCCTTCGGCTCAGAAGCCGCAGCATACGAACGCGGCCGGCCGTCGTATCCGCCGGAGACGATCGACTGGCTGCTGCCCGATGGCGCCCAGGATGTGCTCGACCTGGGCGCAGGCACCGGCAAGCTGACCACCCGCCTCGTCGAGCGGGGGCTGGACGTGATCGCCGTCGATCCCATCCCGGAAATGCTTGAGCTGCTGACGAACTCGCTGCCAGACACCCCGGCACTGCTGGGCACGGCCGAGGAGATCCCACTGGCCGACAACAGCGTCGACGCGGTGCTGGTGGCCCAGGCCTGGCACTGGTTCGACCCAGAGCGGGCCGTCAAGGAGGTCAGCCGGGTGCTGCGCCCCGGCGGCCGGCTGGGCCTGGTGTGGAACACGCGCGACGAACGGTCGGGCTGGGTCAAGGATCTGGGCCGGATCATCGGCCCCGAACATGATCCGTTCAACAACGAGGTGACACTGGCCGAGCCTTTCGGAGAGATCGAACGGCACCAGGTGGAGTGGACGAGTTACCTGACGCCCCAGGCCCTCATCGATCTGGTGGCCTCTCGCAGCTACTGCATCACCTCACCGGAGCAGGTGCGTACCCGGACGCTGGAACAGGTCCGCGAACTGCTGGCCACGCACCCGGCGCTGGCCAACTCGTCAGGGCTGGCGTTGCCCTACGTCACGGTGGGCATCCGGGCGACTCTGGCCTAGCCCGTTGGGCGGCCGAGGATGAACTCGCCGATGACGGCGGTGCCGGGGCCCGGTCGGGCCCCGGGGCCCGCGGCGGCCGTCGCCGTCGCCGCGTCGAGTTCGCCTCCGCACTGTGCACACACGGTCTTGGCCGTGGTGACGCGACCGCATTCGCGGTGGACGATCAGCGCCGGCGGTCCGTCCGCGTCAGCCAGCCATTTGTCCCCCCAGGCGAGCAGTGTCGCGATCACGGGGTACAGATCGCGCCCTTTGTCGGTGAGCAGGTACTCGTAGCGCGGCGGCGCACTCTGGTACCGGCGTCGTTGCACCACGCCGTGCCGTTCGAGTTCGTCCAGACGTACGGCCAGGATGTTCGACGCGATACCGAGATCGCGCCGGATGTCCTCGAACCGCGTCATCCCCGCGAACAGGTCACGCAGGACCAGCGGCGTCCACCGCTGCCCCACCACCTCGACAGCCCGCGCGATCGAGCACGAGATGTCGCTGAAGGACTGTTTGGGCACCCCTCAACCGTAGTCCATTGCAATTCGCAATGAACTGCGGTTGAGTAGGTTGCAAATCGCAATCCAGGTGAGGACAGGGCATGCCAACGACTACCGATTCGGTCGCCGCGTTCTGCGACGCCACCCGCACCAACGACCTCGACGCGCTCGTCGCGACCCTCGCGCCCGACGCAGAGCTGGTCTCACCGCTCTCCGGCCGAATGGTGTTCCGGGGACACGACGATCTCCGGCAGCTCCTCGGCGCCGTGTACGGCGACCTGCGAGACCTCACCTGGGACGAAGTGATCGGCGACGGTCCGACCCGCGTCGGGATCAGCACGGGCCGGGTCGGCGGCGTCACCATCACCGATGCGCTGGTATTCGAACTCGATGGAAGCGGGCGGATCCGACGCCTGCGTCCGCACCTGCGTCCGTGGCTTGCGACCACGGTGTTCGCCATGCGGCTCGGACCGAAACTCGTCCGCCATCCCGGCGTCCTGCGCCGCGCCCTCAGGCGCTGAGCGCGGGCACCTCGGCTTCCGGGCCGAACCAGCGCTCCAGAGCCGCGCGCAGACCGTCGTGGTCGAATTCGTCTGCGGCCCAGGCGACGTAGCCGTCCGGCCGGATCAGCAGCGCCGCGGCAGGTCCGTCGGCGACGGTCGCCTCGACGACGTCGAGCCGGTCCCGCCAGCCGTCGACGACGTCTCGGTATCCGCCCGAGAGATCGAGCAGTATCGGCCGGCCCGAGTGCAGCAGCTGGGCGATCCGACGGCCGTCGTCAAGGACGAAATCCGGGACGAAGTATCCGGACAGCCTGTGCTCATCACCGACGTCGTAGCGGACATCGGAACCGGACAGCACCGCGGCGATGTGCGCCGAACCGTCCGGTGTCGCCAACAGTTCCCCGAAAAGCGTTCGCAGTGCGGTGACTTGGGGTCCGGCGGCCATCAGGGCGGCTTGGGCCATCGACTGCATCATCACCCGCTGCCCGGCCGGCCAGCGCTCGCTGTGATAGCTGTCCAGCAGGCCGTCGGGTGCCCGGCCCTGCACCGCCGCGGCCAGTTTCCAGCCCAGGTTCATCGCATCCTGCATGCCCAGGTTCAGCCCGGGTCCACCCATGGCCGAATGCACGTGAGCCGCATCGCCCACCAGGAAGACGTTGCCGGAGCGGTACTGCGCGGCCTGACGGGTGTTCTGACCGTTGATCCGGCGCAGGGCGTGCGGACCGGGTCCGGCAGGCGGTTCGATCGGCAGGTCGGCACCGACCACGCGCTTCACACTCTCGCGCAGTTCGTCGATGGTCAGCTCAGGCGCATCGTCGGGAAGAACCGAGCCGTACTCGATGGTTCCCAACATCGACCGACCTTGCTGGAACTCTGCATAGATGAGTACACCACCGTCGAACCGGTTGTGCCCGAACGGGATTATTCCAAAGCCCGGCACGTTCAGCGCACCGTAGCCGGTACGCAACTCATCCGGCAGGCTGATGTGGGCCACCCGGGAGACGACATCGGTGGTCAACCCGGGAAACTCGATGCCGGCCTTCTTCCGGACCGGGCTGCGACCGCCATCGGCACCGACGAGGTAGGTGGCCGGCAGCCGGTAGTCGCCCGAAGGCGAGGCGACGTCGACGATGACGCCCCCGTTCGCCTGCTCGAGCGCGACGAGTTCATGCCCCCAACGGATCTCAACCCCGAGGCCCTGCACCCAGTCCACCAACTGACGAACCACCCGGGGCTGCTGGATCAGCATGCCGTACATCGGATTGTCCACGACATCGGTGAACGGCACCTGCATGCCCGCGAAGATGTAGCCTGCCATCGGCTCGGGCGGCGTGCCGGTACCGCTGAGTTCCTGATACAGGCCGCGCAGATCGAGCACTCGGTTGGCCTGCCCGACAATGCCGTTGGCCTTGAGTTCCTCGCTGGGTTCAGGCAATTGCTCCAACACCACGGGTCGCACCCCGGCCAGGGCCAGCTCCCCGGCCACCAACAGGCCGTTGGGGCCGGCACCTGAGATGACGACGTCGATCTGATCTGTCATTTGTTCCCTCCCGGTTCGGGCAGGCCGGCAGCCACCGCTGCGAACCCCTTACGAAGCAATCGCGCGAAAGCGACTGGCGGATCGGCATTCCCGTACTCGTCCATCGCCACATCACCGACCGCGCGCACCACGGCGACCACCAGTCGCGGATACATGTCGCGTTCCGGATCCGTGCCGGTGCGCTCAGCGATCGCCGCCACCCACTCATCGTTCAAACCCCGGAAAGTGGCATCACGGATTTCCGGGATCATCAGCAGTTTGCGGACCTCAGCCAGCTGCCGGCGGGTCGGTATCGCGTTCTCTTCACCGTAGACGTCGGACATGTCGTCGCCTAACGGTTTAATCACCGATTCGGTGATGGCGGTCCACAACGGTTCGTCGGCCGGCCGCGAACGCAGCAGGTCGATGCTGCGGCGCATACGTTCCTGTTGCCGATACCCCAGCGCGTCGTATTTACCGGCGAAGTAGTTGGTGAACGTGCGCAGCGAGACACCGGCGAGGTTGGCGATGTCCTCACGGGTGACGTTCTCCAGGCCGCGCTCGAATGCCAGGCTCAGCGCGGCATCGCTCAGCGCCCTGCGGGTATCGAGCTTCTTGCGTTCTCGCAGTCCGGGTGCCATGCCTTCACCGTAGACCAAATATTGCCCGCTGGGCAATATTGCCTCCTGGGCATTTCCTGTGAGCATTCCGAAAATCAGTTGAAGCCGGAGCTCCACCCTGCCTACCGTGGCAGCCATGTCGGTGACCTACATCCGCTTGCGCATCACATAGCCGGCGGATCTTCACTTCCTCGGAACATCCGCCGCAGCAGCTTTGTCCCTGCGACTGCGGAGCGTCCGTGTCTTCACCTCATCACGGCCGGCATGAGTACGGCCAGAATTTCCTGTGCGACCGTCGAGTGGTCGCCGATATCGTCAAAATCGTCTCGCACACAACAGGTCCCATTGTCGAGATCGGCGCCGGTGACGGCGCGCTGACCCTGCCGCTGCAACGGCTGGACCGGCCGCTGACCGCCATCGAGGTCGACCGCCGGAGGGCCAGACGACTTTCGGACCGAACCTCGGCCGAGGTGGTCACTACCGACTTCCTGCGGTACCGGCTGCCCCAGACTCCGCACGTGGTGGTGGGCAACCTGCCGTTCCACCTGACCACCGCGATCCTGCGGCGGCTGTTACACGGCCCGGGATGGACCGACGCCGTACTGCTGATGCAGTGGGAGGTGGCCCGACGGCGGGCCCCGTCGGCGGCGCCACCATGATGACGGCGCAGTGGTGGCCGTGGTTCGAATTCGGTTTGGCACGAAAGGTTTCCGCGGACGCGTTTCGTCCACGTCCCGGTGTGGACGCCGGGCTGCTGACCATCACTCGCCGCGGCGAACCGCTGATCCCGTCGGCCGAGCGTCGCCGGTATCAGGCGCTGGCGCACGAGGTGTTCACCGGACGGGGCTGCGGCCTGGCGCAGATCCTGCGACCTCACGTGGATCGGCGGTGGTTGCAGGCCAATGGAATTCATCCGTCAGCACTGCCACGGGACTTGACCGCACAACAATGGGCGGCGCTGTTCGAAGCCGCAGGCCAGTCCGCGGCCGACATTGACAGAACCCCGCGCGGATCCGATATCCGTCGTCAGGCTCAACGCATTCAGTCAGTTGATCGGATGGAGCAGACTGACCAGGGCCAGCGCGGAGAACACCGCCGCGAGTCCGCTCGAAGTCATCAGCAAAGCGAACGCCGACCACGCCCAGATCGGTCGTAGGGGTTGGGATTTCAGCGCCCACACAACAGTCCAGAACGCGACCGGGATACCCATCACGACGACGATGAATACGCCCGCCCACAACGGCGCGGCGTTGGTCGGATCCTCGGTGACGATGGACCGGTATACCAGGACCGCGCCGGCGATCGCGAGCTCGGTGGCGATCAGCACCGTCACCCACACAGCTGCCCTGTTCAGCCGAGGGGTCCGTCGCACCGACGTGGCCGAGGTCATTGTTCGACCGTCAATGCTGCCGGGTCCCAGTACCCGCCCATCCCGGGAGTCGACAGAACCCCGATTGTCACCGGCACCGGCGCGGACGCCGGGCATTGCTCGTGCACCAGCATGTCGTACCGGTAAACATGTCGGACAGCCTCCGTACCGATGCGAACGTCGTTGTGCACGCCGCCGTCGCGGACCGAGTCCAGCGTGTAACGACAGCCGGTGAGCGGCATTGCCGCGAGGATGTTGCGGCGTACCCGGGCATGGCCGTCAGCGTCACCGCGTGCACCGGGGAGGGAGACCCGTGCCGGATCGTGCGAGTTGAGTTCGTCGATCAGTGCTTGGGCTTGTTCCTTCTGCCGTTGCGGCGGATTGGCGCGCAAACCCATGTCACGTCGGTATTGGAGTTCGTCGACGACGAGTTTGTCGACCCCGACAGCGATCAGCCCAAATATGACGGTGCCGAGCACGATCATGCTGATCGCGTGCCGCCGGCTGCGCGTTGAGGTGTCGCGACTCTTCTCCCCCGTCAGCACGGCCGCGGTCGGTTAGCTGGTGCCGAGCGGGTCGATGGTCCAGGCGATGTAGAGCACCGCGGCGCTCACCGTCGCCGTGGTGGCAAAGTCGATGGTCCGCGAGCGCACCACGAGCAGACCTGCCCGGTCGTCGGTCAGCGCCAGCCGCAGCGCTGCCGCCACCCCCACCCCGATCCCGATGAACAGTGCGCCGCGGCGCCAGTAGCCCGCCACGACCAAGACGAACGCCGCGATGAAGATCAGCCCGACCACCAGGATCGGCCATTGTCCGGCGAACACCTTGCGGACGAACTCGTTTACTGTCACGCCAGTTTCGACTCTTCGAGCTCGACGACATTGGTCAGCAGGAACGCGCGCGTCAGCGGTCCCACTCCACCCGGGTTGGGCGACACATGCCCGGCCACGTCCCAGACGTCGGGTGCGACGTCGCCGGTCAGCTTGCCGTCCACCCGGCTCACGCCGACGTCGACGACGGCCGCACCCGGCTTGACCATGTCCGCGGTGACCATGTGCGGAACACCGACAGCGGCGATGATGATGTCGGCCTGACGGGTCAGCGCGGGCAGATCCCGGGTGCCGGTATGGCAGAGCGTGACGGTGGCGTTCTCCGAACGCCGGGTGAGCAGCAGGCCCATCGGCCGGCCGACGGTGACCCCACGTCCGATCACCACGACATGCGCCCCGGCGATCGGCACGTCGAACCGGCGCAGCAGATGCACGATGCCGCGCGGAGTACAGGGCAGCGACGCTTCCTTGCCGAGCACCAGCCGCCCGAGGTTCGTCGGATGCAGACCGTCGGCGTCCTTGGCCGGATCGATGCGCTCCAGCGCGGCGTTCTCGTCCAGATGCTTGGGCAGCGGCAGCTGCACGATGTAGCCCGTGCACTCCGGGTTGGCGTTGAGCTCGTCGATCGTCTCGTCGAGCTGGGCCTGAGTGATGTCGGCGGGCAGGTCGCGGCGGATCGAGTTGATCCCCACCTTTGCGCAGTCGGCGTGCTTGCCGCGGACATAGGCCTGCGAACCGGGGTCGTCACCTACCAGCACAGTCCCGAGACCGGGTGTCCGGCCGGCTTCGGTCAACTTCGCTACACGCTGCTTGAGGTCGACGAAGATCTCGTCGCGCGTCGCCTTACCGTCCAACACAATGGAACCCACGGTCCCCATTGTGTCAGTCGCGTGGCAGGCTCAGCATATGAACACCCAGCCCAATGTGTTCACTGATGTTTTCAGTGAGGCCAAGCTCGGCCCCGTGACGCTGCGCAACCGCATCATCAAGGCCGCCACCTTCGAAGCGTCCACGCCTGATGCGCTGGTCACGGAGGATTTGATCAACTACCACCGGCTGCCCGCGGCCGGCGGTGTCGGCATGACCACCGTCGCCTACTGCGCAGTGGCCCCCGGCGGCCGCACCGACGGCTGGCAGATCTGGATGCGGCCCGAGGCCGTTCCCGGACTGACCAAACTGACCGAGACCATCCATGCCGAGGGCGCCGCCATCAGTGCCCAGATCGGCCATGCCGGGCCGGTCGCCAACTCACGCACGAACAAGGCCCCCGCGCTGGCGCCGGTCCGGTTCTTCAACCCGCTGTCGATGCGGTTTGCCAAGAAGGCCTCGATCGACGACATCCGCGACGTCACCGAAGCGCACGCCAACGCCGCACGGCTGGCCATCGACTCCGGCTTCGACGCGGTCGAGGTACACCTCGGTCACAACTACCTGGCCAGCTCCTTCTTGTCCCCGCTCATCAACCGGCGCACCGACGAGTTCGGCGGATCGCTGGAGAACCGGGCCAAGGTCGCCCGTGGAGTCGTGCGCGCGGTGCGCGACGCCGTCGACAAGCACGGCGACCGGAAGATCGCCGTCATCGCCAAACTCAACATGAGCGACGGTGTCCGCGGTGGCATCCCGATCGACGAGTCCCTGCAGACGGCGAAGTGGCTTGAGGAGGACGGCGGCCTGGACGCCATCGAGCTCACCGCGGGCAGCTCGCTGGTCAACCCGATGTACCTGTTCCGCGGCGGCGCACCGGTCAAGGAGTTCGCCGCGAACTTCAAACCCCCGATCAGCTGGGGCATCCGGATGAGCGGCAACAAGTTCTTCCGCGAGTACCCGTACCACGAGGCGTATCTGATGCGCGACGCCGAGAAGTTCCGCGCCGAGCTGAGCATGCCGATCATCCTGCTGGGCGGCATCACCAACCGCGAGACGATGGACCGGGCGATGGCGGCGGGCTTCGAGTTCATCGCGATGGGGCGCGCGCTGCTCGCCGAGCCGGACCTGCTCAACCGGATCCAGGCCGAGGAAGCCACGGGCTCGGTCAAGTCGCTGTGTACGCACTGCAACATGTGCATGCCGACGATCTACAGCCACACCCACTGCGTGGTGACAGGAGCCCCGGACTCACTCGTGAGCTAATAGCTGCATGGCCGGCAACCCCAGCGACACCATGGTCACCTACCGGTACGTGCGGGTAGGCCTGGTCGCGCTGGTGGTGTTCCTGTTGACCTCACTGGCGTTGACGTGGGCGCACAGTTGCCCGCAGGGATCGATCAGCGCGTTCTTCTACACCCGCACCCACGCGGTGTTCCTGGCCTCGCTGTGCGCGATCGGCATCTGCCTGATCGCGTACAAGGGCAGCCGGGTGGGTGAGGACGCGCTGTTGAACTACTCCGGCTTCATGGCGTTCATCGTCGCACTGGTGCCCACCGGCCCCGATGACCTGTGCCGGCCATGGCTTCCCAGCGTGACCGACCCGTTCGGCGGCGTCGCCAACAACGTGGCCGCATTGTTCGTCGCCGTGGCCGTCGGCACCGGGATGTACCTGGCGCTCGGGCGCTGGCGGCGTCCGCAAGAGCCACCTGTCGCGTCGGTCCCGTCCTGCGACGAGGCCGCCACCCTGTGGAAGACCATCGCCAGCGCGCTGCTTCGGGTCGAAAAATGGCTTCCGGCAGCGCTGTTGGTCATCGCCATCGCCGGAGCCCCGCTGATGTTGTGGGACTGGTTCGCCCAGCACGCTCATGTGATCGCCGCGGTCGCGATGTTCCTGGCCATCACGCTGGTGGCGGTCTACCACGCGTGCTACGCCCGGGCGGCGGTGCGCCAGCACCTGGCCCGGTTCTACGCGACCATCGCCGCGCTCATGCTGATCACCGTCGTGGCCGGCATCGTGCTGCTGATTCTCGGATGGCACTTCGGCGTGATCACCGTCGAACTCATCCTCATCGTGCTGTTCGCGGTGTTCTGGGCCGTGCAGACCTGGGACGTCTGGGATGCCCAGGACCGCTACCCGGCCGAAGCCGTTCCCACGCTGGCCAATTCCCCCGCCTAGACGGTGTACCCGTCGATCTGCAGTGTCTGCCCGTCGCGCCGCAGTACCAGCACCGCACCCGGGGCCGGTATCAGACCCTCTACCGATTCGGCAGGCACCGTGGCGGTCTGAGCGCAGGTCTTCGCGTCGAAACTGCGCAGCGATCCCGCGGCACCCCGGGCGCCGCGGTCGGCAAGCAGCAGGGTGTCGGGGAACGTGACAAAGGCGGGTTGATCGACTCGCAGGCTCTGCACGTTCACCCGAACCGGCTCGACGCCGTCGGGAACCTGGCAGCGCTGATGCCCGTCTGGCCCGAACAGGGTCAGCCGGGTGGTCCGATCCGTCAGGTACCACACCACGAAATCCTCACTGGGACCGTATGATTCAGCGGGGCGCCCGTCGGCCGGCAGCGGGGTCACAGTGCGGTGAACGATGTCGGCATACAGTGCACTGTCCGGTGCACCGGAACCAACCAGTGAAACGAACACTCCGACACCATTGGCCGGCCTGGAACCGAGTTTGATGTAGCGCTGTTCGATCGGCACCGCCGGGTCGATCTTTCGCTCCGTCAGCACTGTGTCCCAGCCGATTTGCCCGGTTTCGGGATCGAGCACACTCAACCAGACCTTGCCGTCCTGACATTGGACTGTCGACACCACTCCCGTTGTGGTCACGACGGGTTCGACAATGCCGCAACCGGGATGCGGGGCGGGCACGCTCCACATTGCGCGGCCCGTCCGGCCGTCATACCGGGTCCAGATGCGGTCGTCGTTCCATCCGACGATGAACGGCCCGGACGCCAAACGAAAACGCCCACGGGCCGCTTCCTGAAGGGCCGCGTCCGCACCCACCCACAACTGCTGGCCGGTGATGGCATCCAGGCCGACCAGCCCGCCATCGATGAACGCCAAGACCGTGGCGCCATTGTCGAGCACCCGCATCCCGGTGACGCCCACATCGCCGGGCCCGGTACGCGCGTAGTGCCAGCGCTCCTTGCCGTCGAGGCCGTAGGCCGTGATGCGGCCGTCCCGGTACACCGCGAAACCGGCCCCAGCAGAACCGATGTCGTACGTCGGGACGCCTTTGTCGACGAACGCATCGGGCACCGGCACCGTGAACGTTCGCTTCCCCAACGCGTTGGGCACTGCGGGCGCATCAGTAGCTGCCGCCGTCGCCGCATCGACGAAGCGCCCGTCATCACCGGCGCGCAACGCACCCACGGTCACCACCGCGGCAACCACGACGGCAATCGCCGCACCGACGGCCAGCAACTTCACCGCGCCGCGGTCCAACCGAGGGAACGCCCGCGCCGCGAGGAACGTCGCCGCCGCCCCGGCAAGGCACAACCACCACGCCGCCATCCCGGCGGGCAGCGCGGCGGTGACCGGCGAATTGGTCATCGCCGTCCGGTAGAAGGCCGGGATGCCCTGGGAGACGTAAGCGATGACCAGCACCGCCGCCACGCCCGCCGCTCCGGCCGGGGTGGCCGCCAGATCACGGCCGGTCTGCCCGCGCCAGACGCTGTAGGCCATGGCTGCGATCGCCACCACCGCGACCGCCACGACCACCAGTGCCATGCGGTTGGGCAGGGCCTCACCCCAGCGGTGCAGGCCGACCACGTACCAGGAACCCTCCCCCGCGCTGCGCGGCGCGACCAGCCGCGCCCATGCACCCAGCGCCGCGGCCCACACCAACAACACCACCGCCGCACCGGCCAGCACCGTGCCGAGCAGACGCAGCACGCCGAGAACCCGCTCGGCCGCCTTCTGCGACCCTTCAGAACCCATGTGAGCCATAGTCACACGCCGCGACACCCCCGCAACGGCCCAGCCCCGGTGAGAAGTACAGATAGAGTTGAGCGCGATGAGCCCTGCGCTGACCGTTCGTTACGACGGATCGACCCGTACCTTTGCCCCGGGCAACGATGTCGTCATCGGCCGTGACCTCCGCGCCGACGTCCGCATCGCCCACCCGCTGATCTCGCGTGCCCACCTGGTGCTGCGCTTCGACCAAGGTCGATGGATCGCGATCGACAACGGCAGCCTCAACGGCATGTACGCCAACGGCCGCCGGGTGCCCTCGATCGACATCCACGACGGCCAGGTCGTCAACATCGGCAACCCGGACGGACCACAGGTGACCTTCGAGGTCGGACGTCACCAGGGCTCCGTCGGCCGGACACCGACCGCCGCGGTACCCATCGGGAACCGGCCCAGCGGTGCGTGGCCCACTCAGGCGTCGCCCCCCGGGCGTCAGCAGTACGGTCAGCCGCCGGCCGCCCAGCGCCCCGGTTACTCATCCGGCCCGCAGCCGCGCTATCCGACCCCGCCGACCGGGTATCCGAGCGGCCCTCAGGGTGGCTACCCGAGCGGACCGCAGTCGGGATACCCCAGCGGCCCCCAGGCGTACCAGTCGCAACCGGTTCGCACCCCGGCCCCGGTGAACCCGTCCCAGGCAGCGACTTCGATGGCGCCGGCCGCCACCTCGGACCGCGGTAGCAGCGAGGCCGGCGGCAACATCGCGACCAGCATGATGAAGATCCTGCGGCCCGGTCGCACGGCCCCGGCGCCGGCGGGAGCGGTGAAGATCGGCCGCGCCACCGACAACGACATCGTCATCCCCGACGTGCTGGCCTCACGCCACCACGCCACGTTGATCCCGTTGACCGGCGGCACCGAGATCCGCGACGAGCGCAGCATCAACGGCACCTTCGTCAACGGCGCGCGGGTGGACAGCGCGATCCTGCACGACGGTGACGTGGTCACCATCGGCAATGTCGACCTGGTGTTCAGCGGCGGCACCTTGGTCCGGCGCAGCGAGACCGAGGCCGACACCCGCACCGGCGGCCTCGAGGTGCGGGGCCTGACCTGGACGATCGAGGGCAACAAGACGCTGCTCGACAACATCTCCGTCGACGCCCGGCCCGGGACGCTCACCGCGGTGATCGGCCCGTCAGGTGCCGGCAAGTCGACGTTCGCCAAGCAGGTCGCCGGCTACACACATCCGACGACCGGCACCATCACCTTCGAGGGTCACGACGTCCACGCCGAGTACGCCTCGCTGCGTTCCCGGATCGGCATGGTCCCGCAGGACGACGTGGTGCACGGTCAGCTCACCGTCCGGCAGGCGCTGATGTACGCCGCCGAACTGCGGCTGCCGCCCGACACCACCAAGGAAGACCGCGAACAGGTCGTCATGCAGGTGCTCGAGGAACTCGAGATGACCAAGCACCTCGACACCCGCGTCGACAAGCTGTCCGGCGGACAGCGCAAGCGAGCCTCGGTCGCCCTCGAACTGCTGACCGGGCCGTCACTGCTGATCCTCGACGAGCCCACCTCGGGCCTGGACCCGGCGCTCGACCGTCAGGTGATGACGATGCTGCGCCAGCTGGCCGACGCCGGCCGCGTGGTGCTGGTCGTCACCCACTCGCTGACGTACCTGGACGTGTGCGATCAGGTGCTGCTGCTGGCCCCCGGCGGCAAGACCGCTTTCTGCGGCCCGCCCGACCAGATCGGCCCCGAGCTGGGCACCACCAACTGGGCCGACATCTTCAGCACCGTCGCGGGCGATCCGATCGAGGCCAACCGGCGCTACCTGGCCCGTACCGGCCCGGCACCGGCAGCCGAACCGTCGTCGGCACAGCCCGGCGACCTGGGCGCCCCCGCCAAGACCAGCCTGTTCCGGCAGCTCTCCACGATCGCCCGCCGGCAAGTCCGGCTGATCGTGTCCGACCGCGGCTACACCGCGTTCCTGCTGATGCTGCCGTTCATCATGGGAGTGCTGTCGCTGTCGGTGCCCGGTGACGTCGGGTTCGGTCTGCCCGTGCCGGCCGTCCAGGGCGGCGAGGCACCCAACGAACCGGGCCAGATCCTGGTGATGCTCAACGTGGGTGCGATCTTCATGGGTACCGCGCTGACCATCCGGGCGCTGATCGGCGAGCAGGCAATTTTCCGTCGCGAGCAGGCGGTCGGCCTGTCGACGACGGCCTATCTGCTGGCGAAGATCGCGGTGTTCGCGGTGTTCGCGGTGGTCCAGTCGGCCATCGTCACGGTGATCACGATCGTCGGAAAGGGCTGGGGCCCGGGCGCTGTCGACAGCGGTGCCTTCATCGGCGGCCGCAACCTGGAGTTGTTCATCGACATCTCCATGACGTGTGTGGCCTCGGCGATGGTGGGCCTGGCCCTGTCGGCACTGGCCCGCTCGGCCGAGCAGATCATGCCGCTGCTGGTGGTGACCGTGATGAGCCAGCTGGTGTTCTCCGGCGGCATGATCCCGGTGACCGGCCGCGTGGTGCTCGATCAGCTGTCCTGGATCACCCCGGCACGCTGGGGCTTCGCGGCCTCCGCATCGACCGTCGACCTGACCCGCCTGGTGCCGCCGCCGCTGCTGCCCGCCGATTCGCATTGGAAGCACACCCCGACGGTGTGGCTGATCAATATCGGCATCCTGTTGCTGCTCTGCATCATCTACACCGGATTCGTTCGCTGGCGGATCCGCCTCAAGGCCGGCTGAGTCCTTCTCGCGGAGAAACTATCCGCCGTGGACGTCGAGACCGTGGGCGGCCGAGTAGGCCAGCGCCTGGGCGATGTCGATCTTGGCGCCGCGCAGCTTCGCGGTGGTCCAGAAGGTGGGGTCGACACGAGCGCCGCGCAGGTCGGCCTCGTCGAGCTTGGCGTCCTGCACCCGTGCCCCCGTCAGGTCCGCCTGCCGTAGCACCGCCTTGCGCAGGTCCACCCCGACCAGGCTGGTCTCGCGCATCCGGCAGTCCGACAGATCGACGCCGCGCAGGTCGCAGCCGCCGAGCACAGCCAGGGTCAGGTCCGACTCCACGATCTTGATGGGCCGCAGCCGGCACTCGGTGAACACCGATCCCAGCAGGCTGCAGTTGGTGAACGCGCTGTGCCACAGCGTGGCGCGGCGAAACGTGCAGTTGCGGAACGCCGAGCCGAAATGCTGCGACTCGGACATGTCCACACCGCTGAAGTCGCACTCGGTGAACACCACACGCTCGGTGCGCAACCGGCTCAGGTCTTCCTCACGGAAATCGTGACCTGTGAATTCCCTGTCCGCCCAGGCGGTTTCGTCAGCTACCACGCCTCAGCCAGGCAACGCGGAAAGCGTGCTCAGCGAGTACTCGGTGACCGCGATCAGCGCGGCCTTGGCCGAGTTGCGATCGCGGGCATCCACGGCCACCACCGGGATGTGTTCCGGCAGCGCCAGGGCCTTGCGCACTGCCTGAGTGGGATGCTTTGGCGCATCGTCGAACTCGTTGACCGCGACGATGAAGGGCAGCTTGCGCGCCTCGAAGAAGTCGACCGCGGCGAAGCTGTCCTGCAGGCGGCGCACGTCGACCAGGATGATCGCACCGATGGCGCCACGGACCAGGTCGTCCCACATGAACCAGAACCTGCGCTGCCCGGGTGTGCCGAACAGATACAGCACCAGATCCTCGTCCAGCGTGATCCGGCCGAAGTCCATCGCTACCGTGGTGGTGCGCTTGTCCGGGGTGCCGTCCAGGGCGTCGACGCCCTCAGACACGTTGGTGACCAACGCTTCTGTGCGCAGCGGCATGATCTCGGAGACCGCGCCGACGAATGTCGTCTTCCCTGCCCCGAACCCGCCAGAAATGACGATCTTCGTCGAGGCGGCCCCACGTCGGGGGGCGCCACCGCCGGAGGCCGAGCGGGGTTCAGAGTGCTCGTAGGCCACGCAGGGTCCTTCCAATCAATTCGCGGCGTTCGTCGAAGCTAGCCGAGTCATCGAGGGTGGCTTCCACCCTTAGATAACCCTGCGTCACCAAGTCCCCGATCAGCACGCGCGCCACGCCGAGCGGGAGAGATAAATGAGCGGCAATCTCGGCAACCGAAGGACTGCCGGTGCACAACTCTACGATCTGTGCGCGCACATCGTGCCCAGTCCAGCGCGGTTCACGTGTCGTGTCGGTTTTTTGTATCGGTGCTTCCAGCGGAAGGTGCACGCGCGAGTCGGTGCGGCCGGCCGTCAGCGTGTACGGCCGCACCAGACTCGGACGGTCAGTAGTTTCCGGTTCGTCCACAGGCACCTCGCGAAGGGCAGAAGGGGGCGGGGGACTCAGGACGGTTGCGGCGTACGGCGCGAAGACTGCACCACCGCGCCGACCCGCTCGACCAAGATGGCCATCTCGTAGCCGACCTGGCCGATGTCACACGACGGGGCGGTCAGAGTGGCCAGGTTGGACCCGTCACCCACCCGCATCAACAGCAGGTAGCCGTTCTCCATCTCGACCACCGACTGCATCACGTGGCCGCCGTTGAACAGCTGGGAGGCGCCGGTGGCCAGGCTCGCCAGTCCGGAGGAGACGGCGGCGAGCTGGTCGGCCCGCTCGATCGGCATGTGTTCGCTGGCAGCCATCAGCAGTCCGTCGGCCGAAACCAGCACCGCGTGGGACACCCCGGATACCTCGCGGGCGAACTTGGACACGAGCCAGTCCAGGGAGTCGCGCTGCGTCGGACGGGTCATTCGTTATCGGTTCCTCTGGTCTCACGGGCATGCGATCGTCCGGCGTGCACGCCTCCGAAAAGGTTGCTGGTGCTCGTACGGACAGCCTCAGGGTCACGCGGTTTGAACGCCGCGAACATGCCGCTGTCAGGTTCGTCTGCCGATGCTACCGTCTCGACGCTGTCGTCGTTACGGTGTACTCCACCGTTGCGGTGACGGCCGTTGGGCTCAGGGGCGGACGCCGCGACTGCAGCTGCGATGCCACCCGGCACCAGGCGGGCACCCGGCGTACGCATGGGCAGGCCTTCCTCGGTGTGCTCCTCGACGGGCGCGTCCTGCGCCGCGGCGGCTACCGACCAGCCCTTCTCCCAGACCGTCTTCCAGTCCAGGTCGGCGCTGCGCACGTGGGTCGTCGGATCGATCTCGAATTCCGAGACCATCGACTGATAGATGGAGTCGCCCTCTACATCGGGGGTGTCGTCCTGGGCCGCGGCGGGTTCGACCGGCTCCTCGGGTGCGTGCTCGGTTTGATGAGCCGCGCCGTTGAGACCGTTGACGCCATTGAGGCCGCTGTGACCGTTGAGGTCAGTTGCCCCGTTTAGGTCGCCGTGACCGTTCAGACCGTTGAGGCCCGCGGCACCGTTGACGCCGTTGGTGGCCACCTGCCCTCGGGACGCGAAGAACGATGAGGTGTTGGTGGGCGTCTGACGTCCGGCCTCCACATCGTCGGTCGCCTCGTCGGTGGCTGCCGCGTCGGCCGCTCCCGCGATTTCGCCCTTGGCCAGGGCCGCACTCTCTTCGGTGTGCACCGGCCACTGCTGCGGCCATTCACCCACCGGCTCGTCCGCGGGCTCCTCGGCCGGCGCCTCGCCGGCCTCCTCCTCCGGTTGTGGGGCGAGTGTGCCCGGCAGCTCCGAGATGCCACTGGCACCCGGACTGCGCTGCGGCAGCAGGTCGAACGGCATGTCTGCACCGTTGAGGTGGGGTTCGTCGGTGCCGGACCCGAACACCGACGCATCCGCAGGATCGGCGTCCAGCGACAACGCCGTCGCGATCCCGGCATGCGCGTCGACGGGCCTGCCATACGGAAGGTCCTCGACCGAGTCGCCGCCGTCGCGGGCCAGCAGCGAGGCCGGGATGTACACCCCTGCCGTGGTGCCCGAGCTCGGTTCTTCGGCGACGGTGCTCCGCAGCCGCACGACAAGACCGTGTTGAGTGGCCAGCCGCCCGACCACGAACAGACCCATGTGACGCGCGGTGTACGGATTGACCTCACCGCCGGACTGCAGACGGGTGTTGGCGACCCGCAGATCGGCCTCGGTCATACCCAGGCCGACATCGCTGACCTCGATCACCAACGCACCCTTGGCCGCGTGCACGGCCGATACCCGCACCTGCGAGATCGGCGGCGAGTAGCGCAGCGCATTGTCTAGCAGCTCGGCCAGGAGGTGGATCAGGTCGCCGGCCGCCGTGCCGGTGATCTCGACGTCGGCCACCGACGCGGTGACGACACGGGCGTAGTCCTCCACCTCGGAGGCGGCGGCATTGATTACCGTCGCCAGCGGCACCGGACGGCTGTGCTCGCGTGCCAGCTTGGATCCGGACAGCACCAGCAGGTTCGCGCCGTTCCGGCGCATGCGAGCAGCCAGGTGGTCGAGCCGGAACAGGCTCTCCAGGCGTTCCGGGTCGTCCTCGTTGCGCTCCAGCTGATCAATGAGCGACAACTGTTGGTCGACGAGTGAGCGGCTGCGCCGCGACAGCGTCTCGAACATGTCCGAGACCTGCAACTGCAGCTGAGCCTGTTCCCCGGCGAGGAACACCGCCTGCTCGTGCAGTTCGTCGACGGCATGGGCCACCTGACCGACTTCTTCGGTGGTCTGCACCGGGATCGGGGTGACCGGCACCAACTCGCCGCCGGCGCGGACCCGTTCGATCTCCTTGGCCAGGTCCTGGTGAGCCACCTTGAGCGCGCTGTCGCGCAGCGTCCGCAGCGGGCGCACCAGTGAGCGGGCCACCAACAACACGATGACCATGGCGCTGACGATCGCGGTCGCCACCAGGATGGCGTCGCGGATCGCGTCGTTACGGGCATCGTTGGCCTGGGCCTCCACCGCGGCCGGAATGGACGTGGTGGTGTCGTCGACGATCTGTCCGGCGATCTTGTTGGTCGCCTCCAGCGATGCCAGCATGTCCGGATTACCGACCAGCGGAATGCCGGGATTCGACATCATCGCCATGCGCTTGACCATCTCGGCCCGAAGCGTCGCCGCCTCCTCGGAGCCACCTCCGAGCACCTTCGTCAGCGCGGCGACGGTGGACGGCTCGGTTCCGGCCATCGTGATCATCGAGGTGCGCAGCAGCGGCTCGGGTTCGTCGCCGCCCCGGTTGACCAACATCCGCTGGATCGCCATCTGCCCACGGGCACCGACCGCGCGGGCCAGCGCCTCAACCTGAGCCTGAACCGCCTGCTGGTTGCTGTGCACCGAGCCGGTGATCGCGGCTTCCCCGGTCAGCAGCAGCGGCCCGTAGTCAAGGATGCGCTGCCGCAGATCGATCGAATCGGACATCACCGCGTCGACAAGCTGCTGTCCCTTGCCGAGAAGGCCTGCGACGGCCTGACCGACATCCTCGGACACATTGGTGGCGTCTATCCGTTGCTGCAACTCGGATTTGCGCTCGTTGAACGTGGACATCGCAGACTGTCCGTCGCCACCTTCGGTAGCTGCAACGAGCACACCCTCCATCGCCGCCATGTAGCGGTCGACGTCGGGGATCACTTCGGCCCGATCGGCCGCCAACCGCAGGTCTCCGGCAGCACTGGCACTGGCATAGATGCGCAAGCCACCAAACGTCGCCGCCAGGATCAACGGCACGAGGACAATGGCGAGGACTTTCCGACTCACCGGCCAGTTGGCCGGTGACCAGCGCGAGGGACGCTTGGCCGGAGCCGATGGTGCTGGGGAGAATTCGACGAGGGTGCCGTCAGCCTGTTTCAGCTGCGTAAAGGCAGTCATCGGCGCCCAACCGCACTACCGGCTGCGTGGCCGCAATTTACTCGTGGGGCGTGATTCATAAGACTTCCTGCTGTTTCCGCCCACGCGGGGGCGGGCGTCAAACGCCTTGGCAATTGCACGAGTATGACAGCAGCTCGCGAGCGTTTCCACAATTCTTACTGAACAGACAGAGTTCGTGACCGAGCCGTAGCGCAGTTGTGTGGTAATCGAGCAAACAGCGCTGTCCTTGCCGAATCGCGTGCCGATTTCCACTTCCTATTCCGCGTGCCGAATCGGACCTCATTTACATCCCGATTCGACCACGGGCGGGCCTTCGTACGATCATCGTCGGATGTTCCGGGTGTTGTTCTTTTCTCCCCGCATCGCACCCAACACCGGCAATGCGATCAGGATGGTGGCAGGTACCGGGTGCGAGCTGCATCTGGTCGAGCCCCTGGGCTTCGATCTGTCCGAACCCAAGCTGCGCCGGGCCGGCCTCGACTACCACGACCTGGCATCGGTGACCGTGCACGCCGATCTGGCGGCCGCGTGGCGCACGCTGATGCCGGCCCGGGTCTACGCATTCACCGCCCGCGCGTCGACCTCGTTCGCCGATATCGCCTACCAGCCGGGAGACGTGCTGATGTTCGGCCCAGAACCCACCGGACTGGACGCACAAACCCTGGCCGACCCGAATATCACCGCACAGGTACGTATTCCGATGCTCGACGGCAGGCGGTCATTGAATCTGTCCAATGCCGCGGCCGTCGCCGCCTATGAGGCGTGGCGCCAACACGGGTTCGCCGGCGGCGTCTAGTTACGCCGCGGGCGTGGGCCGCCATGCGACCCACGCCCGAATCTCACAGAGAGTTCATACACCGGCTTCACAATTGCACCGAGGGGCAACAGGCGTCCCAGGGTCCCCCGGGCTCACCAACTGTCCCAGTGCGAGAACTGCTCGGCCGGAAGGCGCTTGGCCTTCTTGAAGTCGGTGCCCAAGGTGTAGGCGATCGGGAACAGCCCCGCCTGGGCGTACCGGTCGAACGGAATGCCCAGCAGTTCAGCGGCCTGCTTCTCGCCGTCACCGAGCAGGTGCAACGTCGTCCAGGCCGACCCGAGGCCACGCGAGCGCAGCGCCAGCATGAAGCTCCACACCGCGGGCAGCAGGGATCCCCAGAATGATGCGGACATGCCGGCGGGGGCACCGTCCGGACGGCCTTCCAGGCACGGAATCATCAGCACCGGCGCCTTCTCGAAGTTGTCGGTGAGATACCGCGCGGAGCTCATGACGGCATCCGCCTGCTGGTCGCGGATGTCACCGCGCTCAGGTTTGGGCATGTCCAGGTAGGGGTTGGCGTTGGCCCGGTAGATGTCGGCCAGCGCCTTCTTCTTTGCCGGGTCCTCGACGAAAACCCATTGCCAGCCTTGCGCATTCGACCCGGTGGGGGCCTGTAGAGCCAGGTCGAGGCATTCCGTGATCACCTCACGCGGCACCGGCTTCTCGAAGTCGAGCCGTTTGCGCACCGATCGGGTGGTGGTGAGGAGTTCGTCGACGGTCAAGTTCAGGGCTGGTTCGGCTGTCATGCCGCGAGACTACAACCGCTCGACAAAAACCAGAAGCTCCCCAGCAGTTTGCTGGGGAGCTCCTAATCATCGTGCGCCGCAGTACAACTCAGCTAACCGATGAAGGTTGCGCACCGTCGCCGGATCGACGACGGTGCACGGGGTCTGTCAGCCGGCGTTCTCGGAGACCAGCACCGGCTCCCAGCCGTTGGCCTGCGGCTCGTCCGACGAGCCGTAGTCGGCCGAGGACGGGACGGCATGGATGCCATGATCGTCGCCGGGCAACCCGCCCAGCGCCGCGATGGTGTCCCGGATCTTGGTCGCCTCGGCGTCGGTCGGCGTTGCGCCGGCCTCGAGCTCGTCGAGCAGTCCGTCACGCAGACCGGCGCCGTTGGCCACTTCCTGGGCCGACAGCTTGGCGTGGATGCGGGTGACGTAGATCTGCTGTCCCAGAGAGGATCCCGGCGCCGAAGCGGCATGGGCCATCAGCGAGTCATACCGCTGGCGGACCCCGCTCAGCGCCACGATGACCGCAGGAGACGGCCGGTTGCTTCCGGCCGCCTCGGCCAGGGAGGCACGCAGCTTGCGCAAGCCGGACAGGACGACGTCGGCGCGCTTGTGGAACTTCTTGTCCTCGGGGAAGGGCAGTGCATCGATCGCGGCGGAATACATGTGCATCGCCGCCTCCGACAGACTGACGATGACCGCCGAATCACCTTCCAGCGTCGCGTTTTGTCCCATGGGCCCTCAATTCTCAAGCGAACAGATCAACAGAAAAGTGAGCGGCCGGTTGCCGGACCTGTCGGACCGATCCACCGCCGCTCGCGGTGAGCACGCCGATGACACTAGCGGTTATCGCGCGGCTCGTCATCGCTAGGGGCACTTGAAGAATGACGAAAAACAGAGTATGCGAACGCCGGCGCCACCGGCCGGTAGCACCCGCTGCCGAGGTTGGCCTTACTCTGAACGCCGGCACGGTGGCAGGCTTGGCCGATGGGAGGTCGACATGGCCGGACTAACTGAATCGACAAGGGTCGCTGAGTCTTCAGGGGGTGCGCCGTTGGATTACAGCCAGATCGGTGACACGACTCAACCGATGCGGGTGGCTTCGGTGGATCGGGACCCGGCCCCCAAAGCCTTGTCGATCGACCCCAAGGCCGGCATCGGTTGGCTGGTATGCGGCGGCCTGGGCAGCCTGGCCATCGTCTGGTACCTGCTGTTCAGCCCGGGCGAGCGCGGAAGCAAGGCCGAGTGGTTCTTCGGTGCCGTCATCTTCGTTGTCGTGATGGTGACGATGTGGCTGACCCTCACGGTCCAGCGCCAGGCCAAACACGACATCGCCCAAGCCGACGAACGTCTGCGCCGTGAGTTGGCGGCCGCCGACGAACGCTCGGCGCTGGAACTCGCGCTGACCCAGAAATGGCATCGGGCCCAGATGGAGTCCCAGCAGAAGCTGCACGATGCCGAACTGGTGGCACAACAGGAACTGGCCCGCATCGAGCGCAACAACCTGCTCGAACAACTGCAGAAGCAGGCGATGATCGAGGTGTCACGTGCGGTCGGCACACACACCCGGATGCTCGCCACGCTGTGGACCGAAGGTGCGACACAACTGCGCAACCCGGACCGGGACGAGCGGGAAACCGTGATGAACGCGCTCTTCGGTCAGATCAGCCAGGTGGTCAGCGACGTTTCGGTCGAACTGGACAACGCCCATCTGCTCAGCCAGGACGACCGCCTGCAGGATGCGCTGAACCGGGTCAACGACGCGGTGCTGCTGGCGATCCAGGTTGCCGAGGATCTGCACGCCGACGTGGTCGAGGGACGGACCCCGGAAACCAATCCCATCCCCGCGGTCCAGCGCCTGCTGCACGAGCGGGCCACCGACGCGCGGCGGCTGGCATGGTCGCTGCTGCGGACCGGGCTTGAGGACACCACGACCCGCAGCGTCTCCAGCGTCTCTACCGTTTCCAGCGTTTCCAGCGTTTCCAGCGTTTCCAGCGTTTCCAGCGTTTCCAGCGTTTCCAGCGTCGACCCGAGCTGACCGCCGGGGAGCTCAGCGGAAATCTCGCGACCGCGAGCCGATCCGCAGCTCGACCGGGCTCATCCGGTCGGCGATCACGGTGACGGCGCCACTGGCGTTCTGCACGATGCCGCGGACCACCAGTGCCGGCGCCGTCTGCGCCAGCTTGCGGTAGCGCGCCCACACCCCGGGCGCACACAGCACGTTGACCATCCCGGTCTCGTCTTCCAGGTTCATGAATGTCACGCCCTGCGCGGTCGCCGGACGCTGCCGGTGAGTTACCGCCCCGGCAACCAGGATCCGGGTCCCGTCGACGACACCCAGCAACTTGTCGGCAGGAATCACGCCCAGCGCGTCGAGGTCGGCGCGCAGGTACTGGGTGGGATAGCTGTCCGGCGAGACGCCGGTGGCCCACACGTCCGCGGCCGACAGTTCCAGCGCGCTCATCCCCGGCAGCGACGGGACATGGGAGGACGAGCCCACCCCCGGCAGTCGGTCCGGCCGCTGGCCGGCCGCCGCACCCGCCGCCCACAGCGCCTCACGCCGGCTGATCCCGAAACAACCCAGCGCACCGGCGGTGGCCAGCGCCTCGGTCTGGGGTACCGACAGCTGCACGCGACCGGTCAGGTCGATCAGGGTTTCGAACGGCCCGTTGGCATTTCGTTCATCGACCAGGCGCCCCGCCAACTCGTCACCGATGTGACGGACACTGCCCAACCCCAACCGCACGTCCATGCCGGCGTTCTCCAGCGTCGCGTAGGCCAGGCTGGCGTTGGCATCGGGTCCGTGCACCACCACCCCGTGCCGGCGCGCGTCGGCGACCAGTGACTGCGGCGAGTAGAACCCCATCGGCTGGGCCCGTAGCAGTGCCGCGCAGAACGCCGCCGGGTGATGCAGCTTGAACCACGACGAATAGAAGACCAGTGACGCGAAGCTCAGCGAATGACTTTCCGGGAAACCGAAATTGGCGAACGCCTCCAGCTTCTCGTAGATCCGCTCGGCCACCTCTCCGGTGATCCCGTGCAGTTCGGCCATGCCGTCGTAGAACCGGTTGCGCAGCCGGCGCATCTTCTCGGTCGAGCGTTTGGAGCCCATCGCCCGGCGCAACTGGTCGGCCTCGGCCGCGGTGAAACCCGCACAGTCGACTGCCAATTGCATGAGCTGCTCCTGGAACAGCGGGATGCCCAGCGTCTTCTTCAGTGCGGATTTCATGGACGGATGGTCGTAGGTGACTTCCTCCAGGCCGTTGCGGCGACGGATATAGGGGTGCACCGAACCGCCCTGGATCGGACCCGGACGGATCAGCGCCACCTCCACCACGAGGTCGTAGAACTCCCTCGGCTTGAGCCGAGGAAGGGTGGCCATCTGCGCGCGGGACTCCACCTGGAACACCCCGACCGAGTCGGCCTTCTGCAACATCTCGTAGACCGCCGGTTCGGACAGATCCAGCTTGGCCAGGTCGACGGCGATGCCCTTGTGTTCGGCCAGCAGGTCGATCGCGTAGTGCAGCGCCGAGAGCATACCGAGGCCGAGCAGGTCGAATTTCACCAAACCGATTGCTGCACAGTCATCTTTGTCCCACTGCAGCACGCTGCGGTTGGCCATGCGGGCCCACTCCACCGGGCACACGTCGGCGATCGGGCGGTCACAGATCACCATGCCGCCCGAGTGGATGCCGAGGTGCCGCGGCAGGTTGGCGATCTGGGTGGCCAACTCGATCACCGGCTGCGGGATGTCTTCCGCCTCCGGCGAGTCCGGACGCCCGTTCCACCGGCTGAGCTGCTTGCTCCAGGCATCCTGCTGTCCCTGGGAGAAGCCCAGCGCCCGGGCCATGTCGCGGACCGCACTGCGGCCGCGATAGGTGATGACGTTGGCGACCTGTGCGGCGTAGTCACGCCCGTATCGCTCGTACACGTACTGAATGACGTTCTCGCGCAGGTCCGATTCGATGTCGATGTCGATGTCGGGAGGACCGTCGCGAGCCGGGGACAGGAACCGTTCGAACAGCAGCTCATTGGCGATCGGGTCGACGTTGGTGACCTTCAGCGCGTAGCAGACCGCCGAGTTGGCCGCCGATCCCCTGCCCTGGCACAGGATGTCGTTGTCCCGGCAGAACCGGGTGATGTCGTGCACCACGAGGAAATAGCCGGGAAACTTCAACTGCTCGATGATGCGCAGCTCGTGTTCGATCTGCGCATAGGCCTTTCTCGCGTTGTCCACGGGCCCGTACCGCTCGGCCGCCCCCGTCATGACCAGATGCCGCAACCAGCTGTCCTCGGTGTGCCCGGCCGGGACGTCGAACGGCGGCAGCTGCGGGGCGATGAGCGCCAGACCGAAGGTGCACTGTTCACCGAGATCTGCTGCGGCCGTCACGATCTCGGTACCGAACAACCGGGCCATCTCCTCCCCCGAACGCAGGTGAGATCCGCCGAGCGGGGCCAGCCACCCGGCGGCGGTATCCATCGAGTTGCGGGCCCGGATCGCCGCCATCGCCATGGCCAGCCGCCCCCGGTCGGGGGCGGCGAAGTGCGCACCGGTGGTGGCCACCACCGGTATTCCGAACCGCGGGGCCAGCCCGGCCAGGACGGCATTGCGCTCGTCGTCACACGGATGGCCGTGATGGGAGAGTTCGATGCTGACCCGGTCGGCCCCGAAGCGGTCCACCAGATCGGTCAGCGCGGCGGCGGCAGCTTCTGGCCCACCCGCCGAAAGCGCCTGGCGGACATTCCCTTTGCGACAGCCCGTCAGGATGTGCCAGTGCCCGCCGGCCGCCTCGGTGAGGCCGTCGAAATCGTAGCGGGGCTTACCCTTCTCACCACCGGCCAGGTGCGCCTTGGCGATCTCGCGGGACAGCCGCCGGTAGCCCTCCGGACCACGGGCCAGCACCAGCAGATGCGGGCCGGGCGGGTCGGGGTCCTCGGTGCGGGGAATGTTCCCCAGCGACAGCTCGGCGCCGAAGACCGTGGCCACGTCCAGCTCCCTGGCCGCCTCGGCGAACCGGACCACACCGTAGAGCCCGTCGTGATCGGTCAGCGCGATCGCCCGCAGGTTCAGCCGGGCCGCCTCCTCGACCAACTCCTCCGGCGTGCTCGCGCCGTCGAGGAAGCTGTACGCCGAATGCGTGTGCAGTTCGGCGTAACGGACCGACGTACGCGGCCGGTCGAGTTCCGGCGGCTGATAGCTACCGCGCTTACGCGACCAGGCGGGGCTGTCCCCGCCGTCGCCCGCGGGCTCCAACGGCAGGCCGGAACGTCGCGGTTTGCCGGTGAGTACCCGCTCCATCTCCGACCAGCTCGGCGGCCCGTTATGCCAACCCACCTCGCCAGTATATCGAACATTTGTTCGATGCGTCCGGGGGTCGAATCAGGTAGTCAACTACCCGCGACTGCGCACCGCCCACCTTCCTAACCTCGGCTTATCACCGGATTCCCCCGGTCACCGCAGGAAAGGACTCGCATCATGGCCGATTTGAACCCACAGCCGCTGCCCCCACGGGACCGGATCCGGATCAGCGCCCCCGATTCGGTGCTGTTCGACCTCAAGAAGTTCCAGAAGGCACAGGCCAGTGTGCTCGGGCAGGCCGGCTGCCCTGGTTGCCACTCCGGACTGGACCTGCACTGGCAGGGATTCTCCGACTTCGTCATCAACGAAGAGGGCGTCGCCACGCCCACCACGGGTTAGCGGTCGATGTCGCGGCTCGATCTCGGCGTCGGCGTCATCGCCACCACCGGACTGGATTTGGTCTGGAGTGAAGTGGCCGACCTCGTCGACGTGGTCGAGGTCGAGCCGCAGACGATGTGGACACCACGACAAACCAGCTGGGACATCAACGAGCCCGCGTTCGACTGGGTCGAGAGCCGAGACCGTCCCATCCTGGTGCACGGGGTGGGCTTCCCGGTCGGCGGCTGCACAGCCCCGGACCCGGCCGGGGTGGCACTGGCCGCCCGCTGCGCCGAACGGCTCGGGGCCACGCACTGGAGCGAACACCTGTCGTTCAACCAGGTACGTCACGCGGGGCACGACCTCGACGCCGGATTCCTCCTGCCGCCGGCGCAGACCCCGGCCGGAGTCGACGCGGCCGTCGAACACATCGCGAGCTACCAAACCTGTTCAGAGCGGCCATTTCTCATCGAGACCGGAGTCAACTATCTGCGGCCGCGCCCGGGAGAGCTGGCCGACGGCAGCTTCATCGCCGAGATCGCCGAGCGGGCCGACTGCGGCATCCTGCTCGACCTGCACAACCTGCTGGCCAACGAACGCAACGGACGCCAACCCGTCGAGGACATCCTCGACACCCTGCCGCTGGACCGGGTGCTGGAGATCCACGTCGCCGGCGGCTTCGAGCTGGACGGCTACTACCTCGATGCCCACATCGGCGGTCCGGATCTGGAGCTGCTGTCCCTGCTGGCTGCCACGATCCCGCGGCTGCCGCAACTGCGCGCGGTGGTGTTCGAAGCAGTACCCACGTCGATGGTGTCGCTCGGTGCGGCCGGCCTGCGGGCGATCCTGCAGGCACTGCATCGCATCTGCGACGGCACGCCCGTCGAGCAGCCGTTTCGCACCGCTGCGGCAGCGCCCCGAGCGCCCATCGGCCCCCGCGCCGATCACGACCTGACCGGGACCCGGGAGTGGGAGCGACGGCTGGCGGCGTACACGGCACGCGCGAGCGCCGAGCCGCCCACCGACGATCCGGCCATGCAGTTGTTGCGCGGGTTGGCCGACCGGGCCCGGCTCGGCCAACTCACCCTGGCTCGTCCCGATCTGCTGCGCACCCTGATCGAGACCCGCGGACCGGACCAGACCGAACGAATCCTGGAGTCGTATCTCGACGCATCTCCGCCATCGCGCTGGGCGGCCGACGAGGGCCGGCAGTTCACCGAGTGGCTGGCTCAGCCCGGGATGTCCATCCGCTGAGTGCCCAGAACGGCAAGCAGGCGCATCGCCTCCTCCGAGGGCGAGCCCGGTTCCGGGGTGTAGATGATGACGCGTTGGTCGCGGTCGGCGATATCGAGCGTGTCGCAGTTGACCGAGACCGGGCCGACCGTCGGATGCGCGAACGTCTTACACAAGGTGGGCTGGGCGACCAGATCACGGGCATCCCACAGCTGAGCGAACTCATCGCTACCAGAACGCAATTCGGCGATCAGGTCCGCGGTTTCGGGATCATCGGGGTATCGCGCGGCGGTCGCACGCAGGTGCTGGGCGGCGGTATGGGAGAACTCCTCGGCATCGGACACGCCGTACAGACGTCGGCCATCGTCCGGATGCGGACCGAGAAACGCCCGTCGCACCAGATTTCGGTCCCGGCGCGACAACGCCGAGAAATCCTCCATCAGCGCACAGGCCAGGTCGTTCCAGGCGAGCACCTCATACGTCGCGGACACCACGATCGCGGCGGCCTGCGGCAGTCGTCGCAGCAGATCCAGGATGCTCTGCCGGACCACCCGCGGCGGACCTGTCGGCCCTTTCAGTTCGACCCCGGCCAACACGTACAGGTGGGCCCGCTCGACATCGGACAGCCGCAGCGCCCGAACCAGACCCGACAGCACCTCGCCCGACGGGTGCGGCGCACGGGCCTGCTCCAGGCGCGTGTAGTACTCGGTGGAGATGAAGGCCAGGTGCGCGACCTCGTCGCGGCGCAGCCCCGGGGTACGGCGCCGCGGACCGGCCGGCAGGCCCACCTCGGCGGGACTGATCCGCTCGCGCCTGCTGCGCAGGAACGCACCGAGCTCTCGCTTGTCCACGGGTCCATTCTCCCGGCCGTCGCCGAACCGCGCCGCCTCACAGCCTGGTACCACCGATACCTGGATGCGGTGCGCGACCCGGCGCAGGCTCGTCGTCATGACTTCTCCGACGAAGGCCGGTCTGTTGGACGGCAAGATCGCATTCATCTCCGGCGCGGGACGCGGCATCGGCGCCGCCGCCGCGCGGCTGTTCGCCGCCGAAGGGGCGAGCGTCCTGCTGGCGGCCAGGACCGAGACACAGCTCAAGACGGTCACCGACGACATCCGGGCGGCCGGCGGCACCGCCGAGTACGTGGTCTGCGATCTGGCCGACGGCGACAGCGTGCGGGCCGCCGTGGAGCGCACCGTCGAACTCTGGGGCCGTCTCGATGTCGCCTTCAACAACGGCGCGACGATCCAACCGCCGGGCCCGCTCGACGAGGTGACCGAGGACGACTTCGACCACGTCTACCGCGTCAACCTCAAAGGGGTGTGGCTGGCGTTGAGCGCGGAGGTCGCCGCGATCCGCGCCACCGCGAAAACCGGTGCGATCGTTAACAATTCCAGCATCGGCAGCTTTCACAGCAACCCGGAGCTGCCGGCCTACGGCGCCATGAAGCGGGCCGTCAACAGCCTCACCGAATCGGCCGCGGTCACCTACGGCCCCGAAGGCATCCGGATCAACGGCGTGGCGCCCGGTCCGACGTTGACCGACATGATCCAGGAGTGGGATGACGCCAGTCCCGGAGTCCTCGACAGTCTCATCGCCGACACCCCGCTGCGACGTGGGGCGCAGCCCGCCGAGATCGCCGAGGCCGCGGCCTGGCTGTGCAGCGACCGGGCCTCCTTCGTCACCGGTGCGACGTTGCGGGTCGACGGCGGCAAGTGGGTGTAGGTCACCTCGTGATGCCGATCACGCCGCGGCCCCCTACGATTCCCGTGGGCTGGGGATCGGCTGTGAAAGGACGGCAATGGCGTCAACGAGGTACATCGGCTACGTCGGAGGTGTCGCGGTAGCGGCGGGAGTAGGGGCGGCGATCGCCGTGGCCGGCCAGGGCACCGCTCACGCCGATTCGGCGGACGGGGCCTCCAAGGACTCGACCAGCAGCACATCGCAGCACGTCAACGCCGGGCCCAAGCGCGGTGCGACCAAGACCGGTGACACCAAGCGGGCCAAGCCCCTGTCCACGTTCAAGGACAGCGTCAAGGACAACATCGACAAGCAGGCCGACAAGATCGAGAAGGCGGCCGCACACGTCACCAAGGCCGTCCAGGACGCCAAGCCCGCCAAGCCGGTGTCGGCCAAGCTCACGCCGAAGCCCAGTGCCAAGGAGTTCGAGGCCGAGCAGGTCACAAAGCTCAAGGACTTGTTCACCCCCAAGCAGGCCGCGGCTCCCAAGCCCGCGCCCGTGGTGGAGGACAAGCCGGAGACCGAGTCCGTCGCGCTGCCGAAGAGCAAGACCTTGGCCACCCCGAAGGTCGGCGCGGTGCAGACCCAGGCCGATACCCCTGAGGCACAGGCGGATACACCGTGGAACCCCAACCCGTTCCGGGCCGATGATCCGGAGCCGACGGATCTCCCCGAGGCGATCATGAATCTCCGGAACGCACTGATGGATGCGTCACCCGATGAACTCGATCCCTTCGTGCGTGAGGCGACCGAGCAGATCTACCGGGGCAGCCAGATCGTGCCGTGGGTGAACGCGGTGATTCCGATCAGCAAGATTCTGCCCAGCCTGGCGCCTGCGCTGGGAAGCGGACCGGAGGCCCTGGACGCCCGGCAGACGATCATCAACGAGCTGATCAAGACCACCCCGCCCGGTTCGGCGGTGTACTACGGCTACGACATCGTCGCCGACTTGATCAACCTGGAAGAGCCGGGCGCTGCCCTCAAGGTCCAGGCGGTGGCAACGGTGTGGGATCTCCTCGATCCGTTCGAGCTGGCACACAACAAGGGCAACTCCGGGATCGGCGGCGCGGCCGGAAGCTGATCACGTAGTCGGGCCTACTCGACGAGCGACGGTGTGTCGCGCCGCAATGTCTCGCCCCTGAAGAAGGTCGGACTGACCGAGCGCCAGACGAACATGAGCACGACGCCGAGCAGCAGGATGCCGAAGCCCATGAAGAACACCAGCCCGATACCGCCGATCGCGGCGCCGCTGCCGTTCTCCGGGTCCATGCTCTCCTTGATCGCCAGGACGAACACCCAGGCCAGCACCAGGCCGCCGATCAACGGGAACAGGAACTTGAACAGCACGTTGTGAATGCTGGCGAACAACTCCCCGCGGAAGTACCAGACGCAGGCGAACGCGGTGATGCCGTAATACCAGCAGATCATGATGCCAAGGGCGGCAATGGTATCCAGTAGCGCACTCTCGGACAGCAGACTCACCACCGTGTAGAACACCCCGGTGACCACGCCGGCCACGACGGTAGCGAAGGTGGGCACCAGATAACGCGGGCTGACCTCGGCGAACCTGGGCGGGAACGCCTTGTAGGCCCCCATCGCCAGCATGGCCCGCGCGGCGGGCAGGAAAGTGGTCTGCAGGCTCGCCACCGACGAGGCCAGGATCGCCAGGAACAGCAGCGGTCCGGCATAGGTGCCCAGCACCGGGTCGGCCAGCGCGGCGAAGACGTTCTCCGCGTTGTCGGGATTGCCCAGGCCCAGATCGGTTTCACCGACACCGGCGTACATCATCACCGCCACCGCGATGAGCAGATACGTCGCCAGGATGGACAGCACGCACAACAGGCCGGCCCACGGCACCTTCGTCGGGTCCTTGGATTCCTCCCCCAGCGTCAGGCAGGTGTCCCAGCCCCAGAACGCGAATATCGACCCGGTCACACCAACGGCGAAGACGCCGAAGGTAAGTCCGGTGAGTGGATTGAACCAGTCCAGGTCGAAGGACAGCCCGGCCGGAGCGTCGCCGCGACCCACATGCACCAACGCCATCACCGCGAACGCCAGCAGTACCACCATCTGGAACCCGACCAGCACGTACTGCACCCGTTCACTGGTGGTGATACCGCGGCTGGCGATAGCGGTGGCAATGGCGAGGAACACCAGTGTGGTGAGGATGTTGATGGCCTTGTTGTCGGCGAGCTCGGCGATCGAGTGGTGGTTGGTGATCCGGGCGATGAACAGGTAGAAGAACTCGACTGCGATGGCGGCCAGGTTGGACAGCACGATGATCGAGGCCATCACCATGCCCCACCCGCACATCCAGCCGACGTATGGGCCAAATGCCTTGGTGGACCACGTGAACGACGCGCCGCAGTCGGGTGCGCGCGAATTCAGTTCGCGATAGGCATAGGCAGTCAGGAACATCGGGATGAACCCGGCGATGAAGATCGCCGGCATCTTCAGTCCGACGGCTGCGACGATCAACCCGATGCTCGCGGTCAGTGTGTACCCGGGTGCCACACACGAAATCCCAAGGATCGCACCCGAGAACGTACCGACCTTGCCCGCGGCGAGCCCCTTGGAGACCAGCCCGCCGGCCTGCTCGGCCGCCTCGAGTTTCTGATGGGCCGCGGATTCCGATGCGGACTCGGTCATGAGTGGTCCTCGCCGTCTTTCAGTTCATCCCGGGGCACAACCACCATGGGCACGTCCAGCACCCGCAGCATCTTGGCCGCGGTGGAACCGAGGAAGATCCGCCGCGGTGCGCTGAGCCGGCTGGATCCGACCATGATGACGTCGCCTTCGTCCCAGCCCAGCTGCTCGACCGCGGCCTCGACGCTGGGCCCGTTCACGATCGTCGAGGTCACCGGAAAGTCGGCAGGCAGTTCATCTCTGGCAGCCTCCAGCGTCCGTTCCGCGTGCGCGAGCGCATGGGCTCGGACCGCCTCGTCGTCGCCGCGAAGCGAACCGAAGGTCGGATCGAGCGCGACCAGCGACACCAGCCGCAGCGGGATGCCCGCGGCCCGACTGGCCCGTACCGCGGTGGCGAGCAACAGATCCGAACCCTGGCGTTGGCCGATGGCACAGGTGATTTCGTGCACCCGCTCGATCTTCGAGTCGCGGGTTCCGCGCGGCGCCACCGCGACCGGAACGGGCGAGGAGTGCAGCAGTTCGTTGACCACCGATCCCAGTGAGTAGCTGCCGACCAGTCCCCCGCCGGCACCGCCGACCACGACGGCGATCGCCTGCAACCGCAGCGCTTCGCGGATCAAGCCGTCGGCGAACGACTCGTCGAAGCTCAGATGCGGGTGTGCCACAACGTCGTCGGGCACCAGCGCCAGGGCGTCGTCCAACCAGCCCTGCGCCTGCTCGGCCAGCACTTCCTCGTAGCCGCCGCCTTTGGGCACGGTGCCCGGCGGCGCGGTGTCCGGCGGTAGCACGATGCAGATGTTGATCTGGGCGTCCAGGGTTCGGGCGAACCGGACTGCCAAGGCCAACGCATCAGCGCCACCGGGAGTGGCCAGATATCCAACGACCAGGTTCACCTGCGTCATCTGCCACCACCCATCCCGGCACCGCGCCGTGCGACTGTAGTGGGTCGATCCTGTCAACCCACCACGCGACGTGCAGGGGTTCTACGAAATTGCCGGACCGGCTGGATCACTGCGCATACTCGGCGGCGCCGTCCTCGAGGACGAGCCGGGCATCGGCACCGTCGGGCCCACTGGCCTCGGTGCGGAACACGGCCCGTCCCGGTTCGGTACGCCAGATCGACGTCGTCAGCGTCTCGCCCGGGAACACCGGCGAACTGAACCGCGCCGCCACCGCATGAACCTTCGTGGCGTCACCGCCGCCGAGCTCGGCGACCAGCGCTCGCCCGGCCACACCGTAGGTGCACAGCCCGTGCAGAATCGGCTTCGGGAAACCGGCGAGGTTCTGCGCGAACCACGGATCGCTGTGCAGCGGGTTGCGGTCCCCGGAGAGCCGGTAGATCAGCGCCTGATCCTCGCGGGTCGGCAGCACCACCTGGGCGTCGGGTTCGCGGTCGGGAATCTGCGGCGCCTCGGGGCGCTGCCCGGGCTGGCCGCCGAATCCGCCTTCGCCCCGAATCACCACGGTGGTAAGGGTTTCCGCGACGACCTCGCCGCTGGCCGGATCGGAACCGATGCCCTTGAGCATGACCACCGCGTTCTTGCCCTCACCCTTGTCCTGGATGTCGGCGACCTCGGAGACCACGGTCAGCTTGCCGGACGGCGGCAGCGGCCGGTGCAGCCGGATCTCCTGGGAGCCGTGCAGCAGCATGCTGAAGTTGAAGGTGCCGATCTTGAGTGCCGCCGGGAACGCCGAGCACGCGATCACCGCATACGTCGGCAGCACCTGCTGTTCGATCTCGTGGCTGTTCTCGGTGGTGAAGGCAAGGTCATCGGTGCCCGCGCCGACGCCGATGGCGTACAGCAGGGTGTCGCGGTCGGTCCATGCGAACGGAATCGGATCGGTCGTCTCGCCAATGGCGTCCGGATTGAGAGGCATGCGTGCCGACGATAGTTGAGTCGACCGCCCTTGTTGACGTTTGCCCGATCTAGGGCCACGATGGCTCGCATGCGTTATGTCGTTACCGGCGGTACCGGGTTTATTGGCCGCCGAGTGATCACCCGGATTCTGTCCCGCGATCCCGGCGCCGAGGTGTGGGTGCTGGTGCGCCGTGGATCGCTGACGCGGTTCGAGCGGCTCGCCCAAGAGTGGGACGAGCGGGTGAAACCGCTGGTCGGCGACCTGACCGCGGCCGACCTCGGCTTGAGCGACACCGATATCGCCGAGCTGGGTGACATCGCGCACGTCGTGCACTGTGCGGCCATCTACGACATGACCGTCGGCGAATCCGAGCAACGGGCCGCCAACGTGGACGGCACCCGTTCGGTGATCGAGCTGACCCGACGCCTGGACGCCACGTTGCACCACGTGTCCTCGATCGCGGTGGCCGGAAACCATCGGGGCGTGTTCACCGAGGCCGATTTCGACGTCGCACAGGATCTGCCGAC
The DNA here is from genome assembly GCF_048282715.1 of Mycobacterium sp. 134. NCBI lineage: Bacteria > Bacillati > Actinomycetota > Actinomycetes > Mycobacteriales > Mycobacteriaceae > Mycobacterium > Mycobacterium sp. 134. The sequence continues at coordinate 5,092,943 of NZ_JBLVUN010000008.1, forward strand.
GCCGTATCACCAGACCAAGTTCGAGGCCGAACTGCTGGTGCGCTCGGCACCGGGCCTGCGCTACCGGGTGTACCGCCCGGCGGTCGTGGTCGGCGATTCGCAGACCGGTGAGATGGACAAGATCGACGGCCCGTACTACTTCTTCGGCGTACTGGCCCGGCTGGCCGGCCTGCCCAAGCTCACGCCGATGATGCTGCCCGACAGCGGCCGCACCAACGTCGTCCCGGTGGACTTCGTTGTTGAAGCGGTCGTTCATTTGATGCACGTCGAGGGCAAGGACGGCGAGACGTTCCACCTCACCGCGCCGGAGACCATCGGGCTGCGCGAGATCTACCGCGGGGTCGCCGCCGAGGCAGGGCTGCCACCGCTGCGCGGATCGCTGCCGCGGGCCACCGCGGCACCGGTGCTGCGGGCACGGGGACGGGTCAAGGCGGTGCGCAACATCGTCGCCACCCAGCTGGGTATCCCCGGCGACGTGCTCGACGTGGTCGAGTTGCGGCCGACCTTCACCGCGGACAACACCACCGCCGCGCTGCGCGGCACCGGGATCGCGGTTCCCGAATTCTCTTCGTACGCACCGAAACTCTGGCGGTACTGGGCCCAGCACCTCGATCCGGACCGGGCACGGCGCGACGACCCGTCCGGCCCCCTGGTCGGCAGGCACGTCATCATCACCGGCGCCTCCAGCGGCATCGGCCGGGCCTCGGCCATCGCCGTCGCCGAACGCGGCGGCTGCGTTTTCGCCCTGGCGCGCAATGGCGACGCGCTCGACGGCCTGGTCGACGAGATCCGCGCGGCCGGCGGTCAGGCCTACGCATTCACCTGTGACGTCACCGATTCGGCGTCGGTCGAGCACACGGTCAAGGACATCCTCGGCCGGTTCGGCCACGTCGACTACCTGGTGAACAACGCCGGCCGGTCCATCCGGCGCTCCGTGGTGAATTCGACGGACCGGTTGCACGACTACGAGCGGGTGATGGCGGTCAACTACTTCGGCTCGGTCCGGATGGTGCTGGCGCTGCTGCCGCACTGGCGCGAACGCCGGTTCGGCCATGTGGTCAACGTGTCGAGCGCCGGTGTACAGGCCAACAGCCCGAAGTACAGCGCCTACCTACCGACCAAGGCCGCACTGGACGCGTTCTCCGAGGTGGTCGGCACCGAGACCCTGTCGGATCACATCACCTTCACCAATATCCATATGCCGCTGGTGAAGACGCCGATGATCGCACCCTCGCGCAAACTGAACCCGGTGCCCCCGATCTCCGCCGAGCACGCCGCGGCCATGGTGGTGCGCGGTCTGGTGGAAAAGCCGGCCCGGATCGACACCCCGCTGGGCACCATGGCCGATTTCGGTACCTATCTGACCCCGAAACTGTCCCGCCGCGTTCTGCATCAGCTGTATCTGGGCTACCCGGACTCAGCGGCCGCGCGCGGGCTGGACGGCGACGGCGCCGACCGGCCCGACGGCGGTGAGGCACAACGACGCCCGAAGCGCCCGGTCCGCAGCACCCGCAACATTCGGGTCCCGCGCGCGGTGGCGCGCCCGGTCAAGCGGGCGGTGCGGTTGGTGCCAGGGGTGCACTGGTAGGTCGGATCGCGACGGCCGCGCGCTCACCCAACAGCGTTGTCCCAGGCCATCATTGCCAGGTCCACCGTCGCATCCATGTCGGCGCGGGAAGCACCGTCCCTGGCCTGGATGGAAAGTCCGTACAGCACCGTGATCATGAACGAGGCCAGGCGCTGCGCGTCGAGATCCTGGGGTAGCTCGCCGTCGGCGATCCCGCCGCGGATCCGGGCCAGTAGCCGCGCACGATCCTCGCCGCGGCAGGTCCTGAGCAGGTCACGCATCACCTCGGTTTCGGCCGAGTAGGCGATGGCGGCGAGCACGATCAGGCAGCCCGGCGGAGTCGACGGATCGGCATAGTCGCGCACGTTGTCACGCAGCATGGCCTCGACGGCATCCCGCACCGGACCGGGCCGCTGCAGCGCGATCGTGGTCGGTGAACGGTCTGGTGCGTTGTAGTACGCCACCGCTTCGCGAAACAGGTCCTCCTTGGAGCCGAACGTGGCGTACAGGCTCGGGGCATTGAGGCCCATCGCCGCCGTCAGGTCGCTGACCCGGGTGCCCTCGTAGCCGCGCTCCCAGAACACGTCCAGTGCCGCCTGTAGCGCGGTGTCCCTGTCGAAGGCACGTGGCCGGCCGCGGCGTGCGGTGGGTTGACGGGGCATACGGACAGTCTATATTTGTAGTATCTATTACAAAATGGATTGGAGCCACGTATGGCGTTGAAGGCATTGACATCCAAGGCCGCACTCATCACCGGTGGCAGCCGCGGAATCGGTGCGGCAATCGCGCGCCGCCTCGCGGCCGAAGGCGCCGAGATGAAGCCGGCCGACAGTCCCGAGGCCATCGCCGATCTCCCGAACATTCCGCTGGGAACGGCACGACCCTGACCGTCGACGGCGGCTACAACGCCTGACGCCCGGGAGGCAACGATGTCGTGGGTTCTGCTGGTCCTCGCCGGACTGCTGGAGATCATCTGGGCGCTGGCCATCAAACAGTCCGAGGGCTTCACCCGACTGTGGCCGAGCGTGCTGTGCGTGATCGCCGCGGTGGTCAGCTTCGTGATCCTGGCCCTGGTGGTCAAACACCTTCCGGTGGGCACGGCGTACGCGGTGTGGGCCGGAATCGGCGCGGTCGGGGTCACCATTGCCGGCGTGGCGCTGTTCGGTGATGCGCTGACACCGCTGCGGGTGACATTCATCGCGTTGATCGTGGTGGGCTTGGTCGGCCTGCGATTTGTTGAGCAGTGAGCCCGCCCACGCCTAAGGTTGGCGACGTGACGTCGCTACCCGTGTTCGCCGATGTCGATACCGGTGTCGACGACGCCATGGCGCTGGCATATCTGCTCGCCAGCCCCGAAGCCGAGTTGGTCGGCATCGCCTCGACCGCGGGAAACGTTCCGGTACAACAGGTCTGCGCCAACAATCTGGGCCTGCTGGAACTGTGCGGAGTGACGGGCGTACCGGTCTCCAAGGGAGCCGAGCAGCCGCTGAGCGCACCATTGCGCACCGCCGAGGACACCCACGGGCCACAGGGCCTGGGATACGCGCAGCTGCCCGAGACCGACCGGCTGCTGACCGCACACGATGCCGCCGAGGCCTGGGTGCGCGCTGCACGTGCGTATCCGGGTGAATTGATCGGGCTGGCCACCGGCCCCCTGACCAATCTGGCCCTGGCCATGCGCGCCGAGCCCACCCTGCCCAAGCTGCTGCGCCGGCTGGTCATCATGGGCGGGGCCTTCGACTACCGGGGCAACACCACGCCTGTGTCGGAGTGGAACATCAGTGTGGATCCCGAGTCCGCCGCCGAGGTATTCGGCGGCTGGACCGCCGCCTGGGGTCTCGACGACGCGACACATGTACCGATCGTGCTGGGCCTCAACCTCACCGAGAACATCGCGATGACGCCCGCGCTGCTGAACCGGCTGGCGGCCGCGGCCGGATCGCCGTCGGCGCCGATGAGCGTGCTCGACGAACGGGGCACGCGGTCGACGGCGGACAATCCGTTGATCCGCGTCCTCGAGGACTCCATGCGGTTCTACTTCGAGTTCCACTTCGACACCGGCGACGGATACCTGGCGCACCTGCACGATCCCCTCGCCGCCGCGGTCGCGCTGGACCCGGAATTGGTGAATTGCCGGGAAACCACGGTCGATGTCGAACTGAGGGGCACCCTGACCCGCGGCATGACAGTGGCCGACTGGCGTGGACACTGGGGCCGCCCGCCCAATGCGCTCATCGGCACGGAGGTCGACCCGACGGCGTTCTTCGACCGGTTCATCGGCCGGGTCGGGGAGTTCGCGCAACGTCTGAGCTGAGGGCACCAGCGCCCTCATTCATAGGCGCCCTCCAGATACCACCGGCGCTGCCGGTAGCACAGCAACAGAGCCTGATCTCCCCCACCGTCCCTCTCGTCGCGGCCCAGCAGCACCTGGACCCGCGCGGTGCGTCCGGCCCCTCGGTTCTCCGGATCCCACCACCGCTCATCGACCGGCCACGGTCCCGCCCACCAGCGCAGCCTGCCGTCACGGCGGCCGGCGCCGGCAAGCTGCGCCGGATCGGCCGAGAACAACCCGCGGCTGGTGACCCGAACCAGGTTTCCTTGTACGTCAAGAAGTTCCACCGGATCATCGAGCAGTACGGTCGGCGAGGGTTCGGGCAATTGGCCGGGCCACGGCTGTCGCGGATCGGCTCGCGGTACCGGCTCATCTCCCAACGGAGTGAAGGTGATGCGTTCGGCGGGCCCGCGGCCGCCGCTGAGCACCGGCACCTGCACCGCTTCCTGGCCGAGCAGGCCCTGGACCCGCAGCAGCGCACGCCGGGCCCGCAGCCGGTCCTCTTCCCCGACCCCGCCCCACAGCGGCAACTGCAGCGCCGCGGCCGAGACCACCTCCACCGGGCGCAGGCGCAGCACCGTCACCGGGGCGGTGGGCCGCTCAGAGGTACGCCGGTTCAGCCAGCCGTCCAGCTGCCAACGCACCCGGTCGGCGGTGGCATCCTCGGTCAGCGGTTCGGCACACCGCCAGACCCGTTCCAGTTCTTCACCATTGGCGGTGACGGCATGGATGGCCAACCGGGTACAGCCCACCCCGGCCGCCTCCAGATGACGATGCAGATCACTGGCCAGTGACCGTCCCGCGAAGGCCGCGGCATCCACCCGTTCGATCGGCGGGTCGCAGTTCATCACCGCATCGAGTTCGGTGGCCGGATCCCGCCCGGAGGGGCCCCGGTCCGGTTCCCCACAGGCGAACCGGTGCGCCGTCACCGCATCGGCCCCGAACCGGGAGGCGACATCGGTGCGGGACAACTCGGCGAACTGCCCCAGAGTTCGGATACCCATCCGCCACAACAGGTCTGCCAGGTCCTCGCGGCCGGGAGCGGCCAAGGCCGGTTCGGTGGCCAACTGCCGGATCGACAACCCGGAGAGAAACCGGGCGTCATTCCCGGGTTCGACGATGCAACCCGCCCGAGCGGCGAAGACCGCGGTGGAAAGTTGATCGGCGATACCGACCTGACATTCGGCCCCCGCCGCTGCGACGGCATCGATCAGTCGTTCGGCCGCAACCGGTTCGGACCCGAAGTACCGCGCCGCACCCCGCACCGAGAGCACCAACAGTCCCGGACGCAGCACCTCGGCGCGCGGCACCAAATCGTCGACGGCAAGCGTCACGTTCTCGAAATGGCGGGCGTCCCTGGCCGGATCGGCGGTGACGACGTGCAGTTGCGGGCACCGGGCCTGCGCCTCGCGACGCCGCAGTCCGCGCCGGACCCCGGCCGCACGTGCGGACGCCGAGCAGGCGATCACCCGGTTGGCCAGGGTGACCGCGACCGGCACCGTCGACGTCAATCCTGCCGCCGTCGCCGCGGCCACCGCCGGCCAATCCATACACCAGAGGGCCAGCACCCTGGATTCCACGGGCACGAGCTATCCGCCTACCGCGCCGGCCGATCCGGTGCCCCGCTCCCGGGCACGCATGGCCAGCCGGACCCGGCTGATCCGGCCGCGCCCGGGCATCGGGGTGTCCCGGCCCGCGCCGGCCACCTCATAGCCGGAGACCCGGGCCTCCAGCCGGGCCGACGCGCCCTGCCAGTCACCATCGGTGATCAGCAGGGTGCAGCCTTCTGCCGGGCCCGTGCCACCATCACCCGGGCCCGGCTCGGCGGTACCGAACGTCCGCCCAGTCCGAGCACCACCAGATCCATCCCGTCCATCAGCACCGAGGCCACCTCGACGGGGTCGGCACCCGGGTCGGGGATCACTGCGAGCCGGCTCAGATCGGCGCCCATCTCCACCGCGGCCAACAGTCCGACATCGGGTTGGCCGACGATCACCGCATGCCCACCCGAGGCCGTCACCGCCGCCACCATGCCCAGCGACAGCGACCGGGCACCCGAGGCCACCGCGACGGACCCCCGCGGCAGCATCGTCGGCAGGCCTTCCGGCAACGTCTCAACCAGCGTTTCAGGCTCCGCCAGCAAAGATTTCCGAGCCGGAATCACCGCCGCGGCCCGGGGCATGCCGCGATGCGCCTGGCCAACCCTCCCCGATACCGAGGCAATCTTGCGCCGAAGGTGTTCTACCTGTTCGGAGCGGGTGAGCCGGTGTAAATCGAGCTCCGCCGCAACAGTCACAACAACACCTCCCGCACCATCTGTTCGCTATCGCTTTCGAATGTATGTTCGATGGCTCGAGTAAACACCTACCCCCCGACAGCGTCAAGCCGCGGCCACCGGTGACCACCAGGCAAGGCAGGGCAGGCAGGAGCAGTTCTGCGGCAGCGTGAACTCTGGGTTAGAGTTCGCCCCACCAGAACCCGCTTCGGGATGGGACTGGTCGCCATTTGCGTTGCGAATAGCGGGAATCCGCAGTGATTCACCGAAGGCCAGGTTCTGTAAAGCACGGGGGACAGTGAGGACACCATCATGAAGTCTGGGCAGTTGACTCGTCGGCTCACCATCATCGCGGGCGGTGCGGCAGTCATCGGGATGATCTCGTTCACCGCCGCGTGCGGTACCGAGGAGAAGAAGGGTCCCGAGACCACCACACCGACCACCACCACGACGACGACGACCACCACGCCGGCCACCCCCGCCCCGCCGCCCACGGTCGAGCCGACCGAGAAGTCGATCAACCCCACCGGCGGCAACCTGTTCACCCCCGGCGTGAAGGCACCGTCGGCACCGACGGCCATCCCCGGCAACCGGTCGAACACCGGGTAGACCGCTGTTTGGACGACTTGCCGGACCTGGCGAAACATGCCCGGCAAGTAACGTCGTCCCGCTATCCCCAGGAAAGCCATCGGCAGGCCCACCCTGATAGGCGGTGCCTGCAGCAAATGGCTCTGCAACCTCGCGGACCTTAAGTTAGAGTTCGGTTCACCAGAACCCGCTTCGGGATGGGACTGGCCACGACTTGCGTTACTGGTTGTGGGAATCCGCAGTGATTCACCGAAGGCCAGGTTCTGTAAAGCACGGGGGACAGTGAGGACACCATCATGAAGTCTGGGCAGTTGACTCGTCGGCTCACCATCATCGCGGGCGGTGCGGCAGTCATCGGGATGATCTCGTTCACCGCCGCGTGCGGTACCGAGGAGAAGAAGGGTCCCGAGACCACCACACCGACCACCACCACGACGACGACGACGACCACCACGCCGGCCACCCCCGCCCCGCCGCCCACGGTCGAGCCGACCGAGAAGTCGATCAACCCCACCGGCGGCAACCTGTTCACCCCCGGCGTGAAGGCACCCCCGGCCCCGACCGCGATCCCCGGCGACAACTAGCCGCGGAGCGCAGAAAGTCGGTCGTTCTCCAGTGGCCGGGAAGAGCATCGCCCCCGGGCGGGCATTACTGGCGCTGATCCTGTTCAGCGCCCTGCTGGTCTCCGACCTGCGAACCAGCCCGTCCACGGGCAATTGGGCGTACGGACCCACCCAGATCACGGGTCCGTACGCCCAACTACTTTCTGCCTCAACCGATCTCGGGCCAGCCGACCGCGGCTCGGCACAGTTGACCATGACGCTGCACGGCACCACCCGGCCTGCTGCGCTGTTCGGGTGGGCCGAGCAACGCTCACTGTCGATCCGGTGGCGGCCCGGTGATGCCTGGGCGATCGCCGAGGGCCAATCTGCCGCGATGGCATCCGCTTTCGGGGTGGACATCCATGACTACCGGGGCCGCCGAGGTCAGGAGTTCTACGCCTCACCACAGCAGCCGTCGGTACCCGAGCCGCTGGCCGGGGAGGTCTCCGAGGTCGGCCGCATCCTGGGTTACACGCCCTACCGGATGTCGCTGCCGGACCTACGGAACCTGCCCACCGATGTTCCGGACCAAGGGCTGACACCGCAGGCGGTGCTCAACACCTACAACCTTTCCGGCCTGGCGAAGCAGGGATTCACCGGCAAGGGCACGACCATCGTGTTCTTCGCGTTCGACGGTTTCGACCAGGCCGATCTGGACACGTTCGCCGCCACATTCGGCCTGCCCGAGTTCACCCCGACAGTGGTCGGCGGCCAACCGAGCGCACCTCGTGGTGAGACCACCATGGACCTACAGGTCGCCCATGCCGTCGCCCCCGATGCGCAGAAGGTCGTGGTCAACGCCAGGCCGACAGTGCAGGGTGACGGTGCCTACGAGAAGATCGGGAAGATGCTGGAGTCCGCGGACCAGCAGTTCCCCGGCGCGGTGTGGAGCTTCTCGATCGGCTGGGGCTGCGACAAGCTGATCACCGCTGCCGATCTCGCCCCCGTCCGCTCCGCACTGGCCACCGCACACACCCACGGCACCACGGCATTCAACGCCAGCGGCGACCTCGCCGGCCTGGAATGCAAAGGCGGACAAGACTGGTCGTCCGCACCCGGTAAGGACGACATCGGCCTCGACTCGGTGGCCTCCCTTCCGGAGATCACCGACGTCGGCGGCACGACACTGTCCACCGACGCCGACGGCGACTGGCTGGCCGAGCAGGCCTGGTTCGACGTTCCGCTGTCGCAGGGCACCGGCGGCGGCGTGTCCGCACTGTTCGACCGCCCGGACTGGCAGAAGGGGCTGTCCGCCCCCGGCAGCACCGAAGCCGGCGGCGAGCAGAAGCGGCTGACTCCTGACATCTCCGCCGTCGCCGACCCGTTCACCGGAGTGAAAATCGTTCTGAACGGCCAGGTTCTGGTCGGGGGCGGGACCTCGCAGTCCGCACCGCTGTGGGCCGCGATGGCCGCGGTGATGAATCAGTACCTGATCGCCAACGGTGGCCGCGCGCTCGGCGATTTCAATCCGCTGCTGTACCGCATCGCCAGAGGAGCACCGCTGCCTGCGTTCCGCGACGTCACCCTCGGCGGCAACGCGGTGGCCAGCGCCGCACCCGGCTACGACCTGGTGACCGGGCTGGGCACACCTGACGTGGAAAATCTCGCCAAGAACCTTCTCGTCCTGCAGAAGGCGAACCGATGACCGATACGCCTGACGACACCGACGTCCCCACCACCGAATGCCGCGTCTGCAAGATCGACGTGCCGGACGGCAAGTACTGCGGCCTGTGCGGGGTACCGATCGAAAAGGAGCGAGGAGACGGACCGGAATGGTTGCGCCTCAGCGCATCCTGCGTCGCCCCCGATGAGCACCTGCTACGCCCGTCGATCGCCAGCTCGCTTTTCCCCCACCTGTCGCACCAGTCCCGCATGCCGTTCCGCATCGCGATGCTGGGCCTGCTGGCCGGGTTGGTGGCGTGTGCGCTGTTGCGGCTGCCCGCGGCCCTGATCGCGGTTGCCGCACTCGGGCTTCCATTGCTGTTCCTGCTGTACCTCTATGAGTCCGACGCGTTCCGCGATCTGCACCGCGTCAATCTGGCGGTGGCCATCGTGCTGGGAGTCGCGCTGGGCGTGGGCTGGGTGCTTCTCACCGGCCACGCCATGGCCAAGTCCTATGGCGTCCCACTCGGTGTGGGAGTGACCGGATCCCGGATGGTGCGCAACGGCTTGGGCATTCCGCTGGGTGGCGCGGTCCTGATGCTGGTACCTGCCGTCGTGGTCCGGCTGCTGCGCCGGCGAGCCGGGAATCGTTGGACGGCTTCATGGTCGGCGCTCTCGGTGCGACGGCATTCACCGCGGCGGCCACCCTGACCCGGCTGGCACCCCAGCTCACCACCGGAATGGTGGCCCGTAACCGCCCGATGTCCGGGCTGATCGTCGAAGCCGGAATCCGCGGTGTCGCCGTACCTTTGACCGCAGCGGCCATCGGCGGCCTGATCGGCGCGGCGTTGTGGTTCACCCGCCCCGCCACCAAGGCCGACAAACATGTCGGCTACGTCCGGCTGGTGATGTTCTCCTGCGCGTTCGCGGTGCTGATCATCTACACCGCGCTGGGCCTTGTCGATGTTGCGCGGATCCCCCAGTGGATCCAGCTGGCGGTGCACATCGGGGTTGCGCTGCTGGCGATCTTGGCGCTGCGCGTCGGTCTGCATCTGGCGCTGCTGCACGAAGCACAGGACGAGATCGCCTCAGACCAACCCATCTTCTGCCCACGCTGCGGTCACGTCGTGCCCGACATGTCGTTCTGCCCCCACTGCGGTGCGGCCACCCACGCATCGTCACGCACATCCCGGGCAGAACGCCGGGAACACCGCCCGGTACGTGATCCGGGAGCCGGCGCCGGATGAGCACGTTCTTTCCCGGCTACGCGGTACCCATTTCCACGGGCGGGACCCGAGCCGTCCGCGGAACCTCGGCCCTGAAGCTGCTGGCGATCCTGGGCACCGGAATCGCCCTGGTGGCCGGTGCATTGGTCTGGGTCTCCCATGCCACGAGCAAGTCCCCGGCCCGCTACATGTGCCCACCCGACTGTGGGCGGCCACCGACCGGGCAGGCGGTGGCGATCAATCCGGTGTTCACCGCCCCTGACGGGAGCTTCTCGGTCTCCTATCCGGTGGCTTCCTCGGCATACAAGGTCACCACCAACCCGGCCGGCGTCACCGCCGAATTCCAGGCCGGTGACGGCGGCATGCTGCAGTTGTTCAGTGAGCCGGCAGGCGGACGCAGCGCCGAGGACATCGCCAATTCCCTGGTCAAAAAGACCTTTCCGGACACCAAGACCGCCTACAACATCCCGAATGCGATGGTCGGTTATCACCCGGGATTCGGACTGGTCGCCGACTGCTGGCCCCAGGGCGCCACAAGTAACTACATGCGGATGCGGGTCCTGGTGTTGGTCGCAGTGAAAGACGACCTCGCCCTTGTCGCATCGGCCGTCGGACCCTACCGGGAGTTCGGCCCCGGCTCCGGCGCCAGTAAACCCTCGGGCGCGAACCTGCAGTTGGCGCTGGACATGGGCAAATATGTCAACAGCTTCCGCTGGCGCGGAGATCCCGACCGCTGAACCAGCTTTTCGATAGGGTGCCGCCGCCGATCGAAAACTCACAATTGACGCCCACGCCGGGCCGCGCCGGGTTAGAGTTTGCTGGCAATCCGATTCGGGCGCTGTTCCCGAATCGCCAGGCGGGGGACAGTTAGGACTAATCATGAGGTCACGCCCATCAACTCGTCGCCTCGCGGCCGCCGCGGCTTCGGTCGCGATCGTCGGAATGGTCGGGCTCAGCGCTTGCGGTACGGGCGAAAAGGCGCCCGAGACCACGAGCCCCACCCCGACCACCACAACGACGACCACGACGGCACCGCCGCCCGCGGAGCCCACCGAGAAGCAGGTCACTCCCGGTGGTGCCAACAGATTCACACCCACCCACGTGGAACCGGCGGCGCCGCCCACCGGGCGACACGGGATCGGCAGCCCCCACCGGCAATAGCACCGTCGGATACCGGCCGTTGACCGTGCGGCCACCCACGCCATGAGCACCGGAACCGGCTCCGACGACACCTTGCCCACCCTCGAATGCCGGGTGTGCCGGGCCGAGGTTCCGGCGGGCACATTCTGCGGCCGATGCGGTGCACATCTGGATCCGCGGCGAGATGGGCCCGGGTGGTTGCGGATCCGCGCGTACTGCGCAGGCCGCGAGCACCTGCTGCGGCCGTCGGTGGTCAGTTCGCTGTTCCCCCAACTGCCGCAGCATTCGCGCGCACCGTTCCGGCTGGCGATAGTGGTTCTGGTGGTCGCCGTGGCCGCGTGTGCCCTGCTGCGACTGCCGGCGGCGATGAACGCGCTCGCCGCTTTCGGGGTGCCGCTGCTGTTCGTCGCATACGTAAGCAGATCGGTTGTCTTCCAAGATGTTCCGGTGCGCACGATGCTGCTGACCGCCATCCTGGGCGCCGGCCTGGGGGCGGCCTGGACCCTGCTGACGGCAACCGCGGTGGCCCGCGAGTACGACATGCCGATGGGTGTCGACATCCCGCAGTTCCGGATCATGCGCGACGGCCTCGGTGTCCCGCTCGGCGCGATGTTGCTGATGCTCATCCCGGCGGTGGCGATCCGCCTGTTCGCCCCGCGACCACGAAAATCGCTGGGCGGCTTTGCCATCGGCGCCCTGAGCGCGCTGGCGTTCACCGCGGCCGCCACGCTGAGCCGGCTGGCTCCACAGTTCGACGACGGGATCGTGGACCACGACCGGCCATTGAGCGGGCTGTTGGTACAGGCCGGTATCCAGGCGGTGGCGGTGCCCTTGACCGCTGGGGCCGCCGGAGCTCTCATCGGTATCGCCTTGTGGTTCACCCCGGCGCCGGACAACCCGCGGCAGAACCCGAAGACCGTACGTAAGGCAGTGGCATTGACGGCCGCAACCGTCCCCGCCTGCTATGCGATTCTCGGGCTGATCGACGTCGCGCCGGTGTCTCAGATACTGGTGTTGGCAGTGCATCTGGCCGTGACGGCGCTGGCGATGCTCGCGCTGCGAGTCGGGCTGCAGCTCGCGTTACTCTACGAAACCCCCGACGCCGCCGTTCATTCAGACGGATCGCTGGTGTGCCCACAATGCGAACACACCGTTCCCGATATGAGGTTCTGCCCGGACTGTGGCGTCGCGATCCGCGCGTTGTCGCCACCGGCGCATCGGGTCGGCGACCGCCGGCTGCTGGAGGCGTGGGGTGCGGGTGTTGCGTTGTTGGCTGCGGCCCTCGTCGGGGTGTCCGCATTGGCCAGCCCCGCCCCCGCACGTTACGTGTGCCCGCCGGACTGCGGCCGTCCGCCGACGTTCGAGCCGGTGGCGACGAATCCCCACTTCACCGCCCCGGATGGCGGGTTCTCGGTCGCCTATCCGGCCACCGGTGCCGCCTACACGGTCACCACCGCCGATAACGGGGTGACGGCAGATCTTCTGGTCGGAGACGGCGGCACCATGCAACTCATCAGCGAGCCCGCAGCCGGAAGGACACCGAAGGAGATCGCCACGGCCCTGATCGAGGACACCTACCCCGACGCCGACATGGACTATGAGATCCCGAATGCCATGGTCGGCTACCGACCCGGGTACGGGATGGTCCTCGACAGCTGGCCGCAGAACGCCACCGGCGACTACATGCGGTTACGCGTGGTGATTCTCGCGGCGGTGAAGAACGACCTGGCGCTGATCGCCGTCGCGACCGGCCCGTATCACGCGTACGGCCCCGATTTCGGCCCCGGCATTCCGTCCGGCGCCAACTTGGATCTCGCACTGGATATGGGCAAGTACGTCAACAGTTTTCGTTGGCGCGGAGACCCCGCGCGCTGAGCCTCGGCCGGTCTGAGCTGGATGCAACCATCATCAATTGGTGACATTGACAAATGTCATCAATTGCTGGTGTACTCCAGACACGCTTCAATGAGGAGGCCCCATGTCCGGAACCACCGGAATTCACCCGGCCCGACGCGGATCCGTGCGGTCCCGCAGCGCGTCCAAAGTCAGCAGCCTCACCCTGCGCCAGGTCAGTGCGGCTCTGCCGCCGGATACCGGATGGGGACTGTGGACCTCACGCAGGCTGATCGCGCGGATCATGGCCACCTTCGGTCCATCGTTGTCGGGCACCCGTGTCGAACGCGTCGACGTGCGGATGGCCGACGGCAGACGCGTCGTGGGCGAATGGGTGCGCGGCCCCGGGGTGACCGAAGGCGAACGTGCCATCTACTACCTCCACGGCAGCGGATTCGCGCTGTGCTCGCCGCGGACGCACCGGCGGCTCACCGCTTGGCTGTCGCGTCTGACCGGACTGCCCGTGTTCTGCATCGACTATCGGCTGGCTCCCGAACACCGGTTCCCCGCCGCCGCCAACGATGTCCGTGCCGGCTGGGATTGGTTGTGCACCGAACGCGGCCTCCGTCCGGACCACATCGTGATGGCCGGCGATTCCGCGGGAGGGCACCTGGCCGTGGATATGCTCCTGCAGACCGACGTCGCGCACCCGGCCGGACTGGTGCTGTTCTCGCCGCTGATCGACCTGACCTTCACCCTCGCCCGCACCCGCGAGAGCCTGCAGCCCGACCCGGCGATTCGCGTCGCCGACGCGGCTCGACTCATCGAGTTGTATTGCGGGAAAGTGGATGTCAGCCATCCTCGGCTGAACCTGGACGTCGCGGGCGGGCGACAGTTACCGCGCACCCTGATCCAGGCCGGCGGCGTCGAGATGTTGCTCGCCGATGCCCGCTCGCTCGACGCGGACATCCGCGCCGCGGGCGGCCATGCCGAACTGCAGGTGTGGCCCGATCAGGTACACGTCTTCCAGGCCTTGCCCCGGCTCAGTCCGGAAGCCGTCCCAGCCATGCAACAAGCGGCAGGCTTCATCTCGGAATCCCTGCGCTCCAACACCAATCAGAAGACCGTCGAGGTGGCCGGATGAACATCTTCGGATCGGGCCGCAAGCGCAGCCGGCATGCCGACGCCGTCGTCACCGGCGCGGGCAGCGGTATCGGCGCCGCCTTCGCACGCGAGCTGGCCTCCCGCGGCGGCCGGGTGGTGTGCAGCGACATCGACGAGGCCGCGGCCCGCGTCACCGCCGAAGCCATCGTCGCCGACGGCGGACAGGCCACGGCGGTGCGCTGTGACGTCTCACGGATCGACGAGGTCACCCACCTCGCCGAGGCCGCGCAAACCTGGTTCGACGGGCCGCCCTCCCTGGTCGTCAACAACGCGGGCGTCGGCGCGGGCGGCCGGCCGATCGGAGAGGTCCCCCTCGACGACTGGAACTGGGTGCTCGGCATCAACCTATGGGGGCCGATTCATGGCTGCCACGTGTTCACGCCCATTCTGCGTGCCGCAGAAGGTGATCAGCCCCGCGGCATCATCAACGTGGCGTCCGCGGCCGCCTTCGGCGCGGCTCCGGGAATGGCCGCCTACAACGTCAGCAAGGCCGGGACACTGTCGCTGTCGGAGACCCTGGCCGCCGAGCTGGCCGGCACCGGCATCAACGTCACGGTGCTGTGCCCCACGTTCGTCAAGACCAACATCGTCGAAGCCGGCCGGATCACAGCCCAATCGACCCAGCTGGCCGACCGGCTGATGCGCTGGACCGGGTTCTCCCCCGAACGGGTCGCCCGGATGTGTCTGGATACCAACGACCGTGGCGGCCTGTACTGCATGCCGCAGCCCGATGCCCGGATCGGCTGGGGCATCAAGCGACTCACCCCGACCGTGTACACCCGCGCCGTCGGCTTGACCACCCGCATCACCAGTTCTGAGGAGGTTTCGTAATGGCCATGGATATGGAACGAATGCTGGCGAAGATCAAGGACCGCCAGTGGGCGCTTGCCGACATCGACTGGGACGCACCGGGCGCAGAGACCATCACCGACGAGATGCGGCCCAAGCTCAAGGCTTTCATGGCCGACCTGTGCTGGATCGAGAACGTCGGTGCGCGTGGATTCGCCGCGTTGGCCAAGAAGGCGCCGACCCCGACCATCGCCGAGATCTACCGCTACTTCCACGCCGAAGAGCAGCGGCACGCCAATGCCGAACTGGCGCTGATGAAGCGCTGGGGCATGCTCGAGGACGGCGAGATGCCTGAACCTAACGTCAACATCAGGTTGGCCATCGAGTGGCTCGACACCTTCTCCGACAACATGTCGCTGTCGGTACTCGGCACCGTCATCCCGATGCTCGAGGTGGCTCTCGACGGAGCATTGCTGAAGTTCCTGCTCGAAGAGGTCGACGACCCGGTCTGTCATCAGGTCTTCGAGAAGATCAACAACGACGAATCCCGCCATATCGCCGTCGATTTCGAAGTGCTCAACATGATCGGCAATTCCACCGCGCGGAGACTCGCGGTCGAATTCGTCGGCAATGTGGCGTCGCCAGGAGTGATCATCGGCACGTTGATGTACGTACCGTTGCTCAACCGGATGCGGAACAACATCGTCGACATGGGCCTGCAACCGGAGAAGCTGTACAAGGCGATGATGCGCTTCAAGGAGATCGGCGGCCGCGGTGAGTACACCTGGCGGGTACCGACCTATCAGCTGCTCAAGCTGCACGGCCGCATGGTCACCAACCCGCGCCACCCCTACCACTGGATCGCCAATCCCATGGTGTGGGCCTCGGACCGCTATCCGAAGACACTGCTGCGGCCGATACCCAGCTGGTTCAAAGAGCTGACCCACGAGCCGGCGGCCTGAGATGGCGAATCGGACCTACGACACGCTGATCGTCGGTGCCGGGTTCACCGGCATCGGCACCGCCATCAAACTCATCGAGGCCGGAATCGACGACTTCGTCATCCTGGACCGTTCGGACCGCGTCGGCGGGACATGGCGCGACAACACCTATCCCGGTGCAGCATGCGATATTCCGTCGCTGCTGTACTCGTTCTCGTTCGTCAAGAACCCGGACTGGTCGCGGGCCTACTCCCCGGCCGGCGAGATCCGTCAGCACATCGAGGGCATGGTGGACTCGTTCGACCTGCGCCGCCGGATCCAGTTCGGTGTCGAGGTCAACGGTCTGTCGTTCGACGAAGCCGAAGGCGTCTGGACGGTCAACACCACCGGCCGCAAGCGTTTTCGGGCGCGGACCGTGGTACTGGCCTCCGGTCCCCTACCCGACCACAAGTGGCCCGACATCCGCGGACTGGACACCTACGAGGGCCACAAGATCCACAGCGCGAACTGGGACCACGACTATGACTTCACCGGCAAGCGCGTCGCCGTCATCGGCACCGGGGCCAGCGCCGTGCAGATCATCCCGGAGCTGGTCAAGACCGCAGGCTTCGTCAAGGTGTTCCAACGTACCCCGGGCTGGGTGATCCCACGGCTGGATATCGCCACTCCCCCTGCGGCGCGCACCCTGTTCGCGAAAGTGCCTGCCGTACAACAGTTCGCCCGCCAAGTCCTGTTCTGGGGCCATGAGGCCAGCGCGACGGCGATGGTGTGGGACACCCCGCTGACGGGACTTGTGGCGCGGCTCGGCAAGGCACATCTGCGCCGGCAGGTTTCCGATCCGTGGCTGCGCAGGCAGCTGACCCCGGATTTCACTCCGGGCTGCAAGCGGATGCTGGTCTCCAGCGATTACTACCCGGCGCTGCAGCGCGACAACTGCAAGCTGATCGACTGGCCGATCGCCACGATGAGCCCGGTGGGCATCCGCACCAGCGACGGCATCGAACACCACCTCGACGCGATCGTGTTCGCCACCGGCTTCGATGTTCATCTCACCGGCCCGCCCTACCCGGTCACCGGTCTCGGCGGCCGGTCCCTGGCCGACGAATGGACGGGCGGCGCCCAGGCGTACAAGAGCATCAACGTCCACGGGTACCCCAACCTGTTCCTGATGACCGGACCCAACTCCGGTCCGGGACACAACTCGCTGCTCGTCTACGTCGAGGGCCAGATCGACTACACCGTCACCGGCATCAGCACGATCCTGCGGAAGAACCTTCGCTACCTCGACGTTCGCGCCGAAGTTCAGGGGCGGCACAACGCCCGCCTGCAACAGCGACTGACGAAAACCACCTGGATGTCGGGGTGCAGCAGCTGGTATCTGACCGCGGACGGATTCAACGCGTCGATGTATCCCGGAACCGCCACCCAGTATCTTCGACAGATGCGGGATTTCCGGCTCGGCGACTACGACGTGGCAGCACGCGACGAACGCGTCGCGATCAGCTCCTCGGCCTGATGGCGGGCAAGCAGCCCCGGCAGTCCGCCGGCGCCATCTCGACGATCCTCACCGGTCTGCGCCGGGCACCACGGCAGATCCGGCGCGGATCGCGCGATGTCATCGAGACGGCGGTGTCCCAGCTCTTCGACGCCGCCGTCCAGCCGCACGGCGCCGCGGCCTCCGGCGAGTACCGGATCGAGGAGCTCGCGCGGCTGGCTGACACGACCACCCGCAACATCCGGGTGTATCGCGACCGGGGATTGCTGCACCCACCGCTGCGGGTCGGCCGGATCGCGTTGTTCAACGACACGCATCTGACCCGGCTGCGGTTGATCACCTCGATGCTGGACCGGGGCTACAACATCGCGCATGTCCACGAGATGCTCAGCGCCTGGGAACAGGGCAAGGACATCGGTGATGTGCTTGGCCTGGAGGATGCCATCGCGGGCAACTGGGCGACAGAGAAACCCGAGCGGATGCCGCTCGCCGATGCCAAGCGCCTGGTCGACGACGATGCCGGGTTCGCCCGGCTGGTCGGCAACGGCGTGATCAAGCTCGAGAAGACGTCCGATGAGGCAATCATCGTGCGGCCCAAGCTGATCGAGGCGTTCAATGAGGTCCGGCGGTACGGCGTGCCGATCGACACGCTGATCAACGTGCACGAGCAGGTGGTGCCGCTCCTGGATCAGATCAGCTCGATCCTGGTGCAGGCCGGGGTGGATCAGGTGTCGGAGAAGATCAAGCCCGGCGAGTCTCTGCCCGCGGACACCGAAGTGGCCGAACTGATCACGATGCTGATCCAATTCCGGACGCAGGCCGTCTCCGCGGTGAGCGCGACACTGGCCGCCTCGATCGAGTCGACCATCGAATCGGTCGTCAGTCAGATGTTGACCGAGTACATCGAGAAGGCGGCCACGCCCGAGGCCACGGCCGACTAGGCGGAGATCACTCCCACTCGATGGTGCCCGGCGGCTTGCTGGTGACGTCCAGCACCACCCGGTTGACCTCGGGCACCTCGTTGGTGATCCGGGTCGAAATACGTTCCAGCACTTCGTAAGGCACGCGGGTCCAGTCCGCAGTCATCGCGTCCTCGCTGGACACCGGGCGCAGCACGATCGGGTGACCGTAAGTACGTCCGTCGCCCTGCACGCCCACCGAACGCACGTCGGCCAGCAGCACCACGGGACACTGCCAGATCTGCTGGTCCAGGCCGGCGGCCGTGAGCTCCTCGCGGGCGATCGCATCCGCGCGTCGCAGGGTGTCCAACCGGTCTGCGGTCACCTCGCCGACGATGCGGATACCGAGACCCGGTCCCGGGAAAGGTTGGCGGGCAACGATTTCCTCGGGCAGACCCAGCTCCCGGCCCACCGCGCGCACCTCGTCCTTGAACAACAGCCGCAGCGGCTCGACGAGCTTGAACTTCAGGTCGTCCGGAAGGCCGCCGACGTTGTGATGGCTCTTGATGTTGGCCGTGCCGGTGCCACCACCGGATTCCACGACATCGGGGTACAGCGTGCCCTGCACCAGATAGTCGATGTCCGCCTCGCTGAGGGTATCGCGCACCGCGCCCTCGAACGCCCGGATGAACTCGCGGCCGATGATCTTGCGCTTGCCCTCGGGATTCGTCACCCCGGTCAGAGCTTCGAGGAACCGATCGGCGACATCGACGGTCACCAGCTTGGCCCCGGTCGCGGCGACGAAATCGCGCTGCACCTGCGCCCGCTCCCCCGCGCGCAGCAGACCGTGGTCGACGAACACACACGTGAGCCGGTCCCCGATGGCGCGTTGCACCAGCGCGGCTGCCACCGCGGAGTCGACGCCACCGGACAGCCCGCAGATGGCCTGGCCGTCACCGATCTGGGCGCGAACCGCCTCGATCAGTTGCTCGGCGATGTTGGCCGGGGTCCAGGTGGCACCGATCCCGGCGAATTCGTGCAGGAACCGGCTCAGCACCTGCTGGCCGTGCGGAGAATGCAGCACCTCGGGGTGGTACTGCACGCCGGCCAGGCGGCGGGCCCGGTTCTCGAAGCCCGCGACCGGGGCGCCGGCGCTGGAGGCGATCACCTCGAAGCCTTCCGGCGCGGCCGTGACCGCGTCGCCGTGGCTCATCCACACCGGCTGGCTGCCGGGCAGCTCCGAATGCAAGTCGCCACCCGACACGTTGAGCTCGGTGCGCCCATATTCGCTGGTCCCGGTGTGTTCGACGGTGCCGCCCAGCACCTGGGCCATCGCCTGGAAGCCGTAGCAAATGCCGAACACCGGCACGTCGAGATCGAACAACGCAGGGTCCAGGCGTGGGGCGCCCTCGGCGTAGACACTGGCCGGACCACCCGAAAGCACGATGGCCTGCGGATCCTTGGCCTTGATCTCCTCGACCGTGGTGGTGTGCGGGATGACCTCGGAAAACACCCGCGCCTCACGGACCCGGCGAGCGATCAGCTGTGCGTACTGAGCGCCGAAGTCGACGACGAGGACGGGACGGGGTGATGGAGATGCCACCGCAACAGTCTAGTGGGCAGGTCAGAGCGTGCTCGAGGCGCCGGAGATCCAGGAACCCTCAGGGCAGGTTGATCCGCCAGTAAAGGCCCACGAGGAAATCCGCGAGCTCGGCCGGCGAGATCTCAAGCAGGCCCTCTGCCCACGCGATCAACAGCTCCGAAGCAGCTCCCGAAAGGGCGAACGCCTTCATGCGGGCGTCGACCGGGCTGCTGGTGAAATCGCCCGCGTCGGCCCCCGACCACCGGACGAAGTTCGCGGCAGCGCGGCTGAGGATCTCGTTTCGGCGGGTACCGGCACGCCCGCCTTTGCCGAGCGCCTCGACGAAGATGATGCGGATCATGCGGGGGTCGGCGGCGAGCGTATCGACCGCCGTGCGCAATGCGACCGAGACCCGGGCGAAGGCGTCACCCGACGCATTGCCGACAGCGGCGTCCACGTCACTTTCGACAGTGTCCATGGTGAGCCCGAGGACCGCGTCGAACAGCGTGTCCAGATCGCCGAAGTTCTCGTAGAAGTACCGCTCGGTCAATCCGGCCTCGGCGATCACATCCTTGACCCGAACGATTCCGGAGTCGCCAGAACCGAACAAGTTCATGCCGGCCTCGATCAACTTCCGGCGCCGCTCTGCGATGCGCTCTTCGCCGGTGACCCCGCCGTACACGCGGCTCGTGCCCGAAGCCGACACCTTCACTCCCACCTGTTGGCCTGCGTCGGCCCCAGCATAGTGCTGACGGTTGCCCGAACCGGCCAAGCGATACCTTTACCACATATCTGACATGGCGTACTGTCAGTTATTGCGGACCGGTTGTCCCCGTCCACAGCGCGTTCACGACACCGCGCCTCCTGACAGGCAAGCCGAATCGGGTGGCCGGTACAGCCAAGGGCCTCAACACAACCCGTGACGACACCGTCGAACACACCGATGACCGACAACCACATGGCCGTTCCTGGCAACGAATTGGAGAGTGAGGACCGCGAATGGCGGGAAAACTTGAGGGCAAAGTCGCCTTCATCACCGGTGTGGCGCGCGGGCAGGGCCGCTCACACGCGGTACGGCTGGCGGAGGAAGGTGCCGACATCATCGGGATCGACGTGCCGAAGCACATCCCGGGCCTGCCCTATGAGCCCGCGACCGCCGAGGACCTGGCTGAGACCGTGAGGCAGGTCGAGGCCCTCGGCCGCCGAATCGTGGCCGCGGAGGCGGATGTGCGCGACCTGGCGACGCTGCAGACGGCAGTCGATGCGGGCGTAGCCGAACTGGGGCGGCTGGACATCGTGTTGGCGAACGCGGGAATCGTGGCGCCGGCCCCACGCTCGAGATGAGCGAAGAGCACTGGCAGACCATGATCGACATCAACCTGACGGGCGCCTGGAAGACCCTCAAAGCCTCCGTTCCGCACGTGATCGCGGGCGGGCGGGGCGGGTCGGTGGTGATCACCAGTTCGCTGGCGGCAATCGTCGTGCAGCCGAACATCGCGCACTACGCGGCAGCCAAGGGCGGCCTCATCCAACTGTCCAACGTTCTGTCGAAAGAGCTGGCACCGCAAGGGATCCGGGTCAACACCGTGCATCCGGGCACCGTGATGACCGATATGGTGCTCAACGAGCCGACCTTCCGGCTGTTTCGGCCCGACCTCGAACACCCGACCCGGGAGGATTTCGAGGAGGTGGCGCGCACCATGACGGGCATGCCCACGAGTGCGATCGAACCGATCGACATCTCGAATGCCATCCTGTATCTGGTGTCCGAGGATGGCCGCTATGTGACGGGTACGACGCACGTGGTGAGCGCCGGCTTGCTCTGACCGACACGTTGCGGACGTCGGGCAGGCGGTGGGCTGCCGACCAGCAGGCTCCACCGCATGCCCGGCATCTCCGCGATCAGTCCAGCAGTCCGGCGATCTCCGACTTGATCTGCTCAGGCGTCACAGTCGGCTCGAAGCGGCGGATCACATTGCCATCGCGGCCGACAAGGAATTTCGTGAAGTTCCATTTCACCTCGTCGGTGTCGAGCACTTCCGGGCGCGTGGCCTTGATGTGGTCATACAGCGGCCCGTTCGAGGGACCGAAGTCGCCAGGCGCCTCCGAACGCAGATAGACGAACAGCGGGTCGGCATCGGGGCCGTTGACCTCAACCTTGCCGAAGACCGGGAAGGACACCCCGTAATTCATCGAGCAGAAGTCCTGGATCTCGGCGTCGGTACCCGGTTCCTGGTCTCCGAACTGATTGCACGGGAAGCCGAGAATATCCAGGCCACGATCGCGGTTGTCCTTGTACAGCGCTTCGAGGCCCTCGTACTGCGGGGTGAATCCACACTTGCTGGCCACGTTGACGATGAGCGCCACGCGGCCGGCGTAGGCGTCGAGCGATTGCGTCGAACCGTCGGCGGCAGTGGCGGAGAATTGATGAATTGTCATGTTAGACAGGCTATTTGAATAGAGAAAATCATGCAACGAGTACCGGCGGTAATCTGCCGGCGTTCCCGCGACCATTCGCCCTGGAACGCCGGCAGATCGAAACCCGCTGTTGTGCAGCCTGTTTGACCAGCTCGGAACTCAGGAGCCGTTTCCGACAGCGGCCAGCGCTTCGGTAGCCCCCGCCCGGTCCTCCTCGAAAGCCTCACTCATCTGGTCGACATCGAAGTTGACCGGCTTGTTGATCCCAGCCCGGAACTCGAAGTGCCTGACCAACTTCGGCTCCACCGGCTGGCCGGTGAACAGCTCACTGGGCAGTGGACCAACTCGTTTCGCCGTCTTCTCCAGCAGAGCACGATCCAGCCCGTAGAACTCGATCGCGTTCTCCCCCAATATCGCCCGAGCCTCGCCCTCGCGCACCGCTCCCAACGTCGTGCGAATCCAATCATGGGTGTTCGGCCACGTCCCCTCGAAATGCGGAAAATCGCTGCCGAACATCAATTTGTCGATACCGACCTCATGCCGGACGGCCACATCGCCGTAGCGCATCAGCGATGTTCCGCACGCGCAATGGCGGGCCCAGTACTCACTCGGCGTCAGCTTCATCGGGCCCGGATTGGTCGCGTGCGCTCTCTCCAGGAAGGCCAGCGTCACCGGCACCCAGTCGGCGTGGATCTCACTGAAGGCGACCTTCAGCCGCGGGAACCGGTCGAACACTCCGCCCCACATCAACTGCCATAACGGCCGACGCTCGCCGAAAGTCTCGAACAGCTCACTCAAGAAGGAGTTTGTGCCGGCCGCCTCGGGACCGGCGTCCGGATCGAACTTGGGCAACATGCTTTCGTCGATCGCCGCCAGGCCTTCACCATCCGCATCCTCACCGCTGGTACGGCTGAACACGCTCCGCACCATGTTGACCACGAAGCCCTGCGCATTACCGAAACCGGCGTGGATGTGCACAACCATGCCCAGGTCCTGACAGGCAGCCCACATCGGGTCCCACCAGCTGTCGTACAACGGCGGCAGATCATCGGGGGCCGAGCCCGGCATCATCGGCGGATAGATCGCGTGGGCACCCCACTCCCGGGCACGCTCGATCTCGGCCACCGTGGACTCCCAGTCCGGCCACGGATAGATCAGCGGCACACCTAGCAGGCGGCCGGGGGCCTCCGAACAGAAGTCCTTCAGAAAGCGGTTGTGCGCCTGCGCGCCCGCTTTGCGCAGCTCGTGTGACCGCCGCGAGTTCTGCGCGTCGAGGAACGGCACGAAACCGATGGGCCCGAACGGATGGAGGAACTCAGCCGCGATACCCTCGGCCTCCACGTGGCGAAGGCGCCACACCGGATCGAAGTATCCGACCTCGCCCGCCCGCGACACCACGCCACGCGTGTCATACACCTCGAGCGATTCCTCAGGTGCCGGGTACCCGGTCAGCCCGACAACCTGGTTGATGACTGCCACATCGTCGAGGTAGCCGTCGAACGCATCGTGGTACTGCGCGTCGACATAGTCCTTGTACATCTTCGGCGGCAGGGACACATGAGAATCCGCTGACACCATCGTGAACGGTTTCAGTTCCGGATTCGACAGGGTGTCCGCATCCGCATTCCGTACGTCAAAGCTGGCTCGCATCCGAGCTTCCTCTCTAGGGCTGTAGCTATCTGACATGTACGCATGTCAGTTTCTCGCTGTGACGTGGCGCATGTCAAGAAGTTGTAGTGATTCAGGCCACGATTCGCGCGTCGCGCGTGGTCCGCCCGCCCCGATGTCAGGCGAGCATCCTTGCGGCTTCGGTAAGCAATTCGATCTGCTGAAACCAGTTCCCCACCAGGTTGACCGTCACGCGCTCGACTCCGGCATCGTGTAGAGCGGCCAATTCCGCGGCGATCTCGGCCGGACTGCCAGCAGTCATCATGGCGTCGGCGACGTCGTACGGGAATCCCCACATACCTGTGGGGTCCGCCATGGTTTCCAGGGTGGCTGGTTCGGGTTGCCCGTGCCACCGCGGCTCAGCATCCTGACTCGCTGAGTGGCGGAGATCGGGGCCTGCCCCGACATGTACGTGGCATTCAAACGGGATTCGGTCGATCGCTGCCTGGCCGTCATCGAAGATGCCCTTCACGACGCCATCGCCCGCGGCGAGGTACGCGCAGACATCAAACCCGGCACCGTGGCGGACGCCGTCATCGGCGCAATATCGTTGCGCGCATCGGCCGACACGGCCGAGTTCTTGCCGTCCGAGAACCACGAAGAACTGATCCGCCTACTCGACGGCCTGCGTCCACGCGGCGATTGATTCGTCACGCACCGGCACCGCGTTGCCGGGAACGATGAGTTCGACGCCCAATACCGTCCAGCCGGGTAGCAGCTGGGGTGGGTGGTCGAACTCGTGGGTCACGCGGCGCCGGGCTCGGTGCCGCATCGCATCTCGCACTTCCATTGGAAGCTAGGGCCTCCGGCGCCGGCCCCTCATCGGGCAGCCTCGACCTTGGCTTTGAACGTCTTCGCCATGAAGCCCGGATCGATCAGCATGCCGTGGATCTGCTGATTGTGGCTGTGGCACAGCTGGTGGTACGCGAACGAGGTCTGCATCGCGTTGAGGCGACCTTGGTTGTCCTGTGCGGCGTTCACCGACTCTTTGGCCAACTTGAGTGCGAACAGCGGCTTTTCGGCGATGTGTGACGCCAACTCCAACGTGAAAGCTTGCAGCTCGTCGAGCGGCACGACATGGTTCACCATGCCGAGACGGTGGACCTCCTCGGCCGCGAGGAAGTCGGAGGTGAACAACATCTCCTTCGCCTTCCTCGCACCCACCTCAAAGGTGTGATTGAAGAACTCCACACCGGCCACACCCATGGACACGGTGTTGTCCTGGAACAGCGCATCGTCGGCTGCCACGATCAGGTCGCAGGGCCATACCAGCATGAGGCCGCCGGCAATCACCTTGCCCTGCACGGCGGCGATGGTGGGTTTCGGGAGGTTACGCCATCGCTCGCTCAGGCCGAGGTACATCTCCTTCTCGACCGCCATCTGCGATTCGGCGCCGGCACATCCGAAGCCGCACCAGGTGCCCACCCGTTGGTGATCCTGCACCACCTGCAGCGCGTCCTGCTCGCGCAGGTCGTGGCCGGCGGAGAAGTGCGGACCATTGGCGGCCAGGATGATGACGCTCACCGAATCATCCTGGGCGGCAAGATCGAACGCATCGTTGAGCTCGTAGAGCATCCGCATGCTCTGCGCATTCCTGGCCTCGGGCCGGTCGAGCACGATGCGGGCGACCTTGTCCGCGGGGCGCTCGTACCGGATTGTCTCGAAGTCACTCACGATCACGCCTCGGGCAGTCGGGACACCGTGTCGGCCAAGATCACGGCGACCGTACCGGCCGCGGTCTGGACCCGTTCGGGTGTCAGTGGCGGCGTGAAGGCCGCGGCGAACGGGGTGGGCAGGTCGCTCTGCGCGACGGGACGCTGATGGGAGAAGGTGTCGAACCCGGCCTTGCCGTGGTAGGCGCCCGATCCACTCATCCCGACACCGCCGAACGGCACCGCGTCGTTGACATACGCCAACCCGAAGTCGTTGCGCGACACTGCACCCGATGTCGTGTTGAGCAGAAACCGCCTGAACTCGTCGGTTTCCGCGCCGTACCAGTAGGACGACAGCGGGTGTTCTCCGGTCGCGGCGTAGGCGATGGCCTCGTCGACGTCAGAGTAGGTGTGCACCACCAGCACCGGGCCGAAGATCTCCTCGGTGTTGATCGCAGCGCTCTCCGGGGTGTTGAGCAGCAGCGTCGGCGGGAACCGGCGAGACCCGGTGTCCGGTAACCGGTCCTTCTCCCCCTCCGGCACGATCACGATCTCAAAGGCTCCCTTGGACTTTGCATCCTCGACCAGTCCTGAGACGCGTGCATAGTTGGCGTCGTTGACGATCGACACCACATCGGGGTTGTCGATGAACGTCGGGAAGTGCGCGAGCACTGCTTTCTGGTAGGCCTCGACAAAGGCGTCCTTGGCTGATTCAGGGACAAAAGCGTAGTCGGGGCACAGACATACCTGACCGCCGTTGACGTGCCGGGCGGCGGCGAGACGCGTTGCGGCGTCGACGATGTCGGCGTCCGGCGCGACGATGGCGGGGTTCTTACCGCCCAGCTCGAGCGTCACCGGCACCAGGTTCTTTCCGGCGGCCGTGGCGATGAGGCGTCCCACCTTCGGTGAACCGGTGAAGAAGATGTGGTCGAAACGCAGGTCCGTGAAAGCGGTGGCGGTCGGCAATCCGCCATTGACGACCACAACCTCCTCGGGACTCATCCGGGAGGCAACCGCCCGGGCGAACACCGCCCCGGTGCGCGGCGTCATGTCCGAGAATTTGATCATCACCCGGTTGCCGGCGGCCAGCGCTTCCACGGTCGGCGTGAACACGAGGACGACCGGGAAGTTCCACGGACCGATGACCCCGACCACACCCTTGGGGCGATTCTGGACGAAAGTCGGGAAGGCCCCGCCCATCCCGGCCGGAACCTCGGTCGGCGCCATCCACTCCTCAAGGTTCTCCCGGGCATAGGCGATCGTGCCCATGCCACCGAGGATGTCGAGCTCGAGGGACGTGGTTGCGGGGCGTCCGCCGAAATCCGCGTCGAGCGCTTCGGCCAGTTCCGCGCTGTGCTCCAGGACTGCCGTCACGAACCGGTCGATGCGATCGCGCCGGGTCGCGGCGTCGGGGATCGGATCGAGGGACTGGGCGGCACGCTGCGCGTCGAGGAGGCCCTGCAGCTCCGCGGGTGTGACGTCAACTGTCGAGTCAGTGGTGAGGGTCATTTGATCAACTCCTTTTGTGCGGGCGATTCAGCTGCGGTGGCAAGGTCTCTGGCCCACCGGTAGTCGGCTTTCCCTGCCGGACTTCGGAGCACCGCGTCCACGCGGACAATGGCCTTCGGCAGCTTGTACCGGGCCAGTCGCTGACCGACTTCGGCCACCAGCTCCTCGTCTGTCGGGTTGAGTCCGGCCACCAGCTCGACGACGGCGACGATCTCGCTACCCCACCGCTCGCTGGGCCGCCCTACCACGACCACATCGCGGACCGCGGGGTGAGAGATCAGTGCGTCCTCGACCTCCTCTGCGAAGATTTTCTCGCCGCCCGAGTTGATGGTGACCGAGTCGCGGCCGAGCAGTTCGATGGTGCCGTCGGTGCGGTGCCGCGCCCGGTCACCCGGTAGCGACATGCGCCGGCCCTCGACCGTCGGGAACGTGCGTTCGGTCTTGTCGCGGTCGTTGAGATAGCCCAGCGGAATGGCGCCCGCACGCGCCAGCCATCCGGTCTCCGGATCTCCGGGCTCCAGGACGTGGCCATGGTCCTCGGACACGACGCACGTGCCGTCGGCCGGGGCGAAGACACCGGAGGTAGCCGGTGACTGGCTGGTACTCACATTGGTGAGCTGCGAGCCGGTTTCAGAGGATCCGGCGACATCCGCGATCATCACCTGCGGCAGCAGTCGCAGGATGCGGTCTTTGACCGATGCGCTGGTGACCGCGCCACCCACGCCGACCAACTGCAGCGTTTTCCCGGAGTGGCAACCGCGTTCGAACTCATCACACAGCGGCGTGGCAAACGCGTTGCCCACCAGGTTCATCCGCTGCACTCCCTCGCGGTCGATCAGTTGCCAGATCGATGCGGCATCGAGCCGGTCCACCACATCTGGGAAAACGACGGTCCCCCCGCCCAGCAGACCCGCGAGCGCCATCCACTGGGCCGCACCGTGCATGAGCGGCGGCAACGGCAGCACCACAGAGCGATCGGCCTTGGCGACGAGGGCAACGCCCTCGGCGAGGGTCCTCGCTCCGAACATGCCGTCGGGCAGGAACGCGCCCAGGCCGCTCACCAGGATGTCGGCCTGAGCCCACATCACGCCCTTCGGCATCCCGGTCGTGCCGCCCGTGTAGAGCAGGTAGAGGTCGTCGGCATCCGGTTGCGTCTCAGGGGTATAGGGATTGGCGGCTGCCAGCGCATCCTCGTAGTCGAGTGCGCCGGGAAGCAACACGTTGCCGGATTCGTCGGCGACCTGAAGGAGCAGGGTCGGCGGCGTACGCAGGGAGCTCAGGACCACGGCGAGGGTCGGCGCGAAACGGGCGTGGTAGATGATCGCGCGCGGCGAGGCGTCGTTGAGGAGGTAGGACAGCTCGGCTTCGACGTACCGGTAGTTTACGTTCAGCGACGTCGCACGGGCGGCGGCAGCGCCGAGCATGCCTTCCAGGTACTCGTTCCCGTTGTGCAGATATAGCGCGACGTGGTCTTGGCCCGATTCCCACGGCTGCAGTTCGGTGCGCGGCCTGTGGCTCGTGATCCCGTGGAAAAGCAGGATATTCGCCAGTCGATTGACCCGCGCTGCCACATCACGATAGGTGAATCGACTCTCCCGAAACACGATGCAGTCGCGTTCGGGGAGCGCCTCGGCGACGCCGGCGAACAGCTCAGCGTGGTTGTATCGCATCACATCTCCAGTTCGAGAGTCGCAGGCCCAGGCGACGTTGCCCGGGCCTGCGACGGGCATCGGTGAACGCCGGGCTACTTGGTACGGACATCGACGAGAGCCTGACGCCGCTCGTCACGCACCACGCGCAAGGCCTCCTTGAGGGCGCCCGCAAGCTCGCTGCGGTGGTGAACCGTCACGCCGTAGCCGCCTGCGGCGGTGCAGTAGGCCGCGAAGTCCGGTGAGGGCGAGAGATCCGAGAAGCGTCCCTCGCCGGTGGCGACCGCTTCGCCCTCCGGATAGACCAGCTGAGTCGCCATGTCGACGGCCCACCAGTTGCTGTTGTTGGCGATGATCGTCAGCACCGGAAGGTTGTGCTTGGCGGCCGCGTGGTGGCAGGCCGCGGGGTTGGCGAACATGTAGGCGCCATCGCCGAGCGTGGCGACCACGGTACGGTCGGGTGCGGCGTACTGGGCTCCGAGCGCTGCCGGCAGGCCCCAGCCCAACCCGCCCGAGGCGGGCAGGAAGTAGTAGGTACCAGGCTTCGTCCGGTTGAGTAGGCAGGCGGTCGAGACGTACTCGTTGAACACGATGTCGTCCTCGTCGAGCAACTCACCGAGAACGGCCGAGATTGCCGCCGCGGTGATCGGCTCATCGGCATCGCGGCCGTTTTCGTCCCGCCGCTGGGCGTCGATACGACCCTGACGAGCCGCAGCCACGACACGGATCTCCTCGGCGCGACTCTGGTCGATACGGTCGGCGCGGGCCTCCAGGGCGGCGGACAGCCGGCTCAGGAAAGCCGCCGGCGTGGCGCTGATGTTCAGATCGGAGCGATGCGACCGGATCGGGTAGGTGGCGTACAGCGGATCGACCCCGACCTGCGCGATGTAGGTGTCGGCTGGGGGCGGCGTGTGCGTCTCCATCCACGGCACGTCGCTCTCGAGGAAGACGATGACATCTGCCCGGGCGAAGACGGTGGCCGCCACGTCCATGTTTGCGACGCGGTGCGGATGGTTGTACGGGATGTTGAGGTATCGGGCCCACGGATCCGCGACTCCGATCCCGAACCGGCTGGCGAGATCCCCGAGCAGCCCGACGGATTCGGGCTCGATCCCATTCGCGGTGGCCACGATGACCGGGAACTCGGCGGCGGCGATACGGTCGGCGAGCGCCTCGATGGCGTCGGGATCGGGTTGCACGGTGGCCGGGACGGGGGTGCGCGCGACCGGCACCGCCGGGGCCTGCGCCGGTTCGGCCAGAACCTCACGGGGCAGGGCGAGGTACACCGGCCCCTGCGGGTGGGCGGTAGCGACGCTCAATGCCCGGTCGACGACGGACTCGACCTGACGGGGATCGCGCAATTCGTAGTCCCACTTGACGAATTCGCGCACCAGACTCGCCTGGTCGAACATCTCTTGTGACCAGTGGATGGGCAGATCGCGGGCGCCGACCGCACCACCTTCGAGGATCGGCGACCGACCGGCGGTGACCAGCAGCGGAATCCGGTCGCGTGAGGCGTTGGCGACCGAGCACGCAGCGTTCGCCGTACCGACGTTGACGTGCAGCATCAGGGCCTGGGGTCGCCCCGTCACGAGGGCGGCACCATGGGCCATGCCGCCGGCCAGGTTCTCGTGCGCGCACAGCACCGGCGTCGGCAGCGCCGGGTTGTTGTCCTTGTTGAGCGCATAGGCCTCGACGATCGGCGCGAAGTCGGTCCCCGCATTGACGAAGAAGTATTCGATGCCGTGCTCGACGAGCGCGTTGAGGTATCGGGTGGCAGCGGTCTGCGACATGGTTATCTCTCTGTTTCGTGCTTAGGACGTGTATTGGGCGACAGCTGATCTGGCGCGGAGCGTTGGCATGATCGACGCGAGCTCACGCCACTCGGCCACCGGCATGTGCTGCGTGTCCCCGGTCTGTACCTGCACGCATACGTGGTCGGCACCGGCATCGAGGTGTCCCTGCACCCGGGCCGCGATCTGATCGAGAGAACCCCACGCGACAATCGCGTCGACGAGCCGGTCACTGCCGCCATCGGCCAAATCTTCTTCACCCCAACCCAATCGGCGAAGGTTGTTGGTGTAGTTGGGCAGCGCGAGGTATCGAGACATGAACTTGCGGGCGATCTGGCGCGCCTGTGCCGGATCGGTCTCGAAAACGACGGTCTGTGCCGGGGCGAGCAGTGCATCGTCGCCGAGCTCGTCGCGGGCTACCGCTGTGTGCTCGACGGGAACGAAGTACGTGTGCGCGCCCATCCCTCGTTCGGCGGCCAGTCGCAACATCCGCGGCCCGAGCGCCGCCAGTACCCGCTGGGGCGCGACTGGCGATGCGGCACCCCAGAATTCGCTGTTGTCCATCGTATCGAGGTAGTCGACCATCGTGCTGTACGGCTTGGCCCCGTACCGGCCAAGGTGTGCGCCATCGACCACCGTCTGATGGCTCACTCCCATGCCCAGCAGGAACCGCCCCGGGAAAGCCTCGCTCAAGGTGCGCCAGCCTGCGTTCATCGTCATCGCGCTACGCGCGTGCAGGCTGGCGATGCCGGTGGCCACTGTCATACGAGCGGTGGCCCCCAGCAACAGCCCCGCGTTGGCGAACGGCTCCCGGGCGACCGCCTCCGGCACCCACAGCGCACCGAAGCCGAGATCATCGAGCTCGGCAACGGCGTGCTGGGCACGGGCCATCGGCTGCACATCGAGGTGGTACGACCAGATTCCGAGCGGGCCGAGGCGTGGGACCGAAGCCTGGTCGCCGGCACTCACGGCAAGAGCCACTCTGCGTTCGTCCGGAAGAACTTGGTCGTGATCTCCTCGCCCAGCGGCTCGACCTTGGCCAGCATCTTGTTCATCGAGTCCTTGGTGCCCTCGACGTGCGGGTAGTCGGTCGAGTAGCAGAACACGTCGACCAGTTCCGGATCGTCCTGGATGTAGCGGTCGACCGGCTCGAAGTTGAACGGCGACACCCGTACGTTGCGCGCGATGTACTCAGATGGCTTCAACGGAAGCTTGGCCGCGGCAGCACCCGGGAACACCTTGCAGTACATGTCCAT
Source organism: Mycobacterium sp. 134 (assembly GCF_048282715.1). Lineage (NCBI taxonomy): Bacteria > Bacillati > Actinomycetota > Actinomycetes > Mycobacteriales > Mycobacteriaceae > Mycobacterium > Mycobacterium sp. 134. The sequence continues at coordinate 5,124,923 of NZ_JBLVUN010000008.1, forward strand.
CCGCCGAGCGGCGGGACCGACCCAGTGCGCACCGACCTCGAACAGACCCAGCCGCAGTCGTGGGAAACGCTCGAACACGCCGCCGAGGACCAGGGCGCTCAGGTAGTTGTCGATCGCCATGTGACAGGTCGCGAACATCCCGATGTTGGTGTTCGGGATCTCCGGGGACTGGAACAGATCCTGGAAGGTCTCGGCGAAGGTCCAGCGCGGGTCCAGGAAGAAGAACTCGGTGCCGATGTGCAGGTTGGCGGTGACGTCGTTCTCTTCCAACAACTTCCACAGCGGATCCATCGCCGAGTGCGCCGGAGACACACCGCCGGGCGGGACATCAGCCTGCAGGTAGACACCCTTGACCCCACCGTCGATGAGTCGCTTGATCTCGGTGATCATCTCGTTGATGTCGTCACTGGTGGGAATGATGCCGACGAGCCGGACACGACCGTCGTTGAGGTTGGCGTTCTCGATCGCGAAGTCGTTGTAAGCACGCAGGAAGAGCTTGGAGAATTCCGGGCGCGACAGGCCTTCGAGCATCGAGGTGTCGCCACCGAAACGCTGCTCGAAACCGAAGTCGTCCATGCCGCCGACCATCATCGCGGCGATCGCCGTGGTCGGAAAGACCAGCTGCTTCTCGATTCCCATTGCATCGAGCACCTCGACCCGCCGGGTCAGGTCGATGGCGCTGGGCGCCTTGGGCCCCTTGACCTTCCAGACGGAGTCCGAATCGATGTCCATGACGTCGTCGACATCGACGTGCATGTTGGTGTCGGTGGGATCGGGACGCAACCGGTCGGTCGCCTCGAAAAGTGCGCCCATGATTCGGCCCGCCTGGCCGAAGTAGTCGCCGAGCCTGGTGCTCGGGATCATCTCGTGAGCGTCAACATCGTGTGCAAGGAGCTTCATCGCTACCTCCCGAAGGCTGGTGTCCCGGCGCGGGGCCGGGGTGGTGGTGGAATGCAGGTGCTTCTCTGGCCGCTGGCCCGCCGACTTTCCGATTCGGCATGGACGGGTTGTGGTCCCCGCCCAGTCGCGCCGTTCCGGCGGACTAGATAGATTGCTCTAGCGGAATCAGACAATCATAATTGTCGGACACCGTCAACCCTAGGAGAACAGAGCTCGGTCCGTCTCCGCTTTGACCGATCCGGAAGGAAAAACATGCCCACCATTCCCGAATCCCACCGCGACCTTGCCGAGACGCCGCTGGTCGCGTCACTGTCCACCGTCGGTGCAGACGGGACTCCCCAAGTGACGGCGATCTGGTTCGTGGCCGAGGGCCATACCGTGCAGATTTCCCTGCTGCAGACACGGCAGAAGTACCGGAACGTCGCCGCGCGCCCGCAGGCGACGTTGTTCGTCATCGATCCGAAGAACCCATTCCGGACGCTGGAGATCCGGGGCACCGTGAAGATCGACGAGGATTCCGACCTCGCCCTCTTCGAGCGAGTTTTCCGGCATTACGGCCAGGACCCGGCAACGTCCGGTGCACCTACGGAAGGTCGCGTTGTCGTCACTTTGAGCCCCACCCATGTGGTGGCGCAAGGCTGAAACAGCCACGGAGAAGGCGGACGGGTGCCCGCTGGGCGATCACGCAACGACGCGCGAGATCGTGAAGAGATCGCGCAGATTCAGCGAGACGCCCGGGCGCCCCTGCCGCGCCCCGAGCGACCCTTCGGAACGTCGGCCAGCCCAGCGGCCACGGCATTGGCCGCCGTCCGCCCGGCGGTGTGCATCGGCACCGACGACCGCGTCGTGCGCGAGAGCAGGACCGCGCCTTCGATCAGGCAGAAGATCTCCACCGCGACATCGCGAGCACGTTCGTCGGTCATGCCGGCAGCCGTGAAGCGCTGCTGGAGTACCGCCAGCCAAGATTCGAATGCCTCGGCAGCCGCGGTACGCATCAGCTCGTCGTTGTTGGCCACTTCCAACGCGATCGTGGCGATCGGGCAGGCGTAGCCGTAGTCAGTGCCTTCCAGCAGCTCGGCGGCCTGACGGAACGAAGCCGCCGTCGCCTCGACGACATCGGCCCCCTCCGGATACACCGACTCCAGCAATTCCCGGTAACGCTCACCGCCGTAGGTCAGTGCTGCGGCACCGAGTTCCTGCTTGCCGCCCGGGAAGAAGTGATACAGCGACCCGTAGGGTGCCTCGGCCGCCGCGAGGACGGCCTTGATGCCGGTTGCACCGAAGCCCTGCCGGCTGAACAGATCCGTGGCGGATTCCAGCAGACGGACGCGCGTTTCAACCGGCTTACCGGCCGCGGAAGTGGGAGACACAGGCTCAGATTACTCCGCTAGATCAATCTGTTACCAGTTTACGGTCACCCTTTCGGTGTGACATTCGTCGTGCCCAAGCTGCAGATATGGCCTCGACGACGCCATACATGGTCACACCGCCGCCGGAATCTCTCCAACAATCCCGCCGATTCCAGACCCCCCAAGACTCTATTGACCCCGGCCGGACGCTCTCGATAGATTGATCTAATGAGCTCTGATTCCCGCATCTTCGAACTCCGCACATACGAGGCAGTACCGGGCAAGATCGACGCGCTTGTGGCTCGCATCGGCGATCACGCCGCGGCGCTGTTCGAGAAGCACGGCATGACCAACATCGGCTTCTGGGTGCAAACCGACGAGGAGGGCAAGGCAACCGACACCCTCACCTATATCGTGGCCCACACCAGCCGCGAAGCCGCGGCCAAGTCATGGGAGGCCTTCTGGGCCGATCCGGAATGGCAAGCGGCGAGGGCCAACGGCGAGCAAGTCACCGCCGGCGCCACATCGGTGTTCATCGAACCCACCGAGTACTCGAAAATCCGTTGACCCGCATATGAAGTCCCCACTGCCCGCAGTGGGGACTTCGCACTGTTCGCACCCGTCGCAGTCGCGCGGCGCGGAAATCTGACCACCCTCCGGGCCGCCCGGACAACTCCGAGGATTTGCATGTCATCCCTCTTCGATCTCACCGGACACGTCGCGCTGGTCACCGGAGCCAACTCCGGCATCGGCCTGGCCATGGCCCACGGACTGGCCCAAAGCGGCGCCGATGTCTGCGTCTGGGGCACCAACGCCGAACGCAACAAGACCGCCGCGGAGGAACTCGCCAAGCACGGCACGCGAATTCGGGCCGTGCGCTGCGATGTGGGCGACGAGGACTCCGTGACCACCGCTTTCGCCGAGACACTCGAGTACTTCGGCAGGGTCGACTCCTGCTTCGCCAACGCCGGAGTCCGCGCACCCGAAATCCCTTTCCTTGAAACGACTCTGGCCGATTTCCGGGGAGTCACGCGGGTGAATCTCGACGGGGCATTCCTGACGCTGCGCACCGCCGCCCAGCACATGGTCGAGCATGGCGGCGGAGGCGTCCTGGTCGGCACCTCGAGCGTTTCGGCACACCACGGCACCCCACGCGGCCAGGCCTACGCGGCGAGCAAGGCCGGGTTGGCCGCAATGATGCGCAGCTGCGCCATCGAGCTGGCGCGGTATCGCATCAACGCGCACTCGATGGTGGTGGGATGGACCGAAACACCACTGATCTCCCGGGAAATGAGCAATCCGGCGTTCGAAGAAAACGTCATGAAGCGCATGCCGCAGCGGCGCTGGGGTGAGCCGGCCGATTTCGCGCGCATCGCCGTCTACCTGGCCAGCGGTATCGGCGGGTTCCAGACTGGCGACGAGATCGTCATCGACGGCGGATACATGGTCTTCTGACGACCAGCCCCTTGTGGGGCAGCCAAGCGGCAACACACCTTGTCAGTTTATAGATTGATCTAGTAATGTGAGTCTCGCTGCTCTTCCGGCGAGGCAGCACATACAGCGCGCAGCGCCGAGAGTTAGCTCACTAGCACGAATTTGGAGAGGTTAAGGCAAATGATCAAGATCGAGAGGGTTGCGCACGTCGTCATCAAAGTCCGCAACATGGAGAGGTCCCTCGACTTCTATACCCGGGTTCTCGGCCTGAAGGTGATGGGGTCCATCGACCCGATGGTGAAATTCCTTTCCACCGGACGCGATCACCATGAGCTGGGCATCGCCGAAGTCGGCGCCGAAGCGCCGGACAGCACGTTCTTTCAGGTCGGCATGGAGCACTTCGCCTTCAAACTCAGCAGCGAGGACGACCTTCGCGAGGCGTACGACACCCTGCTGAGCGAGGATGTCAAGATCGCGTACACCATCAACCACGGCGTCGCGAAGAGCGTCTACTTCTACGATCCCGACGGCAATCAGCTGGAAGTGTACGTCGACAACACCCCGGAGGAAGTCGCGAGCTTCCAGAACCCCTACGGCGGCATGGACAAACTGCCGTTCGCCCTGGACAAGCCGTCGTTGATGGACAACATCATCCAGGCCCAGGCCGAGATGGCGGCCGCTGCTGAAGCGGGCGGAAAGTCCTGATCGATTGCACCACAACAGAACTGGCCCGACGCTTCTGCGCCGGGCCAGTTTCGCATTTGCGGTTAGACGGCTACGGGATGAAACCGCCGGTCTCCCGGCCCGAGCGCGGTGCACTATTCCTCGTGGCCGACGAAGTCAGCTACGTCGCCGCCGAAGGCGATGCCGGCGAGCCGGCGGAACTTGCTGCCATGGAAGACAAGTGGGGCGGCACCTGGCTTGGCCTGCAAACCGTGGATCTCCAGTAGCGCGACCTCGTGATCCCCGGCCGGAAGTTCGCCGTACACCGAGCACTCCAGCCAGGCGGTGGCCCCGTGCACGAACACCGAGCCCTCGGAGGTGCTGCCCCAAGCGATCCCGGCGAAGCGGTCGGGTGACTTGCGTGCCAGGCTCATGCAGATCTCATCCTGGCCCTGTGCCAGCACGCTGATTCCCAATCGCGGCAATTCGCGTAGCCGCTGCCAAGTGCCCGACGACGATTGGAAGCACAGTGAGACCAGCGCCGGTTCCAACGACACCGAGGTGAACGAACTGGCCGCCATACCCATCGGCCCACCGTCGACCATGGCGCACACTGCCGTCACGCCGGACGGAAAGCACCCGAATGCCTGGCGGAGCAGGGTGGGGTCGGCCGTGTTGGATTCGAATTCGATCATCGCCGGACAACCTCCACACTCGAATGGCTCACAGATTCCGAACGCAGCGGTTCGTCTGAGACCTGCACCATCAGCTTTCCGTCATGGTCTCCGGTGAAGAGCCGGTTCATCGCCTGCGGCGCGGCATCGAGGCCGTGGATGACGTGATCTTTCCAGCGCAGCTGTCCCGAGCCGATCCACTCGGCCAGGTCGGAGTACGCGTCCCGGGCGCGGGAAAAGTGGTCCAGAACAACGAAACCCTGAATTGTCAGACGTTGCATGAGGACTCGGCCGAAGTCCTCAGGACCTGCCATCGGTCCATCCGAGTTGTACGACGAGATGAGACCGCACAGCACCATCCGGCCGTTGACGTTCATCCGCGAGTAGACGGCGTCCATGATGTGCCCACCCACGTTCTCGAAGTCCATGTCCACGCCGTCCGGGCACAGCCGATCGAGCGCCTCTCCCACGTCCTCGGCCTTGTAGTCGATAGCACCATCGAAACCCAACCCCTCGACGATCCACCGACATTTCTCCGCGCCACCCGCAATACCGACCACCCGACAACCTCTGATCTTCGCGATCTGTCCGACTATCGACCCGACCGCGCCGGCGGCCGCCGAAACGACGAGCGTCTCACCAGGTTTAGCCTTGATCCACCGATGAATGGGCTGGTTGTTGGGGTGTCGGAATGAGGAAAGTGCCCTCTGAGCTGGAAAGATTGGTGTTCTCTACGCAACAATCCGACCAGCACAAGAAAGGCACTTCCAGTGCGAGTGTCCCACACGTTCGGTCCCGACTCCGCGGTGTTCGACGAGGACAACCTCGTGTCGTGCGCCGGGCTGGTCCCGGTGATGGCCCTGGCCGAGCAAGCTGGCCTGACACGGTTGTTGGACAACACAATTCACATCAGGTCGTCTCGGGTCAAGTCCGGGGCGGCTAACCCTCGATCCACCGATGAATCGCCTGTTCGGAGGGTGTTGATGTAAGGAAAGTGCCCTTTGAGCTGGGATGATTGGAGTTACCACACTTCGATCAGCCCACGTTCAGAAAGGCGCTTCCGGTGCAAGTGTCCCATAGGTTCGCCGTGTCGTCGGCGGTCTTCGATGATGCACATCTCGTGTCGTGCGCCGGGCTGGTGCCGGTGATGACCCTGGCCGACCAGACCGGTCTGTCGCAGCTATTGGCCGACAAGATCCGGTTCACCTGTGAGCGGATCCGTTCGGCCGCGGCCCATCCGTCACCGAAGCTGACCACGCTGATCGCCGGGATGTGCGCCGGCGCGGACAGCATTGATGACCTAGACGTTGTGCGCTCGGGTGGGATGAAGACCCTCTTCGGTGGTGTGTACGCCCCGTCGACGATCGGAACCTTATTGCGGGAGTTCACCTTCGGGCATGCCCGCCAGCTCGAATCTGTCCTGCGCGAACACCTGGCCGCGCTGTGCGGGCGTGTCGATCTGTTGCCCGGCGCCGACGGACGGGCGTTCATCGACATCGACTCACTACTACGCCCGGTCTACGGGCACGCCAAGCAGGGCGCCAGCTACGGACACACCAAGATCGCCGGCAGGCAGATCCTGCGCAAAGGCCTCTCACCGTTGATCACCACGATCAGCACCGACCACGGTGCGCCGGTGATCGCCGGGGCGAGGTTGCGGGCGGGCAAGGCCAACTCCGGCAAGGGCGCAGCCCGCATGATCGCTCAAGCGGCCGCTACCGCCCGTGCTGCCGGGGTCACCGGGCAGATCCTGGTGCGTGGCGATTCGGCCTACGGCAATAGCACCGTGGTCACCGCCTGCCACCGAGCAGGTGTCCGGTTCTCGCTGGTGCTGACCAAGACCGCAGCAGTTGCCGCCGCCATTGACGCAATTCCCGAGACCGCGTGGACCCCGGTGAACTATCCCGGTGCTGTGCGTGACCCCGACACCGGCGCCTGGATCTCCGATGCCGAAGTCGCCGAAACCACCTACACAGCCTTCGGTTCCACCAAGACTCCGGTGACCGCCCGGTTGGTCGTGCGCCGGGTCAAAGACGCGCGGTTCCTCGATGCGCTGTTTCCGGTGTGGCGGTACCACCCGTTCTTCACCAATTCCGACGAACCCGTCGACGCCGCTGACATCACTCATCGCCGCCACGCCATCATCGAAACCGTGTTCGCCGACCTCATCGACGGACCTTTGGCGCACATGCCCTCGGGGCGGTTCGGCGCGAACTCGGCCTGGATCCTGTGCGCCGCGATCGCCCACAACCTGCTGCGCGCCGTCGGCGTCCTGGCCGGAGGTGCCCACGCGGTCGCCCGCGGGGCGACACTGCGCCGCAAGATAATCACTATCCCGGCCCGCCTGGCCCGTCCGCAACGCCAACCTATCCTGCACCTACCAGCGCACTGGCCCTGGACAGAGCACTGGCTCACGTTGTGGCGCAACACCATCGGCTACAGCCCACCAGAAATCGCCACCACCTGACCATATGCCGAAAGGCCCGACCGGAGCGCACAGGAACAGCTGGACAGACCAGCAGATACCCCCTGCCCGCGACCAGGACCAGCCCTCAACAGCCCAGCGAGGCACACCTACCCCAATTCATCAGTGGATCGAGGTTTAGGTCGGCATATGTCCAGAAAGCCGGTATAGGCAGTCAGTCCGGTGGTGCCCAGGACGGACAGCGACGCGGTCAACGGAATGTTCTCACGGCGTCGGATGCGTGTGGCCGCCGAGGCCTCGCACGTCGAAAACCGCTGCCAGCCACCCTCACCGAGGAGGACGGTGTCTCCTGACTGAAACCGCGACGACGCGCTCTCCTCCACGACACCGACAGTGATTCCGCGTACCACCTCGCCGACACCGACCGGCGGGAGGTACTGATCGCGACCGCTGAGCCACACTCGGTTGGTGGGATCTATCGACAGATAGATGTTCTTCACGCGAATTTGGTCAGGCTCCAGCGGCATGACAGGCGTTTCGACCAGCTCAAGGTCTGAGCCCCGAACCTCACGCTCGGGTCTGCGTTTGAGCACCCATCCCTGATTCGTACGCGACATGTATGCCCCCATCCACCTTGATGACCGTCGTTGCCGCAGAACCGATCGGCGAACTCGGCCATGCCCCAACGACGTTGATATTTCGCAATTGACACCGCACAGGGCATCACTTACCGTCAGCGTAGTAGATCGTTCTATCTACGGCTAGGGCCGAATTTTTCAGGCTGCACATGCGGTCGTGCGGCAAGCGTGACTTGATCACTGGAGTAGACGTTGAGCATTGATGCCGAATCCGCGCGGGTAGCCGACGCCGCGCACCGCATCGTCCGGGAGCACGATCCCACCGCGGTTCCCATGACAGAGTTCCTAGGGGCCTGCTACGACGCCGGCCTGTCGTGGGTGCATTTCCCGGAGGGTCTCGGTGGCCTCGGGCTCTCGCGCGGATACCAGGGTGTGGCGGATGCGATCTTCCGGAAGGCCGGCGCACCCTCCCCGTACGACCTGAACATCATCGGCTACGGCATGGCGGCGCCGACCCTCGTCGAGTACGCCCAGACCGACGAACTCAAGCGCCAATGGATGCGGCCGTTGGCCACCACCGAGGACATCTGGTGCCAGCTCTTCTCCGAGCCGGGCGCCGGGTCGGACCTGGCCGGGCTGGCCACCTCCGCGGTCCGGGATGGTGACGACTGGATCGTCAACGGACAGAAGGTGTGGACCACGTTGGCGCACTGCGCCAATTGGGGGATCCTGCTGGCCCGCACCGATCCGGATGTTCCGAAACACAAGGGCCTGACCTACTTCGTCGTCGACATGCGCGATCCAGGCGTCGAGGTCCGCCCGCTGCGCCAGATGACCGGCCAGGCGGAGTTCAACGAGGTCTACCTCAACGACGTCCGGGTTCCCGACAGGCACCGCATCGGCGCAGTGGGTGCCGGCTGGGGCGTGGCGATGACGACACTGATGAACGAGCGCAGCTCGATCGGTGCGGCCGGAGTCCGCCGTGGAGCCGGCACGATCGGCGACGCAGTCGCCCTATGGGCCCAGCGCCCTGACCGCCACAGCCCCGTCCGGCGGGACCGCCTCGCCCAACTCTGGCTCCGCGCAGAGGCGCAGCGGCTCACCTCGGAGCGGGCTCGGGCCACCGCGACCGTGAGCGGTCCCGGCCCCGAGGGGTCGATCGACAAATTGGTCGGCGCCGAGCTCAACCAGCACGTCTACGAGTTCTGCATGGACTTCCTCGGCCCCGAGGGCACCCTCTACGGCGACTACACCATGCGCGAGGTCACCGCCGAGGACGCGAACGCCGGAGGACCGGTCCAACAACGCTTCCTGCGTTCACGCGCCAACACCATCGAAGGCGGTACCTCTGAGGTGCTGCGCAACATTCTCGGCGAAAGGATCCTGGGACTTCCCGGCGATCTTCGCGCTGACTCCGGACGACCCTGGCGTGAGGTGCCCCGTGGCTGACACTGATCAAATTCCGACCGAGCAATTCGCGTTCACACCGGAACAGCAGGAGCTACGCACAGCAGTGCGTGGCTTCTGCGCCGAGTACTCCGACGAGGCCACCGTCCGGCAGCTGATGGAGTCCAAACCCGCGTTTGACCAAAAGGCTTGGACCCGGCTCGGTTCCGAGCTGGGAGTCCTCGGTCTCGGCGTCCCGGAGGAACTCGACGGCTCGGGCGGTGGCCTGGTCGACGCCGCGATCGTGGTGGAAGAGCTGGGCGCCGCGCTGTTCTGCGGGCCGGTGTTCGGCACCCTCGCCTTGTCGATCCCCGCACTCGTCGCCGCCCCGGATAGCGCAGTGCGGACCGCGACCCTGGGCCCGCTTGTAGCGGGGACCCGTACTGCGGCGTTCGCCGTCCCCGAACAGGCCGGACGTTTCGCCGCCGAGGCCGTGGCCGTGCAGGCCACCGGCTCAGGCGAAACGTGGGCACTGTCCGGTACAGCCGAGCGCATCGTCGACGCCGATTCTGCGGACACCCTGCTTGTGACGGCGACGGGACCCGATGGGGTGGCACTGTTCGTCGTGGATGCGACCGATCCCGGTGTGCAACGAAACGTCCTGTCCACCATGGACCTGACCCGGCCGCAGGCCACCGTCAAGTTCGTCGACGCCCCCGCCGCACTGCTCGCCGGCCCGGATCAGGCGCCCCAGATTTGTCAGCACGCGCTGCACGTCGGTTCCGTGCTGCTGGCCGCCGAACAGGTCGGCGGGGCACAGCATCTGCTCGACCTGAGCGTCTCGTACGCCAAGGAACGCCTGCAGTTCGGCCGGCCCATCGGCTCGTTCCAGGCGGTCAAGCACCGCATCGCCGACATGCTCGTGGAACAGGAGCATTCCCGGTCGGCCGCCTATCACGGCGCGTGGGCGCTGCAGGACAACAGTGACGACCCGACGTTGGCCGCATCGATCGCACAGGCAACCTGCTCGGCCGCCTTCACCCGCATCGCCACCGACACCGTTCAGGTCCACGGCGGCATCGGCTTCACCTGGGAGCACCAGGCGCACCTGTACTTCAAGCGCGCCTTCACCGATGCGGCATTGCTGGGCAGTGCCGAGGAGCACCGCGACCGGATCGCCGAGTACGTGCTCGACGCTGTCACAAGCGATTACGCAGTCACCGTCGCGACCGGATAAGACCCGAGGACCGCGGGGCGGTGATGGCTCCCTCTCCGCGGTCCTCGACACCACAGAAGCGCAACTCCCTCACCTCGAATCGGAGAACCATGCCCGTCGACCGTATGTTGCCCAGCGATGACGCTCGCGACCTCATTGACCTGGCCCGCACCGTCGCCGACAAGGTGCTGGATCCAGTCGTCGACCAGGCCGAGAAGGATCGCACCTATCCGGACGCGGCCTTCCGCACCCTGGGCGAGTCCGGACTGCTGACGCTGCCCCAACCCACTCAGTGGGGCGGCGGCGGCCAGCCCTACGAGGTGTACCTGCAGGTCCTCGAAGAAATCTCGGCACGCTGGGCGGCAGTCGGTTGCGCCCTCAGCGTGCACAACCTGTCGTGCCACGCCCTGGTCGAGTTCGGCAGCGATCAACAACGCGACAAGTGGCTACCAAGAATGCTGGACGGCAGCTCAATTGGCGCCTACAGCCTGTCGGAACCCCAAGCGGGATCCGACGCCGCAGCCCTGGCCTGCAAGGCCACCGCAGTCGAGGGCGGCTACCACATCAACGGGACAAAAGCCTGGATCACCCACGGCAACATCGCAGACTTCTACACGCTGTTCGCCCGTACGGGAGCCGGGTCCAAGGGCATCAGCTGCTTCCTGGTACCCGCCGACACCGAAGGCCTGTCCTTCGGCAATCCCGAGGACAAGATGGGCCTACATGCGGTGCCCACCACTTCCGCGTTCTACGACAACGCGTTCATCCCCGCGGAACGCCGCATCAGCGATGAAGGGGCCGGCCTGCGCATCGCTTTCAGTGCCCTGGACAGCGGCCGAATCGGGATTGCCGCCGTAGCAACAGGAATCGCACAGGCCGCGCTCGATGAAGCGGTGCGCTACGCAAACGAACGAACCGCCTTCGGACGCCGCATCATCGACCATCAGGGGCTCGGGTTCATCCTGGCCGACATGGCGGCAGCCGTCGACTCGGCGCGGGCCACCTACCTGGAAGCCGCACGGCGCCGCGACGCCGGACTGCCCTGTTCCCGCCATGCTTCCGTCGCGAAACTGATCTGCACCGACGCGGCGATGAAGGTCACCACCGACGCTGTCCAGGTATTCGGCGGCGCCGGCTACACCCGCGACTATCGCGTCGAGCGCTACATGCGCGAGGCGAAGATCACCCAGATCTTCGAGGGCACCAACCAGATTCAACGACTGGTGATCAGCCGCGCCCTTGCCGAGCAGACCGGCTGACAACACCACGACGAAGGGATTATTGGACATGGAGATCAAGGACGCGGTAGCCGTCGTCACCGGTGGTGCTTCGGGCTTGGGCCTGGCCACCACCAAGCGACTGCTCGATGCCGGTGCCCAGGTGGTCGTGATCGACCTCAAGGGTGAAGAGGTCGTGGCCGAGCTGGGTGATCGTGCCAGGTTCGTCGCCACCGACGTCACCGACGAGGCGGGCGTGACCGAGGCACTCGATGTCGCCGAATCGCTGGGCCCGGTGCGGATCAACGTCAACTGCGCGGGCATCGGCAACGCGATCAAGACGCTGAGCAAAAACGGTGCGTTCCCGCTCGAGGGGTTCCGCAAGGTGGTCGAGGTCAACCTGATCGGTACGTTCAACGTGATCCGGCTGGCCGCTGAGCGCATCGCCAAGACCGAACCCCTGGCCAACGAGGAGCGCGGCGTCATCATCAACACCGCCTCGGTCGCGGCGTTCGACGGGCAGATCGGGCAGGCCGCCTACTCGGCGTCCAAGGGCGGTGTGGTCGGTATGACCCTGCCCATCGCGCGGGATCTGTCGCGTGAGCTGATCCGCGTGTGCACCATCGCGCCGGGGTTGTTCAAGACCCCGCTGCTGGGTTCGCTGCCCGAGGAGGCGCAGAAGTCGCTGGGCCAGCAGGTGCCGCACCCGGCCCGGCTGGGCGATCCCGATGAGTACGGCGCTCTGGCCGTGCACATCATCGAAAACCCGATGCTCAACGGCGAGGTCATCCGCCTCGACGGTGCTATCCGCATGTCCCCCAGGTAACCACGCAACATCTGAGCTTGCGGTTGTTCACCACCGGAATGGAGCCATGGACTTCGAACCGAGCGCACGCGCCGGCGAGTACCTCGAACGCGTGAACGCGTTCATCGACGGGCGGGTGGCCCCCGCAGAGGCACGCTACGAGCAGCAGCGACGCGGCCTCGCCGCGGCGGGTACACCTCACGAGGTGCCCGGGGTCATCGAGGAACTCAAGGCCGAGGCACGCGCCCGCGGGCTATGGAATCTGTTCCTGCCACGGTCTGCCGAGCCGGATCACGGCCTGGGTTTGCTCGACTACGCGCCCTTGGCCGAGCGCACCGGATGGTATCCGCAGCTGGCCCCGGAGGCGATGAACTGTTCGGCACCCGACACCGGCAACATGGAGCTGCTGGACCGATTTGCCACCGCGGAACAGCGCGATCGGTGGCTGATTCCACTGCTACACGGTGAGATTCGTAGCGCTTTCGCCATGACCGAACCTGACGTGGCAAGTAGCGATGCCGGCAACATCGGTACCACGGTGCGGTTCGAGGGTGACGAGATCGTGGTCAACGGCCGCAAGTGGTGGACCACCGGAGCCTTGGATCCCCGAACGGCGTTCTATGTCGTCATGGGAATCAGCGACCCTGGAGCCGACCGTGCCCGGCGGCATTCGTTCGTCATCGTTCCCGTTGGCACCCCGGGGGTCTCAGTGGTACGCGATCTGAGCTACTACGGGTTCACTGATCAAAACGGGCACGGCGAAGTCAGCTTCGCCGACGTTCGGGTCCCCCGTACGAGCCTCGTAGGTACTGCCGGAGCGGGGTTCGCCATGGCTCAGGCACGACTCGGGCCGGGCCGGGTCCACCACTGCATGCGCGCGATCGGGATGGCCGAACGGGGTTTATCCCTGATGAAGCACAGGGCCGCCGAACGTGTGACGTTTGGACGGTCGCTGGCCAGCCAGGGTGTGATCCGCGAGTGGATCGCGAACGCGCGCATCACCATCGAGCAGTTGCGACTGTTGGTCCTCAAGACGGCGTGGCTCATCGACCAGCACGGAGCGCACGCGGCGCGCACCGAAATCGCGGCGATCAAGGTAGCGGTACCACGAGGGGTGTGCCGGATCCTCGACGACGCGGTGCAGATCTTCGGCGGAGCCGGGGTCAGCGCAGACACGCCATTGGCGTCACTATGGGCGGCCGCGCGGACCATGCGTATTGCCGACGGCCCTGACGAGGTGCATCTCCGGTCCATCGCCCACGCCGAAATGGAAAGCACGTGAGCGGACAGGCCACCTCCGCGGACCACATCGGGATAACCGCTGCCGCGGTCGAGCGATGGTTCGTGACGACGGTGCGGGATGCGAAACCACCTCTGTCGTTCGAGTTGCTCGCCGGCGGACGCTCGAATCTGACCTACCGGGTCACCGATCGGACAGGGTATTCCTGGGTGCTACGCCGTCCGCCGGTGGGGCAGCTGCGGTCGGGTGCCCACAGCATGGAGCGCGAATGGCGAATCCTCACCGCCTTGCAGTCGAGCGCCGTGCCGGTTCCACCGACGGTAGCGTTCTGCACGGACACCGAGGTGACCGGTGCCGACTTCTACGTCATGGATCATGTCGACGGAATCGTCATCGACAGTGCGGAAAGCGCTTCTGCGCTTACGCATTCGGCTCGACACCGACTCGGCAGCGATATCGTGGCCACCCTGGCGGACCTGCACGGTATCGATCCTGGCGTGGTCAGCAGGCGGCGCGATGTCCCGACCCGCTCCTATATCGGCAGACAACTGAACTTGTGGATAAACCAGGTCGGAAACCCACCACGGGAAATCGTCGAGGTTCACCACATCCTCGAAGAGGCGGAGCCACCACAGCGGTGGAGCAGCATCATCCACGGCGACTTTCGGATCGGGAACATGCTCGTGACCCCGACCGGCGCGATCAAGGCGGTCTTGGACTGGGAGCTCTGGACCGTCGGCGACCCGTTGGCCGACCTCGGTTGGCTCGCGGCCTGGTGGGCTCTGGACGAAGACGACGGCTGGGCACCGAGGCGGGCCGCGAGTTTCCCGACAGTGTCAGAGCTGGCTGCCCGCTACCAACAGCTGACCGGTCGCGATACCTCCACTCTCCCTTACTACGTCAGCTTTGCGCTGTGGCGGCTCGCGTGCATCGCGGAGGGCATCTACGAGCGCTACGCGGCGGGAGTGATGGGGCGCCCGTCGACTCCCCTTGATGTGCTGGCGGCTCGGCCCCGCGAGTTGGCTTCCGCCGCGCGAGCGGCAATTGGCTGAAGCCGCGCGACACGACTGCTTCCCGTTGAAAATCCATCACTGTCAAGGAGGAGAGTTCTGATGGCGAATCTAGAGGGCAAGGTTGCGCTCGTTACCGGATCGTCGCGCGGTATCGGTGCGGCAACCGCAGAACGACTGGCTGCCGACGGGGCGGCCGTCGTGGTGAATTATGTTGCGTCAGAAGATAAAGCGGCGGGTATTGTCGATCGCATTCGGCGGGCAGGCGGGAAAGCGATCGCGATTCAGGCCGACATCGGTGACTGGTCGCAGGCGCAGATGCTCGTCGAGAAGACGGTGAAGGAGCTCGGACGCCTCGATATCCTGGTCAACAACGCTGTACAGGAGGTGGGCAGAGAGCCCATCGAGGACGTCACCGAAGAATTCACCCGCAAACAGTTCGCGGTCAACATCCTAGGGCCGATCGCTGCAATCCAGGCCGCTGCTGCAGCGCTCCCCGACGGCGGCCGCATCATCAACATGAGCTCGTGCGTGACGGTCCATCCAGTTCCGTGGAGCACCGTCTACTCGGCGACCAAGGCTGGGCTTGAGGCCGCGACCAGGTCGCTTGCCGCCGAACTCGGGCCACGGAACATCACCGTCAACGCGATCGGGGTGGGCTTCACCAAAACGGACCTGATCGGCACGAACACCAAAGAACAGGACGATGCGCTGATCGCGCGGACACCGCTGGGCCGCATCGGACAACCGGCCGATATCGCTGATGCGGTCTCACTCCTGGCATCGCCTGATGCGCGGTGGATCACCGGGCAACTGGTGCTGGCGACCGGCGGAATCGTGCCCTGATCTCTGAACGGCAAAGACCTCGCGACGGAAACACGCGAGGTCTTTGCCGTTCGGCGTCGCCGATCAACTCCGCGGCGAGAGGCTATTTCCGCCAGTCCGACTTGAGATCTCCCTGCCAGTCCGATGCCAGATCTGCGTTGAAGCGTGCCATGTCGTACGCGGCGTCGGGCACGATCTCTGCATCGCTCATGTCACGACTTTCGTCAAACCGCTCAGCCACGAACTCGGAGGTCAGATTGGCACTCTCGATACCCTTGTTGCCGTATATGCCGTAACGGCTGAACCGGCCGCCGCCGATACGGAACAGCTCACCGGAGGCGTCGCATTCTCGACTACAGAGAAACGCAACACCCTCGGCTACCAGTTCCGGCGTGTGCGACCTGAACCAGTCCATCGCGCCGGGGTCGGCAGTGTCATCGACGCTGCGGGTATAGGCCTGGGGGAAAACAGTATTCACAAGAATACCGAGCGGCCGGCCTTCGATGGCTGCGGAGCCCGAGATGCCGATGATGCCGCCCTTTGCGGCGACATAGGCCAGCATTCCCTGTTGCCCCAGAACGGTATTCGACGATGTGTTGACGATGCGGCCGTATTTTTGCTCGCGCATGATCGGCCAGACCCGGCGCATGAGCATCAGCGAGCCGAGCAGATTGCTACGGATCACGCCTTCCAGATTCTCGTCGGCGTCCTCGTCGACGTTGTGAAATGGCCGGCTGCCACCCGCATTGTTCACGAGAATGTCAATGCGCCCATATGCTTTCGTCGCAGCCTCGACGATCGACTGCGCACTGTCACCCGTTCCGACGGCGGTCCCGTTCGCGACCGCCTCGCCGCCGGCGGCGACGATCTCGTCCACCACCGATTGCGCGACCTCACTGGTGCCGGGCGTCAGCGTGTCGAATCCACCGCCGTAGTCGTTCACCACCACTTTGGCACCGCGTTTGCCCAGAGCGAGCGCAGTTGCGCGGCCGATACCGCGCCCAGCGCCCGTGACAATCGCGACCTGTCCCTCAAAGCTCAGCATCTGTCGTCCTCACTAGCCGTTCCGATTCCCTTGTCACCCAGCGGCCGATCTCGACTACAAGCCGATGAACGGCGCATAGAACGGCGGGCGCGCCGCAGCCAGCGCCTTCCTCAGTTCCGGTGACACGTCGCCGAACACCTCGAGGTCCAGACCACCACCCAGCCCTGCCAGTTGACCGATCACGCCACCGGCATTCGCCAGGTGCGCGAGTACAGCCTCAGAACTGGCGTATTTCTCGAAGACCACGCACTTTGTCCGATCGTCGCTCAGAAACCAGTCGTACTGAAGCGCTCCGGCCTCGCCCCGCACCGAGACGACTGCCTTCTCCGCGAGTGCCTTGAACTCCTCCAACTTCTCGCTCGCGACAGTCGGAAATGTGGCTCTGAGTTGAACTTCGCCCACGTTGCTACCTCTCGTCGATCCTGCGGTCAGGGCGGTCACTACCCGCACTTTCACGCCCTGACCGCAGGTCAACGCAAGAGGCGAGAGCCGTGCGGCTAGTTGATGGTGATGCCCTTGCGCTCGGCCACCTCGTAGGCATCGTGTCGGTCGATCGTCGGAGCCACATCGCTCAGCTTCGTGACGCCGGGCACATCGGCGAAATCCGGACCGAGGTTCTCGGACATCATCGCCGCGAAGTTGGTGTCCATGTACATCCGCTCGCCGGAAATCAGCCTCTGCTCGGGATCGAAGGACATCACGACGATGTAGTTGCCGTTAACTCGCTCGCCCGAACGCGTGTTGAATGACACGTGCGCCTCGCGGACCAGTGTGTTGCTGTCAATGGCGTGCACTCGCATCTTGGCCGCCACATTGCGGGTCCGAGTGCCGGGCATGATTCGGCTGTAGGCCTCGCGGACGGCGTCGTAGCCGTCGAAGGCATAGCCCAAGGTCGGAAGCTCGTAGTGCGGGTTGTCGACCAAGGTGGCCATCGTCGCGTCGAGATCTTCTTCCAGCTCACCCTTTTCGTGTGCGAGCAGGACTTCTTCCATTTCGTTCTTGGTCATCTCGGTCATGGCCTACCGGGTCTCCTTTGATCCGTCACTGGGCTGAGATCAGATCCATCGCGGTATGAGCCGCTTCCCCGACCGTCGAGGTTCCGCTCGACAGCGTTCGTGCAGATCTATCGAAGCCGACTCTAGATAGATTGATCTACGCCAATGAGCCTAATCACAATCACATCTTGCAGTCAACGATTGTCACATTGAACCGGAACGTCACGCCTCCCCCGCCCCGGCCATCGCGCCACCCCGTTGACGAGGCTGCACCGCCGCCAGTACCCTCGCCAACTAGATCAATCTATCGCCTGGTTTGGCACGGTCCGACGCATCGCGCCTCCCCTTACGGGTCCACGGATGTGGATGGCCGGCCCACCGACGATCGATCCGGTCCCATTGCAGTAACCAGTGAAGAAAGTGCTTGCCCGAGACCACAGTCGCTGCGGCCTCCGCAGCCGTAGTCGCTGGGAGCCCATCTAGGAGGGTGTCATGTCCGAATCTTTCAACGCGTTCATCTTGAACAAGGGTGACGACGGCTTCAGCGCCGGCGTCGGCCAGCTCACGCTCGCCGACCTGCCTGAAGGCGATGTCACCGTGCGCGTGCAGTACTCCAGCGTCAACTTCAAGGACGGCCTGGCCTGCCTGCCGGAAAGCCCCGTCGTCTACACGTATCCGATGGTTCCGGGCATCGACCTCGCCGGCACCGTCGTCGAGTCGAGCAACCCGCGGTTCACCCCCGGACAGGAGGTGCTGGCGATCGGGCGCGACCTGGGCATTTCCCAGTTCGGCGGGTACGCCGAATATGCCCGGCTTTCCAGCGACTGGGTCGAGCCGCTGCCCGCGGGTCTCACACTCAAGGAAGCCATGGCACTGGGCACGGCCGGGTTCACCGCCGGTCTGTCGATCCAGCGACTGGAGGACAACGGGCTGAAGCCGGGCGACGGACCAGTTCTGGTCACCGGCGCCACCGGCGGCGTGGGCAGCGTTGCAGTGAACATGCTTGCCGGCCTTGGCTACGAGGTCGCCGCCAGCACCGGCAAGGCGTCCGAGCACGAGTATCTCCAGAGCCTGGGCGCCACCAAGATCCTCAGCCGCGAGGACGTCTCCGGTGCGAGCGACAACCCGCTGGAGGCTGAGTTGTGGTCCGGCGCAGTGGATCCGGTGGGCGCCGACACCACGGCCTACCTGCTGCGCACCACCCGATACGGCGGCTCCGTCGCCACCTGCGGGCTGACCGGCGGCTTCGCGATCGGCACCACCGTGATGCCGTTCATCATCCGCGGCGTCAACCTGCTCGGCATCGACTCTGTGCAGTGCCCGGCCGAGCTCCGCGCCAAGGTCTGGAAGCGGCTGGGCGCCGACCTCAAGCCGAAAAACCTGGCAGAGAGCATCTCTCACGAGATCGGCCTGGAAGAGATCCCCGCCGTGACGGGCAGCATCCTCGGCGGCGGCGTCAAGGGACGCACCATCGTCCGGCTCTAGGCAATGGCCGAGTAGCCGGCAGCAGCACCCGGTGGCCACCACGCCCAGATACGTGGTGGCCACCGATTTCATCATTTTGACTCAATCTGACATAGCTACATGTCAGACTGTACGCTCAGCCCAGAGAGGAAGACCATGGCAACAACGCTCACGCTGGACCAGATGGAAGAACTCCTCGCCATTCATGAGATGGCGGAGTTCAACCTCGACATCGACGGGACTATGGCGACCCTCGTCGAGAACCCCATCTACGAGTTCCCAGCACTCAATTGGCACGTCGAAGGCCGGCAGGCAGTCAGAGAAACGTACGTGCGCCTCCTCCATGGTGGCGACGTACGCAACTTCTGGGCGGAGAAGCGCACCCACGCGATCACCGCCGCCGGCAGCCTCATTCGCGAAGCACACGTGTTCTTCGACGACGAAAACGGCGTCCGGACCACCGGCAGCTACAACGTCGTGATGGACTTCGAGGGAGACAAGATCAAGGCCGAGCGGATGTACATGGACACCGGCTTCGCCAGGACGGTCGCCCAGTTCTTCGGCCCCGATTTCGGTGAGATTCCCGGCGTTTCCCCGTTGACCGCGAAGTTCCCGCCGCCTGTACCCCGACTGGACCGCGCGGCCGCGCACGCGGCTGATTCCAATCACTGATCGCGCGAAGGACTCCGTAGGGCCCGCCATGGGTGCGTGGCGGGCCCTACGGCACTACCGGCAATCAGCGCGCACCCGAGGTATTGCATGAGGATCGAGGTCGGCTCATGCGCGAATGGATAGTCAAGCTCTCCACGATCGACGGCGGTGCGGCGGACGCGCTCCGGGTGATCGAACACTTCGACACCCTGGTCGACGAGCAGTGTTCGGCTCTGGCCATGCTGAGGGCAGCCGCTTCGCTGGCCGATTGCCCCGTGGGACTGGAAGATCCGGAACGCGGCCTGCGGGTTGGTGTTGACGCCGCCGGGCGTGCGGTCAACGACGTCGACCACGACACGGCCTCACGTCAAACCCAGCGATTCGAAGAGATCACGGTCTGGCTGGACCGGGACGGACCCGCTTGGCCGCTGGACCATCTGGTCCTCGAACGGTTCGCCCGCAGCCTGCACGCGGTCAGAAGAGCCCCCGACGACTCCCCGACCGTGGCAGCAACGCGCGCGGCCTGCGACCCCGACACGTCCCCTGCGGACCGCGACAACGCGCTGTATCAACTGCGGCTGGGATCAACAGTCACAGTAGTGGCGACCCATCTGGTCGACGCTCGGCGCATGCCCCGAGGACTGGTCATCGACGAGCACCAAATTCGGCTCCTCCCAGAGCCGTTGACGCAGAACAGAATTCCTCTCGATATCGCCGCCGGACTTCATATCTGCGCCAGTGTCGACATTCACCGAGAGTGGCAGCACGCGGTCACCGCATTGCGGATCTCCGTCGACCTCGCCAGTGGCAATCCCACTCACGTGCGCTATGGCGAGCTCGGCAGCATCGCCACCGTCGCCGAGAACGTCGATGCTGAAACCGCCGAACAATCCCCCGACGTTCGCCGGATGGTCGAGCTGCAATCTGAACGTCCATGGGTCGTACCCACCCTCGAAGCATTGCTGAGTCGCACCAGCCTCCGTGAGACCGCCCGCTTGCAGAATCTGCACCATTCCACGCTCCGCCAGCGCATCGCCTGGCTGGAACGCCGGCTCGGGTACAACCCGCTCACCGGCAGTGGAAGCGCCCGCGCCAGCATCACACTGACCCTCTGGCGTATAGCGATGGCCGCGGAACGAACGCGCACATCTAGTCTCTTCGGTCCGCCCGCTACCGCCGTTTGTCGGCAATCAGCGCAGTAATCCTGCCCTATTGACGGCTGTGCCGCGCGAAGCAGAGCTTGTTCACTGAATACCGAAGGAGGTTTTCATGACACAGACCGATGATGCATTCGGCCCGGCACCGATACGACCGCCCTACGATCCCGAACTGATCCCTGGACTCAACGCGATTCGGGCCTCGGTACCCTCGCTCCGCGAGGAGACCCTGGAGAAGGTACGAGAACTGACGACCGCAACCGTGCCCGGTCGCGACCCGCTCGATATGACCCAGGGCGGACGAGTCCGGGTAGAGGAGCTGACTGTCCCGACCGCCGAGGCCGACCTCCCGCTCGTCATACTCAGCCCGGCCGAGGGAGACGGTCGATGGCCGTTGATCTACTACCTTCACGGTGGCGGAATGGTCGCGGGTGGACGCCACCTGGGTCTGGACGACCACATATCTCACGTGGCGGAGGGAAGAGCGGTCATCGCATCGATCGAATACCGACGCGCGCCCGAACACCCCGACCCCGCGCCGATCACGGACTGCTATGACGGGCTTCGCTGGTGTGCCGAGAATGCCGAGCAGCTGCGAATCGACCCGTCGCACATCATCGTCACCGGCACCAGCGCCGGCGGTGGACTCGCTGCAGGCATCACGCTCATGGCGCGCGACGAAGGCTTCCCGCAATTGAGTCACCAGGTTCTGGTCTGCCCGATGCTCGACGACCGATTCGAAACCCACAGCTCGCGCATGCTCGACGACGACGGAACCTGGGACCGCAACGGCAACCTGTACGGCTGGACCGCATTGCTCGGCGAACGACGGGGCACTGAGGACGTTTCGTACTATGCGGCTCCGGCGCGGGCCAAGGACTTGTCCGGGCTGCCACGTACTTTCATCGATGTGGGATCCGCCGAGGGGTTTCGCGACGAAGCCGTCGACTACGCGATGAAGCTGAGTGAAGCCGGGGTGAGTGTGGACCTCCACATGTGGGGCGGCGGCTTCCACGGGTTCGAGAACATCGCGCAGGCAGCCGTGTCCCAAGCCTCATCCGCAACCCGCGCCGAGTTCGTCAAGCGCGCGCTCGAACGCTGACGCGCCGATCAGACGGATGGCACTCCCACCGGAGTGTCATCCGTCTGACTCCATCGCAATGGCGTCAATCGGCCTTGATGAGGATCTTCGCGCCGGTGCCATTGCGGAGGGCGTGCAGGGCGTCGACAACGCCCGTCAGCGGTATTTCCTCCACCCAGCCGGTGGTGTCGTAGACACCGTCCGCCATCGCAGCGATGACGGCGTCGAACTCCTCAGGCTGGTAACCGACCGCACCGACAATCTCTGTCTCCCCCATCGAGAGCGTCGTCGGCTGAAATTGCATCGGGTGCTCGTGCAGCGCAGCGACCACGACGCGGCCACCGGCGGCCAGACCGGTCAATGCCGAAGTGATGGCGGCACCGGCACCGGCAGCATCGACAGCGACGTCCACGCCTGCGCCGCCCGTGAACTCGGCGATCACAGCGGCAAGATCGTCGTTCACCGGATCGACGACCGTCGCACCCAGCGCCGCAATGATGGCGCGGCGCTCCGCACTCGGCTCGGAGACCAGAACCTTCTCTACTCCGCGCGCCTTGAACGCGAACCAGGCGCCGATACCGATCGGCCCCGCGCCCGCGACGAGCGCCGTTCCACCGGTCTGAACACCGCTGCGCGCGACGGCATGCCAGCCGACCGCCATCGGTTCGACGAGCGCACCCATACGCAGATCCACGCTCTCAGGAAGTAGGTGCAGCGCCGACGCGGGGACGGTGGTGAACTCGGACAGACCGCCCCCGGGTGCATTCGCGCCGATCGAGCCCATCATCCTGCAGGAGAAGCGCAAACCCCTACGGCAGGCCGCGCATTCACCGCACGACGCGACCAGCGGATAGACGGCGGCGCGGTCGCCGACCTTCACGCCCGTCACACCCTCCCCCACCTCGACCACGGTGCCGGCAAACTCGTGGCCCAAGGTCTGGGGTACGCAGGCGCCCGTAAGCGGATGCGGCTCGTGGAGGTCGAACGGTAGCGCTTCGGGGAAGAAGTAGAAGTGCAGATCTGAGCCGCAGATGCCCGAATACGCATTGCGCAATTTCACTTGCCCCGGACCAGGAGTCGGTTCCTCCACCTCCTCGACACGGAGGTCTTCCTTGCCATAAAACTGCGCGGCCTTCATTTCTTTCTGTCCTTTCTCATGAGGCTGGCTCCCTCAGCCGGAGGGCCTCTGGGTCCGCTCGCTCTGACCGAGCTCGTCTGCCGATCTCATTGCTGCGTCGATGCACGCGGAAGCCACCATGCTCACCCGCCGGGCGCGGGCCGACAACCCGCCAATCACCGGGTATTCCAGCCGATCTCCCCGCCATTTGGTCACATCGTCGATGGCCGCTACGGGCGTCGACGGAATCAATCCAGCCTGGTCGTCTGAAACGTCACCCCTGCAGCCGGCAGTCGGGTGAGAAGCGCATCGCCCATCGCCGCTGCCGGGGTGAGCACCCCGCGCAGGTCCGAGAGTTGGCCGCGGTCCAGCGCGAGCGCCAAGCCGCTCTGTCCGAGCAACACCGCGGTGGCGATGTAACTTGGGTCACCCTGCTGCGCGATGACGGCCCGATACCGGGCGCCGGTTGTGGTGGTCGCGTAGGTCTCGATGCGATAGTGACCTTTGGCCAGAGCATCTACACCGGGCCCAGTGCCCGGTTTGGGCATCACGCGTTCCAACAACCCCGACGGCACCTTGTTGGCATAACGCGCGGCCAGTCCGGAAAAGCCGGCGAGGACCGCTGTGGAAACGGCCGCGGTGACCGGAGCGAGCACCGAAGGTCCGGCACTGACCTGCTCCGCGTAGCGGAACCAGCGGCCGTACGCCCAATCCTGAAGTGCGTTGCTACGCCGCACAATGCGTGAGTTCTCTGCCGCCATGATGAATGCGCCGGTCCAGCACCCGTCCAGTTCGGGGGCGATCCGCACGCCGCGCCGTAACGGGGCATCCGACTGCTGCCCGAGGTCGGGTTCGGCGTCGCGATCGGTGCTCAGCGTGTAGGGATCGAGCATGGCGCGCCGGACGTCTGGATCGCTCGACATGGTGCGGCGGGCCTCCAAGATCGAGGCGAGGGTCCCACCGGAGGCCCCGCCGACGAACTTCCGCACCACCATGTTGGTCTCGGCGAGTTCACCTTCTCCTTCGGCGCGGACGCGGTCGTAGATGGCATAGACAGTCAGATCGGAAGGAACCGAATCGAATCCACACGAATGCACGATCCGCGCACCGGTATCGGCGGCTTGCTTGTGGAACTGGTCGGCGCTGGCACGGATGAACGGGGTCTCACCGGTGAGATCGGCGTAGTCGGTTCCGGCCTCCACACACGCTGCCACCAGCGGAAGGCCATACCGGGTGTAGGGCCCGACCGTGGTGACGACGACGCGTGTGCGTCTGGCCATCGCCACCAAGGACTCCGGCGATCCGGCGTCTGCCTCGATGATCGGCCAGTTACGAGCCGATTCACCCAGCGAGTCGCGCACCGCGCGAACCTTTTCGGCGGACCGGCCGGCGAGGGCGATCCGCGCCGGTCCGCTCTCCCGGGCGAGATATGCGGCGGTGAGTCCGCCGACGAACCCGGTGGCACCGTACAAGACGATGTCAAATTCTCTCTGCTGAGGCATAGTTCGTAAGTACTCCAGGGTCTCCGCCGGCGGACACGGGTCCTCACGGCTACGCGGCAAATCGAAATCAACTGTGTCGCAGTATTGGCCTTATGGAAGTGGCTCCCAGGGTGGAGGTCCGTCGCGGTCGTCGCACAGCTCTCTGATTGCGGTGTCGACAATGAAGTTTGCCTGCTCGATGGACAACCCATAGGGCGGGTGAAGGGCATCTTGAAATACCGACTGCTCCACCCACTGTCGTGGCGGCTTGCCCCGCTTCCGAAGTTCACATACCTCGTAGCCCCACTCCTTGAGCTCATACTCACCACGTGGAGTGTTGATCCCGGCGTCGTTGAGCTTCTTGACATAGGAGTCGGGACCGGCGTGGGCCAGGCCGATACCGAGGACGCCGGAAGCCACGCTGAGGCCGACGGCGACCCCGACTCCCAGGACACCCGACCGGTAGCGACGCGTCACTTGTCGCCCACGACCTGTCCGATGCCGCCCACGTCGCTGATCTTCCATCCGTCGGCCGGGTTGATGGTCACCGAGTAGGTGGCGGTCGACTGAAGGTTCTGTGGGGCCTGCACCGTCTTGGTCATGACGCTGACGAACGAATCCACGACGTAGACGCCGTTGTCGTGCGATCTGACCTTGGCAGCAATCGGCTCAGCCGTGGACGACCACTGCAGCGGAAGCAGAATCTGCTCCATCGCGTTCGCCGCATCGGTGAGTTTCTTGCCCAGCTCGGGCGTAGTCCCGTCGACCAAGGCACGCTTCCACGGACCCAGGTCCTTGTAATCCATGACCGCGGCCCGAACCGCATAGTCGAGCGCGATCTGCTCGGCATGTGCGTTGTCGGTCGCCTGTTGAGTCTGAGCGTCGACCTTGCCGTTGGCACCGATGTACAACCAGGCCATCACACCGAGTGCGGCAACCAGTGCGGTGATGAGCACCCCGAGCGACAGGCTGCGGACCGATAGGGAGATCCTGCGTTCGTTGCGGAGGGTCGAACCCTTGCCCGCGACGTCGACGTCCAGATCGTCAGTGGCCTGGGCTTCCTCGGACACCACGTCCGACTCCTCGACCGGCTCGTCGACGTCTGTTGTCTTGCTGCTTTTTACGGCGGTGATGTTCACAGCCTCACCAACTTCCGTGTTGTAGTTTCACTGTCTTTCAACACCCGAACCCTCAGCCGCCGGCCGGGAGGACGGGTTGTTCGACCGGTGGAACAGGTTGATCGACCGGTGGAGCAGGCTGATCGGGTGGCGGGACGGGTTGACCGTTCTGTGGAAGCGTCACGTGCAACTCGATCGCGCCGTCTGGCGGCGTTGCCGCCAGCAGGTTGGTGAGGATTTGGCTGCTGTCCACATTGCTCAGAGCGCTGGCAATCGCCTGAACGTTGGGCGTCAGTGGCTCGGTCAGCACCCGCAGGTCCGGGCCCCGGTCATCCAGGAACTGCTGAAGCCGCTGCATGAACTTTCCGAAAACATAGACGTCGCCCGGCATGTCATTGCGCAGCGTGAAACTGACACCCGCATCCCACATCTTGGAGATCTGAGGGCCCAGCTCTTTCAGCGCGGGGGCGGGCTGAGCAAGCAGGGAACCCACGAATCCCGCATTCTCCAGCAGGCTTTGGAGGTTTTCCAGTGCCCGCCTGCCCTGTCCGTTGAGTCCGGTGGTGGTGTTGTGCAGAACCTTTCCGGCGCGCTCCAGATTCGGCAGAACGGTGTACGGATCGGGCAACGCGGCGTCGGCCTGGTTGACGACATTCTGAAGCTGGCCAGGGTCTAGCTGCTTGAGGGTCCGGACCACCGTAGCGCCGAGTTCGGAGATCGACTTCGGCGCCACGATGGATTCCGGCGCGATCCGCTGTCCATCGAAGAACGCCGGCCCACCGGTCTTCTGGGGCTCAAGCTCCAGGTAGGACTCGCCGAGCGCGGAGAGATTCTCCAACCGGACAAGGCTGTCACCGGGAACCGTGAACTTGTTGTCGATGTAGAAGTGCACAGTCGCATTCGAAATCGAGGTGTCGATCCGGTCGACCTTGCCGACGGGGACGCCGCGCAACAGCACATTGGAGCCGGCGACCAGGTTGTTCACATCGGGGACATCCATGGCGAGGTTCGTCCGGTTGTCGGGCGGCGCTATCCGGACACCCAGGTTCGCGACGTAGACCAAAAAGGCGCCGATCATGACTGCAAAGGAAACGAATACCGCTGTAGCTCTGAGGATCACGGGACAGCTCCTAGCATCCTCAGCACCTGTTCGACATCGCCGGACAGCTCCCGTCCGTCAGGGCCGACGATCGAGGTGATGTTGATCGCCGGGTGCTTCTCCTGCGCGAGATAAGACTCATTGATGAACTTCCGCCACAGCGGGTATTCATGCTCCACGACCTGCTTGGCACCCTTGATCGCCCCCATCGCGTTCGCGCCGGAGGAGAACGTCGGGACCAGCCAGTACCCCTTGCTGTAGATGCTGCCGATCGATGGCAGCAGGTTACCGACCTCGCGGGCGATGACGGTCGACCGTTCGAAGGCCTGTACCCCCTCCGGGGTGAACCAGAAGCTCATCTGGGGGGCCCACGTGGAAACCACCGTCGATGTCTGCTGCATGCTGTTGATCAGGATGTCGACCGTGTCCAGATTGTCGGCCAGTTGGTTCAGATCAGTGGTCACTTGCGACACCACCCGCCGCACCTCCTCCTTGGGAGGAGTGATGTGGTTCAGCTTCACCAGTGTGTTCTGAGCCCGCTGGATGGAACCACTCCCGATGAAGTTCGCGAGGTTGGCGATGGTGTCCTCGAGCTGAGGCGGGGAAATGGTTTGTACCAGAGGGATTCGCCCATCAGCGGGTAAAGGCGGTGCCGGAGCCGTTCCGTCGGTCTGACGTTCAAGCGCCAGGTAGATGTCCCCCAGCACCGTGGCCTGTTGCAGGACAGCGGTGACATTGGCCGGCACTTCGACCCCTTGCTCGATCCGGGCCGTCACGTCGACGTGCGTGCCGGCCTCTGTGACCTTGCTGACCTCACCCACCGTCGTACCGTCCATGACCACCTTCGCCCGGTCGGGCAGGTTCAGGACGTTGGCGAATTCCGCGACGATGTCGTAGCCGTTCGAACGGCTCTGGCCCGGCAGCGGAACCGAGTCGACAGTCAGTGCCGACAGCGTCGAGCACCCGGTCAAGCCCACGCCGCATACCAGGGCACCGATCAATGCAGTCATGCGAATCTTCATCGCCGCTGAGCCTCCGTGAGTACGTACTGCAGCAATGCGACATCCACCGCGTAGGGACGACCGGCAACATCTGCACAACTACCTGGCGCCGACGCATTCATCGCCCCGCAGGCCAACAACCCGTTGGGCGTCGGAATACGGAACAGCGGCGGTCGGTACGGCAACACGATGAACGGGTGATTGTTGGCCCGCTTCACAAATCCACCTTCTGTCGCACCAGGTGGTTCACCATTGACGCCACTGATCCACCGCGGCAACGGATTCAGCATGTTCGCGATGCCCTTGTAGTGCGGACTGGCAATCCGCATGAGCTCACCCGTCGCATCCAAGGCGGTCTGGAACTCGGGGCCCAGTTCGGCCTCGATGTCGTTGACAGCGGTCATGAGGTCGGCGAACGGTGCATCGAATTCGTACGCGCCCTGCAGAGAGCTCAGCGCGTTCGGCACCACCGAGGGCAGGTCGGTCACGATCGTCTTGATGTCCTCTCGGTTGTCACGCACCATCGACGTGAGCTCGGCGACATTCCGCGTGATCTCCCCGAGCTGGGAGATCGCCTGATCAGGACTGTCCAGCAGTTGCGACGAACGGCTCATCAACTGATTGAGGCGGTCGCCCTGGCCCGACATCGCCTGATCGATCCCTTTGAGTGAATCGGCAACGTTCGTCGACCCCTCCGGATTGACCGCATTCACGAAATCGGTCGCCGATCCGATGATCTGCGCGATGCTCAACGGAGTCGAGGTCCTGTTCATCGGAATACACTCGGCGGGCTGCAGCTTCGGCCCATCCGTGTAGTTCCCGACGAGTTCGAGTGCGCGATCGGCGAGGATGGACGGCGAGCGGGTGACTGCCCGCACCTCCGCCGGTACCGGCCTTTCCGCATCCAGTGAGAAGACGACCTTGACGTCAGACGGCCGCGGCTCGATCCGAAGTACCTCACCGATCGGGTACCCCATCTGAGTCACATGGTTGCCCACGTACAGGCCGACGCTGTCGGACATGATGGCGCAGTAATCGGTCGCCGCGTCCGCGGTTGAGCTGCTACACGACGTCGCGCCGAAGACCGATGCGGTCGCGACCACCAAAGTCAGTGCAGCACGGCTCGTTCCTGTCAGACCCCGCATCAGCAAATCTTCCCTTCGATCGGGAAACACAGGTCAGTTGCGAGGAGTTGTGGTGGTGTGCCACGGTTCTGGGCATCGAGGGTGTTCTGCATGCTGCCCCGGATATTGCGCAACCACCGCACCAACACGCCATTGCGATCTGCGACCGTCTGGAACTCTGAGAGCACCCCGCGGACCCGGTTGATGAAGTCGTCCCGGTGCTGGAAATAGAAGGGGATCAGCGGGAATATCTTGTCCACGATCTTGCCCAGACCGACGAGCCCTCCCGCGAAGCCGTCACCGTAGAGAACCATGGTCTCCTCGAGAATGGCGATACGCGATATCAGGTACTCCAGCAGTTCGCGATTGTTGTTCATCGTCTTCAGGTACTCATTGGACATCTCGAGGATGCTGGTCAGCTGACCGCGTTGACGCTCCAGCACCTGGCTGACCGCGTCGCCGGCGTCGATGACCTTCGCCAGGATCTCGGTGTTGGAACCCGTGAGTCCCTGCTGAATCTGGCCCAACGATTCGTTGATGGGTCGGGGTGCCACCTGATCGGTGATCTTCGTGGCATCCGAGAGCGTGCGAATCAGGCTGTAGGGCATGGTCACTCGCTCGACCGGAATGGGTTTGCGACCCAGAGCCCGATCACCCATCGGCAGCAGGGTGACGAAGTATCCACCGACCACGGTGAGCATGCGGACTTCCACTTGTGTCTGGTCGCCGATGAACACGTCGTCCTTGAGTGAGAGCTGCACCCGAACCTGCTGCGGTTCAAGCGAAACCGTCTTTATCGTTCCGACGTCCAGACCTGCGACACGCACGGTGTCACCGGCGCGAACCGACGCAGCGTCATCGGTATAGAACGTGACGAGCTGCCGGTGTGGCGGCGAGATGTAGACCCAGGCGACCACGATGGCCACGATCGTCGCCAAGGCGATCGTCGTTACGCCCCACCACAAGGGGTTGCGCAACCTCTCCTTTGTCGCCCTCGTCAGCGATTGCATATGACCACCTTGCGTCCGTTGAGAAGGACATCCATGGGAAGCGGCAACTCAGCCGGCCCCTTGGAGCACGGGGCGGGATTGCCGTCCACGGGCGGTTCTGGGATGTTCTCCCAGACCACCGGGATGCGCTTGACCCCGTCCATCTCGTTGTAGAGATTCGTGATGGCCTTGTCGAAAGCCTTTTCGGGATCCCAACCGGGCTGGTACCCCGGCGCCGTCCAGGGTCCGCTGTCCAGTCCCATGCTCACCAGCAGCCGATCCACCTCGCCGGTGAAAGCTGGTCCATAGACCTGTGATTTCCGGAATTCGTCCAGAACCGTCAGCGTCGAATCGGCGACGATCTTGACCTGGTCGAGGATCTTGGGCAACTGGTCCGATTTCCCGCGAACACCCTGGGCGACCACCTTCAGATTGTTCAGGATCGTCGAAATCACCGCTTCCCGGTCGGAAACCAGGGCGGTCATGCGCTTGATGCTGTCCAGCATCGGGCCCAGCCCATTTCCATCGCCGGCCAGGAAGGTCGCCACGTTGTCGGTGAAAGTGTTGATCTCGTTCGGATCCAACTTCGCCAGCACCGGCTGTAAACCGTTGAACAGCACGGTGACATCGAAGGACGGAACCGTCATCGACGCCGGAATGCTGGTCAGCTGACCGGGGGCATCACCCGCGGCGGCGTCGGCCACGTCGATATAGCGCAAACCGGTGAGCGCCTGGAACTTCACGGCCAGACGGCTCGTGGGGACGATGCTGTAGCGGCGTTCCATGGTGAACTGCACGTTGGCAAGAGTCCGGCCCTCCGACCGGTTGAGGGCGAGGGATTGCACCTTGCCGACCCGCACTCCGCGGACCCTCACGTCGGCCCCCTCGTGGAGGCCGGAGACGTCGGTGAATTCCGCGCTGAACGTATTGGTGTCGCCGGCGACAGGTTGCCTGATCACGTTCGAGATCACGACGAGCAGGAGCGCGCTGACCACTACCGCCACGGCGAATTTCCACAGCGCGCCAAGCTGTTTCCTCATTGACTGTCTCCAAGCATGACCCCCAGCGGCGCAGACACCCCGGGCAGCTGATCCAACATGATGCGCACCTGCAGGGCGTGCTGATCCCCGGACCCTGCGTACATCCGTTCCAGCCGTGAGCGAAGTTCACCCAGCTTGTCCCCGAGGTCGGTCGGGTTGACCAGGCGCGGCACCACGTCGGCCATCACCCGAACCTGGTCCACCACGGGGAACAGGTCAAACGTGTGGGACCCTTCCAGATCTCCCACCTTCGAGAACAGGTCGTACTTCGCGCCCTTGAAATACTCACGCAAGCGGCCGTAGACGAACTTGTCGGGGTTGGCGGCCAAATCGTCCACCGCCGAGTTGAAGTAGTCCACCTTTTCCTGGCTGTAGTACTTCAGATACGGGTTACCCGCACGGGTCGCCTCCGGATCGAAATGCACACCCGCCGAGTTCCAGATGTAGCCCTGGCCGGCGCTGATCGCTCCGTCGAGGAACGGTGGCAGACCGACGCTGATCGCCGCGGTATTCCGCAGCAGTTGTTCTGTGCTGACAGTCTGAACATCCGTAACCGCGGTCGAAACCAGAATCATCGTTTCGAATAGTGGATTGAGCGCGTCGGTGTAGCGGGTGGCCCGGTCCACCACGCTGATCAGCTGCGGTGTGATCACGTCATGCGACAGCTCCCCCAGCCGGTACAGCAGGGTCTGGAGGGTGAAGTTTCCCGTCGGGGTGACGCTGATCGATGCGCCATTGCTCAGGACCTCGCCATGATCGGCAGGGATCAGGTTCACCCCGGTGACACCGAAATAGTTGGCCGGCCGGAAATCGATACCCACCGCATCGGTCAGTCCCTTGGTCGGGCCCGACTGCAGCTCGACGTCTACTCGGACGCGGCTGTCGGGAAGCTTCGAAATCTCGCTTACTTCACCGACTTTCAGCCCGTGAAGGATCACAGAGGTGCCGTTGTCGACGCCTTGTCCCACATACGGGGTATCGATGGCCACCGAGATCGTGTCCTTGGCCGGCCGGCCTGACGGATTGATCACTGTGGAATACAGCAGAACTGCGAGCACACAGAGCACAACGAATCCCGCACCGATCCAGGTCAGAATTCGTTCATGCTTTCGGTCATCCACACGAAGTAGCGTCGTCATCGTCCGCCCCTACCCTGTGAACACAAACGTCGGTTTGAGACCCCACAACGCCACGGTCAGGGCGAAGTCGAGCACCATGATGGCCACCAGGCTCGCCCGCACCGCACGCCCGGACGCCACACCGACGCCGACGGGGCCACCGGACGCGAAATACCCGTAATAACAGTGGATCAGAGTCACCGCGGCACAGAAGACCGCAGCCTTCAGCGTGGAGTACGCCAGGTCGGTCGGCGACAGAAACTGAACGAAGTAGTGCTGATACGTTCCGGTCGCCGCGCCATAGAACATCGTGATCATGCCGTTGGACACAAAGAAGCTCACCAACAAGGTGAGGGCGAACCCGGGGATCACGATCATCAACGCACCGATGACCCGCGTCCCCACCACATACGGGAGCGCCCGTAGGCCCATCGCCTCCGTGGCGTCGATCTCCTCGGCGATACGCATCGCGCCGATCTCGGCAGTCATGCGGCAGCCGGCCTGGGCCGCAAACGCGATGCCGGCGACCAGCGGCGCCATCTCTCGGACATTGGCCAAGCCACCCACGATTCCCGACAGCGCACCAAAGCCCAACAGGTTCAACGTGGCCCACGCCTCGATGGCGATCGAGGCGCCGATCGCGATACCGAGGATCATCAGAACACTGATGACACCACCGTCGACCACAAGGGAACCGCGGCCGAAGGACAGGCTGATCATCCGCGCCAAAGTCTCTTTGCGGTAATGCTTGAGGGTCACCGGCGTGAGATAGACGACCTGACCGACGAAGAGAAGCGCACCACCGAGCTGATGCAGCGGCGCCTGAACCATTTTGGTCAACCGCTCGACCGGACGGAACTGATCGAGATAGCGCGACGGCGCCATTACCCTGCCGGCCACTACGCCACCGCCATCGGGAAGAACATCGTCTGTACCTGAGTGATCACCAGATTTGCGATGACGATGCCGACCACGTTGACGACCACGGCCGCATTCACCGCATCGGCGACACCGCGCGGACCCCCCCGTGCTTCAACGCCTTTCAGCGACGAGACGATTCCGACGATCGCGGCGAACACCACCGCTTTTCCGATCGCGAACCAGACATCGACCATCTTGGCAAACGCGCCGAAGGATGCCCAGAAGCTTCCGCTGGTCACGTCACTGACCGTCACCGCAAGGATGAACGACGCGATCACCGATGACGCGAGAATGACGGCCATCAACACCGGAGCCAGGATGACCAGCGCGACACATCGCGGCACCACCAAGCTTCGGACCGGGTCGACTCCCATAACCCGAAACGCGTCGAGCTCTTCGCGAATCGCCCGCGCGCCCAGGTCCGATGCGATCGCCGATGCTGCGGCGCCGCCCATCAACAAGCCTGCCGTGAGCGGGGCGCCCTGCCGGACAACACCAACGCCGCTCGCTGCGCCCACGATCGATGCGGCGCCGACCTGATTGATCAGACCCGACGATTGCACGGCCACCATCCCACCGAACGGAATAGCCATGAGAAGCGCGGGCAAGGCCGTGACTTTGTACAGGGACCAGCACTGATGGATGATCTCCCCGCCCGGCAATCGCAGCGAGATTGAGTCCTTGACGAAGTAGCGAACCACCGACGCCGCCATGAGTACGGCGCGGCCGATGGTGTTGGCACTTTCCAGCGGTCTCTTCATCAGGCGCCGCAACACCGCAAGTACACGGTCGAAACTCGGCCTGGCCGCTGACGCACTCCGATGCAGTCCGGAGCGGAGAGGCCCTGACGGCGCTCCCCGATCCGCGTCGGCTGCGACGCGACGTTCACTTACGTTCGTGACTGCCATCTGTTTGCTGACTCGTTCCTTTGAAGTACTTCTCGAGGCGGAGCCGCCGATGTGATCTAGGCGGTTACCCTGTCCGACTGTGATAGCCCTCTCAGGCGCTTCGGGGATCTTACATCACTACATTGTCAGATAGCCAGCATCCGGCTGAATGGGATATCGACGCATCCGGGACCGGCGAATCGTCAAATAAACACCTCTTACCTGCAGGTATACCTGCCAATGGCGGCGTCGATGGCGTAGGCGCCCATTGGCGTGGCCCACTCGCCATCAAGTGCCATGCCAGATAAGTGACATTGACTATTGGCAGATTATGCAGAAGGGACATGCTGAGACATGGCACGACCTTTATCGCGGGAGGACACCTTCCCGAGTGGAAAACTTTGCCGGAACCGCACCTCAGCGGCTCGGTGAGCGCTCGCTTGCGGTTCAGTCGCCGGCCAACACGATGGCGGCCGTGGAATTGCCGGTGTTCGTGTCGGTGCGCACGTCCGCCCCGTAACGGGTGTAGGTGCAATCGGGAATGGTGTCCCAACCGAAGAGCGCCGCCCCGTAGATGGCTTTCTGTTCGGCGTCAGGGAACTTCTGAGCATTGGCAAAGCCGGCCAACAGTTTCGCCTTGCCTGCGGGGTAAGACAATTGACGCAACATCGGCATCGGGTCCTCCATCGGCTGGAACCTCGCCGTGCGATTGGCATAGTTCTGCGTCTCGATGTTGGCGCGCTGGGCAACGCCTTCGAGCACCCGGTCGGATTGCAGTGCAGGACAGCCGCCCCGCTTCGCAGCGACCGCTGACCTCAAGTCCGCCGTCGGATCCGCAGCGGCTGCCGGAGCCAAGCTCATCGCCGCGAGCGCGGTCATGATCGCGGCCACAGTGATACGCCGAGACACCATCTCAGACCGCCTCCCACAGGATCGACACGAAACACCGCGAACATAGAACACCCGGACATATCTGACAAGAGGCCTAGCCAGATTGCCATCGCGCTTAGTAGGGTCTGGAAAAACATTGACCTCTAGGAGTAGTCGTGGCACTCGCGCCGTATCCCTTCAGTTGCGGGTTCACGCAGCGGGCGTTTCGATTCGCCGCCCAGCTTGCGGTTGTGGCGCTCTTCGTCACCATGTGCTCTGTCGTCACGTCCGTCAGCAGTGCCGAATCCCATGCCGACGTAGGTGATTTGGGGCCGCCTCCCGCAGACGCTGATGTCGAGGCGGCCCTCACCTACCTTTACAACGCGGGCCGTCCGCCAGACTGGCAGATCGACGTCCAGGTCGTCGGCCCGATCGTTGTCGGGCAGCCGACGATGCACCCCAATCCGCCGCCAGATCCCTGGTGTGTCCGCTGTGGCTACCCGGACCAAGGCGCCAGCCTGATGTATCCGGTCATGGCGACTGCATCGGTGACGTCCACGCAGGGCCTGGTGTCGAGCGCATTGCCCGCCGGCAGCGTGGTGCACACCACCACCACGACGTACAACGGCACACCATGCCCCGGCGAGACAGTCGCGCAGTACTGCCCGACGTACTTCTTCTACCGCGACGGCGGGGGCCGGTGGCAGGTCGCCTGACCGCCATCACGCACCGCGAACCCCCGTCAGGACGCTTATCGAAGTTCGGCGGGACATATTGTTGGGAGACGGCCCGCTCTCTCGAGTCATCGTGCCCGCCAGGATCGTCAAAGATTTTGACGACCGTCGAGGCGGGAAGAAGCGACCCCGCCCGAGTCTCGAGGGCAGCCTGGTCACTCTAGTGAGATCTTCCGAGGCCACCGCCTCACCGAACCGGGTGAATCCGCAGATGTCACCGCATCCGACCGCGACCTCGCGAGCATCAGGGGTAGCTCGCGGCGCTTGCGCCAGTTCGATTCCGGACGAGGTCAGTCGCTACTGGTCACACACACGCGACCGCTCAATCTGACTGGCCCAGCGCTTGACTCGCTGTTGCGACGGTCCGTACACCCACGCGGTGTTACGGGCTCGGATACCGACCCCGACATTGGAGAGTTCCTGCCACAACCGGTAGAAGGGCTCGCCCTGGTAGATCGGGAAGTACATGTCGCCGGCGAAATCCTGACTGATCGTCAGGGCAGTTGTCCTCGGGGTCAGGAAAGCGACGGCCTGTTCGACGTTTGTGGCCACGTTGTCGGCCTGGGCCTGAATGGTGCCGACCGTCCAATCATTGTTGGCCTGAAGCAGATTGAATCCGAACTTGTCCATCTGGTCCCGCAGGTCTCGAAACCGCGCATTGAACCACTGGCACATCTCCCGCTCTGCGTTGATGTCGGCGTCGGTCACGTTCTTGCGGGTCTGATCATAGGGATACGGGAACTGTGGGGCCCAGTTACTGGCGGTCGGGACGAACTCCGGCATCAACGGAGGCGGAGCGTCCGACGGATCCGCGCTCGCCGGTGTTCCCATTGCAACGCAGACCGCCGCCAGGACCATCAGGCCGGAGAGCGCTCCGGGTACGCGACGGCTCGCACTACGCCGCCGTGACCGATCATTCATTCGGAACCTCCGAAGTTAAAATGTTCCAACGCATTTCGGTCTCACACGCGTAGGCGCACCGAACCGGTATGGTCACCATCCCCGTTCGATCAACTTTCGTGCCACGAACGTCTGGGATCCGCCGAGAATCATCGGCAGGGCCTCGGAGATCGGCAAGGCAAACCCCAACTCCCCGTCGTTAAAGCATCGCGCCCGTGCGCCGTACGGTCCCGGCATCACCGCAAGCGTGCCACCGCCGGACTCGCACTCATCCGCCACACAGGGATCACGGAAGCACCATGTCCACGGGCCCTGGGCGGTGTCGAAACACAGCTCGATGTAGTCGGACCGAGCCGGACAACGCCGGACACACTGGAGCGTAACCGGTATCAGCGACTCGTCCTTCAACTGAAAATCACGACAACACGGGGACTTCGTCATGCCTCACCCATCCCTTCCCGCACATGCCGGCCGGTACGGCGGCGACGTGTCCGCACCGCACCGGCTGCGTCACTTTCCGAAGCGCTTGTGACACATCTGACATGTGTAGATGTCAGTTTGCCTCCGACCGCACCCGGCGTCAAGTACCTCGCAGAATTCGCCGCTACGCGGGCCGATGGACCTCAGCCGACCGCTGCACTCAAGCGCGAACCAGAACAACCGTGATGCGTTCGCCGGTTGGCAGCGTGATGGCGTTCGTGTACCGATTGATCGGAATCACCGTTCCGAGCAGCCGCTCGAAATGCCGCGCATCACGTTCGGTTGCAAACAGATTCGCGTGCTCTGGCTGGTCACTGCGGATTGCGTTCCACATTTCATGCACACTCATTCCATCGCATCAGAACCGACCGCCCGTGTTGACGGCTCGCCGCCACCGGGATCACCGGCCGAAGATGTGATCTATCTGACAAGAATGTATGTCAGTTTAGGAACGGACCTCTCGCTCGTCAAGCATTGGGCGAACATCCGATCTCGACAGTCACCCGGCGCGCGTACCGAGGTGGCCGAAAGCCAGGTCAGGGAAGGTTCATCCGCCAGTACAGTCCGACGAGAAAATCAGCGAGCTCCTCGGCCGAGATGTCGAGAAGCCCCTCCGCCCAGGAGATCAGAAGCTCCGAAGCGGCGCCCGACATCGAGAACGCTCGCAGCCTGGACTCTGCAGGGCCGCTGCCGAGGTCGCCGATTCCGGACTCTGACCACCTGAAGAAGTTTTGTGCGGCACGGATGAGTATGTCGTGCCTTCGGGAGCCGGCCCGTCCGCCCTTGCCGAGCGCCTCCACAAAGACAATCCGGATCATCCGGGGATCGGCAGCGAGCGATTCAACAGAAGTGCGTAGTCCGGTCGATACCCGGGAGATTCCGTCCTCAGGCGCCTTGAGGACCGCGGCCTCTACGTCGGTCTCGATCGCGTCCATGGTGACCTCAAGGACCGCATCGAACAGTGCTCCCAGGTCGCTGAAGCTCTCGTAGAAGTACCGCTCGGTCAATCCCGCTTCGACCACAACGTCTTTGACCCGGACCGCAGAGGAGTCGCCCGATCCGAACAGGTTCATGCCCGCTTCGATCAGCTTCCGGCGCCGCTCGGCGATTCGCTGTTCACCCGTCACCCCGCCGTACACACGGCTGGCCCCCGAAGCCGACACCCTTCACTCTCCTACCCGGTCACACACGTCCAGTTCATTGCTGACAATCGATCTTGCCAGACTGGCCCGGATCCGTACGGCGTCCATCGAAGGATTGTTCAGCTAAGTGGAATGATATATTGTCAGATCTGTGACCGGGCTCACCACGC
This sequence comes from Mycobacterium sp. 134, assembly GCF_048282715.1. Classification (NCBI taxonomy): domain Bacteria; kingdom Bacillati; phylum Actinomycetota; class Actinomycetes; order Mycobacteriales; family Mycobacteriaceae; genus Mycobacterium; species Mycobacterium sp. 134. Next base: position 5,163,229 of record NZ_JBLVUN010000008.1, read on the forward strand.
GAATCTCGCCTGCGCTACTTGATCCGGACCAGAGTGCCCACACCGCTACACATCCGGCAGTGCTTGAGCCGGTTGCACCGGAGCATCGCTGATGTATGTCTGCCTCTGTCACGGCATCACCCGGCAAACCGTCGTCGCGGCGATGCACGACGGTGCCTCGACAACCAGGAAGGTGGTCACCGCAACAACTGCAGGCTCCGACTGCGGGCGCTGCCGGCGCCACATCCAGGAGATCATCAAATCGGAATCGCCCTGGGCCGGAGCCGTCCGCCCTTAGCCTTGATCCACCGATGAATGGGCTGGTTGTTGGGGTGTCGGAATGAGGAAAGTGCCCTCTGAGCTGGAAAGATTGGTGTTCTCTACGCAACAATCCGACCAGCACAAGAAAGGCACTTCCAGTGCGAGTGTCCCACACGTTCGGTCCCGACTCCGCGGTGTTCGACGAGGACAACCTCGTGTCGTGCGCCGGGCTGGTCCCGGTGATGGCCCTGGCCGAGCAAGCTGGCCTGACACGGTTGTTGGACAACACAATTCACATCAGGTCGTCTCGGGTCAAGTCCGGGGCGGCTAACCCTCGATCCACCGATGAATCGCCTGTTCGGAGGGTGTTGATGTAAGGAAAGTGCCCTTTGAGCTGGGATGATTGGAGTTACCACACTTCGATCAGCCCACGTTCAGAAAGGCGCTTCCGGTGCAAGTGTCCCATAGGTTCGCCGTGTCGTCGGCGGTCTTCGATGATGCACATCTCGTGTCGTGCGCCGGGCTGGTGCCGGTGATGACCCTGGCCGACCAGACCGGTCTGTCGCAGCTATTGGCCGACAAGATCCGGTTCACCTGTGAGCGGATCCGTTCGGCCGCGGCCCATCCGTCACCGAAGCTGACCACGCTGATCGCCGGGATGTGCGCCGGCGCGGACAGCATTGATGACCTAGACGTTGTGCGCTCGGGTGGGATGAAGACCCTCTTCGGTGGTGTGTACGCCCCGTCGACGATCGGAACCTTATTGCGGGAGTTCACCTTCGGGCATGCCCGCCAGCTCGAATCTGTCCTGCGCGAACACCTGGCCGCGCTGTGCGGGCGTGTCGATCTGTTGCCCGGCGCCGACGGACGGGCGTTCATCGACATCGACTCACTACTACGCCCGGTCTACGGGCACGCCAAGCAGGGCGCCAGCTACGGACACACCAAGATCGCCGGCAGGCAGATCCTGCGCAAAGGCCTCTCACCGTTGATCACCACGATCAGCACCGACCACGGTGCGCCGGTGATCGCCGGGGCGAGGTTGCGGGCGGGCAAGGCCAACTCCGGCAAGGGCGCAGCCCGCATGATCGCTCAAGCGGCCGCTACCGCCCGTGCTGCCGGGGTCACCGGGCAGATCCTGGTGCGTGGCGATTCGGCCTACGGCAATAGCACCGTGGTCACCGCCTGCCACCGAGCAGGTGTCCGGTTCTCGCTGGTGCTGACCAAGACCGCAGCAGTTGCCGCCGCCATTGACGCAATTCCCGAGACCGCGTGGACCCCGGTGAACTATCCCGGTGCTGTGCGTGACCCCGACACCGGCGCCTGGATCTCCGATGCCGAAGTCGCCGAAACCACCTACACAGCCTTCGGTTCCACCAAGACTCCGGTGACCGCCCGGTTGGTCGTGCGCCGGGTCAAAGACGCGCGGTTCCTCGATGCGCTGTTTCCGGTGTGGCGGTACCACCCGTTCTTCACCAATTCCGACGAACCCGTCGACGCCGCTGACATCACTCATCGCCGCCACGCCATCATCGAAACCGTGTTCGCCGACCTCATCGACGGACCTTTGGCGCACATGCCCTCGGGGCGGTTCGGCGCGAACTCGGCCTGGATCCTGTGCGCCGCGATCGCCCACAACCTGCTGCGCGCCGTCGGCGTCCTGGCCGGAGGTGCCCACGCGGTCGCCCGCGGGGCGACACTGCGCCGCAAGATAATCACTATCCCGGCCCGCCTGGCCCGTCCGCAACGCCAACCTATCCTGCACCTACCAGCGCACTGGCCCTGGACAGAGCACTGGCTCACGTTGTGGCGCAACACCATCGGCTACAGCCCACCAGAAATCGCCACCACCTGACCATATGCCGAAAGGCCCGACCGGAGCGCACAGGAACAGCTGGACAGACCAGCAGATACCCCCTGCCCGCGACCAGGACCAGCCCTCAACAGCCCAGCGAGGCACACCTACCCCAATTCATCAGTGGATCGAGGCTTAGACCGCGCGCTCCACCCGGACCGGTATTCCGTTGAGGACCGACATTCCGGCCAGCTTCTCCAGATCTTCCGGTCGGCTGGAGGCGAGCAGATTCGATGAGACACCGCCGGCCGCATTGGCGCGCTGCCAGCCGCCCTGATGCCCCCACCCGTGCGGCAGTGCCACGGTGCCGTCGGTCATATCGGCGGTCACGGTCACCGGAACCCGCACCGACCCGGTGCTGGAAGTGACTCGGGCCTGATCACCTTCTGCCAGGCCCACGGAGGCGGCATCGGCCGGACTGATGCGCAGAGTCAACGTGCGTGATGGTGGCATCAGTCGTTCGGTGTTGTGCATCCACGAGTTGTGTGAACGCATCTCGCGCATACCGACCAACCGCAGCGGATAGCCCGGCCGGTCCACCGGCTCTGCTTCGACCCGCGACAATTCAGACAGAATGCGCGGATCAGTCAGCGGGATCTTGTGGTCGTCCGTCGCGATAACGGACTCCAACCGCCCCAGCGGCTGATACTCGTGCAGCACCACGCCGTGTGGCGCCCGCTCGCGCAGCTTGCGCCAGGACCATCCCGACGAGCGAAGCCCGAACAGGTCGCCGCCTTTGCCGATGCGGAGCAACAGGTCACCCATCGCTCTCGGACCGACGCGAACGCCGACCCGAGCCAACTGACGCTGGATCCATGCCGAATCGGCACTGCCCAATCCCATCCGGCGCGCGATTTCGTCCAGGATCTCCCACTCCGGTCGGCATTCGCCGACCGGTTCCACGACGGCTTCGGTCACCTGCAGTGACGGCCTGATCATCTTGTCGGCGAACGGGAGCGGCATGTCCTCCCGCTCGTACATGCTGGTCACCGGGAGGATGTAGTGCGCGTACCGATTTGTCTCGTTGACGTAGAGATCCATCGAGATCAGAGTCTCGAGTTCGGCCAGCGCACTTCCCAGGCGCATACTGTCCGGGCTCGTCATCACCGCGTTCGAGGCGATGAGCACCATCGCGCGGATCCGGCCGCTACCCGGAGTCGTGATGTCGTCCGCCAATGCGTTGTTCGGCAGCATTCCGAATGCATCAGGCAAACCGGCGACGCGGGTATGGATCTGGCCGTAGCTTGCCAGTTTTGACTTCTCGGCCAGTTCCGCCATGGGAATTGGCCCCCAAGGAACGATCCATCCGCCGGACCGCTGGAGATTGCCGGTGAAGATATTGACCATGTCCTGCAGGATGTTGACGAAAGTACCGAACTTCTGTGTGCACGTGCCGGTCCGGCCGTAGACCACCGCCGCGCGCGCGTTGCCGATCGCTTCGGCCAGCTCCACGACGGTGGCCGCCGGTACGCCGGTGACCGGTTCCGTCCTCTCGGGGGCGAACCGGTCGAGGATCACCCTCCACTCGTCGAACCCGGTCGTCCAGTTCTGGATGAACTCCCGGTCGTAGAGGCCACGTTTGACGATCACGTGCAGAACCGACAGCAGAAACCATGGATCGGTGCCGGCACGGATGGCGATGTGTTCGAAGGCCTTGGCAGTTTCGGTTTTTCGGGGATCGACGACGAACACCCGCCCGCCTCGGTCGACGACTCCGGTGATGTGCTCACGAATGCGCGGGTCGGAGAACAGGCTGCCCTTCGAGACCCACGGGTTGGCACCGATCAGCACCAATACATCCGTGCGGCGATAGTCGGGTACCAGCATCGCTGCACATTGGCCGTAGAGGATCTTCGTCGCCGCTATCCTGGAGGCCCCGTCCTCGGAGTTGATTCCGTAGTACCAAGGCGTACCGATCGCCTTCTGGAAGCCCTTCGACCAGACGGCCGCCGAGTAGCTGAAGGCCATGGGATTACCGATGGTGAGCGCAATCGAATCCTTGCCGCGGTCACGCCGGGTCTTGGAAAGCCGCGCCGCGATGTCCGCCAACGCCTGTTCCCACGTCGTCGGCTCGAACTCCCCCGGGCCCCCTACCCGTCGCAGCGGAACCGTCACGCGGTCGGGGTCGTTGACCACCTGGTGCATACCAACACCTTTGGTGCAGGTGAACCCCTTGCTGATCGGGTTGTCCTTGTCTGCTCGCAGTCCGGTCAGCCTCCCGTCCTCGACGGTGGCGATCAGGCCGCACAGGGCCTCACAGATTCGGCAGTAGGTGATCTTCTCTTCTCGCACTGGTACTCCCCGCCTTGCCGTCGCGACCGGCATGCCTGACGTCGTGTAGGCATCGTCAAACCTGATGCGCCCGAATGCTCTTCGCATTCCGGACGGTCTCGGATGTGGGCATGTTCTTCATCTGCCATGACTCGATGTCAGATTAACAGGGCCGGGCCGCAGCGCTACCCCAAATCGGGCACTTCCGCGCGCGAGAACGTTCTCCACTTCTGACATATTCACATGTCAGATTGGTGTACGTTGGGCGCAGAACACCACCGCACACCAAGAAGAAAGGCAAGAAAGTGCTGGTAGCAAAGCAGTACAACCAGATCGCGTGGGTCGTGGACGACCTCGACAAGGCGATCCAACAGTGGCAGCAGACGGCCCAGATCGGTCCGTTCTTCGTCGGTTCGCACGTGGGTGGCATCTTCACCGAAGCGACTCATCGAGGTCGTCCGGCCGATATCGACATCAGCTGCGCCATCGCCCAGGCCGGTGGCGTCCAGATCGAACTCATCAAGCAACATGGCAGCGCGCCGTCGCCTTACCGAGATGTCTTCGCAGAGGGCGAAAGCGGCCTCCACCACATCTGCAGTTTCGTCGATGACCTTGACGCCGAATGTCGTAACTATCAGGAGCAGGGCTTCGAGGTCATCATGCGTGCAGTCGTCGCGGGCCAGACGCCGGTCGCCTACGTCGACACTCGCCCGATGCTCGGGTGCATGACCGAGCTGATGGGGCGAGAGGGCCTCGCGGTCCAGATGTTCGCGGCCTCAGCGGCGGCCGCGGAGGGTTGGGACGGAACCGATCCCGTCCGCGATCTGTCGTCGTTGATGTCCTGAACTGCGGGCCCGGGGCGCCGAACTGTGAGCTGTAGTCAGCCACAGGTCGGCGCCGCCTCCTTGCTCGTAACTACAGTCCGATCGGATCGAAGAACTGCAGCTTGGGCTGCCCCTCGATCATGTCGGCTATCTCGTTCATGACGCCGGATTCCATGCGCCACTTGAAGTAGCTCTCGTAATCCTCTCGGCTGTTCCACTTCTCCATCACCAGGATGTGAGCCGGGTTGTCCTGATTGCGGACGAATTCGATACAGACACAACCCTTATAGGGCCGGGTGTCCGGAAGGATCTTCACCATGAAATCACGGAAGTCGCCGTAGCGGCCGTCCTTGATCGTCAATTCCATGATCGCTTGAACCGTCATCGCACACCCCCTAGTGTCGCGCGTCTGAATTTGTTTTACGGGCGTGGGGCAGGATTTCGTCGGCGGTCTTGGTCCACACGAATGGGTGGCAACGTTGGTTCCAACCGTCGATGAATGCGCCGATGGCTGCGATGAGTTCTTTGACGCTGTCGAACGATCCCCGGCGGATCGCTTGGCGGGTGATGATCGAGAAGAACACTTCGACCATGTTCAGCCAGGAACCTGATGTCGGGGTGAAATGCAGTGTCACACGCGGATTCTTGGCTAGCCACGCGTTGATGTCCGCATGCTTGTGGGTGTGGTAGTTGTCGCACACCACATGTAGCCGGCGCCTCGGATACGCCCGGGCCACGGTCTTGAGGAAGTCGAGGAACTCGGCTTTGCCGTGACGTTCATAGCAGCGGTCGGTCACTTTCCCGGTCGCGATCTCCAGTGCCGCGAACAGGGTCGCGGTGCCGTTGCGCTGGTAGTCGTGTGTGGCCTTCTCTGGCAGACCCGGGCGCATCGGCAGGATCGGTTGGGTCCGGTTCAGTGCCTGAATCTGCGATTTTTCGTCTACGCACAAAACGATCGCTTTCTCGGGCGGGTTCAGATACAGCCCGACGACGTCACGAACTTTGGCTTCCAGTTCGGGGTCGGTGGAAAACTTGAACGTCTGGCGGCGCCACGGTTTGACCCCGTAGCGTCGCCACGCCCGGGCCACGGTGGCATCCCCGACGCCGAGGTACTTACCCAGCAGACGACTCGACCAGTGCGTCACCGCCAACGAATCCGGCGGCGGATCGAGTGTGGCCGCCAGGATCGCCGCGTCATCGACAGTCTTAGGTCGACCACTACGGGGTTCATCGTCCAGACCGTCAATGCCTAACGCGGCGAACCGATCCCGCCACTTGATCACCGTCGGCCGCGACACCCCCACCAGTCGGGCCGCTCCCGACGTGCCCGCACCATCGCCCACGGCCAACACGATCCGGGCCCGCTCAACATGGCCGGCAGGCATCGTCGAGGACCGTGTCCACGACTGCAATGTCGCACGATCCTCATCACTGATCACCAACGCAGATGACGGCATACACCATCATCGCACACTGTAAACTAATTAATGACGCGCGACACTAGGTGGTCACGGGGCTGACGCCCTGCGCCAGGATTCGGGCGGTGTTGTCGGGACCATGCCGATTGTCGAATCCCTCGAAGGTCTCGCGGATCTCGGTGTGCACCGCATCGACGAGCGGCCACCAGTCGCCGTGGGTGATGATCAGGAACTGACCTTGTTGCATGGCCTCGAGCACCTGCTCCCCCACACGGTCGGGATCCGCACCCTGCGCCAAGAGAGCGTTGTTGCCTTCCACCGCCGCGGTGTTCACCTCGGTGCCGAGCAGCTTGGCCTCACCCTCACCGGATGACTCACTGATCCGGGTATTCACCGTGCCGGGGCACAGCACCGAGACGCCGATATCGGTACCTTGCAGTTCAGTTCGCAGCACCATCGAGAGACCGAAGCTCGCGAACTTGGCCGACGAATACGCACCGACCAGGGCCATCGGCACGATGCCCGCCATCGAGGCCGTATTGACGATATGCGCGCGACCACCGCGGCTCTTGAACCGAGGCAGAAACGTCGACAGGCCGAGGAACTGCCCTTCGACGTTGATTCGGTAGACCCAGCGCCAGACGTCCAGCGATGTCTCGTCGAGTGCGGCACCACCGTTGGCCCCGGCGTTGTTGCACAGGATGGAGATCGGCCCGAGTGCCGCTTCGGCCCGATCAGCAGCCGCTGCCCACTGGTCTGGGTCTGTCACGTCGAGCGGCACCGCCACCACCGTTCCGCCGGCGTCGGTCAGCTCCTTCACTGCCTTCGCCAGTCGCGCAGTGTCGATGTCGGCGAGCGCCACCTTCGCGCCCGCGGCTACCAACGCTCGCGCCATACCGAGTCCCATCCCCGACGCCGCACCGGTGACGAATGCTGCTTGTCCTGTTGGCCATGTTGTAGTCATGACATCCACCGTACTTGATCTGACACGACTACATGTCAGAATTGGGATCGCGGGCCGCCGCGCAGCTCACGGCCGAATCCGGACACACTCACGCAGCGATTGCGCATGATGGAGTGGACGTCGGCGAAAGAGAGGTGCCCATGCCGGGCCTGCCCGAGCAGATCACCGCCTGCCTGTTCGACCTCGATGGTGTGCTGACCGACACGGCCAGCGTGCACAAGAAGGCGTGGAAGGCCATGTTCGACGAGTACCTAAAGGCACGGGCCGAACGCACCGGAGAACCGTTCACACCTTTCGACATCGACAGCGACTACCTGCGCTACGTCGACGGCAAGCGCCGACAGGACGGCGTGCGGTCGTTCCTGTCGAGCCGGGGAATCGAACTACCCGAGGGCACACCGGACGACGGCACCGACGCCGGCACCATCGAGGGCCTGGGCAACCGGAAGAACGCGATGTTCCACGAGACTCTGAAAGAAGACGGCGTCGAGGTGTTCGAAGGATCGCGCCGCTATCTGCAGGCAGTGACGGATGCGGGGTTGCGCCGGGCCGTGGTGTCCTCCAGCGCCAACACCGAGGAGGTACTCAAGATCACCGGGCTCGACAAATTCATCGAACAACGGGTGGACGGCGTGACGCTACGAGAGGAGAACCTGGCGGGCAAACCGGCTCCGGACAGCTTCCTGCGCGCCGCCGAACTCCTCGGCGTCTCCCCCACGCAGGCCGCTGTGTTCGAAGACGCATTGGCCGGGGTCGCAGCCGGCCGCGCGGGGAAATTCGGTTTCGTGGTGGGTGTGGACCGCGTCGGGCAGGCCGAGCAGCTGCGCCGCAACGGCGCCGACGTCGTCGTCACCGACCTGGCGGAGTTGATCTAGCGCCATGATGATCACCCACGACGCGTACCCGGTGGAACCGTGGCAGGTGCGCGAAACCCGTTTGGACCTCAATCTGCTGGCGCAGTCCGAATCGCTGTTCGCACTGTCCAACGGCCACATCGGCCTACGCGGCAACCTCGACGAGGGCGAACCGTACGGCCTGCCCGGGACCTACTTGGCCGGGTTCTTCGAGGTGCGCCCACTCCCGTACGCCGAAGCCGGATTCGGCTACCCCGAGGCCGGGCAGACCGTTGTCGACGTGACCAACGGCAAGGTGCTGCGACTGCTGGTAGACGACGAGCCCTTCGACGTACGCTACGGCGACCTCATCGACCATGAACGGACCCTGGATCTGCGGGCCGGCACGCTGACACGCCTCGCCCACTGGCGCTCTCCGGCAGGCAAACAGATCAAGGTGGTGTCCACCCGCCTGGTGTCCTTCGCCCACCGCGGCGTCGCCGCCATCGAGTACATCGTCGAGGCTCTCGACGAATTCGTCCGGGTGACAGTGCAATCCGAACTCGTCACCAACGAAGACCAACCCGAGACAACTGGTGATCCCCGGGTCTCGGCGGTGCTCAAACACCCGCTGCGCGCCGTGCACCACGAAAACACCGACAGCGGCGCGCTTCTGGTACACCGCACTGTCGGCAGCAACCTGATGATGGCTGCCGCGATGGACCATGACGTCGAGGTGCCCGGACGCGTCGAGGTCAGCACAGACGCCCGCGACGACCTGGCCCGGACCACCGTCATCTGCGGGCTGCGAGCCGGGCAGAAGCTGCGCATCGTCAAATACCTCGGCTACGGATGGTCGAGCCTACGTTCGCGTCCCGCCCTGCGCGATCAGGCTGCCGGCGCCATCACCGGCGCCCGCTACAGCGGGTGGCAGGGATTGTTGGACTCCCAGCGCGCCTACCTCGACGAGTTCTGGGACTGCGCCGACGTGGAGGTCGAGGGTGACCCGGATTGCCAGCAGGCGGTGCGATTCGGGTTGTTCCACGTGCTGCAGGCCAGCGCCCGCGCGGAACGGCGCGCCATCGCGGGTAAGGGGCTGACCGGCACGGGTTATGACGGCCATGCCTTCTGGGACACCGAGGGTTTCGTGCTGCCGGTACTGACCTACACCAAGCCCCAGGCGGCTGCCGACGCGTTGCGGTGGCGGGCCTCCACGCTGGACCTCGCCCGCGACCGCGCGGCGCAGCTCGACCTGAAGGGCGCCAGTTTCCCGTGGCGCACGATCCGGGGCGAGGAGTGCTCGGCCTACTGGCCTGCGGGCACCGCCGCATGGCACATCAACGCCGACATCACGGCTGCGTTCGAGCGCTATCGCGTTGTCACCGGGGATGATTCGCTGGAGAAAGAATGCGGCCTGGGGGTCCTGGTGGACACCGCCCGGCTGTGGATGTCGCTGGGACACCACGACCGCCATGGGATCTGGCATCTGGATGGCGTGACCGGACCTGACGAATACACCGCGGTGGTGCGCGACAACGTCTTCACCAATCTGATGGCAGCACACAACCTGCGGGTCGCCGTCGATGCCTGCACACGTCATCCGGAGGCGTCCTACTCGATGGGTGTGACCACCGAGGAGACCGCGGCCTGGCGCGACGCCGCCGACGCCGCCCACATCCCCTACGACGAGGAGTTGGGTGTGCATCCGCAGTGCCAGGGCTTCACCACCCTGGCCGAATGGGACTTCTCTGCCAACACCACCTATCCGCTGCTGCTGCACGAGCCGTATGTGCGGCTCTACCCGGCCCAGGTGCTCAAGCAGGCCGATCTGGTGCTGGCGATGCAATGGCAGAGTCACGCGTTCACCCCGGAACAGAAGGCCCGCAACGTCGACTACTACGAGCGGCGCACCACCCGGGACTCGTCGCTGTCCGCCTGCACCCAGGCGGTGATGTGCGCCGAGGTCGGCCACCTCGAGCTGGCCCACGACTACGCCTACGAGGCCGCGCTGATCGACCTCCGAGATCTGCACCAGAACACCCGCGATGGCCTGCACATGGCCTCGCTGGCCGGTGCATGGACGGCGTTGGTGGCCGGATTCGGCGGGTTGCGCGACGACGAGGGCATCCTGTCGCTGAATCCGCACCTGCCCGATGGCATCTCGTGCCTGCGTTTCCGGTTGCGATGGAAGGGATTCCGGGTGACGGTGCAGGCCAACCACCGTGACGTCACCTACACCCTGCGCGACGGGCCCGACGGGTCGTTGACCATCCGTCACGCCGGCGACGACGTGGTGCTGAAAACGAGTGGGCCGACCACCGTCAAAGTGGCGCCCCGGCATCCGCTGCTGCCGCCTCCGCCACAGCCGCCCGGGCGCGAACCCGTCCGCAGGCACGTCGGCCACGCTGAAAGGTAAGGGCCAGCCCGCGCCGAGTGTGGATTCGAGCGGCACTGGGTACTCGGCTCCCGTACGTCTCAGCGGTCGCATCGCCGTGCGCGGTGCTCCCCGCTGATCAGCGAAAGGAGCGACGGGGTGACCGGTACCCAGCCCAAGCCGACAACCACCGACGCCGGAATTCCGGTATACAGCGACGAACACTCGTTGACGATCGGTCCGGACGGACCGATCCTGCTGCAGGACCACTATCTGATCGAGCAGATGGCGATGTTCAACCGGGAGCGCATCCCGGAGCGCCAGCCGCACGCCAAGGGCGGCGGCGCATTCGGTCACTTCGAGGTGACCAGCGACGTCAGCGCCTACACCAAGGCCGCACTGTTCCAGCCCGGCGTCAAAACCGAGACATTGACCCGATTTTCGACCGTGGCCGGCGAGCGCGGCAGCCCCGATACCTGGCGTGACCCCCGTGGGTTCGCCACGAAGTTCTACACGACCGACGGCAACTTCGACATGGTCGGCAACAACACCCCGGTGTTCTTCATGCGTGACCCGTTGAAGTTCCAGCACTTCATCCGGTCCCAGAAGCGCCGCGCCGCCGATAATCTGCGTGACCACGACATGCAGTGGGATTTCTGGACCCTGTCCCCCGAATCGGCCCATCAGGTGACGTGGTTGATGGGCGATCGTGGCATCCCGCGCGACTGGCGCCATATGAACGGCTACTCCAGCCACACTTACAGCTGGGTCAATGCCGCCGGGGAGATCTTCTGGGTCAAGTACCACTTCAAGACCGACCAGGGCGTCGAGTTCCTCACCCAGGAGGAGGGTGACGAGATGGCCGGCATCGACGGCGACGCCCACCAGCGCGATCTGTATGACTCGATCGAGCGCGGCGAGTTCCCGACCTGGTCGTTGAAGGTGCAGATCATGCCGTTCGAGGAGGCCAAGGACTATCGGTTCAACCCGTTCGATCTGACCAAGGTGTGGCCGCACGGCGACTATCCGCTGATCGACGTCGGCACTCTGCGGCTGGACCGCAACGTCACCGATTACCACACCGAGATCGAGCAGGCTGCCTTCGAACCGAACAACCGGGTGCCCGGCACGGGCCTGAGCCCGGACAAGATGCTGTTGGCCCGCGATTTCTCCTACGCCGATGCCCATCGCCACCGGTTGGGGACCAACTACAAGCAGATCCCGGTGAACGCGCCGAAGGTCGAGGTCAATAGCTATTCGAAAGACGGCGCCATGCGGATCAAGAACGTCTCCGACCCCGTCTACGCCCCGAATTCGTACGGCGGCCCGCAGGCCGACCCGGCCCGCACGGGTGAATCGCTGTGGCGTGCCGACGGTGAGATGGTCCGCGCGGCCTACACGCTGCACGCCGAGGACGACGACTGGGGCCAGGCCGGGACGATGGTGCGCGACGTGCTCGACGACGCGGCGCGGGCCCGGCTGGTCTCGAACATCGCCGGCCACCTCTCGAAGGGCGTTTCCGAGCACGTCCTGGAACGCGCGTTCGAGTACTGGAAGAACGTCGACAAACAGCTCGGCGAGAAGGTCGAATCGTCGGTCCGCAGCGGGGCTGACTAGTCCTTGGGCGTGGCGCCGGGATCGAGGATCTGTGCGATCTCGGCGCTCACGGCGGCGCGCACGTCGCCGTCGCTTATCGGATCCAGGCCGGCTGACGACCGAAGGAACGGTTCAAAGAATCGCCAACCGAGTTGCAGGGCAACGGCGTTGGCGACTGCGAGCCGTCCGCTGCGTTCATCTTCGAAGCGCGGCAGCACCTCCCCGAGCAGCCTCGTGACCCCTGGAAATCGGGTCTGCAGTTGGCCGATCGGGTAACCATCCAGCAGGGCCCGGGCCATCACGCGCAGATGCCGGTCCATGTTGCGCTCGATCTCGTCGGCGGGTCCACCGTCGTCCAACAGCGCGGTGAGCCGGGCACCGAGATGGTCGAGCACGGCGCCGACCAACTGCTCCTTGGTGCCGAAGTGCCGGTAGATCAACCCGTGGTTGACGTTCGACCGGGCGGCGATGTCACGGATTGACGTGGCTGATACTCCGCGCTCGGCGAACAGCTCGGCGGCCGCGGACAGAGCGGCCGCCACCACCTCGTCCTTGCCGACCGGACCAGTCGAAGCTTTGGCCGGTGGCGCCCCTGTAGTCATGTGGCTACACTAGCTCACATGCAGGTGTAGTCACTTGACTACAGTTGTTCCCACCAGCGAAAAGGACAAGCCGATGACCGCTTCCACTACCGCTCCCGTCACCGTCAAGAAGCTCGGCAGCCGCATCGGCGCCCGTATCGACGGGGTCCAGTTGGGCGGGAGTCTCGACGAGGGCACCGTCGCCGAGATCCGGCGCGCGCTGCTGGAGCACAAGGTGATCTTCTTCGGCGGCCAGCACCACCTCACCGACGAAGAGCACCACGCCTTCGCGCGGCTGCTGGGCAAGCCGGTCGGCCACCACGCGCTCAAGCAGGCCGATGCGCCGATCATCACCCCGCTCGACTCCGAGTACGCCAAGGCCACCCGCTGGCACACCGACGTCACATTCGTGCCCGACTACCCCGCCATCTCGATCCTGCGCGCGGTGACGCTGCCCGAATACGGCGGATCCACCCTGTGGGCATCGACCGCTGCCGCATATGAGCAGCTGCCGGCTCCGCTCAAGGCCCTCACCGAGAACCTGTGGGCGGTGCACAGCAATCGCTTCGACTACGCAGCAGCGCCGGTTGCCACGCTCTCCGAGGAACAACAGCTGATGCGGGCCGCGTTCGAGAAGCCCGATTTCCGTACCGAGCACCCGGTGGTCCGGGTGCATCCGGAGACCGGCGAGCGCACCCTGGTGGCCGGCGACTTCACCCGCGGCTTCCTCGGCCTGGACAGCCACGAATCCGCGACGCTACTGGAGTTGTTGCAGCGACGGATCACCGTTCCGGAGAACACCATTCGCTGGAACTGGGCACCCGGCGACGTCGCGATCTGGGACAACCGGGCCACCCAGCACCGCGCCGTCGACGACTACGACAACCAGCGCCGGGTGATGCACCGCGTGACGCTTTCCGGTGACGTGCCCGTCGACATCCACGGGCAGCGCAGCCGGCCGCTCGCGGATGCCGCTCTGCTCCAGGCGGTCTGATTCACATCTTGATCGCCGGCATCAGCCGAATGATGTTCCACAGCCGATTACGTCGGGCCGACAGCGACGAGATGGTCAGGGCACCGACCCAGATCACCAGCAGAGTAATGATCGCCTGCCAGAGCCGGTGATCGATACCACCGAGGATGAGCTGACGTAATCCGTTGACACCGTAGGTCATCGGGTCGTAGTTGTGGAACGCCTGGAACGGCCGTGACGTGGTCTCCACCGGATACATCCCGCCTGCGCTGACCAACTGGAGCATGAGCAGGGCCATCAGCAGCACCCGACCCACCGCGGGGCCGACGAATGCGTTGATCGCCTGTGTCGCCGCCACGAAGGTGCACGAGATCAGCATCATGAAGCCCAGCATCGCGACCGGATGTGCCACCTGCATGCCCAGGGCGAACCGCACCACGCAGTACAGGATGATGGCCTGGAATATCCCGATCACCGCGGCGGGCACGTAGCTGGCGAGCACCACTCGGATCGCCAGTACCTCCGCGGCGATCGGGCGGTTCTGCAACGGACGCAACACCATCCACAGCACGAGCGCTCCGAAGAACAGGGCGAGCGTGATGAAGAACGGCGCCATCCCGGTGCCGAAGTTCGGCGCGGCGTTCTCGGCCGAGTTCTGCAGGTGGACCGGGCCGCCGATGGTGTCGGCGATCGCTTCCTTCTGCGCGGGTGTCCAATCGGGCACCTGGCCGGCACCGTCGGCGAGCTTGGTCGCCAACTCGGCCGATCCGGACCGCAATTGCGAGGTACCGGATTTCAGCTGCCCGGCACCGGTGTCGAGTTTGGCTATGCCGCTGGCCAATTCGGCGTTGCCGGAGGCCAGTTGCTGAGCTCCGCTGCGCAGCTGGTTCAGCTTGGCGTTGAGATCGGAGTTCTTGCTGCCGACCTGATCGAGCGCGGAGTTCAGCGGGCTGCCGGGGTTACGCAACGACGACGTCATCGAGATCGCCGCATTCTCCGCATCGGTGAGCTGTTGGCGGATTTGCGGGGTGAACTGATGGGCCCGAAGATCATCCTGGACACCGCGCAGCGTTCCGGCGGCATTGCTGGCGATCGGATCCGGGCTGGCCGACAGTTGATCGATCACCGACGTCAGCGCCGTCGCAGCGGAATCCTGCGCCCCGGTGATGGCGCCGATCTGGTCATTGGCCTGCCGCAGCGCAGCGGTGCCGTCTTCCAGTTTCTGGGTGTCTCCACCGACCTTCGACAGCGCCGAGGTCACCGCGACCAGCGGGTCAGTGGCCTTGGTGATCCCGTCGGAGAGTTGCTTGGCGCCGGTGGCCAGCTGGGCCGAGCCGGACCGGGCGCTGTGAAGCCCGGTTGCCAGCTGACCGGCGCCGTCGTCGACTTTCACTGCCCCGTCGGCGAGTTGGGCCGCACCGTCCGCGGCCTGCTTGATCCCGGCGCCCGAGCTGACCACGACCGAGAGCACCTGGTTGACCGCCTGGCCCGAGATCCGCGTCGAGACCGCGTTGAGCACCTGGTCGATCGCGGTGCGGCCGATGTTCGACGAGATGTAGTTGTTGGCGTCGTTGTAGACCGCATTCAGGTTGGCCTGCTTGGGGTTCCCGGTCAGCGGTGATGCGATCGCCTCACTGAAATCGGCCGGAAGCTCAAGCATGAAGTAGTACTGGCCGTGCTCGACGCCCCTACGCGCCTCGTCGTCGTCCACCACATGCCAGTTCAGGCTCGCATCGTCGGTCAGACTCTTGGCGATCTCGGCACCGACATTGACGTGCTGGCCCGAAACCACCGCGCCCCGATCGGCATTGACGAGTGCCACCGGCATCTTGTCGACCTGGCCGAAGGGGTCCCAGTAGGCCCAGAGGTACAGCGCGCCGTATACCAGCGGCAGCAGCATCAGCACCACGATCGCGGCACGGGTCATCCGGCTGCGGCCGAAGCGTTTGATTTCCGAGCCGAAGGCGAGCCGGCAGCCGGGGCGCCGAAGTTGAGTCCAGCAAACATCATTCGTTCTTTCCGGTCAGGATGCGGTGATCGTGCAGACCGTGGTCGGGGGCTTCGACACCGAGCGGATTGGTCACGCCGACAACAACAGTGCGCTGAGTGGCGATGGCGCCGAGGCGCTCGACGGCAATCGCCCGGCGCGAGTTGTCCCTTACCTGTTCGAGGTCGCCGACCACCAGGATCGGACGATTCGAGAACAAGGCCAGGGTGACTTTCAGCAGGAACAGGTCGAGATCGGACAGTTCGCTGATGTAGGTCTCGGCCGCGGGCGGCGTCAGTTCTCCGAAGACCTCACGCAGTGCGGATTCGCCGGCCTCGATCGGAACCCGTCGATACCACGGGGCAAGCCACCGGCGCTGCTCGGCGAGCACCGTCTGCACGGTGACCGAGTCCTCCAGCTCGTCGATGTCGGCGAACGCCGCGATTGCGCAGTGTCGCCGGATCGCTCGGGGGACGGTTTCGCCGCAGACCGTCACGGTGCCGCGGGTGGGCTTGAGCCGTCCGGCCAGCGTGAGCAGCAGCGCGGTCTGACCCCAGCCGCCGGGCATCTGAATGGCGTGGAATCCCGGCGTGAGCTCGAGGTCGATGTTCGAGAACAACGGTCCGTGCTCGCCGTCCACCCCCAACCCGGCCGTGACGATCTGCGGCGCGCCCTGCGCGGCGCCCGCCTCGGGCGCCTCGGTCGCGTCGTCCCCCTCGGACGCCCGGGTGTCCTCGGCGTCGTCCTGATCTTCCATCTCCGACCTTTCGATACTCACTGGTATCCAAACGATACCAGCGAGTATTGTGTTCCCCATGTCGGCTGTCAAACCCGCCCGGACCCGTCCCACCCGCGACGAGGTGCGCGACCGGATCCTCGACGCAGCGCTCAAGGTTTTCGCGGCCGAAGGGTTCGCCGGCGCCACCATCGACGCCATCGGTCACGCCGCGGGATTCACCAAAGGCGCGGTGTACTCCAACTTCGAGTCCAAGGACGAGTTGTTCCTGGCCCTGCTGGACCGGCAGTTCGAGAGTCGCGGCGCCCTCATCGCAACCGCCCTCGACAGTGGGCACGGCGACACCGCCGCGATCGCCGCGGCATTGAGCAGGTCAACGCTGGATTCGATACACGATCAGACCGAGTATCAGATCGTGCTGACCGAGTACTGGCTGCGTGCGGTCCGAGATCCCCAGCTGCGCGAACGCCTGGTGGCGCGCCGCCGCGCGGCTGCCGATCAAGCGCTGCGCATCGTCGAACAGGCCGGCACGTCCCTGCCTGGTCACCAACTGTCGGCACTCGCCCAGCTGGTGGTCACCATCATCTCCGGCATTGCCACCGAGGAGGTGCTGCAACCGGGGACTGTCGATGTCGACACACTCACCCGGCTGTTCACCGCACTGCTCGAATCCAGTCCAGCTCCCGGCCGATAACCGCTCAGGCCAGCTTCTTGTGCAGCGGCCGCCCGCCGGTTGCCTCGAAGATGACCCGCTTGCCGATCTCGACGGCGTGATCGGCGAACCGCTCGTAGTAGCGGCCCAACAGTGCGACGTCGACAGCCGAGCACACCCCGTCGTCCCACTGACGGTCCAGCAGCAGGGTGAACAGGTGGCGATGCTCGGCGTCGACGGCGTCGTCCTCGTCGCGCAGGCGTGCGGCGGCGTCGGGATCGCGCGACACCAGCACCTCCTGCGCGGTGCGCGCCAACTGCACGGCCTGGGCACCCATCTCGGCAAAACTCGCCCGCACCTCGTCCGGCAGCGCGCATTCGGGATGGCGCAACCGGGAGATGTCGGCGACATGCACCGCGAGCGCGCCCATGCGGTCGATATCGGCGGCGATGTGCATCGATCCGACGACGGTGCGCAGCTCACCGGCGACCGGCTGCTGCAAGACCAACAGCCGGAACGCCGACCCCTCGATGCGGTGGTTGTAGGCGGCGATGTGTTCGTGGTCGGCGATGACCTGCTCGGCCAGCGACAGATCGGAGTCGAGCAAGGCCGCATTGGCCCGCTGCATCGCACTGACCGCCAGCGCGCACATCTCGGCGAGTTGAGTGGACAGTGCCGCCAACTCGTCGTGGAACGCCTTCCGCATTCGCCACACCCCTCCCGGCCGGACCTCGCCGCCCGGCGAGGGTTAGGTACCCGGAATGGGGCGGGACCTAACCGCCCGAGTTGACGGGTTGGATCGGCAGCCTCCGCAGTCCGGCGGGCGCCTCGGCCGGCACCACAGGGTGCGCGGGTGCGATCGGCGCCAGTTTCCGGTACGGCTCATTCTGCGCCGGGCGCTCGTCGTTCTGCCCGTTGTTCGGCCACAACGATGCGGCGCGCTCGGCTTGCGCGGTGATCGACAGCGACGGGTTCACCCCGAGGTTCGCCGAGATCGCGGCGCCGTCCATGACGTAGAGCGTCGGGTAGTTGTACACGCGCTGATACGGGTCGATGACGCCGTGGTCGGCGCTGTCGCCGATGGCCGCCCCGCCCAGGAAGTGAGCGGTGAGCGGGATGTTGAACAGCTCGCCCCAGGTGCCGCCCGCGACCCCGTCGACCTTCTCCGCCATCCGCCTGGTGAACTCGTTCCCTACCGGGATCCACGTCGGGTTCGGCTCGCCGTGCCCCTGTTTGGACGTCATGACCCGCTTGCCGCCGGGTCCACGCTTGGTGAAGGTGGTGATCGAGTTGTCCAGATGCTGCATCACCAGGGCGATGACCGTCCGTTCACTCCACCGCTGCGGGTTGAGCAGACGGATCAGCTTGCCCGGATCCTGGCGACCCTGTTCGAGGAACTGCCGCCAGCGGGGCACGTCGGTGCCCTGCGGCCCGGTGCCGTCGGTCATCAGCGTCTGCAGCAGCCCCATCGCGTTGGAGCCCTTGCCGTAGCGCACCGGCTCGACGTGAGTGTCGGCGGTGGGATGCACCGAGGAGGTGATGGCCACGCCGTGGGTCAGATCCATGCCGGGTGTCACCGTGAGGGTCTGCGCACCGACGATGGACTCGGAGTTGGTGCGGGTCAGCACGCCGAGTTTGGCCGAGAGCTTGTTCAGCTTGCCGGTATCGCGCATCTTGAACAGCAGCTTCTGGGTGTTGTACGTCCCGGCCGCCATGATCAGGTGCGTCGCGGTGAAGGTCTTGCGGCGACGACGCAGCTTGCTGCCGGTGCGCACGGTGGTGACCTCCCACAGGCCGTCGGCACGCTGCTCGAAGCTCGTCACCGTCGTCATCGGATGTACTTGTGCCCCAGCCGATTCCGCCAGCCCCAGGTAGTTCTTGACGAGCGTGTTCTTGGCGCCGTGGCGACAACCGGTCATGCATTCGCCGCACTCGATACACCCGGTGCGGGCCGGTCCGACACCACCGAAGAACGGGTCGGGCACGGTCTTGCCCGGTGTCATCTCGCCGTCGAGGCCGAAGAACACCCCGACAGGCGTGGCGACGAAGGTGTCCCCGCAGCCCATGTCGTCGGCGACCTCTTTGACGATGCGGTCCGCGTCGGTGAAGGTCGGGTTCTTGACCACACCGAGCATGCGCTGAGCCTGGTCGTAATGCGGCATCAGCTCGGCACGCCAGTCGGTGATGTCCTTCCACTGCGGATCGTTGAAGAACGGGTCCGGCGGCACGTACAGGGTGTTGGCGTAGTTCAGCGATCCACCGCCCACGCCCGCACCGGCCAGGATCATCACATTGCGCAGCAAGTGGATGCGCTGGATGCCGTACATGCCCAACTGCGGCGCCCACAGGAACTTGCGCAGGTCCCACGAAGTCTTGGCGAAGTCCGGGTCGGTGAACCGTTGGCCGGCTTCGAGTACACCGACCCGATAGCCCTTCTCAGTCAGCCGCAGCGCACTCACGCTGCCGCCGAACCCCGAACCGATCACCAAGACGTCGTAGTCAGGCTTCATGTGATCAGTATGACGCTACCGATAGGTAACTTCTAGACAGGAGGCCCTAACTTGTAAAGACGAGCTTCAGCTCCCGACGGTCAGGCCGACCTTCTGGAACTCCTTGAGATCGCAGTACCCGGCTTTGGCCATCGACCGGCGCAGGCCGCCGACCAGGTTCAACGACCCGAACGGATCGTCGGACGGCCCGTTGAGCACCTGCTCCAGGCCGGGACGCTCCCCGACCGCCACCTGCAGCAGGGCACCGCGTGGCAGCGACGGGTGCGCCGCCGCGGACGGCCAGAACCAGCCGCCGCCCTGCGCTTCGTCGGCCACGGCCAGCGGCGTGCCGAGCACCACGGCGTCGGCGCCGCAGGCGATCGCCTTGGCCAGATCACCGGAGCTGTGGATATCGCCGTCGGCCAGCACATGCACGTAGCGTCCGCCGGTCTCGTCGAGGTACTCACGACGCGCGGCGGCCGCATCGGCGATCGCGGTGGCCATCGGCACGCTGATGCCCAGCACCTCGTCGCTGGTGGTCACACCGGCAGTGGAGCCGTAGCCGACGATCACGCCCGCCGCGCCGGTGCGCATCAGGTGCAGGGCGGTGCGATGGTCGAGCACGCCGCCGGCCACGACCGGCACATCGAGCTCGGAGATGAACGTCTTCAAGTTCAGCGGCTCGCCATCGGACGCGACGCGCTCGGCGGAGATGATGGTGCCCTGGATGACCAGCAGGTCGATCCCGGCGGCCACCAGGATCGGGGTCAGCGCCTGGGCGTTCTGCGGGCTGACCCGCACCGCCGTGGTCACCCCGGCCTCACGGATGCGGGTCACCGCGGCGCCGAGCAGCTCGGGATCCAGCGGTGCGGCGTGCAGCTGCTGCAGCATCCGGATGGCGGCCGCGTCGTCGGATGCCGTCGCGGCGACGTCGCGGACCTGCGCGACCTTCTCCTCGACATCGGCGTGCCGGCCGATCAGACCCTCGCCGTTGAGCACACCGAGCCCGCCGAGCCGGCCCATCTCGATCGCGAACTCCACCGACACCAGCGCGTCGGTCGGGTGGGCGACGACCGGAACCTCGAAGCGGTAGGCATCGAGCTGCCAGGCCGTCGACACATCCTTCGAGGAGCGAGTGCGCCGCGAGGGCACGATGGTGATGTCGTCGAGTTCGTAGGTGCGCCGGGCGGTTCTGCCCATGCCGATTTCAACCATGTCGCGCATGACTGCTCTTAGTCTCCTGCCCCACCGAATCAGCGGGTGTAGTAGTTGGGGGCCTCGACAGTCATGGTGATGTCGTGCGGGTGGCTTTCCTTCAACCCGGCCGCCGTGATCTGGACGAACTGCGCCTGCTGCAGCTGCTCGATGGTGCCCGAGCCGGTGTAGCCCATGGCTGCCCGCAACCCGCCGGTCAGCTGATGGATCACCGAACCCAGCGGACCGCGGAACGGCACGCGGCCTTCGATGCCCTCCGGCACCAACTTGTCCTCGGAGAGCACGTCGTCCTGGAAGTAGCGGTCCTTCGAATAGGACTTGCCACCGCCGCGTCCCTGCATGGCGCCCAGTGAGCCCATGCCGCGGTAACTCTTGAACTGCTTGCCGTTGACGAAGATCAGGTCACCGGGCGACTCGGCAGTGCCGGCCAGCAGCGATCCCAGCATGGCCGTCGATGCGCCGGCGGCCAGCGCCTTGGCGATATCGCCGGAGTACTGCAGACCGCCGTCGGCGATCACCGGCACTCCGTAGGGCTTGCAGGCCGCGACGGCTTCCAGGATGGCGGTGATCTGCGGGGCGCCGACACCGGCGACGACGCGGGTCGTGCAGATCGAGCCGGGGCCGACACCGACCTTGACCGCATCGGCACCGGCCTGCACCAGCGCGGCCGCAGCGGCGCGGGTCGCGACGTTTCCGCCGATCACCTCGACGCGTTCGCCCACGGTGTTCTTCACCCGCGCCACCATGTCGAGCACACCCCGGTTGTGCGCGTGGGCGGTGTCGACGACCAGCACGTCGACGCCCGCATCGACCAGCGTCATGGCCCGGGCCCACGCGTCGTCGCCGACGCCGACCGCGGCGCCGACCAGCAGCCGGCCGTCGCTGTCCTTGGTCGACAGCGGGAACTGTTCGGTCTTGACGAAGTCCTTGACGGTGATCAGGCCGGTCAGCTTGCCGTGACCATCCACGATCGGCAGCTTCTCGATCTTGTGCCGGCGCAGCAGACCCAACGCAGCCTCGGCGGACACGCCTTCCTGCGCGGTGATCAGCGGCACCTTGGTCATCACCTCGGCGACGGGCTTGTTCTCGTCCACCTCGAAGCGCATGTCGCGGTTGGTGATGATCCCCACGAGCGAGCCGGCGTCGTCGACGACCGGCAGACCGGAGATCCGGAATCGGGCGCACATCGCGTCGACCTCGGCCAGGGTGTTGCTCGGCGAGCAGGTGACCGGGTCGGTGACCATGCCGGCCTCCGACCGCTTCACCGTCTCCACCTGGGCGGCCTGTTCAGCCGCCGGAAGGTTGCGGTGTAGCACCCCCATGCCACCTGCGCGGGCCATCGCGATGGCCATCCGAGATTCGGTCACGGTGTCCATCGCGGAGCTGACCATCGGCACCCGCAGACGGATGTTGCGGGTCAGCTGGCTCGAGGTGTCAGCGGTGGCGGGGACCACATCGGAGGCCGCAGGCAGCAACAACACATCATCAAAGGTGAGACCGAGCATTGCGATCTTGGTGGGGTCATCACCGCCGGTCGGCACCGGTACGGCGATGGGAACGCTGCTTTCAGCGATCGACATGGGTGGGGCCTCCAGTGGCAGGCGTGGGGCGTGTAACCCGATTCTATCGGCTCCGTTATTGACAATGATGTTGCCGCTTCGTTGCACATCACGGCACACATCGGGACGGCTGGCGCGATACCTGTACGGCTGCGTAGTGTGGGACTCGTGCGTGACCACCTCCCCCCTGGTTTGCCGCCCGATCCGTTTGCCGACGATCCCTGCGATCCGTCGGCTGCGCTGGACGCGATCGAGCCGGGCCAGCCTCTGGACCCCCAGGAACGGACGGCTGTCGAGGCTGATCTCGCCGATCTAGCGGTGTACGAAGCATTGTTGGCGCACAAAGGAATTCGTGGCCTCGTCGTGTGCTGCGACGAATGCCAGCAGGACCACTACCACGACTGGGACATGCTGCGGGCCAACCTGCTGCAGCTGCTTGTCGACGGCACCGTGCGCCCGCACGAGCCGGCCTACGACCCCGAGCCCGACGCCTACGTGACATGGGACTACTGCCGCGGCTACGCCGACGCTTCCCTCAACGAGGCCACCTCGGACACCGACGGCTACCGCTGACCGCCGCCTAGCCCCGGCAACAGGGGCACCTCGATCACCGGCGCTGCCGGACCCTCACCCCCACGCCCGTTCGACGGGCCCTCGTGACCTGCGCCACTGCCCGTCTCGACGGGCGCAGCCTGCGTTGTGCGTACCGGTGGTGCCGACGGCACAGACGTGGGCTCCACCGCCGGTGCCACGGTCGTGGTGACCACCGGCGGTTCGGCCGCCGGAGCGGCCGAGGTGGTCGGCGCCGACGTCGTGTGCGTCGCCGACGGCTGTGAGGCCGGGGACGACGGCGTTGTCGCCGGGGCCGTCGAGCTCGTCGGCTCGGCACTGCTCGACGGCGCAGGCGTGGCCGACGAGGACGACGGCGTCGACGGCGCAGTGGTCGTCGGTTGCGACGTCGAGGTATCCGACGGCGTGGATGTCGCGGACGGGTTGGACGTCTCCGAGCCCGGTGTGGTCTCCGTCGGCGAGGTCGAAGGCCCGGTCGTCGGGGTGGACGTAGGGGTCTCCCCGGACGGGCTCTCGGACGGCGACGACGGCGTCACCGTCACCGTCACCTCGGGCAACACGACCGGCGGCGCATCGGGCGGCACGGTCGCGTTCGGGTCGCGGTTCTCGACCTTCACCGACAGCTGCTGCCACTGGTCGACGAGTTCCTGCTTGCGCTGCTCGTCGCCGACGGTGGCGACGGTCGTGGTGAGGACCTGCAGCTTCTGCTGCGCCTGCTCCCACTGTCCTTCGTCGATCAACTGCTGCACTTGTTTGAGCTCACTGGACGCCAATTCGACGCCCACGTCGCGCGTCACCGGCGCCGATCCGAAGACCAGCCCGCGCACCCCGTAGAGCGGGTCACCCGGGCCGGAGCCGTACACAGCCGCACCGAACCCGCCCAGGCACAACACCGCGGCGGCCATCGAACCCACCAACGCCATCGGGAAGCGCACCCGCCCCTTCCCGGTGGCCTTGTCGAGCGCCGCCACGGCCTCGCGGGGCGTGGCGATACCCGACATCGGGGTGCGCCGTGCGTCGTCACGCCACCCGGCCAGCAGGACGGCCAGTTCGGCCTCTTCCCGGTCGGTGGCATAGACCTGATGCTCGAGGGACAGCGCCTCGATGAATTTCTCGGACCGGTTGATCTCGTTGAGGGACGGATCACCACCGTTTGAGGTCCAGCGGCCGAAGTCAGGCATGGTCGCGCCCCGTCGCCATGATCTCGTTCTTGAGCCGCGCCAGGGCACGGTGCTGCGCGACGCGCACCGCGCCGGCGGTGCTGCCGACCGCCTCGGCGGTCTCCTCGGCACTCATGCCGACCACGACACGCAGGATCAGGATCTCGCGCTGTTTTTCGGGCAGCACGGACAGCAGCCTGGCCATCCGTGCAGAGGATTCGGTGTCGAGCGCGGACTGCTCTGGCCCCGCGTCAAGGGAGAACCGCTCGGGCACCACATCCGTGGGCTCGGCACGATTCCTGGCCGCCGCGCGATGCGCGTCAGCAACCTTGTGCGCAGCGATGCCGTAGACAAAGGCCAGGAACGGGCGTCCCTGATCCTTGTACCGCGGCAGCGCCGTTATGGCGGCCAAGCAAACCTCCTGCGCAACGTCATCAGCTGAGAGACCACTGCGCTCGGTCGCCCCCACCCTCGCACGGACATACCGAACGACGATCGGCCGAATGATCTCCAGCACTTCCGAGAGCGCGTTCCGATCACCTGCCACTGCCTCAGCAACGACAATGTCGAGACGGTCTCCCGAACTTGTCATCGTGGGCGATCTCTCCAGCGTTACGTTGCACCGACACTCGCGGCGATTGGCTCAGCTAAACAATAACGATCGGGATGTGGTGACCGTGCCGTGGCGGTTCTAGGCGCCGGCCCACACCCCGCCTCTGCGACGCACTGTATCGGCGCTGAGGTCACGGATCCGGCTTATTTGTGCAGCATCGTGCGCGGCGCTCCCGATGTCGGCAAGTACGCAGGCTAATGCCCAGCGCAGCGGGACCAAGCCGGCTTTCTCGGTGGCCGCCAGTGCAGCGTCGGCGACCTCCCGGGCAGCGTCGTACTCACCGGCGCTACACAGCGCCGCGGCCAGCACGACATCTGACTTGACGGCGTGGCGCGTCGAGCTGTGACCGGCTGCAGCCGCGACTCCGCGTCGGGCATGTTCGACCGCCTCGGCACCGTCGCCCCGGACCATCGCCAGTTCGGCGCTCACCCACGACAGCCGGATCCGCCGGCGCGAATCGGCGGGGGTGTCGATGGCGCGCGCCCGGTCGAGCAGTCGGGCCGAGACGCCGAACCGGCCCATCCCGAGGGCATCGGCGGCCAGGCCGACGAGCGCGTCGGCGGCGGCCTCGTCATCGTCGCCGCAGCGCGCCCAGGCCCGACCGTCGGCGCCACGCGCACGCGCATGACCGCCCAGCTGGCGAAGGAACGAGGCGCGGGTGCTGTACGCCAGCGACACCAACGCACCAGACTCCTGGCACCGCAGAATCTCGGAGAGCTCGGCGAGCGCGCAGGCGTAACGCCCCTGCCCGCCGGCGGCGACGGCCCGCAGCCAGCGTTCGTGCGGGGTGGTCGCCACGGGCAGCGGCCACCGGCCGGGGTCAGCCCCGAAGGCGGCGTCAGCCAGGGCCGTAGCGGCCGCTGCGAGTGCATTCATCGGTTCGCGACGCTATCAATACCGAGGGCATTGCAACCCCTCCGGGCAACCCGGTACCGCCGGATACGGGAAATTCACTTTGCTCCGCGATCATTAGTTAACAATTGATGGCTTGAATGTTAATGGCATGTCAACTAACTATCGCCTGCCCGGAATTGCGTCCGCCGCCGCGATGTGCCCGAACAGGGGAAACCCGAAGACCCAGGCCAGATCCTTAACACTCATGTCTCAGTCAAGGCTTCACAACGATGAACGTGATGTAAATTCTCGACCTGCGGTTATGCCCTTTAGCACACCGGCAGGCTATTGACGCGCTTTATTCAGTCCCCCTAGTTTGTGTGCACGAGCGGTCATCGGCGACATGAGCTCAGTTCGGTTCCACCGACTCAAACCCGCCCGCGTTGGCGAAATGGGCGAGCAGAGAGGGGTTTTCCATATGCCGCAGCCGCAGCAGCTTCCCGGACCCAATGCGGATATCTGGGATTGGCAAATGCAGGGACTTTGCCGTGGTGTCGATTCGTCGATGTTCTTCCACCCTGATGGTGAACGCGGACGGGCCCGGGCCCAGCGTGAGGTGCGCGCCAAGGAGATGTGCCGCAGCTGCCCGGTGATCACCCAGTGCCGTTCACACGCGCTGGCCGTCGGTGAGCCGTACGGCATCTGGGGCGGCCTGAGCGAGTCGGAGCGCGAGCTCTTGCTCAAGCGGGGCATCCGCCGCAGCGCCTGACCTACACAGCAAACTTCATACGCCGAGCTGAAAAGGGCTCCATCCCGCGAGGGATGGAGCCCTTTTCAGTTGGCTCAGCCCGCGACAAAGGCTCCCAGTGACAGCACCGCGAGCACGAGGAACGCAGCAGGGAAAGCAATGTTG
The DNA here is from genome assembly GCF_048282715.1 of Mycobacterium sp. 134. Classification (NCBI taxonomy): domain Bacteria; kingdom Bacillati; phylum Actinomycetota; class Actinomycetes; order Mycobacteriales; family Mycobacteriaceae; genus Mycobacterium; species Mycobacterium sp. 134. Next base: position 5,189,886 of record NZ_JBLVUN010000008.1, read on the forward strand.
TAGAACACCTGCGCGCGAACGTGCGTGATGACGGCACCGATGAAGAATGCGATCAGTCCGATCGCGGCGGCGATGCCGAACGGGGGGAACCCGAACAGGCCCACGAGCAGCCCGACGGCACCCGCGCCCTTGAGCAACCCGAGCATTGGCACCCAGGTCCGCGGAACGCCGACCTCCGCAGAGTTGGCCAGCACGGAGCGGGCCCCGACAAGGTCTCCGAAAGCCGCCGCCGCATTGGCCGCGATGGTGATCGCGACGATCAGTGTCGCGATCATGCCGAGTTGTAGGGTCATGGTCGTCGCCTCCATTGTTCGGTCGCCAAGGATTTCAAGGGGTTCACCTTGTTGACGCTTGCCACACGTGAAACGTGACACCGCGCCGGCAGGTCAGCTGAAGTCCCCACTGCGCCTTGATATCCGTGACGGGCGGAATTCGGCGAAATCGCGTACCGGTACCCACACTCGGGGCACGATCCGTTCCTGAGTCATTTCACGGCGAAGGAGACTGCATGACCACCGACGTAACCGTGGCGGAGACCGGCGCGGGAACCTACACCCAGCAGATCACTGCCGGGCGCCACCAGCTCATTGCCGACGAACCCCTTCCCGTGGGAGATGATGCCGGCCCCAATCCCTATGACCTCGTGCTGGCCGGCTTGGGCGCATGTACGTCGATGACCGTGCGGATGTACGCCAACCGCAAGGGCTGGCCGCTTGAGCAGGTACGAGTGATATTGCGGCACTCACGCATTCACGCGAAAGACTGTGCCGACTGCGAGACCACCAAGGGCATGCTCGACCACATCGATCGTGAGATCGAGTTGATCGGCGAGCTCGACGACAGTCAACGAGAACGACTGATGGACATCGCCGAACGCTGTCCCGTGCATCAGACGCTGACCTCGTCGGTCCACATCACCACGACCGAGCGGTGAATCGACCGGTTCCCGCGATTTCGTGATCTGCGTCCACCGTCGCGTTGCCCAGGCGTAGGAAGGAAGCCATGGCAGACAACTGGAATGACAACATCATCGCCGAGTTCCGCGCCAACGGCGGCAAGGTCGGAGGACCGTTCGAAGGCGCGACGCTGCTCCTGCTGCACACCACCGGCGCCAAGAGCGGCAAGGAGCGGGTCAACCCCGTGATGGCGTTCGACCTCGACGGAAAGCTCGCCATCGTCGGGTCTTACGCGGGAGCGGACGTCGACCCCGCATGGTTGCACAACCTGCGCGCACATCCCGATGCCCACATCGAGATCGGCACCGACGCCTACGACGTGCACGCGCGGGAGATGCCGCTGGCCGAGCGCGACGCCGCCTATCCGCGCATCGTCGAGAAGGCCCCGGGATTCGGCGAGTACCAGACCAAGACCGACCGCGTCATCCCGGTCATCGAGCTCCAACGCCGCTGAGCGCTGCCGACACCGTCAGCTGACCGCCGTCTGCGACCAGGCCGCCACTGGCAGGGTCAGATAGACACCGATCTGAAAACCCGCACCGATTGCGGTTTGCGCGGCGGCCAGTATGGCGTCGGCAGCGGCCTGCCGGTCCTCAGCCCGGTCCGTAAAGAACTTCGACTTGACCTCGATCAGCACATCGAGGTCGAACCGGTCGAACGGCCGGCGTCGTAGAACCGGATCAGCACGTCCCCGGGCTGGAGGTTGCCGTCATAGGGTTCGTCGCCGCATGCGACGGCGATCGAGACCGCCGCCGCTAGCACTTCCGCCAGCTGCGACCGCGTGGCATCGGTGACCCGGGCCCCGCAGGTGACATCGATCAACGGCACTGCTTCAACCTCCGGTCTACTTGGTAGAACAGGCTATTTTCCAGCCCGCACGGCGGGCCAGAAAAGCTTGAACAAGCGCTCCTCCCAACCGTCTTCGATGTCACCGATACGGGCGTGCTCGGCGATGTACGCACCGACCACCCCGTCTATCAGCGTCTCGGCATCGACGTCCGCACGGATCGAACCATCGGCTTTGCCGTCGTCGATCACGGCGGCCAGGGCCGCGCGCTGGTCGATCAGGATTCGCCGGAACAGTGCGGCGAATTCGGGATCATCCTCGGTGAGCAATGCCGCGAGCCCGCCGAGACCGATGCCGTCCTCGACCGTTTCGATCGCGTGGGTGATGAGCCACCGGAGCCGATCCGAAGCGCTCGCACGGGGATCGAGTGGGTCCGGCGAGGCGAGTCGCGACAGCGCGCCGGCCAACATGTCGCGCCGATTGGGATGCCGTCGGTAGATCGTCGTCTTCGCGATTCCCGAGTGCGCAGCAACAGCTTCGACCGTCACCGCCCGAGGACCTCCTGAGCGCAACAGATACAGAGTCGACTCAGCGATGCCGTCTTCGACCCGCCCCTGCGCCATGGGTCCCCTCCCCGGTCTGTCCGTCAGTCGACGGGAATATCTCGGGCCCGCCATGCGCTACGCTATACGTAGCAATCGATACGCTACGCGTAGCGTAGTCATCGTAGGTTCGAGTTCTCGTGAGGTGATCACATGTTGAAAGGTGCCGACCGTATTCCGGTTCCCAACATCGCGTACGTTCTGCTGCTCGTCGGATTCGTGTCGCTCGGGCTGTTCGTCACGGCCCTGGCATTGGGCAGCGGTCTGGCGCCCGTCGCCGGCATTGCGCTGATCGTGTGCCTGGGCGGCGCCGTGGCGGGTTTCCGCACCGGCGCCCGCAGACTGGCCCAAGCCCGGCAACCCGATGCCCCCGCCAACAACGTGAGCATCTTCTCCACGCCGCTGCGCCGGGATGAAGCGGATCGGTATCTGCGGAACTACCGCGGTGTCGGCGACGTCCGCGCCACCGCGGACCGGGCAATGGCCGTCGTTCACGACGACGAGCCGACGGCCGTCGAAGTGTCGTCAGCGCAGGCCGGCCACCGCCGCGCCGCCTGACGAGCGGCAGCCCGGCCGCTACTTCGGCGCCACCGACCAGGCCGGCGGGCGCTTGTCGATGAAGGCCTGCACTCCTTCGAGCGCGCTCGGATCCATCATGTTGCAGGCCATCGTCGCGCCCGCGTCGGCGTAGGCAGACTCGATGTCGACGTCGATCTGCCGGTAGAACAACGCCTTTCCCATCGCGACCGCGACGCGGGGCTTCGCCACGATGCTCGCGATCACGGCCTCCACCTCGTCGTCGAGGGCGGCCGCGGTCACCACCCGGTTGACCAGCCCCAACACCCGGGCCTGCTCGGCAGATACGAATTCGCCGGTCACGAGCATCTCGAAGGCGGCCTTGCGGGGCACGTTGCGCGACAGCGCCACTCCCGGTGTCGCGCAGAACAACCCGACGTTGACACCGCTGACCGCGAAGCGCGCGTCGTCACTCGCCACGGCGAGATCGCACATCGCGACGAGTTGGCAGCCCGCCGCCGTCGCGAGGCCTTGGACCCGTGCGATCACCGGCACCGGCAGCCGCTGAATCGACAGCATCACCGCGGTGCATTGGGCGAACAACCGCTGGTAGTACTCCAAGGACGGCTCAGCCCGCATTTCTTTGAGGTCATGCCCGGCGCAGAACGCCTTGCCGGAGGCCCCGAGCACCACGGCGCGCACCGTGTCGTCCTGAGCCAGCGCATCGAAAGCGTCACCGAGCGCGGCCAACATCGCCTCGGACAATGCGTTGAAGGCCTGCGGGCGGTTCAATGTCAGCGTGACGACGCCACGATCGTCGCGATCTTCGAGCAGCAGCGTCATGGCTCGATCAACACCTTGAGGGCCTCGCGGTCGGCCATCGCGCGGTAGCCGTCGGGGGTTTCGTCGAGACCGATGGTGCGGTCGAACACCCGCCCCGGTTCGATGGTGCCGTCGAGAACGTCGGGCATGAGTTCCTCGATGTAGGCGCGGGCCGGCGCGACGCCACCGGTGAGAGTGACGTTGCGGAAGAATGTCCCGAAACCCATTGGCACCTCGGTGTATTGAGATACCCCGAGCCGACTGACGCGACCACCGGCACGGACCGCGTCGAGAGCAGTGGCCACCGAGGGCTCGGTCCCGACGCATTCGATCACCGCGTGGGTACCGTCACCGCCGGTCAGTTCACGGATCTTCGCCACGGCTTCGTCGCCGCGTTCGGCGACGACGTCGGTGGCGCCGAACTCACGCCCCAGGTCGGTCCGGACGGTGTGGCGACCATTCAGGATGATCTGCTCGGCGCCCAACCGCTTGGCGGCCAGCACCGCGCACAGTCCCACCGCGCCGTCACCGATGACCGTCACCGACGATCCCGGCCCCACCCCGGCGGTGACTACGCCGTGATGACCGGTACAGAACACGTCCGACAGGGTCAGCAGCGACGGCATGAGCGCCGAATCCGCTGCCACCGGCAGCTTCACCAACGTGCCCTGTGCCTGGGGAACGCGCACGGCCTCGCCCTGGCCGGCATCGACGCCGGGGGCACCCCACCCGCCACCGTGGCGGCACGACGTCTGCAGCCCCTCCTTGCAGAAGTCACACGTGTTGTCCGCCCAGACGAAGGGGGCCACCACCAGATCACCGCGCCGGAATCCGGACACATCCGCGCCGACGTCCTCCACGATGCCGATGAACTCATGCCCCATCCGGCGGCCACCGTCCTTGTGCGGCATCGACTGATACGGCCACAGGTCGCTGCCGCAGATGCAGGCACTGGTGACCCGCACGACGGCGTCAGTCTGTTCCTTCACGATGGCGTCGGGCACGTTCTCGACGCGCACGTCGCCGGCCCCATACATCACGGTTGCTCGCATGCTCGGTTCCTTCATTCGTTCGGGTGGCAGTCAGACCCAACGCCTCGAGGCTAGGCCGGTGGGCGTGGTCTCGGGGACCGAAAGGGGGCGCGCGGTGATAGTGCCCTGGCACGGCGGTTCAGAATATTTGTTCTGCGAGCCAGGTGCCGTCGCTCTCAGCCGAGGCACCGGTGGTCGACCGCGCCTACCTCACGCATTCTTCCGTTGCGGGAAGCGGGATTTTATGGCTTCGACAGTGGCTGGTTAGCGTCGGATTCATGGAGTGGAACTTTCGGTCGGCCGGAGAGCTGGCAGTCGCGCTGCGTGCTGGTGAGGTGTCCTCGGCAGAACTGACCGAGGCGGCGATCGCTGGGATCGAGCGGAATGACGGCGCGATCAACGCCATCTGCGTGCCCGACTTCGAGCGCGCGCGGGAGGCTGCGCGGCGGGCCGACCATGCGCGTGCCCGGGGTGAGGATCGACCACTGCTCGGTATTCCGTTGACGGTCAAGGAGTCCTACAACATCGCCGGGCTGCCAACGACCTGGGGTATGCCGCAGTTCCGGGATTTCTTGCCGGCCGAGGACGCGGTACAGGTGTCGCGGCTGAAGTCTGCCGGCGCGGTGGTGCTCGGTAAGACCAACGTGCCGTTCGGGCTGCAAGATGTGCAGAGCTTCAACGAGATCCACGGCACCACGAACAATCCGTGGGATCACAGTCGGACGTCGGGCGGATCTTCGGGCGGATCGGCGGCCGCACTGGCGTCCGGATTCGGCGTGCTGTCCATCGGCTCCGACCTCGCCGGGTCGCTGCGCACCCCCGCGCATTTCTGCGGCGTCTACGCGCACAAGCCAACACTCGGGCTGACAGCGATGCGCGGGATGACCCCGCCGCCCGCGCCCGCCTTGCCGACCGACGCCGACCTCGCTGTCGTCGGTCCGATGGCGCGCACTGCCCGCGACCTCACCCTGCTGCTCGACGTGATGGCCGGACCGGACCCGCTGACGCTCGGTGTGGCGCACACGATGACGCTGCCGCCCCCGCGCCACGAGGGACTCGGCGGCTTCCGGGTCCTGATCCTCGAGGAGCATCCGTTCATCGCGACCGGTGCCGCGGTGCGCGCCGCCATAAACCGGGTGGCCGACGCCCTTGCCTCCAGCGGCGTCCGCGTCGAACGACACAGTCCGCTGCTCCCCGATCTCGCCGAAGCCGCAGCGCTGTATACCCAATTGCTGTTTTCCGGCTCCACGGCACGATTCCCCGTCGACTCCTATGAGCAACTGCGGACCCGCGCCGCCGGCCTCCGTCCCGAGGACCAGAGCCTCGACGCGGCACGGCTGCGCGGGATGGTGCTGAGCCACCGCGACTGGATCGAACTGAACAACCGACGCGAGATGCACCGGCAGGGCTGGCGACAACTGTTCGGCGAATTCGACGCCGTCGTCTGTCCGATCACACCGACTCCCGCGTTCCCCCACGACCACAATCCGGATCTGTTGGCACGTCGGCTCGACATCGACGGCACCGACTACCCATATTTCGACCAGCTCGTCTGGGCCGGTCTGGCCACGATGCCCGGCCTGCCCGCCACCGCCATCCCAGCGGTGCGGTCCGCCGAGGGACTGCCGGTGGGTGTGCAGATCATCGGTCCGATGTTCGAGGACCGCACGCCTCTGCGGCTGGCCGAACTGCTCGAACAGCAGATCGGCGGCTTCCAGGCACCGGTGTAGGACCTAGGTGTCCAGCGGATTGGCCCTGATGCGTTCGGCACCGTTGTTGGCCACCGACGCGGCCGCGGCACCACCCGGTTTGCGCCTCGCCTGATCCTCGAAGCATGTGATGAACTCGGCGCCGAACCCCTGCCGGGGATAGCGAGCCAGTGTCTCGGCCCTCACTGCGGCGGGAAACTCCTCTGGCCGTCGTCCGACGACGTCCCAGGCCGTGGCCACCTGCAAGAGGTGTGACTCGGGATCGGCGGCCGCCGAAACGTCGTCGCGCATGTGCAGCACGATGATCTCCGTCGCCCGGGCCGACCGGTCGGCGGGCCATCCGGCCGCCACCCCGAAGACCCAGGCCAGATCCCCACCCGCCTCCTCGAACGACACCCGGTGACTGTCGAACGGGTCGGTCAGACCGATGTCGTGCAGCAATGCCGAGACGTAGTAGAGCTCGTCGTCGAAGGCGATGCCGTGTGCCGCTGCGTACGTCGCGCCCCACAGGTACGAACGGATGCAGTGATTGAGCAACGCGGGCGAGTAGAAGCGCGTTGCCACTGCAAGGGCCGCTGTAGCCGCCGGTGTCTGCGGAGCCGTCTCGTCCATCAGAAATTCAGGCCCGAGAACATGATCCGGCCCGGGTCATACTTCTGCCGGGTGGCGGCCAGCCGGGAGAGGTTGGCGCCGAAATATCGTGATGCCGGCTGGTTCGCCTCGAGATAGTTGACGTAACCGCCCACCGAATAGGGCGCGACCGCTTGGTGGGCGGTGTTGAGCCATTGGGACGCTGCCGCCGGAGAGCCGGAGGTCTCGACGTACCACTGCACCAGTGCGGACTGTCGCCGCCACGGAAACGCGGTGTCCCCCGGGCCCACTGTGGCGAGCGCGCCATCGAGCGCATGCATGATCACCAATGGGCGGCCGGCTCCGCTGGGAAAAGCGTTGAACGCCGCGGCGATCCCCTGCGCGGCGGCCGGGGTGATCGACTGGAAGACGTCGGATCCGCCGACATAACCCAGCGGCGACGGGTTGAGGTTGTTGACGGCCAGGTACTGCACCAGGTCCAGGTAGTTGAACGTGTGTTTGTCCACCCCGGTCGGTTGCTGCCCGACCGCTTTGACGACGTTGGCCGCGACGGCGTCACCCGATCCGGCCAGGCAGGTCGCAAGGATGCGGCAGTGCGCGCCTCCCGGATCGGTGACGGTGTCGGCCAGTGCCCAGGTGCTGCGGTCGGCGGTACGCAGCCAGGCCTGCCAGCCGACCAGAACCTGCGCGAAAGACTCCAGCGGGAAGTTGAGGCTCACGGCATCCACATCGCTGGTCGGGAAGGTGGCGAAGGTCAGCGCCGTCGTCACTCCGAAGTTGCCACCGCCCCCGCCGCGCAACGCCCAGAACAGGTCAGGGTTCTCCTTGGCCGAGGCGGTGACGGCCCCGCCACCGGGTAGCACCACCGTCGCCGACACCAGTTGATCGGACATCAGGCCCGCATGGCGCGACTGAGCGCCCAACCCGCCTCCCAGGGCATGGCCGGCCGCGCCGACCGACGGACAGGTACCTGTCGGGATTCCCCGGCCGGCTCCCGCGAGAACCTGGTGGATCGCATACAAACCGGTCGCAGGGGCCACCGTGACATACCCGGTACCGGCGTCGTAGTTGATGTCGCCGGGCAACTGGCGCAGGTCGAGGACCATGGTGCCGTTCGCCGTCGACGCGCCCACATACGAGTGCCCGCCGCCGCGTGGAGCGACTTTGAGATTGTTGTTGGCCGCGAAGGCCATTGCCCTCTGCACATCGGCCACCGAACTCGGGGCGACGACCGCCGCGGGTGCCAGGCCGTTGAAGTTGGTGTTGAAAACCGCCTTGGCCGAGGCGAATTGCCCACCGCTGTCCGGCAGTATCACCTGCCCCCTGATGGCGGCGGCCAGATCACCCCAGCCGGAGGCCCTGGGATCGGCACTGGCCCGGGTCGATCCGAACACCGTTCCGACGGCCAATGCCCCGGCGGCGCCCCGCAGGAACGTCTGACGTGAGATCCCACGCGGCGACTCCCGCGGTTCCGTCATGTCCGCATTGTGAGCCACTCAACGTCAAAAACCCCCGCGTAGCAGGGCGTGTCGCGCCGGGAGTCGCACAACCGATACGTCACCGCCCGACGCTACGATCGCCACCGCCGGGCGAATTCTCCCCGGTTCCGACAGCACACCTGGAGGCCAGCGCGTGAGCGCATCGTCGAACCCGAACGTGATCCCCGCCTACGCCACGCTCCCCGACCTCCCGTTGGGCGACGAAGACCGCGCCACACTCGCCTCCGAGATCTGGGGCATGCTGGTCACCGGCAACGACGACGTCGAGGAGTTCCTCGAGATCTACGCCGAGGACTACGAACTCACCGAAGAGCAGCTCACCACCGCCTTCGCCGCATTGCGCGAGGCGAGACTGCGCCAACAGGCCGAGATCGGCGACTACCAGTCGCGGACCCGCGCGGCGTTCGACGAGTTGAACGCCAACGGCGTGATCGCCCGCGCCGACTTCTCCTGCTGCGGAACCTGCGCCTCCGCAGAGATCGGCGACGAGCGCGACGACAGCCGGCACTGGAGCGGCTTCATCTACTTCCACAGTCAGGACACCGACCGCCTGGTCGAGGACGGCAGCACCTACGTCGGCTATGGCGCGTTCGAGCCGGAAAACTTCGACGAGACGGCATACAACCAGCTCAGCGATGAGGCGAAGGAGGACCTGTACTTCAGCGACGTCGCCCGGATGCTCGACGAGACCGTGTTCCCCATCGTGCGGCGCCACGGTATCGAGCCGGAGTGGAACCGCGACCTGGGGACGCGAGTGCTGCTCACCAACGCCGACTGGTACGCGCCGATCGAGAGCTGAGGGTGTAACCACCCTTTTTCGTTATTGACAGGGTTCTCGATTCGGCTCCAAAATTGAGCACTACTGTTAGCTACGTCACACTTGATCTCCGCTGCAGTGGCCAAACGAATGACGTCCGCTGCAAGGAGACCGCGATTCCCACACGTTTTCACCTGCTCACGGGTGCGTGCCTGGTGGCTGCCGGACTCGTGATCAGCAGTGTGAGCGGTGCGGTCCCTCTGGTCCACGCCGACGGCGATTCTTCGTCAGATGCGAATCAGGGCACCAGCAACTCGGACAGCGCCAGCGATACCGCCTCATCCACGAACAGCAGCGCGTCGACCTCCTCGAACACGACCAGCAGCGCGTTGACCTCGTCGAACACCACCGATGCGCCACACACGACAACCAGCACCTCTGGTACCGGCCAGAGCGATGATCGGCCCCATTCGACCGTCTCCGCTCAAACGAACACCGGGGTCAGCGGGACCACCTCAGAGTCCACGTCGAGTTCATCCGACGACTCGAGTGCCACGAAATCCGAGCCGTCGACGCTGACCGGGACACTGGGAAGTCCCGTTGATTCGACCGACCTGCAAATCCCGACCACCTTGAATCTGGACCCCGTAGTGGTCGATCTCCCAGCACCGTCGGCCTCCGGGGCCGCCCAGACAGAGTCCGAGTCGACGTCCGGCTCGGACACCGTCGAAAATTCACCACCCGCAGCTGCCCAGAGCACGACCGAACCCACGTCGCACGTCGAGAGCGACAGCACCACCTCGAACTCGGCGACGACCCCGGATGCCACGTCGAGCGCTGCCCCGGCGAATGCCCCCGACACCGTGGCCGCCACGGACGCTGCGCCTGCCGCAGACCCGGCGGCAACATCGGCCTTGGTGTCAGAACAGCCGGTTACACAGGCCACGACACCCGAGGTCCGGCATGTCATCGTCTACCTCTTGAGGATGCTGGTCTCGTCAACGGTCGACGCCGTCGTCCAACTGGCGACACAGATCTGCGACATGTTCAACCTCTCGTGGGCTACGCCCGCTGCCGGCGCCGTGCCGCGACTGACCGCACTTTCGTACAACTCGATCGTCACTCTCCTGAAGAAGATCCTGGCGTTTTCGTCGCCGACGAAGGTCGGATCGCCCTCTCCCGCAGATGCCCTGGCGGCGGACTTCAGCCTCGACAAGATCATCAGCTCGTTGACCTCGATGCTGCAGGGGGCGGCCCCGGTGCTCGCCGACGCGTGGCGTCCCTTCAGTGCGAAGGCCACGCCGACCCAGAAAGCGGTCACCGCCCTCGTGGCCATGTCGCTGTGGGCGCTGATCTCCGCGGCGTTGCCCGGGCTCGGCGGTCTGTTCGCCGTGGGGGCGACGGGCGTGCGCATCGGTTACCGTCAGGCGAAAGCGGGAATCACCTTGCGCACGACGGAATTGGCACGTTTCGCCAAGTCTGGACCGATCGGGACGGTGCGTGCGGGCTCGCTGGTGTCCGTTCACTCGCGCACCGCGGTTGCCGACCACACTCCAGCGCGCCGGCACCTGCGACTGGTGTCCTGATCCCCGATCTTTGGCGGACGTACCGTCGCCGCGCACCGTCACTGAGCTGCGGCTTTACCCGGGCGGGCGGATTCGGGTAACTCCTGCGGGGTACGAACCGAAATACAGTTCAGTGGATCGACCCACGCGAAAGCTCGAGGAGGGATACCGGGATGCCGAACAATTGCCGCCGTGCGATGACCGCCATCGGTGCCGCCACGGCTGCGCTCGTCGCGCCGGCAATCCTGAATGTCGCGCCGGCCCACGGGGATCCGCTGCCCGGCTTCTGCGTACCGTCCAGCGTCGTCGACAACGTGTGCACAGCGCGCCTGACATCGGTGACCGCCGATGTCGTCGACGGCACGATCACCGGGACACCGGATGGTGGCGGGGCTGCTGTCACCCTTGCCGGGCCGGCAGACGCGTACCTGAAGTCGGCGGGATTCGGAGACACACCGCCGGACCCGGTTCAACGCTGGGACGCCGAGATCGACAACGTCAGCAACCTCGACACCTCCCCCGCCGACCCCAACTGGTACGGCAATGCGAAGGCCAAGGTGTTCCTACCCAGGACGCTGAATGAGCTGGCCACCAAGTTTCCGCCCGGCAGCCTCCTCGTCCGGTTCACACCCGACGACTCCCGGCCCGACGCGTTCCGGCTGGTGTCGATTCAGCCGACGCGCTAGCCGGACTACGCCCGGCCCAGTGCCAGCTCGGCGAGATGCTTGAGCGAGTTGTCCAGGTGCTGCCGGTCGAACGGCGGGAACTCGATGTGTTCGCGAGTGGCCGCCGGCACCGCCGACCAGTCGTACGTCAGGGTGACCTCTGTCCGGTCCTCGCCGACCGGCTTGAGGTCGTAGCGCCAGATCCAGCCGCCGAAGTCGAGGTGCGCGTCGTCAGCGCCTTGGCCAGGCAGCCACGCGATCGCACGCGGGGGCTCGAATACCTCGACCCGGTTGGCCATCTCGTAGTGCATGCCCCCGTAGTTGTCGTGGTACATCGCCATCCGGAAGACCTGGCCGGCGTCGGTCAGCTGCTTGCCATCGAGTGACTCCCGCACCCAGCCGGTGCCGTCGATCGCCTGATGGGTGGTCGGGTCGGCCAGCACCGCGAACACGGTCTCGGCCGGCGCGTTGATGGTGCATGCGGTGCTCATGGTGTCCTCAGTCATACCCGTACCGACCGAGCGCGGCGCACAAACTCATCGAGCCCGCGCATAGACCGTCGAGCCTGTGCTCAGATCGGCTTTTCGCCGAAAATTGCGATCTCACCGCAGACTCGGCGCGGTGGGATTACGGGTTGAGCCCGAAAATCTTCACGGCAGCCGACTTGCCTTTCAGTTCGTGCAGCCCCCGGTCGGTGAGTCCGGTCGGGGGCGCATCCAAGGCGTCGACGGTCGGCTGGGTCAGCAGGATCGAATCACCCGTCGTCTTGGTGAGCTGTTCGACGCGGGCCGCCACATTGACGGTGTCACCGATCAAGGTGAACTCAAGCTTGCCTCCGCCGCCGATGGTGCCCGCGATCACCACACCGGTGTTGATGCCGATGCCGATTCGCAGTGCCCCTTCGAAGCGTTCGGCAACCAGTCGCTGCATCAGCATGGCGGCGCTCACCGCCGCATCGGCATGGTGCTCAAGAGCATTCGGTGCCCCGAACACGGCCAAAGCACCGTCGCCGAGGAACTTGTTCACATGCCCACCGGCGTCGACCACGGCGGGCACCACGATCTCGAACAGCGCGTTGAGCCGGGCGACGGTGTCTTCGGCGGTGTTCGCCTCGGCGAACGGCGTGAAGTCACGGATGTCGACGAACAAGACCGTCACCTCGCGGCGCTCGCCGGTGAACACGTCGTCGCCCTGTTCGAGCAGCCGCGCCGCCAAAGCCGGATCGACATACGTCCCAAACGCGGCCTGAAGCCGTTGCCGCTCAGCCAAACCCGCTTGCATACGGTTGAACGAAGCCGACAGCGCACCCAGGTCGTCGTCCTGGACCACCGGCAGGCGCTGGCTGTAGTCACCGACCGCAACACGCTCAGTCCCCTGTGCGAGGTCGCGAATAGGTCGCAAGAACGGTGCGGTCACCACGACTGCGAGTTGCCCTGAGACGAGCGCCAATACGCCCCCGATCACGACGGAGACGACGGGATCCTCGCGGGCACGATCGATCATGGCTGCCAGGATCGCGCCCGACGTGGCGAACACGAACGCCACCGCGAGCATGGACATCTCGGACCACCTGGCAAAAGTCGGGCGGGAGCGCGGCAGCGAGTCACCAATACCGGTGTCGCCGGCCACGGCAGCCCTTACCGGGCGCATCGCTCCCTCGACGAAACTGTGCATGTTGATCACCCCGACGGCGGCGCCGTATGCGGCACCGAGAACGCCGTACTGGACCAGCCGCCAGCCGCTCGCCCCGGCGATGCCACCGACAACGACGCCGAGCATCGGTGCCCACATCACATCGGTCACGAGCGTTCGGATAGTTGTCCTCCGCGCGTAGGTGAAGGTGGCGCCGAGCGTCGTCAGCCGATCGACCTCGCCGCCCGCAGCCCAGTTTTCAATCAGGCGCAACGCCTTCGAGCCCGGAAGGACCAGCACGTAGACCCGTACCAGCACGGCGACAGCGGTGACGATGACTGCGTCGATGAAGCGACCGGACCGTTGGAAAGCGACGATCGTCAACGAGTAGCCGAGGTAGATGATCAGCCCTGGCGGGTAGATGAGGGCGCAGATCGCCCAGGAGTACGTCGGCCCGTACCGATCCCACACCCGCTGAAAGATCCGGTCCATGCCGCGAGGCTAGACCGCCATACCGGTTGAACTGCGGTTATCGGCGCAGATCTCGCGGGTATGCGCATAGATCATCGAGAGTGCACGCAGATCGGCTTTTCGCCGGAAATCGCGATCTCAGCGCACACTCGGCGCGCGGTGGGCCAACTCAGACGAAAACACCCCCGGCCCAACAGGACCGGGGGTGTTTCGCGGGTACTGCTTAGTGAGCGTGGCCGTGATGGCCGTGCCCGTGATCTTCTTCCTCGGCCGGCTTGTCCACGACGGCCGTTTCGGTCGTCAGGATCATGCGCGCCACGGACGCGGCGTTGAGCACCGCGGAGCGGGTCACCTTGACCGGATCCACGATGCCCTCGGCGACCAGATCGCCGTAGGACAGCGTGGCGGCGTTGAAGCCCTGCCCGTTGGACTGCTCGCCGACCTTGTTCACCACAACCGAACCGTCCAGGCCGGCGTTGGTGGCGATCCAGTACAGCGGAGCCGACAGTGCGGAGGAGAACACGTCGACGCCGAGAGCCTCGTCGCCCTTGAGCTCGCCGCGCAGCTTGTCGAGAGCAGAGCGAGCCTGCACGAGTGCGGCGCCACCACCGGTGACGATGCCCTCCTCGACAGCAGCCTTGGCCGCCGCGACGGCGTCCTCGACCGCTTCCTTGCGCTTCTTCAGGTCGGTCTCGGTGGCCGCGCCGACCTTGATCACCGCGACGCCGCCGGACAGCTTGGCCAGCCGTTCCTGCAGCTTCTCCCGATCCCAGTCGGAGTCGGTGGTCTCGATCTCGGCCTTGAGCTGCTTGACGCGGTCGGCGACCGCGTCCTTGGAGCCGCCGCCGTCGACGAGCACGGTGCTGTCCTTGGACACCACCACGCGCCGGGCGGAGCCCAGCACGTCCAGGCCGGCCTCACGCAGCACCAGACCCACGTCGGGGTTGACGACCTGGCCGCCGGTGACGACGGCGAGATCGTCCAGGAACGCCTTGCGACGATCGCCGAAGAACGGCGCCTTGACGGCGACGGCCTTGAGCGTCTTGCGGATGGCGTTGACGACCAGCGTGGACAGGGCCTCGCCCTCGACGTCCTCGGCGATGATCAGCAGCGGCTTGCCACTCTCGGCGACCTTCTCCAGCAGCGGCAGCAGGTCGGGCAGCGAGCTGATCTTGTCGCGGTGCAGCAGCACCACGGCGTCCTCGAGCACCGCTTCCTGGGCGTCGAAGTCGTTGACGAAGTAGGCCGAGATGAAGCCCTTGTCGAAGCCGACGCCCTCGGTGACCTCGAGCTCGGTGTTCAGCGTCGAGGACTCCTCGATGGTGACCACACCGTCGTGACCGACCTTGGTCATGGCCTCGCCGACCAGCTCACCGATCTGCTCATCGCGCGAGGACACTGTGGCGACCTGGGCGATGGCGGTCTTGTCCGACACCGGGGTGGCGGCGGCCAGCAGGGCCTCCGACACCGCGTCGGCGGCCTTGCCGATACCCAGACCCAGAGCGATCGGGTTGGCACCGGCAGCCACGTTGCGCAGGCCGGCCTTGACCAGGGCCTGTGCCAGCACGGTGGCGGTGGTGGTGCCGTCGCCTGCGACGTCGTTGGTCTTGGTGGCCACCGACTTCACCAGCTGGGCGCCGAGGTTCTCGAACGGATCTTCCAGGTCGATCTCCCGGGCGATCGTGACACCGTCGTTGGTGACCTGCGGGCCACCGAAGGCCTTGGCCAGCACCACGTTCCGACCGCGCGGACCCAGCGTCACCTTGACCGCATCGGCGAGCTTGTCGACGCCGGCCTCCATGGCCCGGCGCGCAGTCTCGTTGAACTCAATCTGCTTGCTCATAAGTCTCTTTCATGACTCCTAACGCATACCGCCCCGGAAACCGCCCGTGCTGAACACGGGGATCTCCGGGGCGGTTACACGAGGTCCTTTACGGAACTACTTTGCAACGACAGCCAGCACGTCGCGTGCCGACAGGATCAGGTACTCCTCGCCGTTGTACTTGATCTCGGTGCCGCCGTACTTGCTGTAGATGACGGTGTCGCCCTCGGCAACGTCCAGGGGGATCCGCTTCTCGCCATCCTCATCCCAGCGGCCGGGGCCAACTGCGACGACGGTGCCTTCCTGCGGCTTTTCCTTGGCGGTGTCCGGGATGACCAGACCGGAAGCGGTCGTGGTCTCGGCCGCGTTGGCCTGAACGAGGATCTTGTCCTCGAGTGGCTTGATGTTGACTGCCACGATGGAAGCCCTCCACTTTTCGGGGTGTGGATCCGGGGGGATCCCCAGATGCCGGTTACCAGGTGTTCGGCAAGCGTCCGTGCCCTCGCTCCGTCGTCGCGGGTGCCGGCGCTGGGGTTAGGCCGCATGCCACCTAGCACTCTATACATGCGAGTGCTAGCACTCAAGGGTGGCCTCTGATTACCGGCTGAATGCGCTCGGATCCATCATGAGGTGGTCAGACACGTTCCCGACCATCTCCACGTCGACTTTGCGCTCGGTGAAATACCAGCCGTTTTCGTCACGGGCGAACACGTCGGCGTAGCGGCCGACCACGATCGGTTGCAAAGGAACCGTGACCGGGCCACCGGGGACGTGCTGCACGACCACGAACGTCGAGCGGGCAGTGGCACGCCCGCCGTCGATGGCGACGATCGGGTTGAGCACCAAATGCCTGGTCCGTGGGGTGTTGCCGTGCTCGGGGAACCGACGCGTCGTCGAGGCGAACAGCTTGGCGATCGCCGACGCTCCTGCCACCCCCATGAACACGCCGCGACCGAGCAGCCCCCCGACCCCGTCGAAGTCGCCGGCGTCGATCAGCTCGGCATAGCGGTACAGCAGCTCGGTGACCTCAAGCTTGTCCTCGTACATCCCACTCACTCCTCCTGTGCCCGCCGGAAGTAGGCATTGGCCTCTGGCGTGTACATAAACCACAACGCCACCAGTACCGCACCGATATGCACGATTCGGACAACGGCCACCGTCAGGGTCGGCGCATCGGCGGCTGCGAAGAACTCGCCGGGCGCGTGGCCGGCGGCCCACCATGTGACCGGCTCGATGAGCAACGAAAGCAGGCCGAGGCCGCCGAGCGCGATGGTCAGCACGATCCGGGCCCATCGCCGGCCGTGGTACAGCTGCGCGATGACGGCGATGGCGGCCAGGTAGATCGCGGCTCGGATCGGCAACTGGACGGCAATGTCGTAGTCGGGCGCGGTCGACGCCCGAATCGCTGTCTCGACCACTCCGGCGGCCACCGCCACCAGCCAGCACCCGACCGACCGCCGCACCGTCGCGGCGGCCGGTTGGCTCACGCCACCTGCCCCTTGACCACCGGCAGGCCCGGATCGCTGGCAGCATCCAGCGGCGACGGGTCCGCGCCGGCGGCGATCAGGTGCGCGGCGAACGAGGCGATCATCGCGCCGTTGTCGGTGCACAACCGCGGCCGCGGCACCCGCAGGGTCAGCCCTGCCGCCGTGCAGCGTTCCTCGGCGAGTTCACGGAGCCGCGAGTTGGCCGCCACGCCGCCCGCGATCAGCAGGGTGGACACCCCGAGGTCGGTGGCCGCCCGCACGGCCTTGGCGGTCAGCACGTCGGCGACGGCCTCCTGGAAGCCGGCCGCCACATCGGCCTGTGAAGCTTCCGGGTGCGCCTCGACGTAGCGGGCCACCGCGGTCTTGAGACCGGAGAAGCTGAACACGTACGGGTCGTCCCGCGGCCCGGTCATCCCGCGCGGGAACACGATGGCGTCGCGATCACCGGTGCGGGCCAGCTCGTCGAGCACCCGACCGCCCGGATAGCCGAGCCCCAGCAGTCGGGCCACCTTGTCGTAGGCCTCACCGGCGGCGTCGTCGACAGTGCTGCCCAACTCGATGATCGGCTCCCCCAGCGACCGGACATGCAGCAGATGGGTGTGCCCGCCCGAGACCAGCAGACCGACACTCTCGGGCAGCGGCCCGTGGTCGTACACGTCGGCGGCCAGGTGCCCGCCCAGGTGGTTGACCCCGTAGAACGGGACGTCCCATCCGGCCGCGTAGGCCTTGGCGGCGGCCACCCCGACCAGCAGCGCGCCGGCCAGCCCGGGTCCGATGGTGGCGGCGACGACGTCGGGCCGCTCGATGCCCGCGGTGTCCAGGGCCCGGCGCATCGTCGGCCCCAGTGCCTCCAGGTGCGCGCGCGAGGCGATCTCGGGAACGACCCCGCCGTACCGGGCGTGCTCGTCGACGCTGGAGGCGACTTCGTCGGCGAGCAGCCGAACGGTCCCATCCTCGGCGAGGTCGGCGATGCCGACTCCCGTTTCGTCACAAGAACTTTCGATGGCCAGGATGATCACTTCGGGTCCCCTTGGGGAAGGCGTTGCATGGTGTAGGCGTCGGCCCCGCTGACGCGGTAGTACCGCTTGCGCAGGCCGATGTTGACGAATCCGACGCTCTCGTACAGCGCGATGGCCGGTTCGTTGTCGGTACGAACTTCCAGGAAAACCGTTCCGCCCGAAGCAAAGTCGAGCAGTTCGTCGAGCAGCCGACGCCCGATCCCCTGCCCCTGGAACTCGGGGTCCACACCAATGGTGTGGATCTCGTACTCGTACGGGCGCATTCGGCCCAGCCGGGAGATACCGGCATAGCCGACCAGCACGCCCTCGCTGCGAGCCGCGATGTAGCGATTGTGCTTGGCGTCGAGTTCGGCCAGGAACGCCCGGGCCGGCCACGGGTCGTCGCCGACGAACAGCTTGGCCTCCAGCTCCGCGCACCGGGCGGCGTCCGCGCGGGTCAGCGCATCGAACACGGTCATTTCCGTGCTGCCACAGACGGTTTGGCGTCGGGCCGGCGCAGATACAGCGGCACCAGCGGCTGCGGGTCATCCCAATCGACGACGGCGCGCACCAGGCCCGCGGGCGTCGGGTACACCACGTCCAGCCGGGGCAGGGTGAACAGTGCGGCGTGCTCGGGCGAACCGGCCACCGCGGCGACCGAGCTCTGCAGCACGGCCGCCACATCGGCGGGTGCGTTGACGGAGGGCCCGTCGACCCGGACTCCGTCGCGGTAGTGCGCCCAGTACACCTCACGCCGCCGCGCATCGGTGACCACCAATACGTCGCCGTCGGTGTGGATTCCGATGGCGTCCAGGCTGCACACCCCGTGCACCGGAACGCCCAGCGCATGAGCGAACGCCGCCGCGCTGGCCATCCCCACCCGCAGCCCGGTGAACGGGCCGGGTCCACAGCCGACGACGACCGCGTCGAGGTCGGCAACCGTGATCCCGGCATCGGCCACGGCGCCGAGCACGTTCGGCGTGAGCTGTTCGGCGTGGGCGCGGGCGTCCACCGTCACCCGTTCGGCGAGGGTTTCGACCGTGCCGTCCTCGGCACGACGGACGACGCCGGCACTGACCGCCGGGGTCGCGGTGTCGATGGTCAACACGATCATGGGGCGCTCCACTGCCAGATCACCGTGCGCGTCTCGGTTTCGGTGTCCCGCTCGATACGGATGTCCAGGTGATGTTCGGAAAGACGTTCGGCCAGACCCTCGCCCCACTCGACCACCACCACGGCGTCGTCCAGATCGGTGTCGAGGTCGAGCGCGTCGAGTTCTCCCAGCAGGTCGACGCCGGGATGGTCGAGCAAGCGGTACATGTCCACGTGCACCATCGCCGGACGGCCGGCCTGGCGGGCGCGATGCACGCGGGCCAGCACGTACGTCGGCGAGACCACCGGTCCGTCCACATCCATGGCCTGTGCGATGCCCTTGGCCATCACCGTCTTGCCCGCCCCCAACGGGCCGGACAACACCACCACGTCACCGGCCGCCAAGCCGGCGCCCAGCGTCGCGCCCAGGGCAATGGTGTCCTCGGTGGTGGCCAGCTGGGCCGTGCCGGCGGTGCGTTCAGCCACGGAACCGGACCCGGTCGCGGACCCGGCGGGTCAGGGTGACCAGTTTGGAGGGGGTGGCCCGCTGCACGAGACGGACCAGTGCGTCGTCGATCACCACGGGCTCCTCAAGCTGGACCAGATGACCCGCTCCCCCGACGATCACCAGTTCGGAGCGGGGTAGCTGTGCGGCCATGGCCTTTGAGTATTCCATTGGGGTGAGCAGGTCACGGTCACCGCAGGCGATCAGTGTCGGCACTTTCGCCAGCACCCGCAGAGCTCCGGCCTCGTCGTGGACCTCGAGGGCATGCAGGAACCCGACCAGCGTGGTGATCGAGGTGCCGTGCATCATCCGCTGGGAGAACTCGACCACGCTGGGGCTGACCGCCTCGTCGCCGTAGGACGCCGCGCGCAGGACCGGCCCGATCACCGACCGGGCCGCACCGCGGGTGCGATGCACCGCGCCGGGGGCATAGCGGGCCAGGAACCGCGCCGCCTCCAGCGCCGGGTTACGCAGGATCTCGCCCAACGGCGAACGAGCCACACCCTCGACCGCCGAGGAGATCACCGCGGCACCGACGATCTGTTTCGGATAGCGGTGCGGGAACTGCCGCGCATGCGAGAGCACCGTCATACCGCCCATCGAATGGCCGACCAGCACCGCGGGCCCACGCGGAACCGTCACAGCCAGAACGGCTTCCAGGTCGCGGCCGAGTTGCTCGACGGTGTAGGTGTCCGGCGACGCGGCCCCGGACTGACCGTGGCCTCGCTGGTCGTAGAACACCATCCGCACCTGCGGGCCCCACTGTTCGGCCAGCCGGGTGCGCTGAAAGTAGAAGGCCCCCATGCGCAGACAGAAGCCGTGCGCGAACACCACCGTCAGCGGTGCGTCGTTGGGACCGACCTCACGAACCGCCAGCGGCACCCCGTCCTCGGTCGTCACCACGGAACTGCGGTCGGCATCGAGGCGCTCGAAATCCTCACCCAGGTAAGGATCCTCGCCGGACCTGCGGCGGGTCAGCGACCGCGCCACCGACCTGCCCGCTACCGTGCCCACAGCGGTGAGCCCGGCGGCACCGGCCAGCCACTGAGCATTGCGACTCAACGCCCGCGACCTGCCTGCAGATAGGTGCGGGCGATCCGCCCGCGCGGGCTGGTGACCACCTCGTAGTTGATGGTGCCGAGCAATTCGGCCCAATCCTGGGCGGTCTGTTCGCCCTGGGTGCCGGGGCCGAACAGGATCGCTTCATCACCTTCGGTGACGTCGGTGCCGCCCGGCCCGAGGTCGACGACGAACTGGTCCATACAGATCCGTCCGACAGCCGGGCGACGCCTGCCGTTGATCAGCACCTCGATCTTCCCGCTCAACGAGCGGAAGATGCCGTCGGCATAGCCCACCGGAAGCAGCGCCAGGGTGGTGTCCCGGTCGGCGATCCACCGGTGACCGTAGGATACCCCGTCGCCGGCATGCACCGAACGCACCAGCGCGACAGGGCATTTCAACGTCATGGCGGGAATCAGCCCCATGTCACCACGCTCGGGGATGGGGCTCAGGCCGTAGACCGCGAGGCCGGGCCGCACCATGTCGAAAGCCAGATCCGGACGGGTCATCGCGGCGGGCGAATTGGACAGGTGGGCGAGCTCGAACACCACGCCCTGGGCGGCGGCCTGCTCGCGCATCGTGGTGAGCCGCTTGCCCTGCAGGTCGTTGAACGGATTGTCCGGCTCGTCGCCGTGCACCAGGTGGCTCATGATGCCGCGCACCTGGATGGCGCCGCCGGCCTGGGCGCGGCCCAGCGCGGCGATCACGTCTGGGAAATCGGCGGGGCTGACGCCGTTGCGGCTCAGCCCGGTGTCGACCTTCACGGTCACGGTCGCGGTGCGGCCGGTCTGCTGCGCGGCCGCCACCACATCGCCGAGCTGGCGCACCGAGGACACCGCGACCTGCACATCGGCCTCGAGCGCCGGGGCGAAGTCGGTGCCCGGTGGGTGCAGCCAGCACAGCACGGGAGCGGTGATCCCGCCGGCCCGCAGCGCCACCGCCTCGGCGATGGTCACCACCCCGAGTTCGGCCGCACCGGCGGCCAGGGCGGCCCGGCCCACCTCGACGGCGCCGTGCCCATAGCCGTCGGCCTTGACCACTGCCATCACCCGGGCGCCGCCGGCATGTTCGCGCAGCAGGCGGACGTTGTGGTCGATCGCGCCGAGATCCACCATCGCCTGCGGCGATGCGTGCGGGTTCAGCGATGTCTCGAGTTCGGTCGTCTGCATGTCATATCACCGCCGACCATTGTCCCAGAGCCAGGTATCGGGGCAGATCAGCGGACCGGTAGGCCCCTTTTAGTGCGCAAACGGCTGCAGGTCGTTGAATGCTCCGCTCGGCTTCAGCTTGTCGAGTCGCTGGAGCACGGTGATCGTGTCCTCCTTGAGCGCGCGGGCCAGATCGGCCGAGAACCCCTCGCGCACGACGACCCGCAGCACCACGACGTCGGTGGCGCCCTCGGGCATGGTGTAGGCCGGCACCTGCCAGCCGAAGGAGCGCAACCCCTCCGACACATCGAACTCGGTGTAGCCCGGCTTGCCCTTGAGCCGGAAGCTGACGACGGGGATGGCCGAACCGTCGGTGATCAGCTCGAAGTGCTCACTGTCGCGCAGCTCGTCCCCCAGCCAGCGCGCTGTCTGCGACAGGCACTGCATCACCTGGGTGTATCCGGCCTGGCCCAGCCGAAGGAAGTTGTAGTACTGGCCCACGACCTGGTTGCCGGGCCGCGAGAAGTTGAGGGTGAACGTCGGCATGTCCCCGCCGAGGTAGTTCACCCGGAACACCAGGTCTTCGGGCAGGTACTCCTTGCTGCGCCACACCACGAACCCGATGCCCGGGTAGGTCAGCCCGTACTTGTGGCCGCTGACGTTGATCGACACCACGCGGGGCAACCGGAAATCCCACTCCAGGTCTGGGTGCAGGAACGGGACGACGAATCCGCCGCTCGCGGCGTCGACGTGCACAGGAATGTCCAGGCCCTTGTCCTGAGCGAGCTGGTCGAGCGCCGCGCAGATCTCGGCGATCGGCTCCAGCTCCCCGGTGTAGGTGGTGCCCAGGATCGCGACGACGCCGATGGTGTCCTCGTCGACCGCGTCGAGGACCTGCTCGGGGGTGATGACGTAGCGCCCCTCCCCCATCGGGAGGTAGCGCGGCTCGACATCGAAGTAACGGCAGAACTTCTCCCACACCACCTGGACGTTGGAGCCCATCACGAGGTTGGGGGTCCGCCCCTTCCAATCCTTACCGACCTTCTCGCGCCACCGCCATTTCATGGCCAGGCCGCCCAGCATCACCGCCTCGCTGGAGCCTATGGTCGAGACTCCGCATGCGGCCGACGAATCCTCGTCGCTCAGGTCCTCGGCGTGGAACAGGTCGGCGACCATGCTGACGCAACGCGCCTCGATCGCGGCGGTGGCCGGGTACTCGTCCTTGTCGATCATGTTCTTGTCGAACGTCTCGGCCATGAGCTTCTCGGCCTCGGGGTCCATCCACGTGGTGACGAACGTGGCGAGGTTCAACCGCGAACTGCCGTCGAGCATCAACTCGTCGTGGATGAAGCGGTACGCCGCATCGGGATCCATCGACTTGTCAGGCAGGCGCAGCGACGGAACCGGGGACATCGCCAACCTGCCGGTGTAGGCCGGCGAGATGTGCGGGGTGCGAGGGTGCTTGTGCGGCATGGAGATCCTTTTCTTCTACAGCGCGGCGATCGCGGCGCGGACATGGGCGAGGATGCGTGACGCCGAGGTCGGCGCCGGATTGGGACCGGGATCGGCCGCCGACAGGTTGGCGGCGCGGGCATGGACGAAGGCTGCCGAGGCAGCGGCTTCCCCGGCGGGCAGTCCGGCCGCCAGCAGGGCACCGATGATCCCGGACAGCACATCGCCGGATCCGGCTGTGGCAGCCCAGGATTGGCCGGCCGGGTTGAGATAGGTGGTGTGCCCGGGCGAGGCGATGACGGTGACGTTGCCTTTGAGCAGCACGGTGGCGCCGAGTCGCTCGGCCAGGCCGCGGGTGGCGGCGACGCGGTCGGCGCCCGGTGGATCACCGGCCAGCCGCTGGAATTCGCCGGCATGCGGGGTGAGCACGGTCGGCGCGCTGCGCCCACCAAGCAGCCCGGGGTCGGCGGCCAGCAGCGTGAGAGCGTCGGCGTCGACGATCACCGGCAGATCGGATTCGAGCGCGAACCGCAGTTCAGCCTTCGCCGTGTCGTCGGTGCCCAGTCCGGGCCCTACCACCCAGGCCTGGACCCGGCCGGCCTCCTGCGGGCTGGGCGCGGCGATCACCTCGGGCCAGTGCGAAAGCACCTGCGATCCAGCACTTCCCGCATACCGGACCATGCCGGAGGTGGCGGCCACCGCGGCTCCGGTGCTCAACACCGCCGCCCCGGGATAGGTCGCCGAACCGGACAGCACACCCGTCACTCCTTGGGTGTACTTGTCGTCGTGCGGGCCCGGGATCGGCCAGTGTGCCCGGACATCGGCCACCTCGAACCGGGCCAGGTCGCTGGGTGTCAGGTCCAGGCCGATGTCGATGAGCTCGACGCGACCGCATTCGCCCAGTGCGTGTACAGGTTTCAGACCGCCGAACGTGACAGTCAGGGCGGCACGCACATGCGGGCCGTCGGCGGCCCCGGTCTGCACGTCGAGGCCGCTGGGGATGTCGACGGCGACGACGGGTGCGGTGTTGGCCTCGAATACCGCCGCGGCGTTGGGACGCAGCGGGCCGCGCCCGGAGATACCGACGACACCGTCGATCACCAGATCGGTTGCTGCGGCGATTCCGGACACCACGCGGCCTCCGGCGCGGCGGAAGGCGGCCAGGCCCTTGGCGTGAGTCTTGTCCGGATTGAGCAGGACGGCGTCGGCGGCCGCTCCGCGGCGGCGCAGGAACGTCGCCGCCCACAGGGCGTCCCCGCCGTTGTCACCGGAGCCCACCACCGCACAGATGCGCCGCCCCGCAACGCCACCGGTACGCAGCTTCAGTTCGGTGGCGATCGCCGTCGCCAGCCCATAGGCGGCACGGCTCATCAGCACACCGTCGGGCAGCGATGCCAGCAGTGGGGCCTCGGCGGCACGGATCGCATCGGCCGAGTAGTAGTACCGCATCAGCTCCCGTTCTACTCGAGATGTGTTCGACTTTGCCGCGCGCCAACAGGTTACGTGTGTTTGCTCGGCACGTCACCGAAAGTGACGCTATGGCTGCTGCCGACGCGCGGGAACGACCACTGCGTCACTTTCGCGCGATCCGCGCGATGGTGGCTGCGGCTTCGCGCAACCGGTCGGGTGGATGCGATGCGTACCCGAGGACCAGGCCGGGTGGTCCGGGTAGCCGCCGGTGCCACGACACGGGATGCACGAGGACACCGGCTGCACGCAGATCGTCGGCCAGCGCGGCATCGTCGACGTCCCCGGGCAGCGTGACGAGCAGGTGCAGGCCGGCGGCAACTCCGCTCACCTTCGCCGCGGGCATCGCGACCGACAACACGTCCAGCAGGGCGTCGCGACGGGCGCGGTGCCGCGTGCGCATCAGTCGGACATGCCGGTCGTACTCGCCCGATTCCAGCAACCGGGCGAGCACCAGCTGCGGCAGGGTCGGGCTGCCGAGGTCGGTGGCATGCTTGGCCGCGACGAGCTCGGGATGACGTCGCGAGGGCGCAACCACCCAACCCAGCCGCAGCGCGGGCGCCAGGCTCTTCGAGGTGCTCCCGGCATAGGCGATGCGATCGGGCGCCGAAGCGTGCATGGCTGGAACCGGTGCCCGGTCATAGCGATATTCGGCGTCGTAGTCGTCTTCGATGATCAGCTCCCCGTCCCACTCGAGCAGCTCCCGGCGCCGGTGCGGGCCGAGCACCACGCCCGTCGGGAACTGATGCGCCGGGGTCAAGAAGACCGTGGGTGCGCCGGTGGCGGCCAGGTCGGTGACGAGGATGCCGTCGTCGTCGACGGGGACAGGCAGCGGGCGCAGACCCCAGTGCTCGAGTTCGTCGACGGCCCCACGCGAGCCAGGATCCTCGACCGCGATCGTCTCGAGCCCTTCGCCGCGCAACTGCTGGGCAAGTAATGCGACGGCTTGCGCGACGCCGGCGACCACCAAGATGTCGTCAGGAACGATGCGCAGTCCGCGGGTCCGGCCGAGCCATGGCGCGAGGGCCGCCCGCAACCGCGGATGTCCCCGGGGATCTCCGTAGCCGAGGTCTTCGGACGAGGCCTCGGCCAGCACCGCGCGTTCGGCGCGCAACCAGGTGCTGCGCGGAAATGCCGACAGGTCGGGCACACCCGGCGAGAGGTCGATGCCTTCACCAACCGGCAGTCGGGGGCGCGGCAGACGTGCCACCAGCGACCCCAGCGGCGCCGCGCGAGGCTGTCGGACCGGCTGCGCGAGAACGTGGGTGCCCCCTCCCGCGTGCCCGCTGACCAGGCCCTCGTCGGCAAGGCGCCGGTAGGCCTCGACGACCACCCCGCGGGATACGGCGAGTTCGCCGGCCAGCGCCCGGGTCGGCGGAAAGCGGGTGCCCGGGGTGAGCCTCCCGTCTGCGATCGCGGTGCGCAGCGCATCCGCGAGCCAGTCGGTGAGTCCGCGCGCCGGGGCGGTCGCCGGGTCGAGCTGCAGAAAGTCCGCGCCCGCGATTTGGTCCATGACAGATGTCCAAACTTGGATCTACTTGTTGGACCATATTGGCGCCAGCCTGGGAGCATGTCCAGCCCCACCCGTGCCGGTCTGTCCGGCGCACTCGGCATGACGTTCGTCGGCGGCAGCGTGGCCGTCTCGGGTGCGCTCACCGACGCACCACTGCACACCGCGCAGGCACTGCGCTACGCCGTCGCGTGCGTGCTGCTGCTCGCGTGGGTCCGATTGACCGGCCGGCCCCTGCGTCGCCCGCACGGCACGGAGTGGCTCTGGCTGCTGGGCGTCACCGTCACCGGTCTGGTGTTGTTCAACGTGGCCCTCGTATACGGATCGCGCCATGCCGAGCCCGCGGTCCTGGCAGTCGCGGTGGCGTGCGTGCCGTTGGCACTGGCGACGATGGGACCGCTGCTGGAAGGTCGCCGGCCGCGGAGGCGCGTGCTTGCCGCGGCCGTCGTGGTCAGCGCCGGGGCGGTCATCGTCGAGGGACTGGGCCGCGCCGACGCCATCGGACTGCTCTGGGCAGTGGTCGTTTTCGGCTGCGAGGCCGGCTTCACGCTGCTGGCGGTGCCGGTGCTGTCCTCACATGGTGCGGCCGGAGTATCGGTGCACACCACCTGGATGGCCGCCGCGATATTCGGCGTGCTCGGGCTGAGCACCGAAGGGTGGAGAGCAGCAAGCAATCTCGACACCGGCGAGATTGCGGCGATCGGCTACCTGACCGTCTGCGTCACCGCCGTCGCGTTCGTCCTCTGGTACACCTGCGTGCGCACACTGGGCGCCGGGCGGGCCGGCCTGCTCACGGGAGTGGCGCCGGTGGCGGCCGCCGTGATCGGCATACCCGTCACCGGAGCGATTCCCGGCACGGCGGTCTGGGCCGGCATCGGCCTGATCGCCTGCGGGCTGGCTTTGGGTCTGGGCGACGGACCGCGCCGTCAGACCGAGGCTGTGGCGGCGGCAGGCTCGACCGTCACCTTGATGGCCTCACCGTTCTGCACGATCGAGAACGCGTCGAGCACATCGTCGAGCGGGATATGGCGCGTGATGAGGTCCTTCACCGGCACCTGACCGGTCGAGATGTACTGCAGCGCACGCTTGTTGTGCTCCGGTGCGGAGCCGTTGGCACCGTGGATGTGCAACTGCCGGTAGTGCACCACATTCGAATCGCATGTGATGGTCGGGTTGGTCTTGGGCAGTCCGCCGAAGAAAGAGATGCGCCCGTTCCGGGCCGCCATGGCGATGGCCTGTTCCTGGGTGACGTTGGCCGCCGTGGCGGTGATGACGACGTCGGCGCCGCGGCCGCCGGTCAGTTCCATCACCTTCTCGACGACGTCGACCTCCGCCGCGTTGATCACCTCATCGGGGTGCACGGCGTCGGCAGAGATCTTGAGCCGACTGGCGTTCACGTCGACGAGATAGACCGGGCCGCAGTTGTGTACACCGCGCGCGATGCGGATGTGCATGCAACCGATGGGGCCGGCACCGAACACCACGACGGTGTCGCCCTCCTCGATACCGAGCAGATCCTGCGCGTTGATCGCGCACGCGAACGGTTCGGCCGCCGACGCCTCGTCGTAGCCGACGTTGTCCGGAATCCGGTTCAGCCCATCGACTTTGAGCACCTGACGCGGAACGATCATGTACTCGGCGAACCCGCCGTCGTACTGGTAGCCCATCGAGGTCTGGTTCTGACACACGGCCATCCAGCCCTTGCGGCACTCATGACACTCTCCGCACGGGACCGCCGCGATCACCTGAACTCGGTCGCCCTCGGCCCAATCGGTGCCGTAGGAGGAATTCACGTCGGCACCCACCTCGACGATGTCACCGGCGATCTCATGGCCGATGGTGCGCGGTGGGGTCAGGTTCTGGTGCCCGTTGTGCAGGATCTTGACGTCGGTGCCGCAGGTGGAACAGTTGCGCACTCGGATCTTCACCTCGTCGGGGCCGCACTGCGGCTCCGGCACATCCTCCAGGCGGACGTCCTCTGGGGCGTAGTAGCGCAGGGCTTTCATGGCGGTCCTCTCGACTCACAGGGACTAGGTCACCGGGTTGGTATCAGCACCCTAACGCCAATCCGGTCACAAAACCACATTTCGTTGTGCCCATTTAAGCCCGATTGCTTGCACTGATGCCCACTTGTGCGGTGTACTGGGTGGGCATGTGACCGGCGTCACCCAGCAGCCGGCGAGATCGGAGGTCGTCAGATGTCCACTGTCGAAGCGCCACGCACCGGGGTTCGGGTGCACGTGCAGAAGCTGGGCACCTCACTGTCGAACATGGTGATGCCGAACATCGGCGCCTTCATCGCCTGGGGCCTGATCACGGCCCTGTTCATCGAGCAGGGCTGGCTGCAGGCCATCTTCTCCGGGCTCAGGGACCCCGACGGCTGGGTGGCCAGGATCGGCGGCTGGGGCAGCTATGACGGCGCCGGAATCGTCGGCCCGATGATCACCTACCTGCTGCCCGTCCTGATCGGATACACGGGTGGCCGGATGATCCACGGCAACCGCGGCGCCGTCGTCGGCGCGATCGCCACCATGGGGGTGGTCGCCGGCGCCGATGTCCCGATGTTCATGGGCGCGATGATCATGGGGCCACTCGGCGGCTGGGCGATGAAGAAGGCAGACGCGCTGTGGGAGGGCAAGATCCGGCCCGGTTTCGAGATGCTCGTCGACAACTTCTCCGCGGGCATCCTGGGCATGCTGCTGGCCATCTTCGGCTTCTTCGGTATCGGACCGATCGTGTCCTCGTTCACCCGTGCCGCCGGACACGCGGTGGATTTCCTGGTCAACAATGACCTGCTGCCCCTGACCTCAGTGCTCATCGAACCGGCGAAGGTGCTGTTCCTCAACAACGCCATCAACCACGGCGTGCTGACCCCGCTGGGCACCACCCAGGCACTGGACACCGGCAAGTCCATTCTGTTCCTGCTCGAGACCAATCCCGGTCCCGGCCTGGGAGTCCTGTTGGCGTTCATGGTGTTCGGCCGCGGCGCCGCCCGCGCCTCGGCGCCAGGCGCCGCGATCATCCAGTTCTTCGGCGGTATCCACGAGATCTACTTCCCGTACGTGTTGATGAAGCCCAAGCTGATCGCCGCCACCATCCTCGGCGGCATGACCGGCGTCTTCATCAACGTGCTGTTCGGTTCCGGCCTGCGCGCCCCGGCCGCACCCGGCTCGATCATCGCGATCTACGCGCAGACTGCCAGCGGCAGCTTCCTCGGTGTGACCTTGTCCGTGCTCGGGGCCACCGCCGTCTCGTTCGCCGTCGCCGCACTGCTGCTCAAGACCGACCGGGCCGATGCCGACCCCGATCTCGCCGCGGCGACCGCCGAGATGGAGGCGCTCAAGGGCAAGAAGTCCAGTGTCGCCTCCGCCCTGGTCGGTGCGCCGGGGGGTCCGGTGCGCAGCATCGTGTTCGCCTGTGACGCCGGTATGGGATCCTCGGCGATGGGAGCATCGGTGCTGCGCAAGAAGATCCGTTCCGCCGGATTCGGCGACATCGCCGTGACCAACCAATCGATCGCCAATCTCACCGACACCTACGACCTGGTGGTCACCCACCGCGACCTGACCGACCGGGCCCGCCTGAAAACCGGTTCGGCCGTCCATGTCTCGGTGGAGGACTTCATGAGTTCACCCCGCTACGACGAGATCGTCGAGATGCTGCGGAACACGAACTCGGCTGGCAGTGCCGTTGCCGAGGAAAAGCCCCAAAGCACCGAGAACGACGTGCTGCCGCTGGATTCGATCGTGCTGGCCGGCACCGCCACCTCGGCGGACGCCGCCATCGACGAGGCCGGTGCCCTGTTGGTTGCCGCGGACGCCGTCGACCCGGCCTACGTGGATGCGATGCACGAGCGGGAGAAGTCGGTGTCGACCTACATGGGCAACGGTCTGGCCATCCCGCACGGCACCAACGAGGCCAAGACCGCGATCCGCCGCACCGGGATCTCCTTCGTGCGCTACCCCGAACCGATCGACTGGAACGGCAAGCCCGCCGAGTTCGTCGTCGGCATCGCCGGCCTGGGCAACGACCACATGGCATTGCTGACCAAGATCGCGCACGTGTTCCTCGACAAGGACGAGGTGGCCCGGCTGCGGGCGGCGACCAGCGCCGAAGACGTGCGCGCGGTGCTTTCCGACAGCAAGTAGCCGACGCCGCACCCGGGTGCCCCAGAATGGCAAGCGTGGATTCAGATACCCGCCAGAGTCGCATCGTCGAGTTCGCGCGCAGCCGGGGCCGCGTCGACGTGCTGACGCTGGCCGAGGAACTCGACGTCGCGGCCGAGACCATCCGCCGCGACCTCAAGGCACTGGCCGGGAGACGACTGCTCAAACGGGTACACGGCGGAGCGATCCCACTGGAGACCGCGGCGTTCGAATCCACCGTCGAATACCGCAGCCAGGTGGACCTGGCCCAGAAGCACCGCATCGCCGCCGCGGCGGCACACCTGTTGCACGGCGCCGAAACCGTCTACCTGGACGAGGGTTTCACGCCACGGCTGATCGCCGAACAGCTCGCCGATGAGGAACTGACAGTGGTGACATCATCGCTGCTGGCCGCCGAGGCGCTGGCACACAGCGAGACCGTCACCGTGCTGATGATCGGTGGGCGTATGCGAGGGCGCACCCTGGCCACCGTCGACCAGTGGGCGGTGGAGCGACTGAACAGCCTGGTGATCGACATCGCGTTCCTTGGCACCAACGGGATCACGGTCGAACATGGCCTCACCACACCGGATCCCGCGGTGGCAGCGGTGAAGCAGACAGCGGTCAAGGTCACCCAACGGTGCGTGCTGGTGGCGGCGCATTCCAAGTTCGGGGAGACGAGTTTCTGCCGGTTCGCGCACGTCTCCGATTTCGAGTCGATCGTCACCGGCACCGAGTTGCCTGCGGAGGAAGCACAGCGCTATGAAGCGCTGGGGCCATCGGTGATCCGCACCTGAAGGCCGTCCCAGAACTGGCCCGCTCGTTGCGCAATCTCGTCCGGGTATTCGCCGTTGATGGCGTGAGATGCGTCCGGCCAGAGCTCGATCTCACCACGCGCCAACAGCTCTCGCGCCCGCGTGACAGCGTGCGCCGGGTTGAGCATGACACTGCGGCCCGCGATCAACGCCAGCAGCGGCACGTCGAGCCCCCGAAGCTGTTCATCGCTGAAGAGTTTCGGCATCGGCGTGCGCAGCGTGAAATCCTTTGCCCCCGCGTCGATCAGCGCGGCTTCCATGGCGGCGGAGTCCATGTCGGCCCCGCCGGATATCCAGCTCATCACCCGAAGCCGCCAGTTCTCGGGTACGCCCGGTGCGAGCATCGCCACCGAGGCCAGGATCGCCTTGACGGGAATGCCGGTGAAGGTGAACACAGGGTCGAGCAGGGTGAGCGACGCGATCCGGCCGGGCCGGTGCACCGCACCGTTGGCGGCGGTCCACCCGCCCATCGACACCCCGAGCAGGTGCGCCTTGTCGAGGCTCAGACCGGCCAGGGTCTCGTCCAGCCACTGCGCCTGGTCCGGCGCACCGCGAATCACCTTGTGCTGCACCGACAGACCAGCCTCGCCGAGCAGGTCGATGCCGTAGACGGTGCGGCGTTCCAGCAACGGCCCGAGGTTGGTTTCATACATCGGCGTCGACGCGTTACGGCCTGGCAGCAGGACGACCGGGGTGCCATCCCCTGGCCCTGCGAATCGGTAGGCCCGCACGTTCCCGAATGAAGTTGGCACGTCGAACAGTTCGAACGGCGGCAAGGCCGCCATCCCCGCCCGGTAGGCGCCCAGGAAATGCTCGAACGCGGCATCGGAGACGAACGCTCCCAGCCCACTGCGGTCCCACCGCCCGGCGATGTTGACCGTGGGAACCCGCAGATCCATCAGACCGCGAGCGCTATTCGACGGTGACGGACTTGGCCAGGTTGCGCGGCTTGTCGACGTCGTACCCGCGTGCCCGGGCCACCCCGGCCGCGAACACCTGCAGCGGGATGGTCGACAGCAACGGCTGGAAAAGCGTTGACACCGCCGGGATCTCGATCAGGTGATCGGCGTACGGCCGCACCGTGTCGTCACCCTCCTCGGCGATCACGATGGTCACCGCGCCGCGGGCCTGGATCTCGCGGATGTTGGACAGCAGCTTGGCATGCAGCATCTGCGCGTTCTTGGGCGACGGCATCACCACGATGACCGGCAGGTCCTCGTCGATCAAGGCGATCGGACCGTGCTTGAGCTCACCGGCGGCGAAGCCCTCGGCGTGCATGTAGGCCAGCTCCTTGAGCTTGAGCGCGCCTTCCAACGCCACCGGGTAGCCGACGTGCCGACCCAGGAACAACACCGTGGGCGACGTCGCGAACCGCTGCGCCAACTGCCCCACCGGCTCGATGCCGGCCAGCACCCGGCTGACCATGTCCGGCATGGCCTCCAGCTCGTGGTACTCGCGCTCGACCTCGTCGGGGTACTTGGTTCCGCGGGCCTGCGCCAGCGCCAGCCCGACCAGGTAGTTCGCGGCGATCTGCGCCAGGAACGTCTTGGTGGCGGCCACGCCGATCTCCGGCCCGGCCCGGGTGTAGAGCACCGCGTCGGCCTCGCGCGGGATCTGGCTGCCGTTGGTGTTGCAGATCGCCAGTACCTTGGCCTTCTGGGTCTTGGCGTGCCGCACCGCTTCCAGCGTGTCAGCGGTCTCGCCCGACTGCGAGATGGCGATCACCAAGGTGCTGCGGTCCAGCACCGGGTCGCGGTACCGGAACTCGCTGGCGAGTTCGACCTCGACCGGCAGCCGGGTCCAGTGCTCGATGGCGTATTTGGCCAGCAGGCCCGAGTGGTACGCGGTGCCGCAGGCGACGATGAAGACCTTGTCGATCTCGCGCAGTTCCTGATCGGACAGGCGCTGCTCGTCGAGCACGATGCGGCCGTCGACGAAATGCCCCAGCAGGGTGTCGGCGACCGCGGCGGGCTGCTCGGCGATCTCCTTGAGCATGAAGTAGTCGTAGCCACCCTTTTCGGCGGCGTCGAGATCCCAGTCGATGTGGAATTCCCGGTAGTCCCGACCGGCCTGCAGATCGTCCCGGCCGAAGAAGTCGGTGATCCGGTAGCCGTCGGCGGTCAGCACCACCGCCTGGTCCTGGCCGAGCTCCACGGCGTGCCGGGTGTGCTCGATGAACGCCGCCACGTCTGAGCCGACGAACATCTCGTTGTCACCGATGCCGACGACGAGCGGGGTGGACCGGCGAGCGGCCACGATCGTGCCCGGATCGTCGGCGCTGGCGAACACCAGGGTGAAGTGGCCTTCCAGGCGCTGCAGTACGGCCAGGACGGACGCCGGGAAGTCGCCGGCGGTGTCGCCGTTGGCGTACTGACGGGCCACCAGGTGGACGGCCACCTCGGAGTCGGTGTCGCTGGCGAACTCGACCCCGTCGGCTTCCAGCTCGGCGCGCAGGCCGGCGAAGTTCTCGATGATGCCGTTGTGGACGACGGCGATCTTGCCCGCGGCGTCGCGGTGCGGGTGTGCGTTGCGGTCGGTGGGCCGGCCGTGGGTGGCCCACCGGGTGTGGCCGAGGCCGGTCGTGCCGGTCAGCACGCCGTCGTCGGTCTCGGCGAGGGCGGTCTCCAGGTTGGCCAGGCGTCCGGCGCGGCGACGCACCGTCAACCCGCCGTTGTCGTCGATCAGCGCGATTCCCGCGGAGTCGTAACCCCGGTATTCCATCCGGCGCAGCGCGTCGACGACGATGCCGCGGGCCGGGCGCGCCCCGACGTAGCCGACGATTCCACACATAGGGTCCCAGGGTAGTGCAGTCGGAGCCCTGGCCCGATTCTGCGCGACGGCGTTTGACGCATATCACCGCGAAAGCACCCGGGCGCGCCTCAGGTTCAATTGGCGCTCACGCGCCGCTGCGGCCCTGCGCTACGGTCAACGCGTGGCCAGCACAAAGAAGCTCTTCGCAGGGTTGACCCGCCGCGGACCGCATCGCGTTCTGCGTGGTGACCTGGCGTTCGCCGGCATGCCGGGAGTGGTGTACACGCCGGAGTCCGGCTTGAACCTGCCCGGTGTGGTGTTCGGCCACGAGTGGATGACGCAGGCGGACAACTACACGCACACGCTGGAGCACCTGGCCTCCTGGGGCATCGTGGCGGCCGCCCCCAACACCGAGACGAGTCTGGCGCCGTCGGTGCTCAATTTCGCCTTCGACCTGGGCGCGGCCCTCGAGATCATCACCGGGGTGCGGCTGGGGACCGGCAAGATCAGCGTGCACCCGGGCAAGCGAGGTGTGGTCGGACACGGTTTCGGCGGGTCCGCCGCCGTCTTCGCCGCCGCAGGCATGGGCGGCGACGCACACCGCCCGAAAGCCGTGGTGTCACTGTTCCCGACGGTGACCAAGCCGCCGGCCGAACAACCGGCGTCGACGCTGAAGGTGCCCGGGCTGGTGCTGACCGCCCCTGGCGACCCGATGACGCTGCGCTCGAACGCCGTGGAGCTGGCCCGGGCCTGGGAGGGCGCGACGCTGCGGACGGTGAGCAAGGCGCAGGCCGGTGGGCTGGTCGAGGGCCGTCGGCTGGCCCGATTCATCGGCTTGCCCGGCGCCGACCGGGACACCCAGAAGATCGTTCGCGGCCTGCTCACCGGATACCTGCTGGCCACGCTGGCCGGCGACAAGACCTACCGCGATTTCTCCGATCCCGAGGGCGACCTGCCGCACACCGAGCCGGCCGACCCCAACGCCGATCCGGTCGCGCTCGAGGACAAGGTGGTCGCTCTCCTCAAGCCGTGATGCAGTCCGTGTGACACGGCCTGAGTCCGCCCGGCGGTCGATATGATCAACTGATCATTAATTCGGCACTTTCTGCGCGACCCTGACCTGTCACATAGATCGGAGACGGATGCCGATGAGGAGTCGAGCCGCCATCGTCTACGAATACGGCGGCCCCTGGCGGGTGGAGGAGTTCGAACTCGACCCCCCGAAGGCCGGCGAGGTGCTGGTGCAGCTCGCCGCCGCAGGGCTGTGCCACTCCGACGACCACATCCGTCGGGGCATCATGGTTCCCCCGCAGAACGGCGGCCTCCGCCCACCGATGACCCCGAGCATCGGCGGCCACGAGGGCGCGGGCGTGGTGGTCGAGGTCGGCGACGGTGTCAGCCGGTTCGCCCCGGGCGACCACGTGGTGACGTCGTTCGTCGCTGTTTGCGGCGAATGCCGATGGTGCACAACCGGTATGGAATACATCTGCGATGCCGGGGCTGGAACGCTGATGCCGGGCATGCCCACGGATGGAACCTTTCGCCACCACACCCTCGACGGCGGCAACCTCGCCCACGTGTCCAAGATCGGGGCTTTCGCCGAGCACACGGTGGTATCGGCGGCCTCCCTGGTCAAGATCGAGCCACACCTCCCCCTGGTCCCGAGCGCACTTCTCGCCTGCGCGGTGCCGACCGGTTACGGCTCGGCCGCCAATCGGGGCGGCGTGCGCGGCGGCGACACCGTCGTGGTGATCGGCGTCGGCGGGATCGGCACCGCCGCCGTCCAAGCCGCCCGCATCAACGGTGCCGCGTCGATCGTCGCCGTCGATCCCGTTGATTTCAAACGGAAGTCGGCACTGACCTTCGGCGCCACCCACGTGGCGGCCACCGCCGACGAGGCGTTCGACCTGGTTCGCGAGCTCACCCGCGGGGTGATGGCGGACAGCGTCGTCGTGTCCCCATCGGAGATCGGCGAATCCGACGTCGTCGACGCGCTGAGTCTCACACGCAAGGGTGGGACATGTGTACTCACCGCCATGTCGGCACCGGGCACCCGTCCGTTGGATTTCAACCTTCAGGACCTCGTCCTGATGAACAAGAACCTGTGCGGCACCATCTTCGGCTCGTGCAATCCGAAGGCGGACATCCCACGTCTGGCCGGTCTGTACGATTCCGGGCTGCTGCAGCTGGACGAGATGATCACCAAGCGCTATCGCCTCGACGACATCAACGATGCCTACGCCGACCTCGCCCAGGGCGAATTGATCAGGGGCGTCATTGATTTCGGGATCGCATAGCCGCCCCGGCGATGTCAAGGCCATCCAGGTTTCCATCAGTCCGCCACGCAGCCAGGATGTCCGCGTATTCCATCGGACTGCCGAAGAAGAAGCTGCCCTGACGTAAACTCACGTCGGCCTGACCCTCGCGGTTGTAGTACCCCGGCGTGCACGACTCACGCCGGCCGGCGATGACATCGGAACGCTCCACCACAGTGTCGACCCACGCCGATTCCGCGTCGGCGGTCGCTTCGATCACGGCAGCGTCGTGCTGCAGCGCCCAGGCGATCGTCCACGCGATGTGACGGGACTGGGTGTCGATGAGGTAGGGAAAATTCACCGTGAAGCCCGATTGGGCGATGCTCTCGATGAAGCAGTTCGGGAAGCCGTTGACCTGTAAGCCGTGGAACGTACGCACACCGTCGGCCCACTTGTCGGTGAGCGTCAGGCCGTCACGGCCGATGATCTCGAATCCGGTGCGGCGTGCGTACTCGGTGCCCACCTCGAAACCGGTCGCGAAAATCAAACAGTCCAAGGGATATTCGACGTCATCGACGACTACGCCGTGCTCGCCGATCTGCTGGACACCGCGGCCGCGGGTGTCGACGAGGGCGACGTTCTCGCGATTGAACGCCTGGAGGTACTCATCGTGGAAGCAGGGGCGTTTACAGAAGTAGCCGTACCACGGCTTGAGCGCCTGCGCGGTAGCGGAATCAGTCACGACGGCATCGATCCGGGCCCGGATTTCTTCCATCTTGGCGAAGTCCGCGAGCTCGGCGGTGCTCGGACCACCGTCCGCGTCGTGCCGCACAATCGGCAGCTTCTTGGTGAGGCTCGTCCACGCGTCGTCGACCAGGTCCTCGTCGGCTTGTCCACCGGCGGTGAGCATCTGAAAGTTCTCGATGCGGCGCCGTTGCCATCCAGGCTCCAGAGAGGCCGCCCACTCCGGATCGGTGGCCCGGTTGGCACGGACGTCGACCGTCGAGGGGGTGCGCTGGAAGACGTACAACTGCCCGACGGAGGCGGCCAGCCGCGGGACGCACTGGATCGCGGTCGCGCCCGTACCGACGATGCCGACCCGCTTGTCGGCCAGGTTCTCCAGATGCGCGCCGGTGTACCCGTAGTCCCACCGGCTGGTGTGGAACGTGTGCCCGCGGAACGACCCCATTCCCGGAATCCCCGGCAGCTTGGGCTTCTGCAGGTAGCCGTTGGCCATCGCCACGAACCTGGCC
The DNA here is from genome assembly GCF_048282715.1 of Mycobacterium sp. 134. Taxonomy (NCBI): domain Bacteria; kingdom Bacillati; phylum Actinomycetota; class Actinomycetes; order Mycobacteriales; family Mycobacteriaceae; genus Mycobacterium; species Mycobacterium sp. 134. The sequence goes on from NZ_JBLVUN010000008.1 coordinate 5,227,248, forward strand.
CTGATGGCGTCGCCATGGTTTGTGGTGATGAGCCACCGTGATTGCTCAGGCATCCAGCGGATTTCGCGTACCTCGGTCTGCAGGCACGCATTGCGGTACAGGTCGTAGTGCCGAGCGATGCGCTGGCAGTGCGCGAAGATCTCCGCGCCCTTCGAATACTTCTCGGTGGGAACGTAGCCGAGCTCCTCCAGCAGCGGCATGTACACGTACGACTCGACGTCGCAGGCGATACCCGGATACCGGTTCCAGTACCAGGTGCCGCCCACGTCGGCCGCCTTGTCGATCAGTCGCACGTTCTCGACACCGAGCTCGCGCAGCCGCGCTCCGATCAACAGCCCACCGAATCCGGCGCCGACGATTGCCACGTCCACGTCGTCGGCGAGCGGCTCTCGGGTGAAGTGCGGGTCAGCCCACGGGTCTTCACCGAAGCCGGCGAATCTGCCCGCTATCTCCACGTATTGGGCGATGCCATCGGGCCTCAGCCGTCGCTGGCGCTCGGCCGCATACTTCCGGCGCAACTCATCGACGTCAATGTTCGAGCCGTCAGCGTCGGTCACCAGCCGACTATATAATCAATCAATTGATCACATCAACGGAACGCCGGAGGGCTCGCGGAGCGTCAGGGCTCGCAGAAGAGCGTCCCGCGGATCATCTGTTTGGCAGCGTTCAGTGCCCGCTGGTACGTCTGCGGCGACTGCGTCGCGGCCAACTCGGTGAGGCCGTAGACCAGGGCATAGATCGCCTCTACCGTCGCATCGCCTTGCACTCCCCCGGGACGGTCCCGACAGGCATCGTCGACGATGCCTTTGACGATGTCGCGCAGAGCCCGGAAACCGCCGTCACCCGCGCCGTCCGGATAGACGGCGACGGCGCTCTGACCGCGAATGGCCCACTCGAACGCGGCGAGCTCGGGATACTCCCGCATCAACCGACCGGACTCGTCGAGCACGGCATCGATCCGGTCGATGGCATCGCCAGGTGTGTGCGCTGCGCCCCGCAGCCGCGGAAGCGCGATGTCGGCCCGAGCCGCGATCGCCGCCTCCATCAACTCCGACTTGGTCGAAAAGTAGTTGTACAGGTTCGCACTCGTGATTCCCGCGCTGCGGGCGATCTCCCGAATCGTCGCCCTGGCGTAGCCGACCTCGGCCACGCAGTGCATCGTCGCAGCGATGATCCGCCGGCGCGTCTCTTCACCGTTCGCGCCGACTGGGCGACCCAACTGGGGTGTCGCCATCGCCGGCTCCCTCCGGTCTGGGCCCTGCTCCAAGACGCAGGCCCGATCGTCCTTCGGATGGTAGCGCGCAAACAGCACCAGAGCCGCGGTCGAACGGCCCGTCGGCTCGACAGCCGACATATGCTGGGCCCATGACGGCGCCTTCTCCGCAGCTCGGCCGCCCGGTGGGCGCCAGCGGCGAAGCGACCCGGGAGCGAATCATCGCCGCCGCCATGCGATGTGTCGCCGAGGTCGGCTACTCGAAGGCGACCATTCGCGAGATCGCCCGCACCGCAGAGATGACCAGCGGCAGTCTGTACCACTATTTTTCGAACAAGTCGGACTTGCTGGACGCCACGGTGACCAGAATCCAGGAGATCACCCTCCCCCGGCTGCGGGCCGCCGCCCAGAGCCGCACCGACGTCATCGACCGCCTCGATGCGGTCCTCGACGCATCCGAGGAATTGTTGCGCGAGTATCCCCACCTCGCCGCTTTCGAGCAGGAAATGCGAGCGGAAGGCTCGGCGCTGCCCCGAGGGGACGCTCGTGCCGACGCCGGATTCGAGGCGCTACACAACATCTTTCGCGAGATCATCGGCGACGCGCAGCGGCAGGGAGCGTTGGCCGATGACGCCGGCGCCGCCGGGGCGACCGACGCGCTCTACGCGCTCAGCCGCGGCTTGACCGCGCAGGCAGCCAACCTCTCACCTGACGCCTACCGGGCCACCACCGACGCGGCCAAGCGACTGATCCGTGGGACAGTGCTGCCGGCGCACGACAAGTGAGGTGCGCAAAGTCAATTCACCGCCTCGGCAATCGCTTTGGTCTCAAGGTATTCTTCGAAGCCGGCCAGGCCCATCTCACGGCCGATGCCTGACTGCTTGTATCCCCCGAACGGCACGTCAGGCGAATACCACTGGCCGCCATTGACATTGATCGTCCCGGTCCGTAGCCGCGACACGATCCAGGAGACTCGTTCGGGGTCCGCACCGAAGACGGTGCCGGACAGCCCGTAGGGCGAATCGTTGGCGATGCGCACCGCGTCGGCGTCGCCGTCGTGGGCCAGCACCACCAGGACCGGTCCGAAGATCTCTTCCCGGGCCACCCGTGCATCGTTGGTCAACCCGCTGATCACCGTCGGCTCGATGAAGAAACCCGCGCCGGAGGGCCGGCCGCCACCGCAGGCGAACGTGCCGCCTTCTTCGAGCGCCAGGTCCAGATAGCCTTGCACCCGGTCTCGCTGCCTGGCCGAAATAAGCGGTCCGCAAAGGACATTCGGGTCGCTTGGGTCCCCGAACGGAATCTGCGCCATCGCCTCAGCGGCAGCAGTGACCGCTTCGTCGTACCGGTTCCGGGGCACCACGAGGCGAGTGGTCAGCGCGCAACCTTGACCTGCATGGGTCGTCACGGCGAATGCGGCCCTCGTGCAGGCCGCAACGAGGTCGGCATCGTCGAGTACGACGAACGCCGACTTGCCGCCGAGTTCGAGAAAGATCTTCTTGATGGTTTGAGAGGCTGCCGCCATCACCGAGCGGCCCGTCGCGGTGGAACCGGTGAAGGAGACGGCGTCGACACGCGGATCCTCGGCGAGCATGGCACCGAGGCGGTGATCGGACGACGTGACGATGTTGACGACCCCCGGTGGAAAGTCGGTCTGCTCCGCGATGATCCGACCGACCTCTGCCGCACACCACGGGGTATCGGGCGCCGGTTTGAGCACCACCGTGTTTCCGGCCGCAAGCGCCGGCCCGAGCTTGGCGAACGTCACCTGATGCGGAAAGTTCCACGGCGTGATCGCCCCGACGACACCGAACGGCTCGCGCACGAGCGTGCGCCGCGTCGGCACTCCGAGCGGCTCCGCCACCCCGAGATCGACGCGCCACGGGTACCTTTCGGCAGTGTCGGCGGGGAACGCCAGGTCGTTGATCGGACCCTGCAGATGTCCGCTCTGGGTCAGCCGCAGCGGCGCGCCGGCCTCCGCGACGGTGATGGCGCGCAGTCGCTCGATGTCGGCGTTGAGCGCGTCGCGCAACTGCCGCAGGCAATGCACCCGCAATGCGACGTCGCGTGACCAGTCCGTCTCGTCGAACGCGGCCCGCGCCGAATCGATGGCGCGGTCCATGTCGGCCGCGTCACCGTCAGCGGCCGTGCCGAGCAGTTCCTCGGTCGCCGGGTTGATGGTCGGGAATGCGCCGCCACCGCCGGGCGCCAGCCGGCCGTCGATGAGGAGCGGGGTCACCGCGCCGGCGGTCACTGTCATTGCAGCAGCGTAGTGACGGGCCGCTCGTGTAATCAAGCAGTTGATCACATAATGGCGGCCGCGGCGCGTCCGTAAACTGAATTCGCGTGACCGACCCCGAGATCGAGATCACCGCAGATCTGGTCCGCCACCTGCTGCAGGACCAACATCCAGACCTTGCAGGGCTGGCCATCCGCGAGGTGGCGGGCGGCTGGGGCAACCAAATGTGGCGCCTTGGGGATGAGTTGGCCGTGCGCATGCAGCGCATGGACCGAACCCCGGAACTCCAGCTCAAGGAGCGACGGTGGCTACCTGTGTTGGCCCCGCGTCTGCCGCTCCCGGTGCCGACCCCGGTGCGGTTCGGCGAACCGTCCGACCGCTTCCCCAAGCACTGGACGGTGATGACGTGGGTTCCCGGCGAGCCGCTGGACCACAAAGCGATCAGCCGCGGCACTCATGCGGCCGACACGCTCGCGGGCTTCCTGCGGGCGCTTCATGTGGAGGCACCCGCCGAGGCGCCGATCGCCACAGACCGCGGGGCCCATCCCAGGAACTGCACGGACGGCTTCGAGAACTTCTTCCAGGCCGTTGTTCCCGAAGACATCGCCACCGACGTCCGAACTGTCTGGAACAAAGCCGTGGCGGCCCAGGCATGGGAGGGCCCGCCGGTGTGGGTGCACGGCGACCTCCATCCCGCCAACGCCATCGTCTCGGCCGGAACGCTCTCGGGCATCGTGGACTTCGGTGACCTGTTCGCCGGCGATCCCGCGTGGGATCTCGCAGCCGCATGGGTACTGCTACCGGCGGGCACGGCCGCACGGTTCTTCGACAGGTACGCACAAGCAGATGAGGCGGCGATCCGGCGCGCCCGCGGGCTGGCCGCCATGAAAAGCCTCTTCCTGATGCTCATGGGGCAGAACGGAGATAGGGGCCTCCCCGGCGGCAAGCCGCACTGGGGTCCCGTAGGCCGGGCCGCACTTGACCGTGTTCTGACGGGCGTTTGACGCACGCTGCTTCGAAGCGCCCGTGCCAGGACGGGCAGCTACGTATCGTGACCACGATGGACACGCAGCCCAGCCGTGGACCAGGGACGCGGCTCGACGCACTGAGTCGACGGCGGCTGATGCAGATCGGTGGCAGCCTCGGGTTGGCCGCGACGCTCGGCGCTTGCGCCGAGAACGCCGGTTCGAGCTCGGCGCCCGCTGCGCCGCCAACGAACGCCACGCCGGTCCCGGCCACCCCGATGGCCAGCGGGCAGCCCCTTGCCCAGATCTGCCGGCAAGCGTGGGGCGCGGCACCGGCCCGACCTGGTGGACGTCCCCACACCATCACGCGAATGACGTTGCACCACAGCGCTGTTGTTCTCGGCGAGAATCGATTTGCCCCAAGCCGATTACGCCAGCACCAGCGCTACCACCAGAATGACCATGGATGGATCGACATCGCCTACCACGTCGGCGTCGACCGCAACGGCAACATCTACGAGCTACGCACCCCCGACCTCGCCGGCGACACCGCGACCAACTACGACCCAGCCGGACACTTCCTCGTCCTATGCGAGGGCGACTTCGACCAGGAACCCGTCACCGACGCCCAACTCACCGGTGCGGCAACAGCATTCGCCTGGGCCGCCCAGCAGTTCCACCTGGCCAGCGGCACCCTCGGCGGGCACCGGGACTTCGCAGACACCTCCTGCCCCGGTGCCAACCTCTACGCCCGTCTCACCTCAGGTGATCTACACACACGGATCGACGCCCTGCTCGCCGCCGGGCCCGTCGACCTGCAACGCCTCTGCGGCGAAGAGGCAGCTGCCCGCGTGGCGGACATCGAAGCCGGTCAGTGAGAGTTCGATTGCACGCATTTCCTACTCCTGCCCGGTTGTGTGCCGAGTGAGTTGCGACGCGATGGACTCGATCGCCTGGGTGAGGTCCAGATACGGGATGTTCGGGTCACGTTCGTGATAGATCGCGGTGACGATGATCGGCAGCGTCGCGGTGGCTTCCGGATAGTTTTGGATGTCCATTCGCGCCACGGCCTCGGCCACCGGCACCCCTTGGTCGTAGAGTCGCGTCGCATCGGTGTGCAGGTTCGACCAGAATCGGATTCCGCGATCGATGGCCGCGTTGATCTCATCCCCGACGAGTACGGGGCCGTGGCCTGCGACGACTTTCCGGGCTCCGAAGGCGCGGATACGCTCCAGCGCTTTGATCCAGTTCGGAATCGAACCCGACCAGGTGACCGCAACAGGGTTGTGGGTCAACAGGTCTCCCGCGTACAGCACACCCAACTCGGGCAGATAGGCGATTGCGTCGCCCACGGTGTGCGCCGGCCCGAGTTCGTGGAGCTCGACATCGAGTTTGCCGACGCGGAACGAGTTTTCGCCGGTGAATGTGGTGTCGGCGGCACGTACCCGCACCTCAGAGAAGTCGAAGGGTCGCCCCAGCGGTTCCAGTGCGTGCAGGGCGCCGCCGGGTTTGGTCTCCGTCCCAAGCAGTTTCGCCGTGAGGTCGGCATGCTCCTGCGTCATCAGCGCACTTGCGGCCTCGCTGGTGATGATCTCGGTATCGGCGGAAAACACCTGGTTGCCGAAGAAATGGTCGCCATCGGTGTGGGTGTTGAAGACGTACCGCACCGGCGCGGTCGCGGTCAGCTCGTCCATCTGCGCGCACATTGCCCGCGCATGTCGCACGTCGTAGAGCGTGTCGATCACCAGTGCTTCACCCGCGCTGACCACCAGACCCGCATTGGCCAGGCCGAGCGCCTCGTTACCGGAGAGAAATACATGCGCTCCGCCGCCGAGGTCGAACAAGCCTTCCTCAAAAGGAATTTCGCCTGTCATCGTCCATCCTTCGCTTGCTATTCGTGCAACTTGGCAGCGGCTTCGGCCAGAATGCTCGGGGAATCGGCGTCGTCATCTTCAGGCATGATGCCCATGGTGTTGATGAACAGTGCGGTCATCACGTAGTGCCCAGTCAGCAGGGTGATCTCGGCAATGTCGTTGTCGGAGTAGAACTCCTGCATGCGCGCGGTGCCAGCTACACCACCGCCCTCGATCCGCGTCAGCAGGTCGTCGACGAATGCGATGAGCGCATCGACACGCCGGTCCCCGAACGACGTGGCCCCGGATAGCACGTGGTCGATCGTCGAATCCGAGATTCCAGCCTCGCGCGCCTCGCGCACATGGTGATGGATCTCGTACTCGGCGCGTGTCACCGCGCCGACTCGCAAGATCACCAGCTCCCGCGTTTCAGGCGACAAGGCGCCCGTACGAAAGGAAAGGCCGAGTGCCAGGTAAGGCTTCGCGCTCGAGCTGGTCATAGCCAAACCCCGGGACAGGTTGGCCGGAAACAAGTCGTAGACCTCGCGCCCTGCGGGATCGAGATCAGCGACATCTGGCAATCGGACAGCCATGAACTCCCACCTCCATAAGATACGTACCGTTTCTTATATTCGAGATGGTAGCGCGGCCCATTAAGATACGCAACGTGCCTAATCGAAGGGTGGCCGCAGAACCCGAGCCCGTTTCACGGCGCCGGGACGAGGTGCTGATGTCGGCGATCCGTGATGCCACCTGGGCTGAGCTGCTGGATCACGGATACTCCGGCGTCACGTTCGAAGGCGTAGCGCGCCGCGCGAAGACCGGAAAACCGGTCCTCTATCGCCGCTACAGTTCTCGTGCCCAGATGGTCACCGATGCCCTCCCAACACTTCGCACGCCACCCGCCGCAGTGCCATCCCAGAACCTTCGCGACGACATCGTGACCATGGTCGAGTCCCTGATCAACCAGTGGCACGAAATCGGAATCGATACCTACCGCAGTCTCATCGCCGAATCCGACGACGCCACACTGCAAACTTTCCAGACGAAGGTGGCCGCGCAGACCGACCACACGATCCGCCGGGCACTCGAAGCCGCGCGCGATCGAGGCGAGATAGGGCCTGCCGAGATTTCGGACCGGGTGGCGCTGAGCATCCTGGCACTCATGCGCAATGAATTGCTGTTCGCCCGCAACCCGATCCAATCGAGCACCGTCGCCGAGCTGGTCGACGACATCTACCTGCCGGCGATCGACGCGGCATCCCGCAAGCAGTCGTAGCGGTCGGGCACGCTGGATCCGTAACACGCCGACGACTTCACTCCACGGCGTGACCGAAGATCTCCACGACGCTGTGCGCCGCGTCGTCTCCGAAGAACAATTCGAGGTTGCGCGCACTTTCCCGGGCGAATTCCAGGCTACGCGAGAACAGGTCGCGTTCGTACGAGGCGAGCGCACCTTCGATGTCCCCGGCCCGCGACGCGATCGCTTGGCCGAGTTCGGCCGCGTCGTACATGGCCAGGTTGGCTCCCTGTCCCGCGAAAGGTGACATCAGATGGGCCGCGTCACCCAACAAAGTCAATCCCGGCAACCGGTTCCATCTGTGTTCGACTGGAAGCACGTAGATGGGACGCAGCACCGGCTCGGCACGATTCGCGTCAAGAAGGCCGGTCAGTCGAGGCGACCATCCGTCGAACTCCGCCGCGAAGTAGCGCGACAAACTCGTCGTATCGCTTAGATCGATCGAAGTGAGCCGGTCCAGCGCCGTATTCACGGCGGCGTAGCCGGTGAGCGTGCCATCGCGATTGTGATGCACGAGGATGCCTCGCCCAGAAGCGACCGCGATGAGAGTGCCGCGTCCGACGACCTCGGCGCACGCGGCATGCTGTGGTCCGCCGTCGATACGCAGTTCGATGAAGCACGTGCCCGTGTACGAGGGCTCCGCACCGGACAAACGTCGCCGGACTACCGACCAAGCGCCGTCAGCCCCCACGATCAGATCAGCGCATGCCGAGGACCCACTGCCGAACGTGATGATCTGCCGCCCATCATCATTCGGTGTCACGGCAACGACCTTGTGGTTCCAACGGACGGTACCGGCCGGTAGCGAGTCGAGCAGCATTCTTCGGAGTTCACCGCGGTCCACTTCGGGCCGGGTCCCCCGATCCGTACCGGGGCGGTCCAACAGGACGTTGGCGTCACGGTCAACGATGCGTTTGGCATCCTCACCGGGGCGAACCAGATGCAGAAAAGCGTCGAACAGACCTGCGGTCCTGAGAGCGACCTGCCCGGTGTCGAGATGCATGTCCAAGAGACCGCCCTGCCCCCTGGCGTCGGGGCCGGCCTCGGCTTCGTAGACCGTCGCAGCCACACCCTGGGTGCGTAGCACGCGGGCGAGCGTAAGCCCTCCCAGTCCGGCGCCGACGATGGCGATTGAATTCGTCATTCCTGCGCTCCTGTAAACAGCCTCACCGGCGGTGAGGACTTCGGAGACGCTGGGCATCCTGCGATCACGCAGGAATGCCGTGCACGCGACCGCACTGCCAATTCGATGTCAGGAGGTCGTTTTTCGCGACGACCGCGAGATTAATTGCGGTTGCCGACTTTCGCAATGCCGGCTGCGGACAAGCCGGCCAGCACACGATGCGACCACCGCGACATCTCCGTACCACCCCAGCAACGGCGGGCCCCGCACCCAACCAACTGGTTGGGTTGCTACACTCCTGCGATGCGCACTGGCATCTTCCTGAGTTATGCCGGCGGCTTCAAAGAGGCTGCCGACCAAGTCGTCGAACTGGAGAAGGTGGGCGTCGACATCGCCCTGGTCGCCGAGGCGTACTCGTACGATGCGATCAGCCAGCTCGGCTACCTGGCCGCCAAGACCTCCACCATGGAGCTCGGCACCGGCGTGGTCCCGATCTACACCCGCACGCCGGCCCTGATGGCCATGACCGCGGCCGGGGTCGACTATGTGTCCGACGGCAGGTTCCGCCTCGGCATCGGCACCTCTGGCCCGCAGGTGATGGAGGGCTTCCACGGCGTGCCGTTCGACGCGCCGCTGGGCCGCACCCGTGAGGTGGTCGAGATCTGCCGCAAGGTGTGGCGCCGCGAGAACCTGGACTACGACGGCAAGTACTACCAGCTGCCACTGCCCGCCGACCGCGGCACCGGCCTGGGCAAATCGCTGCACTTGATCAATCACCCTGTCCGTGAGCGCATTCCGATCACCATCGCGGCGCTGGGGCCCAAGAACGTGGAGCTGACCGCCGAGATCGCCGAGGGCTGGCAACCGGTGTTCTACCTCCCGGAGAAGGCCGACGACGTCTGGGGCGACGCCCTGCGGGCCGGAGCCGCCAAGCGCGATCGGGCGCTGGGACCGCTGGACGTCATGGTCAGCGCCAGCCTGGCCATCGGCGACGACGTCGATGACCGGCTTAACTGGGCGAAACCCCAACTGGCGCTGTACATCGGCGGCATGGGCGCACGCGGGCAGAACTTCTACCACAAGCTGGCCACCCGGTACGGCTACGGCGAGGTCGCCGACCACATCCAGGACCTGTTCCTGGCGGGCAAGAAGGCCGAGGCCATCGCGGCCGTCCCCGACGACCTGGTGCGCAACGTGTCGCTGGTCGGGCCGAAGGGATTCGTCAAAGAGCGGCTCGCCGCATACGCCGAGGCCGGGGTGACCACGATGCTGGTGCACCCGCTGGCCACCGATACCGCCGAGACCGTGAAGTTCTGCGAGGAGCTCGTCGCGCTCACCCAGTAGCACCCGTCAAAAAATTTGACGGGTTGCAAAATTGCAGTACCCGACTACTCACATCACCTCCCCTGGGACAAGTGACCATCAACGGGTCACACCGCCCCAAGGGAGATGAGAGATGGTTCGTTCGTACCTCGGCACCAGTGGTGCTGTCGCAGGCGCAGGCATCGTCGCGTTGGGCCTGGTGGTCGTAACCCCGTCGGATGCCGACGCCGCGGGCATCGACATGCGGGCCGTGCGCGTGGCGTCCGTCGCCTTTCCCTCAACGCCTCCCCCGGGTCTGCAGGTGGTCACAATCCGCGCCGCCGACCAGACGGGCGCACTGACGAACCGACAATCGGGGAACCCTGCCGCTCCGACCGACCCGGTCATGTTCCTCACCGAGAACGCCCAGATCCTTGCTGACGGCATCGGGCAATCGGCCAATCGCGCCACGCTCGCTGTGGTCGGTGAGGCAGTGCTTCCGTTCGTGACCGCGTTCTTGGCCGTGGCGTCGCCCACCCGGATTCCCACGATTCTCCTTCTGGCGCAGGAGTCCTCGGAATCCATCTAGACCGGGGCGCTGAACACCAAATTCGGGCTCGGTTACGACGAATTCGTCCCCGGCTTCTACATTCCGGCCGACGTCGAGCCCACCGGCAACCCCAGCGACGCCCATGACTACGCATTGCGCCAGATCGTCGACGGCGCCGTCCTGCCCGCGACGGTCGTAGCCGTCAACCAGGTGGCCGCCAACCTCACCGAAGCGGGCGCCCCCGAGGTCATCGAGCAACTACTGCTTTCGTCGGAAAAGCTTGGTGCCACTGCTTTTCAGGTAGGGGCATATGTCCGCGCCTCGGCGGTATCGGCCATCCAGGAACCCATCCTCGCGGCCACCGAGGGCGGTGACGTCGGTGCCGCCCTCCAGGAAGGGGCCAGGCAGGTTCAGAAGGCCGTGTTCGGCGACCCGGACGCCGCCGACGCCCACGTCGACCCGTACGACGCAACGAGTCCCACTGCTCCGTCGCTGGCGAAGCTGGGTGCGATCGGATCGGTGACCACCGTCGCGCGGCAGGAAACCGAGAAGATCGCCGGTTCGCTGGTCCCCTCAAGCAATGTGCGCACTGCGGTCGACAATCAGGCGAGTTTCGGCAACGGACGCACTATGGTCCGATCCTCGGACACCGACAGTTCCACGACCAAGAGCACCGCGAACCCGACCAGGAAGAAGCCGGTGAGCGATGCAATCACCAAGGCGCGCAAGGACATCAGCCACGCCGCCTCCCAGGTGCGCGACAACCTCAAGAAGGCGGTGGGCCAGTAGGGTCGCCGCTGTCAGGCAGATGTCGTGGGTGCCGGACGCTTGCCGAGTGCCGCATTCAGGAGCAACGATTCGAAAAGCCGGTTCACGCCGGCCATCTCGCCTGGTTCGGTGACGGCCGCCGCGTGTGCGAAGCCGTCGACAATCGCACCGATCACCCGCGCCACCTGCACCGGGTCGTACTCTGCGGAGATCCGCCGGCCCGCTGACCATCGACGACAGACCGGGCCAGCGCGTCGGTCATCCGGGCGCCCTGCTTCGAGTAACCCGCGACCAGCTCTTGGTGCCGACGGGCATCGATCGGTGCAGTCGCGACGAAGCCGGCAAGTTCGGGATACTCGCGGTTGATCCGCATCGATTCGGTCAACGCCGCCCGCAGTAGTTCGTCCATCGAGTGCGGCCCGGCCATGGCCGGTGCGGCACTGGCCAGGATCTTGCCGTAGACGTCATCACAGACCGCCTCGAACAACTTGTTCTTCGTCCCGAAGTGGTAGTAGACCGAGCCCGCAGTCACGCCGGCCATCTCAGCGATCAGGTTGTTGGTCGCGGGTCCGTAACCGAACTGCGCAAAACACCGACACGCTGCATCGATGACCCGTTGGCGGGTATCGCCGCTGTCGATACCGGCGGGCCGTCCCGGTCCAGTTCTGGCGGTCTTGGGCGCGCTCATCGGACCATCTTGACGCAGAGACACGGGGTCCGGGGTGACCACGTCAGTTGTCAACGGTGCCGCCCGCCAACCGCCGCGACTACTGCCCGATCCATTCCCGGGCCCGCGCGAGGGTGCCCGCCCGATCAAACGTGTCGGCCTCCCAGGTGGTCGACCGGACGTCGCCGCGGCCTCCGTAGCGGCGCATGACGTCGACGTGGTGCGGCAGCCCGATAAACCGCTGCAGTGCTTCGGTATCGGTCCAGACCGAGATCGACCCACTGAGGCCCGAAGCGGGCATGCTCCACAACCAGAGGCCGACCGCGCCAGGCATGGCATACCAGCCTTCCCGCATCCGCATCCCGTTGTAGGCGACGCCCGGCAGATGCCGGAGAGAATGCGCGGCGTATTCGGTCACGCTGATGACGACAGGCCGGTCGCCGGCGGAGGCGGGCCCCGGCATCCAGGAGACGATCAGCGGTCGGGCGACGGCTGAGGCGAGGTTGTTGATCGAAGACATGCCATCACGATCGCTCCTAGTATTGGTATATGTCAGGGTCCAATTGTGGAGGCGATCAGCAGACCAATTTTGCTGATACCGGATTTCCCCCGGATCTTCTGGTCACCCTGGACCGGTCGTCGCGCGACGGGCTCGCAATGCAGTTGCAACATCAACTCCGCGTGGGGATACAGCAGGGCCGGCTCGCGGGGGGCTCACTCCTACCGCCGTCCCGCGCGCTGGCAGCACAGCTCGGCGTGGCCCGCAGCGTCGTCGTCGCCGCCTACGAACATCTGGTCGCCGATGGCTACCTGACCGGACGCCAAGGTTCCGGAACCAGGGTCAAACAGGTTGCCCCACAACCATCTCCGCACGTACGTCGAGCGCGGGATCCGGCCGCGCCGTTGGGCGGCGGCCTGCCGGACGCCGCATTGTTTCCGCGTACCGAATGGCTGCGGCACTACCGCAACGCTCTCACCGAGGTGCCCAACGCCCAGCTCGGCTACCCCGGCCCGCTCGGAACTCGCCCGCTGCGCGAAGCCCTCTCCGATTACCTGGCCCGGGTACGCGGAGTTGCGACCACACCCGACCGGATGATCGTCACATCGGGTCTCACTCAGGGGATCGTGTTGCTGGCCCGGTCACTGCGGGCGCGGGGATGCCGCACCCTCGCCGTGGAGGACCCGTGTTTCGGATTTCACCGCGACGCCATCGCACGCGCCGGGCTGCGCGTGGTGCCGGTACCGGTCGACGAGAACGGGCTCGAAGTTGCGAGATTGGCTGAACTCGACGTCGACGGCGTGCTGGTGACTCCCGCCCACTCGTATCCGACCGGTGTCGTCCTCGCCGCGGACCGCAGGGCAGCGCTGATCGAATGGTCCCGCGACCGGAATACGCTGATCATCGAAGATGACTACGACGCCGAATTCCGTTATGACAGAAGCCCTGTCGCTGCCTTACAAGGACTCGACCCGGATCGCGTAGCCTATGCGGGCTGCGTGAGCAAAACGCTGACTCCCGCCCTGCGACTCGGTTGGATGGCGCTGCCGCCCTGGCTGGTGGAGTCCGTCGCGGCCGAAAAACTGCACGACGACATGGGCAACTCCGCGCTCGAGCAACTGGCCCTGTCCCGGTTCATCGGTACCGGCGGGCTGACTCGCCACCTGCGGCGGGTGCGCCCGATGTATCGCCGGCGACGCGACGCCATGCTCGCGGCGATCAGCGCGTCGATGCCTCAGACGCGGCCGACGGGAATCGACGCCGGCCTGCACGTCTACCTTCGGCTGCCGGGCAACTCGGACGAGGACACCGTCGTCGCCACCGCCCGGGACCGGGGACTGCGTCTGGACGGTGCCCGCTGGAATTGGGCCGACCCAGGTTCAGCTCCGCCGGCCCTGGTGATCGGATATGGCGCACTGGGCGAGGACGCGATCCGCGACAGCATCAGCCGGCTCGCGTCGATCCTCACCTGATCGACGGGGCGTCAGACCTGGTATCCGCGTCGGCCAGGCGCAGGCCCCCCTCGATGGTGGCCGCCATGACCGAAGCAGCCATCGCATCGCAGCCGAGGAACAGTCCGCGGCTACCGTGGCCGGCCAGCGCCTCGGCGTCGCGACGCTGAGGGCACCGCCCGGAGGCTGCGGCATTCCATTGCACGCTGGTCTGCTGCCAACTGCTCTTGCGGGCCAATACGACTGCGCCGCAGCTTCGGCACGACACCGGCATCATCGGCAGTTCTTCGAGACGAGGGTCGAGGCGGACGGTCATGGCACGGATTGGGCGGTGGCGCGGGCAGCGATGTTGTCTTCGATCTCCTGCGCCCACGCGCGCTGAGCACTCGTGGTGTCGACCTCGTATTCGAAGCGGTCGACCATGTCGGCGGCCACCGCGCCGGCGTCGACGTAGAACTGTTCGTACCAACGGCGCAGCTGGTACACCGGCCCGTCTTCCTCACACAGCAGTGGGTTGTCGATGCGCGCCTTGGTTTTCCAGATCGCCACGTCTTGTTCGAAGCCGATCTTGACCCAGTCGCCCAGCGCGACGGCGTTCTGCATGGCCAGCTCGGCGGACAGCCCTTCGGCCTTCTTGACGATGATGCCGTATTGCAGGACAAACGAATTCGCGTCGATCGGATAGTGGCAGTTGATCAGCACGCTGTAGTGGTCGGCGTCGGGGTAGTGGTACGTCAGGTCGTCGATCATGAAGGCCGGTCCGTAGTAGGACGCCACCGATGTGGTGCCCAGCATCGTCGAGCCACCCACATCGTCACGGTCGGCACGGGTATCGGCGTTCATGTACTGGGTGGCGATGTGGCCTTCGAAGATGTTCTTGAAGTAGGTGGGCATCGATCCGTGCACGTAAAAGAAGTGCGCCATGTCCACCACGTTGTCCACCAACTCACGGCAGTTGGCGTTGACCACCGTTGTGTACCAATGCCAATCGGTCCACTCATCGCTGGAGGCGCCTTCGATGCGCGGAATCGTCGCATCGGCGGGCGGGGGTTTGCCCTCGGGATCGTTCCAGACGAACAGCATCCCGTCCTGCTCAAGGGTCGTCCAGGTGACGGTCCGAGCCAGACGGGGGGCGCGCTTGCCGTACGGCACGCTCTTGCAGCGTCCGTCGCCGCCCCACCGCCAGTCGTGGAAGGGGCAGGCGATCTCATTGCCCTTGACCTGGCCTTGGGACAGGTCACCGCCCATGTGCCGGCAGTATCCGTCCAGCACGTTGATCTTGCCGTCGCCGCTGCGGAACACGACGAGCTTCTGACCGAAGACGTTGATCGAGTGCGGTTCCCCGTCACCGAGGTCGCGAGTCAGTCCGAGACAGTGCCAGCCACGGGCGAAACGCATCGGCGGCGCTTCGGCCTCGATCTCGCGCACCTCGCACTCGGATTCCATTGCCATCGAGAACACCTCCGAAATCTCGCGGTGACTGTGCTTCACGTCACAACAAGGTCTAACACTCAGCTGTCCACTCCGGCGCCGAAAGTCCCACTGGCAGGGATCGAAATCCGATTCGGCGCGGACGTCTAGCCGCCGACCTGCGGCAGCGCGTCGGCAGCGATCTCACACGGTGTCTTGTCCGCGGGTGCCACCAATGGCTCGGCCGGCGGGGTCGGGGCAACCGGCGGCGTGACGACGGGCTGCGATTCGACGGCATCGGCGGCCGGGTCAACGGGCGCGGGCGCGTCGGGCGAATCCTCCTCGACCGTTTGGTCGTCGGCGGCCGTGTCGGTGTTCTCTTCGGTGTCCTCTTCGGTGTCCTCTTCGGTGCCAGCGTCTTCGGCTGTGGGCGCCTCGTCGTCGTCCGACTCGCGGTCGTCCTCGTCGTCGTCCGATTTGTCGAGATTGTCGGCGTCGTCGGCCGCGTCAGATGTCTCCGGGATGTCGAGTTGCCCAGGCAGCGCAGCGTCGGTCTCCGGACCCAGCGATCCGTCCGAGGTCGATCCGATCAACCCGCCGAACAAGTCCGCGAGTTGTTGACCGATCCCGGACAACCCGGATCCCTCTCCCGACAACCCGGCCCCGGACAGTCCACTGCCGAGCGGCGAACCCCATCCCGCTGCGGGATCAGGTGCGGCAGGATTGGTGACCGGTGGAGCCGACGGCGGGATCGGATCGGCAGCCGCCGGCGCGAAAGGCGGTGCTGCAGCGGCAGTCTGCGGGCCCATCTGCGGCATGCCCGCCGCGGCTGCCGGGGCCGACACCGGCACGGCGCCGGAGGCAACGGGCGCCACGAATCCGGCGGGAACCGTTCTGGCACTGCTCATCGGCGGGTCCACCGAAACCGCTGCACCGCTGCGGGGCGTCCACGACGGTCCGAGATCACCGGGGATCTCGAACACCGGAACCGGGCGATCAGTCAGCGCCGTGATCGCGGCACCGTAGGCGTCGTCCACCGCGGTGGTCACCGAACGCATCGCCGCCACCCAGTCCGCACCGATGTCGTTGTCGACGAACGGTTTCACCTGGGCATCGATCAGTTCACTGGCGGCGGCGCGATCTCCGAGCCCGGTCCGCACGGTGCGGGCCGCGGCCAGCCAGGTATCGCGTTGTGCCGCACAGCGCGTCGCGATGCCTTCGGTGGCCGCGACCTTGCTGTCGACGGCCCGGCACAGCTGATCACGCAACGCGGCCATGGTGTCGGCCGCTCTCCGAACAGCGGCAGCGGCCTGCTGCGCCGCCTCACCGTGGCGCAGCAGAAAATCATGCGCGGCCTGCGCGCCGGCTCCCTGCCAGGCCTGGGTCAGTGCCGTGAGCTGATCGTCCTGCAGTCGCAGCGCCTGCTCGGCCGAGCCCGCGGCCGCCGCCAGGGCCGCACAGTCGCTGTCCAGCGTCGCGAGGTCCAGGCCGTCTTCGGTGGCGTACCAGTCGTGCACCTGGCCCACGTGTGCGGTGAGGTCCGGATGCTGATAACCCAGCAGCCCACAGGCCCAGACGAATTCGGCGAAATTCTCGACCGTGGGCTGACCCCGATCCAAACGTGCTGCGGCATCCACGGTTTGGGCCACGCCTCAACCCACCCGGGTGGCCGCGTCGGCATCCGCGGCGACGTACCGGCCGGTGGTGCTCCGCAGCACCGCGGCGACCTCACCCGCAGCGCGGGCCCATTGCCGCAGCGGCACGATGCACTCGTCGAGCGCGCCCCGCACCGACTCACCCGAGGCCGTGTGCGCCCGTCCGGCCGTCGCGCCGTCGAATCGCAGGCGCATTCGGATGCCGGAATCGACGATCTCGGCGACGGCATCGTAGTGCCGTGCCGCCTGTTGCAACGCCGCAGCGTCGACGCGCGCGGTAGTTACGTCTCCCATGCCCGGTTTAGACGCAGCCGGGAGCCGTGCGGTTCCCTCAGGCTGACTGGCCGCTGACCGAATCGGCCACCCGCACCGCGAGGAGGCGGGCCGTGTTCTCGTCGGCGGCCTCGACCATCACCCGGACCACCTGTTCGGTACCCGAGGGCCGCAACAGGATTCGCCCGGTGTCGCCCAGTTCAGCCTCGGCCTCGGCAACGGCGGACTGCACGGACGGCGCGGTGGCCACCGCGGCCTTGTCCTGGACCGCAACGTTGATCAGCACCTGCGGCAACGTGCGCATCGGCTCGGCAAGCGCAGCCAAGGTATTGCGGGTCTGGGCCATCCGCGACATCAGGCGCAGGCCGGTGACGATGCCGTCACCGGTGGTGCCCAGGCCGGGCAACACGATGTGACCCGACTGCTCACCACCGAGCGAGAACTCGCCGGCCCGCAGTTCCTCCAGCACGTAGCGGTCCCCGACACCGGTGGTGCGGACCTCGATACCGGCCGCCCGCATTGCCAGGTGCAAACCGAGATTGCTCATCACCGTGGCCACCAACGTGTCGGAGGCCAACTCGCCGGCCTCCTGCATGGCCAGCGCCAGCACCACCATGATCGCGTCGCCGTCGATGAGCCGGCCCGCGGCGTCCACCGCCAGGCACCGGTCGGCATCGCCGTCGTGGGCGAGGCCCAGATCGGCGCCGTGCTCGAGAACCGCGGCCTGCAGCACATCCATGTGGGTGGATCCGCAGCCGTCGTTGATGTTGAGGCCGTTGGGCGCGGCGTTGATCGCGATGACGTTGGCTCCGGCGGCCCGGTAGGCCCGCGGAGCGGCCGCCCATGCCGCACCGTGCGCGCAATCGACGACGACGGTGAGGCCTTCCAGGCGGGTGGTGACGGCCTTGGAGGCGTGGCGCAGGTAGCGGTCCAACGCGTCCTCGGCGTCGAGAACCCGGCCGATCCCGGCACCGGTGGGCCTGCTTCCGGGCCCCGCCTGCACGAGTTCCTCGATGCGGTCCTCGGCGGCGTCGTCGAGCTTGTGCCCACCGGGACCGAAGATCTTGATGCCGTTGTCGGGCATCGGGTTGTGCGACGCGGAGATCATCACCCCGAAGTTCGCATCATAAGCGCTGGTCAGATACGCCACCGCGGGCGTCGGCAGGACCCCGACGCGCAAGACGTCGACTCCCTCGCTGGTGATACCGGCGATCACCGCGGCTTCCAGCATCTCGCCGCTGGCGCGCGGATCACGGCCCACCACGGCGACCCGCCGGCCGGGTCCCACGGAGTTGCCGAGACGCCGGGCGGCCGCCGAACCGAGTGCTATTGCCAGTTCAGCGGTCAGATCGCGATTGG
This sequence comes from Mycobacterium sp. 134, assembly GCF_048282715.1. Classification (NCBI taxonomy): domain Bacteria; kingdom Bacillati; phylum Actinomycetota; class Actinomycetes; order Mycobacteriales; family Mycobacteriaceae; genus Mycobacterium; species Mycobacterium sp. 134. The sequence continues at coordinate 5,245,875 of NZ_JBLVUN010000008.1, forward strand.
CGACCCCGCGCACCCCATCGGTGCCGAACAGTCGACCCATGCCCTTAAACTTCTCATAATTGGCTGCCGGAAACACAACCGACGAGGTCAGCGACCATCCCGGGGCCAGATCGATATTCGTTCGTGATCCTCGGATGCATGATCACCGGATCCCTGCCCGCAGCTGATCCGCGGGCAGGGCCGGCGACGAATCGCTAGCTGCCCTCGCCATCCGACGAGGAGTGGCCGGCTCCAGGAGCCTGAGGCGTCGTCGGCGCCGCCGGCGCGACGCTACGCGGCGCCGTTCCCTCGGCGGCATTGCCGGGTCGCTCACTGGTGCCGTTCTGGCTGAACGAGATGGTCCCCAGGTTGTTGGTGCACACGACGTGGTCGGCGCCGTTCGTGTCGACACCCTGCACAGCAGTGGTCAGCGACGACGTGTCGGTGTTATCGCACACCCCCGCCGCGATCTGTGCCGCCGCGGCGGTGTCGACGTTCTCCAGGACCGAGACGTTGCCGAGGGTGAGATTCACCTTGCCGTCGCCGAGCGTGTCAGGCGCGGCGTTGGCGATCCCCAGGCCGACCGTAAACAGCAGCGATCCGCCGAGCATCGCGCCCGCGGTCGCAGTCTTCACGAAGTTCCCCACAATTGCTCCTTCCGATGGGAAAGCGGCCCCGGTCCCCCGACGTCGGTACGACGTTTCACCGGTGGCAGGAAGGTCCTGCGGTGCACAACCCTGCTGACACAAAGCGGCCCCTGCTCTCCGCCCCGAGGACTTCCACCTCGACACGGTCCTCAAACCTCGAATCGGCAAGAAACCGCCTCATATGAGTGTCTGCCGAGGTCAACGGGGCGGAATTCGCCTCGTTCGGGCTCGCCCACCCAGGTCGGGGCCAGCAGGTGAACAAGTGATTCGCGGATTTTGTTATCGTCGGAAACATGGTGACCGCAAGCCAGAACAGCGAACGGCCCAGCAACGCCGACAATCTGCTCCGGGCAGCAGCCGAGCTCCTCGACTCCGGCGGCGTCGACGCGGTCTCCACGCGGGCGGTCGCGGCGGCCGCCGGCGTCCAGCCTCCGGTCATCTATCGGCAGTTCGGCGACAAGGACGGCCTGCTCGATGCGCTGACGCACTATCTGCTGCGGGAGTACATCGCGGCCAAGCGCCAGCTCATGGACGAGTCCACCGATCCGCTCGACCAACTGCGCAAGATATGGGACCTCCACCTGGAATTCGCGCTCCGGCACCCCGCCGCGTACCTGCTCGCCTACGCGCCGACCCGACAGCCCGGTGAGCTCGGCGCCGCAGCCAAGACCGAAACCGTGAACCTGCTCGCCGAGACCGTGGCCAAGCTGGGCGATCAGGGCAGGCTCGCCATGAGCGTCGACCGCGCCACCCGCTACATCTATTCCGCCGGCCTCGGAATCATCCTGACCCTGGTGCAGCAGGCGCCGGGCGAGCGGGATTTCCAGTTGTCCGAGATCGTTCGCGAGAACGTCTTCTCGGCGATCCTGCACAGCGCATCGACACCACAGGCTCACAGCACCGAACTCCCCGCCCGTGCCGTGGCCCTTGCCGAGGCACTGCGGGGAGCCGGCGACGTCCCGGTCAGCTCAGCCGAGCGGGCGCTGCTGGAGGAATGGCTGGGCCGGCTCGCCGATCAGACGACCCCCTGAGCGGCCGTCACGAAGCGTCCCGAATCAGAGCGGACGCCCGCTCGGCCAGTCCGTAGACGGTCGCCATCGGGTTGTTCGACGGAAGCGACGGCATCACCGAGGCGTCCGCGATCCGCAGATTGGCGATGCCGTGGACACGAAGGCCGGTGTCCACGACCGACTGCGGGGAATCACCCATCGCGCACGTGCCGGCCGGATGGAAGTAGGAACTGGCACTCGCCCGGATGAACTGTCGCAGCGACTCCTCGTCCACCACCGCGGGACCGGGGGCCAGTTCCTCTCCGCGCCAGGCGGACAAGGCGGGTGCGCCCCCGATTTCACGGGCGATCCTGAAGCCTTCGACCATGACCTTCCAGTCGCGTTCGTCGCTGAGGTAATTCGGATCCACCACCGGGGCCTGGTCGGCGTGCGCCGTGGCCAGCCTGACGCTGCCGCGACTGTATGGCTGCATGGCCGACACCCCGATCAGATATGTGTCGGGTAGATCGAGGCCCGTCACCGCGGCCGTGTCCACCAGCAGGATCTGCAGGTCTGGAGGCCCGTCGGTGGAGGCGGTACGGATCAGGCCCATGGCCTCACCGTGATTGTTCTCCGGTGTCGGAATTTGTTGTGCTGCATGATATATGACACCCGTGAGCGGATGGTCCTGCAGATTGGATCCGACTCCGGGCAGATCGTGGACGACGTCGATGCCGACTGCGTCCAGGTGCGCCCGCGGCCCCACCCCGGACAACATCAACAGCTGGGCCGAGCCGATCGCCCCGGCCGCCAGCACCACCTCCCCCGCGAAGCTCTCGGTGACGGCGCGATCCGCGGTGTGGAAGCGCACACCGATGCACCGGCCGGCGCTGATCAGCAACCGGTGCACCAGGGCGCCGGAGACCAGTTCGAGATTGGGGCGCCCCAGCGCGGGCAGCAGGTAGGCGTCCGCCGCACTCTGTCGGCGTCCTCGGCGGATCGTCAGATCTGCTGCACCAAAGCCTATTTCGTCCCCACTGCTGATGTCGCGCGCCAGGGAGTACCCACACTGTCCGGCCGCGGACAGGGCCGCGGCCAGCACGGCGTTGGGCGGGTCTGCCTTTCCGACGTGCAGCGGCCCGTCGACCCCACGCAGGGCCGGATCTCCGGCGCGCACCGTTTCACTTCGCTTGAAGTAGGGCAGCAGATCGTCGAACTGCCAGCCCAGAGGCCAGTCCGTGTAGCTCTCGCGATGCCCGCGGGCGAACATCATGGCATTGATCGACGACGAACCGCCGAGGCCGCGACCACGGGCCACATGGATCGCGGTTCCCGTGCCGGCCTGTACGGGCGTGAGTCCGCCGGCGTCAGCCGGGCCGCCGACCAGGGTCTGCCATTGGGGCGGGATCGCACTTGCCGGTTCCGCGACGGGGCCGCCCGCCTCGATCAGCAGCACCCGGACGGCCGGATCCTCGCTGAGCCTGGACGCCAGGACCGAGCCGGCAGTGCCTGCCCCGACGATGATCACGTCGTAGTCGTGCCGCTGTGCCATGTGAGCCTCCAGTCGTATCGCTGTTAACAACTAGAACGATACCATCGATAACATCACTGGAACCGCTAACGCGATATCACTGGAAACAACAGTCCGGGAACGCCCACGGACACCAAAAAACAAACCCGCCGGGTGTGTACATGACACACCCGGCGGGTTCGTTCGGCCGTAAAGGCGACAGATCAGCGCTTGCTGTACTGAGGCGCCTTGCGGGCCTTCTTGAGGCCGTACTTCTTGCGCTCGATGGCACGCGGGTCACGTGTAAGGAACCCGGCCTTCTTCAGTGCCGGCCGGTCCTCCGGCTGCACCAGGATCAGCGCGCGGGCGATCGCCAGGCGCAGGGCGCCGGCCTGACCCGAGGGGCCGCCACCATCGAGGTGGGCGTAGATGTCGAAGTGCTCGACGCGGTCGACGGTGACCAGCGGGGCCTTGATCAGCTGCTGGTGCACCTTGTTCGGGAAGTAGTTCTCCAGGGTGCGGCCGTCCAGGTTGAACTTGCCGGTGCCGGGCACCAGGCGAACTCGCACCACGGCCTCCTTGCGGCGGCCGACGGTCTGGATCGGACGGTCGATGATGACCGGCTCGCGGTGCTCCTGCTCCACCTCGACGCTCTCGGTCACGGCTTCGACGACGTCGCCGTTCTCAATCGTTTCGGTCACTGGGCCACCTGCTTGATCTCGTACGGAACCGGCTGCTGCGCGGCGTGCGGATGATCCGGACCGGCGTAGACCTTGAGCTTCTTCTGAATCTGACGACCGAGCTTGGTGTGGGGCAGCATGCCGATGATCGCGTTCTCGACGACGCGGGTCGGGTGCTTCTCCAGCAGCTGGCCGATGGTGCGCTTGCGCAGACCGCCCGGGTAACCCGAGTGGCTGTAAGCGAACTTCTTGGTGAGCTTGTCGCCGCTGACGGCGATCTTCTCGGCGTTGATGACGATGACGAAATCGCCACCATCGACATTCGGCGTGAACGTCGGCTTGTGCTTGCCGCGGAGCAGCTTGGCTGCTTCGACGGCGAGCCGGCCGAGCACCACGTCCTGGGCGTCGATGACGTACCACTGACGCGTGGTGTCACCCGCCTTCGGCGTGTACGTAGGCACAGCGCATACCTCTATCTTTATTCGAGCGTTAACTCGGGTTTCGGACCCCGGAGCGAGCCGGGTGCCGGTCGCGGCGCATGTACGCGGTTTTCCCGGCGACCGACATTGACCCGGGACCCGCTCGCCCCAGAAGGGCAGCACACACCAACGGAGCAGCTTACCGGGCGGCGTCGCGGCAGGTCAAAACGCCCTTGAGGGCCGGGCGCGGAGGCTGGGCCGCAAAGCCCCGCCCCACGTCACCCGGCGCGCGTGCCGCCCTCCTAGAGAACTCACACCGCGGACGCATCGCAACTCCCAGATTCCGGGCGTGAACTGGGGTGACCGAAGGCTCGACATCATCCAACCGCAGGAACGAGGGCCCAGCACCGTGACTGCCGAACAGAACCTCAGAATCCGAAGGATTGCCGCCATCGCCGGCGCAGGCGCCGTGGCGGCGCTGACCTGGTTGAGCGTGACGCCGGCCTGCCACGGCGCGTCGGTGGCACTCCACTCACCCCCACCTCCCCCGACGGTGGCCTCACCGGCCATGACGTTGGGTGCCACAACCACCACGGGGGTTCGGGCGCCGATGGCCATGGCGACGCCGAAGGCGCATCCGAACATCACCGGCCCGGCGGCACTGCCGTCAGAGGAGGCCGCCCTGCCGTGACGAGTCTAGTGCTTCTTCTCGGCCTGCGCCTGGTCCTGCGCGGCCTGCTGTTGAGCAGCTTGAATCGCCGCACGGCCCTCCGGGCTGGCCGCGGAGTTACCGGGCCCGGTGGCCGATGCCACCGACTTGTCGCAGTTGAGGGACACCATCGTCTGATTGGTGGCCGAGCCCGTGGTGTTGGGCGGCGGTTGCACGGTGCGGTCCTGTTGACGGGTGACGACGCAGTCCGACCAGGATTCGCGGTCACCGACGGTGGTCTCCACCACCGGTGAGTACCCGGCTCCGCTGAGAGTGCCCGATGCGTCGCTGTACTTCTGGCCCACGACATCTGGCGACGATGCGTGTGCGACCCCGCTCATGACCAGAGCCGCCAGCGGAGCCGCGAAGGCCGCCGCCACTCCGAGAATGCGCGTTGACATGCGTTCCACCACAGCCTATTTCGCAACCGGCGGGGTGGTATCGGTGACAGTGCTGCCGAGTTTCATCGGGCCGACCACCGGCTGGGTGAAAACCGTGTTCGTCGGGGCATCACCGGATCCGGCGAGCGGTTTGCCCTGCCCCGCAGGCAATTCCTCGGGATGCCCCAACGCGAACGCCGCCATCGCCGAGATGGCAGCGACACCAAGTAACATGCCCGTTACCTGTATCCGGCTGTGCCCCTTGAGCTTCAGCTGCCCCTCATGTGTACTCATGGCGCATATGTGACGCCCGAATTCTGTAGGGCACCCCGCCGGCGCGCTGTGGAATTGCTGAGCCAGGAAACTCCGAGCTTTACGCCAGCATTCTCACGGCGTCAGGACACCCCGTCCTGCTGGTCGGGCACCACGCTTCCGTCCGCGCGGTGCAGCGGGGCTTCCTTGCCGCTGGGCTCGATGTAGCCCTCCGTCGCGCATTCGTATGCGTCGCCCTGCTTCTTCTTCGGCTCGATGAACATCGGATTGACGACCCAGCGACCGTCAGCGTTGTCGTAGGCCGAGCACATCAACTCGGTCTTGTTCCGGTTGAGCACCAGGCGCAGGGCGGTGGCATCGGTGAGGAACGTGACATCGGTGTCGGAGTCCCCGGCGCCGAAGGCCGCGCGCTTGGGCTCGGCCTGCTGCTCGAACGCTGCGGGCCCCTTGACCCCGAAGACGTCCTCGTTGACCCGGCACCGCTTGCCCTCGATGTACGGGATTGCCGTCTCGCCCCCGCACGGCACCAACTTCGACGTCAGGACATCACCGTCGCGTTCGGTCCGCACCCCCATCACCTTGTCGGGCGCGAAACCGAGGTCGGCCGCCCACACCCGCACCACCGGCTCCGCCGACGCGGAGATGATCCGCACGTCGAAACCGTTGGCGCGCAGGGTTTCCACCAGATCCCGCATCTGCGGGTAGTACCGCACCCAGCCGGTCTCGTCGCCGCTGCCGACCTTCTGCTCGGTGCCCTCGGGCGCATCGAGGTTCTCCTTGCGAGCAGCCTCGGCGAAACCGGTCAGCTCGGATTCGTGCCAGCCGGCCAGCATCTGCGCGGCCCAGGCATACGACGGTTCGAACCGGCGGGCGTTGAACCCGGCGAAGGCCGGCTCGTCCGCCCGCGTCTCTCCGTCCGTGTAGACCGACAGCAGTTCGTCGGCGCACCCGAGGTCGGTGTCGGTGGGCATCGGCTGGCCCGGTTTGGCTGCGACACACGCCTTGGCCAGGGCCGCCGCGGCCTGCGGAGTGAGGTAGGGGCTGGTGGTCGACCAGTCACCACCGGCAGGTGCCCACAGCTTGCCGTTGCGCACCATCCAGAAGAACGTCGCATCGCCGATGTCGTTCTTGACCACGGTGTTGTCCCAGTCGAACAACGCGAGCGGTGCGCCATCGGCCACCGATCCGTTGGCCCCGCAGGTCCCCAACTCCGCGAGCATCGCGTCGATCCGGTCCCGGTTGTCGCCGTACCAACCGGGGTTCTCGGCCAACGTGCGACAGCCGGCGGGGGGAGTCTCGGCCGACGTGCCCGACGACTGCGCCGACTCGGCGCCGGAGCCGCACCCGGCGACGGTCAACACCGCGGTCACCGCGGCAACGAGGAGGGACAGCGGTGCGCGTGAGGTCATCAAGGGGTTCCTGTCTGGTCAGTTCAGGTGAGTTCGACTAGGTCAGTTCGGCCAGGCCTGGCGTGCCGAGCGCCGAGGTCCGTGAGGTGTCCTTCAGGTCGACGCCGGAGCGGCCCAGGGCCAGCGCGCCGTCGACCAATGCGGCTGCCACCCGCGCGGCTTCGGCGTATCCCAGACCGTCGGGCGGGTGGATGTTGGAGATGCAGTTGCGGTCGGCGTCGGTGCGGCCGGGCATCGGCAGATGGGTGAGATAGATGCCGAGGCTGTCGGCCACACTCAGGCCGGGCCGCTCCCCGATCACCACGATCACCGTCCGCATGTGGGCCTGCGCTGCAACGTGATCACCGAGCGCGACGCGGGCCTGCGTCGCGATCACCGGCGGGGCCAAGGTGTAGCGGTCCTGCAGTTCGGCCACCAACGCCGCGAGCAGCGTCGCGCCGTGACGATCCAGTGCGGTCGGCGACAACCCGTCGGCCAGCACGAAGCCGATGTCGGCCGGGGTGTCGGGCACCTGCATGTCCTCGGCGGGTTCCCGCCCCAGATCGGGCCGACGGAGATACTCGTCGCGGGAGGTGGCCTTACTGGTCACCAGGGTCGGCTCACCGATGCCGACGTTGCGGACAGCCGTCACCAGTTGATCAGTGTCCAGCGGCACGTGCACGGCATCGCGGGCCGCGGCGTGCGCCGCGGCCAGTTCGAGCACCCGGCGGGTGGGCAGTGCGTTGCCGGCCCGCCCCAGCCCGATCCTGGCCTGCGTGGTCTTGCGCAGCTCATCCCAGAACTCTTGAACCGCAATCTCATTGGGACTCATGACGTCTCCGCGGAAGTCAGGGACCGCAGCACCGAACGCTCCAGGTCGAACGGCGTCAGCTTGCCGGAGTCGTCGACCATCCCGACGCTGCGCAACCATGCCTCGAACTCGGCGGCCGGCCGCAGCCCCAGGGTGCGCCGGGTGGTCAGCACGTCGTGGAACGACAAGCTCTGATAGCCGAGCATCACGTCGTCGGCACCCGGCACGGTGATGACGAAAGCCACTCCGGCCGCGGCCAACAACGTCAGCAGGTTGTCCATGTCGTTCTGGTCGGCTTCGGCGTGGTTGGTGTAGCAGACGTCCACCCCCATCGGCAGGCCGAGCAGCTTGCCGCAGAAGTGGTCTTCCAGGCCCGCCCGGATGATCTGCTTGCCGTCGTAGAGGTACTCCGGCCCGATGAAGCCGACGACCGTGTTCACCAGCAGCGGCTGCAGGTCGCGGGCCACCGCGTAGGCACGGGCCTCCAGGGTCTGCTGGTCCACCGGCTTGCCGCCGACGCCCAGGTGCGTACCGGAACTGAGCACCGAACCCTGGCCGGTCTCGAGATACATGACGTTGTCGCCGACCGTGCCGCGGCGCAGGCTGCGCGCCGCCTCGTTGCCCTCCCGCAGCAGCTGCAGGTTCACCCCGAATGCGGAGTTGGCCCCCTCGGTGCCCGCGACGGACTGGAACATCAGGTCCACCGGTGCACCGGCCTCCACCAACCCGATCGTGGTGGTGACATGCGACAGCACGCAGGACTGGGCGGGGATGTCGTAGCGCGTGCGGATCGAATCGAGCAGATACAGCAGGTCCGCGGTGGCCTGCGGCGAGTCGGTGGCCGGGTTGATCCCGATCACCGCGTCGCCGCAGCCCAGCAGCAGCCCGTCGAGCACGGCCGCGGCGATCCCCCGCGGGTCGTCGGTGGGATGGTTGGGCTGCAGCCGGGTGGCCAGAGTGCCGCGGGCGCCGACGGTGGTCCGGAACGCCGCGGTCACCTCCGCGGCGGCCGACACCGCGATCAGATCCTGGTTGCGCATGATCTTGCTGACCGCCGCAACCATTTCCGGGGTCAGCCCCGGTGCGACGGCGGCCAGCCGCTCGGCGCTGTGATCATGAGCCGCGGTGTCCATCAGCCAGTCCCGCAGCCCGCCGACGGTCAGATGCGAGATCTCCGAAAAGGCTTGCCGGTCATGGCTGTCCATGATCAGCCGGGTGACCTCGTCGGTGTCGTACGGGACCAGTTCCTCGTTGAGGAAGGTGTCCAGCGGCAGGTCCGCGAGCACCCAGGCGGCCGCGGCGCGTTCACCGTCGTGCTCGGCCGCGCAACCGGCGAGTTGATCGCCGGAGCGCAGCGGGGTGGCCTTGGCCATCACCTCGACCAGACCGTCGAAGCCGTAGGTCACCCCCGAAACCTGCTGGTGGTACTTCATTTCAGGGCACTCTCCGCTTCCGCGAGCATCGCGAACTCCTCGTCGGGCGAGTTGGCCACCAGGCGGTGGCGGCTGTAGAGCGCGAAGTAGAGCATGAACGCGCAGAACACGGCCAGGCACAGGCCCGCAGCCACCGGGCTGACCACAAAGGTCGCGATGAGCGCCACGACCGCGACGACGAGGGCGAAGCCGGTGGTGACGATGCCGCCCGGAGTGCGGTACGGGCGCTTCATCTCCGGCTCGCGGACCCGCAGCACGATGTGGCTGATCATCATCAGCACGTAGCTCAGCGCGGCGCCGAAGACCGCCATGTTCAGGATCAGATCACCGTGACCGGTCAGCGACAGCAGGAAGCCGATGATGCCCGGGACGATCAGCGCGAGCGTCGGGGCCTTGCGCTTGTTGGTCACCGACAGCGAGGTGGGCAGGTAACCGGCCCGCGACAGCGCGAAGGTCTGCCGCGAGTAGGCGTAGATGATCGAGAAGAAGCTCGCGACCAGGCCGGCCAGGCCGATGTAGTTGACCAGCTTGGCCGCCGTGCCGGTACCGCCGAGCGCCTGCACCAGCGGATCGTCCACGGTCGACATCGCGTCGGCACCGCCGGCGCCGGCCGTCAGGAACAGCACCGTCACGCAGGTGACGATCAGCACCGTCATCGCGGCGATGATGCCGCGCGGCACGTTGCGCTCCGGGTTCGCGGTCTCTTCGGCCGCCAGCGGGACGCCTTCGACGGCCAGGAAGAACCAGATCGCGAACGGGATGGCGGCCCAGATGCCCAGGTAGCCGTGCGGAAGGAAGCTCGAAGCGCCGAGCGCGGCGGTGTCGGGGGCGATGTCGGTCAGGTTGGCGACGTCGAAGTGGCCGATGGCGCTGACAGCGAAGATGACCAGGCCCAGCAGCGCGATCGCGGTGATGACGAACATCAGGCGCAGCGCCTCACCGACACCCGCGAGGTGGATACCGATGAAGATGACGAACGCCGCCAGGTAGACCCACCAGCCCTTGTGAATGCCGAACAGGCCAAGGGATTCGACGTAGCCGCCGATGAATGTGGCGATCGCCGCCGGGGCGATCGAGTATTCGATGAGGATCGCGGTGCCGGTGGCGAAACCGCCCCACGGGCCCAGGGCGCGGCGGGCGAAGGTGTAGCCACCGCCTGCCGCCGGCAGTGCCGAGGACAGTTCGGCCAGGCCCAGCACCATGCAGAAGTACATGGCGGCGATGACCACCACGGCGATCAGCAGTCCACCGAAGCCGCCCTGCTCGAGGCCGAAGTTCCAGCCCGAGAAATCGCCGGAGATCACATAGCTGACGCCGAGGCCGGCCAACAACAGCCACCCAGCGCTTCCGGATTTGAGCTGACGTTTGTTCAGATAGTCAGCGCTCTCCAGGTGTTCTTCCACACCCGCCATTTCAAACTCCTTTATTTGCAACGCATTTATCTTCGGTGATGCCGGCCTCCAGTACCGGGCGAATCACGTTAAAGGTCTGTAAACCAACCTTTGAGTAAGAAGTATCACCCTGCGGACCGGATTTGTCCAGCGTCACAGTTGGACCGAATCGCGTTGTCCGCCAACATTATTGACGATTACGCCGACACGACGAGGCCGCGAGGGGCCCGCCGGGCCGCTCGCGACGCCATCGACGTGTCATCGACTACCGGTAGTCGATGACGATCCGGCCGTCGATCTGTCCGCGTTCCATCCGCTCGAACACCTCGTTGATCTGATCGAGTGACGTCGTCTCGACGATCGGGTGGATCAGGCCACGGTGGTAGAAATCGAGGGCCTCCACCATGTCCTGGCGCGAACCCACGATCGAGCCGCGGATCGTCAGCCCCTTGAGCACGATGTCGAAGATCGGCGCCGGGAAGTCTCCCGGCGGCAGACCGACGAACACGATCGTGCCACCGCGGCGGGCCAGCCCGATGGCCTGGCCGAACGCCTGCGGATGCACCGCCGTCACCAGCACGCCGTGCACGCCGCCGGTGGCCTTCTGCACCTCGGCCACGACATCGGACGTGGTGGCGTTCACCGTCACCTCGGCACCGAGCCGGCCGGCCAGTTCCAGCTTGGCGTCGTCGATGTCGATCGCGACCACCCGCAGACCCATCGCGCGGGCGTACTGCACCGCGACGTGCCCCAATCCCCCGACCCCGGAGATCGCCACCCACTGGCCGGGCCGGGTGTCGGTCACCTTCAGGCCCTTGTAGACCGTCACCCCGGCACACAGGACGGGCGCCACCTCGACCGGGTCGGCGCCGTCGGGGATCCGTGCGGCGTAGGCGGCGTTGACCAACATGTAGGCGCCGAAGCTGCCGTCGACGCTGTAGCCACCGTTGCGCTGCTGCTCGCACAGGGTCTCCCAGCCGGTGCGGCAGTACTCGCACGTGCCGCAGGCCGACCACAGCCAGGCGTTGCCGACCTTGTCGCCGACCTTCAGGTCGGTCACACCGGGTCCCAGCGCCACCACGGTGCCGTAGCCCTCGTGTCCCGGCACGAACGGCGGGCTCGGCTTCACCGGCCAATCGCCATGCGCGGCATGGAGGTCGGTGTGACACACGCCGGAGGTCTCGAGCTTGACCAATGCCTCACCCGGTCCGGGTGTCGGCAGGTCGAGCTCGGAAACCTGCAGCGGTGCACCGAATTCGGTGACCACGGCTGCGCGCATCCGGCCGGTGCTGTTGGCACCGACGCTGTCGTCGAGAGTCTGGGTCATGAGTCGTTCCCATCGTTGAAAGGTGTTGCTGGCAGCCGATTTTTGTTGTTATTCGGTTATGCGATTCCGCTGGCAGCACCGGCACGCACCGGTGCTGCCCGCGCGGCAGCATGACGACCTTTCCGGGCCTGACTCGTCGACCTCGACGGTCTAGAAGAAGCCCTGGGCCTTGTTGGCGTAGCTCACCAGCAGGTTCTTGGTCTGCTGGTAGTGATCGAGCATCATCTTGTGGTTCTCGCGGCCGATGCCGGACTGCTTGTAGCCGCCGAACGCCGCATGCGCGGGGTAGGCGTGGTAGCAGTTGGTCCACACCCGGCCCGCCTTGATGTCCCGGCCGGCGCGGTAGGCGGTGTTGCCGTTGCGGCTCCACACGCCGGCACCCAGGCCGTAGAGGGTGTCGTTGGCGATCGAGATGGCGTCGTCGTAGTCCTTGAACGAGGTCACGGCGACGACCGGGCCGAAGATCTCCTCCTGGAACAGCCGCATCTTGTTGTGCCCGGTGAAGATCGTCGGCGCCACGTAGAAGCCGCCGTTGAGGTCGCCACCCAGATCGGCCCGCTCGCCACCGGTGATCAGTTGGGCACCTTCGGTTTTCCCGATCTCGATGTAGGACAGGATCTTCTCCAGCTGATCGTTGGAGGCCTGCGCACCGATCATGGTCTCGGTGTCCAGCGGGTCACCCTGACGCACCGCCTTGGTGCGGATGGCGGCCAGTTCCAGGAACTCGTCGTAGATGTCGGCCTGGATCAGAGACCGCGACGGGCAGGTGCACACCTCACCCTGGTTCAGGGCGAACATGGTGAACCCTTCCAGGGCCTTGTCCTGGAAATCGTCGGCGGCGGCCAGCACATCGGAGAAGAAGATGTTCGGGCTCTTGCCGCCCAGCTCCAGCGTCACCGGGATCAGGTTCTGGCTGGCGTACTGCATGATCAGCCGGCCCGTGGTGGTCTCACCGGTGAAGGCGATCTTGGCGATCCGGTTGCTCGAGGCCAGCGGCTTGCCGCACTCGACACCGAAGCCGTTGACCACGTTGACCACCCCGGCGGGCAGCAGGTCGCCGATCACCGACATCAGGTAGAGCACCGAAACCGGGGTCTGCTCAGCGGGTTTGAGGACCACCGCGTTGCCCGCGGCCAGCGCCGGGGCCAGCTTCCACACGGCCATGAGGATCGGGAAGTTCCAGGGGATGATCTGGCCGACCACGCCGAGCGGCTCGTGGAAGTGGTAGGCGACGGTGTCCTCGTCGATCTGCGAGAGCGAGCCTTCCTGGGCGCGCAGCACACCGGCGAAGTACCGGAAGTGGTCGACCGCCAGCGGGATGTCGGCGTTCAGCGTCTCGCGGATCGGCTTGCCGTTGTCCCACGACTCGGCCAGTGCGATGGATTCGAGGTTCTCCTCGATCCGGTCGGCGATCTTGTTGAGGACGACGGCCCGCTCGGCCGGTGAGGTCTTGCCCCAGGCCGGCGCGGCGGCGTGGGCGGCGTCCAGCGCCTTCTCGACGTCGGCCTCGGTGGAGCGGGCCACCTCGCAGAAGACCTGACCGGTGACCGGGGTCGGGTTCTCGAAGTAGCGGCCCTCGGCGGGTGCGACCCACTCTCCACCGATGTAGTTGTCGTAGCGGGCCTCGAACGACATCAGGGCGCCTTCGGCACCCGGACGTGCATAAACAGTCATGGCAATCTCCTGCATCGGACACCAGATGTGTCGGTCATCACTAAAGGTAGTCAGCAGTAGGTTGCAGCACAGTTGCACTGATCAAAAGCAACGTTGCACACGTCGGCGGGCCGACAATTCAGCATGGCCCGTGGACCGGATCAGGCCAGTTCGGAGTCGATTCCCGCCAGGTGGCCGCGGGCCTGCGCCCGCGCCAGCGGGTCGGCCTCGGCGTGGTCGTGAAGCACCCGCCAGCCCTGCCGGTCGTCACGGCCGTCGGGCAGCGCCAGCCAGCGCCGCAGCAGGCTCAGACTGCCCCCGGCCAGCACCGCTTCGCGCAGGCTCGCACTCAGCTCGGTGCGCAGCCGCGCGACGGCCGGGGACACCGATTGCGGCAACAACGCCCCCGTGTAGGCGTCCAGGGCGGCCGAGACGTTCCCGGCCTGCAACGCGTCGAAGACATCGCCCATATCGCTGGCCACCGGCGCCAGCAGCCGGTACGGCCGCGACTCGATGTAGGTGCTGCCGATGACCCGGCGCAGCCGTGACACCTCGGCCCGCACCGTGACCACGTCGAGGTCTTTGTCGTCGAGCAGCAAGGCCAGGTGATCGGCGCTCAGCCCCTCGGGGTGCCGGATCAGCAGGACCAGGATGTCGGCGTGCCGCCCGGTCAGCCCGCTGGATTCGGGCCGGCCCGCGGCGTCGGTCACCTGCCAGCGCGGGCGGTCGGCGCCCAGCACCGTCAACCGTGCCCCCTCGGGGGCGGCCGGTGTGACGGGCCCGGTCAGCCGCAGCAGGGCCAGCTGGTTCTCGACCGCGACCGCGGTGGCCCTGACCAGCGCCAATGTCTGTGGCGTCGCGACCGCGGACCCGCCGGTCAGGTCGATGGCGCCCAGCAGCACCCCGGTGGCCGGGTCGTGGACGGGCACCGCGGTGCAACTCCAGGAGTGCACGGTGCGGGAGAAGTGTTCGGACCCGAGGATCTGCAGTTCGCGGTCCAGCGCCAGTGCGGTGCCCGGCGCGTTCGTTCCGGCCGCCCGCTCGCTCCAGTCCGACCCGGGCACGAAGTTCATCGCCTCGGCCTTGCGGCGTACGCCCGGATCTCCCTCGACCCACAGCAGGGTGCCGTCGGCCGCGGTGATCGCCACCACCACCCCCGCACCGACGGCGTCGTCGACCAGCAGGCGACGGATCAGCGGCAGGGTGGGCGCAAGCGGATGCGTGTTGCGCAATTCGGTCAGCGCCGCCGCGGCGGCGGCCGCCCGGGTGCCCAGATCGGGGTCGACGCCGGTGGCCAGGCTGCGTTGCCAGCTCTCCATGATGACGCGGCGCACCGGGGTGGAATCCAGGGAATCGGCGTCGACCTGGCCCTCGATGAACAGGTCATGGATGGCGCGCACCTTCGCGGGCAGTGCCCGGGCAGACATCCGGCCTCCCGCGTTGCTCGATGCGGCCACGGCGATCATCTCTCCCGGCGTCGGGCCATTCGGTATGGCATTCACGCGTAACCGCCAGGATAGTTGACCAGCCCGACCTGTGATGGATACCACCGGCAGGTCAACCAGCAGAAATCGGGGAATCCACCCCGCTACCCGTATAGTTGGGGCACGGCGGCTTGTCTGTTCTGCCTTTGCCGCCTTCTCGATCGTCACACCGAGCGCCGCGAGATGTCACTCGCGCCGGGCAGGACGACCGCCCTCTATTTTTTTCGGAGCTTTCATTTTGTCTGTCCAAGAAACCCCTGGCACCGCTGTGCCCACATTCGCCGAACTCGGCCTGCCGGCCGAGATCGTCGCGACCCTGGCCTCGACCGGGGTCCAGACCCCGTTCCCGATCCAGGCCGCGACCCTGCCCGATTCACTCAAGGGCCGCGACGTCCTCGGCCGCGGCCGGACCGGCTCCGGCAAGACGTATGCGTTCCTGTTGCCCCTGGTGGCGCGGTTGGCGACCAGCGGCACCCGCCGGGCACCCAACCGGCCGCGCGCGCTGATCCTGGCGCCCACCCGCGAACTGGTCACCCAGATCGAAGCCTCGCTGGCCCCGTTGGCCGCGGCGACCGGCCTGCGGTCGGTCAACATCTTCGGTGGCGTGGGCGCCAACCCGCAGATCTCCGCGCTGCGCGGCGGCGTGGACATCGTGATCGCCTGCCCGGGCCGGCTCGAAGACCACATGCGGTCGGGCCACGCCGACCTGTCCGCGGTCGAGATCACGGTGCTCGACGAGGCCGACCACATGGCCGACCTCGGCTTCCTGCCCGGCGTGAAGCGACTGCTGGACCGCACGCCGAAAGACTGCCAGCGCCTGCTGTTCTCGGCCACCCTCGATGCCGGCGTCGATGTGCTGGTCAAGCGCTATCTGCACGACCCCGTGGTGCACAGTGTCGATTCGGCACAGTCACCGGTGACCGCGATGGTCCACCACGTGCTGCACGTGGACAACGCCTCGCGGGTCAACGTGGTTGCCGATCTGGCTGCCGCCCCGGGCCGCACCATCGTGTTCGCCCGCACCAAGCACGGCGCGAAAAATCTGACCCGTCAGCTCAATTCGCGTGGCGTCTCGGCAGTTGAGCTGCACGGCAACTTGTCTCAGAATGCCCGCACCCGCAACCTGACCGCGTTCTCCGACGGATCGGCGGCAGTTCTGGTGGCCACCGACATCGCCGCCCGCGGTATCCACGTCGACGACGTCAGCCTCGTCGTGCACGCCGACCCGCCCGTCGAGCACAAGGCCTACCTGCACCGGTCCGGGCGCACCGCCCGCGCCGGGAACGAGGGCACCGTGGTGACCCTCATGCACGACGCGCAGGTTTCCGATGTCCGCACCCTGACCAAAAAGGCCGGGGTCAAGCCCACGATCACCCGGGTGAACGGGACCGATCATCCGGTGCTTCGCGAGATCGCCCCCGGAGACCGCGTTTTCGGTGATCCGATTCGTCCCGAGCCGGCCGCTGCGGCCGCTCCGGCGCCGCGCCGCCAGGGCAACAGGTCCGGGCAGCCGGGCAAGTCGGGTCAGCAGCAGCGCCGCAACCGCCCGAGCGGGTCCTCCCGCAATGGCGGAGCCCCCGCCGCCCGGAACGGGTCCGGCGCAGGCGCAGGCGGACAACAGCGCGGTGGTGGACACCGCCGTCCCCGCCGCGACTCCGGCTCGGCTCGCTAGCCCGAACCAGACGAAAGTGTGCGGTCCCGCCCGGTCCTCTCCACCGGACGGGACCGCACATGTCTTTCTGGGCTGAGCGGCCTCAGGCTCCCCACGCGTTGGCGGCACTGCGGTCGGTCGCGGCCACTTCGTCGGCACCGTCACGCACCGCATTTCCCAGGGAGAACAGGATGTCGTTGAGCGCCGTCGCGGCCTGGTTCCACCGGGCCTGCTCGACGGCATAGGCCTGCGCCGCCTCCCGGGTCCAAACCTGCTGCAGAGGCGCGATCCGCGAACGCAATTCGTCGAGGGCGGCGTTGAACCGGCGCGAAGTGGTGTGGATCTCCTGACGGACCGAGTATTCGATCTCGCCGAAGTCGTAGGACAGAACGTGATCCATCGCCGGCTCCGATCAGATTCCGTCGCCGACGGCGCCGAGACGCTGCGCGTGCGTGTCGGCAGCGGCGCGCAGGGTGCGCTCGTTGGTCCGGATGGTCTCGGCGATCCGGCCCAGCGTGGTGTGCAGGGTCAGCGATTCCCCGTTCCAGCGGTCGACCACGTCACGGAACCGCACCGCAGCCGCGCCGCCCCATACTGACGGCGGCACACTGCTCATCTTCCCGATGAACGTCTGCAGCATGGCCCGGACGTCGTCGTTGAGGACGTCGATCCGGCCGGCCACGCTCGTCATCACATCGAAGTCGGTGCCCAACGGCCCCGTCAGTCCTGGTGACATGTCCTCTGACCCCCTTGGTCTTGTCTTGCGGGATATATCAATTCGACGCAGCGCGACCCGCTTTGGTTCCACCCGGTTTCAGAACGCCGCGTGCGCTGAGCGGGTGGCGGCCTCACACACCACCCGCACCGCCTCCGCATGCTCCGGGGCACTCTGGCACCCGACCGCGATGCGCACCGCACCATCGACGAATACCGACCAACGAATTTCCCTCCCGGCGCGGACCTCCCGGTAGCTGACCACCGGACGCGCAGCGACAACCGCGGACGGGTCGAAGTCGACGAACACCCCCGCGGGCTGTTCCTGCAGAGCACGCCGCAGGGTGTCCGCCACCGCGCCCTCCGCCACCCCGGATTGAGTCAGATGAATCATCATCTGCGGGTCAGACGGCGAAACCACCTGAACCCGAGCCGATCCCGGCCCGTCGGTGATCCGCCGGACGGACCACCCCGCCGGGATCTGCATGCCGACCCGGCCCTCGACGAGGATCGTCATCGCCACGGCGTCCGCCGGGCCGCCGCGAGTGGCGAAGGCGACGACCCCCAGCACTGCTGCCAGCGCCGCTGCGGCACCGATCGCCATCCGGCCCGTCCGCGTACCGGCCCGCCCGGCGCCGGCCGCAACATCAGGGGTGTGCGGGGTGTCCGGTCCAGCGCGCCACGTCTGGGGCCGGGCCATGGTGACCGTCGCGCCCCGGCCGCGCAATCCGGCCATCACCGCGTGGCCCAACGCGGCCGCTCCGACCACCTCCGGCGGCGCATCAACGGCTACCTCGGCCGATACCCCGGCAATGGCCGTCACCGCGCGTATCACCGCCTCCGGGTCCAGATCGTCCTCGACGTGGCGGGCCAGAGTGACGCTTCGGGCATCGGCGCCCGACACCACGACGACCTCGTCGGCGATCTCCACCACAGCCCAAGACGCACACGACAACACCCAACTCAGAGCCTGAACCCGCTGAATCACAACGACTTCAGCCCCAGAGCGCATCGCGGCGGCCCGCACCCGATCACACCGATCGGCGGTCCACCAGGTCGGGCACACCAGGGCGAGATCCCGAGCCCCCGCACTCGCCGAGGAGAGAACGTCGGCCCACAGCTCCGATACGGCAACCGGCTCGTCATCGACCAGGGCGATCTGGTCATCGATACTCGCCACTGCAACCACGGCGAGGTCCGAGACCGCGCCGGGTCCACGCACGGTCACCGGGCCCACCTCGACGACGGCCGGCCTCACCCCGCATCGACCCCGTCGGGCAGCGTGATCTGGACCAACTGATCGGGCGCCGAGCGGGTGATCAGTGTGCCGCGTCCCGGCGGAAGCCGAACCGGCCGTGCCGATCCCAGCAGGACACCGTCGTCGGGGTTCGCGCTCATCACCAGGCCCATGCAACCGAGGTCCTTCACTCCGGCCAGTACCGGGTCGAACATCGCCCGCGCCGCACCTCCGGAGCGGCGGGCCAGCACCAGGTGCAGTCCGAGGTCACGGGCATGCGGCACGTAGTGCAACAGCGGCGAAAGCGGACTCGTCCCGCCACCGGCCACCAGGTCGTAATCATCGACCACGACATAAAGTTCCGGTCCGGTCCACCACGAGCGGTCGCAGAGCTGCCGCTGGCTGACCTCAGGCCCGGGCATCCGGTTCCTCAGTGTCTCAAGCACTCTCGGTAGGGCGACATCCAGCGCACCGGCAGAGGGCGCATATCCGGCAAGATGCCCTGATTCGACCACTCCCAGCAGGGCGCGGCGGAAGTCCACGATGAGCAGTTGCACATTCGACGGATCGTTCACGGCCACCAAGTCGCGGCACAGGGCGCGCAGCGCGGTGGACTTGCCACAACCGGTGTCACCGAGGATCACCAGATCGGGCTGGGCGGAGAAATCGAGCAATACCGGCGCGAGTTCGCGTTCGCCGACGCCGAGCAGCACTTCGGTGGCGGGCCGGGCCCGCGGCGTCGGGCCAAGCTCGGGCCGGCGCACCCGCGTCGGCAACAACTGGACAACGGGCGCTCGGGCATCACCGTACTGGACGCGCAGGGTGTCCCCGATCCGCGTCAGTGAAGTGCCGATGCCGGCATCGTTCGGCGTGCCGTCCAACCGGGGCAGCGCGATCAGCAGTTCGCGGCCCTCGGGCGTCAGGCCCCGCCCCGGTGCGCTGTGGACGAGCTGCCGGGCGCGTTTGCGGTCCATCTCGGATTCGGCCGGATCACCGAGCCGCAATTCGATGCGGGTTCCCAACTGGTCCTTGAGCGCCGGACGGAACTCCGCCCATCGCGATGCCGTCACCACGACGTGTACTCCGAGCGAAAGTCCCTGCACGGTGAGCGCGGTGATCGACGGCTCCAGGGAGTCGAGTTCTCCGCGGAACGTCGACCAACCGTCGATGATCAGGAACACATCGCCGAACGGATCATCGATGTCCCCGCCGTCACGCCGTGTCCGGTATTCAGCCATGGACCCGATGCCGAGGGCGGTGAAACGCGCTTCACGGGCGCTCACCAGAGCATGCAGCTCGGCAACGGTGCGCCGGACCAGATCGGTGTCGGCGCGCCCGGCCACCGCGCCCACGTGTGGCAGCACCCGCAGTGGATTCAATGCTCCCCCACCGAAGTCCAGGCAATAGATCGTCAGGTCACGGGGATGGTGAGTGGCGGCCAGCGCCACCGCCAATGTCTTGGCAGCGGTGGACTTTCCGGACTGAGGACCACCGACGATCGCCACGTTGCCCTCGGCGCCGCCCAGCTCCAGCATCAATCGGTCCCGGCGCTGCTCGAATGGACGGTCGACCAGCCCGATCGCCACCTCCAGCGGCTCCGAATCGGACAACAGCACGTCGCTGAGCGGGACGGCACGCGGCAGCGGAGGCAGCCACACCTGATGTGCCGGTGTCCCATGCCCGGCCAGCCGGTCGACAACCTGCTGCAGCACTGTGGTTGTTGCCGGTACCGAGGGGCGAGGATCGATCCCCACCCGGGTCGCGGTGAATCGTCGCGGCCGCAACGACGCCTGCGGTACCTGCGACAGCGATTCGGGTACTCCGCTCGCGGCCGAGACGAACGCGGTCTGGAACCTGATGGTCTCGCCGGACGGTGTCTTGAGATAGGCCGCTCCCGGGGTGTTGGGCAACTCGTACGCATCCGCGACACCGAGCACCGATCGGGATTCGTTGGGCGAGAAGGTCTTGAGGCACACCCGGTACGACAGGTGACTGTCCAGCCCACGGAGCCTGCCCTCGTCGAGTCGCTGGCTGGCCAAGAGCAGATGTATGCCCAGTGAGCGTCCGAGCCGGCCGATCGCCACGAACAACTCGGCGAAATCTGGGTGCTGCTGGAGAAGTTCGGAAAACTCGTCCACCACGATCAGTAGCGCGGGCAATGCGGGCAGATCCGTGCGGCGCCGGTACTCGGCGATGTTGGACAGGTTTCCGGCCGCCCGAAGCAACTCCTGGCGACGGGTCATCTCCCCGGCCAGCGCATCGGCCATCCGGGTCACCAGCAACTCCTCCTCGGCCAGATTGGTGATCAGTGCGCTGATGTGGCGGGCCCGCCGTAGGCCCAGAAACGTTGCACCGCCTTTGAAATCCACGAGGATCAGATTCAGCTCCTCGGGTGAATGCGTGGTGATCAACCCCAGCACCAACGTCCGCAGGAACTCCGATTTCCCCGACCCGGTGGCTCCGACACAGAGCCCGTGTGGGCCCATGCCGTCATGCGCGGCTTCCTTGAGGTCGAGGTGCAGCGGAGCGCCATCCGCACATCGGCCGACCGGAACCCGAAGGAACCGCTGAGGATCCGATATCGACCAGTTGTTCGGCGGTTCGATCGCGGCCGGATCGCCGATACCGATCAGCGCAGGCCAACCGGACTCATCGGGTACCGGCTCGCACCGGTACCGTGCGAGCCTCCGCGCACATGTGATGGCCTGTTCCTGGCTCATCTGATCGGGCTGTAGCGGGGCGACACCGCATCGCACCACGTCGGCGCCCAGGTCCAGATGCAGATCGGAGCAGGCGATTGCGGCAGCATCGGCCGGACCGACCACGCTCACCAGCGTGACACCCGCACCGGGTACCGATATCGCTGCCGACGCGGTGGCGGAGTCGACGATGACGACGGTGTGCACCAATGGCCCAGCGGCAGGCAGGTCGGCAAGTGTGCTCAGCCGCAACGCAGTGGCCGCAGCGCGGCTGTCGGGATACCAATGATGGGCAAGCCACTTCAACCACTCCCAGTCAGCCGTCGTCGATCCGTCGATCACGGCGGCGATGCGGACGTGTCGCGGGCTGTGGGCCATGGCCAGTTGGCAGACCACCGCCCGCAGCAGGGCCCGGGCCGAGGCGTGCGTTCCGCTCACGGTCACGCGGCCGAGCCCGCACAGGTTCACCGTCACCGGGGCATCAGCGACCATCGACCGACGCCGGATCAGTTGTGCCAGAACCGATGCCGTCACCGGGTCAGAATCGCGGCCCAGATCAGTACCCCCGGCGACCAGCCGCGTGGACAGCGGCCGGTCCCCCACCCCGATCCGCACCTCACAGAACTCAGGGTCACCGGGCCGGCGCGTCCACATCCGCTCGCCACCAGCCAACGTCCACAGATGTCCGGGCGCAGGGTGTTCCGCATTCAAGGCCAGCCACTGAGAACGGGCGGTCTCTCCGGTCGCGGCATCGATCCCGTCGAGGTACCGGAGGTACTCACAGCGGTCCTGGTGCAGCTGTGCAGCCCGGCCGTTGCCCCGGAAGCTGTAGGCGACCGTGCCGATCGCCGACACCGCCATCATGATCGGGAACATCATGGACGCGGGGCCCCGCGAGGCAAACGCGCCCGAGGTGGCGTACACCGCGATCATGCCCGCCATCGCGACCACCAGCACCAGCGGCAACAGCCTGGTCAACGGGCTGGCCGGGGTTTCGCGAGGCAGTGCAGGAGGCGCGTCGATCACCAACTCCCCAGTCGGCGGTTCCGCTGCCGGGAGCGCGCGGGTAGTGGTTGGCGGGCGGATGGGTTCCATCGACGTTTGGACGCTCGCCGGGCCATTCGGGTTCCCCTTTGGCATCGAAATTTTGGTGTGCGGGGGTGCATGCCGAGTCGGTTAGCGTGGCATGCATCGGCGTCTACCGGGGGGGTGATGCGATGCCGGATTCGTTGCGCCACGTCTCGATTCACTGCGGGTCTGCGGCTGAAGCCGGGAACGCTGCCACCGTCGACCTGTCCCTGCCCGCCGCGATGACTGTCGGCGAACTGCTGCCGTGGATCGTCGATGCACTCGGCGCCGGGGACGGCGCACCACGCCAATGGCAGCTGGCACACCTCGGCGGCCGCCGCCTCGATGAATCAGCAACCCTGGTGCAGAACGATATTCACGACGGCGATCTGCTGGTGCTGGCCGGCTACTGCGAACAGCCCTCACCCGAGTGGCCGCCGATCGGCGCGCCGGCCTTCACCTCGACCGATGACCGCCTCCCCGTCGGACTGCGAATCGGCGCCTGCTTGTCGGCCTGCGCGCTGGGACTCCTGGCATTGATGTGGGCCGGGCTCGGCAGCCAGGGATCGGATCGTCTAGTGTCTTGAGTCATTAATTCGAGTGCAGTAGTTCCCGATGCTGGCTAGGATTTGGTCGGCGGTCTTCGTCCAGACGTAGGGGCGCGGATTGTCGTTCCAGGTGTCGATCCATGCTCGGATGTCGGCGTTGAGTTGGCGCACTGAGGTGTGGGTGCCGCGGCGCAGTTTCTTGGTGGTCAGCTCGGCGAACCACCGTTCGACCAGGTTGAGCCATGATGAGCTGGTCGGGGTGAAGTGCAGCACAAAGCGGGGATGGCTTGTCAGCCAACGTTTTACGGCGGGGGTCTTATGGGTGGAGGCGTTGTCGAGCACGACGTGACAATCCAGATCGGCGGGGACTTCGGCGTCGATTTTCTTCAAGAAGGCGAGAAATTCAGTGGAGCGGTGGCGCGCGTGCAGTGAGCCGATCACCGTTCCTGTGGTCAGGTTCAAGGCCGCATACAGGCTCGAGGTGCCGTGGCGGATGTAGTCGTGACTGGCCCGCGCTGGGGTACCGGGCAGCATCGGGAACACGGGCTGGGTGCGGTTCAGAGCCTGGATCTGCGTCTTTTCGTCAACGCAGAGCACCACCGCCCGCTCCGGCGGGTCCAGGTACAGACCGACCACGTCGCGGACCTTTTCCACGAACAGCGGATCCTTGGACAGTTTCCATGAATCCTGTTTGTGTGGAGCTAATCCGAATGCGCGCCAGACCCGCGAGACCATCGACTGACTCAAGCCCAGGTGATCGGCCATCGACCGCGTCGACCAATGCGTGGCATCCGGTGGAGTCGTTTCCAACGTTGCAGTGATCAGATCCTTGATCTGCTCATCACCCACGACACGCGGCCGGCCCGGGCGCGGCTCGTCGAGCAATCCGTCGCAGCGGTCCACGACGAACCGATTACGCCACCGACGCACCGTGGTGATCGACAGATCCAGCCGCCGCGCCAGTTCGGTATTGGACCCACCATCGGCGGCTGCCAACACAATTCGCGACCGCATCGCCAAGCCTGCAGCACTAGTCCGACGCCTGGCCCAACCCTCAAGCTCAGCCCGCTCATCAGCGGTCAACACAATCTTGGCAGCACGCGGAGTCGGCACGACCCAGTCTAACAGCTAGATCGTAATTAATGACTCAGGACACTAGCCGCCACCGCGGTGGTGGCTGTCGCGGTGATGGCCATCGCCGTGTCCGCACCGCGCCTGGGTCTGAGTTCGGCCGTGATCGCGACGCTCGGCGTCGCGGCTGTGGCGTCCGTTGCGGTTCTGGGATTTCTCGTGGTTCCGGGCGGCCCCGCGCCGGCGAACCTCTTTCTCGCCACGACGGCCGCGGGCTCGGCGGGCGCGGTGCTGATCCGGGTATCCGGTGACAGTCGGCAGATCCTGCTCGCGGTCGTGACGGTCGCCGGGTTGCTTGCCCTGCCCACGGGTTTCGCAGCGCTGTGGCCGCTGACCACACCAGCATGGGGTGCGGTGGTTGGCGCACTCGGGCTGGGCCTGCTGCCATTTGCCCCGCGATTGTCCATCGCTCTCGCCGGCTTGACGCCTCCGGTGCCCGGGTACCCCGATACGGAGGATGAGGTGGCGGCTGACGGAGAATCGGACGCCGAAGCACGTGCCCTCCACGGGCATCGGAACCTCGTGAGCCTGGTGGCCGGCTGTTCGGTCGCCGCCGCATTGGGCACCACGATCCTCGCCCTCGCCGGTGCTCAACAGGTCACCGCCGTCGAGGTGGTGTTCACCGCGGCCGTGGGCGTGGCCCTGCTGCTGCGCTCGCGTACCTACGGATCCGGGCATTGCCGCACAGCTCCGGCGATCTGCGGATTTCTCTCGCTCACTGCGGCTTTCGCCCTCATGGTGGCATGGGATCCCACGCGGGGCAGTTGGGCCGGCATCCTCGCCGTGGGCGCCGGCGTGGCCGTGCTCTGGCCTGTCGCGGTCCAGAGTCCCACGGCAGCTCGGCTCGCCGATGCCGTCGAATACGGCACGCTGGCCGCGGTGGTGCCGTTGGCATGTTGGCTCGCCGGTGCCTTCGACCTCGTCCGCGACCTGGGATTGCGGTGAAACGCTCGGGCCGGTTGATCGTGGCGTTGGTCGCCGGGCTCCCGCTGCTGTCCGTCGCGCCGGCCGCTGCGGTCGTACCGCCCGCGGTCGATGCCACCCTGCTGCCGCCACCCGCTCCGCCGGCGCCCGTCATTTCCACCGAGCAGCGCCAGCCTTGCTACCAATCCGCGGTCGGCTTCACCGGCACAGCGGGCAACCCATTGAATCTGGACGCGGTGTGGCCGCTCACGCGCGGCGCGGGCCAGAAGATCGCGGTGATCGATACCGGGGTCGCCCTGGCATCGATTGCTGCCGCGCCTGATCGGCGGCGGCGACTATGTGTCCCACGGTGACGGCACCGCGGATTGCGATGGTCACGGCACGATCGTCGCCGGAATCGCAGCCGCCGCACCGAGCGCCGGCTTCAGCGGGGTTGCCCCCGATGCCGCCGTCCTGTCAATCCGGCAGTCGAGCAACAAGTTCGCCGCTGATGGTGAAGCCACCGGTGTCGGAGACGTCGAAACCCTCGCCATGGCGGTCCGCACCGCGGCTGATCTCGGCGCGACGGTCATCAACATCTCGTCTCCTGCCTGCGTACCCGCCACCGAAGCACCCGACGATCGCGCCCTCGGCGCTGCGCTGAGCTACGCCGTCGACGTGCGCAACGTCGTGGTGGTGGTCGCGGCGGGCAACGTCGGCGCGGGCTGCACCCAACAGGACGGTCCGGTCGGACTGCCGGGCGAACCCGACTGGAACAGCGTGCGCTCGGTGTCCAGCCCCGCCTGGTACGACGACCTGGTGTTGTGCATCGGATCGGTCGGATCCAGCGGTACCGCATCGCCTTTCAGCCTGGCCGGTCCATGGGTGGATGTGGCCGCCCCCGGCGAAAACCTCGTGTCGCTGCATCCCGACGGCGAACAGTTGATCCGCACGGTCGGACGCGAAGTCCCGATTTCGGGGACCAGTTACGCCGCGCCTGTCGTTGCCGGGATCGCCGCACTGGTGCGCTCCCGATTCCCTCAGTTGAGCGCACGAGAGGTGATGCGCCGCATCGAGGACACCGCACATACGCCTGCCGACGGATGGAATCCGTACGTGGGGCACGGCGTGGTCGACGCCCTGGCCGCGGTCAGTGACAGCACAACGGCGCCCGCATCCGTACCGACCGCTCCGGTTTCGGTGGCACCCACTATTCCGGCACCCATCGATCCCCTGCCGCGGCGCATCGCCTTCGGCGGCGCGGCCATTTGTGTAGCCGCAACGGTCGTGACGGCATTGATTCTGGCGGCCAACCGGTTACGCCGGCGCAGCCCGGATGCCGGACACGGTGTCCCGAACGACTGATGCCGCGTCACGGTTGAGTTCGGGACCCCGCGGCAGCATCGCCAGCATCGGCCACGGCGCGGGGACAGCGCTGGTCCCCAGACCGAGTTGTTCGGCGGTCTCCCCGTCGCGGATCCCGAACAGCACACCGAGATCGTTCAACAGGTACAGCGGTCCACCGGCGGCCGCCCCGCGGACGACACTGCCTGCCTCCAGCAGCACGCTGCGGCCCGCCGGGATCTGCGCCCGATCGATGTTCGGTCCCTCGCCATCAGCCTGTGCGAGTTGCACACCGCCACCCGGCAGCGAGTCAGCCATGGTCACGGTCGTATTCGTATCGGGTCCAGGCTGCCTCGGATCCCAACGGGCGCACACGACCGCCCGTCCACGAGGCAGTACCCGCTCCGGAAACCGGGCCACAGCGAGACCGGCGGCGACCGGCACATCGGCCACCACGTCGGCTGGAACGACGGGCGGTTCGTCATGTGGCTGCGCCACGCTGAAGCGAATGACATCGGCCGCCACCCGGTCGACGCGCTGCAGCCCGTCGGCGAGCACCACGTAGAACTCGGCAGGACCGGCACGCACCACGCGGATCACCGTGCCCGCCGTGAGTCCGCCCAGTGCGGCCGGTCCGGGAGAACCCACTCCCGGGATCGCGGGCGCCCGAAGGGCGGGAGCCTCGGGCACGGAGTCCAGCAGGGCTTGCGAAACCGGCTGGGCGGAAACACCTTCCAAGTGCAACGCCCGCACGACGGCGATGTCGCGAAGATCCACCTGTGCACGCCACCCGTCGGCGAGCAGGTAGGTCGACCCTCCCACCGCGCGTGCTGAGACCAATAGGGCCTGACCGCCGAGCAGTGGTGAGACCTCGAGGCCGGCCGGCCTGCCACCAGCACGGTCTCGGCGGGTTCGGCGACATCGCAGGTCGCCCAACTCGACTCGTCCAGGTTCAGCGGCCGGCCGATCTGGGTGGGAGCACCCGGTATCCCGACCAGCGGCCCGCGGCGGAACTTCGCAATCACATCATCGTCGACCACAACCGGATTCGCCGCTGTGCCGGCGACGAGCCGCGCCGAAGCGAGGTTGGGCACGGGATGCACGGTGTCGTCGACGCGCACATATATCGCGCCGGTGTCACGCGTCATCAGGATCGGCGCATCGCCGGGCGCGGAGCCCGGACGCACCAGTGCGAGCACCGCGCACACCGTGATCGCGACGGCCGCCAGTACGCACCCCGCACCGTAGGCCACCGCTTGTGCGCGCAATGGATCGTCGAGCATGCGGGCGTCACCCCGAACGAGCGCATGAGCCATGCGCCGCAGCAGGAATCGATGCCCGCTGAGCTGCAATCGAGTGGCCGATCGCCGTGCCATATGTCCCCCGGGAATCACCCTAACCCCGCCGGGGCCACGTCAAACGCAGTGATTGCGGCGGCGTCAGCTCAGCTGATAGGCGAGCCCGTGCCTGGCAAGGCCGTCGAGGAACGCTCGCGGATCGACGATCTGCGCAGGGCTAACGGCTCCGGTCGCAACGAATGCGTCCCCGAGGGTTATCCCCACGATCGCGGCCGCGATGGGGGCCGTGAGGTCGAAGATCCCGTCGGCGCTCAGCGTTGCCGTCCGGACGCCCGATTCTCCTTCGGCCTTGACCGATATCCAGAATCGCGTGGGGTCGTCGTCGATTCGGGTGTGAGTGGACCGGGTCGTCGCACTGAACAGGGTTTCGGCCGGCGACCGGAACGGACTCCGCAACGCTGCACCTACTGCGCGGGTCATCAGCGGGACGAAGCGGTCCGGTACCGCACTTCCGAATGTGCTGGCGGACATCCAGGTTCGGACGGACCCGACGTCGAGATGACGGGGAACCGTGACGGCATCCGGCGCCGGGTAGGTGAATACCGTCTGGGTCCCGACCGGATCCGGAAACTCGGCCGTCTCGAGGCGGGGAGTTCTCACCTCGACGTACCCCTGATCGAACTGGACGATGGGTCGCCCCATCCCGCGCAGAAAGTTGGCGTAGGCGGCACCGCTCGGCGTCCAGTCGGTGATGTGATAGCCGATGTCGACGGCATCGATCCGCCCGGATTCGGCCGCCAGCAACGTGACCAACGCATCGGCGAGCGCCGCGTAGAACGCCGCGGACGGAATCAGCGCGACACCGGCGCCCGCAGCCGCGGCGCCCAGTTCGTCGAAAACGTACTGGATCGAGCGTTGCTCACCGCTGATATCGACATAGTGGGTCCGGGCGGCGATCGCGGCACACGCCACCGGTTCGCAGGTTTCGACGAAGGACCCGGCCGCGTTGACGACGGTGCGCACGTCCGAGCAGATCTCCTCGACGCGCGACCGGTCGCTCAGCGCTGCGGCTTCCACACGGACGGGCTGGCCGGTGTCAGCGGCAAGCTTGCGCAGTTTGTCGAGATCGCGACCCACGCAGACCACAGAACGGCCGGCGGCGAGGAGTTCGCGGACGATCTGTTTTCCGGTGTATCCGGTGGCCCCGAAGACCGCGACGTCGTGTGATCGATTGTCAGGCACTGTTTCTCCCTATCGGTCTGAAGTACTCGTCGGCGAAATGGCCTGGCGCGAAACACCGACAAGCTCCCACCCCCGCAGGATCACCTCGTCGGTCAGTGGCTCGTTGGTGGCGAGATAGTTGCGGTAGGCGGTCATCGAACGCTTGGTGTCCCGGTCGGTCAGCGTCCGAACCAGGCCCGCGGCTTCCCGCCGCATGGAGGCGGCGATGGGCCTGGTGCTGGAGTCATAGACGGCGCGTTTGACCTCCCGCGTGATGGCCGGCGACCTGGCCGCCATGCGGCCGGCGAGTTCTAGTGTGAATGCGCGCAGTCGTTCTCGTGGACGGACGTGGTGGACGACGCCGAGTCGAACCGCATCGTCCGCCGTGAGCCAGCTGCCTTCGAGGAGCAGTTCGACGGCGGCCGCGGCACCCACGATCCGGGTAAGGCGTTGGGTCCCGCCGGCACCCGCGAGCAGACCGATTCCCGACTCCACCAACCCGATCTTGGTGTCGTCGGCCATGATCCGGAGGTCACAGGCCAGCGCGAAGATCGCTCCCATCCCCAGGGCGAGACCGTTGATCTCGGTGATCACCACCTGATCCAGCCGGGACAGGCGTTCCAGGGACGCGTAGGTGCGGGCCAGGAACAGGGTGTTTCGCAGACCGGTGCGACGCAGCACGGAATCCACTCTCCGGTTGGCGACGGCCACCCGCGCACCCGCGATGACGGCCCGGGCCGGGCCGTATCCGACACTCACCGGCACCGATTCGGCTCCCCGGAGCAGTGACGGTACGTCGAAATGAGTGAGATACGTGTCGTCGTACCCCGTGAACACCACCGCCCGAATTGTCGAGTCGCGCCTCAATTCCCTGGTGAGATGGTCCAATTCGATGCTCATCCGCTCATCGAAGAAGTGTCGCGGCGGGTTGTTGAAAGCCACCGTGAGTACGCGATCGGACTGCTCGGTGACCAGTCGCGATGAGGCTCTCATGCCGCCACGACCTCCTGCGCGTCCCGCACCCACGTGCGCGCGATCTGCCCCGCCAGGCGGACAGCGTCGGTCACGGTGGTCCAGTCGACGTTGTCCACCGTGTCCGAGGGTCGATGCAGGTGACTGACCCAGCCGTCCTCCACGGACAACAGTGAGACCGCGGGCAGGCCGGTGTGGGTCATGATCGCGGCGTCGGTCGCGTTGGGGAAGCTGACCTGATCGAAGTCCAGATCGAGTTCGGCGGCGGCGCGATGGGCCCGCTCGACCGCATCTGCCGACAGCGTGTTCGTCAACGCCTCTCGCGCAGACACGACCATCGGCCCACGGCTGCCGACCGAGTCGAGATTGATCACCAGGGTGTGCTCGGGATCGAGTTGCCGCCGGTGCCGGTGCAGCCAGTCCTTGATTCCTGTGTTGCCGGCCTCTTCGCCGCCAGGAAATACCACCAGCACAGTGGTTTCCGGCAGTGGCGACGTGACGAATTGTCGGACGAGCTCGAGCACGGCGGCGACACCTGAGGCATTGTCGTTGGCGCCGGGGGCGGTCCGGCTCCGCATGGACTGCACCATGAGCGTGGCGCTCAGCGCCAGGGCGGCGCCGGCCACGATCCTGATCCGGCGGGACGGGACCGCGGCGGCCGCCAGTGCGGTCAACGGGATGGCATGACTGGGCACCGCATGGCCGGTGCTCGCGGCCAGGCGGCGGCTGGCCGCGACGGCATACGGATGCCACACCACGCCCATGTGCGCGGCATCGTGATGGGCGCAGAGCACCAACGTGCGACGCGAGTGGCCCGCGGCGGGAATCCGCGCCCACACCGATACGCCGCGCCGCGCCGGCAAGAGACGCCGCACCCACTGCAGGCGCCCCGAGACTTCCAGTTCATAAGACGCCGCGGCAGCCGCACCGAACCACCGGGCCACCGGATGCGGAAGCACCGCCAGCCCGGCTCCGAGTGCGAGGTGCGCGAGATGCGCAGGTGCCCAGGACGTTTGACTGCGGAACATCGAGGTTTCGATGTCCTTCGCATCGAGCCCGCCCAACCGCTCGCCGAGGTAGCGCGCGGAAGCGCGCTCCCCCGCGCCCGCAGTTCGTCGATCGAACCTGACCAGTTGCTCCACGTCGCGACGCATCAAGTCGACGTCGGCCGGCCCGTCGCGATCCCCCATCGATTCCATATCGCCTCCCGCTACCCGATTGGTTCACAGAGTCCGACTCTGTCACCGATTGATAGTCTGACACTATGCTCGCCTCTATGAGCTCCGTCAAGCCCCGCCGGCGCGATATCAGCGCGGCGCTCACGCGCACGGCAGTGCTGGACGCCGCGCGCGACCTGTTCGTCACCAAGGGGTTCGAGGCCACGTCGATCGACGAGATCGCCCGAGCCTCCGAATCGAGCAATGGCGCCGTCTACCACCACTTTCGGGACAAGCAGGAGATCTTCGCCGAGGTCTTCCGCAGCGCCCAGGCCGCGGTGCTGCAAGCCGCTGTCGCCTCGATGCCGGCCGACACCACCGCGTGGCAACGCGTAGAGGTCGCGACGCGCGCTTTTCTCCGGGGCTACGTCGACGACGACGTCGCTCGGATGCTGCTCCGGCAGGCCGTCGGCGTGCTGGGCTGGGATCGGGTCCGCGAAATGGACGAGGAAATGTCACTGCCCCTGATCCGGGCCACCCTCACCGATGCCATTCAGACGGGCGAAGCCGTCCCCGTTCCGGTCGCGACCGCCGCGGACGTCCTGTTCAGCCTGTTCTGCAATTCGGTACTGATCATCGCGGCCGGAAGTGATCCGGACCAGACCGCCGAGGACGTCGAAGCCGTCCTGTTCACCCTGTTGAGCGGCATGCGCTCAGCGCCGGAAGACGCCGGAAGTACTCACAGGGACTGACGGGCCGACGTCCACCCGTCGACCGATTCAGTCCTCGCGCTGACGCTGGCGGTAGGCCGCGACGTGCTGGCGGTTGCCGCAGTTGCCGGTGTCGCAGAAGATCCGCGAGCGGTTACGCGACAGGTCGGTCAGCACCGCCTCACAGTCGGGGGCCGCGCAGATCTTGAGACGGCGCAGTTCGCCGCCGCGGATCAGGTCTGCCAGCGCCATCGCCATCTCGGCGCCCATGCGCTGCGCCAGCGGGTCGTCGACCGAGGCCAGGTGCAGGTGCCATTCCGGCATCTCCTTGTGCCGGGTCAGCCACGGCGCCGCCTTGGTATCGCTGAGCAGGGCGTTGACCCGGCGGACCGTCTCCTCCTCGTCGTCGGCCACCGCCCAGATCTCCCCGACGCGCCTGCGCAGCGCGCGTACGGCCTCCAGTTCGGTGTCGTCGCGGTCACGCCGGCCGGTCCAGCCGAAGTCATCCAGATAGGCGTTCAGGTCGGCCTGGTCAGACAGTTGTTCGCCTTCTACCCGATCGGTGTTCACCAACACCATCGCAGCCCGGAGCGTGAGCTCCGTGTCATAGGTAAAAAGCATTTGACTCATGACCCCCTGTCGCCGTAAGTTCTACCCTACTGTCATTACCATAATCAATTTTACTCATGACATGCCCCAGGGGAGGTGTACCGATGACTGCCGAAGCCCAGCTCGACCGCACGACCGCCGATAACCACTTCCGGCTCGGCCTACTGTTCGCCGTCAGCTCCGCGCTCGCCTTCGGCTCATCGGGCCCGTTCGCCAAAGCCCTGATGGAATCCGGCTGGAGCCCCACTGCCGCCGTCACGGCCAGGCTGGCCGGCGGCGCAGTCATGATGGCCGCGTTCGCCAGCGTCGTCAGGCCCGGCTGGATCCGCGAGGTGCTCGGCCACGCCAAGACCGTCGTCGGCTACGGCCTGATCCCTATCGCCGGCGCGCAACTCTGCTACTACAACGCCGTCGCACACCTTTCGGTCGGCGTGGCCCTGCTGTTGGAGTACACCGCGCCGATCCTGGTCGTCGGCTGGGTCTGGGCCACCACCCGGCACCGCCCCGGCGCCATGACCTTCGGTGGCGTGGCCGTCGCCGTCGCCGGCATCGTCCTGGTGCTCGACGTGTTCAGCGGCGCCCAGATCAACCTCGCCGGCGTGACCTGGGGCCTGGCCGCTGCGGTGTGTGCCGCCTGCTACTTCATGATGTCCAACAAGGCCAGCACCGACGGCGACGGGCTCAGCCCGATCAGCCTGGCCGCCGGTGGTCTGATCATCGGCACCGCGGCCGTGGCGCTCCTCGGTGTCACCGGCGTCATGCCGCTGACCTTCACCACCAACCCCGTCACGATCGCCGGGCACACCACGGCCTGGTTGGTGCCGGTGATCGCACTGGGCCTGATCCCCACCGCCCTGGCCTACACCCTCGGCATCGTCGGTATCGCCAGGCTCAAGCCGCGCTTCGCCTCCCTGGTCGGGCTCTCGGAGGTGCTGTTCGCCGTCCTCATCGCCTGGATCATGCTCGGTGAGGCCATGTCGGTGAGCCAGGCGATCGGCGGCGCGGTGGTCCTGCTGGGTCTGGCCGTGGCCCGCCAGGGCGACCGCAGCGAGCAGGCCGACCCCCAGACTGCCACTCAGGTCGAGCTTGCGACCTGGCCCGATATGGCCCTACAGGAGACGTCCGAACGCACAATCGATTAGCCGCGGCTAAGCATTTTGTGTGACTATGTCCCCCGTGAGTCTCCTCCGGAAGTCGGCCCGGGTGGCCGCGATCGCCTCAACCCTGGTCAGCGCAGCTTTCCCGCTGGCGCTCGCCGCGCCCGCCGCGGCCGCGCCGTGCTCCGACATCGAGGTCATCTTCGCCCGCGGCACCAATGATCTCCCCGATCTGGGACGTCCGGGGCAGGCTTTCGCCGACGCGCTGCGTTCCCAGGTCGGCGGTCGCACGGTGTCCACCTACGGGGTGAACTACCCGGCCAGCTATGACTTCCTGGCCGCCGCCGACGGCGCCAACGACGCCGCCAACCGCATCGCCACGCTGGCGTCGTCCTGCCCGTCCACGCGGGTCGTGCTCGGCGGCTACTCGCAGGGCGCCGCGGTCGTCGACATGCTGGCCGGCATCCCGCCGCTCGGCAACAAGGTCGGCGAAGTCGGGTCGGCACCGCCGCTCGCGAGCGAGCTGGTCCCCCAGGTCGCCGCAGCGGTCGTCTTCGGGAATCCCTCGACCAAATTCGGCATCCCACTCACGTCGTCGGTGTTCGGCGGCAAGGCGATCGACCTCTGCAAGGACGGGGACCCGATCTGCTCGCGCGGCCGGAACCCGTTCGCGCACAGCGACTACGTCGGCATGGCAGATCAGGCCGCCAACTTCGTCGCGGGAATCGTCTAGTCAACAACAGACGTTAGGATTTGGTGTGGCTATTGATCTTGTTCGTCGCTGCACCGTGTTCGTGGCGGCAGCGCTCACCGCTGCTGCCGCTGTCGTCGCGCCGGTTGTGGTGCCCTCCTCCACCGCGGAGCTCGGCGTAGGCCTTCCCCTGGCCAAAGCCGCCGACTGCCCCGACATCGAGGTGGTCTTCGCTCGCGGCACCAATGACACCGCCGGCCTCGGCCGGATCGGCAATGCGTTCGTCAGTTCGCTGCGCAACAAGGTCGGCGGCCGTTCGGTCGGCGCCTACGCGGTGAACTACCCGGCCAGCTTCGACTTCCTGGCCGCGGCGGGCGGCGCCAACGACGCCTCCGGGCACATCCAGTGGATGGTGGACAACTGCCCCAACACCCGCCTGGTGCTGGGCGGGTACTCGCAGGGCGCCGCGGTCATCGACGTGATCGCCGCCGTCCCGTTCCCCGCCGTCGGCTTCAACGCGCCGTTGCCGCCGAACGTCCCCGAGCACGTCGCCGCGGTCGCCGTCTTCGGCAACCCGTCGGCCAAGCTCGGTTTGCCGCTCACCTCGAGTCCGGTGTACGGCGGCCGCGCCATCGACCTGTGCAACCCAGGCGATCCGATCTGCGGCGACGGCGACAGCGTGCCGGCGCACCGGGCATACGAAGGCCCGGCCAACGACGCCGCAAACTTCGTCGCCGGACTCCTGTAGTCGATGTCCGCTACGATCGCTGAGGTGGTCGAACTTCCTAACCAGGGTCACCCAGGAAGCCATCTAGCTCGGCTGCTTCGGCGCTGTATCGGTGTGGCTGCCATCCTTGCGACGGCCTTTGCTGTCCTGCCGGTCACCTCGGCTGTCCTGCCCGGTTCACCGGCCGTCGCCAACGCCGCCTCGTGCCCACCGGTCGAGGTTGTCTTCGCCCGCGGCCGCACCGAACCCGCCGGCGTCGGCACCCTCGGGAACGCGTTCGTGAGTTCCCTGCGGTCCAAGGCCAACAAGAACATCGGTGTATATGCCGTGAAGTATCCGGCCGACACCGAAGTCGACATCGGCGCCAACGACATGAGCGGGCACATCCAGTACATGATGGACAACTGCCCGGATACCCGGTTGGTGATCGGCGGGTACTCGCTGGGCGCGGCAGTCGCCGACG
This sequence comes from Mycobacterium sp. 134, assembly GCF_048282715.1. Classification (NCBI taxonomy): domain Bacteria; kingdom Bacillati; phylum Actinomycetota; class Actinomycetes; order Mycobacteriales; family Mycobacteriaceae; genus Mycobacterium; species Mycobacterium sp. 134. The sequence goes on from NZ_JBLVUN010000008.1 coordinate 5,281,188, forward strand.
TGGTGCTGGCCGTCCCGTTCACCGGGTTCGGCTTCAAGACTCCGCTGCCCGCAGGGGCCGACAGCCACATCGCCGCAGTCGCCCTGTTCGGCAACGGCGCCGCGTGGGTCGGTCCCATCACCCGCTTCAGCCCGGTCTATGCCGACCGGACCATCGAGCTGTGCCACGGTGCTGACCCGATCTGCAACCCCGCCGACCCCGACACCTGGAAGAACAACTGGCCCGATCACCTGGCCGGCGCCTACATCGACGGCGGAATGGTGAACCAGGCGGCGGATTTCGTGGCGGGGCGCATCTGAGTCGGCCCGGCCGCTCACCAAGATGAACTTCGTCGCCGGATCGTTGCCGGACCGCCACCTATTCTCGACGGCATCGTAAATACCATCTAACGCGTGATTGGCCGTCGGATGTCGGCCGCACTGATCACCGCTTTGACTGCCGTTGTGGTACCAATGACGGTGGCGCCCAGCATGATTGGCGCCGCAAAGGCCGCCACGTGCCCACCGGCGGAGGTGGTGTTCGCCCGCGGCCGCATGGAGCCCCCAGGTCCCGGACAAGTCGGTGCTGCCTTCGTCAACGCACTGCGCACGCTGCGCGGCCCGAATGTCGCCCTCTATTCGGTGAGGTACCCGGCCGACACCCAGGCCGATGTGGCCGCCAACGACATGAGCCGCCACGTGCAGTGGATGACCCGCAACTGTCCGAACACCCGGCTGATCCTGGGCGGATACTCGCTCGGCGCCGTCGCGACCGATCTCATTCTGGCGATGCCGATCTCGGCGTTCACCTTCAACAGTCCGCTTCCCAAGGGCACCGACCGGCACGTCGCGGCAGTGGCACTGTTCGGCAACGGCGCCAACTGGGCCGCACCGATCACGCTGCTGAACCCGGCCTATCAGAACCGCACCATCGACTTATGCCACTCCGATGATCCGATCTGCAATCCGAGCAGCCCGTACAAGTGGCGGGCCGGGTGGCAGGATCACCTGGCGCCCGGCTATATCCGGTCAGGCATGGTGGCCCAGGCAGCCAGGTTCGTCTCCGCCCGCCTCTGAGGGCTGTGGACAACCTCCGTCCGGGGCAGGTCGATTGTCGGTAGGCGCGCCGATGCTGGCCCCGTGGACGAACAACGCCTTTCTCCCGGCAGTCGGCCCAGTCCCTTCCTGGGCAGCGCCGCAATAGCAGCCGGACTACTCTCCGCCCACGATCTGCGGACGAGTTATCGCGCCGTCTACCGCAATGTCTATCTCGCCGATGACGTCGCCCTCACACCGGGATTGCGAGCCCGGGCCGCATGGCTGTTTGCCGGTCCCGACGCTGTCCTGAGCGGCATTTCGGCGGCTGCGGTGCACGGCGTCAACTGGCTGGACGTCAACGCACCGGCCGAGGTCGTACGGAACAATCGACGCGCGCCGGACGGGATCCAGGTGCGCTCGTATGCCCTTGCACCTGAAGATATTTGTGACGTGGACGGGATGCGGGTCACCACCGTGGCGCGGACGATCTTCGATCTGGGCCGGTTGCTGCCGTGCGCAGATGCCGTCCCGGTCTTGGATGCGCTGATCAACAAGTCCGGAATCGACCGAGAGACGGTGTGGTCGTTGGCCGATGCGAATCCAGGTATTCGAGGTGTCGACCGCCTGCGGATGTCGCTGGCTCAGGCCGATGGCGGTGCCGAGTCGCCGCTTCAGTCCCGAACTCGGCTGCTACTACGCCGCACGGGGATACCGGGGCTCCAGACCCAGATCCCGTTCTATGACCCGTGGGGTTTGGTGTGGAACCGGGCGGCGATGGGCTGGCCTCGATGGAAGTTGGCCGTCGAGTGCGATGAGGAGGAGGACTCAGCTGGGTGCCGAGCGTGGGTGCACTCGCACACGGCCGAACTCGAATCGTACGACTGGACCGTGCTCTGGGTGACCGAGTCGATGGTGTCAGGCCACAACGGCATCGTCGAGCGGGTGCGGCGAAAGTTGTTGGCAGCCGCACGGCGCGAGTAGGAACACCTACCCGGTTGGCGACACTGCAGCGAGTGTGCAGCTTTCTGCGATGGATCGGCGAAAAACCCGCAACAACATACACATTCGTCGCAGGGCCGGAATCGGGAAGTACGAACCCGGACGCCCGCGCACCGAAGTGCAGGTCAGATACTCAGTCAGCGGTCCGCACGTCACGGGTGATCACGTTGCGGGCCTCAAGCTCTTCGTCGGCCGGGTAGTCGACCTGCACGAGTGTGAGCCCACGGGCAGGAGCAGCGGCGAAATCACTCGACCGGCTTGCCTCGCCCAGTAGCCCGGCGGTCCACTCAGGTGACCGCCGACCCTCGCCCACTGCCAGCATCGCGCCGACCAGCGAGCGAACCATGTTCCAGCAGAACGCATCCGCGGTGACGTACGCCGTCACGTAGAAGCCGTCGCGCACCCACTCCAGCCGCTGCAGATCCCGGATCGTCGTTGCCCCGGGGCGACGACGGCAGAACGCCGCGAAATCGTTGAGCCCCCGCAGTTCCCGTGATGCGGCAGCCATCGCGTCGAGGTCCAGGGGCTTCGACCACGGCGTGACGAACCGTGCTTCGGCCGGCTCGACCCCGTAGGGGGCGAGGCTCAGCCGGTAGGTGTAGTGCCGGCGCAGTGCCGAGAACCTGGCGTCGAAACCCGCGGGCGCCCGGACGATGTCGCGGATCCGGACGTCGGTCGGAAGTAGCCGCGCCAATCGCCGTACCAGCGGGGTGAACTCGGCATCTGCCTGGCGGACGGTCCGTGGGTACGCGTGCGGGAGTGCGTCGGTGGGGATGTCGACGTGAGCGACCTGGCCGGTGGCATGCACCCCGGTGTCGGTTCGGCCCGCCGTGCGCGTCACCACCGGCGTCCGAAACACCGTCGAGAGCCCGTCGTCGATCACGCCGGCGACGGTGCGTTGACCGGCCTGCGTCGCCCAGCCCGCGAAATCGGTGCCGTCGTAGGCGATGTCCAGGCGCAAACGAACATGCCCGCCACCGGAACCGGTGGCGGGCATGTTCATGTTGTCACTACGACTTGGCAGCGTCATCCTCGGCCGCAGCCTCAGCTGTCTGCGCGTCGGCGATGGCCTCGTCCTCGGCCTCGACCTCGGCAACCGGGGTCTCCTCGGCGGCTTCCTCGGCCTCTTCAGCCTTGGGAGCTTCAGCCTCGGCAGCCTTGGCCTGCGCGGCGGCGGCGCGACGAGCGCGGTCGGCCTCGGAGGTCACGGTCTTCTCCCGCACCAGCTCGATGACCGCCATGGGGGCGTTGTCGCCCTTACGGTTCTCGACCTTGATGATGCGGGTGTAGCCACCCTCGCGATCGGCGAAGAAGGGACCGATCTCGGCGAACAGGGCGTGCACGACGTCCTTGTCACGGATCTTCTTCAGCACCTCGCGCCGGTTGTGCAGCTCACCCTTCTTGGCGTGGGTGATCAGCTTCTCGGCGTACGGACGCAACGCCCGGGCCTTCGGCTCGGTCGTCTTGATGCGACCGTGCTCGAACAGCGACGTGGCCAGGTTGGCCAGGATCGCCTTCTGGTGTGAGGACGACCCGCCGAGGCGGGCACCCTTTGTGGGCTTGGGCATTGCGACTATCTCCTAAATGGGGCCGGTCCCCGTATCAGGTAGGACCGGGACGGATTCTTTAAAGCTGCTCGGTCTCGGCGTAGTCCTGGTCAGCGTCCAGGTCGTAGCTGGCGTCGCTGGTCCAGGTGCCGGTGGCGGCGTCGTAGCCGGCAACCTCGGACGGATCGAAGGTGGCCGGGCTGTCCTTCAGCGAGAGACCCAGCTGATGCAGCTTGATCTTCACCTCGTCGATGGACTTCTGGCCGAAGTTACGGATGTCCAGCAGGTCGGACTCCGTGCGGGCGACGAGCTCGCCCACCGTGTGCACACCCTCGCGCTTGAGGCAGTTGTACGAGCGGACGGTCAGGTCCAGATCGTCGATCGGCAGCGCGAAGCTGGCGATGTGGTCTGCCTCGGCCGGCGACGGGCCGATCTCGATGCCCTCGGCCTCGACGTTGAGTTCCCGTGCCAGACCGAACAGTTCGACCAGGGTCTTACCGGCGGACGCCAGGGCGTCACGCGGGCTGATCGAGTTCTTGGTCTCGACATCGAGGATCAGCTTGTCGAAGTCGGTGCGCTGCTCGACGCGGGTGGCCTCAACCTTGTAGGTCACCTTCAGCACGGGGCTGTAGATGGAATCGACCGGGATACGGCCGATCTCGGCACCCGAGGCCTTGTTCTGCACGGCGGGAACGTAGCCACGGCCACGCTCGACGACGAGCTCGACCTCGAGCTTGCCCTTGTCGTTCAGGGTGGCGATGTGCATGTCCGGGTTGTGCACGGTCACACCGGCCGGCGGGACGATGTCACCTGCGGTGACCGCACCCGGGCCCTGCTTGCGCAGGTACATGGTGACCGGCTCGTCCTCCTCGGAGGACACGACCAGACCCTTGAGGTTCAGGATGATGTCGGTGACGTCTTCCTTCACCCCGGGGACGGTGGTGAACTCGTGCAGCACACCGTCGATGCGGATGCTCGTGACCGCTGCGCCCGGAATGGACGACAGCAGCGTGCGCCGCAGCGAGTTACCCAGCGTGTAACCGAAACCGGGCTCCAAGGGCTCGATGACGAACTTGGAGCGGTTGTCGGCGAGGGTTTCCTCGGCCAGTGTGGGTCGCTGAGAGATCAGCATTGTGTTCTTCTCCTTCTCGGCACCCGCTATTTGATGCCGTCTGGGTACTCACCGGCCAGGTGGCCGGTGAGTCATTACTTCGAGTAGAACTCGACGATGAGCTGTTCTGCGAGCGGCACCTGGATCTGCGCACGCTCGGGCAGCTGGTGCACCAGGATCCGCTGACGCTCGCCGACGACCTGCAGCCACGACGGGATCGGGCGCTCACCCGCGGTCTGCCGAGAAACCTCGAACGGCAGGGTGTTGAGCGACTTCTCCTTGACGTCGATGATGTCGTACTGCGACACCCGGAAGCTCGGGATGTTCACCTTGACACCGTTGACGGTGAAGTGGCCGTGGCTGACCAGCTGACGGGCCATCCGGCGGGTACGCGCCAGGCCGGCGCGGTACACCACGTTGTCCAGGCGGCTCTCCAGGATCTGGAGCAGGTTCTCACCCGTCTTGCCCGCCTTGCGGTTGGCCTCTTCGTAGTACTTGCGGAACTGCTTCTCCAGCACGCCGTAGGTGAAGCGAGCCTTCTGCTTCTCCTGCAGCTGAGTGCGGTATTCGCTCTCCTTGATCCGCGCGCGGCCGTGCTGGCCGGGCGGGTAGGGGCGCTTCTCGAACGACTGATCTCCACCGACCAGGTCGACGCCGAGACGGCGCGACTTGCGGGTGGCGGGTCCGGTATAACGAGCCATTGTTCAGATCCTCCCTAGACCCGGCGCCGCTTGGGCGGACGGCAGCCGTTGTGCGGCTGCGGAGTGACGTCGGAAATCGCGCCCACCTCGAGGCCTGCGGCCTGCAGCGAGCGGATGGCGGTCTCGCGGCCCGAACCCGGACCCTTGACGAACACGTCGACCTTCTTCACGCCGTGCTCCTGCGCCTTGCGGGCAGCGTTCTCGGCGGCCAGCTGTGCGGCGAACGGGGTCGACTTACGCGAACCCTTGAAGCCGACGTGACCCGACGACGCCCAGGCGATGACGTTGCCCTGGGGATCGGTGATCGAGACGATCGTGTTGTTGAACGTGCTCTTGATGTGTGCGGCGCCGTGCGGGACGTTCTTCTTTTCCCGGCGACGGGTGGTCTTACCGCGCTTGGCGCCCGCGGCCTTCTTCGGTGGTGCCATCGGGGTTACCTAGCCTTCTTCTTGCCGGCGATGGTGCGCTTGGGGCCCTTGCGGGTACGCGCGTTGGTCTTGGTCCGCTGACCGCGCACGGGCAGACCACGGCGGTGCCGCAGGCCCTGGTAGCAGCCGATCTCGATCTTGCGGCGAATGTCGGCCTGCACCTCGCGGCGCAGGTCACCCTCAACCTTGAGGTTGCCTTCGATGTAGTCGCGCAGAACGGTCACCTGATCGTCGGTCAGGTCCTTCGTGCGCATGTTCTTGTCAATACCCGTCGCGGCGAGGATCTCGTTCGAACGGGTACGGCCGATGCCGAAAATGTAAGTCAGCGCGATCTCCATGCGCTTGTCGCGCGGAAGATCGACGCCCACGAGGCGTGCCATGTGGCGGTGTTCCTTCTTCTCTGCGGAGGTCTGGTCCCAGCCCGTTCCCATCAGCCCCTAAGGACTCTCCGGGGTCCGGCCTCCGTTCCGGACGTGAATGCTCGCACTTGGCTCGCATCGCGGGTGAGCGGCGTATCCGCTCAGTGGTGCTGGGAGTTCATCATTCAGTTGTGCGCCGTCCGTATACGGACGGTTTAGCCCTGGCGCTGCTTGTGGCGCGGATCGCTGCAGATCACCATGACCCGCCCATGCCGGCGGATCACCCTGCACTTATCGCAGATGGGCTTGACGCTCGGGTTCACCTTCACGGCTGTTTCGATCCTTCTGGCTCTATTGGTGGCGTGCACGTGCGCACGTCACCGGTCTCGTAGTTACTGGTCGGGCTTCTATCGGGTCACTTGTACCGGTACACGATGCGGCCCCGGGACAGGTCGTAGGGAGAGAGCTCCACCACTACCCGGTCCTCGGGCAGGATGCGGATGTAGTGCTGCCGCATCTTGCCGCTGATGTGGGCCAGGACCTTGTGTCCGTTCTCCAGCTCAATGCGAAACATCGCATTGGGCAGAGGTTCGACCACGCGACCCTCGACCTCGATGGCACCGTCTTTCTTGGCCATGCTGTTCGGCGATCCTTGCTTTCGTTTCGTAGCTTCATTAGTCGCAATGCAGCCCGTCGTGATGCTGCCGGCGACCAACTTCAAAACGTGAGCCGGATCCAGACGAAATTGCAGAAAATCAGCAGTTCCAAGACGGGGCACGCAAAAAGTCGGCACGATAGCCGCACCGTTGGTCCACAATACCCGCTCGACGGCCAGCGCCAAAATCACGGCTGAACAGCTCCGGCCACCCGATAGCTCCACCGAAATTTGGTGCGCGGCGAAGCCCCGGATCAAGCGAGAATGGTACGGACTGATCCGCTGCCCGGCGAACGGAGATCTCGAGCACGTGATGGCTGTTTACCTGGCCGCGTTCGTCGTCGGCGGCGTCGCTGTACTGGCCGCCCTGCTACTCGCCGACGTCGGGCACGGGGACGGGATGCCGTTCCTGAGCCTCACCGGCCTGTCGGTCGCCCTGCTCGGCGCCGGGACCGGGGGCATGATCGGCACCTGGCTGGGGCTGGGCACGGTCTGGACCGTGGCGCTGGCCGCGGCCTGTGCCGTCGTACTGGTGGCCGCCCTCAACGGACTGCTGCTGCCCTACATGCGCCGCCAGCAGTCCAACTCACACCGGGGCCGGTCCTCCTACGTGGGCCTGCTCGGCACCGTCACGCTCGAGGTTCCGCCGGGCGGATGGGGTGAGGTCTCCTTCGTCGACGCCGACGGCAACCGCGTGTTCTCCCGCGCCAAGAGCGACGAGACGGCCGCGCTGCCCAAGGCCACCCGCGTCTACATCGCCGACATCGATCCCGACTTCGTTCACGTCGTCGCTGTTCCAGAAACCTGAGTTGTACCCGAGCACCAAACCTTCAGAAAGGCACAACCGTGTCCCTGCTGCTCATCGTCGTCCTGGCCGCCATCGCCGCCATCCTGATCCTGGTGGTCATACCGCTGGTCTACGTCAAGAACTACATCAAGGTGCCGCCCAACGAGGTGGCCGTGTTCACCGGGCGCGGCACGCCCAAGGTGGTGCGCGGCGGCGCCCGGTTCCGGATGCCCGGCATCGAGCGGGTCGACATCATGAGCCTGGAGCCGTTCAACGTCAGCATCAACCTGCAGAACGCGCTGTCCAACAACGGTGTGCCGGTCAACGTCGAGGCGGTCGGACTGGTCCGCATCGGCTCGGCCGACGAGGCCGTGCAGACCGCGGTCCAGCGCTTTTTGACCTCCGACCTCAATGAGCTGCAGCGCCAGATCAACGAGATCCTGGCCGGCAGCCTGCGCGGCATCACCGCGACCATGACCGTCGAGGACCTCAACTCCAACCGCGACAGCCTGGCCCGCAGCGTGGTCGAGGAGGCCGGCGGCGACCTGGCCCGCATCGGCATGGAGGTCGACGTCCTCAAGATCGCCGGAATCTCCGATGCCAACGACTACCTGAAGTCGCTCGGCCAGCGCCGCATCGCCGAGGTCAAGCGCGACGCCACGGTCGGCACCGCCGAGGCCGAGCGCGACGCCCAGATCCAGTCGGCCAAGGCCCGCCAGGAAGGTTCCATCGCCCAGGCCGAGGCGGACACCGCCATCGCCACCGCGAACCAGAAGCGCGATGTCGAGCTGGCCCGGTTGCGCGCGCAGACCGAGGCCGAGAACGCCCAGGCCGACCAGGCCGGGCCGCTGGCCAACGCCCGGGCCCAGAAGGACGTCGGCATTGCCACCGAGCAGGCCGAGGCGGCCCGGGTGCAGGCCCGCATCGAGGTGGAGCAGCGTCGTGCCGAACAGGCCCAGGCCGCTCTGCAGGCCGACGTGATCGCGCCCGCCGAGGCGAAGAGACAGGCCGACATCGCGATCGCCGAAGGCCAGCGCCAGTCCACGATCCTGGCCGCCGAGGCCGCAGCCGAGTCCGAGCGGCGCAAGGGGCAGGCCGAGGCCGACGCCCGCAAGGCCGCCGCCGACGCACTCCGGGTCGAGAAGCAGGCCGAGGCCGACAGCCTGCAGGCCAAGCTGGTCGCCGAGGCCGCCGGTAAGAAGGAACTGGCCGACGCGCTGCGCGTCGAACAGCAGGCCGAGGCCGCCGGTATCGAGGCCAAACTGCTGGCCGAGGCCAACGGTAAGAAGGAGATCGCGGCCGCACTCAACGGCTACTCGGCCGACGCCGCGCGCCTGCTGATGCTGCCTGACGTGCTGGCCTCTGTGGTCAAGGCGACCGAGGCGGCCGCCTCTCCCCTGGCCGAGATCGAGCGGCTGTCGATCATCGGTGGGTCACGCGACACCCAGGACGCCGTCGGCGGCCTACTCGGTGTCAGCCCGCTGGCGGTGGCCAACATCCTGGAGTCGCTCAAGGCCTCGGGCATCGACGTGGCGGCCATGCTCCAGGGTTCCAACGCGAACAACGGGAGTAGCTCACACCCGAGCTGAGAAAACTGCTGGCGGCGGGGCGCATAATTGGTAGCGATGACTGGCCCCGCCTCCCAGCCCCGTAAACCCGTGATCCTGACCGTCGACGACGATCCCGCGGTCTCGCGTGCCGTCGCCCGCGATCTGCGCCGCCACTACGGCGAGCGCTACCGGATCGTGCGTGCCGAATCCGGCCCGGACGCCCTGGAGACCCTGAACGAACTGAAGCTGCGCGGCGACACCGTCGCGGTGTTCGTCGCCGACTACCGGATGCCGCAGATGAGCGGCATCGAGTTCCTCGAATCGGCGATGGACCTGTACCCGATGGCCCGGCGCGTTTCGTTGACGGCGTACGCCGACACCACCGCGGCGATCGACGCCATCAACGTCGTCGACCTCGACCACTACCTGCTCAAGCCGTGGGATCCGCCCGAGGAGAAGCTCTACCCGGTGGTCGACGGTCTGCTGGAGGCCTGGCACGCCGTCGGCGACCGGGCCATCCCGCACACCAAGGTCATCGGGCACCAGTGGAGTTCGCGGTCCTGGGAGGTGCGCCAGTTCCTGGCCCGCAACCAGCACACGTTCCGCGCGTTCACCACCGACGAGCCCGTCGGCCGTCAGCTGTTGGACGCCGCGGGCCTGGACGGTCTGCAACTGCCCGTGGTGATCACCGAGGGCGGCGAGACGCTGGTCGAACCCAGTGACGGCGAGCTCGCCGACATGCTGGGGCTCTCGACCACGCCGTCGCTGACCATGTACGACCTCGCGGTGATCGGCGGCGGTCCGGCTGGTCTGGCCGCCGCGGTGTACGGGGCCTCCGAGGGGCTGCGCACCGTGCTGATCGAGGGCACGACGACCGGCGGGCAGGCCGGTCGCAGCTCCCGGATCGAGAACTACCTCGGCTTCCCGACCGGGGTCTCGGGGGCCGAACTGGCCACCTCGGCCCGCAGGCAGGCCGAGCGGTTCGGCGCCGAGGTGATCACCACCCGCGAAGCCGTCGCCCTCGACATCGCGGGCGCGGCCCGCACCATCACCTTCGCCGACGGCGAGACCATCGGCGCCCGCGCGGTCATCCTGGCCACCGGCGTCGAGTACCGCCAGCTCCCGGTGCCGGGATGCTTCGCCGATCCCGACAATCCGAACAACTTCGTCGGCCGTGGCGTGTACTACGGCGCCTCGGTGTCGGACGCCTCCGAATGTCGCGGTGAGGACGTGTACATCGTCGGCGGCGCCAACTCGGCCGGGCAGGCCGCGATGTTCATGTCACGCGAGGCCAAGTCGGTGACGCTGCTGGTGCGCGGACCGTCGCTGGAAGCGTCGATGTCGTACTACCTCATCCAGCAGATCGAGCAGACGCCCAACATCTTCGTGCGCACCTGCACCGAGGTGGTCGGTGCCATCGGTGAGGACGATCATCTGGCGGCACTGGAGTTGGTGAACCGGCAGTCCGGCGAGCACGAGGAGGTGCGGGCTTCGCGCCTGTGCTGCTTCATCGGTGCGACCCCGCGCACCGAGTGGCTCGACGGCGTGGTGGCCCGCGACGACCACGGGTTCATCCTGGCCGGCCCGGACCTGCGCGACGTGTGCGGCTGGGGCCTGGAACGTCCGCCGCATCACCTGGAAACAAGTGTGCCCGGTGTGTTTGTTGCAGGAGATGTGCGTGCCGAGTCCGCCAAGCGGGTGGCTGCCGCCGTCGGCGAAGGGTCGATGGCTGTGATGCTCGTGCACCGATACCTGGCAGAAGCGTGATGGCCGGCGAGGCCTGAGGAGTTGAGGACGGATATGGGCGAGACCTGCGTGCGGGACGAACTACGGACGCTGTTCCTGTTCGAGCACCTTTCCGACGCGCAACTCGACACGTTGTGCCAGGCCGGCAGCATCGAGACGTTCCCGGCCGGCCCGATCGTCACCGAAGGTGATCCGGCGACGTGCTTCTACGTGATGCTCGATGGTGAGCTGGTGATGTCGAAGCGCTCCGGCGGCGTGGACATCCAGACCAACCGCACCTCGATGCGCGGCGTGTACTTCGGCGCCTGGTCGGCGTACATCCCCGGTGAGGAACACGTGTACGAGGCGTCGGTACGCCTGACGAAGCCGTCGCGGGTTTTCGTGCTGGATGCCAATGCCTTCGCGGGGTTCATGCAGTCCCAATTCCCGATGGCGGTGCACCTGCTGGAGGGCCACAAGGTCGGTGGCCGACGGCAGAGCCAGATCATCGGTCAGCGCGAGAAGCTGCTGGCTCTCGGGAACATCACCGCGGGTCTGACCCATCAGCTGAACAACCCGGCAGCGGCCACCGCACGTGCCGTGGCCGACCTTCGCGAAGGTGTCGGCAAGATGCGTCACAAGCTGGCGATGCTGGCCGACGGCAAGTTCACCCCTCAGGCGCTGCGGATGCTGGTGACCATCCAGGACGAGGTAGCCGAGCAGGTCGCCAAGCACAAGGGGTTGGAGCTCACCGCGCTGGAGACCTCCGACCGCGAAGACGAGATGGGCGACTGGCTCGAGGACCACGAGATCGTAGGAGCCTGGGACTACGCCCCGACATTCGTCGAAGCCGGTCTCGACATCGACTGGCTGGAACGCATCTCGGCGTCGGTCGATGACGCGCTCAAGGACGGGGAGGCGTCGGCGACGCTGCAGGCGGCCCTGGGCTGGCTGAAATACACCATCGACACCGAGCTGCGGATGAACGAGATCGCCGAGGCGAGCAAGCGGATCTCGGCGCTGCTGGCCGGCGCCAAGCAGTATTCGCAGATGGACCGCGGTGACTATCAGAGCGCCGACGTCCACGAACTGCTGCGCAGCACACTGATGATGTTCGGCGACAAGATCGGCAAGGACAAGCCGGTCAGCCTGTGCAAGGACCTGGACAAGTCGCTGCCCGAATTGCATTGCTACCCAGGTGATCTCAATCAGGTGTGGACGAACATCATCGACAACGCCATCCAGGCGATGGACGGTCACGGCACGCTGACGCTGCGCACCAGCCGGGAGACCGACGAGATGATCCGGGTGGAGATCTGCGACGACGGACCGGGCATCCCCACCGAGGACATCAACCGCATCTTCACGCCGTTCTTCACCACCAAGCCGTTCGGCGAGGGCACCGGCCTGGGCCTGGACCTGGCCTGGCGCATCGTGGTGGAAAAGCACCACGGCGATCTCCGGGTGCAGTCCGAGCCCGGCGACACCCGCTTCATCGTGCTGTTGCCCCTGCAGGCTCCCGCGCCCGAGGGCCAGGCCGCTCCGGAGTGACGGCCAGATCCAGAATCAGCGTGATTCACCCGGAATAGCCCCCGCATACACCCCCGTTGAGACGTTCATGACCCAGACCACAACGGGCGGCAAGCCCGATCTCGGCACATACGGCGCGTTCGGCCACTACTCGCAGTTCCAGCAACTGTCGCCGCAGCAGCTGCGAGACATCGAAGGACTGGGCTACGGCGCGATCTGGGCCGGCGGATCACCACCCGCCGAGCTGGAGTGGATCGATCCGATCCTGGCCGCCACCGACACCCTGCAGCTGGCCACCGGCATCGTGAACATCTGGAGTGCGGCCGCGGGCCCGGTCGCCGAGTCGTTCCACCGCATCGAGGCGGCCTACCCGGGCCGGTTCCTGCTCGGCATCGGGGTCGGCCACCGCGAGGCCATCGGCGAGTACCGCAAGCCGCTCGACGCGCTCACCGATTACCTCGACAAGCTCGACGAGTACGGCGTTCCCAAGCACCGTCGGGTCGTAGCCGCTCTTGGCCCCAAGGTGCTGCAACTGTCGGCGGCCCGCTCGGCGGGTGCGCACCCCTACCTGACCACACCGGAGCACACCGCGCAGGCACGCGAGCTGATCGGTCCCGACGCGTTTCTGGCTCCCGAGCACAAAGCAGTGCTCACCACCGATACCGAGAAGGCGCGCGCCCTGGGCCGCAAGGCACTCGACATCTACCTCGGACTGAGCAACTACCTCAACAACTTCAAGCGACTCGGCTTCACCGACGAGGATCTGGCCAAACCGGGCAGTGACCGGTTCATCGACGCCGTCGTCGCATACGGCACGGTGGACGAGGTGGCCGCCCGGCTGCGGCAGCATCGCGATGCCGGTGCCGACCACGTGCCTGTACAAGTACTGACCTCACCCGACAAACTGGTACCCGCACTGGCCGAACTCGCCGGGCCGCTCGGCTTGGCTTAGAGGACCACAGACAGGACTCGCAAATGACCGAATCGCTCTCTCTCAAACCGGATCTGGGTCGCTACGGGGTGTGGACGTTCGGGGCGGTGCAGCCGGAGCAGGCCGTCGAGATCGAGAAGCTCGGTTACGGCGCGCTGTGGGTGGGCGGTTCTCCGGCAGCCGACCTCGCATTCGCCGAACCCATCCTCGAGCGCACGGAGACGCTTCAGCTGGCCACCGGCATCGTCAACATCTGGACCGCCGATGCCAACGCGGTCGCCGAATCGTTCCACCGCATCGAGGCGGCCTACCCGGGCCGGTTCCTGCTCGGCATCGGGGTGGGACATCCCGAGCACACCGGCGAATACCGCAAGCCGTATGAGGCACTGGTCGAATACCTCGACGTGCTGGACGCGGCCAAAGTGCCGACCAGCCGGCTGGTGATCGCCGCGCTGGGCGACAAGGTGCTCAAGCTCTCGGCGCAGCGCAGCGCCGGCGCGCACCCCTACCTCACGACGCCCGAGCACACCGCGCATGCCCGTGACGTGATCGGCGAGTCGGTGTTCCTCGCACCAGAGCACAAGGTGGTGCTGAGCACCGACGGCGCAGCGGCCCGTGCGATCGGACGCGACACGGTCGACTTCTATCTGAATCTGAGCAATTACCTCAACAACTGGCGCCGGCTCGGTTTCACCGAAGATGACATCGCCAAGCCCGGCAGCGACAAACTGATCGACGCGGTCGTCGCGCATGGCACGGCAGACGCCATCGCGGCGCGTTTGCAGCAACATGTCGCCAGTGGCGCCGACCACGTCGCGATCCAGGTACTCGGCGGCCCTGACAAGCTGATCCCGACGTTGACGGAGCTGGCCGGGCCGCTGGGTCTCAAAAGCTGAGGGGTTTGCCCACTAGGGTTGACCCATGCGGCTACTGGTCACCGGCGGCGCCGGGTTCATCGGCGCGAACTTCGTGCGGCTCGCTGTCGGGGAGGCGCCGACCACCTCGGTGACCGTGCTCGATGCGATGACGTACGCGGGCAGCCAGGAATCCCTGGCACCGGTGGCCGACAAGATTCGGTTGGTGCAGGGCGATGTCGCCGACGCCGAGCTGGTGCACCGGCTAGTCGGCGAGGCCGACGCCGTCGTGCACTTCGCGGCCGAGACCCACGTCGACAACTCGGTGGCGAATCCGCAGCCGTTCCTGCACAGCAACGTCATCGGCACTTTCACGGTGCTGGAGGCGGTCCGCGCACACGGGGTCCGGTTACACCACATCTCCACCGACGAGGTGTACGGCGATCTCGAGCTCGACAGCCCGGCCCGGTTCACCCCGGGAACGCCGTACAACCCGTCGAGCCCGTACTCGTCCACCAAGGCCGCGGCCGACCTGCTGGTACGGGCGTGGGTCCGCTCTTACGGTGTGCGCGCGACGATTTCGAACTGCTCCAACAACTACGGCCCGTATCAGCACGTCGAGAAGTTCATCCCGCGCCAGATCACCAACATCCTCACCGGCAGGCGTCCCAAGCTGTACGGCGCGGGCGCGAATGTCCGTGACTGGATCCATGTCGATGACCACAACCGGGCGGTGTGGGAGATTCTCGCCAACGGCCGCAGCGGGCAGACCTACTTGATCGGCGCCGAATGCGAGCGCAACAACCTCACGGTGATGCGCACCCTGTTGCGGCTGATGGGCCGCGACCCGGACGACTTCGACCATGTCACCGACAGGCCCGGGCATGACCTGCGCTACGCCATCGACCCGTCGGCCCTGCACGACGAACTGGGCTGGGCACCGAAGCACACCGATTTCGACGAGGGCCTGCAGGCCACCATCGACTGGTACCGCGACAACGAATCCTGGTGGGGTCCTTTGAAAGAGGCCGTAGAAGGCGCGTATGCGGAGCGTGGCCAGTGACCGCGCGCGAGCTGACCATCCCCGGCGCCTGGGAGATCACGCCCAAGCTGCACGGCGATGCGCGAGGCATGTTCTTCGAATGGTTCACCGAGGCCGGGTTCGCCGAGATGACCGGCCACCGCCTCGATGTGCGACAGGCCAACTGCTCGGTGTCGGCGGCCGGAGTGCTGCGCGGCGTGCATTTCGCTCAACTGCCGCCCAGCCAGGCCAAATACGTGACGTGCGTGCGCGGGGCCGTCCTCGACGTGGTGGTCGACATCCGGTTGGGCTCCCCGACTTTCGGGCAGTGGGACTCGGTGCTGCTCGACGACCAGGACCGGCGTTCGGTGTACCTGTCCGAGGGTCTGGGTCACGCCTTCCTGTCGCTGCAGGACGGCTCGACGGTGATGTACCTGTGTTCGGCGCCGTACAGCCCGGATCGGGAGCACACCATCTTGGCCACCGACCTGGGCATCGACTGGCCGATCGAGGGCGAGCCGGTGCTGTCCGACCGGGACGCGGCCGCCCCCACGCTGGAGCAGGTGCGGGCTGCGGGGCTGTTGCCGACGTGGGACGACACCAGGGCGTTCGCCGACGAGTTGCGCGCCCGAGTCCAGCGCTGAATGAGGTAGTCCGCTACTGCATACGGGGCCGTCCGGCGGGGCGACGATGGGCGTATCAGCGTGACACGCGCCCGACGAAACGAGACCACCATGAACCGAGCCTCGCAGTTTGCGACGACGTTGCTCGTATCAGGCGGCCTGGCGCTGGCCGGGCTGGTCCACGGATCGGGTACGGCCCAGGCCGCCGGCCCGTACCAGTGGTGTCCCGGCGATGAACCGGGCGGTTACGGCGGCGGGTTCAACTCGCCGGCGGACGCCCGGCCGACCTGGGACTGGAACGTCTGCCACAGCTACCACTACGTCAACAGCGGTCAGGGCAACGTCTCGTCCACGGTGTGGGAAGGCGACAACCCGCCACCGCCCTACCCCTGGCAGCCTCCGAACATGTGCTGGTCGTTGTTCCTCCCCCGGCCGTGCGGACCCGCCGACCTGGGTCAATGACCTTCCAGCACCAGCGCCGAGTGCAGCAGCTTGTGGTCGAGCGCGTGGGCGGTCAACCCGCCCCGGCCGGTCAAGGTCTCGGCGGCCACCAGCGCGTTGACGATGGCCTCCTCGGTGGCCTCGATGGCCAGGTCGAACAGCCGGGTCATCAGCTGTGGCGCCACCATGCGCACCGCGATCTCGGGGCGGTTGGCGTCGGGGTTCTCGTCCCACCCGTACGGCGGGATTCCCCGGTTGCCGGTGGAGAAGGCCAGCATCAGGTCACCGCTGTACTGCTCACCCGTTCCACCGACCCGGCCGACGGCCAGGGCCGAGCGTTGCGCGAGCCGGGTGCACTGGTGCGGCAGCAACGGCGCATCGGTGGCGATCACGACGATGATCGAGCCGGATCCCGCCGGATACGGGACCGGAAGGTCAGGGGTCGGCACCAGCTCGGGGCCGACCATCTCCCCGACCGGCACTCCGTTGACCCGAAGACGTTCCCGCCGACCATGATTCGCTTGTACGAGCACCCCGACGGTGTAGGGCCCGGCCACGGTTTCGGTCATTCGGGAAGCGGTGCCGATCCCGCCTTTGAAGCCGTGGCAGATCATCCCGGTCCCGCCGCCCACGTTGCCTTCGGCGACCGGACCGCCCGTCGCATCGGCCAGCGCAGCGGCGACGTGTTCGGGGTGGACGTGGTAGCCGTTGATGTCGTTGAGCAGCCCGTCGTAGGTCTCCCCCACGACCGGCAGGGACCAGTAGAGCCCGTCGCCGCGGGCCCGCACCTGGGCCTGGACCAGGGTGTCCCGGACGACGCCGACGCTGTGGGTGTTGGTCAGGCCGATGGGTGTGGTCAGTTCGCCGGACTCGCGGATCCACTCCAGTCCGGTGAGCTCGCCGCTGCCGTTGAGCCGGTGCGCACCGGCGAACACCGGCTCGGTGAAGATCTCGGGGTGCGGGATCACGACGGTGACGCCGGTGTTCACCGGGTTGGGTCCGGGCCGCTGGATCGTGGTGTGCCCGACGCGTACGCCGGCCACATCGGTGATGGCGTTGTTCAGACCCGTGGGATGCTCACCGATCACGACACCGATGTCGCGGGCGCGCGGACGCCGCGAGGAGCAGTCCAGCATGCGTCCTCCGGAAAGTTGTGGCCAAATTCTTTTCAGGATTGGAAAATAATGGCGGCGGGTAACCACCGGCGTCAACTCAACTGACGAAGTCGTGAAGGATGGGACCCGTGGGACGGCCGAATCGACAGGCTCAACGACGTGAGGAGATCCTCGACGCGACGATCGCTTTGATCGAGCGCAAGGATCTGACCACGTTCCGGATCGCCGACGTCGCCGCTGAGCTCAATCTGACCCCCAACGCCGTGCGCTACTACTTCCGGGAGACCGACCAACTGCTCTCGGCCCTGGCGCAGCGCTCGGACAGCAAGTTCTACGACGACCGGCTCGCCGTGGTGGAACGCACCGAAGATGCGCGGGATCAGATCGCGTTCATGATCGCCGCCGGGTTGCCGTCCGGGCCGGAAGACGCCGAGTGGCGGGCGATCTGGCGGGCCGTGCTGGCCGCCGGCTTCGTGCTCGATCAGCGTCACGACATCCAGCACATCTATCACCGACAGGTGAGCCTTTACGTTCGCATCCTCGAAACAGGCTCCACTGCAGGGATTTTCACGCTGGCCTCACCGGCACGCGATATCGCCATGACGCTCATGACGATGGAGGACTATCTCGGGTACCGCATCGTGGCGCGCGACCCGGACCTCGACCGCGCCACCGCGCTACGGCTGATGCGCGGCTATGCCGAACTGGCCACGGGGGCACAGCTGCCGGTGACGGTAACGGTGTGACCACCCGCGCCCCACTCGGGGCCGCGCTGCTGGTGGTGGTCGCCGCGATCAGCCAGGAAGTGGGCGCCGCGTTCGCGGTCGGGCTGTTCGCCGCCGTCGGCACCGTGGGGGCGTTGTTCGCCCGCTTCGCGGTCGCCGGCGTCATCCTGTGCGCGGCGGCCCGCCCGTCGGTGCGGGGCCTGACGCGGCGGGCCTGGGGCGCGGCGATCGCACTGGCCGTGACGCTGGGCACGATGAACTTCTGCTTCTATCTCGCCATCGACCGGATTCCGCTCGGCATCGCGGTGACCATCGAAGCCCTCGGCCCGCTGATCCTTTCGGTGGTGACGAGTACCCGCCGGGTCGCGTGGCTGTGGGCCGTGCTGGCCTTCGCCGGGGTCGCGATGCTGGGCCTGCCACACGGGGGCGGCGGGCACTTCGAGGTCACCGGGTTCGCCTTCGCCGCAGCCGCGGGCGTGGCCTGGGCCGGCTACATCCTGGCGTCGGCGCGGACCGCCGCGGAGTTCCGTCGCGTCGACGGCCTGGCATTGGCCACGGCCATGGGCGCCCTCGTCGTCGCCCCGTTCGCGGTGACCTCGGTGCACCTGGACGCACTCGACTGGCGCGTGCTCGGGGTGGGCGCGGCGGTCGGGGTGTTGTCCTCGGTGATCCCGTACTCGCTGGAGTTGATATCCCTGCGCCGCCTCACGCCTGCCACCTTCGCGGTGCTGACCTGCCTGTCACCGGTCACCGCCGCGCTGGCCGGGCTCGTGGTGCTCGGCCAGCAGATCGGACTGCTGGGCTATCTGGGCGTCGCCCTGGTCACCGTCGCCAGCATCGGCGCGGTGCGTTCCACACATGCGGGCCCGGCCGAGCCGCTGGGCTAGCCGCCGAGTTCGGCCACCGCCTCGTCGATCAGATCCGCAATCGCGGTGGGCTGGGACGCCAACGACGCGTGGCTCGCGTCGAGTTCGATGATCTTGCGGGGGTTCATCCGCTGCGCCATCCGGCGCTCGTTGTCCGGGTGGATCATGCGGTCCTGGGTCGACACCTGGTACCAGACGGGCTTGCTCTTCCAGGCCGGGGCGGACACGGCGTCACCGAAGGTCGAACCGAGCGGCGCCTTCTGGGTCACCGCCATCACCAGGGTCTCGTCGTCGGGCAGATCCTGGGCGAAGCTCTCGGAGAATTTGTCCTGCTTGATCCACAGGTAGCCATCCGAGTCCGGTGCGATGTTGTCGAAGGCCGCCGGTGGCTGTTGCTCACTGATCTGGCCGGCGCTCTCCCCCGCGTCGGGCGCGAAGGCCGCGACGTAGACCAGCCCGACGACATTGGGCAGATCTCCCGCTTCCGTGATGACCGCCCCACCGTACGAATGACCGACCAGCAGTACAGGCCCGACGACCTGCTTGACCATTTGCTGCGTGCGGTGTGTGTCGTCCTGCAGGGACGTGAGCGGGTTCTCCACCGCATACAGCTTGTCGTAGCCGCGCTTGCGCAGTTCCACGATCACCTTCGCCCAGTGCGCCGCCCCACCCCAAAACCCGTGCACCAGAACAACTGCCGGCTTGTCGGCCATCTTCGGACCCTCCTCGGTCTCGGAATCCCAGGCGTTGACCACCCGTGACGGTTCCACCATATTTGGAGCATGAGGCAACAGCCATGATCGATTCGCCGGAAAAGTTAGCCGATCCTCTGGGGCTCACGTCCTCCAGCCCGGCCGGTTCGGACGCCCTGTCGGAGATCCTGCGCACCGTGCGCCTCCGCGGGGACGCCGTGACGCGGTGGTCGCCCGCCACGCCCTTCCATGTGACCGTTCCGGCCGCAGCCCGCGTACTGCACATCGCCGAGACCGACGGACTCACGCTGCACATCGAGGGTCGGGCCCTGCCGATGGATGGCGGTGACATGGCATTGCTGGCCCGCGGCGACGCACATGGCATCTCCAACGGCGATCGCGCCGCTTCCCGCCCGCTGTCCGGACGTGACCGCAATCCTGGTGCCGGGCAAGAGCATCCGGACTCGGCGCGCTGGCTCAGTGGAACCTTCGCCGTCGACAGCGCCGTGGCCGACCCGCTGTTGTCCGTGCTACCGCCTGCCATCATGATCCGGGCCGGCGCACCGGGCCACGAGTGGCTGACACTGAGCCTGCAGCTGTTGCTGGCCGAGACCACGGAACCCCGGCCCGGCGCGAGAGTGATGATCTCCCGGATCCTCGACCTGTTGTTCATCCACGCCCTGCGGGAGTGGTCCAGGTCCGCCGATGCGGCGCCGGGCTGGCTGACCGCGGCGATGGATCCCCAACTGGGTCCGGTGCTCACCGCTGTGCACAACGATCCGGCGCATCCGTGGTCGGTCACCGAACTCGCCGACCTCGCCCGACATTCGCGGTCCACGTTCGCCGAACGGTTCACCCGCCTGTTCGGGCAGTCCCCTGCCGCCTATGTCACGGAGCGTCGGCTCGACCGCGCCGCGGACCTGCTCCGGTCCACCACCACCTCGGTCAGCAGGGTCGGGCAGGCCGTCGGCTACACGTCCGATTCCGCGTTCAGCCGTGCGTTCCAGCGCCGGTACGGCGCACCGCCCTTGCGGTGGCGCAACAGCCAGAACCCCTGAAGCACGCCGTCCGCGCACCCCTTGCCAAACGCTCCGACCAATTACTAGGATATGCAAGTATCTCGGGTATGCCCCGAGCCACATAACTGCGCATCTCTCTTGGGACGGAACGCCATGACCACTCAGATCCCCCACTTCATCAACGGCAAGCGCACCACCGCCGGGTCGACCCGCACCGCCGACGTGCTCAACCCCAGCACCGGCGAGGTGCAGG
This sequence comes from Mycobacterium sp. 134, assembly GCF_048282715.1. Classification (NCBI taxonomy): domain Bacteria; kingdom Bacillati; phylum Actinomycetota; class Actinomycetes; order Mycobacteriales; family Mycobacteriaceae; genus Mycobacterium; species Mycobacterium sp. 134. Next base: position 5,302,136 of record NZ_JBLVUN010000008.1, read on the forward strand.
CACAGGTGGTCCTGGCCTCGGTCGCCGACGTCGACGCCGCGGTGGCCGGCGCCGTCGAGGCCCAAAAGGAATGGGCCGCCTACAACCCTCAGCGTCGCGCCCGGGTGCTGATGAAGTTCATCGAGCTGGTGAACCAGAATTCCGACGAGCTCGCCGAACTGCTCTCCCTGGAGCACGGCAAGACCGTCGCCGACTCACTGGGCGACATCCAGCGCGGCCTTGAGGTCATCGAGTTCTCCGTCGGTATCCCCCACCTGCTCAAGGGTGAGTTCACCGAGGGCGCGGGCACGGGCATCGACGTGTACTCCATCCGCCAGCCGCTGGGCGTGGTCGCGGGCATCACCCCGTTCAACTTCCCGGCGATGATCCCCCTGTGGAAGGCCGGCCCCGCGTTGGCGTGCGGAAATGCGTTCGTGCTCAAGCCTTCCGAGCGTGATCCCTCGGTTCCGCTGCGGCTGGCCGAGCTGTTCATCGAGGCCGGCCTGCCGGCCGGCGTGTTCCAGGTCGTGCAGGGCGACAAGGAAGCCGTCGACGCGATCCTCGAGCACCCCGAGATCAAGGCGGTCGGCTTCGTCGGCAGCTCCGACATCGCGCAGTACATCTACTCGGGCGCGGCCGCGCACGGCAAGCGCGCACAGTGCTTCGGCGGCGCCAAGAACCACATGATCGTGATGCCCGACGCCGACCTGGACCAGGCCGTCGACGCGTTGATCGGCGCCGGCTACGGCAGTGCCGGCGAGCGCTGCATGGCCATCAGCGTCGCGGTGCCGGTCGGCGAAGACACCGCGAACCGGTTGCGCGCCAGGCTTGTCGAACGGATCAACCAGCTGCGGGTCGGGCACAGCCTGGATCCCAAGGCCGATTACGGACCACTGGTCACGGGCGCGGCCCTCGAGCGGGTGCGCGACTACATCGGCCAGGGTGTCGAGGCCGGCGCCGAACTCGTGGTCGACGGCCGCGAGCGCGCGAGCAACGAGCTGACCTTCGGTGACGCCAGCCTCGAGAGCGGCTACTTCATCGGCCCCACCTTGTTCGACAACGTCACCACCGACATGTCGATCTACACCGACGAGATCTTCGGTCCGGTGTTGTGCATCGTCCGGGCCCACGACTACGAGGAAGCCCTCAAGCTGCCGTCCGAGCACGAGTACGGCAATGGCGTCGCGATCTTCACCCGCGACGGGGATGCCGCGCGCGACTTCGTCTCCCGCGTGCAGGTCGGCATGGTCGGCGTCAACGTGCCGATCCCGGTTCCGGTGGCCTACCACACCTTCGGTGGCTGGAAGCGGTCCGGATTCGGCGATCTCAACCAGCACGGGCCGCATTCGATCCTGTTCTACACCAAGACCAAGACCGTCACGGAGCGGTGGCCGTCGGGCATCAAGGATGGCGCCGAGTTCGTCATCCCGACCATGAAGTAGCACACCTGTGAATCTGCACGACCTGGACGAAGACGAACGCGTGATCGCCGAGACGGCGGCCGCGTTCGCCGAAAAGCGCATCGCGCCATACGCGTTGGAATGGGATGAGACCCATCACTTCCCCACCGACGTATTGCGCGAGGCGGCCGAACTCGGCATGGGCGCCATCTACTGCGGTGAGGACGCGGGAGGCAGCGGGCTGCGCCGACTGGATGCGGTGCGCATCTTCGAGGCGCTCGCCGCGGCCGATCCGACACTGGCGGCGTTCCTGTCCATCCACAACATGTGCGCGTGGATGGTGGACAGCTTCGGCACCGAGGAGCAGCGCAAGACCTGGGTGCCCCGGCTGGCGTCGATGGAGGCCATCGCCAGCTACTGCCTCACCGAACCGGGTGCCGGCTCGGACGCAGCGGCGCTGCGGACCAGAGCGGTCCGCGACGGCAGCGATTACGTCCTCGACGGGGTCAAGCAGTTCATCTCCGGGGCAGGCAGTTCAGATGTGTACGTGGTGATGGCCCGCACCGGCGCCGACGGCCCGAAGGGCATTTCTGCGTTCGTCGTCGAAAAGGACGCGGCGGGGCTGAGTTTCGGTGCACAGGAGCAGAAGATGGGCTGGAATGCCCAGCCCACCGCTCAGGTGATCTTCGAGGGCGTACGGGTTCCGGCCGAGGCACTGCTGGGCAGCACCGAGGGCACCGGGTTCGGCATCGCGATGAACGGGCTGAACGGCGGGCGGATCAACATCGCCGCCTGCTCGCTCGGCGGAGCACAGGCCGCCTACGACAAGGCGCTGGGCTACCTGGCCGACCGCCAGGCGTTCGGCGGGGCCCTGCTCGACGAGCCGACCATCCGGTTCACCCTCGCCGATATGGCCACCGGCCTGGAGACGTCACGAAACATGTTGTGGCGGGCGGCCTCCGCGCTGGATGCCAACCACCCCGACAAGGTCACGTTGTGTGCGATGGCCAAGCTGTATGTCACCGACAAGTGCTTCGAGGTGGCCGATCAGGCGCTGCAGTTGCACGGCGGCTACGGGTATCTGCGCGAGTACGGTCTGGAGAAAATCGTCCGGGATCTGCGGGTGCACCGCATTCTTGAGGGAACCAACGAAATCATGCGCGTGGTCATCGGCCGATCCGAATCGGCTCGGGCCCGCGCCACCGGATAGGGAGACTTTGAGTGAGCACGATCGCGTTCTTGGGGCTGGGCAACATGGGCGGGCCGATGGCCACCAACCTGGTGACTGCCGGGCACACCGTGCGCGGCTTCGATCCGGTTCCCGCCGCGCAGGAGGCGGCAAAGGCCAACGGCGTCAACGTGTTCGCCACCGGAGCGGAGGCCGTTGCCGGTGCTGACGTGGTGATCACCATGCTGCCCAACGGAGCGTTGGTGAAGAGCTGTTACGCCGAGGTGCTGCCCGCCGCCGCCGAGGGGGCACTGTTCATCGACAGCTCGACGATCTCGGTCGACGATGCCCGCGAGGTGCACAAGGTTGCACTCGAGCACGGCTTCGCCCAGCTCGATGCCCCCGTCTCCGGTGGGGTCAAGGGCGCGGTGGCGGGCACGCTGGCCTTCATGGTCGGCGGCTCCGATGAAGCTGTTGACGCTGCCCGTCCGGTGCTGGATCCCATGGCGGGCAAGATCATTCACTGCGGTGCCACCGGCGCCGGCCAGGCCGCCAAGGTCTGCAACAACATGGTGCTGGCGGTGCAGCAGATCGCCGTCGGTGAGGCGTTCGTGCTGGCCGAGAAGTTGGGCCTGGACAAGCAGGCGCTGTTCGACGTGATCACGGGCGCGACCGGCAACTGCTGGGCCGTGCACACGAACTGCCCGGTTCCCGGTCCGGTGCCCACCTCCCCGGCGAACAACGATTTCAAGCCGGGGTTCGCCACCGCGCTGATGAACAAGGATCTGGGCCTGGCGATGGCCGCCGTGGAGTCCACGGGTTCGTCGGCCCCGCTGGGCACGCACGCCGCCGAGATCTATGCCGAGTTCATTACGTCCGACGTCTCCCACGCGGACAAGGATTTCAGCGCGGTCATCGAGACGCTGCGCAGCTGATTCGAGTCCGCGTTCGTAACGTGGTGGCGCCGGAATGCGTGTTCCGCCGCCACCACGTTACGAACGTGAAGCCCACGCCCTGGCGAGCCTGCCAAGAACGTTCGCCTCGCCGTCGCGGCAGGTCACCCGAATGACGATCCAGCCCATTTCGATCATTTCGTCGATGCGGGCGATGTCGTGGCGGAGGACATCGGGATCGGTGTGGTGCTGCCCTTCGTACTCCATCGCGATCTTCAGCTCCGGCCAGGCAGTGTCGACGTGCCCGATCAACGCGCCGTATTCGTTGTAGATCGGGTGCTGGGTCTGAGGTGGTGGATATCCCGCTCGAACAACTAACAGCCGCAACCATGTTTCCTTCGGAGATTCGGCTCCGGGGTCGACCAGGGCAATGCTCGCGCGTGCCTGTTTGATGCCTTTGCGCCCGCCGTGCCGCTGCGCGGCCAGTTCGATGTCGGCGACTTTCAGCCGAGTGGCGCGAGCCAGCGCATCGATCGCGGCCACGGCGGCGTCTTCTGACAGTCGGCAGGCCAGATCCACCGCGGTCCGCAGCGGGTTGGTCAACCGGATATCGCCGACCAAACAGATTTCGTCATCGTCGATCGCGTCGGCCCAGGCGACGACGCCCCGGGTCGGCCGCCGATTGGTGTCGAGGATGTTGGCGGGTAACGCCGGATCGATCCAGCGGGCACCGTGCAGCGCCGACGCGGAGTGTCCGGCCAGCACGCCCCGCCGCCGCGACCGCAACCAAGCGGCTTTGGCCCGCAGGACTGCGGTAGGCCGGGTTCCCCGCGGAATGTAGATGTCCTTGTGCACGGCGACGAACCGGGCGCGCAAATCGTGGCGGGTCAGCTTTCCGGCCGCAAGCGCCTCACTGCCGATGAACGGCTCCACCATGCGGGAAAAGTGTGCCCGCGCCCACCGACAGCATCGCGCTCGTAACGTGGTGGCGGAAAAGTTCGCGTTTCGCCGCCACCAGGTTACGAACGTGAAGCCCAGGCTGATCTACGCGGCAGACGGGCTGCGCTGAGCCCACCACTGGCTGTGCAGGCGCTGGCATACCGGAAGGCGCAGCGCGTCGGCGCCGACGAAGTCCGGCCGCACCGCAACCGCGGCGTACGAACCGGCGCCGGCGTCGGGGTCGGGGTCGATGAGAACGCTGGCCATCCCGGCGCCGTTGGCTGCACGCAGACCCGCGGCCGAGCCGGCCATCGCCAACGCGTCGGGGCCCGCCACTCCCAGTTCGGCCAGGGCGTGCCGGTACAGCTCGGCCCCGGTGGCGCTCACGTCATCGGTGGTGACGACGGTTTCCACCAGGCCGTCACCGACGAGCTGGCGCACCAGGGGTTCGGCCCAGCGCCGACGGCCCGCGGCGACGACCGCGACCGGCAGACCGGCCAGGAACGCGTCATTCACCAGATCATCAAGACCCGGCCGTGGCGTCAGGCCGGCCTCGAGGATCATCTCGTCGAACATCATGTCCTTGGTCATGCAGATCTCGTCGGCGAGCACCTCGGTGAGCACATCGCACTCCGTGCCGACGCACCGCTTACGCAGTTCGGCGGTGACCCGCTGACGCTCGTCGTGCAGCGCGAGAAGCTGCTGATAGCGGCCGACGCTCCACTGGATGGGCAGACCGTGCGCAGCGAAGGCCGCGTTGAAGACGACGCGATGCCCCTCCAGGTCGAGGTCCGACAGTGCATCGAGGTCGAAGACCACCGCACGGAGCGGATGGGCAGGGGCTTCGGTCTGCGGACAGTCCCACCAGAACCGTCCGGCACGCCATGACTTCTCTTGTAGTGAGGGCACCACATGAGAGTGGCCTACGTCACACAGGCGGCGCGTCCCCCGTAGGGGGGATTGGGCCGGTCAAGTTGATCTACCCAGCCCGCCACCACCTCTAGGGTGATGCCATGGCGCCCTCCAATCCAGTGCGCCTTGTGCTGGTCGACGACCATGAGATGGTCATCGAGGGTCTCAAGGCCATGCTTGCTGCGTTCAACGACCGGGTCGAGGTGGTCGGCCAGGCGGTAGGCGCCGAGCGTGCCCTGAGCGTGATCGAGACGCTCAACCCCGACATCGTGCTGTGTGACGTGCGGATGGAGGGTTCCAGCGGGCTGGACCTGTGCCGGGTGCTGCGGGAGCGGGATCCCGACCGCAAGGTGGTCATGTTGTCGGTCTACGACGACGAGCAGTACCTGTTCCAGGCGCTGCGGGTGGGCGCCTCCGGCTATCTGCTCAAGAGCATCAGCAGTGACGAACTGGTGCGACAGCTCGAATTCGCCCACAGCGGCCAGACCGCGATCGATCCGGGCATGGCGGCCCGCGCGGCCGGTACCGCGGCCCGGCTGCAGCGCGACGAGTTCTGGCCGGGGGTCCGGCAGGGGCTGACCCAGCGCGAGAGCGAGATCCTGTCCTTCGTCGTCGCAGGCTTGTCCAACCGCGGGATCGCCAACAAGCTGGTGATCGGCGAGGAAACCGTGAAGACCCACCTGCGCTCCATCTATCGCAAGCTCGGGGTCAGCGACCGGGCGGGCGCGGTGGCGACGGCCCTGCGTGAAGGCATCTACCAATGACCGACAAACCCGCACGTGAACTCGGCCCGATCGACCTCACCGCCGACCGTGAACTGGCCCTGCTGCGCGAACTCATCCGGGCCGCGTCGAGCGGTCCGGGTGTGGAGCCGCTGGCCGCCGCGGCCGCCCGGATGATCACCGAGGCCACCGCCACCGACGTGTGCTTCGTCCACGTGCTCGACGATTCGGAACGCGCCCTGACGCTGGCCGGGGCCACGCCGCCGTTCGATGCCGAGATCGGCAAGATCCGGCTCCCGCTCGGGCAGGGCATCTCCGGTTGGGTGGCCGACCACCGCCAGCCCGTGGTGATCAGCCACGACAAGGAGTCCGATCCCCGCTACAAGCCGTTCGAGTCGCTGCGCGGGCGTGATTTCACCTCGATGGTGTCGGTCCCGATGGAGACCGGGCCGGGCGGGCTCGTCGGTGTGCTCAACGTGCACACCGTCGACCGCCGCGAGTTCACCCCGCGCGACGTGGAGTTACTGCTGGTGATCGGCCGGCTGATCGCCGGGGCACTGCACCAGGCACGGCTGCACCGCCAGCTGGTCGCCCGCGAGCGGGCGCACGAGAACTTCGTCGAGCAGGTGATCGAGGCGCAGGAACTCGAGCGGCGCCGGTTGGCCGGTGACATTCACGACGGCATCTCGCAGCGGTTGGTGACGCTGTCCTACCGGCTCGACGCCGCGGCGCGCGCGGTCGAGCCGCAGGCGGTGGCCGAGCAGTTGGCTGCCGCACGCGAACTGGTCGCACTGACGCTGCAGGAGGCGCGGGCCGCGATCAGCGGGCTGCGCCCGCCCGTGCTCGACGACCTCGGACTGTCCGGCGGGCTGGCCAGCCTGGCCCGGTCGATCCCGCGGGTGGAGATCGATGTCGACCTCGCCGAGACCCGGGTGCCCGACCACATCGAGCTGGCCCTCTACCGGATCGCCCAGGAATGCCTGCAGAACGTGGTCAAACATGCCGAGGCTGACCGGGCCCGGCTCACCTTCGCCGTCGATGACGGTGTAGCCCGGCTCGAAATCGTCGACGACGGCAAGGGGTTCGACACGTTCGAGCACCCGCTGGGCAGTGACGAGATGGGCGGCTACGGGTTGTTGTCGATGGCCGAGCGCGCCGAGATCGTCGGCGGCCGGCTGCACATCCGGTCACGACCGGGTGCGGGCACCACGGTGACCGCGGTCATCCCCCTGCCGTCGGTGAGCGAGTAGCGAACGAACTGCTCAGCCGTCCTCATCCAGGTGCACGCGCACCGCGGGCACGGCGCGGGCGATCAGTTCCTCGGTCGGCTGCGATGCGATCGGCTCGATCCGCAGGATGTGGCGCAGGTAGGCGATGCCGAGCAGTTGGCCCATGGCCAGGTCCACCCGCAATGCGGCGTCGGCACCGGTGAGTGCGGTGGCGATCTGCGGGTAGAGCCGCTGCTCGATGAACTGGCGGACCAGCGCTGCGGATTCCTCATGGGTGGCCGCACCTCGCAGGATGGCCAACAGGGGCGCGCGGGTGTCGGGCTGTTCCCACAGCTCGAAGAAGGCCCGGGTAAGGCGTTCGGCCAGGCCGGCCGTGCCGTCGTCGAGAATTCGACCGCTGAACTGTGCGGGGTCGAACGGCCAGCCCACGGTGGCCCGGAACAGCTCGGCCTTGCTGCCGAAATAGTGCCGGATCAGGGCCGGGTCCACGGCCGCGGCGGCCGCGATGTCGCGCAGTGAGGTCTTGTCGTAGCCGCCTTCGGCGAACATCCGCCGGGCGGTGGCCACCAACTCTTCCCGGGTGCCGGGCTGTCCCGGCCGTCGTCCACGTGGCGGCATAGTTCCGAAATTCTACAGTCGTTGACTTCTCGATCGGGCCAGGTCTACGCTCGAATCACTAATTCCACAACTGAGGAGTTATACGATGCCCGCTCCACGATGGGTCGCCCACGCCAACAAATTCGGCCTGAATCAGCTCACCCGGTTCATCGCGCCATGGGCGCCGGGTTGGGCCGTCGTCATCCACCGGGGACGCAAGTCGGGCCGGACCTTTCGGACACCGCTGTGGGCGTTTCGACGGCCGGGCGGTTTCGTCATCGCCCTGACCTACGGCTCGCAGGCCGACTGGGTCCGCAATGTGCTGGCCGCCGACGGATGCGAATTGGAGGCCCGGCGCCACCGGTACCGGCTGACCGCACCCGAGGTCTACCGCGACGAGAAGGCCGGCGACATGCCCGTGTTCATCGCCTTCATGCTGCGCTGGGTGATCCGGGCCCCGGAATTCCTCAGCCTGAAGTTCGCGGACTAACCGCCGAGTTTCCCCGCGAGTTCGGGGCACTCGTACTTGAGTGCCACGTTCACGATGGTCGTGAGCGCGTCGGGCGGGAGCTTGCTGCCCATCTGGATCAGCACGTTGACGACATCCTGCTTGGTCTTGTTGAAGCTGCCTGCCGCCATGATGCAGGCCATCATCAGCTGATTCCCGATCGCGCGGTCCGAACCTTCGATGCCGGCGGCACGCACCTCGGCGAACGCCTCCGGCGGCAACCCCGCCGTGCCACGCGGCGACCCGGCGGTCGGCGGCGGACTCTTCGGGGCAGTTCGCTTGGGCGCCTTCGACTCCGACGTGAACGGCACGACGTTGTCCGGAGCGGTCGCTGTCCCGGTGGTCGTGGTGCTACAGGCCGCCGTCAACACGACGACGACGGAGCCCAGCGCCGCGGCCACCCGCCTGGCTTGCATGCTCGCTCCCCTCAACTACGTTCGAGGGTAGTGGGGTTCCTGCCCGGAAACCCGCCTCAGAAATCCCCGGAGTGTCGGCGCAGCGTCTCGATCGACGTCACCAGCGCCTGGGACTGCTCATCCGACATCCCGACATCGGCGAACACCTGCTCGTTCAGGGTCACGGTGGCATCCTCGACCGTCGAGCGCCCGAGCTTCGTGATCTGCACCAGCGTGGTCCGCCCGTCGGTGGGGTGCGGGATGCGCTCCACCAGACCGTTGGCCTCCAAGCGCCGGATGGCGTGCGTGACGCTGGTGACGTGCACCTGGAGGCGGTCGGATGCCTTGGTGATCGGCAGCGCACCGGACCGGCTGAAGGCCAGCAGCCGCAGCAGCTCGAACCGCGAGAAGCTCAGATCGTAAGGCCGCAGCGCAGACTCCACCCGGGCCAGCAGAATCTGATGGGCCCGCATCACCGACGTCACCGCGACCATCCCGCCGGCCACATCGCCCCATCCGGCCGCCTCCCAGTTCGCGCGGGCCTGCGCGATGGGGTCACGTTTGTCTGGTGGCGAGGGCACGCCTCTTCTTACCGCATCACCGCGCGGGCACCACGCATTCCGCCCGCATTCTGTGGTTCAGGCGGCCGCTGTCACCGCACCCAGCACGGCACGGGTGGACTGCCGCGATCCGACAGTGATCCGCACCCCGCCGTCGGCATAGTGACGGAGCTGAAGTCCGGTGCCGTCGAACACCTCCGGCCACGGCAGGGACCCGCCGGGCAGGTACAGAAAGTTGGCCTGCGCGTCCGTGCTGTAGACCCCCAGCGCCCGCAACCGCGTCTGCAGGTAGCGCCGTTCTGCGGCGATCATCCGGATACGTTGGCGCAGTTGACTTTCCGCATCATACGAGGCGGCGACAGCCACCTGGGCGCTGAGCCCGATCCCGAACGGCAGCTGCATCCGCCACAACTGACGGCCGAGATCGGGGGCGCAGAACCCGTAGCCGATCCGCAGACCGGCCAGTCCGTAGGCCTTCGAAAAGGTGCGCACCACCACGACATTTCCGAACCGGGCCACCAGATTCGGCCCGTCGATGCACTGTCCGGCGGCCAGGAACTCCACGTACGCCTCGTCCAGCAGCACGACGGTGTCCTCGGGAAGCCGGGTCAGGAAGCGCTCGATCTCGATGGCAGGTTCGATGGTGCCCGTCGGGTTGTGCGGCCGGCAGACCACCACGACCTTCGCGCCCTTCCCGGCCTCGGCCATCGCGTCCAGATCATGATGGCCGTGCGCGTCGAGCGGAATCGTCACCGTCCGCAACCGTGCCATCTGCGCGAAGATCGGATACCCGTCGAACGTGGGCTCCGCCATCACCATGGTGTCGCCCGGACTGGTCACCGCATGCAGTACCTGCATGATGACCCCGGTGGCGCCGGCCCCGACGATCACCTGCTCCTCGGCCATCCCGTCGTGATCGGCGATCAGCGAGCGCAACCGCTGCGGCAGGAATTCCGGATACCGGTTGGCGGCCTCATCGCACGCGCGCAGCGCCGAGCGCACCGCGGGCAACGGCGGAAACGGGCATTCGTTGAGCGACAGCGCCAACGGGTTGACCGCCTGCGGCAGCGCGCCGACGACGTCGGACAACGCGGTGCGGGGTGCCACCATCACCCGTTCCCCAGCTCGCCGCCGTTGCCGGCGCGGCCGCCCCACCGCACCGCGGCGGCCCCGGCGAAGTCACCGGCGTGGGCGAAGGCGGCCATCAGCACGGTATCGCCCGCCTTCACCCGCCCGTCGGTGACGGCCCGGTCGAAATTGACGGGAATACCTGCGGCGAAAAGGTTTCCGCAGTCATCAAAAGTATCGACGTGACGTTCGGGTGGCAACTCCAGCGCCTCGCGCCAGTTGCGCAAGAAGACCCGGTTGGGCTGATTGGTCACCAACAGGTCGATCTCCTTGGGTTGCACACCGATCCGGTCGCAGACGGCATAGGACACCTCGGGAACCTGTCGGTTGCCCCGGGCCAAAACCTTGGTGATCTTGCTCTCGGTGAAGCCGATACAGGCCTCGCCCGTACGTGCCTCCCACCACTTGGCCGGCGGGTCGATTGCCAGGGTCATATCCCCCGCGTACTCGCCATACGTGCGGCATTCGACGTCGAGGATGGGCGAGGAGTCCGACAACGTCACCAGCGCGACCGCGGCGCCGTCACCGGGGACAGAGGCCTGCGCCTTCCGGCGGACCGTCTGCTGATCGAAGACCGTGCCCGCGGCGTTCTGGGCGATCGCGATCACCGCGGTCCGGCCCTCCCCCGCGCTCAACAGCGTGCGGGCCACCTTGAGGCCGAGCACGAAAGCCGCGCACCCGCCGTTGTGCAGGTCGATCACCCAATCGGGCTTCATCCCCAGCCGGTGCGCCATCCCGCCACCGCCACCGTAGAACGGCATGTCGGGCAGCTGGGTGTGGGTGATCAGCACATCGGCCCCGGTGATGACGTCGGAACCGTGCCGCTCGATCAACCCGGCAGCGGCCCGTTCGACCATGTCTATCGCGGTTTCCTCGGGCGCCACATGGTGACGGAACCGCGGCGCGCGGAACATCACGTTCTGGGCCAGCTGATCGGTTTCGGCGAACCCGGCGTAGTAGTCGGCGCTGATCGGATCACCGGGCAGGTAGGTGGACACGTCGATGAGGCTGACGGGGTTCTTCGCGGACAGATTCACAGTCATGGCAGGCCCCTCACTTCATCCATGCCGGGGTGACCGGCAGGCCGTTGCGGTGCCGGTATTCGGCGATTGCCTTGAGGTTCCGCAACTCCAGCAGGTGGCCGGGACCGAACATGTCCCAGAAGTCGCCCACCCAGACCGGTCGCGCCGGGGGCGCCGTCTCCGGGTAGGGGTTCTCGTCGTAGAACGGATGGTGGCAATTCGTCCACAGCACAACCGATCCCGGCTTGTCCAAGACCACCTGCGCATCGACGATCCGCATCAGGTAGATCATCCACAGATGCTTGCCCTGATCCCAGGCGCAGTGGTAGTCCACGGTCAGCGCGTCGCGGTTGGCCGCGGTGCGGGTGTAGATCGCGCTGCCCGGCCCCGACGGACCGGCTCCGAGCCGGTCATGGGCCAGCCACAGCCCGGGCTCCTCGGTCGGGGTGAAACCTCGCAGGCTGTAGGTCCACTCCTCCAGACAGCGGGTGTCGGACATGTAGTCGAACAACTCATCGGGCGGGCACTCGATGTAGTCGTTGACCGTGCAGAACTGACCGAACACCTGGTCGTGCGGATAGACCGACCGCATCATGTCCATGATGATCGGGGTGGCCTGCTCCTTGGGCGAGGTCTCGATCCGGATCAGTCCGTCCAGCGGGGTGCGGGTGGCCCGATGGGCCGTGATGTCTTCAAGCGCGGGCAGTGACATGGGACCTGTTCTCCTGTGCGATGGAAGGTGTGCTGTCGGTTGTGGTCAGAAACGCTGCGAACGGCGGGATTTCGTCGGCTGAACATTCGATGCTCAGAACCGACGGCCCGTCGGTGTCCAGGGCCATGCCGAGCGCGCGGGGCAGTTGGCGGATATCGGCGACGTCGTATGCGGGCAGGCCGGGGAACATCGCCGCCAGGCCGGCGCCCAACCGGCTCGGTCCGAACCTGTTGTAGGAGTAGCGATCGTCGTAGAACAGCTGTTCTCGGGTGACGCACATGGCGTGGGCGTGGTTGTCGAACAACACGAACGTGATCGGCAGCCGGTACTGCATCGCGGTGTGAATCTCCATGCCGTGCATGAAGAATGATCCGTCGCCGGCGATCACCGCCGTCCGCCGGTTGATCATGGCGTCCGCGGCAGCGGCCCGGTGGAACGTCATCCCGATGCCCGCGCCGAAGCTGTAGCCCATCCCGCCCATGCCCAGCGCCACCATGAACCGCCCGTCACGCCGGGCCGGAAGGTAGTGGATGGCCGACGCTCCGACGTTGCCCGCGTCGACGACGATGTCGGTGCCGTCGGGCAGGGCCTCGTCGAGCACGGCCATCGCATCGCGGTACCGGATGCCCGGGCCGTCATGGGCCGGTGGACGCAGTTCGGTACGCGGCACCAGATCCGGCACGCGCACCTGAACCGCCCGGCCCGGTCCGGACAACGCCCGGGCCAGCACCGTCAGCGACTGGCGCAGGTCGTCGGAGTGGACATGCGTGCACGCCGGGAACGGCACCCGGGAGCCGATCGAGTACGTCGCCACCTGGCCCAGCGCCTCGTCGAGACCGGCCCGGGCGGTCACCGTCATGCGGGTGCCGACCAGCAGGCACATCGCGCTCTGGGCCGCGGCAGCGGACACCCCGGGGTGGCCCATCACACCGGCTACCCCCAACGCAGAGGACGAACCGAGTCCCGGGGTGCCTGCCACGTCTTTGGCGTCGGGCACCGTGGCCACCCGCGCACGCAGCGTGGCCCGCAGTCGTTCCAGTTCGGCGCGGGCGTCGTCACGCGCCACCTGTTCACCGGCGATGATCGTGATCGGGCCGTCGACGCCGCGCAGGGCCCGCTCGAGCGGCCCCAGATCTGAATGGCGCGGCCCCGTCCCGTCGACCCCGGTCCGCCCGTTGGCGCTGCCATCAGTCTCGCCGGACAATCCCAGCTCGGCCTGCTGAATATTCTTGGGCAGCAACAACACCGCCGGCCCACCGGTCCGCGCGGCGGCCAGCGCATCCGGAAGCGCGGTGAGAATGTCCGCGGGTTTCAGCACCCTGCGGCAGTACACCGAGACCGCCGAGAACAGGGCGTGCCCGTCCAGGCTGCCGTTGTCCCCGCTGGTGTCCTGGAAGGCGCCATGGCCGTCGAGCGTCGTCGGCGCCTGCCCGATCAGGGCCAGCACAGGAACCCGGCTGGCCAGTGATTCCGCCAGCCCGGGCACCGTGTTGAGGCAGCCACCACCCGAGGTCGCCGCCACCACGCCGATCCCGGCGCCGCTGCGGCTGTACCCGTCCGCCATTGTGGCAGCGGAGAATTCGTGCTTCGCCAGCACCGCGGTGATGTCGTCACGGAAGAACGCCGCGTCGTAGAGGTCCTCGATGTTGGCACCGTCCACGCCGAAGATGTGCGAGATCCCATTCGCGGCCAGACAGCCGACGATATGGTCCACCACCCGGTGCGTCTCGACCATGTGTCACCTACTTCCGTGCTCTGCCAGTGACACGACCCATGGACGTCGTCGGTTCACCGGGAGAACGGATTTGTGCAAACTTCCGGCGATATCGCAGGACATCCCAAGGTCGTCCCCACGCCGAACGTCACGCTGGAGTGACCCTCTGGTCCGAGGGCCACTCCAGCGTGACGAGGCGGAACGTGATGGGCCGGCAAAGCCCGTCGGCTCAGAGCTGCTTTTCCAGCAGCACCTTGCCCTCGGGCGACGTAACCAGTTGCACCGCAGCGATATCCGCCGCCGGCATCTGGGTGTTGCCGCTGGGCAGCGCGGTGGCGCCGGACAGCCCCAGCCACGTCGCGATCTCGTTGCGGCTGCCGTCCCGGCCGATCACCACCATGCCCAGGTTCTGCGGAGGCGCATCCTGCTTGCCCCAGCTCCCGTAACTGCAGGCCATGTCGATCCGGGTGCCCCAGGAATAACTGGTCATCGCGATGCTGGCATTGATGGGCGTCTCGGAGACCTTGCTCATCGCCAGCATCTGCGAGCTCTGCTGTTCGGTGCCGCTGTGCAGGCCGAACACCTCCGGACGGACACCGATCACCACACCGACCGCCAGCAGTGCCGCGGCCACGCCCACGGCCGCCGTGGTCACCCACCGCGAACGGCGCCGTCGCCAGCTGACCTTGGCCAGCACGGACTGCAGCACCTCGGGGCGCAGCGGCGGATCAGGCTGTTCGGATTCGAGGGCAAGCACGTCGTCGAGGTCGAGCATGGCCAGCAGCGCCGGCATACCGGTCAACTCGGCCACCGCGGAACGGCACCGCGCGCAGCCCTCCAGATGGGCCTCGTACTCGCGTCGCTCGCTGCTTTCCAGCGATCCCAGCACGTAGGCCGCATCCCAGGTCCGGTAACGATCGGATTCGACCGGATCAGGAATGTGGGGTACACCGAACTGTGTCATCGTGTCACCCCCATCTCTTGCAGGTTCAGTCGTAACGCGCGTACCGCGTAGTGCAGCCGTGATTTCACGGTGCCCTCAGGTATCCCTAGGTCGTCGGCAATCTGCCCGGTGGTCCAGCCCTGGTAGTACGCCGGCGGACCACGGCCCGGTGTTCGTCGGAAAGCTGGCTCAGCGCCGTGCTCAGCAAGATTCGATCCAACGCGTTGTCCACTTGGTCGGGAGTCGCAACAGTCCCGGCATGGTCTGCCACCTGTTCGGGGTCGGGCACTCCGGTTTCGTTTCGGAACCGGGCACTCCGACGTTCATCGATGATCATATTGCGGGCCACGGTGAACAACCAGGCGCGCGCCGATCGATCGGTGTCGGCGGTGACGTCGGGGTGACGCCATGCACGCAGCAGCGTCTCCTGCACCACGTCCTCGGCCCGGGCACGGTCACCCGTGAGCCGAAGCGCGTAGCGCCAAAGCGCGGCAGCATGCTCGTCGTAGAGCACCCGCATCATGGCGGCCTCCGGATCATCCATTCCCTACCTCCGTCTGTGATACGACGTTGGTGGCGATCCGGTTCAATTACTACCTTTGCGCGCGGCTGTACACCAGCGCAGGCGCGCGGTTCGGGTAGTGATTGCTGGCGTTAATTACTGAGTGAGGATTCGCGGGCCGTCTTCGGTGACGGCGACAGTGTGCTCCCAATGAGCCGCGCGGGTCCCGTCGACGGTGACGACGGTCCACTCGTCATCGAGGATCTTCGTCTCGGTGGTCCCGAGGGTGAGCATGGGTTCGATGGCCAGTACCGAGCCGGGCTCCAGGTACGGGCCGCGCCCCGGCGATCCCTCGTTGGGCAGGAACGGGTCCATGTGCATCTGCCGGCCGATGCCGTGGCCGCCGTAGCCGTCAACGATCCCGTACTTGCGATCGTGACGCGCCTCGGCGGCGTGGGTCTCGACCTCGATCGCGTGCGAGACGTCAGTGAGCCGATTTCCCGGCAACATCGCGGCGATGCCGGCCTCCATGGCCGATTTCGTTGCCGCAGAGAGAGCTTCGTCGGCCGCGATGAGCGCGCCGATCCCGAAGGTGACCGCCGAGTCACCGTGCCAGCCGTCGACGATCGCGCCGCAGTCGATGGACACCAGGTCTCCGGCGGCCAGTTTCTCACCGGCCGACGGAATGCCATGCACCACACGGTCATTGACGGATGCGCAAATGCTGGCCGGGAACCCGTGGTAACCCAGGAACGACGGAGTGCCGCCACCGTCACGGATGACGGACTCGGCGATCTGATCCAGCTCGAGCGTGGAAACGCCCGGGGCGGCGGCGGCGCGCACCGCGCGCAGCGCCGAGGCGACCAGCGCCCCGGCCACAGCCATCGCGTCCAGCTCTCCGGCGCTGCGCTGCGCAACGACCTTGCGCTTGCGCAACCCCGGCAATCTGATCACTTACCCAGTGCGTGCAACGCGCGGGCGAACACCTCGTCGAGGGCGCCCACCGCATCCACGGTCTTCACGTCGTCGCGGTAGTACTCGAGCAACGGCTCGGTCTCGTCGCGGTAGACCTTCATGCGGTTGCGGATGACCTCGTCGGTGTCGTCGGCGCGGCCACGGCCCTTGAGTCGGGTCAGCAACTCGTCCTCGGACACCTGGAACTCCACCACCGCGTCGAGCTGGGTGTTGCGGGCGGCAAGCATGTCCTTGAGCGCACCGGCCTGCTCGACCGAGCGCGGGTACCCGTCCAGGATGAAACCGTCGGCGGCATCGGCCTGGTCGATGCGATCCTCGACCAGCCGGTTCGTCAGTTCGGCCGGCACCAGATCGCCGGCGTCCAGGTAGCGCTTGGCCTCCAGGCCGAGCGGGGTGCCGTCACCGATGTTCTTACGGAACAGGTCCCCGGTGGAGATTTGCGGGATACCGAGCTTCTCGGACAGCTTTTCCGCCTGCGTGCCTTTGCCCGCACCGGGCGGTCCGAGTAGAACGACTCTCACTTCAGGAACCCTTCGTAGTTACGTTGCATGAGCTGGCTCTCGATCTGTTTGACGGTATCCAAACCGACACCGATCATGATGAGAACCGCGGTACCGCCGAACGGCAGGTTCTGTACCGAGCCCGTGTTTCCGATCTGCAGGAACAGGTTGGGCAGAACCGCGATCGTACCGAGGTAGATCGACCCGGGCAGGGTGATCCGGCCGAGCACGTACCGCAGGTAGTCAGCGGTGGGCTTGCCGGGCCGGATACCGGGGATGAATCCGCCGAACTTCTTCATCTCGTCGGCACGCTCGTCGGGGTTGAACGTGATCGACACGTAGAAGTACGTGAAGAAGATGATCAGGCCGAAGTAGATCGCGATGTAGACGGGATCCGCCGGGTTGGTCAGATAGTCGGCGACGAACTTGTCCCACCAACCCGTGCCCGGGTTGGAGCTGCCGCTCTGGATCAGCTGGGTGATCAGGTGCGGAATGTAGATCAGCGACGACGCGAAGATCACCGGGATGACGCCGGCCTGGTTGACCTTGAGCGGCAGGTAGGTGGAGGTGCCGCCGTACATCTTGCGGCCCACCATGCGCTTGGCGTACTGGACCGGGATACGGCGCTGGCCCTGCTCGACGAACACCACGCCGACGATGATGAGCAGCGTCGCGGCAACCACTGCGGTGAACACCAGACCGCCGCGGCTCTCCAGGATGGTCTGGCCTTCGGACGGGATGCGGGCAGCGATACCGGCGAAGATCAGCAGGGACATGCCGTTGCCGATGCCGCGTTCGGTGATCAGCTCACCCATCCACATCACCAACGCTGCGCCCGCGGTCATCACCAGCACGATGGTGATCAGGCCGAAGATCGAGCTGTCCTGGATGATGTCGAGGCTGCAGCCCTGGAGCAGACCGCCGTTCGCGGCCAGCGCCACGATGCTGGTGGCTTGCAGGACGGCCAGCGCGACCGACAGATAACGCGTGTACTGCGTCATCTTGGCCTGGCCGGCCTGGCCTTCCTTCTGCAGTTGCTCGAAGCGTGGGATCACCACGACCAACAGCTGCACGATGATGCTCGCGGTGATGTAGGGCATGACGCCCACCGCGAAGACCGTCAGCTGCAGCAGTGCGCCACCGGAGAACAAGTTGATCAATGAGTAGATCTGCGCCGAATCTCCGCCGCTGACCTGCTCGATGCACTTCTGGACGTTCGGGTAGTTAACCCCCGGCGACGGGATCGACGCGCCGGCCCGGTACAGGATCACCAGGCCCAACGTGAACAGGATCTTGCGTCTGAGGTCGGCCGTCCGCAGTGATGAGATGAAAGCCGAAAGCACTCTTCCTCCTGCGCAGCCGACTTCTCAGCGCGGCGTGCCAAATGGGGCTGGTGGAGCCAGCGTCAATGGTCAAGTCATGTCCGACCGCCCTGCAGGCGCGCAGCCTGCGGACTCAGCCGTCAAATCAGTCTACGAGAGTAACAGCTGCCCTGGAGAGCACCCCTGCATGCACCCGGTACGCAGGGGCGTCGGTTCTCCCGATCCGTCCGAGGTACAGCCGCGCCGCAGAGCAGAGCTTATCTTCAGAATCGGAGCGTACAGTCGGCGACAGCTCGTTACATCACCTAACTAACACGTTGATTTTGACTGAACAAAGGGGAATTCATGGCCCGGACTGCTGACGACTCGTGGGATCTGGCCTCCAGCGTGGGTGCCACGGCGACGATGGTCGCGGCAGCGCGCGCGATGGCCACGAACGCCGATGATCCCGTGATCGACGACCCGTTCGCCGCTCCCCTGGTTCGCGCCGTCGGGATGGATTTCTTCAGCAAGCTCGCCGACGAGGACTTCACCACCGAGGGTCTCGACGAAGAGGCGGCGACCGGTCTGATCCGGTTCGCCAACGGGATGGCCGCCCGGACCCGCTTCTTCGACGACTTCTTCCTGAGCGCGTGCCGCGCCGGTATCCGGCAGGCCGTCATCCTGGCGGCCGGACTGGACTCGCGGGCCTACCGGCTGCCGTGGCCCGACGGCACCGTCGTCTACGAGGTCGATCAGCCCGAGGTGATCGAGTTCAAGAGCGCCACCCTGGCCGGTCTGGGCGCGGTGCCGACGACCGAGCGCCGGACGGTGGCCATCGACCTGCGCTTCGACTGGCCCGCCGCGCTGGCCGATGCGGGGTTCGACCCGTCGGAGCCCACGGCGTGGATCGCCGAGGGATTGCTGGGTTACCTACCGGGGGATGCCCAGGACCGTTTGCTCGACCAGATCACCGCGCTGAGCGCGCCGGGAAGCCGCTTCGGTGTCGAGGGTGTGCCCGCGACCGAATCCAACGACGAGGAGACCATCCGCGCCCGGATGCAGGAGTTCACCGACCGCTGGCGGGCACACGGCCTCGACATGGACCTCAACGAGCTGATCTTCCTCGGCGACCGTGCCGACGTGACGACGTATCTGGAAGGCCATGCGTGGCAGACCACCGGCATCTCGTCGAACGATCTGCTGGTCCGCACCGGCCTGCCGCCGGTCGAGGATGAGGCCCACGCGGCATCGGTGCTCTACATCGCCGCCGAGAAATAGCAGACGAGCAGTCGAGAAGTCAGGAGAACCCGAATGACACGGTCCGACACCGACACCTGGGATCTGGCCTCCAGCGTGGGTGCCACGGCGACCATGGTGGCCGCTGCCCGCGCCATCGCCAGCGCCGAACCCGATCCGCTGATCAATGACCCATACGCCGCGGACCTGGTGCGCGCCGTCGGGGTGGAGTTCTTCACCAAGCTCGTCGACGGGGAGGTCGACCTCGACGGTCAGCTGGCCGACGGCGCCGCGCTGATGACCGGAATCATGGCGGTGCGGACGAAGTTCTTCGACGACTTCTTCACCGCGGCCGGCGACGCCGGTATCCGGCAGGCGGTGATCCTGGCCTCCGGCCTGGACTCCCGCGCCTACCGGCTGCCCTGGCCCGACGGCACCGTGGTCTACGAGATCGACCAGCCCGCGGTGATCGGAGCCAAGACGGCCACCATGACCCAGATCGGAGCCACACCCACGGCCGAGCGCCGCACCGTGGCCATCGACCTGCGCGAGGACTGGCCGGCGGCGCTGCGCGCCGCCGGTTTCGATCCGACGGCACCGAGCGCATGGAGCGCCGAGGGCCTGCTGGCCTACCTTCCGCCGGAGGCCCAGGACCGGTTGTTCGACAACATCACCACACTCGGTGCCCCGGGCAGCCGGCTGGCCACCGAGTACCACCTCCCCGGCATGGCGGCGAACATCCGCGAGCGCGGTCAGGTCCTGAGCGAGCAGTGGCGCCAGCACGGTCTCGATCTCGATCTGGCCAACCTCTGGTACGACGGCGAGCGCAACTCGGTGGTCGACTACCTCACCGACCGGGGATGGTCGGTGACCGCGCGGCGGCGGCCCGAGCTGTTCGCCGACTACGGCCGCGAGTTCCCCGCCGGAGAAGCCGCCGAGCCACAACGCAATTCACAGGCTGTCATCGCAATACGAGACGCCGGACAGGATCAGGAAAAGCAATGACACGTACCGACGGCGACAGCTGGGATCTGGCCACCAGTGTCGGGGCGACCGCGACGGGTGTCGCCGCCTCCCGCGCGCTGGCCTCCAAGCAACCCGACCCACTCATCAACGACCCGTTCGCCGACGCGCTGGTGCGCGCGGTGGGTCTCGAACACAGCATCCGGCTCGCCGACGGTGAGGTGTGCGTCGAGGGCGACGTGATGCTCGACCGGCAGCGGATGTGCGAGCAGATCGCGGTTCGTACCCGGTTCTTCGACGATTTCTTCGTGGCGGCCGGTGAGGCCGGCATCCGTCAGGCGGTGATCCTGGCATCCGGCCTGGACACCCGCGCCTACCGGCTGGCCTGGCCTGCCGGCAGCGTGGTGTTCGAGGTGGACCAGCCCGAGGTGATCGAGTTCAAGACCGGCACACTGGCCGGGCTCGGCGCCGAGCCGGCCGCCGAGCTGCACACCGTGCCGGTGGACCTCCGTGACGACTGGCCGAAAGCCCTGCGTGACAACGGCTTCGACCCCGCAGTCCCGACCGCCTGGATCGCCGAGGGCCTGCTGATCTACCTGCCGCCGGAGGCCCAGGACCGGTTGTTCGACAACATCACCGCGCTCAGCGCCCCGGGCAGCCGCCTGGCCACCGAGCACATGGACGCCGCCTCGCTCACGGACAAGTGGTCGGAGCGCGTCAGCGAGTGGTCCAAGAAGGTCGGGTCCGATGTGGACCTGATGGATCTGTTCTATTCCGGTGAGCGGACCGCTGCCCGCGACTACCTCACCACGCTGGGCTGGGACGCCGCGGTGCAACCCACCCGCGCGGCCTACGAGTCGCACGGGTTCCCCTATCCCGAGGAGCTTGCCGATCTCGCCGGCGATTCTGGTTATCTGTCAGCAACACTCAAGACACCGAACTAGACGGCCGGGAGGCGCACGATGGCACGTACCGATGACGACAGTTGGGACCTGGCCTCCAGCGTCGGCGCCACCGCCACGCTGGTGGCGACCGGGCGGGCGATCGCCAGCCAGGATTCCCACGGGTTGATCGACGACCCGTTTGCGGCGCCGTTGGTGCGCGCGGTGGGCATCGAGGTGTTCACCAAGATGGTCGACGGTGAGCTGAGTCTGGATGCGCTGGCCCAGCTCGCACCCGATGCCGCCGAACGCGCTCGCTCGAATATCGACGAGATGGCAGTGCGCACAAGGTTCTTCGATGACTTTTTCATCACCGCCGTCGGAGACGGCAATTCCACAGAAGCGGGCAAGGCCGGTATCCGGCAGGCGGTGATCCTGGCCTCTGGTCTGGACTCCCGCGCCTACCGGCTGCCCTGGCCCGAGGGCACCGTGGTCTATGAGATCGACCAGCCCGAGGTGATCGAGTTCAAGACGCGCACCCTGGCCGACCTGGGCGCGGAGCCGACAGCGGAACGACGCACCGTACCGATCGACCTGCGCAACGACTGGCCGGCCGCCCTGCGGGCCGCGGGATTCGATCCGTCCGCCCCGACCGCGTGGTGCGCCGAGGGTCTGCTGATCTACCTGCCGCCCGAGGCGCAGGACCGGCTGTTCGACAACATCGCCGCGCTCAGCGCCCCCGGCAGTGCAGTGGCCACGGAGTTCGTTCCCGGGATGAAGGACTTCGATCCAGAGAAGGCCCAGGCCGCCACCGCGGTGTTCAGCCAGATGGGGTTGAACCTGGACATGCCCTCGCTGATCTACCACGGCGAAAGGCATTCGGCCGCGGACTATCTGAGCGCCAAGGGCTGGAAGATGTCCGGGGTGGCCCGATCAGAGCTGTTCGTCCGCCACGGACTGCCGGTCCCCGACCGCGACGAGAACGACCCGATGGGCGAGATCGTCTACGTCAGCGGCATTCTGGGCTGAGTTCGACAGGCGTCTGGTTCGGCCCGCCTCGTGGCATCGTGGTTACGCCGCGGATCGCGGTCAGCATTGAGCAGTGATCCGCGGCGTAGATGCTGAATCCAAGCTGGCGACGCGGAACTCTGGGCTGAGCACGGGTCAGGACAGCCGGGCGAAGCGCAGCGTCTCGCCTCTGGCTCCGCCCATCCACAAGTCCTGGCAGGCGGCGGCCATCTCCTCGAGCCCGTCCACGATCTCGCCGAACACGTTGCCGGGCACCCAGCCCTGGTCTCCGTTGATCAGCAGATTGTTGCGGCCGTAGAACAACGCCAGGTCGACGATCGCACCCGTGGTTCCCGTGCCGGCACTGTTCTCGTATCCGTACGCGGGGTTGCCCAGATCGTCGGAGTCGAACGAGAACCAGCACAGATCGCCCGGGATCGGAGTGACCGTGATGTTCTCCTTTCCGGGGTCGGCGCCGAACGCCGGTAGCAGCGTGTAGATCTCGTTGCGGGCGTACTTGCCGTGAAACACCTGCGCGGCCAGCGGTAGGGCGTCCCATACGGCCGCACACGTTCGCGGTGCCGCCTCGTCGAGCAACCGGGCAACGCAACTGATACCGCGCTTGTCCAGCGACACGGTGATCAACCGGCTCATGCAACCTCCTCTGTCAGCAACGCGGGCACCCGGCGATGCCAGTCCGTCGCCCCCTGGTAGACCTCCCCCACGCTGAGCACCAAGGCATCCGCATGCCGAGGGCCGACGATCTGCAGCCCGATGGGCAGACCACCCGAGCTGAATCCGCACGGCACCGAAAGTGCGGGCTGCTGAGTCAGATTGAACGGGTAGGTGTAGGGAGTCCAACTCGTCCAGTCCGGTGACGCCGAACCATCGGGCACATCCTGGCCGACCGGGAAGGCGGTCAGCGGCAGGGTCGGTGTGACGAGCACGTCGTAGGTCTGGTGGAACCGGCCCATCAGTTCGCCGAGTTTCATCCGGACGGCGGTCGCATCCAGATAGTCCGACGCGGTGAAGAACGTCCCGGTTTCGGCCGTGCGCCGCAGACCGGGATCGATACGCCCGTCCGCCGGGCCGTTCAGCCTGCTTTCCAACACTTTTGCCTCCCCGGAGAACCACAGCACGTGGAAGGCATGCACCGGGTCGGCGAAACCCGGGTCGACCTCCTCGACGCGCGCCCCGGCCGCCGCGAGCACCTCCACCGCGGCCCGCACCGCTACGTCTACCTCAGGGTCGTTGGCCCCGAAGCCGAGGTTCGGAGAGTAGGCGACCCGCAGCCCGTCGATCCCGCTGTTCAGCGTGGCACGGAAACCCGAACGCGGACAGGGCATTGCCGACCAGTCACGCGCGTCGAATCCGGTGATCACGTCCAGCAGCGCGGCGACGTCGGCGACTGTCCGGGCCATCGGGCCGGCATGCGACAGCGTGCCGAACGGGCTCGGTGGATACAGCGGGATGAGGCCGTAGGTGGGTTTGAGGGCGACGGTGCCGGTGAACGCGGCGGGGATGCGCACCGAACCTCCGCCGTCGGTGCCCACCGACCACGCCCCCATGCCCATTGCCACCGCCGCGGCACTGCCACCACTCGACCCGCCCGCGGTCACGGTGGGATCCCACGGGTTGCCGGTCGCCCCGTAGCGCGGTGAGTCGGTCACGCCTTTCCACGAGTACTCCGGTGTCGTGGTCTTGCCGAGCAGCACCGCACCGGATTCCCGCAGCCGCGCCACGCTGGGCGCATCCTCGTCCCACGGGCCCGCCTCGTCGATGAGCCAGCTGCCGCGCAGGGTCGGCCAGCCCCGGGTCCACAGCGCATCCTTGATCGACGTCGGGACCCCGTCGGCCGGTCCCAGTGGTTGTCCGTCGTACCAACGCTTT
This sequence comes from Mycobacterium sp. 134, assembly GCF_048282715.1. Taxonomy (NCBI): domain Bacteria; kingdom Bacillati; phylum Actinomycetota; class Actinomycetes; order Mycobacteriales; family Mycobacteriaceae; genus Mycobacterium; species Mycobacterium sp. 134. Next base: position 5,326,216 of record NZ_JBLVUN010000008.1, read on the forward strand.
TCGGACTCGTGCGCAGCGGCCATCGCACCGTCGGGGTCGACGAGCACGAACGCGTTCACCGCGTCGTTGTGGCGATCGATGGCCGACAGGGCCGCCTCGGTCGCCTCCACCGGCGACATCGTCCTGGTGCGGTAGGCCTCGAGCAGCTCGACCGCCTGCGGGATCGTCACGTCGCATCTCCCGGTACGTAGCCAAGCGATTTGTCGACCACGTTGCGCAGCGGCTGCCCGGCCAGCCAGCGTCGCGCATTGTCGGCGAACTGATCGGCGAGAGTCTCGCGGAATCCGACGACGTCGCCGGACATGTGCGCGGTGATGACGGCACCCGGCGCGTCCCACAAGGGGTGTTCGGCGGGCAGCGGCTCGATGCTGAAGACGTCGAGGGTGGCCCCGCCGATGCGGCCTTCGGTCAACGCGGCAAGCAGCGCATCCTCGTCGACGATCGGTCCCCGGGCGATATTGACAAGGTGCGCATCGGATTTCATCGCCTTCAGCACGGTCGCGTCGACCAGACCCCGTGTCGCCGGAGTGAGCGGGGCGGCCAGCACCAGGTGATCGCACCAGCCGGCGGCCCCGGCCAGATCGTCGGTGGCGACCACCGTGCCGAAGTCCGGATCCTCGGTGACCGCCACGCGCCCAGCGCCCCGTACGGACATTCCGGCCGCGCGCAGCAGGCGGGCGATCTCGCGGCCGATGCCGCCCGTCCCGACCACGAGTGCATGGGCGCCCGCGATGCTGCGGGTCTCGCGGTAGCGCCACTCATGACGACGCTGGAACTCGAGGCTGGCCTGGCTCCCCTTGGCGTGGGCCAGCACCGCGCCGAGCACGTATTCGGCTATGGGACGGTCGAATACGCCACGGGCATTGGTGACCACGACATCGGATTCCCGCAACTTGTCGAACAGCAACGTATCGACACCGGCGGCGGCGACGTGAATCCACTCCAGCGCGTCCGCGTGCGCCCACACCTCGCGCAGTGCGGTGGAGAAGTAATCCCACAGCAGCAACGCCTGTGCACCCTCGACAGCCCGTCCCAATCCGTCGGCGTCGCAGTAGCGGAACTCCGCGTCCACGCAGGCCAGGCCCGGCACCCGGTCGGTCGCGCGCTCGCACAGCACCGCGATCACCGGTCGGGCTGCTTGGGGCGGCACGGTTCCGAGGCTAGGAAGGCCTTCGTAGGATTGTCAACAATCTGTTGCCGGTTGGCCGACTCGGCCTCACACTATGGACATGACGCTCGAGGAAGTCGTTCCTCCCCCACCGTTGCAGCAGGTGGGGATAGGCGTCGTGACGCCCTACGACTTCGCGCTCGACCGTGAACTGTGGCGCTGGGTTCCCGATGACGTCAGCCTCTACGTCACCCGGCTTCGGTACGCCCCGCTGCCAGTGACCGTCGACATGGCGGTGCATGTCTCCGAACCCGAGCAGGTCGAGGCCGGTGCCGCCAACGTGCTCGCAGTGTCGCCACTGGTCACGGCGTATGCGTGTACCGCGGGAAGCTTCGTCAAGGGAATGGCCGGCGAGGCCGCTCTGGTCGCGGCGATGCGTGCGGCCGGAGCCCCGGCCGCGGTGACCACAAGTGGCTCGATGCTCGCCGCCCTCCGGCACCTCGGCGTGAAGACGGTCGCCACGGTAACCCCGTACACCGCAGACCTGACCAGCGGGCTGACCAGCTACCTCATGGAGGCCGGGATCGAGGTGGCCGCCACCGCCGGCCTCGGCATGACTTCCCAGATCTGGGCGGTGCCCTACGAGACGACGGCCGAGTTGGTTTGTGCCACAGATTGTTCCGCCGCCGAGGCCATCGTCATCAGTTGCACGAACCTGCCGACCTACGATCTGATCGCCCGCTTGGAGCGCGACCTCGACAAGCCCGTGGTCACGGCCAATCAGGTGACCATGTGGGCGGCGCTGGCCGTCGCCGGCCGCAAGGCCGTAGGTGCCGGTCAGCGGCTGCTGGAAAACTGACATGGCCCGGTGAAGGGAGACTGCATGGCCACGGTGGGCATCCTCTATCCCGGCCACAGCGCCGAAGACGACTTCGGCGCGCTGGAGGCACGCCTGCAGGCGACCGTCCGTCTGCCCGTCGCGATCACCTCGGTCGGCGAGGATGCCCATCGCGTCGATGCCCTGCTCGACCTCGGCCGGACCGAACGCCTCGCCGATGGTGTCGTGCGCTTGGGGGCGGCGCGCCCCGATTCGATGATGTGGGCGTGCACCTCCGGCAGTTTCGTTTTCGGCCGCGACGGTGCCCGCCGTCAGGCCGATGACGTGGCCGCCGTATCCGGTGTCCCGGCCTCCTCGACGTCGATCGCCTTCGTGGATGCGTTGCAGCACTTGGGCATACATCGAGTGGCGGTGGCGGCGTCCTATCCCGAGGAGGTGGCGGGGCACTTCGTGGCCTTCCTGTCGGGCGGCGGCGTGGACGTGGTGTCGATGGGCAGCCACGGCATCGTCACCGCGGCCGAGGTGGGCCTGCTGGGGCAGGCGCAGGTGCTCGCCATGGTCCGGGCCGCTGACCACCCGGACGCCGAGGCCGTGCTGGTACCCGACACGGCCATGCACACAATGGGTTTCATCGACCAGCTGGAATCCGCTGTCGGCAAGACGGTGCTCACCGCCAATCAGGTCACGGTCTGGAAGGGCCTGCAGCTGATCGGGCCGGTGCCGCCGCTACCCGGACTGGGCCGCCTGTTCGGGGCGAGACCGTGACCGACTTCATCACTCCCGTCGAGCAGGAATCGACACCGGGCATCGTCGCCGAAAAGCTCAGGCAGGCCATCGCGTACGGCGAACTCGTGCCCGGTACGCAACTCGGCGAGGCCGAGTTGGCGCGCAGATTCGGCGTCAGTCGCGGTCCCGTCCGGGAGGGCATGCAGCGCCTCACCCAGGAAGGCCTGCTCATCGCGATCCGCAACCGCGGAGTGTTCGTCAACACCATGGACTCCGGCGAGATCCGCGACATGTACCTGGCTCGCGAGGCGATCGAGCGGGCCGCGAGCCGCCAGATCCTGCAGGGCGACTACGCGCGCGCCGGGGACGCGCTACTCGCCGTCGTCGACGAGATGGCGGCGGCCGAGGACCTGGACGGGGTCAGCGAAGCCGACATGCGTTTCCACGAGGTGCTCGTCGAACTCGCAGGCAGCCCACGGCTTTCCCGTCTGCACCAGACCTTCCTGGTCGAGACCAGGATGTGCGTGCACGCGCTGGCCGACACCTACGACGCCGCCACCGACCGGGTGAACGAGCACCAGAGTCTGGCGAGCGCCATCCGGTCCGGCGACGTCGCCCTCACCGACAAGTTGATGCTGGCCCACATGGAAGACGCCGTCGACCGGTTGATCGCCCGGCTACCCGCCGGCTGATGCCGTCGGCGTGCCGGAACCGACGGTGATGTCAGCCTCGGAATCGGCCTCGAAACCGGGCTCGTACTCCAGCTGAGCGGGTGCCTCCGGTGTCCCGGGTATCTCGGTGCCGTTGAGCGGACATCGGGCCGTCTCTGGGACCTTGACCAGTGCGATCATGCCGACCACACAGGCGACCATCATGTAGTACGCGGGCACCAACTTGTCGCCGGTCAGTCCGACCAGCCAGTCGTTGATCGCCGGCGCGGTGCCGCCGAACAGCGACGTCGACACGTTGTAGGCGATGGCGAATCCCGCGTAGCGGACCTGGGTCGGGAACATCGCCGGGAACGTCGCCGAAATGGTGGACAGCTGAGGCACATAGAGCAGCCCGAGAACCGCGAAACCGATGATGGCGCCGAGCATGTTCGTCGCCATCAACAGGAACATCGGTACCCCGGCGATGAACAAGCCGACCAGCGAGAACCACCACATCGGTTTGCGCCCCACGCGGTCGGAGACGTGCCCGGCTATGGGCAGGAACACCATCATCGTCAGCATGCCGATGATGGGAACGATCAGCGAGTGACTGCTGGACAGTCCGATGGTCTGTTCCAGATAGCTCGGCATGTACGCGAGCAGGGTGTAGTTCACCACGTTGAGCGCCACCACGACACCGCCCAACCGCAGCACCGGCGCCCAGTACTCCGACACCAGATCCTTGAACTGGGTCACCGCGCCCTGTTCGGTCTCTCCGGACTCCTCCAACTCTCGGAAGATCGGGGTGTCCTCCAGCCTGGACCTCAGATACACCCCGATGAGGCCGAGGGGCGCCGCGACCAGGAAGGGCAACCGCCAGCCCCACGAGCCCATCTGCTCATCGCTGAGCAGCACCGAACAGCCCAGCATCAACAAGGCACCTGCCGAAAAGCCGGCCAGGGTACCGAATTCCAGGAAGCTGCCGAGGAACCCTCGCCTGCGCGACGGCGCATACTCGGCCATGAACGTTGCGGCACCGCCGTATTCACCGCCGGTGGAGAACCCCTGAATCATGCGTAGTGCGACCATCAGCGCCGGCGCCCACAAGCCGATCGAGGCGTACGACGGAATCAGCCCGACGCAAAACGTCGCGCCGGCCATGAGGACGATGGTGATGGCGAGCACTTGCTTGCGGCCGACCCGGTCGCCCAGCGGGCCCCACACGAAGCCGCCCAGCGGACGCACCAAGAACGAGATGGCGAACGTGGCGAACGCCAACAGGGTGGCCTGCTGGGCGTCGCCGGGAAAGATGGCGGCCGATATGTAGCTCACGCCGTAGGCGTAGATACCGTAATCGAACCATTCGGTGGCGTTCCCGATCGCCGATGCGGCGATGGCACGCCTGAGGATGCCGGAGTCCGGCGGATTCTCGGGGGGTTCGCGGTGATCGAGGTCTGGCTTGTCTCCAAAGCCCTTCATCGGGCTTTTATGCGCGGGCACGAGTCCTCCATGTGTCTGACGACACCGTTCCCCGCCGCGCATTCTGTTACGGCTGCTCTGACTGGGTTGAACACCGCAGGGCCAGGCCGTCGTTTCGTCGACAATTCATCAGTTGCCAAGGTCTGACGTTACAGTCCCCCGGCAGCCGATGCACCGCCGCGTCACCGCGCCGCAATTGTCAATTGCGTCAAAACCTGTGTTCTCCCAGCCAAAGTGCGTTGACCCCGGTCATCGTGCGCCCGGCATTTTCGAGAACTCCGACCACCGACTGCCCGAGCAGGTTGCCGACCGCCTGCGGCAACGACGCCGCTGCCGGTTGTGACGAAGGCTTGGGCCGCAACATGTCCAACCAGGACGAACCGGGATAGCTCAGCACCCGCACCTTGGTGTCCGGATCCAGCCCGGCCAGAACCTTGGCCCTGGCGATCGCGGTACGCAGCCCGCCGAGTTCGTCGACCAGACCGCGGTCCTTCGCGTCGGCGCCGGTCCATATCCGGCCTCGGGCCACCTCATGGACTTGCTCGACCGACAGCTTGCGCCCATCGGCCACCCGCGAGATGAAATCGGCGTAGAACAGCTCGGTCTCGGCCTCGACGTGGGCGTGCTGCTCGTCGGTGAACGGCGCGTTGGACGACCAGGCGTCGGCGTTGAGGTTGGTGCGTAAGGAATCCGAACCGACCCCGAGTTTGTCCTTGAGCTCGCGCGAGACCAGCTTGCCGGTGATCACGCCGATGGATCCGGTGATGGTGCCGGCGTTGGCCACGATCTCGTCGGCCGCCATCGACACGTAGTAACCGCCCGACGCGGCCACCGCGCCCATCGAGGCGACGACGGGCTTGCCGCGCTCGCGGGCCCGGACCACCTCGCGCCAAATGGTTTCCGACCCCGTGACCGAGCCGCCGGGGCTGTCCACCCGCAGCACGATCGCCGACACCTCGTCGTCGGCGGCCGCCTCACGCAGGGCCGCGCCGATGGTGTCCCCGCCTGCGCTGGAGTTCCCCAGCGGCAACACCTGCGGCCCGCCCCTCCCACTGACGATGGGACCGTGCAGCGTCACCACCGCGATGGTGGGCTTGGATCTGCGTCCCGGGATCTGTGGTGCGGGAACCTTCGGAGACGTCCGCGCGTAACGCGAAAGATAAAGTCGCGGTAGGGCATCCGGGTGATTGTCGGCATCCGCACCGGCCTCGACCGGGCCACCGGACAGCTCACCGATCCGCGAGTACGCCTCGTCCCGGAACCCGATCCGGTCGATCAGGCCGGCGGTCACCGCGTCATCACGCAGCACCGGCGCCCTGTCGGCCAGTGCGTTGATGGCCTCCGTGGTCAGTTGCCGCGATTCGGCGATGGCCTGCCACGCCTGCGACTGCAGGCTCTCGATCATCCGGCCGTCGGCCTCGCGCTGCGCGTCGGTGTAGCGGTCCTCGGTGAAAACGTTTGCCGCCGACTTGTATTCACCGCGCGCGACGAACTGGGCCTCGATGCCCACCTTGTCGAGGGCGTCCCGCAGGAACGTCGCGTTGGTGGCGAAACCGACCAGACCGACCGTGCCCGACGGCTGCATCCACACCTCGCGGAACGCCGATGCCAGGTAGTAGGACAGCGTGCCGGGGTAGGTCTCCGCCCATGCCAACGAAGGTTTGACATCGCTGAACGCCGCGATGGCCTCGCGCAACTCCTGCACCGGTCCTGGTGCGGCGGCGGGCAGCTGCACCCGCGCGATCAGCCCGGCCACCCGGTCGTCCTTGGCCGCGCGGTGGATCGCCGCGACGGTCTGCCGTAGCACCATCGGGCGCCCGCCGCCCGCGATGACGGCCAGCGGGTCGAAGCCGCTGGTCTCAGGCGGTATCGACATCAGGTCCAACTCCAGGACACAGCCGCCGGGAACTCCGTTGTGTCGGGCGGTGTCGACGCGCCGGACCCACGTCTTGAGTTCGTCCTTGCCGGGAATCCCTGGGAGAAAAGCGAACATGAAACCGAGCCTACCGATCCCCGGGTTCTGCGCGCGTCGACGAGAACTCGCCGCCCACCGGACGTGGCGTCGTAGCGTGGGCCGGGTGACGTTCTCCATCTCACTCCCGCAGCTCCACCACGACGGCTTCGACGACGCGGGTTTCAAGGCGTATCTGGCTCGCGCCGAGGAACTCGGGTTCGAGGGCGGTTGGACCATCGAGCAGACCGTGGGCCCGGCACCGACGATCGCCCCGCTGGAGCTGCTGTCGTATGCCGCGGCGGTCACCACGACGCTACGGTTGGGCGTGGCGGTCCTGGTCACCTCCCTGCACGACCCGCTGCAGCTGGCTTCCTCGATCACCGCGGTGGACCGGCTCAGTCACGGCCGCCTCGACGTCGGGGTGGCGCCTGGCGGGGCTTTTCGGCAGTTCCCGGCCTTCGGGGTGGACTCCTCGACGTTCATCTCCAGCTTCACCGAGGGGCTGGAGTTGATGAAGGCCGCCTGGTCCGACGAACCCCGGATCACCTTTCACGGCCGGTTCCGCGACGTCGATGACCTGGCCATCAGCCCCAAACCCGTTCAGCGTCCACACCCGCCGATCTGGTTCGGCGCCAACGCCCCGGCCGCGCTGGCCCGCGCGGTCCGCCACGGCGACGCGTTTCTCGGGGCCGGGTCCTCGACCACCGCGGCCTTCGCCGAGGCCGTGCGCACGGTGCGCCGGGAGATAGACGAGCAGGGCAAGGACCCGGACACCTTCCGGATCGGCAAGCGGGTGTATCTCATCGTCGACGACGACAGCGCCCGCGCGCGGGAGCGGGTGGACGCGGGCTTGGGACGGATCTACGGGGACAGGCCCGGTCTGGGAGATGTAGCGGTGGCCGGCACGGCGGACGAGGTGGCGCGGGGCCTTCGCGAAGTTCTCGATGCGGGCGCGCAGACCATCGTGCTCAATCCGACGGGGGCAAGCGTCACCGAGGACCGCGAGCAGTTGGAGCGGCTGGCCGCCGACGTGATCCCGCAGCTCACCTGACCTGGCGAGCAGACGCGAAAGCCCCCGAAATCCGGTGATTTCGGGGGCTCTGACGTCTGCTCGCGCAGAGAAAATTACAGCTCGGTGGCCGAACCGCCGGCAGCGGTGATCGCCTCACGGGCGCTACCACTGAACTTGTTGGCGGTCACGTCGACCTTGACGGCCAGCTTGCCGTCGCCGAGAACCTTCACCAGGCTGTTCTTGCGAACCAGGCCCTTGGCCACCAGCTCGTCGACACCGATGGTGCCGCCCTGCGGGAAGGCCTTGGTGATGTCGCCGACGTTGACGACCTCGTACTCGGTCCGGAAGCGGTTCTTGAAGCCCTTGAGCTTCGGCAGCCGCATGTGGATCGGCATCTGGCCACCCTCGAACGTCGCGGGGACGTTCTTGCGGGCCTTGGTGCCCTTGGTACCACGACCGGCGGTCTTACCCTTGGAGCCTTCACCACGACCAACGCGGGTCTTGGCCTTCTTCTCCCCGGGAGCGGGCTTCAGGTCGTGCAGTTTGATTACAGACATTAGGACTCCACCACTTCCACATCAACGAGGTGATGAACGGCCTTGATCAGACCGCGGGTCTGCGCGTTGTCCTCACGAACCACGGACTGACGAATCTTCTTCAGTCCCAAGGTCCGCAGGCTTTCGCGCTGCTTCCAGCGTGCGCCGATGGTTCCGCGCACCTGGGTGATCTTCAGCTCTGCCATGGTTATGCCGATCCCTCACGCGCTGCTGCGGCAGCCAGCGCTTCGCTCTCGCGCCGGGCCTTCAGCATGCCGGCCGGCGCCACGTCCTCGAGGGGCAGACCGCGACGTGCCGCCACCTCTTCGGGACGCTGGATCATCTTCAGCGCGGCAACGGTGGCATGCACCACGTTGATCGCGTTGTCGCTGCCCAGCGACTTGGCCAGGATGTCGTGCACCCCGGCGCATTCCAGTACGGCGCGGGCCGCACCACCGGCGATGACACCGGTACCGGGGCTGGCCGGACGCAGCATGACCACACCGGCGGCAGCCTCACCCTGGACCGGGTGGACGATGGTGCCACCGATCAGGGGGACACGGAAGAAGCTCTTGCGAGCCTCCTCGACGCCCTTGGCGATGGCGGCCGGAACTTCCTTGGCCTTGCCGTAGCCGACACCGACCATGCCCTTGCCGTCACCGACGATGACCAGCGCGGTGAAGCTGAAGCGCCGACCACCCTTGACCACCTTGGAGACGCGGTTGATGGTGACCACGCGCTCGATGTAGTTGCTCTTCTCACCGCTGTCGCGGCCACCACGGCCACCACGGTCGTCGCGGCGGCCACGGCCACCACGGTTGTCGGAAGCGCCTGGGCCGCCGGCACCAGTTGCCTGCTCGGCCATCATGCAGTCCTCTCGTTGACAGTCATCAGAATTTCAGCCCGCCCTCGCGCGCGGCATCCGCCAGCGCGGCGATCCGGCCGCCATAGGTGTAGCCACCACGGTCGAACACGACAGTGTCGACGCCGGCAGCCTTGGCGCGCTCGGCGATCAGCTGACCGACCCGAACACTGTGCGCCTTCTTGTCGCCCTCGACCGCACGCACGTCGGCCTCGATCGACGAGGCAGCCGCCAAGGTGACGCCTTCCAGGTCGTCGACGAGCTGCACGTGGATGTGCCGTGCCGAACGGTTGACCACCAGACGCGGGGTCTGGGCGGTGCCGGCGACCTTCTTGCGCAACCGGGCGTGCCGACGCAGCCGTGAGTTGCGGCGGGTCTCAGAGATGTTCTGCCCCACCGGCTTGCGGACGGCGGCAGCTTCAGTCTTTGCAGCCATGATTACTTACCTGTCTTTCCGACCTTGCGGCGGATCTGCTCACCCTCGTAACGCACACCCTTGCCCTTGTACGGGTCGGGGCGGCGCAGGCGGCGGATGACCGCGGAGATCTGACCGACCTTCTGCTTGTCGATGCCTGTGATCGAGAACTTGGTGGGCGTCTCGACGGCGAACGTGATGCCCTCGGGCGCCTCGATCACCACGGGGTGGCTGTAACCGAGCGCGAACTCCAGGTTGGAACCCTTGAGTGCGACGCGGTAGCCGACGCCGAAGATCTCCATCTTGCGGGTGTAGCCCTCGGTGACGCCGGTGACCAGGTTGGCCACCAGGGTGCGGGAGAGCCCATGCAGGGAGCGGCTGCGCCGCTCGTCATCGGGACGGCTGACCACGATGGCGCCGTCTTCGTTGCGTTCGACGGTGATCGGCTCGGCGACGTCCAGGGTCAGGGTGCCCTTCGGGCCCTTGACGGAGACGTTGCGGCCGTCAATCGTCACATCGACCCCGGCGGGAACCAGGACCGGCTGCTTACCAATACGCGACATGTCTTCTATCCCCTCACCACACGTAGGCGAGGACTTCGCCGCCCACGCCGCTTCGTGCCGCCTGACGGTCGGTGAGCAGGCCCGAGGACGTGGAGATGATCGCCACGCCCAGGCCGCCGAGCACCCGAGGCAGATTGGTGGACTTTGCGTAAACCCGCAGACCGGGCTTGCTCACGCGGCGAAGGCCGGCGATGCTGCGCTCACGGCTGGGGCCGTACTTGAGCGACACCACCAGGGACTTGCCGACGCGGGCATCCTCGGTGCGGTAATCGGAGATGTAGCCCTCTTTCTTGAGGATCTCGGCGATGTTCGCCTTGATCTTCGAGTGGGGCAGGGTCACCTCATCGTGGTACGCCGAATTGGCGTTGCGCAGACGTGTCAAAAAGTCTGCGATCGGGTCAGTCATCGTCATGACAACCGGCTCACCTTCCTCGCGGCGGTTCCCTGGTAAGGGCCTTCCGCAACCTGTTGGATTGGTCTGTGTGGTCTACTGCGCTGTGCCCGCTGGATTACCAGCTGGACTTCTGCACGCCGGGCAGCTCACCCGCGTGCGCCATCTCGCGCAGGCAGATACGGCACAGCCCGAACTTGCGGTAGACCGAGTGCGGGCGACCGCACTTGTTGCACCGCGTGTACGCGCGAACCGCGAACTTGGGCTTCTTGTTGGCCTTGTGGATCAACGCCTTCTTTGCCATGTGCTCAGTTCTCCTTGAAGGGGAAGCCCAGCGCCTTCAGCAGCGCACGGCCTTCGTCGTCGTTGGTCGCCGAGGTGACCACGGTGATGTCCATGCCGCGCGGGCGGTCGATGGAATCGACGTCGATCTCGTGGAACATCGACTGCTCGTTGAGGCCGAAGGTGTAGTTACCGGTGCCGTCGAACTGCTTGCCGTTCAGGCCGCGGAAGTCGCGGATACGGGGCAGGGCGATGGAGATCAGCCGGTCCAGGAACTCCCACATCCGGTCGCCGCGCAGCGTGACGCGCGCGCCGATGGGCATGCCCTCACGCAGCTTGAACTGTGCGATGGACTTGCGGGCCTTGCGGATCTCCGGCTTCTGGCCGGTGATCAGGGCCAGATCGGCGACCGCGCCGTTGATCAGCTTGGCGTCACGGGCGGCGTCGCCGACGCCCATGTTGACGACAACCTTGACGACGCCCGGGATCTGCATGACGTTGTCGAACTCGAACTGCTTGTTCAGCGACTCACGGATCTCTTCGCGGTAGCGCTGCTTGAGCCGGGGCTGAACCTTCTCAGGTGCGGTCATCAGATGTCCTTGCCATTGGTCTTGGCGATGCGGACCTTCTTGCCGGTCTCTTCATCGACGCGGTAACCCACACGAGTCGGCTTGCCGTCGGAATCGACGACCATCACGTTGGACACGTGGATCGCGGCTTCCTGGGTGACGATGCCGCCCGACGATGCGCCGCGCTCGTTCTGTGACTGCGCGGTGTGCTTCTTGATCCGGTTGACGCCCTCGACAAGGACCTTGTCGCGGGTCGGGTAGGCCTCGATGACCTTGCCCTTCGCGCCCTTGTCCTTGCCCGAGACCACCAGCACGGTGTCGCCCTTGTGGACCTTCATTTACAAAACCTCCGGAGCCAGCGAGACGATCTTCATGAACTTCTTCTCGCGCAGTTCGCGACCGACCGGCCCGAAGATGCGGGTCCCGCGGGGGTCGTTGTCGGCCTTGATGATGACGGCGGCGTTCTCGTCGAACTTGATGTAGCTGCCATCGGCGCGGCGGCGCTCCTTGACGGTGCGCACCACGACGGCCTTGACGACATCGCCGCGCTTGACGTTGCCGCCCGGGATGGCGTCCTTGACAGTCGCGACGATGATGTCGCCGATGCCGGCATAGCGTCGCGATGAGCCACCGAGCACGCGGATGCACAAGATTTCCTTGGCGCCCGTGTTGTCGGCGACCTTCAACCGCGATTCTTGCTGAATCACTCGATCTCCTGACCTGGGTTTGTATGCACGCCAGATACCGACCTGGACGTGCGCGGTCTTTGTTTCCGAAGGGCACGCGGGGCCGACTCTGAAACAGCAGTCAACCGAGGTCTGCCCAAGGCAACCCCTACATAGTAGGTGAGCACGGCGAATGCGCCAAATCGCGGCACTTTACCCGTCGAGCGTGGGTCCGGGCCTCAGCCCACCACGCAGCGGAAGCCGATGTGCGTCGTCGAACTGTCCTGCGACTGCGGGGACCGCGCCGCCGGACGGTACCGGTGACAGTACTCCGGGGCGCACAGGTGCGAACCCCCCTTGAGCACCTGGTTCACCATCGGATCGGGGTCTGCGGGCGGCGGGCAGCACGCGGGGGCGTCGGCCTCCGGCTGGTGCTGCCCGGTGAACCGCGTGGTGGTCCACTCCCACACGTTGCCGATCATGTCCGACAGGCCCGATGCGTTCGCCGGGAAGCTTCCGACCGGCGAGGTGCCGCGCCAGCCGAGCGCGCCGTCGTTGCGATACGGGAACCGGCCCTGCCATGTATTCGCCATGAGCACTCCGCCCGGGGTCACTTCGTCGCCCCAGGCGTAGATGCCCTCGACTCCCCCGCGTGCCGCGAACTCCCACTCGGCTTCGGTGGGCAACCGGCGCCCGGCCCAGGCCGCGTAGGCCGCCGCATCCGGGTAGGCCACCTGTACGACGGGGTGGTCGGGGGCGGCCGGGTCACGGTCGGGCCCGAACGGGCGTCGCCAGTTGGCGCCGGGCGCCCAGTCCCACCACTGCCGCCAGTCCCGCAGGTCGACTGGGCCGTCCGTGGGCGTGAACACCAGGGCGCCGGGCACCAGATCGGCCTCGTCCACCCCGGGATACAGCGCCGGGTCCATCGGCTGTTCGGCGATCGTGACGTATCCGGTGGCCTCGACGAACTCGCCGAACTGGGCGGTGGTCACGGGATGCTTCTCGATGGCGAATGCGGCGACGGTCGCCGAGTGGACCGGGGCCTCCTCGGGGTAGAACGCCGTCGAACCCATCTGGAAGGTCCCGCCGGGAAGCTCGATGAGTTCGGTGACCACGGCACCGAGGCTAGCCGGCCCGGCCATCGGCCGGTTCAGCCCGGCATGGCGATTCCGAAGTCGGCGAGCATCGCCGAACTGGCGTCGTCGAATCCCGGCGTCTCGCTCGGGGCTTCGAGCCGCACCACCGCCAGGAAGGCGCCCTGATTGGTCCACACGTGCACGATCCGGTCGGCATATTCGATGCCCTTTCCCGGCCGCTCCGCCAGGATGCCCATCAGCTTCTGCCCGCTGTATCCGCACAGGTCCCCGGGCAGCACGCTGACGCTGTTGATCGGGTACTTCGCGACGCGGTCGTCGGCGTACTGCTCGAAATCCGCCCGGGCGGTCCGCGTCGTCGGGGTGAGCGTGATCTCGGCGGTCATCCCCGCCGGGCCGGTCAGCCGCACCGCCGCCGCATGCGGTGTCACCTCGGTGAACCCTTCGGGCACGGCGACGGTGAGCGTCGGCGAGCCGGGCGCTTGGCTCCCGGCGGTGACGGTCGGGCCGTCCGGGGGCGGGCAGGTGACCTCGCCAGGAGCCAGCACCCTCGTGGTGGTCGGCTCGACCCCGTAAGCCGGTACGGCGAACTCCGGCGGGCGTTCCCGCTGAGGCGTTGTCACGGGCAACGTCGTGACAGGCGCCGCCGCCGTCGTGGTTTCGGCGAGTGGATCCGCGATGTCGACGCCGCCCCCGCAGCCCGACAGAGCGAGCAGCGTCAACACACCCGCACCCACCCCGATGGTCTTCCCTCTCATCGGTCAGCCCCCTCAGTCCCCTCAGTCCTTGGAGAACGCGCCAGCGAGTTCCCTTTCCAGGTCCCGGTACGGCTCGCCCGACAGATCGACGGTGACCTGCCCGATGGTGCCGCCGCCGAACGCGAACGGTGCCCGGTATTGCTGCGACACCGCCGATCCGGTGTTGCGGCCGATGCAGATGCCGCCTCCGGCGAGCGCGAACATGCCGGGGTGGGTTTGCATTCCGTCCAGCGTGGCGACCACGGCGTCGTCGACGTACAGGGCGGTGTTCCCCAGCGGGGTGTGACTGCCCTCGACGGTGCCGGTCCGCTCGTACTGCACACCGAAGATGTGCCGCCCCAACGGGATCGGATCGGGTGAGACCAGAGACTGCTCGTGTTCACCGAGGAAGTTGTAGACGTAGTGCAGCCGCCCGCCGGCGATGAACAGGACGTGACCGCCGTGCGCGCCACCTTGTTTGAACAACACGCCTTGGGTGTCATCGCCGTCCACGGTCACGTCGGCAAGCACGGTGAACGACTGCCCGCGTAGTTCGGCGGCCGCACCCAGGCCGACTTCCGCGGTGTTCGGGTAGTAGGTGTAGCGGGACCGCTCCCCGACCAGATAGGGCCGCCACCGGGTCATCGTCTCGAGGATGTTGAGGTCCGCCAGCGGCAGGCCGTTGTACTTGTCGGCCTCGCTGAACCACAGCTTTTGGAGTTCGGCGAGCTTGTCCGGCTGTTCGGCGGCCAGGTCGTGGCACTGACTGCGGTCGGCCTCGATGTGGAACAGCTCCCAGCGGTCGGCGTCGAAGTGCGACCATCCCGAGGGGGTGGCGGCGTGCACGGTGTTGGCGAACCAGCCCCTGTGCCAGATACCGCGAGTGCCGAGCATGGTGTAGAACTGGGTCTCCTTGCCCGTCGGCGCATCCGGATTGTCCAGTGCCACTTTGAAACTCATGCCATCCAGCGGCTTCTGCGGAACCCCGCGCACGCTCGCCGGGGGCGTGATGTCGAGCAGGTCGTAGACGGTCGGCGTGATGTCGCAGACGTTGACGTAGTTGTCGCGCACGGCGCCGTGGGCCCCAATACCGTTGGGCCAGGAGATGATCGCGGTGTCGGCGATTCCACCCTCATGGGAGGCGTAGCGCTTGAACAGCTTGTATGGCGTGTTGAACGCCATCGCCCACCCGATCGGGTAGTGGTTGTAGGTCTCCGGCGAGCCCAACCGGTCGATGAATCTGAGCCCTTCCTCGGCGGTGTCGATATAGCCGTTGAAGAACTTCGTCTCGTTGACCGACCCGTTCGGCCCACCCTCGCCGCTGGCCCCGTTGTCGGAGATCACCACGATGATCGTGTTGTCGAGTTGCCCTGTCTCTTCCAGGAAGTCCAGCACCCGGCCGATCTGGGCGTCGGTGTAGGACAGGAAGCCGGCGAACACCTCGGCCATCCGGGCGAACAGCCGCTTCTCGTCGTCGCTCAAGGTGTTCCACGGCCGCACGGTGTCCTGGGCCGGCCACGGTTCGCCGTTGGGCCCCTTGACATCCGCATACGGATTGACCGGTGACAGCTCGGTGTCGGGCGGAACAATACCCAGCCGTTTCTGGTTCTCCAGCACGATGTCGCGGTAGGCCTCGTAGCCCATGTCGAATCGCCCCGCATACCGGTCGGCCCACTCCTTGAACACATGGTGCGGGGCGTGGCCGGCACCCGGGCACAGGTAGGTGAACCAGGGTTTGTCCGGGGCGATCACCTTGGCGTCCCGGATGAACTCGATGGTCTTGTCGGCGAGGTCCCGCGAGAGGTGATACCCCTCTTCGGGTGTGCCCGGAGGGTCGACCGGATGGTTGTCGTACACCAGGTCCGGGTACCACTGATCGGTCTCGCCACCCATGAATCCGTAGAACCGTTCGAACCCCCGCGAGCAAGGCCAATGCCGTTTGGTGGCAGCGAGGTTGGACTCCTCCAACGGAGTCAGATGCCACTTGCCCACGCAGTACGTGTTGTAGCCGTTTTCGGCGAGCACCTCCGGGAGCAGGGCGGTCTCGAGCGGAATCCGCCCGTTGCAGTTCGGGAATCCGTCGGTGAACTCCTCGATCGTGGCCATCCCGACCGTGGTGGCGTTGCGTCCGGTGAGCAGTGACGCGCGGGTCGGCGAGCACAGTGCCGTGGTGTGGAACTGCGACAGCCGAACTCCGCGTTCGGCGATCCGGCTCATCGCCGGCATGTCCACCAAGCCGCCGAAGCAGTCCCACGTGGCGATGCCGGTGTCGTCCCACACCAGATACAGGACATTCGGGGCGTTCTCGACAGCGGTGGGTGCCGCGTAGGGGCCCCAGTCCGGTTCGGAATCCCTGATATCCAGCTCGACCTTGCCGTTGAACTCGGTAGCCATGGCGACCCCACTCCGGTTGGACCCAGCACCGGTAAGACTGATCGCGGAGGAGATTACACCCGCTCGCCGGCGTTTACCGGGGAAATTGACGTTGCCGACCGGGAATGTCCCGCAACCCGTTCATCGCCGAGGCCTCTGAGCGGACCGGCCATCCGAGCCACGATCGGGCTGCAGGCTGCCAGGGTCGCCAGCGCCGCCGACACCACGACGGCACCACGCGCACCGTGCGCGTCGACGGCCACGCCGGCCAGGGCGGTACCCGTCGCACCACCCACCAGCGCGGCGCTGTTGAGCCAACCGAACGCCTCTGCCGCCGAGTGTTCTTCGATCTCCCGCGACACCATGAGATACAGCGCGGACATCGCCGGGGCAAAGCCCAGTCCCGACACGAACAATGCACAGAACTGCAGGACGAGGTTGCCGACGAGGCCGAACACGGCGGTACCGACAGCCACGATTCCCAGCGCCGCCACCAGGCCGGCGAGCCCAAAACGCCGGTGCCCGAACGCCAGGCCCCCAACCAGGGACCCCACGCTCGCCACCGCGATCGCGAGACCGGCGGTGACACCGGTGCCTCCGAGCGCGGCGACGACACCGACCTCCAGGGCCATGAAGGAGGCGACCAGCGCGAGGCTGGCGACCATCGCGAGGATGACCGCCCGGTTGGCGATCACTCGGCCGAAGGCCGATGCGGCCTTGCCCGTGGGCGGCCGAAGGTGCCTGGCGCCCAGCAGAAACCACGCGGTGCCGGCCACCGTGACGCCCGCGGAGACCACCAACGGGATCGCGGTCGACAGCGCGGAGGCGAGGAAGGTCGTGGCCACCGGGCCGACAACCCAGATCAGTTCCTGTGCGGTGGTGTCGAACGCGAACAGCGCGCGGACCCCGTCGCTCGGCACCAGTTGCGGATACAGCGCCCGAACCACCGGCATCAGCGGCGGCACGGATGCGCCGATGAGCACGCCGAGCATCAGCAGCAGCGGCCCTGAGGCGCCGGCGAACGCCAGCGCCAGCATGGCGGCGCCGTTCGTCAGGGCCGCGGCGATCAGGGTGATCACCATGGCGCGCCCGGCGATGCGCGCGGTGACGGGCATCGCCAGCGCTTCCCCGATGCTGACGCATGCCACCGCGGCGCCGGCCAGTGCGTAGGACCCGGTCTTGGACTGGACGTGCATGAGGATCGCCAGGTTGAGCATGCCCAGCGGCAGGCGGGCGAACAGCTGGGAAGCAGTCACGTTCAGTACACCCGGCGTCCGGAGCACGTCGCGATACACCCGCATGACCAGCTTCTCCATATGACTCGACCGACGTGACCCGGCCAAACTATACCGTCCAGACGGTACAGTTCCACTGAATTGTCGTAAGCTCTCGGAATGGCTTCGTCGCGGGACCGCATCCTCGACGCCTACGAGGATGTCCTGGCCGTCGAAGGCGAGCGCTACGCCACCCTCGACGCGGTGGCCGCCAAAGCGGGCGTGTCGAAAGGCGGCCTGCTCTACCACTTTCCGTCCAAGGACCGTCTCGCCGCCGCAGTGTGCGACCGGCTCCTGACACTGGCGGCCGAGGATGTGCAGGCGATGCGGACGGCTCCCGACGGACCCGCGCGCTACTACATCCGGTCCTCGCACTACGCGGGCACGCCGCTCGATCGGACCCTGGTGGCGGTGTCCCGGTTGCAACAGGCCGGTGACGGTCATGCACGGACGGTCATCGAGACCGTGTCGGCCGACTGGCTGAACGTCCTGCACGACGCACTCGGCGACCTCGATGTGGCCCGCGCGGTGAAGCTCATGGGCGACGGCCTGTACTACAGCGCTCTGCACCGCGCGCTCGGCGGCCACGTCGTAGAGGCCGACGAGGACGACGGCTTGCTGGCGGTGATCGATCGGATCACCGCCACCTCAGACCCCGCTCAATGACGGTGGCCGAGCCCTGGTGCGTGCGGCCTGCCGACTCAACCACAGCTGCAGCCCCAGGAGCGGAATCGTCCAGCCCAACCAGGCACCCACACCCGCGACCACCCAGAGATACTTCTCCTCGTCCCCGCCGAAGACGCTGTCGCGCAACGGGTCGAAGGTCAGGTACAGCACGGGCGTCCAGATCCTGTTGGTGATGATCGACAGCGCGAGCGTCGCGCTCCGCAGCATCTGGCGGCGGTGTACGCCGAACCTGCGGTGGCGCGCCGCAACGAATCCGTCGACCGTGAACCAGAGCCACAGCGCCCCCAGTGCGACGTCGCTGACCCGCAGTATCGGACCGAACGGCGTCGCCGCCCCGATCACCATTGCGCAGACCGCCGCCGGAATCGCCGTCGCGACGTAGACGCGGCCGGTGCGCCGATGCAGTGCCGGGTGACGCCGCCGCAAGCCCGGCCAGATCTGCGCGACGGCGCACACCATCGCCACGCTCGCGAAGAGAACGTGAGCGACCAGCAACGGATAGTGCAGCCCGAAGGTGGACGGCACCCGGGTGCCGCCGGTGAGGTACGGCGGTAGCGAATACGCCAGGAACACCACGACGATCACCGCGAGCGCCGCGGCCGGCCGCGCCGATCGCCCTGATGCGTATGCCATACGCAAAAGGGTATGACATACGCATCGGGTTGTCACTGATTACTCTGAGCGGTGATGTCCGGCCCCGATGACCCGCTCCCCCGCGCGTTGCGCCTGCTCTGGCAACAAGACCCGGCGCCTAGCCGGTCGCGTGGCCTGACGCGGGAAGCCATCGTCGCGGCGGCTGTCGAACTCGCCGACACCGACGGGCTTGCCGCCCTGTCGATGGCACGACTTGCCGAACGTCTCGGGTGCGGCACCATGTCCCTTTACCGGCACGTGGCCAACAAAGACGAGCTGGTGACGTTCATGCTCGCCACCGGACCCGGCCCCCCGCCGCCGACGCCCGAGGGATCGGATTGGCGTGATGCACTGTCGAATTGGGCTCATGAGCTGTGGGCCGTCTACCACCGCCATCCGTGGATCCTGCAGGCCGCATCGGCCGGCCTGCCCGCAGATCCCGGTCAGCTGGCCTGGCTCGACGCCGGCCTGGCCGCCCTGGCCGGCACGGGGCTGACCGAGCGCGAGAAGCTCACCGCAGTCATCGCCGTGCTGGTTTTCACCCGGGGCTCGGCGGCGTTGGCCATCGAGGCGCGCGACGTGGACGACCGGGAGTACCCAGCGCTGCTGCGCCGCCTGGTGACCCCCGCGCGGTTCCCGGCGCTGGCGGCCGCGATCGACGCCGGGGTGTTCGATCAGACCGACGACGACCCGTTGACCGAGTTCCACTCCGGCCTCGACCAACTGCTCGACGGAATCGCCGTCAAGACGGGTTGAATCAGCGCGAGGTGTCCAGCCTCAACGAGATTCCGTCGAGCAGGAGCTCCAGCGCCGATTCACACGCGCTGCGTCCCATCGACTCGGCGAGCAAACTGCTGGTGGCGGCAATGTTCGGGTGCGTCTCGGCGGGCAGCTGCGCGTAGGTGTCGCGCCACTTGTCGTCGTCGCGCTTCTGGTGTTCTGCGGGCAGGGCTTCGAAGGCTGCGTCCAGCGCGGCGAACCCCAGCATCTGGTCGATGAAGGCGTGATAGACCTCGACCGCCTCCCGCTCGGGGAATCCGGCCGACCGCAGTGAACCCAAGACCGTCTCGATGATCTGGATCTCGTGGGCGCCTCCGGTCACCCGGCTCGCGGCCAGCACCCCGGCCTGCGGGTGCTCGACGTATACGCGGTGCAGGCGCAACCCGAGTTCCCGCATGTCCTGCCGCCAGTGACCGGTCGGCTCCCACCCGTCGACCACTCGTCGCAACAGTTCGTCGGTGATGGCCAGCACCACGTCCTCGATGCCGCGAAAGTAGCGGTACAGGGCGGTCGGGTCAGCCCCGAGTGCGACTCCGAGGCGCCTGACGCTGAGGCCGGCGGCGCCGTGGTAATGCAACACGCGCAGCGCAGCCTCGACGATGAGCTGCTCGGACAGCACCACGCCCTGCTTCGTCGGCCGCCGTCGTCGCCGCGGCGACTCGGACTTCAATGTTCGGCCCATCCGCACTGCTTCCCGGCGCTTACGTCAACGCCTTCGACCCATTGTGCGGGGTCGCTGCCTCCCAGCGCGCAGGAACGCTATGCGACAAACACTTTTCGCAGCGTCTCGCGGACCGTCCAGGTGGTGTGCTGCCCCTCGTGCAACCGGACCAGGCTGCCGGCCGGAGATCGATCGGCGGGGATCCGTCGTCGAACGCGACGCTGGCATCCCCGCTCAGGACGACGAACACCTCGTCTGCCTCCACGTCCCGGGAGACACCGGGGGTGTGTTCCCATACGCCGATCGTCATGTCCGACAGCGCGATCAGGTCGCGAAAGCCTGTCGTCGGCGCTCCCGCCACGACCGACTCGGCGGGAAGTGGTGCGTGGTCGAGCGCCAGGGCCGCGGTGTCGACGGACTGGGCAGGCAACGGCGTGCTCACGAGTCGAACCCCAGCCCGACCGAGTCCAGCGCCTTGAGCAGGACATTGCGGCGGCCCTCACGATGGTCGGCCCGATCGAGCGACCAGCGGGTCGCCTGAATTCCGGCCGAGGCGAACGGTTCCGGCGGGAACGGCAGCGGCGTCGACTTGACCATCTCAAGTTCGGTCCGGGCCGTCGAAGTGCCCGAGAAACGGTCGAGCATGACCTCGGCGGCGAAACGTGTCGCTGCCACGCCCAACCCGGTGAACCCCGCGGCGTATCCGATGCGGTCCCCGCACGCCGACCCGAAGAAAGCGCAGAACCGCGTCGAGGTGTCGATCATCCCGGCCCACCGGTGGGTGAACCTGACGTCCTCCAGCTGCGGGAACGTCGTGAAGAAATGACTGGCAAGCCTGCGATAGGTGACATCGCGATCCTCGTACTGTGGCCGGATCTGGCCACCGAAGTGGTAGACGGCGTCGTATCCGCCCCACAGGATGCGGTTGTCCTTGGACAGTCGGTAATAGTGGAACTGGTTCGACATGTCACTGATGCCCTGCCGGTTACTCCAACCGATGTCGGCCAGCTGGGCCTCGGTGAGCGGCTCGGTCATCAATGCGTAGTCGTAGACCGGCACCGTGTGGTACCGATAGCGCTTCAACAACGACGGGAAACCGTTGGTGGCCAGTATCACTCGGTCGGCCCGCACGGACGTGCGTTCGGTACGAACGGTCAGCGGTCCGCCGCGGCGGTCGGGGCCGACTCCGAGCACCTTGCTGTGTTCGTAGATCTCGACGCCGAGTTCGACTGCGGCACGGGCGAGTTCGTTGACCAGCTTGGCGGGATGTACGAGTGCGGCACTGTCTTTCGCCCACATGCCGGCCAGATACGTGGGCGAATCGACCTCGGCCCGAATGGCCTGTTGGTCTAGGTACAGGTGCCCCGGCCGCTGCCGGGCCGCAGCCAGTTCAGCGGCCTGATAGGGCTCCAGGGCGACGGCGATGGAGCCGGTCCGCTCGAAGTCACAATCCAGACCCAGTGACCCGACGGTCTTCTCGATGGCATCGAGGTTCTCCATTCCCAGGCGGTCGATGACATCGATCTCATCGGGCCAACGGTTGCGTCCGTTCTCCTCACCGTGAGTGAGTGAAGCTTCGACGAAACCGCCATTGCGCCCCGATGCCGCCCATCCGAGCGTCTGTCCCTCCAGGAGGGCAACGCGCAGGCCCGGGTCCCGTTGCTTGGCCAACAGGGCTGACCACAGACCGGTGTACCCGCCGCCGACCACCACGAGGTCATACATCGACGGCGCACGTGTCAACGCCGGATAGCTGCGCTGCGCCGGCGCATCCGCGAGCCAGAACGGCTGCAAGACGGCGGTAGCCAGCGAACGGTCAACAAGGCCGTTAGCGGGAATGGTTCGTTCGAAAACAGTTTGCACGGGTTTCTTCCTGGATGGCTGTGTACCACCCAGTAAGACGCACCCGCGGCACTAGCTCAAGGGTGTTGACGTAAGGAGCTGTGGCATCAAAACCCGGGTATCGGGGACAAACGGCCAGGTCGGGTCACCCACGTGCCGCGCGAGTTCGTCGTCGGTCCACCACCACCCGTCGGCAACCTCCTCGGGCTGGTGGCAGACCGGTCCGTCCCAGCGTGCCTCGAACGCGAACAGGTGACACCGCATCGGTCGCCGGGCCCATTGCCCGTCCCATGCCGCCGATGCCAACGGCGCCAGCGGCACACCGGTGACGCCGAGTTCCTCGGCGAGTTCCCGGGTGGCGGTCTGCACAGGCGTCTCCCCCGGGTCGACGACCCCACCGGCCAGACAATCGTGCATCCCGGCGAACACCGCCTTGGTCGTGGTGCGACGGTGCACGTAGATACGGGTGCCGTCGGTGGAGCGCAGCAGCACGCCTGCGCTGGCGTGCCACAGCCCCTCGGCATAGACGCGGGTCCGGGAGGCGGTTCCGGTGACGTTGCCTTCGGCGTCGTACACCGCGACCTGTTCATCAGCCACGACTCGACACTAACGGCCGGCGAGTTTGATGGCCTCCCTGCGGTTGACGGCACCGAGTTTGCGGTAGATCGCCCTTTGGTGTGTCTTGAGCGTGTTCAGCGAGATCGACATCTTGTCGGCGATCTCCTGCATCGTCATGGGTGTCCGCAGGAAGGCCAGGATCTCCCGCTCGCGCCGGGTCAGGCTTGCAGCCTTCGTATCGGAGGCGGAATGTTCGCTCGCCAGAAGGGATTCCTCGATGAAATCCCCGTACGCGGTGTAGGACAGGTGCGCGGCGAGCAGTTCCTTGCCTGCCGGATCGGAGTTGTCGACGAACTGGTAGCGCACCCGCTCCGGGTAGGCGACGGTGACCAGCTCTTCCATCCGCCGGTGGGCCTGCTCAGCCCGACCATCCTGCCAATCCAGCAATGCCAACGTGAACAACGCGTACGCCGCGACGTTGGACGGAACCTGCGGCTCCAGAGCTTGATTCGCCAGGCGACCGGCCAACTCCGATGCGCCGAGTCGTCGGCACATCCCTGACAGCACCGCCGAGATCATCGGTACGTGCGTGGATTCGACGACGCCGGCGGCAAGTTCGAGCGCCAGCGGGTGATCGCCACGAGCTTCGGCCAGCCGGGCCCGCGCGGCTGTCTTGTATCTGATCCATGGCACTCCATGGCTATCGGCATCGGGCATACGGGAAACGGCGGCTTCGGCGGTGGCCAGAACGTCGTTGTCCCGCAAGGTGGCAGCACTGAAGGCCAGGAACATCCGTGATGTGTCAGGGTAGCCGACGCCGGCGGTGCCGCTCGCCGGAATCAGATCCTTGATAGCCGAACCGATTTCGCCTCGCCAAAAGTGGATCCAGCCGGCCGTGAATCGTTCGATACCGTCACCGTCGTGCGACAGCCACAGTTCCGGTGTCACCTCCTCGGATTGCACGGCAAGCTGCAGCGCCTGATGCGCTCGATCGAGTTCACCCGAATGGGCCAGGGCAAAGGCAAGTGTCTGCCGGGCCCGGTGAGCGACCTCAAGCAGACCCAACGACGCACACTCGCTCACTGCGGCCTCGAGTAGTGCCGATCCCCGCGTCGGCGTCCGGCGCATCCGGGAATCCGCCCAGCCGAGAACGAATAGCGCGCACGCGTAGATTCGCGGGGAGACCACGTCACGATCGGTCAAGGCAGCCTCGACCCGGCCCGCGGCATGATCCATCACTTCGCGATCGGCAGAAATCAGGAGTTGGGTGAGGTCGGCGATGAATTCCAACCGCTTGGGCGTACCCGTAGGCTGCGACATCGCTTCGGCCCGGCCGAACAACAACGCCGCCATGACGTCATCGCCGGTCATGGCCCGGCAGCTGGACCGGATCATCAGGGTCTCGGGATTCTCACCGAAGGCCTCGGTGAGACGAAGACAAGCCAGATCAAGTGCGGTGGAACGGGATTGGAGAAGTAGCTCGAGCCAGTGGTCGGCGACGATGTCATATCCGGCGCGATCTGCGCCACGAATCGACAACTCGACCGCATCCAAGGGATACTTCTGCGCCAGCTCGGCTGCCGCCACCCGGTTGAGCCGTTTCCACTCTTCGACGTCCCGCCGTCTCAGAATCTCCTGGCAGTGTTTGACGAACATCGAATGCCATTGATAGACAGCGCTTTCGCCTGAACCGATCCGCTCGATGAACAGCCCGGCCGCGACACAGTCGTTGAGCAGCTCTCCGCTGTCGAGATGACCGGTGAGTGCGCGGGCCAGCTGCTCGTCCACCCGGGGACACACGGTGGCCTTCAGCGCGAATTCAGCCAAGTCGGGCCGCATCCGGGCCAACACGGCGGTCCCGATGTAGTCGGTGAGATCGACGTCGACGGTGAAAGTCGGAGCGCCCTCGCCGCTCACCAGCATGAGTCGGACCGCACCGGGCCAGCCCCGCGTGGCCACCATGATGCGATCGATATCGTCTGGTTGAGGTGAACTACCGGCTGCGGCGATCAACGCCTGCACATCGTCGGGGGTGAAGGCGAGTTCGGTCGAACCGATGACCTCGATCTTGTCGTGAACCCGCAGTCGGGCCCATGAGGGGCTCACCGGGTCGGTCGTGATCAGGACGAATCGCAACCACTGCGGCCCGTTCTCGACCAACTCCACGACATCGCCGTCACTCCACACCGACCGGGCGAACTGGAAATCGTCGATCACGATGGTCACGTCCCGGTTCGGATTGACGGCCATGACCGCGGCAACCGCCGCATCGTAGGACGCCGAATCGAACGCCGACGACAACGCCTGGTCCAGCGCGCTGTCGCCAGCATCGCGCGCACTGTTCAGCAATGCGGTCAGCATGCCGCGCAGCACATCGCTGCGGTCGTTGATCCGCTCGGTCAGCGTCAACCAGGCCACCGACCCAACCTGGTCGACTTGCCGCTCGGCCGCCCATTGCGCGACGGCGACGGTCTTGCCAAACCCGGAGGGAGCGGCGACGAGCACCGCGCGTCTCCCGCCGATGTGCTCGTTCAGTCTCCGGCCGATCGCCTGACGCGGCAACATCCCCGGGCTCGATGACGGTGTGGTCGCGAGAAACCACGGCACCGGCTGCATCGGAGTTGTTCCGGCCGGCTGCATCGTATTCCTTACCGTCGGCTGCGCTGAAATGGTGCGCTGCCCGCGGCAGCACACCATTGTCCCAGCTACGGCGTGACGATGTTGAACCAGAACGGGAACGTGTCCATCAGTCCGATGAAGTCCTCCACCGACTGCTTGTTGCCATCCAACGTGACGTTGTTCGCCGAAATGGCGTCGTTCAGTTTTACCTTGCCCATTTGGATGTCGTTCATCGTCGCCTTGGTCAACTTCAACGTGGCATCGGACTGCGGGAGCAACCCGTCCGAATAGTTCAGTACACCGTTCTCAACCGTGAGGCCGTACTGCTTCTTCAGATCGGTGAAATCGACGTTGAGCAAGATCTTCTTACCTGCCGCTTTGGGGCCGTTCAACCGCACACCGAGATAGTCGAACATCATCTCGGGCGGCATCGCGGCAATGGTGTCCGGGCTCGCGGTATCGGTTCCGCCGGAAGTCGGCACCCCGTTGCGAAGCTCGTACGCGCCCTGCAGGTATACCGACCGCCACGGCCCGGACTCGGCTTGATAGCCCATCTGCTCGTAACTGTCGGCCAACAGATTCTTGCCGTTCACACTGTCCGGATTGGCGAAAACCACTTGCTTGAGCACCATCGCCGTCCACCGGTAGTTACCCGCGTCGAAGTCCTTTTTCGCCTTGTCCAGGATGGCGTCCTCGCCGCCCATGTACTCGACGTACTTCTTGGCAGCGTCGGCCGGCGGCAGGTCATCCAGATCGGACGGGTTGCCGTCGTACCAGCCCATGTACCGCTGGTAGACCGCCCGGGAGTTGTGTTTGAGCGTGCCGTAGTAGCCGCGGTCCGGCCAGAAGTTGCCGAGCTCCGGCGGCATCTGGATCTCCTCGGCGATCTCGGAGCCGACGAGACCGTTGTTCATCAACCGCACTGACTGGTCGTGGATGTACTTGTACATGTCACGCTGTTTTTTCCAGTAGTCGATGATCTTGTCGTGACCCCACATGGGCCAGTGGTGGCTCTGGAACTTCACCTCGGTGTTGGGCCCGTAGGTATTGATGGTGTCGTCGAGGAATTTCGCCCAGATCCGGGCATCACGCACCTGGGCACCGCGCAGGGTCAGCAGGTTGTGCATCGTATTGGTGGTGTTCTCAGCCATCCACATGGCCTTGAACTGCGGGAAGAAGGTGTTCATCTCGGTCGGCGCCTCGGTGCCGGGGGTCATCTGGAACTCGAGGTCGACTCCGTCGATGGTCATCTTCTGGCCGGTGGTGGTGATGATGTCCGTCGGGATGACGAGCGTGGGCAGACCCGTGGAGACCGTCATGCCGAGGCCGCCGTTGACGCCTCCCTCAGCATTGCGCGGAAGCAGCGCACCGTACATGTAGACCGCCCGCCGCCCCATCGCGTTTCCGGCGATCACGTTCTCACTGACGGCGTCCTCGACAAACGCCTGCGGAGCAATGACTTTCACCTTGCCGGAATCGACATCGGCCTGGTTGATGATGCCGCGGACACCGCCGTAGTGGTCGACGTGGGAGTGGCTGTGGATGACGGCGACGATCGGGCGGGCACCGAGGTGTTGATTGGCGAGGTCCAAGGCAGCCTTGGCGGTCTCGGGTGAGATCAGGGTGTCGTACACGATCCACCCGGTGTCACCCTGGATGAACGTGATGTTCGACAGGTCGTAGCCGCGCACCTGATAGATGCGGTCGGCCACCTTGAACAGGCCGTACTCCATGCACAACTGCGCGTTGCGCCACAGGCTCGGATTCACCGTGTCCGGCGCCGGCTTGTCGTCGGAGATGTACTTCTTGTACTCCTCCAGATCCCAGACCACACCGCCGTCTGCGTTCTTGATCGTCAACGTATCCGGTCGTCCGACCAGATTCCGTTGCGCATCCTCGAAGTCGCCGCGCTCGTTGAACGGCAAGCTGTCGAGCACCTTCTTGTTCGCCACCCTGGTCGCCTCGGTGGCACCTTTGACGCCGTTGTCGGTCTTCAATCCCCCACTGCCGCCGGATGATCCACCGGCAGACTTGTCGTCACATGCGGCGATCAGAGTGGTCGCGACACCCGCTACCGCCAGACCCCCCAACATTTTGCGCCGCGGGAGCTGCGCACGCAATTCATCAGGCTTATCGGATTGATATGACTTCGAATTGGAATCCATGGCAGCCAATTATGCCGCCGGACCACACAATTCGAGCGCGATTCACCCGAGCTACTCAATTCGAGAAGCCAAATAACGCCACGAACCGTACGTTGCCTAAAAAGGGAATCAGGCAGCAAACAGATAGGTGCCAGATCGCCGCAATTGATGAGAGCGCGGCAGAGCTGTGTGGGACCACTTGTCCGCAAACCAGATTCGAAGGCGCCAGGGCTACGGCACCGCCGCTCTGTCAAACCACTTCGATAGCCGGCGGCTTCCAGGTGCCCTCGGTGATACCCGGCTCGCCCCAGTAGGCGCGGATGTAGAGAGAAAACGGTCCGTTCGGTGCGGGCAGCCAGTTCGACTCATTGTCCGGTCCCGGTGAATTCGCACCGGCATACAGCGTCAGTGACCCATCCGGGTTGCGCTTGAGGTTCTTGTTCTTGGTACCGAGCGAATACCGCTTGAGGTCATTGGGGTGGAACAGGTGCTTGTCGTTGTACAGCGTCAGCGACCAGAATCCCTTGACGGGCGGCTCCTGCCCGGCCGGGAACGTCACCTTGTACGACTTCTCACCCACCATCGGCGCGCCCGTGGCGTCGTTGTCGGTGTAGAAGTACTGCGTCTCGGTGGGCCGGTTGTCGAACATATTCGATCGCGAGGTACCCGTTCGGTCGAAGTAGTCGATACCGAATTGCGCGTTGTTGGTGGAACGATTCCAGCCGTTGCCCGCGGGCCGACCATTGTGAGCCCATTGGAAGAACGGTCCGATGACATCGCGCTCGGTGGCCACAGCGGTGTCCACGAGAACCTTCTTGATGTCGGGATTCTGGTTGGCCGAGTCCAGCACCGACCGCATCTGCGCGTAGAGCGCTTCTTCGCCTGGCAAGGGGGCAACCTGATCCAATATGGTGCCGATCTGATCGAAGAACTGTTCAGGAACAACCCATTTCGTTTCACCGCCGCCGGCATCGGCCGGCGGCCCGGGGATGACGGGAGCCTTGGCCCAATCGGTGGTCTTCATCTTTCCGTCGAAATCGCTGAGTGGATAGATGTCGATCTGGTTGATTACCGATTGAATCGCCGCTCGGTCCTCGGGTGTGTCGTCCATGAACACTCGCGGTATCGCGTTGGCCAACGAGGTGGAGCTCCGGATCACGGCCTGCACGCCGTCGGGGGCGTCCCCCTTCCAGTTCGGTCCGGCCAGTAGGTAGAACCCCGGCTTGGTTCCATAGGGTTTGCCGAGTTCACCGAACTGATCGGTCCGGGCATCGTAGAGCGCGTACACCCAGAACCGGTCGCCGAAATCGGGTACCTGCGCGATCACGGGCTGGTCATCGAGCGAGAAGTACGCCAGCCCGTAGACCACGTCCTGATTGGGGCAGGTCACGAACGTCTCGGCAGGGTCGATGTAGTCGGACAACATGCCAAGCCGGCCTTGCGGGGCGGCCGGTAACACGCCGTTGAGCAGGCCCGGGTGGGGAGCCTGGGTGATCTTGGAGCGCCGATTGAGCATGTTGACCATCGGCCAGCCCCAGACGTAGGCGAACTGGGCGATCGTCTGGGCGTAGCCGGGGAACATCCCGACACCGGAGGCCGGTTGGGTGAGTTTCTCCGCCTGGGCAGGCGCGTTGGGCGCACCCGGCGCCGGCGACGATGTCGAGCCCGAGGTGTCCGCCTCGTCTTTGCCGGTCGAGCATGCGGCCAGCGCCGTGGCGACTCCGGCGGTCGCGGCTGCCAAACCCGCGGTGCGCAACGCGCCGCGGCGCGTCAATTGCACGTCCATATCTCTAACAGTTCCTTCCCGGCTCTGTTCGGATTTTTGTTGAGCAGTCCGCTTCGACCATAGCTGGGCGCTCCATCGATATCGGGAATTCCTTCGGTGAATATGCCTGCGCCCGCAGAACATCCGCGGCGCGTTGGCGGCTCACCCGATTTGGGTGATCTTGGCAAAACAATCGCGCCGAGTTCGGCCTGGCTCAATTCAATTCGATCCACAGATCTACGCGATTCGTCGAGACCCGCACGGTAGTTTCGACACCACACCAGCCCGCCGGAGGGAAGGCGCAGAGCATGGCCTTGGAGTTGAACCGACGAGCAGCACTGCGTACGGCCGGTCTGACCGCGGCAACCGCCGGTGTAGGAGTCAAGGTCACGGCATGCGCCCGCGAGGAAGGC
This sequence comes from Mycobacterium sp. 134, assembly GCF_048282715.1. Classification (NCBI taxonomy): domain Bacteria; kingdom Bacillati; phylum Actinomycetota; class Actinomycetes; order Mycobacteriales; family Mycobacteriaceae; genus Mycobacterium; species Mycobacterium sp. 134. The sequence continues at coordinate 5,355,846 of NZ_JBLVUN010000008.1, forward strand.
CACAGACTGACATGACGAACCCCGACCGTTTCAAGGCAATCGCCGATGCCCAGTTCAACGGCGGCTACCCGACCGACGACGCCGCGCAGGCGCTGACCGAGGAACTGTATTTTCAACGCGCGGTGCAGTGCTACCTGTGGGCACTGCCTGCGGTGAACATGTACGCCATGAAGAAGGGCCTGGGTGCGGTCGCCGGGACCGGCTACAACGTGATGTCGGTCTACGAGAAGCGCCTCAAACCCAACACGGTCATCACCACACCCAACTCCGATGTCATCTACTGCATGGGGTTCGCCGACCTGAGTGAGACCGGGCCGTTGGTGTTGGAGGCACCGCCGAAGATCCAGGGGTTGATGGACGACTTCTGGCACCGCCCGCTGACCGGGCCCAAGATCGGTGACGTCCAGTACCTCGGTGACATCGGCATCCCCGGCCCCGACAAGGGCAATGGCGGCAAATACCTGGTCCTGCCCGCCGGGGAGAAAATCGACGAACTCGGAATCGACCCGAAGGAGTACTTCATCTACGAATGCCCCACCAACGGGGTATTCATCTTCCAGCGAGGCTTCTTCCAGTCGGTCGATGACCTGTCGCCAGGGGTGAAGGCGGTCGAAGGGCTCGTGGTCCGGCCCCTCAAGGGCGAGGCCAAACCGATGAAGTTCCAGCATGTCTCCGACCTCCCGGCCAATGCTCTGTTCGCGCACGACGCCGGCTACTTCGACATGCTCAATGAACTGATCCAAAGTGAGCGGATCGATTCCGTCGATCCCTACATGCACGGCACGCTGGCCGCGCTGGGTATCGCCAAGGGCGCCGAGTTCGCCCCCACCGAGCGCCAGCACGAACTGCTCGAGCAGGGTGCTCACACCGCGTGGAAGATGGCAAAGAACATCGCCGCACACTTCGATCAGGAGGAAAATGCGCTGTGGTGGGAGGACCGCCACTGGGTGGCGCATGCCAAGACCGAGCTCGACGACTTCTGGCACACCCTGCTCGACGAACAGTTCCGCGACCGCAAGACGGGCTACACCGACGTCAATGCCAAGGCGCACATGTTCGTCAACGCGTATTCGATCAGCACCGGGATGATGTCCTCGATCGTCGGATTCGGTGCCAAATATGGTGCGGCCTATAAGGACAGCAACGGCGAGTACCTTCGTGGCGAGAACATGTACACCATCGACCTTCCGGCCAACCCGCCGGCCAACATCCTGTGGTCGGTCACGGTGTATGACGCCGAAACAGCCTCCGGGGTGGACGTACCGGGCCAGACATATCCGTCATTGAACTCGATGAACGACCTGGAGTTCAACGGCGACGGCTCGGTCACGTTCCACATCGGACCGAATCCTCCTGAGGGTGCCAAGAACTGGCTGAAGACGACCCCAGGCAAAGGCTGGTTCAGCCTGATCCGGTGGTACGGGCCCAAAGAGGAATTCTTCGACCACAAGTACAAGCCGGGCGATTTCGTCAAGCAATAACACTGGCCGCCCGGCAAGCACACGATCACCGTCGGACTTCAACCGGACAGCCTCCGGCACTCAGCACTGCGCCAGTTACACGGTCCACCAACTCGCTCCGTCAGAGATCAGATCGACGGCCGCACCGTTGGTGAGGATGAATTCGGCACCACCGTCGATCATCTGCCGTCTAGTGGCGCTCAACGTCGCGTCGGCACCGGAAATGTTCTTCACCGTATAGCGGCAGGTATTTCCCTGCGCTGTAGGCAATCTGGCCACCGAGGCCCCTGCGGCGAGCAGATAGACGTACTCGGCGCCCGGAGAGCTCTCGAAAGTACCGGCGCCGGACAACGTGATCACCAAGCGCTGTGACGGCGTCCGGTTACCCGATGTATTGCCCGCGACGCCGACGTTGCGGCCCTCAGCCCGAACCGGAGCGACACGGTATCCGTTGTTGTCCCACTGGTTTCCGGAGATCGCGAGGTCATCGACGTACTGGGCGTCCACCGCATAGCTCCAGCCTGCCCCCTCGTCGGTGTTGGCGATGTAATTGCCGGTGACGTTGAACCCCTTGGTCCGGTGTTCGGCGTCGACCGAATAGATCCCGATCGCCGGATATTCACCGGGGCACCTTTACCGCCGTTGGTGATGTTGTTGCCGACGATGGCGATCTGTTCGTCATCGGACTCCAGCCACGACGGCATGGTGAAGACGATGGCTTCTCTCCGCGCGCCCTCACAGATGTTGCCGATGATCGTCATTTGCTTGTTACCGCGCAGCTCGATGTTGTTCTTCGGCGCCCCGTCGAGGTGGTTGGCGAGGATGCGCACCGGCCCGGCCTCGATCGACAGGTTGGGGCCTGTCGATCCGATGTTGTTGTTCACGATCCACGAATCGAAGAACCGATAGGTGGTGTAGATGCCGTAGCCGGTGGCCTGTTCGATGAAATTGTCGTCGATCCAGTTCAGCAGGCCCTCGGTGTTGGTGTTGAGCCGCATGCCGTAATCGGTCCAGCCCGCGATCCAACAATGCCTGACATAGCTCTTGTCCAAGTCGACGTCGAATCCCGGTGAACCCTGAGAGTTCGCATCTATCTTGAGGTTCTCGATTCGGCATTCGATCCAGCGTCCGCTGATCGGCGCGACATCGGCCGTCACCCGCAATCGAGCAGCGCGTTCACCTGCGCCGAGGAGGCAGATGTGGGCGAAGCCATCGTCGCCGTTACCGATCGAATCCGACAACGCGTATTCACCCGCCGGGAAGAACACCGTGCCACCACCGGCGTCAGTAGCTTCGCGAACAGCGCTCATCACGGCCGCGTAATCGTCGGTCGTTCCGTCCCCGGTGGCGCCGTGCGACGTCACATCGATCACAGACATGGTGCCCAATCTGCCAGACCTCACCCACACCCCGATGAAAAGATGGAGGCTGCCCGCCGACCAGCTACGGATCACCAGGTAGGGGACGTCCGATGTTTCGAGTCACTGTTCTGCTGTCAGTTGCCCTCGCAGTGCTCACGGCGTGTGGCGGATCGCCGACCCAGGGCTCGGCCGAAGACCCCGACAGCGCCGGCCACGTCGTCTCCGATGCGCCCCTGGACAACCTGGTGCCGGCGCTGCGCGACGCGAGCGCGCAGGCCAGGGTCATGACGTACGCCTCGCGCAACGGTGTCAACGATGCGGTGTCTCACGTGACGGGCACGGTATTCGTACCCAAGGGCAACCCACCGGCGGGGGGCTTCCCGGTGGTGGCCCTGGGGCACTCGGCCACCGGAACGTCGGCGGACTGCGCACCGTCGCTGTCACCCGACCTGCGCGGCGAGGCGACGACGGTGGTGGCCCTGCTGAACGCCGGTTACGTGGTCACTGTGCCCGACTACCAGGGCCTGGGAAAACCGGCCAAACCAGACGATTACGACTTCCACCCATATCTGGACTCGACAACGGCCGGCTACAACGTGATCGACGCAGTACGGGCAGCCCGGACGATCGTGCCGAACGCCTCCACATCATGGGCTGCACTGGGCGCTCGCGAGGGTGGGCAAGCCACCTGGGCCGCAAACGAACTCATCGACAACTACGGCTACGACCTCAAGCTGGTCGCCACCGCGTCCCTGGCGCCGATGGCGAACATCGACGCCCTCGCGGACGGGGCGATGGCAGGCACCCTGAACACCGATCAGAAACTGGCCTATGTCGCCTACCTCGCCGCGTTGAAAGACCAGTACTACTACGACTTCGAACTCGACGACTACCGTCGTGGTGCCGCCCAGGAGAATTGGGACACCCTGCTCGGATGCAAGGACGAAGCGCAACGAAAGTCCCTGGCAGACAAGCTGAGTGCCGATGATCTGCGGCCCGCCAATCCTGAAGCGCTGAAGACTCTGCGCGGCTACCTCCAGAAGACGAATCTGCCGCAAGGGCCCACGAAAGCCCCCATGTATGTCATCTACGCCGGCAAGGACTCGGTGATCCCGGCTGCTTCGACCGAGCGGGCGCTCACCGAAGCCTGCAAGATGGGTGACGGCATCCAGATCGCCTTCTGGGCCGAAGCGACACGCGAGCAGGTCCAACCCGCCGCGGCGGTGGGCTGGCTCAACGATCGGATGAAATCGGTCCCGGCAGCCAATGATTGCCCGGCGTTCACCGCGGCCCACCCTTGATGACCGGTTATCTCCTGCCGACGGGTTCGTTCACCCGGTAGAGCCGCCAATCCGGCTGGCCGTCACCGTCATTGGGAACCTCCAGCTCAAGGGTTGCCACCTCGGCACCCGTGTCGTACAACGTCGGGTAGCGCACATTGAGCGCATCCGATGTGCCGCGCCCGGTCGCTGGAACCGCAAGCAGATATCTGACCCCGTTGGCGGTCGGATCATTGAGCAACTCGGTGAAATCCGGGTCTGACGGAATCACGAAAACCTGCGGCCGGCTCGATGCGGCCAGGATTCCGAACCCGTAAACCGTATCGGTGATCACCGAGCTGTCCGGCAGGTCGAGATTCTCCAGGTACTGGGCGATATCCCGCTCGGTTTTGAACGTCCGGGCGATCTGGTGCTCGATCGCCTTCCGCTCGGTCACGTTGTACGGATCCGGATTCAGCACCGCACCGAGCCCGTATTCCTGTGGCGCGTATTTGGGTTGAGCCATACCGAGCATCGTCACCGGGATACCGAGGGCGACCGTCGCGGCAACGGCGACATACGGTGCGGCGGACCTGGATTTCACCGGTTCGACAGTCGGAGCCGGCGGCGCATATCTGCCCCTGCGCGTCGGCGTCCTGAAGGCCCCGTCCGGAACCCCGAGCATCGCCATGGTCACGCACAGCGGTATCGCGATGATGAAGAACCGCAGGAACGGGAACGTCGATCCCGATGCGTAGCTGTACGACTGGAACACCAGCACCGCACCGAACAACGCGACAGGCACGATCAGCATCTGCCAGTTCGGCCGCCCCCATCGCTGCATGAACGCCCACAGCGCCAGCGGGAGCATGGTCGGGGCCAGCAGCATGATGCAGACCGCGGCGAAAACCATTCCGTCGAACAGATTCGGCGCCGTCTGCCCGGATTGTTCAAGAATCGCCGTGTTGCCGTACTGCGAGGTGAACTGCGCGAACGCCTCGCCGGTGATCAGCCAGCCGGCGGCCGCCCAGCCGAGGAACGCCAGAAACCCGGGGCCGCTGACGATCAACATGTCCAGAAAGGCGCGCCGCAACCGGGGCGGCGGTTTGGCCCGAAGATACGTCGTGATGGCCACCAGGAACCCGGCTGCCGCCACGCAAGCGGCTGCGTCGTAACGGGTCAGGTAGGCCAACCCCATCGCGATACCGCCCGCGGCGACGAGGTGGTGAACATCGTCGTCGACCATCCACAGGATGAGCCGGCGCACAGCCCATGTCATGAAGAATACGAACGGCGCTTCGCTCATCCCGTTGGAACCGTAGAAGACGATCATCGGATTGAGCGCGAACAACAGGGTGAGCGTCACCGAATATGCCCGGGGCAGACCACGATCGGCGCCCATACTGAACATCTGCACCGCGGCGCCGGCCATGAAGGTCGCCGACATGATCGTGCCTGCGAACGCCCGGCCGGCGATATCCGGCCACACCGCGCCCAGCGCGACCGCCGGAATCTGCACCATGGCGGCCACCGGGGTGAAGATGAACCCGAGGGCAGCCAGGTGCGGATCACGGCTGAACAGCACCGACTGCGTTGCCACCACCCGTGACAACGTGTCGCCCATGATGAACCCGTGCTGGACCTGCAGCCAGTGTCCGACTGCGAGATAGACAAAGAGCATGGCGACGAAGATCGTCAGCTTGAGCCTGAAATCCGACCGGCCGGCCGCCGCTGGCATCACGCCGAGGAGGCCATCTGCTCGTGGGCAGCCTTGTCCTCTGGACGCTCGGCCAGCCCGTGAAAGGTCTTCTCCCAGAACGACGGCTGCCTGATCATCTGGTAGGCACCCTTGGCGGCTGCGATGCTCATCATCAGCCAGAACAGCGGCACGCTCAGCGCGGCGAGCAGCAGATCGGATCGATCGTCCTCCCGCAGGGCGATCATGTTCATGTACATGACCGTGAAGTTGCCGATGATCATGGCGAACAAGGCCGGAAAGTAGATCAGCGGCGGGAACACCGAGCCGACGACGTCCGGCTGCCCCAGGAACCACAACACGGTGATGAACCAGAACAAAAGGTTCAGGACCGCGATGATGGGGGTACCCGCCAGCACCAGGTTGAACCGGACGAAACCGCGCAATCCCAACGTGCGGTACAACTTCACCGGCTCACGGGTGTGTACCAGCCAGGTCTGCAGGTAGCCCTTGTACCACCGGGAGCGCTGGCGGATCCAGTTGATCACGTCACTGTTGGCCTCTTCGAGGGTGTACGAGTCGATGACTGCGGTGTGATAGCCGTTCGAGGCGATGCGCAGACCCAGGTCGGCATCTTCGGTGACGTTGAACGGATCCCAGGCGCCGATCTTCCGCAGGATGTCACGGCGGAGGTGATTGGAGGTGCCGCCCAAGGGAATCGGCGATGTGCTCACCATCATGCCGGGCAGCAGATAGCCGAACCACAGTGCGTACTCGGCAGTGAACCAGGCCGTCAGCAGATTCTGATGGCCGTTGTGATAGACCAACTTGGCCTGCACACATGCCACGTTGTCGGGCAGGTCGCGGAAGGCCGCCACCACACGACGCAGCTGCAGCGGCTCGGGCAGATCTTCCGCGTCGAAGATCGTGACGATGTCGCCGGTGGCGAAATGCAGACCGTAGTTGCACGCCTTGGGTTTGGTGCGCGGTTCGGCGGGCGGCACCAAAAGGATGGTGATGACATCGGATTCACCACAGGCCTTCGCGGCGTCGATCGTCACCTGGTCGTCGGCTTCGAGCAGCAACAGAACCTGGATGCGGTCTCTGGGGTACTCCAGCGCATCCATCGCCGCGATGAGGTCGGCGACCACCTCCGGTTCGTTGTAGGCCGGCACCAGGATCGTGTACGCCGGGAGATCGCCATCGGGAATCGCCCGCGCCACGTCATCGGGGATGACGATGGGACGCGACGCCAACCCGCGCTTGAAGATCAGCACCCGGTCGCCGAGGGTCAGAAGGTAGGCCAGCGTGCACAACCCGATGAGCGTCACCGTGGTCTGCAGGGGCCGCCAGATACCCACGGCGATCACAATCGCCAGCAGGCCCCACAGCACCGGCTTCTGCCAACCGATCAACGGTTTGGACGCCGAATGAACGGGATCGTCCTCACGCAACCCGTTGATCGCCCGGTTGAGCGCGTAATCACGCTGCTCGGCGGTGACGGTCTCAGGGGCGAATGTCTCGTCGAAAGTCATTGACCGGCACCTTTCACGAACTGCGCCGCCACCAGGGCCCGGCCGAATTCCGTGAGCAGCTCGGCGTCCTTGTACGCCGGCCTGCGCTGCACCAGAACCGAATTGCCGCGGAACAGCACGGTGAACAGGTTTCGCAGTGTCGAAACCAGGCCCCGTTGCGGATCGGGGAACGGCGCGTCGGGCAGATGGTTGTCCACCGCGAAGATGTCGACAACCTGGTCCTCATTGTGGTCGCCCCAGGCGAATCGCAGTACGTCCCAGCTCACCAGTAGCCGGTCGTCGATCGCCGAGAAGAGTTCCCCCCTCACCCCATGGCCGAGATCGACCGGTTGGGGTCTGCTGAGCCGGGTCCCGGTGGTGTCATAGAGCACCTGCCCGGGATACGCGTCGAAGGAGAACGGCAACTCGCTGACGATGCTGTCCACCATGAGGTTTCGCCGCGCCGACAATTTGTCGAACCGCGGGTCGCCGACGTCCGCGGTCATCCGCTGACGGATGAGTACGGCTTCGTCGCCGTAATACCGTTTCACCCCGGTGTATCGCTGCTCGCCGGTGATCGACCATCCCGGTGGTGGCACCAGCCGCGTGCCGGGCGCCAGATCATACGGTGCGCTGCGGCTGATCACCGTGGCGCTCCGCTGGTATGGCAACGGCATGAACGCGAGGGCGACCGCGACCGCGACCACCAGTGGAACCGCGGTCCAGATCTGTTTGGCAGCAAGTGGTTCGATCTTGCGGTCGAGCAGCTTCTTTGGTTGTCCGCGGCGCGCGTACAGAAATGCCGCGATGCCCACCACGACGATCGACGCGAGTGACGGAATCATCTGATAGACGATCACCGGCGCATGCGGCCACAGTTTGTCGATCACGAAGAGGATCACGAAACCGAATGCGAATGCGACGAGCGCGCCGACCACCGCACGCTTGCGGGTGCGGCCCACCGCGATCGCGGTGGCCGCCGCCGCGATCAACAGCGTCCCCACGCCTGCGGCGAAGTTTCCGCCGCCCAGCGTGATGACGACCACCTGATAGGGCAGCGCGGATATCAGCGATAACAGCACCCACACCCAACCGAACCGGGCCACCGGACGCACGCCGAACAGCACGAGAGCACTGCTGACCATGAACAGCCAGAGCGCCAGAAGATCCAGCCGCATCAAGTGGAAGAACTCCGAGTACCGCTTGAGCAGAACCCCCTGCACCATGAGCGCAAGACCCAGCCCGATCACCCCGACGATGATGTCGGTCTGCCGGTCATGGATCGGCAGCTCGGTACGACGCCGGAAGTTCACTCCGACTGCTGCGAGGGCGGCAGCGATCGGGACCATCCAGACATAACCGATGAGACCACCCTCCAGGGTGGTCTCAATCAGGTTGCGCAGACTCGCACGGAATGCCACCACCGTGAGCACGGCGATGAGCGCCCAGCGCGCCACCAGCCGGACCGTGGGAGGTAAGCCGAACCACCACTGCGCCAGCCGGTCCCAATCGCGCCGGGTGCCCTGCAGCGTCGTCGTCACGACTGTCCCCGGGACCGCCCACGCCATGCGACCAGCCCGGCACCCAGCGCCGCGAGTATCACGACCCCGGCACCGACCCGCAGCCGTAGCGACTTGTGATCAGCAGCCGCAGCGCTTTCGGGGCCCGCAGCGGGAGTGGTCAGGGTGAAGGGATCGCGCCCCGGCATCGCGAGCACGGCATTGCCGGACAAGCCGGACCATCGCGGCACATCGCTCCCCAGCCAGCCCAGCAGCCGGTCCAGCTCCCCGGGAGCCTCGCTGGAGGTGGCGATCAGCACCGAGCGGCCGCCGGTGTAGACGGTCTGCAGTGACCCGAAGCCCACCTTCGGATCGAGTGTCAAAGTCGACGAGTTCCCTGACCCGTCAACGTTTTCGACGGTGATCAGACCATCGGAATTCACGGCGACGGGCAGCGTGATCCGGTCGTCGTTCCAGCCGTCGGCACTGATCAGCAATGCGGGGTTGGGCGAGGCGACGGCGTCGGCCAGCGAACGGACCTCGGCGTCGAAGGGGCGCGAGCTCAGGCGCTGCAGCCCCGTCAGGATCTGAACCGCTCGGCGCAGGTTGGCGAATCCCGGGTCCATCCCGACCGCCACCCGCGGCATGAGAGCCTGTGGCAACGACTGGAACCCTGTTGGGACAGGAGGTTTGGCCAGCTTGCTCTCGACCGGGGTTTCGCCGTCGATGGTCAAGGTGATCGGCTGGAACTCGCCGCATCGACCGGTGTTGCCTGCCGCATCGATCGCGATATCCACATTGGTGTAGCGCTGCAGCTGCCAGTCCGGCACGTCGACCCACCGGTCGATCCGGCCGTCGGCCGCGGTCGGCCAACGATCGATCGTCTGCCCACCGATGCTGACCACCACCTGGCCGGCGACGCTCGCAGGCAGCGGGGTGTACGAACCCTGCAGATGGACCCGGACGTCGTGGACCGCTCGGCCCAGCCGGGTCTGATCCAGCGGAACCGTGACGCGGGGATTCACCAGGGCCGTGGCGTTGACGCCGGGCTGGCCGAGCTTACGGATCGTGGTGTGGTCACTCGGCAGCTGCGGAGTGTTGGACAGCGGTCCCACGACGGCCTTCGACTGCACGGCAAGTTTCGAGATGTCACTGGACAGCAACCGGGCCTGGTTGGTGACCTCTCCCGCGGGACCTGAAATGAGCAGGGCCGGAACCGCATTGGGGCCCAGCAGGCTCAGCCCGGGTGCATCTCCCTCGCGCACGATCACCTGCCGCTCCAGCGGCTGCGGCGGCGCAACCGGACCGCCATCGGTCGTCACGACGTCGACGGAGGGACGTTGCAGGCCGTACCGGGCCACCACAGCCGTCGCGATCCGGATCGAGGCGTCGGCTTCTGATTGCGACGGATTCGGCGGGACGAACAGCGTGAGCTTGCTCAGTACCGGCGGCAGGAAGTCGGCGATCACCGTCGGGGGTTGTTCCGCACCGGTGAATCGAACGTCGCTGTTCAGCAGCCGCAATGGGTTCGTGGGGTCGTACGCGCAATAGCCGTCGGGCATCGTCAGGTAGCTGTTCAACTGCACGGTCAGGGCGTTTTCCACCACCCGGGCACCGGTCAGGGGAATCGTGATGGGCGCCTGATCCGGCGGCAGCGGAACGCGCGACACAACGCGTTGGTCCTGTGTCACCTCAAGGGTGCCTCCGCGGGTGTTGACCGGCAGTTGCACCGTCGCGGCCAGCTCGGCGGGAATCAGTCCACGCGGTACCGGAATTGTGAGGGTTTGTGAGCCCTGAATTCCGTACAGCGCGATATCCGAATTCACCCCGAGGGTCCGCAGATTAAGCGTCGGAGAGTTCACCAGTGAGACGTCATCTTCTGGAGCGGCACTCGCCACAGCAGGCAGGGTAGTTCCGGCAACGATCATCGCGGCGGCGAGCAGCGGCAATATCCGTGCAGTCACCCGATGCAGCTTATGCGGCTATTGCCGACATGTCGGGACGAACTGAAATAGTTATGCGCCGCGCGTCCCCGAGGCGAAACAATCAAGATCGAATGAATTTGCTGACAGTTCGAGTGCCGGGAAAGCGCTGTCGAAAGCTACCCGATGTCGTCAGAGCTCTCATTCGCCCGTTCGATCGCGACTTACGTCAGCGAAAAGCCGGGCCACCATCTCCCCCGTCGGCTGCGGCGACCCGCCGTCGGGCTCCATGGTGAACGCCAGCGCGGTCGAATCCCCCAGATCCCGCACCATGGCGGTGGTCGACGGCAGCATGGGCGGCATCATTCCCGCCGACTTCGGCCCCTGATCGGTCATCAGCCACATCTGGTAGACCATCCCGGGAGGTGCTGGTGCCGCGTTGTTCATCACCAGGACACCGGTCCGCTCGTCACGCGAGTACACGAACGTCGCGGTGCCACCGTCGCTCAGTTGCCCGGTCGCCGTGCGGACGTCGCCTGCCGAAAACACCTGCTCGGCCGAGGTCGGGGCACTCGCCGGCCGCAGCGCCAGCCCTGCTCCGAAGCCGCCCGCGCCGACCACCAGGGCGGCGGCGGCCGCCACCAACCCTGTGCGCCAACGCAACCGGTCACGGTGCGGGCGCTGGGAAACCGCGAGTGCGCGCCGGCGCAGGGACGCCGGCGGAGCCGTCGCCGTCGTCGATGACGCGATCGCCATCGACTCGCGCACCACACGCACCTCAGCGCGGAACGCCTCGGCGATCTCAATGGGAGCATCGGCCAGCCGGCGTTCGATGTCGACGCGCTCGGAGTCGGAAACCGCGTCCAACGCGTATGCCGTCGCCAGGCTCGGCAACTCGGAATCGCTGGTCATGTCACCCCCAGACAATCACGCAGCCTGCGCAGTCCGTCTCGCATGCGGGTCTTGACGGTGCCCAGACTGGTCGACAGCCGTTCGGACACCTGCGGGTAGGTCAGTCCGTCGTAGTAGGCCAGTTCGATGGCCTGCCGCTGCAGATCGGTGAGGGATCCCAGGCAATCGGCCACCTGGCGCTGCTCGTCGGAGCGGATCGCCGAGTCGGCGACCACGTCGGTGTCGGATTGGGCGCTCAGCGCGACGTAACGCGCCTCGCGCCGGCTGGAGGCCACCTCGGCCCGCACCCGATCCACCGCGCGGCGATGCGCCAAGGTCATGAGCCATGCGAGCGCCGAACCTTGCTCCGGGTCATAGTCCGCGGCGCGGCGCCACACCTGGGCGTAGACGTCCTGCGTGGTCTCCTCGCTGTAACCGGGATCGCGCAGTATCCGGATGATCAATCCGTATACCCGCGCGCTGGTGGCGTCGTACAGCCCGGCGAACGCCTCGGCGTCGCCGCGGGCCACCCGGCGCAGCTGCGCGTCGAGTACGTTGCTCACGTCCGGCGTACGTGCCATCGATCGGTAGCCTAGCGCCGAGTCGGCGGTGGTCATCGCCGGTCACCCGTAGGTGAACGAGAAAGCTTGCAGCCCTTGGCTCAACCGAACCTCGATCTCGCCACGATGCAGGTCGCGATCGTTGACGATCTGACGCAGGGTGGGCGGTCCGCTGACCGGCACGGTGGTCGTCTCGCCGCCCCGCAGCACGGTCACGGTGCCCGTCCCACCCACCACGAGATAGACCTGCTTGGCCTGGTAGTTGAGCTTGATGGCCGAACCAGAGCCTTGAGCTGTCGCACCCTGGTAGTCCAGGCGCCACGGCCCTCGTAGCGCGAACGAGTCGGCGGGGAGGCTCTTCGGATAGTCGAATGCCATGTCGCCCTCGTCGTACATCCCCTCACCGGCGTAGTTGATCTCCTTGCCGACTCCGAGATAGGTCTCGGGCGTGAGTGCCGACGTCGGCGTCACGTCGGGCGAGTTCACGGGGGGCGGCAACGCCGTGTTCTTGGCGTCCATGAGCAACTCGCGAATCAACCGCTCGGTGTCGTCGTAGCCTCCCTCGCCGAACTTCACATGCCGTACAACGCCATTCGCATCGATCAGGTATTCGGCCGGCCAGTAGCGATTCTCGTAGTTCGTCCAGGTCGAGTACGAGTTGTCCAGAGCGACCGGATAGGTGATGCCGAGGTCGGCCGCACCCTTGGCCACGTTGCCGGGAACCCGCTCGAACGCGTACTCGGGTGTGTGCACACCGATCACGGTCAGACCGGAGTCCTGGTATCTGTCGTACCAGTCGACGACGTGGGGAATCGCCCGCTGGCAGTTGATGCACGAGTACGCCCAGAAGTCGACGAGCACCACCCTGCCGCGCAGCGACTTGAGGTCGACGGGCGCGCCGTCAGGGGTGTTGAGCCAACCGGTGATACCGGTGATATCCGGTGCGGGACCGCAGTTCTGGAGTTCCGCCGCGCCTTCTGGACAATTCGACAACTCCCCGCTGCCGGTCGGGCTCAGCCGGTCTTGGACCTCGCCCGCGGTGGCCACCCGGTCCTGCAACCCGCTGGTGTAATCCGGGATCGCCCGCTGCAGCTTCGCCGGCACGTTGGCGGCCAACGCCACCGCGAAAACCAGCATCACAATTCCCCCGACCAGCCGGATCTTGCGCTGCTGACGGCGGAAAGCGTTCACTCGCTCGACAACCCTACGTCCCGCGAGGGCGAAGGCGAGCAACGGAAGCGCGGCGCCGATCGCGAACGACAGGGTCAATGCAACGGTGTTGGCGCCTATCGACCCGGTCGCACCGGCGACCACGATCGCCGCGAGAACCGGGCCCGCGCACGGCACATACAGCACGCCGAGCGCCAGCCCCAGTCCGAAACCACTACTCCCCGAACCGAACTGCTTCTGCGGAATACGGCTGAACGGCTTCTCCAGCAGCTGCTCGAAGCGCGGGAAGATCAGGCCCAACCCGATCAGGGTCAGGGCCACAAGGCCCGCCCAGCGCAGCGCGTCCTGAGGGAGGTGCAAAAGCTGCAGCAGCGCCGAGCCGACCAGGGTCACCACGCTGAAACTCAGCACCAGGCCGACGATCACCCGATACGGGCGCAGCGTGTCGGCCAGTGTCGGTTTCGTCGCGACGATCGTCGTGCCGTTCGATTCGGTGACGCGCGCACTCTGCGCACCGGAGAAGAAGATCACGGGCAGTACCGGCAGGATGCACGGCGAGATGCCGGTGACGAGTCCGCCGAGGAATCCGACGAGCACCAAGGTGTACATGCCCGGGTATTCGGCACCGCCGCTCTTCCGGATTGGTCGAAATCAACACCCATCCGGATTCGCGTCCGCTCCGAATACCCAACGACCGAGAAAGTGACGGCGATCACCGTCAACCACCCGCAGGGAGTCGGAAAATGTTGATTCTTCAATACAAGTTGGCCGCGGTGGCGGGACTGTCCGCTGCTGCGCTGTTCGCGCTGCCCGCCTGCTCGAACGACACCGCACGGTCCGCACCGGCCACACCGGAGTCCACGAGCGCGCCGGCGATGGCCGCCGACCCGGCGTCAGACCTGGTGGGCCCGGGTTGCGCGTCGTACGCGGAGAAAGTGCCGTCGGGCCCCGGGTCGGTGGTCGGGATGGCGCAGGATCCGGTCACCGTCGCCGCGTCGCACAACCCGCTGTTGACGACGCTGACCTCAGCGTTGTCCGGAAAGTTGAATCCCAACGTCAACCTGGTGGACACCCTCAACGGAGGTGAGTTCACCGTATTCGCGCCCACCGACGACGCATTCGCCAAGATCGACCCGGCCACCATCGAGAAGCTGAAGACGGACTCCGCGATGCTGACCAAGATCCTGACGTACCACGTCGTGCCGGGGCAGGCCAGTCCCGCCAAGGTGGTCGGCAGCTGGCCGACCGTGCAGGGTGCATCCGTGACGGTGACCGGCTCTGGCGACGCGCTCAAGGTCAACGACGCATCGGTGGTGTGCGGCGGAGTCCACACCGCCAATGCCACCGTCTATCTCATCGACACGGTGCTCATGCCGCCCACCGGTTAGCCCGATACACGAAAGTGCCCCAAACCCGAAGGTTTGGGGCACTTTTCAGTCTGCTCGCGCGGAACAGAGAAGGCTACTTGGCCTTCTCCAGCACCTCGACCAGCCGCCACCGCTTGGAGGCCGACAGCGGCCGGGTCTCCATCAGCGAGACGCGGTCGCCGATGCCGGCGTCACCGTTCTCGTCGTGCGCCTTGACCTTCTTGGTGGTCCGGATGATCTTGCCGTAGAGCGGGTGGCTCTTACGATCTTCCAGCTCGACCACGATGGTCTTCTGCATCTTGTCGCTGACCACGTAGCCGATGGCGGTCTTGCGACGGCCGCGCGGCGTTTCGGTGGCCGGCGTGTGCTTCGGGCCCTTAGTCTCTGCCATTAGCTTTCCTCACCAACGGGCCCGGAAGCCAGGCCCAGTTCACGTTCACGCAGCACGGTGTAGACCCGTGCGATCTCCTGGCGCACGACGCGCAGCCGGCGGTTGTTGGCCAGCTGACCGGTCGCCATCTGGAAGCGCAGGTTGAACAGCTCTTCCTTCGACTCGCGCAGCTTGTCCTTCAACTCGGTGTCGGACAGTTCGCGCAGTTCACCAGGCGTAGTTCCCACTGCCATCAGAACTGCTCCTCTCGACTCACGATGCGTGCCTTGATCGGCAACTTGTGGATTGCGCGAGTCAGCGCTTCCTTGGCGATCTTCTCGTCGGGGTAGCTGATCTCGAACAAAATGCGACCCGGCTTGACGTTGGCGATCCACCACTCCGGCGAACCCTTACCGGAACCCATGCGGGTCTCGGCGGGCTTCTTGGTCAGCGGGCGGTCCGGGAAGATGTTGATCCAGACCTTGCCGCCACGCTTGATGTGCCGGTTGATGGCGATACGAGCGGACTCGATCTGCCGGTTGGTGATGTAGGCGTGGCCGAGGGCCTGGATGCCGTAGTCACCGAAGCTCACCTGCGTGCCACCGCTGGCGATGCCACGCTGCCGTGGGTGATGCTGCTTACGGTGCTTGACCTTGCGGGGAATCAGCATGATTAGTTCTCCGTGCTCTCAGCTGCGGGCGCCGGAGCGGCCGCGGCCTCGGTTGCGGCCGGTGCATCGTCTCCGGTCGCGGCGCGGCCGGCCTCGGTGCTCGTCGCCGTGGTGCCCGACGCACCGCTACGACGCGGCCGGGTGCCCGACGGACGCTCACGACGCGGCCGGTCACTGGCCGGCGCGGCGGCGGTGAGCTCACGCTTGCCACCGACGATGTCGCCCTTGTAAATCCAGACCTTCACGCCGATGCGGCCGAAGGTGGTCTTGGCCTCGTAGAGGCCGTAGTCGATGTCCGCACGCAGCGTGTGCAGCGGAACCCGACCCTCGCGGTAGAACTCCGAGCGGCTCATCTCAGCACCGCCGAGGCGGCCCGAGCACTGCACCCGGATGCCCTTGACGTTGGGCTGACGCATGGCCGACTGGATCGCCTTGCGCATCGCGCGACGGAACGCCACGCGGTTGCTCAGCTGCTCCGCGACACCCTGGGCGACGAGCTGAGCCTGCGACTCAGGGTTCTTCACCTCGAGGATGTTGAGCTGAACCTGCTTGCCGGTCAGCTTCTCCAGGTCGGCGCGGATGCGGTCGGCCTCGGTGCCACGGCGACCGATGACGATGCCGGGACGCGCGGTGTGGATATCAACGCGGACCCGGTCTCGGGTGCGCTCGATCTCCACGTCGGCGATGCCGGCGCGCTCAAGACCAGTGGCCAGCAGACGCCGGATGGCGACGTCTTCCTTCACGTAGTCCTTGTACTGCTTGTCGGCGTACCACCGGGACTTCCACTCGGTGGTGATACCGAGCCGGAAACCGTGGGGATTGATCTTCTGGCCCACTACTCCGAGCCTCCCTTCGTCTCGGCCGTGCCCTTCGCGGCGGCGGCCTTGCTGCCCTGAGCGCGACGGCTACGCGCGGAACCTGCGGCGGCCTTCTGCTTGGGCGGACGGCTCTCCACGATCACGGTGATGTGGCTGGTGCGCTTGCGGATCCGGAACGCACGCCCCTGGGCACGCGGACGGATGCGCTTGGCGGTCGGCCCCTCGTCGGCGGTGATGGTCGCAACCACCAGCGTCGTCGGGTCCAGACCGTCGTTGTTCTGCGCATTGGCGGCAGCGCTGGCGATCACCTTGGCGACCGGTTCGCTGGCAGCCTGCGGCGCCCACCGCAAGATGTCGAGGGCTTCCTCGACGCTCTTGCCGCGGACCAGATCGATGACACGGCGGGCCTTGCTCGCCGAGACGCGCACGAAGCGCGCCTTCGCCTGTGCAGACGGGTATTCAGTGACTGTGGTACTCATCGCCGCTTGCTCTTCCGGTCGTCCTTGATGTGACCCTTGAAGGTGCGCGTCGGGGCGAATTCGCCGAGCTTGTGCCCGACCATCGCCTCCGTGACAAACACCGGGACATGCTTGCGGCCGTCATGCACCGCAAACGTGTGCCCGATGAAGTCGGGGAGGATGGTCGACCGACGCGACCAGGTCTTGATGACCTGCTTGCTGTTCTTCTCGTTCTGAACGTCGACCTTCTTGAGCAGATGGTCGTCGACGAACGGACCCTTTTTGAGACTACGAGGCATCGCTGCTACTCCTTCCGCGGCCTAGCGCTTCTTGCCGGTGCGCCGGCGACGGACAATGAGCTTGTCGCTCGGCTTGTTGGGCTTGCGGGTGCGGCCCTCGGGCTTGCCCCACGGGCTGACCGGGTGGCGGCCACCGGAGGTCTTGCCTTCACCACCACCATGCGGGTGGTCAACCGGGTTCATGACGACACCACGGACGGTCGGGCGCTTGCCCTTCCACCGCATACGGCCGGCCTTGCCCCAGTTGATGTTGGCCTGCTCGGCGTTGCCCACCTCGCCGACGGTGGCGCGGCAGCGCACGTCGACGCGACGGATCTCACCGGACGGCATACGCAGCGAGGCGTAAGTGCCTTCCTTACCCAGCAGCTGGATGCTCACACCGGCCGAACGGGCCAGCTTGGCACCGCCACCGGGCCGCAGCTCCACAGCGTGGATCACGGTGCCGGCGGGGATGTTGCGCAGCGGCAGGTTGTTGCCGGGCTTGATGTCGGCGTTCGGCCCCTGCTCGATGACGTCGCCCTGCTTCAGACCCTGGGGCGCGATGATGTAACGCTTCTCGCCGTCCAGGTAGTGCAGCAGCGCGATGTTCGCGGTGCGGTTCGGGTCGTACTCGATGTGAGCGACCTTGGCGTTGACGCCGTCCTTGTCGTGGCGACGGAAGTCGATGAGGCGGTATGCACGCTTGTGGCCGCCACCCTTGTGCCGGGTGGTGATGCGGCCGTGCGCGTTACGCCCACCGGTGCCGTGCAGCGGACGGATGAGCGACTTCTCCGGAGTCGAGCGAGTGATCTCGGCGAAATCGGAGACGCTCGAACCGCGACGACCCGGGGTCGTCGGCTTGTACTTGCGAATTCCCATATCAGTTAAATCCTCTTAGTTCCCGGCGTTACGCCGGGGCTCCGAAAAGTTCGATCGGCTTGCTGCCGGCGGCCAGGGTGACGATGGCGCGCTTGGTGTCCTTGCGCTTACCGAAGCCCGAGCGGGTGCGCTTGCGCTTGCCCTGCCGGTTGGCCGTGTTCACCGAGCTCACCTTGACGTCGAAGATCTTCTCGATGGCGATCTTGATCTGCGTCTTGTTGGAGTCCGGGTGCACGACGAACGTGTACACGTTGTCCTCGATCAGCCCGTACGACTTCTCCGAGATGACCGGGGCCAGGATGATGTCGCGGGGGTCTGTAATTGTTGCCATCAGACCGACGCTCCTTCTTTTTCGTCCTTGGTGTTCGCCGAGATGTACGCGTTCAGCGCCTCGACGCTGAACACCAGGTCGTCGGCATTGAGCACGTCGTAGGTGTTGAGCTGATCCGGCGAGATCACGTGCACACCGGGCAGGTTGCGGACGCTCTTGAGCCCGACCTCATCGGTGCGACCGATGACGATGAGAACCTTCTTGTTCTCGGTCAGCGAGCTCAGGAACGCCTTGGCGCTCTTGGTCGACGGATTCTGACCCTCGACCAGCTCGGTGATCGCGTGGATCCGCTCGTTGCGGGCCCGGTCCGAGAGCGCTCCGCGCAGGGCGGCGGCGATCATCTTCTTCGGGGTCCGCTGGCTGTAGTCGCGCGGCTGCGGGCCGTGCACGACGCCACCACCGGTGAACTGCGGCGCGCGGGTCGAGCCCTGACGAGCCCGGCCGGTGCCCTTCTGGCGGTACGGCTTCTTGCCGCCACCGGAGACCTGCGCGCGGGTCTTCGTCGCGTGCGTGCCCTGGCGCTTGGCGGCCAACTGTGCGTTGACGACCTGGTGCATCAGAGCGATGTTCGGCTCGACGTCGAACAAAGCGGCGGGCAGCTCGACGGAACCGTCCGTCTTTCCGGCCGGCGTCTTAACGTCAATCTTCAAAGTCATTACTTCTCGCCTCGCTTGATTGCGCTGCGGACAACCACCAGACCACCGTTGCGTCCGGGGATGGCGCCCTTGATGAGCAGCACGCCGTTCTCGGCATCGACCTTGTGAACCTTGAGGTTCTGCGTGGTCACCCGGTCGTGGCCCATACGGCCCGACATCCGGGTGCCCTTGAACACGCGGCCCGGGGTGGCGCAGCCACCGATCGAGCCGGGGCGACGGTGCACCGCCTGGGCGCCGTGCGAGGCGCCCTGGCCGGCGAAGCCGTGACGCTTCATGGTGCCGGCGAAGCCCTTGCCCTTGCTGGTGCCGGTCACGTCGACGTAAGCACCGTCGGCGAAGATCTCGGCGGTCAGCTCCTGGCCCACCTCGTACTCGGCGGCTGCAGCCTCGTCGACCCGCAGCTCAGCCAGGTGGCGGCGCGGGTTGACACCCGCGGCGGCGTACTGGCCGGTGACGGGCTTGTTGACCTTGCGCGGGCTGATCTCGCCATAGGCGAGCTGCACGGCGCTGTAGCCGTCGCGCTCGGGGGTACGGATAAGGGTCACCACGTTGGGGCCGGCCTTGACGACCGTCACCGGGACGACTTTGTTGTTCTCGTCGAACACCTGCGTCATGCCCAGCTTGGTGCCCAAAATGCCTTTTCTAGCCATTTTTCTCGGGTCTCCTACTGGATGTTGACGTCGACACTGGCCGGCAGATCGATGCGCATGAGCGCGTCAACCGTCTTCGGCGTCGGGTCGAGGATGTCGATCAGTCGCTTGTGGGTGCGCATTTCGAAATGCTCCCGCGAGTCCTTGTACTTGTGCGGCGACCGAATGACGCAGTACACGTTCTTCTCGGTCGGCAGCGGCACAGGGCCGACCACGCTGGCACCGGTACGGGTGACCGTCTCGACGATCTTGCGCGCCGAGGCATCAATGGCCTCATGGTCGTAGGCCTTGAGCCTGATGCGGATCTTCTGTCCCGCCACGCTTCTCCTACCTCTACTTCGTACATCGGCCGGCCGTATCGAAGCACCGATGGGGAATCCCATCGAAGCTCCGTCGGGCCTGGTGCCCGGCGCGGGTTACGCCGAGAGTTGCCGCCGCTGTTTACCTGTCTGTGGTCCACCGGCCCCCGCGGTCGGGCGTGTCGCCTTCGCGCACACTTTCTCGCCCTGAAAATTCAGTCGCGATCTAGTGTTGGGACCGGATGCGCCCGTGGGGGCGCGGGTCGGATGCCCGGCCAGGAATACCCGGCGCAAGGCAACCCGAACAGTATGCCTTAGATCCGGGCGTCCTCCAAATCCGCGATCGAGCAGGTCGGGGCCTGTCGGTGCGGCCGGGAAAAACGGTGTCCGAGTTCCGGCTTTCCAGGGGATTTCGGCGCACCTCCGGGCTCGCCGCCCGCGTTTGTAACGTGAGGGCGGAAAAAGTCGCCGCCGAGCGCCACCACGTTACGAACGCGACCCGATCACACTCAGGGCCCGGAACTTACTTTTGAGTAAGGTATCGCGCATGACGCAGTCGCCCACGAGGACACCCAGCGCCACCTATAGAGCATGGAAGAAGTTGTCACCGCTACCCGGCGGCAGCTGGGCGTTCTCCGCCGCCGCCATGGCCCGGGTGCCCTACTTCGCGTCGATCCTGCCGCACGTGGTGCGCATGGAACCGGGGCTGGCCGAGGTGACGGTGCCCAAGTGGTTCTACGTCTACAACCATCTGCACACCGTGCACGCCATCGCGTCGTGCAACGCCGCCGAGATGGCGATGGGCATGTTGATGGAGGCCACCGTGCCGACGACGCACCGCTGGATCCCCAAGGCGATGAACGTGCAGTACCTCGCGAAGGCGACAACCTCGTTGCGTGCCACCGCGGAGCTCGCACCGCCGGATTTCGGCGCGATCACCGAGGGCACCGACGTCGTGGTGCCCGTCAGCATCACCGACCGGCACGGCGTGGAAGTGGTGCACGCCGACATCACCACCTGGGTCACGCCGGCCTAGGTCACAGACCCTGGTCCAGATAGGTGCCGTGTCCTTCGCGCACCAGGGCGCCGTCGAACAGCAGCACCTCGTTGACCAGTCCGCCACGCTGATTGCGGTAGTGGATCACCAGAGCCGATTCGCCGCGATAGGTGCCCAGCACCTCGAAATGCAGGTCCGGCATACCGGCCAGGGCCGTCGTCCAGTAATGACGCAACGATTCCTTGCCCCGCACCACTCCCCGGGTCTCTGGGAACATGCGCGCCGCGACCGGCGAACTGAACATCACGTCGTCGTGAAAATGGGCCAGCACCGCCTCGACGTCGTGGGCGTTCCACGCATTCACCCATTCTTCGGCGAATGCCTGCGGATCCGGTGTCGCCATCGAGTTCACTTCTCCCTCAGCCCCGCCCAGAACGGGCATTGATGAACGTGCGCATAGCCATTGTCGACGCGACTGCCGTCGGCCTGCAACGACATTCGGGTGGGCGTGCCCGAGCCGTCGAACTCCGGCCAGTCCGGTTGGCCGTCGACCGCGGGATCACCGGTACGCACGAAGGCGCTCCAGTAGTCGATCATCTGATCCGAGAGCTGTTGCTGCGCCGGGTTCAACGGGGGCGCCCCGCCGACGTCGAACAGATAACGAAGCTCCAGCGAGTGACTGGCCCCGACCGGGAACGGCAGTGTCCGCATGACCTCCGGTGCGGGCGCTGAGCGATCGTTGAACTCGTAGGCGTAGACCGGACCGGTGCGGGACAGCTCACCGGCCATCCGGTCCGACACGCAGGCGAAGGCGCCGTCGGTAACGGCCGCCGAATATGCCTGCGCCACACCGCCGTAGCGATCAATCGGGTAGTGCGCATCCACGGCCGCGGCATCGGCGCCGAAGGTGTCGGCCAGCAACTGCGGGTAGTCCCCGGTCGTGTAGCGCTGCCCATGCCGCAGATAGCGCAAGGCCACGAAGAGCGTGAACTCATCGCGCGTGGTGCCGATCAACACCGGCACCCGTTCGGACCGGTCGGTGCCGAACGCCGTCAGCGGCGGTTGGGGAATCAGTGCCGATCCGGTGACCGGGCCGGTCAGCTCGTCACTGCCGATATTGAAGTACCAGACCGGCTTTCGCAGTGCATCCACCGGGAGCGCGCGCAGGCAGGTGCCGGCGGTCGCGGGGTCGGGACATCCGGCGGCGGCGGCGTATTCGAGGGACCGGGGGGTCGCGGCAGCGAGATCGGCCTGAGCCTGGCACGGGGCGCTCATCAGGATCGCGGCGCGGAACAACCCCGCCGAGCCCGGCGACACCAGATGGTCACACACCGACATGCCGCCCGCGGATTCACCCGCGACAGTGACCTTTTCCGGATCGCCACCGAAATCGGCGATGTTGTCCCGCACCCACCGCAGCGCCGCCTGCTGATCGGCCAAACCGTAGTTGCCGACGTCCCCACCGGCCCCCAACGCCGGATGGGCGAGGAAGCCCAGGGTGCCGAGCCGGTAGTTGACCGTGACCACGACAACGCCGCCGCGCGCGGCCAGTCGCCCCGCGTCGTAGATGTCGCCGCTGCCGCCTGCGAACGCGCCGCCGTGGATCCACACCATGACGGGCCGCTTCTCCTCCGAGACCGGCGGGGTCCAGACATTGAGGCTCAGGCAGTCCTCGGCCGAGTTGGCTCCGCGTTCGGGATCTGAATCGGGGTCCTGGATGCAGCGCGGGCCGGGGTGGGTGGCGTCGCGCTCCCCCGGCCATCCCGGTGCGGGAGCCGGTGCGGCGAACCGCATCGTCCCCACGGGCGCCGCGGCATACGGAATCCCGGCGAACAACCGGTGGTCGGATACCACTGCGCCGCGCAGGGTTCCGGCTGCGATCCGGACCACGGCCGGGTCCGGCCCCTGGGCGTGACCCTGCGCGGGACCCGGCGGATGGCCGGGCCTCACCGCCTCACCGCCACCACGCACACAGCCTGCAACCAGCATCGCCAGCATTGCCAGCAACGCGACAGCGCGCCGCCCCGACCGCATGGCTGCGAGCGTACGGGGCGGATCGCAAGAATCGCCTCCCTTACGTGTCGCCGATCACATATGGTTGTAATTGACACCCGTCAAGTACCGGTCATGTGAGGAGTCCGTATGAGTGCGCCGACGATGGATGACGCCGCGAAGGTGCTCGCCGACCCGACGGCTTATGCCGACGACGTACGGCTGCACACCGCGCTGACCCATCTGCGCGCCAACAATCCGGTGGCCTGGGTGGACAACAGGCCCTACCGCCCCTTCTGGGCGATCACCAAACACGCCGACATCATGGCCGTCGAGCGGGACAACGACCTGTTCATCAGCGAGCCACGGCCGTTGCTGGCAACCGCGGCGGCCGACGACCTCGCGAAGCAACAGCTCGAGGCCGGCATGGGCCTGCGCACGTTGATCCACATGGACGATCCACACCACCGCAAGGTTCGGGCCATCGGCGCAGACTGGTTCCGCCCCAAGGCAATGCGCGATCTCAAGGTCCGGGTCGACGAGCTCGCCAAGCGCTACGTCGACAAGATGCGCGACATCGGCCCCGAGTGCGATTTCGTCACCGCGATCGCCGTCGACTTCCCGCTCTACGTGATCATGTCGCTGCTCGGGCTGCCCGAAGAGGACTTCACGCGCATGCACATGCTGACCCAGGAGATGTTCGGCGGCGACGACGACGAGTACAAGCGCGACGGTGGCTCACTGGAGGATCAGCTCGCGGTATTGATGGACTTCTTCACCTACTTCTCGACACTGACCGCGTCGCGGCGGGCCAACCCGACCGAGGACCTGGCGTCGGCCATCGCCAACGGCACCATCGACGGGGAACCGCTGTCCGACGTCGACACCGCGTCCTATTACGTCATCGTCGCCAGTGCGGGACACGACACCACCAAGGACGCGATCTCCGGCGGACTGCACGCCCTGATCGAGAATCCGGACCAGCTGGCCAGGCTGAAGGCGCAACCCGAGTTGATGGGCACGGCGGTCGAGGAGATGATCCGGTGGTCCACCCCGGTCAAGGAGTTCATGCGCACCGCCACAGCCGACACCACT
The DNA here is from genome assembly GCF_048282715.1 of Mycobacterium sp. 134. Classification (NCBI taxonomy): domain Bacteria; kingdom Bacillati; phylum Actinomycetota; class Actinomycetes; order Mycobacteriales; family Mycobacteriaceae; genus Mycobacterium; species Mycobacterium sp. 134. Next base: position 5,380,038 of record NZ_JBLVUN010000008.1, read on the forward strand.
GTGCGCGGCGTACCGATCGCCAAGGGCGATTCCGTCTACCTGGCCTACGTTTCCGGCAACCGTGACGAGGACGTGTTCGTCGAGCCGCACCGCTTCGACGTCGGGCGGGATCCGAACAAGCACCTTGCGTTCGGGTACGGCGTGCACTTCTGCCTCGGCGCGGCCCTGGCCCGGATGGAGATGAACAGCTTGTTCACCGAGCTGCTCAGCCGGCTGGACTCCATCGAATTGGCAGGGACGCCTGAGCTTTCCGCAACCACGTTCGTCGGCGGCCTCAAGCACCTGCCGATTCGCTACTCGCTGCGCTGAACCTCCGCCGCGGGCGTGCGGTGGGTGGCGAGAAAGCCGTCCACCGCGGCGCGCACGCATGAGGCGTAATCGAACTCCGCCAACGTGCTGAGCTTGCCGAGCACGATCGGGCCCAGCAGGAGGGCGGCAGCCTGCGTGCGATCCACCTCGCCGAGTTCGGCAATGGCCTCGGGACTGTCGAAGATCGCTTCGAACGGCACCGCATAGTGCTCGGCCACCCGCTCACGAAGGGTCCGCACCTCGGCGCTGTCGCCCGAACGCCAGGGGAGTTGCTCCATGTCCCCACCCAGCGCCAGCCATGACATCGCGGTGATACTGATCGGCGCCTCGGCGATCGAGTCGGCCTGCGCCTGAACCAGCGCGATCAGCCGGTCGCGCAGCGTGCCTTCTTCCGGCGGCATCGGCGCCGCCGGGATGAGGGCGCGAAATGCCGCTGCCAGCAAGTCGTTTCCGCTCGGAAAGTGCCGGTACAACGTCGCCCTGGCCACGTTGGCGGCCCGAGTGACCGCATCGACGGTGACCGCACTGGGCCCACCGGACCGCAACAGCGCCGTCGCCGCCTCCAGCAGCCGGGCCCGGGACCGGGCCGGGCGCGGGTCACCGCTCTCCGGGGTCATTCGCCGTCACACCTCCAAAAAACAGACTTACCGTCTCGCTCCGAGACTGTTAGTCTCAAAACTCTGCCGACGAAGGAGGGCACAGCATGTCCGCCACCCTCGTCGAGTCCAGCCAGGATATCCACCCGGGCCTGGCCTATCTGTCGATCCGGCAGCGGTACTGGCTGCTCGCGGTGGCCTGCATGGACGTCTCCATCGTGATCGCATCGATGGTGGCACTCAATGCGGCGCTGCCCGACATCGCTCGCCAGACCGCGGCCACCCAAGCCCAACTCACCTGGGTGGTCGACGGCTACACCCTGGCGCTGGCGTGCCTGCTGCTGCCGGCCGGGGCAATCGGCGACCGCTATGGCCGACGCGGCGCGCTGCTGACGGGGCTCGTCGTGTTCGTCCTGGCCTCCGTGGCCCCGATGGTGTACGACGACCCGGTCCACCTGATCGTCGCACGTGCGGTCGCCGGAGCGGGCGCAGCCTTCATCATGCCGGCCACCCTGTCACTGTTGACGGCGGCGGTACCGAAATCCGAGCGCAACAAGGCAATTGGGATCTGGGCCGGCGTCGTCGGATCGGGGGCCGTATTCGGATTCCTGATCACCGGTGGGCTGCTGCACTTCTGGGGATGGCAGTCCATCTTCGCGACCTTCGCGATCGCCGGAGCGGGGTTGTTCATCCTGACCTGCACCGTGCCCTCATCGCGGGATGCGGACGCCGCACCGCTGGACTGGATCGGCGCGATCCTGATCGGCGCCGCAGTGGCGGTGTTCGTGCTCGGGGTCGTCGAGGCTCCGGTGCGCGGTTGGACGCACCCGTTCGTGTGGGGCTGCATGACGGGCGGCGTCGCCCTGGCCGCCGCATTCGCCGTCGTGCAACTCAAACGCCGACACCCACTGCTGGATATCCGGCTGTTCAGAAAACCCGAGTTCGCCACCGGGGCGGTGGGCGTGACCTTCCTGTTCTTCGCGAACTTCGGCTACTTCTTCGTCAGCATGCAGTACATCCAGCTGGTCATGGGCTACAGCCCGATCCAAACCGCAATCGCCCTGTGCCCGTTGATGCTTCCCGTGCTGGCACTCGGCGCCACCACACACTGGTACCTGCCCCGGCTGGGCCTGCGGCTCTGCGTGTCGATGGGCCTGCTGGTGATCGCGGCGGGGCTGATGTGTATGCGCCTGCTCGAGCTCGACTCCGGCTACCTCGACTACACCTGGCCGCTGATCATCATCAGCACCGGCATCGGCCTGTGCACCGCGCCGACGACATCGGCCATCATGGGAGCCGTTCCGGACGAGAAGCAGGGGGTGGCCTCCGCGGTCAACGACACCACCCGGGAGGTCGGTGCCGCGCTCGGCATCGCGGTGGCCGGCTCGATCCTGGCCGCGAACTACCAGAATCACCTGGGACCCAAGCTGACCGGACTGCCCGCCGAGGTACGCGAGCCGATCCTGGGCTCATTGGCCGAAGCCCTCGCCGTGGCCGCGCAGTCGGGTCCGCAGGGAACAGCCATCGCAGAGTTGGCCAAGCAGGCGTTCCTCGATGCGACGAATTCGGCCCTGCTGGTGATGGCGGTGGTGCTGGGAGTGGCCGCGGCGTTGGTCGGCATCTGGGCTCCCGGCCGCGACGGTCAGCAGCTACGCGCGATCCGGCGGCTCAGGTCGAGAGGAACTCCGCGGCCCGATGACCGATCATGGCAATGGTCGCGTGCGGGCCGCGGCTGGTGATGGCGGGCATGATCGACCCGTCCACGACCCACAGGCCCTCGACCCCCAGCACCCGACAGGTCGGATCGAGTACCGCATCAGGTCCGGTTCCCATCGGCGCGGTGCCCGCCAGATGCTGCGACGTCGACCAGAACGCGTCACCGACTTCAGCTGTGTGACTGACCAATTCACGAGCCAGCTCGGCACCCCGGCGCAGCGCGTCGACGTCTTCGGCCACGGTGTCGTACCGGTGCTCGATCACCGGTGCCACCGTCGGATCCGCCGAGGCCAACCGGACCCGCCCACGGGAGTGCGGTCGCATCAGCGCCACACCGAGGTGCGGGAGTTCAGCGGGATCATGTTCGGGTCCGTGCACCATGGCAGCGAATCCCGCTGTGTACGGACGCACCTCGATACCCTCGGCCGTGGTGAGCACAGCCTCCAACGGGGGCAGGTCATGGGTCGGCACCCAGGAGACCGGGAGCACCCACTCCGGATGGTCCACGGTGCGCATTCCGACGGGCAGGCCGGCCACCACCTCGACGCCGAGCGCCTCAAGGTCGGCCGGTGGCCCGACACCCGACAGCAGCAACAGGTGTGCCGATCCGATCGCACCGGAACACAGCACAATTCGGTCAGCGCGCAGAACCGCACCGTCGTCGCACCGCACCCCGACGGCGCGGTTCGCGCGGAACAACACCTGATGAACCCGCATGTCGGTCAGCACCTCGAGATTGGGCCGCTCCAGCGCCGGCTTCAGATAGGCACCGCCTGGACCAACCCTGTTGCGGCCGTTGATGTTCAACGGAACCGCCCCGACCCCGGCGGGCAGCACCGCGCCGGCATCCGAACCGTTCAGGTCATCGATCCAGCCGAACCCCGACCGGGTTGCGGCGTCGACGAATGATGCTGTGCAACCGTCGAATTCGCGTACCCGACGAACAGTGATCGGCCCACTGTCACCATGGAGCGGGGTGTCGAAATCCAGGTCGGTCTCGATGGCACGGAAATGCGGCAGCACATCCTGCCAGCCCCAGCCCTGGCACTGCCCAGGTGTCGAAGTCGGTGGGTAATCCTCGGCAGAAGTAGCCGCCGTTGACCGCCCCGGAGCCACCCACCACCGAGCCGCGGATGATCTCGGTGTGCCGGGGCGGATTCTCGGTCAGCACCGACGCGTAGTGGCGCACCACCGAGCTTGCGGTCCCGATCGGCAGCCGCAGGCCGTCGGTGATCTGCGCCTCCACCCGCGGGTCACTCGGTGCCGGACCGGCCTCGACGACCGTGACGCTACAGCCGGGATCGCTGGAAAGCCGTTCAGCCAGAATTGATCCGGCGCTTCCGGCACCGATGATCAGGACATCGCTCAACTGGGTTTAGCTCCGCAGCTGTGGCTTGAGCGCGCCAAGCTGACGTTCCCGCACCACCCCGGTCCACAAGCCGATCCCATAGGCCAGGTCATCGAGTCGTTTGAGCAGGATGTGGGCGAGCAGTCCCACCGGTTTGGTGTCGTCGTCCGCGTTGCCGCGCCGGCTCGCCCAGTCGACCACGCCGTCGAGCACCGCGGCCACCAGCACCGCGTGCCTGGCCCGCCGGAACAGCAGGGCGGCGATCAGGGCCACCGGCCAGTAGTGCCGACAGATCGCCGAACACAGCTGCAGGGCTGCCGACCACAATCCGCGCGCGGTCACCGCGGCGACCTCGGTGGGTTCTGTGTCCACGGTGCTGAGGGAGCGCGCGATGCGCCGGCCGGTGATGATCGCGATCACCACGGAGCCCAGATACCCGACGTACGACCCCATGGCCAGGAACAACCACACCATCAACGTCCATCCGGAGATGACCACAGGGGCGGTCTTGCCCGGGTGCCGGACGCTCAGCGGTGCCGCCGATGTGCCGTAGAAAGCCTTGCGGTGGAACCACTCTCGCAGATCTGTCCGATGGTCGTGGGCCACCAGCGCGATCGGCTCGTACCGCAACCGGGCGCCGGACTCGACCAGGCGCCAGCAAAGGTCGACGTCTTCACCGGACTGCATGGTCTCGTCGAACCCGCCCACCGCGGTCAGCGCCGACCGCCGGCAGATGATCGCCGCGCTCGGGACGTAGGACACCGGGCCGTAGGGCACCACCGGCGCCTCGCGCACTCCGAGATCCAACGACGAACGAACGGCCTCGTACCGCGCGACCACATTGTCGGCGGTGTGCAACCCGACGATGCGCGGTGCGACCAGCGCCACCGCCGGGTCGCAGAAGTGTCCGAGCAATGCCTCGAGCCACCCGCGCCGCGGCACCACATCGGAGTCGAGGAACGCCACGAAGTCGGTCTCCGACGCGGCCAGCCCGGTGTTGCGGGCGGCCGCCGGACCGTTGCTGCGGAGGTGCCGGAGCACCTGCACATCGCAGTGCATCCCGGCGAACTCCAATTGCGAGACGGGAACCGCCGAGCCGTCGTCGACCACGATCACCCGCAGGCCCCGCAACGCCGCGATCAGCCGGTGCAGTCCGGATCCATTGTCGCGCACCGGAATAACCACCGTCACATCGCGATGCGACGGCCCGCTGGGCGGACGAGGGTGGGCGACCGTGGCGTCGAGCAAAGTCCGTGCCAGTTGCGCGCTCTGCGCGTCGTGCACCTCCAGGCGGCCACCGTTGAGCATGGTCTGCGCCGTGGGCGCCAGCCGCAGCAACCGGGTCGGCGACCCGCCGAGGAGGGCCGCGCCGGCCCCGAGCACCTTGACACGGCGATCCACCTGCACGGCAAAACCGTCGGGCAGCCTCGGTCCGGTCATGTCAGCAATCCGTTCCGGTCCGGCTGCCACCGCTGAATCCGACCGGCGCAGCCGTTGACCATTTCAGCAAAGATACGCTCCCCCTCGGCAGCCGTGGCGGTTGTCGGGTCACCGAGGACACCGACTTCGCTGACTGCCGCGATCCCGCCGCTGCGCATCGCAGGCATCAGCTCGGCCAGCGGGGCCGTGTTCCCCGCAGTCAGGTCGTCAGTCCAGACATCACCGGGCGAAATATGTAGCAATACAGATGTTTCGGTATGCCCCGCATGCGCGTCGGCGCCCGCGGCGGCACACGGGGCCCAGCCAGCATCGCGGCTCTCCCGGCGCAACAGGGACACGGCGCCCGCCAGTGCCTCCACATTCCCACCGTGACCATTGACGAAGACGAGTCTCGAGGTCCAGCTCGATGCGGACCTTCCATACTCGACCAGCAACGACTGCAAAGCGGCGGTGCCGATCGACACCGTGCCGGGGAAGCCCTCGTGCTCGCCGCTGGCGCCGTAGTAGACGGGCGGTGCGACCATCCAGTCGCCGTCCGGACCGCCGTCGAGGTGCTCGAGGACCCCGTGGGCGACGGCCGTCGCAATACGTGTGTCAGTGTCCAGGGGCAGGTGCGGGCCATGTTGCTCGGTAGAGCCCACCGGAATGATCAACATTGGCGACATGCTGCGTAGCTGTCTCGACGTTGAGTTCCCGAGCCCGCTGGGGAAAGCCACGTGCCGATCGTAGGCCGAATTCACCTACTGTGCGCCAATTGTTGGAGCACGGGCAGCAATTGATTTGCCTTAGCTTTCCGGACAGCGGCCGTGAGCATCACGTACGTCTCTCCTGCCACCCCTGTCACGCCACACCGGCGAGGCGCGGCGACGCGCCGTGAGCAACCGTCAGGCGTCGGCGCGCGGAACGCCGAGGGTCCGGGTGAAGCCTTCCGGGATCAGGATGTCGTCCGGCGTCAGGTCGTGGATCGAGGACTTGCCCAACCCGCGCAGCACGGAGTCGATGCCACCGCTGAGAATGTCCAACACATTCTCGACGCCCGCCTGGCCGTTGGCAGCCAGGCCCCACAGATACGCGCGCCCGATCATGACGGCCCGGGCGCCGAGCGCCACGGCCTTGACGACGTCGCTGCCCCGGCGGATCCCGCCGTCCAGCAAAACTTCCACCTGGTCCCCCACCGCCTCGGCGATGGCAGGCAGGCATCGGATCGCCGCAGGCGTCCCGTCCAGGTTGTTTCCACCGTGGTTGGAGACGGTGATCGCCGAAACACCCGCATCCACCGCACGTTTGGCGTCGTCGACGCGCACCATGCCCTTGAGCAGGAACGGTCCGCCCCACTGCTCACGCAGCCAGGCGATGTCCTCCCAGGTCGGAGGCGGGGTACCCATCCACTGCCCGTAGGCCTCGAAGAACGTCGGCCCCGGCTCGCCGCGGCGGCCCTGGTTGGGCACGCGCAGGTCCGGCGGACGCAGGTGCTTGCCGAAGCTCCACAGCCAGCGCGGCTTGGTGAGCACCTCCGGAGACATCCGCAGCATCGTGCGCAGGTCCATTCGCTCCGGGATCTTCGGGCTACCCCAGTCCCGGCCGTGACTGAAGCTCCAGTCCGTCGTCGCGATGAGTCCGACGGCACCGGCGTCCTTGGCCCGCTGCACCCGCTCGGCGATCTCGTCGCGAGAACCGAGCCAGTAGATCTGGAAGAAGATCTTGTCGTTGACGGCGGTGACTTCCTCCATCGGCTTGCTGGCGAACGACGACAGGCCCATGGCAGTGCCCCGCGCCGCAGCCGCCCGGGCCACGGCCACCTCACCGTCGGGATCGACCGCCTGAACGCCAGTCGGCGAGATGATCACCGGCATCGAGATATCTTGCCCCATCACGGTTGTCGCCATCTCGCGCTTCTCGGTGGCACCCACGACGTGCGGTGCGAAACCGAGCTCGGAGAACGACTCGACGTTGTCGGAGACCGTCACGCCCTTCTCGCTGGCAGAGATCAGCGACGAGTAGGCGGACTTGGGGAGGCGCTTCTTCGCCCTTTGCTGGGCAATGGCGACGGTCTCGAACCAGGTATCACGGGCCATGGATTACACCGGACTTTCGTTACAGATGCGGGCGGGCGGCTTGGTGAGCAACTTCAGTGCCACCGGGCCCTGCTTGGTACCGCGGGAGTGGTCACCGCTGGGCTTGGGTTTGGTGCGCTCGGCCGCCAGGGCCGGCTCGCCCCAGCCTTCGACGCACTCGGGGTCCGGTCCGTCCATCGGCAGACCGGTGAAGAACTTGGCGGCCATGCAGCCGCCACGGCACGCGTCGTAGTGCCCGCAGCCGCTGCAGGCGCCGGCCGACTGGGGCTCGCGCAGCTCGCGGAACAACGGGGAGTTCTGCCAGACGTTCTGGAACCCGGCCCCAAAACCGGTGTCTTCCAGGATATTTCCGGCCAGGAACTTGTCGTGGATGGCGAACGGGCAGGCGTAGACGTCGCCCACCGGGTCGATCAGGCACACCACCCGGCCGGCACCGCACAGGTTCAGCCCGGCCAGCGCACCGGGCTCGCCCAGGCCCGACAGGTGGAAGAACGAGTCACCCGTGAGCACGCGCTCACCATGGGAGACCAGCCAGTTGTACAGCTGGCGCTGCTGGTCCGGGGTCGGGTGCAGCTCGTCCCAGACGTCGGCGCCGCGGCCCGACGGGCGCAGCCGGGTGATCCGCAGCGTGGCGCCGTACCGGTCGGCCAGCGTCTTGAACTCGTCGAGCTGGTCGACGTTGTGGCGGGTGACCACCACCGAGATCTTGGCATCCGAAAAGCCCGCGGCGGCAAGGTTTTCCAGCGCCCGCACGGCCATGTCGAACGAGCCCTTGCCGCGCACCGCGTCGTTGACCTCGGCGTTGGCGCCGTCCAGGGAGATCTGCACGTCGACGTAGTCGCTGGCGGCGAGCTTCGCGGCGACCTCGGGCGTGATGCGCACGCCGTTGGTGGAGAACTTCACCCCGACGTGGTGCTCGGTCGCGTAGTCGACCAGTTCCCAGAAGTCCGGGCGCACAGTGGGTTCGCCGCCGCCGGTGTTCACGTAGAACACCTGCATGCGTTCCAGCTCGTCGATGATGTCCTTGCACTGCTGCGTGGACAGCTCGCGCGGATCCCGCTTGCCCGAGGAGGACAGGCAGTGCACGCACGCCAGATTGCAGGCGTAGGTGAGCTCCCAGGTCAGGCAGATCGGGGCGTCGAGTCCACTTTCGAACTGGTCGACGAGCCTAGGGACGGGCGTGCGCACAGGCGCGACAGAAGTCATTGTGAGTTCCCGGGGATGAGCATCTTCGAGGACACCAGCACGCTCAGCGCGTGCAGGTACGGGCCTTGGTCGGAGTCGGCGATACCGGCCGCGCGGCACGCGGACCGGGCGTCGGGGTGATCAGCCAGAGAGTTGACCACCTCGACGACCGTCCGGTTCTTCAGAAACGACAGCTTGCGGGTTCCGAAGTGATACAGCAGGGCACCGAACGGCTCCGGCCGCACCGCCACCTGGTGGTGCAACCGCCAGCTGACATCCGGGTCGAATACGACGCCAGTGCGCCCAGCCATATCGGTAACCTCTGCGGACACTGTCAGTAAACCCCGCACATACCGTCGATCGAGACCTCTTCGACGAGCGTCTCGGTGACGAGCTGGGTTTCGGTTTCAACCTGCGGGTTCTGATCCATGAATCGCACCTTTCCTGCAACTGTGGGTCTCGACAATTGTGACCTGAGTCGCAAGAATATGGCATCGAGTGCACAAATGGAAGGGCGGGTTTCATGCGGCAGGCATCCGGGCCCCGGGTCGGTCGGCGCCCGTCCACCACGCAGGACCACATCACCGACGTAGCCCTGGCGCTGTTCGCCAGCCGCGGCTTCGACGAGGTCAGCGTCGACGACGTGGCCAAGGCCGCCGGCATCGCCCGGCGCACACTGTTCCGCTACTACGCCTCCAAGAACGCCATCCCCTGGGGAGACTTCGACGCCCACCTGCAGCACCTGCGTGACCTGCTCAGCTCCCTGAGCACCGAGATCCCGTTGGCCGAGGCCCTGCGCGAGGCCCTGCTGTCGTTCAACACCTACGACGACCAGGAGATGGCCCAACACCGCCGGCGCATGCGGGTGATCCTGGAAACCGCTGGACTGCAGGCATATTCGATGACGATGTACGCCGGTTGGCGCGAGGTCATCGCGGCCTACGTGGCGCAGCGGATCGGAGCGGCGCCCGCCGACCTGATGCCCCAGACCGTGGGCTGGCTCATGCTGGGCGTCGCGCTATCGGCGTACGAGCACTGGCTCGCCGACGAGTCCGTCGCCCTGACGGATGCCATCTGCGAGGCGTTCGAGGTGGCCCGGCCCGGGCTGGAGGCGCTAGCCCCGCGCTAGCTCGTCCCACACGCAGGCCAGCGCCTCCGGACCTCGAGGGCCGAGCCGTTCGGTGAGCATGACGGGCGCCTGCGACATGAAACGCGGTGTGCCGCCGCGATGTACGTCCGCCGCATGGGCCGTGAAGGGATGAAGCACATACATGTCACCGGGTCGTCCGGTGGCGTGAGCCACGGGACGGGCCCGGCTCACCTCATCCACGAGCGCACCGGCTTCGACGAAGTCGACCGGCTTTTCCCCGAGCACCCCGGCCACGTCGTGGTGCGAACCCACCCGGACACGCGTCGGCGCATCATCGGGTCCCACCTCGGACAGCAGGGTGAGCACCAGAACAGTGTGCGGCCGGCCGCTGACCGCCCACTGACCTCCGGGCAGCGGGGTGTTGGCATCGATGTGCCAGCCCCGGTCCTGTGCGGGCGGATCTACGGGAAACCGGACCGGGACGTTGCCAAGAGAACCCCGCGGAACCCATCCGCCGGTTCCGCAGATCCGATCCAGGGCGTCGGCGAGCGAGGCGCTGCCCACCACCTGCCCGAACGCGCCCGCGCCGGTCAGATCGGCCGCCCACACCACCGGGGCGGTCCACGACGCCGGGTCGTTCGCGGACGGCCCGATCTGCGTCCACAGCAGATGCCTGGCCGCATCGGCGATTTCGGCCGGGACGGCCTGCTCGATCTTGACGAACCCGTCCCGCTTGAATGCGTCGACGTTCACCACGCCGACCACCATGACGCACCCGGCCCGACCGGGGCCAATGATTTTCCGGCGAAAATTCTTGACTCAACCCCGTCGGAGTTCGGCCCCCGGCGGCGACGATAAGGGTGTGAGCGCCGAAACTGACGCTCCGCGGGTACTGCTGAAGTGCTACGACGAGGCCCTGCCGGTGGTGTACGGCTACTTCGTACGACGCTGCGGTGACCGCGGAACCGCCGAGGACCTGACGTCGGAGACGTTCCTGGCCGCAATGGACGCGGCCCGCAGACCGTCGCCGCCGCCGATCTCGGTGCCCTGGTTGATCGGGGTGGCCAGGCACAAACTCGCCGACCATTACCGTCGGCGGCACGACCGGTTCACCGTGCCGGTGGCCGAGCTGCCCGAACCGGTGGATCCGGTGGACGACTGGGATGCCGAGCTGGATCGCATTGTGGCCGAATCGGTTCTGGCCCGGCTGCCCGAACAGCACCGCACCGTGCTTGTCCTGCGCTACCTCGACGACTGCTCGGTGCCCGAATGCGCCGAGCTGATCGGCCGCACGGTGCACGCCACCGAGGCCCTGCTGGTACGGGCCCGCCGGGCCTTCAGATCCCAGTACCCATCTCGAAACCCGCTGCCGGAGGGAGGGACGTCGTGATCAACAGCCACGATCCGTTGACCGTGCTGAGCGGCAACGACCACCCGGTCTCCCCCGATCCGGCGTTCGCGGCCCGGCTGCGCGCGCGTCTGGAATCGGCCCTCACCCTGCCCACCCACGCCGAAGGAGTTGACATGAGCGGAACCGACACTGCCATTGCCGAACTGAACGAGCCCGCGGCCGCCACCCCGGCTGCCCCACGGCCCGTGCCCGATTCGCGGCCCGCCGCGGCCGCGATCCCGTACCTGGCGATCGCCGGTGCCCGTGAGGCCATCGCGTGGTATGCCGATGCCTTCGGCGCGTCCGTCGTCGGCGAGATGTACGAAATGGATGACGGCCGCATCGGACATGCCGAACTGCAGATCGGTGACGGCGTGCTGTACCTGGCCGACGAGTACCCCGAACTTGGCCTCAAAGCACCTGTCTCACAGATCAATTCGGTCAGCCTGATGCTGCACGTGGCCGACACCGACGCCACCCTGGAACGGGCGCGCGCGCTTGGCGCCGTCGTGCATCGGGAGTCCTATGAGAACTATGGGGCACGCAACGCCACGATCATCGATCCGTTCGGCCACCGGTGGATGCTGTCCGGGCCGGCCACCGGCGCGACCGTGACCATCCAGCACGGAGACGTCGGCTACGTCTCGGTCTGGGCACCCGATGTCGAACGCGCCGCCCGGTTCTACGGTCACGTGCTGGACTGGACCTTCGACCCGGCCAGCCACCAGGTCACCAACACCCGACAGCACATCGGGATCTATCCGATGCCCGGCACGCCCACCATGTTCTGCTGCTACGCCGTGACCGACCTCGACGGGGCCCGCGAGGCGATCCTGGCAGGCGGCGGCCTGCCAGGCGAGACCCAGGAGTTCGACTTCGGCACCGTGCTGGATGCCACCGACCCGGCCGGAACGGCCTTCGCGGTGTTCCGGCCGGCCACCGCCATCCCTCGACCCGAACTCAATGGCGCTGGGCCGGGCGAGCTTTCGTACATCACCTACGAGGTTCCCGACTCGACGGCGTTCAAGGCCTTCTACAGCCGGCTGTTCTTCTGGACCTTCGAACCCGGCCGGATCGACGACGGCTGGGGGGTGCAGGGCAGTCAGCCGATGGCGGGCGTGGCCGGCGGCGCCCAGGGGGCCGTGACCGTGCCGATGTGGACGGTCGCCGATATCGAGGCCGCCGTCAGTCGCGTCGTCGAGGCCGGCGGCACGGTGTTGCAGCAGCCGTCACGCCAGGACTACGGACTGATGGCCGAGTGCACCGACGACCAGGGCGGCCGGTTCTACCTCGGCCAGTTCTAGAGCGATTTGTGCACCTGCGGTAACGCCTGGCGTTACCGCAGGTGCACAAATCGCAGGGAAAGTCAGCCCAGGACGTCAGAGATGGGGGCGCCTGCGGCAATCTTGCCGCGGGCCTTCATCACCTTGCCGGGCATGCCGCCGCCGACCACACCGACCACGACACCGTCGCGCTCGTAGAAGGCCAGGAACTTGCGGCCGTCGTCCTCGACCACGTGCACGACATCGTCGGCCTCGGGCTCGCCCAGACACTGGATCTTGACGTCGTACTGATCGCTCCAGAAGTACGGCACCGACACGACGGGTGAGGCCTCCTGGCCCAGGATCGCCGGCACCATGGCGCGCGCCTGATCGGCGACGTTGCTCCAATGCTCAACGCGCGCTTGGTCGCCCACGTGATCGCGCCACGACGCGACATCTCCGATGGCCCACACGCCTGCGGCACTGGACCGGCCGACCTCGTCGCACACCACGCCGTTGTCGAGCTCGATCCCGCTGCCCTCGAGCCACTCGATCGCCGGGTGCGAACCGATGCCGACCACCACCAGATCGGCGTCGAGCTCGGTGCCGTCACCGAGCACCACCTGCTCGACCTTGTCGGCGCCGCGTACCTCGGACACCCCGACACCGCAGCGCACGTCGACGCCTTCGGCCTGGTGCAGCCGGGTCACCAGGGCGCCGATCTGCTCGCCCAGCACCGAGGCCAGCGGTGTCGGCTGAGGCTCCACCAGCGACACCTCGACGCCCAGCTTGCGCAGGCTCGCGGCCACCTCGCAGCCGATGAAGCCCGCTCCGACCACCACGGCGCGCTGGGCCTTGCCGGCGTGCTCGCGCAGGGCCATGCTCTCGTCGTAGGACCGCAGCACGTGGATGCCGGCCAGATCGCCGAAGGACCGGATGCGCTTGGGCACCAGTCCGGTGGCGATGACGAGCTCGTCGTAGGCCACGTCGCTGCCGTCGGCGAGCTTCAACGTCTTGGCGGCGGTGTCCACCGATTGCGCGGCAGAGCCGAGCCGCAGCGTGATGTCGTTCTCGGCGTAGAACTCGGCCGGCTTGAGCGTGACGTCGTCGGTCTCGGCGCGCAGCACTTCCTTGGACAGTGGCGGCCGGTCGTACGGCAGATGGTCCTCGTCGCTGACGATCGTGATGGGCCCGGCGTACTCCGACCGGCGCAGCTGTTCGGCCGTCCGGGCCGCAGCCAAGCCACCGCCGACGATGACGATGCCCGCCGCTGATCCCGTTGAAGTAGTCACGTGGGGTTTTTACACGATCGCGGTTGAGCGTTGTGCGTCACCCTACGTTTGCGCAGGCCGCCGGGTCACATCAGGACCGGCCCCGGTCTATGACATTGGTGAGCACCACGATGCTCTCGCTGCGCTCGATACGAGCAGTTGAGCGGATGCGTTCCAGGGCCTCTTCGAGGTGGCGCATGTCGCGCGCCAGCACGTGCAGGATGGCGTCGGCGGTACCGGTCACCGTAGCCGCACTGACCACCTCCGGGATGTCGATCCAGGCTGCGCGCAACTGATCCGGCGAGATGGTGCCCTGGCAGAACACCTGCACATATGCCTCGGTGCGCCAGCCGAGCACATTGCGGTCGACCACGGTGGTGAAGCCGCGAATCACCCCGTCGGCGACCATCCGGTCGACCCGCCTCTTGACCGCGGGCGCCGACAGATTCACCCGCTGCCCGATCTCGGCGAATGTCGCCCGGGCGTGCTCGGTGAGCTCGGCCAGAATCCGCTCGTCGGTGTCGTCCAGACGCTCCACATCGACCTCCACGCAACAAATCGCCGTCAGCTCACAGTTTCTGCAATATATCCCTACATATCACGCAACAAGAAGCAATTGATTGCGCCAACGGCACTTCATATCGTCGATTCATGACGATTTTCGACGAAGTCGTGCACGGCACCGTGCCCCAAACCGGGGGCGCGCCGGCACCGACACGGACCGCGACGAACCGCCACTACGCCATGACCGCCCCCGAGTACTTCACCGTCGAATACGCCATCAACCCGTGGATGGACACCTCCACGCCCGTGGACACCGCACTCGCACTGGCCCAGTGGGACACGCTGCGCCGGGTGTACGGCGAACTCGGCCACACCGTCGACCTGGTGACACCGCTCGACGGCCTGCCCGACATGGTCTACGCCGCCAACGGCGGCTTCCTGGTCGGGGGCACCGCAGTGGTGGCCCGCTTCGCCTTCCCGCAGCGGGCCGGTGAGGCCGATGCCTACGCCGAGTGGATGGCCGCCGCCGGCTATCGGACGGTCCGCACCGACCACGTCAACGAAGGCCAGGGCGACCTACTGCTCGTCGGGTCGAAATTGTTGGCCGGATACGGTTTTCGCACCGACCGGCGCGCCCACGACGAGATCGCGACCATCACCGGCCTGGAGGTGACCAGCCTGGAACTCGTCGACCCGCGCTTCTATCACCTCGACACCGCACTGGCCGTGCTCGACGACTCGACGATCGCCTACTATCCCCCGGCCTTCAGCGACGACGCCCGCCGACGTATTGCCGAACTGTTCAGCGACGCCATCGAAGTGGGCTCGGCCGACGCCTACGTCCTCGGCCTGAACGTGGTGTCCGACGGCAGGCACGTCGTGATGCCCGCGGCCGCCACCGGGTTCGCGGGCCAACTGCGCCGGGCCGGATTCGAGCCGATCGGTGTCGATCTGTCCGAGCTCCTCAAAGGCGGCGGATCCGTCAAATGCTGCACCCTGGAGCGGCATCCATGACCATGCTGGACAGTGTGGACAATCAGGCCACCCCGGATTCGGCGACCGCATCGGCGATCGCACTCGACGATCGCCATGTCGCCCACAACTACTCACCGCTGCCGGTCGTCGCGGAAACCGCCGAGGGGGCGTGGATCACCGATGTGACCGGCCGGCGCTACCTCGACTGCCTGGCCGCCTATTCGGCCGTCAACTTCGGCCACCGCAATCCCGAGATCATCGCCGCCGCGCACGCCCAACTGGACCGGCTGACCCTGGTTAGCCGCGCCTTCCACTCCGACCGGCTCGGTCCGTTCGCGCAGGCATTGGCCGAATTGTGCGGCAAAGACATGGTGCTTCCCATGAACAGCGGCGCCGAAGCTGTCGAGAGCGGCATCAAGGTGGCCCGCAAATGGGGAGCCGACGTCAAGGGCGTTCCCGCCGGCGAAACCAACATCGTCGTGGCGCACAACAACTTCCATGGTCGCACCACCACGATCATCAGCTTCTCCGACGACGAGACCGCGCGCCGGGGCTTCGGCCCCTACACACCCGGGTTCCGCTCGGTGCCGTTCGGCGACCACCGGGCGCTCGCCGATGCGATCGACGCGAACACCGCCGCGGTGCTGATCGAGCCGATCCAGGGCGAGGCGGGCATCATCGTGCCCCCCGACGACTTCCTGCCCCGGGTCCGCGAGATCTGTACCCGCAACAACGTGTTGCTGATCGCCGACGAGATCCAGTCCGGCCTGGCCCGCACCGGACGCACCTTCGCCTGCGAACACTGGGATGCAGTCCCCGACGTGTACCTGCTCGGCAAGGCCCTGGGCGGTGGCGTGGTACCGCTGTCCGCGGTCGTGGCCGACCGCGACGTACTCGGCGTGCTGCACCCCGGCGAACACGGCTCCACCTTCGGCGGCAACCCGCTGGCCACGGCCATCGGCACCACGGTCGTCGCCATGCTGCGCCGTGGCGAATTCCAGCTCCGTTCAACCCAACTCGGGGAGCACCTGCACGATCGGCTCACCGGGCTGATCGGGCACGGGGTGACCGCCGTGCGAGGCATGGGCCTATGGGCCGGGGTGGACATCGACCCGGATCTGGGCACCGGCAAGCAGTTCGGCCTCGCGCTGGCCGAACGCGGCGTGCTGGTCAAGGACACCCACGGCTCGACCCTGCGGTTCGCCCCGCCCCTGGTGGTGACCGCCGACGAGCTCGACTGGGCCGTTGACCAATTCGCTGACACCCTGACCGAGGCGCGCCGATAATCGGTTGATCGGCACCAAGGAGGCACCATGTCCGCCCCAGCCAACAGCTTGACCGGCCAGATGTTGCGACGGAGGCCCGTTCTCGGTGCTCCGGTCGCACACGGCGCCTCCGACCACCTCCGGCGAAGTATCGGCACGTTCCAGCTGACCCTGTTCGGCGTCGGCGCGACGGTGGGCACCGGCATCTTCATCGTGCTGCAGCAGGCCGTTCCCAAAGCCGGCCCCGCTGTGCTGGTGTCGTTCGTGGTGGCCGGCATAGCCGCCGGGTTGTCGGCGATCTGCTATGCCGAAATGGCGGCGGCCGTACCGGTTTCGGGCTCCACCTACTCCTACGCCTACACCACGATGGGCGAATTCATCGCGATGGGCGTCGCGGCCTGCCTGCTGCTGGAGTACGGCGTATCCATGTCGGCGACCGCGATCGGATGGAGCGGCTACCTCAATCAGCTGCTGGACAACTGGTTCGGTTGGCGGTTGCCGCACGCACTGTCCGCGGCACCGTGGGGCGACAACCCCGGCCTGATCAACCTGCCCGCAACGGTGCTGATCATCATGTGCGCCCTGCTACTGATCCGCGGTGCCAGCGAGTCCGCGGCGGTCAACACCGTCATGGTGATCCTCAAGCTCGCCGTGCTCGGCATGTTCGTGGCCATCGCGTTCACCGCATTCACCACCGATCATTTCGCCGGCTTCTGGGACAAGGGATTCGCCGGGATCACCGCCGCTGCCAGCACCATCTTCTTCACATTCATCGGCCTGGACGCCGTGTCCACCGCCGGTGACGAGGTGAAGAACCCGCAGAAGACCATGCCGCGGGCGATCCTCGGCGCGCTGGTGGTCGTCACCAGCATCTACATCCTGGTCGCCTTCGCCGGCCTGGGCACCCAGTCCGCCGACGAGTTCGGTTCCGACGAGCAGTCCGAAGCCGGACTGTCGGTGATGCTCACCAACATCCTGCACGGTCAGACGTGGGCCAGCAGCATCCTCGCTTTCGGCGCGGTGATCTCGATCTTCTCGGTGACCCTGGTGGTGATGTACGGCCAGACCCGCATCCTTTTCGCCATGGGCCGCGACGGCCTGCTGCCGCCGATGTTCGCAAAAGTGAACCCGCGCACCATGACTCCGGTGAACAACACCATCGTCGTCGCGGCGGTGACCGGCACCCTGGCCGGATTCGTGCCGCTGGATTATCTGTGGGATCTGGTCTCGATCGGCACGCTGGTGGCGTTCATCGTGGTGTCCATCGGCGTGATCCTCCTGCGGGTGCGGGAGCCGGACCTGCCTCGATCCTTCAAGGTTCCCGGCTACCCGGTGACGCCGGTCCTGTCCGTGCTGGCCTGCCTGTTCGTACTGTACGGCCTGCCGCACATCACCTGGCTGTGGTTCAGCATCTGGGTCGCGCTCGTCCTCGCGTTCTACCTCTTGTGGAGCCGGCACCACAGTGCCCTCAACGACGGCGGCGACGGATACATCCCCGGTGCGGCCGCCGGTGAGGACGACGTGATGACCACCCCCGGTGCCGAGGAGACCCGATGACCGTCGTCGTCGGGTATCTCGCCGGAAAGGGCGGGGCATCGGCACTGCACCTCGCGGTCGGCGCGGCCCGCACCCTGAACACCTCGCTGGCGGTGGCCACCGTCGTTCCGCGTCCGTGGCTGAACCCGTCACCGGCCCGCGTCGACGCCGAATATGCCGAGTACGCAGCACAGTTGGCAGCATCGTCGGCCGAACAGGCACGGCAGCACGTATCCGCACTCGACGATCGCCTCGACGTCAGCTTCCACAAATTCGCGCATCGCTCGGTATCCGGCGGACTGTTGAACGCGGTTGACGAGCTCAGCGCCGAGGTGCTCGTCCTCGGCTCGGCATCGGACGGCCAATTGGGCCAGGTGGTGGTGGGGTCGACCGCGGATCGGCTGCTGCACTCCTGCCCGGTCCCGCTGGCGATCAGCCCGCGCGGCTACCGCAGGCCGAAATCCGGTGCGCTGGCACGCATCACCTGTGCCTACCCGGGCTCCCCCGAAGCGGTGGCCGTCGTCCAGCAGGTGACCGACCTGAGCCGAAGACTGGATACACCCCTGCGCGTGGTCACCTTCGCGGTCCGGGGACGCAACATGTACCCGCCGACCGTCGGGCTGCACGCCGAGGACGCGATCCTGCAGGAATGGGCAAAACAGGCTCAGCAGGCGCTGATTCGGTTGAAGGACGACAACGTCATCGGGGACGGCGTCGAGGTGCAGGTCGTCACCGGCAACGACTGGAGTGAAGCACTCGATGTCATCGACTGGCTGGAGGGTGAGATCCTGGCGATCGGAACCTCACCCGGCGGCGCGGTCGCCCGGGTTTTCCTGGGCTCACATGGATCGAAGATCCTGCGGCACAGCCCGGTTCCGGTTCTCGTCCTCCCGGGCTGACCGCTTCGGAACCTTCAGTACTTGAGCACACCCCGGTCGACGGCGATCTGGCTGCCCGACAGGGTTGCCGAGTTGTCACCGGCCAGGAACGCCACCACGTCGGCGACCTCCTCGGGCGCCATGAACGCCGCGAGTCCCTCGTTCTTGCCGTCGGTCACCTTGTGATACGGCATCGGGGCGAAGCTGTGCAGGTAGCTCGGGTACTTGGAGAAGATCTCGGCCATTGCCTCCGGTTCGATCATCGGAGTGTCGATCGAGTACGGATGGATCGAGTTGACCCGAATTCCGAACTCCCCCACCTCAAGTGCCAGAGCGTTGGTCAACGCGACCAGCCCGTGCTTCGAGGCCGAGTAGTGGCCGTTGCCCGGCGTGGCCTTGAGCCCGGCCGAGGAGCTGACGATGATGATCGAGCCGCCGTTGCCGGCCTCGATCATGGCGGGCACCGCGGCCCGGATGGTCCGCCAGGTGCCGTTGAGGTTGACGTCGATGATGGTGTCGAACTGCTCGGGCGACATCTCGAACAGCCGTCCCCAGCTGAGCACCCCGGCATTGGCGACCACGATGTCGAGCCGGCCGAACTGCTCGACGCCGTCGGCCACCACCTGCTGCTGGGCGGCCAGATCGCGGATGTCGACCTCGCGCGCGAGCACCTTGCGGCCCGCGGCCTCCACGGCCGCGACCGTTTCTGCCAGATCCTCCGATGTCGCGGCCGGGTAGGTGATCGAGTCGTCGACGGGCCGGCAGACATCGATCGCGATGATGTCGGCACCCTCGTTGGCCAACCGCACCGCGTGCGCGCGCCCCTGGCCGCGTGCAGCGCCGGTGACGAATGCCACCCGGCCTTCCAGTGTTGCGTTACCTGCCGCCATGCCAGGGTCCTTTCAGTGAGTCTGGCCACAGGCTAACAGCAGAAGTAGAACGTGTTCCTGGACTCCTACCACTCAATGGGATCACGGATGATCGGGCAGGTCATGCAGTGCCCGCCACCTCGGCCGCGACCCAGCTCAGCACCGACGATCGTGATCACCTCTACGCCTGCCTTACGCAGCAGAGAGTTGGTGTGGGTGTTGCGGTCGTAGGCGAAAACCACCCCCGGTTCGACAGCAACAAGGTTGTTGCCGCTGTCCCACTGCTGTCGTTCCGAGTCGTAGGCGGTGCCGCCGGTCTCGACGACCCGGAGCTTCGGCAGGCCCAGCGCGGCCGCGACCACGTCGATGAACGGTTTGGATTCCGGCACCACCTCGACACCCGGCTCGGTATCGCTGGGCAGCAGGGTGAACGCGACGATGCTGTTGACGATCTCCGGGTAGATGGTCACCACATCGCGGTCGGCGAAGGTGAACACCGTGTCCAGGTGCATCGCCGACCGCAGCTTGGGCATGCCGGCGACGATCACCTTCTCGGCCGCACCCCCGGCGAACAGTTCGGCGGCGACCTGGGTGATGGCCTGCCGCGAGGAGCGCTCGCTCATGCCGATCAGCACCACGCCCTTGCCTGGAATGAGCACATCACCGCCCTCGAGAGTGGCTTGGCCCCAGGACTTCTCCGGGTCGCCCCACCACACCGTCGAACCCACGTAGTCGGGATGGAACTGGTAGATCGCCTTCATCAACAAGGTTTCGTCATGCCGAGCCGGCCAGAACAACGGGTTGAGCGTCAGTCCACCGTAGATCCAGCAGGTGGTGTCACGGGTGTAGAGCGTGTTGGGCAGCGGCGGCATCAGATACTCGTTGACGCCGGTGTCCTCGCGGGCCAGGGCCAGATACCCGGAGCGGACCTCGGCGGGCAGGTCCCGGGTGGACAGCCCACCGATGAGGAATTCGGTGAGCCGGCGCTCGGGAAGGGAGTCCAGGAACCCGCGGGTGTCGTCGACCAGCCCGACGCCGACCTCGTTGGCCACGATCTTGCGGTCCAGCAGCCACGCCTTGGCCTCGGGGATCTCGATCGTCTCGGTCAGCAGGTTGTGCAGTTCGACGACCTCGACCCCACGGTCGCGCATCTTGTCCATGAAGTCGAAGTGGTCGCGGCGTGCGTTCTGAACCCACAGCACGTCGTCGAACAACAGGTCGTCGCAGTTGGTCGGGGTGAGCCGTTCATGGGCCAGCCCCGGCGAGCACACCAACACCTTGTGCAGCTTCCCTACCTCGGAGTGCACGCCATACGTGGCGGACGGATTCGGCATCATCTTCCTTTCACGATGGGTGGCACTAGATCTGAATCTGCCCGGTGATCAGACCCGCGATTCCGGCGACCGCGCCGAGCAAGATGACCACGAACAACACCGCCTCCGGCGGCGAGAACACCCGCAGGCTGCGCTCGCGGCGGGCCATCACGTACAAGACGGCACCGGCCGCGTACAGGATGCAGGACAACAGAAGGTGATCGAACCCGGCCGCGTACACCAGGAACAGCGTGTAGAACGTGGCCACCCCCGCCACCACACCGTCGGCGAGCAGGGGTTTGCCGTTCTCGTACGTCTCGCGGGTCAGGACCAGTTTCAGCGCGTAGCCGGCCGCCAAGAAGTAGGGAATCAGAGCGAGAGCCGCGGTGAGGTCCAGCATGAAATCCAGTGCCTCGGAGGTGAACAGCAGCAGGATGAGCAGCAGCTGCACCAGGCCGCCTGCCATCACCAGGGCCGTCACCGGCGCACCGTGGCTGTTGGTCCGGGCCAGGAAGCGTGGCATGTCCGCGGATTTCGCCGGGATGTAGAGAATCTCTGCAGCCATCAGTGTCCAGGCCAGATACGCCCCCAACACCGAGAGCACGACACCCACCCGGATGAACACCGAACCCCATGGACCGACAATGGATTCGAGCACCGAGGCCATCGACGGCTGGTTGACGGTGGCGAGTTCAGACTGCGGCAAGACGCCGTAGGACACCAACGTCACCAAGGCGAAAACCGCGAGTACAGACAGGAATCCGATGACCGTCGCCCGGCCGACGTCCTCGCGCTTCTTCGCGTACCGCGAATACACGCTGGCTCCCTCGATGCCCATGAACACGAACACCGTGATGAGCATCGTGCCCTTGGCCTGTTCGAACACCGAAGCCGACGGACCGCCCTCGGCCTTCCAACCGCCCCAGAAGTTGTCGGCGAACACGCCGGCCTTGAACGCGACGATGGCGATCACGATGAACACCAGGATCGGAACGACCTTGGCAACCGTCGCAATCCGATTGATCACCGCGGCTTCCTTGACGCCGCGCAGGATCAGGTAGCAGAACAGCCACACCCCCACCGAGGAGACCAACACCGCGAGCACGGTGCTGCCGTCGCCCAGTTGCGGGAACAACGCACTGGTGGTGGCCATGATGAGCACCCAGTACGATGCGTTGCCCGCGCACGCCGATGCCCAGAATCCGAACGCGGAGTTGAAGCCGACGTAGTCGCCGAACCCGGCCTTGGCGTACGCGAAGATCCCCGCGTCCAGTTCGGGCTTGCGGGTGGCCAGCCGCTGGAATACGAAGGCCAGCATCAGCATTCCCGTACCGGCGATGGCCCAGGCGATCATCGCGCCCAGCACCCCGGACTCCGCGCCGAACCGGCGGGGCAGCAGAAACACCCCCGAGCCGACCATCGATCCGACCACCATCGCGGTCAGGGTCGGCAGGCTGACCTTCTCGCTCACCTCACCGGTCTTCGGTTCAGCCGTTGTCATAACTCGTCTTTCGCTGTCTGCTGGACGGAGCCTGGACGATCGTGAATCCGGTGTAACCATAAAACACGGTCAGCAAACTGCTGGTGAACTCGCGGAAGGCAAACGGCAAACGCGCCAACCGGATTCATCCGGAACGAGATCAGAGATCGGCGATGATCTGCTGTCGCTTCGCCGTGTACTCGTCGTCGCTGATGGCGCCCGTCGCTCGCAGCGTTTCCAGTTCCTGAAGGCGTTGCGCGGTCGACGGCGCGGGCGGTGCGAGGAAAGGCGCCGCCGGCGCTCCCGGATCCGATGCGGCCACCGACGTGGTCGGCGCCTGCTGCGCGGCCGATGAGCGCTCGCGCGAAGAGTTTGTCGCCGCGCGCCGCACCACCGCCTGCACCTGGTCGCGGACCCCGGGATTGGCCCGCAGGTCGATCATGTTGTTGATGCCGATGCCGTGTGCCTTGAGGATCTGCAGGATCTCCATCAACGGGCCGGACTGACCCGTGAGGTCGTAGGTCTTGTTGTCCTCGGCGATGGTGAACGTCGCAGGCATCAGACCGCTGACCAGACTGCTTCTCTCCCAATCGATCCGGTATTCGTTGGTGGTCGGGTCCACCAGGGCGACCAATTTGCGGTTGGTGATCATCGGCAGTCGCGACACCGAGGCGAGCACGCGGTCCTGACTCGCGAACGGCGCGATGCCGGGCGCCGAGATCTGCAGATCCAGCTTCACCAGCGGCTGCTCGTTGATGCGGGTGTTGGTCTCGTGAATGCCGGTGACCTGGGCCAGGGCCAGCACTCCGATCTGTTCGAGCTTCTCGTTCTGCGCCGCCGACTTCGTCCCGGCCGCGGTGAGCCCCAGTGCGATCAGGACATCGATCGCGGTGATCAACAGACCCACCCAGAACATCCACTTCATCATCGGATCACCGCCGCTGACGAAGTAGATGGTCAGGAAGATCGGACCGACGATGCCACACAACAGCACGAAGGACTGAATGCGCACGTACCGCCAGAATGTGGACATCGCAGGCTCCTGTCGTCGGTTGGGCGCCATCAGATTAGCGCCCTGGACCACTCAAATCAGGAGTGAACGACTCCACCCGCCGAGCCACCCGTCGGTACGACCTGCTGCTGCATCGGTGACGGGCCCAGCATCCGGTACAACGGCCAGGTCCACCGGTATCCCCCACTGGCCGACCGGGCATAACTGGTGTGCACGGCGATCGCGGTGGCGGTCACCTCGTCGGCGTCCTCGTCATAGTCGCAGACCGCGTCGCCACGATCGCACACACTGATCGTGCGACTGCCGACCGACACTGGCAGCGGGGCCGGAGCGTGGGCCAGGATCGGCCAGTCCTGCGCGACGCCCTTACCGGTTCCGGGCAACGCGGTCGCGGTGCCCAGATTGACAGTGGGGTCGGCGGGCAACCGGTCACCGTCGGCGACCAACAGCGCGGCGGCCAGATTGGGGCTCGCTGACAACGCGGCCAGATTGCGGTGGACCACCATCGCGCCCTGCGAATAGCCGGCCAGCACGACCTCGCTGGCGGGGCACTGCTGGGTGAAGGCCGCGTACTGGTTGCCCAGCGCCGCCACCCCGGCATCGACACTGCTCATGAAGCCGCCCCAGCCCAGCAGATCACCGTCGGCGGGGACCGGCGCCGCGGGGTAGGCCACGGCCTCGGCGGTCATGGTCCGCCCGTCCTGTTGCACCCATTGCCCCAAGTCGCGCAAGGAGTTGTAGACCACCCGGCCCATGCCTGCATCAACTGTCGGATCGTCACGCTCGCCGGAGCCGGCGACGCCGATCCAGTGCACGTCCGGGCACCCCGGCGCGGCCTGCGCCGGGCTCGCTGCGGCCAGACCAACCGTCGCGCCACCGAAAACCACCGCCGCGGCCAGCGCCCATATCCGTCGCACCATGTCTGCCCCAACCCGTGTAGACAACCTATGCAAGAAAGATCGTCTCATCTATCACAGGCGTTACACCGGGCCCAGCACCAACACGCCTGAAAAACAAAAACGGCGCTCACCCGAAGGTGAGCGCCGCTCTCGCAGTGCTAGGTCAGATCACAATTACTTGTTGATCTTGGTAACCCGGCCGGCGCCGACGGTACGGCCGCCCTCGCGGATCGCGAAGCGCAGGCCCTCGTCCATGGCGACAGGCTGGATCAGCTTGACGGAGATGTCGGTGTTGTCACCGGGCATCACCATCTCGGTGCCCTCGGGCAGGGTAACCACGCCGGTCACGTCCGTGGTACGGAAGTAGAACTGCGGGCGGTAGTTGTTGAAGAACGGCGTGTGGCGGCCGCCCTCGTCCTTGGACAGGATGTAGACGCTGCCCTCGAACTCGGTGTGCGGGGTGGTGGTACCGGGCTTGACCACAACCTGGCCACGCTCGACGTCCTCGCGCTTGATGCCACGAACCAGCAGACCGACGTTGTCGCCGGCCTGGCCCTGGTCGAGCAGCTTGCGGAACATTTCCACACCGGTGACGGTGGTCTTGGTCGTGGTCGGGCGGATGCCGACGATCTCGACCTCTTCGTTGACGTTGATCACGCCACGCTCGACGCGACCGGTCACCACGGTGCCACGACCGGTGATGGTGAAGACGTCCTCGACGGGCATCAGGAACGGCTTGTCGGTCTCGCGAACCGGATCCGGGATCGACTCGTCGACCGCGTCCATCAGGTCCTCAACCGACTTGACCCACTTCGGGTCACCCTCAAGCGCCTTCAGCGCGGAGACCCGGATAACCGGGGCGTCCTCGTCGAAGTCCTGAGCGGCCAGCAGTTCGCGGACCTCCATCTCGACGAGCTCGATGAGCTCCTCGTCGTCCACGGCGTCCGACTTGTTCAGCGCCACCAGGATGTAGGGCACACCCACCTGGCGGGCCAGCAGCACGTGCTCGCGGGTCTGCGGCATCGGGCCGTCGGTCGCGGCGACCACCAGGATCGCGCCGTCCATCTGGGCGGCACCGGTGATCATGTTCTTGATGTAGTCGGCGTGACCGGGGGCGTCCACGTGGGCGTAGTGCCGCTTTTCGGTCTGGTACTCCACGTGGGAGATGTTGATCGTGATGCCGCGCTGACGCTCCTCAGGCGCATTGTCGATCTGGTCGAATGCGCGCGACTCGTTCAACTCGGGGTACTTGTCATGCAGAACCTTGGTGATTGCTGCAGTAAGCGTCGTCTTGCCGTGGTCAACGTGACCGATGGTCCCGATGTTGACGTGCGGCTTCGTCCGCTCGAACTTCGCCTTCGCCACTGTGGTGTCCTCCTGGACTTGTTGGTGCTTTTCCTAAAAGCAGTGATGATGTGTTCAGTTGTGTGCCGCGACAGTTGCCGCGACGAGCTTACTGACCCGTCGCCTTCGCGATGATCTCCTTCGCCACGTTCGCCGGAACTTCGGCGTACGAGTCGAACACCATGGAGTAGTTCGCCCGGCCCTGGGTCTTCGACCGAAGGTCGCCCACGTAGCCGAACATCTCCGACAGCGGCACCTGCGCCTTGACGACGCGCGCACCGCTGCGCTCCTCCATGGCCTGGATCTGACCACGGCGGGAGTTCAAGTCGCCGATCACGTCGCCCATGTAGTCCTCGGGCGTCGTGACCTCGACAGCCATGATGGGTTCCAGGATGACCGGCTGGGCCGCCTGCGCGGCCTTCTTCAGCACCTGCGAACCCGCCACCTTGAACGCCATTTCCGAGGAGTCGACCTCGTGGTAGGCGCCGTCGAGCAGCGTCAGCTTCAGGTTCACCAGCGGGTAGCCGGCGAGCACGCCGTACTGCATGGCGTCCTGCGCACCGGCATCCACCGACGGGATGTACTCGCGCGGGATGCGGCCACCGGTGACCTTGTTCTCGAACTCGTAGGTCGCGCCGTCCTCGCCGACGAACGGCTCGAGGTCGACGAGCACCTTCGCGAACTGGCCCGAGCCACCCGTCTGCTTCTTGTGGGTGAACTCGACCTTCTCCACCTTGCGGCGGATGGTCTCGCGGTAGGCCACCTGGGGCTTACCGACGTTGGCCTCGACCTTGAACTCGCGACGCATGCGGTCCACCAGGATGTCCAGGTGCAGCTCGCCCATACCGCCGATGACGGTCTGGCCGGTCTCCTGGTCCAGGTGCACCTTGAAGGTCGGGTCCTCTTCGGCGAGCTTCTGGATCGCGGTGCCCAGCTTCTCCTGGTCACTCTTGGTCTTGGGCTCGATCGCCACCTCGATCACCGGATCGGGGAAGGTCATCGACTCCAGCACGACCTGCTGGTTCGGATCGCACAGGGTGTCACCGGTGGTGGTGTCCTTCAGGCCGATCACGGCGTAGATGTGACCAGCGGAGGCCGACTCGACCGGGTTCTCCTTGTTGGCGTGCATCTGGAACAGCTTGCCCAGACGCTCCTTCTTGCCCTTGGTCGCGTTGATGACCTGGGCACCGGACTCGACCTTTCCCGAGTACACGCGGACGTAGGTGAGCTTGCCGAAGAAGGGGTGCACGGCGATCTTGAATGCCAGCGCGGCGAACGGCTCGTCGGTCGACGGCTTGCGCAGGACCTCTTCGTCCTCCTTGCCGGGGACGTGGCCCTTGACGGACTCGACGTCCAGCGGCGAGGGGAGGTAGTCGATCACGGCGTCCAGCATCGGCTGCACACCCTTGTTCTTGAACGCGCTGCCGCACAGCACCGGGTACAGCTCGCTGTTCACGGTCAGCTTGCGGATCGCGCCCTTGATCTCGTCGATCGTGAGCTCTTCGCCGCCGAGGTACTTCTCCAGAAGCGCCTCGTCGGTCTCGGCGACGGTATCCATCAATTCGCTGCGGTACTCGGCGGCCTTGTCGGCCAGATCCGCGGGGATCTCGACGGTCTCGTAGCTCTCACCGAGCTTCGTCTCGCCGCGCCACACCTTGGCGTTCATCTCGACCAGGTCGATGATGCCCTCGAAGTCGTTCTCGGCACCGATCGGCAGCTGGATCACCAGCGGCTTGGCGCCGAGGCGGTCCTTGATGGTCTGCACGGTGAAGTAGAAGTCCGCACCGAGCTTGTCCATCTTGTTGACGAAGCAGATCCGGGGCACGTCGTACTTGTCGGCCTGACGCCACACCTGCTCGGACTGCGGCTCAACACCCTCCTTGCCGTCGAAGACGGCAACGGCACCGTCGAGCACACGCAGGCTGCGCTCCACCTCAACGGTGAAGTCGACGTGCCCGGGGGTGTCGATGATGTTGATCTGGTTGTTGTTCCAGAAGCAGGTGACGGCTGCGGAGGTGATGGTGATACCACGCTCCTGCTCCTGCTCCATCCAGTCGGTGGTGGAGGCACCGTCGTGCGTCTCACCGATCTTGTAATTGACGCCGGTGTAATAAAGGATGCGCTCGGTCGTCGTCGTCTTGCCGGCGTCGATGTGCGCCATGATGCCGATGTTGCGGACCTTGTTCAGGTCAGTCAGCACGTCCTGTGCCACGGAAGTCTTCCCAACTCTTTCGCTTGCTTGATTAGGTGTTCGATTGCGCGCTTACCGGCACCCGACGCTGGATGCCGGGCGCGGGTGTCACCAGCGGTAGTGCGCGAAAGCCCGGTTCGCTTCGGCCATCTTGTGAGTGTCCTCACGACGCTTCACAGCGGCACCCAGGCCGTTGCTGGCGTCCAGGATCTCGTTGGCGAGGCGCTCGATCATGGTCTTCTCGCGACGGGCCTTGGAGAAGCTGACCAGCCAACGCAGGGCCAGGGTGGTGGAGCGATCGGGGCGGACCTCGACCGGCACCTGGTAGGTGGCACCACCGACGCGGCGGCTACGCACCTCGAGGGCGGGCTTGACGTTGTCGAGCGCGCGCTTCAGGGTGACGACCGGGTCGGTGCCGGTCTTGTCGCGAGCCTGCTCCAGCGCACCGTAGACAATGCGCTCGGCCAGTGACTTCTTGCCGTCCAGCAGAACCTTGTTGACCAGCTGGGTGACCAGCTGCGACCCGTAGACCGGATCGTTGACCAACGGGCGCTTCGGCGCGGGACCCTTGCGCGGCATCAGCTCTTCTCCTTCTTGGCGCCGTAGCGGCTACGGGCCTGCTTGCGGTTCTTGACACCCTGGGTGTCGAGCGAGCCGCGGATGATCTTGTAACGGACACCGGGGAGGTCCTTCACACGACCACCGCGCACCAGCACCATCGAGTGCTCCTGCAGGTTGTGGCCCTCACCGGGGATGTAGGCGGTGACCTCAACGCCGCTGGTCAGCTTCACGCGAGCGACCTTGCGAAGCGCCGAGTTCGGCTTCTTCGGGGTGGTGGTGTACACGCGGGTGCACACGCCACGGCGCTGCGGGCTGCCCTTGAGGGCCGCGGTCTTGACCTTCGCGACCTTGTCGCGGCGACCCTTGCGGACCAGCTGGTTGATGGTTGGCATGTACCGGCTTTCTCTGTGTTGCTCTGCTGCTTTTTTGCTGTTCTAAGTCTCTGTACTGCAGTTATCCCCCGGTCGCGTACCCCGCGTCCGGGCGTGTCGCACGTTCTTACACCGGTGGAATTCCGATGCGTGTTAGACATGCAAATTGGCCCGGCGTGCGGGCACGCTTGCGAAACACTCAGCCGCATGCGCCTTCCGGCCAGGCACGATCTACCACGATACCAGGGCTGGCCGCGCCGAACCAAACCCGCTCACGAGAACCTAATCCCAGGTCAGACGCTACGACTCTCGTTGCCCCATACCTGCGGCCAGTCGTCGCAGCATATCGGTGAACACCGCATCGGTGTCGATGTCGTCCATCACACCCGTCATTTCGAGCAGGACGAAGCCGTGCAATGCCGACCAGAACTGCAGTGCGGCATAGAAGGCATCCTCGCCCTGCAACCCATAGGAGGTCAGCACTTCGATGACCGGACCGGCTGCCGCCCTGGTGGCTGCCGAGTACTCGGGATCGTCTCCGCCGAAAGGCATCCGGGTGAACGCGGAGTAGCGACCGGGATGGTGATGGGCGTAGCTGCGGTAGGCACTGGCCATCACAGCCACTGCATCGTCACGGGTGCGGCCGGAGCCAACGGTGTTGAGCATCTCGATGATGTCGTCGATCACCCGCATCCGGACCGTGCGACGCAAGTCGTCAAGGCTCTGCACATGGTTGTAGAGCGACGGGCCCTTGGTGCCGAGCTGGCCGGCCAGCGCGT
Source organism: Mycobacterium sp. 134 (assembly GCF_048282715.1). Classification (NCBI taxonomy): domain Bacteria; kingdom Bacillati; phylum Actinomycetota; class Actinomycetes; order Mycobacteriales; family Mycobacteriaceae; genus Mycobacterium; species Mycobacterium sp. 134. The sequence continues at coordinate 5,409,697 of NZ_JBLVUN010000008.1, forward strand.
TGATGGTCAGGGCATCCCAGCCCTCACGGTCCAGGAACGTCAGCGCGGCGTTGACGATGGCGTCACGGCTGAGCTTGGTGGTCCGAGCCGGCCGCGACTGGGAACGTCGGGCGCCGGCCACCTGTGGCTCCGGCCGAGCTGACATTTGGGCACTGCCTTCGAGTCGAAGTGAGGACGTCCCCCGTTGGGGTCGCCGTGAAACTGTAGCCCCTCTGACAGCGCAGATCAGTTCATCCGGCCCTGACTGAGCCGGGCGAGTTTCTCGGTTACCTGACACAGATCAGGCAGCGTGGCCGGGTTCATGGTCTGAATCGACCAGGTGATCACATCCTCACCCTTGGCCACGTAGATACTGCACACATTCGCGTCCGCCGCGCGGAATCCCTGATTGCCGTCGATGGACAGCTCGGTGAGCGTGCGTCCGGCCCGGGTCTCCAGGGTCCGCTCGGTGTCCATGTCACTCCCCCGGTACCACCAGGTGGAGATGCCCATCCCGGCACCGAAGGTGCCCAGGACCGAATTCTCCTGCCAGAAACACCCGGTATCGCTGACCACGGCCTTGGTGAACATCGACGAGCCCACAGCATCGGCGATGTCGGCGTCGGTGACGCCGTTGCAGTCCGCGCCGTGAAAACCGCCGCCGGCGGGAGCCGGCTCCGGAGCCGGCGGTGCGTCCGTCGATCCACACGCCGTCAGCAGCGCCGCTGCGGCTGCGACGCCGGTCAGACACCTCATTGCGAGGTAGCGGTGTGCCACGGTCAGAGTTCCGATTGAAGCGTGGCCGACAGCAGCTTCTTCGCGTCCTGGCACGGATCACCCTTGGCGGCTTGTCCGGCAGCACCGGCACCGCGGAACTGCACCCACCAACTGATCACGCCCGACCCGGCCGACGCGGTCGCCCAGCAGGCCGCGCCCGTCACGTCGCGGCGCGCCACGAACGCCTGGTGCCGCTCCACCACGACATCGGTGATCTGCGCATCCCGGCTGCGGGCCACCGCTCGCTCACGCTCCAGCGAGCCCTTCTCGAACCAGGAGAAGATCACGTCGAGCATCGCGGGCGAGCCCGCATTCGGCTCGGCGCCGGGCTGGGTCTTGCGCGACAACACGTACTGGCAGACCGCACCGCTGTACGGGCGCACGACATTGTCGGCAGCCAGGATCTCCTGGATCGTGCTGTCGACGAGCAGCCCGCAGCGGTCGTCGACGTATCCGAAACTGCGGTCTGGGTCGGCGGTATCGGCCGACGCGCGCTGGGCAGCCCCGTCGATGGTGTGCGAACACCCCGCGACGGTCACCACGGCTGTGACTGCCACGGCAGCAGCCTGAACAACACACCGACGCATTGCTGAACACGGTACCCAGCACCGACACAGCACGCGACCTGTCGGCGAACGCCCGTCAAACTGGTCAACACTTGCCGCGACGAGAAGGGGGCCACGTACTCTTCTCGCAGCGGATCGGAAGGGGAATTCACCGTGAATTGGACAGCTGTGGGCCGGAGGATGATTGTCGGGCTGGCGGCCGGCACGCTCGCGTTGCCGCTGGCGCTCACCGTCGGTGCGCCCGGCGCCGCAGCCAAGAACGGTGACACCACCGTTACCGGCCAGGGCATCGAACAAACCATTGACTGCAACAACGCCACGCTGTTCGTCAACGGAACCGATATCCGGATCACCGCGTTGGGCACCTGCTGGGCGGTCGCCGTGCAGGGGTCGTCCAACGTGATCGTCGCGGACAACGTCATCAACGACGTCACCGTGTACGGCTCCAACCAGACCGTGTTCTTCAAGAACGGTGATCCGATACTCGTCGACCGTGGCCGTGAACTGGGGATGACCAACCAGATCAGTCGCGTCCCCGCCTGACCCAAAGCTCAAGGCAGAAAGCAGAGACTTACCGTGTTCACCCGTTTCCCCCACACCCAGTTGATCCTCGGGATCGGCGCCGCGGCTGCGGCGTTCACCCTCGCGGCATGTGGTTCCGAAAGTTCGGACACCACCACCCCGAGCGCCACCGCGGGACAGTCCGGGGTCAACGTCGAGGTCGGCAACACCATCAACTACATGTCGGTCGGCACCACGACCGACATCGACTGTGCCGACGGCAAGTCGCTCACTGTCGGCGGCACCAACAACACGCTGACGGTGAAGGGCACGTGCGCCAATGTGAACATCGGCGGATCCGACAACAAGATCACCTTCGAGCGGATCGACAAGGGTCTGACGATCATCGGGCTGAACAACACCGTCACCTACGCGGCGGGCGATCCGAAGGTCACCAACACCGGCAGCAACAACAAGGTCAACAAGGGTTAATCGGCGCTGGCGCCGTGCCGGCCCGCTCCCCCGGCGAACCGACCGGCGCCATGGGCGGCCTCTTCCGCGACGCGGGCGATGCTGGCGAATTCGAACTCCATTGCCGCCTGCTCGGATTCGCCCCACTGGTGCAGTGCTGACAGGCGGTCGGCCCGCAGACACTGCTGAGGCAGCCGGGACAGTTCGCCGGCCAGTTCCTCTGCCGCCGCGCGGGCCTGGCCGGTGGGCACCACCCGGTTGGCCAGGCCGATCGCGTGGGCTTCGGCCGCGTCGACGGCGCGCCCGGTCAGGATCAGGTCCATGGCCCGGCTCTGCCCGATCAGCCGGGGCAGCCGCACGGTGCCACCGTCGATCAGCGGCACTCCCCAGCGGCGGCAGAACACCCCGAGCACGGCGTCCTCCTCGACCACACGCAGGTCACACCACAACGCCAGTTCCAAACCGCCGGCCACCGCATGGCCGCCGATCGCGGCGATCACGGGCTTGGACAGCACCATGCGGCTCGGCCCCATGGGTCCGGGCCCGACGGGGTCGAGCCGGTTCATCTCCGGTGTGCCGAATGCTTTGAGATCCGCACCGGCGCAGAATGTTCCACCCGCGCCGGTCAGAACGGCAACGGCGGCATCGTCGTCGGCGTCGAACTGCTCGAACGCGGCGAACAGGGCCGCGGCAGTGGGACCGTCGACCGCGTTGCGGGCGTGCGGGCGGTCGATGATGACCGTGGTCACCGGTCCGTTGCGTTCAACCCGGACAGCTTCGGTCACGTTGCCTCCATGAGTTCGTTCTGATCGCGCCGATCGACGAGTTCGGCGGCGAAGCCGTTGTAGGCCTTGCGCAACTCGGCGCCCGGCCAGCTACCCGGCAGGAGATCGTCGGGCAGGACCGGGTCCACGAGAAGGTGCCGCACGATGCCGGCCGCCGCGACGAACCGCCCCGGAACGTCAGCCGCAGCGGCCATCTCGTCCAACAAACGCTCGCCGGCGTGCCGCCAGCCGGGGAGGTCCCACAGCGTCGCGGCCAGTCCGGCCGGATCGGCGTCCCGCGTGTGCAGGACCCGCACCCGGCCGGTGATCTCCTGCGGCAACACCTGGTCGAGATTGTCCGGGCGCATCCACACACCCTCTCGCAGTTCACCGAACCGGTACTGCTGCAGGGTGTTCCGCAGCGAGGCCCGGGTGCGGGCATCGGTGCCGACACTGGTGATCACCAGCGTCAGCCATTGGCCGTCATTCTCACGCAATCGCGGATCGATCGCGTCGTCCTGGCGGCGCTGCCGGGTCAGCAGCCGGTCCGACAGTCGATAGCCGTCCTCCGAGCGAACCAGGTCGCCGGCACTGACCATGCGGGTCAGCGCCACCCTCAGCGTCGGCTCCTTGATGTCGAAATCGGCCGTCAGCCTGATCAGTTCGGCCGCACTCGCCCACGCCGGGTGGGCACCGAGCAGCACGCTCAGCACCACCGAGCGGGCCGTCATTCGTTTGAGCCCGGCCATGTCAGACCCCGGACGACCTGCGTCCGTAGTCACCCATCGGCTCGTCGCGGTGGCGCACCGCCTCACGGAAGCCGTGTTCGACCGCGTCGGCCACGAAGGCGTGCCCTTCGGGAGTGTGCCGGGCGATGCCGTCGAACACCGTACTGACCATTCGGCTGGTCGCCACGCCCTGCTGCAACAAGGCGGAGTTGCAGGCCAGCTTCGCCATGATGAGCTGGTTGACCGGCATGGCGGCGATGCGTGCGACGAGGCGCTCGGTGCGCTCGTCGAGGTCTTCGGGCTCGGGGGCCTCGACGGCGAGACCCCATTCGGCGGCCTGCGCGCCGGTGATGCAATCCCCGGTGAACAGAAGGCGTTTGGCGCGTTGATCCCCCAGTCGATGCGCCCACAGGCCGGCGGCCGGGACACCCCACACCCGCATGGGCGGGTAGCCGATCTTGGCGTCGGATGCGGCGATCACCTGGTCGGCGTGCAACGCGATGTCGGTGCCGCCGGCCACGCAGTAGCCATGGATCTTGACCACCGTGGGCTTGTCGGCGTGCATGAGGCTGGAGAAGCCGCGCACGAACCGGCTCATCATCTGGTAGTCGACCATCGGATCCCACGGTTGATCCGGAAGATGGTTGATCGCCTGCGTCCTCCCGGACAGCACGGTCCCGTCGTAGCGGCCGCCCCCGGCCTCGCCGGTCCCGTCGGCGTAGGCGGACAGGTCGAATCCGGCGCAGAAGCCCTCACCTCGGCCGGACACCAGGATCACGTGCACGTTCGGGTCGAGGTCGGCGCGCTCGACCAGGGCCTGCAGTTCCACCGGGGTGTCGGCGACGATCGAGTTGCCTTTTTCGGGGCGGTTGAACGTGATTCGCGCTATCCGATCGGTGACCTCGTAGGTCATCGTCTTGAGCGTGTCGACGCTCATCCCTTGACCAGGGCACGCTCGAGGATCGGCGCCAGGTCCAGCCCGGTCGGCAGGGTGCCGAAGGCCTGGCCCCACTGCCCGCCGAGCCTGCTGGCCAGGAAGGCCTCCGCCACGGCCGGGTGTCCGTGACGCACCAGCAGCGCGCCCTGCAGGGCCAGCGAGATGTCCTCGGCGACCTTGCGGCCCCGGTAGGTGATGGTCTCCAGATCCTGCAGGTCGTTCTGCAGCGTGGTGACGTGGCGGTCCAGCCGCGGGTCCTGCCCGGCGGTCCTGGAGAGTTCGTCGAAGAGCACCTCGATGCTCTCCGGCCGGGTTGCCATGGCGCGCAAGGTGTCCAATGCGCTGACGTTGCCCGAGCCTTCCCAGATACCCATCAGCGGGGCCTCCCGGTACAGCCGGGGCATGCCCGAGTCCTCTACGTAGCCGTTGCCGCCCAGGCATTCCATCGCCTCGGCCGCATGCGGGGTGGCCCGCTTGCAGACCCAGTACTTGCCGGCGGCCAGGCCGATACGGCGCAGCAGCGCCTCGCGCTCGTCACCTCGGACCGCCTTGTCGGTGGCACCGGCCATCCGCATCGCCAGCATGGTCGCCGCCTCGGCCTCCACGGCCAGGTCGGCGAGCACGTTGCGCATCAGCGGCTGATCGATCAGGTAGGCGCCGAACGCCTTTCGGTGCTGGGCGTGGTGCACGGCACGGGTCAGGCCGCTGCGCATGCTCGTGGCGCTGCCCAGCGTGCAGTCGAGCCGGGTGAGGTTGACCATCTCGATGATGGTCGGCACACCGCGACCCTCCTCGCCCACCAGCCAGGCGGTGGCGCCGTCGTACTCGACCTCGCTCGAGGCGTTGGCGTGATTGCCGAGCTTGTCCTTGAGCCGCTGCAGGAACATCCGGTTGCGGCTGCCGTCGGGCAGGATGCGCGGCAGGAAGAAACAGCTCAGCCCGCCCGGCGCCTGGGCGAGCACCAGGAAGATGTCGCACATCGGGGCCGAGGTGAACCACTTGTGGCCGCGCAGTGAGTAGGTGCCGTCGCCGTTGGGCGTGGCTTCGGTGGTGCCGGCGCGAACGTCGGAGCCGCCCTGCTTCTCGGTCATCGACATGCCCGCGGTGATACCGGCCTTCGTCGTCGCGAGCTTCAGTTCGGGGTCGTACACCCGGCTGGTCAGCAGCGGCTCGTAGATCGCGGCCAGTTCCGGGTTGAACCGCAGCGCGGGGACGACGGCATAGGTCATCGAGATCGGGCAGACGTGCCCGGGCTCGACGGTCCACACCGAGGTCTTGGCGGCCCGCACGACGTGGGAGCCCTCGCGGTCGTCGGCCCACGGGGCGCCGTGCAGACCGTGGGTGACGGCCACATTCATCAGCTCGTGGTAGGCCGGGTCGTATTCGACCTCGTCGACCCGGAACCCGTAGCGGTCATGGGTGTGCAGCACGGGACGGTTGCGGTCGGCCAGTTCACCCCAGCGCTGAGCCCGGGCGCTGCCGTTGATCGCGCCGAGTTCGTGCACCTCGTCAACGCCCCACTCTCCGCCTTCACGGATGAGGGCCTCGGCGAGCACCGGGGAGGTGGCGGGGTTGTAGTCCTCCAGCGTGGGGACCTGATTGGTGACGACGTGTGTGGCCATGCGCCCAGTGTTACAAATTCTCGACAACCGCACAATAGTTGTAATGCACCGACCGCTCAGGTGGCCGCGGCCTTACGCGGCGGCGGGATGGTGTCGGCGCCACGCACGCTGTTCAGCACCGTCTGCCCCTGCTGATCGATCAGCCTGGTGAACAGCTGCTGGGCGTAGCCGAAGACCAGACCCCACGCCAGAATCTGTGCCGAGGTGTCCAGTGCGTTCAGCCCGGGAACGAACTGCCCGCGCATCAGCAGCAGACCCAGGACGGCGGTCAGCGCCCCGGTCGGCAGCTTGAGGGCGGCCAGGGCCACCGGGATGCCATAGCGTTCCGAGGAGCCCCGAACATGGCTGATGGTCGCGGCGGCGGCGATCGCGGCCGCGACGAGCCCGATCAGCTCGACCACGATCAGATCCGTGGGTTTGGCTGTCTCAGCCACCACGTCGTCGATGTCCCTGTCCTTGGCCGACGGCTCGACTCCTGCCCGCCGCGGGGTGAACGGCGCCGACTGGTCGGTCGGGCACACCACGGTGACCTCATCGCCGTCCTGCGGCGCGAAACACAACGGCATCAGTGTCGGCTTGAAGAATCCCAGCACCGCCAGAACGACAACCAGAACCGACAGCAGCGCCGTGGTGCTGACGACGATGTTGCGGAAACTGCGCAACCGGATGTTCTCCCGCAACGCCGCGGAGCTGGCTGCCCGCACGGTCGCCACGATCTGGTCCCGCGCGGCCTCGACCTTCTCCGATGTCGAACCACGATCGGTGTTGAGGTTGCGTACCAGCCGCTCGAACTCCTGCCGGCCGGGGTCGGTCGACCGGAGATGACGCTGGACATGCCGCAGCAGTGACGGCAGCTGCCCGGCCAGATATTCGGTCGGCGCCAGGTTGAGCAGCTGCGCCTCGGCGGCGTCGAGGTTGCTCATCGCGCGCTCGAGCAGCGGACCGTTGCGGGACAGCCGGATTCGCATGCCGAGTTCCGGCTTCTTGCCCGACGCCGCATCCCTGGCCGCACTGAGATGGCATTTGATCGCTTTCGCCAATGCCGAATCGATGTCGCGCGAACTGTTCTGGGCCAGGAAGTCCGTCAACGTCTCGAGCTCGAAAGCCCGGGTCAGGGTGCTTTCCCGCCAGGCGACCCACACCGGTCCGCCGACGGGCCGAAGGGCATCGATGCGGGGCAGCGGGTTTGTCGGGGCCGGCGGCGCCTTCGTGATGATCACGATTACCTCCTCACCTGGATGGGTGATGGTGATGACCGTAAATTCCACCGATCGCATTCGGCACGCGTAGTCGACTACTCGATAAACGCCGGACTCACGAGCGGGAAGGGTCTGCGACCTCCAGACCGGGGTCCGGCATCGGGTCCTCACCGGCGGCCGCAGGTTCGGCCCCGCAGGCACGCGTCTGGCGCGCTTCGTACCGATTGAGCGCGAACAGCACCGCTGCCGCCAAGGCCCAGCCGAGCAGGATGTCGACCACGTAGTGCTCGGCGGTGTACACCAGCGTGAAGGCCATGATCAGCGGATAGGCCACCAGCACCGGCCGCCATCCTCGGTTCACCCGGTTCCACAAGAACACCGCGACCGCAGCGGTGAGCCCCGCGTGCAAAGACGGGATCGCCGCGACCAGGTTCACGCTGGCCTGTCCCTGATCGATCAATGCCGTTGCGGTATGCAGATTGAGCTTGCCCCAGCCACGGGTGACGATCCGTTCGATCCACTCGTGCGCGCCGTCGCGACCACCCTGCATGACGCCGAGGAGGCCTCCGTCGACCGCTTCGCGCGCCGATCGGAACATGCATCCGGGCCCGGACGGGCCGCCGTCGACGTCATCGGCACTGCACCGCGCCGCTGCCCACGGCGGAGCGGCGGGCAGCAGTGCGTAGATGATCAGGGCCGCGAACGACAGCCCGACGAACAACCGTACGAACCGCTTCCACTCTTCACGGTCACGCAGCCACAGCACACCCGCGACGACGTAGGGAAGGATGAAGAAAGACATGTACACCGTGCTGATCACGACTTCCCACCACGGCGGGTGCAGCAGTTTCAGCCGTTCCTGCAGCCACACCGTGGGCACCGTTCCGAAGAACAGCCAGCGATCCGCGTCGACCTGCCAGTGCCACATGGTGGGCCGGCCGACCAGGGTGGCCGCGCCGCGGCTCAGATCGTAGGCGGCCAGCACCACGGCGAACGGCAGCCAGTCGCGGATCACGTAGAGCATCCGCCGGCCCTGGCCGATGCTCGCGGCGAGCAAACCGGTGGCGATATAGAGCAGCAACAGTTCTCGGTTGAACGCGAAACCGTCGGTGGCGGTGCGATAGACGACCACGGTCGCCCACACGAGGATCGCGATGTACCGCAGAATTCGCAGTCGACGAGCACGGTCATTGGTGCCCCATTGCGCTGGGGCTTCTTCCGTTACCGAGTCATCAACCGCGGTCACAGAGGTGACGTTAGTTCACCTTTGCTTCACGATGCCGTTGAAAACGGTTCAGGTCGCGAACGTGTCAGCCGGCGTGCTCGCGCAGAAACGCGATGTCGTCCTTGCGTCCCTCTTCTGCGGTCTCACAGATCACCGGAGCATCGGCTGCGTTGACCACCGCGGCCAGCAACTGCGGATCGATCTGCCCAGCACCGAAATTCGCGTGGCGGTCGGCACCGGAGCCGGCCGCATCGCGGGAATCGTTGCAGTGCACCAGGTCGATGCGCCCGGTGATGGCCTTGATCCGGTCGACGGCGTCGATCAGCGCCTCCCCCGCCGCCCACGCATGGCACGTGTCCAGGCAGAAGCCGATTCCTTTGTCCCCGATGCGATCCCACAACCTGGAGATGGTGTCGAAATGCCGTGCCATGGCGTGATCGCCGCCCGCGGTGTTCTCCAGGTACACCGGCACGTCGGTGTTCAGCGCATCGAGGGCCTTGACCCAGCGCTCGAACCCGGCCTCCATGTCGTTGTCATCGGCATGGCCGCCGTGCACGATCACCGCGGTGGCGCCGATCTCGGCCGCGGCGTCGCACGTGTCCTGCAGGATCTTGCGGGACGGAATCCGCACGCGGTTGTTGGCCGAGGCGACGTTGATCAGGTACGGCGCATGCACGTACAGCGGGACCGCCGATGCCTTCAACACCTCGGCGTCCTCGCGGGGCTTGGGCTTCTTCCAGCTCTGCGGGTTGCCGAGGAAGAACTGCACCACGTCGGCGCCGTCCGCGGCGGCTGCGGCCAATGGGTCGGTGTTGTCTACATGCGAACCGATGAGCACGCCGCCAAGTCTAGGTGCGCGGGCCGACACGTCGGGGTCCCGTTGTCCGCCGCGCTACAGCGACGATCGTAAGCATCGCGTCACCCCGATCTGAGGGGGCGTCAAGATATTTGACGGCGTCCGGAAACAACACGCGACCATGCCCACGCACGAAAAAGCCCCCGCACAGGGCGGGGGCTTTTCCGTGAACTACTAGCGGTAGTCCGAGTATCCGTAATCGTCCAGCGGCACCGCAGCACCGGTGGCCTGGCCGAAGTCCGGGCTGTAGTACTGATCCTCGTAGGACGGGATCGTGTACGCCGCAGCGCGGGCCTCTTCGGTCGGCTGCACCTGGATGTCGCGGTAACGGGCGATGCCGGTACCGGCCGGGATCAGCTTGCCGATGATCACGTTTTCCTTCAGACCCTGCAGCTTGTCGCTGCGGCAGTTGATCGCCGCATCGGTGAGCACACGCGTGGTCTCCTGGAACGACGCCGCCGACAACCACGAATCCGTGGCCAGCGATGCCTTGGTGATACCCATCAGCACCGGACGGCCGGCCGCGGGCTCGCCGCCCTCGGCCACGACCCGACGGTTCTCGGTCTCGAACTCGGCGCGCTCGGTGAGCGAGCCGGGCAGGAACTCCGTGGCACCCGAATCGATGATCGTGACGCGACGCAGCATCTGCCGGACGATGACCTCGATGTGCTTGTCGTGGATCGACACGCCCTGGGCCCGGTAGACCTCCTGGACCTCCTTGACGAGGTGGATCTGCACCTCGCGGGGGCCCTGGACACGCAGAACCTCGTGCGGATCCGCGGAGCCTTCCATGAGCTGGTCGCCGACCTCGACGTGGTCACCGTCGGACAGCACGCCTTCGGACCCGTCCTCGTGGGTGATCACGCGCAGGCGCTGACGCTTGGAGAGCTTGTCGTAGACAACTTCCTCGCCACCATCGTCGGGAACGATGGTGATCTTGAAGAACTTGTCGCTCTCCTCCAGCCGGACCCGGCCCGCGACGTCGGCGATGGGCGCCTTGTTCCGCGGAATACGGGCCTCGAACAGCTCCTGCACGCGAGGCAGACCACCGACGATGTCGGCGCCACCGGTAACACCACCCTGGTGGAAGGTACGCATGGTCAGCTGAGTACCGGGCTCACCGATGGACTGGGCGGCGACGATGCCGACGGCCTCGCCGATGTCGACCAGCTTGCCGGTGGCCATCGAGCGGCCGTAGCACTTGGCACACACACCGGCGGCCGAGGCACAGGTCAGCACGGAGCGGACCTTCACCTGCGTGATGCCGGCAGCCAGCAGCGCGTCGATGGCCGGGTCACCCAGGTCATGGCCGCGCTCGATGACGACGTTGCCGTCGGCGTCGACCGCGTCGGTGGCCAGGGTCCGGGCGAACGCCGAGGTCTCGACGTGCGCATCCCGGATCAGCGAGCCGTCAGCGGCGCGCTCGGCCAGGTGCACGATGATGCCGCGCTCGGTCTCACAGTCGGTCTCGCGAACGATGACGTCCTGCGACACGTCCACCAGACGACGGGTCAGGTAACCCGAGTCGGCGGTACGCAGAGCGGTGTCGGCCAGACCCTTACGAGCACCGTGGGTGTTGATGAAGTACTCCAACACCGTCAGGCCCTCACGGAACGAGGACTTGATCGGGCGCGGGATGAACTCACCCTTCGGGTTGGTCACCAGACCCTTCATGCCTGCCAGGGTGCGGGTCTGGGTGAGGTTACCCGTGGCGCCCGACTTCACGATCGTGATGATCGGGTTGTCGGCCGGGTAGTACTCCTCCAGCGCCTTACCCACCTCTTCGGTGGCGTCCTGCCAGATCTTGACCAGGGACTCGTTGCGCTCGTTGTGGTTCAGCGCGCCGCGCTGGTACTTGCGCTCGATCGCCTCGGCCTCGGCCTCGTGCCGCTCCAGGATCTCCTGCTTCTGCGGCGGCACCAGAACGTCGGCCATCGAGACCGTGACACCCGAACGGGTGGCCCAGTGGAAACCGGCGTCCTTGAGCTTGTCGACGGTCTGCGCCACCACGATCATCGGGAAGCGCTCGGCCAGATCGTTGATGATCCGGGCCTGGACCTTCTTGTGCATCTGCTCGTTGACGAACGGGTAGCCCTTGGGCAGCAGCTCGTTGAAGAGCACCCGGCCCAGCGTGGTCTCCGCGGTCCAGGCGTCGCCCGGCTTCCAGCCGTTCTCGAACAGCTCGGCCTCGACGGCGGCCGGCGGACGCTGCTGCGTCAACCGCACCTTGATCTTGGCGCGCACCGACAGAGCACCGCGGTCCAGCGCCATGATCGCCTCGGCGGGCGAGCTGTACACGCCCTGCTCGGCACGATCCTTGGCGGCGGCCACGTACTCGCCGACGTCGCCCGTGACCTCGGTGGTCAGGAAGTACAGACCGGTCACCATGTCCAGACGCGGCATGGCCAGCGGCTTACCCGACGCCGGGGACAGGATGTTGTTCGAGGACAGCATCAGGATGCGGGCCTCGGCCTGGGCCTCTGCCGACAGCGGCAGGTGCACGGCCATCTGGTCACCGTCGAAGTCGGCGTTGAACGCCTCACACACCAGCGGGTGCAGCTGGATGGCCTTGCCTTCCACCAGCTGCGGCTCGAAGGCCTGGATACCCAGGCGGTGCAGCGTAGGTGCACGGTTCAGCAGCACCGGGTGCTCGGCGATGACCTCTTCGAGGACATCCCACACCTGGGGACGCTGACGTTCCACCATGCGCTTGGCGCTCTTGATGTTCTGCGCGTGGTTCAGGTCGACCAGACGCTTCATCACGAACGGCTTGAACAGCTCCAGAGCCATCAGCTTGGGCAGACCGCACTGGTGCAGCTTGAGCTGGGGACCGACCACGATGACCGAACGGCCCGAGTAGTCGACACGCTTACCGAGCAGGTTCTGACGGAAGCGGCCCTGCTTGCCCTTGAGCAGATCGGACAGCGACTTGAGCGGACGGTTGCCCGGACCGGTGACCGGCCGGCCACGACGGCCGTTGTCGAACAGCGCGTCCACCGACTCCTGAAGCATGCGCTTCTCGTTGTTGACGATGATCTCGGGCGCGCCGAGGTCGATCAGTCGCTTGAGCCGGTTGTTGCGGTTGATCACGCGGCGGTACAGGTCGTTCAGGTCGGAGGTGGCGAAACGGCCACCGTCGAGCTGAACCATCGGACGAAGCTCCGGCGGGATCACCGGGACGGCGTCCAGCACCATGCCCAGCGGGGAGTTGCCCGACTGCTGGAAGGCCGCGACGACCTTCAGGCGCTTGAGGGCACGCAGCTTCTTCTGGCCCTTGCCGTTCTTGATGGTGTCGCGCAGCGACTCGGCCTCGGCCTCGATGTCGAAGGTCTCGATGAGCTTCTTGATCGACTCCGCGCCCATGGCACCGGTGAAGTACTCGCCGTAGCGGTCCTGCAGCTCGCGGTACAGCACCTCGTCGACGATGAGCTGCTTGGGAGCCAGCTTGGTGAAGGTGGTCCAGATCTCGTCGAGCCGGTCCAGCTCACGCTGGGCCCGGTCACGGAGCTGACGCATCTCACGCTCGCCGCCGTCGCGCACCTTGCGGCGCACGTCGGACTTGGCACCCTCGGCCTCGAGCTCGGCCAGGTCGGCCTCGAGCTTCTGGGCGCGGGCCTCCAGGTCGGAGTCACGCTGGTCCTCGACGGCCTTGCGCTCGACGGCCATCTCGGCCTCGAGCGTGGACACCTCGTTGTGGCGCATCTCGTCGTCGACCGAGGTGATCACGTAGGCCGCGAAGTAGATGATCTTTTCCAGATCCTTCGGGGCCAGGTCGAGCAGGTAGCCCAACCGCGACGGAACACCCTTGAAGTACCAGATGTGCGTGACGGGTGCGGCCAGCTCGATGTGGCCCATCCGCTCACGACGCACCTTGGCGCGGGTCACCTCGACGCCGCAGCGCTCACAGATGATGCCCTTGAAGCGGACGCGCTTGTACTTGCCGCAGTAGCACTCCCAGTCGCGAGTAGGTCCGAAGATCTTCTCGCAGAACAGGCCGTCCTTCTCAGGCTTCAGCGTGCGGTAGTTGATGGTCTCCGGCTTCTTGACCTCGCCGAAGGACCAGTTACGGATGTCGTCCGCGGTGGCGAGGCCGATGCGGAGTTCATCGAAGAAGTTGACGTCTAGCACGTAACTCCCTTTCCCCTTTCGGGACTAGAAAACAACTCAGGCGAGATCTTCGACAGAGGCGGACTCGTTGCGTGACAGGTTGATGCCGAGGTTGGCAGCAGCGCGCTCCAGGTCCTCGTCGTCACCGTCACGCATCTCGATCGCCGCGCCGTCGCTGGAGAGCACCTCAACGTTGAGGCACAGCGACTGCAGCTCCTTGAGCAACACCTTGAACGACTCCGGGATACCGGGTTCGGGGATGTTCTCGCCCTTCACGATCGCCTCGTACACCTTGACGCGACCGACGGTGTCGTCGGACTTGATCGTCAGCAGTTCCTGCAGGGTGTAGGCGGCACCGTAGGCCTGCATGGCCCAACATTCCATCTCACCGAATCGCTGGCCACCGAACTGCGCCTTACCACCGAGCGGCTGCTGGGTGATCATCGAGTACGGGCCGGTGGAGCGAGCGTGGATCTTGTCGTCCACCAGGTGGTGCAGCTTGAGGATGTACATGTAGCCGACCGTCACCGGGTACGGGAACGGTTCGCCACTGCGGCCGTCGAACAACGTCGCCTTGCCGTCGGCATTCACCATGACGTCGCCGTCACGGTTGGGCAGCGTCGAGCCGAGCAGGCCGGCCAGCTCCTCTTCGCGCGCACCGTCGAACACCGGGGTGCTCACGATGCTGTCGACCGGGGCCGAGTGCAGACCATCGGGCAGCCTGCTCGCCCATTCCGGCGTTCCCTCGGCCACATCGATGTTCCAGCCGGCCTTGGCCACCCACCCGAGGTGAGTTTCCAGGATCTGGCCGATGTTCATACGACGCGGCACACCGTGGGTGTTCAGGATGATGTCCACCGGAGTGCCATCAGGCATGAACGGCATGTCCTCGACGGGCAGGATCTTGCCGATGACGCCCTTGTTGCCGTGGCGTCCGGCGAGCTTGTCGCCGTCGGAGATCTTGCGCTTCTGGGCCACGTAGACGCGGACCAGCTCGTTGACACCGGCGGGCAGCTCGTCGTCATCCTCACGCGAGAACACGCGGATGCCGATGACCTTGCCGGACTCGCCGTGGGGCACCTTCAGCGACGTGTCGCGAACCTCGCGGGCCTTCTCACCGAAGATGGCACGCAACAGGCGCTCCTCCGGGGTCAGCTCGGTCTCACCCTTCGGGGTGACCTTGCCGACCAGGATGTCGCCGTCGCGGACCTCGGCGCCGATGCGGACGATGCCGCGCTCGTCGAGATCGGCCAGCACCTCATCTGAGACGTTCGGGATGTCCCGGGTGATCTCCTCGGCGCCCAGCTTGGTGTCGCGGGCATCGATCTCGTGCTCTTCGATGTGAATCGAGGTGAGCACGTCCTCTTCGACCAGGCGGTTCGAGAGGATGATCGCGTCCTCGTAGTTGTGACCCTCCCACGGCATGATCGCCACGAGCAGGTTCTTGCCCAGGGCCATCTCACCGTTCTCGGTGCACGGACCGTCGGCGACGACCTGGCCGGCCTCGACACGCTGCCCGGCGTCCACAATCGGACGCTGGTTGGCACAGGTGCCGTGGTTGGACCGGGCGAACTTGCGCATCCGGTAGGTGTGCCGGGAGCCGTCGTCGGCCATCACGGTGATGTAGTCCGCCGAGACCTCCTCGACGACGCCCGCCTTCTCCGAGACGATGACATCGCCTGCGTCGATCGCGGCACGCAACTCCATGCCGGTACCGACCAGCGGGGCCTCGCTGCGCACCAGCGGAACCGCCTGGCGCTGCATGTTGGCACCCATCAGGGCGCGGTTGGCGTCGTCGTGCTCGAGGAACGGGATCATCGCGGTCGCGACAGACACCATCTGGCGCGGCGAGACGTCCATGTAGTCGACGTCGGACGGGGCCACGTTCTCGACCTCGCCACCCTTACGGCGGACCATCACGCGGTCCTCGGTGAAGCTGCCGTCCGCGTCGATCGGCGAGTTGGCCTGCGCCACGACGTGGCGGTCCTCCTCGTCGGCGGTCAGGTAGTCGATCTGGTCGGAGACCACACCGTCGACGACCTTGCGGTACGGCGTCTCGATGAAGCCGAACGGGTTGACCCGGGCGTACACCGACAGCGAGCCGATCAGACCGATGTTCGGACCCTCAGGGGTCTCGATCGGACACATGCGGCCGTAGTGGCTGGAGTGCACGTCGCGGACCTCAAGGCCGGCACGCTCACGGGACAGACCGCCGGGGCCCAGCGCCGACAGACGACGCTTGTGGGTCAGACCCGACAGCGGGTTGTTCTGGTCCATGAACTGCGACAGCTGGCTGGTGCCGAAGAACTCCTTGATCGCCGCCACGACGGGACGGATGTTGATCAGGGTCTGCGGCGTGATCGCCTCGACGTCCTGGGTGGTCATGCGCTCGCGCACGACGCGCTCCATGCGGGAGAGGCCGACCCGGATCTGGTTCTGGATCAGCTCACCGACGGTGCGCAGACGACGGTTACCGAAGTGGTCGATGTCGTCCACCTCGACCGGGACCTCGACGCCGCCGGGGACGGTCATCGTGGTCTGGCCCTCGTGCAGACGCACCAGGTACTCGATGGTCGCGACGACGTCTTCCTCGGTGAGGGTCGACGACGTGATCGGCTGGCCGGCGTTCAGGCCCAGCTTCTTGTTGACCTTGTAGCGGCCCACGCGGGCCAGGTCGTAGCGCTTCTCCTTGAAGAACAGGTTCTCCAGCAGGGTCTGCGCGGACTCCTTGGTCGGCGGCTCGCCCGGACGCAGCTTGCGGTAGATGTCCAGCAGCGCCTCGTCGGGACCAGCGGTGCTGTCCTTCTCGAGGGTGCCCATCATGATCTCGGAGAAGCCGAAGCGCTCCACGATCTGCTCGTTGGTCCAGCCCAGCGCCTTCAGGAGCACGGTGACCGGCTGACGACGCTTGCGGTCGATGCGCACACCGACGGTGTCGCGCTTGTCGACGTCGAACTCCAGCCACGCACCGCGGCCGGGGATCACCTTGACGCTGTGCAGCGTCTTCTCGGTGGACTTGTCGATGCTGTCGTCGAAGTACACGCCGGGAGAACGCACGAGCTGGGACACCACGACACGCTCGGTGCCGTTGATGATGAAGGTGCCCTTCTCGGTCATCATCGGGAAATCACCCATGAAGACCGTCTGGCTCTTGATCTCACCGGTGTTGTTGTTGATGAACTCGGCCGTGACGAACAGCGGAGCCGCGTACGTCATGTCCTTGTCTTTGCACTCGTCGACCGGAGCCTTGACCTCGTCGAAGCGCGGGTCGGAGAAGCTCAACGACATCGAGCCCGAGAAGTCCTCGATCGGCGAGAGCTCTTCGAGCACCTCTTCGAGACCGCCCTTGGGGTTGGTCTCGCCACGATCGACGGCCTTCTGGCGCCATCCGTCCGCTCCGACGAGCCAGTCGAAGGAATCGGTCTGAACGTCGAGTAGCCCCGGAACCTCAAGCGGTTCACGGAGCTTTGCAAATGAAACTCGGTTCGGTGCTCCTGGGACGGAGTTATTGGTGTTAGCGTTCGCTGTGCTCTGGCTAGAGACTGCCAAGATGCATCCTTCCAGCACCTCATGCGACTTTCCGGAGAGCTGGTACGCCGGTCCGTTGGCCGCGATTCTGCGTCGGTTCGGCTGACTGTTTCCTACTTCAGCTCGTCCAAAACCCCATACGCACGGCACTAAGGACTAGGTGCTGAGCAACGCTCAGGCTAGAACTACGATGTGCAGGTCAGGTGAGATGGGCAGGATGCAGCCAGCGCAACGTCCAACAATAGCGCAGAACGGCGCATTCCTCAACCACCACATATCCACTGCATGAATTGGGTCACCCGGCGCTGGCTGGCGTCCCTAAACCCTTCACACATGCTGCCCAACAGATTGGCCTGTCCATGGCCGTCCGTCAAGAGGTGACGCGCGGTTTGGTGCGGCGAACTGTCCCCCGGGCCGCAGCGCCGGCAAACTGCCTGCTGAGCCCGCCTACGCCGGACCCAACCCTGGCGCAAGACCCCCGATGGGCAGGCCCGCTGTCGCCGGCTGGTCGGCCCGTCCGGCGTCGACGATGCCCACAGCGCGGATCATTGCCCACGAAACAAGTCAGGCCGGGCCCGAGGGCCCGGCCTGACTTGTTCGAAACTCAGCTCTGGTGAGGAACCTCGATGGCTCCGGTCGGTGCGTCGTCCTCGACCGGGCGGTGGTGGCGGGCGGTGGGCTCGTCGCCGAACTGGTGCACCGGCAACTTGTGCGTGCCCTCGAGGTCGTCGAGGATCGCGGCCTGCGCGGCGGGCGGCAGGGTGTGCAGGATCTCGCGCACGCGGGCCTGGCGGCGGGCCACGGCCTTGCGTTCGGGCATACCGGGAGTGGCCATCAGCTGCGGCGGCACACCCTCGATCTCCTCGACACCGCCATCGTGCTGGCCGGCCTCGATCATGGCCTGCTCAGCGGCTGCGGTTGCCTCGTCCTTCTCCTCCGACATACCGATCGGCCCGATACGGCGGCCGTTGAGGAACTGCTTGACGACGGGTTCCTCGCTGGTCAGCAGCACCTCGCGGGGGCCGAACATGACCAGCTGCTTGCGGAACAGCATGCCGATGTTGTCGGGCACGGTCCGGGCGATGTTGATGTTGTGCGTCACGATCAGCACCGTGGCGTCGATCTGCGCGTTGATGTCGATCAGCAGCTGGGACAGGTAGGCGGTACGGACGGGGTCCAGACCGGAGTCCGGCTCGTCGCACAGGATGATCTTCGGGTCGAGCACCAGCGCCCGGGCCAGGCCGGCGCGCTTGCGCATACCGCCGGAGATCTCACCGGGGAACTTGTGGCCGTCGTTGGGCATACCGACCAGGTCGAGCTTCTCCATGACGATGTTGCGGATTTCGCTCTCGCTCTTCTTCGTGTGCTCGCGCAACGGGAAGGCGGTGTTGTCATAGATGTTCATCGAGCCGAACAGCGCGCCGTCCTGGAACAGCACACCGA
The DNA here is from genome assembly GCF_048282715.1 of Mycobacterium sp. 134. Taxonomy (NCBI): domain Bacteria; kingdom Bacillati; phylum Actinomycetota; class Actinomycetes; order Mycobacteriales; family Mycobacteriaceae; genus Mycobacterium; species Mycobacterium sp. 134. Next base: position 5,428,400 of record NZ_JBLVUN010000008.1, read on the forward strand.
ACAGGGTGCGGATCTCGTAGAGCTCCTTGGCCGAGCACTCGAGGATGTTGGTGCCGTCGATGACGATCGAGCCGCGCTCGGGGCGCAGCAGGCCGATCAGGGACTTCAGGAACACCGATTTACCGGTACCCGACGGGCCCAGCAACACGCTGACCTCGCCCTCGGGAACCGTCAATGTGACGTCTTCCCAAATCTTTGACGATCCGAAAGATTTGCTCAGTCCCGTCACATCGATCTGGACGCCCATAAAGATCCTTCCGCCTACGGCTCACCCCGCCACCTGCTGCGGCCTGTGGCTTGAGTCACCATAGCGCACGGCGCACCGCCCACACATGCTTGTCTCCCAATATCCGGGAGTACCCGGACCCTGGGCGAACCAATCCTGCCCATACAAGCAAAGAACCCCCGAATCCGTAGGGATTCGGGGGTTCTTGCGGTCCAGTTTTGGACTACTTGACGGTGACGCTGGCGCCGGCGGCCTCGAGCTTGGCCTTGGCGTCCTCGGCGGCCTCCTTGGTGACCTTCTCCAGCAGCGGCTTGGGAGCGCCGTCGACCAGATCCTTGGCTTCCTTCAGGCCCAGGCCGGAGACGATCTCGCGGACGACCTTGATGACGCCGATCTTCTTCTCGCCGGCACCCTCGAGGATGACGTCGAACTCCGACTGCTCCTCGGCGGCCTCGGCGGCGGCCGGGGCGGCACCGGCGGCGGCAACGGCGACCGGAGCAGCAGCGGTGACCTCGAAGACCTCTTCGAACTGCTTCACGAACTCAGAGAGCTCCAGCAGGGTCATTTCCTTGAACGCGTCGAGCAGTTCGTCGGTGGACAGCTTGGCCATGTTTATGGTCCTTCCTGAATTTTTCTTACAGATGTTGGGTGGTTTGTGCGGTTGCGGTTAAGCAGCTTCCTCGGCAGCCTTCTTCTCCTGCAGCGCCGCGGCGAGGCGGGCAACCTGAGAAGCGGGCGCGTTGAACAGGCCTGCGGCCTTGGACAGGTTGCCCTTCATGGCACCTGCCAGCTTGGCGAGCAGAACCTCGCGCGACTCGAGGTCGGCGATCTTCTCGACCTCGGCGACGGACAGCGCTTTGCCGTCCATGTAGCCGCCCTTGATGATGAGCGCCTTGTTGTCCTTGGCGAACTTCTTGATCGCCTTGGCGGCGTCGACGGGCTCGCCCTTGACGAACGCGATCGCCGTGGGACCGGCGAACAGCTCGTCGAGACCTTCAATGCCGGCTTCGGACGCGGCGCGCTTCACCAGAGTGTTCTTGGCGACGGTGTACGAGGCGGAGTCGCCGAGGGAACGACGCAGATCAGCCAGGTTCGCCACAGTCAGCCCGCGGTACTCGGTGACGACGGTGGCCGTCGACGCCTTGAACTGCTCAGCAATGTCGGCAACCGCCGTGGCTTTGTCAGCCTTGGCCATGCATGCCTCCTTGTGGTGGGTATCGGGCGCTCCACCAACTTGGGGCCGTGAAATGACGAACGCCCCGACGCAGACAGGTCGGGGCGCAGAGATATCCAGTACGGAACTGGTCTAGCCTCGTCCTCCTGCGTCGGCCGCCGGGACATTTCCCGGACCTTCAACCGATTGCCGAGCTACTTGCTCTTCGCGCAAGCGGCTCATCGGTGACCGACGGTCTTCGGTGGAACCCGACCAGAGTAGCCGAGCACCCGCCAATCAGCCAAAACGAGCACGCTTCCCCCCGCGGCACCGCACCGCGAGCGACCGTGTCTGTACGCCGGCACGCCGCATTTCGCGTACCTGAGCGGTCGCTCGCGGTGCGTCATACCCCACTGCCGGCCAGCACCAACAACACGAACGCTCCCGCCAGCAGTCCGACCCTCACCCAGTGCAGACGGTCCCAGCGGCCGACCAGCTCGTGGAACTGTTCGGGGTCCTGACCTGCGCCGTCGCCGCCGAATCCCGCCGACACCCGGTTGTTGATCGGCACCAGCGTGGTCAGGGTGAGCAGCATGACCAGCCCCATCAGCATCACCGCGGTGATGAGCAACGGCCCGGGGCTCCACAACGTGGCGGCGATCAGCAGCGCCACCGCCCCGATGTACCAGAACGGCATCACCGTCCCGAGGATCCGGCCGCCGGTGCTGCGGGCCTGCCGATAGGCGGCGTCGGGCAATCGCTGCAGGATCGGGTTGGTGAACGCGGCGACGCCGAACTCGACGCCGAGCAGCGGGCCGGTGACGATGACGGCGAGAATCTGAACGATTTCCTTCACAGCATCGAGCCTGGTCAGTAAGCTGACAAAAAACAAGGTACTGACAAATTAGTCAGCATTTGAAGGGCCGGGTATGGCGGTTTCCAAGAAAGAGGTCGGCGAGTGCCCGATCGACGCGACGCTGTCGGTGATCGACGGCCGCTGGAAGGGCACCATCCTGTGGCGGTTGGCGGACGGGCCGATGCGCACCGCTGAGCTGCGCCGCAGCATTCCCGACATCACCGAGCGCATGCTCATCCGGCACCTGCACGATCTGGTCGACGCCGGGATCATCGACCGCCACGATGCGGGCACGGTGCCGCCGTGCGTGCACTATTCGATCTCCGAGTACGGCAAGACGCTGGCGCCGGTGCTGGGCGCATTGTGCGATTGGGGCCGCACCCACATGGAGATTCAGCAGCGCAAGCGTCAGCCACGCGCCAGGGCGGCCGCCCCGACCAGGCCGGCGTCCCCGCCGAGTTCGGCCGGCACCACCCGCAGCCCGCGCAGGAAATCCAGCCCGGCGTAGTCCGCCAGCGCCGCACGGACCGGGTCGAACAGCAATGCCCCGGACTTGGCCACTCCCCCGCCGACCACCACCAGGTCCAGGTCACACACCGCGCCCACCGACGCGATCATGGCCGCGACCGCGCGGGCGCCACGCTCGAACGCCTTGACGGCCAGGCCATCTCCTCGATTTGCCGCATCACCCAGCGCCTTGGCGTCCGTACCGTCCCAGCCCTGCCTGCGGGCCCACCGCACCATGCTCGGGCCCGACGCGATGGTCTCTACGCAGCCGTGCCCGCCGCACGTACACAGGTCACCGCCGTCGGGGGCGACGACGACGTGGCCGACGTGCCCGGCGTTACCGGTGCGGCCGTCGTACGGTGCGCCGTCGAGCACGAGGCCACCGCCAACCCCGGTCGACACCACCATGCCGAGCATGAACTGCGCGCCCCGGCCCGCACCGCACCATTGCTCGCCCAGCGCCATGCACAGCCCGTCGCCACCGAGCCGCACCGGCAACCGGGTGACGCCCGAAACCCGTTCCGCAATCGGAAACTGTTGCCACTCGGTGATATTGATCGGGCTGACCGTGCCGTTGGGCAGGTCGATCGGACCGGCCGAGGCCACGCCGACCCCGGTCGCGGCGCCGTCGGCGGCCCGCACCGTCTCGCCGAGCAGCTTCTCGACGACGGCCCACACGGCCTCGGCATCACCGTCGGGGGTCGGCAGCTGGGCCCGATGGACCAGCTTTCCGTCGGGATCCACCAGGCCGGCGGCAATCTTGGTGCCGCCGATGTCGAGCGCCAGGGTCAGAGCCATGGGAAGGTCCCCCTAGTGCTTGTGGGTGTTGTCCGGTTGGCGGGGATCGCCGGGATGTTCGTATCCGGGCGCCAGTTGCACCAGGGCAGCGCACCGCGCATCGAGCCACTGCCGGAACGCCTGCCTGCGCGCGGCGGCCCGCAGATGGGCGGCGATCCGATCACGAACCCCATCGAAGGACGGCGCGACAGGACGCGTGCGCCATCCGTGCGGCCCGGGCGGCGTCTCGGCGAAGCGCAGCGGATTGCGCGCGTGGTAGGCGGCCACCTCGGCGTTCGAAACCTCCACCGCGGCAGTGACGTCGGCGAACACCGCCCGGGCCGAAGGTGCACCCAGCGTGGCGGCGGCGACGCTGCCGATCTGCAGCCGGGCCGAGGTATCGGGCAGCACCTCGTCCAGGGTGGGAGCATCGTCGTCGGACAGTCCGCGTGCCAGGGCCTCGTCGTCGACCACCCGTTCGGCAACTACCAACTGGGTGAGCCAGCGACGCAGCTGACGCCCCTCGCTGGTTCCGGGGCGGGGCAGCGCCGACGCCCGGTTCCCCGCCCGCAACGTTGCCTCCCGCTCGTCGATCTCCTTGATCGACACGGGTTTTCCGGCCACCTGCGCCGCCCAAGCCACCTGGTTCATCGCACCGTGACCTTCACGGCCGGTGTGTAGATCAGCCGTCCGGCGCAACCCACCCGGATCAACGCCCACCATTCCCCGGGTTCGACCCACGACGGTGGCGCGACATCGAATCCGATCTGCGCCGTACCGCCCGCAGGCACTTCGACCCCTGCTGCGGCCGGCCCCATCCATTCCCACGTTCCCCACGGGCTGATGAGGTGCGCTTCGGCGGTCAGGTCGGCGCGTGCGTCGGTGCCGATCGTGATGGACAGCCGGGCGGTCTCACCGGCCTTGACGTCGACGGCATCCGGCTCGGACACCAGTTTGAGCACCTGGGCAGTGGGCTCACCGATCGTGACGACGCAGACGTCCTCGACCACCTGCCGCCACGACAGCGGCAGGGCTGAGCCTCCGCCGGTCACCGCGAGTTCGGCGCGCACCGGGTACAGCCCGGGTTGGGCCCCGGCCGGGATGCTCAGCACCACATCGGTTTCCAGATGCTCACCGGGTGGCAGCACGTAGGGCAGCTCCGCGGGTTGCACCTCCCACCCCGGCGGGGCGGACAGTCTGACCCGGCCGTGCAGCGCCGCGTCGGTGCAATCGCTGGCCGCGGTGAGCCGGATGATCACTTCGGTATCGGGTTGTCCGGCAATGCTCTCCGGATGCAGGTACGCCACGGCGGGCAGGCCGCCCAACGGTGCCGGGCCGCGATTGTGCAGCCAGTACCGGGCGTACAGCGGCTGGGCCGACTCGGCCTCGGGTGCCAACTGCCGGTGCTCGGCACGCAGCATCCTGGGCAGGTTGAGCCGGGTGGACACCGTGGCGATCTGGTAGCCGTGCAACCTGAGATCCGAGGGCTGCTCCGGCGCCGGCTCCTCCAGCAGGTTCAGGTTCGCGGCGGTCGAGACCGCGCGCAGGCCGGAGCGGATGGTGACCTCCGCGTCACGACCGGTGATCTCGACCAGACGCGCCGTGACCCCGTCGGCCGGGTCGGTGCTGCGCGTGCTGCCCGACGCCAGCGGATTGCCTGCGGCCTTGAGCGCGCCGAGTTGGACGGCCCCGGCGGGTTCGATCTCCAGCAGCGATCCCCACGCAGGCAGCCCGCCTCCGGCGTCGGAGTCGACGACCACCGGCTGCAGCGGGCGGTTGAATTCGGCGGCGCTGGGGGCGACCCCCGCGGCTCGCCAGTCGCCGGCACCGCTGACCAGCGCGTAGTCGAATGTATGTGTCCAGTGCTGCAATTGGAAGTTGGATCCGTCCGGTGCCGTGCGCCGCGGCGGATCGATCCAGGTGCCGGACGGCCAGCCGGTGCAGGACCTCATCAGCGACGTGTGCAGGGTGCCGTCCGGCTCGACCGCGAAGCTCGGCACACCACGGTTCAGCAGTGCCACCGTGCGGGACTCGAACGGCTCGGCCGCCGCGAAGGCCCGTTGGGTGACGACGATCTCGGCTCGGCCCAGCTCATCGACCACCGCGTCGAGGTCGCCGGCCAGGATCAGCACCGGCAGGGTGCGCACGCCACGCAGATCGGCACCGGGTACCCAGTGTTCGATCAACGGCGCGGCGGCGGGCACCCACACGCGGGCCGATCCGGTTGCGTCGATCTGACGCTTGAGCTCGTCGGCGTAGGCGACGTCGGCCTCGGCGAGAACAGCTGCGGTGAAGGGGTTTTCGTCCGGACCGCCGAGCGCGAACCGGGTGTCGGGCAGGTTGGAGTCCACGCTGAGATCGCCGTAGCGCGGCTTGTCGGCGGCGCTGCAGGTGGCAGTGACACCGGCCCGCACCAGGGCCACCATCAGATCGCGGGGGTTCACCCCGTCGGGAGCGACCACCTCGGCCACCGACACAGCCCGGACCGCCGACCCGATGCGCACCCTTACCGCCGAGGACAGCCCGAACCAACCGTAGGCCGGGTTGTCCAGCGTCCACGGGTGTTGCGCGGCGTCCACGGCGTGATGATCCGAACCGTCGTGCAGCAGCCCGAATCCGCGGCCGATCACCGCGTCGCCGACCTCGCTCACCGGCAACGCGCCGGGCACCGGGCAGGGCCACCGCAGCCGCACCAGGCGGTCCGCACCGACGAATTCGTCGATGACTGTGCGACAGTCGACGCGCTCCACACCCGACCAGAGCGTGATGATCTGGGTGTAGTGCAACAGGCCCGCAATGCGGCCCCGCACGATCACCCGCTGTCCGAGCGGGCTCTGAAAGCACTGCACGTCCTCGGCCGGGGCGGCCGAGGAGCACACCACCGGCCCCGTCGGCAGCAGGTGCCAGGGCCCTTCCCCGGCTTCGGGGTGGGCCGAATACTCCTCGTAGACGGCCAGTTCGTTGCCGACGCCGCCGTCGGCGATGAGCTCGCGTCCGTCGTCCACGAGCGAGCACACCGCACCGCCGCGGGCGGCATCGACCCGCAGCCCGTACCGGTCGTTGGCGATCTCGTCCCCGGCCATCGGTTTCCAGCCGCGCGCTGCCCCGGAGACGAAGCGGTAGGACCGCCAGCCCAGCGACGGCACGTCACGGGCCAGCCAGCTCACCGTGGCTCCGTCATGCTCGACGAGTACGGGCACCTCGTTGCCGTCGCTGTCGAGCACCGCACCGGAGAACGGCGTGTCCAGGTGCACCGTGACGATGTCGGTCCGGTTGTGCGCCACGGCATTCCACACGATCACCGTATTGATCCCCGGGTCGCTGCGCTCCTGCCCGCCGAGACCGCCGACCGCCTCGGACAACAGGGCAAGGGCGTTGTCCCGGGCGGTGACGCCCAGCTCCCACGCATCGCGCCAGCCGGTCAGCAGGTCCAGGTAGACCTGATCGGACTCCGACCCGGTGATGGCGTCGTGATGCGCACCGTAGGCCAGCTGCACCCAGGCCTTGGCCATTGCGGCCTGCGGATAGTCCGCGCCGCCGAGCAGCCCGGCGAACACCGAGAACCGCTCGGCATCGAGCACCGCGTCCTCGGCGGCCCGGTTGGCCTGTTTGGTGTCGATGTAGGAGACGTCCTTGCCGGTGTAGATCGGGTTCATGTCGCGGGTCTGCGGGGACGGCGTGATCCCGCGCTCGTCGACTTCGGCCCGCACCGCGGTGAAGAATTCCGAGGGCAGCGCGCACACGAACTTCGGCCAGGCGTACCGCGAGTTCCAGTCGCGGTGGATCTGGGTGACCCATTTGTTGGGCGGGGTGTAGTCGGTGCCGACCGGCAGGAGCACGTTGCGGGTCAACGCAACTCGCTTGAGTTTGGTGAACAGGGTGTAGGTGGATTCCTCGGCCTCGGCCAGGGACGCGGAGGAATCCATCCACCATCCGGCCGAGTAGTGCGCAGGCATGTAGTGGGTGAGAAGCCCGCGGCCCGAGGGCGCGATCCACTCGAACTCGCTCGCGAACTGCATGCGCTCCGGGTCGCCGTCGTTCTGCATCGGACCCCACTGGTGATGCGGCCCACGCGCCCACGAACTGGAGGTCAGGCCGACGTCGGCCGCCATCCCGGGAAACTGCGGATCGTGCCCGAACACGTCGAGCTGCCAGGCGGTGGCAGGGTCGGCACCCAGCACGTCACGCTGAAAGCCCATGCCCGACACGAAGTTCCGGATCGCGGTCTCGGGGCTGGTGAGGTTGGTGTTGGGTTCGTTGTAGGTGCCGCCCATGATCTCGACGCGCCCCTGCGCGATGAACCGGCGCAGATCGGCCCGGTCCTCGGGGCGGGCATCCCAGTACGGCTTGAGGTAGTCCACCTCGGCCAGCACGAACTTGTATTCGGGTTCGCGCCGGGCCATTTCCAGGTGTGCGTGCACCAGGTCGAAACCGTTGGTCTGGCGGCACTGCCCGGGCGGGTCCTCGGTCCACAGGCTGGTGTAGGCGGCCTGGGTGTTCCACCAGACCGGGTCGTAGTGGAAGTGGCTGATCATGTACATCGTCCAGCCCGGTTCGGCGACGGTGAACTCGAAGTCGGTCGAGCCGACCCGTGCGCGCCGGATCTCGCCGGGCACGCCGCGCTCGACGTCCACCGGCACCTCGACCGTGCCCTCTCCGGCCGCGGCGATCGCCTCACCGGAGAGCCCGTCCCCGCTGACCCGCACGGGCGTCGGTGCGGCGCAGGCCTCGTATCGCACCCGCACCAGCTGCCGAGGGGCATCCTCCGGCCCGGCAAACAGCTCCGTCGTCTCCACTGACGTGACGTGCATCTGGAAAACCCTACGACTTCAAGGCACCGAAATGTCGACGACCAGTGCCCGATGATCCGAAATCGGCAGGTGCGGCGCGGCGTGTGCGGTGGCGGCCAGCGTGGGGTCGTCGGTGAGGATGTGGTCGAGTTGGGTCGTCGGCGTGTCGGCAGGAAAGGTCGGGGCGGCCCCGAGCGGACGCCAGCGCTCCGGTGCGCCCGAGTTCAGGTCTCCCATGAGAATCCTCGGGCCCGGGAAGCCGCTCAGATCGCGCAGCAGATGCCGCAGTTGCACCCGGTTCCACCCCGGCACGAACGACAGGTGGGTGTTGGCCACCGAGATCGCGCCGAGTGGCGTATCGACGCGGGCCACCATCGCGGCCCGGGGCTCCTCGTGAACGATCCGGAACCGGCGGATCCCGGAGACATACATCGGGAACCGGACCGGTATCCGCGGGAGCCGCAGCACCTGCCAGTTCTCGACGGGGTACCGGGTGAGCAGGGCGATGCCGTAGGCGGCGGTCCCGGGTTGTTCACGTCCGGTCGCGGCCATCCAGGTGGCGCCGGGCGTTCCGGAGATCGCGGCGACGAACCGGTGGTGCACGGCGTTCATCGCATCGGCGGCCACGGCGGTCAGGTCGGCCTTGCCCGAGCGTGGCTGATCCAGGTCGACTTCCTGCAGCGCGAGGATGTCGGCATCGAGTTCGGCCACCGCGGCGGCCAGTCTGCCCAGGTCGACGTCGCCGTCGTGGACACTGCGCCCGTGCAGGATGTTGAAAGTGGCCAGCCGCATGGGTACTCAGTACCCACAACGGCATCGGCTCCATCATCCGACGCCCCACAGACCTTGGATCGCACATGTTCGACCGCAACGACGCACTCCGTGACGCGCTGAAGCGCGCCGCGTCGGCGTTCAAGGCGCACGGACCGCGGTTCGCGCTGGCGGGCAGCTACGCACTGTGGGCCTACGGTGCGCCCGAACCCGTGCACGACGTCGATTTCGTGGTCGCCGAGGCCGACGCCGAGGCGGCCGAGGTGACGTTGCGCAAGGCCGGGTTCCAGATCGTGCACGTCCCCGAGGACTGGTTGTTCAAGGCCTATCCCGACGACGACGTCCTGGTCGACGTGCTCTACCAACTCAACGGGGCGTCGGTGGATGCGGCCACTCTCGGGTCCGCCGAGGTGCTCGACGTCCTGGCGATCCGGATGCCGGTCCTGCCGCCGACAGTGGTGGTGTCGGAGAAGCTGCGGTCACTCAACGAACACCACTGCGACTTCGCGGCGCTGCTGCCCGCCGCCCGTGCGGTGCGCGAGCAGGTCGACTGGGATGCGGTGCGGGTCGCGACCGCCGACAACGATTTCGCCGCCGCGTTCCTGACACTCATCGACCGGCTCGGCATCACCTAGCTTCCCTGGGATGCGGCGTGCAGGCGTGCGGCGACGACTTCGACGGCGGCCGCCACCTCGGGCGGTTCCAGGACCTCGAAGTCATATCCCACGGTGGCGAAGTACAGCACCATGCGTTCGGGGTCGTCGGCGCCGGCGGTGACGATGCAGGCGTCGGGTCCGTCCGCCTCGACTGTGGCCGATGCCGGTGGAAACTTCTGTGCCACAACTGCTTGCGGCGCCTGGTAGCGCACCCGGGCGCTGTAGCGGTAGGGCGAGGAGCTGATCGAGCGGCGCACATAGTCGGCCGCGTCCGGCGCCTCCCGCGGCGTGAACGTGCTGCCTCGCGCGACGACCGCCGACATCCGGTCCAGCCGCAGGCTGCGCCAGTCCTCGCGGTCGCGGTCGTAGGTCATGAGGTACCAGCGCCGTCCGGTGGTCACCAGTTGATAGGGCTCCAACCGTCGCTGGGTGTGGTTGCCCCGGATATCGGTGTAGTCGGCGCTGACGTGTTCATGGTCGCGACAGGCCCGGGCCAGGGTCATCAGCACATCGGGCTCCACCGGAGCGTCCGACGAGTTGGGAGCCAGGGTGACGGTCGCGTCGTGCACCGCCGAGACCTGTGAACGCAACCGCGCGGGCATGACCTGGTCGAGCTTGGACAGTGCCCGGAGGGCGGATTCGCCGACGCCCGCGACGCTTCCGCCGGCGGCCAACCGCAGGCAGACGGCCATCGCGACGGCTTCGTCCGGGTCGAGCAGCAGCGGTGGCAGCGCCGCACCGGCACCGAGTTGGTAGCCGCCGCCCTGCCCCTTGCTGGCGTGGACGGGATAGCCGAGTTCACGCAACCGCTCGATGTCGCGACGGACGCTGCGCGTGGTGACGTCGAGCCGTTCGGCCAACTCTTCACCCGTCCACACCCGGCGCGACTGCAGCAATCCGAGGAGTTGCAGCACCCGGCCGGTGGTTTCGCTGCTCACAGCCATGCAACAAGTGTGCCGCACTTTTAGGACCGAAACTGTCCTATATGGGTGAGAGCGTATTCCTATGTGGACAAACCTCCTGGCCGACCAACTGGACTTCCACTGGACCCACCAGCTGAGGCCGCGATTGGACGGCCTGACCGACGACGAGTACTTCTGGCAGCCCGTGAAAGACTGCTGGACCGTTCACCCCGACGGCGCCATCGACTTCAGTTATCCACCACCACAACCGGAACCGTTCACCACCATCGCGTGGCGATTGGCGCACGTGATCGTCGGCGTGTTCGCCATGCGCAACCACTCACACTTCGGCGGACCGCCTGCCGACTACGAGTCCTGGCCGTATGCCACCGATGCGGCCACGGCCCTGAAACAACTCGACGACACATACCGACATTGGATCGACGGGGTCCGGCGCCTCGACGAAACCGACCTGCAGAAGCCGTGCGGGCCCGCCGAAGGTCCGTACGGCAATGAGCCCATGGCAGTGCTGGTCCTGCACATCAACCGGGAGGTAATCCACCACGGCGCCGAAATCGCCTGCATCCGCGACCTTTACGTGCACTCCAACCAAACAGCCCACAACAGCAAGGAGAACTGAGCCATGCCAGGAATGCCCCCTCCCGCCACCGACGAGCGTCAGACCCTGATCGAGTTCGTCGCCTTTCAGCAGAACGCCTTCCTCGCGGTCGCGCACGGCCTGACCGATGAGCAGGCCCGATCCACCCCGTCGGTGAGCGCGCTGTCGGTCGGTGGGCTGATCAAGCACGTCACCGCCGTGCAGAAGGGCTGGGCCGACCGCGCCGAGCACGCACCGCAGTTCCCGCCGCCGGATCCCCGTCCATTCGAGGAACGGGCGGCCGAGTACGCCGATCTGCACGTGATGCGTGAGGACGAGACCCTCGCCGGCCTACTCGAGGCGTTCAAGGCCCAGAATGCCGAGACGCTGCGGGTTTTCGCCGAGCGGGATCTCGACACCGCCGTTCCGGTACCTCACGATGTGCCGTGGTTCCCGCAGGACGTCGACAACTGGTCGGTGCGGTGGGTGGCCATGCACCTGATCGAGGAACTCAGCCGGCACGCCGGCCACGCCGACATCATCCGCGAATCCATCGACCGCGCAACGATGTACGAATTGCTCGCGGCCGAGGAGCAGTGGCCAGAGACCGAGTGGATCAAGCGCTGGCGGCCCGCCGCAGTCTGACCTGGCCGCCCGGCCTAATTGGCGCCAAGCACCAGCCGTAGCGCGTAATCCACCACGACCCCAAGGTCGTCGCCCAGGTTCCCGCCCAGCCACTGCTGGGCAAGTTCGGCCATCGCCCCCGTGTACATGGCCGCGCCGACCTGGGCGGCGACCGGGTCCGAGCCGGGATTGAGCCGACCGCCCTCGGACAGCACGGCCTCGCGCAACAGGTCCTGGGTCGCCGCGCGCCGGGCAGCCAAGACGGGGTTGGCCCTGGCGTCGGTGAACAGCACCCTTCCCCGCCGCGGATCGGCCGAACTGAAGCCCAGCACGGCGGCAATTCCGGCACGGGTTCGGGCCCGCGGGGAGTCCCCGGCCCCGGTCATCGCCGCGTCGACATCGGCCGCCAGGGCCGCACTCACCTGGTCGTACACCGCGCCGAGCAGATCGTCGGTATCGGCGAAGCTCTCGTAGAAGTAGCGGGTGTTGAGGCCGCATTCACGGCAGACCGAACGCACCGACGTCGCCGCCTCCCCACCGTCCCCGAACAGCCGGAACGCCGCGTCGACGAGCAGCGCGCGGCGTTCGGCACGGCGGTCCGTCAGCGGGACGCCGGCCCATCGGGTCGGGCTGGACATTCCTCCAGACTAGATCTGGTCACACCCGTACCCAAAATGTATTCTGGCTACAGACGTAACCAGAAGGGGGTCCACGGTGGACATGCCGCACCAGGTGCTCGAGCAGATGCTGCAGCGGAAGTTCGACAAGGACATTCGTCAGCACTACTTCCGTGGCATGGAGTTCGCCGGGCCGGCAGGCGATCCGGGATGGTTCGGTCCGGGCAGTGCCGTCTGGCATGTCCATTCCCACACCGAGGCGCTGATCTTCGGCCTGCAGTGCGCGGCTTTCATCGAACGCCTCGATCCGTCGATCTATTGGATGGGCATGCACCATTCGCGACTCGTCAAGCGCGACGAGAACGGCACCGCCATTCCGGTCATCGACCCGCAGGGCGCAGCCGTCCGACTGGGCCACTCCATCGCGTTCTTCATCGGCACCGCCTACGGCAACACCGAGACCGCCGAACGGGTGGCCAAGACCGTGCGCGCCATGCACCACACCATCAAGGGCACCCGCCCCGACGGCGCGGCCTACGACGCCGACGATCCGGACTGGCTGCGCTGGAACTACGCGACCGTGGTGTGGGGGCTGGCCACCGCGCACGAGATCTACCACCCGAACCCGTTGCGCGGTAAGAAACTTGACCGCTATTACGGGGAGTTCATCCGTGTCGGACATGCCCTCGGCGGCACCGACCTGCCGGAAACCAAGGCCGAGACCCTGGATTGCCTACACTCCTACCTGCCCAAGCTGGCGCTCACCCACGGGGCCGCCATGGCCACGGGCCCCAACCTGCCGATGCCGCAGAGCGCCGTGGACTGGGCGATCCGCGACACCATGCCGACGTGGGCCAAGCAGCTGATCGGGCACACCGATCCGAACCCGATCGAGCGGGCGGGCCGGCGGGCTCTGGTGTGGTCGATCATCAACGGACTGCACACCGCGGCGGGCACCACCATGGAGTTCCGGGCAGCGCAGAAGCGGGTCGCCGGCGGCACCACCGTGTCGCACACCGAGCCCTCCTACGTGCCCGGCAGCGACCCGATTCTCAGCCGCGAAGCGGTCGAAGAGAGTTTCGCATCGGTGTGACTCACGGCACACATGTTTTTGGCCGCACCGTGGCCTTTGAGACACTGCAGCTATGAGCACTACGCCGCCGAAAACCAAGCACCGCGAGGTCGCCAGGTTGAGTCGGGTGCCGTTGCCTGTGGAGGCCGCCCGTATCGGCGCCACCGGATGGCAGATCACCCGCACCGGGGTCCGCGTCGCCGCCAACATGTTCGGCAAAGGGTCCCTGCAGCACAAGATCATCAAGCAGGTGCCGCAGACCTTCTCCGACCTGGGCCCCACCTACGTCAAGTTCGGCCAGATCATCGCGTCGAGCCCCGGCGCGTTCGGTGAGCCGCTGAGCCGCGAATTCCGCAGCCTGCTCGACCGGGTGCCACCGGCCGACACCGACGAGGTGCACAAACTCTTCGTCGAGGAACTCGGCGACGAGCCCACGAACCTGTTCAAGAGTTTCGACGAGAAGCCGTTCGCCTCGGCCTCGATCGCGCAGGTGCACTACGCCACGCTGCACAGCGGCGAGGAGGTGGTGGTCAAGATCCAGCGCCCCGGAATCCGTCGCCGCGTCGCCGCCGACCTGCAGATCCTCAAGCGGGGCGCGCAGCTCGTGGAGCTCGCCAAGCTGGGCCGGCGGCTGTCCGCTCAGGATGTGGTCGCCGACTTCGCCGACAATCTGGCCGAGGAGCTCGACTTCCGGCTGGAAGCCCAGTCGATGGACGCGTGGGTGTCACACATGCACGCCTCCCCGCTCGGCGAGAACATCCGGGTACCCCAGGTGTACTGGGACCTGACCAGCCAGCGGGTGCTGACGATGGAACGGGTCACCGGCGTGCGTATCGACGACGTGGCCGCGATCCGCAAGAAGGGCTTCGACGGCACGGCGCTGGTCAAGGCCTTGCTGTTCAGCGTGTTCGAGGGCGGCCTGAAGCACGGCCTGTTCCACGGGGACCTGCACGCGGGCAATCTGTACGTCGACGACGCAGGCAAGATCGTGTTCTTCGACTTCGGCATCATGGGCCGCATCGATCCGCGGACCCGGTGGCTGTTGCGCGAGCTCGTCTACGCGCTGCTGGTCAAGAAGGACCACGCGGCCGCGGGCAAGATCGTGGTGCTGATGGGGGCGGTGGGAACCGTGAAGCCCGAAGCGCAGGCCGCCAAGGATCTGGAGAAGTTCGCTACCCCGCTCACGATGAAGTCGCTCGGGGATATGTCCTACGCCGAAATCGGCAAGCAACTCTCGGCACTGGCCGACGCCTACGACGTCAAACTGCCCCGCGAACTGGTGTTGATCGGCAAGCAGTTCCTTTACGTCGAGCGGTACATGAAGCTGCTGGCACCGACGTGGCAGATGATGAACGACCCCCAGCTCACCGGGTATTTCGCCAACTTCATGGTGGATATCAGCCGCGAACACAAGGATTCAGACGGATCCGACGACGGGATCGAGGCCTGAGTGGCCGGCATGAAGGTGCGGTCCGGATTCGCCAAGTCATCCGCGGAACCCGGCGACGTCGACCTCTACTACGAGGACATGGGTGACCCGAACGATCCGGCCGTGCTGCTGATCATGGGCCTGGGCGCGCAGATGCTGTTGTGGCGCACCGGGTTCTGCGAAAAGCTGGTGAACCAGGGGTTGCGGGTCATCCGCTACGACAACCGTGACGTGGGCCTGTCCACGAAGTTGTCCGGCCGGCGGGTGGACTCCCCGATGCCGGTGCGGATGGCCCGGTCGTTTCTGGGCCTGCGCAGCCCGTCGGTCTACACGCTCGAAGACGTCGCCGATGACGCTGCCGCCCTGCTCGATCACCTCGACATCGACGACGCCCACATCGTCGGCGGCTCGATGGGCGGCATGATCGCCCAGGTGTTCGCGGCGCGGTACGCGCAGCGCACCAAGTCGCTGGCGGTGATCTTCTCCAGCAACAATCAGCCGCTGCTGCCGCCGCCGGGCATCAAGCAGCTGCTGTCGGTGATCACCGGTCCGCCCGCGAATTCGTCGCGAGAAGCCATCATCGACAACGCCGTTCGGATCAGCAGGATCAACGGCAGCCCCGGCTACCCCACTCCCGAGGAGGAGATCCGGGCCCAGGCCGCCGAGCTGTACGACCGCGCCTACTACCCGGCCGGGATCGCCCGGCATTTCGATGCCATTCTCGGCAGCGGCAGCCTGCGCCACCACGACAAGCGGATCAGTGCGCCCACCGTGGTGATCCACGGTCGCTCGGACCGGCTGATGCGCCCGTTCGGGGGCCGTGCGGTGGCCCGCGCGATCGCAGGCGCCCGCCTCGTGTTGATCGACGGGATGGGCCACGAGCTACCGGAACCGGTGTGGGACGAGATCGTCGGCGAGCTCAAGACGAACTTCGCCGGCTCCGCTTAGTTTTCTGCATCCGCAACGTTAATTTCGCGATCACCCCTTTGCCGGCGCCTTAAAACTCGGTAGCTGGCCGAACTGCATCTACGCTTCACTGCAGCAGTCTGGGGGGGCGGCTAGGTCAAGACGTGGCATAGTGCAGCTCTCGCCGGTGGGTCTCCTCCCGATAGGCGCCGCATGGCAAAAAAACCGGAGCAACTCAAACCCCATTTCGACGACGTACAAGCCCATTACGACCTGTCCGACGATTTTTTCGCGCTCTTCCTGGACCCGAGCAGGACCTATAGCTGCGCGTACTTCGAGCGCGATGACATGTCGCTGCAGGAAGCCCAGCTGGCGAAGATCGACCTGGCATTGGGCAAGCTCGGCCTACGACCCGGGATGACCCTGCTTGATGTCGGATGTGGTTGGGGTGCAACGGTTATGCGCGCGATCGAACGCCACGACGTCAACGTCGTCGGCCTCACCCTCAGCCGCAACCAGGCCGCCCATGTGCAGCGCAGCTTCGACGAGTCCGACAGCCCCCGCTCCAAGCGGGTGCTGCTGGCCGGCTGGGAACAGTTCGACCAGCCCGTGGACCGCATCGTCTCGATCGGCGCGTTCGAACATTTCGGTCACGACCGGTATGCCGACTTCTTCCGGTTCGCCCACGATGCCCTGCCCGCCGACGGCGTGATGCTTCTGCACACGATCACCGGATTGAAGCCGCAGCAGATCATCGACCGCGGGATGCCGTTGTCGTTCGAGTTCGCCCGGTTCGTCAAGTTCATGGTGACCGAGATCTTCCCCGGTGGGCGGCTGCCGTCGATCGAGATGGTCGAGGAGCACTCCGCCCGGGCCGCGTTCACCCTGACCCGCCGGCAGTCCCTGCAGTCGCACTATGCGCGCACCCTCGACATCTGGGCAGCCAACCTGGAGGAACGTCGCGACGAGGCGGTCGCGATCCAGTCGCAGGAGGTCTACGACCGGTACATGCGCTACCTGACGGGTTGCGCGAGCAGCTTCCGGACCGGCTACATCGACGTCAATCAGTTCACCCTGCATGTCGCGGGTTGATTTCCTTCGCCAACGAGACACTGTCCGTCGCATCTCCGCAGGCAAAACCAGACAAATTATCGTCCTGTGGGGAAATTTTGTTTGCCGACGAAATTCATTGACGGTAGCGGCAACAGGCTCGTGGTGGATGGCTGCGGTACCCTGAGATTCGCGGGGAGAACTCTACAGCTTGGAGCATATCGAATATGTCCAAATTGACACCGAAATATGAAGAACTGCAGTCGATCTACGACATTTCCAACGAATTCTACGAACTGTTTCTAGGCCCGACAATGGGCTACACATGCGGCTATTTCGAGCGCGAGGACATGACCGGCGACGAGGCCCAGATCGCGAAGTTCGATCTGGCGCTGGGCAAACTGGGCCTCGAACCGGGGATGACGCTGCTGGACATCGGCTGCGGCTGGGGCGCCTGCATGGCGCGGGCGATCGAGAAGTACGACGTCAATGTCATCGGCCTGACGCTCAGTGGCGAGCAGCGTGAATACGCCATCGAAAAGCTCTCCAAGGTGCCCACCGAGCGCAATGTCGAGGTTCGGCTGCAGGGCTGGGAAGAATTCAACGACAAGGTCGACCGCATCGTGTCGATCGGCGCCTTCGAGCATTTCGGATTCGAGCGGTACCCGGCGTTTTTCGAGACGGCCTACAACGCGCTGCCCGACGACGGCACCATGCTGTTGCACAACATCACGGGATTCGACCTGCGGCAAGGCCAGAAGCTCGGCCTGCACATGACGTTCGATGATGCCCGGTTCGCCCGGTTCATCATGACCGAGATCTTCCCCGGCGGCCGGCTGCCCTCGGTGACGATGGAGGAGGAAAAGGCGACCGAAGCCGGGTTCAAGGTCACCCAGCTGCAGGAGATCGGCCCGCACTACGTCCGGACCCTCAAGATCTGGGCCGACGCGCTCGAGGCCCACAAGGACGAGGCCATCGCGATCCAGGGCCAGGAGGTCTACGACCGCTACGACAAGTACCTCAACGGCTGCCAGAAATACTTCGCCTCGGGCCACATCAGCGTGCATCAGTTCACGCTGCAGAAGTAGCGAGAAGTAGACAGAAGCAATCTCGCGCGGTCTGTCGGATCCCGGCACCGTCGTTCGTCGGATAGGTAGAGAGTGGAACAGAGGGTTCCACTCGCTGACGCCGGGAGATGACGATGCATTACTTCGCTTTACTGATCAGCCGCGACGTGGAACTCGCCCCCGACGAGGCAGCCGAGGGCATGGCTGCCTTCCAGGCTTTCCACGCCAAGGCGGCGTCCGCGATCCGGGCCGGCGACGCGCTGGACAAGTCCGCCGCCGCCACCCGCATCGCCGGTGGGCCGGACAACCCGACGATCACCGACGGCCCGTTCGCCGAGGGTGCCGAGGTGGCCTGCGGTTACTACGTGTTCGAGGCCGACAATCTCGATGACGCCCTTGCACTGGCCCGCGACATCCCGGTCGCCCATTTCGGTGCGGTCGAGGTGTGGCCGATGGTCCACTGGCAGGCCCCCGAGCAGCCGCTGGGCAGTGATTGGCTGGCCCTGCTGCTGGAGCGGCCCGAGGACGTCAACACGCCAGGAACCGACGAGTGGAATGAGCAGGCGGGCAAGCACGGCGAACTCGCCAAGACCATCGGCGACAGGACGCTGGCGGGCGCGCCGCTGCATCCGCCGACGACCGCGACGACGGTGCGCGTGCGCGACGGCAAGGTGCTGCTGACCGACGGGCCCTACATCGAAGGTGCCGAGGTGGCCAACGGCTTCTACGTGCTGCGCGCCTCCGATCGTGAGGAGGCGGTCAAACTGGCGTCGATGATTCCCGCATCGGCCATCGAGGTCCGCCAGTTGGCGGGCGTCTCGGGCCTGTAGCCCTCGGTGACCCAGCTGGACGGCGTCTTTCGGCGCGAGTGGGGCCCGGTGGTGGCCACCATCGCCCGGTGGTCGGGTGATCTCTCCGTGGCCGAGGACGCCGTCCAGGAGGCCTGTGCGCAGGCGCTGCGGACATGGCCCGCCGAGGGTACGCCGACCAATCCGGGTGCGTGGTTGATCACGGTGGCGCGCAATCGCGTCCTGGACCGGCTGCGGCGTGAATCTGCCCGTCCTGGAAAGGAACTCGCAGCGGTGTACGAGCAGGTGAACGCGTCGGGCGGTGATGCCGAGCTGCACCCGGTGCGCGATGACGAGCTGCGGATGATGTTCACCTGCGCTCATCCTGCGCTGGACCGCAGTTCGCAGCTGGCCCTCACGCTGCGGCTGATCTCGGGGCTCACCGTCACCGAGATCGCCCGCGCCCTGCTGCAGTCCGACGCCGCGGTCGGGCAGCGGATCACCCGGGCCAAGAACAAGATTCGGCAGGCCAACATCCCGCTGCGAGTGCCACCCCCGGAGCTTCTGCAGGAGCGCACGCCACATGTGCTCGGCTGTATCTATTCGGTGTTCACCGAGGGCTACTGGTCGACCGGCGGACCGTCGGCCATCCGCGACGAATTGTGCGACGAGGGTGTCCGGCTCGCCGGCGAACTGTGTGCGTTGATGCCGGACAACCAGGATGCGCACGCGCTCGCAGCACTTGTGCTGCTGCATGATTCGCGCCGTCGCACCCGGGTGGACGAGGGCGGTGCGCTGATACCGCTGGACGAGCAGGACCGTAGTCATTGGGATCGGGGACGTATCGCACGGGGCCTGGAGCAGTTGCGCTTGGCCGAAGGCGCACCCGGAACATATCTCCCGCAAGCGGTGATCGCGGCGCTGCACGCCACCGCCCCCACCTGGCAGCACACCGACTGGGCCACCATCTGCCTGGCCTACGACCGGTTGGCCGCGATGACGGACTCCCCTGTCGTGCGCGCCAATCGCGCACTCGCCGTTGGCTTTCGGGACGGCTTCGCGGCCGGCCTGGCCGCACTCGACGAAGTGGCCGACGATCCGCGGCTGGCCCGGACCAATGCGGTGGCGCCGATCCGCGCGGATCTTCTGCGTCGGGCCGGCCGCTTCGACGAGGCCCGGCGCTGGTACCGCATCGCACTTGAGGGCGAAGGCTCCGGGTCCGAGCCGGCACGGGCCTTCCTGCAGCGCCGGCTGGCCGAATGCAGCGCGCCGTAACGCCCAGCAGTCCCCCGCAAGCGGGAGGGGTCCCCAGCAAAAGTGCCCCAAATCCGTAGATTTGGGGCACTTTTGTGCTGCTCGCGCAGAGAAAATTACGCCTCGGTGCCGATGGTCGGCTCCGCGAGCTACGCCTCGGTGCCGATGGTCGGCTCCGCGAGCTACGCCTCGGTGAAGTTCCGGGTCACCGACGGGTCAACCGGGATGCCCGGGCCCGTGGTGGTGGAGACGGTCACCTTCTTGAGGTAACGACCCTTCGAGGACGACGGCTTGGCACGCAGCACCTCGTCGAGGGCGGCGCCGTAGTTCTCGGCCAGCTTGGCCTCGTCGAAGGACGCCTTGCCGATCACGAAGTGCAGGTTGGCCTGCTTGTCGACGCGGAAGTTGATCTTGCCGCCCTTGATGTCGGCCACAGCCTTGGTGACATCGGGAGTGACGGTGCCGGTCTTGGGGTTCGGCATCAGACCGCGCGGGCCCAGCACGCGGGCGATCCGACCGACCTTGGCCATCTGATCCGGGGTGGCGATCGCGGCGTCGAAGTCCAGGAAACCGCCCTGGATCTTCTCGATCAGGTCGTCGCTGCCGACAACGTCGGCGCCGGCGGCCAGTGCCTGCTCGGCCTTCTCACCGACGGCGAACACGGCGACGCGGGCGGTCTTACCGGTGCCGTGCGGCAGGTTGACGGTGCCGCGGACCATCTGGTCAGCCTTGCGGGGGTCGACGCCGAGGCGGATGGCGACCTCGACGGTGGCGTCCTGCTTCTTGGAGGAGGTCTCCTTGGCCAGCTTCGCGGCCTCAAGCGGGGTGTAAAGCTTGTCCCGGTCGACCTTCTCCGAGGCTTCGCGGTATGCCTTGCTGTTCTTGCTCATTGAATCTCCAGTTCAGAGTCTGTGGTTGGCGGGCCGAAGCGGGCCCTCCCACGTATTGCTTGGTGCCGAACTACTCGACGGTGATGCCCATGGAGCGGGCGGTGCCGGCGATGATCTTCGCCGCGGCGTCGATGTCGTTGGCGTTGAGATCGGCCTTCTTGGTCTCGGCGATCTCGCGAACCTGGTCCCAGGTCACCTTGGCGACCTTGGTCTTGTGCGGCTCGCCCGAACCCTTGGGCACACCGGCGGCCTTGAGCAGCAGCCTGGCGGCGGGCGGGGTCTTCAGTGCGAAAGTGAAGCTGCGGTCCTCGTAGACGGTGATCTCCACGGGGATGACGTTTCCGCGCTGCGACTCGGTCGCGGCGTTGTACGCCTTGCAGAACTCCATGATGTTGACGCCGTGCTGGCCAAGTGCAGGACCGACCGGCGGGGCGGGGTTGGCCTGCCCGGCCTGGATCTGCAGCTTGATGAGCCCGGCGACCTTCTTCTTCGGGGCCATGCTTCTGGTGTTCCTTTACTTGCTCATCCAAGGGCGTGAAACGCCCGTTGTTTCTAGCCGCTGTGGCGACTAAATCTTTGAGACCTGGTTGAAGGTCAGTTCGACAGGTGTCTCGCGGCCGAAGATGGACACCAGCACCTTGAGCTTCTGCTGCTCGGCGTTGACCTCGCTGATGGAGGCGGGCAGCGTCGCGAACGGGCCGTCCATGACGGTGACGGACTCGCCGACCTCGAAATCGACCAGGATCTCGGGACGTTCCAAGGTGGCCTCGGTGCTGGCACCGGCCGCGGCGGCGGCGCTGGACTTGGCGGGCTTCTTGGCCGCGCCCTGCGGCAGCAGGAACTTCACCACGTCGTTCAGCGACAGCGGGGACGGCCGCGAGGTGGCGCCGACGAAACCGGTGACACCCGGGGTGTTGCGCACTGCGCCCCACGACTCGTCGTTGAGCTCCATGCGCACCAGGATGTAGCCCGGCAACACCTTGCGGTTGACCTGCTTGCGCTGGCCGTTCTTGATCTCGGTGACCTCTTCGGTGGGCACCTCGACCTGGAAGATGTAATCGCCGACGTCAAGGTTCTGCACGCGGGTCTCGAGGTTGGCTTTCACCTTGTTCTCGTAACCGGCGTAAGAGTGGATGACGTACCAGTCACCTGGCTTGAGTCGCAGTTCCTTCTTGAGCGCGACTGCCGGGTCCTCGTCTTCGTCGGCTTCGTCGGCAGCAGGTGCCTCGGCCGCCTCTTCTGAGGCCTCGGCTGCTGCCGATTCGGTTTCGTCGACCGCTGCGGCCTCGACGGCCTCCTGGCCCTCAGCCGAATCGTCGGTCTGCGACTCGACGCCGTCGACGGTCCCGTGATCCTGAGTCGGATCGTCGGCAACGGTCTCGTCGCCGTCGAACGTGGTCACGTTGTCAGTCCTCTCTCAAATTCCGGATCAGGTGCCGAACACCAGCGACACCAGCCGCGCCAGTCCAAGGTCGGCGCCGGAGATCAGCGCAACCATGAACACCAGGAAGACCAGCACCACCGTGGTGTAGCTGACCATCTGCTTGCGGTTCGGCCAGATCACCTTGCGGAGCTCGGCAACGACCTGCCGCAGGTAGTTGACGACGAACATGATCGGGTTCCGCGACGGCCCGGCCTTCGTGGCCTTCGCGTTCTTCTTGGCCTTCTTCGACTTACCGGAGTCGGCCTCGACATCGTCGCTCGACGCGTCGCCCTCGGCGGCCTCGTCACCGTCGGCCTCAGCAGCCACGCCACGACGGGTCCGCTTGCCGGTCGGGCGCAGCGGCCGGGTCACCACAGCGGTCTGGCCGTGGGTGGTGTCCGTTGCCCCGGTGTCGGTGCCAGCGTCGGTTCCAGTGTCGTCTGCGGAGCCGGCACCTTCGCGCTCGTCGCTCACCGCATGCCTTTCATCCTGGTTTGTGTGTTCACCTTCCAGTGTCCACACGTTGTCGAGTATTCAGTTTGAGCAGGGGCGACAGGACTTGAACCTGCAACCTGCGGTTTTGGAGACCGCTGCTCTGCCAGTTGAGCTACGCCCCTCTGTTGGTGACTTTCTGGCGTTTTCGTCACCGTACTGCGTCGAGGCTTACACAATTCGCGCGCGGCCCGATCGCTCGATGGTCAAGCAGACGGACAGCGCGCTGAAATGGGAAAAACCCCGGTTTCCGAGTGTACCCGGCGTGGGCGCCAGAAACTAATCGCACCCACTGATGACGACTACTCCCCGGCGGC
Organism: Mycobacterium sp. 134; assembly: GCF_048282715.1. Lineage (NCBI taxonomy): Bacteria > Bacillati > Actinomycetota > Actinomycetes > Mycobacteriales > Mycobacteriaceae > Mycobacterium > Mycobacterium sp. 134. The sequence goes on from NZ_JBLVUN010000008.1 coordinate 5,451,565, forward strand.
CTTCCGCACGACCTTGCCGGTTTCCGGATCCCACTTCACCTGGATGGAATCGTCGGCGTCGTGACCCATCATGGTGGTGATCGCCTCGAGGACCACAGCCCCGTCGTCATCGGTGCAGACGTTGTGGGTGACGACGATGTCGGCGCCGAAGCGCTCCTCGACAGAGGTGATCTCCATGACGGCGTGCAGCTGATCGCCGGCCTTGAGCGGCTTGCGGTACAGGAATTTCTGGTCGACCTGGACGATCTGCTTGGTTTCCATGCCGATGTCGACGTTCTGGAAGAAGTGTTCCTGCACCAGCAGCGCCAGGGTGGAGGCGAAGGTGAGCGGTGCGACCAGGGTGTCATGGCCGAGTTCGGCGGCAGCAGCCTCATCGTGGCTGGCCGGGTCCATGGCCTTGACGGCCTTGGCGTACTGGCGGATCTGCTCGCGGCCGATCAGGAACGGGTACGGATACTTCCAGACCATTCCCCGGATATCAGCCTTGAGTGCCATGGCCCAGAACTCCTTACGCCAGTTTCGCGGTCGCTGTGGCCCGCCCGAAGATCTTCTTCCCGCCTGCGGTCGCCGAGATGGCGAGGGTGACCAGTTTCGCTTCGGGGTCGACGGACTTGACCCGTCCGTTGAAGACGATTTCGGCTCCGACACCGTCGTTGGGAACCGGCACGACGGCGGTGAACCGGACGTTGTACTCGGTCACGGCAGCCGGGTCGCCGACCCATTCGGTGACGTAGCCGCCGCCGACGCCCATGGTCAGCATGCCGTGGGCGATCGCGGTGTCGAGGCCGACCTGCTTGGCGATCTCGTCGTCCCAGTGGATCGGGTTGAGGTCACCGGACACACCGGCGTAGTTGACCAGATCTCCACGGGTCAGCGGGATCACCCGCTCGGGGAGCGTGTCGCCGACCTTGACCGAACTGAACTCGCGCAGCGCCATCAGTTAAAACCCTCTTCTCCGTCACCCGCACGCCCCGCCAGGGTCGTGTAGGCCTCCTGGACCACCTCACCATTGTCATTGGTGATGATGTTCTTGGTCACGATGATGTCGGTCCCGTGCGCCTTGCGCACGGAATGCACGTAGACGTCGCAGTACAGCTTGTCCCCGGCCTTGACCGGCTTGTGAAACTTCAGCTCCTGGTCGACCTGGACGATCTGAGCATCCTGGATGCCGATCTCGGCCCACTCGAAGAAGGCCCACTGCGCCTGGTAACCGAAAATGCAGATAAAGGTCAGCGGTGCCAGCACCGAGTCGTATCCGAGCTCGGCTGCTGCAGCCTCATCGTGGTAGAACGCACCATCGTTCTTGACCGCGAGCGCGTGCTCGCGGATCTTCTCGCGCCCGACCTCGTAGTGCTCAGGATGCCGGTAGTGCATCCCGACGATGCTGGTCGAAAGAGCCACAGCGAATGGCTACCGCGACTCTTTGTGCGGCTGGTGGGTGCCGCAGTTAGGGCAGAACTTCTTGATCTCGAGCCGGTCGGGATCGTTGCGGCGGTTCTTCTTGGTGATGTAGTTGCGGTGCTTGCACACCTCGCACGCCAAAGTGATCTTCGGCCGTACGTCGGTACTCGACGCCACGTCAGTTCTCCCTGCTCAAAATCACGCTCTGCTTTTGATGTTCCTGTAGCGGTGGGGAGGCTCGATCTCCCGACCTCACGATTATGAGTCGTGCGCTCTAACCAGCTGAGCTACACCGCCCCGATCGACGCGGGCGGGGCTCTGCCCGGGCGTCCACCGAGCCCCCTAACGGAATCGAACCGTTGACCTTTTCCTTACCATGGAAACGCTCTGCCGACTGAGCTAAGGGGGCGAGTCCCGCGGCGTTGCGGCTGCGGGGCCTTAAAGAGGGTACAACCTCCCCGGCAGCCAAACCAAACCGCAGGTCAACGCGGCCGCCGGGGAGCTGTTTTGCCTGGTCGCCTAGTCAAGGAGCCAGTCGTTGGGGGCGAACAGCTCGCAGTGCACCCGCTCGTGGGCGATTCCGCGGTCACTCAACTGGGTGCGGACCGCCTCGACGAAGCCGGCCCCGCCGCACAGGTAGTAGGCGGCGTCGGCGGGCAGTTCGATGCCGTCGAGCTTGAGCAGGCCGGCGTGCACGCCTGCCGCGCCTCCGGTGACGCCGTCCTCGTACCAGAGGTCGAGGCTCGCGTCGGGCAGTGCGTCGATCAGCTCGTGCTGACGCTCCCGCAGCGGGTGACCGTTGTCGCTGCGGTCGGCATGCAGGACCCGAACATGGGTGTCGGGTGCCTCGGCGGCCAGGAACTCCAGGATGCCGACCATCGGGGTGACCCCGATCCCCGCCGACACCAGCACCAGCGGGCCGTCGGGCCGGCCGCCGTTGTACAGGTCACCGAAGGGCACCGTGACGTCGAGCAGGTCACCGACGCAGAGGTTGGCCCGGATCCACGACGACACCTCGCCCGCGGGCTGGTCCGCGACGGCGTCGACCGGCTTGACCGCAAAAGTCAGGTCGGTGGACCCGGGCGCGCCGACCAGGCTGTACTGGCGTAGCTGGCGGGCACCGTCGGGCAGGGTGACGCCGACCGATACGTACTGTCCGGCAGCGAAGTTGACGGGCTCGGCGGCACGGACCGTGACGAGCACAGCACCGGACGGATCGTCGACGCGGGAGACGACGCGCAGGCGCCGGAAGACGTCACCGGGTTCGACGCCGGCACCCGCGTACAGATCCCGCTCCAGCGCGATCAGGGTGTCGGCCATGATCCAGTAGACCCGGTCCCAGGCCTCGGCCACCTCGGCGGTCACGGTCTCCGCACCGAGCACCTCCACGATCGCGGCGAACAGGTTGTCGTGCACGATCGGGTACTGGTCGGCAGTGATGCCGAGGGAAGCGTGCTTGTGACCGATACGCGCCAGCAGGGCCGACGGATGCGGAAGGTCCGGGTTGACCAGGTGGGTGGCGAACGTGGCGATCGAGGCGGCCAGCGCGCGCTGCTGGGCACCCTGGGCCTGGTTGCCGCGGTTGAACAGGTTGCGCAGCAACTCGGGGTGGTTGGCGAACAGCCGCCGGTAGAACTCCGAAGTGATCTCGTCGATGTGTGCGCCGATGAGAGGCAGTGTCGCCGAGACGATCTCGGCGTGGTGCGGCTCCAGTTCGTCGCGTACCGCAGACGGCTCGGGGCTGGTGACGGTCATCGGAGATTCCCTTCGGTTGTGAGTTGTAAAACAATCGGCAGGCGGTTGTCTGCCGTCAGGTCTGTCACGGTGTAGCGGTCGAGCTCGCGGTAGAACGCCTCCTTGGCGTCGGCGAGCACGCGGCGCAGGCGGCAGGCCGCGATGAGCGGACACGGGGAATCCCCGCCGCATTCGATGACCTCGCGATCGCCTTCGAGTTCGCGCACCAGCCAGCCGATCGAGGCGTTGCGCCCGGCGTCGGTGAGCACCAGTCCCCCGACCCGGCCCCGCCTGGCGTGCACCATGCCGAGCTCGGACAGCTTGGAGACCGCCTTGGCCACGTGATGCTCGGACGCGTTGGCACCCGAGGCGATGGTGCGGGTGGTGATGCGGCGGTCCTCGGACTCACCCGAGGCCAGCAGCATCAGCGTGCGCAGTCCTAGGTCGGTGAACCGGGTGAGGTGCATACCGATGACGCTAGTAATTCCGCATTTTTGATGCGAGTTTTATCGATGTGGGGTCAAACACGCCATGACGTGCGGTTTTTGGACCTGCGAGGATGCCCGTACCGAGCCGCAATAGTCTTGACGGATGTCCGAGCCCAAGGTTGATGACCGCTTGTACTTCCGGCAGTTGCTGTCAGGTCGCGACTACGCGGCCGGCGACGTGATCGCCCAGCAGATGCGCAACTTCTCGTACCTGATCGGCGACCGCGAGACCGGCGATGCCGTGGTCGTCGACCCCGCGTATGCGGCCAACGATCTCGTCGACGCGCTCGAGAACGACGGCATGCACCTGTCCGGCGTGCTGGTCACCCATCACCACCCCGACCACGTCGGCGGCACGATGGCGGGCTTCTCCCTCAAGGGCCTCGCCGAGCTGCTGGAACGCCAGAGCGTGCCGGTCCACGTCAACACCCACGAGGCCAACTGGGTCTCCCAGGTCACCGGGATCGCGCAGAGCGAGCTGACCGAGCACGTGCACGGCGACAAGGTTTCGGTCGGCGCGGTGGAGATCGAGCTACTCCACACTCCCGGCCATACCCCGGGTAGCCAGTGCTTCCTGCTGGGCGGCCGACTGGTCGCCGGGGACACGTTGTTCCTCGACGGATGCGGGCGCACCGACTTTCCCGGCGGCAATGTCGACGACATGTTCCGCAGCCTCCAGGCGTTGGCCAAGCTGCCCGGAGATCCGACCGTCTTCCCCGGGCACTGGTACTCGGAGGAACCAAGCGCTCCGCTCGATGAGGTCAAACGCAGCAACTACGTGTATCGGGCGTCAAACCTCGACCAATGGCGCATGTTGATGGGCGGCTGATGAATCGTTTCAGTCGGGCCAAATGCGGAATCCGCTGAATTAACGCCGCCGCAACGGGGCAATTGCGCCTTACTACCGGCCTACTGCCACGGATTTCGTTGCCAAATCGGTTGCAATAGGAACTATGCACCGTTTTCCGCGATTCGAGTAGTGCAATACTCAGGACATCTGCCTGCAGACCCGGCAAAGTAACTGTCAGCAATAGTTGAGCAGTAGTTGACAGTCCCGGCGGGGGTCATCGTGAAGAACATCGTGCTGTGCTTCGACCACACAGATGAACATCCCGGACTCCGTGACGCATCGAATACCGAGATGCTGTTTCGGTTGCTGGATGACACCGATCAGTTGAACTGGTATCACAGCGGCACGGCCATACGACACGGCAGAAGAATCGCGTCGGGCCGCCGCGGCGATGCCGTCAGCGAAGCCCGAGCCGCCATCGTCGAGGCATACCGATTCCTCGGCGACGCCTGGGATCCAGGCGACCGGATCTTCGTGTTCGGCGGTGGCGAAGGCGGGCATCGCGCCGGTGAGCTGGCCACCCTGCTCGGCACGGTCGGCTTGTTGCCTGCCCATTCCGACGACGTGCTGGACTACGCACTCGCCACCTACGTGCTGCCCCGCACGCCTCGCACGCCCCAGGACTGGCGGCAGATCAGGGTGCTGGCCGCGCAACTCGTCGGCGACCGCGACCCTGCGGTGCCGGTGCGGTTCGTCGGGCTGTGGAACGCGACGGCCACTCCGGGCACCAAACAGCAGATGGGCCCGCTGCCGACCGTGGAATCGGGCCGGCATGCGGTGGGCGTGGACGGCGGGCGCCGGACCGTGCGGTACTGCGAGCGCCTCGACGAAGTCTGGTTCCGGGGAGCCCGCTGTGACGTCACCGGTGGCACGGGCGCCTGCTGGCCGCTGGCCGATATCGCCCTGGACTGGATGCTGGACGGGGCGATGGCCGCCGGGCTGCACATCGTCGACAACACCGCCTGCCCCACCGACGTCGACGCGCTGGCGGGGACCGCACCGGCGATCGGTCGGTGCCGGGCGCCGCTGGACGCGAAGGTGCACGCCAGTGTCGAGGTGTACCTGCGTTCGCACCCGCACTATTGGCGGCGACTGCCCGCGCGGATCGAATGGGCCGATACCGAGTGGCTGGCCCGTGGCGAGCGGTTGGTGCACAGGCCGGTGACGCCGACCGTGCAGCGCGACATCCTCACTGCCATCGCCTCGTGAGACGGCAGGTTTTGGCCAAAGTTTGCTGAGCCGGACCGCTGCCCACGCCTGATGTCCGTGATATACCCACTTGGTGGGGATCATCGATTCAGTCACGGAGCGGGGGCGTGAGTTGGCTAGTTTCGAACCGGGTGCGTGGACGGCACTCGCAGCATGGGTGGCGATCATCGTCGTCGTCATCGCGCTGATATATGCGTGGCGGCAGTATCTGAAGGCCAAGGAGCGGCAGGCCGAGCTGACTCAGCCCAACGTGTCGATGTTCATGGAGCCCAGTAGTGCCGATTGGCACCTGGTCGAACTCGTCGTCCGCAACTACGGGCAACGGCCGGCCTACGGTTTGCGGTTCGAATTCGCGAACCCACCTACGGTCGGCAAGTACGAAAGCTCCTACGACGACAACTTCGTCGACATCGTGCCGCTGAATCTGCCCGCCGAGATCCCGTACCTGGCGCCGTCGCAGGAGTGGCGCATCGTGTGGGATTCGGCGTTGGACCGCAAGCAATTGGGCGAGGCGATCGCGTCCCGCTTCGACGGCGCGGTCACCTACTACGACGAGCCGGGCTCCCCCGGCAAGCCCAGCGGCCGCAAGCTGCGCAACACCGCGGTGCTCGATTGGGCGACGCTGCCGCCGGTGGACCGCATGGAGCTGCTGACCACCCATGACCAGGCGCGCCGGGAGAAGCAGAAGCTGGAGTTGTTGCGCGGTGTGCTGACCTATTTCCAGTACGCGGCCAAGGAGTCCGACGAGCAGACGCTGCGGAACGAGATCAACCGCATCAATGCCCTGGGCACCGAGGTGCGGTCCCGCTGGCGCGACCGGTACGAGGCCAGCCATGACGATGACGACGACGATTACGACGATGACGATCCCGAGACCGATCTGATCAAACCGGCGGCAACCTCCGGCAGGCGTCATCGGGCCTGAGGCCACTCGCTAGCATCAGTGCGATGAGCAGCCTGGTGAGCTACGAGCTCAACGATGCCGTCGCCACGATCACGATGGACGACGGCAAAGTAAACGCACTGTCGCCTGCGATGCAGGCCGAGATCAACGCGGCGCTGGATCAGGCGGCCGCCGGAGCGGCTGCCGGCGAGGTGAAAGCCGTGGTGCTGGCGGGCAATTCGAAGGTGTTCAGCGGCGGGTTCGACCTGAGCGTGTTCTCGGCCGGCGATGCGGCGGCGACCCTGGCCATGCTCGCCGGCGGTTTCGAGCTGTCGGTGCGGTGTCTGACCTTCCCGGTGCCGGTGATCATGGCCGCGACCGGACACGCCATCGCGATGGGCTCGTTCCTGCTGCTCTCCGGTGATCATCGGGTCGGTTCGGTGACGTCGCGGTGCCAGGCCAACGAGGTCAAGATCGGGATGACGCTGCCGATCTCGGCCATCGAGATCATGCGGATGCGCTTGACCCGCGCCGCCTTTCAACGCGGAGTCTCCATGGCCGCGGTGTTCACCGGTGACGCGGCCATCGCGGGCGGCTGGCTCGACGAGGTCGTCGAGGCAGGCTCGGTGCTGTCCCGCGCCCAGGAGGTGGCCGCCGAAGCCGCCGCAACCTTGAACACCGGTGCACACGTGGCCAGCAAGCTCAAGGCCCGCGCCGAGGCCGTCACCGCGATCCGCGCTGGAATCGACGGGCTGGCAAAGGAATTCGCGGGCTAGGCAGTCTGTCTCACAGCCTTACCCACGTCGGCGCCGCACCAGCAGGTACACCAGGCGCCCGATCAACCCGAACACCGTCACCATGACCACCACCGCGGCCGCGTACGGGAGAACGTACTCGGCGCCGGAGGCGATGCCGTCCCACAAGGTCTGAGGGCCCACCGTGACGGTGACCGCGTAGCGCCGGCACACCCGGTCACCATTGTCGGACTCGACCAGGCTGACCTGCGCAGTTCCCGTCTGCTGCGCTCGGTATCTCATGGTGTTGGTGCCATTGCCGTTTCCCGCAGGCGGCTTCCGGGCAGGCTGGTAAAGCTGGCCCAGGTACTCCACGACGTCGGGGGCCGAGTTGTGCTCCTTGCGCCACTGGCAACCGGTTTGGTCGTAGTCGTCGGCGAGCACGATGTCGAACAGCTGACCGTTCCGGACCTGGACCTGACCGCCATTGTCATCGTCGGTTGCGATCACATCCGGCTGCGGCGCACAGCCACCCGCCATCAGCACCAGCCAGCACAGAAGCAAAAAGGTCAGCCACCGCACGGGCCGGACCATCCCCTCCGACATCCAGTAATCGTATGGGCCGGCTACCACCGCGATTGACGGCAAAACTCGCCCCGGCGACGGGGTGGTCCACTCACGTTCGTAACACCACGGCGGTAAAACGCGTGATTCTTCGCCGTGGCGTTACGAACGCGGAGACAGGAGAGATGACACCGCACCGCCGACCGCACCAATACATGTATGTGCTATGCACATATAGTGCCTCGCTACAACCAACTCGACGAGCTCCTCGTGCGCATCCACACCGTCCGGCAACGCCCGGGGTGGCGGCGCCGGCTGATCGACGCATCGGGCAGTGTCCCGTCACTGTCGACGCTGCGGGTGTTGCGGGCCGTCGAGCAGCGGGAGAAGGCCGGCCAGAGCGCGTCGGTCGGCGAGGTGGCCGAGAACATGGCCGTCGAGCACTCCACCGCCAGCCGCACCGTCGCCAATGTCGTCGCCGCCGGCCTGCTGACCAAAACCCTTGCCGCCAAGGATCAGCGTCGCTGCGAGCTCACCCTCACCGACGCGGGACGGCAGGCCCTCGCCGACGTCACCGAACGGCGGCGGGAGATGGTCGCCGAGACCGTGGCCGACTGGCCCGAGTCCGATGTCGACAAACTCGTCGACCTGCTGGAGCAGCTGGTGACCGATTTCGAGCGGGGGATCTGTTCGTGACGGCCCAGACCACTGCCCGCCCGCAGCCGCGCGGCGCCCTGCGGCTGATGTTCGACCCGGTCTTCGGTGCCTTGTTCTGGGGCAAGATGTTCTCCGTCGTCGCGGTGTGGACGCACGGCATCGTGGCGGCCATCGTGATCTTCGACGCCACCGGCTCGGCGGTGATGGTGGGCATGGTCGGCGTCGCACAGTTCCTCCCCCAGCTCATCCTGAGCCCGACCAGCGGCAAGTGGGCCGACGTCGGCAACCCGGCCCGCCAGATCCTGTGGGGCCGGGTGTTGTGCATCATCGGCTCCGGCTCGACCGCACTCTGGCTGTACCTGTCGCCCGACCTGCAGGGCACCGCCGCGGCGGTCCCGGTACTGGTCGGCTCCACCCTCGTGGGTTTCGGATTCGTCATCGGCGGCCCGGCCATGCAGTCGGTCGTGCCGAGCCTCATCCGCGACGGCGAACTGCCGACGGCCATGGCGCTCAACAGCATTCCGATGACCATCGGCCGCATCCTGGGCCCGGCCATCGGCGCGTTCCTGGCAGCCCGCCTCGGTGCCGCGCCGGGTTTCGCGATCAGCGCGGGCCTGCACATGGTGTTCGCGATCTTCCTGCTGCTGGTCACCTTTCCGGCCCGGCCCGAGCGCAGCCCGGACGGTGACTACCGGGTGCGTGCGGCGCTGGCCTACGTCTGGCGGGACCGCCCGCTGCTGCTGGCGCTGCTGGCCGTGACGACGGTGGGCTTCGCCTCCGATCCGTCCATCACGCTCACCCCGTCGATGGCCGAGGACCTCGGCGGCGGCGCCCACCTGGTGGGTGCGTTGTCGGCGGCGTTCGGCATCGGCGCGGCCGTCGGCATGGTGGTGCTGGCCTCTTTGCGTGGCCGGGTGCCCGCCGCCCGGGTGTCGGCGATCGGGCTGTGGATGCTGGTCGCCGGGTCGGGCCTGCTGGCGCTGAGCACCGTGACGGCCTTGGCCCTGGCGGGTTTCGCGATCGCGGGGCTGGGTTTCGGCTGGGCGATGACGGGTCTGAGCACCGTCGTGCAGGAGCGTGCCCCCGAGGAACTGCGGGGCCGAATCATGGCGTTGTGGCTCGTCGGCTTCCTCGGGTCGCGCCCGTTCGCGGCGGCACTGCTGGGCGGTGCGGCCGACGTGTTCGACGTGCGGGTGGCCTTCATGATCGCCGGTGCGGTGACGCTGGCAGTCACCCTGGCCGCCCGCCCCGCGGCGTTGTCGGCCCCGAATCCCGTGGCGGCCTGAGGCTCAGGCCACCCGCACGATGCGTCCGGCGGCGCCGTCGACCTCGACGATGTGGCCGGTGCGTAGCACCCGGCTGGCGGTCTTCGACCCGACCACGCACGGGATGCCGAACTCCCGGGCGATGATCGCGGCATGCGACATCGTGGCCCCGGTGCTCAGGACCACCGCGGCCGCGTAGGTGAAGTACGGCGTCCAGCCGACGTCGATGCTGTCGGCGACCAGGATTTCGCCCGGGCTGAGTTGGTGCAGCGATTCCACGGTCACCACCCGGACCCGGCCCGTGACGGAACCGACAGATGCCGGTATCCCGGAAAGCGCTTCGCCGCATCCGATTTCGGGGACAGTCTCCGGACTCGGTGTCCAGGTCCCGACGAAGTCCAGCGGTGGCCGTTCGCGCTCCAGACGCGCCCGCTCGGCCCGCCGGCGCAACACCAGGTACCGGACGTCCAGCGGAGGCCACAGCAGTTCGTCGAGCACGAGGTAGAATACGTCGTCGGGGTCGACGATGACGCCCTGCACCACCAGCCGGGCGCCCAGTTCTCGGGCAACGAGCCGATATTCGTGGGTGAGGCGGATCGCGGCATCCCGGCCGCGCTCCCTGGACCGCTGGAACCACGCCCCGACCCAGGTCAGCAATCGCACCCACGGCGACATCGCCGGCTCGGGCACCCGATGTTGGGTAGCGCCCGCGAGCTTGCCGACCACCTCCAGCAACACTGCCGGGTCGTCGGCGAAGACCGGGTTGGCCAGTTCGCTCTCCCCCGGTCCGCGGTGGCCCCACGCGGCGACCACATCATCGAGCCGTGCGACGAACTCCGGGTGCTGCGTCCTCAGCAGTTCGAGGGCCGACGCGGGCCGGTGTTCCCTGAGGACGGCCGTGATCGCGGGGGCCCACGCGACCTCGGCGGCCAGCGACCGGGTGGCCACGGTCAGACCCGCGCTCGCCAATTTCTCCATCCCGCCGAAGAATTCGGTGGACAGCGAGCGGCGGGCCAGGATCTCCAGAACGCCGGTGAACGACACCGAGGCCAGGGTGATGAGCGCGGCCGTGCCCCAGGCGTCGACGACTTCGTCGTGCAGACAACGCAATTCGTCACGAAGCTGCACGTCGGACCGGCTCGCGTAATACGCGGCACCGCGTTGCCGGCCGCGCGCGTCGCCATCCATCCGCTTGGTCTCGGTACCGGAAGATGCCACGAACACCAGTAACCGCGGCAACCGGCGCGCCTTGGCCCACAGCCCCGCCCGTGTGGTGTCCGAGCCGTTGTCGTCATAGCCGGCGCCGAACAGCTTGTCGCGCCAGCCCGCGGGCCCGGCGGCGGGAAGTACCGCGCCGGCCGCGAACAGCACCGTCAGGTTGGCGTAGATGCGGTGGCCGAACGCCCCGGTCTGCTCCTCGATGACCGCGCGGCGCAACTCGCCGTCCACGCTCATCGCCTCGACCGCGTGCACCCCCATGGCCCGCATGCCGTCGAGCGAAAGTTCCAGCGACAACGGCGTCATCGGCCCCGGGAACGCCTCGGTGGTGTTCACCGCGGTGTATGCGGGCCAGCGCGGGTCGATGTCGGTATCGAACTCGCCGCGAGCTTCGCTCGCCGGATATCGCAGGGCCGGCGCCCGGGTGGGCACCCGCACCCACGGGTAACGCCACGGCAGCCGAATCTGCCTACCGCGTAGGGCGATGTGCGCCCGGTTGGATTTGGCGAAGTCCCGCACGCAGTCTGCCGCCGACCACGCGGGCCGGAATCCGAATGCGCTCAGCCGGGCGGTGTCCAGCTCGGGGTCGACCTCGCGGGCCCGCTCGATGTACGGCTTGCCAAGAAGCGCGGCCACCTGCCGCAACGGCAGCGAGTCGGCGGCCAGGCCCACGTCCCCGGCCCAGTCCGGGTTTTCGACCGCGTCGGCGATGAAGCGCGCGACGTCATCGGGGTGAACGAATTGCACCCGGTTGGGTCGCTTCCTGCCCCCGACGATGACGGGTGCGGCGAACCGCAGGCGTGTCACACCGGCCGAATCCCGGCCCAGCACCGGGGCCAGCTCGACACGCAGTTCGGCGTCCCGCGTCACCGTGATGCCGCGGGATTCCAGCCGCACGACGACACTGCCGGCCTCAGACAGCTGGTGTCCCCTGCGCCCCAGTTCCGCCCGGATAGCGGCGTCGGCGCCGTCGCAGGTACCGCTGACCACAACGCGCATCCCAATCAGTGTGCGGCGGCCGCAGGCGGGCTGTCAGTCGATTTGCTCAGGATCGTCGGCCTGGGGTTTTCGGTGTCGGCCCGCGGTCTTATCGTGTGTGTCGATGGCATTGCACCTGCACCGGGCCGAGCGCACCGATCTGCTCGCCGACGGACTGTCCGGTCTGCTGTCTCAACCCCCGTCTGATCCGTTCGCCCAGGAGCTCGTGCTGGTCCCGGCCAAGGGCGTGGAGCGCTGGCTGAGCCAGCGGCTGTCGAACCGGCTCGGAGTATGCGCGGCGGTCGAGTTCCGCAACCCGCGTTCGCTGATCGCCGAGCTGACCGGGACCGCCGATGAGGATCCCTGGTCGGCCGACGCGATGGCCTGGCCCCTGCTGGCGGTCATCGACGAGAACCTGGACCAGCCATGGTGCCGGCCGGTGGCCACGCACCTGGGCCACTTCGAGACCGGTGACGAGTACGAGCTGCGTCAGGGCCGGCGCTATGCGGTGGCCCGCCGGTTGGCCGGGCTGTTCGCCTCCTACGCGCGGCAGCGCCCGCACCTTCTGGTCGACTGGGACGGCCTGCCCGACGACCTGTCCTGGCAGGCCCCGCTGTGGCAGGCGCTGGCCGAGCGGATCGACGCCGAGCCGCCGCACATCCGGCATGCGAAAACCCTTGCCCGGCTCGCTGAATCACCGAGTGACCTGCCCGAGCGGCTGTCGCTGTTCGGGCACACCCGGCTGCCGGTCACCGAGATCGAACTGCTCACCGCGCTGGCCACTCATCACGATCTGCATCTGTGGCTGCCACACCCCAGTGACGACCTGTGGCAGTCCCTGACCGCGCACACCGGACCGCTCCCCCGCCGTGAGGACAGCAGCCACCGCGATGTCGGCCACCCGCTGCTGGCCACCCTGGGCCGGGACCTGCGGGAGCTGCAGCGCAGCCTGCCGGTCCCCGATACCGACGAATACCTCAGCGGCGCGGGCTATCCGGACACCGTGCTGGGCTGGCTGCAGTCCGACATCGCCGCCAACGCGGTTCGCCCCGCCGGGCGGGTACCCCGGCCTGAGGACCGCTCGGTGCAGGTACACAGCTGCCACGGCCCTGCCCGCCAGATCGAGGTGCTGCGCGAGGTGCTGCTGGGCCTGCTCGCCGACGATCCCACCCTCGAGCCGCGCGACATCCTGGTGATGTGCCCCGACATCGAGACCTACGCGCCGCTGATCACGGCGGGCTTCGGGCTCGGCGATGTGGTGCGCGGCGCGCATCCGGCGCACAAGCTGCGGGTACGGCTGGCCGATCGTGCCCTGGTGCAGACCAATCCGCTGCTGTCGGTAGCGGCGTCGGTGCTGACCCTGGCCGGCGGGCGGGCCACCGCGAGTGAGGTGCTCAACCTGGCTGAGTCGGATCCGGTGCGGGCCCGGTTCGGATTCACCGACGACGACCTGGAGGCCATCACCGCCTGGGTGCGTGAGGCCAACATCCGGTGGGGTTTCGATCAGGAGCATCGCAGCCCGTACGGCGTCGAATTCCTGCACAACACCTGGCGTTTCGGTATCGACCGGGTGCTGGCCGGGGTGGCGATGTCCGACGATTCGCACGCCTGGCTGGGCACCACGCTGCCGCTCGACGACGTCAGCAGCAACCGGGTCGAGCTGGCCGGCCGGTTCGCCGACTTCGTAGAGAAGCTCAGGCAAGCCGTCGATCAGCTCAGCGGGGTTCGCCCCCTCGGTGAGTGGCTGTCCGCGCTGAGCACCGGGATCGAGGCGCTCGCCTACTCCGACGAGGAGTGGACTGCCGCCCAGGTGCAGCGCGAATTCACCGAGATCACCGAGGCTGCCGGCGCGCCCGCTACGCCCATGCGGCTCAGCGATGTTCGCGCACTGCTGGATCGGCACCTGGCCGGGCGGCCGACGCGGGCCAACTTCCGCACCGGCACGCTGACGGTGTGCACCATGGTGCCGATGCGCTCGGTGCCACACCGGGTGGTGTGCCTGGTCGGGTTGGACGACGGGATCTTTCCCCGGCTGGGTGCCGTCGACGGCGACGACGCGCTGGCCCGCGATCCGCGCACCGGCGAACGCGACATCCGTTCCGAGGACCGCCAGTTGCTGCTCGACGCGATCGGCGCGGCCACCCAGACCCTCGTCGTCACCTACACCGGCGCCAACGAATACTCCGGTCAGGCCCGCCCTCCGGCGGTGCCGCTGGCCGAGCTGCTGGACACGCTCACGATCACCGCCGAGCAACCCGTGGACGTGCTGACGGCACACCCGTTGCAGCCCTTCGACATCCGCAACGTCACTCCGGGCGCTCTGCTGCCCGCCGGCCCGTTCACGTTCGACCCCACGGTGCTCACCGCGGCCCAAGCCAGCGCCGGGCAACGAGCCGACCGGCCGCCGTTCTTCGCCCACCCACTGCCGGCACCGCCCACCGGGGATGTCGCGCTGGAGGATCTCGTCACGTTCTTCAAGGATCCGGTGAAGGGCTTCTTCCGCGCGCTGGAGTACACGCTGCCCTGGGATGTGGACGGGGTGTCGGACGTGATGCCGGTCGACATCGACGCGTTGGAGGAATGGACCGTCGGCGATCGCATGCTGAGCGACATCCTGCGCGGCATGACCCCTGCCGACGCTCAGCAGGCCGAGTGGCGTCGCGGCACCCTGCCGCCGGGACAGTTGGGCTGGCGCCGGGCGATCGCGCTGCGGGATCAGTGCGCACTGCTGGCCGCAGAGGCATTGCGGCACCGCAGCACCGACCCGCAGGCCTACGACGTCGACATCGATCTGGGCACCGGGCGGCGGCTGACCGGCACGGTCTCCCCGGTGTTCGGCGACCGGCTGGTATCGGTGACGTATTCCAAGCTCGACGGCAAGCACCTGCTGCAATCCTGGATTCCGTTGTTGGCGTTGGCCGCCGCGTACCCGGAGCGGGACTGGTCGGCGGTGTGCATCGGCCGGCCCCGGCGCGGCGACAACCCGCGCGTCGAAGGGCTGGGCCGCCCGGACGATCCGGTCGCGCTGCTGGCCGATCTGGTGGCCATCTACGACGCGGGCCGCCGGGAGCCGTTGCCGCTGCCCATCAAGACCTCCTATGCGTGGGCGGCCGCGCGGCACGCCGGTGACGATCCGGAGCGGGAAGCCGGATTCCGGTGGCGCAGCTCCAGATTCCCCGGCGAGGACGAGGCGCCCGCGCATGTGCGGGCGTGGGGCCGCGGTGTGCCGTTGAGCCGGTTGGCCGGGCTGGGTGAGTACTCGGAGCGGTTGTGGCTTCCAGTCCTACGAGCCCAGCTACAGGCCGAGAGGTCGCCGTCGTGAACGTCTTCGATCTGCTCGGCCCGCTGCCGCAGAAGAACAGCACCACGGTGTTGGAGGCCAGCGCGGGCACCGGCAAGACGTTCGCGCTGGCCGGTTTGGTGACCAGGCTGGTGGCCGAGGGTGCGGCGACGCTGGATCAGATGCTGCTCATCACGTTCGGCCGGGCCGCCAGTCAGGAGTTGCGCGAGCGGGTGCGCGCCCAGATCGTCGGCGCTCTGGTGGCATTGGAGGATCCCTCGCGGGCCGACAACGATCTGCTGCGGTACCTGATATCCGACGATCAGCAGGCCCGCGGGCAGCGGCTGCGCGACGCGCTGGCCGGTTTCGACGCCGCGACCATCGCGACCACGCACCAGTTCTGCCAGATCGTGCTGAAGTCCCTCGGCGTGGCCGGGGACAGCGATTCGGGTGTGACGCTGGTCGAGAGTCTCGACGAGCTGGTGTGCGAGATCGTCGACGATCTGTATCTCGCCCACTTCGGTGCTCAGCGGGACGTTCCGGAACTGGGGTATGCCGAGGCGCTGCGGCTGGCCCGGGTCGTGGTGGCCAACCCGGCGACCGAACTGCGGCCGCTGGATCCCGAGCCGGAGTCCCCGGCGGGGATACGGCTCGGTTTCGCGCGGGCAGTGCTGGCGGAGTTGGAGATTCGCAAGCGCCGCCGCGGTGTGCTGGGCTATGACGATCTGCTGACCCGGCTGGCCGGGGCGCTCGGAACAGCGGATTCCGCCGCACGGGTCCGCATGGCGCAGCGCTGGCCGATCGTGATGGTCGACGAGTTCCAGGACACCGACCCGGTGCAGTGGCAGGTGATCGAGCGGGCCTTCTCCGGGCAGTCCACCCTGATCCTGATCGGTGACCCGAAGCAGGCGATCTACGCATTCCGCGGCGGGGACATCGACACCTATCTGCGGGCCGCGGCCACCGCCGGTGACAAGCAGACGCTGGGCACCAACTGGCGCAGCGACAGCGTGCTGGTGGACCGCCTGCAGGCGGTCCTGCGCGGCGCCGAACTCGGCGGACCGGACATCGTGGTGCACGACGTGCAGGCCAACCACCACGGGCACCGGCTGGCCGGGGCACCGCGCAACGATCCGTTCCGGCTGCGGGTGGTGGCCCGGAACCGGGCCGGCACCAAGGTGATTCCGATCGCCGACCTACGCGACCACATCGGCAAGGACCTGGCCGCCGACATCGGTGCGCTGCTGACCAGCGGCGCCACCTTCGACGGCGACAGACTGCAGGCCCGCGACATCGCGGTGATCGTCGAGACCCACAAGGACGCCCGGGCCTGCCACACCGCGCTGCTGGATGCCGGTATCCCCGCGGTCTACACCGGGGATTCGGATGTGTTCAATTCCGAGGCGGCCGAGGACTGGTTGTATCTGCTGGAGGCCTTCGACCAGCCGCACCGGCCCGGGTTGGTGCGGGCCGCGGCGGCCACGATGTTCTTCGGGGAGACCGCGGAAACCCTTGCCGCCGGCGGTGATGCGCTGACCGACCGGGTCGCCGACACGCTGCGCACCTGGGCCGGTCATGCCCGCGAGCGTGGGGTGGCGGCGATCTTCGAGGCCGCGCAGCTGGCCGGCATGGGCAAACGCGTGCTGTCGTGGCAGGGCGGCGAGCGGTTGATGACCGACCTGGCCCACGTGACCCAACTGCTCGGCGACACTGCGCACCGGGAGGGGTTCGGGCTGGCCGCGCTGCGGGATTGGCTGCGCACCCAGCGCTCCGAGGGCGGCGGCACGTCCGAACGCAACCGGCGCCTGGACAGCGACGCGGCCGCGGTACAGATCATGACGGTGTGGGTCAGCAAGGGGCTGCAGTTCCCCATCGTGTACCTGCCGTTCGCGTTCAATCGGTATGTGCCGGAGCCGGATCTGGTGTTGTTCCACGACGAAGGTGTGCGCTGCCTGCAGATCGGCGGGCCGGACCCGGCGGTGACCCGGGCCGGCCGGCCGAGGCGGCCGCCGATGACAGCCGCCTGACCTATGTGGCGATGACGCGGGCCCAGTCGCAGGTGGTGGCGTGGTGGGCGCCGTCGAACGACGAGCCGAACGGTGGCCTGTCGCGGCTGCTGCGCGGGCGCGCGCCGGGCCAGGACGCGGTGCCCGACCGGTGCGCGCCGGCCAAGGTCTCCGATGACGATGCACTGGCCCGGTTGCGGGCGTGGGAGGCCGTCGGTGGTCCGGTGCTGGAGGAGTCGGTGATCTGCCCAGCCACGCCCGTGCCCATGCTTGCGGTGCCGGATGATCTGGCGGCGCGACATTTTCACCGATCCATCGACACCGCGTGGCGGCGTACGTCGTACTCGGGGCTGCTGCGGGCCGCCGAGGAGGACGGGAACTCCGGGGTGTCCAGCGAACCCGAGGTCGCCGAGCTCGACGACGAGTCGACCGACATCGCTGTCGTCGCCCCGGCCCAGGGTGCCGACGTGCCGTCCCCGATGGCGTCGTTGCCCACCGGCGCCGCGTTCGGTTCGCTCGTGCATGCGGTGCTGGAGACCACCGACCCGCTGGCCGCGGACCTGACGGCCGAGCTGCAGGCCGAGGTGGGCCGCCATGCGGCGCGCTGGCCGGTCGAGGTCTCCGTCGACGAGTTGGCGGCGGCGCTGGTGCCGATGCACGACACCCCGCTGGGCCCGTTGGCGCCCGGCGTGACGTTGCGCCAGATCGGGATGCGGGACCGGTTGTGCGAGCTGGACTTCGAGTTCCCGATGGCAGGCGGTGATCTGCGCGGCGGCGAGTTCGCGCGGCTGGCCGACGTCGGGGCGCTGCTCGACGAACATCTGCCTGCCGACGATCCCATGGCCGTCTATGCCGACCGGTTGTCCACGGGGCTGCTGAGCCGCCAGCCGCTCCGCGGGTACCTGTCCGGTTCGGTGGATGTGGTGCTGCGGATCGAGCAACGTTTCGTCGTCGTCGACTACAAGACCAACTGGCTGGGCACCGGTGACGCGACCCTCACGGCGGCCGATTACGGGCGGGACCGGATGGTCGAGGCCATGCTGCACTCGGACTACCCGCTGCAGGCGTTGCTGTACAGCGTTGTGCTGCACCGGTTCCTGAGGTGGCGGCTGCCCGACTACGACCCGGCCACCCATCTGGGCGGCGTGATGTACCTGTTCGTGCGCGGGATGTGCGGGGCGCAGACACCCGTCGTCGACGGACATCCGGCCGGGGTGTTCAGCTGGGAGCCGCCCGCGGCGCTGGTGATCGCGCTGTCGGAGCTACTCGATCAGGGAGCCGCGTGATGCTGGACGCTTTCGCCGAGATCCTGGAACCTGCCGATGTGCAGGTGGCTCAACGGTTGAGCACGCTCGCCGAGGAGACCAACCCGTTGGCGGAACTGGCGCTGGCGCTGGCGGTGCGGGCCCTGCGCGGCGGCTCGGTGTGCGTGGATCTGCGTACGGTGGCCGAGCAGGCCCAATTGCCGGAGCTGCCGTGGCCCCAGCCCGACGAGTGGCTGGCGGCGGTGGCGGCCAGCCCGCTGACGGGCACTCCCCCGGTGCTGCGGTTGTTCGGGGATCTGCTGTACCTGGACCGGTACTGGTTGGAGGAACAGCAGGTCTGCGACGACGTGCTGACCCTGGTGGGCACCCCGCCGGGCGGCTCGGCGCCCGACGTGGCCCGGCTGTTCCCGCCGGGTTTCGAGGAGCAGCGGGCCGCGGCGAAAGTGGCGTTGTCGCAGGGGTTGACGGTGCTGACGGGCGGGCCGGGCACCGGCAAGACCACCACGGTGGCGCGGCTGTTGGCGCTGTTGGCCGAGCAGGCGGCACTGGCCGGTCGTCCGTCCCTGCGGATCGCGCTGGCCGCGCCGACCGGTAAGGCCGCCGCCCGGCTGCAGGAGGCCGTGCAGCTCGAGGTGAACCGGCTCGATGCCGTGGACCGTGAGCGGATCTCGGGCCTGCAGGCCACCACGCTGCACCGGCTGCTGGGGTCGCGCCCGGACACGTCGTCACGGTTCCGCCATCACCGGGCGAATCGCCTGCCGCACGACGTGATCGTCGTCGACGAGACGTCGATGGTGTCGCTGACCATGATGGCCCGGCTGCTGGAGGCGGTGCGCCCGCAAACCCGCCTGCTTCTGGTCGGTGATCCCGATCAGCTCGCCTCGGTGGAAGCCGGCGCGGTGCTGGCCGATCTGGTCGAGGGGCTGGGGTCGCGTGGGGTGGCTGCGCTGCAAACCTCGCACCGGTTCGGTGAGTCGATCGGCGCGCTGGCGTCAGCAATCCGGGCCGGGGACGCCGCGGGCGCGGTGGAGGTGCTGGCGGCCGGTGGTGAGCATGTCGAGTGGGTGTCGGCCGAGCCGACCGAGCGGCTGCGGGAAGTGCTTGTGCCGCATGCCCTTGCGCTGCGGCAGGCCGCGATGCTGGGTGATACCCGTGCGGCGCTGGCCATCCTCGACGAGCATCGGCTGTTGTGCGCGCATCGGCACGGCCCGTTCGGCGTGGCGCAATGGAACCGTCAGGTGCAGCGGTGGCTGGCCGAGGCGACCGGGGAGCCTACCTGGGCGCCGTGGTACGCGGGGCGGCCAATCCTGGTGACGGCCAACGACTATGGGCTCAGGCTCTACAACGGAGACACCGGAGTCACGGTCGCCACCCCGGACGGGCTGCGTGCCGTCGTGGGTGGGACCGTGGGCGGGTCCGTGTCATTCGCGACGGGCCGGCTCACCGAGGTGGAGACCATGCACGCCATGACGATCCACAAGTCCCAGGGCAGCCAGGCCGACGAGGTCACCGTGCTGCTACCGCCGGAAGACTCCCGGCTGTTGACGAGGGAGCTGTTCTATACCGCGATCACCCGGGCCAAGACGCGGGTGCGCGTCGTGGGTTCCGAGGCGGAAATCCGCGCGGCTATCGCCCGGCAGGCGGTCCGAGCGACCGGCCTGCGAAAGCGGCTGAAGCTCTAAACGGCGCGTCCGGCGAAAAACGCGCCGGAGATGAGGCCGATCACGATGGCCAGGGTGGGCAAGCCCATCGCCACAGCCGTCACGACGCCGGCGACCGCGCCGATGCCGAGCACCAGCAGGAGTACGCCTACAACTGCACCGAACATTGCACGCCCTTTCTTATGACAGCGATCACAATGTACATCCTCCGTAAGCTGAATCACATACGGATCGCGCACCAATTCGGTTAACGATTTCGCGGCAAAATGTATAGCTGAGCTTGGTATATGCCTTGTTCAGCGCGCGTCAGCGAACGCGGGCGCGGAACTACCCGGCGCCCGAGACGCTCAGCGCCCAGAACACCAGTGCGTTGAGGACCACGAGGGTCAGCAACGAGATCGCGAAGGCGCGGCCCCACCGGTGCCTGGGAGCGGCGAACGGCAACACCAGGGCCCAGAAAAGGCTCAACGGCACGGAGATGAGAACGCCGAAGACGATCCCGTAGCCGTGCGGATCGGTGGCCGGGTTCGTGTCGAAGGCCGAACTGAGCATCACGAAGACGACCAGAGCCCAGAGCACCGCGGCGCCGCCACCGATGATCCCTACAAAGCAGCGGATGGCCAGCATGGCTTGGTAGTTCCGCTTGGCCTCAGACGGCGGCTGGGCATAGGCCTGGGGCGCATACGTCTGGGGCCCATAGCGGTCCACCCACTCGTGCGGGTATTCCTCTGGCGGTGTCTCCCCCACGGCAACCCCTCGATTCGGCGTCCTCACCAGGATATGGGCGGAGCCGTGGGGTTTCGAGCACCGATTTCAACGGTCAGACGGTCACCAGAACAGACCGTCCGGCCAGCGGTTCGTACACCGCGTACGGGAACAGGGCATCGAGGATCACCTTGGCCACCCCGTCCCACGGGGTGGCCTGGACGGCCTCGTCGGAAGTGAAGGGCAGCACCACCGCGGTGGCGGTGCCCGACGGGGTAGGAATCTCGATACTCTCCTGCGGCTCGCCGTGGACACCGGTGTCGGTGCCGTCGTACATGTCGTTGATCCAGCCGGCCGAGATCGTCTTCACCGCATCGACGTTCTGCGGTTGGGAGAAGCCGGCGATGAGGTATTCGGCGAACTGCAAGATGGGATTTGCGCCCTGCAGACCGTCGATGTGCCGGCCACCGACCAGCATCACGCCGTTGAACTGGCCGGCGGCGGCCTGCAGTTCGTCACCGACGGTGCCGTTGAGATTCCAGACGTACCGCTCGGATGAAATGAGCAGCACCGGGCGGTAATTGGCGCCGCTCAGGTCATCGAGCGCCTCGGGCATGTCGTCGTGGGTGTCCACCGCGTCGAGCAGCACCACGCCGGCCAGGTCGTCGACCGCGCCGTTGTCGACCATGCGTCCGGCGGCGCCGGTCACCAGCATTCCGCCCAGGGAATGACCGACCAGGACGAACTTCGACGGCAACGTGACGGGGTGGCCGGCCGCAGCAC
This sequence comes from Mycobacterium sp. 134, assembly GCF_048282715.1. NCBI lineage: Bacteria > Bacillati > Actinomycetota > Actinomycetes > Mycobacteriales > Mycobacteriaceae > Mycobacterium > Mycobacterium sp. 134. The sequence goes on from NZ_JBLVUN010000008.1 coordinate 5,473,246, forward strand.
TGGCGCTCGCGGTCAGTTCGGTCCGGTCGCCGGCGAACAGGTCGGCGACGGACTGCTGCATCGGTTCTCCGCCGATCCATTCGCCGCCTGCGTCGAACAGGTTTGAGGACAATGTCGGCACGACGACGATGCTGTTGGTTTCCTCGGCCAGGTATGCCGCGGTGTAGCTGTACATCGGGCCAGTGGCCATGAAGCCGTGCTGCAGGTAGATGACACCGGTCGCCGAGTCCGGGTCCTCGGGGAAGTACCAGTCGGCCCGCACGGTCTGGTTGGTGCCCGGCATGTCCAGCGTCGAGCTGCGGACGGTGACGTTGCTGCCCGGCGGGAGCACCGGCGGGCCCGAGAACACCTGCAGCGCAGCGCCGACCACGTTGAACACCAACGAGCCGACGATGTTGACCAGCGGGACCGATCTCTGCTCGGTCGCGGGAGTCCTGACCGCAGCGGCCAGTTGCGCGATCGGCCGCGGAGTCTGGGTGCTCGAAACCCGGTCGGCCACATCGGTGAGCACCGTGCGACTCTGCGTGACGATGCGGTCGACGACCCTGTTCACCTGCGCGAGCGGCGCCTTCGCATCATCAGGGTCGGTGATGGCGTCGATCGCGTCGGCGATGTCTGGTGCGGCCTTCTCGGCCGCGGTGGTGTCGGCGGTTTCGGGAATCTCTCGCGCGGCACGCTTTGTCGTGGACTTGGACCTCGGAAGTGATTGCGCGGTCCGGAGGTTCGGTGTGCGATCGGCAAGGTCGGCCAGCGCGGTCCGGGTTCTGGTCTCGATGCCGTCGACCGCCTCGGACAGCGGTTTCGGCAGGGACAAGCGCAGGCGCTGACGCGGCGACGCGTTGTCAGCCTTCACGTCGGCATCCTTCGCCTCGGCCCGGCGCGGCTTCTCCTTGCGCGGGCCGACGCGTGCGGGCTTGTCGCGTCGCGCCGACGTTTTGCCAGAGTCGTTGGCGGACTGCGTCGTTGATTTCCCGCCGCCAGGATCGGCGTGCGCCGTCGTAATCGTGGCCGCGATCAGCCCCATCCACAGGGCGACCACCAGCACGCCCCATCCCATTGCCAGCACCGCTTTGACTGCAATCCCCCGTTTGATCACGCTGGCACGCTAACCGGCGACATCGATCGCCCGCAGGGAAATGGAACAAATTGACCAAAATGTCCCTTTAATGCTGCGGAAACGGCGTCACCCCGTGCGGCATACTGAAACTCCGATTACACCGCCGATCAGGACAGTCGATTGTCAGCACCAGCACGCCGACCCCGTGGGCGCCCGGTGGGCGGCGGCAACAGCGCCGAGCAGGCTCGCGAAGTGCTGATGGATGCCGCCGAGCACCTGTTCACCACCCGCGGCTACCGGGCCTCGACCATGGAGGTCATCGCCCACGAGGCGGGCTATTCGCGTACCGCCATCTACCGTCAGTTCGCCAACCGCAACGAGTTGATCGCCGCCATGGTGCAACGCACCACCCAGCGGCACATGACCTCGATCCTGACGCGAATCCCCGAGAACGCCGGGCCCATCGAGCTTCTCGTCGAGAGCTTGGTCATCGTGGCCACCGAACTGGTCGCCGATCCGCTGCTCAACACCCTCGCCGACCAGACCCCCGACGGCACAATCGCGTCGTTGATCGCCAGGGATTCTGAACTGACCGAACTCGTGACCGCCACCGTCGAGGGCATCATCGCCGACGACGCCACCCAGTTCCGGCCGGGCATACACGCGAACGATCTGGCGCAGTTCATCATCGCGACCTCGCTCGGCTTCCTGGTGAATGCCGTGCCGGTCCGCAACGACCCGACGGTGGCGCGCGGCTACATCGAGACGTTCATCCTGCCGGCCATCGTGAAGAAGCCGCCGCCGCCGCGGCGGGTGTTCTGAGTAGCGCCGCTCACTCGAAGTAGTGCCCGCGGTCGAGATCCTCGAGCAGGCCCACCTCGGACGGCTGCCAGCCGAACCGCTGCCGGGTCAACGCGCTGGACGTCGGGACGTCGAGCGCGAACATCCCGCCGATCCACCCGAAGTGGTCGAAGGCCTGGTCGACGGGGACCGTGGTCACCGGCAGCCCGAGATGGCGACCGATGGCCGTGGCAATGTCACGACCCGCAACACCCTCCTCGGCCACCGCGTGCAGAACCGTCCCGGACGGCGCCTGTTCTACGGCCAGCCGGAACAGCGGGGCGGCGTCGAGGCGGTGCACCGCCGGCCAGCGGTTGGTCCCGTCACCGATGTAGGCCGAGACGCCTTTCTCCCGGGCGACCTGGATCAGCCGTGGCACGAACCCGTGATCACCCTCTCCATGCGTCGTCGGTGACAACCGCACGATCGAGGCGCGCACTCCCTTGTCGGCGAAAGCCAGCACCGCGGGCTCGGAGTGCCGGGGCAGCCCGGGTTGAAAGGGGTCGTTCTCGGTCAACAGCCGACCGGCACTGTGCCCGGCAACACCGGACGTGACGACCAGCGGACGGTCCGAGCCGGCAAGGGTCGTACCGAGGACCTCGATGGCCTGACGGTCCAGCTCTCCGGCGTCGGCGAATTTGTCGAAGTCGTGGTGGAAGGCCAGGTGGATGACGCCATCGCTGGCGTCGGCCGCGGTACGCAGGCTGTCGTGATCGTTCAGATCGCCGCGATGGACGCGGGCACCGGCCGCACTGATCGCGTCGGCCGAGGCGTCGGAGCGAGCCAGGCCGACGGCGTCGTGACCGTGGGCAACCAGATCACGAAGCACCGCAGCGCCCACAAAACCCGACGCACCCGTGACGAAAACCTTCATGGAGTCCTCCTGATGTCAGTAACTGTCATCACTCTCAACGCCATGTCAGTCACTGACATTCCCTAGGATCAGATCCATGAGCCGCTGGGAGCCCAATGCGAGCGACCGCCTGCAGGAGGCGGCCCTGCAGCTGTATCTCGAGCGCGGGTTCGACCAGACCACGGTCGCCGAAATCGCCGAGCGGGCCGGGCTGACCGAGCGCACCTACTTCCGGTACTTCGCCGACAAGCGCGAGGCACTCTTCGGCGGACAGACCATGCTCACCGAACTCCTGACCGCCGCCATCGCCCACGCCCCAGTCGCCGCGCCGCCACTCGATGTGGTCGGTGTCGCATTGGCCGCACTCGGCCCGGTGTTCGACGGGCGGCGCGACCATGCCCTGCGCCGGCAGTCCGTCGTCGATGCCAACCCCGCGCTTCAGGAGCGCGAACTGATCAAGCTCGCCACGCTGTCCGGAGAAATGGCCGAGGCGCTGAAGGCCCGCGGCATCGACGATGCGGCAGCGCGGCTGGCCGCCGAAACCGGGATGGCGGTGTTCAAGGTCGCGTTCGTCCGATGGGTGCACGACAGCACCGATGCCGGGCTGGGCGAGATCGTCACATCGACGATGAACGACTTGAAGGCGTTAACCACCTAGACGCAGCGCTCACTCGCGCTCGCCGCCGTAGGCGCTGGAGTCCTCCAGGATGGCTTGCAGCTTGCTCTCCGGGCCCGAACCGACACCTTCACGCTCACTGAGATGGAGGTCCGGGGCACTGGTGTTCTTGTCCCCCAACGGCAGACCGTCGGGCCCAACCGGCCCGAGGATCTGCGCCGGGTTCGGCGCGCCGGGGTCGGCCATCTGCAGTGGGCCATCGCCGGGACCGCCAGGTGCCGGTTGCTGACCCGGCGGCGGTGGCGGGGCCGCCGGCAGATTCTCCCCGGGCAGCGACGGCAACGGTGGAGTCTCCGTTGACGATTGACCGCCACCGGGTGCGAGCGGTGGTAGCTCGGGTGCCCCGCCCTGTCCGAGTGGCGGCAGCGCCGGCGCTTGACCCGGCCCCTGCGGCGGAGGAGGCGGGCCTTGCCCCTGGCCGGGCACCTGTTGCTGGCCCGGGCCTTGGCCAGGACTGTCCCCCTGGCCCAGGCCCCCTTGCCCCGGTGGCGGCGGCAGGGCCGGCGGAGGCGGAGGCGGTTCGGGGGTCACCACCGCCGGCCCCGTCGGGGGTGGCGGGGGCGGGGCATGCATCGCCGCCAGTTTGCGTTCCAGCCGCGGCTTGGCGTCGGCGCGCACTGCCCGTCGTTCTTCGTTGGGATCCGTGTTGTACAGGAAGCATCCCTCGGGCGCGTCCTTGACCACGGTCAGGGCGGCGTTGTACAGCCGGTCGGCATCCTCGGGGCGTCCGGACCGCACGGCCAGGTCGGCCAGCGATTCCCGCACCAGTTCGAGATTGATCCGTACCGGGCAGGAGTCGTCGCCGTCGAAGCGTTCCAGCGCATCACTGAACCGCGCTTCGGCATCGTTCAGTTTGCCTTCCAGGACAAGCAGATCGCCTTCGGCGAAGGCGATGTTGCCGGGTTCGATCACCCCGAACGTCTTCAGCTTGTCGACGTCGAGACGCAACGCCTCGATGTCGTGCTTCTCGAACGAGTCCACGGCCGAATGGCCGACCATCACCACAGAGATCAGGCCGGCGACCACCAGCGCCAGCAGCGCGGCGACCGGCGCGGTGTAGAGGAAGAGCCGACGTCGCAGCCGCAGCCGCCGCTGAGACGGGTTGAACCACGCCACCGTGCGTTGACGAACGATCTGCAGCAGGTGCCGCAGGAACGGGAGGATCTGGTTCGGCTTTTGACGCAACATCATTGGGCCACCACGTCCTCTGCGGTGAGGTCGCTGCGGGACAACCGGTTGCGCCGGACCTCGCGGACCATCAGCACGGCCTCGATGGACAGCAGTGCCGCACTGATCAACGCGAACACCCAGTACCACTCGGTGCGACCGACAAGCGGATCCTCTCCACCACTGACCTCGCCGCCGTCGACCATGCCGCCCGAGGCGACCGGCGGCAGCACCGGCACGATCTCTTGGCCGGCCTCACGGTGAAAGTATTTGACGCCCAGGCTTTTCGCGATCTCCTGCAGGCGGGCCTCGTCGAGTCCGGACCGGATGATCGCGCCAGTCGCCGGGTCGCCGAGATAGTTCTTGCGCCCGTTGGCGTAACTCTGCGGAATCGGCCCTCCGGCCGGGGTGCCGTATCCCAGCACGGCGCCGCCCTTGAAGAGATCCTCGGAGATGTCGAACGCGCCCGGCTTGGCCTGGTCGCCTTTGGCTCCGTCGCCGAAGTAGAACACGATGCTCTTCGACTCGGGGTAGGCCTTCTTCGCCGCTTCGAGTTGTTCGCGCAACAGATCGTTCGCCGCTACCGGGTCGATGAAATTGTAGGAGTCGTACGGCGTCAAGGAGTAGGCCGACAGGTTCTTGGCGTAGGCCTCGAAGCTGTCGGTGTCGGGCGACAGGGGCCAGTTGACCTTGGCCTTGGTGGCGAACCCGATCATGCCGAACCGGGCCGTCCGGTACTTCTCCATCAGTGCGGCGATATCGGCGCGGATGCCCTCCATCCGCGCCTGCCCGTTGCCGTAATCGGGTATCCGTGAGGTCACCGACCGGTCGACGACGAAGAACACGTTGATGTCGGAGACCGCCGCCCCGGCTGCGGACGCCTTGCGGTCGCCGTCATCGGCGGTACCGGGCCGAAACGCTGCCAGCACCAGTAGCAGTGCGGCGAATGTCAGCCCGAGCCAGCGCAATACGACGGGACGGTAGCGGCCCTGGGTGGTGCGCATCAGCAGTTGGTAGAGGGTGAACACCCGGACGGCCACGATCAGGAAAGCCAGGATCGCGAGCAGGTAGACGGGTAGGACCGGGGCGAAGTTCATCGGCGCAACACTCCCAGCCCGACCGACAGCGCCAGGGCCGCCACGACCGCGATCGCCAGGGGGATCGTCGGGATGTCGAAGTACCGTTTCGAGTCCTGGTTGACCCCGAGGTACATCGGGACCGGCGGATCCTGGTCGATCTTGTCGAGGGCGCCGTTGAGGATGTCGTTGGCGCCATCGGAGGATCCGGTACCGGCCGGGTTGTAGAGGGAGAACCGGCCTTTGGTGGCCTCGGTCAGGGCGCGCAGCGAATCGTTGCCGGCCTGGCTGATCTGGTCGACGTCGGCCCGCGATACGGCGTTGATCTGGATCCCTTGACGCTGCGCCATGGCCAGCACCTGAGACTGGTCATAGAGGGAGGGCCGCTTCTCGCCGTCGGCGCGGAACTTGCTGTAGCCGAGGTAGACGAGCTGGCGGCGGTGAGAACCGCTGCTGGGCCCGAATCCCGAAAGACACATGGCGAGAGTGTCTTCGAGGCTCGGCGCGTAGTCGGCGTACTTGATCGGCCGGGCGAACGACTCCAGTCCGGCGGACAGTTCGAGTTTCTGCTCCACCGGCACCTTCTGGTGGGTGTCGAGTTTCTGCTGAATCCCGGCCAGCCCCGCGAAGTAGCGCATCCGTTGCTCGGCATAGGCACTGTCGCGGGTGATCGGCAGAGCCCGCAGGTTCTGGGAGGTGATCCCGAACGAGGTATTGGTGGCGCCCTTGGCCTTTTCGGCCCAGTAGTTCAGGAAATCGGAGGTGGTCGGGTCGTTGACCGGCTGCCCGACACACAACATGATGTCGCGGGGGTACGCCGCGTCGTAGCCGTCGTTGGCCGAGGCGAGTTTGGCGGGCCGGGCCGCGGCGACGATGGCGCCCAGGAACGTGATGGCCACCATCGATCCCACGACAGCCATCGAGATCAGGTAGATGCGTTGCACCCGGGCGAACTCGGGCAGCCGGGTCAGGCGGCTGACGTTGGCCAGCGGACGCATCCGCCGTTGCACCTTGGCGACCGGCAGCCGCCAGGCGACGAGCACGGCAACGGCAAGACCCAGCACGCCGACGATGAGCAGCCAACTCCATCTCAGGTCCATGCGTGGATCAACTCCTCGGCCGAGCGTCCCAAAGCCAGTACGTCAGCACTGGATTCGGGGTTGAACTGGGCGTCGTGCAGGACCGTCAGCAGCGGGACGGCATCGGACAGCTCGCCCTGGGCGAGGTGGTCGGTCAGCAGGTTCTTCGCGTACACCCCGGTGCGCAGGTACAGGAAGCTGCGCAGGGTGTGGTTGTAGGCGGTGGCGGCGCCTTCCCGCGACAGCTCCCGTCGGCCGTAGCGCGCGGTGGTCTCTTCGATCGCCCGGGTGAACCGGCGCCTGGTCAGCTGGGCATGCCAGTCACGCAGGACGGGGATGGACCGCAGCCGTTGCGGCGGCAGCGTCCAGATCACGACGCCGGCGCACCAGGCGATCAGCGCGACGACGATGACGGCGGCCAGCACCAGCCACCATCCCGACGGAGCGAGCGGTCCGCCGATGAATCTCAGCAGGTCATCACCGGGCATTGCTGTAGACCTCCGTCAGGTGCGTGATCCGGTTCCGGACTTCGGCGCTGCCGCCGATCCGGACGAAAGGCACTGCCATCCTTTCGAAGAACCGGTCGAGTTCAGCCACTCGCTGTTGTTCGGCACGGCGATAGGCGTCGACCACGGACTGACCCAACGTGGTGCCGTCGGGGACGAACCGCCCGGTTCCCACGTCATACCCGTCCATCTCCCCCTGGTCGGCGCCGACGGCGGGCATGTCCGAGATCGCCACCCACAGCAGCTCGTGGCGGCCGGCCAGCCGCTTGACGGCTTCCTCCAGCTCGGCGGAGATCTCGGGCTCGTCGGCGATGACGACCATCAACAGCCGCGACCGATGGCTGTGCGCCACGTAGTTCAGCTGCGTGACGATGCGGCTTTCTCCGACGTCACCGACGCTGTGGGCAGCGAATTGCTCAAGCATCCCCTCGATATGGTTCTCCCCCTTGCGGCTCCGCACCGCGGCGCTGCCGCGGGCATCCCCGTAGACCATGCCGAGCTCATCGGAACGGCTCATGCTGATCATCCCGATCACCCCGGCCACCACACCGGCGATGTCACGCTTGAACTCGCCGCTGGGCGCCAGCGCCGACATGTTCCGTCCGGTGTCACACACCAGCAGGATCTTGTGGTGCTTCTCGGTGACGAACTTGGTGACCAGCGTGTCGTTGGAACGCGCCGAAGCCTTCCAGTTGATGTCGCGGATGTCGTCGCCGGGCACGTACGGACGCAGATCGTCGAACTCCAGCGTGCGGGTGTGCAGCAACGCGTGCTTGCCACCTTGCAGCATGCTGCGGCTGACGTTGCCGAAGAACTGCCGCGAACGGTTGAGGTGCCTGCCCATCGCCGGACTATCCGGGGACCGGAACCGCTTGCAGCACCTGGTCGATCACGGACTCCGGGGTGACCTTGGCACTGACCGCCTCGAAGCCGAGGATGAGCCGGTGCCGCAACACCCGGTAGGCCACCTTGTGGATGTCCGGCGGCAGAACGTGATTGCGGCCGGCGATCAGCGCGGCGGCGCGCGCCGCGTTGACGAAGGCGATCGTGGCGCGCGGGCTCGCCCCGTACTCGATGACGCGGGCCACCTCGGGGCGCAGGAACTGCTGAGGTTCCCGGGTGACGTGGACGAGCCGGCTGACGTACTGCATCAGCACCGGGTCCATGTGCACGTTGCGGGTGGTGACCTGCAGTCGCCGAATGGTTCCCAGGTCGACGACCGGACGCGGTACACCCGTGCGGTCGTACACCCCACGGTCTCTGCGCTGCAACACCTCGACCTCCTCCTCGGGCGTCGGGTAGCGCAGCACCTCCTTGAGCATGAACCGGTCGGTCTGGGCTTCCGACAGCGGATAGGTGCCCTCCTGGTCGACCGGGTTCTGGGTGGCGATCACCAGGAACGGCTCGGGCAGCGGGTATGTCGTTCCCGCGATGGTGGTTTGGCGTTCCTCCATCGCTTCGAGCATGGCGCTCTGCGATTTCGAGCTGGACCGGTTGATCTCGTCGAGCAGCACGATATTGGCGTGAACGGGACCCAGCTGGGTCTTGAACTCCGCCGTGGTTGCGTCGTAGATCTGGGTGCCCAGGATGTCGCTGGGCAGCAGGTCCGGCGTGCACTGGATCCGCTGGAAAGTGCCCGCGATCGCGTCCGAGAGGGTGCGCGCCGCCGTGGTTTTCGCCAGTCCCGGCACGCTTTCGAGCAGGATGTGCCCGCCGCCGAGCAGGCCGATCAACAAGGTCTCGCGCAGTTGCTCCTGCCCCACCACCTTGGCGCCGAAGGCATAGCCGATCTCGCGCACCGCCTGCAGGGCGAGTTGCAGTTCCTGGTTACCGGGCTGAACCCGGTTGGTCAGTGTCGTCCGTTCCCCCGCATCCACGCCGGGCTGTTGAAGCTCCAATTTTCAGTAACCCTTCTCGTAGGTGTAGGTCGGAGGATTCTTGGTGAGATCGACGTAGCCGCCCATGCTGACCCGCACGGTCTCGTCGTTGATGTTGAACATCGGCTCGGTGGACTGCGCCGACAACTTCATGTCGACAGCACCGCTGACCTCTACGTGACCACTGAGCCCCTCGCCGAAGACCTGCGTCGGCATCCGCAGCGTCACCTTGTCGGTGTTGGTCGGCGCGGTCCAACGGGCTGTGCCGTCGGTCAGGCCGTAGGCGGCGCGGGTGGCGTCCATGGGGCAGTTGGGCGGTGCCAGAGAGGTCGATTTGGCGCATTCGGTCATCGCATCCAGGATCGCCTTGTCGGCCGCTTCCTTACCTTCGTCACTGACTTCGAGCTCGTAGTCGGCGTTCTCTTCGGGTTGCATGTAGGAGGCGCCCGACTGCAGGTAGGAATCCCGGCGATATTTCAGGGTGATATTCGGGTTCGAGGTGCTCACCTCGATCGCGCCGGGAAAGAGGTAGGCGATGCCCGATGACGGCAGCTGCTTGCCGAAGATGCTGAACGAATCCAGCAGCGCTGTCGATCCTTTGGCTTTCTCTTTCTCGAAATTCAGTGCGTAGGTCGGGTATTCGACCTTGTAGGTACCGTCGCCGGACTGTTTGACAGGGATTTCCTGGTCGACGGCCTCATCGCCGAAATTGGCCAGCACATGCACCGAGGTGGAATCCTCGCCGAGGATCTTGATGTCGGTGATCGGCATCTTCTCGATCTGCTTCTTGAGCACCTCGTCGGTGAGGTAGGTCTTGTCCGGAGGTTCGTTGATCCCGAACGACAGCGCCTTGTCGGCGTCGCCTTTCGCCAGTGCCTTCAGGTAACCCTCGACCGCACCACTGGCGGTCGTGGCATCCGAGCTGGAATCACCGACGACCACGATGACCCCGACCACCACCGCGACCACGAGCACCACGGCGCCTGCGATCATGCCGAACAGCTTGCGGCGATTCTTGGGTGGGGCGCCGGCGTAGGACGGCGGTTCGAAGGACGGGGCACCGAACGACGGTGCGCCGGCCGGAAAAGGCGCATTCCCCGGCGGATTCGGGTATCCGCCACCCGAGAACGGCGGGGCGCCGGACGGTGGGGCACCGAACGCCGGGCCGCCGAAGCCGCCGCCGGCCGGACCTGGCGAGAACGGTCCGGGGGCCGGCGACTGCGGACGCGCCGGGGGCGGAAAGCCTTGGGGCGGCTGAGACGCATCGCCGCCGATGGGATTGTCTCCCCCGAAGTTGGTCACGGCGTCTCCCGGTCGGTCGGCGTCATCTTCACCTGTTCAAGGACACTTTCGGCGGTTGCACGCCGATGTTCACCTCGACCTGGTCCGAGATGCTGACCGAGTTGTCGATGACTCGCCCGGTCGTCTTCTCGTTGGCGGTGAAGGGAACGTTGAGGCCGCCCACCTGCACCACGGTGGTGTGATCGGGAAGCCGGAAGATGTCCGGGGGCAAGTCCACCGGGCCGCGCACCCGCATCGTGCTCATGTCATAGGTGTTGGTCCAGGTGCCGGTGATGATATCGCCGCACCCGGTGTGGTCACCCGGGTTGAAACATTTGTTGATCCAGGCCAGTACGGCATCCTGCGCGGCTTTGAGGCCGTCGGGGCCCATCGAGAACTTCGGCTCGACTCCCGTGTCCTTCAGCGCGGAGACATCGTCGAGCGTGGTCGGTGGCAGTTCGTTGACCTTGACATACGGGGTGGCCGTGCCCATTTCGAGGTAGCCGGGGAACACGTAGAAATGGCGGCTCTGCGGCAGCGGCTTGCCGAACACCGTCAACGCCTCGGCCGCCTCAGGGTCGCCGTATCCGTGGATCTCTTCGGTGGTGGCATCGACGAACGCCGCCGAGAGCTTCCACTGGTTGTCCACCACGACCATGTCGAGTTTTCCTTCGGTGCGCTGACCACCGAACTTCGCCGCAACCTTGACCGCCGCGGTCCGCTTGTCGGCGTCGGGTTTCCGGTCCGCCTCCCCGATCACCTCGACCTCGGTGATGGGCAACTTGTCCAGCTGCTTCTTCAGGATGTCATCGGTCAGAAGGTCGGTGGTCGCCGGTTGAGTGGCGCTGAGGTCCAGCGCCGCCTGCGCATCGCCCCGCGACAGGGCTTCCATGTAGGCCTTTGCGACTTCCGTCGGCGAGCCGTTGGGATTGAAACTGACGCCTTCATCGCCGCTGCCCATCAGGAACGCCACGATGACGCCGATCACCGTGAGAACGGCCACGGTCGCCACGGCGGTGATGATCAGTGGTTTGCGGTTCTTGGCCGGCCGCGGCTTGAGGTCGCCGGGCGGGGCCGAAGGACCACCCCAATGTGGTTGCGGCGCAGGCTGGTTGAACTGCGGTGGCGGCGGGGCACCCCGCGTCGCGTCGGGCCCGGGCCAGTTCGAGAAGTTCGTCACGTTGGTTTCTCCGCGCTCAGGCTCTGTCGAAATCGACGACGGGCGGGTTCTGGGTCATGTCGGCGTTGCCGAAGACCGACGCCAAGAACGTCCCGGTTTCGGTCTCGCCCGACTGGGTGCGGACCGAGATACCGAACTCGGCGTTACCGATGATCATGGCCTTGCCCGTCTTCGGGTCCATGAAGTTGATGGTGACGGCTTCGAGGTCGGACGGAGCTGTCCATTTCGCGGAGTCGGCCACGAAGTCGGACCGAGCCGCCTTGTTCGGGCATTTCGGTGGTTCGAGACTGGTGCTCTCGGCGCACTTGTCCAACGCCTTCTTCAACTCGTCGCGCACCATCTGCCGGCCGGTGTCGCTGACCTTGACCTCGGGATAGACCACCCTGCTCATGGTCGAGATCTCGTACAGAGTCGGGTCGGCATTGCCCACTGCCGGCGAATTGCCAACGTCCAGAGCCGGGTTCGAGCTACCCAGTTCGACCAGCCCGGGGAACACGTAAGCCTTGCCACTCTTGGGGACAGGCTTATCCCAGACCGTGATGGACTTGGCCAGACCGGGATTCATGTCCTGGATCTTGAATTCGACCGACATCGCCGCCGATTTCAGCTTCCAGCCCTCGCCGGGTGGGGGCTTCTCCAGCACGATGCGCTCATCGCTGTCGATACCGCCGACCTTGGCGATCACGTGCACCATGGCACCGCCGTCGGTGGTGGGGATGTCACCGAGAATCTTGACGTCGGTGATGGGGAACTTCTCCATCTGCTGCTTGAGGATCTCGTCGGTGAGCATCGAGGTATCCGGCGGTTGATCGCGGCCCAGCGCCAACGCCGCCTTCGCATCGCCGCGCTGCAACGCCTCCAGATAGGCCGACACCGCCTCACTGGCTTTACCCGTGCCGCCGTCGTTGCCTCCGCTGCCGCTGAACACCACGATGCCACCGACGATCAGCGCGACCGCCAAGACGCCGGCACCGGTTCCGAGCAGGATCCGCCGACCTCGCTTGGTGGACGGGAGTCTCAGTAATGGTTTGCGCGCGGGCTTGGGGTTTGGCATCGGCAGGTATCCCGGAGGACCGGAAGGTTGCCCGGTGAACGGCGGTTGGTTGCCGAACTGGCCGGGCTGTGATGGTCCGGCGCCCCACTGCGGCGGAGGCGGTGGTGGCGGCAGCGGCGTGCCGAACTGCTGCCCACCGGCGGGTGCCTGCGGATACTGCGGGCCGGGGGGCCCGCCCCATCCGGGCTGTTGCGGGGGCTGGTTCTGCGGGCCGGGTCCTGGTTGACCACCGAACGGATTGGGACCGCCAAAGCCCCCGCCCGTCACAGGCCCATCCCCATAGCCAGCGTCGATCGCACCGCATCCCCCGAATCAATTCACTACCGACCAGACCTTCGCGTGGTGTCTGGTAGCCACCGGGCAGCAACCGTGCAAATCCTAACCGCCGTCAACGCGGTCCGCAGGCACCAATTTTCCGATCGACCCGGCGGGCATGGCGACAAATTGCCGCATCCGCGTCCCCCGCGGCTGCGGCAAGATTTATCGCGGAGCCTGGCCGGTGAAGCGGGGCTCGTCGCGGTCAACAGGTATTACGAGGGGGCGCAGTGCGGGCTGTGATGGGTTTGCTCGGAATCGGTCTGCTGTTGGCCGGATGCTCGGAGAGCACCGATGGCAACGTCGTGGCGTCGTCTCGACAACCGACCACCGCGGCCGCGCAGACACCGTCCCCCGCTGCGGCCGACCCGGTCGAGGCTGCCCGTGCGGCCCTCCTGCCGCCCGGCGAGCTGGGCGACATCATCGGTGACACCGACGTGCAGCAGACCGCCACGTTCACCCAACCCGGGCAGCCCTCGGCGGGCATCGAGCCACGCGATTGCGCGGCCCGCCTGCTGTTCCAGGAAGCGGTGGGTGCCGACGGCTACCAAGGCGTCGTCGGCGACAACAACCGCGGCGCCCGGGGCCAGTCCGCCGCCCAGCTGATTCAGGTGTTTCCGCAAACGTCACCGGTGTGGCCCCAGCCCGGACGTCAGGCACTCCGGGTGGCCGGCAACACCGTGCGGATGATCAACGACGAACAGTGCCGCGAGGGCGTCGTGTTCACCACCACCGCCAAGGACATCACCCAGCATTGGACGGCAGGGCCGGTCACCGCGGAGAACCCGGAGGCCCTCCCCGATCCGCGCCGCGACACCGCCCGCGGTGGCGGTGGAGTCCAGCGCCAGGAAGCCCCGGCCCGCAACTGCTATCACGCCGTCCTGGCCCGCGGGAGCGCCGTGGTCGAGTCGATCGTCTGCGGTGACGGCGATTCAGCGGCGCAGGCCAATCAGGTCATCGACCGCATCGCGGCCAAGCTGCCTGCGCCGAAGTAGACCTGGCGAGCGTCAGCGCAGCGCGCTGCCCTTGACCCAGTCGGTCCAGGTCACCGACCAGTCGCCGTTGTTGGTCGGCTTGAGCGGGTCGCCGCCGGTGTTGCGGATCTCGACGATGTCGCCGGGTACCGAGAAGTTGTAGAACCACTCGGCGTTGTCGCCGTTGAGGTTGAGGCAGCCGTGACTGGTGTTCGTGTTGCCCTGCGCCCACACCGTCGCGTTGAGCTGGTGCAGGTAGATGCCGTCGATGCTGATTCGGGTGGCCCACGGGATGGTCGTCTTGTAGCCCAGCCGCGAGTTGACCGGCAGGCCGTAGGTCGAGGAGTCCATGATCACCGGGTTGGCCTTGTCCATCACGGTGTAGATGCCGCGCGGGGTCCAGAAGCTCATCGTGGTGCCACCGATGGTCTCGGTGCCACCCATGCCCATCGAGGTCGGCATGGTGCGGACCAGCTTGCCGTTCTCGTAGACCTTGACCTGCTTGTCGGTGTCGTCGGCGACGGTGACGTGCGAGGCGCCGATGGTGAAGGAGACCTTCTCGTCCTGCGCGCCGTAGAGGTCATCACCGAGCTTGGCGCCGTAGATGCCGGCGTCGACGGTGACCTTGGTGCCCGGGGCGTAGTACTTCTGCGGACGCCAATGCGCGGTCTGGTCGTCGATCCAGTTCCAGGAGCCCAGGGCCTTGGGCTCGGTGGTGACCTTCATCCGGTTCTCGGCGGCGGCCTTGTCGGTGATCGGCTCGTCGAAGCGCGCGACGATCACCATGCCGACGCCGTAGGTGGCACCGTCCTGCAGCGGGGAGTAGTTCGTGCCGTTGAGGTAGACGCGGGCCTGGTAGCCGGGGGTCACAACGGAGAAAGTCGTGGTCTTGCGGGTCGGCATACCGCCGGGTCCGCGGGCGTCGACCTTCAGCGTGTAGGTGCGCCCGTAGCCGAGCGTGGAGGTCGGCTTCCAGGTCCTGGCGTCGGGGGTGAGGACGCCGGGGATCTCCTTGCCAGCGTCGTTGACCATCGTCACGCGCGCCACGGTGCCGGTGCCGGCGGTGACCATCACCCGGGCCAGCGGGTCAACCTCGGCGTCGGGCTTGGGCACGATGCTGAGTTTGGCCGGCTCGGTGGGCGACGGCTGCGGTGCGCCCTGGGGCGCGGCGGCCAACGTCTGGCAGTGCTCGGCGCAGTCCGGCAGGGCCGAAACAACGACACCACCCGACACGGCCAGCACAGCAAGTGCGACCGCCAGGTAGGCACGACGAACAGACGTCAACTTCACTCCAATGTGGTTCGGCGAGGGCCATTTTGATTAGGTCTGATAGGGAACCCGATCAGTGTCTCAATCCTAACCGGACGCCCTGACCTTCGGCGCAACGGCCACCCGCTGTAGGCGAGTCGTGATCGTCTCGTTGCGATGACGCAGCGGCACGGCGCATCCTTAGCCCAGCGGCTGCGCCGTCATCCAATGCTCCAAGAATTCGGCCCCCTTGGCCGTGAGCTCGACGACTTTCGAGTTCAACGCGCGCTCCTGCGCTTCGAGCGCACGGTGTCCATGGTCACGGAAGGTGATCAGCCCGTCGTCGACAAGGTTGACCAGCATCCAATCCATCTCCGAGTAGATGCGCACCTGGCCGATCTGCGCCATGTCGGCCAGGCCGGCGGCGGTGACGGACGGCACCAATCGCTTGGCCATGTCGAGTTTCCGCACGAAGGCCCGCAGCAGCTGGCGTTCGGTCTCGGTATATCGGTTATTCAGAATGGCGAGGTTGGCTTTGTATTGGCGCATCGAGATTCGATCGATATCGCCGTTGTCGTACCGCGTATGACAGGTCGGGCATAACGCGATCAGGTTTTCCACGGCATGCGTCTTCACCGCCGACCACGGCTCGATATGCGCGATCTCAACCGGTGTCTGCCTACACGTTGGAATGGCGCACCGATGGCCTGCCTCGATCAGTACCGCGCGCTTGATTGCGGCGGGTATTGCGGGGCGCTCCGATGGCATGGCCCGATGCTAGGCAGCGCCGCCGACACTGCTCTGGAGGTACGTCATCGCCGCGTCGGGTTCCTCGGTGACGAACACCAGCTCGTCCAGCGGCAGGGGCAGGAAGCCGTCCTGCTCCATCCGGCGCAGCTGGATCACCAGGCCGTCGTAGAAGCCCGCGGTGTTCAGCAACACCACGGGCTTGTCGTGGCGCCGGTGCTTGCGCAGCTCCAGGATCTCGGTGGCCTCATCGAGGGTGCCCAGCCCACCGGCCATCACCACCAGCGCATCCGAACGCGCCAGCAGCGTCGCCTTGCGCTCGGCGAGGTCCGCGGTGATCACCATCTCGTCGGCGCCCGGCCTCGCCTGCTGTCGCAGGAATTCCACCGAGATCCCCACCAGCCTGCCGCCACTGCTCTGCACCCCGTCCGCCACGACCTTCATCAGCCCCTTGTCGGAGCCGCCCCAGACCAGCGTGTGGCCTCCCGTGCCGAGGAGCTCGGCGAAGGCGCGCGCCGGTTCGGTGTAGCGGTCATCGAGGTCGGCGGCCGAGAGGAAGACGCAGATGTTCATCACGCACGATCATGCCCTCCGGCGCCGGGGTATCGGGCGGTGACCACAGGTGTCACATCAGCACCGGGAAGGGAACCAATAGGCGATCCGGAAATGCAGTATCACCGGCGGTACCACCGTCGCATCCGCGCGCTCGATTACGGGTTTGCCCCCAAACGCCCATACCATCGCTAGTCGAGATGACCGAAAACGCCCTCGACGCCCCCGTCACCAACACCGCCCAAGCTGCCAAGATCGCTGCCGAGGCGGCCCGTCGCCGCACCTTCGCAGTCATCAGCCACCCCGACGCCGGTAAGTCGACGCTGACCGAGGCGCTCGCGCTGCATGCCCGGGTGATCACCGAGGCCGGCGCGATCCACGGCAAGGCGGGCCGGCGCTCCACGGTGTCGGACTGGATGGACATGGAGAAGGCCCGCGGCATCTCGATCACGTCTACCGCGCTGCAGTTCCCCTATCGCGACTGCGTCATCAACCTGCTCGACACCCCCGGGCACGCCGACTTCTCCGAGGACACCTACCGCGTGCTGACCGCGGTGGACTGCGCGGTCATGCTCATCGACGCCGCGAAAGGCCTTGAGCCACAGACCCTCAAGCTGTTCCAGGTGTGTAAGCACCGTGGGATCCCGATCATCACCGTGATCAACAAGTGGGACCGCCCGGGCCGGCATGCGCTGGAGCTGATGGACGAGATCCACGAGCGGATCGGGCTGCGCACCACCCCTCTGACCTGGCCGGTCGGTATCGCCGGGGACTTCAAGGGCGTGATGGACCGTCGCGCCGAGAAGTTCATCCGGTTCACCCGCACCGCGGGTGGCGCCACCGCGGCCCCCGAGGAGCACATCGCCGCCGCCGACGCCCACGCCGCCGCCGGTGACGACTGGGACACCGCCGTCGAGGAATCCGAGCTGCTGTCGATCGACGGGTCCGACTACGACCGCGAGACGTTCCTGTCCGGCGAGTCCTCCCCGGTGCTGTTCACCTCGGCCGCGTTGAACTTCGGCGTGAACCAGCTGCTCGACGTGCTGGTCGAGTTGGCTCCGGCGCCCAGCGGGTCGCTCGGTGTCGACGGGACTCACCGGGCGGTGGAGTCGCCGTTCAGCGCGTTTGTGTTCAAGGTGCAGGCCGGCATGGACAGCTCGCACCGCGATCGCATCGCGTATGCGCGGGTGGTCTCGGGGACCTTCGAGCGCGGCGACGTGCTCACCCACGCCGCCACCGGCAAGCCGTTCGTCACCAAGTACGCGCAGTCGGTGTTCGGCCAGCAGCGCTCGACGCTCGACGACGCGTGGCCCGGCGATGTGATCGGGTTGGCCAACGCCGCGGCGCTGCGCCCCGGCGACACGCTGTACCGCGACATCCCGGTGGTGTACCCGCCGATCCCGAGCTTCTCCCCCGAGCACTTCGCGGTGGCCCGCGGCACCGATCCCAGCAAGCACAAGCAGTTCCGCAAGGGCATCGAGCAACTCGAGCAGGAAGGCGTCGTGCAGGTCCTGCGCTCCGACAAGCGCGGCGAGCAGGCGCCGGTGTTCGCCGCAGTCGGGCCGATGCAGTTCGAGGTGGCCGCCCACCGGATGGCCACCGAGCTCAGCGCGCCGATCGCGCTGGAGAACCTGCCCTATCAGGTCGCGCGGGTGGTCCGCCCCGAGGACGCCGACTTCGTGAACCGTCAGGTATCGGCCGAAGTGTTGACGCGTAGCGACGGCGTCATGCTGGTGCTGTTCTCGACGCCGTGGCGGCTGGAGGGTTTCCAGCGCGACAACCCCGACATCAAGCTCGGGTCGTTGGTGGCCGCGGAAGGCTGATCGATGACCGCCCCGGAGCTGCCTGCCGCCGAGCGCAATAGCGGGAAGCACTGGGTGTTGTTCGTTGTATTGCTCAGCGCCATGGGCGCTTTGGGCTTCGCGGCCGCCGTCGTGCTGATGTTGCCGCTGGCCATGGCGACCGACCCGTGCCACGACGGCGTCACCGACAAGGTCTGCCAGCTGTCCGCAAACGGCCAAGGCATGCTCGTGTTCATTCCGTGGATGTGCCTGATCGTGGGCACCGCAACGGCTTTGGTGGGCGCAGCGGTGGCCGAACGGCGCAAGTGGACGCCGTTGATCGGTATCCCCGTCGGGATCCTCGGCTATTTCGTGACGATCCCGATCGGCTATTGGTTGGCGTTCGCCGTCTAGGTCACCCGCCCTGGTACACGATGCGCCAGGTCCGCGACGGGTGGTCGTCGCAATCGAACTGCACGGCTTCGACGTTGTTGTCGTGGCTCACGCCGCCGGCGATCGTCACGCACTTCTGCGTTTGGACGTTCCTGATCTGCGTGGTCCCGTCGCCCTGATCGTCCAGAACCCAACTGCGCGACGGATGATCATCACAGGTGAACTGCAATGCAGGAACATTGTTCTCACGGCTCACCCCGCCGGCGATGGTCAGGCATTTGTTGGTTTGCACGTTTCTGATCTGCACGGTGCCGTTGCCCATGTCGTCCAGGAACCACTGGCGCGACGGGTGCGAGTCGCAGGTGAACTGCAGTGCGTGAACGTTGTTATCGGTGCTCTCCCCACCGGCGATGGTCAGACACAGACCGGTTTGGGTGTTGACGAGCTTGGCTTTCGGCGACGCAGCCAGTGCCGGCGGCGCAAACATCACCCCGACCGCACACACGCCCGTCAGAACCGCGCCGGCGAATGCCCGCCGGCCAGATGAAGTTTCCATGGCAGTACCCCCTGTTGACTCGTTGTCGGACTCCAGACTTACGAGCAACACCATGCGGGCACACGAGTACCCGACTACCTCAATCGACGACGGTCATCCCCACCAGAAGGAGGCGGCGATGATGCAGTACAGCGCGATCAGCGATGCGCCTTCCAGCCAGGTCGATTCGCCGTCGAAGGCGATGATCGCGGCCAGGACGACGGCGACCAGCAGCGCAACGATCAGCATCGGCCCGAACACCAGGGTCAGCGACGCCAGCCCGAAGATTTGACTGACCAGCACCAGCACCGGGGCCAGCACCAGGGCGATCTGGATCGGGCTGTTCAGGATGATCGAAAAGGCGTACTCGGACTCGTTTCTCGCCGCCAATTGCACGCCGACGACGTTCTCGACCGCGTTGCCGGCTATGGCCACGATCACCAGACCGGCGAAGGCCTGCGAGATGTGCAGCGAGTCCATCGCCGGCTCCAAAGCCGCGACAAACCAATCGGATACGAATGCCGCCGACGCCCCGGCGATCGCCAACATCCCGATCGCCAGGCCGACCGGCCAGCGTGGCGGCTCTTTATCTGGCTGCGGCACAGGGTCACTGGTCTTGGTCTTGTCCCGGCTCAGCGAGTACGGCAGCGAAAGTCCGAACAGCACCAGCAGGACGACCGACACGATCATCGAGAACGACACTTCGTGCTCGGAGGCGGGGGCGTGCACCTCGTGCGCGATCGACGGAATCGCCATGGCTGTGACCGACAGGACCATCAGCACCAGGATGGTGCGGACCTGAGCCGAGCCCAGCTTCTGCGAACCGTGCTTCA
Organism: Mycobacterium sp. 134; assembly: GCF_048282715.1. Classification (NCBI taxonomy): domain Bacteria; kingdom Bacillati; phylum Actinomycetota; class Actinomycetes; order Mycobacteriales; family Mycobacteriaceae; genus Mycobacterium; species Mycobacterium sp. 134. Next base: position 5,493,270 of record NZ_JBLVUN010000008.1, read on the forward strand.
GTCCGCCCACGAGGAACGCCAGCCCCAATACCAGCAGCAGGTTGGCCAGGATGGAACCGATCAACGCGGCCCGCACCACATCGACCAGTCCGGCCTTGAGCGCGAAGATGCAGATGAACAGCTCCGGCAGATTGCCGAGCGCGGACTGCAGCACCCCGGTTGCCCCGGGGCCGAACCGATCTCCGAGTTGCTCGACGGCCAGGCCGACCACTGACGCCAGTACGGTGACCGCCAGAGCGCTGACGACAAAGCCGACCAGGTGCGGCCAGCCACCGTAGTGCGACAGCCCGGCCACCACGCAGATGGCCAGGCCACCGAAGATCAACAGCTTGTCGGATCGGATGAGCACCGCCGTCCTCATGCGGGCCATCATGACACGGAGGCCGGGCTCAGGTGCCCTATCTCTTCAACGCCTCGGCCGCCGGTCCGAGATCGAGGAACACCGTCTCGCCGTTGGCGTCGTCGAGCCCGTCGTTGTCGGTGACCACATACAGGTTCTGATTGCCCGCGATCGCGAAGCCTTCGACCTTCTCCTGCACATAGCCGTTGGTGGCCTGCAGATCCGGCACCAGGTTGCGGGCCAAGGTCTTCGGCAGGGTTTGCAGGTTGCCTGCCCCCGCGCTCTCAGGGATCGCGACCCGGTACAGCGCTTTCAGCCGCGCATCGGGACCGTTGAGTTTGTCGCGTTCAAGGACCAGCAATTCGCCGTTGTGGACGGCGATTTCGGAGATGCCGATCCAGTCGTCCTTGGCGCTGGTGCCGTCCAGTTGGTAGCCGAACCATTCCCACTTGTCGTCGTCCGGCGTGTAGCGCCCGATGCGGACCACACCTTTCGGATCGTTCCTGAGTTCGCGCTGCAGTGCCACCCAGACCGAGTTTCCGTCGACGGCGACGCCTTCAAGACCGTTGCTGCCGAGTTGGGCCGCAATGTCTTTGGGCAACGGAACCCGCTTCTCGATCTGGCCGTCGACGGCGACATAGACCAGCTGGTTACCTGGGCCGTCCTCGCCTTCCACGGCCAGCACGAATCCGCCGTCCGGGCGGGCCGCTATGCCCTCGGTGTCGAGGCTGACGGGCCTACCGGCTTCGGTGACCGGCAGTTCGGTGTCGATCAGGGCCGGTTTCTGCGCCACGTTCACGCCGAGGATGCGGGCCGGACCGTAGGCGATATCGTTGGCGGTGTAGAGCCGGTCGGGGTCCTTCGGGGCCGCGGTGAGTGCGCCGAGCGCGCCCCAGCCGATCGGCTTACCGTCTCTATCGGCGGAGACGATCGACGGGAAGTTGGGTTTGCCTGCGGAGGCGAAGGATTTGCCGTAGCCGTAGAGGTTGACCGAGGCCCTCACCCTGGCCTCGGCGTCGTCGGCTTCGGAGGAGATGGCCAGCAGATTGCGCGACGGGATCGGCAGGACGCCTTCGGGGCCCGGCGTGGTCGGCAGGATCTGCCGGAACTCCGGCGCCCTGGGATGACTGACGTCGTAGACGGCGACGAAGTTGCTGCGTTCGGAGGCGATCAGCGCGGTCGGGTGGCCGTCAATGGTGGTGATGGCCAAGCCTTCCGGCTCCGGCCCCTTGGATTCGGCCCGGCTTTCGATGTGCAGGCCGGTGCGCACCGCGAGTTGTTCGAGGGAGTTTCCGGCATCCCAGGTGACTTCGCCGGTTCTCGCGTCGAAGATCGTCCAGCCGCGGGTGCCGCCCTTCCAGTCGCCTTCGTTGGCAGTGGCGAAGTGGTCGTCGCCGATCCAGCCGATGGCGTCGGGTTCGCGCGGGGTGTCTGTGATCGAGCCGGTCTGGTCGATCGCGTCGTCTTCTTTGGTGTCGATGCCCTCGACGGATTGGCTTCCGGCGCTGAAGATCTTCTGCACCGTGCCGGTGTGGCCGTCGATGACGGCGATGCCGTTGTTCTCCTGCAGCGTCACCGCGACCTGTCCGCGGGAGTTGATGCTGACGTACTCGGGTTCGAGGTCTTCGGGGGTATCGAGGCCGGCCTTTCGTGCCGCCTCCACATCGAAGTCGACCCTGCGCGGTGTCCAGGTGTTCGGGGCTCCCTTGAGGTCGATGAGTTGCACGAATCCGGTTGGCGGCTGGGGAAGGTCGCCTTCCTCCTTGCCCGGCGGGGTGAACTCCTCGTTGCGCTGGTTTTCCATGGCGATCGCGGCGAACGCGCCGTCCGGGCTGATAGCGATCGAGTCGGGCTGACCGCCCAGGTCGATGCTGTGCACGCGGGTGCGGTCGGCAGTCCGGACGATGTCGACGCGTCCGGAGGGGTGGGCGAAGTCGCCGCCGGTGGTGTCGACGACGACGAGGACGTGGTCTCCCACTGCCGCCACGGAGGTGGGCTGGTCGTCTTTGTGGCCCAGCTCCGCGAGGGAAAGCGTGTCTTTGCCAACGGGTTTGGCGGGGTCGGCGATGTCGATGAAGCCGATGCGTTTGGCGGCGGCGTCGGTGTAGATGAGCGTGTTGCCGTCGGGAGTGACGGTGGAGATCTCGGCGACGGTCTCCTTGTCGACCGGATCGTCGGCAGGCCTGTTGAGATACACCGGGTAGGTCGCGGTGCGGTGGTAGCTGTCTTGGGCTGGGAGGTTCCAGTCGATCGGTGGGGTCGCCTTCGGGGTTTCTCCTGGCTTCTTGCCCTCGGTGGAGCACCCCGCCAGGATCAGCGCTGCCGCCGTCGTCACTGCTGCGGCCCGTGCCGTTCTCATGCGCCACCCTCTTCAGTTGTGCCGGTGCGTCGGACGAGCTTGGCGCGCACAGGTGACTGACAGGGATTCCACAGATGAACGGACGGCGACGGATTCTCCGCCGGTTACAGCGGCGCCGAGAGTGGGCCGAGCACCTGGCACTGCGGGGCGATCTCCCTGATGCCCATCCAACCGCCGCATCCCCGGCCGGTGGACACATAGGTCGCTCCGGGCCGGAAGGGCGTCAGCACCTGCGCCGGTTGGGCGCCCCTGCCCTGATTGCACTGGATGGGCGAGGCGTTGTCCTGACGCTGCACGCAGGCCACGGTGAAGCGGGGATCCGCCGGCGCTCCACACGCGGCTGGGGAGACGGTCGCGCTGACCATGTCGGTGCCATTGACGTGGACGATAGCGGGCGGTGACAGCGTGAAGGCGCAGGGCGGTGCTGGTTCGGCGTGAGCGGGTGTCGCGATAGCGCCCGCGATCACGAGTCCTGACAACAGCACCAAAATGGCCCGAGCCATGTGGGGATGATAGTTCAGCCGACTCTTCGATCAGATCGGTTTGAACGACCGTCGGAGGCGTCGACCGGACGCACGCCTGACGGTGATGTTCCATGTCCAGGCCCTGCGACGAATGTGTAGCCTGTTGCGAATTTTTCGGCCTTTCGCCGCGAAAGCCTACACATTCGCCACAGCCCTATTCAGGCTCCCGCCCACCGACGACGGCATGTATGCGCCCCTGCGGATAAGGCAGGTCGATGTCGTTCTCGTCGTACGCCCGCAGGATCTCGCGGCGCAGCCGGCGCTGGACCGACCATTGCGCGTTCGGCCGGGTCTTCACCGTCATCCGCAACGTGACCTGGTCGGCCGAGAACTCTTGCACACCGAGCATCTCCGGCTCCCCCAACACTTTTCGCGCGACGGCAGGATCGTCCACGGCTTGCTTGGCGGCGTCGAGCGCCACCTGCTCGGCCCGGTCCACGTCGGCGGTCAGCGCCACCGGCACCTCGACGCGGGCGACGGCATAGTCCTGGCTCATGTTGCCGACGCGGGCGATCTCCCCGTTGCGGACGTACCAGAGGGTGCCGTCGATGTCACGAATGGTGGTGATGCGCAGCCCGACACTCTGTACTTCTCCGACGACATCGCCGACATCGATGGTGTCACCGACGCCGTACTGATCCTCCAGCAGCATGAACACACCACTGACGAAGTCGCGGACGAGGTTTTGCGCGCCGAACCCGATGGCCAGCCCGACCACACCGGCTGAGGCGATGAAGGGCGCGATGTTCACCCCGAGCACGCTCAGAACGGCCAGCACCACCCAGACCAGCAGCACGATCGACACCGTGGACTTCAGCACCGACCCGATCGTCTGCGCGCGCTGTTGGCGACGTTCGGCCAGCCGGACGCTGCTCTCCGTCGCCGACCCGCGATCCCGCAAGTAGCGGAGCAATGGTGGTTTTCTGGCTTGCCCCTCCACCTCTCCGCTATTGGCCTTCACCGCCCTGCCGGTGGTCGCTCGATCGATCATCCGATGCAGCAAAAAGCGCAGGATTAACGCAAGGGCAGCGTACGCCACGATCCGAATCGGTACTTCGATAAACCAATGCCGATTGGTGTCTGTCCATTCAAATGCCAGGTTGTAGACAGTCATGATTCCGACCGTACGACAGAACTTTCACGCGCGTCGAATACAGTTGAGCCGATTGCGCTCAACTACCCGTAATGCGCGTTTCGAAAAGTCTTTTCGGCCACACCCCGATATCGGCCGGCTCGTGTCTGTGAGCCGATCAGCCAGCGTTGCCGCCGCCCAGTGCCTACCGTGTATTCACCAGCAAACGAGAGGATGCCGAGTTGGCCACGGAGAGCCCAGTCACCCCGACCCTGCGCGAACTCACCATCCGCGGCATCCTGCTCGGTGGCGCGATCACTCTTGTGTTCACCGCCGCCAACGTCTATCTCGGCCTCAAGGTCGGCCTGACGTTCGCCACTGCCATCCCGGCAGCGGTGATCTCGATGGCCATCCTGCGTAACTTCGCCAACCACTCCATCGTGGAGAACAACATCGTGCAGACCGTCGCCTCGGCGGCCGGCACGCTCTCGGCGATCATCTTCGTGCTGCCCGGGTTGATCATGATCGGCTGGTGGACCGGGTTCCCGTACTGGATCACCGTGGCGGTGTGCGCCGTCGGCGGCATCCTCGGCGTGATGTACTCCATCCCGCTGCGCCGGGCCCTGGTCACCGGCTCCGATCTCCCCTACCCCGAAGGAGTGGCCGCCGCCGAGGTGCTGAAGGTCGGCGACAGCAGCGGCGGCGCCGAGGAGAACCGCGTCGGTATCCGAGTCATCGCGTTCGGCGCCCTGGTCTCGGCCGGATTCGGACTGCTGGCCAACCTCAAGGTGCTGGCCAATTACGTTGCGGCCTACTTCCGCGTTGGTGCCGGCGGATCGATGTTCGGTGCCAGCCTGTCGCTGGCGCTGATCGGCGTGGGGCATCTGATCGGGATGACCGTCGGCATCGCGATGCTGGTCGGGTTGGTCATCTCGTTCGGGGTGCTGCTGCCGATCCGCACCATCGGGGCGTTCGGGACCGACGAGTCTGTGGCCGACGTGATCGACGGGGTGTTCGTGCATGAGGTGCGGTTCATCGGGGCGGGGGCGATTGCGGTGGCCGCGGTGTGGACGCTGCTGAAGATCCTGCGGCCGATCATCAAGGGCATCACCGAGGCGATGGCCTCGGCGCGGGAGCGGCGAGAAGGCCAGCTCGTCGACATCACCCAACGCGACATCCCGTTCCCCATCGTCGTGGGCACCGTGGTGGCGATGCTGGTTCCAATTGCCGTGCTGCTGTGGGTTTTCAGTCACGGCACCGTGCTGCACGGGAGTGCGACCGGGATTATCGTGGCGAGCCTGGTGTTCATCTTCGTCATCGGCCTGGTGATCGCCGCGGTGTGCGGCTATATGGCCGGTCTGATCGGCTCGTCGAACAGCCCGATCTCCGGGGTCGGCATCCTGACCGTGTTGATCGCCGCGCTGGTGATCAAGCTCGTGTTCGGCCGCGCCGACGATGAGCAGTCGGTTGCGTTGATCGCCTTCACGTTGTTCGTCGCGGCCATCACGTTCGGGGTGGCCACCATCTCCAACGACAATCTGCAGGATCTCAAGACCGGCCAGCTGGTCGGCGCCACCCCGTGGAAACAGCAGGTGGCGTTGGTGATTGGCGTGTTGTTCGGCTCGGCGATCATTCCGCCGGTGCTGGACCTGATGCAGCAGGCGTTCGGGTTCCTCGGCGCTCCCGGCGCCACCGACCACGCCCTCGCGGCGCCGCAGGCCGCGCTGATCTCGTCGCTGGCCAAGGGTGTCTTTGGCGGATCGCTGGACTGGTCGCTGATCGGCCTCGGCGCGGCGATCGGGGTGGTGATCGTCATCGTCGACGAGATCCTCACCCGTACTTCGCGATTCAGCCTGCCACCGCTGGCCGTCGGGATGGGCATGTACTTGCCGATGAGCCTGACCCTGATCATCCCGCTCGGGTCTCTGCTGGGGTACTTCTACAACAAGTGGGCCGACCACACCGGTGGCAACGTCGAACGCAAGAAGCGCCTCGGGGTGCTGCTGGCCACCGGCATGATCGTTGGTGAGAGCCTCTACGGCGTCGTGTTCGCCGGGTTCGTCGCCGGCACCGGGAGTGATGATCCGTTCGCGATCTTCCCCGGGAATGACGGGACTCTTGCTGAAGTGCTCGGGATCGCGGGGTTCGCGGCGGTGCTTCTGTGGTTGTACATGCGGACGCAGAAAACTGCGGCGCGTGAGCTGGTCAAGAGCTGAGGCATGGGCATGGGCATGGGCATGGGCATCCCAGCGCGGTAGACGACTGCAACCCGTACAGCTTCATCACGGGCAACAACGATCTCGACAACGATCCCAGGGGCACTGTCCCAGACCATCGACTGGCTGGTCCGCATGGTGGAGCCGCTCACCAGTGCGCTCTTCACGATCGGGATCGCCAACAACGCGTTCTTCCTAGTGCTGTTAACCTCGGCCAGTCTGTGGGCGGCCTCGGGTCTGCAGGTGCTCTACATCGTCCTGAGTTTCGCCGGGTGGTGGCAGTGGCTGAGAGGTCGAGCAGACACGGGTACGACGGTAGTGCGACAGAGCAGCCGAGCCGAGTTGGCCTGGTGCGCCGTGTTCTTGGTACCGGGCGCCTGGATGCTGTACGTCATCCTGACCGCCGCGCACGACGCGACACCGGTCCTGGACGCGGTGACGACGTGTCTGTCGCTGATCGCCCAAAGGCTGCTCAATACCCGGCGGACCGAGACCTGGTACTTCTGGATCGCCGCCAGCTGCATCTTTATCCCGCTCTACCTCAGCCAGGGGCTTTCCCTCACCGCAGCGGTCTGCCTGCCTGCTCCTCGGCCTGTGCATTGCCGGGCTGCACCACCGACGTCACCGCACTCACCGTTACGATCCACCAGCTCGAACGACTCAATCATCCAAATGTTGGCCCTGGCGAACGAGGGGCTTCGGTCACCGACCAAATTCTCCGGGCGCGTCTTGTGCTCCCGACCGGACCGCGGGGCACGCCGCGACGGCCGTTCGTTTCACGCACTCGACCTGCGCGTTCCAAAAAAGTCCTCTTCGTACCCCGTCCTTATAGGCTGTTGCTGTGAATTTGGTGAAGTCAAAGCAGCGGGTAGCCGATCACGGTGAGGTTTTCACCCCGCCGTGGTTGGTCGATGTGATGCTCGACCTGGTGAAGGGCGAGTCGGAGCGAATCGACTCCCGTTTCCTTGAACCCGCGTGTGGTTCGGGCAACTTTCTGGTTCCGGTGCTTCAACGCAAGCTGGCGACGGTTCACGCCCGCTACGGAGAGAGGGACTTCGAGCGACGCCACCAATCCCTGCTGGCGCTGATGTCGATCTACGGCATCGAGTTGCTCGATGACAACGTGGCCGAGTGTCGCGAGAACCTGCTGAAGGTGTTCGCTGACTATCTCGGCGTGGTTCAGGGAGACACCCTGTACGACGCAGCCGCAGCCGTGCTGGCGGCAAATATCGTCCACGGTGACGCTCAATCGATGACGACGCGTCAAGTCACGCCGATGCCGATCACCTTCGCTGAGTGGTCGTATCTCGGCAAGGGCAAGTTCCGCCGCCGCGATTTCCGGTTCGACACGATGACCAAGGCGTCATCCTTCCGCGAGGAGGACACCCTGTTCGCCGATCTGGGCAAACATGAAATCTTCACGTCGACCAAAGACCACGGATCATTGTCAGTCGCTGGCATCGCAGGCCGCGACCATGACTGAGCCGGTCATATTCAGTCTACGCAGCCGGAATCCGGACGTGCTGACCTGCATCGCTAACCTCTCCAACGACGAGGTGTTTACACCACCTGAGCTGGCCGCCGAGATGCTCGATCTGGTCGCAGACGCCTGGGCTGACACCCATGATGGAGCCAGCATGTGGGCCGACAGGTCGGTGACCTTTCTCGACCCATTCACCAAGTCCGGAGTATTTCTGCGGGAGGTTGCCAAGCGCCTGACTGAAGGACTGGCAGCCGACATCCCGGACCTACAGGAGCGTGTCGACCACATCCTCACTAAGCAAGTCTTCGGGATTGGTATCACTCAGCTGACTGCGATGTTGGCCCGGCGCAGCGTCTATTGCTCGAAGTTCGCCAATGGTGAGCATTCCGTTGCCAGTTTGTTCACGACAGCGGACGGCAATATCTGGTTCGAGCCTATGGAGCACACCTGGGCGGGTGCGACCGAGTTCGTCGAGACCGCCGACGGAAACGGCAACCCGATCAGGCGCGGTACCAACGGTCGGTGTTCGTACTGCGGCGCCGCTCAGACAACCCTGGACCGCGGCGAGGGGCTCGAAAGCCACGCCTACGCCTTCATCCACACCGACGACATCAACGCTCGCATCGCCGAGCTATTCGGAGACAAAATGCAGTTCGACGTCATTATCGGTAACCCGCCGTACCAACTTCAATCCGACGGCGGGACTCGGGACATCCCGATCTACCAGCACTTCGTCGAGCAAGCGAAAACACTTGCCCCCCGGTACCTCTCGATGGTTATTCCGTCCAGGTGGATGGCAGGCGGGCTAGGGTTGGCCGAGTTTCGGCGAACGATGCTTGCCGACAAGCACATCCGTGAGCTTGTCGATTACCCGAATGCCGCAGATGTCTTCCCGTCCGTCGGTATCAACGGTGGCGCTTGCTACTTCCTTTGGGATGCCTCGCACGACGGCGCCTGCAATGTCACGACGGTTCGAGGTGGGGACACCATCGGCCCGATGCCGCGGGCACTTGATGAGTTCGACGTACTCGTGCGTGACGCGCGATCACTCACCATCCTGCGAAAGGTCCTCGAGAAAGGCGAGCCATCGATCAATACAATCCTGGCGCGCGACAAGGAGTTCGGCTGGACCTCCAACTTCGGCGGCTTCCACGAGAAACAGCACTCTGGAGACGTGCCGCTGTTCTATATCCACTCGGTCAAACGGGGCAAAGGGTTCATCGCGCGCGAAGCCATCACCAAAAGCACCCACCTCATCGACACATGGAAGCTGCTCGTTCCAGCTGTTGGATCTGGTCGAGAGCGAGAAAAATCTGGTGTCGATCTCGTACTGGGTCCACCAATGATGGCGCCGTCGCCGTCCGTGTGCACACAATCGTTCCTGTTCTTCTACCTCGATTCCGAGGACCGAGTGAAGAGCGTCATGTCCTATTACGCAACGAGGTTCTTCCGATTCCTAGTCTCCCTACGGAAGATTACCCAACACGCCACCCACTCGACCTACACCTGGGTACCTATGCAATCGTGGGACAGGACATGGACAGATGCCGACCTCTACGAGAAATACGGCATCGACGAGGAAGAGCAAGGCTTTATTGAGTCGATGATCCGCCCGATGGATCTGTCAGATGACTAAGCCAATTGAGGACCTCCTTCCGGCGAAACCCGAAGCCCGCCTACGCATCTACGCGTACTCGATCGAGGACGAAGCTCATGCCGGACTGCTCAAGATCGGCCAAACCGCCCAGGGCGTGAAAGCCCGCGTCGGCCAGCAGCTCAAGACCGCGGCGATCAAGAACTATACGATTCAACTCGACGAGTCGGGCGAGCGTGAAGACGGGTCCACGTTCAGCGACCACATGGTGCGCGATCGGCTCAAGGTGAAAGGATTCATCAACACCGAGCTTGAGTGGATGGCCTGCACGGTCGCCGACGTCGCAACCGTGATCAATGAGTTACGAACAGGCCAGGCTTACACGGGTACTCACCACGAGACGTTTCCGCCGCGCCCCGAGCAGCGGGCAGCCGTCGACAAGGCGTACGCCTACTTCCAGTCAATAAGGGCCGAAGATGAAAACGCTGTTCCCAGGTTCCTGTGGAACGCCAAAATGCGGTTCGGTAAAACGTTCACCACCTATCAGCTCGCAAAGAAGCTGGGCGCACACAAGGTCTTGGTGGTCACGTTCAAACCCGCGGTCGAAGACGCCTGGCAGAACGACCTGGAATCCCATGTCGACTTCACCGGCTGGCAATACCGGTCCAAGGCGACCGAGGACCCCACCACAGCCGACAGATCACAGCCACTCGTCTACTTCGGCTCGTTCCAGGACCTGCTGGGCAAAGATAAACTAGGCAACATCAAGGCCAAGAATGCATGGCTGCACGAAATCAACTGGGATCTAGTTGTTTTCGACGAGTACCACTTTGGCGCGTGGCGCGACAGCGCCAAGGAGCTGTTCGAAGGCGAGGACGCGTCGGAGGCCAAGCAGGAGACGGCCGCTGAATACAACCCGGAACTGGACACGTTCAACGAAGAGCTCGACGAACTCGGCGAGAGCGAGGTCGAGTTCCTGCCCATCACCACCAAGGCCTACCTCTACCTGTCGGGAACGCCATTTCGAGCACTGGCGACCGGCGAGTTCATCGAGGAACAGATTTTTAACTGGACCTACACCGATGAGCAACGCGCTAAACAGCAATGGGCACAAGACTATCCCGGAGCGTGGAATCCCTACGGCGCTCTGCCCGAGATGCGGCTACTCACCTACCAGATGCCCGAGGAACTCTTGGCGATCGCCGCGCAGGGGGAATTCGACGAGTTCGACCTCAACGAGTTCTTCGCCGCGAACGGGGTCGGTGCGTCAGCGGTGTTCAAGCACAAGGACGAAGTGCAGAAGTGGCTTGACATCATCCGCGGCGCCTATTCGGCGACGCAGGTCGACAATCTGAAGCTGGGCGCAAAGAAGCCGCCGTTCCCATACTCGGACGTACGCTTGTTGCCGTATCTGAACCACTCGTTCTGGTTCCTTCCTTCGGTGGCTTCGTGTCAGGCGATGGCGAACCTGCTCGCTGAGAAGCAGAACACGTTCTTTCACGGCTACGAGGTGATGTCGGTGGCTGGCGTCGGCGCGGGCGTGGGCCTGGCTGCGTTGCCTCCGGTCCGCGCAGCCATCCGCAACGGGCACGACACGAAGACAATCACTTTGTCCTGCGGCAAGCTCACCACCGGCGTCACCGTCGCGCAGTGGTCATCAATCCTGATGCTGCGCAACCTCAGTTCGCCGGAAACCTACTTCCAGGCCGCGTTCCGCGTGCAGTCGCCATGGTCGATTAAGAACCCCAACGGTGACGACCCGAACCTGGAGGTATCCCTCAAGCCGGTCTGCTACGTGTTCGACTTCGCACCGACGAGAGCGCTGCGCCAGATCGCCGACTACGGGGCCGGTCTATCACCTGAGGTCGCCAACCCCGAAGATGCGGTCAAAGACTTGGTGAACTTCCTGCCGGTCCTGGCCTATGACGGATCCCATATGACCGCGCTGGACGCGGGCGCCATTCTCGACACCGCAATGACCGGCACATCCGCAACCCTGCTGGCCCGCAAGTGGGAGTCCGCACTGCTGGTCAACGTCGACAACGCCACTCTCCGCAAGATCCTCGACAATCCGGACGCGATGGAAGCTGTAATGCGAATCGAAGGTTTCCGGGCGCTGGGAAGCGACGTGTTCGAGACCGTGATCAACAAGAGCGAGAAGGTCAAAGACGCCAAGAAGTCCAAGGGTGAGAACATCTCCTCTTCGGAAAAGCGGGAGCTGACCGCCGAGGAGAAGGAATACAAATCCAAGCGCAAACAGATCCAGGACAAGCTGATCAAGTTCGCGACCCGCATCCCGGCCTTCATGTATCTCACCGACTTTCGGGAGAACACGCTCAAAGACGTCATCACCAAACTCGAGCCCGAGCTGTTCCGGACCGTCACTGGACTGAGTGTGGCCGACTTCCACCTGCTGGTGTCCCTCAACGTCTTCAACAGCACGCATATGAATCAGGCCGTGTTCGCGTTCCGCCGCTACGAGGACGCGTCCTTGTCCTACACCGGCATCGACAGTCACGAAGGACTCAGTCATTTCGGCCTCTACGACACGGTAGTGGCCCGCGAGGAGTAGGCGCGGTCAGCATCCGCCCTACGACCAACATTAGAAGCGCGGAACACGGTTCCGCCCAGCCTCAAGGGGAAGTTCTTGCCGGACATCGCGAACATCATTGGAATGCTCGACCGCGACGGGACCTTGTATTTGGCCGAGGACGCGCACGAGTACGGCTCTTGGCCCGATCCTTCCGATTCGAGCACGGTGTACGCGATCCCTCCGGAACGCTTGGGAAAGCCGTGTACGAACCTCTCGCACCGGGCTACGTGCCAACGATGACCTTCCCCGGTTGATCCACACAGGTCGGCGTGCATAGGATCAGCAACACGCCGAAACCCTGTACGGAACCGCCGTGGGACAAGGTCCGCTGGGAAGCCGCTCCATTCTGAGCAGGAGTCAGTCCAGGTCTAATGGCGCTGCCTAACACCCAGCGCGATGCACGCGTCGACGGGCTACGCAAGGAGCCTCCGGTAGAAGCCGGCCGAGAGGCAGTTGGGACAATGAACCGCCCTGGTTCTGCCGGAGGCTCGGGCTATTGGATTCCGACCAGGGGTTGGGCGGTCCGTTGGGCATCGTAGAACGCCGCCTCATACTCGGCGGGTGGAACGTCGTTGAGGTAGCCGTGCAGCCGGCTGGTGTTGTGCCAGTGCACCCACCCGAGGGTGGCCAACTCGACGTCCTCGACGGTCTTCCATGGCCCGCTGCGGGCGGGACCGTAGATCAGCTCGGCCTTGTAGTAGCCGTTCACCGTCTCCGCCAAGGCGTTGTCGAAGCTGTCCCCGATCGATCCGATCGAGGGGACCGCACCGATCTCAGCGAGGCGTTCGCCGTAGCGGATCGATGTGAACTGCGACCCGGCATCGGAGTGACATCGCAAGCCCACCAACATGTTTCCGCGTGACCAGCGGGCCATCTCCAATGCGTCGAGGACCATCGTGGTGCGCATGTGCGAGGCGACCCGCCAGCCGACGATCATCCGCGAGTAGGCATCGACGATGAAACACACATACGCCACCCCGGCCCACGTCGGCACGAATGTCAGATCCGTCACCCACAGTTGGTTCGGCGCGGTAGCGGTGAACGTGCGCTTCACCAGATCCGGGTGACGCGCAGCGGCGGCGTCCGGTTTGGTGGTCTTGACCCGTTTGCCGCGCCGGACCCCTTCGATCCCGAGGCTGCGCATCAGGCGGGCCACCTGATCGCGGCCGACGTCGTAGCCCTCGCGGCGAGCAGCTCTCCAGAGCTTGCGGGCCCCGTAGACGCGGTAGTTGTCCTCCCAGAGCGCCATCAGGGCCGGACCAAGCTCGGCGTCACGCTGCGCGCGTGCCGACACAGGCCGGGTCTTGGTGTCGTAGTAGGTGCTCGGGGCCATCACCACCCCTGCTGATCGCAGGACGGTGATGACGGGCTCGACCCCGAACTCCTCGCGCTGGGCGTCGATGAAGTCGACTATTTCTTGTGTTGGCGGTCGAGCTCCGCCCCGAAAAAACTGGCCGCGCGTTTCAGTATCTCGTTGGCACGCTTGAGTTCTCGATTCTCCTGCTCAAGCTCTTTGATCCGTGCCGACTCCGCGCTGGACACTCCCGGAGCGTATCCGTCATCGATGTCGGCTTGGCGGACCCAGGACCGCACCGACTCCACCCCGTAGCCGAGCTGGCGGGCCACCCGCGACACCGTGCCCTGCTCGGCACCCAACTCGGCTCTCAGGGTCCGGACCATCCGCACCGCCGCGGCCTTCTCCTCCAAGCTGTAGCGACGCGTCGTGGGCTTCCCAGCAGACTGTTCCTTCGGCATACCTGCATCCTCGTTTCCAAGGTCAGGAGCCTCCGGGATTTCCAGGGCGGTTCACAACACCGTCTCAGGCTAGTTGGGCAGTCCAGGAACTGGCGGTTTTGAACACTGCACTCACGCGATACTCCATAGGTCCTCAATCGACTAGTGCCTCGAATACTTGAAGGTGGTAATCGCTCCGCCTACGGTGGCGATATTCGACCATGCTGAGGGGATTGATAAATATGACCGACGAGCTGGTTGGACAGCGAGAAGAGGACGATGGTCTTGGAGCAGTTCGACCGTCTCGAGAAGTACAGGCGGAGATCATCGAGATTCTTCGCAACGACACGACTCGACTAGGTCAAGTTTTCCAGGGGCGGGATCGCGGACTTAGCCTCAATCCGTGGACTGACTTGAGTGGTGTGGTTCGACGGTGATTCTGACGGCGGTTTGTGGGGTGGGCAGGATGTAGCCGCTGGTCTGCCCAGCTTTTCCTGTGTGCTTCGGTGGGGCCTGTTCGGCGACGGTTAGACGGTTGCGGTAGCGGGTGGGCTGTAGCCGATGGTGTTGCGCCACAGGGTGAGCCAGTGCTCGGTCCAGGGCCAGTGGCTGGGTAGGTGCAGGATGGGTCGGCGTTGCGGTCGGGCCAGCCGTGCCGGGACGGTGATGATCGTGCGTCGCAAGGTGGCTCCCCGGGCCACTGCGTGCGCTCCACCGGCAAGCACACCGGCGGCGCGCAGCAGATTGTGGGCGATGGCCCCGCAGAGCACCCACGCGGAGTTGGCGCCGAATTGCCCGGAGGGCATGTGGGCCAAGGGGCCGGCGATCAGGTCGGCGAAGACAGTTTCGATGATCGCGTGTTGACGGTGGGTGATGTCGGCGTCGGCGGTTGGTAGGTCGGTGTTGGTGAAGAACGGGTGATACCGCCAGACCGGGAACAGGGCGTCGCGGAAGCGCGCATCTTTGACCCGACGTACCACCAGTCGGGCGGTGAAGCGGTCTGTGGTGGCCGCGAATGCGGTGTAGCTGATTTCGGCGACTTCGGCATCAGAGATCCACTCTCCGGTGTCGGGATCACGCACCGCGCCCGGGTATTTCACCGGTGTCCACGCCGCGTCGTCGATGGCGTTGATGGCCCGGTTGATCGCGCTGTTGCGGCCCATGACCACCGAGAATTGCGCACCATGGCGTCGGCAGGCGCCGACGACGGCGCGGGTGCCGTAGGACGAATCGCCGCGGACCAGGATCTGGCCGGTGACCCCGGCCGCTCGGGCCGTGGTGATGGCCTGGGCGACCATTCGACCGGCTCCTTTACCGGAGCCGGTCTTGCCGGCCCGCAGCCGCATCCCGGCGATCACCGGCGCCGCACCGGGGGTGCTGATCGTGGTCGCCAACGGCGAGAGTCCTTTGCGCAGGACCTGCTTGCCAGCGATTTTGGTGTGTCCGTAGGAGGCGCCTTGTTTGGCATGGCCGTAGACCGGTCGTAGCAGGGAGTCGATGTCGATGAACACACCGCTGTCGGATCCGGGTAGCAACTCAACGCGCCGGCAGAGGGCGGCCAAGTGTTCGCGCAGGACTGATTCGAGTTGGCGTGCGTGTCCGAAGGTGAACTCCCGCAACAGGGTTCCGATGGTTGATGGTGCGTACACATCGCCGAAGAGTGTTTTCATGCCCCCGGCCCGGACGATGTTGAGGTCATCAATGCTGTCGGCGCCGGCGCACATCCCGGCGATCACCGTGGCCAGCTTCGGTGCCGGATTCGCTGACCCGGATTTGATCTTCGGCGCGGGGATGAAGATCTTGTCAGCCAACAGATTCGGCAGGCCGGTCTGCTCAGCCAGTGTCATCACCGGCACCAGTCCGGCGCACGACACGAGATGATCCTCATCGAAGACCGCCGACGACGCAGCGAACCCGTGGGACACTTGCACTGGAAGTGCCTTTCTTAACTGGCCTGATTGATGCGTAGAGAACACCAATCCTCCCAGCTCAAGGGGCACTTTCCTTATATCGACACCCACCTACACAGGCAATTCATCGGTGGATCGAGGCTTAGTGCCGACAACATTGCAGCCGAGCTTGGCGTTGCCACCTCGGGCTTCGTTTCCAACTACACACGGACAATCCGTTCCCTCGTTGACGGTGACCTCACAACGGCACCGACCCTCGCCCTCCAGGCTGCACGGACTTTCCGCCGCTTCCTCAAGGATCACGATTGGTCACCCGAGGCCCACAGGTACCTCGAACGAAATCTCGACGAACTTGAGCGCCGTGCCAGTGACGAGACAGCTCGGACAGCGGAAGTCGAACAAGCAAAGGCGCAGACGGAACGTGCCGAGTCTGAGAACGTGCCGGGGGTCTACGTGTATGCACTTCCCCACTACCTACGCTATCCATACGAAAAGAACGGCCGAACGCTGATGAAAGTCGGGCGCAGCGACAGCGACGTGATCCAGCGATTCATGAACCAAACCCGCACCACTGCACTGCCTGAAGAGCCGATTCTTCTCAGAATCTATCGGACAGAAGCGCAATCGTCGGCTGTCGCTGAGGACCGTTTTCATCGGCTGCTCGAAGCAGCCGACCACCACCGGAGCGTCGCCCGAACAGCTGGACGCGAGTGGTTCGCCACTAGCACTCGGTTCCTCGATGAGGTGGCTGTGACTCTCGCTCTTCCAATAGAAGTCGTGAATGAAGCCGAAATCACCGAAGACGAATAGACTTCCAGGATCACTGTCACTCCGACAGGTCCGGCCCGACCTACACCATCACCTCAATCCCGCACCGCCACCGGCACCGGCATGTGCAGTGCGAGTTGACCTTCCGTGACGACGTCGAACTGAATGGTCTTGATCGGCTTGAGCGACCGCAGGTCATCCGCCATCTTCCCCTGCCCGATCTGCAGCTCCACACCCCGAGGAAACCGCGCGGTCCCTGACGACAGCATATTGGTCTGGCTCAACGTGGAATGCCAAGCGCCGTTGAGCGACGTGTAGGACGTCAGTGTCGAAACCCGTTCCCCACTACCGAACACCGTCTGCGCAGGGGTGGCAGCCGAGAGCGCGAGGTCCACCCCGCCGGCATCGTTCCCGACGCGCGCGACAGTCCGGTCCGAGTCTATAGAGACATCAAGCCCAGTCACCCACTTGGGAAACCCGTACCCGTCATGTCCGCGCACCTGGGCGATCTGTGTGCTCACCGGCAGGGACAGCACGTACGAATGCAGGTGATCGTTGGCCAGGCTGCTCGCCAGGTCGGCAACGCCAAGCTTGCCGTGCCGCGCGGGCCGCACCGCGACGCCGACAGCGGCCTCGGTGTAGAAGTCGATGTCGCACACGTCGTAGCGGAAGAACATCACCGAGACGACCCCCAGCCCGGGCGCAACCTCCAGCGGCGCAAGCGCTTTCGGCAGCCGGGTACGGATGTCACGGGATCGAGCCAGCATGACGAGCCGGGCAGTCGAGATGCGGTAGTAGAAGTTCGGCGTCAGCGTGGGACCGATCGGCGAGTTCACCTCGGTCTTGGGCATCCGGCGGAAGAAGTCGACGCTGGAGACCCGGGGATCACGGGCAACCTCGTCGAGGTCGGTGCGCATCCGAAACCGGTCATAAAGTCCATCTTTGGGCACCGTGACCAGATGCCCGCCGAGATCGACCTCGACCATGTCCTGAACAGCCATCAGCCCCTCCCCACGTCGACCACTAGCCGCTCGGCCAGCTTCTCCGAGGACTGCGGGTTCTGCCCGGTGTAGAGGTTGCCGTCGACCACCACATGGGGACGCAGCGGCAGCAATGCCTTGGAGTACTCGACGCCGGCATCTTTCAGCTTGTCCTCCAACAACCATGGCGCCTTGCGCCCGAAGCTGTTCAACAACTCTTCGCGATTGGACAGCCCGGTCATCCGCCGTCCGGCGAACGGGGACACCCCGTCCGGCCCAGCAGCGGCCAGGATCGCCGCCGGCGCGTGGCACAGCAGCGCGAGTGGCTTGCCGGATGCCAACCGCTGCGCCAGCAGTGCGCCGGACACCGGGTCGTAGGCGAGGTCTTCCATGGGCCCGTGTCCGCCGGGGTAGAACACCACGTCGTAGTCGTCGGCGTTCACGGTGTCGAGCGAGACCGGATGGGCCAGCACGTTGGCGATGCTGTCGAGATAGCTCTTGGCCTCCCGGCGCTTCCACGGCATTCCCCCGGAGATGCCGAGGCTGAGCTTGTCGAGCGTCGGCGGCTTGCCACCCGGCGTCGCGACCGTGATGTGCCATCCCGCCTCGGTGAAGATCTGGTGCGGTCGCGCGACCTCCTCGGCCCAGTACCCGGACGGATGCACCGTCCCGTCGTTGAGTGTCCAGCGGTCGGCCGCCGAGATCACCATCAGTACTTTCGTCATGATTGTCTCCTGTCCCGATCCGTTAAACCGAGGTACGAGTACCCACCCGCGGCCGCGATCCCAGCCACCGCGAGTACCGACGCAGTGCAAGACGCTGCACCAGCTGATCGGCGGCCAACGCGAAAGCCGGTCCGACGCCCAGTGCGGGGTTCTTCCGCGCCCCGAGCCGGCGCATCTGAAAACGCACCATCGCCATGCTGGCCATCGACGCCATCGGCTTGTCCGACCAGTTCACCGGTTTCAGGCTTCCCGCCGACGACAATCCGTGCCGCCAACGCGTCGGCAGATCGGGAGTGACGGCGAGCGCAGTCGCCATGCCGACCACCGCGACCCCACTCGCCAACACTTGCTCGGCTGTCTCGCGCCGGGTGATGCCGCCGGTCAGCATGAGCGGTATCGGGCTGCTCACGGCGAGCTCGGCCGCCAGTTCGAGGAAGTACGCCTCGCGGGCCGCGGTGCGGTCATCGGCCGGGCGGCCGGTCATGGCGGGGCTTTCGTAGCTGCCGCCGGACAGCTCGACCAGGTCGACGCCGAGCGGGGCAAGCATGTCGATCACCTTGCGGGCGTCGTCAGCGTCGAAGCCGCCGCGTTGGAAATCCGCTGAATTCAGTTTCACCGCAACGGAAAAGCCCGGCGACACCTCGGCGCGAATCGCGCGGACAATCTCCAGGAGCAGTCGGGCCCGGTTCTCCAGCGACCCGCCCCACTCGTCGGTGCGGTTGTTGACCAAGGGCGACAGGAACTGCGACAACAGATACCCGTGTGCGGCATGGACCTCGACGCCGTCGAATCCGGCCTGCTCGGCGCGGCGCGCGGTGATGGCGAAGCGGGTGATGGTGTCGGCGATCTGCTCGGCCGTCATCGCGACCGGCTGCCCGAATCGCTTGGAGTGCCGGCCCAGCTCTACTCCGACATCGGACGGCCCCCACACCACGCCCGGCATGTTGGCCTGGACCTGGCGGCCGGGATGGCTGATCTGCATCCACATCGCCGCACCGTCGTCCTTGCCGGCGCGCGCCCACGCCGCGAACGGCTCGAGTGGCGAGTCCGCGTCCAGGACGACGCCACCCGGCCCGGTCATCGCCTCGGCATGGACCATGACGTTGCCGGTGATGAGCAGTCCGGTGCCGCCGGCGCCCCACCTGCGGTACAGCGCGATCAGGCGCTCGTCGGGCAGCTGTGCCTTCCCGGCCATGCCCTCTTCCATCGCCGCCTTAGCGATCCGGTTGGGCAAGACCTGGCCCGACCTCAGCTGCAGGGGCGCGAACAATGCCGACGCACTCGACATGAGAACTCCTTCAAACAATGTAAGCACCGCTTACTCCTAACGACTGCTAACATACGGACAACATGTAAGCGGTGTCAACACTTGTGAGGTAAGTCCCGAATGCCCACGTCAACGCGGTCGTATCACCATGGCGACCTGCCCAGCGCGCTCGTGCAGGCCGCATTGGAGCTGCTCGAGGAGGGCGGCGCGACCGAACTGTCGCTACGCGCGGCGGCCCGGCGCGCGGGGGTGTCCACGGCGGCGCCCTACCGGCATTTCGCCGACCGCGACGCGCTGTTGTCGGCAGTCGCCGCCGTGGGTTACCGCGATCTGGCCGGACAGCTGGCAGCGGCGAGTCCGTCCCCGAAAACGCCCGACGACCTCGCGGACATCGCCATCGCCTACGTGAACTTCGCGCTGACCCGCCCTGGCCTGTTCCGCGCCATGTTCGCCGAGCCTTGCGACCCCACCAGCCCCGAACGGGTCGCGGCGGTCGACGCCATCAGCGCCTACCTGAAATCGATTGTGCAGCAGGCCATTCCTGCATCTGATCCGGACGCGATGGCGAAGGCCGTATGGGCGCTCGTGCATGGCCTGGCGTTCTTGCACCTGGACGGCAAGTTCGACGCGTCCTCCCCCGACACCGTCGCCGCGACGGTCCGCGCCACGGTGTCCGCGGCGCTCGGCCAGCTCACCTGACCGGCAACCGGGACGTCCTCACCAACTGGCCGGCGAGTAATCCTTCAAGAAGCACCCGTACAGGTCTTCGCCCAATTCCCCGCGCACGATCGGGTCATACACGCGCGCAGCACCATCCACCAGATCCAGCGGTGCGTGGAAGCCTTCTTCGGCCAGCCGCAGTTTGGTCGGGTGCGGGCGTTCGTCGGTGATCCACCCGGTATCGACCGCAGTCATCAAGATGCCGTCCTGCTCCAGCATCTCCCCCGCGCTTGTGCGGGTGAGCATGTTCAGCGCGGCCTTGGCCATGTTGGTGTGCGGGTGCCCGGGTCCCTTGTAGCCGCGGCCGAACTGGCCTTCCATCGCTGACACGTTCACCACGTACTTGCGCCGGGCGGGTGAAGCGGCCAGCGCCGGGCGCAGCCGGCTCACCAGAATGAACGGTGCGGTCTGGTTGCACAGCTGCACTTCGAGGAGCTCCATCGCGTCGACCTCGTGCACGCGTTGGGTCCAGCTGTTCACCGACGCAGTGTCCGGCAGCAGCCCACCCGCGTCGATGGCCGTCCCCGCGGCGATCCGCTCGGGTGAGGCGCTGCGGGCGGTCAGGGCCAGCTCGGTCAGTGCGTGTGGGGCGGGGTGCTCGCCGAGGCTGCCGGCCAGGGCATGCGGATGCGCGTCACTGACGTGGTCGAAGGTGACCACGTCCACCAAGGCCGGCGGCGGGGTCCGCTCGGCCTCCACCAGCGCGGCATACGAGCCGG
This sequence comes from Mycobacterium sp. 134, assembly GCF_048282715.1. Classification (NCBI taxonomy): domain Bacteria; kingdom Bacillati; phylum Actinomycetota; class Actinomycetes; order Mycobacteriales; family Mycobacteriaceae; genus Mycobacterium; species Mycobacterium sp. 134. The sequence continues at coordinate 5,514,274 of NZ_JBLVUN010000008.1, forward strand.
CGGGCGGCGCACCGTCTGGGCCGCGTTGTTGATCAGGATGTCCAGCGGCCCCTGCGCGGCCACCTCGTCGGCGAGCGCAACCACCTGGGCCGGGTCCCGCAGGTCGATCCCCACCACCCGCAGCCGGTGCAACCAGTCGGCACTGTCCTCCATCGCGGCGAAGCGACGCACCGCGTCGTTGGGAAACCGGGTGGTGATCGTGGTGTGCGCACCGTCGCGCAACAGCCGCAGCGCGATGTACATGCCGATCTTGGCGCGCCCGCCGGTGAGCAGGGCCGTGCGCCCGGTCAGGTCGGTGCGGGCGTCGCGCTTGGCCCGGTTCATCGCAGCGCATTCCGGACAAAGTTGGTGGTAGAAGGCATCGACCACGGTGTGATGCTGCTTGCAGATGTAGCAGGCCCGCGAGCGCAGCAGCGTGCCGGCACTGGCCCCGACCGCGGTGGACACCAGCGGCAGACCCTGGGTCTCGTCGTCGATCCGTCCCGGCGCACCCGTGGCGGTGGCGGCGATGACCGCGCGGTCAGCGGCCGCGATCGCGTCGCGTCTGGCGGCCCGGCGCTCCTTCTTCAGCGCCTTGAACATCTTCCCCGTGGCCTGGCGCACAGCAACGGCATCGGGATGCTCGGGCGGTAGCGCCGACACCTCGGAGAGCACCCGCAGGCACGTGCTGAGCTGGTCAGGGTCGATCGCGTTCACCATCGAAGGGTACGGGGAGTGGGCACAAATCCCCGTATCGAGCGAACCGGCGGGGCCTGGAGATCAGTCGTAGATGACGTCCAGCCCTCGCCGCCGAAGGTCCGCCAGGCCGTCGCGCATACCCTGGAGCTGCTCGGTTGAATGCCCCACCCAGTCGGTGATCTCCCCGACGATTCTGACCGGCTCACGGGTTCGGTAGGAGCAGGTCGGGTTTCCGGGCGGCTTCTTGTCGGTGACGTTCGGGTCGTCCTCGATCGCACCTTCGGGTTCGACGATGTAGATGCGGCCCCGCCCCTCACCGGCGGCCATCTCGGCTCCCCACACCGCGGCGTCCAATGTCCGGGTGACGTACACATGGTTCATGATCCGCCCGGCTTGGTAATTCGACTCGCGTCCTGGCACCAAGCAATCGCCCACCGCCAAGTCGGCCTTGGTGCCGTGCAGAAACGCCCCGGACTCGTGCACTTCAAACGGCTTCGGCGTACTCGTCACAATCTCCCCTTCGTCACGGACCGGAAGATTGTGCAGCACGTCAGGGGCCTTGCCGCAAGCCCCACCCCCCGCCGTATAGTGAGAGTGGGAACAGATCCAAACTCCTTCGCGCCCAGCCAATCCGATTCGGCGCTGAGAATCAGAGTTGGTCGATAAGTTCACCGACGAGACCGGTTAATCTCGTGAAATGTGATCCGGCCCAATAGATTCGCCCGCAGTCCGGGCAGTGACTGAATTCGTCGTAGTAGCGGCGAGTCAACGGCTCCAGACGGTCCATCACCGCCTCCTTCGACACAGCCGCCAGCGTGCCGTTGCATCGAACGCACCGGGTGAACGGCGCGACCCGGCGCCGCAGATCCAGCCGCCGCAGCACCTCGAGCGTCTGCACCTCGGGCTGCTGGGAGTGGACGAACAAACCGTGGGTGATCGCGCGACGCTTCAACAGGCCACGGTCACGGGTCAGCAGGATCCGCTGCTGCTCGACGCTGATATCGGCAAGGGTCTGATCGTCGGCGTCGCTGGACCACCACACGTCGAACCCGAGCACCCGCAGCATCCGCGCCAGCCGGCCGAGGTTGACGTCGATCACGAACCGGGGATTTCGCAGCGGCACCGGGCGCAGCCGCGCTGTCGCACCGATGTCGAGCGCCTCGAACATCGGGTACACCGCGATGCGGTCGCCGCCGGCCGGTCGGTGCCCGAGGCCGGCGGGATCCCCGTTCACCAGGATCAGGTCCACCTCGGTGTGCGGAATGCCCATCGCCTCCAGAACATCCTTGACTGTCTGATGGCTCTGGCATGGTCGATGCGCGCACAGCCCCCGCGACCCGGGGTCGAGGAAGTCGTTGAGCTCGGCGTAGGCCCGGACGGTGACGAAACCGGCCATACCGCCATGGTCCCGCGCGGCCTGGGCAACGTCCAATAATCGGCCTAGCGTGAGGGCATGACCGAGCAGTCACCCGCGATCACCGTGGCTCATCCGCCGAAAGGGATGATGCGCGTCGTCAACCCGGCCCTGCGGTTGATGCTGCGCACGCCGTTCGCCGGCGCCGCACGCAAGCAGTTCATGGTGCTGACCGTCCGCGGCCGAAAGACCGGTCGGCAGTACGCGATTCCGCTGAGTGCGCATTTCATCGACGGCACGCTGTATGCGATGACCGACGCGCCCTGGAAGCGCAATCTCCGCGACGGCGCGACCGCCGAAGTCCTGCACGACGGCCAGACCACAACCATGCGAGGCGAACTCATCCAGGACCGCGCCACCCTCGCCGATCTGTTCCACCGCTGCGCGGAGTCCTACGGCGCCAAGCGCGCCCAGCGGATGATGGGGCTGACGTTCCGCGATCAGCGCATTCCCACGCTGGAGGAGTTCACCGAAGCGGTCGACCGAGAACACCTCGCCGCCATCCGGTTGACCCCAGAGACTGCTACTTGAGGCAGGTGTCGAACTCGTCGCGGATCCGCTGCTGCAGCGCCAACGCATCGGGCACGAGCGGTTCGGTCTTGGTGCGGTCGCCACTGGGGTAGTCGCATTTGCCGATCATGGCGCTGCCCGCCCAGCGTGGCTCGTTGTAGCGGGCCCGATCGTCGGCCCAGCGCCAGAGGAGGTCGGCGGGATGCGCCGGGCCGGCCTCGATCGCGTGAATGGTCCGCACCACGTCCTCGTAGGCGGTCGCCGGCGTCGGCACGCTGAAGGTCAGGCGCTCGATCCGCCCGTCCCGGACACCGATCCAGCCTGGTTGAGCAGGCGTCGACGCGGTCAGTTGCCCGTCGATGCGTTGTTTGTCCGCAGGTGCCAACCGGTTGAAGATCATCCAGTGCGGATCGGCGACCCGGTCGGCCGCGGATACCTCGATTTCGCTGGGTGGCCGGTCGGCGAAGATACGCAGGACGGCGTCGACCGCGGCACCCGGTTTCTCGGCCTCCATGATTCGTATCTTCGACGTGTCCGGCGCGGCGCCGGACCACGTGATCTCACCGGCCGGAGTGGTGTCTGCCCGAAGCCGACGCAGTTGTCCGGCCACCTGCTCAATGCCGTCCGGCAGATCGGCGCCACCTGAGATCGAGGTCTGTTCGGCCACAAGGATCTTCATCCGCTGGTCGAATTTCGCGAAGTCCTTGCCGCGTAGCTCGTCGAGTTGGGCGGCCACCGCGCCGACCTGCTGATCGCTGGCCTGGTCCATGTCGACCTTGAGTTCGAACCGAGTGCCCTCGAGGACGCCGTTGTCATAGGTCAGGTCGACGTCCGACACACCCGGCATCGCCGCGACGCGGTCTCGGATGCCGAGTGCTTCCTGCTCGCGATCGGGCGCACCGGTGCAGCCGCTCAGCCCGGCCGTCACCGCAACCAACAGCGCGGCGGCAGCAAGTCGCATGTTGCTCAGCGTACGACGGTCAATGGACGACGTGCGCTAGCGTTGCCGCCCGAGGGGGCATGATGATTGAAAACCTACTTGCCGATGGCGGAATCGCATATCAGATCGGCTCCACGATCGGCGCAGTTCTCTGGCCCGCTGTCGGTGCACTGTTGCTGACCATCGGTGTCCGCCGTCGAATGGCCCATAGCCGCTGGGTTCGTCACGACGACGACCGATTGCTTCACCCCGAAAGCTCCGGGCCGGTCGACGATCGACCGCCCCCGCAGGCGTCCAACGGGACCTGGTTCATGATCAGCGGTACGGCACTGCTGATCATCGGGCTTCTCCACCTCGTCGCGCTGGCCATCGACCCGGGAACGACGCCGAGCACGCCTCCGTACTCCTGAGTGCCTGATTCGGACTCCGTCAAAAAGTTTGACGACCTCCCCACCCACAAACCACCCGAACCAGCCAGCACCCCGCCCCACACCAAATGCCCCAATAACCGCCACCTGCCACATCCATCTCGGTAACGTCGGACCTGATGAGCGGGGCACCGACGTGTTGATCGCGGCGTTACGCGATCTGCAGTGGCGCCGACGGCGATTCATGATCGCCGCAGTCGGCACCGCGTTGGTTTTTGCCATGACGCTGGTATTGACGGGCCTGGCGAACGGTTTCCGCGTCGAAGCCGAACGCAGCGTCGACGCCCTCCACCTGGATGCGTTCATGATCAAGGAGGGCGCGGCCGGTCCCTTTCTCGGCTCAGCTCCGTTGCCGCTCACCGACGTTCAACGGGCGGCCAGGCTTCCGGGTGTCGTCACCGCGGTCCCGCTGGTGTACGGCTCGTCGACCATCCCCGCCGGCGGCACCCCGCGGAACGTCAACGTGTTCGGGGTTCCGGAGCAGGGCCCGGGCACCCCGACATTGAAGGAGGGCAGGGCACCGCATACGCCCGACGAAGTCGCGGTATCGACGACGATGGGTCGCCCGGTCGGTGCCGATGTCGACGTCGGTGCGTCGAAACTGCGGGTTGTCGGGCTGGTCGATGACCTCACTGCCCTGGCCGCGCAGGACAACATCTACCTGACGGTCCCCGGCGCCCAACAACTGCTGTTCTCCGGGCAGAAGCTGATCTCGTCGGTCGGTATCGTCGGCAATCCGGGCGCGGCGCCACCGGAGTTCCGCATCGTCGACCGGGCCGGCGCCATCGACGACATGGTGCGTCCGTTGCGGGGCGCCAACCAGGCGATGAGCTTGATGGCCGGGCTGCTGTGGGCGGTCGCGGCGCTGATCGTCGGCTCGGTGATCTACCTGTCCGCCCTCGAACGCACTCGCGACTTCGCGGTGTTCAAGGCCGTCGGCGTGGCCACCCGGTCGATCATGGCCGGGTTGGCGATGCAGGCCGTCGCCGTCGCCCTGCTGGCCGCCCTGTTGGGCGCGGGGCTCTCGCTTGTGCTCGGGCCGCCGTTCCCGATGCGCTGCGACGTCCCCACCCTGGCATTCGTCGCGCTGCCGATCGTCGCCGTCGTGATCGGCCTGCTGGCCAGCGTGGCCGGGTTGCGCCGCGCCGTCACCATCGACCCCGCCCTGGCATTCCGAGGACCCTGACATGGCCGACCTTCTCGTCAAAGACCTCGTCGTGGAGTACTCCAGCGGCGGCTACGCGGTGCGCCCCATCGACGGCCTGGACCTCGAAGTCCCCGCCGGATCGTTGGCAATCCTGTTGGGCCCCAGCGGGTGCGGAAAGACCACCCTGCTGTCGTGTCTGGGCGGGATCCTCAAGCCGACCGCAGGCCGCATCGAATTCGGCGACGTCGACGTCACCACCCTGAACAAGAAGGCGCTGTCTGACTACCGGCGCGACACAGTCGGGATCGTGTTCCAGGCATTCAACCTGGTGCCCAGCCTGACCGCGATGGAGAACGTGATGGTGCCGCTGCGCGCCGCGGGCATGAGCCGCTACGGCTCCCGCGAACGCGCCATGGAGCTGCTCACCCGCGTCGGTCTCGAGCACCGACTACACCACCGCCCCGGCAATCTCAGTGGTGGACAACAACAGCGCGTCGCCGTGGCCCGCGCGATCGCGCTCGACCCGCCGCTGATCCTGGCCGACGAACCCACCGCCCACCTGGACTTCATTCAGGTCGAGGAAGTGCTGCGGCTCATCCGTGAGCTCGCCAGCGACGAACGCGTCGTCGTTGTCGCCACCCACGACACCCGCATCCTGCCGCTGGCCGACCAGGTCGTGGAGCTCGTCCCCCACGTCGCCGTCGAGCATCAGGGCCCCGAAACCGTGACCATCGAAGCCGGCGAGGTGCTGTTCACCCAGGGCGAGATGGGCGACCTGATCTACATCATCACCGACGGTCAGATCGAGCTGGCCCGCGAATTGGCCAGCGGTGGTGAGGAAGTCATCAAGGTCGTCGGACCCGGTGACTACTTCGGGGAGATGGGTCCGCTGTTCAGCCTGCCGCGGTCGGCCACCGCCCGCGCGAAGACCGACGCCGCTATCATCGGCTATACGGTGCAGGCGTTCCGGGAACTGCTCGGCCCCACCGGCGCTCGAAACCTCATCGGGCGATCCGAATCCGAGGACTGATGTGACCGAACTAGATACCCGCGTCGCGGTCTACCTCGACTTCGACAACATCGTCATCTCCCGCTACGACCAGGTCAACGGCCGCAACTCTTTTCAGAAGGACAAGGCCAAAGGCCTGGAGGACGACAAGCTCACCAAGGCCACCGTCGACCTCGGCGCCATCCTGGACTTCGCCTCATCCTTCGGCACGTTGGTGCTCACCCGCGCCTATGCGGACTGGTCGGCCGATCTCAACGCCGGATACCGTGAGCAGCTCGTCGGTCGCGCTGTTGACCTGGTGCAGCTCTTCCCCGCTGCCGCGTACGGCAAGAACGGCGCCGACATTCGGCTGGCTGTCGACACGGTCGAGGACATGTTCCGCCTGCCCGACCTCACCCACGTGGTGATCGTGGCCGGCGACTCCGACTACATTCCCCTGGCCCAGCGCTGTAAACGGCTGGGCCGCTATGTCGTCGGCATCGGAGTGGCCGGCTCCTCCAGCCGGGTGCTGGCCGCCGCGTGCGACGAGTTCGTCGTCTACGACTCGCTGCCCGGCGTCCCTTCCCTCAGTACCGAGCCCGAACCCAAGCCGCAGAAGCGCACCCGCAAGCAGGAAGAACCCGACCCGCAGGCGCAGGCCACCGCGCTGCTCACCCGGGCCCTACAGATCGGCCTGGAGAAGGACGACGTCGAGTGGCTGCACAACTCCGCGGTCAAAGCTCAGATGAAGCGGATGGACCCGTCGTTCAGTGAGAAGTCGTTGGGCTTCAAGTCGTTCAGCGATTTTCTGCGGTCGCGTTCCGATGTCGTCGAGCTGGATGAGAGTTCGACGACGCGCATGGTCAAGTTGCGCTGACCCTCACACGCCCAGCCGCCCCGACAAGCGGTTCAGCCGGTCCAGGCTCGCACCGTCGAGCCCGGTGAACGAAACGGTCTTCCCGCGCGACGAGTACTTGAGCCTGATCGCATCGAGACTCGCGACCGATGACGCGTCCCACACCGACACACCGGACATGTCGATCACGACCTCGTCAGGGTCCCCGGCGTAGTCGAACTGGTGCACCAGGTCATTGCTGGACACGAAGAACAGGTCTCCGCGGACCCGATATGTGCGCGTGCCGTCCGGTCCAGATTCAACCGACACCGAGGTGAAGTGTGCGACGCGCCGGGCGAATGCCACCATCGCTGTGAGCACTCCGAGCGACACCCCGACCGCAAGATTTCCCGTGGCGGCAGTCGCGATGACGGTGACCACCATGACCAGAGTCTCGCTGCGCGGCAGCATCTTCAAAGTCCTCGGCGTCACGCTGTGCCAGTCGAAGGTCGCGAACGACACCACGATCATCACCGCCACCAGCGCGGCCATCGGGATGCGACCGACGAGATCACCGAGCGATACCACCAGGATCAGAACGAACACCCCGGTCAGCAGCGTAGACAGTCTGGTCCGGGCCCCGGCCACCTTGACGTTCATCATGGTCTGCCCGATCACCGCGCAGCCCCCCATGCCGCCGAAGATCGCGGTGACCACATTGGCCATGCCCTGCCCGCACGCTTCACGGGTCTTGTTGGACGGTGTGTCGGTGATGTCGTCGACGAGCTTGGCCGTCATCAGCGACTCCAGCAGGCCAACCAGTGCCGCACCCAACGCATAGGGCGCGATCACCTGCAGTGTGTGCAGGGTAAGCGGAACGTGCGGAAATCCGGGCACCGGCAGCGAATCAGGCAGGGCCCCTTGATCTCCCACGTCGGGCACGTCCCAGCCGAGCAAGACCACGGCCACCGTCAGCACCAGCACCACCACCAGAGGCGCGGGCACCGCCGTGGTCAGCTTGGGCAGCGCGAACATCAGCACCACGCCCACGGCAGTCAGCGGATACACCAGCCACGGCACGTCGACCAGATGCGGCAGCTGTGACACCAGCACCAGGATGGCCAGCGCGTTGACGAAACCGACCATCACGCTGCGCGGGATGAACCGCATGAGCTTGGCCACCCCGAACCAGGCGAGCAGCATCTGGATGACACCCGCCAGGAGAATCGTGGCGACGAGGTATCCCACCCCGAATTCCCGCGACACCGGGGCGACGACGAGCGCGACCGCCGCGGTGGCGGCCGTGATCATCGCGGGCCGTCCGCCGGTGAAGGCGATGGTGATCGCCATCGTCACCGTCGAGAACAGGCCCACCCGCGGATCGACCCCGGCGATCACCGAGAACGCGATGGCCTCGGGGATCAGCGCCAATGCGACGACCAACCCGGCCAGCACCTCCGTGCGCAGCACGGCCGGCGACCGCAACGACGGACCGGTCGAAGGCGCGCGGAACCCAGGGACGGTGATACTCATGGAAACTCCTTGACGAACAGTGCAACTGCTACGCGGCAGGGCGATGGCCGAGGAAGTCCAGGATGGCGCGCCGGCGCCGCTGGTAGGACTCCTCGAACTGCGCCTCAGGCGTGCGGGGGTTCTCGATCGTGATGACATCGGCGACGGTTGCGGGCCGATGGCTCAACAACACTATCCGGTCGGCCAGTAGCAGCGCCTCGTCGACGTCGTGGGTGACGAACAGCAGCGTCATCTTCTGGGTCTCCCACACCGACGTCAGCAGCTGCTGCATCTCAAGCCGCGTCTGCGCATCCAGCGCACCGAACGGCTCGTCCATCAACATCACCCGGGGCTCACAGGCCAACGTGCGGGCCAGCTGGACCCGCTGCCGCATGCCACCCGAAAGCTGGCTCGGCAGGTGATCCAAGTAGTCGCCGAGGCCGACCTGTTCCAGCCGGGTGGTGGCTTTCTCCTTGAGCTCCTTGCCCCGGACCCCACGGAGTTTGAGCGGGAACTGAACGTTCTTGAGTGCGGAGCGCCAGGGGAACAGCGCATCCTCCTGGAACACCATGGCGCACTGCGCGACATTGCCGGTGACGGGTGCACCGTCGACGGTCGCGGTGCCACCCATCGGTTTCAGCAGCCCGGCCAAGGCCCGCAGGATGGTCGACTTGCCGCAGCCCGACGGGCCGAGGAACACCACGACTTCGCCGGGCTCGATCGCCAGGGTGATGTTCGCTGCGACAACGCCATTGAAGCCGAGTTGCAGCTGCTGGAGGTTGACGGCGCCGGTGCTCATCGGGCCGCCCTCGGCAGCCAGCGGTTGACCCGCCGTCCGACGCGTTCGACCAGCCAGGCGGTGCCCAGCCCGAGCGCGCCGATAGAGATCATGCCGACCACGACGCCGGCGTAGTCCAGCAGCCCGTAGGCCTGCCAGGTGTAGTACCCGATGCCGAACTGGCCCGAGATCATCTCGGCACTCACCACACAGATCCACGCGACACCCATCGCCACCGATAGCCCGGCGAAGATGCCCGGCAGCGCACCGGGGATGATGACGTGAAACAGCAACGACATTCGGCCGGCACCCATGGTCTGCGCGGCTTCCTCCCACACCTTCGGCATCGCGTCCATGGCGTGGATCGTGCTGACCACCACCGGGAAGAACGCCGCGAAGAAGGTGATGAACACGATTCCCTGCTCGCTGGACGGGAACAGCAGGATGGTCAGCGGCACCAGCGCGATCGCGGGTATGGGACGGATCAGTTCGATGAACGGCCGCAAGGTCATTCGGGCGATCTCGGAGCGACCGACCAGTACGCCCAACCCGATGCCGACCACCGCGGCGAGGCCGAAGCCCAACAGGATTCGCTGCAGGCTGGCGAGCAGGTCGTCGTAGTAGATTCCCGAGCCGACCCGTGCCAGTAGGGTCTGCATCACCGCTTCCGGCGTCGGCATCCGGTTGAACCGCAGCCAGGCCACCACGTTGTTGGCGGTCAGCAGGTGCCAGAGCACCAGGAACGCGGTGATCGGGATCAGCGGCAGCAGCAGGGCCGGTATGCGCCGGGCCACCGATGCCGGCACCAGGTCAGCGAGCCTGCGCCGCCCGGACTTCTCAGTCCGGTTGGCCGGGGACCACAACCGCGGTGCAGCGATCGTGGGCCTGGTCATGAGCTCGGTCATGCGGTTTCCTTTCGGGGAGGGGTTTAGCCGGCGGTGCGGGACTGCCCCACGGCAGCCGGGTAGGCGACGGATAGGGCCTGCGGGTGGCTTGTCCGGTAGGTATCGGCACCGGCGCCGGTGGCGAACGGCTTGTAGCGCTGAGTGGGCGGTGCGGTCGGATCGTCCAGCCACACCGCGTGATCGGCGAAGATCCGCAGCCCGGTCAAGGTGTCGGGCACGTAGGCTGCCCGCACGTCTGCCGTCGCGGCCACCCGGCGCAGCAGGCATGTCGGGGTGGCGGCGACGTCAGTGGTCTCCGATGCCGACGCCCACACCTCAGACGCCTGCGCCGGATCGTTCACCGGCAGCCCGCACACGTCGTCGAAACCGGTGAGCGTCATCGGATTGGCCACGCCGGCACGACGCTGCGGGTACTGATCTCCGAACAACTGCCGCAGATAGCTGTCATTGACGAAGCCGGGAACATCGAAATCCTTTGTCACCGAACCACGCCCGACCAGATAGTCCTTGACCGACTCGAACGCGGCGAGGAATTGGCCCTTGAGGGTCATGTCGAAGCTGACCAGCCCGTTGGGGCCGTTGTACAGGTAGATCACCTCCGGTTCGATGCCGGTGAGCTCTCCCACGCGCTTCGCCGCTGCCAGCGGATGCGCGACGATGTCATCGGTGGTCGACTTCATCGCCCGCAGGAACGCGGCCATCACCTCGGCATGACCTCCGGCGAACTGCTTGCGCACCACCACACCGTGGAAGGTCGGCACATTGTTGTCGCCGCCGTCGTACAGCAGCCGACCCTGGTTGCGGTAGATCACCAGCTGCGGCCATGGCACGAACTGCGCCAGGCCGTCGACCTGTCCCCCGTCGATCGCCGAGGCACCCACCGACGGATCCTGGTTGACGATGTGCACTGCGCTCTTGTCCATCCCGCTGTGGCGCACCGCTGACGAGAACATGCCGTCTCCGGCCGATCCGAGACTGGTCGACACCTTCTTGCCCGTCAGGTCAGCAAGCGTCTGGGCTGAGGAATCCGACGGCACGACAACCTGATTCAGGGAGCCACGCAGGTTGTAGCCGGTGGTCGCGATCATCTCGGTGACCGCGTCGTCGTACTTGCGAGTCTTGGATCCGTTGGTGAGCAGCGGGTAATCACCCATCGAGCCGATGTCGACGTGGGTGGCGATCATCTGCGCGGTCAACGGGGCGCCCGAGGCGAAGTCCTGCCACACCACCCGGTATTTGGTGCCGGTGGCCGCGCCCAGTTCCTTGAGCGCGTTCTCGAAATCACCCCGGTCGCGCAGCAGGGTGCCGGCGTTGACGGTGTTGATGGTCTTGGATTGGTAGCCGACGTTGACGACGACGGTCGGCTCGGTGAGCAGACCGCAGCCGGTGAGCAGCTGCGCGCCACCGACCGTGAGTGCGGCCAGCAGTGCAGCTGACCGGGCCCGCCACCGGCCCCGAGGGAGATGTTGCACGTCGTCCATACCGACAAGGGTCGACGGCTTCTGTTACCTCACTGTCATGTGAGGTTGCGCAGCAGTTACGCCATCTGCACACAAAGAACGCCGAGGCTACGCCACCACTACCATCCTGGCAACCCGTGTTCGTTTCGGAAAAGCTTGCAGCCGTGGATATTCCGATCGAACCCGACTACCGGTTCACCCTGGCCAACGAGCGCACGTTTCTGGCCTGGCAGCGCACCTCCCTCGGACTGCTCGCGGCAGCCGTCGCGGTGGTGCAGTTCATGCCCGAACTGACAGTCCCGGGTCTTCGGCACATACTGGGCGTGGCGGTCGGTGTCATGGCGATCCTGACGGCCGTCGCGGGTCTGCGCCGCTGGGCTCAGGTGGATCGCGCGATGCGCCATGACGAGCCGCTGCCCCGGGCCGCAGTGCCCACCTATCTGACCGCCGGCCTGGCGATGATGGGCCTGGTCACGGTCGGGGTGGCGATCGTGGCGACCGTTCGATGACACGCCAAGCACTGGCTCAGGACCGCGGGCTGCAGGCCGAGCGGACCGCGCTGGCGTGGACCCGCACCGCGCTGGCCATCGCCGCATCGGGTGTGCTGGTGCTGGTGCGCGACGGACACCTCCTCGGTAGCCCGGTGCGCTCAGCCGTCGTCGTCGCGGCGGCTGCGTTGGCTGCCGGGGTCTACACGGTCGGGACGCTTCGGCGCCGTCAGCTGCTGCGCCACTCGGTCGCGGGCGGGCGCCGGTATCTGCCGGTTGTCGGGGTCGCCGTCATCGCCGAGGGTGTACTGGTCGTCGCATACCTGGCGCTACCCGCCGGGGCCTGATGGGTGGTCGCGGCACTGCGACGAGTGTGCAGGCTTTCGACGTGGTCACGCAGTTCTGGCGCGAAAACCTACACACTCGTCGCAGTGCGCTCCAAAGGGGCATCAGACGTCGAGAAAGCGGATGTCTTTGGCGTTGCGGGTGATGAAGCTACGACGGGCTTCGACGTCGTCACCCATGAGAATCGAGAACAGTTCGTCGGCGGCCGCAGCGTCGTCAAGCGTCACCTGACGCAGCACCCGCACCGACGGATCCATGGTGGTCTCCCACAGTTCCTTGGCGTCCATCTCGCCGAGACCCTTGTAACGCTGGATACCGTCGTCGACATTGATTCGTCTGCCCGCGGACTTGCCCGCCGCCAGAAGCGCATCGCGCTCGCGGTCCGAGTACGCGAACTCCGGTTGGCTGCGTTGCCATTTGAGCTTGTACAGCGGCGGCTGCGCCAGGAAGATGTGCCCATGCTCGACCAGCGGCTTCATGAACCGGAACAACAGGGTCAGCAGCAGGGTTGAGATGTGCTGGCCATCGACGTCGGCGTCGGCCATCAACACGATCTTGCGATACCGCAGCTTGCTGATGTCGAACTCGTCATGGATACCGGTGCCCAGCGCGGTGATGATGGCCTGGACTTCGGTGTTCTTCAAAACCCGGTCGATACGGGCCTTTTCGACGTTGATGATCTTTCCGCGCAGCGGCAGGATGGCCTGGAACATCGAGTCCCGGCCACTCTTGGCCGAGCCGCCGGCCGAATCACCCTCCACCACATACAGTTCGGACTTGCTCGGATCGGTCGAGCGGCAGTCGGCCAGCTTGCCCGGCAGGCCGCCGATCTCGGTCGCACTCTTGCGCCGGACCAATTCCCGCGCCCGCCGGGCCGCGACCCGCGCCTGAGCTGAGGACGCGACCTTGGTGATGATGACCTTGGCCTCTGCCGGGTTGGCCTCGAACCAGTGAGTCAGCTGCTCGTTGCAGATCTTCTGAACGAACGACCGGATGCCGGCATTGCCGAGTTTGGTCTTGGTCTGGCCCTCGAACTGCGGTTCGGCGACCTTGACCGAGATCACCGCAGCCAACCCCTCCCGGATATCGTCGCCGGTCAGATTCGGATCCTTGTCCTTGAGCAGTTTCTTGTCTTTGGCGTACTTGTTCACCACGGTGGTCAGCGCAGAGCGGAAACCCTCTTCGTGGGTGCCGCCTTCGTGGGTGTTGATGGTGTTGGCGAACGTGTGCACCGACTCGGAGTATCCGGCGTTCCACTGCATCGCGATCTCGACCTCGTGGCCGGCCCCGGCACCGTCGAACGCGATGACGCTCGGCTGGATGGGCTCCTTCACGCGGTTGATGTGGGCGACGTAGTCGATCAGCCCGCCCGGGTGGTGAAAGGTCCGGGTGTCATTGTCGCCGGTGCGCCGGTCGGTCAGCGTCAGGACCAGGCCCTTGTTGAGGAACGCCATTTCCTGCAGACGGCGCGCGATGGTCTCGGCGTTGTATTCGGTGGTCTCGAAGACCTCTGGGTCTGACCAGAATCGGACCGTGGTGCCGGTACGGGCCGAAGGGCTACCGCGGTGCAGGGTGCCGGGGACCGACCGGTCGTAGTGCTGGCTCCACGCGTAGCCGTCGCGGTCGATGACCACCTCGAGACGGGTCGAGAGCGCGTTGACGACGGACACCCCCACACCGTGCAGGCCACCCGACACCTGGTAGGACTCGCCGTCGAACTTGCCTCCCGCGTGGAGTTGGGTCATCACGACGTCGACGGTGGGAATTCCCGTCTCGTGCATGGCGACCGGAATGCCGCGGCCGTCGTCGCTCACCTCGACACCGCCGTCGGGCAGCAACGCGACGTCGACGCGGGTGGCGAACCCGGCCATTGCCTCGTCGACCCCGTTGTCCACGACCTCCCACACCATGTGGTGCAGACCGCGCTCACTGGTCGACCCGATGTACATTCCGGGGCGTTTGCGAACGACGTCGAGCCCTTCGAGGATCGTGATCGATTGCGCACCATAGGTGGTGGTCATGGCTGGGCTCCCTCTGAGAGAGAAGCCCTGCCCCGGGCGGGGGCAGGGCTTCGGGTGCTACTTGGTGCTGACAGGTTCGCGGGCGGGGACGAAATCGATTGGTGCTCCGGCCGGAATCAGCTGTTCGGTCTCGACGCTGGCGTCGAACTCCTGGATGAAGCGGTAGGCATGCTGCATCACCCACCACCGCACCCAGGTCTGGTTGACGGCCTCACGTTCCTTCGGGTCCTCCAGCAGGTTGGTGATGCGCGCGAAGCCCAGCGGGATCTCCGGGTCGTGGAAGTGCTGCTGCCGTTTGAAGTTGATCTTGAACTGGGACCATTTCACGGCGTGCAGTTCCTCGTTGAGCCAGACCATGCAGCCCTCGCGATTGGATTCCTCTGCCCCACCGAAGAATTCCCGTTGATCGATGCCGTCGATGATCCGGTCTTCGGGGACCTCGCAGCCCGCCCACCGCAGCAGGGTCGGGAACATGTCGGTGACGTGCACCATCTCGTTGCTCTCGCGCACCGCAACCTGTCCGGGATAGCGGATCAGGCACGGTGTACGGATTCCGCCTTCAGCGGAGCTGAAATAGGACCCGTCGAAGAAGCCTGCGGTGCCGCGTCCGGCCAGGTGGTCCTCGGCGCCGTTGTCCCCCGCCATGACGACGATCGTGTTGTCCTCGATACCCAGTTCCGTGAGGTAATCCAGGATGCTGCCGAAGTCATGATCGAGCATCAGCAGCGAATCACCCCACGCCCCATTGGTGCTCTTGCCCTTGAACTCCTCGCGGACCTCCATCGGGAAGTGCATCAGAGAGTGGTTGTGGTACAGGTAGAACGGCTTGTCGGCCTCGACGCTGCGTTTCATGAACGCCTTGGCCCGGCGGTCGTATTCGCCGTCCATCTCCCCCTTGAGCTTGACCGTCAGCTGCTGGTCGGTCGCGTGGACACCGTCGGCCTTGGTGCCGTCGTACATGTAGGAATAGCCGTCGCGATCGCCGTTGTACCAGGGATCGTCGGGCCACAGGCACTCGTCGTAGGTCCGGGCCGGGCCGTACCATTCGTCGAACCCGTGATCGGTTGGCCATCGGCCGTCCTCGGCACCGATGTGCCACTTGCCGAAACATGCTGTGGCGTAGCCGGCTTCGGACAGAATGTCACCCATGGTGCGTTCCCAGGCCACGATGCCGCCGCCATTTCCGCCGAGGGCGATGGTGTGGTTGCCGGATCGGATCGGGTATCGCCCCGTCATCAACGCGGAGCGGGTGGGTGTGCACTGTGGTTCGACAACGAAATGCGACAGCTTCAGCGACTCGGCCGCGAAGGCGTCCATCCGGGCGGTATCAGCGCCGCGGAGGATACCGCCGCCGTAGCAGCCGAGTTCGCCCATTCCTAGGTTGTCGACGTGGAAATACACGATGTTGGGTTTTTTGGGCATGGTTGAGCTACCTCTCTGTCGATAGGGTGAAATCCGGTGAAGGTGAAGCGGAGAAGTGCCGGCTACTTTGGCGGCTGTGACGGTTGGTCAGGCGATCGCGCGGCAATCGTCATCAACGAGCACCGATCCCCGCGATAGCGCACGGTCTCGAAGTCGAATGGGGTTCCATCTTCGAGATGGGTCAACCGGTGCAGCAGCAACAGTGGTGCACCGGAACGGATTTGCAAAAGCTCGGCGGTATTGGCATCAGCCGAGACCGACTCCACGGTCATCTCGGCCCAGCCGAGCCGCATGCCGAGTTCGCGTTCGATCAACGCGAACACATCCTGACGATCGAGGTTGGCGTCCACGGGTATCGCCCCGATCCGCAACGACGTGGTGTCCAGCGACAGCGGCACCCCACCGACCGACCGCAGCCGCTCGATGAAGAGAATCGGGGCGTTCTCGGGCAATTGGAGTTTGGCGGCGACGAAGGGCGACGCAACCGATTCGCGGACGGAAAGCACCGTGTTCTCGACGGGCAGTTGGTGACCGGCCAGCGACTCGGCAAGCCCCTCGAGACGATCGATGCGCTGGCTCAGCTTGGCGCCGGTGACGAAAGTCCCCGCGCCCTGAACCCGGGTGATCAGCCCCTCGCCGCGGAGCAGTTCGAGCGCTTCGCGGATGGCGTTGCGGCTGACCCCGAACTCGGCGGCGAGTTCGTTCTCCGGCGGCAACATCGGGCGCGCCGCCGCCAAACCGCCGTACACACCGTCGAGGATCTGGCCACGCAGAACGTCGCGGGCCCACCGGGCGGCGTCGGCCCGGGTGCCTGCGTATTCCCTGGTCGCAGGACGGGGAAAGTCCTTCGGTGGGATGTGCGGGCGGCGGGTCATGACCTCACTGTGCCACCGCGGACACCAGGTGGCGATACGGCGCGTGTTACGCCACCTGTTACTTCGTAAAGCCCTAGGCCAGCGGCTACGAGGCGGCGTTTAGGCCGGACTTTCGCCACCGCGCGCTAGGTCGCGACACAACGAAAACCGATGTGCGTGGTGGCGCTGTCCTGCGATTGCGAGGACCGGGCGGCCGGCCGGTAGCGGTGGCAGTACTCCGGTGCGCATAGGTGGGATCCACCCTTCAGCGTCTGCATCACCGTTGGGTCACCGGTAGATGCCGGACAGCATCCGGATGCCTCAGAGTTCGCTTGGTGCCGGGGCGTGAAGCGGGTGGTGGTCCACTCCCACACGTTGCCGATCATGTCGCACAGGCCAAAAGCATTCGGCGGGAACGTGCCAACCGGTGAGGTCCCGATCCACCCCAGCGCCCCGTCGTTCCGGTACGGGAACTTGCCTTGCCAGGTGTTGGCCATCAGCTGCCCGCCCGGCCGGACATCGTCGCCCCAGGCATAGACAGTCGTCACGCCCGCGCCGGCCGCATATTCCCATTGATCTTCAGTCGGCAGCCATCGTCCAGCCCAGGCTGCGTACGCCGCCGCGTCGGGGTACGCGACCTGGACCACCGGGTGATCGGGCCGGTCGACGATGGTCGAACCGCGCCCCTTCGGGTGCTTCCAACATGCTCCCTCCGCCCATGTCCACCATTGCCGCCAGTCCCGCAGGTTCACCGGTCCGTCGGTCGCCTTGAACACGAGGGCGCCCGGGACAAGCTCGTCGGCGGGCACCCCTGGGAACGCTGCCGGATCCAATTGTTGCTCGGCGACCGTGACATAACCTGTCTCGGCCACGAACTCGGCGAACTGGGCATTGGTGACAGGATGCCGCTCGATGCCAAACGGTGCGACCGTCACGTCATGCATCGGCGACTCCTCGGGATAGAAGTTCTGCGATCCCATGCGGTACGTGCCGCCGTCGAGTGCGACGAGTTCGGTGAGCATGCGGACAGACTAGGGAGGTCCCGAACCTCGCGCAGTCCAGCACTCTTACGGCCCCGCGCCACCACCTGCATGCGTTCTGGTGATGACCGGCTCCGGATATCCGGCATCGCGCACCTCCCCGGACACCGCCTCGCTGACCGCATCCAGCCGCTCACGAGGTACCAGCGCGATGACGCAGCCACCGAACCCGCCACCGGTCATCCGCGCGCCGAGCGCACCAGCCCGCACGGCAGTCGCGGCGATCAAATCGAGGTGGGGCGTGGTGATCTCGAAGTCGTCGCGCATCGAGGCATGCGATGCGGTCCACAGCTCACCGACCGCCGCGAAGTCCGAAGATGCCATCGCCGCAACGCAATCGAGCACGCGTTGGTTCTCGGTCAGCACATGACGCGCCCGACGGGCATCGACTGGATCGTTCACCATCCCGAGCGCCGACGCGTCAGAGACCTCACGCAGCGAGGCCACCCCGAGATCGGCGGCAGCCCGCTCACACGATGCCCGCCGGACGGCGTACTCACCACCCGCGTGCGCATGCCGGGCCCGTGAGTCGATCAACAGCAGGGCTACCCCCGCCGCCGCGGGATCGAAGCGCACCGGCTGCACGGTGATATCGCGGAAGTCGATCAGCATCGCCTGTCCCGGCTCGCCGAACAGCGATGCCAGCTGATCGAGCAGTCCCGTTGGCGCGCCGACATACTCGTTCTCGGCCTGCTGGGCGATCCACGCCTGCTCGACGCGATCGAGCTCGGCACCGACCGCGGCGAGCAGCGCACCGAGCACCGCGCATTCCAGCGCCGCCGACGACGAGAGCCCCGACCCGATCTCAACCTCACTGGTGATCGTCATCGTCCCGCCGGGCACCGCAATCCCGGCATTCAGGAGCGCCCACACCGCCCCGGCGACGTACGCCGCCCAGCCCGTCACGTCTCCGGGCTCGGTATCCAGGCCGATGTCCGCCGGCCCGTCGCCCAACGAACTCGACACCGACAGCACACCCGACGGGCCAGGATCAAAGCTCACAAAGGTCCGCTGCGGCAAGGCAATCGGCAGCGCGAACCCCGAGTTGTAGTCGGTGTGCTCGCCGATCAGATTAATCCGGCCCGGGGCGGAGTGTCTGACCGTCATAGCCGAACCCTAGTGCCGCAGGCTACGTGGCAGCCACCATCTGCGGCGGCCGGCGCCAACCCAGTTCGACCTGCAAGGGGAAGGCCAGGGTCTTGCGGGAGATCTCGACGCCATTGACGCTCACCGCGCCGTTTGCCGTGGCCTGACCCGACTGGATGGCGACGATGTGTCCGTCGATCACCACAGCCACCGCGGCGAACAGCTGCAACCGCAGCGCGGCTTTGGCGGCCAGGGACATCACCGGGAAGCTGTCCACCTCGATATCGAGGGTGTGCTCGCGGTCCGCGGTGATGACATGGGTGTGCAGCGGCACGATCTGCTTCACCCTCGGCTGCACATGCGACTTCTTGATCGCCGTGGTGATGGCGCCGTAGGCATGCCAGCCCTCAAGGATGAGGTCGGCCATGGTTTCACTCAGCGCCGCCCGCAACGAGGCCTCGATCTCCGCGGCCAGCGCGCGGCGCGCCACCACGCCGAGGGACTGCAGGGGCCTGGCGGATTGGGTGTTGGCCGTCGTCTGCGTGACGGCGTGCTCGATCCTGGCCTGGGTTTGACGCGACTCCGGCAGCATCCAATTGCCAACGGAGGTATCGGTGATCGGTGAGACGGTCATGAGCGGATCTCCTCGACGGTGGTGGAACGCGATGTCTCGGACGGCACCACGGAGAGAACGTGGTCGCGGTCGGTGTTGTCTGCCGGGCGGACATCGAACGGCACCGGAACCCCGGCATGCGACGCCACGGTGACGTGCGCCTTGAGGAACTTCTCACCCCGGTGCCGCCAGGCCCGCCCGGCCAGTCCGGCGGCAATCGCCAAGGCGCACAACACCAACAGCGGTATCCATGGATTGCTGGTCGGCGGCGGCGGGGTGTCGCGACCTCCCACCGAAGGAGTGACACTCGGGTACGTGGGCGAGGGCTGCGACGGCACAACAATCGCCGGGCTACTGGGGAGGCTCGACGGGCGGCTAGACGTCGCGGTCGGCGTATCGGTCTCGCAGGTAGTCGTGAACGAATTCAGTTTGAACGACGGCGTTGGGGTGGGCGGCGGGAAGTTCGGCGGAATCACGATGTACGAATTGATGGGCGGTTCCGTGGGTGGCGTGGTTTCGGTCGGCGGCGTCGTCTCGGTGGGCGGCGTCGTCTCAGTGGGCGGCGTCGTCTCAGTGGGCGGCGTCGTCTCAGTGGGGGGCGTCGTCTCAGTAGGGGGCGTCGTCGAGGTCGGGCACGGATCGGCTAACGCCTCCCCTGTTCCACCCACGAGAGCCAGGCAAACGGCCGCGACCACCGCGGCCGTGCCGAAGCGCCGCCTGCATTTCCCCGACGTCCCCATCCCGGACCACCCCAATACTTCAGCTGCTAGCTGAAGTATTGGTCCGCCGCCAACGCCTGTAATGCGTAGCGGACTACTCGAATTACCGGTGATCCACCCGATGCGCCCGGCGGAATCGGTCAAGGTAGGCCGGCCAGTCCCAGGTGGACAGGAACTCCGTCGTCGCCACGTATCCCTTCTCGTACAACGCCTCGGCCTCATTGCGGCTGATGTCGAAGTCCAGCACCCCGACGTCGGTCGAATCCACCTGGATCGCCCGCACCTTCACCCAGGGCTGACTCAGATAGGCCTGGTCATGACCGACCAGCATGGTGGTGATCAGGCTTTCCAGAAGGGACGGGCGGCCAAAGGTCAGCAGGCCCAACCCGGGGATCAACTGCTCAGCCGACGGTGCCGGTAGGTACGGCACCACCGTCACTCCGAACGTCGGCCACCGCGGCTCCTTGCCGTCGGGACGATCGAAGGAGTCGATCGGGAAATTCGACAACACCCCGCCGTCCACCAACGTGCACGGTGTCCCGTCAGCGGTTTCGAGCGTGACGGGATGGAACAGGAACGGGATCGCCATCGAGGCCCGCACGGCGTCGGCGACGAGTTGCTCATCGGGATCGAGGCCATAGACCCGCCGGTAATCCCATGGCAGCCGCACCAATTGGCCGGTCGTCACGTCGGTCACCGTGACCGTCAGCCGGTAGCGCCGCTCGGGCGGCAGGCCGTCATCCTTGATGGCCAGATCGCCAAAGGTCTTGACGCCCAAGTTTTTCAACTCGCTGCGAATCCAGTCGTAAGCGAAGTCGCCGCGATAGATGCCGGTTTCGCGAAGCAAACCCCACGCGGTGCCGAGCACCGGGATGCTCTCGATCGGCCCGCTGTCACGGAACTTGCGATAGGGCACACTCAGCGCCAAGTCCCGCAACTGATCACTGGTCAAGTCGTTGCGTTGCACCGCGGCGGCCACCACCGCGCCGACCAGGGACCCGGCCGAGGTACCCGAGATCCGCTCGATCGCGTACCCGGCGTCCTGGAGTGCGACGACGGCGCCCACCAGGCCGATGCCCTTGACCCCGCCCCCGGAAAGCACGAGGTCGGCACGGCGCGGGGAACGTTTCGCAGCCATGACCCCAGCTTGGCACGGCTCCCTGACAATCAACGGTGGTTCGAGTGAGCACCGTTTGTCTTTCCGCCGCGGGCCGTCAAAAAGTTTGACGGCCCAGCCAGTCACAGTCCCCCGTAGCATCGAGTAGTCATGCGAATCGCCATCAGTGGAGCCGGGGTTGCGGGTACCGCGTTGGCGCATTGGCTGCAGCGCAGCGGCCACACCCCGACACTGATCGAGCGGGCTCCGGCCTTTCGCACCGGCGGCTACATGATCGACTTCTGGGGCATCGGCTACCGCGTGGCCCGGCAGATGGGCATCGAACCGGCCATCCGCGACGCCGGCTACGACGTGCGCTGTGTGCGCTCGGTCGGGCCCGATGGCAAGACCAAGGCGGCTCTCGGCGTCGAGGTGTTCCGGCGCGTGATCGGCAACGACTTCACCAGCCTGCCGCGTGGCGATCTGGCGTCGGCGATCTACCGCACGGTCGAGCACAAGGTTCCGACGGTCTTCGGCGACAGCATCACCGGCATCGACCAACACCCCGACGGGGTACGGGTGACGTTCGAGAACGGCCCTGCCGACGACTTCGACCTCGTCATCGGTGCCGACGGCCTGCACTCCAACGTCCGCAGCCTGGTGTTCGGTCCCGAGGAACACTACGAGCATTATCTGGGATGCAAGGTCGCCGCGTGCGTCGTCGACGGCTACACCGGGGGCGATTCCGACGTGTACCTCACCTACAGCGTCCCGGGCCGGCAGGTCGGGCAGTTCACCTTGCGCAACAACCGAACCATGTTCCTGTTCGTGTTCCGTGACGAACACGACGACCATGGCATGACGCCAAAAGAGCAGCTACACAACCAGTTCGACGACGCCGGCTGGGAATGCCGGCAGATCCTGGCCGCGGTGGACGGCGTCGAAGACCTCTATTTCGACGTGGTCAGCCAGATCCGGATGGACCGCTGGTCAGACGGCCGGGTGCTGCTGATCGGCGACGCCGCAGGCTGTATCTCGCTGCTCGGCGGCGAGGGCACCGGCCTCGCGATCACCGAGGCGTACGCCCTGGCCAGGGAACTCGCCCACGCCGGCGGCGATCACCGCCGTGCCTTCGAAAGCTACGAATCGTTGTTACGGCCGTTCATCGCGGGCAAACAGGCCGGGGCCGAACGGATGCTGGGCTTCTTCGCCACCAGAACGCGATTCGGCTTGTGGTTCCGCAACGTGGCGCTACGGGCGATGAACCTGAGCCGCCCGGTGGCGGGCCTGTTCGCCGGTAGCGTGCGCGACGACCTCGATCTGCCCGACTACCGGATCGGCTAGCGGCGGGCGGGCTCGGCCCGCTCGGACTCGACCTCGACCGGCTCCCGGACTGCCCGCACACAGATCCGCGCCCCGCGGTGCGGGACCAACGTCACGTGCTTGACGCGCTGGCGCTCGTCGGCAGCTGTGGTGGTGAAAAGGTCCACCCGGCGCAGGATTTCACGCAGCACGACGCGCAGCTCGACCATGGCGAACGTCGCCCCCAGGCAGCGCCGGCTGCCGCCGCCGAACGGGAACCAGGTGGTGGGCCCGAGCGTCACGCCGAGCATCCGGTCCGGGTCGAACCGTTCGGCGTCGGGATAGACGTCCTCGCTCTCGTGGACCAGGCCGATGCCCGGCGCCACCATCACCCCGGCGGGCAGCCGGTGGCCGGCCAGCTCGACCGGCTGCTTGAGCACCCGGCCGACGTCGAACACCACCGGACGGATCCGCAGCGTCTCCTTGGCCACGGCGTCGAGATAGTCGTCGTCGCCGTCGCGCGCGGCCCGCACCGCCTTGTCCAGCGCCGCGGGATGACGGGTCAGCCGCTCCAGCGCCCATGACAGTGCGGTCGCGGTCGTCTCATGCCCGGCGGCGAGCAGCGTCATGAGCTGATCGCGCAGCTCACGGTCGGTCATGGTATGCCCGCCCGCATTGGCCGAACGCACGAGCATGGCCAGCACATCGGTGCGGGTCGCGATCTCCGGGTCGGCCCGCCGATCAGCGATCTCGGCGTACAGCAGCCGGTCGGCCTCCTCGATGTTGCGCTGCAGGGCCCGCCAGGGACGCCGGCGCTGCAGGTCCGGGCTGGCCAGCGCCAGCGTCTCCCACGGGCCGACGCTGAGCAGCCGCGGCATCACCGCCCGCAGGGCGGCCAGCCGGGCCGGATCGGACGCGCCGATCACGGTCCGCAGGATCACCTCGAGGGTTATCTCGGCCATCTTCGGTGCGGCGGGGAAGGTGGTGCCCACCGGCCAGTCCGCGATGTTGGCGGCGGAGATCTCGGTCATGATCTCGGTCTGGCGGGCCACCGCGTCGCGGTGGAACGCCGGCAGCATCTGGCGGCGGCGTTCGTGGTGTTCGTCCTCGTCGATCACCAGCACCGAGCTGTCCCCGAGCAGGGAACTCAGCACCGAGTTCGCTTCCCCGGCATGGAAGATCGTCGGATCCCCGGCGAACACCACCTTGATGTCAGCGGGATCTGCCAGGTACACCATCGTGCCCATCGCCGGGACGCGCACCGTGAACACGTCGCCGTAGCGGCGTCGGCAGGCCGATACGAATCGCGGCCAGTACCGCAGCATCAAAACGCCCTGCACCGACGGGGGCAACGGTGGCCCCGGAGGTAACCCCACCATTCCTCCACCCTACGAGCCGGAGAGCGCCGGTGGACCGGAAGCCATAACAGCCAGTGGCCCGGACGCTGGCTGCGTCCGGGCCCTGCCTCCCCCAGGCTTACTTGGCGTGGTTGCGCTGGTGGTGGTGATGGGTCGCGGACCCGGGCTGTGGCATGTTGTGCTGGTTCGGGAAGGCCTGGTGCGAGCTGACCGACGGGCCGGTGTTGGCGACGGAAGCGTCGGCGTGAGCGGTGGCGGCACCCAGGGCGATCAACGCGGGGGCGGCGGCGAGGGTGAAACCGGCGGCGATGCGGCGGGTGATGGTGCTCATGTCGACTCCTTTGTCGGATAAGGCTTTTCGGTTTTTCTCCGGTGTGTTCCGGCGTTGAAATAAGAATGCGCCGATCCGGCCCGCGGCTGTATCGACCGACCGGCCCATCCACCGGACGAACCTCGTGTCCCCCGATCGGGGGAACGGACCAGATGTCACCCGCTGGTCACCGAATTGCCGTCTGACGCGACCCGCGCACGCGGTTAGGATCAGCAAACAGATCCAAGGGGGTCCTGATGGGCATCGATCTCAAGGTGGCCGGCTCGGCGCTGTGCGCGGTCCTGCTCGCCGCCTGTACCCCCACCGTCCCCGATTCGGGCGGCCCACAGGTCGATGTTCTGGGCAGCATGATGGCCAGCGAGTCCGAGATCAACACCGTGATGCACGCCCAGGTCCGGCCGAAGACCGCGCTGCGCAGCCCGATGACCAACGCCAACTATGAGCCCATCTCCCGCCCGGAGTGCATCGTCGTCATCGGCAACGGGATGGAGTGGGTCTACCGCGACAGCGGCTACCGGGCGTTCCGTGAAACCCAGCTCGCCGACGACGCCGACGACGTCGAGGTCGACCAGGCGATCTCCAGATTCGACAACCCCAGAGCAGCTCAGGCCATGGTCGACCGCACCGTCGACATCTGGCGCCGCTGCGGCGACGACACCCTGACCTTCAGCTACAACGGCGGCGAGACGCGGGATGCCCGCCGGATGGGCGTCCCGACCGCGCTCGACGGTGTCGACATCACCAACGACGTACCGCTGGATGCCGCCGACCGCCTCACCCACCGCGCGATCCTGGCCGTCGACAACTTCGTGGTCGACCTGCGGATCAGCGGCTACGACGTCACCGACCGACAGACGGTCCAGCTGGCAAAGATCATCGCCGGACGCAACGCACTCTGACCGCCTACGCTGGTCAGAGGAGTGTGAGGACGACGAGGATGGCCGGCCACGCTGTGAAACGAAGGATCCCGGGGCCGAGGACCCTGCGTTCCCGGTGGATCGTGCGCAGCGCCGCCGTCATCACCGATACGTTGTTCGCCGACGTCTCCGAGTGGCAACGCACAGTCGACGACAGCTATCCCTACCAGGTGCTGTCGATCCGGGTCAGCGACGGCACCTACCGGGATCGCAATTTCGCGGCCAACTACGCCTGGATGCGCGGCGCGCTGGATTCCGGACGGCTGGTCTTCGGCATCGTCTACACCTACTGCCGGCCCAACTGGGCCGCCAATGCCGACACCGTGCGCTCGATGATCGAGGCCAACGGTGGCCTGCACCCCCGTGTCGCGCTCATGCTCGACGTCGAACAGGGCGGCAACCCGCGCGGCGACGGGTCGGACTGGATCAACCGGCTGTACTGGAACCTGGCCTCTTACACCGGCAGCCGGGACCGAATCATCGGCTACGGCAACGTCGGCGACCTGAACAACATGTGGCGCACCAAACCCAGCGGCATCAGGCTCATCATCGCGGCCTACGGCAGCAATCCCGACTATCCCGGCAAGGTCGCCCACCAGTACACCGACGGACGCGGGTTCAGCCCCGGATTGCCGCAGGGTGCACCACCTTTCGGCAACTGCGACATGAACTCCGCCGACGGTCTCAACCCCGTGCAATTCGCCTCGGCCTGCGGCATTTCCGCCCCATCGCCGAATGGCGCCGAGCGGGTCTGACCGGCGCCGCCTGGAACAGGAGAAACATGCTGCACCGCAAGGGATTACCACCGGCTGCCTGGCACCGTTGACACCGCTCCCATAACGGCGTGTACTGGGGGTACAGGGCGCGCCACCCGCTGATCGACAGCTTCTCCCTGTTCGACCACCAACGGCACAGGGACGTTAGAAGCAATGTTCCCTTCCGGGATCCCGGTCAGATGGGTGGCGCTGCTCGGAACAGTGATCGCCACCCCGCATTGGGTATGGCGAGTTTGAAGATCGTCCGCAGAGTCTGCAGATACTGCCGGGCCAGCGGCCCGCTGGTGTAGGGCAGGTTGTATTTCTCGCACACATGGCGCACCTGCACGCTCACCTCTGCCAGACGGTTGCTGGGCAGGTCCGGGAACAGGTGGTGCTCGATCTGGTAGCACAGGTTTCCACTTGAAAAGGCCAGCACCGGACCGGCTTTGAAGTTCGCCGCACCCAGCATTTGCCGCAGGTACCACTCGCCGTGGCTCTCCTCCTGCAGCGTCTCCGGATCGAACCGCTCCGCGCCGTCGGGGAAGTGCCCGCAGAAGATGACCAGGTAGGCCCACAGGTTGCGCAGCACGTTCGCGCCCAGATTCGCGACAAGGGTCCGCTTCCAGCGCCGCCCGCTCAGGGCCGGCAGGACGATGAAGTCCTTGGCGAGCTGGCGGCCGATCTTGGCGCGCAGCAGCTGCCGTGCGGCGTTCTTACCGTCTTCGGTGTCCGCCCGGTCCCGGGCGGAGTAGAAGTCGTGTAGGGCGATTCCCCACTCAAAGATCGTGGCCAGCAAAATATTTCGCAACGGCTGCACGAGGTGCTGAGGTTCCCATTGCTGGTCGCGGCTCATCCGCAGGATGCCGAAGCCGAGGTCGTCGTCCACGCCCAGCACGTTGCTGAACACGTGATGGTGGTAATTGTGCGAGTAGCGCCATTGCGCCGACGGGCCCACCATGTCCCACTCCCAGGTGGCGGAGTGGATCTCGGGATCGTTCATCCAGTCCCACTGGCCATGGCCGACGTTGTGCCCGATTTCCATGTTCTCAACGGATTTCGCGTAGGCCAGCGCAGCCGTGCCGGCCAGCAGGCCGGGCTTCGACCGGGTGCCGGCGATCAGCAGCCGTGCGGCCACCTCCAGCGCCCGCTGGAACACGATGGTGCGCCGGATGTACGCGGCGTCCCTCGCACCCAGCGACTCCTCGATGTCGCGGCGGATGGTGTCGAACTCGGCGCCGATCGCCTCGATGTCCGCGAGGCTCAACTTCGAGTATGCGGCGATGTCTCTGATTGTCGTTGTCA
The DNA here is from genome assembly GCF_048282715.1 of Mycobacterium sp. 134. Classification (NCBI taxonomy): domain Bacteria; kingdom Bacillati; phylum Actinomycetota; class Actinomycetes; order Mycobacteriales; family Mycobacteriaceae; genus Mycobacterium; species Mycobacterium sp. 134. The sequence continues at coordinate 5,541,521 of NZ_JBLVUN010000008.1, forward strand.
GTGTTCCCGGTCCGTCTGTGTGCGGCGGCATGGTCCGGGCCACCTGGGTGAGAATGCCTTCAGAGTAGGTGCAGATGCGTATCCCTGCCACAACACCAGGTTGAGGCCTGGGGACAAAGTGACCACTGTGATTACCGTGGCGCGGAGCAACGTTCGCGCGCTGCGCCAGACCCCGCTGACCGATTACGATCAGCAAACAGGATCAAGGGGGGTCTCATGGACGTGAAGCGGGCGGTTGTACCGGCCATCGCGGCCATTGCATTGGCAGGTTCGGCTCTCAGTGGGTGCGGCACCAAGCAAACCGAGGACGACGCCGGTCCACAGGTCGATGTCCTCGGCAGCATGTTGGCCAGCGAATCAGAACTCAACACCATCCTGGACACGACGGACCTGCATCCCAAGACCGCGCTGCGCCAGCCCGCCAGGCTCGACGCCGACGAGCACGCCTCACGCCCGGTGTGCCTGGCCGTGATCGGCAATGCCATGGACGAGGTGTACAGCGACAGCGGATTCCGGCAATTCCGCGAGTCGCTGTTCGCCGACGAGACCAACAACCTCGAGGTCGACCAGGCTGTCACGGCATTCGACACCCCCACCGCCGCACGGACACTGGTCGCCCGCACGGTCGACACATGGCGGCAGTGCGCCGGGGACAACCTGACGATCAGCTACGGCGGCAATCGCCGGCCCAGCGTCTTCGCGCTCGGCAACCCGAGCGTCGTCGACGACATCGACGTCACCAACGAGCAGTCACCGGTCAGCCCCCAGCAGGGCAGCCGCCGTGCGATCCTGGCCGTGGACAACATCGTCGTCGACGTGCGGATCACCGGCACCGACCTGACCGACGCCCAAGTGGTGCAGCTGGCCAAAGCGATCGCCGGCCGCAACGCGGTGTGAGACGCGAAAACCCTTACTGGAACGCCCCGTTGATCACCGATTGGGTGATCATGCCCTTCTCCACGCCCCACATGGTGGCGATGGTGCGGTACTCGCCGGTGTCCATCACGTGCTCCAGTGCCAACCGCAGCGACTCGCCCAAACCCGACCCCTTGGCCACCGGCCAACCGTAGGGCGCGGAGTCGAACACCTCACCGGCCGGTTCCAGCGCGCCGCCGCTGAGTTTGATCGCGAACCCCGTGACGGGTGAGTCGGCGGTCATGGCATCGACCTCACCGGCGATCAGCGCGGCCGTCACCTCGTCCTGATGAGTGCGGACCACTTTCTCGATGGGCGGCAGCCCGGCCGCCACACAGGCGTCGGATTTGGCCGGGATCTCCTGGGTCTCCTGAATCGTGCTGTACGCCACGCCGATTCGCAGCCCGCACGGCGATCCTGGGTCAGCCTGCGTACCGGCCCGCCGGGCCCACAGTGTGCCCGCCTGGAAGTAGGTGACGAAGTCGGCCTGCTGCTCGCGCTCGGCGGTGTCGGTGATCGAGGACATCCCGACGTTGAAGTTGCCGTCGGCTACCGACGGCAGGATCCCCTCGAACCCGGTCTCACGGAAGTCGGGCACCAACCCCATGGTGCGGGTCACGGCCTTCATCAGATCGATGTCGAACCCGACGATCTCACCGCTGGAATTCTTGAACTCGTTGGGCGCGTAGGGCACATTGACCCCGATCACCAAACGTCCGGAATCACGGATCTCGGATGGCACCGTCCGCGCGATCGCGTCCACGGCGCCCGTCGGCGCCTGCACCGGGCCGGACCCGGCTGAACTGGCCGCATTGCCAACGCGGTCCGCCCCGTCGTCGCGCAGCTGCCACACTCCCACCGCACCCAGCGCGGCCACCACCGCCGTCGCGCCCGCGATCGCGGCCACCTTCTTGGACACCCGCACCCGGGTCGGAACCCGTTGCGCCGAATGCCGACCCGACCGCCCGGTGCTGCGCACCGGCACCGCCAGGGCTGCCCGCGCCGCCGCGGCCAGGGCACCCGCACTCTGATACCGCTTGGACGGCTTCTTGGCCATACCCTTGGCGATCACCTCGTCGAAGGCCGCCAGGCGCGGATCCTTGTCGGATGCCCGCGGCGCCGGGGACACCATGTGCCCGGCGATCTGCTGCTCCAGGCTGTCAGCCGGATACGGCCGCTCCCCCGTCAGGCATTCGTAGAGCACGCACGCCAATGCGTAGATGTCCGAACGCGGATCGACCTTGCCCGCGTCGAACCGCTCCGGCGCCATGTAGGCCAGCGTGCCCAGGGTGCTGCCCGCGGTGGTCATGCCCGAGTCGCCCGCAGTGCGGGCCAGGCCGAAATCGATCAGATACACGAAGTCGTTGTCGGCGATCAGGATGTTCGACGGCTTGACGTCGCGGTGGATCAGCCCGGCCGCATGCGCCCCGTCGAGCGCCTCGGCCACCTGCTCGACCATGCCGACCACGAACGTCGGGTCCAACGGCTTACCGGTCCTGGTGAGCATGGCGCCGAGGTTGCGACCCTCGATCAGCCGCATGTCCAGATAGAGCCGGCCGTCGATCTCGCCGTAGCCATGAATCGGCACCACATGCGGATTGCTCACCCCCGCCGCGGCATGCGACTCCCGGCGGAACCGCTCCTGGAAGGTCGCGTCCTGCGCCAGGTGCGGCGGCAGAACCTTGAGCGCAACGATGCGATCGGTGTCGGAATCGTAGGCCTGGTAAACCTCGCCCATCCCGCCCCGACCGATCAGCTTTTGCAGCTGATAGTGCCCGAATGGGGTCGAATCCACCGTTCAACTCCTCCGGAGCGGCCAATTCGGCGTTGGCATGTCGATCGAAGTTACATCACGTTTGCCGCATTCGTCGGTCCAGATCACATCGGGCTGGCAAAAATTGTCGCCCGCGGTGACAAATGAGACCGATGTGAATTCGTAACGGTCCAGATCCGCACCAAATGCCGATATCGGCATCCGATCCCGCTACCTTGGTCGCGGGCTTTGATAGCGGGTCTCGATAACGGGGCGGGAAAGGGGGAACATGCGCGTTGACGGACGGGACATCACCGTCACCGGCAGTCTCCTGCAACCGCCGACCCGTCGCACCAACGACATCCTGCGGCTGATTCTGGCCGCGATCTTCCTGGCCACCGTCATCACCAGCTCGCTGATCACCCGCTACGAGTGGGTGGCCCTGGAGAAATCGATCTCCGAGATCGTCGGCGTGCTCACCCCGACCCAGTCCAATCTGGTCTACCTGGCCTACGGCATCGCGATCCTGGCGCTGCCGTTCGTGATCCTCGTCAGCCTGATCCTGGGGCGGCAGTGGAAACTGCTGGGCGCCTATGCCGCCGCGGCCCTGATCACCATGCTGTCGCTGTCGATCACCGCCAACGGCATCGCCGCGCCCAGATGGCATTTCGATCTCTCCGACCGGCTCAGCTCCCAGTTGTCACAGTTCCTCGACGACCCGCGCTGGATCGGCATGCTCGCCGCGGTGCTCACCGTCTCCGGGCCCTGGCTGTCTCGTCGGCTGCGCCGCTGGTGGTGGACGCTGCTGCTGGCGTTCGTCCCGATCCACCTGGTGGTCAGCGCCGTCGTGCCCGCCCGCTCCCTGCTGGGCCTGACCGCCGGCTGGTTCGTCGGCGCCCTGGTGGTGTGGCTCGTCGGCACCCCCGCCCTGGAAGTCCCGCTCGACGGGGCGGTGCGCGCGCTGGCCCGGCGCGGGTTCGTCGTCTCGGCGTTCAACGTGGTGCGCCCGGCCGGCGCCGGCCCGCTCACGCTGACCGCGCAGTCACCGGATCCCGACTCCAGCGCCGTCGTCGAGCTGTACGGCCCCAACCAACAGAGCGGCGGCGCCGTACGTCAGGTGTGGCGCAAAATGCGGCTGCGCTCCAATGAGACCGCGCCCCTGCAGACCTCGATGCGCCGCGCCGTCGAGCACCGGGCCTTGATGGCCATCGCGATCGGCGACCTCGGCCTGGCCAGCACGTCGACCATGTCGGTGGCGGCCCTGGACCGCGGCTGGACGCTGTACGCGCACAACCGCAAACGCGGCATCCCCCTGGACCAGAGCACCGAAGAGACCACCGTCGGCCGTGTCTGGAACGCGCTGCGCATGCTGCACGACCACCAGATCTCCCACGGCGACCTGCGCAGCAAGGAGATCACCGTCGACGACGGCTCCGTGCTGTTCGGTGGATTCGGCAACGCCGAGTACGGCGCCACCGACGCTCAATTGCAGTCCGACATCGCCCAACTGCTCGTCACCACCACAGCGTTGTACGACCCGAAGGCGGCGGTCACCGCGGCGATCGATGCGTTCGGCCGCGACACCGTGCTCAGCGCGTCGCGCCGCCTCACCAAGGCCGCGGTGCCCTCCCGGGTGCGCGACGCCGTCCCCGACGCCAAGACCGTGATGACCGCCGCGCGCGACGAGGTCAAACGCCAGACCGGGGCCGACCAGATCCAGGCCGAGACCATCACCCGGTTCACCCGCACCCAGGTGATCCAGCTGGTGCTGCTGGTGGCCCTGGTCTACGTGGCCTACCCGTTCATCAGCACGGTGCCGACGTTCTTCTCCGAACTGCGCACCGTGGACTGGTCGTGGGCCCTGCTCGGGCTGACCGTCTCGGCGCTGACCTATGTCGGTGCGGCAGCCGCGCTGTGGGCATGCGCCGACGGGCTGGTGAGTTTCCGCAACCTCTCGATCATGCAGGTGGCCAACACCTTTGCCGCCACCACCACGCCCGCGGGCGTCGGCGGCCTTGCCCTGAGCACCCGGTTCCTCCAGAAGGGCGGGCTGAGCACCGCGCGCGCCACCGCCGCGGTGGCACTGCAGCAGTCGGTGCAGGTGATCGTGCACGTGATCCTGCTCATCTTCTTCAGCACCATGGCCGGGGCCTCGGCCGACCTGTCGCACTTCGTCCCGAGCTCGACCGTCCTCTACCTGATCGCCGGCCTGGCGCTCGGGCTCATCGGGGCGTTCCTGGCGGTGCCCAAACTGCGGCGCTGGCTGTCGTCCTCGTTGCGCCCGAAGCTCAAGGAGGTGACCGACGACCTGGTCAAACTGGCCCGCGAACCGCAACGGCTGGCACTGATCGTGCTGGGCGCCGCGGGCACGACCCTCGGTGCGGCCCTGGCACTGTGGGCCAGCGTCGAGGCGTTCGGCGGAACCACCTCATTCATCACCGTCACGGTCGTGACCATGGTCGGCGGCACCCTGGCCTCGGCGGCGCCCACGCCCGGTGGTGTGGGCGCGGTCGAGGCAGCCCTGATCGGTGGTCTCGCGGCCTTCGGCGTGCCCGCCGGGATCGCAGTGCCCGCGGTACTGCTCTACCGGGTGCTGACCTGCTGGTTGCCGGTGTTCATCGGCTGGCCGGTGATGCGCTGGCTCACCAAGAACGACATGATCTGAGGTCTGTGCCGAACATGTCGGGTCGCGGCCCTGTGGCGAGTGTGCAGCTTGTCGAGGAAACATCCGTGGATCTGGCCCAGAAAGCTACACATTCGCCGCAGCGACGGCAGGCGACGTAGGTCCTGAGCGGACCGCGATGAACTTGATCGGCCTGCGGTAGCCGAAGCAGTCGTGGTGTGGCCACCCCAGGCTGGCCCTGGCCAGCTCTGTGACCTGGACATTCGCCGTGGCGAACCCGAGTGGACGCGAGATTCTGCCGAAGCACTCCGGATAATCCGTGCACCCGGCAACGACGGCGAGGTGCCATGATGATGTGTCATGGACAGCGCCGATCCCACCGAGCTGATCCGCCGTGCCGATGCCTCACTCGCAGGTGTCGGCAAACTTCGCGCCGAGATCGCCGACCGCATCCGCGCGAGCACCGACGAGGTGGTGACCCAGACGCTGCAATCGGCGCCGCTGCAGCACCTGCGCCCCTATCTGGCGCGCGGCGCCCGCCTCGGCGGGCTGGCCAATTCCGAGTACCGCACCGTGGGAGCCATCCACACCGTGCCGGCCCGGGTGTTGACCCAGGTGCCCGGTGTCGACATCGAGACCGCGCAGTCGGTGCAGGCGGCAGCCCAGGCCATGGCCGACCACATCCGCACCACCACTCGCCCCCGGCTGCGGGCCGAGCAGGACACCGAGTTGCTGACCTCACTGCTGACGCTGGTTCAGGCCGACGCACCGGTCAAGCAGCTGCGCCGGCTGATGCCACGACTGCGCAGCCACACCGCATCGGATCAGTTGCTCGAGTCGGTGGCCGGGCTGCTCGACCGCATCGACGACGCCCACCACAGCGACGGCAACGTGTGGGCGAGCTACCGCTCCGACCCCCGCCCCATCGACCAGCTGTTGAGCGAATTCGCCTCCGGGACAACCGATGTGGATGCCGCCCAGGGATTCGTCGGGGCGGAGGTGGCCGCACAGGTCGAGCAGACGGTGCTGGACCGCTCATTGCTGCGCACCGAATTGCGGGGCTACCAGGAATTCGGCGCGCGCTACGCGGTGGCCCGCGAGCGGGTCCTGCTGTGCGACGACCTGGGGCTGGGCAAAACCCTGCAGGCACTGACTGTGGCCGCACACCTGGCCGCCGCCGAACAGCTGCGCCACACCCTGGTGGTCTGCCAGCCCAACACCGGAATCCATTGGGCCGCGGAAACAGCCAAGCACACCGCGCTGCGGGCAATCGAGATCCGCGGCACTGAACGCGATGCGCGCCTTGAGAATTGGAAGAATTCCGGCGGCGTGGCCATCGTCTCCTACGACACCCTGCAGCGCATCAAACTGCCCGAACGCCCCACGCTGGTCGTCGTCGACGAGGCGCACCTGCTGCGCGACCCGAAATCCGACCGGGCCCGCGCCGTGCGCAACGTGCTGACCTCCGACAACCGCGTGCTGTTCCTGTCCGGGGTACCGATGCACCAGCGGATCGGCGGCTTTCGCCATCTGGCCGACTTCCTGCAGCCCGACGTCGCAGGCAAGGTGGCGCCCAACGCAGGCGAACGAGGATCGATCGCCTTCCGCCGCGCGGTCGACCGGGTGCACCTGCGCCGCGACTACCGCGACGTCGTCGACGAACTGCCGGCGCGGATCGCCACCGAGGAATGGGTCCGGCTCAGCCGCACCGACCGTGAGCGGTATCGCCAAGCCGTCTCCAGCGGCAACTTCAGCGCGATCCGGCAGGGCGCCTGGCCGTCCGGCGCACCGACGCCGGGCGCCAAGCTGGACCGGCTCATCGAACTCACCAACGAGGCCCACATCAACGGGGCCCGGGTGGTGGTGTTCTCCCACTATCCCGCTGTTCTCGATGTCATCCGGAAAGCCTTGCCGGGCAATATCTTCGGAACCGTAGACGCATCGGTACCCGATCAGCAGGCCGTCGTCGACGCGTTCGCGACCGACCGCGGCCCGGCCACCCTGCTGTCTCATTTCGGCGCAGGCGCGCTGGACCTGCGCCGGCTCAACGCGCCGGTGGTGTTCATCATCGCCGAACCCCAGTGGCAGCCGCGCACCGAGCGTCAGGTCATCGGGCGCACCCAGCGACTCAGCGAACTGCACACCGTGCGGGTGCATCGGCTACTGGCCAGGGGCACCGTCGACGAGCCGATCCGCCGCCTGGCGCATCATCCCGACCAGGCACCACCGCATCAGGACGAGGTGGTGCGGGCTGAGCAGATACGTCTGGACCGGGCCGGGCTGACCGCCAAGTTCAGTGGAACCGGTTGATGATCGGGATGCGCTCGATGATCCGGTCCCGCAGCCGCGGCTGCGGATAGGTCACCGCCGGGGGAACATAGGGCGGCGGCGTGTAGACCGGCGCCGGCGGTGGCGCGTAGACCGGGGCAGGTGCGGGCGGAACGTAGGCGGGCGCGGGTGCCGGGGCGGCTGGGGCCGGCGGCACCTGGACGGGCGGCTGGTGTGCAGGCGGATTGGCGGCCTCGACCGCCTGGGCCGGCGGCGGAGCCGCGGGAGTCTGCGGTGGAGCGGCAGGCGCCGGCTTGGTGGCGGCCTTGTCGACGGGCTTCTGCACCGGTTTCGGGGCAGGCCCGCTTCGGGCGCCGATTCCTGAATGCTCGCGGCGTGCGCGGTTTCCGATACCGCACCCGGATGAAGGTGCAGGCCGATCGCGGCCGAGGTCGCGACGACGAGCGTCACCAAGGCCCCGCCGACGACCGACGACAATGCGCCGACCTTGGTCCAGTGCACCGCCTTGACCGGAGTGGCAACGGTATTCACCGCGAGCGCCGCCGCCAGCCCCGCACCTCGAGCGAACGCGAGATCGGATTCGGCCGCGGTGATCACCGCAGCCGGGATGGAGTCGGCCAGCTCGGCCACCGTCGGATCGTGGGCATCGGAGCCCAGGACGAACATCGCGCTGACCGGCCTGCCGGTGAGCGCCAGCAGCCCGGCGATATCGGCCACGAACGTCTCGGACCGCTCGATCCGGTCGGCGCTGACGTCGTCGGGCGTCACGATCGCCACCACCGCGGCGTCGGGTTCGACGATGCAGACCGCGATGTCGTCGTGTTCGGTGATCTCGGCGATGCCACTGGCCAGCATGCCGGCCGCCTCGATCTCCGAGACCGCGAAGACGTTCCCGTAGCCGCGGGTGTCCAGGGCCTCCATGATGTGCCCGGCCAGCGGGGCGGCGTCGTTGGTCCACGTCACGCCGATCGCGTGGATGCGGTGCCCGCCTTCGAGCTCGGTGTCGTCCACCAGGCCGCGCAGCAGCCCGTCGGGGTCGTAGCCGATGACGTCCTCGAGGGAGATCGCGCCACGATCGACCGGGCGCCCCTCGCCCGTCGTGCCTTCGACGAGCACCCACCGAACGGCTCTCGAAGTCATCGCGAGGCCGAGCACGAGATCCATACCGATCCCCCGATCTGCCTAGTCAGTCGTTGTTCAGGTTACCGGTGTGACGCCGCTTACAGGTGGGTGCGGCGATCTACGCGCAAACTCCCCCATCCGGCATCGGCCCGCACTCCTACTGCGCCACACCATAAGCTCGCTGCATATGAGGTACATCGTGGCCGTGTTGACCGCCGCTCTTCTGCTCACCGGATGCGCGGTCGCGGGCACTCCGAGCGCGGCGCCGGTGGACGATGAATGGCGCCAAGCCGTGGTCGACGCGGTCGCCGGACTGGGCACACAACTGGGCCCGATCGGCAATGCGATGACGGCTCCCGTCACCGACTACGGCGCACTGCACAGCGCGTGCAACGACATGCGCCTGTACATCGACTCGGTGCAGAACAAGGTCCTGCCCGGGCCCGACATCAAGGTCAACACGGCCCTGCAGGCGGGCTTCGACGGCTACCGCAGCATGGCCGACCAATGCGTGGGGCTGACGCCGGCAAACAGTTCCAGCCGGCTGATGAAGTTGGGCGCCACCATCGACGAGGCTCATCTGCACATCAAGGACGCGCTGAAGCTGCTGGGCGTTGCCATCCCGAAGCGCTAGGGCCACAGACCGGCGGCGACCGCGACGAGCTGATCGAGTTTGACCCGTGGGGCCCCGTCCCGGGCCTGCTGGGCGATACCGCTGAGCACGGCCATCACATAGCGGGCCAAGGCGTCCGGATCAGTCGAGGACGGTAGGGCCCCGGCCGCGATATCGGCGCGGATCTTGTCGGCGAACTGGGCGATCTTTCGTTCGCGGACCATGCGCATGGATTTCTGCACGACCGGGTCGGCGGTCCCCGCGTCGCCACTGACGATCAGGCAGCCCGAGGGCAGCCCGCGGCGGGTATACCGTGCCGGCGCCTCGGCGAAGACCCTGGCCGCGGCGCGACGTGCGGTCGGCTCCTCGGCCAGTGCGGCATCGATGAATCCGCCGTACTCGCGGTCGTACACCTCGACGGCCTCGGCGAACAGGTGCTGTTTGTCGCCGAAGGTGTTGTAGAGGCTGGGTGCGGCGACGCCGACCTCGTCGGTGAGGTCGCGCATGGACGTGGCTTCGTACCCGTTCCGCCAGAACATCCGGATCACCTTGTCCAGCACCGCGTCCCGATCGAAGGACCGAGGCCGCCCTCGCGTCGTCGCCATGCAGCCATTTTATAGCGACCGTTTCAAAATATGCTAGCGTCGCATTTTGTAACGCACGCTAAAGAAAGGACGGCTCATGGGCGCACTGAAAGATAAGACGGCGCTGGTCACCGGGGGCAGCCGAGGCATCGGCCGCGCGATCGCACAGCGACTCGCAGCGGATGGGGCCCAAATCGGCGTGCACTACGGCACGGGCGCCGACGCGGCTGCGCAGACGGTGCAGCAGATCCGCGATGCCGGCGGGACAGCGTTCGCCTTCGGGGCACAACTCGGCGTCCCCGGTGACGCCGACCAACTATGGGCGGGCTTCGACCAACACGCCGACGGCGTCGACATCCTGGTCAACAACGCCGGAATCCTCGGCACCCGAACACCGTTCACCGACCTCACCCGGGCGGAGTTCGACACGGTGCTCGCGGTCAACACCGCCGCACCGGTTTTCGTGGTGCAGCAGGGCCTGTCCCGGCTGCGCGACGGTGGGCGCATCGTCAACATCTCCACCCGGTTCACCCACGGCATGCGCATCCCCGACCTGCTCGCCTACGCGATGTCCAAGGCCGCGATCGATGCGTTCACCGCCACCCTGGCCAAAGAACTGGCCGCACGGCGGATCACGGTCAACGCGGTGGGACCGGGCAGTGTCGACACCGACATGAATGCCGCCCGGCTGGCAACACCCGAGGGCCGAGCCGCGGTGGCCGCCCAATCGCCGTTCAACAGGGTGGCCGACGCCGCAGACGTCGCCGATATCGTGGCCTTCCTGGCATCGGACGATTCGCGGTGGGTCACCGGGCAGTGGATCGATGCCACCGGCGGGTCGATGCTCTGATGCCCACCGCCATCTGGATCATCGGCCTTGCGATATTCGCCCAGGGCACAAGCGAACTCGTTCTCGCCGGGCTCCTGCCGGGGTTGGCGGCCGACCTGTCGGTCAGCATCCCCCAGGCGGGCCTGTTGATCACGGGATTCGCCCTGGGCATGCTGGTCGGCGCGCCCACGCTTGCGGTGGCGACGCTCCGGCTGCCGCGGCGCCGGACGATGCTGGCCTTTCTCGCCGTGTTCGTCGTCGCGCATATCGTCGGGGCGCTGACCGGTGACTACGCCGTCCTGTTCATGACCCGGTTCGTCGCGGCATTCGTCTACGCCGGATTCTGGGCGGTCGGCAGCGCCACCGCCATGGCCCTGGTGACACCCGAACGGCGCGGACGCGCGATGAGCATCGTCGCCGGGGGCCTGACGGTCGCGACCGTGATCGGCCTGCCCGCAGGCACCTGGATCGGCCAGCACCTGGGCTGGCGCGGGACATTCTGGGTGATCGCCGCGATGAGCACCGTCGCCGCGGTCGCAATCCTGGTCGGCGTGCCCGATCTGCAGCCGCGAACTCCCCCACGGCCGGCCACCGAGATCCGCGGCCTCGCGACGCCGCGACTGTGGCTGTCTTACGCCATGACCGCTGTCTCCACCACCGCGCTGCTGGGCACCTTCTCGTATCTCGCGGCGATGTTGATCGACACCACCGGGCTTGATCCACGATGGGTGCCCCTCGTCCTGCTGGCGTATGGGGCCGGGTCGATCATCGGGATCGCGCTGGGCGGCCACATCGCCGACCGCTTTCCCCTGGGAGTGCTGGCCGCCGGATTCACCGGATTGCTGGTCGTCTCGTGTTTCATCGCATTGACCGCCGCGCACGTCGTGCCGGTCGTGATCGGGGTGTTCGTGCTCGGCCTGGCCGGGTTCGGCACCAACCCCGCGCTGAACTCGAGGGTTGTCGGTATCGCTCCGGCCGCGCCGACGCTGTCGATGGCCGGCAATGTGTCCGCGTTCAACGTCGGCATCAGCCTCGGACCATGGCTGGGCGGCCTCGCACTCACCGCCGGTTTCGGCTACCCCGCGGTGGCGTGGATCGGCGCCGCCCTGGCCGCCGCAGCCCTATTGCTGCTCGCCGTCGAGGCGTATGTGGTGATGCCCTACCGGCACAGCGCTTTGGGCGCTACAAAAGTGACGGAGACCTCAGCCAGTTAATTAGGTTTCCGTAGCGTTTGTGTTCAACAATTGTTTACCGTGTCGTTACAGTTCCTCCTGCTGTGCATCGTCGTCTTCACGGCCCTGATGTTCGACTTCACCAACGGGTTTCACGACACCGGCAATGCCATGGCGACCTCGATCGCCAGTGGCGCCCTCAAACCACGAACCGCGGTAGCCCTGTCGGCACTGCTGAACCTGGTCGGCGCCTTTCTGTCCACCGCCGTGGCGGCAACCATCGCCAAAGGGCTGGTAGACGCCGATCTGGTGTCTCTGGAGCTGGTGTTCGCCGGGCTCGTCGGCGCCATCCTCTGGAATTTGTTCACCTGGCTGATGGGCATCCCGTCCAGCTCGTCGCACGCACTCATCGGCGGCATCGTCGGCGCGATGATCGCCGCGGTCGGCGGCCACGGCGTGATCTGGCACGGGGTGGTCTCCACCGTCATCGTGCCCGCGGTGTTGTCGCCCCTGATCGCCGGTCTGGTGGCCTGCATCGCCAGCTGGCTGGTCTACCGGCTGATCCGCGGCCTGCCCAAGGACCGCACGATCGCGGCGTTCCGCTACGGGCAGATCGGCTCGGCCTCCCTGATCTCCCTGGCACACGGCACCAACGACGCCCAGAAGACGATGGGCATCATCTTCCTCGCACTGATCTCCTACGGCGCCGTCGACGAATCCGCGAGCATGCCGCCGTTCTGGGTGATCGTCGCCTGCGCCGTCGCCATCGCACTCGGCACGCTCTCGGGTGGTTGGCGGGTCATCCGCACCCTGGGTAAGGGCCTGGTCGACACGGAGGCCCCGCAGGGGATGGCCGCCGAAGTCTCGTCGGCCGCGACCATCCTGCTGTCCAGCCACTTCGGCTACTCGCTGTCCACCACGCACGTCGCGACCGGGTCCATCCTCGGCAGCGGGCTGGGCCGCCGCACCGAGGTGCGCTGGGGCGTCGCCCGCAACATGGCCACCGCGTGGCTGATCACCCTGCCGGCCGCGGGCCTGGTCGGCGCGCTCACGTATGTCCTGGTGCACGGGATCGGCGGCTTTGCCGGACCGCTGGTCGGGTTCGTGGGTCTGATCGCCTCGACCGTGCCCATCTGGCTCAAGTCGCGCAAGCCGCCGATCGACCACAAGAACGTCAACGACGCGTGGCAGGGCAGCCTGACCGGCAAGGCCGAGAGCAAGTAGGGACAGGGCTCACATGAACAACTGGATCAATCTCGTGGCCGTCGGCAAGATCCTGCTCTTCGGCCTGGCAGTGGGCGCCTCTGTGCCGACCCTGTTCGCGATCGGTGTCCGGCTGCACATCGCGGCCGACGGCCCCTCAAACGCCGGACGGCGACGCTTGCTGGCGGGTCTGAGCTGGGTGTTCTTCGCGTTGGTGCTGATCGTGGTGGTCACCGGCGTGCTGTTCATCGCCAACAACTTCATCGGCCATCACACGGGCGTCTACCTGTTCGGCAGCGCCACGCACTAAGCGCCGGGGCCGCTCAGGCCAGCGGCGCGACCGGCGCCGGCACAGCCGGTGCAGGTGCAACGGGCGCGGGTGTGGTCGGCGTTGGTGCCGGCGGACTTTGAGCAGGCGCCGGACCGGGAAGATTCTGCGGCGCCGGCCCCATGTGCTGGGCAGGCTGTGCGGCCTGCGCGGGCTGGACCCGCGACGGCTGCGACGGGCCTGCGCCTGCCAGCGTCGCAGGCGGAACGGGCGGCGTTGCCTGCCGCTCCCAGTCGTCCTGAAGCTTGCTCGCCGCGAAGGCTGCCCCCTGGTTGACCAGGCCGGCTTCCGCGTACTGCGTGTGGATGCCAAAGCTCCTGCCCTGCGGATCGCACACCAGGTCGTTGTCGACACAGAGGTCGATGGCCTTCGCCGTGTAATTCGGCCCCACGACGACAGAGGGATTGTTGAGTACCTTCATGAATCGCGGCGACGGTTTCCCGAACAACGCGACGGCTGCCACGTGGTCAGCTACATCCGAAGGCATGGGCGCAGGCACCTCTGCCGGTGAAATCCCATCGGGCACAACGCTCGCAGTTACGAAGCCGATGACCGCCGCGCCCTGAGAGAACCCGCCGAGCACCATCTTGGTGTCCGGGCAATTGGCCGCGGTGGCCAAGATGTGCGCTCGCGCGTCGGCGATTCCCTGGACAGCAGTTGGGAAGTCGGTGGTAGCGGGGTAATCGACGGGATACACCCCCACCGACTTCGCACCGACGTTGGCGCGCAACGAGTTAACGAACGCCTCTCCCGTATCCCCTACGCCTGGGGCTTCCATGGTGCCGCGGGCGAATATCACCTCAGCATCCGGACACGGTGCCGCATTGGCGGACGGCATCGTCACGTTGCCCATCACGGAAGCCGCCCCCGCCATGACGGCAACCAAACCGGCACTTCCGAGTTTCCCCACGAATTCAGCGTGACATAAGACAGCATTGAGCGCGCCCCGAGCAAGCGGAGGCATACAGGTCCCTCAAGAACCAAAGAGAACTCTTAGGAAAGGAATTCATGAATGAAGGGTCGGGGGAAATCGTCATGCCGTGCGCGCCGGCAGCGGGCTTCGCATCGGTGGGCTTCGATGCTGTTCGCCGGTGGCCTCGTGGTCGCGGTGTCGGCAGGGGTCACCGTCAGCACCCCAACAGCCACTTACAGTGCCGCGATTCGACTGGTGGGCACGACGATCGGCGTGGGGCCCTCTTTCGACGCATTCGGATTGACCGTCCCGATGTTGTTCTACGGAAGCACCATCCCGGAAGGCGACTCGTACCACACGCTCCCGTACCCCGCACAGATCAACCTCAACTACCCGATCATCTCGGATCTGCCGGTGCTGTCGGGTCTTCCGTACTGGCCTCAGTCCCTGAAACGATCCGAGGGGGTCGGCGCGGGCTACCTGCTGCAGGACATCGCCAATACGGCGGCCGGTGAGAAGATCACGATCATCGGCGTATCGCAGGGCAACCAGGTGGCCGAACTCGCACGAGCCGCCATGGCCAAAAGCCTGAATTACGTTGCCAACGCCGCGAATTACGAGTTCGTCTTCATCGGGAACCCCTATCAGCCCAACGGCGGCATCCTCACCCGGTTGGCATCGTGGAGCACCCTTCCGATACTGGGCGACATCTTCCCGCTCGGCCGTCCCGGGCCGTCCGACAGTCCCTTCAAGACGATCTACTACCAGAATCAATACGACGGTATCGCCGACTTCCCGGCCTATTTCAACGTGCTGTCGCTGGTGAACTCGTTTGCCGGGCAGTTGTTCGGGCATGCATTTCCCGGTTATGTCCTGGAGTATCCCGACGCCCCCAACGCGGTGAAGACACAGGTCGGCAACACCACCTACGTGACGCTCCCGCAGTATCTTCCGTTGCTGGCACCGCTGCGCATACCCGCATCCCTGATCGGCGCGGAACGATTCGTCGACGCCATGGACCCGATCCTGCGGGTCTTCGTCGAAATGGGTTATGACCGCACCGCGGATCCCAGTCACGCCCAGGAATTCAGCTGGATCACGCCGCAGGAGAAGGTGCAGGAAGCGCTGAACGAACTGCCGCGCGCTTTCGAGCAATCGCTCGCGATCCTCGGTGGCGAGAAGTACATCCCCACGCTGCCCCAGCCTGTCGTGTCCGACACCGAACCCGAAACCCCGGTGACCGAACATCCCATCGTGCCGGTGGGCACCTCGCCGTTCGAGCAGGACCTACGACGCGCGGTGGAGGACATGGCGGCAACGTTGTCGAACGCCACCCGGCCTTTTGCCAAAGTGCTTCAAGCCATCGGCGAGGCGACGCGGACGCAGAAAACCGTTGAGCCGACCGGGCAGACCGGGCCGACCGCTGCCGTTTCCGCGCCGACGTCACTGCGCAGCCCGAAGGCGCACACGCAATCGGCCTCGCCCCGCAGCGATTCGGTGCAGCGGTCCCGGGCGGTCCCACAGGCGAGGGGCTCGGACCGGGATTCTGTTCGCTCGAGCCTTCGCTCGACTGTTCGCTCATCGGTTGGCTCGGCTGTCGGCTCAGCCAAGAAAGCCACGAAGTCCGCACCCGCTCAGCGCCATCGTCCCTCGGAGCACAAGCGCAACCGAGCGGGCTAACCGACCGACCGCGGGATGGTGCCCGCACTACACTCCGGGCCATGGACAGACCGCCGGCGGCGCCCGGCGCAGGCGCACCGTCGGAGCAGGCGGCAAAGCCCCGCGGGCAGCGCACGATCCGCGGACTCGACGCCGAACAGCGTCGTGCCCATCGGCGTGAGCAATTGTTGACGGCCGCCTTCGAGCTGATTGCGCGCGACGGCTACGCCAACACCTCGATCGAGCAGATCTGCCAAACGGCGTATGTGGGCAACAAGGCGTTCTACGAGGTCTTCGACAGCAAAGAAGACTGCTACCTGGCCCTGCTCGCCCAGATCGCGGCACAGATCGAGAAGCAGGCGGTCGAGGCGCTCGCCGATGCGCCGGACGACCCCGACGAAACGGTCCACCGACTGCTGTCGGCCTTCGCCCACGCACTGGTCGACGACCCCCGGGTGGCCGTGGTGGCCTTCGGGGAATGCGCAGGCATCTCGCCGCGCGTCGAGCGGCTGCGCCGCGAGAATCGCCGCTGGACTGCGGCGTTTCTCGAAAATCTTTGGCGGCAGCGCGAGTTTCCCTGCCTGCCCGATACCGGCGCGGTCGACTATCACGCCTTGGCGGTGTCGACCGTGGGCGGGCTCTTCGAGAGCGTGGCCGACTGGCTGCACCAGCGGGAGACCGGCAGCGATCCGCCGCCGACCATCGACACGCTGATCGGCAATCTGGCGAGCTTCGTGGCGGTGGTTCGCGCCGGGATCGCGGCGTCCACCCGCTGAATCTGTAAACCCGCCCTCGCCAGCCGCGATTTGTGCACGGTTTTCCGCGCTTACCGCGGACTTTCGTACACAAATCGCGTCTTGCAGGTTTACAACAAGGGCTCTTGTTTCAAAAAGTGACTCTTGTCATACATCACTACCCACTGGTAACTTTCCGGCAGCATGCGACGTGGCGCCCGTCACATTCCATCGTTGACACGCTGGTCGCAGGCCCAGATGTTCCGGCGGTGCCATCTGCACGGCCGACTCACCACGATGAGGAAAGAAGGAACAGCATGAGGGGTTGGGGTCGGGGGGAGTCGTCGCGGAGTGCGCGCCGACAGCGCGGTTCACGCCGCTGGGGCTCGATGCTGATGGCCGGCGGCGTCGTCGTCGCGGTGTCGGCAGGAGTCACGGTCAGCACGCCGACCGCCACCTACAGCGCCGCCGTCCGACTGATCGGCACGACGATCGGCGTGGGGCCCTCGTTCGACGGATTCGGGATGAGCATCCCGCTGTTCTTCTACGGGAGCACGGTGCCCGAAGGCGACTCGTTCCACACGGTCCCCTACCCCGCGCAGATCGCCCTCAGCATCCCGATCATCTCCGATCTGCCCGGGCTGTCGGACATTCCGTACTGGCCGCAGTCGCTCAAACGATCCGAGCAGATCGGGGCGGGCTATCTGCAGCAGGACATCGCCAACACACCGGCCGACGACAAGGTCACGATCATCGGGATGTCACAGGGCACCCAGGTCGCCGAGATCGTTCGTGCCAGCATGGCCAAAGACCCGAATTACGTTGCCAATGCGGACAATTACGAGTTCGTCTTGATCGGTGACCCGTATCAGCCCAACGGCGGCATCCTGACCCGATTCACCTCGTGGAGCGATGTGCCCGTGCTCGGCGACATCTTCCCGCTCGGGCGGCCGGGACCGTCCGACAGCCCCTTCAAGACGACCTATTACCAGAACCAGTACGACGGCTTCGCCGATTTCCCTGCGTATTTCAACGTGCTGTCCATCGCGAACGCCCTCGCCGGGATCGTGTTCCAGCACGTCTTCCCCGGCTACGTGCTGGAGCATCCTGACGGCCCCAACGCCGTCACCACTCAGGTCGGCAACACCACCTACGTGGCGCTGCCGCAGTACCTTCCGCTCCTGGCACCGCTGCGCATCCCCGCATCCCTGATCGGCGCGGAACGATTCGTCGACGCGTTGGACCCGATCCTGCGGGTCTTCGTCGAAATGGGATACGACCGCACCGCGGATCCCAGCCAAGTCAAGGAATTCAGCTGGGTCACCCCGGAAGAAAAGATTCACGAGGCACTCAACGAGCTACCGGGAGCGTTCGCCCAGTCGCTGGCGATTCTGGGCGGCGAAAAGTACACGCCCACGCTGCCGCAGCCCGTTGTCTCCGACGTCGAGCCAGAAACCCCGGTGACCGAACATCCCATCGACCCGGTGGGCAACTCGCCGTTCGAGCAAGGGGTGCGCCACACCGTGGAGGACGTGGCAGCGGCGTTGTCGGACGCCACCCGGCCGCTGGCCAAGGTGCTGCAGGCGATCGGTGGCGCGCCAGCGCCGCACACCACGGTCGTCCCGGCCACCAGCCCCGCTCCGACGGACGTCAAGGCAGACATCAAGGCGGATATCAAGGCGGACAACACGATTGTCGCCACGATCGACAGCAAGGTCGCTGCCGAGGTCAAGACCGATGCGGACGCCACTTCGGACACCGAGGCCAAGGTCGAGACCGACAAGGAGCCGAAGTCCGGTCCGTTCAGTCGTCACGCGCGGACCCGCTCGGACTCCCCGCGCACCGACTCGGCGCCGCGGTTGAAGGTGGTCCGGGACACCGACGATTCGCAGGCGCGCGACGGGAAGGCTTCGCCTGCCGAAAAGTCAACCCGTGAGTCCGCGACGGACACCGCGTCGGCCAGTGATCAACCTGACCACAAGTCCGTTCGGGCCGCCAAGCGTGCGGCCAAGCAGGCCGCGAAGCACGAGAGCGCGAAGGCCGGTTAGCGCTCCGACGGCGGGCGCTGCGGACGACGCTGAATCCGCAGCGCCTGCGTCGGGACCTGAAGATCGGTGGTCGGCGGGGCGGCCAGCACGGTCGTCGAGTCCTCTTTCAGCCGAACGATTCTCGGCACCGCTGCCGCCCGAGGTTGCCGAACGATGGTCGGCGGGGCGGAGCCGTCTACCGCAGGCGCGGACGGCACGACCTCCGTCGGCGGCTCGGGCACCCGCTTGGCCGAACGGGTTTCGCGTCGCACCAGGTAGCCGGCGAACGGCCCGGTGAACACCATCACCGCCAGCACGAGCAGGCTCAGCACACAGACTGTGACGTCGAAGGTGCTGGTGATCTGCTGGGCCAGATTGTTGCCGTAGATGGCAGCGGGCGCCGGGCCGGCGTAGCGGGGCGCGAGCGCCACGCCGATGGCCACATTGGCCACGGTGAAGACGAACAGCACCGCGCTGAAGGCGGCGGCCACGGTCGTCGACGTCAGCCCCCGCTCGAGCTGGCGATGCAGCCACCGCGCGACCAGTGCGGTGACCAGGTTGAACACCGTCATCGCGACGGTGTCGTACAAGGCACGGGGAAGATCGAGCGACAGGGCGATCAGGAAATCCACGATGCGCAGCGCCGCGGCCGCGAACGCCCAGAAGGCGATGAGCGTCAAGCACTTCTGCGCGGCGCCGCGGTAGGCCCCGATGGTCGGCGGCTTGATCAGGAAGACGGCGTACAGCGTCGTCGGCGCCACGATCGCGGCCGCGGCGGCCCAGGCGAGGTAGCCCTCGTAACCCACGGCAGCCGTCGAGGTGTTCTGGGCGATGCCGTGAAAGGCGTCGATATCGCGGCCGATGCCGCAAAGCCACACCAGCGCGGCGGCGATCGCGCCCGAGACACCGACGGCCGTCGTGGCCAGCCGCGCCGCCCCGGTTCGCTCGGTCAGCCAGCGCGAGGCGATGACCAGGGCGATCATCGCCTCCGCGCCGTAGAGCAGCGTGGTGACGATGACGGCGATGTCGTGACCGCCGAACTCGACCTGGGTGACGAACAGATACCGCAGCCGCCAGTAGAGGTTGAATGCCACCGACAGCGTCGCGAGCGCGATCGACACGAAGCCGATCACCCGCGCCACGGCATACCAGCGCCGGAACTTGTTGTCCTCGATCGTGATCGAGGTAATGGGCGGCTGTCCCGCCAGCAGCGCACCCGCGACGCCGAGCAGCATGCCCGGACCCACACCCGGCGGCACGGCCCCGGTCCCGCCGCCATGCACCGTCTGCACCAGGTGATAGCCGACGAAGCAGATGACCACGACCAGATAGGCCGCGCTGAGCACAAGCCGGATCCGGCTCGTGCTTCGGACATCGGATTTGGCGGCGGCCAGGCGGAACGGCCCGAGGTGCGGCGCGAGCGCGGCGGCGACGGCCAGCAGCGTGACGACGGCCAGCACGACGAACGTCGAGCCGGCACTGCCGGGGACACCGAGGCCGAACTCGAGGTTCCACGGGAGCAGCAACCCGGCGACGAGCAACGCCACCGCGAGGCCGTCGCGCACCCGGTTGGTCCGGGTGGGCACGTAGCCGACCCGGGGCGGGCGCTCCACGACCGGCGCGGTGACCGTCGCCACCTGGACGGTGGCGGACGCGTCGTAACGCTCGTCGCTCACGTACCGATTCCTCTCTATGAGTGACAACGCACGGATCCCAACCAGCGTGCTCACTTTTGCTCCGGCGCACAAGCAGCGCTGGCAGCCGCGGTCGTTCGACCACCGAGGTCCGTCGCAGCTGTGCGGTAGCTTGGATTTGTCCGTCGGGGCTCGTACGAGATCCATAAAGCAAGGAGTGGAGCCGTGGACGTAGTCCTCGGGGTGGCGGTCACCGGGCGTGTGGCGCGCTTGGCCATGATCGGATCGCCCGCGAGCGGCGGCCAGGTTCTGGACCAGTACGCGCTAGACCTGCCCGAGGACCTGGTCGCCGAGATGTCCGAGCTGGCCGAGACCATCATCGGCACCTACCGCGCGGTGACCGAGTCGGGTAACCAGGTCGCCGCCACGCGGCTGTGCCTGCCCGACGATTCGGCCGCCGACACGCTGCGTCAGACCGTGCTCAACGCCGGCGTGCCGAACGTCGAGGTGGTGACCGAGGCCGAGGCTGCCGCGGCCCTGGCCCGCAGTGTGGGTGCGGATGCCGCGTTGCTGCTGGCCGAAGACGACACCGTGTCGCTGACGACGGTCGGTCAGGGCACGGGAACTCCCGCATCGACAACGACGACGCTGGCCACCATGCCGATCGGCACCGCCGGGGCCGCCGCCGCATGCGCGGCCGTCCTGCAGCGGGTGCCCGCCGGCGAAGCCCCAGGCCGCGTGCTGTTGGTCGGGCAACGCCTCGATCTTGATTCCGTTGCGGCGGAACTTCGTTCGACGGCACCGGTCGAGGTGGCACCGGACGCCGGCTATGCGATCGCCCGCGGTGCCGCCCGGTTGGTCGGCGATATCGCACCGGCCGGCGCATCCACCCAGATGGCGCCCGTCGTCGGCGTGCCACAGGATCCAACGCAGATGGCGCCCGTGTCAGAGGCCACTCAAATGGCGCCTGCCGCAGGGGATGCGACGCAGATGGCTCCCGCCGCCGTTGATGCCACGCAGATGGCCCCGGCCGCCGACGCCACCCAGATGGCGCCTGCCCGCGGAGACTCCGCCGCGGTCGGGCCGGACCTGGCGTACTCGCAGGAGGCCGAGGACGAGCCCTGGGCCGACGAGATGCCGATGGACGCGGTCAACGAGTTCATCCCCGAGCAGGACGACGATCCCGACTACACGACCGTCATCGCGCCGCCACCGCCGCGGATGCTGTTGATGGGCAGCGCCCTGGCATTCGTGGTGGTCAGCTTCGCCACACTGGCCACCGCGGTCGCCATCAATGTCCGGCCGACGGCCGACGTGCGAGCGCAGCCCGCACCCGCCGAGCAGGCGGCCACCGTGCCCGGCAACTACCTTCCGCCGGTGCCGCACGAACCGGATCCGGTGGCACTGCCCGTCTCGGTGCTGACCCCGCCGCCCGCTGCTCCGGCAGCGCCCAAGGTGCGCTCGGACACCGGCAACCAACCGGTCCAGGCACCGCCCGTGGCCCCGCCTGCCGCACCTCCTGCCGTGCCGGCTCCCCCACCTGTCGAGGTTGCACCCGGCCCGGTTCCGGTTCCCGTTCCGATACCTGTGCCCGTGCCGATCCCGATCCCTCCGGTCGTGTGGCCGACGTTGCCATCACCATGGGTGCCGACGAGGCCACCCACCACGACAACGGCACCGCCCACCACCACGACCGCACCACCCACGACGACGACAGCGCCGCCGACTACGACCACAGCGCCACCGACGACGACCACAGCGCCGCCGACCACCACGACGGCGCCACCCACGACGACGACGGCACCGCCCACCACGACGGTGGCGCCGCCGACGACAACTGTGCCGCCGACACACACGTCGACGGAGGCCTCGGTGCCGACGATCGAGGCGCCGACCCACACCGCGCCGGCCTACACGCCCCCGGTGGAACAGCCTGCGACTCAGGCGCCGGTGACGACGGTGGCACCGCAGTCTCCGTTCGGTGGCGGTTCATCCTCGGGCGGCGGTTCGTCGTCGAGTGAGGGTGGCTCGTCCAGTGGCGGACTCTTCGGTCGCGGGGGCAGCTCGGGCAGTGACAGCGGCGGCTACGGCGGCAGCGGCGGATACGGCGGCTCGCCGGTGACCACGATGCCCGCCAGCCCGTAACCGGTCGGGCCCGCTCAGTAGTCGTGATTCGGGCAGGCGACGTCGACGTAGACAGTGACGAACGTCGTCGGGCCGGGCGTCTGATTGCCGGGATTGTTGACGCCGGTGACCCAGCACTCCGACAGCGGCTTGGTGTCGAATCCGTTGGTCCAGTTGATGTTGACCGTGTAGCCCTGTGATTCCAGGTCGCTGATCACCTCGTCGGCGCCTGCGGATGCCACGGGCGCCGACATGAGCGGCAAGACCACTCCGGCGGCCGCCAGCAGTGTGCCACCCACAACCGAAGTCCGAATCATGGTCTCCATGATCCTCCCGTCAGCTGGCAAGCTCAGGAATCGTCGCGCCCGTGGTCACGTCACCAGCGCGGGCATGAACCTGCGTCCGACCCACTTGGCCGTCTCGATGATCAGGAAGATCGCGATGGACAACGCGATCGCGACCGACCATCCACGGATTGTTATGGGTGCCGAGTGGAACCAGGTGTGCATGAACGGCGCGTAGGTGAAGACCAGCTGCAGGGCGATCATCGCGCCGGCCATCCGCCATATCCACGGATTACCCCGGAACACCTCGGGTCGCAGGCTCGATGAGGTGACGAACCGGCAGTTCAGCAGATAAGCCAGCTGGCCGAGAGCCAACATGTTCACCGCGGCGGTCTGCGCCACTGCCAGTGGATACCCGCCGGCCCGCGCCACGAAGAACTCGGCCAGGGTGGCACCGGCGACCAGGACCGACACCAAGGCGATCATCGCGACGTCGGCCCGGTTCACCAGCGCCTGCCTCGGCGTCCGGGGAGGGCGCTGCATCAGGCCGTCCTCGGCCTTCTCGAACACGAGCGCCAGCGACAGCGTGATCGCCGTGACCATGTTGACCCACAGGATCTGCACCGGCTGCAATGGCAGCGCGAACCCGAGCAGGATCGCAACGAGAATGATCAACGATTGGGCACCGTTGGTGGGCAACATGAACAGCACAGATTTCCGGATGTTGTCGTAGATCCGCCTGCCCTCTTCGACCGCCCGCTCGATGGTCGCGAAGTTGTCGTCGGCCAGGACGATCCCGGCCGCTTCCTTGGTCGCCTCGGTCCCTTTGATCCCCATCGCGACCCCGATATCGGCGCGGGTCAGTGCCGGTGCGTCGTTGACGCCGTCCCCGGTCATCGCGACCACCTTGCCCTGAGCCTGCAGGGCACTGACGATGCGTAGCTTGTGTTCCGGGCTCGTACGGGCGTAGACGTCGACTTCGTCGGCCACCTGCCGCAGCCGGGTCTGGCTCATCTCCTCCAGCTCGGCTCCGGTGATGACCCGCGGCACGTCACCGGCCTTGATGATGCCCATCTCGCGCGCGATGGCCCGCGCGGTTCCGGCATGGTCACCCGTGATCATGGTGACCTGGATCCCGGCCGCGTGGCAGGTCTGGATGGCCGTGATGGCTTCCGGCCGGGGCGGATCGACGATGCCGACGATGCCGAGAAATTCCAGTCCGCCCTCGATGTCGCCGATGTCCACGGTGTCCGAACCGGCCGCCGACAGCCGGGCGGCGGCCAGCACCCGCAGGCCCTGCCCGCTGAGTTCATCGATGCGCGCCTCCCACGCGGCGCGATCGAGAGACTCTGTGGATGAGCCGCCGGCCTGGGTGGCACACCGGTCGAGCAGCCGGTCCGGTGCCCCCTTGACGTACAGGTAGCGCTCACCGTCGGGGGTGTCGTTGAGGGTGACCATGAACTTGTTGGCCGACTCGAACGGCACCACACCCAGACGTGGCCAATCCGCATCGTCGATCTGCGCCTTCAGGGTCAGTGTGCGCAGCGCGCCCTCGGTCGGTTCGCCCACCACGCGCCACCGACCGTCGGCGTCGTCCAGGCGTGCGTCGTTGCAGACCGCCATCGTCGTCAGCAGTGCCGCCAAGTCGGGATGGTCCGCAGGCACGATCGGTGTGCCATCGAGTTCGAGGCCGCCCTCGGGCCGATATCCGGTGCCGGTCACGTCGAACCGGTGCCGCGCGGTGACGACGGTTCGGGCAGTCATCTCGTTCTGCGTCAACGTGCCCGTCTTGTCCGAGCAGATGACGTTGACCGCGCCGAGCGCCTCGACGGCCGGAAGCTTGCGGGTGATCGCTCGCCTGCGGGCCATCTGCTGGACCCCGAGCGCGAGGGTGATGGTGACGACGGCGGGCAATCCCTCCGGAATCGCGGCGACGGCAAAACCTATTGCAGCCGTGATCAGTTCACTCACGGTGAATTGGTGCACCAGTTTGCCGATCACCAGCATCACCGCGGCCGCGCCCAGGATGCCCACCGACAGCTGACGGCCGAACCGAGCCAACTTGCGGGTCAGCGGGGTATCGATGGTTTCCACGTCGGCGATGAGAGATTGGATCCGGCCGATCTCCGTGCTGGTTCCGGTGGCGGTCACCACGCCGGTGGCCGAACCCGCCGCCACGATGGTGCCCGAGTACACCATCGACATCCGATCGCCCAGACCCGCGTCCGGGCCAACCTGTGCCACATCCTTCTTGGCAGACAGCGACTCGCCGGTCAGCGCCGACTCCTCCACCCGCAGGTTCGCGACCTCCATCAGACGCATGTCGGCCGGGATGCGGTCCCCCGAGGCGATGCGCACGATATCGCCGGGTACCAGGGTCTGCGCGTCCACCTGCTGCCAGTGACCGTCACGGCGCACCTGCGCGGTGACCGACAACATGCCCCGGATGCTGTCGAGGGCCCGTTGGGCCCGGCCCTCCTGGATGAAGCCGACGGCCGCGTTGATCACCGCGACCGAGACAATGACGGCGCAATCGACCCATTCGCCGAGAATGGCCTTGAGCACACCGGCGGCGATCAGGATATAGATCAGGACATTGTTGAAGTGCGCGAAGAACCGGAGAATCGCAGGCCGGGGACGCTTTTCGGGGAGCTTGTTCGGACCGTGAGCGGCCATCCGCTCCCGCGCGCTGTCACCGTCCAGCCCGTCACCCGAACTGCCCAGAATCTCAAGCACTTCGGTGGCGCTGCGGGAGTGCGCAAGCGCACTGACCAATTCATCCTCTGCCGGGGCGGCGGTTTCCGCCATATTCGGATAGTGCCCGGCCCAGCGCCACCGCGCAATCGGTAGTTCGCTGCCGGACCGCAGGCGACGGATACCTTGGAAGTGACCGTCCGTTGCCCGAAAGGAATGCCGTAGTGGCCAAGAAGCGCTGGAAAGACCTGTCCCCCAACGCCAAGGCGGCCGTCATCGCGGTGGCCGCGATCGATGCCGGGCTGCGGGCCTGGGCACTGCGCGACCTCGCCGGTCGTGATGCGAGCCGGATCACGGACCGAAATGGTTGTGGGGCAGCGCGCTCGGGGTGCTGAGCACCTCGGGCGTGGTTCCCGTGGTCTATCTGGTCGCCGGGCGCAAGTCCTGAGTCGGCCCGTTGCCTGGCCATGTTCGGCCAGGCAACGGCAGATCGTTTCCCTCCGCCGGGTCTACCCGGTGTGCGCCACGCTCTGACCGCGCTGAGGTGCGGGGTCGGTGACGGCGCCGTCGTCGAGGAGATTGTCGAGGTTGCGCTTCGAGGTTTCCGGCGCGAAGTAGGCGGCGATCAGCGTCAGCACAGATGACGCCGAGATGTAGATCGCGACCGAAGTCACCGAACCGGTGGTGTCCAGCAGCGTCGACGCGATCAGCGGTGCGAACCCTCCGCCGACGATGCCGATCAGCATGTAGCCGAGCGAGACACCGGTGTAGCGGTAGCTGGTGTCGAACAGTTCGGCGATGAACGCCGCGAGCACGCCGTACATCGCACCCTGGAACACCATCGCGACCGACACCGACAGCACCATCAGCCCGAAGTTGCCGGTACCCATCAGCGGGTACACCGCGAAGGCCCACACCGCCATCCCGACGCCGCCGATGAGGAAGGGAATGCGCCGGCCCACCCGGTCACTGAGCCGTCCGAAGTACAGAATCGACAAGAGCTGAGCGACAGCGCCGATGGCGACGGCGTTGAGGACCGTCCCCTTCGAGATGTCGGTGTGATGGGTGACGTAGGACAACGAGAAAACGTTGATCACGAAGTAGGCGACCTGCTGGCCCAGCCCGAGCAGCACGACGAGCAGGATCATCTTCGGGGCGTGGCGCAGCACTTGCAGGATCGGGGCCTTGGCCTCCTTTTCCTTGAGCTGCTTCTGATTTCGGGTGAAGACCGAGGATTCGACGATCTTGACGCGAATCAGCAGGCCCACCAGCACCAGTGGCGCACTGAGCAGGAACGGAACGCGCCATCCCCAGGCCATGAACTGTTCCTCGGTCATCAGCGCGCTGACCGCTGCCAGCGTGGCCGTGGACAACAGGAAGCCCAACGGCGAGGCGGATTGCATCCAGCTGCCGGCCCGCCCCCGGCTGTCCACGGACTCGTCCTGCTCCACCACCATCAGCACGGCGCCGCCCCACTCACCACCGAGACCGATGCCTTGAATCAGGCGACACAGCACCAGCAGGACGGGCGCCAGAATGCCGATGGAGCTGTAGGTCGGCAGCAGTCCGATGGCCACGGTCGCGGCACCCATCATCAAGATGGTCGCGATCAGGGCCGCCTTGCGCCCGACCCGGTCACCGATGTGGCCGAAGATGATCCCACCGATCGGGCGGGCGGCGAACCCGACCCCGAATGTGGCCAGCGCCAACAAGGTTCCAGCCGCCGGATCAACATCGGGAAAGAAGATCTTGCCGAACACCAACGCGGCGACGGATCCGTAGATGTTGAAGTCGTACCACTCGATGGTGGTGCCGACCATGCTCGCGATGATGGTGCGCCGGCGACGCGATTTCGCGGCCGCAGCGTCTGTGTCTGCAGCAGGAACTGAAGGGTTCATATGGTCCTCTGGTAGGTGCTGGTCATAGCGAAAATGCTAGGGCGGCAATATGGCTGCACCCATAGTCGCGGTGCAACGCGATCCAGCTCACACAGTGTGCGTCTGCACAATCGCGGACGCGCACGCCGGTTCATGACCGCAGCAGGCACAGTTGCACCATGGCTTGCGCCCGGGGTGTGCGGAGGCTGATTCCGGTGGCGTCCTCGAACTTCCGGATCCGATTGAGCACCGTGTTGCGGTGGCAATAGAGTTTCGCGGCGGTGGCGGAGACCGATCCGCTCTCGGCGAATACCAGCATGGTCTCGACCAGGAGGTCGCGATCGTTCATCGCGGCGAGCGGAGCGTCCACGTAGCTACGCAGGTCGTCGAACACGGCGCACAGCTGAGCAATCGACAACTGCGACCAGGAACGCCTGAGCGTAGTCGCCTCCAAACCCAGCTGCGCAAGCATCCGGACCGTCGTAGCGGACTGGAAAACGTTCTGTAACAGCACAGTTCGCGGTGCTACCGCCCCTGCCACGCCGGCCAGGACGTCGGCCGCGAGCGCCTCGTCATCGGGCCAGCGGGTGTGCGCGGACAAGAGGAACAGCGTCACGCCCTTGCTGGTGTGCTCCAGCGCCACCACACCGGAGCCTGCGAGCCGCCGGGTCACCGTCGAAATCGCATCGTCGGCGGTGATGCCCACGACCCAATAGAACGCGGTCTCGTCGAGCCCGAGCACCTCGGCCGCGCGGCGCACCAAGGTGGGACTCGGCCCATCCGAGAACAGGTCGGAGAGACTCCGTTGTTGTTCGATGGCATCGGTGCGCGCCATTTGCAGTCGCTCGTCCAGGTAGCCCCGTTGAATAGCGCCGGCGAAATCGTCCACCACAGTCCACAGTTGACCGACGTGCATGGCCAGCACGGCCATGTCGCTGTCGTCGGCCAGACGTAACAACGCCGACCACGCAACAAGGAAGTCGTTTCGGACCGCCGCGCTCAGGTTCTCCAACGCGATGCCCTGGCGGGCGCGCAGGGCGCCGACTTGCGCCGGGAACGCCATCAGATCGGCAGACAGCGGCCTGGCCAACAGACACCCGAGAAGATAGCGGAATGCGTTGCGGGCGCTGTCTTTCAGATCGTGTTCGTCCGGGACACCATCGTAGTAGCGTGCGCCACCGTCGATCCGTTCGAGATACTCGGCCGCGAGTTCATCGTCGATGCCGGCGAGTCCCTCGAGGAGAACCTGCCACCGGCCGTCGGCTTCCTCACGGCCGGGCAACGGTCCCACTGGTCAACCCCAGGGTCCCGGCCAGGTCCAGCCCCCATCGCGGATGCAGCGGACCGGCTCCCACCATGGCCAGGCACGCCGCGAGCGTGACCACCACCGAATCGACCACCGGGATGCCGATTTCGGCTCTGGCATCCTCGACGGCATCGGCACCGTGCAGATTGGTGCAGACATAGGCGACCGCGTCAGGTCGGCTTTGTGCGACCAGCCGAGTGGGCGCCAGTAGCTCGTCGGCCCGTATCCTGCCGATGTCGGCGGTCTCGGTGAGACCGAAACCATGCGCCGCGCTCACGGTGATGCCCTCGTCGCGGTAGCACTCGCCGATCCTGGCATTCATGTCGTCGGGGTAGGGCGTGACCAGGCCGATGCTGCGCACGCCCAGAGCCGCGAATGCCGCCAGGGTGGCCTGCGTGCTGGTGAGCGCCCGCACCCCGGTCTTAGTGGTGATGGCGTCGGTGATCGCCCGATCATGATCGGTACCCAGCCATGAACCCGCCGTGCCGTTGAACGCGATCACATCGACCTCGGCCGTGGCCAGCATGACCGCCGCCGCTTCCATTCCGCCCGTGTCGAACTGGGCGTCGGAGGTGCCGTCGAGCCCGACCCGGCCGACCGGGATCCGGGTGAAGTGGACACTGACGTCGGTTCGCTCCCCCAGCATTCGGTACGTGGTGGGTTCCAGGCACGTGTTCGACGACGGCACGATCATCCCGATCCGCGCCACCCGCCACGCCGTGGGCCGCGAAAACTCAGACGGCACGGGTGATTCCGCCGTCGTTGGTGATCGTGGTCCCGTTCAGGTACGCGGCCCGCGGCGAGGCCAGGAACACGATCGAGTAGGCGATGTCCCGCGCGCTGGGGATGTAGGACAGTGGCAGGTTCTCCAGGTAGCGCTCCTCGGCCTCCTCGGGGGTGCAACCCCAGTCCTTGGCGTTGGTGGCGAACTGCTTGACCAGCCGCGCGGTCCGGACCGGGCCGGGGCACACCGTGTTGATCATCACGCCCTGCGCACCGACCTGCAGCGACAACGACTTGCTGAAGTTCAGGATCGCGGCGTTGGCGGCGGCTCCGGGCATGTGATACTCCAGCGCCTGCTTGCCGGAGTTTCCCGCGACGTTGACGATGCGGCCGTTGCCGTTCTTGAGCAGGTGTGGCAACGCCGCTCGGGTCATGCGGATGAATCCGAACAGCTTGAGGTTGATGTCGGCGACCCACTGTTCGTCGGTGAGGTCATCGAAGCCACCGAACGATGACGCGCCGGCGTTGTTGATCAGGATGTCCAGGCCGCCGAGTTCGTCGACGACGTCGGTGACCACCGAGTCGAACACCGACTTGTCGCTGAGGTCGGCTGCCACGGACACGGCCTTGACGCCGGTCCTGGCCGAGATCGAGGTACAGGCCTCGGTCAGCGCGTCCGCGCGGCGGGCCACCAGTGCCACGTCGGCACCTTCTTCGGCCAGCAACTCCGCGGTGGCCAGTCCGATGCCGTCGCTGGCACCGGAGATCAGTGCCCGCATGCCTTTCAGTCCCAGGTCCATGTTGGTCTCCTATTCGTATTGTGGTTGCGCGTCACCGGACGCGATTGGCAGTGGCCGAGTCCAAGGCGCCGTCGAGCATGCGGGCCAGCGTCTCGGTGAGCAGATCCACACCGGTGCAAAGGTCTTCGTCCGAGGTGAATTCGGCCTCGGCGTGCGAGATGCCTTCCACGCTGGGAACGAACAGCATCACCGAAGGGACGATTTCCTTCATGTTGGTCGAGTCGTGGCCGGCGCGGGTCTGCACGAGCATGCTCGACATTCCGAGGTCATCGGCGACGGTGCGGGCCAGCTCCACCCCTTCCGGCTGGTAGTGGTGGCCGGGCCAGACGTGGGCCTTGCGGTGCTCGACCTCGACCTTGGCCCGGATCTCGGCCTCGGCGATGCGCTTTCGCAGCGCGGCGTCGGCGGCGGCGAGCAACTCGTCGTTGTCAGAACGCAAGTCCAGGTGCATGTGAACCTCGCGCGGTACCACCACCGGAGAGTTGGGCAGCACGGTCAACTGCCCACAACTGGTGTGCAGCTCCTCGCCGAACTCGTCGGCGATGTCACGTAGCGCCACCACGATCAGCGCCGCACCCAGCAGCGCATCCTGGCGGTCGTCGATCGCGGTGGCACCAGTGTGCCCCTGGGCGCCAATGACATTCAATTCGTACTTGTTGGCGGCCCAGGTGCGGTCCACCAACCCGATGGAGACATTGTGCTTCTCCAGTTCGCGGCCCTGCTCGATATGGATCTCGGCATAGGCGGCCAGCCGGCGGGTGACGTCGCCGTCCGGGAACACATCCGTTTTCCCGATGCTGTCGATGGCGGTCAGGGCGTCGCGGACAGTGACGCCGTCCTGATCGGTGATGTTGAGCGTGTCTTCGAGATCCGCGGCCCCGGTGAACACCGCACTGCCCATCAGCGACGGCTTGAACCGCGAGCCTTCCTCGTTGAACCAGTCCACCACGGCGACGTTGTACATCGGCGTCACACCGGATTCGGCGGCCTGACGGCGGATCCGGTCGGCGGCGGAGGCACCGGCGAAGACGCCGTAGGCGCCGTCGAACTTGCCTCCGCGGGGCTGGCTGTCGAGGTGCGATCCCACCAGGACGTAGGGCGCACCCGGCTGAAACTCCAGCAGGCCGAACAGGTTTCCGACCCGGTCGACTTCCACGGTGAAGCCACGCTGACGCAGCCACTGCGAGAACCAGTCCCGCATCTGCCCGTCCTCGGCGGTGGCGGCTTGGCGCTCTACGCCGCCCGCCGGGGTCTCGCCGATGGCCGCCAGTTCCGCCCAGGAGTCCAGGAACTCGCGGTCGCGGCCGGCGTCCAGACGAATGCGCAGTTCGGTGTTGTTGTGTTGTGCGGTCAAGGTTTTCCTCCAGGCACGTTGAACGAACGTCGCGGGCTTCGGCCACGCTTGACGATGCGGTCGATCCGGGTCAGATCAGGTATTGCGACAGCCCGCGTTTGAGGTAGCTGCCGTGGCCCTTCCGGCCGAGATACTGACCACGGTCGACGACGACGGTGCCGCGCGACAGCACGGTCTGCACACCGCCGTCGATCTCGAAGCCCTCCCAGGTGGAGTGATCGAGGTTCGAGTGGTGGGTCTTGTCGAAACCGATCGAGGTGTGCGCGTTGGGGTCATAGATCACGACGTCGGCGTCGGCCCCGGGCGAGATGATGCCCTTGCGCGGGTAGAGCCCGAACATGCGGGCCGGGGTGGTGGCACACACGTCGACCCAGCGCTCCAGGCTCAGGTTGCCGTTGACCACGCCCTGGTACATCAGGTCGATGCGGTGTTCGACGCCGGCCATGCCATTGGGGATCTTGGAGAAGTCGTCGATACCCATCTCCTTCTGTCCCTTGAAACAGAACGGACAGTGGTCGGTGGACACCGTCGCCACGTCGCCGGTGCGGATGTAGCGCCACAGCTCGTCCTGGTGACGCTCCTCGCGGGAGCGCAACGGCGTGGAGCACACCCACTTGGCGCCTTCGAACCCGGCGGCGCCCAGCTGCTCCTCCAGCGAGAGGTACAGGTACTGCGGGCAGGTCTCGGCGAAGACGTTGGCGCCGCGGCCGCGGGCGGTGGCGATCTGCTCCATGGCCTGCTTGGCCGAAACGTGGACCACGTACAGCGGCGCCCCGGTGACCTTCGCCAGCATGATCGCGCGGTGGGTGGCCTCCTCTTCCAGCTCCCACGGCCGGGACACCCCGTGGTAGTAGGGCGAGGTTTCGCCGCGTTCGATGTGCTGGGCCACCAGTTGATCGATGGCGATGCCGTTCTCGGCATGCATCATCGTCAGCGCGCCGTTGCTCGCACACTGCTGCATGGCCCGCAGGATCTGGCCGTCGTCGGAGTAGTACACCCCGGGGTAGGCCATGAACAGCTTGAAGCTCGTCACGCCCTCGGCGACCAGCTCGTCCATCGCCTTGAGGGCATCGGAGTCCACGCCGCCCAGGATCTGGTGGAAGCCGTAGTCGATCGCGCAGTTGCCCGCGGCCTTGGTGTGCCAGGCCGCCAGGGTGTCCTGTACCCGCTCGCCCTGCCGCTGGATCGCGAAGTCGATGATCGTGGTGGTGCCGCCGTGGGCGGCCGCGCGGGTGCCGGTCTCGAAAGTGTCGGAGGCGACGGTGCCGCCGAACGGCATCTCCATATGGGTGTGGGCGTCGACGCCGCCGGGGATGACGTAGCGGCCCGAGGCATCCAGCACGCGGTCGAAAGTCCGGTCGGGATCGCCGAACGGAGCCAGCTCCGGATCGACCAGGGCAGCGATGCGCTCACCGTCGATGAGCACGTCGAGCGCCTGACAACCGGTGGGGGAAACGACGGTGCCGCCGCGGATGTACGTCGTGGACATGGCAACAGATCGTATGGCCGCCAACGTGATCCGGCCCATAGCCGCCGTGCAACGTATTGGTCGGCACAAATTGTGCACACGCACATCCGAGCGCCGGATCCACCCGGTTTTCCTGCCCCGGATTGGGCACCGGGGCGCAATCTCGTCCGCGAACGGTTCGGATCGCTCACCCTACAAACCCGTCTGGTCTGCAGTAGCCTGCCCGATGATGCGCAATCTGTCCGGCCGCCGCGAAGACACCCGGCTTCGCTGGCGCTGGCTGCTCGCACAGCTGGACAACCTGGACGACGACCTGGCCGCCGAGTACCTGACGCAGATCGACCGGGGTGCCCGGTTCTACGACAGCGTCCCCGAGGAAGACGACCTTCTCAGCGCGGCGCGACTGGCGTTCCGCTACCTGCTGGCCGCCCTGCTGGAACGACCGATGAGCGCCGAGCTGGCGGAGTTCCCCGCAGCGGTCGGAGCCTTGCGCGCCACCCAGGGCATCGCGCTGGAGAACCTCACCGCGGCGGTGCGCACCGACTTCCTCGTCGCGTGGTCGGCGCTGCTGAAGCTGGCCGGCGATGACGACATGGCCGTACTGGCGCTGCACGTCGACGTGCTCTGGCAGGCGGTCGACGACTTCGCGATCAGAGTGCAGCGCGGCTATCTGGACCAGCGGCTGTCGATGGCACGGACCAGCACCCTCGAACAACAACACAGCCTGTCCGAACTGTTCTCCGGCGAGCCCGCACCGACCACTGTTCGGCGCGCGGCCCAGATCCTGGGCCTCGACGAGGCGGCCAGCTATTGGGTGATCGGGATTTCCGGTGAGGAGGCCGGCCGCACCGTCACCCGGCGCCTGCTCAATCGGCACCTGACCTCGCTGGACTACGTCGACCACGGCGTCGCGCTGATCCTGGTGGCCGCCGACCCACGCTGGCCCGACGACGAGGCGCTGGTGACCGACCTGCTGGCCGATCTCGACGGCGCCGTCGCGCCCCGAGCGGTAGCCCTGCCGGAGCTGCACCGAGCTGCCGCCACGGTTCGGATGCTCGTCGATCTGGACCTGCGGTCGACCACGCTGCGCCGCTCGTGGGCACAGCTGTCGATCACGCAGCTCTCAGAGGTGATCGAGGACCTGCGCGGGTATGTCCTCGGTCCACTCCACGACGTTCACGACTACGAATTGATCGTCGAGACCATCCAGGTGTTCGCCGGCAGCGGTTCGGTTTCCGACACCGCGTCGGAGCTCTACTGCCACCGCAACACCGTGATGAACCGGATCCGCCGGTTCGAGGAGGCGACCGGGATCAGCCTGCGCAGCCCCCGCTCGCTGGCGATGGTGCAGCTGTGTCTGCTGCCCACGTAGGTCCTGACCCGGCGGCCAGGACCTACGTGCCCTTGACGTTGAGCACCTGACGCAGCTCATGCTCGACCTCGACGAGGCTCGCGGCGTCGGCCATCACGACGTCGATGTCCTTGTACGCATCGGGGATCTCGTCGACCCACTGCTCGCCGTGCCGGTACTCGATGCCCTGCATCCGCGCGGCGAGGTCGTCCGCGGTGAACCGGCGGCGGGCCTCGTTACGGGAGAACCGACGCCCGGCGCCGTGCGGAGCCGAGCAGAGCCCGGCCGCGTTGCCCTTGCCGCGCACCACATACGAACGGGTCCCCATGCTGCCCGGGATCAGCCCCATGACGCCTGCGTGGGCATCGATCGCGCCCTTGCGAGTCAGCCACACATCGCGCCCACCATGGTGTTCCCTACGGGTGTAGTTGTGGTGGGTGTTGATCCGCTCGACCTCGAAGTCGCCCGCGGTCTTCGGCTGATCCAACTGGGCATAGCCCATCCACGCGGCGAACACCCACATGTAGCGGTCCATCATCTCGGCCCGGTTCTCGAACGCGAATCGCTGCGCCCAGTTGAGTTCCCGCAGATAGTCGGTGAACTCGAGGGTGCCCTGCGGTAGGTAGGCGAGGTCCGGGTTGGGCAGCTCGATCCACCACCGCTTCATGAGCCTCTGCGCGATCTTGATGTGCTTCTGCGCGATCTTGTTTCCGACACCGCGAGAACCCGAATGCAGGAACAGCCACACCCGGTCGGCCTGATCCAGGCACAGCTCGATGAAGTGGTTGCCACCACCGAGGGAACCGAGTTGCTCGCGCCACTTGGGCGAGTGCGACAGGTCGATTCCGCCGTCCTGCGCCAAATGCTCGAGGTCGGCGATGCGGCCCTGCGTGAACGGGAACCGGGCGAGCGTGTCGTTGTAGTTGCCCGGCGACAGCGGAATCGCCGTCTCGATCGCGGTACGCAGTGCGGCCAGGCCACGGCCCTGAAGATCGGTGGCGGTGAATTCCGTGCGGGCAGCGATCATCCCGCACCCGATGTCGACACCGACCGCCGCCGGGATCACGGCGTCGATGGTGGGGATGACCGTGCCGACGGCCGACCCCTTCCCGCTGTGGGCATCTGGCATCAGCGCGACATGAGGGTGCACGAACGGCATCGAGGCGGTCTGCTTCGCCTGCTCGATGGTGTTGTCGTCGATGTGGCTGGCGAAGTTCAACAGCTTGTGGTCGACGACGCGGTGCGTAGTCATGAAATCGATTCTCCCGATGCTGTCGA
Source organism: Mycobacterium sp. 134 (assembly GCF_048282715.1). NCBI lineage: Bacteria > Bacillati > Actinomycetota > Actinomycetes > Mycobacteriales > Mycobacteriaceae > Mycobacterium > Mycobacterium sp. 134. The sequence continues at coordinate 5,577,178 of NZ_JBLVUN010000008.1, forward strand.
CTCGATTGTTTGCGCCGGCCGACTGCCGGGAATCACAGTCGAGTGGGTTGACGGATTCGCCCTGCGTAGAGACGGATTCACCGTTTCTCGTGGAGTGTTGCGTGACGCAGGGCTTGCCCCGGATTTGAGGGAACGGTACTCCCGCGCCAGAATGGAGTTCGGAACACTTAGGCAGGCTCAGCATCGGGGGGTGCGGTGAAACTCGGTTGGTATGTCTTCATGTACCGCTCTGACGGTGGCGTGATGCCTATCGCCGGGTTCTGGCGCAAACGCACCGCATTGCGGTGGGCCGAGGAGCACGCGGAACCGGACCACCACCTTGAGGTCCATCGCTTCGGCTGGTGGTCGGCCGATGCCGCCGGCCAGACAAAGGCGGCGGATCCGGCGAGCGGATGCCAGGGCTCCGAGGACCGTCGGTAGACACCAACCTCGACGGTCAGGCCACAAAACCAAAACAGGCCCCCTCGAAAGGGGCCTGATCAGGGTGGCAGATGCAGGATTCGAACCTGCGTAGGCGTAAGCCGACGGATTTACAGTCCGCTCCCATTGGCCGCTCGGGCAATCTGCCTGGTGTCGCCCCGCCCCGTTTCCGGTTTGGTGCGACTAGCAGGGTACAACGAGGATGTACCTAAGTTACAAACCGGCAGGATTATCGAGGGAAGAGGAGGGGCGTCCAATGGCGGATTCCAGCTTCGACGTCGTCAGCAAGGTCGACCGTCAGGAGGTCGATAACGCGCTCAACCAGGCCGCCAAGGAACTGTCCACCCGGTTCGACTTCCGCGGCACCGACACCAGCATCGCCTGGAAGGGCGAAGAGGTGATCGAACTCACCTCCAGCACCGAGGAGCGCGTCAAGGCCGCGGTCGACGTGTTCAAGGAGAAATTGGTCCGCCGCGACATCTCGATGAAGGCCTTCGACGCCGGCGAACCGCAGGCCAGCGGCAAGACCTACAAGGTGTCCGGCGACATCAAGCAGGGCATCAGCAGCGAGCAGGCCAAGAAGATCACCAAGATCATCCGCGACGAAGGCCCCAAGGGCGTCAAGGCGCAGATCCAGGGTGAAGAGATCCGGGTCAGCTCGAAGAAGCGCGATGACTTGCAGGCCGTCCAGGCGCTGCTGCGTGGTGCCGACCTCGACGTGGCGCTGCAGTTCGTCAACTACCGCTAGGAGACGCTGCCGAGTGTGCGCTCAGATCGCGTTTGACGACGAAATCGCGATCTGAGCGCACACTCGACACATTCAGCGGGCAGGCCAGGGTGAGAACCTCGGGATGAAGCGGTGCATGGTCGCCGCCCCGGCGCACGACACCGCGCCAAGGGCAGCCGCCGCGACGCCGAGCGGGGCGACCGCGGCCACCCCGCCGACCGCCAGCGGCCCGAGGAACATCCCGCTGTCGTGCATCAGCCGCCAGGCAGCCAGGAACTCGGCCCGGGTCGCCGTGGGCGCCACATCGGCGCCCAGCGTCATGATCACGCCGTTGCCCAGCCCGTTGCCCACACCCATCAACACGGCCACGGCCGTCAGGCCGATCACCCCGGCGGCGAACGGCAACGCGAACAGCGACGCACCGATCACCAGAAGTGACGGCACCGCCATCGCCCGCCGCCCATAGCGGTCCATCACCATCCCGGACGGGTAGGAGCACAACAGGTCGGCCAAGGCACCGATGCCGAACACCAACGAGGCAGTCGCCGCGCTCAGCCCGATGTGATCGGCCCACAGCGGGAGCACCGCATCCCGGGATGACCGTGCCGCCCCCATCATCAGCGCGCCCAGTCCGAGGGTGCCCAGCAGCGTGCGGTGCGTGCGCACGATCTCGACCAGCCGTGCCCCGCCGGGCACCGCGCCCTCGGCACGCGGCGGATCGGCCAGCCGGGCCATCAGAAACCCCGACACCACGATGCCGATCAGCTGGACGATGAAGCCGCCCCGAGCCCCGACGGCCAGGATCACCGCCGCCCCGACGAGCGGCCCGACGAAGTAGCCCAGCCGCCACGTCATGGCGAACATCGCCATGGCGCGGGCCCGTCTCTCGACGCCCACTGCCTCGGCCAGGTAGCTCTGCCGCGCCAAACCCCATACCGCGCTGGAGAACCCGGTCAGCAGCGCGCCGACGCCCAGCACCACCGGATTCCAGGCGACCAGGGACAGCAGCACACCCGCCGTACCGAGCGAGGACCCGACGATGATCGACCGGCGCTCCCCGAACCTGGCCACCATTCGCCCGGCGGGCAGGTCGCCGAATACCGCACCGAGACCGACGAGCGCGACGATGAACCCGGCCAGGCCCACCGAGGCGCCCAGATCCCGTGCGATGAGCGCGATCACGGGTGCGCCGGCGCCCTGCCCGATCCCGAAGATCGCGGACGGCAGAAAGACTGTGGTGGCCAGAGAGCGGAGCGGAACGCCCTCGCTCACGCGCTGGTTTCGGCCGCCGTCACGGTGTAACGGCTGGGCCGGTGCGCCAGCCCGTAATGCCCGCGCAGCGTCGTCGCGGTGTAGTCGGTCCGAAACAGTCCGCGCCGCTGCAGGATCGGCACCACCTGCTCGACGAAATCCTCCAAGCCGCCGGGCAGATACGGCGGCATGATGTTGAAACCGTCGGCGGCGCCCTCGGTGAACCACAGCTCCAAGTTGTCGGCAACCTGCTCGGCAGTCCCCGCGAAGGTCCGGTGCCCGCGTCCGCCACCGAGTTTGGCGATCAGCTGCCGTACGGTCAGCGACTCGCTGCTGGCGAGATCCTTCACCAGTTGATAGCGGCTCTTGTTGCCCTGGATCTGCTCGATGGGTGGCAGCGCGGGCAACGGCGCGTCGAGCGCATGCGCGGTCAGGTCCACTCCGAGCATCTGCGACAGCTGGCGCAACGAGTACTCGGGCGAGATCAGGTCGGTGAACTGCTGTTCCAGTTCGCGAGCGGCTTCCTCGGTGGGACCGATGAACGGCACGATGCCGGGCAGGATCTTCACCTCATCAGCGCTACGGCCGAACTTCACCGCGCGGGCTTTCACGTCGCGGTAGAACGCCTTGCCGTCGGCCACCGAGCGCTGCGCGGTGAAGATCGCCTCGGCATGGCGCGCGGCGAAATCCTTACCCGACTCCGAGGACCCGGCCTGTACCAACAGCGGGCGGCCCTGCACCGAACGCGGTGTGTTCAGTGGGCCACGGACCTTGAAGTGCTCGCCGTCGTGGTCGATCCGGTGCACCCGCTCCGTATCGGCGAAGGTACCGCTGGCCTCGTCGAGGACCAGTGCGCCGTCTTCCCAGCTGTCCCACAAAGCCGTTGCCACGTCGACGAATTCAGTGGCACGCCGGTAGCGGCCGCCATGGTCGGGGATGCCCTCGACGCCGAAGTTGGCCGCTTCGTCCTCACCGGCGGAGGTGACGATGTTCCACCCGGCCCGGCCTCCGCTGATGTGATCGAGGGAGGCGAAGCTGCGGGCCAGGGTGTAGGGCTCGATGTACCCGGTGGTCGCGGTGGCGATCAGGCCGACGTGCTCGGTGACCGTCGCCATCGCGGTGAGCAGCGTGATCGGCTCGAAGATCGCCTGTGTGTTGTGCTTCACCCGCGGCCCCACGGCCAACCCGTCGGCGAAGAACACCGAATCCAGCTTGCCGCGTTCGGCCAGTTGGGCAAGGCGCTGGAAGTGCTTGACGTCGGTCAGGTTTCGTACGTCGGTACGCTCGTGCCGCCACGCTGCCTCGTGGTGCCCGACTCCCATGAGGAAGGCGTTGAGATGAAGTTGTCGCGTCATGAAGATCCTTGTCGAGTTCTCGTACGTTTCGTATGTCCGGTGTTCAGGTCGTCGCCCGCCAGCCCGACAACCGCCCCTCGATGGCCACCACGATGCCGTTGAAGATGACACCCACCAGCGCGATCGTCACGATGCCGGCATACATGTTGGGGATCTGGAAGTTGAGCTGTGATGCGGTGATCAGGTAACCCAATCCGGCCTTGGCGCCGACCATCTCGGCGGCGATCAACACCAGGATCGAGGAGGCCGCCGCCATGCGCAGGCCGGTGAAGATGGTGGGCACCGCCGCGGGCAGGATCACCTTCTGGAACAGCCTGATCGGTGAAAGACCGAGGGAACGCGCCGATTTGATCAGGAGGGGGTCGACGGTGCGCACCCCGGAGATGGTGTTGAGCAGGATCGGGAACGACGCGGCATAGATCACCAGGGCCACCTTGGAGGTCTCACCGATCCCCAGGATCAGGATGAAGACCGGCAGCAGGGCGAGCGCGGCGGTGTTGCGGAACAACTCCAGGATCGGGTTGAGAAACTCGGCGACCGGCCGGTACCAGGCGATCGCCACTCCCACCGGGATGCTGACCACGATCGCGATGGCCAGACCGGCCAGCGCGCGCGACAGGCTGGCCGAAACGTGCTCCCACAGTTGGCCGTTGTTCAAAAGGGTGAACCACGCGCTGACGACCTCGGAGAACGGCGGCAGAAAGACCTTGTCCACCAGCCCGACCCGCGGGGCCACCTCCCACAGCGCCAGGAACGCGGCGACGACCACGGTGGCGCGCAACAGCCGCCAGGTGAGGGCCTGCAGTCGGCGGCCGCGATGCTCGGGCTCGGCTGCTGCCGGCGCCTCGGTCGGGATTTCGGCGGGTGACTCGACGGGAGCCACCGCGACGGCGCTAGACATGTTGAACCTCCTCGGACCGGGCGCGTTCCACCTCGTCGTGCAGAAGCGACCAGATGTGGTGGCGTTGTGCCCGGAATCCCTCGCTGGAGCGGACGTCGTCGGTGTTGCGGTCGATGTCGACGTCGACGATCTGCTTGATCCGGCCCGGCCGTGACGTCAGCACCGCGACCCGCTGGCCGAGGTACAGCGCCTCGTCGATGCCGTGGGTGATGAACAGGATGGTCTTACCCGTGGCCTGCCAGATCCTGAGCAGTTCGTCCTGCAGGGATTCCCGGGTCTGGGCATCCAAGGCGGCGAACGGCTCGTCCATCAGCAGCACCTCGGGGTCGAACGCGAGGCTGCGGGCGATCGCGACCCGCTGCTTCATCCCACCGGACAGCTCGTGCGGGTAGCGATCGGCGAAGCCCTGCAGCCCCACCAGCTCGAGGTACTCCTCGGCCCGCCGGCGCCGCTGAGCCGCGGGCAGTCCCTTTGCCTCCAGACCGAATTCGATGTTCTTACGGGCGCTGCGCCACGGCAGCAGCGCGTACTGCTGGAAGACGATGCCCCGATCCAGCCCGGGCCCGGTGACCGGCTTGCCGTCGAGCAGGATCTCCCCCGACGTCGGCTGGGTCAGCCCGCCGAGCAGGTCCAGCAGCGTCGACTTGCCGCAACCACTCGGCCCGACCAGCACCAGGAACTCACCTGCCGTGACGTCGATGCTGATGTCCTGGATGGCGGTGAAGCTGGTCTTCTCACCGCGGATCGGGAACTGCTTGGTCACATTGCGCAGGCGCAGCTTGGGTTGCGTACTCACTTGTGCGCCAGTACTTTCCCGTCCGGACCGCTGCCTTCGGGATAGGTTCCGTTGGCATACGGGTTGAGATCGTTCGTGTAGAGATCCTTGGCCTTGAGCTGGCCTTCCTTGAGCTCACCGTTGCGGACCAGCCAGTCGATCCAGGTCTGCAGTTCGCGCTCGGCGATCACAGCGCCGGGTACCGGAATGCCCGAGCTGCGCCAGTATTCGATGGACTGGGTGTCCTCGTTGCGCTTTCGCTTGTTGATGATCTCGCGGAACTTGGCCACCACCTCGTCGCGCGGGGTCACCTGGGTCCAGCGGATGGCCCGGGCCGTGCCCTGGACGTAATCGGCCACCGCATCCCGGTTCTTGGCCAGGAACTCGTCACGGACCACATAGGTGCCGTAGCTGAACGCCCCGAACAGTGACTTGTCGGTGAACAGCGGCCGGATCCCCCCGCGTTGCTGCGCGGTCTCGCGCCAGATCCCGTTGAGCGCCGCGACGTCGATCTGCTTCTCCCGCAACGCCTGCTCGGTGTTGACCGGCGGCACCACCGTGAGGGTCACCGTCTTGATCTCGTCGTTGGTCAGTCCCTCCTTGGCCAGCCATTCCCGGGTCAGGAACTCGTGGTGGGCGCCAAGGGTATTCATCCCGACCTTCTTGCCGATCAGGTCGCGTGCCGAGTGGATCGGGCTGTTCTCCAGCACGAAGTAGCCGGTGTATTCGCCCTCATCGGCGCCGTAGGAGCTGAGCACCGAGGTGATCGGGGCACCGGCGGCATTGAGCTTGACCACGGCGCCGTTGAACGCCTCACCCACGTCGATATCGCCGGTGGCCACCGACTGGATGTCCTGCGGCCCGCTGGTGGTGTTCCCCACCCAATCGAGCTTGATCTTCTGGTAGTAGCCGAGTTCCTCGGCCAGCTCTTGGAAGCGGACCTCACCGGCCCAGCCCTGGTAGCGCACCACGGTCTTGCCGTCTTCGGTGCGCGCCGACTCACCGGACGAGCCACACGCGGTCAGTACCAACACGAGTGCGCTGAGCATCGCGAGTACCGAACTGATTGGGCGCATGGCCGTTGTCCCCCATGGAGTCGCACTGATTGGTGCGGCTCATGGTGGCAACAAACTCAGGCCGGGTAACCCTTTAGCCTCGCGAAGAATCGAAAGGCTCAAGCCTGGCGATCAGGCACCGCCGTATTGCGGCTGCAGCACCGGGGCCAGCGCCGAGAGCGGAATGTGCGCCTGCACGGTGCCGCCGTCCATCGACCACTGCATCCTGCCGGGAGTGAAATCGATCGGACTGTCGCGCCCGACCGGGTAATCCGGCATGTAGAGGATCAGCTCGTCGGGGGTCAGTGCCCAGGCCTTGTATCCGCCCGAGTAGACGTTGTCCGGGGTCCAGCGGTCCGGAGTGAACGGATAGGTGCCGGGCTGATGCGGCGGCGGCGCGGCATCGAGTGCGGCGACGATGAACGGCTCGCCCAGGCGCGGGATCTCGGCCCGGAAATCGGCGCCCGGTTTGAACAGGTCGGCCAGCTGCACCTGCCGCCCACCGGCGAAGGTGAAGGTGCGGTACGCATCGCTGACGATGGGCGCGTTCGGGTGTGACAAGGCGTCGGTGCCGACCGTGCCCGAGTACATCTCATGGAAGACGGCCGTCATCGCGTCGCCATGCTGGAAGATCTCGAACTGCTCCTCACCGAAGCTGTCGTGAGCCATCTTCTGCGCGGCGTTGCGCCAGTTGTTCATCAGGTTGGTCAGGTACTGCCGGATGACGGGGTTTTCCACCAGATCGCCGGGCAGTGCCATCTTGATGTCACGAACCGCGTTTCGGTCCGAGGTCACCGACGTATGGCAGGACTGCCCGTCCCATTGGGCGCCCAGTTCGTCACAGAACGATGCCGCCGACGCCGCCGCGGGCGGGGCGGTCGCGACACCCACCAGGGAGCCCGCTGCCAGGGCTGCCGCGCCGATCAGTTTGCCGATGCGCATCATGGCCGGCTCAGGCGAGTTCCACTTTGCTTGCGCGCCACTGCCCGTCGACCTTCTCCATGGTCATCTTGATGCGGCTGCGGTCGATCCGCGGATCGGGAACGGTGGTGTTCGACACCGACTGGTCGACGAACAACAACACCACGACCTTGTCCTTGCTCGCCGACTGCACGGCCGAGTCCACCACCACGCCATGCGCCGAGGCCTTGTTGTCGATGAGCAACTGGCGCAGCTGCATGCTCGACTGCGAGTACATGTCCTTGAACTCGCCCGTCGCGCCGGACAGCACCTGGTTGAAGTTCTCGTCGACCTTGTTGGAATCGATACTCGTCAAGATCTGTGCGTATGCCACCGCGGCATCCTGGGCCTGCTTTCCGGCCTGCGCCACCTGATGGGTCTGCCACACCTGCCACCCCAGGAAGCCTGAGAGCGCCAACGCGGCAACGAACACCGCGACCACGGCGCCGACGAGCACCCGCCGGCGCCGGCCCCGGGTGGCGCCCTCCGGCTCGGGCTCGCCTTTGTCGTCGTCGGCCTTGGCGTCGGTGTCGGAGTCGGCTTCGTCGTCGGAGTCGGCTTCGGCTTCGGCTTCGGCTTCGGTTTCGGTTTCGGGCTCGACGATCTCGTCGGCTGCCTCTTCGATACCGATTGCGTCGTCGACGATTTCGGTCTTCTCGTCGTCGGTGTGCTTGTCAGCGGTCACGGTCACCGTCATCTCCTTTGGGTGAGGTTGGGTGGGTCAGCGGGGCGGTTCGATCGGCAGGGTCGGGCCGCCGTAGGGAGTCGGGATGGTGTAGCGACCTCGCGGAGTCGGGTCGGTGGTGCGTCCGAGATCGGCCCCGGGCGGCGGCCCCGCTGTGTCGTCGTCCGCCGGGCGCGGCGCGTTCTTGGCCCCGCGGACCAGGACGCCCGGGTGATCGTCCCGGCAGTAGGTGTACATGTAGGGCTCCGGGTAGTCGGCCGACGCCGGTGGCCGGCGCGGTGTTCCGTAGTCGCAGGTATAGCGCGGGTAGATGTCGGCGGTGGCCCACAGCCCGTTGTCGTGCATGACGCTGCCCAGGGCGTCGAGCACCGAGGTGCGGTAGTTCGGGAACAGCGCGTTCAGCGCCGGTACCCGCAGATACAGCAATTGTGAAGTGCTGGCCAGGCTTCCGAGCAGTTGCACCATGGTGTCGGAGTTGTCGGCGAACAGGTTGTCGACAGAATTCAATGCGCCCGGGGTCTGATCGGTGAGCCGGCGGAAGCCGTCCCGCATCCTGTTGATCCCGTCGAACGTCGAGTCGAGATTGTCGGATGCCACCACGATGCCGGCGTTCTTGTCGGCCATCAGGTTGAACACCACGCGGCTGTTGCGCAGCATGCTCACCGTCTCGGGCAGGACCGAATCCAGCGTCGAGAGAAGGAATGTGCCGCCGTCGATGACATCGGCGAGCTTGCCGGGACCGGCTTGGGACATGCTCAGTTCCCGGCGGATCACCTCGAGCTTGTCGACATTGACCTGGGACAGCGCGCCGTCGGCGTCGGCGAGCAGCTGGGCCAGGCTGACCGGCACGGTGGCCTTGCCCAGGCCGATCACGCTGCCGTCGGCCAGGAACGGGCCGTCTGCCGTGTTCGCCGCGAAGTCGATGTACTGCTCACCTGCCGGGGAAAGACCCGACACCCGCACGTCGCTGGACTTCGGAATCGACACCGCCGAATTCACGTTCACCACCGCCTGGACCCCTGTGGGTGTGATGTTGAGCCGTTCCACCTTCCCGATCCGCACGCCGCGCAGCGTGACGTCCTGGTTGGGCAACAAGCCGGCCGATTCCGGCAACTCGATGGTGATGCGGTAGCTGGAGTCGAAGGGCTTGACCCGCAGTGCCCCGACCATCAGGTAGGCGCCGGCCACGACCAGGGTCATGACCAACGCGCCGGCCGAGAGCCAGGATCGGCGCCGATATCCGGCCCGGACGACGTTGACCACGGAATCCGCGAGTGTGTTGATCATCGCGGCGCCTCCGCGGCCGGCGCCTCGGCAGGAGCAGGCGGAACCTCTCCAGGCGGTACCGGACCCGGCGTCTCCGGAGGAGCCACGGGAGCCGGCACGATCTCGCCGGGCTCGGTCGGGCTGGGGATCACCGGCATCTGAGGCACCGACGGGCCGCGGCCCACGACGCGCTCCTGCAGCCGCAACAACGTGTACTGCAACGAGCCGACCAGCTGATGCCAGTTGTAGCGCTTCGGGCCATGCAATCCCGGGTCACCGGCGAACCCGATATCCGGGATCGACCCGAGGATCAGCCGGTCGATGCTGGCGCGCACCGAAAGACCACTGCCGGACGTCGCTTTCACCAATGGCGGCATCAACCGGTTCAGCGCGTACAGCGAGGCATCCGGGGACAGCGCCACATCGTTCCAGGCACCCGCCACCTTGTTGGCGTCGCCGATCGTGCTGCGCCCGCTGGCGTCGGTCCCCGCGATCGACGGGAACTTGCGTAATTGTGCCGAGGTATCGCCGATCTGAGTGATCAGATCCGCGATCTGGGTGGTGTGCTCGGCCAGCGTGTCGGTGGCCGGCCCGGCCGCGTCCATCAACTCACTGACGGTCTGGTTCTTGTCCTCGATCTGCCGCAGCAGCTGCGACGTCTCGGTCATCGCGGTCGAGAGCTGATCGGAGCGCGCGTTGAGCGTGCCCAGTGTGTGGTTCGTCTTGGCGATCAGGCTTCCGAACGCCTGGCCCTGGTCACCGGTGGCCTTACCCATGCCGTTGATGATGTTGGTGAAGTTGCGCACCGCCCCACCGTTGACCAGGATCGCCGCAGAACCCAGCAGCGATTCCACCGTCGCGGCGGCCCGGGTGTCATCCAGGCCGATGGTGTCGCCGTCCTTGAGCAGCGGGGCGTTGAGGTCGACCGGCGTGGGAGGCCGGACCGAGACGAACACATCGCCCAGCGGTGTGGCCGAACGTAATTCGGCGGTGGTGCCACGGGGCAGCCGGACCCCATCCATGATGCGCAGGGTGGTCACCGCGGTGTAGTTGCTGGCCACCATCGATTCGAGCTCGCCCACATCGGCACCGGCCAACTTCACCTTGGCATTGGCCGGCAGGTTCAGGGCGTTGGAGAAGATCGCGGTCAGCTTGTAACCACCCGAGCCGACGCCGGGAGCCGGCAAAGGCAGGCTGGCCAGGCCTTCAGAGGCACAACCCGAAATCGTGAGACAGGCCGTCATCACCACGGGCAGAACGTATTTGCGCACCGGTCTGATCATCGCTGCCCCATCGCCGCCATGCCGTCGAGCATGTAGGACAGCCCGAAGTCAGGACCGAAGTCCTGCACTGTTCCGGTGCTGCACCCCAACTGCCGCAGCCCCATCATGTTGCAGACCTCTTTGACGGTCTGCGAATCGAACAGCACCTTGTCCACCAGGACGTGTGCCCGCGCCGAGCCGTTCGTCTGGTCGACGATGTTGTAGATGTTGTCCAGCGTCAACGGGGCCAGATCGAGGAACTCGGCCAGATCCCGCCGCTGGTCGACCGACGTGGTCAGCGCGGTATTGCCGTTGAGGACAATCTGTTTCACCTCGTCGCGATGGTTCTGCAGCACCTCGCCCACCTGGGTGATCACCTGATTGATCTTGTTGCCGGTGGTGCCGCTGCCGAAGTTCTCGTCGGCCAGGATCTGGCTGAGCTGCCGGACTGTCGAGCCGAATTCGCGCAGTGTGGCGTCGTTGCGGGAGGCAGCGTCGAACAGTGAGCTCAGGTTGCGCACGATCGTGGTGAGCTGATCGCGGGTCACTGCTCCCCGATCGGAACTGAGCCGCAACGCATCTGACAATTCGCCGAGGGCGTCCTTCATCTGCTGACCGTTTCCGTCGGCGATCGCGGCACTGGCGTTGACCACGTCGGCGAGCGGTCCGTTGCCCTTACCGTCGCCCTTCAGTGAGGACGACAGCTTGTCCAGCACGTCGAGCACCCGGGCGAACTCGACCGGGGTCTTGGTCCGGTTCAGGCCGATCGTGTCGTGGTTCTGCAGGGTCGCCCCACCGTGGTAGGCCGGGGTCAGTTCGATCTGGCGGTCGGTGAGGATCGAATTGGAGATGGTGACCGCCTGCGCGTCGGCCGGCACCGAGACGTCCTTGTCCACCGTGAACTCGACCTCGACGTAGTTGCCCTTGGGCGTGATCTTGGTGACGCGGCCCACCTGCATGCCGAGCACGGCAACCGTGTTGCCCTCGTAAAGACCTGCTGCGCTGTCGAACTGGGCGGTCACCGTGATGGTGTTGGTGCGGTCCTTGAGGAACCACCAGCCGGTGCCTGCCACCGCGGCGATCAGCACCGCACCGGCCAGGCACAGGGCCAGCAGCTTGTTACGGCTCATGCTCATTTGCAGTCCTTGTAGTACTGGATCATGTTGAACTGCTTGGCCCGTCCGCTGATCGCACACATCCAGGAGTCGATCAGCAGCCCGTTGCCGACGTGCATCTCCCCGGCGTTGCCGTTGCCGGTGGCGTTGGCGAGTCCGCGCAGGGCGACCGGGCCGGACTGCAGGACGCTGCGCAGCAGATCGTCGTGCTGGCCCAGCATGTTCGACAGATCCTTGAGGTTGGTGAGCAACTGTTCGAGCTGTGGCCGGTCGTCGACCACGATGCCGGTGAGGGTCTGGACCAGATTGGTCAAGGCCGCAAGCATGGCTTGAAAGGACGCTCTGCGCTGAACGAATTCGCCGACCAGGTCATTGCCCTGGTTGACCAGGTTGCCGATGGTGGACTGCTGGCGACGCAGGGTGTTGCCGACGATGTCGGTGGTCTCCAGCAGAGATCCGAGTTGGTCGCGCCGGTCGGCGATGATGGTCGCCAGCGTGTGGGTGTTCTGCAGTGCCCGCGGCACGACTTCCGGCAGGCCTTCCATCTGCTTGCCGAGGATGCTCAGCGTCTGGGCGAACTTGTCGGAGTCGACCTGCTCGAAGGTGGTCGTGACGTCCCCCAGCGCCTCCTGCAGGTCGTAGGGCACCTCGGTGTGGGTGAGGTCAAAGGTGTTGTCGGGCAGGGAACCCGAGCCCGCGGGCTGCAGGGCCAGATAGCGCGAGCCCAGAATGGTGGTGATCTTGATGACGGCCCGCGAGTCCTTCCCGAGCGGGACGTCGTCGCGCACCTTGAGTTTGGCCTCGACGTGGTCGCCGGCCAGCTTCATGCTCTTGACCTCGCCCACCGGCATACCGGCCACGGTGATCGGGTTGCCCGCCTTGAGCGCGGCGGCCTGCTGGAACCGCGCGGTGTACTGCCGGTAGCCGACGTCGGCCACCTTGACGATCAGCATCGCCCCGATCAGCACCGCCACCACGGCGACCGCGATGATCCCGAGCCAGGTCCGGTTGTAGGTCTCCAGCGGACGGCGCTGTTTCTTCCGCGGTTTCGGCGCCTGCGGCGTCTCCGCTTTCGTCAGTTGGTCAACCATTGGCCATGTTCCTGCACTTGGGGGTGTACTGCGCCTTGTTCCCCGGGGTGGCGGCGTCGACGATGATCGGGGTGACGTCGTTGAGGCCCGGGAAGAAGCCCGTCGCATTCAGGTCACACGCGTAGGTGGTGGCGTAGGCACCCTCGTTGGTGAACCGGGCGAATCCCTTGAGCAGCAACGGCAGATTCGCACCGGTGAACGCGAGCTGCGGTTCGATGCCCACCATGTGCGAGACGAACCCGGGCTGCCGGGTCACGAGCTCGTTCAGCGACGGGTACACCTGATCGCTGATGGTCGACAGCTGCTGCACCACCTTGGAGATCGAACCCAGCGAGTTCACCATCTCGGGCCGGCGGGCGTCGAAGGTGGCGACCATCCCCCGGGTTTGGGTGATCACCTCGTCGAGGCTGTCGTTGTGCTGGGCCAGGTTCTTGGCCACCGCGTTCAGATTGTTGATCACCTCGCCGAGCTCCTGATCCCGGCCTGCGAAGGAATCGGTCAGCTGCGAGGTCTGATCGACGAGCGCGACGATGGACGCGTTGTCGCCCTGCAGCGAGGCGATCACCCCTTTGGTGAGGTTGTCGGCGTCGCGCGGGTTGAGCACGCTGAACAGCGGCTCATATCCGTTGAGCAACGTCCCGACGTCGAACGACGGATCGGTCTGCTCGACCGGGATGACGCTACCGGCGGGAAGGGGGCCCGGGTCACCGATGTTCCCCAGCGACAAGCCCAGATAGCGCTGGCCGACGATGTTCTGGTACGTGACCGACGCAACCGTCCGGCCGTACATCGGCTGGTTGTCCTGCACCACGAACGACACCTTGGCCAGAGCGCCCTCCAGCTCGATCTTCTCCACCCGGCCGACCCGAACCCCGGCCATCCGGACGTCATCGCCCTCACGCAGCCCGAAGACATCGGAGAACAGCGCCGCATACGGCACCGTCTTGCCCGCCACATCACGACGCAGCGTGACATACACGAGCCAGGTCAGCGTCAGAGCGACCACCATGAACAGGGACAGGCCGATCGCCGCACCGCGGTATTTCATCGGCCTCCCTCTCCCGAAACGGACTGTGCGGCAGCGGGTGCGGCCTCAGCCGGTAGCAACGGACCCGCGGGTCCCGGCGCTGGTGCACCACCCGGGGGCGGTGCCGACCCCGGGACCGATGCGGCCGGAGGCGCCCCTTCGGGCCGCGGCGCCACCGGCGCGACCGGCGACAGTGGCACCGGCGGGGGCGGCGTCGGCATCAGTGCGGGATTCGCCGTCCCCGGCACCGGCCCGGCCGGTGGCATCCACGGCGGCAGCGGCGGATTCGGGTCGGCCAGGTTGGGGTTCGGATTGACCAACGGCGGACCGACCGCGACGAGATTCCCGTTGGCGCCCAGCACCGTTCCGGCGGGTGGTGCGAGGTCGGCCGGCGGCTGAAAGTTCTCCGGCAGCAACACGTCCGGCAGCGAGGGGCGGGTGGGCACCAGCGGGGCGGTGAAGCAGCTGGGGCCCTTGAGGCCGGCGTACTGCGGGCAGTCGGCCCGGGTGTAGGCGTAGCTCGGCGTCAGCGACAGGTTCACCCGCATGTTGCCGAAATCGTGCTCGGGGATCCAGACGTGGTCGAAGAACTTGCCCGACAGCTGATTCAGCTTGACGAAGGCCGGAACCCAGTTGTTGGAGGTGTCGGCCAGCACACCCAGGACCGGTGTCAGGTTGGAGGTGGTCTTGACCAGCTGATCGGTGTGGTTGTCCAGCGCGGTGTGGGTCGTACCCACGGTGTTGATCCCGCCGTTGATCATCGTGTTGAGCTGTGAGCGCTGCTGGACCAGGGTCTGCATCGGCTGCACGGCCTTGTGCAGGGCATCGAGCAGATCTGGTGCGGTCTGCTGCAGCCCGTGGGTCGCGTCGATCAGGGCGGAGACCGTGGTCTGGCCGGGTTCGGTGGCCACCACCGAGTCGAGCTGATCGATCAGCCGATTCAATTGCGCTCCGCTGGTGAGCAATTCGGTACGGCGGTTCTCGGTCGCGGCGTTGACCGCGGCCAGGATGCCCACCGTCTTGTCCTCGCGACCGCGCCCGGTGGCCGCCAGCACGTCGCGCAGCTTGCTGATCGTGGTCTGGAACAACACCGTCGGCAGTTCGGTGTCTTCGGGAATCTGAGCACCCGCGGCGATGGCCGGACCGGGCCCGCGGTCGACCAACTGGACCGACGACACCGCGAAGACATTGCTGGGCACCACGCGCGCGGTCACCGTATTGGGGATGGAGCCGGCGTATTCGGGTTTGAGGTCGATGTGGACGAAGTTGGGGTCACCGTTGGCGGCCGGGACGACATCGTCGACCATGCCGACGAGTACGCCGTGATACTTGACGTCGGACCGCTGTGGCAGACCGTCGCCGACATTGATCAGGGCGGCCACCACCGGCACCCGGGCATCCAGCCGCCCGGTGGCCTTCACCAGAAGGAACGTCGAAACCAGTGCTGCCACAACAAGTACCGCGGCACCACAGCCGAGCAGTTGACGGTCGGTCGGGCCGCGCCCGTCCATTTCCAGCGAGTTGCCCATCTAGCCGCCGAACCTCGCTCCTGAATCGACCGTCCACAGCGCCATGGTGAGCAGCATGTTCACGATGACCACCACGGTGATGCTGGCCCGCATGGCATGGCCGGCGGCCACACCCACGCCCACCGGTCCGCCCGAGGCGTAGAACCCGTAGTAGCACTGCACGGTGGAGGCGATCCACACGAAGATGACCGCCTTGAGCACCGAGTAGAGAATGTCCTGCCCGGACAGCATGAGGCTGAAGTAGTGAAGGTAGGAGCCGCTCGAGCCGCCGCTGATCAGGAAGACCACCACCTGGGTGGTCAGGTAGCTCACCGCCAGGCAGAGCGCGTAGAGCGGGATCACGGCGATCACCGCGGCCATCAGCCGCGTGGTGACCAGATACGGGATCGGGCGGATGGCAATGGAATCGAGCGCGTCGATCTCCTCGGCGATGCGCATCGACCCCAACTGCGCGGTGAACCGGCAACCGGCCTGGGTGGCGAAGGCCAGTGACGCGGCGATCGGCGCCAGCTCACGGGTGTTCACCAATGACGAGATGATGCCGGTGGCCTGGCCGAGCCCGAGGAGGTCGAGGAAGTTGTATCCCTCGATGCCGACGAGCGCACCCATGGTGATGCCCAGCACCACCGCCACCCCGATGGTGCCGCCACCGACCACGAGTGAGCCATTGCCCCAGGCGATGTCGGAGAGCAGCCGGACGAATTCACTGCGGTAGTGCCGCAGCACGATCGGTACTGCCGTCAGTGCCCGGACGAAGAACACCATCATGTGACCCAGCCGCATGACCGGCTTGGAGGCCCGTCTGTACAGCCGCACCCAGGGTGCGAGTAACGGTGGGACGAACGTCGAGGCCGTCATGTCACAGCCCCACTCGGGGGAACAACATGATGTAGAGCTGGCTGATCGCCACGTTGACCACCATCAGCAGCAGGATCGACTCCACCACCGCCGCGTTCACCGAGTTCGCCACGCCGGTGGGACCGCCTTTGGTGGACAGCCCCTTCTGGCACGACACCACGGCGACGATGGCGCCGAAGATCACCGCCTTCACCAGCGCCACGACCATGTCGCCGGTGGTAGCGAACGAGGCGAAGGTTGCCACGAAGCTGCCGGGGGCGCCGTTCTGGAAGTAGACGTTGAACAGGAAGCTCGCCAGGAAGCCGACGAAGCACACCACCCCGGTGAGCGCCACGCCGATCATGATCGCGGCGACGAAGCGCGGCACGACCAGCCGCTGAATCACCGAGACGCCCATGACCTCCATGGCATCGGTTTCCTCACGCATGGTCCGCGAACCCAGGTCGGCGGTGATCGCCGAGCCGACCGCGGCGGCCATCAGGACGGCGGCGACGAGCGACGCGGCCTGCCGGATCACGGCCAGCCCACTGGCGGCACCGGCCAGCGACGTGGCGCCGACCTGCCCCGCCAGCAGGGCGAACTGAATCGAGAGGGTGACGCCGATCGGCAGGGCCACCAGCACGGTGGGAAGCACGGCCGTACCAGCCATGAAGGCACCCTGGCGGACGAACTCCTGCCATTGGAAGCGACCCGTCAGAAGGTCGAGGAAGAGAATCTGGACGGTCCGGACTCCGAGTACGAACTGGTCCCCGACCGTGGTGAGCGATGCCAGCGGATGACGCCTGGCATAGCCGGTGGCCCAGTTCTCGATGGCGTCGATTCCGCGTTCCGGTTCGACCCCATCAGCCACACTCTCAGGCGGCGCCGTCATCCTCTCTCATTAAGAAGCAGAACGAACACAGACAATCCCTCCCCAGGCCGAGATATGGCCACCGCCGGCCGGATAACTCGCAGTGGTTGGCACCGTAACGTCGGCGCTCATCCCTCGTCAATGTTTTGCCGAATTATCATTCACTTAGCGAGGTTGGCTCATCAATTTCCGGCAAATCCGTAGCCAACCTCAGCGCATCGCCACTTCCGCTCCAACGCGCGGGCGAGTACTTGTCACTTCCCGTATCACCTGTAAATGCAGGGCATTCAGGCCACAGCGGACGGCCTACGCATTGACGCCCGCGTAAGGGCCGCACCCCGATCGGTCACGATTACGAGCCCTGCAGACGAACTCACCACGGAATCAGTACCCCGCATGCCCGTTAACTTTGCCGATCGCGCCGAAACCCCGCAAAAAGTTCCCGGAATTTTGCCGACGGGTGGCGCCCGGTGCCTGGCTCCGCCGTTGCGCCGAAGTCTACTGACTACGGGCGATGTCAGTCGGGTTTCGGCGGATCTCATAGGCAGACCGACAGCACCTGCATGCGGCGCCGATGACCGCTGGCCGGGGACGGATCGTCGATGACCCGCGGAGGCCCAACCGTCCGCCCGGCTGGTGCCCAATACTTCGACCATGACCATACTTTAAAGTATGGTCATGGCTCGCGGAAGGGGATCACAGGTCCAGCGGAGTAGAAGGCCTCGATCATCGCGATCGACCGAAGACGCGGCCGTCGGCGAACCGTCACAGGCTGACCCAGTTCGACAACTTGGACTCAGCAACGGCGTCCCGGCAATACTCTGATCGCCATGGCACCAGCGCAACGCGAACCCAACGTCGTCGTCCTCGGCGGAGGATCCTGGGGCACCACCGTGGCCTCCATCTGTGCTCGGCGCGGGCCGACGTTGCAGTGGGTGCGCTCGGAGGAGACCGCCAAGGACATCAACGACAACCACCGCAACACGCGCTACCTGGGCGACGAGGTCGTACTCCCCCAAAGCCTCAAGGCCACAAATGATTTCAGTGAGGCGGCCAACTGCGCCGATGTGATCGTGATGGGCGTGCCGTCACACGGCTTCCGCGGGGTGCTGACCGAACTGGCCCGAGAACTGCGGCCGTGGGTCCCGGTCGTCTCCCTGGTCAAGGGCCTCGAGCAGGGCACCAACCGGCGGATGAGCGAGATCGTCGACGAGGTGCTGCCCGGACATCCGGCAGGCATCCTGGCCGGGCCGAACATCGCCCGCGAGGTCGCCGAAGGCTATGCCGCTGCCGCCGTGCTGGCCATGCCCGATCAGCATCTG
Source organism: Mycobacterium sp. 134 (assembly GCF_048282715.1). Taxonomy (NCBI): domain Bacteria; kingdom Bacillati; phylum Actinomycetota; class Actinomycetes; order Mycobacteriales; family Mycobacteriaceae; genus Mycobacterium; species Mycobacterium sp. 134. The sequence goes on from NZ_JBLVUN010000008.1 coordinate 5,595,627, forward strand.
GCAGCCAACCTGGCACAGTTGTTCCGCACCAAGCGATTTCGCACCTACACCACCGACGACGTGATCGGGGTGGAGATGGCCGGGGCGCTCAAGAACGTCTACGCCATCGCTGTCGGCATGGGCTACTCACTGGGCATCGGCGAGAACACCCGCGCGATGGTGATGGCCCGCGCGGTCCGGGAGATGTCCAAACTCGGCGAGGCGATGGGCGGGCACCGCGACACCTTCGCCGGCCTGGCCGGCATGGGAGACCTCATCGTCACCTGCACCAGCCAGCGCAGCCGCAACCGCCATGTCGGCGAGCAACTGGGTGCGGGCAAGACGGTCGACGAGATCATCGCCTCGATGAATCAGGTCGCCGAGGGCGTCAAAGCCGCCAGCGTGATCATGGAGTTCGCCGACAAGTACGGGCTCAACATGCCCATCGCCCGCGAGGTGGACAGTGTGATCAACCACGGCGCGAAGGTGGAGGACGCGTACTACGGCCTGATGGTCGAGAAGCCCGGCCACGAGGTGCACGGCTCCGGGTTCTGAGTTTTCTGCGCCGAGAGTGACGCTGTGGTCGCCGCGCCTCGCTGAAAACGACCACTGCGTTGCTTTCGCGGAACCCTGCCGTCAGGCGCCGCGCACCGCGGCGCGGAAGTCCTCGGCCCCGACCGGCGGCGCGATGGTCCAGAGCACCTCGGCCTCACCTTCGGTCGGGTTGTGCCAGTCATGCAGTTGGGTCGCCCCGAAGGTCATGCTGTCGCCGGTGTCCAGCTCCGTGGTCTGCCCCTCGACGGTGATACTGAGCCCGCCCTTGAGCACGTAGACGAAAATCGTTGCGGCATCGAGCCGGTAGGCCCCGCCGGACCCACCGCCCGGCCGCATGACGGTGTGCATCACCTGCACGTGGTGTTCGGACTTCGGGGTCAGCAACTCTTCCCGGACCCCGTGGCCGCCCATCTCCAGCGGCGCCCCGGCCCCGCTGCGCACCACCGGCGCCGAGGGGTACTCGAACAGGTCGCCGACGCCGATCCCCAGGGCGTCGCAGATCCGCATCAACACCGGGACCGAGACATTGGTCATCCCCCGCTCGGCCAGGCTCAGGAAACCCTTGGTCACCTCGGCCCGGGCGGCCACCTCGGTCAGGCTCAGTCCCCGCTGACCACGGAATTCGCGCAGCCGTGCCCCGGCCCGTCCCATGCCGGTCTCCGTGCCGGTCTGCTGGCCGTCCCCCACTGCAGCTACCCCTTCCTGTTGACGCCCGTTCGTTTAGTGGTGTAAAACACGTTCCATCGTTTTATGGCATTGAACCCTACACGTGGCGGTGCCCCCCGAAGCACAGAAAGGCACGCGGTGTCTGCACCTGCAACCGAACCCAACGGCGAGTCGACGCGGATTCAGGCCGCCGTCCTCGACGGCAACGGAACCATCAGCATCGAGCACGTCGACCTTGCCGCCCCCGGCCCGGGCGAGGTACGGGTCGAGATCGCCGCCGCCGGCGTCTGCCACTCCGACCTGCACGTCACCACCGGAGCCTGGGACGTCCCGGCGCCGGTGGTGCTGGGGCATGAAGGATCCGGCGTCGTCACCGCGGTCGGCCCCGGCGTCGACGACCTCGAACCCGGCGACCACGTGGTGCTCAGCTGGGTGCCCGGCTGCGGCGAATGCCGCGCCTGTCAGGCCGGCCGGCCGGCCCAGTGCGCGCTGGTCGCGTCGGTGGTGGCCACCGGCGGCACCCTGTACGACGGAACCACCCGGCTGTCCAACGAACGTGGCCAGATCCATCACTACCTCGGGGTGTCCTCCTACGCCGAGCAGGTCGTGGTGCCCCGCAGTGGCGCGATCAAGGTCCGCAAGGACGCACCCCTGGAAGACATCGCGATCGTGGGCTGCGCCATCGCGACCGGAGTGGGCGCGGTGCGCAACACCGCAGGCGTACAACCCGGTTCGACCGTCGCGGTGATCGGCTGCGGCGGGGTGGGCCTGGCCTGTGTGCAAGGCGCCCGCCTGGCCGGCGCGTCACGCATCGTGGCCGTGGACGTCGTCGCCGAAAAGCTCGACCTGGCAAGCAAACTCGGGGCCACCGACACCGTCGACGCCTCGGCGGTCGAGGACGTGGTGGCCGCCCTGCGGGAGCTGCTTCCCGACGGGTACGACTACATCTTCGACGCCATCGGCAAGATCGCCACCACCGAGCAGGCCATCGCCGCGCTGGGCCTCGGCGGGGCCGCCGTCATCGTCGGTCTGCCGCCGGCCGGCGAACGCGCCAGCTTCGACCCACTTGCGCTGGCCGAAGCCGATCAACGGATCCTGGGCTCCAACTACGGCTCGGCGGTGCCCGAGCGCGACATCCCGCAACTGGTCGACGAGGTCATGGCGGGCAACCTCGACCTGGCCTCGATGATCTCCGCCCGGCGGCCACTGGCCGAAGCCGCAGCTGCCCTCGACGATCTGGCCGCCGGCCACGCACTACGCCAACTACTCGTCCCGAACGCCTGAGAAGAATCGAGATCCCAAGTGACTGAAGATCTTCAGACCCGGGCCGAATCCCCGAGCGGAGATGCCGGGCTGCGCCGCGGGGTGATGGGTGGCGGCGAACTCGCCGCGCAGGCCATCGCCAACATCGCGCCCAGCGCCGTCATCGCGTTCACCGCCGCCGCCATCTACACCACGGCCAGTAACGGCACCTGGGTCTCGTTCGCGCTGGCCACCGTCGTCATTCTGTCGGTGGGTTACTGCATCTCGCAGTTCGCCAAGCGCCGCTCGAGTGCGGGCTCGCTGTACAGCTATGCCGCGACCGCACTGGGACCGTTCGGCGCCTACCTGACCGGCGTCAGCCTGATCATCGGATGCTTCGGGATCGCCGCAGGTTCGCTGAGCGGCTCGGTGGCCTATACCGCCACCCTGCTCAACCAACTCGGCATTCCGGTCCACGGGGTGGCCGCACAGATCGTGCTGGCCGTCGTCCTCGGTGCGCTGGCCACCTTGTTCACCATCCGCGGCATTCGGCTGTCGGCACGGGTGTCCCTTGTGCTGGAACTGATTTCGGTGTCCATCATCACCCTGCTGCTGGTCTTCACCCTGGTGCACCTCGGGGCGAACGCCTTCGACGCCGACCAGTTCGACCTGAGCGGCGCCAAGCCGTCGGGAATCGCGGTGGGCATGGTGCTGGCGATCCTGGGCTTCGTCGGATTCTCCAGCGCCGATGCTCTGGCCCGGGAGGCCAAGGACCCCTACCGCGCGGTGCCGCGGGCGATCATGTGGAGCGCCGCGGGCGTGGGTGTCCTGTACGTCTTCGCCGCCTACACCCAGGTGGCCGCGCTGGGACCCGACCTCGGCGAATCCGCCCAGCCGCTCAACGATCTCGCGACCCTGGTCGGCATGCCGGGCTGGTTCAACCCGATCCTGAACTTCGGTATCGCCGCATCGTTCTTCGCCGTGGTGGTCGCACCGATGAACGTCATCGGACGCATCCTGTACGTGATGGGCAAAGAGGGTGTGGTTCCGTCGGCGATCGGCCGGACCCACCCGACCCACCTGACCCCGCACCGCGCCCTGATCTCGGTCAGCCCCCTGGTGATCGCGGTGCCCGTGGTCCTGTACCTCGGTGGCGTCGACGCGATGGACGTCGTGACCTGGGTGGACACCTACGGGACCTACGGTTACATGGTGGCCTACGCCGCTGCCGCGATCGCGGCCGTCGTCTTCCTCCGGAGTATCAACGTCCGCGTCCCGCTGGTCTGGCCCGCCGCCGCGCTGGCCATCGGATCAATGGCATATGTGTTCTACGCCAACGTGTATCCGGTTCCGGCCTACCCGCTCAACGTGATCCCGTGGCTGTTCCTGGGCACGGTTGCCGCCGCACTGGCCTGGTACTGGATTCTGAGGCGCCGGTCACCGGAAGTGATCGCGAAGATCGGGACCAGCGACATGGAGACGCTCGAAGGAATCGGCTGAGCGTCAGCCGATCTGGAAGGTCGGTTTGAAGTCCGATTCCTGCTTGCCGATGACGAAGCTGCCCGCCGGGCTGATCACGAAACCGGCCTGATTGCGCCCGTCGATGCATGACGTCGACACACCGTCGGTGCCGCAGCTGATCGTCTGGTAGCTGATCCGCGAGTTCGGCGGCAACGGCTTGGGATTCTCCACGACGCCGAACACCGGGGCCGGCGAGCTGGCGAACCCGGGAACTCCGGGCCCGCCGCTGACCAGGTTGGCACCGTTGGGCGCGGCGGGGATCGGGCCGCTGCAGCCGTAGGTGCCGCTGCGCTGCAACACGCAGGTGATGCCCTCGGGGATGCTGAAGGCGTACCAGTTGTTGTCCATCACCGCGTATTCAGAGGTCTTGACCGGCGGATACGCGTTGACGTTGGGGGCGGCCGGCGCGGGTTCCGGGTCCGCGACCGCCACGCCGGGCACGCTCATCGCTGCCGCCCCCGCGACGCTCACCAGGCCAATCACCACTCTGCTCAGCACGCGGCCACCCTAACCCGGGGCGGTAGTGCGGTCCACCGCTCCGGGGTTCGGCTACTTGCCGCCGCAGGCGAGGTCGACGTACACCGTGGTGTAGCGGACCCGCTCCTCGGTGTTGCCCCGAGGCGCTGCCTTGAGTTCGGTGATGTCACGGCCCGGACGGACCGCCTTGACGTTGCAGTCGCTGATCGAGCCGCTGCCGACGCGGGACAGGATGACGCGGTAGCCCTCGTCCTCCAGCTGCTTGATGGTCTGCTGGGCCGACCCCGTCCCGCTCGGTGCCGCGGCAGCCGGGCCGGCCAATGCCAGCGCACCCACGGCCAAGCCGGTCCCGATGGTGGCGACAACGGTGTTTTTGACGGTGTTCCTCATTGAACTACCTGCCTTCCTTGCTGAATTGATTTCAGCCTATGCAGGTAATTCGCCCGAGTCCATCAACTCATATTGAACACATACGAAGGAATGCATATGAATTGCCGGACATTGAACCGGCATTGAATATTCATGCGGGATTCATATTTTTCAGGTGTCCGGCAGCGACGTCCGGGGCAGGTCCGCCGGCCAGTGGGATACGCACAGTAAACACCGTTTCACCTGGCTTCGAGGCCACGGCGACGGTGCCATGGTGAGCCTCGACGATCGTTGCCACGATGGCCAGACCCAGCCCGGTGCTACCCAATTCCCGCGACCGCGATTTATCGGCCCTGACAAATCTTCCGAATAGATTCGGCAACAATTCCGCATCTATTCCCGGGCCGTCGTCGGTGACCGTCAATTCCGCGAATTCATTGGCCTCGGTCAATGCAATGGTGACCGTCACACCGGGCGGTGTGTGCACCCGGGCATTCGTCAACAAATTGCTGACCACTTGATGCAGCCGGGCCAGGTCGCCGCGCACCCACAATGGATCGTCGGGCAATTCGGCCACCCAGTGATGTTCGGGTGCACCCACCGCCACGTCGTTGACCGCGTCGACCACCAGATCGCTCAGGTCGATGTCGTCGGTCTCCAGGTCCTGCCCCTCGCTCAGGCGGGACAACAACAGCAGGTCGCTGACCAGGCCGGTCATCCGCCGCGCCTCGGCCTCGATGCGGGCCAGCGCGTATTCGGTGGTCGGCGGCAGGGTCGCGCTGTCCTGCCGGGTGAGCTCGGCATAACCCTGGATCGCCGCCAGCGGGGTGCGCAGCTCATGGCTGGCATCGGTGAGGAACTGCCGCGTGCGCCGATCGGAGGCGGCCAGCTCGGCCAGCGCACTGTCGACGTTGGCCAGCAGCTGGTTGAGCGTCTCCCCGACGATTCCGACCTCGTTGTCCGGATCGGTGTCCTTGTCACGCACCCGCGCCGTGATGCGGTGATCGCCACCGTCCAAGCGCAGTGTCGCCACCTTGGCCGCGGTGGCGGCCACCCGGCGCAACGGGCGCAGGGCGATACGCACCACCGCTACCGTGCCCAATGCGGTGGCGATCAGGGCGACGACGATCATCACCGCGACGGTCACCGTCTTGCGGGCGATGACCAGGTTCGCGCTCTCCATGGACACCCCGGACACCAGCACATCGCCGTCGCCCGCCGGCTGGCTGGCCAGCCGGTACGAGCCGAGTGCCGGGAGCTTCACCGTGCGCGGGTGCTCGTCGGTCCAGGCGTACTGGTCGAGGGCGCGCGTCACGGAGACCGGAGCCGGGTGCGGCTCACCATCGGAGAACACCGCTGACTGGATCACCTCGCCGTCGTGCAGCACCGCGATCAGGTTGCCGGGGGCCTGTCCGACGAACGCGGTGAGCGCCTCGGCGTCCGCGGTGAGCACGTGCCCGGCCTGGCCTTCGCGCCACTTCTCATAGGAGTGGCTGAAGGCCGCCAACGACCGCGTCACCTCGGCATCGCTCATCGTCGACACATAGGTGTGCAGGCTGTACACCGACAAGGCGCCGACCGCAGCCAGCGCCACTGTGACGATCGCACTGACACCCAGCACCAATTGGCGGCGCAGCGAGCGCGGCCACCACCACTTGGTTTTGGGCGGCATCAGCGGGTCACGACGCAGGTCGCAGCATGTAACCCACCCCGCGCACAGTGTGGATCATCGGCTCACGGTCAGTGTCGACCTTCTTGCGCAAATACGAAATGTAAAGATCCACGATGCTCGACTTCCCACCGAACCCGTAATTCCACACCCGATCCAGGATCTCAGCCCGGCTCAACGCCCGCCGCGGATTACGCATCAGATACCGCAACAACTCGAACTCGGTCACCGTGAGATTGATCGGCTCACCAGCCCGCGTGACCTCACGACTGGCCCCATCGAGCACCATGTCCCCGACCTTCAAGGTCTCATCAGCCGGCGGCGTGGTGTGACTGGACCGGCGCAACAACCCACGCAACCGCGCCACCAACTCCTCAAGACTGAACGGCTTGGTCATGTAGTCATCAGCACCCGCCGTCAGACCCGACACCCGATCCAGCACCGAATCCCTGGCCGTCAAAAACAACGTCGGCGTATACCCATCGGCCTCACGCATCCGCTGCAAGATCTGCAACCCATCGATATCGGGCAGCATGATGTCCAACACCACCACATCCGGTTCGATCTCGTCGAACTTTGCTACCGCGTCATGGCCGTTGTGCGCCACATCGACTTCCCAGCCCTCATAGTGCAGGGCCATCTTCACCAGGTTGGTCAGCGCCGGCTCGTCATCGACCAGCAACACCCGGATAGCTGACCCGTCGGCGCGGTGAATCTTCGGCAACTGTCCGAGGATGGCCTGGCGGGGTTGCTGGGCGCGGGGGGAAACGGACATCGTCGTCATGCTTCCATTGTGCGGAGTGCACAGAGTGTTGTCACGGAGTTCATATGGAGTTCTAAGGGAATGCTGTTTCTATGATTCTTCTATGACCTTCGTCACCTTTGTGACCAGTGGTGATCTGGCTCAAACATATTGCGATACATACAGTTTCAAACGAGTAGATGAACAATTGGTGCCGGCGATCGCCATTTGTTGAATGATTTCCCCTGCGCACCAGGCATATTCACTGGCTGCGATACCCCACCGAAACATTTGGGTTCTCTATGCATGGCCCAAACTTCCTTGCACGGGCTCACAGCGATAAATACGCTCGCCCACAGCAATTGAGTGTTGCCCAGCTACATATGAGCCATAAGTCGACATGTGTCGCGCTGTGCTCCAACACCTTTCGCGGTTGTTTACCGACAACGGCGTCAATAACTCTGTGCGGACCCGCAACGAGGCGGGTCCGCGCATCACCAACTCCAGACGGAGGCGCGTCATGCAGCAAACCACCCAACTCGCCGAACGGGCCCGGGCCGTTCTGCGATACGACCTGCCCGCCTCACTGGTGGTGTTCCTTGTCGCCCTGCCGTTGTCGCTGGGTATCGCCGTCGCCTCCGGCGCTCCGGTACTGGCCGGCATCATCGCCGCCATCGTCGGCGGCATCGTCGCGGGCGCCCTGGGCGGATCACCGCTACAGGTCAGCGGGCCCGCGGCCGGCCTGACCGTCGTGGTGGCCAGCATGATCTCGCAGTTCGGCTGGAAGGTCACCTGCGCCATCACCGTGTGCGCCGGCATCCTGCAGGTGCTGTTCGGACTGAGCCGGGTGGCGCGCGCCGCACTGGCCATCTCCCCCGTCGTGGTGCACGCGATGCTTGCCGGTATCGGCATCACCATCGCGCTGCAGCAGATCCACGTGCTGCTGGGTGGCAGCTCCAACAGCTCGGCCTGGGCCAACGTCACCGAACTGCCCGGTCAGCTGATCAACGCCCACGGCCACGGCGTCATCCTCGGCGCGCTGGTGATCGCGATCCTGGTGGCATGGCGCTGGGCACCCAAGGCCGTGAAGAAGGTGCCCGGTCCGCTGGTGGCCATCGTCGGCGTCACCGCACTGTCACTGCTGCCGGCATTCGGTGACGTCACCCGCATCCAGATCAACGGCTCGCTGATCGACGCGCTGGCCCTGCCCTCCCTGCCCGACGGCAACTGGGGCGCGTTCGCCGCCGGTGTGCTCACCGTCGCACTGATCGCCAGCGTCGAGAGCCTGCTGTCGGCGGTGTCGGTGGACCGGATGCACACCGGCCCGCGCACCAACTTCGACCGCGAGATGATCGGCCAGGGCGCCGCCAACATCGCGTCGGGCGCCATCGGCGGCCTGCCCGTCACCGGCGTGATCGTGCGCAGCTCCACCAACGTCGCGGCCGGGGCCCGCACCCGAGCGGCCGCGATCCTGCACGGCGTGTGGATCCTGATCTTCGCCGTGCCGTTCGCAGGCCTGGCCCAGATGATCCCCACCGCCGCCCTGGCCGGCCTGCTGATCGTCATCGGCTGCCAGCTGGTCAAGCGTGCTCACATCGAAACCGCAAAGCGCACAGGCGATCTCGCGGTCTACGCGGTGACGGTGCTCGGAGTGGTGTTCCTCAACCTGCTCGAAGGCGTGCTGATCGGACTCGCGCTGGCGATCGCACTGACCGTGTGGCGAGTGGTGCGCACCAACATCGTCTCCGAGCCCACGGGCGAGGACACCTGGCGCGTCGCCATCGAGGGCTCCTGCACCTTCCTGTCCCTGCCGACCCTCACCAGCGCCCTGGCGCGGGTACCGTCGGGCGCCGCGGTGACCGTGGAACTGTCGGTCGACTTCATCGACCACGCCGCCCACGAGACCATCGAAGAGTGGCAGCGCCAGCACGTGGCCACCGGTGGCACCGTCGACATCCACGACCTCGGCGTGGTCGAGATGAGCAGTGCCGTCGCCGGCCCGCCGATGCGCGGCTTCACACCGTTCGACAAGCGCTCCGGCGTGGTGCCGTGGAGTTCCTGGCAGGGCGAGGAGTCGGCGTCCGTGCTGCACGGCCTGGCCGCCTACCACCGGCGCACCGCCCCGGTGCTGCGCCCGCACATGCAGGAACTGGCGCATGCGCAGCGGCCCGAGACGCTGTTCCTCACCTGCGCCGATTCGCGGGTGGTGCCCAACGTCATCACCAGCAGCGGTCCGGGAGACCTGTTCACGGTGCGCAACGTCGGCAACATGGTGCCGGCAGGCCAGGCCGATGCCTCGATCGAGGCGGCCATCGCGTTCGCGGTCGACAAGCTCAACGTCTCCTCGATCGTGGTGTGCGGACATTCGAGCTGCGGCGCGATGACCGCGATGCTGGGCAAGACCGACGCGGGCGACAAGCACCTGGAATCCTGGCTGGCCCACGGCGATCCGGCCCTCGCGGCGTTCGACGAGGGCCGCCATCCGGTGGCCCAGTCAGCGGCCGAGGCCGGCTTCGGGATGGTCGATCAGCTGTCGATGGTCAACATCGCGGTGCAGGTCCAGACCCTGCAGGCCCACCCATTGGCGCGGCGGGTCAACGTGATCGGCCTGTTCTACGACATCGCCAGCGCCGGCGTGCTGCGGGTGACCCCGACGCACATCGAGACCCTCGCCGACGCCGCGTAAGGGTTCTCCGCAGGGCTTGCACTGCGAGCGACCGTGTTTGTACGCCGACACACCGAGATCGGCGTACTTGCGCGGTCGCTCGCGGTGCAGAAGGAGCCGGGTCAGTGAGCGCCGCGGGGTGATCCGTCCCGGCCGGCCATGTCCTCGAGCCGGCGGACCCGGTCGGCGATCGGCGGGTGCGTCGAGAACAACTTGCCGATCCGCTGACCGGAACCGAACGGGCTGGCGATCATCAGATGCGCCTGATCGGCCAACTGAGGCTGTGGCGGCAGCGGAGCCGCCTCCACCCCACCGGAGATCTTGCGCAACGCCGAAGCCAAAGCCAGCGGATCCCCGGACAGCTCAGCACCTGACTCGTCGGCCTGATACTCCCGCGACCGTGACACCGCCAACCGCACCACCGTCGCCGCGATGGGGCCCAGTAACGAAACCAACAGCAGGGCAATCGGATTGACACCACCGCCCTGACGACTGCCGCCAGACATCCCAGCGAACATGGCCATGTGGGCCAGCCCGGTGATCACCGACGCCAATGCACCGGCCACACACGAGATCAGGATGTCGCGGTTGTAGACGTGTGAGAGCTCGTGACCCAAAACCGCACGCAATTCACGTTCGTCGAGGAGCTGCAGGATGCCCGTGGTACAACACACCGCGGCGTTGCGCGGATTCCGGCCGGTGGCGAACGCATTCGGGTTGGCGGTATCGGAGATGTACAGGCGCGGCATCGGCTGATTGGCCGTGGTCGCCAACTCCCGAACTATCTTGTAGATTTCGGGCGCCTGCTGCTCGGTGATGGGCTGCGCGCGCATCGCCTTGAGGGCCAGCTTGTCGCTGTTGAAATACGTGTACACATTCATGCCGACGGCCATCAACACCGAGATCCACAGATAGATGCGCGAACCCGTCGCATTCGTGAACAGCCCGCCGATGAACACGATCAGCGCTGACATGCCGATCAGCAGGACAAACGTTTTGATCGTGTTGCGGGTCGGATGCCAGGTCATCGAATTTCCTCCCGAGAGGCGACCGAGTGCGTCAATTAAACGCCACCGGACGATCCTCAGGGCGTGAATTCGACCTGTCCGCACCGCTACATCCCGCGAGGAACCACTTGCCGAGCGTCCGCGAAATGGACGCAGCGAAACGCGAAGGGATCAGTAGTGGCCGGGGCCGCGGCCGGCCATGTCCTCCAGGCGGCGGATCCGGTCGCCGATCGGCGGGTGCGTCGAGAACAGCTTGCCGATGCGCTCGCCGGCCCGGAACGGGCTGGCGATCATCAGATGCGCCTGGTCGGCCAGCTGGGGCTGCGGGGGCAGCGGCGCCGCCTCGACCCCACCGGAGATCTTGCGCAGGGCCGAGGCCAATGCCAGTGGGTCACCGGTCAATTCGGCACCGGACTGATCGGCCTGGTATTCCCGCGAGCGCGACACCGCCAGCCGCACCACGGTGGCCGCGATGGGACCCAGCAGCGAAACCAGAAGCATGGCAATCGGATTGCTGCCCTCACGGTTGCCGCCGAACATTCCGGCGAACATGGCCATGTTGGCCAGGGCGGTGATCACCGACGCCATCGCACCTGCCACACATGAGATCAGGATGTCGCGGTTGTAGACGTGCGAGAGCTCATGGCCGAGAACCGCTCGCAGTTCACGCTCGTTGAGCAGCTGCAGGATGCCCGTGGTACAGCACACCGCGGCGTTGCGCGGATTCCGGCCGGTGGCGAACGCATTCGGGTTGGCGGTGTCGGAGATGTACAGGCGCGGCATCGGCTGATGCGCCGTGGTGGCCAACTCCCGCACAATCCGGTAGATCTCGGGCGCCTGCACCTCGGTGATCGGCTGGGCGTGCATCGCGCGCAGCGCCATCTTGTCGCTGTTGAAGTACACGTAGGCGTTCATGCCGACGGCGAACAGCACGGCCAGGTACATCACGTTGCGGCCGAACAACGAACCGACGAACACGATGAACGCCGACATTCCGACCAGCAGGAAGAATGTCTTGATCCGGTTCGCGTGCGGGTTCCACGTCATCGCGGTTTCCTCCTAGGCAACTACTCGGCAACCATCGCTGATTAAACGCTCAGTTACCGTCAGTGGTTCCGGAATCAGCCGTGACGATTGACCGTGTAATCCACGAGAGTGGCCAGCGCGTCACGCCCCGGCCCCGCCGGAAGGCCCGCCAACTCCTCGCGCGCCTGCGCCGCGTACTCGGCCACCGTCTCCTTGGCGCGCGCCATACCGGCCGATCTCCGCAGCAGCGTCAGCGCCTCGGCGACGTCCTCGTCGCGCTCGACCGGACCGGCCAGCAACTCCTGCAAGCGCTCGGAATCCGGGCCCGACTCGCGCAGCGCGTACAACACCGGCAGGGTGTGCACGCCCTCGCGCAGGTCAGTGCCCGGGACCTTGCCCGATTCGTCGGGATCGCTGTCGATGTCGATGATGTCGTCGGAGATCTGGAAGGCGGTGCCCACGATGCCGCCCAGCCGGTGCAGCCGGTCGATCTGGTCGGCGTCGGCGCCCGAGAACGTGGCACCGAACCGGCCCGAGGCGGCGATCAGGCATGCGGTCTTCTCGTAGACCACCTTGAGGTAATGGTCGACGGAGTCGACATGCTCGGCCGCACCGCGGGTCTCGCGCATCTGGCCGGTCACCAGCTGGGCGAATGTGTCTGCAATCACACGGACCGCGTCGGGTCCGAGCAGCGAAACCAGCCGCGAGGCGGTGGCGAACAGGTAGTCGCCGGCCAGGATGGCGATGTTGTTGCCCCACCGGGCGTTGGCGCTCGGTGCCCCGCGCCGCATCTGGGCCTCGTCCATCACGTCGTCGTGATACAGCGTGGCCAGGTGCACCAGCTCGATGACCGCACCGGCGATCGCGACCTCAGGATCGTCGGGCCGGGGGCCCAGGGACGCCGAGAGCACGGTGAACAGCGGGCGGAACCGTTTCCCGCCGGCCTGGAACAGGTGTTGGACAGCTTCTGCCATGAGCTCGTCGGCTTTGCCCAGCTCATCGGACATCAGTTGTTCGATCCTGGCGACGCTGTCCCGGACGTCGGCGGCGAACGCCGCGTCCCCGAAATCAACGCCTGCCACCACAGTCGCTGGTGTCCTCATTCGTCCAACATACTGGGGGACATGGATGCACCGGCGGGCAGGAGCGCAGCGACCCGGGGATATACCCAGGCAGACGTGGTCGTCGTCGGCGCGGGACCGGCCGGGTCGGCGGCTGCCGCGTGGGCGGCTCGAGCCGGTCGTGACGTGCAGGTGGTCGACGCGGCGCAGTTCCCGCGGGACAAGTCCTGCGGCGACGGACTGACGCCGCGCGCGGTTGCCGAGTTGGAACGGCTCGGCATGGGCCCGTGGCTCGACACCCGGATCCGGCACCACGGCCTGCGGATGTCGGGATTCGGCGCCGACGTCGAGGTGCGCTGGCCCGGTCCGTCGTTTCCGTCCACCGGAAGTGCGGTCCCGCGCACCGAACTCGACGACCGGATCCGCTCGGTCGCCGCCGACGACGGCGCCAAGATGCGCTTGGGCGCCAAAGTCGTTGGGGTCGAATACGACTCCCGCGGGCGGGTCGAATCCGTCCAGCTCGACGACGGCGCCACCATCGGCTGCAACCATCTGATCGTGGCCGACGGAGCCCGTTCCACTCTGGGCCGCGTGCTGGGCCGCACGTGGCACAAGGAAACCGTCTACGGCACCGCCATCCGCGGCTACATCGCCACACCGCGCGCCAACGAGCCGTGGATCACCTCACATCTGGAGCTGCGCTCCCCCGAAGGCCAGGTGCTGCCGGGCTACGGCTGGATCTTCCCGCTGGGCAACGGCGAGGTGAACATCGGTGTGGGCGCCCTGGCGACGGCCAAGCGCCCCGCCAACGCCGCCCTGCGGCCGCTGCTGTCGTACTACACCCAGCTGCGCCGCGAGGAGTGGGGATTCTCCGGGGAGCCACGGGCCGCACTGTCGGCGCTGTTGCCGATGGGCGGCGCGGTGTCCGGCGTGGCCGGGCCCAACTGGATGCTGGTCGGCGACGCGGCGGCCTGCATCAACCCGCTCAACGGTGAAGGCATCGACTACGGACTGGAAACCGGCCGGCTGGCGGCCGAACTGCTGGGCTCCGGCGACTATTCACATGCCTGGCCCGCACTGCTGCAGGACCACTACGCCCAGGGGTTCTCGATCGCCCGAAGGCTGGCCCTGCTGCTCACGCTGCCCCGGTTCCTGCCGGCCTCCGGCCCGCTCGCGGTCCGCTCGTCGTTCGTGATGAACATCGCCGTGCGGGTGATGGGCAACCTGGTCACCGAAGAGGACGACGACTGGGTCGCGCGGGTGTGGCGGGGTGCGGGCCTGGCGTCGCGCCGGCTGGATCAGCGCAAGCCGTTCAGCTGATCTCCGTCAATCGCGGTTGAGCATCCAGATCCGGGTGGACAGCGCCGTCGCGAAGGCACACCACAGCGGATACGGCGTGAGGATGGCGCCGGGGGCACCCTGGGCCTGCACCGCACGACGGGTCAGATCGGCACTGCTGCCGGTCAGCACCGCGGCGGTGACGGCCGCGGCCCCGAGTTGGCGGCGGGAGAAGAACACCCATGACCACGCGGCGTTGACCGCGAGGTTGCCGGCCAGTGCCACGGTGTATGCACGAGCCTCGTCCGGACGGCCGTCGGCACGCAGCCGGTCGATCGTGCGGGCCGACACGACCGCGATACCGGCGTACAGGATCGGCCAGACGATCGGAAAGGCTTGTCGCGGAGGCTGAAACGACGGCTTGCGCAAGGACTCGTACCAGCTCGACTGCGCGGGCCGGCTGGCGAGCCCGCCGACGAGCGCAGTGGTCAGTGCCGCGGTGGCCGTCTTGGCCAGGGTGATCGGTCGCATGCCGGGTTACATACCCGAATAACGGGGCGTCAAAAAGTTTGACGGCGCACCGCGCCGGGACTCCGTCGCATGCCCGGCTACATACCCGAACAGCGGAGCGTCAAAAAGTTTGACGAAGTTCCCCCCGGAACCTGCCGCGCCGAGACCCGAGGGATCCCGCAGTCATGTCCCCACCCCTCGGCATACTCCGGCCATGGGAGACAAGACCGAACCCTGGTGGGCGACCGACCCCGAACTGAAGGAGTTCTTCAGGCGCTCCCAGGAAGAACTGGAACGCGAAATCGCCGCCCACGAACCCGTTGTGCCCGACGAACCGGCCGAAATCGTTCCGGACCTCTCGGTAGGGACGCGAGTTCATGCGCTGGGGCTCGCGCGCGACGATCTCGCCCGGGCCCAGGTTCGCTATGAGCAGGCCATCCTCGCCGGCCGCCGGGCCGGGTTGTCGTGGGCACAGATCGGCAGAGTCCTCGGTGTGTCAAAGCAGCGGCTGCACAGCAGATTCCGCAGGTACACGGCCTAGCTTCAGCGGTACTCGCACAGGTAGGCGGTCTCGGTCTCGACGCGCAGCTGGAACTTGCTGTCGGCGGGCACGGTGAACTGGGTGCCGGCCGCGAAGGTCTCCCATTCCTGGCCGCCGGGCAGCTTGACGGTGAGCGCACCGGAAACCACCCGCATGATCTCGAGCTGGGTGGTGCCGAACTCGTACTCGCCGACCGCCATGACGCCCACGGTCGCAGGTCCCTCCGGCGTCGTGAACCCGATCGATGCGACGTCGCCACCGAAGTACTCGTTGACCTTGAACAATGCGGCTCCTTGAACTCGAATGAGCGGTCAGGATACCTACACCACGTACTTGAGCACCCCGAGCATCGCGTTCTCGTCGGCCGGCTCACCGGCGCACCGCTGCAGCTCGGCCCGCACCGCCGACGTGTCCATCCCGGTACCGATCAGCACCAACTCGGTGGTCCCCGAACGCCGCTTCTCGAAGCGCAGCGAGCTGCCGACCAGCTGCAGCAGGAAGCGCTGAGCGCCGAAGTCCACGAAACCCTTGGCGCGATAGAGCCCAGCCGGGCGATCCCGCAGAAACTCCATGAACAAGCGTGGGTTCACCGCGGCGTCCGTGCGGAACTCGATGCTCTGATACTCGGGATGGGCATGATCGTGCTCGTCGTGCAGCAGCTCGTCGAAGGACAGCTGGGCCTGCGGCGTCCGTTGCGGCGGATCGATGAGCATCTCGGGGTCGATGCGGGCAAAGTCGGTGGGCAGCACCGGAACCCGAGGGCTGAGCTCGCGGATCCGCGAGAGCAGGCCGTCGACGTCGGGGCACGAGGACGCCTTGTTGAGCACCACCAGGTCGGCGACCGGCAGCCCGTGGCTCAGGTCGGGTTGCAGGCCGTCGACGACAAGGGCCAGGCCGGCGTAGTGGAAGCGGGAATCATCGAGGGTGATGACGGTGCGGGCCAGGGAGGCCGGTTCGGCCACGCCGCTGGCCTCCACCACGATGAGATCCAGCCGGGGTTTGACGGCCGCGAGCTTGCCCAGCATCTCGCCGACTTCCTCGCCGTCGACCGCGCAGCAGATACACCCGTTGGACAGTGACGCCATCGCGTCGACCTGACCCGCCACCAGCATGGCATCGATGTCGACCGCGCCGAAGTCGTTGACCAGTGCGCCGATGCGGACGCCGCGGCTGTTGCGCAGCAGGTGGTTGAGCAAGGTGGTCTTGCCGGCGCCCAGGTGCCCGGCGACCGCGAGCACGGGTACTGATCCGGTGGACACCACCGGGCCATCGTAGGGTTATTGGGAATTGTTTTCACTAAGCGGGTCAGGTTGGCCAGCGGGTGTCGACGATGTCCAGCGCGTTGGGCAGCTTGGCCCGGTACCGCGCCTTGTCGGCAGCCTTGAACGGACCCCACCACGGCGCCTGGAACAGCTCGACGATCTTGACCTTCGGCCCCTGGTAGCCCGACGCCGTCAGCACCCCGTTGGCGGCGTAACGGCCGCCCTCGTTCGCGCCCTCCATCGTCGTGACGTTCTGGTCGGTCTTGATCCACTCGCCGGCCAGGAACAGATTGTCGATCCCGGTGGTGGCTTCCGGCCGGCGCGCCCACGAGCCCGGGTCCTGGATGAACAGCGGCTCGTCGTTGCGCACATTGGGTGTGCCCGAATCGATGATCGACGGGTCGAGGAACCACGAGTGCACCATCCGGTCCGTGACGACGATGCTGGTGTCGTTCAGATGGGCCTTGATCTGCGCCCAGGCCTCGGCCGCTATCTGCGGTGGTGTGCACTGGCGGGCACTGAGCCGGTTGAAGTTCCCCGGGGTGCTCCAGTCCGAGATGATCGCCGACAGGCAGTCCCTGACGGTTCCGTCGCCGTACGACGTCAGCGGCCGCTTCCAGAACTGCGCCTCGCTGATCGAGGTGAGCCCCCACCCGGAGTCGACGTAGTTCACGTGTCCCTTGGTGACGTCGACGCGTTCCCGCAGGAAGAACATCAGGCCGTTCATCCACTCGGTGCGCAGCGCGGCCACCGAGGCCAGCTTGGGATCGGCAGCGATCACGTCGGGCGTCAACACCGCCGCCAGCTTCTCGCACGGCACGGCAGAGATGTACCAGTCGGCCACCACCGGTTGAGCCACCCCGTTGCCGTCGACGACCGTCGCCGAAGCGATATGGCGGCCGTTGGGGGTCAGCCGGGCCAGCGCCTGCCCGAGCCGGAATGTCACGCCCAGTGACTGCAGGTGCGCCACCCAGGGGTCGATCCACTGCAGGCTGGTGGGCCCGTTGAGCACCCGGTCGAATCCCTTGTTGTCGATGTCGTTGCCCAACAGCAGGATCGACCACACCGAGGCCTCACCCACCAGACCGATCGAATGGGCGCTGGCGTCTTTGGATTTGGAGGCGGCGAGATTGCGGATGATGCCGTCGGCCAGATACCGGTTGTACTCGGCCGACTTCTTGTCCGCCCCGATGTATTTCTCCCACGTCATGTTGTCCCACTGGCCGAGCTTGCGCTCGTCGCAACTGGTGACGTAGACCGCGAGTTTCTGCGCGGCGTACACCGCCTCCAGGGGCGGCAACCGGAACAACGTCTGGAACACCGCGGCCACCGACTCGATGAAGGCCTTCGGCGTGATGGGGTTGGGCAGCGTCGGGATCGGAAACGGTAGCGGGATGGTCAGATCCGCCCGCCCCAGCCCCGAGTGCAGATAGGACGTGGCCCGGGTCAGGTTCTGCCAGACCCCGAAGGTGTTGCCGGCGAACGGGATGCGCCGCATGGTGTCGGTGACGTTGCGATAGAAGCCCGGGAAGAACCGGAAGCCGTGTTCGGCCGGTAGCGGGCTGCCCGTCGCGCTCGGCGCCGCGATCGACCTGGCCTTGCCGCCCAGCGCTTTCCGTTCGAACACCGTGACGCGGTACCCGCGCTCGGCCAGTTCGTGTGCGGCGGTCAGGCCGGCCACCCCGGCACCGAATATCGCCACCGTCGATCCCGGCGCCGCGCGCGCGGTTCCCGGCCTGCTGAGTGCGGCCGCAGCCACCCCCGCCGTGGCAGTGCCGGCCAGAAACGACCGCCGCGAAATATGACGTTCCCCAACCCCACCCGACATACCGACACCACCTCAGTTCGGCAACCCCTGTGGGCGCTAAGTTAATGGCGATTCTCCGACGAGCAGGCCCGACACGCCGACTTGAATTCAGTCCGCCTTGAACCGATCGCTTGATCACATCGACCGGGATTGAACCACTACAGACCGCACAAGACAGGGGCGACGACTCGAGAATGGCCATTCACTTAATTGTTGCGGTGACGTCATGAAATGTGACATGCTCCACAGGCGACCGGGGGGTCGAAACGGTGCTCAGCACAGCCGGTGCCACCGGCCGGCCCCGCGCATGCCACGACACAGCGCGGAAGGAACTCGATGACCTACGAGCTACCGGCGTCCAAGGGCCCCGTACGGGATGTCCTGGTCCAGGGCGGTTACGTGCTCGGCTTCTCGGTGCAGGCGCTCGTCAGCGTCGTCACCGCGGTGGTCCGCCGGCGCCTGGTGCTCGACGAGGTCGTCGCGCAGACCCTGTTCATCGGCCGGGTGTGCACCGGACCGGCCCTGCTGCTGATGATGCCCATCGGCGTGTTCATCGCGGTGTCGGTCGGTGAGCTGGCCGGGCGCATCGGTGCCGGGGGCTACTCGGGCGCAGTGGTGGCCTTCATCATCGTCGGCCAGGCCGCGGCCCTGGTGTGCGCGTTGATGATGGCCGGCGTGGCCGGTTCGGCGATCTGCACCGACCTGGGATCACGCACCATCCGCGAGGAGATCGATGCGATGGAGGTCATGGGCCTGGACGTGATCGAGCGCCTCGTCGCGCCCCGCCTGGTCGCCGCCGTCATCGTCGCGCTGGCCCTGTGCTCGATCGTCACCTTCGGCGGCGTGATGGCCTGCTACCTGTACCACATCAGCGTGCAGCACCTGCCCGCCGGAACGTTCCTGGCCACCTTCAGCCAGTACGGACAGGTGTCGGATTTCGTTATGGCACTGATCAAGTCGGCGGTGTTCGGGCTGACCGCGACCCTGGTGGCCACCTTCAAGGGCCTGCACACCAAGGGCGGGGCCGGCGGCGTGGCCAACGCGGTGAACGAAGCCGTGGTGCTGGCTTTCGCCCTGGTCTTCATCCTCAACACCACGATGTCGGCGCTGTACACCGTGGTGGTTCCGGCCGTGGGCAGTTACCGGTGACCGCGATCACCAGCAGCGCTGCCCTGCACCGGATTTCGCGGCCCGCCGTCGCCGGGTACGACGCACTCGCCGTCGCCGGCCAGCACGTCACGTTCTACGCCAAGGTCCTGGGGTCCCTGCCGTACGCCCTGGTGCGCTACCGCAAGCACACCCTCGGCCAGATCGGCGAGGTCACCTTCGGCACCAGCTCGCTGCTGTCCGGCGGCGGGACCATCGGCATCGTGTTCGCCATGTCGCTGGCCGCGGCCATGATGCTGGGCGTCGAGACCCAGCGCGGACTGGACCTGGTCGGGATGAACACGCTCTCGGGCATGCTCGCCGCGATCGCCAACACCCGCGAGCTCGCTCCCGTCGTGGTGGCAATCGCGTTGGCCGCCAAGGTCGGAACGGGGTTCACCGCCCAGATCGGGGCCATGCGGATCTCCGACGAGATCGACGCGCTCGACGCCATGGCGCTGCGCTCCATCCCCTACCTGGTCGGCACCCGCGTGCTGGCCTCGGTGGTCTGTGTCATCCCGATCTACATGATCGGACTGCTGGCGAGCTACCTGTCCACCCGCACCGTGGTGGTGATCTTCAACGGCGCCTCCCCCGGCACCTACGACTACTTTTTCCATCTGGCCCTCGGCCCGCGAGACCTGCTCTACTCCGGGATCAAGGCCGTCGTCTTCGCGATCGTGGTGGCGCTGGTGCACTGCACCTACGGATACTTCGCCTCGGGCGGTCCCGCCGGGGTGGGGCAGGCCGCGGGCCGGGCGCTGCGTACCGCGATCCTCGCGGTCGGAATCCTCGACGTGCTGCTGACCTTCGCGCTGTGGGGCCTGGTCCCCGAGATCCCCGGGATGGGAATGTGAACGGGCTCAGGCGCTTCGGCAGGCGCCGCAGGTCTTCGGAACCCAGCCGGGCGAAACTGGCGCTGCGCGGCCTGGCCGCGGCCGCCGTGGCGATGGCCGTGGCATCCGTGCTGGTGGCCCGGGCCTCGGGACATCTGGACCGCAGCGCGGATGTGTTCGTCGGGGTGCCGGTGTCGGCCGGGCTGATCACCGGCGGATCGCCGGTCCGCTACCACGGTGTCAACGTCGGGCGCATCGCCGACATCGAGTCGGGTACCCGCACCTCCCGGGTCCGGCTGGCGATCGAAACCGACAGCCTGGGCATCATCCCGTCCTCGGCGGTCGCGCGGATCGTGCCCCGCACCTTCTTCGGCGACATCTATCTGCAACTCGTCGACCCGCAAGGCAACCGGTCGGCAACGGGCCTGAAGCCAGGTGACACCGTGGCGATCGACGACAGCCCCGACGCGATGGCGCTCTACGACGTGTTCACCAAGATCGTGGAACTGTTCTCGCAGATCAAGCCCGAACGCATGCAGACCGCCCTCACCGCGATCAGCCAGTCGCTGCGCAACCGCGGCACCGAACTGGGCGCCACGATCGACAACCTGAGCGCCAGCGCGCAGGTACTCACGCCGTCGCTGGTGCGATTCCTCGACACCACACCGCAATTCCGGGATGTGATGGCCTCGCTGAACACCGCGACCCCCGACATCATCTCGACGCTGTCGGCGGCGACGTCGGTGTCCAACCGGATGGTCGACGACCAGAAGAAGTTCGCCTCGGCCATCGACGGTTTCGCCCGGTTCTCCTCGGTGCTCACCTCGTTCATGTCCGATCACCGCGAGCAGTTGATCACCGTGGTCGACTCGGCCGGGAAGATCATGGCGACCACAGCCGCCCAGCCCTTGGGGCTGGTCGACACCCTGGCCGGCGCACAGTCGTTCGGTGAGGCCGGCGCCAAGGTGTTCGCGACGGGCAAGTTCAACATCACCGCCGTGGCGACCTTCGCCGGACCGATGCCGTACTCGCTGCAGGACTGTCCGGTCTACGGGAACACCCAGGGCGCCCGCTGCGCCGAATCCGCGCCGTCGGGTGAAGTGCCGGATCAGTCCGAGGACGTGCTGGCCCGCCCGGCCGCCGACCTGCCCGTCACGCCGTTCACCGCCCCGGCCCCGCACCTGCCCACGAATTCGTTCCTGCCGCCCGGGCCCGGGCTGCCGCAGTCGGCGCCGATCCCCACGGAACCGCTGCCCGCCGAGGCGGTTCCGGGCGCCGCGCCCGCGTCGGCCGTCATCGACGCCGACGGCCAGGCCCATGCGCTGGCGGTCCTGCAGGACGAACTGGTTCCCCCGGCCGGCGCCCCCTCGACCCAACCGAACATCGCCACGGTGCTCATGCTGGGCCCGCTCGTGCGCGGCACGGAGGTGCAGGTCTCATGAACCGCAACGGCCGGTGGCAGTCGTGGGCCAAGCTGGGCGCCTTCGGCACGGCCGGGGTGCTCAGCGCGGTGCTGGTGATCAACACCCTGTCGGTGCCGGTGCGCGGTAGCACCGTCACCTACCAGGCGCAGTTCACCAGCGTCGAGGGCCTCAACGTCGGAAACCCGGTGACCATGAACGGTATTCGGATCGGCCGGGTTGATTCGATCCGGTTCGCCCCCAACGGCGACGGCACCAGCCGGGCTGACGTCGACATCGAGGTCAACTCCGACTTCACCCTGACGGGCAACGTCACAGCGGCGGTGCGCTACGGCGACATGCTCGGCGCCCGCTACGTCGCCCTGTCCGACCCGGGCGGCGCCATCATGGACGTCTCCACCGACGAACCGCCGACCAGGCTGGCCGCCGGCGGCGTCATCCCCCTGGCCCAGACCTCGCCTGCGGTGGATCTGACCGCGCTGCTCAACGGGTTCAAGCCGCTTTTCGACGCGCTGGCTCCCGAGCAGGTCAACACCCTCACGCGGGGATTCGTCGAGACCTTCAGCGGCCAGGCGCAGACCCTGACGACGCTGCTCACCCAGATCGCCGCCATGACATCGAGTTTGACCAACAACGCCGGGATCTTCACCCAGCTGATCGACAACATGTCCGCACTCATGCGCACCATGAACACCCGTCAGCCGCAACTGGAGCAGATGCTGCACGGGCTCAACCGGCTCAGCGCCGCGGTGACCTCCGGTGACCGGCAGTTCGAAATGCTCATCGACCAGGGCAACGCCGTGCTGGCCACCCTGGCCAACACGGTCAACAACTCCAGCGCCGCCTACGGAGACACCATCACCAATCTCAACTCCATGCTGCAGACCTGGCAGCCCAACACCGAGCAGTTCACCACGCTGTTGGCCCGGCTGCCCGAGTTCGGCGACGCGATCAACCGGACCTCCAGCTACGGCGGGTTCGTCAGCCTCTACCTGTGCAACTTCACCCTCAAGATTCGCAGCCACGAAGCCAACATCTTCGGCAGCAGACATTCCGAGGTGTGCTTGTAGATGTTCCTCGTCAAACTGATCGACCTCTTCGTCGGCGCGGTGATCTTCCTCTTCGTCAAGGATCAGCGCAAACACAACCCGTCAATCCCCTTGGCACTGGGCATGATCGGCACCATCACCCTGGTCGCCATCATGGTCGTCTCGATCGGGATTCCCCGCGCGGTCTACCACGTACGGACCACCGCCTATATCGCCGAGCTGGCCAATGCCAGCGGACTGTCCGGCGGCGACCCGGTGTATGTCGCCGGGGTGCCTGCCGGGCGGGTGGAGGACGTGGCCCTGGCCGGCGACCGGGTTCGCATCGGCTTCCGGCTGGACAAGGCCCAGGCGCTCGGGAACCGCACCACGGTCACCGTGCGGCTGCGGACCGTGCTGGGCAAGCGCTTCCTCGATGTGATGCCGGCGGGCACCATCAACGGATTGGACTCCAACGTCATTCCGTTGTCGCGCACCACTGTTCCCTACAGCCTCGACGAGGTGGGTCGTAAGGCCGCCAACACCGCCGAGCACGTCGAGGCGCAGCCGTTGACGGCGATGATGAACACCCTGGCCGAGACCATGCCGGGCAACAGCACCGAGCTCGGCCAGGCACTGGCCGGGATCAGCGCGGCCAGTTCGGCCTTCGCCGACAACGGCGACAAGATCGACGAGATCCTGCGGATCAGCCGGTCCATGACCGAAATGCTGTCCCACCAGACGGATTCACTGGCCGATACCGCGGCCAACGCGCAGTACATCGTGTCTTCACTGGCGGCGCGCCGTCAGGCGCTGGCCGACATCGTTCACAACCTGACTGCGATCATGCGGCACCTGGCCGCGATCTACACCGAGAAGCAGACGGATTTCAGCAGTTTGATCGCCGGCCTCACCGCGGTCACCGGAACCTTGAAAGCCAACGTGGACAAGATCGACCAGACCCTGCAGAAGATGCCCCCGGCGATCCGGGCGGTCACCAACTCCACCGGCAACGGCAACTGGGCCGACGTCAACTCACCGTCCGTGGTGATGCCCGACAACCTGTTGTGCTTCCTCAACGTTCAGCGGGAGTGCCGATGAACCGTAAAGCTGCGATGGCAGTCATTGTGGTCCTCTGTCTGGCCGCCGGCGGCTGGTATGTGTTCGGCCGCACCGACCGGGCCCGCACTGTGCACGCCGACTTCGGCTACATCAACGGCATCTACCCGGGCAGCAAGGTCACCGTGCTCGGAGTGCCGGTGGGACGCGTCACCGCGGTGACGCCGCAGGGCACCACGGTGCGGGTCACGATGACGCTGCCCGACGACGTCGTGCTGCCCGCCGAACCGGACGCCTACGTGGTGAGCCCCGCACTGATCAGCGACCGCAGCGTCGAACTCGGCCCGGCCTACAGCGGAACCGGGCCCACCCTCACCGACGGGCATGTGATCGGAGCCGACCACAGCCACTCCCCGATCACCTTCGACAGCATGTTGGGCAGCCTGAGCACCCTCACCTCGGCCATCGGCCCGCAACAGGGCGACATCGGTGCGGTGCTGACCCGCGGCGCCGAGCAGTGGCACGACCAGGGCAAGCTGTTCAACTCCGCGATGCGCAACCTCAGTGCCGCCAGCGGCGTGCTCGGGGCGCGGGCCGAGGACATCGGCGCCGTGGTGGACAACCTCAGCACGCTGATGGCCGCGTTCAACCAGCGCCAGGTCTCGCTGAATCAGATGGTCGACGAACTCGGCCAGGTCGGCGGCAGCTGGGCCGACGCCAACGTCGACATCGCCCAGCCCATGGCCGATCTCAAGGTCGTACTCGATCAGGTCGACACCTTCGTCGCCCAGCACGGTGACGATCTGGGCACCATCGCGACCAACCTGAACGCCGTCGGCGACGTGCTGACCGCCAAGCAGCCGCAGCTGGCCGAATTCATGGACCTGGTGCCGCTGATGATGCAGAACCTGTCCAACACCGTCGGCCAGGACCGGCGCGGCCGGATCCGGCTGAACGTGTCCACGGTGCTCACCCAGTTCGCCGCGGCCCAGAACTTCTGCGACCGCAACATGCTGCCCATGTGTGTGGGCGCCGGGATCACCAATCCGATCTCCTACCCGATCAGCCGGTCGGACCCGCTGGGCATCGTCACCGCGGTCACCGGCAACACCCCGCCGCCGAACCCGAAGTACCCGAGGTGAACGGTCATGTCTAGATCCCTGGTTCGCCTCTCGACCGGCTCCGCAGTGGTCGTGGCCGCCGCAGGCGTATGGGCGTTGAGCGATATCGGAATTCAGGACCTTCCCCTGGGCCGCACCTCCCCCACCGACACCATGGCGGTCACGGTGGTGCTGCCGACCGCCGACGGCATCACCATCGGCGCCGACGTCCGCAACGGGCAGAAGGTGGTGGGCCGGGTCAGCGGGATGAACCTGGCCGCCTCGGGAGCCTCGGTGCAGTTGAGCCTGGCCGACGCAGACGGACTCGACTCCGGGACTGTCGCCAGCGTGGAACTCCCTTCGGCCCTTGGCAATCCGTTCGTCCGGCTCAGCAGCGCACAGCTGGCACCCCAGCGCGCACTGCGGGACGGTGACGTGATCCCGCCCAGCCACACCGAGCTCGGCCCGCAGATCGAAAGTGCGCTGGCCACCTTCGGGGCGCTGTTGTCCCGCAGCGGTGTCGACCAGCTCGCCACCATCGTCACCGAACTGGACAAGGCGTTCGGGGGCCGGGCCGACAAGGTACGCGGGCTGATCGACTCGATGTCGCTGCTGGCGGCCAAGGCCTCCGAGCACCAGGGCGAGTTCGATCAGGCGATGAGCCTGGCCGCCAACATCACCGGCCAGTTCGACCACGAGCAGAAGACCGTGACGGGCTACCTGGACGCGGTACCCAAGGTGGTGGCGATGCTCGATGTGCAGCGCGCCAAGCTGCAGACGCTGTTCTCCTCGACCACCGCACTGGCCGCCACGGCCAACAACGTGCTGTCGTCGACCGACCTGAACGCCATGGTGACCGACGCGGGAACCGTCGTCGGCATGATGGGCACCTTCAACGACCGGCTCGGCGGGATGCTCACCTCGATGAACACCTTCCTGGAGAAGTTCGGCGATTCGGTCCACGGCGACTACCTGATGTTCGATGGCGCCCTGGACATTCCGGGCACCATCGACAAATTGCTGACCGGAGGGTTGATCGTCAACGGCACCCCGATCACCGGGGACGTGGCCCTGGAGGGGTTCTTGTCGGGAGGTCTGAATTGAGACGCCTGGTAGTGGTTCAGCTGGCGATCTTCGCGGCGATCGCCACGATGGTCATCCCGTTCGGAATCCGCTATGTGGCCGGGCCGCAAGGCTTCCGGACGCCGATGACCCTGACCGCGACGATGACCGACGCGTTCGGCCTGACCGCTGGGACCAGCGTCACCGTGCGCGGGGTGCAGGTCGGCACAGTCGACGACGTGTGGCTGACCCCCGACGGGACCGCGATGGTGCGGCTGGCGATCGACCCGGACACCCGGATCCCGCGCGACGCGATCCTGACGGTCGGGATGGGCACGGCGGCGGGCATTCAGAGCGTCGACATCATGCCGCAGTCCGACGCCGGACCGTACCTGGCCTCCGGGGACACCATCGCCGCACCGGCAGACCGGCAACCGATCCAGATGGACCGCATCATGGGCGACACCGCGCAACTGGTGAAAGGTATTGACACCCGGGCGGTTCAGTCGGTCGGAACCGAACTGTCCAACGCGTTCGACGGGCTGGGCCCCGATCTCGCCATGCTGATCGACAACGCATCCGACATGTCCACCCGCATCCGCAACCAGACCGGTCAGCTGCAGCCTCTCATCGACGGCACCACGGAACTGGTCACCACCATGGCCGGCCAGAGCGATCCCTTCGTGCGCGGCATGGGCGCCAGCGCGCGTCTGGCCAATCAGCTGGACGGCAGCGGCCCGGCATTCCTGTACATGACCGACCGCTCACCGGCCGCGCTGAGTCGCCTGCAGCGGGTTCTGGACACCTATCAGGGCACGTTCGGCGCCACCCTGGCCAACCTGGCCACCGTCATACCGATCATCGGGGACCGCACCGACTCGCTGCAGACGGGGCTCACGACGATCCCCAAGGGCCTGCAGGATCTGACCTCCATCGTGAAGGTGGACGCCACCGGCCAGACCCGCGCCGATTTCTCGTTGATCGCCACCCAGGGTCCGGTGTGCAACTACGACGTCGACCGCCGGGCCATCGGCGATGTCAGCGCGAAGGAACCCAACCTGGTCATGTATTGCCCGCCCGCACCCGACATGCTGATGCGGGGCGCGGTCAACGCGCCCCGACCCAACGATCTCGGCCTGCAGAACTCCCAGACCCCTGGGTATCCGATCGGACCCGAGGTGGTCAACGACCCGGTCAAGATCCCGACCCTGGCCCAGCTCGCCTACAAATGGCGCAGCATCCTGAAAGGTGGCCCGCAGTGAGCATTTCCGAAGATGACTCCGTCGACGACCACGGTGAATCAGTGCTGACGTTGGAGGATCCCGCAGCAGACGACGCAGAAGACACAGCCGACGACGCCGAGAACGAGGACGACGAAACCGTCACGCCCGGCCGGCTCAGGCGACGCCTGCTGGCCGGCCTTCTCGCCCTGGTGGCCGTCGCTGCCACCGCCGCGCTGGTGGTGTTGTCGATCGGTGAGTACCACCACCGCCAGGACGAATCGCTGCGCACCGAGGCCGTGCAGATGTCGCGTGACTATCTGGTGGCGATGGCCGCGTTCGACTACCAGAAGATGGACGCCAACCGCGAGCACATCGTCGCCAACTCCACCCCCGGGTTCGCCGCCAAGTACGACGAGATGGTCAAGGCGCTTCGCGACATCGTGGTGACCAGCAGGGGTGTCGCGACCGCCACGGCCGATCACGTGGTCGTCGACTCGCTCGACGGCAACACCGCGACGGTCGTCGCGTTCGTCGACCAACACGTCACCAATGTGACTGCGCCACAAGGCAGTGATCAGAAGTACCGGATGGTGGTCAAGCTCGTGCGCAGCGGCGACCACTGGATCGTCGACGACGTGCAGACCGTGTAATCCCGCCGTTTCACCCCCGAGAGGAGCCCCATGCCAGCGACATACGTGGATCTGGCCGCCGAGCCGCGGTTGACCACTGCCGAGACCCGCATCACCGTCACTCAGCGGGTGCCGCGGTGGATCAGGAAGAAGGACGTCGACCTGTCCGACGCCCTGGACTTCTGGTCCGCGGCCGGGGCGGCGGCCAACGTCATCATGCAGATGAGCTGGCCGGAGGTCGGTTACGGCGTCTCCGAAAGCCGGGTGGAATCAGGCAGTTTGGTGCATCACCCGTGGAAGCGGCTGCGCACCACCGCGCAGTACCTGACCGTCGCGATCCTCGGCACCGACGAGGAGAAGAACGCCTATCGCGAGGCGGTCAACGTCGCGCACCGGCAGGTCCGCTCCACCGAGGACAGTCCGGTCAAGTACAACGCGTTCAATCGCGAACTGCAGTTGTGGGTCGCGGCATGCCTTTTCATCTTCTACGAGGACACCCATCAGCTGCTCTACGGCGCAATGACCGAGGAGCAGGCCGAAGGTTTCTACCAGAGCGCCATGACGATCGGCACCACGCTGCAGGTGCTCGAGGAGATGTGGCCGGCCACCAGGGCCGACTTCGACGCGTACTGGAACACCGCGTGCGAACGTGTCGCGATGACCCCGTTCGTGCGGGATTACCTCATGGTTCTGGTGGAGTTGCGGATGATCAACTGGCCGATGCGGATGATGCTGGCACCGCTGTTGCGGTTCTTGACCATCGGCTTCCTGGCGCCGGTGTTCCGCGACGCCATGGAACTGGAGTGGACGGAGACCGACCGGCGCCGCTTCGAGCATCTCTTTCTGTTCGTGGCGTTCGTCAACCGGTTCCTGCCGAAGTCCCTGCGCACGGGCAACTATGCGGTGCTGTTGAAGGATCTGCGCCGTAGGATCCGCCGGAAGAAGGCCCTGATCTGAGCAAGGCGGCCACCCAATCGGTTCCGGACACGCTGCTGTCGCAGTATCTCCGGGACCGGCGGTTCCTGTTCATCCTGCCGAGGGCGGTCTGCCTGCAGTCGCTGCATCCGACGATCGCCACCGGGATCTCGCAGCACGCGCTGCTGCACCGGCGAGTCTGGTTGCACCACAAACGCACGGTGACGCAGGCGATCAGGATCGCCTCCGCCGACGTCGACATGCGGCCCTACATCCGGTTCGCACACGAAGAGGTCAAGGGCCGCGACCCGGCTGGGCACAAGTACCACGCGCTGAACCCCGAGGTCTTCCACTTCCAGCACGCCACCTATGTGGAAAGCCTTGCGATGATGGTCAATACCTTCATCCGGAAGCTGGATGAGCGTGAGCACGAGCAGCTCTACCAGGAGTGCTGCGCGTGGTACCGGCGCTACGGCATCTCCACGCGCCCCATGCCGGCGAGCTGGCCCGAGTTCTGCGAGTACTTCGAGGACGAGTGCCGTACCCGGTTGTCCGCGGGTGAGCACTTCGAGCCGTTCCGCCGTCAGATGTTCGCGCCGACGGACTGGTGGCCGCGGGCGGTGCCGCGGCGGGCGATCCGGGCCATGCAGCATCCGCGGGCCGCCGAGTTGACGGGGATCGAGGTCAGCGCTCGCGACCGGCGCTCACTGCGGCGATTCGCGGTGGTCAGCCGGGTTCTGTCCTGAGAGTTGACGGGCCGCACTCGTGGTCGGCGAGAATCACCGGGTGCCCAGAACTCGAACGTGGCGTGTGATCGTTTTCGCAGCAACACTGGCCGGCCTCACCGGTTGCACGAGCATCGTGTCCGGCACCGCGCTGACGAGGACTCCGTCACCCGAGGAGAACAAGCTCGAGCAGGTCATGTTGCCGATCGAGGACCTCAAGGCGATCGTCGGAGCCAACAACCTGATGTTCACCAGCAAGACCGCCGACATGAACAACAACTTCTGGAAGATTCGCGACGAAAGGTGCCTGGCCGCACTCTTTCCCGCCGAGGACATGGACTATCGGTTCACGTACTGGACGGCGGTACGCACCCAGGTGGCCCAGGACCCCGACTCGGACCATCGCCACTGGGTACAGCAGGCGGCCGTGCTCTACGCGTCGGAGGGCGAGACGCAATCCATGCGCCGAATCTCGGAGAAGGTGTGGCGCGACTGCGCGGGATCGGCGATCCCGCTCCGCGAGAAGCACGGCGAAGAGACCAGCGAACGTACCTGGACCATCGGCGATCTCGTCGTCGACGGCGACCTGATCAAACAGACCGCCACGCGGGCCGGTACCGACGGATGGGCGTGCCAGCACGCCCTGTCGGTGGTGTCGGCGATGTCGCTCGAGGCCAAGGTGTGCGGCTATCAGGTCGCCGATCAGGCAGCCACCATCGTCGACAAGCTGGTCGCCAACGCTCACCACTGACCGAGGGCTTCGGGCGGAGTAGTCCCCCGGGAATCCCGTCAAATAATTTGACGAGGCTCCGGATGGCCTACCGCCCCACGGCCACCAGGTGATACGCCAGCTTGATGATCGAGTAGTCCGCGCCACCGCACATTCGGACGTCGACCTTGAGGCGGATGCGTTCCAAGTTGCTCTGGTCGCCGGTCAGCCCGACCGTGTCGGCGCTACTCCGGTTTGGTCGCGGCGTGCAGGGCTACGATGCCGCCAGTCAGGTTGCGCCACTTGACTTGTGACCAACCGGCCTCGCCGATGCGCCGGGCCAGCTCGGCCTGATCCGGCCAGGCCCGGATCGACTCGGCCAGGTAGACGTAGGCGTCCGGGTTGCTCGACACCGCCGTGGCCATCCGCGGCAGCGCCTGCATCAGGTACTCCTTGTAGAGCGTCGCGAACGCACCGTTGGTCGGCGTGGAGAACTCGCACACCACCAGCCGGCCGCCGGGCCGGGTCACCCGGGCCATCTCGCGAAGGCCCGCCACATGGTCGACCACGTTGCGCAGCCCGAAGCTGATGGTGACCGCGTCGAACACTCCGTCGGCGAACGGCAGCCGGGTGGCGTCGGCGCCGACCTTGGGCACCGGGCGGGACGCCCCCGCGGCGAGCATGCCCACCGAGAAGTCGGCGGCCACACACCAGGCACCCGATGTCGCCAACTCGACCGTCGACACCGCGGTGCCCGCGGCCAGGTCCAGCACCTTGTCGCCGGGGCCGATCCCCAGCGCCGCACGCGTCTGCCGGCGCCAGAACCGGTCCTGCCCGAGCGACAGCACCGTATTGGTCAGGTCGTAGCGCCGCGCCACCGCATCGAACATCGATGCCACTTCGTGGGGGTTCTTCTCCAGGCTCGCTCGACTCACAGTGCTGACGCTACCGGGCGGCGCTCAATACATTGACAGTGACCGAAACCCTGGCGCCCCGTCGCCACTGCCTGTGGACTCCCTGCGAGTCGGATGGTGCGGGAATGGGTACCGCGTCCGACGCCTTGAACCGCAGGGAACGAAAAGTCGAAGGGTTGATCATGAGCGAAAAAGTGTGGTTCATCACCGGTGCATCGAGGGGTTTCGGCCGGGAGTGGGCGATCGCGGCCCTGGACCGGGGTGACAAGGTGGCCGCCACCGCGCGCAACACCGCGACTCTGGCCGATCTGGCCGACAAGTACGGCGACGCACTGCTGCCGATCCGGCTGGACGTGACCGACCGCGATGCGGACTTCGCCGCCGTGCAAGAGGCCCACGACCGGTTCGGCCGGCTGGACATCGTCGTCAACAACGCGGGCTACGGCCAGTTCGGGTTCATCGAGGAGTTGTCCGAGGCCGACGCCCGCGACCAGATCGAAACGAACGTCTTCGGCGCGCTGTGGATCACCCAGGCCGCGCTGCCCTACCTGCGCGCTCAGGGCAGCGGGCACATCATCCAGGTGTCCTCGATCGGCGGCATCACCGCGTTTCCCCTGGTCGGCATGTACCACGCGTCCAAGTGGGCGCTGGAAGGGTTCTCGCAGTCGCTGGCCGCCGAAGTCGCACCGTTCGGTGTCCACGTGACGCTGATCGAGCCGGGCGGGTTCTCCACCGACTGGGCCGGATCCTCGGCCAGACATGCTGCCCCGCTTGCGGATTACGACGAGGCCCGCGCCGCCGCACAACGTGCCCGCGCACAGCGCAGCGCCAAGCCCGGCGATCCCAAGGCCTCGGCCGAAGCGGTGCTCAAGATCGTCGACGCCGAAAACCCGCCGCTGCGAGTGTTTTTCGGCGAGCTACCGCTGCAGCTGGCCAAGGCCGACTACGAGAGCCGGCTGGCGACGTGGGAGCAGTGGCAGCCGGTGTCGGTCCTGGCACAGGGCTGATTTTTCTTCCGCGAGCCGGTCTGCAGCAACGCTGACCGGCGTACGGTTGAAAACATGCCCACGATCACGACTTCTGACAACGTCGAGATTTTCTACCGGGACTGGGGCTCGGGCCAGCCGATCGTGTTCAGCCACGGCTGGCCGTTGTCCGCCGACGACTGGGACACGTTCATGCTGTTCTTCCTGCAGCACGGCTACCGGGTCGTCGCCCATGACCGGCGCGGTCACGGGCGTTCCTCCCATGTGGCCGACGGCCACGACATGGATCACTACGCCGACGACCTCGCCGCCGTGGTCCAGCACCTGGACCTGCACGACGCGATCCACGTCGGGCATTCGACCGGCGGCGGTGAGCTGGTGCGCTATCTGGCGCGGCACGGGTTGGACCGGGCGGCACATGCGGTCCTGATCAGTTCGGTACCGCCGCTGATGGTCAAGACCGATGCCAACCCGGGCGGCCTGCCCAAGTCGGTGTTCGACGATCTGCAGGCGCAGTTGGCAGCCAACCGCTCGGTGTTCTACCGCGCCCTGCCGTCAGGTCCGTTCTACGGCTTCAACCGGGAACAGGAGAAGACTCCGCAGCCTGCCCGCGAGGCGATCATCGCCAATTGGTGGCGCCAGGGCATGATGGGCGATCCCAAGGCCCACTACGACGGCATCGTGGCGTTCTCCCAGACGGATTTCACCGAGGATCTCAAGAAGATCACCCTGCCGTCATTGGTGATGCACGGCGAAGACGACCAGATCGTGCCGTACGCGGATTCCGGTCCGCTCTCGGCGAAGTTGCTGCCCAACGGGACCCTCAAGAGCTACCCCGATTTCCCGCACGGCATGCCGACCACCCAGGCCGAGACGATCATGGCCGATCTGCTGGAGTGGCTGCGCTCCTGAAACCGGTTGCGTCCGAGGGGTGATCAGGCCGCGCGCAACTGCCGCAGGCCCTGCACGGCCTCGTAGTGCCCGATCAGCTCATCGCAGATCGCCGGCCAGGTGCGGCTCAGCACGCTGCGGCGCGCGGCCACCGAGTAGCGCGACCGCTCGGCGATCAGATGTTCCACGGAAGCGGGCAGGGCGGACTCGAATTCGTCGACCGGCAGCAACAGCCCGGTGCGGTACGGCGCCACCAGATCCCTGGGGCCCCCGGCGTCGGGAGCGATCACCGGCAGGCCGGAGGCCATCGCCTCCTGCACGGCCTGGCAGAACGTCTCGTGCTCACCGGGGTGGACGAAGACGTCCATGCTGGCGTAGGCCGCGGCCAGCTCAGGGCCGTGCAGTTCTCCGGTGAAAACGGCTGTGGGCAAGACTGTTCGGAGTTTGGCGCGGTCCACGCCGTCACCCACCACCACCAGCTGGAGGTCGTCCCGCCCGGCGAGTGCGGCCAACCGCTCCACGTGCTTCTCCGGCGCCAGCCGCCCGACGAACCCGACGATCGGCTTGCCCTCGGGAGACCACGACGCGCGCAGCTGCTCATCGCGGGCCGACGGCGCGAAACCCGTGATGTCGACCCCGCGGCCCCACTTGAACACCCGGGGAATCCGGTGGGCTTCAAGGTTTTCCATCGCCGAGGTGGACGGGGCCAGGGTGCGGTCGGCCTTGCTGTGCAGGCGGCGCGTCCACGCCCACGAGGCACGCGAGAGGACGCCGACGCCGTAGCTCTCGGCGAAACCGGCGACATCGGTCTGGAACACCGCCACCGTCGGCACACCCAGGTAGCGGGCGGCATGCACACCACCCCAGCCGAGCAGTGCAGGCGATGCGAGATGAACGACGTCGGGGTTGAAGCCGCGCAGCACGTTCACCATCCGGAAACGCGGCACGCCCAGCGGCAGTGAGGTCACTTTGGGAAACATCCGCGAGGGCACCCGGTGCACCCGCACACCGTCGTACACACGGTCGGCGGGCGGCTGACCCCGCGGAGTGTCCGGGGCGATGACGAGTACCTCGTGGCCGGTGCGGCGGAGATGCTCGATCACCCGAAGCACCGAGTTGGTGACGCCGTTGACATTCGGGAGGAAGGACTCTGCAACGATCGCAACGCGCACAACCGAATGGTCGCAGCGGCACCTGTCGCCGAGGTAGCGTCCGGGGATACGACACGCTAAAACCTGATGCGCGGGTCTAGTGTTGCGACATGCGATTGTCGCGCGTTGCTGCAGCGATGCTGGCCGTGCTGGCCTTGGCTGTTGCCGGGTCCACCACCGGTTGCACCCGGCTGGTCGACGGTGCCGCGCGGGCCAGCGGCGACAAGCCCGGCAGCGAGATCACCGAGGACGGCTCCGGAATCCAGATCGGCTATCCGGATGCGCCCGCCCAGATCGAGTTCTTCACCGAACCGCAGTGCCCGGCGTGTGCGCACCTGCAACACGAGGCCGGCGACGCCATCGCTGCCGCCGTCGGCCAGGGCCGGCTCGCGGTGACGTACCGCCCGCTGACCTTCCTGGACAGCTTGGGCACCGAGTATTCGGCGCACGTCGCCAATGCCCTGTTCCTGGCCGCGGGCCCGAACACCACGGGCACAGCGTTCCAGGCGTTCGTGCAGGACCTGTGGAGCCACCAGGACCCCGAGGGTTCGCCCGGCCCGACCAACGAGGCGATCGCCGCCATGGCGTCGGACAGCGGCGTCGGTGCCGAGCAGACCGGCAAGATCGCCGCCGGCGAGCAGATCATCGACTCCGACGAGCTCAACGACGCCAACGCCGAACTGCTCGGCGAAACCCAGTACGAGGTGTCCACCCCGGCCATCTACGACCTCGTCGGCGAGCAGGTGATCGACACCAGCGACCCTGACTGGCTGGCCAAACTGCTGGCTACCCCGCAGAACTGATCCGGCCGGGCCGGCGCTGCAGGAACGCCAGCAGCGCCAGCGCCGCGGCCGCCACCAGCCAGCCCACCACCGCGATCGACCCGGCCGGGATGATCGCCAGTGACGCATCGCGATCGCGGACCCGCACCAGGTCGGGGTTGTTCTTGTCGTATTCGACGTAGATCCGCATCCCGGTGTCGAGTTCGGAGGGGTACAGCACGCCCAGTTCGGGGCGATAGGTCACCCGGTCGGGCGTGACGAACTCGATCGTCGAGCGTCGTGGTCCGGCACTGAGCACCTCGGCCGCGGCCACCCCCATGTTGCTCTCGATCTGCTGGTCGTTGCGCCAGGCGCCCACCACCAGCAGCACCGACTGCAGCGTGACCAGGCAGGCGGCGATCACCACGCCGATCCGCACCCGCCGGATGATCCGCTGCGACCGCGTCTCCCCCGGTTCGCCGTACAGATGCGGGATCAGCGGCTGCACCCACGCCCGCAACCGCGCGGCAATCTGCGTGGGCCTCACAGGGCAGCCTTGATGGACGCGTGCAGGGCCCGCAGCGACGACCGGTCGGCCTTCACCTCCAGCACCCGCATCCCGTCGAAGGGTTCGGCCAATGCGGCACCGAGCGCGTCGGCCTCCACCTGGCCGCATTCGACGTGATACGCGCGGCACAATGCCGCGACGTCCACATCGTGCGGGGTACCGAAGATCCGCGACGATATGTCGGAGAACCGCGGATCACCCTGTTCCAGCAGTTCGAAGATGCCGCCGCCGTTGTCGTTGGACACCACGATGGTCAGGTTGCGCGGCGTCGGCTCGGTGGGCCCGACCAGCAGTCCCGAGCTGTCGTGCACGAAGGTCAGATCCCCGATCAGGGCAATGGTCCGGCCGTCGTGTGCGAGCGCCGCGCCGATCGCCGTCGACACCGTGCCGTCGATACCGGCCACACCGCGGTTGGACCGCACCTTGATGCCCTCGGTGCCCAGCCCGACCAGGGCCGCGTCGCGCACCGGGTTGGAGGCCCCGAGCACCAGCTGGTCGCCTGGGCGCAGCGCGTCGGAAACGGCGGCGGCCACGTGCAGACCGGTGGTCAGCGGGTGCGACGCGAGTTGTTGGCGCACCGCCGCCAAGGCGTGCCGGTTGAGCTCGGCGCAGCGGGCCAGCCAGGCCGGGTCCGGGGTCCCGGTGGTCACCGCCCGGGTGCCGGTGGCCATCGAATTGCCCGAGACGTCGGGCCAGCGCGGACCGGTGGTCAGCGCGTACACCGGCACCGCCGGATCGGCCAGCAGCGCCGATACCGGCCGGTGCAGGGTCGGCCGACCCAGCATGATGACCTGCTTGGGGTGCACGAGGCGCAGTGCCAGTGGATGCAGCGGGTTCTCCGGAAGCGGTGCGGTGGGCTCGGCCACCGTCGGCAACCCGGCCAGGTTGGGGTGCACGCCGGCGCCGTGCCCGGCGATCACCACGGTGTCCGGCGTGAGGTCGATCTCCAGTGGCTGGTCGAAGCTCACCGGCGGGGTGTAGGTCCACGGTTTGCCGTCCGGACGGCCCGCGGGAAACGAGAAGTCCCCGTGCGCGTTGTCGGGCACCAGCGGTTCACGCAGCGGGATGTCGAACTGCACCGGGCCGGCGTTGGCGGTGCGCGATCCGGTGGCCGCCGCGAGCACCCGGCAGGTCGCCGAACGCCACTGGGCGTTGAGCGAATCGAGCTTTTCCGGTGACTCCTCGGCAAGGCCGACACTGATGTTGGCCCGCACCTGGGTACCGAAATAGCCCAGCTGCTCGAAGGTCTGGTTGGCGCCGGTGCCCAACATTTCATAGGGACGGTTGGCGCTCAGCACGATCAGCGGCACCCGGGCGTAGTTGGCCTCGACGACAGCGGGGCCGAGGTTGGCCACTGCCGTGCCGGAGGTCATCGCGATACAGACCGGCGCCCGCTCCGCGACCGCGAGCCCGATGGCCAGATAGCCGGCCGTGCGCTCGTCGATGCGGACGTGCAGACGGATCCGTCCGGCACGGTCGGCGTCGGACAGCGCGAACGCCAGCGGGGCGTTACGCGAGCCCGGGCACAGCACAACGTCGCGGACACCGCCGCGGATGAGTTCGTCGACGACTACGCGCGCCTGTGCCGTCGATGGGTTCACCACTCCACCTTATTCGTCAGTTCTCCGTCACTTCTGATCGGCGAGGAACTCGAGCAACGCGGTGTTGACGGCCTCGGGCTTCTCGATGAAGCCGAGGTGACCGGTATCAGGAATCTCCAGGTAGCGCGCCTTGGGGATCGCGTCGGCCACCTCACGGCCCAGGTGAGCGGGCAGCACCACATCGTCGGCGAAGCCGATGACCAGCACCGGCGCGGTGATGGACCGGTAGGCGGGCAGCCGGTTGTCCACCGGGGCGGCGTCGGACTGGGCCACCAGCCCCGGGGTCTGCTTGGTGGGCCACATGGTGAACATCTCGCTCCAGTCGCGCACCAGCACGTCGTTGTTGAGCGTCTTCGGCGAGAAGCTCTCCAACATCCGCAGCTTGGCGTCGAACCTCGGCGGCAGTTGGATGCCCGCGGCCGCGAGATCACGCTCGGCGGTGCGGAAGAACTCGCGGGCCCGGTCGTGGCGGCCGCGGGTGGCCATCAACACCGCCGATCGCACCAGCTCAGGACGGGCCAACATGAGTTCCTGGGCGATGAACGAGCCCATCGACACACCCACGACGTGCGCGGGAGCCGCCCCGAGCTTCTCGATCAGCTCGGCGGTGTCGGCGACCATCTGCTCGGTGCCGAACCCCTCGGCGTTCTCCGTCGCGCCCACCCCGCGGTTGTCGAAGGTGATGACGCGGTAACCAGCCCGCTGCAGCGCCGGGACCTGATGCAGGTGCCAGGTGCGGCCGGCGCCTCCGCGACCGGCGATGAACAGCACCGGGTCGCCCTTGCCTCGCTCGTCATAAGCCAAGTTCATCCGGCCGACGCTACTTGATGGCGCTCACGCGCTGCGGCGCCCACGCACCTTGCGGATCGCCTGGTCCCAGGCCAGCAAGACCCCGGCCTTGAGCGGTTCGGGCTTGATCATGTCCTTGCCCAGCAGCGCGGTGGCGCCGGCCTTGGTGGCCGCGCTCGCCTTCGACATGTGCCCGGAATCGAACGGCGGCTGCGGGTCGTACTCGATCATCAGCTGAATGGCCTTGGCCTTCGCCTCACCGCCGATCTGGCCGGCCAGCCAGATGCCCAGGTCGATCCCCGCCGACACCCCGGCCGCGGTGATCACCTTGCCGTCCGGCTCGGCACGCACGATGCGCTGGTCCCCGACCGGTGTCGCACCCATCATCTTCAGCGCGCTCAACACCGACCAGTGCGAGGTGGCGGGCTTCCCGTCGAGCAGGCCCGCCGCGGCCAACACCACCGAACCCGAGCACACCGACGCCATCCAGGTGGTGCCCGGATAGACCCGACGCAACCAGTCGAGCACCAACTCGTCACGCGCCGCCATGGTGGTTCCCGGCCCGCCGGGCACCAGAACCACATCGGGCGAAGGGGTTTCGGCAAAACTGTGCGTGGCCCCCACCGTCAGCACCCCGGAATCCGCGGTGACGGGGCCCGGCTCGTGCCAGACGAACCGCACTTCCGTGTCAGGCAGGTTGCGCAGCACCTCGTAGGGCCCGATGAAGTCGAGGGCGGTGAAGCTGGGGTACAACACGATTGCGATCTGCATGGCTTGTTCCTTTCAGGCGGTTAGATCTGCGCTTCTCGCGTGCGCGGAGGTCTTGCGGTACTGATCTGGTGAAATACCAAGGCGGCGAACGAAGTTGCGTCGCATGGTCTCGGCGGTGCCGAACCCGCAGCGGGCGGCGATGACGGTGACGGTGTCATCGGATTCCTCGAGCTGGCGGCGCGCGGCATCGGTGCGAATGCGTTCCACGTAGGCGCCCGGGGCCTCCCCGACCTCATCGGTGAACACCCGGGTGAAATGCCGCGGGCTCATCGCCGCACGCCGGGCCAGCTCGGAAATGCTGTGCACTCCACCGGGTTCGACTTCGATCAACTCCTGCACCTCGCGGATCGGGGCGCGTTTGGCCCGTGGCATCCACACCGGCGCGGCGAACTGTGTCTGACCGCCGGGCCTGCGCAGGTAGAGCACCAGGTACCGCGCCACAGTCTGGGCGATATCCGTGCCGTAATCGTCCTCGACCAGCGACAACGCCAGGTCGATGCCTGCTGTCACCCCGGCCGCCGTCCACACGCGCTCGGAACTTCTCACGAAGATGGGATCGGGATTGACTGCTACCGAAGGAAACTCGTCGGCCATCCGCCGGGCCGAAGACCAGTGGGTGGTGGCGGTGCAGCCGTCGAGCAGTCCGGCCTGCGCGGCCAGGAACGCTCCGGTACAGACGCTGACGACGCGGCGGGCGTGGCGCGCGGCGGTGCCGATCCAGGCGACGACGGCCGGATCGGCCCGCGCGGCGTCGGCACCGATACCGCCGGGGATGACGATCGTGTCGATCGGCGTGCGTGGGTCAGGCAGTGGGGCGGCAACGAACTCCAACCCGGTGAGCGTGCTGACGGGCCGACCGTCCACGGCGGTCAGGGTGACTGCATAGCCGTCACCGGATCTGCCCAGGCCGGCGAGGGCCAGCGTGGCGGTGGAGAACACGTCGAAGGGCCCGGCCAGGTCCAGGGCCTGCACCCCGGCGTAGCCCAGGATCACCACCGATCGCGTCACCTCTTCAGTGTTCGTGACCTCGGCGATGGCGTCTACGCCATGTACCCCACAAATCAGGACATCGGTGGATTGTCGGTGTTCTAGAGCTTCTTGATCCCGCGCACCACCCGGTAGAACGACGGCACCGTCGCCACTCCGCGCCGCAGGCTGCGCTGCATCAGGCCGCCGTTGGTCAGCACCAGGTGACGCACCCCGCAGTCCCGCCACTCGGCCACCCGGTCCAGGACCTCGTCGGGCGTGCCGATCAGCCCCATGTCCCGCATCAGGTCAGGCGTGATGCCCTTGATGTGCGAGAGTGCGGTCCGCTCGTCCCAGTCCTGGGGCAGGATGTCCTGCCCTCCGGAGAAACCCATCCCCAACGGGTGCGCCGCGCCGCGCTGCACGAAGTACTCATCGGACGCGCTGAGACAGCCCGCACGCATCACTTCGGAATCCAGGGCATCGTCGACCTCGGCGCGGGTGCGCGCGGTCACCACCATCACCAGCAGCGCCGGGGTGATGGCCATGGGGTCACGGCCCGCGTCGGACGCGGCCGTGCGCACCACGTCCAACCGCTGGGCATAGTCCTGGGGCGAGTGCGGGAACGCCGGAAAGAACCCGTCGCCGTAGCGTCCGGCGATACGCAA
Source organism: Mycobacterium sp. 134 (assembly GCF_048282715.1). Classification (NCBI taxonomy): domain Bacteria; kingdom Bacillati; phylum Actinomycetota; class Actinomycetes; order Mycobacteriales; family Mycobacteriaceae; genus Mycobacterium; species Mycobacterium sp. 134. Next base: position 5,635,920 of record NZ_JBLVUN010000008.1, read on the forward strand.
CATCCTGGGGCCGTGCGCGGCGATCCAGATCGGCGGCCACTTGCCCCGGTAGGGCGGCAGGTCGAAGATCGCGTTGCGCAGCGGGAAGAACGGCGAATCGCGGTTGACCAGTTCACCGTTCGAGTTCCACAGCGCGCGGATCGTGGCAATCGCCTCGTCGAACCGGGCCACCGGTTTCGCCCAATCCACCCCGTAGGGCTCATTGCCCTCGCGCTCGCCCGGCCCGATACCGAAGATGAAGCGGCCCTTGGTCAGCAGCTGCATATTTGCCGCCGCCTGCGCGCTGACGGCCGGGTTCCGGCGCCCGGCATCGGTGACACAGATGCCGAGCGGCAACCGCGCGAGGCGGTTGCGCGCCGCGATCTTTCCGAGCATCGTCCACGGCTCCATACAGGCGTCGACCGATGGAACCAACTTCGCCGCCGCGCAGTACTTCTCCTGCCACAGCGCGCGCGGGAATATCGCGTTGAGATGATCGGGTACCCAGAAGGAATCGGCCCGGGCACCGACGGCCGACAGATAATTGGCACGGGTGAAGGTGTCCGCGGCCGGCTTGCTCGCGGTGATCATGTCCAGCAGGCCGACCTGCAATCCACCCATGGAGATCAGAGCTTCTTGAGCTTCCGGATGACCTGGCTGTAGAGCAGCTGCGACATCATGCCCTTGCGCAGACTGCGTTGCAGCGGGCCGACATTCGCCAGCACCAGATACCCGACGCCGTGACGGCGCCACTCCGCCGCCTGCTCGACGATCTCGTCCACCGTCCCGCACAGGTACATCTCCCGGAGCAACGACGCCGGAACGGCCTTGATGTAGGACAGCGCGGTCTCCGCATCCCAGTCCTGGGGCAGGATGTCCTGCGCACCCGAGAAACCGACGCCCAGCGGGTGCTGTGCGCCGTGTCGGGCATAGAAATCGTCAGGCGCGTTCAACGCACCAGCCTTGATCACCGCGGAATCCAGCGCCTCGTCGAGGTCGTCGGGCGTGCGCCCCGGCACGACCATCATCCAGAGGGCGGGGGTGATGGCCATCGGATCGCGCCCGGCGTCGGAAGCCGCCGACCGCACGACATCGAGGCGCTGGGCATACTCCTGCGGCGCGTGGGGGAATGCGGGAAAGAAACCGTCGGCGTACCGGCCTGCGGCCCGCAACATCCGCGGACCGTGCGCGGCGATCCAGATCTCGGGCCAGCGTCCGCGGTACGCGGGCAGGTCGAAGATCGCGTTGTGTAGCGGAAAGAACGGTGAATCTCGGTTGACCAGTTCACCATTCGAATCCCACAGCGCCCTGATCGTGGCCATCGCCTCCTCGAACCGGGCCACCGGTTTGGTCCACTCCACGCCGTAAGGTTCGTTGCCCTCACGCTCCCCGGCGCCGATACCGAGGATGAACCGGCCTTTCGTGAGCAGGTTCATCGTCGCTGCACCCTGTGCCGTGACGGCCGGGTTACGCCGTCCGGTGTCGGTCACCCCGACTCCCAGCCGAAGGCGGGCAACCCGGTTGCGGGCAGCGAGATTGCCCAGCATCGTCCACGGCTCCAGGTACGCATCGGCCGATGGCAGCATCCTGGCCCCGCCGCAGAACTTCGGTTGCCACAGCGTCCGAGGGAACAGCGCGTTGAGGTGGTCAGGCACCCAGAACGAGTCGACGCCCCCGGCGACCGCGCTGAGGTAATTGGCCCGGGTGAAGGTGTCCACAGTGGGTCGTGCGGCGATCGTGGGGTCCATGATGCCGACGCGGAATCGAGTCATTCAGCGAGTGTCGAACGCGCGGGCCGACTTCCCTAGAGTAGGCACCTACCCCAATATCAGCGGGTAGCAGTCCCGCACCCGATCGATCCACCATTGCTGCCGCTCCGGCGTCGCGGCGAGCGCGGACAGCCGGGCGGGGTCCGGCACCACCTTCTCGACGGGCAGGTACCCGTCGACCGGCGCGGACACCTCGGCGACGTCCTCCACGAAGAATCCGCCCGTGCCCAGCCCGCAGGCGTGCGCCAACTCGGGCAGAGCCGCGGCCGCCAGCAGTCCGCGCGCGATACCGACCGCGGAATCCAGCGCACTGGACACCACGATCGGGATGTCGATCTGTGCGGCGATCTCGAGCATCCGGGACACCCCGCCCAGCGGCGCCACCTTGAGCACCGCGACGTCAGCGGCGCGGGCCCGCACCACCCGCAGCGGGTCAGATGCCTTGCGGATCGACTCGTCGGCCGCGATCGGCACCGCCACCTGCCTGCGCAGCGCGGCCAGCTCGTCGACCGTCGCACACGGCTGCTCCAGATATTCCAAGGTCCCGTCGGCGGTGAGCGCCGCGGCGGCGGCGACGGCCTGCGGCAGCGTCCAGCCGCCGTTGGCGTCGACCCGCACCACCGGAACCTGCGCGCGCACGGCGTTGACCCGCGCGACGTCGTCCGCCAGGGTCTGACCCGGCTCGGCGACCTTGACCTTGGCCGTGCGCGCACCGGGAAATCGCGCCAGCACCTCGGGCACCTGGGCGGCCGGCACCGCGGGAACGGTGGCGTTGATGGGGATACGCGCGCGGTGCACCGGGGGTGCCGGTCGATACGCGGCCTCGATCCCGGAGGCCAGCCAGGCCGCGGCCTCGGACGGTTCGTATTCGAGGAACGCTCCGAACTCACCCCAGCCCGCGGGGCCGTCGATCAGCGCCACCTCACGAACGGTGATGCCGCGGAAGCGAACCCGCATCGGCAGGGCCACGACGTGAAGGCGTTCCAAGAGGTCGTCCAGCGCAGGCGCCGCGTCAATCACGCCGTCAATGATGCCCAAACCGGTCAGCCGGCGCCCAATGTCCGCTGGATGTCGGGTTTCATCTGGTTCAGCTGCGCACCCCAGTAGCCCCAGGTGTGGGTGCCGGTGGGCGGGAAGTTGAACACCGCGTTGTGCCCGCCCGCCGCGACGTACTGGTCGCGGAAGTTGAAGTTGCTCTGCAGCGCAGTGTTTTCGAGGAAGGTCGAGGCGACGTCGTTACCGCCCAACTCCCCCGGCGTCCCGGAACCGCAGTAGACCCAGATGCGAGTGTTGTTCGCCACCAATCTCCCCACCTGCAGCGTCGGATCGTTGCGCGCCCACGCCGGATCACCGGGCGGGCCCCACATGGCCCCGGGCGAGAAGCCACCGGAGTCGCCCATCGCCAGCCCGATCAGCCCGGGCCACGGGCCGGCAGACGGATTCAGGAACGCCGACAACGACCCCGCGTAGCGGAACTGCTGCGGGTAGTAGGCGGCGAGGATCAGTGCCGAGCTGCCCGACATCGACAGTCCGACCACCGCGTTGCCCGACGAGGACACCCGCTTGTTGGCCGCCAGCCACTGCGGCAACTCACTGGTCAGGAACGTCTCCCACTTGTACGTCCAGACCCCGCCGTTGCCCGCGGCGGGCTGGTACCAGTCGGTGTAGAAGCTCGACATGCCACCGACCGGCATGACCACGGACAGCCCCGACTGGTAGAACCACTCGAACGCCGGGGTCTCGATGTCCCACCCGTTGAAATCGTCCCGGGCCCGCAGACCGTCCAGCAGATAGACCGCGTGTGACCCGCCGCCCTGGAACTGCACCTTGACGTCGCGGCCCATGGCCCCTGACGGCACCGAGAGCATCTCGACCGGCAAACCCGCCCGTGACCAGGCACTTGCGGTCGGCGGCGGCCCGAGCAGTCCGCCGGCCGTCGCCACGACCAGGGCGGTCAGGATCCCGAAGCCGCGGAAGAACTTCCGCAATCCATGCGCATCTGCCATGTCCGCACCCCACATCTCCGCGCACACGTATGCGCCCGAAACTACTCCGGTCGGAACGGGAAATGAAGAGCAGCGGGTGGCCGATTCCTACACCGTGGCGCGATCGCGGCCCTCCCAGTACGGCTTGCGCAGATCCTTTTTGAGGATCTTGCCGGTGGGGTTGCGAGGCAACTCGTCGACGAAATCGACCGACTTGGGACACTTGTAGGCCGCCAGATGCTCCCGGGCGAACGCGATCAGGTCCCGTTCGGTGACCTCCCCGTCCAGTGTCACAACGGCTTTCACCGACTCGCCCCATTTTTCGTCGGGCACGCCGATCACCGCGACCTCGGTGACCGCGGGATGTTCGCCCAGCACGCGCTCGACCTCGATCGAGTAGATGTTCTCCCCGCCCGAGATGATCATGTCCTTGAGCCGGTCCTCGACGAAGATGTACCCGCCGTCGTCGACGCGGCCGATGTCGCCGGTACGGAACCAGCCATCGGGCGTGATGGACTCCGCCGTGGCCTCCGGCCGGTTGAGATACCCCTTCATCAATTGCGGTGAGCGGAACCATAATTCGCCCTGCTCGCCTACGGGAACGTCGGCACCGGTGTCCGGGTCGACCACCCTGACCTCGCTGCCGGGGACGACGGTGCCCGCACTCATGAGCCGCGCTTCACTCGCCCCGCGGTGATCGTCGGGGCCCAGTCGGCTGATCGCGCCGGACACCTCCGTGAGCCCGTAGACCTGGATGAACTCCGTTTCCGGCCACGCCTGCAACGCGGAACGCAACAGCGGCAAGGGCATTGGGGACGCACCATAGGCGAAGGTCTTCAGCGCTCCGAACAACTTCACCGCGTCCTCGCCGGTGTCGAACACCTTGGCCAGCACAGCGGGTACGAGGAAGGTGCGATTGGCCCCGGCGAGAATTCCGCCGGCCAGCGCCATGCCGTCGACGTCACGCGTCATGTAGGACGGCGCCCCGTGGTGCAGCCCCCATTGCACGTACGACGACCCGCCGACATGGAACAGCGGCATGGCGACCAGGCTCTTGTCCCCGGCGCTGAGCGTCCAGCCCTCGAATGCGTTGAGGGTGTGGGAGATGACGTTGGTGTGGGTCAGCGCGATGCCCTTGGGCCGGCCGGTGGTGCCCGAGGAGTACATGATGATGCACGTGTCGTCGGGCTGTGCGTCCGGCGAATGGCCGGCCGGCGACGCCCCGGCGAGCAGCGCCTCGTACTCGTCCCCGTCGCCGCCCTCGGGAGTCACCGTGAGGATGTGCTCGACGGACGTGAGCCGATCGGCGATCGCGTCGATGCCCGGCCGGAGCTCCTCGCCGACCACCAGCACCTTGGCGCCGCAGTCGTTGAGCACGTAGTCCAACTCGTCGGCGGCGAGCCGGAAGTTGATGATGGCGTTGGCCGCGCCCAGCGACGCGGCCGCGAGCGTCATCTCCACGCACGCCGGGTGGTTCTTGTCGAGGAAGGCGACAACGTCACCATGGCCGACGCCCCACGCGCTCAGCGCGCCGGTCAGCCGCTGAATGCGGTCGTACCACTGCGACCAGGTCCAGGAGCGGCTGAGGTAGGTGATCGCCTCCTCGTCAGGTTTGGTCGCCGCCCAGTGGGCGACACGTTCGTCGAGAAACTGCGGAACCGGCAAATCTGACATTCCCAGAGCGTGCCACGGCGCGCGAGCCGTCAACCGGCTTTCGGATAAACCTGCCGCCCGGCCAGGAACGTGGCCCGTACCTCCAGGTCGGCGATGCTCTCCGGGGCTGTCGCGCGGGGGTCGGCCGAGATGATCACCAGGTCGGCGTACTTGCCGACCTCGAGCGATCCGATCACGTTGTCGGCGAACAACTGCCACGCCGCGTCGATCGTCTGCGCCCGGATCCCCTGCTCGACGGTTAGCCGCTCTTCGGGCGCCAGGACACGGCCGCTCGGCGCGGTCCGCGTGACGGCCACGCTGATGTTGCGCAGCGGCTCCTCCGGGGTGACCGGCGGATCGTTGTGCAGCGAGATCCGCATGCCCGTGGCGACGGCCGACCCGGCCGGCATCCACCGTCCGCCGTGCTCGGGCCCGAACAGCCCGTCGACGAGCACGTCGCCCCAGTAGTGCAGGTGGTCGACGAACAGACTGCAGGTGACGCCGAGGGCGTGCGCACGGTGCAACTGCTCGGGCGTGATGGCGCCGACGTGTTCCAGCCGCAGCCGGTGATCGTCACGGGGATGGGCGCGCAGAACCTCTTCGTAGACGTCCAGGATGGTGTCCACCCCGGCGTCGCCGTGCACGTGGCAGGCCAGCTGCCAGCCCTGCGGAAAGAACGTGCCGACGATCTCGGAGAGTTGCTCCTTGGTGTAGTTGGCGTGCCCGCAGGAGCCGGGCACCACCCCGATGGTCCGGGTGGCGTCGGTATCCAGGTACGGGAACGTCAGGTCGATGTTGCCGATCCACGGTGACCCGTCGACCCAGATCTTGATGCCGACCTGGCGGACGATGTCGTCGCCCTCGGACGGGGTGGCCTCGGTGTGCAGGTCCGCGGTGGACATCTCGTAGGTCCGCAGTCGCACCGTCAGCTGGTCGTGCAGCTGCGCGAGCAGCGGCCGGAACATCGGATCGAACGCCATCTCCGAGCAGGTGGTCAGCCCCGCGCGGTTCAGCCGCGCACATTCGGCGGCCAGCATCGCCGGATAGTCGGTCACCGAGATGGCATCGCCCATCAGCGGGAACACCGCTCCGGTCTCCTCGGCCGTGCCGTCGAGGTTGCCGTCGGCGTCACGGCCGTACTTGGCGCCCTTGGGATCCGGAGTGTCTCTCGTCAGCCCGGCCCGGCGCGCCGCCGCGGAGTTGAAGTACGCCTTGTGGCCCGAGTTGTGCACGATCACCAGCGGGGTGTCGGGTGCGACGGTGTCCAGCCAGGACAGGGTGGGCTCGGGCAACCCCTGCTGCAGCAGCGGATCCCAGCCGTTCAGGAACGCGCCGTCGGCCCCGCGTTCGGCCACCTCGGCCTCGACCGCGCCGAGTACCGCGTCGGCGCTCGCCAAGGTGACCGGGCGGATGTCGACGATGCGGCCGGACAACGCCACCGCCTCCATCAACGGATGACCGTGCGCCTCAACGAAACCCGGCATGACGCAGCCGTCAACCTCGCGGACGTCGGTGCCGGGGCCGACCCAGGCGGCCACTTCGGACCGGGACCCGACCGCGACGACGCGACCGCCGGACACCGCGATCGCCTCCGCGGTCGGTTGTGCGGGGTCGACGGTGAGGATGGTTCCGTAGAGGACGAGATCAGCTGACGTGGCAGGGCTGGTCATGCTCGGATGCTAGAGCGTGGTGAGGTTTGCCCGGGTAGGTCCCTGAAAGAACTTCGAAAAGTTTTCGGGCGCCGTGTCGATTTTGGTGAGGTGCCGTTCGACGTAGTAACGAGGGCCACCGCTCAAGAAGAATGGACGGGCCCTTCCCGACACCAGAAGGAGACACACAATGTCGCGCTACATGCTGATCATGCGGTCCACCCCCGAAGCCGAGACCGCGATGGCCGAGCAGAACATCGACTTCGACGAGATCATCGCGTCGATGGGCCGGTACAACGAAGAGCTCATCAAGGCCGGCGTGCTGCTGGCCGGCGAGGGATTGACCGACCCCGACGAGGGCTTCGTCGTCGATTTCAACGCCGATCCCCCGGTGGTCACCGACGGTCCCTATACCGAGGCCAAGGAACTGTTCAACGGGTTCTGGATCCTGGATGTGTCCTCCAAGGAGGAGGCCAAGCAGTGGGCGCGGAAATGCCCGCTGGGCTGCGGCGTGAAGCTGGAGGTCCGCCGGGTCAGCGAAACCGATGAGTTCCCGCAGGACAACGAGTGGGTTCAGAAGGAGATCCAGTGGAAGGCCGAGCTGGCCGAGAAGCTGGCCCAGCAGGCGCGTGCGGCCGCCAATCGCTGATCGGGGCACAGGCCCCGGCGGTCCCTAACCCGCCGGGGCCCGGCTCCACCCCCACACCTGCACATTAGGCAGCGCCTGCAGGGCCGACACGAGTACTGCGCTACCTGTATTTCGACCCGTATATCGGCCCTCGGTGACCTCGTGTTACACCGACATCGGGGGATCGGCTCCACGCTTTCTGGAACACGTTCTAATCTGGACCCCATGAGTGATGCGCTGCTGCACCATCCCATCCATTCCGGCCACCTCACGGTCGGCGCGCTCAAGCGCAACAAAGACAAGCCGGTGCTGTTCCTCGGCGACACCACCCTGACCGGTGGTGAGCTCGCGGAACGCATCAGCCAGTACATTCAGGCCTTCGAAGCGCTCGGCGCGGGCACCGGCGAAGGCGTCGGCCTGCTGTCGCTGAATCGCCCTGAGGTGCTGATGATCATCGGCGCCGGCCAGACCCAGGGCTACCGTCGCACCGCACTACACCCTCTCGGTTCGCTGGACGACCACGCGTACGTGCTGTCCGATGCCGAGGTGACCACCCTCATCATCGACCCAACGCCTGCGTTCGTGGAGCGGGCGCTTGGGTTGCTGGAGAAGGTGCCGTCGCTGCGACAGGTGCTGACCATCGGCCCGGTGCCCGAGGCCCTGACCGCCTCCACCGCCTCGGTCTCCGACCTCACGGCCGAGGCCGCCAAGTACCCGCCGGTGCCCCTGGTGGCCGCCGAACTGGCTCCCGACCACGTCGGCGGGCTGACCTACACCGGCGGCACCACCGGTAAGCCCAAGGGCGTGATGGGCACGGTGCGCTCGATCTCCACGATGACGACCATTCAGCTCGCCGAGTGGGAGTGGCCCGAGAATCCGCGCTTCCTGATGTGCACCCCGCTGTCGCATGCCGGCGCGGCCTTCTTCACACCGACCATCGTCAAGGGCGGTGAACTGGTGGTGCTGACCAAGTTCGACCCGGCCGAGGTGCTGCGGGTGATCGAGGAACAGCGCATCACCGCGACCATGCTCGTGCCGTCGATGATCTACGCGCTGATGGACCACCCGGACTCGCACACCCGCGACCTGTCCTCGCTGGAGACCGTGTACTACGGCGCCTCCGCGATGAACCCCGTGCGACTGGCCGAGGCACTCAAGCGCTTCGGGCCGATCTTCGCGCAGTACTACGGCCAGTCCGAGGCGCCGATGGTGATCTCGTACCTGGGCAAGAAGGACCACGACGAGAAGCGGCTGACCTCCTGCGGGCGGCCCACGCTGTTCGCCAGGACCGCGCTGCTGGACGCCGAGGGCAACCCAGTCCCCAAGGGCGAGGTCGGCGAGATCTGCGTGTCCGGACCGCTGCTGGCCGGCGGCTACTGGAAGCTCGAGGACGCCACCTCGGAGACTTTCCGCGACGGCTGGCTGCACACCGGCGACATGGCCCGCGAGGACGAGGACGGTTACTGGTTCATCGTCGACCGGGTCAAGGACATGATCGTCACCGGCGGATTCAACGTGTTCCCGCGTGAGGTGGAAGACGTTGTGGCCGAACATCCCTCGGTGGCGCAGGTGTGCGTGATCGGCACCCCCGACGAGAAGTGGGGCGAGGCCGTGACCGCGGTGATCGTGCTGCGCCCCGACGCCGCGTCCGACGACGAGGCGGTGGCCAAGGTGACCGCCGAGATCCAAACGGCCGTCAAGGACCGCAAGGGCTCGGTGCAGTCGCCCAAGCAGGTGATCGTCGTCGACTCCGTTCCGGTGACCGCACTCGGCAAGCCCGACAAGAAGGCCGTCCGGGCCCAGTTCTGGGAGGGCGCTGCCCGCGCGATCGGCTGATTTCTCTGACGCTTTTGTCACGCTGGGGTGGCTCTCGTAGTTGAGTGCCACCCCAGCGTGACGCTCGGCAGAATGGGTGAGGTGCCCGACACCCCGGCGACCGCTGCCGACCTGCAGAAGACACTCGACGCGGTGTGGCGGATGGAGGCGGCCAAGATCCTGGCCACGCTGACCCGCGCGGTCGGCGATGTGGCCCTGGCCGAGGATCTGGCCTCCGAAGCCCTGCTCGACGCGCTCACCCAATGGCCGCAGACCGGCGTGCCGCGCAACCCCGGAGCCTGGCTGACCACGGTGGCCAAACGAAACGCCATCGACCACTGGCGGCGCGCGGAGAACCTCGACGCCAAGTACGCCGTGCTGGCCCGCGATCTGGCCGACCACGTCGAGGAGGCCTGGGATCCCGACCGGATCGACGACGACGTGCTGCGGCTGATCTTCATCGCCGCCCACCCGGTGTTGTCCCGCGAGGCCCAGATCGCGCTGACGCTGCGCATGGTCGGCGGGTTGAGCACCGACGAGATCGCCCGGGCCTTCCTCATCTCCACCGCCACCGCGGCCGCCCGCATCACCCGGGCCAAAAAGGCCCTGACCCAGGCCAATCCGCCGTTCGAGGTGCCGCCCCGCGACGAGTACCCGCAGCGGCTGTCGGCCGTGCTGTCGGTCATCTACCTGATCTACAACGAGGGCTACTCGGCGTCCTTCGGGCAGCGCTGGATCCGAGACGAATTGTGCACCGAAGCACTGCGATTGGGTCGTGGGCTGGCCGCGCTGGTGCCCGACGAACCCGAGGTCGACGGCTTGCTGGCGCTCATGGAGTTCCAGTCCTCGCGCTTTGCGGCGCGCACCGACGCCGACGGCCGGCCCATCCTGCTGGAGGACCAGAACCGGGCCCGCTGGGACCGGGCCCAGATCCGACGCGGCGTCGCCGCCCTCGAGCGATCCAGTGCCGCACGGCAGCAACGGGGTTGGGGTCCGTATGCGCTACAGGCCGCGCTCGCCGAGTGCCACGCGGTGGCCCCGACGGCAACCGACACCGACTGGACCCGCATCGTCGCGCTCTATGACGCCCTGCTTCAGATCACGCCGTCGGCCGTGGTGCAGCTCAACCGCGCGGTGGCCGTCGCGATGCGCTCGGGCCCGCAGGAGGCCCTGACGCTCGTCGACGGCATCGAGGGCCTGGACGGCTCCTATCTACTGCCGAGCGTCCGCGGCGAACTGTTGTCCCGACTCGGCCGGCACCGCGACGCCGCCGAGGAGTTCGACCGGGCCGCGGCCCTGTCCGACAACGAACGCGAGCGACAGGTGCTGGTGGACAAGGCAATCCGCGAACGCAACTGATACCGGCCGGTCTCATGGCACCATGGCGGACATGGTGTCAGCCGTATTGTTCGATTACTCCGGGACGCTGTTCCGCCTCGAGGAGGACGACAGCTGGTTCGCCGGGATGGCCGTCGACGAACGCGCGGTCGACGGACACGTGCAGGCCGAGTTGATGCGCCGGCTCACCGCCCCGACCGGCCGGTCCGTGTCGATGACCGACGAGCAATACCGGGCCTGGGCCAATCGCGACCTGGCCCCGCACCTGCACCGGGAGGCCTACCTGCATGTGTTGCGGGAGTCCGGGCTGGCCGACCACCACGCCCAGGCGTTGTACGACCGGGTGATCGATCCGGCCAGCTGGACCGCATACCCCGACACCGCGCGCGTGTTCAAAAACCTGCAAGCACAAGGGATCCGGACCGCCGTCGTCTCCAACATCGCGTTCGACGTGCGGCCGGCGTTCACGGCGATCGGCGCCGCCGCGCACGTCGACGAGTTCGTGCTGTCCTTCGAGGTCGGTGCCATCAAACCCGACCCGGCGATCTTCACCACTGCACTCGACGGCCTTGGAGTGGCTGCCCAGGACGCGTTGATGGTCGGCGACAGCGAGGAGGCCGACGGCGGTGCCCGCGCAGTGGGCTGCCAGTTCGCGCTCGTCGACCCGCTGCCCACCGCAGAGCGCCCCGACGGGCTGATCGCGGCCCTGCAGAGCGTCGGCATCCGCGCCTAGGGTGGAGCCATGGCTGACGACCGCATCCGGCCGCCGTGGTGGCTGAAGTACGTCAACAGGGTGATGATCGGGCTGAACAAGCTCGGCGTCGGCGGCGACAAGGGACCCGTGGTGCTGACGGTGCCCGGGCGCAAGTCCGGGAAACCGCGCTCGACGCCGGTCACCCCGATGACCGTCGACGGCCACCGCTACATCGTGGCCGGGCTGCCCGGCGGCGACTGGGCGGCCAACGCCCGCGCCGCCGGACAGGCCACGGTGCACCAGGGCCGCAGCGACCAGCGGGTGCGCGTGGTGGAGATCCCGGTCGAACAGGCCCGGCCGCTGCTACGTCAGTTCCCGATCCTGGTCCCGACCGGTGTGGGATTCATGCGCAACGCCGGACTGGTGACCGGGCCCCATCCCGACGAATTCGAGGCCCTGGCCGGGCGCTGCCCGGTGTTCCGGCTGGACCCGGTCTAGCCGCACTCAGCTCAGGTGCGGGGCTTCCTTGATCTTGGAGTCCTGCTTGCCGACCGTCTGGCAGAAGGTCTGCACCGCCAACCGGGTTCCGGTGATCTCCAGCTGCGCCGCATCGGTGCCCTTTTCGTCCTTGAGCATCTTGGCGACCGCGTCGTTCTGCGTCTTCTCGTCCTGACCGATGAAGTCCTTGCACTTGGTGTCACCACCGGTGATCGCAGGCGAGCATCCGACGAGCACCAAGCCCGTAGCCAGTCCCGACAACAACACACTCACTGAGCGCTTCATCGTGGTCCCCTCTGATCTGGTGATGCGCGGTACGCATCATCGCGCCGACTTTCGTACCCAGCGACGGTACCTGTGAAACCTCTGGATTCGTTCGCTCTACAGTCGATCACGTGAGTGCAGACAACCCGTTCGACCCGACAGTCTGGGAGCCGGTGCCCGGCTTCGACGATCTGACCGACATCACGTACCACCGCCACGTCGCGGACGGTGCGCGGCAGCCCACGGTCCGGGTCGCGTTCGACCGGCCCGAGGTGCGCAACGCCTTCCGGCCCCACACCGTCGACGAGCTGTACCGCGTCCTCGACCACGCCCGGATGTCCCCTGACGTCGGCGTGGTGCTGCTGACCGGCAACGGCCCGTCGGCCAAGGACGGCGGCTGGGCGTTCTGCTCCGGTGGCGACCAGCGCATCCGCGGCAGGTCCGGCTATCAGTACGCGGACGGCGAAACCGCCGAGACGGTCGATCCGGCGCGGGCCGGAAGGCTGCACATCCTCGAGGTGCAGCGACTCATCCGATTCATGCCGAAGGTGGTGATCTGCCTGGTCAACGGTTGGGCGGCCGGCGGCGGACACAGCCTGCACGTCACGTGTGACCTGACCCTGGCCAGCCGCCAGCACGCCCGGTTCAAGCAGACCGACGCCGACGTGGGCAGCTTCGACGGCGGATTCGGCAGCGCATACCTGGCCCGCCAGACGGGGCAGAAGTTCGCCCGCGAGATCTTCTTCCTGGGCCGCGCCTACGACGCCGAGACCATGTATCAGATGGGCGCGGTGAACGACGTCGTCGACCACGCCGAACTGGAATCCGTCGGCCTGCAGTGGGCCGCCGAGATCAACGGCAAGTCGCCGCAGGCGATCCGGATGCTCAAGTTCTCGTTCAACCTGATCGACGACGGCCTGGTGGGCCAGCAGGTGTTCGCCGGGGAGGCCACCCGGTTGGCCTACATGACCGACGAGGCCGTCGAGGGCCGCGACGCGTTCCTGCAGAAGCGCGATCCGGACTGGAGCGGTTTCCCGCGCTACTTCTAGAGCGATTTGTGCACGATTGCCCGCGCTGACCGCCGGTAATCGTGCACAAATCGCTGGGTTAGAACCGGAAACCGGTCTGGCCATGCGGTGACTTCGCGAACGCGATCACCTTGGCCGGGGTCACCTCGAAGACGATCGCGGCCTCGCCCTGTGGGTCGAAAACCTCGTCGTCGCAATCGAAATCCCAGTCATCGCCGTACTTGCTCCGATAGGCGCCGGCCAGACCCGTCAACCGCTGCCGGCCCGTCACGCGCGCGGCCGTGCCCTCCACGACGATGTCGAGGCCGGCGTTCCAGGTGTTGGTGCCGGTGGTGACGGCGACGGCCGCCCCGTGCTGCAGGTTGCGGAACTTCTGTTCGGTGGGCCCGGTGCAGAACACGAACGCGTCATCGGCCCAGACCCCGACCAGCGGGGTCACGTGTGGACGTCCGTCGCCGCGGACAGTGGTCAGCCAGTACAGCTCGGCGGCGCCGAGAACGGCCGCGGCGGACTCCCAACTCGTCGCTTCGGTGGCCTCGCTGAAGCGCTGGTCAAGCTTGCCGGTGATGGTCATAGCGATATCGACTCGGGAAGTGACCACAAGTCATCGCGGAAATATAGGTCTCCTAAACTCACCGCATGAGCAAGAACCCGATGCGCCGGCTGTCCGAACAGCTGTTGCTGACCAGCATGCGTCCGCCGCTGACCGAACGGCTGCAGGCCCGGGGCGATGTCGACGTCGCAGGCAAGCGGATCCTGCTGACAGGCGCTTCTTCGGGCATCGGTGAGGCCGCGGCCGAGAAGTTCGCCGCGAAGGGGGCCACCGTCATCGCGGTGGCCCGCCGTCAGGAACTACTCGACGACCTGGTCGGGCGGATCACCGCCAAGGGAGGCGACGCCCGCGCCCACGCGGTGGACCTGTCCGACCTGGACGCCATCGACGAACTGGTCGCCACCGTGGAACGGGATCTGGGCGGTGTCGACATCCTGATCAACAACGCCGGCCGGTCGATCCGGCGCCCGCTGGCCGAATCGCTGGACCGCTGGCACGACGTCGAGCGCACCATGACGCTCAACTACTACTCGCCGCTGCGGCTCATCCGCGGCCTGGCCCCGGGCATGCGCGAGCGCCGCGACGGGCACATCATCAACGTTGCCACCTGGGGCGTGATGAACGAATCCTCGCCGCTGTTCGCGGTGTACAACGCCTCCAAGGCCGCCCTGGCCGCGGTCAGCCGGGTCATCGAGACCGAATGGGCCGCGGTCGGCGTGCATTCCACGACGCTGTACTACCCGTTGGTGAAGACCCCGATGATCGCCCCCACCCGGGCCTACGACGGGCTGCCCGGACTGTCGGCTGCCGAGGCCGCCGACTGGATGCTGACCGCGGCGCGCACCCGCCCGGTGCAGATCGCCCCGCGCATGGCCGTGACCGCCAAGGCACTCAACACCGTGGCCCCCGGGCTGGTCGACGCCGTGATGAAACGGCAACGGGTCCAGCCGGTCTGATCACGGTTTGGTGATGCTCCGCGGCTGCAGGCCGAGTGAGCGCACATGCTCGGCGATGGCCCCGAGGTTCGTGGTCCACACGTCGGTGTGCTCAAGCACGTACCGCATGAGGTCGTCGAGTTCGGCTGCCCGCGAAGCCCGTCCGGTCAGGAACGGGTGATTGGTGAGTACCCAGCAGGCCCCCACGCGGCGCAGCGCGTCGAACTCCAGTTGCCACAGTTCCCTTGCCTTGCGCGGGCTTTCGATCAGACCGGATCCGGAGATGTCGGGCAGATAGCAGTACTGCTCCCAGTCGTCGAGGGCCCACTGGATCGGGATCTCGACCAGGGAGCGGTCACCGACGGCCAGCTCATAGGGGCAGTCGGCGTCCATCAGGCTGGAGTCGTACAGGAATCCACGTTCGGCCAGCAGCGCCGGGGTGTGCCAGGACAGGTCCCACATGGGCGCGCGGTAGCCGACCGGCCGTACGCCGGCCACCTCGGCCAGCGCCTCCAGGCCGCGGTCCAGCGCGTCGATCTCCTCTTGCAGCGTCAGTGCAGTCGGTTGCTCGTGCAGGTAACCGTGGTGGGCGATCTCGTGTCCGGCCGCGGCGATCGCCCGCACCGCCTCGGGGTACCGGTGTGCGGTGTGACCGGGGACGAAGAATGTCGACGGAATCTGGTGGCGCTCCAGTAGTTCCAGGATCCGGGGAATTCCCACCAGCGGCCCGTAGGCCTGGTGGGACATCACGCTCATCCGCGCCGCGACGCCCTCGTTGCCCCACAGCACCGCCGACTCGGCATCCACATCGAAGGTGAACGCCGCCGCCGCCGTTTTGCCTTCCGGCCAGGAGAACTCAGGCATTGTCAGCCATCAGCGTAACCAGCTCGTAGGCCAGATTGGCCCCCGCCACGGCGGTGACGTCACCGCTGTCGTAGGCCGGGGCGACCTCCACCACGTCGGCACCGACGATCTGCAACCCGCGCATGGCACGCAGCACCGCCACCAACTCACGACTCGTCATGCCACCGATCTCGGGCGTTCCCGTGCCCGGCGCGAAGGCCGGGTCCAGCACGTCGATGTCGATCGACACGTACACCGGGTGGTCCCCCACCCGGTCGCGGATCCGCTCGATCACCCCGTCGACACCGATGCGGTCGATATCGCGGCAG
The DNA here is from genome assembly GCF_048282715.1 of Mycobacterium sp. 134. Taxonomy (NCBI): domain Bacteria; kingdom Bacillati; phylum Actinomycetota; class Actinomycetes; order Mycobacteriales; family Mycobacteriaceae; genus Mycobacterium; species Mycobacterium sp. 134. The sequence continues at coordinate 5,651,880 of NZ_JBLVUN010000008.1, forward strand.
TGGACCACCGTGAAGCCCAATGACTCGTCGTCGAGCAGGTCGGCGCGGTCGTAGAGCGAGCCGCGGATCCCGACGTGCGCCGAGTGGCCCTTGACGATCAGACCCTGTTCGGAAGCCCGGCGGAACGGGGTGCCGTGCGTGCAGGGCGCACCGAAGTAGGTATCCCAGGTGTCGAGGTGAGCGTCGAAGTGCACCAGCGCCACCGGGCCGTGGACCGCATGTATCGCCTGCAGTGCCGGCAGCGCGATGGTGTGGTCCCCGCCGAGGAGCACCACCCGCTGTCGCGGCGTGGTCAGCAGGCCGGCGATGCCCTCGCGCACCTGCTCCACCGCCGCTTCGATGTCGAACGGATTGGCCGCGATATCGCCGGCGTCGACCACCTGTGCCTGCGCGAACGGGCTCACGTCCAGCGCCGGGTGGTAGGGCTTGAGCAGACGCGAGGCCTGCCGGATCGCGGCCGGGCCGAACCGGGCACCCGGCCGGTAGGTGACGCCGGTGTCGAACGGCACCCCGACCACCGCGATGTCGTAGTCGGAGACCTCGTGGCGTTGCGGCAGCCGGGCAAAGGTGGCGATGCCCGCATACCGGGGCACCGCCATCGCATCGACCTGACCGACATTTCCCGACTCCGACCGCACATACGGCTGGCTTGCCACCTGTTTCCCTTCGTTCACCACGTCACGCCCTCGTCCGGGTCGCCCCGCCGTTACAGGCGATCACCTGCCCGACGACCGCCGACATCTCGAAGTCGGCCAGGAACTGCACCGCAGCCGCGATCTCGTCGACGGAACCGATACGCCCCAACGGAATCGACTCGGCGTAACGCTGATGCATATCCGTCAGTGCGATCCCCGCGGCATCGGCGTCGACCTGCAACTGCGGAGTCTCGGTCACCCCGGGCGCCACCGCATTGACGATGATCCCCTCCGGCGCCAACTCCCGCCCCAGCGTCTTGACCAACGAGATCAGCCCGGCCTTGGAGGCCGCGTAGGCCGTGGCCTCGGGCCAGCCCGTGACACCCCACTCGCTGGAGATCACGACGATGCGCCCGGCGCCGAGCCGACGCATGTGCGGCAGCACCGCCTGCACCAGATGGAACGTCCCGCCCAGATTCGTGTCCACGACCCGCCACCAGTCTGCCTCGTCGTGATCCAGCAGAGGGGCCATGGTCATGTAGGCATGATTGGCGACCAGCACGTCGAGCCTGCCCGCCGCGGCCACCACCGCATCTGCGATCTCGACACAGGTGACCGGGTCACTGACGTCGCCCGGCACAGCCAGGCCGCCGATCTCGGCAGCCAGCGCATCCAGCGCGGCACCGGCACGAATGTCGTTGACCGCGACCGTCGCTCCCGCCGACGCCAGCCGGCGAGCATGGGCTGCGCCCATGCCCTGCGCGGCCCCCGTGACCAGCACGACTCGACCCTGCAATGAGCTCATATCACCGCTCCCGCATTCACGTTGACGACGTCGCCGACGCTGAAGGTGGCATCGCACACCAGGTACTGCACACAACGCGCCACCTCAACCGGGGTGACCAGTCGCCGCAAGGGCAGAGTGGCCAGATAATCTGCTGCGCGCCAAGGGGAATCATCGGCAAGAAGTGGCGTGTCAGTCGGTCCGGGAGCCACCGCATTCACCCGCACGCCGCGATCGGCGACCTCGGCGGCCAGGCTGCGCACCAGACCGAGGATGGCGCCCTTGGCCGCGGCGTAGTGGGCGTCACCGTCACCGCCACCGACCGCCAGTTCACTGGCCACCGCGACAACCGCACCCGAGCCCCGGTCGAGCATGTCGGGCAGGCAGGCCCGGGAGGCGTGGAACAGCCCGCCCACGTGCACCCGCAGCATGCGCTGCCAGGCCTGGGCGCTGATCTGGCTCACCGGGGCCATCTCGTAGTACCCGGCCGAGGTCACCAGCGCGGCGATCGGACCGAGCTCCGCGCGGATCTCGGCCACCGCGCCGGCAACCGCGACGCCGTCGGAAACATCAGCCGAGACAGCGTGGTCCGCCCGGGTTTCACCGGAGAGGTCGATCGTTCCGATGGCGTAGCCGCGGTCGCGCAGCGCGGTGACAACGGCGGCGCCGATTCCACTGGCCCCACCCGTGACGACGGCGACAGGAGCCTCAGTCACCGGCCACCACCTTGACGTCGGCACGCTCATCGAGCATCTCGGCCCCGTCGATCACAGCGGCGCTCACGATCCGACTGCGCACACTGAGCAGGATCCCCAGGCCGATCACACCCAGCACCGCGAGCCCGATCCACACCGACCAGTCCAGGTAGCGCTGCTCGAAAACCGGCCTCGGCCAAGCGATGTTGAGGGTCTGCAGGATCGCCCACACCGCGGCCACGGCGGCGACGGGAACTGTGGCGCGGCCCAGGCTGAACGCACCGTCGGTCCAGCCGCGGCGGGCCAGGACCACCACGAACCCGATCAACGGGAACAGGAAGGCCAGATAGAAGCCGCCTGCGGTGAAATTGACCATGAGCGAATAGATGTCGCCGGCCACGATGCTGAGCAGGAACAGTGCCCCGCCGACGACCGTGGTGACCAGGATCGCCACCACCGGGATCCGGGCCCTGCCGCGCAGCCGGGCCAGCGCGGCCGAGGCCGGCAGTGCGCCGTCGCGAGCGTAGGCCCAGATCACGCGTGAGGCCGAGGTCTGCAGGGCCAGGAAGCTGGCCAGGAAGCCGATCACGAAGAGCACCTCGACCGGTTTGGCGATGCCGTGTCCCAATGCCGCCGTGAGAGTTTCGTACACCGGGTCGGCCACCGAACCCGATACCACCGCATCGAGATCCGGGATCGCCAGGATGATCGCCAAGCTCGAGTAGGCCACCACCAGCGCGATGAACCCCAGCGAGAAGAGCACCGCCTTGGGCAGATCCCGCCGCGGCTCATGCACCTCCTCGGCGATCGCGCCCGCACTTTCGAACCCGACGAACGAGAACCCGATGAAGGCCACCGCGATCAGGAACGGCCCGCTCAGGTAGCTCCAGGTATCCACCCCGGGACCGCCTCCGTCGAACAGCACCGACAACGAGTTGTTGCGGTGGAACACCAGCAGCCAGGTGCCCAGCCCGATGGAACCGATCACCTCGGCCACGATGCTGGCGGTCATGAACACCTTGAGCGCGCCGCGGCCGATCAGGTTGATCGCTGTCCCGCCGAGCAGGATCATCAGCGCGATGACGGCCCGCAGGCCCCCGGACGGAGATTCCACCCCGGCGATGTTGGCCACGAACCCGGCCGCACCCAGCGCCACCGTCGCCATCGCGATCACCAGCGTCCACATGTACACCCAGCCCGCGAACCAGCCGTACGACGTGCCCAGCAGCCGCCGCGACCACTGATATATGGAACCCTCCAACGGCCAGCGGGACACCAGCATCGCGAAGACCAGGGCCACCAGCAGCTGGCCGCCGAACACCAGCGCGAAGCCCCACCAGAAGCTCGGGCCGGCCGCGGCCAGTGCCAGACCGAAGATTCCGTAGAGCGCGACGATCGGCGAGATGAACGCGAAAGCGAAGGCGAACGCCGACCACAGCGAGAATTCGCGCCGTAGAACGTGGGGCCCGTCGGGGTCGTGCGCGGGCGCCGAGATCGGCGATGCAGTCATCGTGTGCTCCCTCTGACGTGGTTGCAGGAACTATCACGCCGCGGTGGTGCAACCGCCAAGCAATCGCGGCGAACACGCTGCAAACCCACTGTTTCCCCACGACGGCATTGGAGGATCCGACAATGCCCGCCCACACGGGTGTGACGTCGGCGTTACGCTCACCCCATGTCGGACCGCAGCGACGTCATACCGACCCTGCGCGATCTCCTCGAGTCACACCGAGGACTGCTCACCCCCGACGAACCCACCGGCGACCTGGACCGCCGGATCAGCTGGGTGCACACCACCGAGTTGCGGGACCCGTCGCGGTATCTACACGGTGGCGAGCTGGTCTGCTCAGTGGGCATCAGTCTGCAGACCGCCCAGGACTGCGCGGCATTCGTCGAATCGCTGACCCGGGCCGGGGCCGCCGGCCTGTGCTTCGGCATCGGCGATGTGCACGACACCGTCCCCGGCGCGCTGATCACCTCGGCCGCCCGCGACGGCCTGCCGATCCTCATCGCCCCTCCCAATGTTCCGTTCTCGTCGGTGAGCCGCTATGTCGCCGACTTCCAGGTCGGCGGTGAGATATCCGTCGCGCGGGCCACCAATTCGCTTATGCCCGAACTGCTTTCGTCACAACGGCGGCGCGATTCGGTGCGGCAGCTGCTGGATCGTGCAGGCGAGGTGCTGGGCGGCTACCTCCTGCTGGATCCTGATGAGGCATCCGAGGACACCGGCACCACCACCGTGGTCGACGGGCTGGGCGCCCTTGCCTGGGTGGGCAGCGGCGACCCGCCCGAAACCGCTGTGCTGCAGCTGATCGCGCGATTCGCCCAGGCCGCCCAAGGCGATCGCGACATCGAATCCGCGCTGACCCGCGAACGGGTCGGACAGTTGCTGTCGTTGATCGAACGTCGCATGCTGCTGCCCGACGCCCTCAATCAGCTGTTGGACTGGGAGGGGCTGAGCTCGCCCGAACTGACCTGCTCGGCCTGGCCGGCCGGGGCCGGCGCCGTGCTGTCGATGGCGTTTCCCGATGCCCTGGTCGGCGATGCACCCGAGGTCTGTCTGGTTCTTGAGGCCGGCGCCCGCGCTCAGGCCGCCACCGAACTCTCGATGCCGTCGGGGCACGCCGCAGCCGTACCGCTCGCCGAACTGGGGGCGGCGATCACCCAAGCCCGCATCGCCCTCGACCTGGCCCAGCAGCACGGCGGGAGCATCGGACCCGATCAACTGAGCACCTTCGACAGCCTGCTCGAGGGTTTGCCGCTGAGCCGGCTGGCCCCGTTCAAGAACCAACTCATCGACCCACTCGAGCGCCTGGACAACGACCGGGGCACCCAGCACGTGCGTACTCTTCGGGCCTTCCTGGCCACCAACGGGTCACTCATCGACACCGCCCGCGAACTGTTCCTGCACACCAACACCGTTCGTCACCGGCTGAGTCGCATCCACGAGATCACGGGACGTAACCCGATGAGTTTCGAGGACCAGGCCGCGTTCGCAATCGGATTGCGCGCCAGCGACCGCGCCCGCCGAATGCCTGGGCACCCTGTCTGACCCGTGTCGCGGATTCACCCCGGCGCCTGGCGGTGGTAGACAAGGGACATGGAAATCCTGGCCAGCCGGATGCTGATCCGGCCGGTCGACTACCCGGGATCCGTGGAGTTCTACCGCGACGGGATCGGTCTGGCCATCGCCCGCGAATACGGTGCGGGCACAGTCTTTTACGCGGGCCAGTCACTGATCGAGCTGGCCGGTCACCACAGCCCCACGGAGTCCGGGACGTTCCCCGGCGCGCTGTGGCTGCAGGTGCGCGACGTCTACGCCACCCAGGCCGAACTCGAAGGCCGGGGTGTGGCGATCGCCCGGGCCGCGACGCAAGAGCCGTGGGGTCTGCACGAGATGCACGTGACCGACCCCGACGGCATCACGCTGATCTTCGTCCAGGTGCCCGACACCCATCCGCTGCGCCGCGACACCCGGCAATGAAAATCCCCGGCCCGATCGAACTGGGCCGGGGATTTCTCGGGTGAAGTCAGCGCGCCGGTGTGGCCAACGGCCAGCCGACCGAAGCCAGCCGCGAGGCCACCTGCTGGATCTCTTCGGGATTCGGTTCCTTCTCGATGATCGACTGGACCGCGTCGCGAATCTCGTCCTCGGTCACCGGGGTATCACCGTCGTTGGCCCGCAGGATCGCCTGGGCGGCCTGAATCACCTCGTCCTCGGACAGCGAACGCTTGAGCAGCGCCAACAGTGCGAAGTAGTCCTTCGGCGGCACGCCCTCGGGGTAACCCTTGTGCAGCCACGTCAGCACGTTCTCCATGTAGCCGGCAGATTCGGTCATGTGTCAGCTCACTTACCCGGGATGAAGGGGACGGGGTTGAATCCGAAGTGGTGAATGATCGTGGTCTTGGTGATCCAGAGGATCGCGACGATGATCACCGCCGCGACGATGGCGAACAGCAGCAGACCGAGGGCCTTGAGCGCGGGGTTGGGCGCCACCACGGTGCCGTCCTCGTGCGTACCGCCGGCGCCGTTGGAGAAGGCCACCAGGCCTGTGGCGAACACCGCAGGCAGGCCGGCGCCGAGGATCAGCCCCACGACCAGCACCTTGAAGATGGATTCCAGATAAATCATCAGCAGATTCCTTAGTCAGATCCGGTCAGACTGCGGCTTTGTCAGTGCTGGGCTTGGCGGGCTTGGCAGCCTCGCGGATCTCCGCGGGCACAACCGAGTTGGTGGAGGAATCCCAATCGGCGTTGACGTTCTTGTGGTCGACCTTCTGCTGCTGGGCGCGCCACCACATGTAGCCGGACAGGGCGACCAGGATCAGGAAGATCAGGCCGTCACCGGCCAGCGCTGCCCCGGTGAGCGCCTCGACCCCGTGCGAGAGCCAGAAGGCCAGCGCGCCGACGAGACCGGCGGCGGGCAGGGTGATCAGCCATGCCATCGCCATGCGCCCGGCAACCGCCCAGCGCACCTCGGCGCCCGGCTTTCCGACGCCGCTGCCGAGGATCGAGCCCGTGGCGACGTGGGTGGTGGACAGCGCCATACCTGCGGCACTGGAGCTGAGGATGATTGCGGCCGAGGACGCTTCAGCCGCCAGGCCCTGCGGGGACTCGATCTCGACCAGGCCCTTGCCCAGGGTGCGGATGACGCGCCATCCGCCGATGTAGGTGCCGAGGCCGATGGCGAGGGCGCAGGAGGCGATGATCCAGAACGGCAGGCCGTTCTCCTTCACATCGCCGGTGAGGTGACCGGTGGTGATGAGGGCGAGCGCGATGACACCCATGGTCTTCTGAGCGTCATTCGTGCCGTGGGACAGGGCGACCAGCGAGGCGGTGGCGATCTGGCCCCAGCGGAAACCCTGCTCGCGACGCTTCTTCAGCACGTTGCGGGTGATGCGGTAGACCAGCCAGGTTCCGGCCGCCGCGACGAGGCAGGCGATGAACGGAGCGGCGATCGCGGGGATGAGCACCTTCTGAACGACGCCGGACCAGTTGACCCCGGCCAACCCGATGGCTGCCAGGCCGGCGCCGATCAGCCCGCCGAAGAGCGCATGCGACGAGCTGGACGGGATGCCGAAGAGCCAGGTCAGGAGGTTCCAGAGGATGCCGCCGATGAGGCCGGCGAAGATGATGGTGAGACCGGTCGAGGCATCGATACCCGACACCAGCGACCCCGTCTTGCTGTCCTGGATCTTGAGCACCGACGTGGTCACGGTCACGGCGACCTCGACCGAGAGGAACGCGCCGACCAGGTTGAGGACACCCGCAAGGATCACGGCGGTCTTCGGCTTCAACGCCCCGGTGGCGATCGACGTCGCCATCGCGTTTCCGGTGTCGTGAAAGCCGTTTGTGAAATCGAAGGCCAATGCTGTTGCTATCAGCAACACCAGAATGATCAGCTCAGCGCTCATGGCGGTAATTCTGTAGGACCATTGGCGATTTTGACCAGCCGGAAACTCCGCGCTGACCTGGGAATTCGGATACGCTACGGATGAGTTCACCCAGTGTTCATCTAGCCAACCCGGTTTGTTCGCCGGGCGGGTTTGCCGTTCCCTGCGCGGCCGATAAATTCACTGCGAGCCAGAGTCGGCTGGCACTACTACCATCAATGCGGTCCTCCGGCTCAAACTCGTATTGCCGGAGGAACCTCGCTCGGGTGCATCAGGAGTAGGCACAGTGAACGCTTTTCTCGCGAAGATCGCGGCCTGGCTGAATGCCGGGTACCCCGAGGGGGTGCCAGGACCAGACCGGGTGCCGCTGTTGGCGCTGCTGGCGCGGCGCCTGACCAACGACGAAGTCAAGGCCGTCGCACGGGATCTCATCGATCGCGGTGACTTCGATCACATCGACATCGGTGTGCTGATCACCCAGATCACCGACGAACTGCCCCGCGCAGAAGACGTCGAGCGGGTGCGCGAGCGACTGGCGGCCAAGGGGTGGCCGTTGGACGATCCGCGCGATGCCGAGGATGCCGGCGACGCCGACGATCCCATCGGCAACAACGGGGACGACCCGAAAGAGCCAGGGGGCCCGGCATAGCCGTCCTCCGCCCCATCACCGTCGGATCCACGACGGATACGTTGCTGGCAGTGCTCGACGACGTCCTCACCGGACGGGCGCCGGCGATCCTGCCCGTCCCCGCCGACGACGAGCGGCAGAGTTCGTTGCTGACAACTACTTTGCGCGCCGGGGAAGAGATCGACGACGACGTCGCCGTGGTGATCTCGACCTCGGGCACCACCGGCAAACCCAAGGGCGCGCTGCTGACGGCCGACGCGCTGCGGGCCAGCGCCGCCGCCACCCACGCGCGCCTGGGCGGTGACGGACGGTGGCTGCTCGCCCTGCCCGCCTATCACATCGCGGGGCTGCAGGTTCTGGTGCGCAGCGCGCTGGCCGGCACCGCGCCGGTCACCGTCGCGGCCTCGTTCGATCCAGGCGAGTTGCCTACCGCGGTGGCCGCTTTGGGCAGTGGACGCCGCTACGCCTCGCTGGTGGCGGTGCAGTTGGACAAGTCCCTGCGTGACCCGGCCGCCGCCGACGCGCTGGCCGACCTCGACGCCGTTCTGATCGGCGGTGGGCCGATGCCGGCCGGGGTGGCCGAACGCGCGGAGGCTGCGGGGGTGAACGTGGTGCGCACCTACGGGATGAGCGAGACCGCGGGCGGCTGCGTGTACGACGGCGTGGCGCTCGACGGGGTCTCGGTGCGCATCGGAGCCGCCCCGGCGGCGACATCGGGCATCGACAACGCCCGCATCCTGCTGGGCGGCGCCACCGTGGCCCGAGGCTATCGCAACCCGATCAGCCCCGACCCGTTCGCCGAGCCCGGCTGGTTCCGCACCGATGACCTTGGCACCGTGGATGATTCGGGTGTGCTGCGGGTTCTGGGCCGGGTCGACGACGCGGTCAGCACCGGCGGGTTGACGGTGCTGCCACAACTGGTCGAATCGGCACTGGCCGGCCATCCGGCGATCGCCGAGTGCGCGGTCTTCGGAGTCCCCGATGAACGTCTCGGTCAGCGAGTGGTGGCCGCGCTGGTGCTGGCCCCGGGTTCATCGGCCCCCGATGTGGCCGAGCTGCGTGATCACGTGGCGCAGACCCTCGATGCCACCGCGGCACCACGAGAGGTGCACATCGTCGACGAGTTGCCGCGTCGCGGCATCGGCAAGCTCGACCGGCGCACGCTGGCCGCTCGCTACGCGGGCTGAGCTCGGGGCACCGGCCGCCGAACCCGGCGACCCGACAATTCGGTTGCCGGCTTGGGCATGATGGAGATATGCGCCGAGAAGTGACCTCCGCGGATGAGCTGCGCGCCATCGTCGGGCAACCCACCGCAGCCGTCGCCAAGAAGGTGACGGACCGCCTGTCGGAAGCTCAGCAGGTCTGGCTCAAGCAGTCGCCGCTGGGCTTCGTGGCGACCACCGATGCCCACGGCCGCGTCGACGTCTCCCCAAAGGGAGATCCGCCGGGTTTCGTCCAGATCATCGACGACACCACGATCGCGATCCCGGAGCGGCCCGGCAACCGGCGCGTCGACGGCTTCCTCAACGTGCTGCAGCGCCCACACGTGGGCACGGTGTTCGTCATCCCCGGGCGCGGTGACACCCTGCGGATCAACGGCACCGCTCGGATACTGTCCGACGCCGACTATTTCGATGCCATGGCGGTGGACGGCAAGCGTCCGATCCTGGCACTGGAAATCGCCGTCGAGGAGGTGTTCTTCCACTGCCCCAAGGCGTTCCTGCGCTCTGAGACGTGGAAACCCGAGAGCTGGAACCCGACGGCGGTGCCCTCGGTGGCGCAGATGGCGAAGGCGTTCAAGCCCGATCAGAGCCAGGAAGAACTCGACGCGTATTACAGCGAGGACAACCTGCGCAAGATCCTCTACTGAACCGCCTCAGCCGGTTTCACCAGGATTGCCCGCGTGTAGAGCAGCTGGAAGCCCCGGCGCTGGACGTTGTGCTGGGACTTCGAGCCGGGCGCCGTCGTCACCACTGCGATCTCGCATCCGGCCTCGGCAGCCTCGGCCAGTCGTGCCGCCAACAGCGCGGCCTGCACCCCTCGGCGGCGGTAGCCGGGCGCCGTCGCGGCTCCGGCCAATTGAGCGATCGCGCCGGTCAGCCGCATCATCCCGCCACCGGCGACGACTCCGTCGCACAGCGCGATATACGCGGTGGCCCCGGCCTTTTCCATGTCCCGCTCGGCCCGCTCGATGATGTCGGCGGGGAACTGCTCATGGCTGATCGGGCCCTCACCATCGGGATGGGCGAAGCCCTCCACTACGACGTTCACCCATGCGGTGAGATCGTCGGCCCGGCGCACCCGCACATCGGTCACCGGCGGGCGCTCGTCGCGAATCGGCCTGCCCAGCACGTTCTCGAACTCGATGAGGTGATAGCCGCGGCCGGACAACAACGCGGTGGTCTCGGGGTCGGCAAGGCTGGACAGTTCGACCCGGGTGGAGCTGCCCCTGGCCGCGAAGGCCCGCTCGATCTCACCCAGCACCGCTTCATCGGGCAACCCGTCGAAGCCGAGGCCGACCACCTTGTTCATCGGCGATTCCGCCTCGGCGAAACAGGCGTACCCGCCTGCGACGGGCAGAACCAGCCCGTCGGCGCCTCGGTGCCCGGCAGCGTGCGTCGCCGCCGCGATCAGGTCCGCCTCGGCCTTCTCGATGCGCCGGGCCAGCTCGACACCGCAGAACAATGGATCCGAGCCCGGGTCTGAGTCACCTTTGATAGCCACGTCGATATTGTGCCCGCACAGGCTTTTCCGAAACGTGGGGTACCGGCGTCGGTCAGCGAGGCGGCCCCGCGGGTTCCCACGTCTGCATCGCTACATCGAGCTCATCGCTGTCGAGCGCTTTCACCGGAATCGGCGCCTGGTGGTCGTGGTAGCGCATACCGTCCAAGAGGATGGCCACATACCGGCGCCACAGGTCGGCGTCGACATGTCCGGCGAATTCACTCACGGTGCCGGACAGAAGCCCGAAGAGCGGCATGTCGGTGGACGACACCTCCGGACGCAGATAACCGTCGCCTTGCGCCCGCTCGACAAGTTTGGTCAACGCCGGGACGAGCCGCTCCTGGCAGGCCTTGACCCGGTCGCCCCCATAGCATTTGCTGAACGCGATCTCCCGTAAGCCGCGGTCGGTAGCCGTGATCTCGCACATGCTCTCGACGTACCACGCGAACCCCTGCCATGAATCTTCTTGCTGCAGTGCGATTTCAGCCAATGCGGTGAGCTGATCCATACCGTCCACGAAGATGGCCTCGAGCAGCTCCTCCTTGGTGGCGAACCGCCGGTAGACCGTGCCCACCCCGACGTTCGCGTATCGCGCGACGTCGTTGAGCGTCGCTTCAAGACCTTTTTCGGCAAACAGTTCCCGCGCGGCATCGAGCACCCGCTGCCGGTTTCGCTCTGCGTCCTTACGCAGCACGGGACGTGTTTCCTCGGTCATATCTCTCAGCTTAAGTGATCGGGGTCATAAGTGGATTGATCCTATCCACTTATTCGGCTAACTTTACGCTCGAACTGCGTAGGCCGCCTAACAGCCAGGTCGTCGCGAGCATCGAAAGTCGGGAGGCCACACATTGACTGCAGTCCAGGCTCGGTATCACGTCACCGCACTCCCCTTGCAGCCACAATGCTGAAGGCAGCCCGCCGGATATGGCTTCCCGTACTGATCGTCGTCGCCATGGCGGCCGGCGTGCTGATCGTGATGAACGTCCGCAAGGTCTTCGGCGCACATCCGGTCATCATCACCGAGTCCACGTCGGACAACGCCGAGGACTTCAACCCCAAGTTCGTGAAGTACGAGATCTTCGGCACGGGCGGCACTGCCGTCATCAACTACATGGACCTCGAAGGCAAACCCCAGCGCACCGGAACTGTGCCGCTGCCATGGACTTTGACACTGCAGACCACGTTGCCATCGGTGCAGCCGAACATCCTGGCGCAAGGCGACGGAAACAGCATCAGTTGCCGAGTCACCGTCGATGACGAGGTCAAAGAAGAGAGAACGGCTACTGGATTGAACGCCCAAACCTTTTGCTTTGTGAAGGCAGCATGAGCACCCCGACGGACGACACCCCGACCGACGCCATCGCGACAGGGCGCCACGCGGCACCTCCGCGCCCACTACTCCCGCGACTCATCCGCACGTTCGCCCTGCCGATCATCCTGGCGTGGATCGTGATCGTCGCACTGCTCAACACCGTCGTCCCTCAGCTCGAGGTCGTCGGAAAGATGCGCGCGGTGTCGATGAGCCCCAACGACGCACCGTCGATGATCGCCATCAAAGAGGTCGGCAAGAAGTTCCAGGAGTACGACACCAGCAGCTCGGTGATGGTCGTGCTCGAAGGCGACAAGCCACTGGGCCTCGAGGCGCACGTCTTCTACGACAAGATGGTGCGTGACCTGCGCGCGGACACCACGCACGTGCAGCATGTGCAGGACTTCTGGGGCGACACCCTGACCGCCAAGGGCGCGCAGAGCCGCGACGGCAAGGCCGCCTACGTGCAGGTGTACATCGCCGGCGACCAGGGCGAGACGCTGGCCAACGAGTCGGTGGAGGCGGTGCGGCGCATCGCCACCGAAAGCCCCGCGCCCGACGGCGTCAAGGCGTATGTCACCGGATCGGCGGCCTCCAGCACCGACCAGAACATCGTCGGTGACGAGAGCATGGAGCTGATCGAGCTCGTCACCTTCGGCGTCATCGCGGTGATGCTGCTGGGCGTCTACCGCTCGATCATCACCACCCTGATCGTGCTGGTGATGGTCGTGCTCGAATTGTCCGGCGCCCGTGGCCTCGTCGCGTTACTGGGCTATCAGAACTTCTTCGGTCTCACGACGTTCGCGACCAACATGCTGGTGACCTTGGCCATCGCCGCGGCCACCGACTACGCGATCTTCCTGATCGGCCGATATCAGGAAGCACGAAGAGCCGGCGAGGACAAGGAAGCGGCCTACTACGACATGTTCCACGGCACGGCCCATGTCGTGCTCGCGTCGGGTCTGACCATCGCCGGCGCGACGTTCTGCCTGCACTTCACCCGCCTGCCGTACTTCCAGACCATGGGCATTCCACTGGCGATCGGAATGACGATGGTCGTGGCCATGGCACTGACCCTCGGGCCTGCCGTCATCTCGGTGATGAGCCGATTCGGCAAGATCCTTGAGCCCAAGCGGTTTTCGAAGTCCCGCGGATGGCACCGGGTGGGCACCGCCACGGTTCGCTGGCCGGGCGCAATCCTGGTGTGCGCCATCGTCGCAGCATTGATCGGCCTGCTGGCGCTGCCCGGCTACCACACCACCTACAACGACCGCATCTTCCTGCCCAAGGACGTTGGGACGAACGTCGGATACGACGCCGCGTTCCGGCACTTCTCGCAGGCCAAGATGAACCCGGACCTGATGATGATCGAGTCCGACCGCGATCTGCGTAACCCGGCCGATTTCCTGGTGATCGACAAGATCGCCAAGGCCCTCAAGAGCGTGCACGGAATCGCCCAGGTGCAGACCATCACCCGTCCCGACGGCGATCCGATCAAGCACTCGACGATCCCGTACACGCTGGGCCAGAGCGGCACGACCCAGCTGATGAACAACGACTACGCGCAGACCAATCTGCAGAATCTGCTCGACCAGGCCGACGATCTGCAGACCAGCATCGACGCCATGACCGAGATGATGTCGATCCAGACGGATCTGGCAGCGGTGTCGCAGCGCATGGCCGACAAGATGAAGACGACGTCCGGCGACATGAACGACGTCCGGGACCACCTCGCGGACTTCGACGACCAGTTCCGGCCGCTGCGCAACTACCTCTATTGGGAACCGCACTGCTTCGACATCCCGATGTGCTGGTCCATCCGGTCCATCTTCGATGCGCTCGACGGCATCAACACGATGTCGGACGACTTCCAGGACCTGGTTCCCGAGATGCAGCGCATGGCCGATCTGATGCCGAAGATGGTCGCCACCATGCCGCGGCAGATCCAGTCGATGAAGCACCAGAAAGAGCTGCTGCTCAACCAGTATCAGGTGCAGAAGGCCCAACAGGACCAGACGATGGCGATGCAGAACACCGCCACCGCCATGAGCGAAGCGTTCGATACGGCCAAGAACGACGATTCGTTCTACCTGCCGCCGGAGGCGTTCGAGACCGAGGACTTCAAGCGGGGCATCAAGCTGTTCATGTCGCCCGACGGACATGCGGTGCGGTTCACCATCATTCACCAGGGTGATCCGCTGACTCCCGAAGGCACCGCACGCATCGCACCGCTCAAGGTCGCAGCGGCCGACGCCATCAAGGGGACCCCGCTCGAGGGATCCAAGATCTACCTCGGTGGTAGCTCGGCGACCTACAACGACATGCAACAGGGCGCCGACTACGACCTGATCATCGTCGCCGCGGCGGCACTGATCCTGATCTTCATCATCATGTTGGTGCTCACCCGTGCGGTGGTGGCCTCCGCGGTGATCGTCGGCACGGTGGTGCTGAGTCTGGCCTCGGCCTTCGGGCTGTCGGTACTGCTCTGGCAGCACATCGTGGGAATCCCATTGCACTGGATGGTGATGCCGATGTCGGTCATCGTCCTGCTGGCCGTTGGCGCGGACTACAACCTGCTACTCGTCTCACGAATAAAGGAGGAGATCCACGCCGGGCTGAAGACCGGAATCATCCGGGCCATGGTCGGCACCGGTGCCGTGGTCACCTCCGCAGGCTTGGTCTTCGCCTTCACCATGGCTTCGATGGCAGTCAGCAGCCTGATCGTCATCGGTCAGGTCGGCACGACCATCGGCCTGGGCCTGCTGTTCGACACCCTCGTCGTCAGATCGCTGATGACACCGTCCATCGCCACGCTGCTCGGGCGCTGGTTCTGGTGGCCGCAACGCGTCCGCCAGCGTCCGGTGCCGCAGCCCTGGCCGAAACCCATCCAGCGCGAACCCGAGGAGGCCCTGGTCTGATGAAACGTATGCTGATCGCCCTGTCGTTCTGTGCGGCAACAAGTCTCGCGCTCTCGGCGCCGGCCCAGGCTGATCCGGACACGGAATTCGCCAACGAGTTGCACACCTTCGGGATCTACGGGCAGAAGGACTACAACGCCTGGATCGGCAAGCTCATGTGCAAGCGATTGCACAACGGCGTCGACCACAATGCCCAGGACTCGGTCGGTTTCGTGAAGAAGCAACTGGCCAAGGACAGCTCCGACGCTCAGTCGTGGCAGTTCCTGGGTACCGCCATCAACTACTACTGCCCCGATCAGCGCTTCGTCTACGAACAAGCCGCGCACTGAACGACTTTGGAGCAATATGTCGAACCGCAAGAGTGTCAGTAACCTGATCCGCACCGGCGTCGCCGCCTGCGCGGTCGCCGGCAGCCTGGCCGGCGCCGGCATCGCAAGCGCCGACGCCACCGACGACTACCCGATCCCCAACCGGATCCTGCGGACCCCCTGCACGGCCGAACAGATCATGGCCGCAGCCCGCGACGTCGAGCCGGTGTACTACGAGCGCTACATGATCGACTACAACAACAAGCCGGTCGCCGATCAGCAGGGCGCCCAGGACCGGATCCACTGGTTCTTCTCCATGGACTACGCCGGTCGCCGCCAATACTCCGAGAACACGGCCACCAACGCGTTCTTCGAGAACATGTCCTGGCGCTGGCCGAACTGGGCCAAGCTGTTCTTCAACAACAAGGGCGTCGCGGCCAACACCACCGATGTCTGCCAGAACTACCCGCCCAACGACATGTCCGTCTGGGACTGGCACTGACGACGGGCACAGGACCTTGCCGGTGAGGCCGGCTATGCACGCATCTCGTAGCGGCCGTCGTAGCTCTTCACCTGTTCCCACACCCGATCGAAGCGATCCGCGTCAACGACCGGTTTGCGCACTGCGGATAACGCCCATTGCTGTTGGGCAGGAGTAGAACTCGGCTTGCCGTGCAAAGCGATCGCGTATCCGGAGAAATCGCGGATCTGGAAATCGAAGATCTGGTCGATCAGGTCGTCGCCCAAGCCGATCAGGTCAGCCTGCTCGAGGATCAGCTGGCCGTATACAACGAGGGTGAACAGATGTCCGACGACCAGGACGAAGTCCAGGTCGCTCTGCTGATCGGCGTCCGGTGCGGCCGTGGTCAGCAGCTCTTTGAGCGCCAGCGCCTGCTCATAGAAGCGCGCGACGTTCGGGATCCCCGAATGTCGTTGGTAGACCGGGTTCCAATCGGCGAACTGCACCTTGGATGCGCCCCGTGCCGGCCCCTGCGCCCAGAAGAACACGTCGTCCGTCGGATCGTCCCGGGTGCCGATCTCGGCATATTCGGCGGGGTTGAACAGGTAGTTCGGCATGAACTTCAGGATCTGCGCGACGTTGACGTGCACGGTGCCTTCCAGTCGCGGTAGGCAGCCGATCAGTCGCGCTACCTCGCTGAAGTAGGTGTTCTTCTCAAAGCTCTTGGCGGCCAGCACATCCTGCAGCAATGTGATGAGCGTTTCGCCCTCGGAGGTGACTTTGGACTTGGTCACCGGATTGAACAGGAGATAGCGTCGGTCGTCGCGGCCGGCGCTGCGGAAATAGTCGATCGCACGGTCGCTGAACAGCTTCATCGCGATCAACCGGGCAAACGCGTCCACGAAGCTGGCGCGCACGTGCGGGAAGTCGGTGACCGGGTTGCCGTACAGGATGCGATTGTTCGCGTGGGTGATCGACTCGTAGAAGGCGTGCTCGCACATGCCGATCGAACCGCTGCACAGGTTGAACTTGCCGACGTTGACGGTGTTGAGGGCTGCCGAGAACGCATCCGGCCCGGTATCGAGGATGTCCTCCGCGCGCACCGGGTAATCGTTGAGCCGGAAATTACTGACGTACATCTGACCGTGCACGACATTGCCGATCAGCTCATAGTTCTCATGCGTGCTGTCGGCGACGAACCACACGTATCCGTCGGCGCCGGCGACATCGGAACGACGGGAGAACACCGAAACCATGCCGGCGACATTGCCGTTGCCGATGTAGTACTTCTCCCCCGACGCATGGAAAACAACGCCGTCCTCGGCATCTGCGTTCTGGGCCGGCGTCAGGATCATGTCGGTGTTGTAGATGTCGGCGCCGTGATCACGCTCAGAGAGCGCGAACGCCATCACGCCACCGGCTTCCAGCTGGTCGGCAGCCCGCTGCATCGCTTCCTTGTTGGTGCTCTGCCAGATCGGCCCGAGTCCGAGGATGGTGACCTGCTCGGCGTACCAGTACGCCAGGCCGTAGAAGCCGAGGACCTCGCTCAGCGCGGCATTGCGCGAGGTGTCCCACCGCTTGTTCCCGTCAGCCCCGCCGTACTCCGATGGCGTCAGAAAGGTTGCGAAGATCCGCTCGGACTTGATGAATTCCAGGAAGTCCGACACCCATACCGCGGCCAGGTCCTCCTGGAGCAGCCTCGTCTTGCCGCGGGCCTCGAACCAGTCGATCAGCGCCCGGAGTTGACGCCGGGTCTCGGGGTCGAACTGCTGCGGGTCGTATGTGTTCGGATTGAACAGAAGTCCGCCGCCGGTCATCATGGTGTGCCTTTCGTCGACGCTGGTATGCATTATGGCAACCAGCGGTCGGCACCTACCCATGATTGGCGACGGCGGGCCGTCAACCTAGTCCGGGAGTGAGTTGCTCAACCGCTCGGTGGCCGCCAGGTAGTCCTCGATGAACTCGCGGACCACCTCGCGGGCCGGCTTGACCTTGTTCATCAGACCCACGCCCTGCCCGACGAAGTAGGTGGCCAGCGCTTGCGCGCCCGGATGCCCCTGGGCGGCAAGCACATCCACGCGCCGGATGATCGGCTCGGCCAGCATGTTCTGCAGTGGTAGCGGAAGGGTCTGGTGGCCACCGGGGTTCGGCTGCCAGGCGTCCGTCCACTCCGACTTGAGCTGGCGGGCCGGCTTGCCGGTCCGCCCGGTCGAGCGCACGGTGTCCCGCGAGGTCGCCGCCAGCATCTTCTGCACGGTGTGCGGTGCGGTCTCGGCCTCTTCTGTGGTCAGCCACACCGAGCCCGTCCAGGCACCGGCCGCACCCATCGCGACGGCCGCGGCCATCTGCCGGCCGGTGACGATGCCGCCGGCCGCCAGCACCGGGATGTCACTGCCGGCCTGCTCCAACGTTTCGAGCACTTCCGGCACCAGCACCAGTGTGCTGACCTCACCGCAGTGCCCACCTGCCTCGGTCCCCTGCGCGACGATCAGGTCCACCCCGGCCTGCACCTGTTTGAGGGCGTGCTCGCGGGCACCCACCAGCGCCGCCACCGGAACCCCGCGCTCGCGGCCGGCTTCGATCATGTAGTCCGGCGGCACCCCGAGCGCGTTCGCGATCAGCTTGATCGGATGGCTCATCGCGACGTCCAACAACTCCCGGCCGGTGTCACCCGACAACGAGGACCCGCCCAGGCGCTGCCTGTCCTCGGGCTCGATGCCGTGATCGGCCAGCAGTCGCGCGACGAACTCGCGGTATTCGGCGGGGATGCGGTCGCTGAGCTGTCCCCGCGACAGGTTCTCGCCCTTACCTTCGAACTTCGCCGGCACGATGATGTCGGCCCCGTAGGGCTTGCCGCCGACCTGCTCGTCGATCCAGGACAGCTCCTGGTCCAGCTGTTCGGGCGTGTAGGCCGTGGCGCCCAGCACGCCGAAGCCGCCGGCGTTGGTCACCGCGGCCACCACGTCACGGCAGTGGCTGAAGGCGAAGAGCGGAAAGTCGATACCGAACTGCTCACAGATCGCGGGTTTCACCCCGTCAGTATTGGCACCCCTACTTGACGGGTGTCAAGAGGGTGCCCGATCTCAGCCCGTCACGGCAGGTCGAACGGCAGCTTCACCCCGTCGTGGGCCAGGCAGTGTGTGCAGGCACGCTCGGTGTCGACAGCTTCCAGGGCCTCGTGCACGAGCTTCTTGAACGGCACCAGGTTGCGCTCGAACTCGGCGAAGACGTCCACCGTCGTCACCCCGGAACCGGTCTCGATGCCGGCATCCAGATCGGTCACCAAAGCGATTGCCGCATAACACATCTCAAGCTCGCGAGCCAGAACAGCCTCGGGGTAGCCGGTCATGTTGACCAGGGTGAAACCCTGATCGGCGAACCACCGGCTCTCAGCCCTGGTGGAGAACCGCGGCCCCTGGATCACCACCATGGTGCCGCCGTCGACCACCCCGGGCAGCCCGGCCGCGGTCGACCGCAAAGCCGGGCAGTACGGATCGGCGAAACCGACATGGATGCCGCCGGAATCGAAGTACGTGTCGGCCCGCGCGCGGGTGCGGTCCACCAACTGGTCCGGCACCACGATCGACCCCGGCCCCAGCTGTGCGGTCAGACTGCCCACCGCGCACGGGCCGAAGATCCGTCGCACCCCCAACGTGCGCAACGCCCACATGTTGGCCCGGTACGGGACCGTATGCGGCGAGAACTCGTGGCCGACCCCGTGCCGGGGCAGAAAAGCCACCTCGTGCCCGCCCACGGCCCCGACCGTGATCGGTGCACTGGGCGCGCCGTAGGGGGTGTCCACGGTGACGGTGCGGGCCCCGGGCCCGAAGAACGAATAGAAACCGCTACCGCCGATGACGCCGAGCATGCAGTGCTATTCGGCCTCGTCGGGTTTCGTGACGGGGTCTGCCGGGCCCTCGTCGACGGCCGTGTCGACGGCTGCGTCGAGATCGTCGTCGAAGTCGTCGAAATCCTCGTTGGCCTTGCGGGCGCCGTCGGCGATCTCGAAGACATCGGTGGCCAGGCCACCGATGACGGTCGCGACGTCCTTGACGGCCGTGGTGATGATCGAGGTGACCTGCCCGACCGTGGAGGCCACTGCCTCGACGGATTCCTGCAGCACGTCCTTGCCGATCTCGGTCTTGCTGAGCTGCTCCTTCATGAGGCTCAGTGTAAGAGTCCGCGCGAGATGGCACCGGGTCAGCTCATACGATGGCCATCGTGGCCAGTTTCGCGCAATGGATCGAGGGCGCCCGTCCCCGCACCCTGCCCAATGCCGTCGCCCCGGTGCTCGCCGGTACCGGCGCCGCCGCCTGGGTGGGCTCCGCCGTGTGGTGGAAAGCGTTGCTGGCGCTGGCCGTATCGCTCGCACTGATCATCGGGGTGAACTACGCCAACGACTACTCCGACGGCATCCGCGGCACCGACGACGTGCGGTCCGGCCCGCTGCGCCTGGTGGGTTCCAAGCTGGCCTCGCCGCGGGCGGTGCTGACCGCGGCGCTGGTGAGCCTGGCGGTCGGCGCGGTGGCTGGGCTGGTGCTGGCGGCGGTGAGCGCGCCGTGGCTGATCGCGGTCGGTGCCGTGTGCATCGCCGGGGCCTGGCTGTACACCGGCGGCAAGAAGCCCTACGGCTACCTCGGCCTGGGCGAGGTAGCCGTGTTCGTCTTCTTCGGCCTGGTCGCGGTGCTGGGCACGCAGTACACGCAGGCCCTGCGCGTCGACTGGGTCGGCCTGGTCGCCGCGGTGGCGATGGGCTCGCTGTCGTCGGCCGTACTGGTGGCCAACAACCTGCGCGACATTCCCACCGACAGCCAGTCCGGGAAGATCACCCTCGCGGTGCGCCTCGGCGATGCGCGCACCCGGCTGCTGTATCAACTGCTGGTCGGGGTGGCCCTGGTACTGCCCTTGGTGCTGATCCTGGCCACGCCGTGGTGTGCGGTGGGCTTGATCGCGGTCGTACCGGCGGTGCGGGCACTGCGGCCGGTGCGCAACGGCAGCACCGGCGCCCAGCTGATCCCGGTTCTGCGCGATACCGGGCTGACCATGCTGGTCTGGGCGGTTGCCGTGTCCGCGGCCCTGTTCCTGGCGGCCTAGCGGGCGAAGCCTCTAGGCCGCGTTGTCCAGGAGTCCGACGACCCCGTCGCGCAGTTCGCCGGCGCCGACACGCTCGGTGATCAGGCCGACGGCACGGTCGTCTCCCCCGCGAAGGATCCCGAGCAGGATGTGCTCACATCCGATGTAGCCGTCTTTGTGCGCCAAGGATTCCCGCAATGCCAGCTCCAGCACCTTCTTGGCAGGTTTGGTAAAGGGAAGGTGCCCGCGGCGCCTGCGCCGCCGGCCGGTGCTGCGCAACGCGTTGTCGAACGCGCCGTCGCCGAAGGTGCGGTCCACGTTGACGCGTACCGCCCGGAGGTCGATTCCGATCGACCGCAGCGCCTCGGCATCGCCGTCGAACGCTTCATCCGCAGGCGCGTCGGCTGCCACCAACTCAGCGCGAACCGCATCCGAGGTCAAGCCGAATCCCGCCAGCAGGGCCGATAATTCGCGGCCCGAGCTCTGCAGCACCCCGACCAGGATGTGTTCGGGCCGGATGTCGTTGGCCTCCAGTTCGCGGGCCTCCTCCTGGGCCAGAACCACGGCAACGCGCGCATGACGACTGAACTTTTCGAACATGTCATCCCCTCCGATTGTGCTTCTGGTGCACGGCCTGACGGCTGACCTCGAGGGCATCGGCGATCGCCTGCCAACTCCAGCCCTGCTCGCGGGCATTCGCCACCTGAATGGCCTCCAACCGCTCCTGCAACCGCTGCAACGCCCGCACCGCCCGCAGCCCCACGGCGGGGTCCGAGCTGCTGACGCCATCGGTGATCAGCTCGTCGACATCACTCACCCTGTCAAGGTAACTTGACATCTGACGAGCGTCAAGAAAAGTTGACACGGCGCGGCACGGCGGGCAGGTCTCATCCCCCCACAGCACCAGCGGTATTGCACTAACGTGGCCGTCGGCCTGCAACGCCGACCACCTGGGGGATGCGCATGACCATTTCGACCGAGGCGCATCAGCCCGCACCGTCGGGCCGCGCCGAAACCCGTCGGGCCATCTGGAACACCATCCGGGGTTCGTCGGGCAACCTCGTCGAGTGGTACGACGTCTACGTCTACACCGTGTTCGCCACGTACTTCGAAGCGCAGTTCTTCGACAAGGCCGACAAGAACGCGACGGTCTACGTGTACGCGATCTTCGCGGTCACGTTCCTCACCCGCCCGATCGGCTCATGGTTCTTCGGCCGATTCGCCGACCGGCGCGGCCGCCGTGCCGCGCTGACCTTCAGCGTCTCGCTGATGGCACTGTGCTCACTGGTGATCGCACTCGTGCCGTCGCGCGAAACCATCGGTGTCGCAGCGCCGATCATCCTCATCCTGTGCCGGCTGGTACAGGGCTTCGCGACCGGCGGCGAGTACGGCACCTCGGCGACCTACATGTCCGAAGCCGCCACCCGGGAACGGCGTGGCTTCTTCTCCTCGTTCCAGTACGTGACACTGGTCGGCGGTCACGTACTGGCCCAGTTCACCCTGCTGATCATCCTCACCACCCTCAGCACCGAGCAGGTCCACGAATTCGGTTGGCGCATCGGCTTTGCCATCGGCGGCGTGGCCGCGGTCGTGGTGTTCTGGCTGCGCCGCACCATGGACGAATCGCTGTCCGCCGAACAACTCGAAGCGGTCCGCGAAGGCAAGGACAAGAGCTCGGGCTCGTTGAGCGAACTGCTCACCCGGTACTGGAGGCCACTGCTGCTGTGCTTCCTGATCACCATGGGCGGCACCCTGGCGTTCTACGCCTACAGCGTCAACGCCCCGGCGATCGTCAAGACCACCTACAAGGACCAGGCGATGACCGCCACCTGGATCAACCTCATCGGGCTGATCTTCCTGATGGCGATCCAGCCCGTCGGCGGGATGATCAGTGACAAGGTGGGCCGCAAGCCGCTGCTGCTGTGGTTCGGCATCGGCGGGGTGATCTACACCTACGTCCTGTTCACCTATCTGCCCCAGACACATTCACCACTGATGTCCTTCCTGCTGGTCGCTGTCGCCTACGTGATCCTGACCGGATACACCTCGATCAACGCCCTGGTGAAATCCGAGCTGTTCCCCTCACACGTGCGGGCCCTCGGCGTGGGAATCGGCTACGCCCTGGCGAATTCGATGTTCGGCGGGACCGCGCCGGTGATCTACCAGGCGCTCAAGGAACGCGACCTCGTGCCGTGGTTCATCGCCTACGTCACGGTGTGCATCGCGCTGTCTCTGCTGGTGTATCTGTTCTTCCTCAAGAACAAGGCCGAAACCTATCTGGACCAGGAGAAGGGTTCGGCCTTCATCCGGTAGCGCCGCCGGCGCCGACGGAACTGGGACCCAACCGGTACGTTCAAGGTCGTGATGAGTGCGCTGCGGGTGGTCGTCGCCGACGATGACGTGCTTCTGCGTGAGGGCTTGGCCAGCCTGCTCGACCGGTCCGGATTCGACGTCGTCGGGCAGGCGGCCGACGCAACGGAATTACTTGCCCTGGTTCGGGATCAGGCACCGCAGCTGGCGGTGGTCGACATCCGGATGCCACCCACCCACACCACCGAGGGCCTGGACGCCGCGAAGGTGATCCGTACCGAGTCCCCCGATACCGGCATCCTGGTGCTGTCCGCGCACGTCGACGTCGAGCACGCGACCGAGCTGCTCGCCAGCGGCCACGGCATCGGCTACCTGCTCAAGACCCGGGTGACCGACGTCAACGATTTCGTCGAGACCCTGGAACGGATCGCCAAGGGAGCCTCGGTGGTCGACCCGGCGCTGGTGTCCGAGTTGGTCTCGGCCCGCCGCCGCGACGACCCGCTGGCCGCCCTCAGCGCCCGCGAGCGCGAAGTCCTGATGCAGATGGCCGAGGGCCGGTCCAACGCCGGCATCGCCCGCCGGCTCTGGGTCACCGAGGGCACCGTGGAAAAACACGTCCGCAGCATCCTGACCAAACTGAATCTCCCCGAGACCGGCGACGACCACCGCCGGGTTCGCGCCGTCATCACCTATTTGGAAGCGCGGTAGCCGTCAACTCGCGGAGCGCGTCGACCGACAACGCGTGTTTCGACACGAAGCCCAGTGCCGGGCTGGCCGCGATCACCTCGACCAGATCCTGCTCGGAGTAGGTCGAGGTGAGGATCACCAGCGGCCGGTGCGAACTGCGGTGCAATTGCTCGGCCACGTCGAACCCGCTCTCGGCGCCGAGCATCACATCGAGCAGAACCACATCGGGCTGCAGTTCGTCGCACATCTTGAGGGCCTGCGCGCCGTCGGCCGCCGCGCCGACGACCTCGACCCCACCGCCGCCCAACAGCCGGGCTGCGGCGCTGCGGAATCCGGCGCTGTCATCGACGATGAGGCAGCGCACCGGGCCTCCACATCCGAGTCATGAACCCAGCGTCTCAGCCCCGGATCGCGGTTGCATTACCGCTAGCCGGAAAATCTCCCCATGCTCGGCATGAACCCTGGCGGCGTAGCGTTCGTACTGTTCAGATGACTGTCGCCCGCGCTGTCCCGACTCTCGCCGACCGGCCCTGGCGGTCGGTGCGTACCCGGCTGCTGGGGATGCTGCTGCGGCCGAAGGCGCCGCCGCTGGCCGCCGGAATCCTGGTAGCGATCGTCTTCATCACCGCCGAGACCCTGGTCGTCACCCAGTTACGCCGGACGGCGCCCGAAAGCTCGTTCGGCGCGGTGTTCCTACTCGGGGTCCTGGTGGTCTCGGCCGGCTGGGGAATGTGGCTCGCGGTGGCCACGTCCTTGGTCAGCGCCGTGGTCTACGTGCATTTCCACATGGAGACCCACGGCGCTCTGCTGCCGATCCACGACCAGGACATCACCGCCATCCTGGTGTTCCTGCCGGTCGCGCTGCTGACCAATCTGCTGGTCGGGCAGGCCCGGCTGCGGGCCGCCGATGCCGCGGCGCTGGCGGGACAGCAGGCGGCGCTGCGCCACGTCGCCACCCTGGTGGCCCGCGGATCGCATCCCGACGAGGTCTACCCGGTGGCAGTCGCGGAGTTGGCCGGCGGGCTGGGCATGGACCATGTGGGGCTGCTGCTCTATCAGGACGACGGGACCGCGGCGGTGCTGGCCTCGCGCGACCCACACGGTGCGACCAAACTGCGCATCGGCGAACGATTCCCCCTGGAGAGCGGGTCGCTGCTGACCGCGATCGCCGAGACCGCCGAACCGGCCCGCATCGAGGACTACGCCAGGGAGACCGGCGTCACCGCGTCGCGCATCCTGGGCATCGGGATCCGCTCGGCCGTCGGCGCCCCCATCACCGTCGACGGTCGGGTTCGAGGCCTGTTGGTGGTCGGCTCGTCGCGGCCGGGTGCCTTCGATCCAGGAACCGAAGCCCGGGTCGGCGATTTCGCGGACCTGGTCGCCACCGCGATCGCCAACTCCGAAACCCGTGCCGCGCTGACCGCCTCGCGGGCCCGGATCGTGACCGCCGCCGACCAGGCCCGGCGGCAGTTCGAACGCGACCTGCACGACGGCGCCCAGCAGCGGGTCGTCTCACTGAGCCTGGCGCTGCGGGCCACCCAGGCATCGATACCGGCCGACCAGACCGAACTCGTCGATCAACTCGACAGCCTCGTGGCGGGGCTGTCGGCACTGTCGACCGAACTGCAAGAACTTTCCCGCGGAATGCATCCGGCCGTGCTGTCCCGCAGCGGCCTCGGCGCCGCGATCCGCTCCCTGGCCCGCCGCTCACCGATCCCGGTCGACGTCGAGGTCGACCTGAACGACCCGATCCCCGAATCGGTGGGTGTGGCCGCGTACTACGTCCTCGCCGAGGCTTTGACCAACGCGGCCAAGCATTCCGGGGCCACGGCCGTGGAAGTGGCGGCCTCCGTCACCGACCACACCCTCCACCTCTCGGTGCGCGACGACGGCGTCGGTGGTGCCGTCACCGGGGCCGGGTCCGGACTGATCGGTCTGGCCGACCGCGCCGAGGCACTGTCCGGTCAGCTCAGAGTCACCAGTCCACCCGGAGCCGGGACCACCATCCGCGCCTCGATCCCGCTCAATTGCGGTCAGCCGCAGACCTGTCAGTGATGGAACAGCAGCCCGTACGGCCCGAAGAACGGGTACTGGGCCTGGTAGTCCACCGCCGGCGGGGTCGCGACGACCTGCGCATTGCCGTCGGATCGGCACACCGTCGAGGTCGCCCCGGAGGTGGTGCAGGTCTGTGAACCGGGGTCGGCCTGGGCCATGGGTGCCAGCGCGATTGCCGCAGCGGACGCGGTCAAGAGCATCGACAAACGTATCGAGTTACTCATGGTGGCGGTACTCCTTTGTCAGCCAACTCAATTCGAGTAACTCAAGCCTCGCCGACAGCGGCGCCGGAAACGACGGCGCTGACCCCCAATTCTCGTTACCTGCTATCCCCCAGAAGACTGATCGCGTTCTGGGAGTGAAGATTTGCTGCTATTTGGATTTCGGCGGCTCGTCGCCGCGCAACCGCGCCTGCAGCTGCTCGCGATCCTTGCGCCGCCGTTCGTCCACCACCGCGATGGAGGCCGTCGCCCGCTCGCGCAGCGGCCGGAACAACCAGATCCCCAGCGGCAGTGCGATCACGATCGCGAACAGCAACGCCACCACGACCGGGAAATCCCCGGTCACCAGATACCCCAGACCGTAGATCGCCGCAGTCAGCACAGCGACCAGCACAAGCCGGGCAATGAGGTAAACCACGACGTCGGTGACCATGCGGGAGGTCGAACCACTTCCTGACACGCTCCGAGCCTACCGACGGCGCGTATATTCGGATAAAGGAGGTTTCGAGTGGCGTATCTACTCCTGCTCATTGCCGCAGCAAGCCTGGTGTACATCGGCTGGCGGCTGGCGCGGGTTTCCGGCAGTCAATCCAAGACCCGGGTGATCGGTCCCGATGACGACCCGGAGTTCCTGCGCCGGCTCGGGCACGGCGACAATCCCCGCAGCTAGCCCGCGTCAGGCGCGCGAGTTCGTCGACCGGCGTGCCCCCGCGAAATCGGACGCCACCACCGCCGCCAGCTCGATCAGCGCCTCACGGGTACCGGGCTTGAGACGATCCAGGCTGATCTCGGCGCCTTCCTCCAGATGCGGATCGAACGGCACCAGCCGCACCGCACGGCACCGCCGCGAGAAGTGGTCCACCACCTTGGACAGATCGACCTTGCCCGACCGCGGCCGCACCGCGTTGATCACCGCGATGGAATTGCGCACCAGATCCTGATGGCCGTGGGCGTCGAGCCAGTCCAGCGTGGCCGACGCACTGCGGGCCCCGTCCACCGAACCCGAGCTGATCACGACCAGCACGTCGGCCTTGGACAGCACCGCCGACATCGCCGAATGCATCAACCCCGTCCCACAATCGGTGAGCACCAGACTGTAGAACCGCTCCAGCACCTCGAGCGCGTGCAGATAGTCGTCGGAACTGAACGCCTCCGACACCGCCGGGTCGCTCTCGGAGGCCAGCACCTCAAGCCGGCTCGGCCCCTGTGAGGTGTAGGCCCGCACGTCGCTGTAGCGCTCGATGCCTTCGGCGTCCCGCAGCAGGTGCCGCACCGTTGCAGCCGTCTCCAGCGGCACCTTCTGGCTCAGCGTGCCCCGGTCGGGGTTGGCATCCACCGCGACCACCCGATCTCCGCGGATCGAGGCGAACGTGGCGCCAAGCGTCGCGGTGATGGTGGTCTTGCCCACGCCGCCCTTCAGAGACATCAACGCGATCCGGTAGCAGCCCTGCAGCGGCTGGCTGACCTCGCCGACCAGGTTGTTGCGGTGCGTGGTCTTGGGGCTCTCACCGACGTTGACCTGCTTGAACGACGCGACGTAGAGGGCCTTGCGCCAGCCGGAGGTGGGTGGGTTCTTGCGTTGACCCAACAGTGCGGCGGTGGAGAGGTCCCGGTAGGGCGTCGCGAAGTCGGCAGCGGCGGGCCGCTCAATAGTTCCAGCGGCGGGCCGCTCAATAGTTCCAGCGGCGGGCGCAATAGTTCCGGCGGCAGGCTCGACAGGCCCACCGGCGGGCCGCTCGAAGGTTCCCGCTGCCTGCCCCGGGAAGTTTGCGGCGACCGGCCCTGGAAAGTGGCCGGGCACCGGCGGTGCGGTGATCACCGGGATACCTTGCGGCGGCGTCGGTGCGGTCCACTCCGCGGGCAGCGGTGTGGAAACACCGGGCTCGGTGGGGTTGCTGAATCGCTGCTGACCGCGGAAGCCGGGCACCGGAGCGAACACCGACGGCACGAGCGGAGGCTCGGTGACGCGGGGTGGCGCGAGCGCCGGGGAAGCCGAGCGCGGTGCATCGGCGGCGGGGGCTGCGGGGCGGACCTCGGTCGGCTCGCCGATCGGGGCGGCTGTTGACGGTTCGCTGCTGTCCTGTGGGGCGGATTCCTGCGTCTCGGACGGCTCCGACACTGACTCAGGCTTTGGCTCGGACACGAATTCCCCTCTTTTCCACACGCTTCCGACCGGACCGCGGCTGCGCCACAACTTCAGGGCGCGCGGTCACTCACCAACCCGACGGTGCCTAGCCGACCCCCGCATACGAATGCAGGCCCACGGTCACCAGGTTGATGAAGAACAGGTTGAACACCATCGCGACGAAACCCACGACGTTGATCCAGGCCGCCTTGCGGTCCCGCCAACCCGCGGTCGAGCGCGCATGCAGGTACGCCGCGTACACCACCCACGCGATGAACGACACCGTCTCCTTGGGGTCCCAGCCCCAGTACCGGCCCCAGGCCTCCTCGGCCCAGATGGCACCGAAGATCACGCCGAAGCCGAAGATCGGGAACGCGAAGATCGTGGTGCGGTAGGCAATCCGGTCCAGGGTCTGCGCGTCGGGCAGCCGGTCGATGATCCGCGCGACGGTCCCTTCCCGGCCCGGCTCGCCCAGCGGCGACATCTTCAGCAGGAACAGGATGCTGGCCACACCGGCCACCAGGAACACCCCGGAGCCGAGGCTGACCACCGAAACGTGGATGGGCAGCCAGTACGACTGCAGCGCGGGCATCACGGGGGCCGCGTTGGAGTACAGCCAGCGTCCCGACACCGTCAGCAGTATCAGTACCGGAACCAGCACGAACACCCACAGTGCGCGGTACTGCGGCTTGCGCAACACCACCGCCGCCGCGATCAGACCGCAGAAACTGGTCAGGTTGATGAACTCGTACATGTTGCCCCACGGCACCCGTGAGGTGGCCAGGCCGCGCAACACGATGCAGATGAACAGCATGCCGATGCCGACGTAGGTCAGCGCCAGCCCGGTCTTGCCGACCCGCTCGTCGAACGGCCGCCGGGGTTCCTCGGCGACGACGCCGGGGGTGACGCTGTCGGCGCCGACGGTGGCACCGATGAGGACGCTCGCTCCAGCCATTTGCTCTTCGCGCGAGCGCTCATCGACCCGACGTCCGCGGCTGTAGGCCAATTCGACGGCGAGCAGGATCAGCGCGCCGACGAGCACCACCACCGACGACGTGAACGCCCAGTCGGAGTACCTGGCCAGTCCGATGTCGATGTGCTCGGTATTCACTGCTCCGCCTTCTCTTCTACCGCCGGCGCGTCGTCGTACCCCTCCAACAGCCGCGCGGTCAGCTTTTCGAACTCATCGCCCCAACCGGAGTTGTCGGTACGGGCCAGCCCGCCCAGCTCGACGTTCACCGTACCCGCAGTCGCGGGTTGGATCCGAACCCAGATCCGGCGCCGCCTCACCACCAACGACACCAGCAACCCGGCCATCATCGACATCGCGAACACCAGCACCCAGACCTGGGCCGGATCGTGGGAGACCTGCAGGTTGACGAACGGCACCGCGCCGTCGAACCGGACCTTGGTGCCGTCATCGAGCCGGGTGTCCTGACCTTCGACCAGGTTGACGCGAGCTACCTTGGTCAGCTGCTTGCGATCGATCAACCGGGGATCGAGGGAGAACAACGACTGCGGCCGGCCGGTGTCCAGGCCGGTGTCACCGCGGTAGATGTCGATGGCGACGGCCGGGTCGTTGAGTGCCGGGAAGCTCGACGACAGCAGCGTGCCTTCGAGTTGCTTGGTGGGTGCGAACAGGCCCTGGATCGCGATCTGGTGCTTGCGGCGCTCGTCGGCGTCGGGATACGTGCCTGCGGGCGGGTCGATACGGACGACACCCGAGGACAGCAGCGTCAGCTGTTCTTCCGGTCGCCACTGGATGGTCTGGCTACGTTGCTGACCGTCGGGGAAGGTCACCGTGAACGACGGCGCATAGCCGTGTCCCTGCAGGTACACGCGGTCGCCGCCGATGCGCAGCGGGTGGTTGACCTCAAGGCGGTAGGACCGCCACGTGTCGGCGGCCAGATCGTCACCGGACTGGTAGTCGATGTCGGCGGCGAACGACAACGCCTGCCCGGTGGGCAGGTAGTGCGCGTCGAAGTCGTTGACCCGCAGACAGATCGGGCTCAGTGAGGTGCCGTCGACGGTGTTGCCGGCCCGGAACGAGTCGAAGGCCGCCGGCGAGGCGGTGCAGAATCCGGGGCCGCCGTCGGCGATGACGATGACGTTGCCCTCGTACCCGAACAGCTTGCCCGCGGCCACCGCCGCCAGCAGACCGAGCAGCGAGAAGTGGAAGACGATGTTGCCGAACTCTCGCAGGTAGCCCTTCTCCGCTGAAATTTCAGTGATCTCGGAGTCGGTCTGCCGGGTGACCTTGCGCCAGCCCTTGAGCCGCCGCGTCACGGTCTGGGCGATCTCGTCGGCGTCGCCGCTCACCTGCTCGGCATGGTGTTTGGGCAGCCGGCCCAGATTGCGCGGTGCCGGCACCGGCACCGCTCGCAGGTTGCGGAAATGCTCGATCATCCGGGGTGTCAGGCAGCCCACCAGCGAGATGAACAGCAGCACGTAGATGGCGGTGAACCAGAAGCTGGAGAACACGTCGAAGGCCTGCAGGCGGTCCAGCCACGGCCCGAGAGTGGAATGGGCGGCCAGGTACTCGTCGACCTTGGACTCGTTGAGGCTGCGTTGCGGAAGCAACGCACCCGGGATCGCGCCGAGCGCCAGCAGGAACAGCAGCACCAGCGCGGTGCCCATCGAGGTCAGGGTCCGCCAGGTGTTCCGAACCAGCGCGAGCAGACGCCGAAGTACCCCGGGGCGGCGATTCTCGGGTACCTCCGCGTCTGCTCGCGAGTCGGGGGTGACCGTCATATCGGCAGCCTCACATCACTGACGAACGCGTCGCGCACCCACGACACGAAGTCGTTCCACAGACCCGTCACCAGTGCGGTGCCCACCAGGATCAGCAGCACACCGCCAAGAATCTGGATGGTCCGGGTGTGCCGGCGCAACCAGCCCAGCCCGGTCACCGCCCGCGCCGAACCCAGTGCCAGCAGCACGAACGGGATGCCCAGGCCAAGGCAGTAGGCCAGCACCAGCACCACCCCGCGAGCCACAGTGGCGCCGTCGGTGGCCGAGGCCACCGCGATCACCCCGGTCAGCGTCGGGCCCAGGCACGGCGTCCAGCCCAGCGCGAACACCGCCCCCAGCAATGGGGCGCCGGCCATCGTGGACCACTGCCGGGGCGCGAACCGGGCCTGGCGTTGCAACGCCGGGATGAAGCCGACGAACACCAGGCCCATCACGATCGTCACGACGCCGCCGATACGTTGCAGCAGAACCTGATTGGCGATCAAAGTGGTGGTCATCCCCAACACCGCGACCGCACCGAGCAGAAACACCACGGTGAAACCCGCGACGAACAGCGCGGCCGCACCGGCCACCCGCAGCCGCGCGGTCCGGGTCGCCTGCTTGGTCAATCCGGCCTCGGCGGCCACCGGGGCCTCCTGGACCCCGACGACGGCGGCCAGATAGGACAGATAGCCCGGCACCAGCGGCACCACGCACGGCGAGGCGAACGACACCAGCCCGGCCAGCACACTGATCCCCAGCGCCAGCAGCACCGGCCCGGCCGCGGCGATCTCGGCGAACCCGGTCATTTCTGCGGTCCCGGTTCGGCCGCCAACCGCTCCACGACCGGTTGCAGATCCTCGGCCAGCAGCTCGCGCAGGAACACCGCGGCCACCCGGTGCTGACGGTCCAGCACCACGGTCGACGGGATCACCGTGGTCGGGTACTTCCCGCCGAACGCGATCATCGTCCGCATCGCCGGGTCGTAGATGGACGGGAAGGTGACGTTGCGGTCGGTGACGAAATCGACTGCGGCATCACGGTTGTTGTCCCGCACGTCGATGCCGAGGAACTGGACGCCGTCGCGACGGGTCGCTTCGTACACCTTCTGCAACTGACCGATCTCGGCCCGGCACGGCCCACACCACTGGCCCCACACGTTGATCACCACGACCTTGCCGGCGAAATCTTCCAGCGAGATGGTCTTGCTCGGGTCAGCGAGGTCGGGACCGCTCAATTTGCCTGGTGTACCGCGCTTTTCGGG
This sequence comes from Mycobacterium sp. 134, assembly GCF_048282715.1. Classification (NCBI taxonomy): domain Bacteria; kingdom Bacillati; phylum Actinomycetota; class Actinomycetes; order Mycobacteriales; family Mycobacteriaceae; genus Mycobacterium; species Mycobacterium sp. 134. Next base: position 5,684,199 of record NZ_JBLVUN010000008.1, read on the forward strand.
CGGGTCGTAGAAGATGTCGGTCTTGCCGCCGGGTGCGACGAACTCGAAGGTTCCACCCTGGGCCACCGCGTCGTCACCCGTCGAGCATCCGGTGAGCAGCACCAGTCCTGCCAGCACCGCCGCACTCATCCGGGCGAGAGACGACCTCATTCAGATTCCCCAGGGCTCCGTGTAGCCCCACCGGATCAGCTTGTCGTCGTCGAAGGTGAACGACGTGATCGAAGAAAGGTTGCACAGCCGGCTGTGCGGCAACGGCAGGTGCGCCAGCTTGCGTCCGGTCATGGCCCTGCGGAGCGTCTCGACCGGAAGCTGGTGGCTGACGCACACCGCCTCGTGCCCGGCCGCCTTCTCCCGGGCGCGGTGCATGGCCGCCATCATCCGCGGCGCTATCTCGGCGTAGGGCTCACCCCAGGACGGTTTCATCGGGTTGCGCAGCCGCGGCCAGTTCCTCGGGTCGCGGAGCGCACCGTCGCCGGGGGCCACCCGCTCCCCCTCGAACATGTTCCATGACTCGATCAGATCGCCGTCCGTGGCGATCGGCAGCCCGTGGCTTTCGGCTATCGGGGTTGCCGTTTCCTGAGCCCGCTCCAACGGTGAGGCCACCACGTAGACGACGTCCTTGCTCGCCAGCCAGTCGGCAGCAGCCTGCGCCTGGGCCCGCCCGCGGTCGGACAAGTGGTAGCCGGGCAACCGGCCGTAGAGCACCTTCTCCGGATTGAACACCTCGCCGTGCCGCATCACGTGCACGGTCGTTCTGGTCGTCACTGCTTGGCCTCCGCGGCGGCACGCGCCGCACCGGGTAGCGCGTCGGCGATGCGGGAGAACGCCTCGTCATCCAAAGCCGCTGAGACGAACCAGGTTTCGAAGGCACTGCACGGCGGGTACACCCCGGCCTCGAGCAGCGCGTGGAAGAACGGCGGGAAGCGCCAGGTTTCGGTGGCCTTGGCCGCGGCGAAGTCGTCGACCTGCTCGTCGGTGAAGAACACGCTGAGCATGTTGCCCGCGCGCTGCACGCGGTGGGCCACGCCGGCGTCGGTGAGCGCACCGGCGAGCAGGCCGGCCAACCGGTCGGCATTGGCATCCAGCCGGGCGTAGGCGGCGTCGTCGGCGTTGCGCAACGTGGCCAGCCCGGCGGCCATCGCCACCGGGTTACCGGAGAGGGTCCCGGCCTGATAGACCGGCCCCAGCGGGGCCAGCCGCCCCATCACCTCGGCACTGCCGCCGAAGGCCGCGGCCGGCAGGCCGCCGCTCATCACCTTCCCGAAGGTGAAAAGGTCGGCGGCGACGGGATCGAGCCCGTACCAGCCGGCCCGGCTCACGCGGAAGCCCGTCATGACCTCGTCGAGGATCAGCAGCGCACCGTGGGCCGCGGTGATCCGGCGCAACGCCGCGTTGAAACCGGGCAGCGGGGCGACGGTACCCATGTTGCCCGGGCTGGCTTCGCTGATGACACAGGCGATCTCGTCGCCGAACCGGCCGAAGATCTCCTCCACCGCGGCGACGTTGTTGTACGGCAGCACGATGGTGTCGGCGGCCGCCGCTCCGGTGACGCCGGGTGAGGACGGCAGACCCAGGGTCGCGACACCGGAGCCGGCGTCGGCCAGCAGCGCGTCGGAGTGGCCGTGATAGCAGCCGGAGAACTTGATGATCTTGGCGCGGCCGGTGTAGCCGCGCGCCAGCCGGATCGCGCTCATGGTGGCCTCGGTGCCCGAGTTGACCAGACGCAGTCGCTCGACGGGGGCGACCCGGTCGATGATCTCGGCGGCCAGTTCGGTCTCCGACGGGGTCGGGGCGCCGAAGCTCAGCCCGTCGACCGCCGCCTTCTGCACTGCCTCCACAACCGCGGGGTGTGCGTGGCCGAGCAGCATCGGGCCCCACGAGCAGACCAGATCGACGTAGCGGTTGTCATCGGCATCGGTCAGCCAGTAACCCTTGGCCGACGTGATGAACCTGGGAGTGCCGCCGACCGAGTTGAAGGCACGCACCGGGGAGTTCACTCCACCGGGGATAACTGCGCAGGCATCGGCGAACAGCTGGGCCGATCGCTGAGTCTGCGGTTGATCAACACGCATGGCCACCAGTGTCCCAGCCGGTGCAAATGCGTCAACTACAGGGTGTAGTGGTCGCGGTCACCCAGCAGGCGTCAGCGCGAAAACCGGGTGATCCGCGTCATCGGGCAGGTCGCGGAAGTAACCCTCCACCACCTTGCCGGCCAGCGGGCGGTAGGCCGCGATGATCGGCGCCCGCTGCTCCACCGGCACCTCGGCCGCCAGGTAGCTGGACTTGCCCAGCGTCACCCGGGGGTTGGCCCGGACGTTGCGCACCCATGCCGATTCACCACGGGTGGAGACGAGGTACTTGACGCCGTCGACCACGGGAACCACGACGGGGATCTGCTGTGGCTGTTTGCTGACCCGGGTGGTGACGGTCAGGGTCTCGCTATGGCCGATCCCGGTGGCCATCGCGATCCGGTTGAACACTGCACGAACGAACCACGGGGGTTTGAGATAGGCCATGCCTTCAGTCTCGGCTCATCCGACCCGGCGCGGCAAGATGAAGCGATGGTGCGATTCTCAGAACGGCGTGCTCGGTTCAACCGACGGGTCACCAACCGGATCTTCCGGCCCGTGTCGGGCTACCTGCCGATCTGGTCGATCGTCGAGCACACCGGGCGACGCAGCGGCACGATCTACCGCACACCGGTGACGGTGTTCAGCACCGAAGACGGAGTGGCCGTGCTGTTGCCGTACGGACGACAACGGGATTGGGTGAAGAACCTGCAGCGCGCGGGCGGCGGCCGAGTGAAGTTCGAAGGGCGGACCTTCGCCGTCGATCAGCCCCGAATCGTGCCCACTCCCGAGGCGCTGCCACATCTGAGGACGCCGTGGCGCCAACTGATGGCGCGGGCGGGTGTCGAGCACACGCTGTTGCTCCGGCGGGCCAGGGAAATCCGACCGTAGTAGGTTGTGAGCGCCTTCGCGGCCGGGATTGAATGGGCCATGCAACTCCCGCAATGGCTGGCCCGGCTCAACCGGTACGTCACCAACCCCATCCAGAAGCTCTGGGCCGGATGGGCTCCGCTGTACGGCATCCTCGAACACGTCGGGCGAAAATCGGGCGCCCGCTACCGCACGCCTCTGTCAGTTTTCCCCACCGACGGGGGCGTTGCGATCCTGCTCACCTACGGCCCCAACCGCGACTGGCTCAAGAACATCACCGCCGCCGGCGGCGCGCAGATGCGCCGGCACGGCAAGACCATCCAGCTCACCGACCCGCAGGTGGTGTCCAAAGCCCAGGCGGCCGAGCATGTGAAGGGTCGGGTGCGGCGGGTCTTCGAACGCGTGCCGGTCGAACAGGCGGTGCTGTTGAAGCGGGTCTGATGCGATACGACAGAGCTGCCTAGATCAGATCGGTGCGCATGTGCCCGATAGGTGATGGCCCGCCGCGGCGTTGCCCGCGAAACTGAGTTTTGATCGTGGCCCATCCGCCGGCCGAGTAGCTACGAATCACCGGAAAGAAAGCTTCGATTCCGGGAGGCGTAGTGGGAACGGTGTTGCGGGTGCTGGTCACGGGCTCCACCGGCTACATCGGCGGTCGCCTCGCCCCGCAGCTGGTCAAAGCCGGGCACCGGGTGCGGGCGATGGCCCGCGATCCCGACAAGATCAGCGATGTGCCGTGGGCGGCGGATGTGGAAGTCGTCCGCGCCGACCTCACCGACCAGGAAACGCTCGTTGCCGCCTGTCGCGACATCGACGTCGTCTACTACCTCGTGCACTCGATGAACACCCGCGGAGATTTCATCGAATCCGAGCGCCGCAGCGCAGAAAACCTCGTTGGTGCCGCACGCCGGGCCGGTGTGCGACGCATCATCTACCTCGGCGGCCTGCATCCGGAATCCGACCGGCTCTCGACGCATTTGCGCTCCCGCAGCCAGGTCGGAGAAATCCTGCTGAACTCCGGTATCCCGGCTCTCGTACTACAAGCCGGGGTGGTGATCGGTTCCGGATCGGCGTCGTTCGAGATGATCCGGCACCTGACCAATCGGCTACCGGTGATGACCACGCCGCGATGGGTCAACAACCGAATCCAGCCGATCGCGGTACGCGATGTGCTGTACTACCTGCTCGAGGCCGCCACCGCCGAGCTGCCGCGCAGCCGCACCTACGACATCGGTGGCCCCGACGTCTTGCGCTACGGCGAGATGATGCAGATCTACGCCGATGTAGCCGGCCTGGCCCGTCGCCGCATTCTCGTACTCCCCGTTCTCACCCCGAAACTCGCCGGACTGTGGATCGGATTGGTGACCCCCGTCCCGCCGCGGATCGGTCGCGCCCTCATTGAATCCCTGAGCACCGACGCCGTCGCCACCGAGCACGACATCGACTCGATCATCGCGCCACCACCCGGAGGACTGACCCGATATCGGGATGCCGTCGCACTCGCACTACGTCGCATCAAGAACGGTGAAGTCGAAACGACCTGGGCCAATGCATCTCCCACTGGCGCACCCTCCGACCCACTGCCGTCTGATCCCAGTTGGGCCGGTGACGCCATCTACACCGATGACCGCAGCATCGACTGCGACGCGACAGTTGAGCAGGTGTGGCGGGTCGTCGAAGGTGTCGGCGGTGAGAACGGGTGGTACTCGTTTCCGCTTGCCTGGACGATTCGCGGCTGGCTGGACCGTCTCACCGGCGGTGTCGGCCTGACGCGTGGCCGCCGCCACCCCCACACCCTGCACACCGGGGACGCCCTGGACTTCTGGCGAGTCGAGAGAATCCAGCGACCGGTCCTGCTGAGGCTGCGGGCCGAAATGCGCACCCCCGGCGGCGCCTGGCTCGAATGGCGACTCGAGTCGCGCGGCGCAGACCGGACCCGCCTGCACCAGCGTGCGATCTTCTTCCCGAAAGGTCTTGCCGGAAGGCTCTATTGGAATGCACTCCTGCCCTTCCACGGCATCATCTTCACCGGCATGCTCAACAACATCGCCGTCGCCGCGCAACGAGGTCCCGAGTCCGTAGTCGGCCCGCCGACCAAATCGCCTGAGCCGAGCCGCAACTACCTCCGCGGGGGTGCACGTGACTGAGACAAGTGTGGACGTACGAGCGCAGATATCGCAGATGAGTCCAGACGCCCGGAAGGCTCTCGCGCAACGCATCAAGGCACGCCTGTCCCCTGACGATGGTCCTACGGCAGATCACGACGTAACCATCATCGGAGGCGGCGTCGCGGCCCTCACATCGGCGCTGGACATTCGCCGAGCGCGTCCGACCACGCGAGTTCTGGTCGTCGAGCCGAACGCGTACCCACGACCCGAGATCACACATACAGTCGGCGAGTCGACCGTAGAGGTATCGGCGCACTACTTGCGGGACCACCTGGGCTTGGCGGACCACTTGAGTACCGCACACATCCGCAAGATGGGCTTGCGGATGTTCTTCTCACACTGTGGAAACACCGATATCGCGCAGCGGATGGAACTCGGGAGTTCCGCGTTCGTACCGCAGGTGACCTACCAGATCGACCGCGGCAGGTTGGAGAACGAACTCCACCGACGGTGTCTGTCGGGCGGCATCGATGTCGCCCGGGGCCGGGTCCGCTCAGTCGACTTCGCCGCCGGGAACCGCCCGCACACGATTTCGTTTCAAGACGGCGACACGGTCACGCAAACGACGGCACGGTGGGTGGTCGACGCGTCGGGACGGAACCGGATGCTGCCGCGTCAATTGGATCTCAAGCGGACCAACGAACACCATTGCAACGCTGCCTGGTTCCGTGTCGCCACGGAGATCGACGTCGGCCGGTGGAGCGACGACCCGGTCTGGCGAGGGCGTCTCATCGAGGGTGACCGGGCCATGTCCACCAACCACCTGATGGGCGAGGGATACTGGGTCTGGCTCATCCGACTGGCATCCGGTGCCACCAGCATCGGCATCGTGGCCGACCCGGCGCTTCATCGGTTCGACGAGTTCAACACGCTGCCCAAAGCCAGGGCATGGCTTCGCGAACACGAGCCCCAGTGCGCCGCGGTGGTGGCAGAGCATGCCCACCAGATCAGGGACTTTCGGGTCATGAAGGAGTACAGCCACGGCGCCGCGAAAGTGTTCGACGGACGCGACCGCTGGTGTCTGACAGGCGATTCCGGGATATTCCTGGATCCGTTGTATTCGTCGGGACTCGACCTGGTCGCGATCGGCAACGGCCTGATCACCGACATGATCTCCAGGGAACTGGACGGTGAGGACGTCGTCGGACGCGCGCAGATCAGCGATTCCCTTTTCCGATCGCTCACCGAGATGTGGCTCGCGGTGTATCAGGACCAGTACACCCTGATGGGCACACCGACCGTGATGTCGTCGAAGATCATTTGGGACGTCGCGTTCTACTGGGGATTCATCGGTCTTCTCTACATGAATGGCCGGTTCGTGGGCGTCGCCGACGACCCCGGCTTCGTCCCCTACCTGGACGGGCTCATCGCACTCAGCAATCGCGTTCAGCGATTCTTCCGGGAGTGGGCCGCCGTCGAAGCCGCCACCCCCGCTGTGCCATTCGTCGACTTGTACTCGCCGTTGAACTTCATGGTCGCGCTGCACACCGCGATGATGGGAACCAGCCCGAACTTCGCCGAACAGTTCGATGCGAATGCCCGGCTGCTGCGTCAACTGGCAGGCCAACTCGTCGAAACCGTCCTCGCGGAGAAGTCGTCGATGTTCGAGCACGACGATGTCATGCGACAGGTGCAGGCGTGGCAACGAGATTCGCTCCTGCACGAGTTTCGATCGACCTACCGACGGGAACAGTCGGTCAACCCGGTCAGCGGTGATTGGATCGTCGCCACCTCGCCGATCCTCCAGTCCGGTTGACGCGACTTCCATCCGATCCGTATCAGCTGTGAGGGCAGAGGATGAACATGGTCATTGAGTGCAACGGCGACGAACCGTTGGCCATCGTCGGAATCGGATGTCGCCTCCCCGGCGGAGCCGACTCCGCGGAAAGTCTGTGGAACTTGCTGTGCAGAGGGATCGACGCGACCTCCGTCGTTCCCGAAACCCGCTGGCATGCAGCCCGATACCACGACCCCAATCCGTCAAAGGTCGGCAAGATCGTCACCCGTCGAGGCGGATTCCTGGGCGAGATAGATCAATTCGACCCACAGTTCTTCGGGATCTCCCCGCGAGAGGCGCACTCCCTCGATCCGCAGCAACGCCTCCTGCTGCACACCGCGTGGGAGGCACTGGAAGACGGGGGAATACCCGCCGAAGGACTGGCGGGGGCCGACGTCGGAGTGTTCATCGGTGGCTTCACCCTCGACTATCAGCTGCTGCAGAACCAAGGTCGTACCAGTCGCTACCGGTTCAAGGCCCATTCAGCCACCGGGATGATGATGACGATGCTGGCGAACCGGATCTCGCATGCCTTCGACTTCCGCGGACCCAGCATGACGATCGACACGGCATGCTCCGGCTCGCTCGTCGCGGTGCACCTTGCCGCGCAGAGCATCTGGAATGGTGAGTGCGATCTGGCCCTTGCCGGTGGCGTGAACATCATGATCGGCCCCAATACCGCGATTGCGGAGTCGAAGAGCGGATTCCTCAGTCCCGAAGGACGTTCCAAGGCCTTCGACGATTCAGCTGACGGGTATGCCCGTGGGGAAGGCGGGGCGATCGTCGTCCTCAAATCCCTTCAGCGCGCGCTCGACGACGGCGACGAGGTGTACGCGCAACTCCTCGGTACCGCGGTGTCGCAGGACGGCCACACCGACGGCATCACCGTGCCTCGCGAGGAAGCCCAAGAAGCTGCGATCCGAATTGCACTCCGGCGCGCGGGCGTCCAGCCCACCGAGGTCGGTTACGTGGAAGCACACGGCACCGGCACCCCGCTCGGCGACCCCATCGAGATGCGAGCACTCGCGGCTGCGCTGACCTTGGACCGGCCGGCGACGAATCCCCTCCTGATCGGATCCGTCAAGACCAACATCGGCCATCTCGAGGCCGGCGCCGGTGTAGCCGGGCTGATCAAGGCCGCGTTGGTCGCCAAACACGGATACATTCCCGCCAACCTGCACCTGCGCAACCCGAACCGGCACGTGTCCCTCGCGGAGCTCAAACTCGACATCGTTGCGAGCGGGCAGCCATTCCCCGACTACGCGCGTCGCATAGTGGGGGTGAACTCGTTCGGATTCGGGGGTACCAACGCCCATGTGGTGCTCGCCGAGCCGCCCGCCTCATTCCGCGTCGACCCCGCCGCAACTCTCCCCCCGCAGCAGCCGCCGACCATTCTGCCGATCTCCGCCCGTAGCGAGGAGGCACTGGTCGCGAGGGCCGGTCAGTTGGCCGGGCATCTGGCCGCCCACCCCGATGTCACGTTGCGAGATCTGGCTTTCACGCTCGGACAGCGCCGAGCGCATCTGAACCATCGCCGCGCTGTGATCGCCGACGACATCGCCGATGCGGCCGAACAACTTCAAGCCCTCGCCGATGGCGGTGATCCCGCCACCGGCCGCACCGTTCCGATCGCGCCGAGACTCGCATTCGTGTGTACCGGCATGGGCCCTCAGTGGTGGAAGATGTGCCGGGGCCTGCTGGGCACCTACCCCACGTTCACCGACAGCATGCTTCGCACCGACCGCGAGCTGTCCCGCTATACGGGCTGGTCCCTTGTCGACGAGCTCCGGCGCGACGAGACCTCCTCTCGCATGGCAGAGACAGAGTTCGCGCAACCAGCCAACTTCGCCATCCAACTCGCGCTGGCCGAGCAGCTCTCGCAGTTCGGCATCCACCCGGATGCCGTCATCGGCCACAGCGCGGGTGAAGTGGCCGCCCACCACCTGGCCGGCCTTCTCACCTTCGAGCAGGCGATCGAGGTGATCTATCACCGAAGCCGGCTCCAGCAGCGCACGAGCGGACAGGGCGGGATGCTCGCCGTCGGCCTCGACGTCGATTCGGTGCTTCAGACGATCGACGGCAGAGCGCGCGAAGAGTTCGGCCGGCGGGTGTCGGTGGCCGCGATCAACAGCCCGTCGGCAGTGACGATCGCCGGCGACAACGACCTGCTCGCCGACATCGCCCGGCAACTGGACGAGGCCGGGATCTTCCACCGGTACCTGTCCGTCAAGGTGCCCTACCACACGCATTTCATGGAGGCGGTGAAGGACGACCTGTTCAGCGCCTTCGACGGTCTGTCGTCGAAAGCGGCTACGCTGCCGCTGTATTCGACGGTCACCGGTGATCAATTGGACCAATACCAGGCCGGCGCCGCCTACTGGTGGCAGAACACGCGCTCCACCGTTCTCTTCGAACCCGCGATGCGCCGGATGTTGGAGGACGGATACACGCACTTCGTCGAGCTGGGACCACATCCCGTTCTGGCCGCTTCGATCTTCGAAACCGCTGGAAAGAACAGGGTTCTGGTCACAGCGACCCAGCGAAGGGATCACGACGACAGCCGCGCACTGCTCAATTGTGTTGGCACACTGCACTGCGGCGGCCACGACGTCGCGTGGAACGTCGTGCAGCCACGTAACGGAGCCCGACTCCTCAAGCTCCCGTCCTACCCGTGGCAGACGAAACGTTTCTGGAATGAAACCCAGGAAGCGGTGGAGGCACTGTTCTACGACCCGGTGCATCCATTGCTGGGACAATCGGTGAGCGCGCTTCATCCCACCTGGGAAGCCGAATTCAGCACTGTCCTCAACACATTTCTCGCCGACCATCGGGTCCAGGGAACTGTCGTGGTACCCGGGGCGGTGTATGTGGAGATGGCGGTTGCCGCGGCCAAGGCGATCTACGGGTCGAACCACAGTGTGGACAATCTCGTGCTTCATCGCGCCGTCATGCTCGACGAGACCTGCGACCCCATCCTCAGGACCACCCTCAACGAGGCCGACGGCACGTTGGAATTCGCCGCGTTCACGGTCACGGCCGACGGCGATTCCAAGTGGGCGATCACCGCCACGGCGGAACTGAACACGCTGCCCGTGGCACCGCCCAGTCACGACCCGTCAGACAGCTATGCGGAGCCGACCGCCTCGATCGGCGGTGAGGACTTCTACGCACGTACCCAAGCGCTCGGTTTCGACTATGGCGACGCATTCCGGTCCGTGCGAGGTGTGACTGCCGGCGAGGACTGGGCCATCGCCGAGATCACCGTTCCAGCTGCCATCGCCGACGAGCTCGACGCTTTCCGATTTCATCCTGCGCTCGTCGACGGGGCCTTCCAAACACTTTTCGGCGCACCGTTTCTCGGGCAGGAAGAGAACGAGGAGCCATACCTCCCCACTCGGATACACCACTGCGCCCTCTATCGTGCGCCCGAAGAGCACATGAGGGTTCACGTCCACGTCGTGTCCGCGACCAGAGAGGAGGTCGAGAGCGACATCACGATCTCCGACCGTGTCGGGAGGCCGCTGGCGGTCTTCGCAGGTTTCACAGTGCAGTCGCTGAGCACCTCATCGAACATGTCGGCCGATCACATCGACAGGAGCCTGCTCGAAATCCAATGGTGTGCCGCATCCGACGAGGTGAGCGCGGAGGCGCACGATCAGCACCAGAACACGACCGGCGCTTCGTCCTGGCTCATCTTCGTCGACGAATCCGGGGTCGGTGCATCCCTCGCCGAAGAACTGCGCCACCGCGGCCACCGCGTCCGCACCGTCGAGCACCATGCTGTCCCCGACCTCACGGAGGTTGACGGAGACTATGCGATGAACACCAGGTGCCCCGAGCAGATGGGCCAGATGTTCACCCGCCTCGCCGCAGAGGGAGACCTCGTCGGAATCATCAACTGCTGGCCGCTCGACATCTCCGAGGACGGCAGCGTTGACGAGAATCAACAGTTGGGCACCCATACCATCCTGCGCCTCGTCAAAAGTCTTGCCGAGCACGACAACTTGACGTCCCGCCTCTATCTGATCACCGCCAACGCACAGCCGGCACCCGGCACCCGGCTTCGGGGTGTCGATCAGTCCGCTGTGTGGGGACTCGGTCGGGTCATCGGTCATCAGGAATTCTCCGAACACTGGGGCGGCCTGATCGATATCGACACGTACCCGGATTCCGCTGCCGACCGCACTCAAACCATCACCCGCATCTGCGATTACGTTCTCCACCGCGAACCGGAAGATCAGATCGCGATCCGCGGCCGAACCACATTCGTGCCGCGCCTGCGCCCATGCAGTGGATTGACGAGACCGTTTCCCACCAAGCTCACCCGGGATGCGACCTACGTCGTCACCGGCGGCTCAGGAGCGCTCGGCCGCATTGTTGCCACCTACCTGGCAGAACGCGGAGCACGCCACATCACGCTGCTGAGCCGCGGCATCATCCCCCCGAGAGATCGTTGGTTGTCGCTGACCGAGGACGATCCCCACTTCGCGACCGTCAGCGCCATCCGGAAGGTCGAACACCTCGGTGTCCAGGTCACCACCGCCAGTGTCGATGTCACCGATTCTGACCAGATGGCGGCCTGGCTGTCCGACCACATCCGAGGTGGCGGCAGGCCGGTCCGCGGAATAGTGCACGCCGCAGGATCGGTGAACGACCAGTTGCTCGTGAACACGAGTGAACTCGACTTCGCCAGGGTGACGGCGCCCAAGATCACGGGTACTCGCGTGCTGCACAACACGTTCAAGGACCACGAGCTCGAGTTCTTCGTCATGTTCGGGTCCGCCGGATCGACCATCGCCTCGCCCGGCCAAGGGAACTACGCGGCCGCCAACGCGTTCCTCGATGCCTTCGCGCACTACCGCCAGGCGCAGGGCCTGCCGGCCCTCACCATCGCGTGGGGGCCGTGGTCGGTGGGAATGGTCGAAGAGCTCAAGCTGGAGAAGATCTACGCCGCGCGCGGAATCGACTTGATCACACCGGCAGTGGGTACCCGGATTCTGGATCGGCTCATCAACCAGAGGATGCCCAACGTCGTCGCCATCACCGCAGACTGGGCTCGAGCCCGCCACGCCGGCCTCGGCGAATCGCTACCGCCGATGTTCTCGGAGCTCAGGACGACCGAAACATTCTCTGCTGAAGCCGATTCCGGAGGCTCGATACTCGACGTGCTCGCGGCTACTTCGGAGGCCGATCGGCTGTCCGTCATCGCCGAACGTGTGCGGCACATCGTGGCCGCCGTATTCGATTGTGCCGTAGACGACATTGAGCCCGACGATCTGCTGGAGGACATCGGCCTGGACTCCATGATGGCGATGGAGTTCAGGATAAGGGTCAATACGGTCTTCTCGATCAACCTCCCCGTCCTGGAGATCCTCAAGGGCATCAGTGTGAATGCTCTGTCAGGTCGTGTACTCGCCGAGCTGCATTCGATCCACGGCCGCGCCCCGGCGACCAACGGCGATTCACCACCTGCATCCCCTGTCGCCGACGACATGGACCGGGTGATGGACGAACTGTCGGATGCCGACCTGCGAGAGCTGCTGGCCGAGTTGGAGACACAGGCTGAGCCGGAAGTGGGAGGGACACACTCGTGACGTACCCACCGCACGCAGACCAGTCCTCCGCCGTCCGCGTGCGCGGGTTGTCCAAGACCTATGGTCGATTGCACGCGGTGCGGAACCTGGATCTCGACGTCGACTACGGCGAGATCTTCGCGATTCTCGGCCCCAACGGGGCGGGCAAGTCAACGACCATCGAGATCCTTGAAGGCAACCGGAAGCGCGATGCCGGGGAGGTGCACGTCCTCGGAGAAGATCCCGGGACTGCGGGCCGGAGTTGGCGCGCCAGGATCGGCATCGTCCTGCAGGAAACCAGCGACTTCGGGATGCTCACCGTACTGGAAACCGTGCGAATGTTCGCGAAGTGCTATGGCAGGGCCCGCATTCCCGAGGAATTGCTCGATCTCGTCGGGCTCGGACCCAGTTCTGGTCTCAGGGTCAGGACGCTGTCCGGGGGCCAGCGACGCCGACTGGATGTCGCTCTCGGAATCATCGCCACACCCGAACTACTCTTCCTGGACGAACCGACCACAGGGTTCGATCCCGAAGCGAGACAAAAATTCTGGGACCTCATCAGGGCGCTGTCCGACGCCGGCGCCACCATTGTTCTGACCACCCACTACCTGGAGGAGGCCGCCGCCCTGGCGGATCGCGTCGCGGTCATCGCCGACGGACAGGTGGCCGCCGTGGACTCGCCGACCCGGTTGACCGCGCACGTAAAAACGACAGCAACGGTGCGGTGGGCCGAGGGAGACCAAGTCCGTGTGGAGGAGACCGATCACCCGACCGCGCTGATCAGGCAACGCTCCGCCGAGGGGGCGGAACTGGCTCAACTCACCGTCACACGACCCACGCTCGAAGACGCCTACCTGCACTTGACCGGGCAGGCGTGATGGCAACCGAATCCGTGCAGAGCGCCGCGAAACCCAGACAACGCCAGGACAACTCACTGCCGGCCCTTCCTTCGACAGTCGCCATAGGGCTGTCACGAGTCGTCCCCGAACTGAAGATGTTCTACCGACGCCCCGAACAATTGGCTCTGACGTTCTCGATGCCGGCCGTGATCTGCATTCTGTTGGGTTCTATCTTCTCCGCCGAAGTGCCTGGGACGCAGACAAGTACCGGTGCGGTGATTGCGGCAAGCATGCTTGCCTACGGAATCCTCTCGACGTCGTTCATCAACCTTGGAATCGGCATCGCGGCCGACCGTGAGACGGGCGCCTTGAGGCGACTGCGGGGCACGCCTGCCACCGCGTCGTCCTACTTCATCGGGAAGATCATGCTCGTTGCCATCGCGAGCCTCGCGGAGGCCGCCATCCTGCTCACGGTGGGCGTGCTGTTCTTTCAACTCCGGTTGCCCACCGACGTGTTCGGATGGTTCACGCTGACGTGGGTCTTCACCCTGGGCATCATCAGCTGTTCACTGCTGGGCATCTTCATCAGCAACTTCGCCGGCAACGCCGTCTCTGCTGCTGCCATCACCAACGGTCCGGCAGTCGGCTTGCAGTTCCTCTCGGGCACCTACGTGCCACTGATGGTGTTGCCGACGTGGATGCTGCTCATCGGTTCGCTGTTCCCCGTCAAATGGATGGCGCAGGGCTTCCGGTCGGTGTTGCTCCCCCCGCAGATGGTCGCGTTCGAACCGGCGGGCAGTTGGGAACACTGGCGGACGTTCCTGGTGCTGGTCGCGTGGTGCATCGGCGGCTTGATCGCCTGCCTCTCCGCGTTCCGCTGGTCCGACCAGAAGTGACCGGAAGGAGCCGCCATGCCGTCATTGCTCACGATCACCTATCACTTCTTCATCCAGATCGTTGTCATACTCCTGGCCTACCGCCTCCTGTGGCCGGTCTTCCGCAGACTCGGTCAGGTGCAGGTGGTCGCGATCATGGTGGCCGGATTCCTGCTCGGGCCTTCGGTGTTGGGATGGATCTGGCCGGCTGGACAGCAGTGGTTGTTCCCCGCCAAAGTGACCATCGGTGCCGAGACGTTGACACACCCGAACCTGGTGGCCATCTACGTCGTCGGCCAGCTCGGCCTGGTGCTCTACATGTTCCTGGTGGGAACGACGTTCAATCTCGAGATCCTGGGCGCTCATTCGCGGCAGGCAGGTGTGACGTCAGCCGCGGGCATCGGCGTTCCGCTGATCGTCGGTGGCGTCGTCGGTTGGTCGATGGTCGGCATCGGCGGCTACTTCACCGCTGGTGTCGAGCACTGGCAGGGAGCGCTGTTCGTCGCTGCCGCCGTGGCGATTACGGCGTTTCCGATGCTGGCATGGATCATCTACGACTCCGGTCTGCTCAACACCAGGTTGGGCACGATGGCATTGTCCTGCGCCGCCGTCGACGATGCGTGCTCCTGGGTGCTGCTGGCGACGGTGGTGGCGACCGCCAAGGGCAGCGCGCTCGGCGCACTGTTGGCCATCGGCGGCGGCCTGGCCTACCTGGTGTTCATGCTGTACGTCGGTCGTCCGCTGCTCGGCAGACTGGAGACCTGGACACCGCCCCGCTTCGACACCGAACGGACGGGCGGGCTACCGATCGCGCATGTCACCGTGGTGCTCCTCGTCGTGCTGGCCGCGAGCGCGTTCGCCGACGCGGTCGGAATCTATTCTGTATTCGGCGCTTTCGTGGCAGGGGCCGTCATGCCGCGCGGCGCACTACTCGATTCCATCCGAGACCGTTTCGAACCGCTCGTCGCCTATCTGCTGTTGCCCGCGTTCTTCATCTACTCAGGCCTCAACACTCAATTGACCCTGATCCTCGACGGACCCACACTCGCGATGGCCGGCATCGTGCTCGTTGTGGCCTTCGCGGCGAAGTTCGGTGCCATCGGATTGGCAGCGCGTTGGCAGGGCATGAGTTGGTACGAGGCCGGTTCGATGGGAGCGCTCGCCAACGCGCGTGGCCTGATGGAACTCATCCTGCTCAACATCGGATTCGAGGCCGGGCTAATCTCCGGAAAGCTGTACACCGTACTGGCGCTGATGACGATCGTCACCACTTTCGCCGCCACACCGCTACAGCGGTTGTTCGAACGCCGCATGGGGAAGTCCGGACGGAAGTTCGGCCCCGCAGGGGAGGAACCTCACGGCGAAGTTCCTCAGGCGCGGGTCGCATCCGGTCCATAGTTCGTGGTCGCCTCCGCTCGCGCAGCACAGCGTGACGACAAGGCGCCGACGTTTGGAAGCGGTCCCCAAAAAGGTGTAGTACTCACCACCGGGACCGGTGCGGCTTGCGAATCCAGCCGACGGTTCTGACTGATCACCACACGGCGCAGGCCGACCAATATCGCGGCGGGCACCGCCATCAGCGCGATGATCTGGAACATCTCACTCATCGCGGGTTCCGCCTCGCGCACCCGGGTGGAATGAGTGCGACGGCCGGGGCGGGAAGCTCAATCGGTGTTTCGTCTGGCATACCTGCCGGTCTACGCCGGTCTCCGGCGGCCGGCGTCGATCTCAACGGTTTCTTGACGGCCGAGGATCGATTCCTTACAGGCCCTGTGATCGTGCACGTCAAGAGACCGTGCAGAATCTCGTTGCACCCGTAAAGAAGTCGTGAACGATCCGGCCGGCACGCGCGCGAGCCGCTGGGATGGCATGCATGGCACATGACGACGCGGACAGATGGCACTGGCAACTGCACGCGAGGTGTCGGGGTATGGACGCGTCGGTGTTCTTCTCCCCCGAGGGAGAACGCGGGCGCGCCCGATTGAATCGCGAACAGCGGGCAAAGGCACTGTGCCGGGATTGCCCGGTACTGGCGCAGTGCCGAACCCATGCCCTCACGATCGCCGAACCGTTCGGCGTCTGGGGCGGACTGTCGGAAGCCGACCGACACGGCCTGATGGATCCGAAACGCTCCGCGACCGGCTGATTCAGCAAACTGACAAACCCTTGTTCACCTGGGAATTCAAGGTTTACCGTAGATAAGTCACTACTGCGGTCCGCAGCAGGGCGCGACATCTGTCCCAACGGTGGCAGGAGGTCACCATGAAGCGCCTGTTCATCATCGGTTACGGGATCGTGAGCTATCTGGCGTTCCTCGTTGCCTTCCTCTACGCGATCGCCTTCGTCGGCAATTTCGCAGTGCCGCGCACGGTCGATTCCGGTATCGCCGCACCGACCAGTGAGGCGGTGCTCGTCAACGTGCTGCTGCTGTCGGTGTTCGCCATTCAGCACAGCGTGATGGCCCGGATCTGGTTCAAACGCTTGTGGACGCGGATCATCCCGCAGGTCATCGAGCGAAGCACCTATGTGCTCTTGGCGAGCCTGGCGCTGTTCCTGTTGTACTGGCAGTGGCGCACCATGCCCGCTGTGGTGTGGAACGTGGAATCCACTGCGGGACGGGTGATTCTGTGGGTGCTGTTCTGGGCCGGCTGGGCAACCGTTTTCGCCTCGACGTTCATGATCAACCACTTCGACCTGTTCGGGTTGCGGCAGGTGTGGCTGAACTGGCGCGGCCGGCCGTATAGCGAGCTGGGCTTCCGCACCGTGATGTTCTACCGGGTGATCCGGCACCCGATCATGGCCGGGTTCATCGTGGCGTTCTGGGCCACCCCGACGATGACCGCGGGCCATCTGCTGTTCGCGGCTGTCAGCACCGCCTACATCCTGGTGGCGATCCAGCTCGAAGAACACGACATGATGGCGATGATGGGCGATCAGTATCGCGACTACCGGCACCGCGTCGGGATGCTGGCCCCGGGTCTGCACCTCGGCCACGACACCCCCACCCCGAAGGTCAGGCACCGGGCGGCGTAGCGGGACAACTCTTGAGAAGCCGGGTGTGGTTGTGCGGACCACACCCGGCATATCGCTACTCTTCGCCGCCACCCGTACTCCCCGGGGACTCGTTGTCCCCGGAAGCCTTGGCGGGCTTGTTCAGTCCTGACTTCACCTTCTTCACAAAGGATTTCACCGACGCTGCGGCCGGCGACTCAGTCTTGGCCGACGCCGGTGCATCGGCGCCATCGGTCTCCGCACCAGCCGGGCTGGCCACGGTCTGCCCCGGCCGAACCTTGTTGCCCTTACCGAAGATCGAGCGGAGGTTCGGGCGGGCATGCGTGGTCGACGCCGGGGAGTCGACTGTCGCCGCCGCCCGGTTCGCAGGTGCGACGTCCTGCGCTTCAGCCGTACCGGATTCAGCAGCACGCTCCAGCGCCAGATTCGGTGTCACGGGCTGGGCCTGGAGCGCGGTCTTGACCGCCTGCCGGGTGTCGTGGACAACCGCCGCAGTGGCGTTGGCCAGATCGATCGTGCGCATGGTTAGGTCTTTCACCCCGTGCTGGAACGCATTGATGGTGGCGCCCGGGTCCAGTGTGGCCGCCGCGTCCAGGACCTCACCAATCGAGAAAACCGCCTGGTCGATGAGCGGCTTCACATAGCTGATGCCGAGGTAGAACGGTATCGAGATCGCACTCTCCACCACGACGGGGACCAACGCCTGGGCGACGGCCAGCGGGCGTTGCAGCAGGTACTCCACCGACGGGACCGACTGAAACACGTACTGGACGATCGGTGTTCCGACTGCATTGAGGATCTCGATGGGCGCCTGCCCGGGGTTGCCGTGCGCAATCGCGTCGGCCGCCGCCGCGAGCCCGGCGGGAAGCCCGGTGACGACGTCCACGGCGGTCTTGATGCCGTCGACCACGATCCCTCCGGCCACGTTGACCGTGGCGATCTGGTTCATCAGAAGCTGGTTGAGAATCGGGGCCGGGTCACTGAGTTCAGCGGCGATGAGTCCGGCGATGACTTCCTGCGAGAACTGGAAAACCGGGGCGAACACCTCGGCCGGGTTCTCCACCGCAGCCGCGAGTTGCACACCGCCGGAATGGATTTGCGGTGGCGGGTTGACCGGGGCCGTGGCGATGACGCCGGCTCCGACGAGGGCGATTCCGGCACTGAGATAGGGCCGAACACCTGCGTGCATGTGATCCCTTTCATCCGAGTTGGCATTCCGGACGGGGCTCGATGCACCGCACGCAGCCAACGTCGAGAGAACGTACCGACGCAGCTGTAACGTGTTTCACTTTCTTCCGAAGTGGGGCATTTCTCATTTGCACGAGCAACTTTTAGCAATAGGAATGACTGGCATCTAGCTGGGGTTTCGTCAATATAGCTACTTACCGTAGCGTAAATACTGGTCGCGAGTACTTGCTAGTAGCATTCACAAACGCAATCCCCGTGCTGCGCGGCACCGCACCCGGCGGCCGACGCTCGCGGCCCGCGGACGACCGAAATATCGGCGACTGGCTTTTATTTTTTTCTGATGTATGGTCGGGCCCAGTGATTGTTTGCGAATAAAAAGGAGCAACGATGGCTGATAAATCTCAGGGTCGCCTGCCCAAAAAACCGGCGATGACCATCAAGGAGCGGCGGGCGGCAAAACGCACCAAGGCGGCTGAGGCTGGGGAGACCATTCCCAGGAGGAAGCGTCCGGACCGCGCTTAGCAGTCTGAGCTTCAGATTTATCGACTTGAGCCTCATCACGCCGTACCAGCAGATGTGCATTTGCGGCGAATTCAACCCATTATTCTGGACAGATTGAAACCAACACGCAATTCACGCTTTTAATTTGGCGATCGTGGTGGATGAATTGTTCAGAATAATGGCCGGCCGGACCATGACGATTACCGATGAACGACGGGAACTGACCGGCTTTCAGGCCCGCCAGTTCAACACTTCACCCGATCCCGCTGTCATGACCGTGCCCGGCATCACCCGGAGTCGGTAAGGGGTCAGCCTCAGCGCCGCGAATTGATCCGACGTCGGCCCGGCACTCCATTGCGGGATGATGTACGGGTCGTAGCCCACCGGAGCGGGCCCCTTGGCGAAGCGGTCCCAGACCTGCGTGCAGGTCTCGTCGTCGGTGTACCACTCCACCAGGCAGTCCGCGGCGCAAGTGTCGTGGTTGGTGGTCCAGTAACTGACCGAGACGTACGGATGCACCGCAAGGTGCGCGCGCTTGACCGCGGTGGGAACGGTGGCGACCCAGCCGAACAGATCGGTACCGTCCCACTCCCAGATCGGGTGCAGGATGCGACTGCGGGGCTGACCGTCGGCGTCGACGGTGGCCACTGAGGCCCACACGATCTCGTGGGCCATGGTCACGAAGGCAGGGGCAATCCGGTCCAGCGGGGTAGCGGTCACATCAGCCACAGTAGGCAAGGGATGACCTGCGACGGCGCAGGTTCGCGGTTACCGCTCCGGGTCCGCGTCACCGTAGATGGGGTTGCCGTCCTCATCGAGCCAGTCGTTGACGGCGGTGCCCGATACCGTGCCATTGCTGCCTGGCAGGGTGACGGTGGGGCGCGTGTCGTCATAGGACTGCAGGACGCGCTTGGCTTCTTTGCGGTTCTCTTCGCTGACGGGTGGCGGATTCTCGGTGCTCATACCTGTGGCTGCCCGAAAGTGTGAGCCACCAAACACTTCGGCCGGCGGGTGCCCGCGCGGATCAGGCGGAGACGGTACGAAGCGAGGCCGGCAGGCTGGGCAGGAAATGCCGGGTGGCGAAGGCCCGGACATCCTCGGGGGTGTCGAGGGGTTCGACGCTGGGCAGCAACAGCACCATCCCCGCATAACGCAGGATGGTGTCCGCGAGGTCGTTGACTGCTTGCTCACCGATCCGCTCGGCGAACCCGGCCGGGAAGATCACCTTGAGCGCCGCGGCCATCCGCTCGATCGCCGCGCCGTAGTGGGCGTGCAGCATCTCCATCACCAGTGCCGGTTCATCGGCGATCATCTGGTTGAGCACGTGGTGGCGACGGAACTTCAGGATCGACAGCGTGAACGCCTCGACATAGTAGTTCGATTGCGACCCTGCGTTTTTCAACTCGTTGGCGATGTCGGAGAACAACGCGACGTTCTCCCGCTCGATCACCGCCGCGACCAGTTCGTCGCGGTTGGCGAACCTGCGGTAGATCGTGGTGCGACTGACCCCGGCCCGGCGCGCGACGTCGTCGAGCGCGACCCGGCGCAGGCCGTGCCGCTCGAACTCGACGAGGGCCGCGTCCAGGATGGCGACCGTCGCGGGCGACGAATCAACCCCGGGCATAGCCCGTTTGCGCAAATTTGTTGTAGCGCACGCTCATCGGTAGATGGTCCCACACCCAGTTCACCGGGCGGGACCTCCAGAACGCCGCGAGCCGCTGGTAGTTGCGTTCCTTGCGTGCACTCCACGGCAGCTCGAGCAGGTCACGGGCGCGGGGCGGCATGCCACCGGTGGTGATGAACGCCGCGACCGGATCGAAGATCGGCGCCGTCAGTTTCCAGGCCAGCGGCGATACCCCTTTGGGACGGGGGAATCCCTTGGTGACGTAGCCGACTCCGTACTGCGCAGTCTTGTGGGCGACGACGATCTCGTTCATCATCCGGTCCCAGTACTGCTCGAACTCCGCATAGGTGGCCGGCATTGCACGGTCGCTGACTCCGTAGCGGCGGTACCAGGTCTTGGACTCCAGGTAGATCTGTTCCTTCTCCGCGTCACTGAGCCGTTTGACGAAGGTGTCGGCGAAGTACAGCACCTGCTCGACGAAGGTGGCGTGCGCCCAGAAGTACGTCTCGGGGTCCAGCGCGTGATAGCGCGCACCGTCTGGCATCTCACCTTTGATGTGGTGGTGATAGTCGCGCACCTGCAATCCGCGGTTGTCATCCTCGGCGCCATAGACGGTCATGAAGATCGGGGGCAGTGACCGCTTGACGCGTGCTGCGGTGTCGGAGAAGAACACCGAATGGTCCAGCACGCCCTGGCCCAGCTCGGCCAGCATGTTCTGGAGAACGGCGGGCCGCGGCCCGATCAGGTACATCCGGTTGTCGCCGAAGTACTTCCAGACCAGCGATTGCGGCCCCAGTGGCAGTGCGTCGGTCTGCTGCGGCTGTTCGGCCAATTCCGTCATGGACACAGTGTTACAGATTTCGCACTTTGTACCAAGATGGGTGTGACCAGGGTCACCGAGGAGATGGGCGGCGTTATCGGGCTGTTGCCGGACCGTGTCGCGTGCCGACACCCATGACGCCCGCGGGGTTGGAATGATGCGCAGGTGAACTCGCTGACCCGCCGTGATGCGCTGCGTCTAGGTGTCACCGGCGCGGGTGCCGCGGGACTGATGGCATTGGGCAGCCTGCTCGATCCGCCGCTGCCGCGCGCGTCTGCCAGCCCCAACCAGCCGGCCTCCGCGGGCGACCCGGCCCCGACCCGCGATTCGGGGTCGTTCATCTCCGCGGCCCGCGGCGGCGTCGAAACCAATTGGATCATCGCCCGCCCGCCGGGCCAGCACGGCCCACTCCGTCCGGTGATCGCCCTGCACGGGATGGACAACGACGCCGCGGGCGTGATGAGCCTGGGCATCCCGGAAGCGCTGGCCCGGCTGACCGCGGCCGGGCGGCCGCCGTTCGCAGTGGTCAGTGTGGATGGCGGCAACTCGTTCTGGCGCCGTCGGGCCTCTGGTGGAGACTCCGGGGCGATGGTGCTCAACGAACTGATCCCGATGTTGGCCACCAAGGGCATCGACACCTCACGAGTGGCGTTCATGGGCTGGTCGATGGGCGGCTACGGCGCCATGCTGTTGGGTGCCAGACTGGGCGCCGCGCGCACCGCGGCGGTCTGCGCGATCAGCCCGGCGCTCTACCTCACGTACTGGGGCGCGCCGCCTGATGCCTTCGACAGCCTCGAAGACTGGCAGCAGAACTCAGCGCTGAGACTGCTACCGGCGCTGGGGTCGATCCCGCTGCGCATCGACTGCGGCACCGGGGACGGGTTTTACGCCGCGACCCGAATGTTCGTCAACCAACTGCCCAGGACCCCGGCCGTCGGCTTCTACCCCGGCGGCCACGATCAGGACTTCTGGCGCGCGCACCTGTCCGACGAGCTGGCCTGGCTCGATTCCTGAACCGCGCCTTGGGCTCTCACCCCCAGGTCAGCGGATCCAATGCGAGGTAGAACCGCACCCGGTCCTGATCGATCGCCGCCGGATAGCCCGCGGCCAGCCCTGCCGATGCGTCCACGGCGAAGCGGGGAAACGTGTCGGCGGTGTTGGCCAGCACCAACGCGAGGTCGGCGTGCCGGTCGGCGAGACCCAAACGACCCAGGTCGATGAAGCCCTCGACGGCAAGCCGGTCGGGGTCGATCAGGATGTTGGGCAGGCACAGGTCGCCGTGACACACCACCCGATCGGCGGCCTCCTGGCGGCGACGCAGATCGGCCTCGCGTTCGACCCGCATCAGCAGCTCGGCAGGCGGGACGTCCTGGTCCTCGTCGGGCAGAAACTCGGAGTTGACCGCGCCCGCGGCGACGACCGACCGGGCGCGGGACAGCATGCCGTCGAGGTCGCGCCGGTAGGGACAGTCCTCGACCGGGATGCCGTGCAGGTCACGGACCGCCCGCACGACCGAGGGCCACGCCGTCCGGAGGTCTGCTTCCGCGAGCTGATCGGCTGCGACGCCGCCGACGGCTGTGGTGACCAGGAACGCGCCGTCGTCCTCGGTGGCGCCCCAGTCGATCACCGCGGGCGCCGGCACGCCGCGATCGTGGGCCCAGGACACCCGGTCGCGCTCGGCAGCCAGATCGGCCACGGCCGCGGGCCCGACCACCTTGGCGTACCGGGAACCGTCCGCACTACGGAACACCCCGGCGCCAGATTCACCGCGCGTGACGGGATGCCAGTCGGTCACGGGATCAGCGGCGCAACCGGGCGACGCCCAGCACGGTCAGCACGCCGGCCAGACCGGCGAGCACCAGTGCCAACACCAGCAGCGGCGCCGAATAGCTGATCGCGGTGGTGGGCGGCTCACCGTCGAGCACGGGCGCCACCTCGATCGTCGTTGCCGCGGCGATCCAGCTCAGTACACAGCCCACCGCCGCGACGACGGCCACCACGAGCTCCAGGACGGCTCGGCGTTTCACGGAGTGCGCTCCTCGACCAGCGGCGTCAGCGCTTCCCGCAGCTTCCGGTGCTTGCGCGCCCAGGCCTGCGCGGTACGGGCGCCGGTGAGCTTGAGCCCGATGCCGGTGCGGCCCCGCGGTATCCCGGACAGTTCCCGGAGTGCGCGGGCGGATTCCCATTTCGGCGACTCCGACCCCGAGGCCTCGGGGTAGATCAGCACGATCTCGTCGATCTTGACGATCTCGGCGCCCTGGCGCAGGCTCTCGGCGGTCAATTCCACCGAGGTGTGGATGCGGGCGGCCTTGATCTGGATCGCCACGAACCCCGACACCAGCACCAGGAACAGGATCGGAATCCACAGGTCGTACCCGTACCCGCCGGTCATCTGCAGAATCGCCATGCCGACGCCGGCGAACGGCCCCAACAGGAGCCAGGCCCAGCTGGCGCCCTGCTCGTAGAACAGCACCTCGGAGGCCACTTTGTTCACCGGTTCACTCTCCATCGTCGACCCTCCGTCCCGGCAACGCACTGAGGCCCGTACCCGCGATCAACAGGAGTAGCGCGAGCAGCGTCAGGATGTGAACCGGGGCCAGGCTGAACGCCGCGATCAGCGCGATCACCACCACAATCGCCATGGACAGCGCGATCGCGGCCCGGCGGTACCGGGCATCGCCGGTGCGACTGCGGCCGGCCAGGAAAGCCATCCCGGCGCCGGCCAGGGCGGTGAGCACGCCTACGCTGCGGAACAGGGCGCTCTCGGCGCTGGGCCAGGACGCCGAGGCTGCGATCAGGCCACCCACGATCAACAACACGGCACCGACCAGCCAGCAACTGAACGAGATGGTCGCGCGCCGCGACGCTGATGATGAAGGCATTGTCGGCAAAGCGTAGCGAATCAGCGGGTGAAGAAACCGTCGGCGTCCTTGCGGTGCAGCAGGTACAGCCCGCCTGCGATCAACACCGATCCGACGATCGCGGTGACCGCGTAGCCAACCGCCGCCGCGTCTTGGCGTTCGCCGGTCAGCAGGCTGCTGATCGCGTGCAGCACCGTGACGATTCCGCCACTGGTCAGCAGGGTGCGGGCCCAGCGATATCCCTGGCGCATCAGCATCAGGAATGCCGCCACGATCGAGGACAGCACCACGAGGAACATCACCGAGAAGACGACCGTCACCGACCGTTGCACGCCGCCGCCGGATCCGGTGAGGGCGTCGATCAGATAGCCGATCACCATGAGCACGAGTGCGGCGGTCCACAACCAGAACCCGGTTTCGACGTCCTCGGGACGGCCGGTCGGGCTCTTCTGCTGCTCGGTCACCTGTCCGGTCACGCGAGCCAGCCGGCCACATCGGCCGCCCAGTAGGTCAGCACGATGTCGGCGCCGGCCCGCCGGATTCCGGTCAATGACTCCAGCGCCGCCGCCTGCAGGTCGATCCAGCCGTTGGCCGCCGCGGCGCAGATCATCGAGTACTCACCCGAAATCTGATATGCCGCAACGGGTACCGGTGAAATATCGGCGGCGGCACGCACCACGTCCAGGTAGCTCATCGCGGGCTTGACCATCACGATGTCGGCGCCCTCGTCGATGTCGAGCTCGATTTCGTGCACGGCTTCCCGGATGTTGCCCGGATCCTGTTGATAGGTGCGCCGATCCCCCACCAGACTGGATGACACCGCTTCACGGAACGGGCCGTAGAACGCCGAGGCGAACTTGGCCGCGTAGGCCAGGATGGCGACATCGGTGTGCCCTGCCGCGTCCAGTCCGTCACGGATGGCGGCCACCTGGCCATCCATCATGCCGCTGGGGCCGACCACGTGCGCACCCGATTCCGCTTGCGCCACAGCAAGTTCCACGTAGCGCAGGTTGGTGGCGTCGTTGTCGACCCGGCCTGCGGCGTCCAGCACGCCACAGTGCCCGTGGTCGGTGAACTCGTCGAGGCAGGTGTCGGCCATCAGTACGGTGGCGTCGCCGAGATCCTTGGCCAGATCCCGCAGCGCCACGTTGAGGATGCCGTCCGGATCGATGCCCACGGCACCGGTGGGATCCTTGTCCTCGTCGCGGGGCACGCCGAAGAGCATCAGGCCACCCACGCCGGCTGCCACCGCATCGGCGGCAGCCTGACGCAACGATTCCCGGGTGTGTTGCACCACGCCGGGCATCGAGGAGATCGGGCGCGGTTCGTCGATACCGTCGGCGACGAACATCGGCAGCACGAGATGGCGTGGTTCCAAAGAGGTTTGGGCCACCAGCCGACGCATCGCCGGCGTGGACCGCAGCCGACGTGGACGATGCCTCGGGTAACCCATGGCAAAGACTCCTTCTGCGCGTCTCCGCGAATACCGTTTCGGCGGGTGTCTACCTGCGGCGGCTCTTCTTGCGCGGCGGGGGCAGTGCCCCTTCGGCGCGCAAGCGGGCAGCGTGCTCGGCGAGCGCGTCGACCAGCGGCCCCACCGCGGCCGACTCGGGCTGCACGTCCACCCGCAAGCCGAATTCCGCAGCGGTCTCAGCGGTCTTCGGTCCGATGCAGGCCACGATGGTCCGGGCGTGCGGCTTGCCGGCGATACCGACCAGGTTGCGCACCGTCGAGCTCGAGGTGAAGCAGACCGCGTCGAAACCGCCGGTCTTGATCATCTCGCGGGTCTGCGCCGGCGGCGGAGCCGCACGCACGGTGCGGTACGCGGTCACGTCCTCGATCTCCCAGCCGCGCTCGCGCAGGCCCTCGGCCAGCGTCTCGGTCGCGATGTCGGCACGCGGCAAAAGCACGCGGTTCACCGGATCGAAAACCTCGTCGAACGGCGGGAACTCGTCGAGCAGGCCGAGGGAGGACTGCTCCCCCGACGGCACCAGCTCGGGATTGATGCCGAACGCCCGCACCTTGTCGGCGGTGGCCTGTCCGACACACGCGATCTTCACGCCCGAGAACGCCCGTGCGTCCAGGCCGAACTCGTTGAACTTCTCCCACACCGCACGCACGGCGTTGGTCGAGGTGAACACCACCCACTGGAACCGGCCGTCGACCAGACCCTTGACGGCGCGCTCCATCTGCGCGGGGCTGCGCGGCGGCTCGACGGCGATGGTCGGCACCTCGATCGGCAGGGCACCGTGGCCCACGAGCCGGTCGCTCATCTCGCCGGCCTGGTCCTTGGTGCGCGGCACCAGCACGGTCCAGCCGTACAGGGCGCGGCTCTCCCACCAGTTCAGCTTGGCCCGGTTGGCCACGGTCTTGCCGATGGTGACGACCAGCGGCCCGACCAGCGGCCCCGCCAGCTCGCTTCCGGCCGGCTTCTCCAGCACGCCCTTGTCGGTCAGCCCACCGAGGGTGGCCTCCACCGAACGCTGCTGGCAGGTGGTGCCGCTCGCAGTCACCACCGCGGGGGTGCCCTCGGCCAGACCGAACTCGATCAGGGTGCGCGCGGCGTCCGGCAGGTGCGACGCGGTCGCGTGCAGGATCAGCGGGCCCGGCGCGGCGGCCAGGGCCGCCCAGTCCACGTCACCGCGGACATCGGCCACGGTGTGCGACGAACCCAGCGGCAGGCCGGCGTAGGTGGGCACCGCGCTCGTGGCGGGCAGCCCGGGCACGATCTCGAAGTTCACGTGGGCCTTGGCCAGCGCGCCGATCTCGGTGATGACGGCGTCCACCGACAGCGGGTCACCCGAAACCAGGCGCACGACGTCGTAGCCGTGGCGGGCCTCAGCGACCAGCGTCTTGGCCACCTCGGCAGGATCGCCGAGAGCGGGCCGGACCTCGGGCCCACCGGCGATGACGGCGGCTTGCGCGGCGTCGGGGGTTCCGGCGGCCCCAGCACTTCCCGCGTCCGCGGCGGCGTCGGCCTTGACCGGCTCGGCCGGGGCCGGTCCGGACGCCGGCGGCAGTTCGGTGCCGATCAAGGCCAGCACGGCCTCGGGGACGTCGGGATCGGTGAACACCAACTCGGCGTGCGCCAGCACGGTTTGTGCCCGTGCCGTCAGCAGCCCCGGATCACCCGGGCCTGAGCCCACAAATGTGATGCGGCCGGGCTTCGCCTTGCGACCTCGCATGGTCATTCTTCACTCCCGCGCTCTACCAACAGCTCGCGTGCACCCAGCTCGAAAAGCTCCGCGGCCACCGAGACACCCAAGTCGGCGGCCCGATCGGGAGTTCCGATGCCGGACGCACGAATCACGTCGGATCCGTCCAGCGTCGCTACGCAGCCGCGCAACGACAGCTCCTCGAAGACATTGCCGTCCTCATCGATCGACTCGACCACTTCTGCGATCGCGCCGACCGGTGCGGAACAGCCCGCCTCCAGTTCGGCGAGCAGGATCCGTTCGGCGGTGACCGCGGCGCGCGTGTCGGTGTCATCCAACTCCGACAGCACCGAAATCAGCTCGGTGTCGCCGGCGCGGCATTCCACCGCGAGCGCACCCTGAGCCGGCGCTGGCAACATCTGCACCGGCTCGAGCGACTCGGTGACTGCATCGAGGCGTCCGATACGGGCGAGACCCGCGCGGGCGACCACGACGGCGTCGAGATCACCGCTCGTAACCCTGTTCAACCTGGTATCTAGGTTGCCTCGTAGGGGGCGGATTTCCAAACCGAGACCCAGTGCTCTAAGCTGCGCGGCCCGTCGCGCACTCGATGTGCCGATCACGGAGCCTGCCGGCAACTCACCGAGCACCATTCCGTCGCGTGCCACCAGCGCGTCACGGGGGTCCTCACGGGGCGGGACGGCGGCGATCACGAAGCGGTCGTCACGAGCGGTGGGCAAATCTTTGTAGGAGTGCACGGCCATGTCCACCCGGCCGTCGTCGATCGCCTCCCGGAGCGCCGCGGTGAAGACCCCGACGCCGATATCGGCGATGGGACCCTGGTTGCGGTCACCCTCGGTCGAGATGATCACCAACTCGCAGGCGTGGCCCGCGGCCAG
The DNA here is from genome assembly GCF_048282715.1 of Mycobacterium sp. 134. Classification (NCBI taxonomy): domain Bacteria; kingdom Bacillati; phylum Actinomycetota; class Actinomycetes; order Mycobacteriales; family Mycobacteriaceae; genus Mycobacterium; species Mycobacterium sp. 134. Next base: position 5,712,430 of record NZ_JBLVUN010000008.1, read on the forward strand.
CAAAGCGTCCCTGATGGTGCCGGCCTGCGTGGTCGCCAGCAGGCTACCCCGGGTGCCGATCCGGATTACCGTATCGCGCGTTTCTACCAAAACCTACTCAGACTTATCGAGATCTGTTGTCATGAAGGGCAATTCGCTGGCCGCCACAGCTTCGACGGCCTGCGGATCGAGTTCGAACAGCTCACGCAGGGCCTCTGCGTAGCTGTCCCCGCCAGGAGCGCTGGCGAGTTGTTTCACCCGCACCGTGGGCGCGTGCAAAAGCTTGTCGACGACTCGGCGGACCGTCTTGGCCACCTCGTCGCGGTGGGTCGCCTCCAGCTCGGGCAGCCGGTTGTCCAGGCGCAGCAGCTCGGCCTCGACCACGTCGGCGGCACGCTGGCGCAGCGCGGTGACGGTCGGGGTGACCTCGGCCATCCGCTGGCCGGCCAGGTAGTTGGCAACCTCGGTGGCAACGATCGTGCGGGCAGCGTCGGCGTCGGTGGCCGCAGCCCGCGCCGACGGTTCCCGCTGGATCCGGTCCATGTCGACCACCCAGACACCGGGCAGCCCGGCGACCGCCGGATCCACGTCGCGCGGCATGCCGAGGTCGCAGATCACCAGCTGCCGGTCGCCGCCGGCGGCGTTGCGCTGGGCGAGTGCGTGGTGCACATCTGCCAAGGAGACCACGGGGCGTACCGCGCCGGTGCTGCTGACCACGACGTCGACGTCGGCCAGGGCCTCGGCCAGATGATCCAGGGAGAAGGCCTGCGCCTGGACACCCTGCTCGGTGAGGTTCTCGGCGAGACGCTGGGCCCGCGGCAGCGAGCGGTTGACCACATGGACCCGCTCGATTCCGGCCCGCACCAGGTGTGCGCCGGCCAGGGCCCCCATCGAGCCCGCGCCGATCACGGCCGCGGTGCGGCCGGCGAGGCCGCCGTTGAGCTTGGTCTCGGCCATGCCGAGGGCGACCGACACCACGGATGCGCCGGCGGCGTCGATCCCGGTCTCGGAGTGCACCCGCTTGCCGACGTTCAGGGCGCGCTGGGCCAGCTCGTGCAGCGTGCGCCCGACGGTCTGGTGTTCCTCGGCGGACGCGTAGGCGCGGCGCACCTGCCCCAGCACCTGGGCTTCACCGATGACGGCCGAGTCCAGGCCGCTGGTCACCGCGAACAGATGCTCGACGGCGGCCTCGGCGTAGCGCACGTAGGCGTATTTGGTGAGATCGTTCAGCGACATGCCGGAGTGGTCGGAGAGCACCTGCCCGATGATCGACAGGCCTCCGTGGAAGGCCTCGACCACGGCGTATATCTCGACGCGGTTGCAGGTGGACAGGACCATCGCCTCGGTGACCAACGAGGATCGAAGCACCTCGTCGATGATCTTGGCCTGATCCGACTCATCAGTGCTCAACTGCTCGAGAACTGACACCGGCGCGCTGCGGTGCGAAACCCCGAATAGCAGCACACTCACGGCTTGATCACCACGTCACCAAGGTAATCGTTTCCCGCCCGCCCACCAAATTTCATCTGGCGGGGATGTCAGCCCGAAGCGCCTGCTCGTCGACATCCCAGTAGCTGTGTTCGGTCCCGTTCAGCAAAATCACCGGCAACAGGTCGCCGTACCGTGCCCGCAAGGAGGCGTCGCCGGCCGCGACGGCCTCGTCCACGTCCGTGGTCACCAGCTCGAAGTCCAGTTCCTCACGCAGGGCGGCCAGCTGCTGGGCCGCCCGTTCACACATGCTGCACCCGGCGCGGGTCAGCAACGTCACAGTGGCCAGACCGCCGGTACCCGCCTGCTCGCGCTCCACACCGCCAGTATCCCGGCGCCGTGACTTAGGGTGAATTCGTGTCCGAATCCGGTAGTGCCGATGCGCTCGAACAGGAGCTTGCCGCCGAGGCGAGCGCCGAACTCGCTGTCACCGAGCTCGAGTCCGACGCCGACGACGACACCGCCGGGGCCCCGGCGCCGCCGCCCGATCTGACGGCCGCGGCGTTCTTCGACGTCGACAACACCCTGGTGCACGGATCGTCGCTGGTGCACTTCGCCCGCGGCCTGGCCGCCCGCAAGTACTTCACCTATCGCGACATCCTCGGCATCGCCTACGCGCAGGCCAAGTTCCAGTTCACCGGCAAGGAGAACAGCGACGATGTCGCCGAGGGCAAGCAGAAGGCCCTGGCGTTCATCGAAGGCCGTTCCACCGCCGAACTCGTCGAACTCGGCGAGGACATCTACGACGAGATCATCGCCGACAAGATCTGGCCGGGAACCAGGGCGCTGGCCCAGATGCACCTGGACGCCGGGCAGCAGGTGTGGCTGGTCACCGCGACCCCGTATGAGCTGGCCGCCACGATCGCCCGGCGGCTGGGGCTGACGGGCGCGCTAGGCACAGTCGCCGAGTCGGTCGACGGGGTGTTCACCGGCCGGCTGGTCGGCGACATCCTGCACGGCACCGGCAAGGCCCACGCGGTGCGATCGCTGGCCATCCGGGAAGGGCTCAACCTGCGCCGGTGCACCGCTTACTCGGACAGCTTCAACGACGTGCCGATGCTGTCGCTGGTCGGTACCGCGGTCGCCATCAACCCCGACGCCGCCCTGCGCGATGTGGCCAGGGAACGGGGCTGGGAGATCCGCGATTTCCGCACCGCACGCAAGGCGGCGCGCATCGGCGTGCCGTCGGCGCTGGCCCTCGGTGCACTGGGCGGCGCGCTCGCGGCTGCCGCCTCCCGCCGCCACGACACTCACTGAGCAGGCCACCCGCGCTGATAAACTGCCGCGGCGGGTCGCGTCATCTGGCCCCGCAGCCATGCACGTTTGTGCGCACCCGCGCACCGCATACCGAACAGCGCAGGGAACATGAGCATCGCCGCAAACATCATCGGGACTCACTACCGGTATCCCGACTACTTCGAGGTCGGCCGGGAGAAGGTCCGCGAGTTCGCCCGCGCGGTCAAGGACGAGCATCCGGCGCTCTATGACGCCGAGGCCGCCAAGGAGTACGGCCACAACTCGGTCGTCGCGTCGGTGACGTTCCTGGCAGTGGCCGGCCGACGGGTCCAGCTGGAGCTGTTCGACAAGTTCGACATCCCGATCAACCTGGAGCGCGTGTTGCACCGCGACCAGAAGCTCATCTTCCACCGGCCGATCCTGGTCGGCGACAAGCTGTGGTTCGACTCGTACCTGGATTCGGTCATCGAGTCGCACGGCACCGTGATCGCCGAGGTCCGGGCCGAGGTCACCGACGACGACGGCAACCCGGTTGCCACCAGCATCGTCACCATGCTGGGCGAAGCGGCCATCGACGAGGCCGACGAGATCAGTTCACAGATCGCCGCGGCACGCGATGCCGCGATCGCCAAGATGGTTGCTGGGCAAAAGTCCGGCGCCTGATTTCTCTTTGCGCGAGCAATCTCCCGCAAGCGGGAGGGCCCCAAACAGAACTGCCCATTTCCGCGTGGAAATGGGCAGTTCTTGTCGGTGCGGCGAAAAACTCAGCCGAAGAACATGTTTCGGCGGCCGGCCAGCAGCTGATAGAGCGTGTGCTGGATGGTCTCGCGGACCTGATCGGTGAGTTCGAACGTGATCATCGGATCGTCGGCGGCGCTCTCGTCGTAATCGGTCGTCTCGATCGGCTCGCCGAACTGGATGTGCCACTTCGACGGCAACGGCACCAGCCCGAGCGGGCCGGCCAACGGGAACAGCGGCGTCACCGGGAAGTACGGCAGACCGAGCAGCCGGGCCAGCAGCTTGACGTCGGCCATCATCGGGTAGATCTCCTCCGAGCCCACGATCGAGCACGGCACGATCGGCGCCTGGGCCCGCAGAGCTGCAGAAACGAAACCGCCGCGGCCGAACCGCTGCAGCTTGTAGCGATCCTTGAAGTTCTTGCCCAGCCCCTTGAAACCTTCGGGGAACACGGCGGTGAGCTCGCCGTTGGCGAGCAGCCGGTGCGCGTCGGCGGTGCAGGCCATGGTGTGCCCGGCCTTGCGTGCGGCCGCACCGACCATCGGCAGATCGAACACCAGGTCCGCGGCGAGCAGACGCAGGTCGCGGTTGAGCGGGTGGTGGTCGTGCACCGCCACCTGAGTCATCAGCCCGTCGAAGGGCAGCACCCCGGCGTGGTTGGCCACCACGAGCGCCGCCCCGTTCTCGGGCAGGTTCTCGATGCCCGACACCTCAACCCGGAACCAGGACCTGAAAAACGTTCTCAGCAAAGGCAAGAAGATTGCGTTGGTGATGTGCGGGTCGAACCCGAACTCGTCCACCGAGTACTCGCCGGTCATCCGGGTGCGGACGAATTCGGAGACCGCCGCGATGCCCTTGGCGAGTTCGCTGGGGCCGTCGTCAGCGGCCGAGTGGCCCGAGACGCTGCTGCGCCGCTGATCGATCTCTCGAACTACCGCGGCGATCTGCTCCGCCGAGGCCCGGCTACCCGGGTCGGCCAGGACAGAAGGATGTCGGCGGGCACTGTCAGACCGGGCCGCAGCCCGGCGCGCAGCAGAGGAACGACTCGAGTTCCCATGTAGCGGAATAACTTTCGCTTTGGATTCACCCGCCACGTCGATACCTTCTCCCACCCCGGATAGAGCCAGTCTTAATATCCCAAACGCTGCGCCACCCCCATGGCGCGACTCTCCATTGAGCGTACCCATCGCGGATCGAGTATCGGTGTCAATCCACGACCACGGACGTAATCGTCGAATGCCTCGGCGGTCGTCCACTTGGGACTGTAGCCCAGATCCCTGTGCATCCGCGTGGTGTCCATGACCCGGCCGTAACTGAGGTAGTTCATCTGATCGCGGTCGAGTTCGGTGTAACGCGTTGCGCGACTGAGTGAATTGATCGCCGACAACGCCCCGCGCGGGACCGGGACCCGAAGGCGACCCGACCTCCGGATCGCCTGGCTCATCATGATGATGCCCGAGGCGCCGACGTTGAACGTGCCGGCCTTGCCGGCCACCGTCGCCCGCTCGAGGGCGCCGAGGGCGTCCTGTTCGTGGAGCAACTGCAGCCGCGCGTCGTGCCCGACCACCGACGGGACCACCGGCCCGGCCAGATACCGCGACAACGCGGTGTCCATCGCCGGCCCGATCATGTTGGCCAGCCGAAGGATGGTCAGGTCGATGTCCGGACGGCGCCGGGCCAGGCCGCGTGCGTAGCCCTCGATGTCCATGCTGTCGCGGGCGAACCCGTCACCCGGAGGACGGCGAGCACTGCTCTCCTCGCTGAACATCACCGGATCACGCGAGCTCGCGCCGTACACCTCCGAGGTGGACTTGAGTACCACCCGACGGACCGACGGTGTCTTCTGGCAGGCCGCGAAAAGCTGGATCGCGCCCATCACGTTGAGTTCCTTCAACGTGGCCCGGCCTCCGGACCGCGGCGCGTAGGACGCCGCCGCGGCATGCACGACGGTGTCCACATTCCCGTTTCGGATCACCTTGGCGATAAACGGGTTGCGGATGTCCGCGCGGACGAATTCGGCCCGCCCCATCCGACGCATGAGGTCCTTGCTCGGCACCACCGCATCCACGGCGATGACGTGCTCGATCAACGGGTTCTGCGCCAGCCTGGCGGTCAGATAACCACCGAGGAACCTGCACGCACCCGTGACCAGAACCACTTTCGGATGGGGAGCCGCACCGGCGGATTGCGATCCACCGGACGATTCGGCACCAGAGGACCCGGGGACTCCCGTCGGGCGTCCCCCCGAACGACCATCAGAATCCATCGGCTCAGCCTAGCGGCCGGGGCGGAAAGCTACTTGCCAAGCTTTCTACGCTGCACCCGAGTACGGCGAAGCAGCTTGCGGTGCTTCTTCTTCGACATACGCTTGCGCCGCTTCTTGATGACTGAGCCCATAAACCCTGGTGTCTCCGCTACTTAGCCGATGGTTGACCCGGTTACTTTACCCGGGCCGACCACCGAAACGGAAAACGCCAGCCTGCTCAACCCGCCCAGCCCGCTATGGCGTGTGCCTAGCCGGCGTCGAAGTACGAGGACTCCAGCAGATCGTGGACTGCCTTGGCGTGGACCCGGAACGATCGGCCCACACGAACAGCAGGCAGTTCACCGTTGTGCACCAACCGGTACACCGTCATCTTCGAGACCCTCATCAAGTTCGCCACTTCGGCGACCGTCAGAAATTGAGCTCGAGGCTGACCGTCGCCAGCATCCCGCGCCGATGGCCCGTTCATAGACGTCATCGCAACCCAATCAATCAGGCACAGGCAGTTCCAGCGGCTTCCCCACCGCTGGCACCGACCCGCGCATACAAAGGGAGAATAGCGTGGCGGGTGGGGTTACTGCGACGGGTGTGGGCTAATCAGTTGGAATTAATCTAATTACTCAGATGTAATTCCGAGCTGCTCAGAGCGCGTTTTCGCGGCCTGAACGGCATTGGAGACCGCGGCCCGCAGTCCCCCTCGCTCGAGTTCCCGCAGCCCAGCGGCCGTGGTCCCGGCCGGAGAGGTCACCATCGCCCGCAGTTGGGCCGGTGTGGTGTCCAGCGCGGCGCCTCCGGCCGCGTTCACCTCATCGAGGCGTTCCAGCAGCATCGCGGCCGAACCGGCCATCGTCTGGACCGCCAGATCGGTGGCCACCGCACGCGACAGACCCGATTCCACACCCGCGTCCACCAGGGCCTCGACCATCAGGAAGAAGTACGCGGGCCCCGAGCCGGAAACCGCGGTCACCGCGTCCAGCTGCGACTCGCTGACGGTGATCACGCCGCCGACCGCATCGAAGATCGCCGAGACCTCCTTGAGCTGGTCGGCAGTGGCGAACCGGCCCGGCGCCAGTGCGCTCACCCCGCCGCCGACCACGATCGGGGAGTTGGGCATGACGCGGATCACCGGCGACCCGGCCGGAAGCTTGTTCTCGTAGTACGACGTGGCCACACCCGCCGCGATGGAGACGAACACCTGCTCTGCGGTGTCGCTGTCGGCGCGAACCGCGGCGTCGGCGATCTCGTCGATCACTTTCTCGACGTCGGCCGGTTTCACCGCGATGACCACGTAGGTGGCGCTCTCGGCGGCAGCGGCGACCGAGGTCACCTGCACCGAGTACTTCTCCGACAGGAACTTGGCCCGGTCTCCGAACTTCTCCGCGACCACCATGTCCTTGACTTGCCTGCCAGCCCGTAACAGCCCCGACAGCAGCGCCTCGCCCATGCTTCCGCCGCCGATTATCGCGATTCTCGACATGGGCGACAGCATTCCATGTCCGCCCGTCAGGGCCGCATCGACGCCTCCGGCGTCAGCTCGGCGCGGGGACCATCGCCAACTGCCGCGACTGCACGATGATCCGCCCCTCGCAGTCGACCACGATGTGGTCCTCGTCGAACCAGTCCTGGCCGATCTGAACCGACGTGCACATCACCCGCAGCCAGCCGTCGGCCGGCAATGCCCGCAGATAGGCCGTCAGCTGGACCGTGGGCGCCCAACCGGTGCGTTCCACGGCAAATGTCACCGGAGCCGACACATCGCCGCACAGGAGCGCGAACAGGACGTCGGGAGCGACACCCTTGGGTCGCACCCAGTACTCGAACACGGGCGGCCCGCCGTCGGTACGCGGCCCCATCGTGTGCAGCGCCGGCCGGATGTCGCAGCCGTGCGCCAGGTGCACGACATGCTCCATCGGATGCCCGGGCCCGATGGGTTCCAGCCCGGGCGGCGGTTCCGGCGTCATCAACGGGACCACCGGGTTGAACGACAGCAGCGGCGGCACGTGATGCTCGGGTTCGCCCAGGGTCACCGACACCGTGACGGCCACGCGGCCCCCCTGCCGAAGTTCCACATCCACCAGGCCGATCCGGCGGCCGCGTTTGCGCACCGTGGTGGCCACCTGCATCGGACCGGGATCGGGCGCCCACAGGAAGTTGCCCGACACCGCCAGGGGCTGCGCGGAGGTCCCCAGCTCGGCACGGGCGGCGTTGGCACACAGCGCGAGCATCGCGCCGCCGTGCACCTTGGGCCCGATCGTCCAATGCTCGTTGAGCTCACCGTGATAGATGCCGTCGCCGGCCGGCGTCAGTGCCATGGCATCGGTGAACAGGGTGGAGCCAGTCATGTGCGGTCCTCTGCGGGTCGGCGGGATCGGTTCAGCGCAACAGGTGCGTGCGGGCGAACTGCAACGACTCGGTCAGCAGCTCCTCGCGCTCGGCCGCCGTCTTGGCCGCCGAGGTGGTGACCTCCAGGACGACGTGGCCTGAGAAATCGCTCGCCGCGAGCATCTGGCACACCTCGGCGGTGGGCTGGCTGCCGCGACCGGGAACCAGGTGTTCGTCGGTGGAGGCACCGTTGCCGTCGCACAGGTGCAGGTGGACGAGGCCCTCGCCCATCCGCCGGGCCATGTCCAAGGCGTCGGTGCCCGCCGTCGCGGTATGGCTCAGATCGAGCGTGTAATGGGCGTGGTTACCGTCCAACGGGTCGTAGGACGGTGCGAACGCCGAGATGCCGGGGCCGGGCCCACCGCCACGCTTGCGCATCCGCTCGATGGACGTGCCGCTCGCCCCGAAGAACCGGTCGGCCCGGAACGGGAACATGTTCTCCACCGCCACCAGGACCTCGCTGTCGGCCTCCAGGCGGGCGACCTGGTCGCTGAACCCCTCGGCGTAGCGACGCTGCCAACGGAACGGCGGATGCACGACGACGGTCTGGGCGCCCAGCTGTTCGGCGGCGCGCACGCTGCGTTCCAGCTTCGGGATCGGGTTGGCGCCCCACACCCGCTGCGAGATCAGCAGGCAGGGTGCGTGCACCGACAACACCGGCACGCCGTAATGGGCGGACATCTTCGCCACGGTGTCGATGTCCTGGCTGACCGACTCCGCCCACACCATCAGCTCGACGCCGTCGTAGCCGAGGCGGGCGGCGTACTCGAACGCGGCCTCTGTCCTCAGCGGGTAGACCGAGGCGGTGGACAGGCCGATCTTGATGGCGGGGCGCACAACCCAATTGTGTACTGAGGCTTCCCCGCTCCTCGCGTGCGCGTGGCCTAACTCGCTCCTCGCGTGCGCGGGCCTAACTCGCTCCTCGCGTGCGCGGTGCCTAACTCGCCTGCAGCAGAGCCAACGGTCCGAAGGTGACCAGCGCTCCGACCGCCACCGCGGTCAGGGTGCTGCCGATGTCCTCCGTCTTGCGGACCACGCGCACGCCACCGGCCAGGCCGAGGATCACCAGCACGCCGAGCACCAGCGCGACGATGGTGTTCCACTTCCACAGCTGATCGAAGGCGATGAACAGACCGGCACCGAAGCCCACCGCGATCACGCACTGGCCGACGATCCACAACGCGCGGACCAGCGGCGAGCTCGGCTGCTGCTCCTCGTCGAATTCGTCGTGCTCGTCGAAGGCGTCGGCCTCGCGGGTGTCCTCGGACAGGTCTTCGTCGAGCTCGTCGAGGTCGTCCACACCGCCGCGGCCACGGGGGCGACGGGCGATGTCGTCGGCGACGGACTCGCCGCCGAACAGCGGGCCGAGCGAGGCGTAGGAACTTTCCCCGTACTCGTCGTCGTAGTCGTCGTACGCGGTGTCGTCGGTGTCCGCGCCATGGATGTCCTGGACCTCGTGGACGTCGGCTTCGACCAGCGCATCGGCGGGCTCCGCCGCGGCGCCGTCATCGAGGTCGTAGAGGGGATCCGGGCTCATCCGCTCGGCGCCGGTGCCCGAAGGCTGGTAATCGCGCGCCGGTCGCTTGTACGGCCCGCGGCGCGGGCGCGGCCGGAATTCGACGGGTTCGGGATCGGCATCGCGCGCAGCCAAGTGCGCGTCGTAGTCGTCCTCGGCGTCGGTGCGCACGTCCTCGGGTTCGGCAGGCCGGGGGGCCGGCTTGACCCGTGGGGGCCGGGGGCCGCCGTTGCGTCCCCCGTTGCGGACCCGGGACTCGTCGCGCGGTTGCGGTTGCTCTCGCGGCTCGCGGGTTTCGCGCGGCTCGTCCACGATGGGGGCCACGACGGCGGTGTCGACCAGCGGGTCGGGGGCCGGAACCGGTTCATCGAGCGGTTCGAGCTCGATGTCGTCGGTGATGATCGGGATCTCGCCGGTGAGTTCGGCGACGGTCACCGCGTCACTGTTACCGCGACGACGCCGGCGGCGACCGCCGACCGGGGGTGCCCCGATGGTCCCGTTCTTCGCCAGCAACTCCGCTACCGAGATCGGTCGGGTGCCGGGTGGGGTGTTCTCTGGTCCTGTCATACCTATGTTGCCTTTGGGGCTAGCTTTTCCTTAACGTCCGGCATCCCGCGCCGACGTCTCTACCAAGGCTGTGCCGTCGGCCTCGCTGTCGAGTTTCCGCAGAATCAACCCCTCCCGCAACGCCCAGGGGCAAATGTCGACGGAATCGATCTCCAGTGCTCGCATACTAGCCTCAGCTACCAAAGCACCGGCCACGATCTGTGGTGCCCGCTCGGCACTCACCCCTTCCAGTTCGGCACGGTCAGCCGCTGTCATCCTAGAGATGAAAGCTATGAGCTGTCTTAATCCAGCGGCGGTGAGGGTCCGCTTGACCCGTGGGCCTGCGCCCGAGGGGGCCGCGCCGGTGAGTCGGGCCAGCGACCGGAAGGTCTTCGACGTCGCCACCGCAAGGTCCGGGTTCCCCGATCGGCGCATGGTGGCACCGGCATCGGCGAGCTCGGTGGCCAGCCAGTCCCGCAGCATCGCGACCCGGCGCCGCCCAGGTGGGTCTTCGGCCAGCCATTCCCTGGTCAGCCGGCCGGCGCCCAGAGGCAGCGAGAGCGCCACCTCGGGCTCCTCGTCGACCCCGCTGGACAGTTCCAGCGAGCCGCCGCCGATGTCGATGTTGATGATGCGGCCCGCACTCCAGCCGTACCAGCGGCGCACCGCCAGGAACGTCAGCCGGGATTCGTCGACGCCGCTGAGCACGCCGAGGGACACCCCGGTCTCGGCCCGCACCCTGGCCAGCACCTCCTCGGAGTTGGTGGCATCGCGCACCGCCGAGGTGGCAAACGCCATCAATTCGGCACATCCCGAGCTGGTGGCGATCTTGGCGAACTCGTCGACGGTGGCCACCAGGCTGTCGGCACCCTTTCGGGTCAGCTTGCCCGAGTTGTCGATGGCCTCCGCGAGCCGCAGGGCCGCCTTGGTGGAGCTCATCGGGGTCGGGTGTCCGCCACGGCGCGCATCCACCACGAGGAGATGAACCGTGTTACTACCGACATCGAGCACGCCTAACCGCACTGCACCAACCTAACCGCAGTCGAGAGGCGCTTCGTGGCCGGACCTCCCGGAACCCGCGCGATGAGCGTGCCCGGGTTGTGCCGCATCCCACCACGCCTCACAGCCCGGTTGGGAAATGCGTTCAGGCATATGGGAGTACCGTTTGCGCCGTGACAGAGGTGCATCCCGGCGAAGTCGAACTGGACTTTGCCCGTGAATGGGTGGAGTTCTATGACCCGGAGGACGCGACACATCTGATCGCGGCCGATATGACGTGGTTGTTGTCCCGCTGGACGTGTGTGTTCGGCACACCGGCCTGCAAGGGCACCGTCGAGGGCCGCCCGGACGACGGCTGCTGCTCGCATGGCGCGTTCCTTTCTGATGACGACGACCGGGCCCGGCTCGACGACGCGGTCAAACAGCTGACCGACGAGGACTGGCAGTTCCGGGACAAGGGCCTCGGCCGCAAGGGCTATCTGGAAGACGACGAGTATGACGGCAAGCCCAACCTCCGCACCCGTAAATACAAGGGGGCGTGCATCTTCCTGAACCGGCCGGGTTTCCCCGGCGGAATCGGGTGCGCGCTGCACAGCAAGGCCCTGAAGCTCGGTGTCGAGCCGCTGACCATGAAGCCCGACGTGTGCTGGCAGCTGCCGATCCGGCGGAGCCAGGAATGGATCACCCGGCCTGACGACACCCAGGTCCTTCGGACCGTCATCACCGAATACGACCGGCGCGGCTGGGGCGAGGGCGGTGCGGACCTGCACTGGTACTGCACCGGTGATCCCAACGCCCATGTCGGCGCCCGCCCGGTGTTCGAGTCCTACGCCCCCGAACTCACCGAGGTGCTCGGCGAGAAGGCCTACGCCGAGCTGGCCGCGATGTGCCGGCGGCGCAGCGCCCTCGGGCTGGTCGCCGTGCATCCGGCGACCCGCGTCGCCGAGCATCGAGCGACCCCGGCCTCCAACGGGGTTCAGCCCTCCAGCTTGTAACCGAGGCCGCGCACGGTGACCAGGTGCACCGGGTTGGCCGGGTCCGCCTCGATCTTGGAACGCAGCCGCTTGACGTGCACGTCAAGGGTTTTGGTGTCGCCCACGTAGTCGGCGCCCCACACCCGGTCGATGAGCTGGCCCCGGGTGAGCACCCGGCCGCTGTTGCGCATCAGGTACTCCAGGAGGTCGAACTCCTTGAGCGGCAACGTGATCTGCTCCCCGTTGACACTCACGACGTGCCGCTCAACGTCCATCCGCACCGGGCCGGCCTCGAGCACGCCGTCGCCGATCGCGCCGTCGTCGGTGTCCGCGCCGCGGCGCAGCACCGCCCGGATCCGCGCGATCAGCTCGCGGGCCGAATACGGCTTGGTGACATAGTCATCGGCGCCCAGCTCAAGGCCGACGACCTTGTCGATCTCGCTGTCGCGTGCGGTGACCATGATCACCGGCACGCTGGAGCGGGCACGCAGTTGCTTACAGACATCGGTACCGCTCATCCCCGGCAGCATCAGGTCCAGCAGGACGATATCGGCGCCGGAGCGCTCGAACTCGGCCAATGCGGAGGGACCATCGGCCACCACGGTGGCCTCGAAGCCTTCCTTGCGAAGCAGGAATGCCAGGGGATCGGCCAGCGACTCCTCGTCCTCAACGATCAACACGCTGGTCATCGGTCTCGCTAATCCTCTCGGTCGTCTGAGTCACCTGTCGACTCATCGGTTTCGGGATAGGCCGGGATCGACAACGTGAATGTCGACCCGGTGCCCGGCTGACTCCACAGCCGGATGGTTCCGTTGTGGTTGGCGGCCACATGTTTGACGATCGCCAGGCCCAGTCCGGTGCCCCCGGTGGCGCGGGAACGGGCCTTGTCGACCCGGAAGAACCGCTCGAAGACCCGTTCCTGATCGGCCTTGGCGATTCCGATACCGCGGTCGGTGACCGCGATCTCGACACTGCCGCCCCGCCTGCGCCGGCTGATGGATATGCCGGATCCGTTGGGCGAGTACGCAATTGCATTGGACACCAGATTGGCGATCGCCGTCACGAGCAGGGTCTGGTCCCCCAGCACCCGGTACCCGGTCGGCGCGTCGGTGGTGATCGCGATGTCGGCCTTGTCTGCGGCGACCTTGTGCCGCGACAGCGCTTCGGACACCACGGTGTCGACGTCGACGGCGCCCAGGTCGGGCAGCCGCTCGGCGCCCTGCAGCCTGGACAGCTCGATCAACTCGCCGACCATGTCGGCCAGCCGTAGCGATTCGGCCACCATCTTGTCCGAGAAGCGGCGCACCATGTCCGGATCATCGGCAGAGGCCTGCAGCGCTTCGGCGAGCAGCCGCATGGCCCCCACCGGGGTCTTGAGCTCGTGGCTGACGTTGGCGACGAAGTCCCGGCGGGTCGCTTCCATCCGGGCGTGCTCGGACTGGTCGTCGGCGTAGACGACGGCGAAGCGGCGATCCGCACTGGACAGCGGGCGCACCCAGCCGCGCACCGACACGCCCGAGCGTCCGGGGTGCGGGAGCTTGCGCGGCGACAGGTCGACGTCGATGGCCTGGCCGGTGGCGAACACCTGCTCGGCAGCCCGCCAGGCCCGGTCGTCGAGCAGGCGGTCGCGTACCACGCCGAGTTCGGAGGCCCGGTCGTTGGCGTAGACCACGTCGTTGAACGAGTCGACGACGACGATGCCGTTGGGCGCGGCAGACACGATGTGCTGCAGCATCTGCGAGACCGTCAGGCCAGCCTGATCAGCCTCGCGACGCCGCCGGTTGGCCACGATGCGGGGTGCGACTACCGACGCCACACCCGCACCGACGATCAGCGCGAGCAACGACACGACCGTCGTCAGCAGTAACGCCGACACCAAGCTCACGCGAAAATCGTACGCACCCGGTGAACGTCATCCCAGCAGCGTGCGGCCAAAACGGGACAAGTCACACCGACAAACACAGGAGTTCGGCTGTCGTTAACCCCCGGTAACCTGCTGTTTGCCCGCAGGCCCGAGTGTCCAGCGAACTATTTCTTGGCGCCCTGCGCGGCGACCGCGGCGGCCCCGGCGGCAGCGGCCTCGGGGTCCAGGTACTCACCACCCGCGACCAGCGGCTTGAGGTTGTCGTCGAGCTCGTAGCGCAGCGGGATGCCGGTCGGGATGTTCAGTCCGACGACGTCTTCGTCGGACATTCCGTCGAGGTACTTGACCAGCGCACGCAGCGAATTCCCATGGGCGGCGATCAGCACGGTCTTGCCGGCCTTGAGGTCGGGCACGATCGTGTCCTCGTAGTACGGCACGAACCGCGTCACCACGTCCTTGAGGCATTCGGTCAGGGGCCCGCCGCCGATGTCGGCGTAGCGCGGATCGGAGTCCTGGCTGAACTCGCTGCCCTTCTCGATGGGCGGCGGCGGGGTGTCGTAGCTGCGCCGCCACGCCATGAACTGCTCTTCGCCGTACTTCTCCTTGGTGGCGGCCTTGTCCAGGCCCTGCAGCGCGCCGTAGTGCCGCTCGTTGAGCCGCCAGTCGCGGTGCACGGGGATCCAGTGCCGGTCGGCGGCGTCCAGGGCGAGGTTCGCGGTCGTGATCGCGCGGCGCAGCAGCGACGTGTAGACCACGTCGGGCAGCACGTCGTTCTCGACCAGCAGCTTGCCGCCGCGGACGGCCTCGGTGCGGCCCTTGTCGGTGAGGTCGACGTCGACCCATCCGGTGAACAGGTTCTTCTGGTTCCAGTCGCTCTCACCGTGGCGGAGCAGGATCAGCGTCGGCATCGGTAGTTTGTCCTCCTCGCGTGCGGGAACAACGATCTTCTCACGACCGCTCAGTCGTCGATGAGGTGCTCAAACGCTTCGAGGTTCTTCAGCGACTCACCGCGTGAAATCCGCCACTCCCACTCCTTCTGGATGGATGAGCGGAAGCCCAGCTCCAGCAAGGTGTTGAAATCGGAGTCCACAGCCTCGAGCACCTGACCGAGCACGCGGTCGATCTCATCGGCGGTGACCGAGTGCAGGGCCATCCGGCCGACGAGATAGATGTCGCCGACGTTGTCGAGGGTGTAGGCGACCCCGTAGAGCCTGCGGTTGCGCTTGAGCAGGAACCGGTAGACGCCTTCGAAGTTCTCGTCGGGCTTGCGGCACACGAACGCCTCGACCCGTACCGAGTGCTCGCCGATGCTCAGGATGGTGTTGGTCTTGAGCTTCCGTTCCCCGGGCAGCTCGACGACGACGCCGGGCAACCCGCCGTGAGCGCCCTCGTGCCGGTGGTAGACCAGCTCGTGCTCGTCGAGGGTGGCGGTGATGATCTGTTCGGCGCTGGTGCCCATGGTTACGTCCGCACCCCCCGACGCAGCGCGAACCGCCGCCCGGGACGGCGGCCGGGCCTGCGGTGCCGGGACCGGTAGTCGCTCATCGCATGGGCGTAGCTGTTCAGCAGGGCATCGACGGTATGGCCCCAGGAGAACTGCGCGGCGTGGGCTGCGGCGGCCACGCTCAGCGGACCCGGATCGCGCTGCAGCACGCCGTCGATCGCGGCGGCCCAGTCGTCGACGTCGTGGCCTTCGACGAGGGCTCCGCTGACACCGTCGGCCACCGCGACCGGCAGGCCGCCGACGGCGGCTGCCACCACCGGGGTACCGCAGGCCTGGGCCTCGATGGCGACCAGGCCGAAGGATTCGGAGTAACTGGGCACGGCGACCAGATCGGCGGCGCGGTACACGTTGACCAGCTCTTCACGGGACTGCGGGGGTAGGAACGTCACGCGATCGGTGATACCCAGCTCGTCGGCCAGCCTAATCAGGGTGTCGGGCTCGGCCAGGCCGCTGCCGGAGGGTCCGCCGGCGACCAGCACCCGGACCCCGGGCAGTTTCGCGGCGGCGCGCAACAGCACATCGGGCGCCTTGAGCGGCTGGATCCGGCCCACGAACGCGACCACCTGCTCGTCGGGCGCGATCCCCAGGATCGCCCGGGCGGCGTCGCGATCCCCCGGGGTGAAGGCATCCAGGTCGACCCCCGGGTGCACCACATCGATCCGTCCCGGATCGGCATGATGAAGTGAAACCAGTTGCTGTGCTTCATGTTCGGTGTTGACGATGAGACGGTCCGCCTCGTCGACCACCTGCTGCTCCCCCACCGCACGCAACGGCGGCTCGGGTGAATCACCGGCGGCCAGTGCGGCGTTCTTCACCGCGGCCAGGGTGTGCGCGGTGTGCACCAGCGGCACAGCCCAGCGGTCCCGGGCCAGCCAGCCGACCTGGCCCGACAGCCAGTAGTGAGAGTGAACGACGTCGTAATAGCCGGGCTCGTGGGTCGCCTCGGCGCGCAACACCCCCGCGGTGAACGCACACAGCTGGGTGGGCAGGTCGTACTTGTCCAGGCCCTCGAACGGCCCGGCCACCACGTTGCGCACGAGCACGCCCGGCGCCACCGGCACCACAGGGGCATCCGACGACGAGGTCGCCCTGGTGAAGACCTCCACCTCGACACCGCGACGGGCCAGCTGCAACGCCGTCTGCAGCACGTAGACGTTCATCCCGCCGGCGTCACCGGTACCCGGCTGCGCCAGCGGCGATGTATGTACGGATAACACCGCAACGCGGCGGGGAATCTCGAGGTCCGTGGCTAGACGCACACAGACATGTCTACACCGCGGCGGATCGGCGGGTTTGAGCGCGCCGCATCGCGCCGATCGGATCGGCGTACAGGCCGCCCAGCGAAACGATGCCCGCACTGGCCTCCTGCACCCGGTTTCCGAAGGCCGTCAGCCGGATATCGCGGGGCCCCAGCACCGAACGCCGCGTGACGGCGTCCTCCACGACGGACATGCCCTCGGGGTATTCGGTGAAGGCCTGGCCGCCGAGCACCAGATCGTCGGGGTTGAGCAGATCGCGCAGGAGCGCGACGGCCTCGCCGAGCACCCGGGCCCGGTCGGCCAGCAACTCGACCGCCTTCTCGTTGCCCTGCCGGGCCGCGCGCAGCACCGCCGACAGGGTCGAGGACGGGCCTTCGGCCGGGACGATCCGCAGCTTGCGGGCCGCGTTGAGCACCGCCTCGTCGCTCACGGTGGACTCCAATTGCCCAGAGCCACCGAGTAATTCCGACTGCGCGGGCAGGCCGGCGATGGTGCCGGGCCCGCTGGCCGGTGAGTGCACACGGCCGTCGATGGACAGCGCATAGCCGACGGTCTCGCGGGCGTACACGTAGAGGCTGGTGCGGGCCGGGGCGCCGACGGTTTCGGGCGAGGAACGCCGTCCACCCAGCAGCAGCTCGGCACCGGCCATCGCGTCCACGTGCGAGGCCACCGACACCGGCAGTGCCAGGGCTTCGGCCAGCACCGGGCCCACCGGCGCGTCGGCCCAACCGAGCCGGGGGTGATCGAGATATCCGGTGGCACTGTCGACGACGCCACCGGCGGCGATACCGACCCACAGCGGGCGGCGGCGGTGCCAGCGGCTCAGGTAACGACGGGCGCTGGAGGCCAGCGTGGCCAGCGCGGCGGACTGCGATCCCGACGGGGTCGGTGTCTCGACCACGTCCAGAGTGCGGCCGAACAGGTCGGTGGCCACGATGCTGGTGGTACGCGCGCCGATGTGGATGCCCAGCGTGAGGTAGGGCTCGTGGTTGACCTCGACGGGAACACGGGGCCGACCGATGGCTCCCGAAACCGCGAGATCGGCACGCTCACGCAGGATTCCGGCTTCGAGCAGCGCGGTGACCTGACGGTTGACGGTCGCGATGCTCAGCTGGGTGAGCTGCGCGATGGCGTCCCGGGCGATGGGGCCGCGGGTGCGGACCGCGCTGAACACCGAGGCCGCGGCGGCGTCGGGCACCTTCAGCGACGGGGCGACGATGTGCAGGAGCCGCGACTGCGGATAGCGCGAGGCGGCGGCCAGCGACCGGGCAGGCCGCGCGGGGCTGCCCGACGCGGAGGCGGTGCGGCGGGGGGCGGCAATGGCTGTGGTCACGTGAATTGTCCTTACTGATTGTCGGCTGGTGGGGGGAGACCACACCTGGCGACTCAGCAGGACGGGAAAACGGTGTCCGGGTTCAGTCAGGCGCGGCGGGGTGCGCAACAACAACACGCACGCCGCACGAAGCGGGACTGGAGCTTTCCGGACACACGAAGAACTTAGCACGCCATCTAATGTTGGTCAGGTGACGACATCAGAGTCAGGAAAAAGGGTGGCAGTGGTTACCGGCGCCAGCGCCGGGATCGGTGCCGCGACCGCCAAATCCCTTGCCGCCCAGGGTTTTCACGTCGTCTGCGCGGCCCGCCGGAAAGACCGGATCGAGGCACTGGCCGAGCAGATCGGCGGCACCGCGATTGTGGCGGACGTCACTGACCAGGCCGCGGTGGACGCCATGGCCGCCCAGCTGGACCGGGTGGACGTGCTGGTGAACAACGCCGGTGGGGCCCGTGGGCTGGAACCCGTCCTGGACGCTGACCTGGACCATTGGCGGTGGATGTGGGAGACCAACGTGCTGGGCACCCTCCGGGTCTCCCGGGCGCTGCTTCCCAAACTCATCGCCTCCGGCGACGGCCTGATCGTCACGGTCACCTCGATCGCGGCGTTCGAGACATACGACGGCGGCTCGGGTTACACCGCGGCCAAACATGCCCAGGGTGCGCTGCACCGCACACTGCGCGGTGAGCTGCTCGGAAAACCGGTGCGGCTCAGCGAGATTGCGCCGGGTGCGGTGGAGACCGATTTCTCGCTGGTGCGCTTCGACGGCGATCAGGAACGCGCCGACAACGTGTACCGGGGCATCACCCCGCTGGTCGCCGAAGATGTCGCCGAGGTGATCGGGTTCGTCGCGTCGCGGCCCTCACACGTCAACCTCGACCAGATCGTGATCCGGCCGCGCGACCAGGCGCCGCACGGTCGGTTCAACCGGAAATAGGTTCAACCGGAAATAGCCGCCAGATCAACGCAGTGGTCGTTCCGCCATAGAGCAGACGACCATTGCGTTGATCTCAGCGCAGGGCCCTAGCCCCCGGGCGTGGGCTTGGGCGGCGTGGTGGTCGTCGGCGTGCCGGACAACGTTGGCGCGTCCGTCGGCGTCGCCGGAGCCGTGGCAGGCAGGTTCGCCGGCGAATCCTCCGTGGACAGCGCCGACATGGACTTCCACTCGCTCCAGTCCACCGCCCAGTCCCAGAGGTCGCCGTCGGCGTAGGACAGCTCGATGCGGGTGCCGGTCACCTCGACCGGGTCGCCGTACATCGCGCTGTTGAAGTACTGCTGCGAGTTCTCCAGGTTCAGGTTGATGCAGCCGTTGGTGACGTTCGTGTTGCCCTGCGAACCGATGCTGTTGGGGTTGCAGTGGATGAACTCGCCGTTGTTGGAGATCCGCACCGCGAAGCGTTCGTGCACGTTGGAGTACCCGGCGGCCGGGTTGGTCATCCAGAAGTCCTCGTACTTCTCCGTGACCACGTGGACGCCGCTGCGGGTGACGTTGCGGTCCAGGTCGCCTTCGCCGTAGCTGCACGGGAAGTCCATGATCACCGCGCCGGAACCGTCGAGCACCTGGATGCGGTGGCTGGACGCCTCGGCCTTCACCACCTGGCGCCGCCCGATCTCGAAGTCGAGCGTCGAATCGGTCGCGCCGTAGGCGCCGTCGCCGAAGCTGACCCCGTACAGCGGCGCCTTGACGCTGACCTTCGTGCCGGCCGGGTAGTACTCCCGGGTCCGCCAGTGCACACGTGAGCCGCCGGCTTCGTCGGGCAGCCAGGCCCAGCTGCCCTCGACAGCGGGCGTGGTGGTGACCTGGAGGGCCTTTTCGATGGCCCCGCGGTACTTGTCGTCGATCGCGGCGTCGAACTGCAGGATGATCGGCGCGGCCACGCCGACGACCTGGCCGTCGGCGAGCTGGAACTGACCGTTGACCTGTTTCTGCGGGGCGACGGTGGTGAACTTGCCCTGCACGGGTGCGGCCTTGCCGTCCTTGCCCACCACGGAGCCGCCCCACGTGTAGGTGGATTCGTAGCCGAGGGGTTCGGTGACAGTGAACGCCGTGCGGTCGCTGTTGAATTTGCCGGCGACCACCTTGCCGTTGGCATTGGTCAGGCTCACGCGCTGGAACGAGCCGTTCTCGACCTTCACGCCGACCGGCGCGGTCGGCAGCACATCCTCGGAATCGGCGGCAGGCTCGTAGGTCACCGTCGGCGCCGCCGGCTCCTCTGCCTGAGGCGAGGAGATGGGAGATTCTCCCGAGCACGCGGCCAGCAACCCGGCTCCCACTCCGACGGTCAACACCGTCAGGGCACGTCGCCGATTGAACAACGGCGCATCGGCCTCTATATCACCGGCAGGGCTCACGTGGATCTAGGGTACTGATAGTTCGCACCCAAACAGAATCGGCTCGGGCTGCAGAGTGATCCCGAAGCGGTCCCGAACACCCGCCTGCACCGCTCTGGCCAGGGCAATCACATCGGCAGTGTTCGCCTCGCCACGATTGGTCAAAGCCAGCGCATGTTTGGTGGAAAGCCGTGCGGGGGCCCCGTCACCGGGGTATCCCTTCCCGAAGCCGGCGTGCTCGACGAGCCAGCCCGCGGCCAGCTTGACCCCGTCGGGCGCGGGGTAGTGCGGCACCCGTCCGGCCTCCGCCGATCCGGTGTCGGCCTGGAACGTGGCCTGCACCCGCTCGAACTCGGCCTGTGACACCACCGGGTTGGTGAAGAACGACCCGACACTCCACGTGTCGTGGTCGTGTTCGTCGAGCACCATGCCTTTGCCCGTACGCAACTGCAGCACGGTCTGGCGAACCCGCATCGGGTCGGCGCGCTCCCCCGGCTCGACACCCAGCGCATTGGCCAGTTCGCGGTAGCGCAGCGGTGCGCTTCTGCCCGCCTGGTCGAGCGCGAACTCCACCTCCAGCACGATGACGGCATCGGAGTGTTTGAGGATGCTGGTGCGGTACCCGAACTTGAGTTCTTCCGGTGCGGCCCAACGGACTTCGCCGGTGTGCCGGTCGATGAGCCGCACCCGGCTGATGGTGTCGGCGACCTCCGCCCCGTAGGCGCCCACGTTCTGCACCGGGGTGGCCCCCGCCGATCCCGGTATGCCGGACAGGCATTCGAGCCCGCCCAGGCCGTGCTGCAGTGCGGCGACCACGACGTCGTCGAACACGGCGCCGGCCTCGGCACGCAGCAGGTTGCCCTCGACCGTGATGGCGGTGTTGGCCACGCGCACCACGGTGAGGTCGGGCATGGTGTCGGCCAGGTCGTCGGCCAGCACCACGTTCGATCCGCCGGCCAGCACCAGGATCGGGTCGGCCACCGCGCGCAGCACATCGATGAGCTGATCGGTGCTGGTGCAGGTCAGCACCCGGTTCGCCACAGGTCCGACCCGCAGCGTCGTCAGCGGGGCCAGCGCGACCGCCTCGGCGACCGCGACACCGGCAACATACGAACTGACCACGGGCCGTAACGGTAGCCTGACCAGCTATGCCGCGATCATTCGACATGGCCACCGACTACGAAGCCAGCGTCGAACAGGTCCACCGGGCATTCGCCGACGAACGGTATTGGCTGGCCCGGCTGGCCGATTCGGGAGCCGACGAAACCAAGCTGGACGCCCTGACCGTGACCGGCGACGGCGGTATCGAGGCGGTCACCACGCAGATCCTGCACGCGGACCGGTTGCCCGGACTGGTGTCCCAGTTTCACCGCGGGGACCTGAGGATCCGACGCGAGGAGCACTGGCAGCCGATCCGGGAAGGCTCGTCCCATGGCACGGTCCAGGGCTCCGTCGCCGGGGCGCCGGTGTCCCTGTCCGGAACCGCGACGCTCGCCACGACAGCCGGCGGATCCCGCTTGTCGGTGCACATCTCGGTCGAGGTGAGGGTGCCGCTGGTCGGCGGCAAGATCGAGAGTTTCATCGGCTCGCAGCTGACCGACCTGTTGAAAGCCGAGCAGCGCTTCACCTCGGTGTGGATCGCCGATCGCGGCTGAGCCCGGCGGTACCGTCGTTAGCCATGAGCCGAAGCCAGCAGTCCACGATGGCGTTCGACGCACCCGCCGAAACGGTCTACGCCACGTACGCCAGCGGCGAGTACTGGCAGGCCCTGATGGACCGGTACGACGAGCTGACGCCGGGCAAGTCCGACATCACCGAATTCAGCTCCAGCGAGCGCGGGATCGAGGTCGAGTTCCGGCAGGTGCTGCCACGCGCGGAGCTGCCCCCGATCCTGCGGCCGGTGATCCCGCTCGACATGGCCATCACCCGCAGGCATTTCTTCGGCCCGTTCGACCAGAACGGCGTGAACGGCCACTACGCGGCGTCGGTTTCCCACGCCCCGGGCCGCCTCGATGGCAGCTATGTACTGACCAAGGCCGCGACCGGCAGCCGGCTGCACGTCGACAGCACGTGCAAGGTGTCGGTGCCCCTGCTCGGCGGCAAGCTCGAAGACATGGTCCTGCAGTCCGTCAAAGACGTGTTCACCATCGAGGGGGCGTTCACCGCTGACTGGATCTCCGAGCACGTCTAGACCCGTCGGGGCCGTCACCAGAGGCACCACCGGTTACAACCGGCTGCGCCGCAGCGACCGCTGGCTGGTGCACTCGCCGCGGGTACGCACCGCCTTGCGGGCCGCCGCCGATCCGCTGGTGGTCGACCTCGGGTACGGCGCGCTGCCCGTCACCACCCTGGAACTTGCCTCGAGGCTGCGGGCCGTGCGCACCGACGTCCGTGTCGTCGGCCTGGAGATCCATCCCGAACGGGTCGCCACCGCGCGCGCCGTGGCCGGCGCCACCGACGTGCAGTTCGCGCTCGGTGGGTTCGAGCTGGCCGGCCTGCGCCCGGTGCTGGTGCGGGCGTTCAACGTGTTGCGCCAGTACCCGGTCGAGGCGGTGCCGGAGGCCTGGGCCACCATGTCGCGCCGGCTTGCGCCCGGTGGGCTGATCGTGGACGGAACCTGCGACGAGCTGGGCCGCAGATGCTGCTGGGCGCTGCTGGACGAGGGTGGGCCGGTGAGCCTGACGCTGGCGTGTGACCCGTTCAGCATCGAGCGTCCCTCGGATCTGGCCGAACGGCTGCCCAAGGTGCTGATCCACCACAACATCGAAGGCCAGCCGATCCACGCGTTGCTCGGCGCTGCCGACCGGGCCTGGGCCAGCGCGGCCGGGCACGGCGTGTTCGGGCCGCGGGTGCGCTGGCGGGCAATGGTGGAGCTGCTGCGCGCGGAGGGGTATCCGGTCGCGGCGCCGCGCCGGCGGATGCGGGACGGGGTGCTGACCGTGCCCTGGGCTGCCGTGGCGCCACTAAGCTGAACCGCATGCGAATTGCCCTGGCGCAGATCGCCACCGGCGCGGACCCCTCGGCGAATCTGACACTGGTCGACGAGTTCACCCGGCGCGCCGCCGATGACGGCGCGCGGTTGGTGTTGTTTCCCGAGGCCACGATGTGCCGGTTCGGCGTGCCGCTGGCCCCGGTCGCCGAGGACCTGGACGGGCCGTGGGCGACGGGGGTGCGCGAGATCGCCGCACGGGCCGGGGTGGTCGTGGTGGCCGGGATGTTCGTCCCCAGCGACGACGGTCGGGTCACCAACACCCTGATCGCGACGGGCCCCGGCGTCGACGCGCACTACCACAAGATCCACCTCTACGACGCCTTCGGATTCACCGAATCACGAACTGTGGCACCGGGTTTCGATCCAGTGACGATCACGGTCGACGGAGTCACCGTAGGCCTGACCACCTGTTACGACGTCCGGTTTCCTGAGCTGTACGTGGAGCTGGCCCGTCGCGGCGCCCAGCTGATCACCGTGCATGCCTCGTGGGGATCGGGGCCCGGCAAGCTCGAGCAGTGGACCCTGCTGGCCCGGGCCCGCGCGCTGGACACGACCGGTTTCATCGCCGCGGTGGACCAGGCCTACCCGGGCGACGAGATCGCCAAGGTCGGGCCGACGGGTGTCGGCGGCAGCCTGGTGACCTCCCCCACCGGCGAGGTTCTCGCCGCGGCCGGCGCCGCCCCGCAGTTGCTGGTCTTCGACGTCGACCTCGATGCCGCCAACCAGGTCCGGGACACCATCGCGGTGCTGCAGAACCGCTCACAGTTCGCTCAGTTCGGTAAGGCACAATCGCTGGGGTGACCGATCCCTGGGCTCGCCCAACCGACCAGTCCCCGCCGGCGCCTACCCAGGCGCTGCCTCCGCAACCGCCGGCGGATCAGCCGGGCCAGGTCGACGGACAGGCACCTGCCGCTCCCCAGCCGCAGGACCCCTCGGCGATGGCGAAGGTCAAGAAGCTGTTCTCGGATCCGCTCTCGGTGGTGCTGGTCTTCGTGATCGTGGTGGCCCTGATCGCCGCCGGGGTGCTGGGCGGCGAGTTGTACGCCCGCAACCGTGCCGACAAGATCGTCGCTTCGGTCGTGGAATGCACCGTGCAGGACGGGGCGAAGGCCTCGTTCGATCCGCTGCCGCCGTTCCTGCTGCAGCACGTGACCGGGCACTACACCAACATCAACATCGAGACCGCAGGCAACCAGATCCGCGATGCCAAGGGCATGAAGGTGAAGCTGGACATCAGGGATGTGCGGATCCAGGAGACCGCTGACGCCAGCGGCACCGTGGGCTCGTTGGTCGCCGACATCTCGTGGAGCACCGACGGCATCCGTCAGACCGTGGCCGACCTGGTGCAGCTGCCGTTCATCGGCTCGGCCATCTCGGACGTGAGGACCAACCCGTCCAACGGGACCATCGAGCTCAAGGGCCTGCTCGGCACCATCACCGCCAAGCCCACGGTGGTCAACAAGGGCATCTCGCTGCAGATCGTCGACCTGAGCGCGATCGGCCTGTCCTGGCCGCGGGAGACCCTGCAGCCGATCCTGGACAAGTTCACCGCCCAGCTCACCGAGAACTACCCGATGGGGATCCACGCGGACAGCGTGCAGGTCACCGACAAGGGGGTGGAGGCGAAGTTCTCCACCACGAACGCGTCGATGCCCAGGGCCGAAGAGGACCCCTGCTTCAAGCTCTGAGTTTTCCGTGCCGGCCTAACCGGTGAGGCCGTCGAGCACCGCCCGGGTGCCCGACAGGCCGAGCCGGGTGGCCCCGGCGTCGAGCATCGCCACGGCCGCCTCGGCGGTGCGGATGCCGCCGCTGGCCTTGACCCCGACGCCGTCTCCCACCGCGCGGGCCATCAGTTCTACGGCCCGGGTGGAGGCACCGCCGCTGGGATGAAAGCCGGTGGAGGTCTTGACGAAGTCGGCCCCGGCGCTGACGGCGGCCCGGCAGACGTCCTGCAACAACTCCTCGCCGGCGAGTTCCAGCAGCGCCGCGGATTCGACGATCACCTTGAGCGTGGCGCTGGGTACGGCGGCACGCACCGCGGCGATCTCGGCCGCGGTCGCGCCCAGATCCTTGGTCAGCGCGGTTCCGACGTCGATCACCATGTCGATCTCGCCGGCACCTGCCGCCACGGCCAGTTGCGATTCGCGGGCCTTGATCTCGGCCACGTGCTTGCCCGACGGGAAGCCGGACACCGCGGCCACCGCCAGGTGGGGCGGAGCCGCCGCGGCCGCGGCGGCCACCAGCGACGGCGACACGCATACCGAGAACACGCCGAGGTCGACGGCCTCGGCCACCAGCTTCTCGACGTCGGCCACGGTGGCCTCTGGCTTGAGCAGGGTGTGGTCGACCAGCGCCGCCACCTGTGCGCGCGGGTAGCCGCCCATCAGAACGGTTCCTCGCTGCCGCCGGGATTACATCCGCTGGCCAGCATCACCTCAGGGGCGACCTCGGGCCGCCACGGCTCCAGATTCCAGCTGGTCTTGCCGGGCTCGGCGAGTTCGGCGAACGTCCAGTGGCACAGGAACTGCTCGCGCATCCCGGGCAGGTCGGCGTCCGGGGACAGGCTCAGCACCTCGGCCCAGGCCTGATCGGCCTGGGCTGCGCTGCCGGGCTGGTGGGTCAATGCGCGGGCCGCATCGGTGGGATACACGCGCAGGCTCGACAGGTCGCCCCATTTGGCCCATTCGACGTGGTCGACGTACACGTGGTCGCCGGGATCAGCGGCCGCGTCGGGAGCCCAGATCAGTACCGCGCCCAGCGCGATACCCGCCGCGCCTAGCGCGGCCAGTGGTGAGCGCATCGGGTCAGCGTGACTTTCCCTGGATTTCGAGCAGTTTCGGCCGCACGTCGACGAGGTAGATCCCGGCGGCGCAGGCGCAGATGGCGGCGCCGAAGGCATCGCGCAGCAGCAGGGCCAGCAGCAGGCTCACCCCGAGGATCGCCAGCCATACCGGCTTCGTGAGCTTGCCGGTGGCCGTATAGGCATCCGGGCGCTGCACGGCGGCGTGCACGAACGCGTAGACGCCCACGCAGAAGACGACGACGACCAGTACAAAGACAATGACGCCCGCAAGGTTGGCAAGTTGCACCTCACCAGCCTATGCGGGCGTCATCACTGACGTCGACCGACGGGGCTCAGGTCCCCGTAGACAACACGGTCGACACCGGTACTACTTCTGGGTGACCTTCTTGGCCGGGGCGGCCGTGGTCTTCTTGGCAGCCGGAGCAGCCTTCTTGGCCGGGGCAGCCGGAGCGGCCTTCTTGGCAGCCGGAGCAGCCTTCTTGGCCGGGGCAGCAGTCTTCGCGGCGGCGGTCTCGGTGGCCTTCTCGACCTTCTTGGGCAGCTCCACGCCGACCAGCTTGGCGGCGCGCTCGCCGACCGCGCGGGTCTGCGAGGCCACGGTGCCCAGCGCATCCTGGGTCAGCTCGGTGACCTGATCGGTGTAGCCCTCGACCCGGCTGGCGGCTTCCTCGATGGCCGGCTGGTTGCGCAGGCGCTCCAGCGCCGCCTCGCCGCGCTCGACGAGCTTGTTGTAGGTGGCGGTGGCCTGATCGGCGTAGCCCTCGGCGGCCTTGCGCAGCTCGTCAGAGGAGAGCTTGTCGCGCAGCTCGTCGAACTGGGCCGGCAGGTCTTCCTGCAGCTTGGTCAGACGGGCGCGGCCTTCCTCGACGCGAGCCTCGGCGTCGGTACGCGCACCCTCGGCACGCTCACGCAGGCTGGCGACGATCTCGTTGACCGTGGCCAAGGCCAGGTCAGCGGCACCGACGGCGGCAAGCAGCGGGGCCTTGAGGTCTTCGATGGTGGGCTGAGTCTTCTCGGTCATGCGAATTCCTTTCTCAGGATGGGCTTTTCGTGCGAATGGTTATCGGGCAGCTGGTGAGGTGTCAGTCAGTGGTCGGCTCCTCACCGGCTTCGGCTTCGTTCTGCTGCCGAAACGATGTGTAGATATCGAGCAGCACCTGCTTCTGCCGCTCGGTGATCCCCACGTCGTTGACGATGGCGTCGCGGACCTCGCTGGGCTCGCTGGGCTCCAAGATCCCGGCGCGCACATAGAGGACTTCCGCTGACACCCGAAGCGCCTTCGCGATCTGGTTGAGCACGTCGGCGGAGGGTTTCCGCAATCCCCGTTCGATCTGGCTCAGATAGGGATTGCTGACGCCGGCCTTCTCGGCCAACTGCCGCACCGATACCTGCGCCGCCTCACGCTGGGCCCGGATGAAACTTCCGATGTCCTGCGCAGCGTTGGAGACGACAGCCGCGAGATTTTCGTCTTGCGCCATGTCCTTCCCCCTCGTAGGCCGTGTATCCGTTAACGACAAAATTCACGCTACGACGGGGTGCTAACTTTTGCAAGCACTAGTTAGCGCAGGTCAGAAGAGTAGTTGGGCTATCGAATAGATGATCAGACCGGCCAACGAGCCCACCACGGTGCCGTTGATCCGGATGAACTGCAGGTCACGGCCCACATGGAGCTCGATCCGGCGGCTCGCCTCGTCCGCATCCCAGCGCTCGATGGTCTCGGTGATGATTGCTGTGATCTCGGTCCCATACTCGGCGACCAGGTGTTTTGCCCCCCGAATGATCCAGCTGTCGACCTTGTCGCGTAGCTCGGAGTCGTCACGCAACGACTCACCGATGCGCATCACCGAGTCGGCGATCCGGGTCCGCAGGGCCGAGGACGGGTCGTCCACCGACTCAAGGATGATCCGCTTGGCCGCCGCCCACGCGGTCTCGGCCGCCCGGGCCACCTCGTCGCGGCCCATGAGCTGCTCCTTGACGTTCTCCGCTCGCTGAATCGTCGCCTCGTCGTTCTGCAAGTCGTCGGCGAACTCGAACAGGAACCTCGTGGCCGACCGCCGCAACTCGTGGTCAGGGTTGCGGCGCACCTTGTCGGTGAAGTCCATCAACTCGCGGTGGATCCGCTCCCCCACCAGGTGGTCCACCCACCGCGGCGACCAGGTCGGCGAATCGCGCTCGATGACACGCTCGATGACCTCGCCGGAGTTCAGCGACCACTGGAACGCGCGGTCACACAGCAGCTGGATCAGCGCTTCCTGACGGCCCTCCTGCAGCAGCGTCGACAGCACCCGGCCGATCGGCGGGCCCCACTTCGGTTCCGCGATGCGCTTGACGATCATCCGGTCCAGCACGTGCTGAACGTCCTCGTCGCGCAGCATCTCCACGCCGACCCGCAGCACGGTCGACGCCTCGGCGGCCACCCGCTCGGCGTGCGAACGGTCGGACAGCCACTTACCGAACCGGCCCGCCACCTGGGCATCGTGCAGCTTGTTCGCGATCACCTCGGGAGACATGAAGTTCTCCCGGACGAACGTGCCCAGACCCTCCCCCAGCTGGTCCTTCTTGCGTTTGATGATCGCCGTGTGCGGGATGGGCACCCCGAGCGGGTGCTTGAACAGGGCGGTCACCGCGAACCAGTCGGCGAGCGCGCCGACCATGCCGGCCTCGGCGGCAGCCCGCACGTAGCCGACCCAACCGGCGGCGCCCCGCGATTGCGCCCAGGTGCACAACAGGAAGATCACCGTGGCGCCGACCAGGAAGCCCAGCGCGACCAGCTTCATCCTCCGCAAACCCCGCAGGCGCTCGGCGTCGGCAGCGCTGTCCGCACCGGCCAGCGTCTCGGCAAAACTTGGCCGCGGGCCCGCAAGCGGGCGGGCTCCGGCGTCGGTTCGATGTGCCACCTTTCCATCTTGCGCTATCGCCGCGACTGACGGTCTGACCCACGGACCGGTATCCGCAGATTCGCCGTAGTATCAAGTGGAACTAGGGAATGGGACTACTGCGACTGTGGCACAGCAGACTCCGCCGGTGACGGTGAAGACCGATGGACGCAAGCGGCGTTGGCACCAGCACAAGGTGGAGCGGCGCAATGAGTTGGTCGACGGCACCCTCGAAGCGATCCGACGCCAGGGCAGCAACGTCAGCATGGACGAGATCGCCGCCGAGATCGGCGTGTCCAAGACTGTGCTGTACCGCTACTTCGTCGACAAGAACGACCTCACCACCGCAGTGATGATGCGGTTCGCCCAGACCACCCTGATCCCCAATATGGCTGCGGCACTGTCCTCGAACCTCGACGGTTTCGCCCTCACCCGCGAGATCATCAAGGTGTACGTGGAAACGGTTGCGGCTGAACCGGAGATCTATCCGTTCGTGATGGCGAACAACTCGGCGAGCAAGAGCAAAGCCGTCGCCGATTCCGAGCAGATCATCGCCCGCATGCTGGCCGTGATGCTGCGCCGCCGGATGGCCCAGGTCGGCATGGACACCCGGGGCGCGGAAGCGTGGGCGTTTCACACTGTCGGCGGCGTCCAGCTGGCCACCCACTCCTGGATGTCGAATCCGAGGATGACCGCCGACGAACTGATCGACTACCTGACCATGCTCTCCTGGAACGCGCTCTGCGGCATTGTCGAAGTGGGTGGCTCGCTGGAAAAGTTCAACTCACTGCCGCACCCGTCACCGGTTTTGCCGCCACAACTGCTTGACTGAGCGGGTGAGCGACAGAGATCTGCCTGCCCTGTGGACCCACGAACCACATGACCAGCTGGCTTTCCGCCCGGGCGACGAGGTCGCGCGAATCGACACCAACAGCACGCCGGGATTCCGCGGGAACAAGAGCGATGCGCCCACCCTGCAGACCGAACGGAATCTGCGGCTCGCCTCGCTCCAGGAAATGCTCTACGCCCGCAGCAAGAGTGGCGACGACAACCGCTCGGTGCTGCTGATCCTGCAGGGCATGGACACCGCGGGCAAGGGCGGGATCGTCAAACATGTTGTGGGAGCGGCAAACCCACAGGGAATCCGGTATACCAGCTTCGGCAAGCCGACCGAGGAGGAGCGGGCCCACCACTACCTGTGGCGGATCCGCAACGCGCTGCCGCCGGCCGGACACATCGGGGTGTTCGATCGCTCGCACTACGAGGACGTTCTCATCGTCCGCGTGCACAACCTGGTGCCGCCGGACGTCTGGGGCGCGCGCTACGACGAGATCAACGCGTTCGAACGCGAATTGGTCGATGCCGGCACCACGCTGGTGAAGGTCGCCATGTTCGTCTCGCTGGCCGAGCAGAAGGCGCGCCTGGCCGAACGGCTGGAGCGGCCCGACAAGTACTGGAAGTACAACCCGGCCGACATCGACGAGCGGCTGCTGTGGCCCAAGTACCAAGAGGCCTACCAGGCCATGCTGGAGAAGACGTCGACCGATTACGCGCCGTGGCACATCGTGCCGTGCGACAAGAAGTGGTACAGCCGCCTCGCCATCACCGAGCTGCTCATCGAGGCGCTCAAGGGCCTCAACATGTCGTGGCCACCGCCGGACTTCGACGTCGAGGCGGAGAAGAAGCGGCTGGCTTCCGTCTGAGCCCTCCCCGTATTGCGCCGACACTACGGTTTGTGACGGATTTCGCCGCGATCCCGTCATAACCCGTAGTCTCGGCGGGCGCGGGAACCAGATGCGTGCGCCCCACGTCCAATCTCCGTGTTGGAAGCGATCATCGTGGGTAGCGAGGCGATGGCGGCCGGGTACGCCACCCGGCAGATGTTGCGGTCCAAATACGTCATGGTGCACCAGAATGTCTATGCGCCAACGAGTCTGATACTCACCGCGCGAGATCGGGCAACTGCGGCGTGGCTCTGGTCCAGACGCGCCGCGACATTATCCGGGTACTCCGCGGCGGCAGTGCTGGGCAGTAAGTGGCTCCCCGATGATGCGCCGGCCGAACTGGCGCGTATCCGCCAGCCCTCGCCCCCCGGGATCCTGATCCACACCGGCACGATCGCCGACGACGAGCTTCAGGTCGTCGGCGACATGACCTGCACCAGTGTCGCCCGCACGTGCTACGACATGGGGCGACGCCAACCCCTCGACACCGCGATCATCAGGATCGATGCGCTGCTCAACAGCTCCCGCGGCACGGTCGACGACGTCATGACCATCACCGACCGGTACCCGGGCGCCCGCGGGATCCGGCGACTGCGCAGGGCACTCGACCTTGTCGACGCGGGAGCCGAATCCCCGCAGGAGACGCGCC
Source organism: Mycobacterium sp. 134 (assembly GCF_048282715.1). NCBI lineage: Bacteria > Bacillati > Actinomycetota > Actinomycetes > Mycobacteriales > Mycobacteriaceae > Mycobacterium > Mycobacterium sp. 134. The sequence goes on from NZ_JBLVUN010000008.1 coordinate 5,743,886, forward strand.
TGCGGCTGCTGCTCGTCCGCGGTGGACTGCCCCGGCCTGTCACGCAGATTCCGGTTGCCGACGAGCGGGGCCGGGTGCGACGGCGGATCGATATGGGATGGCCGGAGCGGATGATCGGGATTGAATACGACGGTGACCAGCACTGGAGCAATCCGGAGATCCACGAGGGCGATATCGAGCGCCTGGAGTTCCTGGCCGCACAGGGCTGGACGATCGTGCGGGTCAGCGCCCGACAACTGCGGTATCGGCAGCCTGAGATTTTGGCTCGGGTCAGAAGCGCTCTAAAACACTCACGCCGAAACTACGGTTCGTGACGAATTCCGAGCGAAATACGTCAGAAACCGTAGTTCCGGCGTGAAGTGAAAGCGCGAAACTACTTGACCAGCGTGAACTGGCCGATGTTGGTGATGCCGCGACGGAAGAAGTCGGCGCAACCGGTCAGGTACTTCATGAACCGGTCGTAGACCTCCTGGCCCTGCAGGGCGATGGCCTCGTCCTTGGCCGCCTCCAGGTTGGTCGCCCACATGTCCAGCGTGCGCGCGTAGTGCGGACGCAGCAGGTGGATGCGCTCCAGCTTGAAGCCCGAGCCGTCGGCGAGCTTCTCGATGTCCTCGACCGCAGGCAGCTGCCCACCGGGGAAGATCTCCTCACCGATGAACTTCATGAACTTCAGGTCGCTGATCGTCAGCTTGATGTTGTTCTCACGGAAGAACTGCTGGGTGTGCGCCAGGATCGTGTGCAGCAGCATCCGGCCGCCGTTGTCCGGCAAGATGCTGTAGGCGCGCTCGAAGAAGATCGGGTAGCGCTCCTGCTTGAAGGCTTCGAACGCGCCGATCGAGACGATGCGGTCGACGGGCTCGTTGAACTCTTCCCAGCCCTGCAGGCGGATCTCGATGTTGCGGTTGGTGTCGATCTTGGCCAGCCGCTTGCGGGCGTATTCCGACTGCTCCTTGCTCAGCGTGATACCGATGACGTTGACGTCGTGGTTGATCAACGCGCGCTCCAGGCAGCCGCCCCAGCCGCAGCCGATGTCGAGCAGCGTCATACCCGGCTTGAGGTCGAGCTTGCCCAGCGCGAGGTCGAACTTGGCGTTCTGCGACTCCTCGAGGTTCATGTCCTCGCGCTCGTAGTAACCGCAGGTGTAACCCATGGTCGGCCCGAGGAAGAGTGCATAGAACTCATTCGAGATGTCGTAGATCGACTGCGACTCCTCGTAGTACGGAGCAAGATCGGACTCGACGTTAGACATGCGAAAAATTACCTCTTTGCGTTTTCTGCTGCTGACGACCGCTAGTTGCGGGCCGACACGTGTTCTTACATGCAGACTCTATAGAGCGAGCCAGCAGGCCCTACTGTGGGTAGACTAGCTAAGCCTCGGCCATAGTGCCAGCGCGGGTCGATTCAGTACTTGTAGAAGCCCTGACCCGATTTTTTGCCCAGTTGCCCGGCCTCCACCATGCGCAGCAGGAGCGGCGGCGCGGCGTACAAAGGCTCTTTGAACTCGTCAAACATCTTGTCAGCGATGAGCTTTAGGGTGTCCAAACCGACCAGATCGGACAGCCGCAGCGGCCCCATGGGGTGGGACAGTCCGGCGACCACAGCCTTGTCGACATCGTCAATTGTGGCAAAGCCACCCTCGACCATTCGGACCGCCGCCAAGAGGTACGGAACCAGCAACGCGTTGACCACGAAACCGGACCGGTCAGCACAACGGACAACCTGTTTTCCGAGAACCGTGCTGGCGAAGTCCTCGACGCGCGCGGCGGCGGCGTCCGAGGTCACCAGAGTGCCGACCAATTCGACCAGGGGCAACACGGGAACGGGGTTGAAAAAGTGCAGGCCCAGCACCCTGGAAGGATTCTGTGTAGCTGCTGCGAGTTTCATGATCGGAATGCTGGAGGTGTTGGAGGCCAGCACGGCGTCGGGGTCGGTGATCACGCGATCCAGGTCGGCGAAGATCTTTGCCTTGACGTTCTCGTCCTCGATCACAGCCTCGATGACCAGCTGACGATCCGCCAGATCGTCGATCGTGGTGGTGAACTTCAGTTTGCCCAGTGCGGCGTCCTTCTCCCGCTCCGTGACCTTGCCCGCACTGACCGCGCGCTCGAGCGACTTGGTGATGCGGTTGCGGCCCGCGGTGACCAGTGCGTCGGTGGTCTCGAACACCAGCACGTCCACGCCGGCACGCGCGGACACCTCGGCGATGCCCGCGCCCATCTGGCCGGCGCCGATCACACCTACTCGTTCAATTTGATTGCTCACTACTTCACTTTCGTCTGGATATGCGGACATGCGACTGGCCCCGCCCAAGAATTCTGAGCGGGGCCTGCTGCTGTCAAGCCACGGGGTTTAGTGGAACTGACCCTCTTCGGTGGAACCGGCCAGCGCGGTGGTCGAGCTGTTGGGGTCCACGGTGGTGGCGATCCGGTCGAAGTAACCGGCGCCAACCTCGCGCTGGTGCTTGGTGGCGGTGTAACCGCGCTCCTCGGCGGCGAACTCGCGCTCCTGCAGCTCGACGTAGGCCTTCATCTGCTCGCGGGCGTAGCCGTGGGCCAGGTCGAACATCGAGTAGTTGAGGGCGTGGAAGCCGGCCAGCGTGATGAACTGGAACTTGAAGCCCATCGCGCCCAGCTCGCGCTGGAACTTGGCGATGGTGTCGTCGTCCAGGTGCTGCTTCCAGTTGAAGGACGGCGAGCAGTTGTAGGACAGCATCTGGTCCGGGAACTCGCTCTTGACGCCCTCGGCGAACTTCTTGGCCAGCTCCAGGTCCGGGGTGCCGGTCTCCATCCAGATCAGGTCGGCGTACGGCGCGTAGGCCTTGGCGCGGGCGATGCACGGCTCCAGGCCGTTCTGCACGCGGTAGAAGCCCTCGTTGGTGCGCTCACCGGTGATGAACGGGCGGTCGCGCTCGTCCACATCGGAGGTGATCAGGGTGGCGGCCTCGGCGTCGGTGCGCGCGATGACCAGGGTCGGCACGTCGGCGACGTCGGCGGCCAGGCGGGCCGAGGTCAGGGTGCGGATGTGCTGCTGGGTGGGGATCAGCACCTTGCCACCGAGGTGGCCGCACTTCTTCTCCGAGGCCAACTGGTCTTCCCAGTGCGAACCGGCGACACCGGCGGCGATCATGGCCTTCTGGAGCTCGTAGACGTTGAGCGCACCACCGAAGCCGGCCTCACCGTCGGCGACGATCGGGGCGAGCCAGTTCTCGACCGAGGTGTCGCCCTCGACCTTGGCGATCTGGTCGGCGCGCATCAGCGCGTTGTTGATGCGGCGGACGACCTGCGGCACCGAGTTGGCCGGGTAGAGGCTCTGGTCGGGGTAGGTGTGGCCGGACAGGTTGGCGTCACCGGCGACCTGCCACCCGGACAGGTAGATGGCCTTGAGGCCCGCGCGGACCTGCTGCACGGCCTGGTTACCGGTCAGCGCGCCCAGCGCGTTGACGAAGTCCATGTCGTGCAGCTGCTCCCACAGCACCTCGGCGCCGCGGCGGGCCAGGGTGTTCTCCTCGACGACGGAGCCCTGCAGGGCAACCACGTCGGCCGGGGTGTAGGTACGGGTGATGCCCTTCCAGCGGGGGTTGTGATCCCAATCGTGCTGGATCTGCTCCGGTGACTTGGGGGTGCCCACGGTCGACATAGGACTGCTCCTTCGGTTTGTTTCAGTCGCCTTGCTCCACCGCCGTGTCGTTCGCCTTGTTAATTGCTAACGCCGTGGCAGCTTCACTGATGTGCTAACCCGACGATGGCACAGCACATATCCGCAGGTCCACCCGTTTCAGTTGCCAAGTTTCGCCAAAGCGCTTAGTTAACTTGCAAAGGTTGCGAAGAAATATGATGGCTGTACCGGTTCAGAAGCTACCGACGAGTAGCTCAAAGGTGCAGGTCAGTACGCTCGTACTGTTAAACCGGGAGGGGTCAGAGCGAGAACAGCGATGCGATCGCTTTTGTCTCGTCGCCGACGGCATATGTGAGCGTTCTAACAGTGCGATCGGAGAGCTCTTCGCCGAATTTGTCGGTCGATCCGGCCGGGTGAACATGCGACAGGATCTCGAGCTTCTCGCCGAGGGCCACCGCGGCGTCGTGCTCGATGGTCACCCGCAGCGGCTTCTCCAGCAGCTCGGGATGCGAGTACAGGTAGTCCTCGACCACCGTCCAGTAGACCGAGTTGTTCATGTGATCGAACAGGTCGATGTCGGACACCCGCACCGGGTACTCGCGGATCTCGGCAGCGTCCTCACGACTGCCGGCCTTCAGGTAGGACTTCCAGCGCAGACGGGACTCGTCGGTGGTGCGGCGCAGGCCCGACAGGAAGTCGTCGGAGATCCGGGAGGGCCCCTGCGTCTCCCGGTTGATGTGGATCCAGAATGCCTCGGACTCCATGAGGCCACCCTTGCGGCCGTCGATACGCACCCGCATCTCGCACCACCGGTTGGACGTACCCGAACACCACCGCCGCATCCGCAGGATGTCGCCGCCCTCGATGGGCCGGATCAGATCGATCATCGTGCGGCGGACGATCCATGCGGGGTGGACGTCCTCGTAGCCCATCTCCCGCAGCTGGTCCTGGCCGATGTCCTGAATGTGCCGGCACGCACCGTCGAACCGCAGTCGGCCGGCGCGGTCGACGTCGGCCATCCGCAGCGGCCATTCCCGGTCGAAGACATCGGGATGGGGATCGGGCACCGGCATCATCACCTTGTTCAGCCCGGTGGTCGAATTCTGCGCGGTTCCCGTCATGGTCATCTCCAGTCACTGTCGTCTGAGCCGATCATGCCAGGCAGCCCGATACTGTCAGTAGTGACCGAACTGCCAAGAATGCGAAGACGGCCTTCGCATCCTTGTTAGGCTGTTTGACGTGGCAAAAACGTTCGTGGGGTCGCGGGTGCGGCAACTACGGAGCGAGCGTGGTTTCAGCCAGGCGGCACTGGCCCAGATGCTGGAGATCTCCCCCAGTTATCTCAACCAGATCGAGCACGACGTACGCCCGCTGACCGTGGCGGTGCTGCTCCGCATCACCGAGGTCTTCGGGGTGGACGCGACGTTCTTCGCCTCCCACGACGACACCCGGCTGGTCGCCGAGATGCGCGAGGTCACGATGGACCGCGACCTCGGTGCCGACATGGACGTCGCCGAAGTCGCCGACATGGTCGCGGCGTACCCGAACTTCGCCCGCGCGATGGTCAACCTGCACCGCCGTTACCGGCTGACCACCACGCAATTGGCGGCCGCCACCGAGGACCGCTATTCGGACGGCAGCGGCAGTGGTTCGATCACCATGCCGCACGAGGAAGTGCGCGACTACTTCTACCAACGGCAGAACTATCTGCACGAACTCGACACCGCCGCCGAGGATCTGACCGCCAAGATCCGCATGCACCGCGGTGATCTGGCCGGGGAGCTGGCCAACCGGATGACCACGGTGCACGGGGTCCGGATCGTGCGGCGCATCGACCTGGGCGACACCGTGCTGCACCGCTACGACCCGGCCACCAAGACCCTGGAGATGGGCAACCATCTCTCCAGCGGCCAGCAGGTCTTCAAGATGGCGGCCGAACTGGCCTTCCTGGAGTTCGGCGACCTCATCGACAAGATGGTCGACGAGGGCATGTTCACCAGCGACGAATCCCGCACCCTGGCCCGTCTCGGCCTGGCCAACTACTTCGCCGCGGCCACGGTGCTGCCCTACCGCCAGTTCCACGATGTGACCGAGAACTTCCGCTACGACGTGGAGCGGCTGTCGGCGTTCTACTCGGTGAGCTACGAGACCATCGCGCACCGGCTGTCCACCCTGCAGCGCCCGTCGATGCGCGGGGTCCCGTTCTCCTTCGTCCGGGTCGACCGCGCGGGAAACATGTCAAAGCGCCAGTCCGCCACCGGCTTTCACTTTTCCTCATCCGGTGGCACCTGCCCGTTGTGGAATGTCTACGAGACCTTCGGGAATCCCGGCAAGATCGGGGTGCAGGTCGCCCAGATGCCCGACGGCCGCAACTACATGTGGGTGGCCCGCACCGTGGAGCGACGCGCGTCGCGCTACGGGCAGCCCGGCAAGACCTTTGCCATCGGGCTGGGATGCGAACTGCGCCATGCTCATCGGCTGGTTTACTCCGAAGGGCTGGACCTCTCCGGCGAGGTGGCCACGCCCATCGGCTCGGGCTGCCGGGTATGCGAACGCGACAATTGCCCGCAACGCGCGTTCCCGGCGCTCGGCAAGGCGCTGGACCTCAACGAGCACCGCTCGACGGTGTCGCCGTATCTGGTGCGCCAGCCGTAGCCGCTGGCATCCCACCGTTTTCCTGCGCAGTGGTCGCTCGACAACACGATCTAGGGTCCAGGCGTAGAAATGGACGGGCAATCAGGCAGGCGCCTGGACGGTCTGAAGCCCACCGGTTGTGCCAGACTCGGCGGGGTGAGTGCACTCGAGCCGGCCCGCATCGCACCCGGCGGATTCCGTGAGCTGGGACCGGTCAACTGGGCCATCGCCAAGCTGGGCGCCAGGGCCATCCGGGCACCCCGTTTCACCCTGATGAACGTGCTGGGCCAGCACAAGCTGCTGTTCCTGGCCTGGCTGCCGTATTCCGGTCTGCTGCTCGGCCCGCTCGGCAAGATTCCGCGTCAGGACGCCGAGCTCGTCATCCTCCGGGTCGGCCATCTGCGCGATTGCGAATACGAACTACAACAGCACCGACGGCTGGCCCGCAGCCGGGGCGTGGACGCCGAGACCCAGGCCCGCATCTTCGAGGGTCCCGACGCCGAGGGCCTGACCGACCGGCAACGGGTGTTGATCACCGCGACCGACGAGTTCGTCGTCACCCGGTCCATCTCGGCGGAGACCTGGGCCGCGCTCTCCGCGATTCTCACCAAGCAGCAGATCATCGAATTCTGCATGCTGGCAAGCCAATACGATGGCCTGGCCGCCACGATGACGACGCTGCGGATCCCGCTGGACTTCCCGGACTAGCAGTCGCCGCTAGCCGGAACGCACGGTTTCTCGGTCGGACGTGGTCTTGGCATTGCAGGCCTCGCTCAAGGAGCGGCCGGCCGTTTCCACGCCCCACGCCACGGTGACGGCCAGCCCGACGAACGAGATGACCGCGCCGGCCAGCAGCACCCAGTTGACGCCCTTGTCGAGGGCGAACGGCATCAGGTAGACGGCCACCGCCGCACCGATCCGGCTGGCCGCGGTGCCGATGCCGACGGCTGTGGCGCGCACCTCCGTCGGGAACAACTCGTTGGGATAGACGATCTCGAGGAAGTTCGACGCCCCTGACAGCAGCGCGAAGGCGCACACCGCCATGAAGACGACCATCACCGGCAGTCCGGGTATCAGACCGGCGATGCCCCAGATGATCCCGATACCGGCGAAGGTGTAGATCAGCAGGGCCTTGCGGCCGATCCGGTCGACCAGGAACAGCCCCGGGATGCCGCCGACCACGAACAGCGCGGCGAGGAACACCTCGGCGCCGTTACCGGTGATGCCGACCTCGCCCAGGATGTCGAAGGAGAACGAGTAGATGGACAGCAGCGGGATCACCTGACACATCCAGAACAGGCTGACGAACAGCGTCCGCTTCAGGTAGGGCGGCTTGAACACCGACCGCAACGTCGCGCGTTCCGCCGGCTCGGGCTCACCGAGGTCTTCCACTCCATAGTCGGGTCCGAAGACCTGCTTGATGGATCGGTCGGCTTCCTCGACCCGTCCCTTGCTGATCAGCCACCGCGGCGATTCCGGTGTCCCCAATCGCAGGAACAGCGTGACGAGTGCGAAGACGGCCGGGCTGGCCAGCATCCACCGCCAGGCATTGTCGCCGGCCAGGTGAGTACACACCATTGCCACAGCCGGAGCGGCAGTGGCACCGACGGCCCACACGACGAATGTCGCGCCGAGCATGCGGCCGCGATACTTGGCGGGCAGGTATTCGGCGAGAAGTGAGGTGGCGATCGGATAGTCGGCGCCGATCGCCATGCCGATGAGGAATCTCAGCAGGATCAGTTGCCAGACCTCGGTGGCGAACATGCAGCCCACCGAAAAGACGGCCAGGGCAAGCAGATCCAGGATGTACATCATATGGCGGCCGACCTTGTCGGTCACCCAGCCGAACAGGCCGCCGCCGACGAAGATCCCGACCAGGACCGCGGCCGCGATCATCCCCTTGTCGGCCGTCGTGACGTCGAACGACGTACTCATGGTCGCCCAGGTGAACCCGATGATCGCAATGGCATAGCCGTCGATGAACGGTCCGCCCGACGAGTACAGCGTCAGTTTCTTGTGGAATGCCGTCAGCGGCGCGTCATCGATCAGTCCACTGCTAGATGCCATTGGGTTCCCTGTGCTGCCGATGTGGACGGGCCGCGGCCCGATCTGTCACATCGACATTCGTCCAGGGTGTGCCGGTCCCGCAGAGGAAAATCGCTCGAAACGCGCGCCCTGCCGTTGTGCGATCACACAAACCTACAGGTACGTAACTCCGAGCAGCACGAGCGAGAACAGCACCGGGGACACCGGCAACGCCCACAGGAACGCCGCCCACGTATGGGATTTCTGCTGGTACTTACGCCAGCCGAAGTACCCGCCCGCAGCGCCGCCGATGAGCGACAGGGCCGCGACCAGCAGTACCCAGATGTTCACCCGGGAGCCTTCGGTCGCCAACGTGATGGCGGCCAGCCACAGAATGTGGCCGACCACCAATCCGGCTATGCCGGCGACGATTTCGTTTCTCAAAAGTTGATCATGTGGCCGGTCAGCCCGTGGAAGCACTCCTGCAGCGCCTCCGACAGGGTCGGGTGGGTGTGCACGTTGCGGGCCAACTCGTTGGCCGTCAGATCCCACTTCTGCGCCAGCGTCAGCTCCGGCAGCAGCTCGGACACGTCGGGCCCGATCAGGTGTCCACCGATCAGCTCGAGGTGCTTCTTGTCCGCGATGAGCTTCACGAAGCCGGTCGGATCGGCCAGGCCGTGGGCCTTGCCGTTGGCGGTGAACGGGAACTTGGCGACGACCACGTCGTATCCCTCGGCCTTGGCCTGCTCCTCGGTCAGGCCGAAGCTCGCCACCTGCGGCTGGCAGAACGTCGCGCGCGGCATCATCCGGTAGTCGCCGAGCGCGAGAGTCTCGGCGCCGCCGATGGTTTCGGCTGCGACGACACCCTGCGCCTCGGCGACGTGGGCCAGCTGCAGCTTGCTGGTGACGTCACCGATGGCGTAGATGCCCGGCACGTTGGTGCGCATGTAGTCGTCGATCGCGATGGCCCCACGGTCGGTGAGCGCGACGCCGGCCGCCTCCAGGCCGAAGCCCTCGATGTTGGGCGCGAAGCCGATGGCCTGCAGCACCTTGTCGGCCTTGAGCTCCTCGGACTTTCCGTCCTTGCTCACCGTCACCTTCACGACCGAACCGTCATCGGCGATCGCCTCGACCTTGGTTCCGGTGAGGATCTTGACGCCCAGCTTCTTGTACTGCTTCTCGATCTCCTTGGAGACCTCGGCGTCCTCGTTGGGCAGCGCGCGCGGCAGGAACTCGACGATGGTCACGTCGACGCCGTAGTTCTTCAGCACGTAGGCGAACTCCATGCCGATCGCGCCGGCGCCGGCGATGATGATCGAGCCCGGCAGATCGCGCGAGAGGATCTGGGTTTCGTAGGTGACCACGTTGTCGGACAGCGAGGTCCCCGGAACCAGGCGGGTCGACGATCCGGTGGCGATGATCGCGTTGTCGAAGGTGAGTTCCTCCGAACCGCCCTCGTTGAGCTTGACCGTCATCGACTTGGGCCCGGTGAAGGTGCCGTAGCCGTGGACCTCGGTGATCTTGTTCTTCTTCATCAGGAAGTGCACGCCGGCGACACGGCCGTCGGCGACCTTGCGGCTGCGATCGAAGGCGGCGCCGTAGTCGAAGGTGGCCTCACCGCTGATGCCGAAGGTCTTGGCTTCCTTGTTGAAGATGTGCGCGAGTTCGGCATTGCGCAGCAACGCCTTGGACGGGATACACCCGACATTGAGGCACACGCCACCCCAGTATTTGGGTTCGACAATTGCGGTGCTCAGGCCCAGTTGGGCGGCACGAATGGCCGCGACGTATCCACCGGGGCCAGCTCCGAGAACGACGACGTCAAAGTGGGTCACGACCCCACCCTAGTGGGCGGCGCAATGGTGCTACCGGGCGATCCAGCCGAACACGTAGGCGCCGTAGAAAACCGCGGCGGCGGCCATCGCCGCCAGCGGCGCCGACATCAGTGCGATGGCCAGGGCCGATATCACGGGTTTGCGCTGGGCTGTCGACGCCACCAGGGCGCCGACCGTGGTGGCGACGATGTAGGCGAGTACGACGAACACCGGCCAGGTCTTGTCCGCCGATTGATACCAGTAGTAGTACAGGCCTGCCCCCGCGGCCGCGGAGACGAACCACACCCCGGCCAGTACGCCGACGAACGTCCACCACTTCATGGACAGATAGGTCCCCTCCACCACGATGGGTGGGACCGGAGCGGGCAACGGTGCCGAGGGCGCGTCGTCGGACGCCGTCTCGTCCGGGGTCATGTCTTCCGCGGACGTCGTCTGGGGCGATAGCTCCTCGTCGAGGATTTCGTTTTCCCCCGTGTCGAACAGCGGGGCGAAGTCCGCGGTGGAGGTGTCGACGTTCTCAGGCATGGGTTGCCACCTGGATGATCGCGAGAGCGGCAAACCAGCCGGGCGCGATGGCCAGTACCGCCGCGCCGAGCGCGGTGAGCCACCGCCGCCCCGAAACCAGGACGGTCAATATTCCGAGGGCACCGGGTACCCCGAGAACGAGCGCGATCACCACGTCGGGCCTGACAGTGACCGTCACCAGCAATGTCGTGGCGATCCCCGCCAGCAGCCCGACCGCTACGCCGACCAACATGGCGCTGGTCAGCAGCCACGCCCGTGGCAGCGGAATCACTCTTCGACGATAACGCCGCGACGCCTTACGCCGGCGTCACCGGCACGGCGCGCCCCGGCCGATATCGATTCGTAGCAATCCGCGGCTGGATCGGTTCCGAATGGTCTATGAGGGTCGCGGGCGCGATCTGCTCTTCGACCGACGAACCAGCAGGAAGGCGGCCTTGTGCCGAAATCTCTGACTCCGCATTTCGACGACGTCCAAGCTCACTACGACCTTTCCGACGACTTCTTCCAACTGTTTCTCGATCCGACACGGACCTACAGCTGCGCGTACTTCGAACGCGATGGCATGACATTGGAGGAAGCCCAGATCGCCAAGATCGATCTGGCACTCGGCAAGTTGGGGCTGCAGCCCGGAATGACCTTGCTCGACGTCGGCTGCGGCTGGGGCGCCACGATGCGACGCGCCATCGAGCGCTACGACGTCGACGTCGTTGGGCTGACACTGTCGAAGAACCAGGCCGCACATGTCCGCCAGATGTTCGACGACATGGACACCGACCGCAGCAGACGGGTGCTACTGCAGGGCTGGGAACAGTTCGACGAGCCCGTCGACCGCGTCGTCTCGATCGGCGCGTTCGAGCACTTCGGTCGTGACCGCTACCCGGCCTTCTTCGACAAGGCCTATCAGGCCCTGCCGTCCGACGGTGTGATGTTGCTGCACACCATCTGCGGGATCGATCCCCGCAAGGCCCACGAGATGGGGATACCTGTCACGTTCGGGCTGGCCAGGTTCATCAAGTTCATCCTGACCGAGATCTTTCCGGGCGGGCAGTTGCCGTCGATTCCGATCGTCGTCGACCATGCGACCGCGGCCGACTTCACGGTCACTCGGCAACAGTCGCTGCAACCGCACTACGCCCAGACCCTCGATATCTGGGCCGCCAATCTGGAGGCCAACCGTGAGCAGGCGGTCGCGACTCAGTCCGAAGAGGTCTACGAGCGCTACATGAAGTATCTGACCGGCTGCGCGAAGTTGTTCCGGCAGCGCCAGACCGACGTCGTTCAGTTCACCTTGGAGAAGTAGGCAGAGTCCGCGCTGGAACCGGGCAGGCGTCGGCCGCTTCCTCGACGATGTGGCTGCCGGTGTCGGGCGGTCGGGCACCAGCGCCGTACTGCGCGCCGGTCACCGGGGGCTGCCCGGTCAGCAGGTCGTTCTCGGCGTCGGTGAAGGCCCGGCCGCGGGACAGGAACCGCATCCCCTCGGGTGCTTCCAGACTGAAACCACCGCCGCGACCTGCGACGACGTCGATCACCAGCTGGGTGTGCTTCCACGCCTCGAACTGTGGGCCGGAGATCCACACCGGTACCCCGGCGCCTCCCACGTCGAGAACCGCCAGCAGGACGTCGCGGTCACCGACGATGAACTCGCCGTCGGGGTAACACATCGGCGAGGAGCCGTCACAGCAGCCGCCGGACTGGTGGAACATCAGCGCACCGTGGCGCTCCTGTAGCCGCGACAGCAGATCGGCGGCAGCCGCGGTGATCAGGGCCCGCGCCGGTGCCTGGCCCATCGCGTCCTCGCTTCCATCGGCAGTGGTGTTGTCCAGCTCACAGTACGCGCGCAGTCACAATGGACAGGTGGCAGCGGACCCTTACCTGTGGCTTGAGGACATCACCGGCGACGACGCGTTGGCGTGGGTGCGGGCGCACAACGAGCCGACGATCGAGGAGTTGAGCGGCGAACGTTTCGACGCGATGCGCTCCGAGGTGTTGGAGATCCTCGACACCGACGCGCGGATCCCGTATCCGGGCCGGCGCGGTGAGTACCTGTACAACTTCTGGCGCGACGAGGCCAACCCGCGCGGCCTGTGGCGGCGCACCGCATTGGAGAGTTACCGGACCGACGACCCGGACTGGGACGTGATCCTGGACCTGGACGAGTTGGCCCGTGCCGAGGACGAGAATTGGGTGTGGGCCGGGCCCGAAGTGATCGAGCCGGACCACACCCTGGCGATGATCAGCCTGTCCCGAGGCGGTGCCGATGCCACCGTGGTCCGCGAGTTCGACATGCGGACACGGGAATTCGTCTCCGGCGGATTCGAGCTGGCAGAAGCGAAATCGTCGGTGTCCTGGGAGGACGAGGACACCCTGCTGGTGTGCACCGACTTCGGCGAAGGATCGATGACCGAATCCGGTTATCCGCGTATCGCCAGGCGCTGGCGCCGCGGTGAGCCGTTGGCCGACGCCGAGACGGTGTACGAGGCCGAACCGACCGACGTCCGGGTGATCGCGTCGATCGACCGGACCCCGGGCTTCGAGCACACCCGGCTGGGCCGCTACACCGACTTCTACCACCGCATCCGGTACGAGGTGCGCGACGGCGAACTCATCGAGCTCAAGGTCCCGACCGACTCGTCACTGTCGCTGCACCGCGAATGGCTGCTGATCTCGCTGCGAACCGACTGGCAGGTGGGTGAGGTCACGTACCCCGCAGGTGCGCTACTGGGCACCAGGTTCGATGAATTTCTCGACGGCACAGCAGATCTCGCGATGATCTACGAGCCGGACGAGCACAGCAGCCTGTCGAGTGTGCAGTGGACCAAGGAAAAGCTGATCCTCATCACGCTGCGGGATGTCGCCAGCCACGTCGAGGTCGTCACTCCCGGGACGTGGGAGCGCAGGGACGCACCGGACATCCCGCCGGCGACGGACACCATCGTCGTCGACATCGACCACTTCGGTGACGAGGTCTTCTACAACTCAAGCGGATTCACCACTCCCTCGCGGCTGCTGTACGGCACCGCGGGCGGGCCCCTGGTCGAGGTCAAGTCCGCTCCGGCCTTCTACGACGCCGACGGCATCGCCGTCGAGCAGTTCTTCGCCACGTCCAAGGACGGTACGAAGGTCCCGTACTTCGTCGTCGGACGCCGCGAGCAACCGAGCCCGACCTACCTCTACGGCTATGGCGGATTCCAGAACTCGTTGACCCCGGGCTACATCGGCGGGGTCGGTCGCGCCTGGCTGGAGCGCGGCGGCACCTACGTGCAGGCCAACATCCGCGGCGGTGGCGAGTACGGCCCAGACTGGCACAAGCAGGCGATGCGGGAGAACCGCCATCTGGTGTACGAGGATTTCGCCGCCGTCGCAGCGGATCTCGTGCACCGCGGCATCACCACCGTCGAGCAGCTCGGCGCGGGCGGCGGCAGCAACGGCGGACTGCTGATGGGCGTGATGTTGACGCGGTACCCGGAGCTGTTCGGGGCACTGGTGTGCAGTGTGCCGCTGCTGGACATGAAGCGTTTCCACCTGCTGCTCGCGGGCGCGTCATGGGTGGCCGAGTACGGCAATCCCGACGATCCGGCGGACTGGGCGTTCATGTCGGAATATTCTCCGTACCAGAATATTTCGGACACTGCGAAGTATCCGCCGATCCTGATCACCACCTCGACCCGCGACGATCGGGTCCATCCCGGGCATGCCAGGAAGATGACGGCGGCACTCGAGGAGGCCGGGCACCGGGTGCTGTACTACGAGAACATCGAGGGCGGCCACGGCGGCGCGGCCGACAACAAGCAGTCCGCGTTCAAGGCGGCGCTGACCTACGAGTTCCTCTGGCAGACCATCGGGGACCGCACTTAGGCAGGGTTCGGATCGGGTGTCCACCCGGGGCCGCCGAACACGTACCCGAAACGGTGCCGCCAGCTTCGTGCGGCGCGCAGGTCGCGCCAGATCGAAACGAACTCATGGGTGGCCACCCGCACCGGGTTGAAGGTGTCGATGTTCTTCGTCAGGCCGTAGACCGGACGCTCCCCCTCGGGGGTGAAGGTGCCGAACAGTCGATCCCAGACGATCAGGATGCCACCGTAGTTCGTGTCGAGGTACGCACTGTTGGAGCCATGATGTACTCGGTGGTGCGACGGCGTGTTCATGATGAATTCGACAGGACGCCAGAGCTTTCCGACCCGCTCTGTATGTATGAAGAACTGATAGACCAGGCTGACGGCCTGCTGCAGGACGATCATCCACGGCGCGAACCCGAGGAATGCCAACGGCACCCAGAACGGTAGCGATGTGAACGGCGTCCACGGTTGACGCAGCGCGGTGGACAGGTTGTAGTACTGGCTGGAGTGATGCACGACGTGACTCGCCCAGAACACCCGAATCGTGTGGTGCGTACGGTGATACCAGTAATAGACGAAGTCGTCGGCGACGAACAGCGCGATCCAGGTCAGCGGATTGCTCGCACTCAGGTGGAACGGCGCCAGCAGGTAGACGCCGGCCAGAGCGGCGACCACCACCAGTTTCCAGCCGATGTTGACGACAACGTTGCCGATGCCCATGGCCAAGCTGGTGCGTGAATCCCGGAACTCGTAACCGGCTTTGCCGTCGTCGGGGGAAAGGTGAAAGGACACCGCTTCCAGAGCCAGGCAGATCACGAACACCGGCACAGCGTGCATGATGAGGTCGAACATGGCGGCTATCCGCTCTCCGCGGCACGGTCGGCCAAGGTCTCGACAACCCGGCCGAGCAGCTCGTCGGCGAGCCTGTGCGCACCGTCTCCGTCGCGGGCCGACAGGCGCTCGGCCAATGCGATATGCGCTGCGCGATCTGCCAATTCGACTCCGATTCCGAGATCGGCGATCGTCTGCCACCCGATGTCGGCGAAGGAGCTGACGAGCGTGTTGAGCGCGAGACGGTAGGCCAGGTTGCCCGAACCGTCGATCACCGCGGTCCAGAATTCCAGGTCGACAGTGAACGAGGCGGAGGCCGGCGGCTCCGGGTAGGCCGAGGCAGCCGCCGAGATCGCGGCGAGTTGATGGTCGGAGGCCGTGCGCGCACACAGCCTGGCCGCATCCGCGGCCACCGACCGGCGCATCACCATGATGTCGTGGGCCACCTGTTGGGCGGGCACCGCACCCGTGGCTGCCAGCGTGCTGAGTACGTCGAGGCCTGCGGTCTGCCGCCAGTCCAGCACCCGGGTCTTGCCGCCGTGGCTGATGCGCACCAGGCGGGCCTGCTGCAGCCGCTTGAGCGCCTCGCGCACGGCATGTCGATTCACCGCGAATGCGAGCGCCAGCTCCCGCTCCGACGGCAGGGCCTCGTCGACGGCCAACCGTCCGGACAGGATCTCGTCCACGATGTGCACGAATACACCGTCGGAGACAGCGGCCCGGGAGACAGGGGTGATTTCCACCCGTCGAGAATGGCGCGCGGCTCCCTACTGGTCAACTGGTTGGACCAGTTATCTGGGTCACACCCCCCAACAAGCAGGCTTCGCCTAGGCCAGCACTCCCCGTCCGGCGATCATCGGCAGGTCCAGGAAGGTCCGGATCCCGGGAGCTGCCGCACACACCGGCGCGATGGCGTGCACCGCATGCATCGCGGTGCCCAGGCAGCCCTGCTCGGTCTCGTCTTCATCATGGGTGGCGATGCGGGACTTGAGCTCCATCGACGGGTTGCCCTCGACGGTGACGTGCCAGCCGCGCCCGGCCGGCCAGTCGGGCGCCTGATCGTCGCCGAGGCGGGTGATGTGTTCGACGGTCAGCGCGGGCCGTCCGTTGACGACCGCGGTGTAGGAAAACCGTTGTGCCGACACGGTTCCGGCCTCTATCCGGCCGGATTTGATGTCGAACGCCTCGGCCGCGACGGCCACCTGGCGGTCGAAGACGAAGTCGTCAATGGTGGCGCCGAGCCCTTCGGCCAGCAGCATCAGTGGCGCCTTGAAGGTCAGCCCGGCCAGTGCGGGATCGGCCATCGGCACCGGCTCGTCGGGACTCCTGCCGAAGCCCATGATGTCGAACATCATCTCGGGGCTGTCGTAGGTGCTGTAGTCCATCAACTCCTGCACCAGCAGGGTGTCGATCCGCTGGAACAGCCCGGACATGGTCAGCGGCAGGACCTCCGCGGCCCATCCGGGTTCGATACCTGTGCCATGAAACGAGGACTGCCCCTGGACGCAGGCCGCTTCCAGTTTGTCCACCACCCGCTGCCCCATGCTCAGCGGGTAGATGAGCCCGGTGACGGCGGTGGACACCACGTTCTTGCCCGAGGCCAGCAGGCGACAGATGTCGTCGACCGCGCCCATCGGGTTCATCTCGCCCTGCGGCATGTACAGGACACAGTCGGCGTCGGTCGCCACGATCTCGTCCCGATCGGTGGTGGCGGCGACGCCGATGTCGCCGATGCCGCAGATTTCTCCGACGTCGCGACCGGCCTTGGCGTCGCTGTAGACCAGGGCACCGACCAGCTCGAGTTCGGGGTGGGCCTCGACCGCCGCGACCGCATGCTTGCCAACGGATCCGGTGGCCCACTGAATGACGCGCAACATGCTGTGGACATTACTGTAATGACGACAGTTGGGTTGCCGGATCGGCCGGCGTCAATCCCGACGACGCAGGCCGCCGAGCAATGCCACGATGATCCCGAACACCACCAGCGCACCACCGGCGGCCAGGGCCAGGTTGAGCCACTGGTGCAGGCTGTCGATCGCGTGGCCGGCCATGGCGTCGGCGATCTGGCGAATGTCCCCGCTGGTGTGGTTGAGGGCCTCGTTGAGATAGCGGCGGCCGGTCTCCAGCCCCGCCCAGCCTGCCGCGCCCACCAGCAACGCGGAAACCCCCAGTGCAGCAATGGTTTTACCGCGGGCACGGGCGGCGGCCAGCGTCAGTAGGGCGAAAACGCCGGCCAGCACCGTCACGCCCACACTGACCCACGGACCCCACACGGCCAGCGGACGCAGGATCCCTGGCCGCAGACTGTCCGGCGCCGACGAGGCGATGGGAACCGTAAGCGTCTGTGGCACTTCGATGCCGAAGTTGGTCAGGGTTTCGTGGAACGAGGCATCCGAGAGCATCGGTGCCACATCGATCACCCAGCTGCCGTTCTCGTTCCGCGACAACCGGTCGGTGAACATCCAGGTGTGCGCAAGCTGATTGGCCAGCGCGAACTGCCCGGGAAAGTCCGGGCCCGTGGTGTAGGCACCCGCCGCGGCGCGGATTCGCCGCGAGTCCACGTCCGCCCCGTTCTGCGCGGCAAGGGATTGCACCTGGGTGGTGAGTTCGCCGGCCACCGCCTGCTGCAGCTGCGGATCCTCGGCCGCAGCCGCGGCGAACGCCGAGTAGCCCTGCTGGTCGATGATGTTCTTCTGCACCCACGCTGACGGCACCGCCGCAGCGAGCAGGATCGTCGTCAGCACCCACAGGAACAGCGTCATGACGAAGCGCACGCCGTCCTCCTAGTTCTCAGGCGGCGGCCAGACTGCTCAGTCCGACAGGGCACGCCCCACGATCAGCGGATCGGCGTGGCCGACCACGTCAAAATCCTTGTTGTCGTAATCGAACTTACCGAGCACATGGCGCATCGCGTTGATGCGGGCGCGTTTCTTGTCGTTGCTCTTGACCACGGTCCAGGGCGCCATCTCGGTGTCGGTCCAGGCGAACATGTCTTCCTTGGCAGCGGTGTAGTCCTCCCACTTGTCCAGCGACGCGAGGTCGGTGGGTGAGAGTTTCCACTGCCGCACCGGGTCGACCTGGCGGATGGTGAACCGGGTGCGCTGCTCGGATTGCGTGACGGAGAACCACAGCTTGGTGAGGCTGATGCCGTCGTTGACCAGCATCTGCTCGAACAACGGGGCCTGCCGGATGAATTCGGCGTGCTGCTTGGGCGAGCAGTAGCCCATCACGCGCTCCACCCCGGCGCGGTTGTACCAGGAGCGGTCGAACAGCACGATCTCACCGGCAGCGGGCAAGTGCTGCACGTAGCGCTGGAAGTACCACTGGGTGCGTTCTTTTTCGGTCGGCTTCTCCAGCGCGACCACCCGGGCCCCGCGGGGGTTGAGGTGCTCCATGAACCGCTTGATGGTGCCGCCCTTGCCTGCCGCGTCGCGTCCCTCGAAAACGATGACGTGCCGCAACCCGTTGCCCTGGCTCCACTTCTGCAGCTTCAGCAGCTCGATCTGCAGCAGCCGCTTCTGCTCCTCGTACTCTTGGCGCGACATGCGGTCCTCGTACGGGTAGTTCTCCCGCCAGGTGTCGACGACCTCGCCGCCGGGTTCCAGCAGCAGTTCAGGGTCGTCATCGTCGTCGTCACGGACCGAGTAGCCGGTGATGTCCAGAGTCACCGGCCGACGGTATCCACCCCGGCGAACACGAAGGTGTCGCCGGGGTGAACGGCTGGTACGTCGTTACTTGGCCTTACGGCGCGGACGAGCCAATGCCAGCTTGGTCAGGAGCTTGTTCATCCTGACGATGGCCTTCTCCGAGTTGTTGTAGTAGCTGCCGCCGGCGCCCACACTGGTGCGCGGCACCACCACGGTCTCCTGCTTGCAGAACTTGCGCACCCCGTCGATACCGCCGAAGCGGGCACCGATGCCCGAGGTCTTCCAGCCGCCCATCGGCGCCGTCGTGCACATCAGGTTGGAGATCACGTCGTTGACGTTGACCGCACCGCAATCGAGCTGCAGCGCAATGGCCTTGGCCCGCTCGACATCCTTGGAGAACACCGACGCGCTCAGGCCGTAGGGGCTGTCGTTGGCCAGCCGGACGGCTTCCTCGACCGAGGACACCTTCATGATCGGCAGCGTCGGCCCGAACGTCTCCTCGGACATGCAGGCCATCGAGTGGTCGACGTCGACGAGCACGGTGGGCTCGAAGAAGCTGCCCCCACCCTCGGGACGCTTGCCACCGGTCAGCGCCTTGGCGCCGGCGGCGACGGCCTCGTTGACGTGCCGCTCGGTGATCGCGACCTGGCTGTCGTCGATCTGGGAACCGAAGTGGTAACCCTCCCCGGTGCCCATCTTGAGGTTCTCGACGGCTTTGACGGTGGCGGCGACGAACTGGTCGTAGACCGGATCGAGCACATAGACCCGCTCGACGGATACGCAGGTCTGGCCCGCGTTGAACATCGCACCCCACACCGCGGCATTGGCTGCCAGCTCGACGTCGGCGTCCTCGAGCACGATCATCGGGTCCTTGCCGCCGAGCTCCAGGCTCACCGGGGTCAGGCGGCGCGCGGCGCGTTCCATCACCTTGGCGCCGGTCGCGCAGGAGCCGGTGAACTGGATGTAGTCGGCGTTGTCGATGACGGCCTCGGACACCGCACGGGCGCCTTGCGCCAGGGCGAACACCTCGGGTGCACCGGAATCCAGCCAGCCGCGCAGCAGCACCTCAGCAGTGAGCGGGGTGCGCTCGGACGGCTTGAGCAGCACCGCGCACCCGGCGGCCAGGGCGCCGATGGCATCCATCATCGCGTTGGCCACGGGGTAGTTCCACGGCGCGATGATCCCGACGACGGGACGCGGCCGGTAGTGCACCGAGATCTTCTTGATGGACATGATGGGCAGCGCGGCCGGTCGCGAGTCCGGCGCCATCGCCTCCTCGACGACCTTGATGTAGTACGACAGGATCATGATCAGCAGCGGGACCTCTTGCGCGGCGTCCATGGCCGACTTGCCGGTCTCGGCGATCAGGAGTTTCTCGATCTCGTCGCGGTGGTCCCCCAGCCACACCGCGTAGCGGGACAGCACCTTGGCGCGCCCCTTCGCGCCGCGTGCCTCCCACTCCCGCTGCGCTTCCCGCAGCCCGGCAGCGATACGCGGCACGTCGGCCGCGTCGGTCCAGGTCACCTGGCCGGCGACGGCACCGGTGGCGGGGTTGTGAATAGTGCCGGAACCCGTGAACTCTCCGGTCAGAGCTACATCTGGCGTCGCAGTCATGGGCCTATGTTAACCACCGTGTGTGACCCACGTCGCACCGGGGTTGACACCTGTCAAGTGAATGACAGCAACGGTGGCCCGATCACGCGCCCAGATCAACGAAATGGTCGCTCCAAGCGAGCATGAGCGACCATTTCGTTGCTGTCGGCGAGCAAATGCGACGGCGTGTGACGACCCCTCAAGTCGCCACACGCCGCCCCTCCCCCGAAACTCAGTCCTCCGAGCTCGCCTTCTTCGAGCTGAGCTTCTTGGCCGTCTTTTCGGCGGCCTGCTTCACCTTCTTCACAACCCGGTCCACGTTGGCCTTGGCCTTGTCCGCCCGCTTCCCGGCCTTGTCCTTGGCGTCGTCGAGCTGGGCGTTGAGGGTGGTGACGTGAGGCTTGAGGTTGTTCGCCTTCGAGCCGGTGTCGGACTTGTCATCGGTGGCCGACAGCAGCCGGCTCCGGTTGAGATCGTTGGTGATCACGTTGCCGGTGCTGTCCACTTTGTCGCCGACGCCGAGCACCTTGGCGGCGGCAACCCGCACGGAATCGCGGGCACCGATCAGTTGCTCGTTGCGGAACTGCATCAGCGCGCCATCACCGGCCGGGTCGGTCGGGTCGTGATTGGTGCCGCCACCGAGCGACATCGGGAGCGCTTCGGCAAGCCCCTCGATGGCCGGATCCGCGGCCCACATCGGGGCGTCGATGTACTCCTTCACCGCCTTGTAGACCTCAAGGTTGCCGCCGGACGCCATCGCCTGCGCGACGGCCACCAGGCCGGCCGCCCCGAGCACGACGCCGTTGACGGTGCGCACCGCCGACTCCTGCACGCCACTGGCGAGTTCCGCGGCGTAGTTGTCGTTGAGCACGGTCGGACTGACCCCGAGCGCTCCGGCGACCTGGGCATTGACGGCATCCCTGAACCCGAGGAGTTCGTTGTTGCGGAACTGCATGAAGTCGCCGTCTCCGGCCGAGGTGTTGGTCACGTGATCCGAACCCCCGCCGGCCCCTTCGGGCAACGTGATCGCGATCGCCTCGATGACGGGATCGGCGACATACACCGGCGAGTCGACGATCTGGCGGATCTGTGAGTACAGCCTCGCGTTGTCGCCCGCCGCGAGCTGCGCGGCGAGGACCAGCGGGACGAACGGCGCCTGCACGAGCTGGTCGGCCAGGCGTTGAGCGGCCAGGAACGCCAATCCCGCTTGATTCATGCCGGTGAAGTCGGCCATCAGCGCGGCTTGGGCATCGACGACGCGCGGCGGCGTAGGCGTCGACGCCACCACCGGAGTGATCGCGATGGCGCCGGCGCCGGCAATGGCAACGCACGCGGTCAGGCCGCTCGAGACACGACTGTTCATAGATGAAACCCCCTCGTTGACTTGCGATTTGGGCTGGCCGTCGGCCCGCTCCCGCAGCAAATTACGCCGCCGAAAACGATTTCTCAGGTTTTTCTCAGGGTGTCGTTGCGAACGCAACTAACCGGTCGTTCGGCGCTGTTGCCGCAACCCCTCGAACGTAGCCATCAAGCCAGCTCCCCACGGATCTTGAAGTTTGCTGCCGCACCGCGGAGAAATCGAAAGTCTTGCAGAACGCAACTGAGCGAGTCGGCCGGCCCACTCGAATGATCAAGTGATACATGGCAGTTAGGCCGTCGCCAGAATTCAAGATCATCGACTCTGACGGCGTCGTGATCGTGATTTGTGTGACGCAAGTTGCCGATACGCCGAAATGTCCGGACCAGACAGGGGATCGCTCAGCGAAAATCCGAAGAGGCGCCGCTCACCGGGTCGCACTGCCCATCACGGGCGAAGACCGCGGCGGCGCACACCACCGAAGTACCCAGCAACACCCCGCCGACCGTGTCCGTGAAGTAGTGAAAAGTCATTGCCAGGCCGACCATGCCGAGCAAGATGGCGCCGGCCGCGAGGACGACCGACCACAGCCCCACGCCTGCCACCAGGACGAGCAGGCCCGCCACCACGACGAGGAAGGTGGTGTGGCCGCTGGGATAGGCCAGCGCACCTCCCTTCTCCCTGCCGAAGATGGGCTTGCAGACGCGCACGACGGCGATGGCCAGCAGCGGGCTCACCGCCATGGCGAGCGCCAGCCGCTTGCGGTGCTGCCGCAGGGCCACGCCGATGCCGACGAGCAACGCGACAAGCAACACCGCCGGTGTGGTGATGCCGAGGAAAACCGTCGCACGCGAACCCAAGTCGCTGCCGAGCCGCTGAAACCAGCTGTCGACCGGTTGCGGTGCGCCGCGGACCGCCCAGCCGAGCAGCACCATCCCCGTGACGCCGATCAGGGGCCACCACCGGGTGATCAAGGGATGATGCCGCGCAGGTACGCCGCCTGGCCGAGATGCTGAGCGCAGTCGTCGATGATGCTGACCAACCGCGCGCTCGCCGTCACCGGCGGATCCCACCGCGTGTCGACGATGCGGCCGAGATCTTCGGAGGTCACGCCGGCGATGTAGGCCAGCGTCACCTTGTGCACGGCCAGGTAGTACCCCGCCAGCAGTTCGGCGGATGCGTGCACCTTCGCAACGTCGTCGGGGGTGTGCCCGTACCCGATGTCATCGGCCGGCAGGTCGAGCCCGAACCGGTCCTTCCAGCCATCGCGGGTCCAGACCTGCTCGATCCCGGCGACGTCACACAACTGCAGGTCCTGGCAGCGGGCGCTGTGCCAGATGAGCCACGCGATGCTGTTGGCCTGCGGGGTGGGGCGGTAGCTCGAGACCTCTTCTGTCAGCCCGTCGGTGAGATCGTCGACATGCTCGATGAGCCGGGTGAACGCGTCGCGCAGCAATTCTCGGACGGCATCGGAATCAGCGGCAGCCATGGCCTCGACGCTACTCGCGAACCGCCCCGGCGCCGCCCCGACTACGATCACGGGCATGCCGTTGAATTCCGGCGACGTGTTCGCCGGGTACACGATTCAGCGTCTGCTCGGCTCAGGCGGCATGGGCGAGGTGTATCTGGCGCAGCATCCGCGCCTACCCCGCGAGGATGCGCTCAAGATCATGCCGGCCTCGCTGACCGGTGACGCCCAGTACCGCGACCGGTTCAACCGCGAAGCCGACATCGCTTCCTCGCTCTGGCATCCCCACATCGTGGGCCTGCACGATCGGGGCGAGTACGAGGGTCAGCTGTGGATCGCGATGGACTACGTCGACGGCACCGACGCCGCCCGGTACGTACGCGATCGGCACCCCTCCGGCATGCCCCTGCCCGAGGCTGTCGAGATCGTCACCGCGATCGCCGAAGCCCTCGACTACGCACACGACCGCCACCTGTTACATCGCGACGTCAAGCCCGCCAACATCCTGCTGACCGGACCGGAAGTCGCCCGTCGCCGAATTCTGTTGGCCGACTTCGGTGTTGCCCGCCGGATCGACGACATCAGCGGGATCACCGCGACCAACATGGCCGTCGGCTCGATGGCCTACTCCGCCCCCGAGCAGCTCCTGGGGCAGACGATGGACGGGCGGGCCGACCAATACGCCTTGGCGGCCAGTGCATTTCAGCTCCTGGCCGGGCATTCGCCGTTCCATCATTCCAACCCCGCCGTCGTCATCAGCAAGCAACTCAACGAGCTCCCGCCAAGCCTGCGCAGCAATCGTCCCGAACTGGCCTACCTGGACGAGGTGATGCTCAAGGGCATGGCCAAGGACCGCGATGGCCGCTATGCGCGGTGCGGCGATTTCGCGAAGGCGCTCGCCGACGCCCGGGCCACCACCCCTGTCGCGCAGCGCCCTCCCACGGTGCAGCCGGTGTCGCCGCGACCGGTGTCGACGCAACCCCCGCGGGTCTTCGCGGCTCCGACCTTCACCGCACCCGGGCCCCCGGTGGTCAGTGCACCGCACCAGTCCCCCACCTGGTCGGGTCCCAGCCCGATCCCTCAACCTCGCCTCCCCGAAAAGCCCGGTGCTGCAAGGAGTGTGGTTCCGGCTGTGCTGGCGGTACTACTGGTGTGCGCCATCGGCTTCGTGATCAGCCAGTTCGTCCGGGCCGCCCCGGCGCCGCGCACCACACCGTCGTGGCAGCCGTACGTCGACGCGGCCCAGACCTTCGCTCTGCACACCGTCACCGTGAGTGCCGACACGGCCGACAGCGATCTCGAGGCGATCATGGACGGCGCCACCGACGAGTTCCGCGCCAACCTGAAGAGCCAGGCGCCGCAGATCAAACGCAAGGCCCAGGAATTGGGCGTCAAGACCGACGGAACGGTCACCGGGGCCGGCGTCGAATCGCTGTTCTCCGATGAAGCGGTCGTGCTCGTCGCCGTCGACACCAAGGTCACCGTCACGAGCAACCGGATCGGCGTGGTGTCACTGCAACGGGTGCGGGTCACCGTCGAACATGTCGACGGCGCATACAAGGCCTCGAAGCTGGAGTTCGTGAACTGATGGGGACACGCACACGCGGCTGGACGCTGCTGGTCACCGGCCTCGTCGTCGGCATTATCGTCGCCATCGGCCTGGGTTCCTGGCAGCTGTCGGTCAAGAGCCGACCGGCGCCCGCGCCCGTCGCCGACGACGACCATGCGCGCGAGCAGGTCACCGAGTTCGTGGCCACCAATGTGGTCAAGATGCTGAGCTTCACCCCCACGACCAGCCGGGGTGACATCGATGCGGTCAGCGAACTGCTGACCGGCTCGGCGGTCGACGACTACCGCAAGACGATCCGCGCGAAGCCGGACAACGTCACCCAGACCGCGACGGTCCGTAACACCGGCGTGGAGTCGCTGTCCGCCGACGAGGCCATGGTGGTGGCGTTCATCGACCAGAAGACCGAGACCGCGGGCGGCGAGCCGACCAAGGACGCACTGGCGTACCGGGTCAGCCTCACCCGCGTCGACGGCGACTGGCTGATCTCGGAACTGGAGCCGCTCTAGCGGCTACTGCGCCGCGGCCCCGTGGAACACCGCCTCGACGTTGTTGCCGTCGGGATCGCGGACGAACGCGCCGAAATAGCCCGGGTGGTACTCGGGCCACAGCCGCGGCGCGTGCAGCGACTCCGCCCCCAGTTTCAGCGCGGCGTCGTAGAACGCCTGGACCGCATCGGTGTCGGCCGCATGGAACGCCACATGGATCTCCCGGTTGGGCCCGCCGGCCTCGCCGGCGCTGGCGTCGGCAATCCAGAAGTCGGGCTTGCCCTCGCTGCCGTAGCCGATGGCCACGCCATAGTCCATCTGCCGGGAGTAGCCCAGGACACCCAGCACGGTGTCGTAGAACTCGCTGGCCTTGGTGAAATCGGTGCAGTTGATGCCGAAGTGATCGATCACGCGCTGATCCTGGCACGGCCCACTGACAACGCCACGCAATGTCACGAATTTCGGCCAACCCCATGGGCATTCACAGCCGGGAGTCGTAGGTTAGTTAGATGAGCTACGACCTGTGTATCCGCGGCGGCACCATCGTCGATGGCCTGGGTGGCGAACCCTATGTGGGCGACGTCGCGGTGCGCGACGGCGTCATCGTCGAGATCGGGTCCGTGGCCGGGACCGCCGAACGCGAGATCGATGCCACCGGGCTCTTGGTCACCCCCGGTTTCGTCGACCTGCACACGCATTACGACGGTCAGGCGATCTGGTCGGACCGGCTCAACCCGTCCTCGGCGCACGGGGTCACCACGGCCGTGATGGGCAACTGCGGGGTCGGGTTCGCGCCGTGCCGCCCAGACGATCACGACGTGCTGGTCGACGTCATGGCCGGTGTGGAGGACATCCCCGGGGTCGTCATGGTCGACGGTCTGCCGTGGACGTGGGAGACGTTCCCCGAGTTCCTCGACGCCTTGGGGTCTCGCCGGCTCGACATCGACGTGGCGGCGTTCCTGCCGCACTCCCCGCTGCGGGTGTACGTGATGGGCCGACGCGGCGTCGACCGGGAACCGGCCACGACCGAGGATCTGGCGCTCATGCGCAAGCTCGCCGCCGAGGCCGTGAACTGCGGAGCGCTGGGATTCGCCTCGTCGAGGCTGACGATCCACAAGACCGAGAGCGGTAGGCCGATTCCCAGTTACGACGCCGGCTATGCGGAGATCGAGGCGATCGCCCGGGGCGTGCACGACGCCGGTGGCGGCCTGATCCAGTTCGTGCCCGATCTGGTCGCGGGCGACTACGAACCGGCGCTGCAGACGGTGTTCGACGTCGCCGCCGACGTGGGCTTACCCGTCACGTTCACGCTGGCGATCGGCAATGCCGGGCCGCCGTTCTTCGAGGACGCGCTGCGCATGGTGGAGAAGGCCAACGAAAACGGCGGCAGCATTTCCGCCCAGATCTTCCCCCGCCCGATCGGACTGGTGCTCGGCCTCGAGCTGTCGGGCAATCCGTTCGTCCTCTACCCGAGCTACCGCGAGATCGCCCACCTGCCGCTTGCCGAGCGGGTCGCCGAGATGCGTAAACCCGAAGTCCGCCAACGGATTCTGAGCGATTCCGCGGCCAGCGACGGACACCCGCTGATGTTCGCGGTGCAGGCCTGGGACTACATGTATCCGCTGGGTGAGCACCCCGACTACGAGCCCGATCCGTCCAACTCGATCGGCGCCCGCGCGCGGGCCCGCGACGTCGACCCGCTCGAGGAGGCCTATGACCGCCTGCTCGACGACGACGGGCACGCCATGCTGCTGGTCACGCTGGCCAACTTCCGCGACAACTCGCTGGACACCGTCGCCGAGCTGATCCGGCGCGACGACGTCATCCTCGGCCTCGGCGACGGCGGCGCGCACTACGGGATGATCTGCGACGCGAGCTTCCCCACCTACCTGCTGACGCACTGGGTACGTGACCGGGGCACGGGGATGCTGACCGTCGCGGATGCCGTTCGGGAACTGACCTCGGTACCGGCCAGGGTCGCCGGGCTGGCCGATCGCGGTCGAATCGCGTTGGGCTACAAGGCTGATTTCAATGTCATCGACCATGCGGCACTGCGGCTGCACCGGCCGGTCGTCGCCCACGACCTGCCCGGCGGCGGGCGCCGCCTCGACCAGACCGCGGACGGCTACGTCGCGACCGTCGTGTCCGGTGAGATCATCGCCGAGAACGGTGTCCCCACGGAGGCACGTCCCGGTCGACTCGTCCGCGGCAAACAACCTGCACCCATGTGACAGGTCTCCCACGACGGGGCTCCTACCGAACTATTCTCACGTCATGAGCGTGAAAGTGGATCTCAACCAGCTGGCCGACAAGCTGGCGGACTACACGTTCGCCTACCTCGTCACGGTCGACGACAACTACCACGCACACACCGTCGCAGTGGAGCCACACCTGGTCAACGGAGTCATTCACGTCGGCCCGGTCGGAGGACACACCCGTAGAAACCTCGCGTCCCACGAGCACGCGACGCTGGTCTGCCCGCCGCGTCAGCCCGGGGGGTATTCGTTGATCGTGGACGGGCGTGGCCAGGCCGGCACCGCCGGGGACGAGACGCATCAGATCGTGCCCAGCCGCGCGGTGCTTCATCGCAGGGCGGCGCAGCCCGGCCCACCCGGCGAGTGCGACAGCGATTGCATCGTCCTGTCGGAGAACTGACAGAACTGCTGGGGATACGAAAAGGCCCGGCTCGCCAAGCGAGCCGGGCCTTCCCGTAAAGAGCAGGACTTAGAAGTCCATACCGCCCATGCCACCGGTCGGGTCGGCCGCGGGGGCCGACTTCTCCGGCTTGTCGGCGACGACGGCCTCGGTGGTGAGGAACAGCGCCGCGATGGACGCCGCGTTCTGCAGCGCCGAGCGGGTGACCTTGACCGGGTCGGCAACGCCGGCGGCCAGCAGGTCCTCGTACTCACCGGTCGCGGCGTTCAGGCCGTGACCCGCAGGCAGGTTCGACACCTTCTCGGCGACGACACCCGGCTCCAGACCACCGTTGAAGGCGATCTGCTTCAGCGGGGCCGACAGCGAGACGCGCACGATGTTGGCGCCAGTGGCCTCATCACCGGTGAGCGACAGCTCCTCCAGCGACGGAGCCGACTGCAGCAGGGCCACGCCACCACCGGCGACGATGCCCTCTTCGACGGCAGCCTTCGCGTTGCGAACGGCGTCCTCGATGCGGTGCTTGCGCTCCTTGAGCTCCACCTCGGTGGCAGCTCCGGCCTTGATCACCGCAACACCGCCGGCCAGCTTGGCCAGGCGCTCCTGCAGCTTCTCGCGGTCGTAGTCGGAGTCGCTGTTCTCGATCTCGGCGCGGATCTGGGCGACACGGCCCTGGATCGCGTCGGCATCGCCGGCACCCTCGATGACGGTGGTCTCGTCCTTGGTGACGACGACCTTGCGGGCCTGGCCCAGCAGCGCGACATCGGCGGTCTCCAGCGAGAGGCCGACCTCTTCGCTGATGACCTGGCCACCGGTGAGGATGGCGATGTCCTGCAGCATGGCCTTGCGGCGGTCACCGAAGCCCGGAGCCTTGACGGCCACAGACTTGAAGGTGCCACGGATCTTGTTGACCACCAGGGTCGACAGGGCTTCGCCCTCGACGTCCTCGGCGATGATCAGCAGCGGCTTGCCGGACTGGATGACCTTCTCCAGCAGCGGCAGCAGGTCCTTGACGGTCGACACCTTGGAGCTGACCAGAAGGATGTAGGGATCCTCCAGGACGGCTTCCTGACGCTCGGCGTCGGTCACGAAGTAACCCGAGATGTAGCCCTTGTCGAAGCGCATGCCCTCGGTGAGCTCCAGCTGCAGCCCGAAGGTGTTGCTCTCCTCGACGGTGATGACACCCTCGTTGCCGACCTTGTCCATGGCCTCGGCGATCAGGTCGCCGATGGACTGGTCTCCGGCGGAGATACCGGCGGTGGCAGCGATCTGCTCCTTGGTCTCCACCTCCTTGGCGCTCTTCAGCAGCGTCTCGGTGACCTTCTCGACGGCCTTCTCGATGCCGCGCTTCAGGCCGAGCGGGTTGGCGCCGGCAGCGACGTTGCGCAGACCTTCGCGAACCAGGGCCTGGGCCAGAACGGTGGCGGTGGTGGTGCCGTCGCCCGCGACGTCGTCAGTCTTCTTGGCGACCTCTTTGACCAGCTCGGCGCCGATCTTCTCGTACGGGTCCTCCAGCTCGATCTCCTTGGCGATGGACACACCATCGTTGGTGATCGTGGGGGCGCCCCACTTCTTCTCCAGGACGACGTTGCGACCCTTGGGGCCCAGCGTCACCTTTACCGCGTCGGCGAGGCTGTTCAAGCCCCGCTCGAGGCCGCGACGGGCCTCTTCGTCATACGCAATTGTCTTAGCCATTGCGAAGTGATTCCTCCGGATAGGGGATCGCACGTTCATTGGTCGGGTTCAGTGCCCGCGACGGACGACTGGGGTGTGCTCCCGCAGGTGCGGCCCCGGTCTCACCGTCCCGACCTAGCACTCACTGATCGAGAGTGCCAACTGCATTCTTAGCACTCGACCTGGGTGAGTGCAAGGTTGTCGGGTGCTTGCTCCGGCTTCCCGCCTACGCCCGTGGCGAAACGGGGTGGCGATGACCGGTTGGCCCCGCCGGTTGCCTGCGTCAGACCCGACCGGTCGGTGTGACGAACTGCCAGCCCGCGGCCTGCATGGCGGGGATCGCGTCGGCGAATCCGGCATGCGTGCCGGACTGGGGATGGTTCATGTGGGCGATCACGATGGACCCCGGGGCCGCATTCATCACATTGGACCGCACCGCCGCGGCGGATGCCGTCGCTCCGTTGTCCGCGTTGACGGTGAACCCCAACGGCTGCTCACCGAGTTCGTGCACGATCTCGACGGCCACGTCGTCGTAGTGCGCGGTACCGGGACGGAACCAGGTCGGGGCCCGACCGGTCAGCGCCGTCAACCGCTGGTGATTGCCCCACACCTCATTGACCACTTCATCGGCCGAACGGGTCCCGGCGATGCCGTAGGCGGACCGGCCGGTCACCGACAGCGGCACATGCCGGGTGCCGTGGTTCCCGATCTCGAACAACGGGTTGCCGGCCAACTGCCGTGCCCGGTCCGGATTCCTGTCGAGCCATTTCGAGTTGAGCATCAGTACCGCCGGGACGCCGTTGCGCTGCAGGGTGTCGAGCAGTGCGTCGTCACAGGCACCGTCACAGGCGTCGAAGGTCAACGCGATCTGGCGGCCGACGGCAGCGAAGGACGTGGTGATCCCGGGCAGCGCCATCCCCCACTGGGTGGGGGTGCGTCGCTTGTTGGTCATCGCGACCGACGGCGGGTCGATCGCGTTCGGGTCGGCGTGCGCAGTGGAGATCCCGGGACGCAGCGCGTACCCGGCAGCGATCGAACCGACCGCGGTCGCCGCCAGGAATGTGCGCCTGGTGATCACATTTGCCGACGGTAGGAGCGCTTCTTGATGACAGCCCGCCGATCAGCTGTGGGTTGGCTGCGGGCCCTGCGGCGTCAGTGTCCCTGGGACAGCACGAACAGTTCGACGCGGTCGCCGTTGCGCGCCAACAGCACGGTCTCGCAGTCGGGCGGGGTGCCCGAGTAGTTGTCGGTCAGGACGTCCGCGCCGTCCAGGGTCCGGGTGCTGACCTCAAGCCGCGTGGATGCATCACAGTGGAATTGCGGGTC
The DNA here is from genome assembly GCF_048282715.1 of Mycobacterium sp. 134. Classification (NCBI taxonomy): domain Bacteria; kingdom Bacillati; phylum Actinomycetota; class Actinomycetes; order Mycobacteriales; family Mycobacteriaceae; genus Mycobacterium; species Mycobacterium sp. 134. Next base: position 5,774,959 of record NZ_JBLVUN010000008.1, read on the forward strand.
CTGCGTGAAGTCCCGATCCACGATCTCGTCATCGCACGTGACGCTCCGCAGCACCGGAAAGTCCGGGTTCTCCTGGGCCAGCGCCGCTTTCGCGGCCTCGAAACCGCCGGTCGCCGAATACCGCCCGCGATAGAAATCAGCCCCGGTGAACTGCCGGACCACGGTCATCTCCTCGAAGGCGAATACTTCGGGAATTCCGATGCGACGTAGTTCCATTCCCTCGGCTGCCCCGGCGGCGTCGAGGTCGTGCAGGCCGAGGTTGTCGTCGTCACCGAAGGACAGGCCGAACACGACGATCGAGGCCACGATCAGCAGTCCGACCCCCGACACCAGGACCGCCACGGCGATCACCGCCACCATCCACCAATTGGTCCCCCGACGCATTGCCCAAGGTTAATCCGCCTACGACTGGTACTCCTGCACCTTTGCCGCGAAGTCGTCGAGCAGCCGCAGAGACTCGTCCTTGCCGACGGACGGCAGGAACAGCCCCAGCTGACCGAAGCCGAGATCCTCAGCGGCACGCCAATAGTCGGGCTTGATGGGTGCACCGAACATCATCAGCGGCACGTCCTGCGCGCCGCCGTCGTGCATCTGTCCGATGCGCTTGGCCAACACGTCCCTCGGCAGCGGATTCGAAATCCAGCCCGCGCCATGGCGAATCACGCGTTTGACGGTGGCATCGGAATTGCCGCCGATGTAGACGGGCGGGTGCGGTTTCCGGACCGGCTTGGGCCGGCAATAGGACGACTCGAAGTTGATGTACTTGCCGTGATACTCGGCGGGTTCGTCGGTCCACAGCGCCTTGACCGCCTCGATGCTCTCGTCCAGCCGCGCGCCACGGGTTTTCGGATCGGTGCCGTGGTCGCGCATCTCTTCGAGGTTCCAGCCGGCCCCGACACCGAAGACGAACCTCCCACCGGAGATGAGGTCGATGCTCGCACCTTCCTTGGCGGCGTGGATCGGGTCACGCTGGATGAGCAGTGCGACCCCGGTGACGAGTTCGATCGTGGAGGTCACCGCGGCCGCGGCGGCGAGCGTGACGAACGGATCGAGCGTGTTGTAGTACCACGGCGGCAGATCGCCGCCGTTCGGATACGGAGATTCCCGGCTCACCGGGATGTGGCTGTGTTCGGCGACGATCAGCGAGGCGAGTCCGCGCTCCTCGATCGCGCGGGCCAGTGATGCCGGATCAATGCTGTCGTCGTCGACGAAAGTCGCGATTCCGAACTTCATTCGGCCGACGCTACTCCCGCACACATCCAGCGCCGATCTGGCAAAGGTACAACGATTCGCTGCCGAACACTCTCTGCGCACACTCTTCTGACAGAAGGCGTTCGGGCTCTGCGCCGGATCCCCCTACCGGTCTCGCCGACGCTCTCAACGTCCCGGCATTACATACCGAGGCGCATCTGTCTCACGCCGCCGGTTGCAGTCGCGCCTCCCGCCATCCACCCGGCGAGACGCCGCAGACCTTGCCTTGAACAAGGCCTGAATACTTTGCCAGCATCACAAGATCAGATCAAGACCGAGATTGTCAGCAGGTCAAGGCCATTTTCAGGCGAGGCGGCCACACCGTCGCCGACCCGTACCCCACCCGGAGAATTCCGACCGAACTTCAATCGGATATTGCGTTTTCACGGGCCGCCGATGTTAGCCTCCTCGCATTTATTTACGAGGGTGTCGACGCTCACACCCGAAGAGCAAGGGGAATCCGTGGGGAAGCACAGCGCTGCGGTGAATCGTGGTCGGCGAAATCTGACAGGTCCGATTGCGACAGCAGGACTGGCAAGCATCGCCCTGGCAGGCGCCGGGGTCATGCTCCTGCTGGGTCCGGACTCGCCCACGATGAGGTCGGTCACCGCCGATGTGCGACTCGTCAACACCGAGGGACCGAGCAGCGATGGCAACTCCGACGCCGGGAACCCTCCCGGTAAGACCGGTGCCACCGACGGCAAGCCCAAGCCCAAGAAACCACGCGTCCCAGGCGTCAAGCAGGTGCGCGAACATCTGCGCGAGCAGGTCGCCGATGCCACGAAGACCCTGAATGACGTCGCCCGGGACGTCGGAGTCAAACGCGCCGACGGCAGCGCCAAGACCAACGCCAAGGACGACAACGACGAAAACGCGACCCGCGGCCCGCTGCGGAAACACAAGCCGGCGGCATTGCCGAAGGTCGGGAACTCCGACACACCAGACGTCAGCGCAACCGACGAGCCGGAATCGCGCGTGACCCCCCGCCACCGTCTCAGTGAAATCGCCGACCGGGTATCCGACTCATTGGCGAACCCCGTCACCGGTGACAAGCAGCCGGACGCCGCCTCGGCGATCCTCGGCGGCCGATCGAGCGACCCCGAGCCGCTCGTTCCACAGGCGACGGCATTCGTCGCCCCGGCGTCCGCACCCGCACCGATCACCCCGATCACCGGGCTGCTGTCCGCGGTCACGCTGGGCACCATCATGACCCCCAACGCACCGACGGACCCCGCCGAAATGCCTGGCGTCTGGGCGGTGATGGCCTGGGTGCGCCGTCAGTCCGCCTACTCGGTGGACAGCAACACCGCCGCATCCCGCAACGCGTTGGTCGCCCCGACCACAGCGTCAGCCACCCTGGATCCGGCGGTCCTTGATCCGACCGAGATCGTCAACCGCTGGATCTACCAACCGGTGCACTACGGGACCCAGCTGTGGATCACCAGCCCGCTCGGCAGCGCCATCGGCGGCGTGATCAACGACGTATCCGGGCAGTACCTGATCGGCAACGGCGCCGACGGCACCCTGGAGAACCCCGACGGCGGCGACGCCGGTCGGTGGATCGGCGACGGCGGCGACGGCTTCGACGGGGTTGCCGACGGTGTGGCCGGTGGCGACGGCGGCGATGCCGGCTGGTTCGGTGACGGCGGCGAAGGTGGCGCGGGCTGGGCCGGCCTCGACGGTGGTGACGGCGGTCGCGGCGGGTCGTTCATGGGTATCGGCGGCGGCGGCGGTGACGGCGGGGCATCCGCCAACGGCCAGGCCGCAGGCAACGGCGGCAGGGGCGGTGACGCCAACGGCTGGTTGTTCGGCATCGCCGGCGACGGCGGCCGCGGCGGCACCGGCACCACCGGCACCGACGGCCGCGAGGGCGACTGGGGCATCGACTACGGCAACGGGTACGGCAACGGCGAAGACGGCGGTATCGGCGGCGGCAACGGAGGCAACGGCGGAGACGGCGGTAACGCCAACGGCTGGTTCTTCGCGACCGGCGGCGACGGCGGCCAAGGCGGCAACGCCGGAACCGGCGGCGAAGGCGGACGCGGCGCCAACGGCGACGCCACCCACCTCAGCGGTGGCTCCGGCGGCACCGGTGGCACGGGCGGCGGCACCGGAGGTATCGGCGGCGCGGCGGGAATGGGCGGCGGGCTCTTCGGGCTCCTCGGTCACAGCGGCGTCGGGGGCGGCACCGGTAACGGCGGCGGAGGCGGCGACGGCGGCGACGGTGGAGACGGCTTCGGGCTCATCGGCCACAACGCTTCCGGGACGGCCACCGGTGGGTCGGGCGGCTCCGGCGGACGTGGCGCCGCCTCCTCCACGGCCGGCGCCGGGCATGGCGGCGGAGGCGGCGGCGGTGGCGGCGGTGCTCTACTGGCCGGTGGTGGCGGTGGCTCCACGGTCAACGGCACCGCGACGGGCGGCGACGGCGGACGCGGCGCCGACGGTACGACCACGGCAGCCGGCGGAACCGGCGGAACCGGCGGCCTCGCCCAGATCACGTCAGACTTCGTCCTCGCTTCCGCAAGCGGAAATGCCAAGGGCGGCAAGGGTGCTGACGCCGTGGGTGTCATCGACGGCGGTGATGGCGGCAAGGGCACCATCGACGTCGAAGGCACCGCTGCCTACGTCACCAACGGCACCGCGATCGGTGGCGACGCAGCGGCCGGGACCGATGGCAACGACGCGTTGCTCTCGGTCAGCAGCGGCAACAGTGACGGCAGCTCGGCGATCGCGGGCAGCAGCTCTGCCGGCGCCGTCGGCGGTGGCGCGACCATCATCGTCAACCACGGTGCCGTCAACGGCACCACCGCCAAGGGCGGTGACGCCGGATCGGGTAAGGCCGGCGGCAATGCGACGGTGACCGCCACCGACAACGGCCAGGTCAAGGACAGCACCGCAACCGGTGGCAACGGCTCCGACACGGCGGTCGGTGGCGACGCCGCCCTCACGGCGGACGGAACCGACTCTCTCATAAAGGATTCCGCGGCGACCGGCGGTAACGCGGGTGCCGGCTCCAATGGCGGAACCGGCGGCAAGGGTGGCAACGCCGACCTCAACGCCGGCGCGGGCGGAACCGCGACCGGGACCGCCCACGGTGGAGACGGCGGGAACGGCGCGGGTGCCGGCAGCACCGGTGGCGACGGGGGCTGGGCTGAGGTGCAGGCCGGCTACGACACACTCGGCCTCACCGGCGGTACCGCGAGCGGCACGGCCACCGGCGGCAAGGGCGGCGACGCCACCAACGGTGGCACCGCCGGTGACGGTGGTGGCGCACTGATACTCGCCGCGGGAGCCTCCGGCGTTGCCACCGGCAACACCGCGACCGGTGGTGACGGCGGCGCGGCAAGTGCAGCCGGTGCCACGGGCGGCGCCGGTGGTTTCACCAACATCGCCGCATTGAACGGCAGCATCACCGACAGCACCGCGACCTCGGGCAACGGCGGTGCCGGTAAGGGAGGTAACGGCGCTGCCGGTGGCATGGGGTGGATCCAGGCCTATGACCCGACAGGCGCTGCGGGCACCACGATCACCGACGCCACCTCCACCGGTGGCGACGGCGGCGACGGTGGCGTCAACGGCATCGGCACCGCGAAGGGCGGCGACGGTGGCACCGGTGGCAACAGCACCTTCTGGAAGGTCGGTGGCCAGCAGTCCTCTGGGGAGAGCACCTCGGGTGGCGACGGCGGCGACGGCGGGGCAGGCGGCGCGTCGGGTAGCGGCGGCACGGGCAACGGAGGCACGGGCGGGGCCGGCGGCATCGGCGGCAACACGGCAGGCCTGACGGGCCATGGTGGCGACGGCGGGAACGGTGGCAAGGGCGGTGCCAACGGTGCCCTCGGCGGCAACGGCGGCGCTGGTGGCAATGGCTACGGCGAAGGTGCGACCGGCGGCGACGGCGGTGAGGGCGGCAACGCAGGCACCTACGTCGACGCAGCCCACACCGGCACTGGCGGCAAGGGCGGTGACGGTGGCACGGCCACCATCAGCGGGACGAACGGTGGAACCGCAAGCGGCACTGCCGATGCGGGCAACGGTGGCGACGCCGGCAACGGTGACGTCCTGGGCAACAGCGGCGGCAACGGCGGAAAAGGCGGCGCGGCCAACATCATCGCCAACGCGGCGGGCAGTAGCGCCACCGGTGACGCCACGGGCGGCGACGGCGGCGATGCGACCGGAACCGGAACCGGCGGCAACGGTGGCGAAGGTGCCATCAAGGCCACGGCCATCGGCGCCGAGGCCAGCGGCACGGGCACCGGCGGTGCGGGTGGCGACGGCATCAACGGCGGAACCGGTGGCGCCGGTGCCCAAGGCGGAGTCTTCGCCCAGCGGACGAGCAGCACGGCCGACGGTACGGGAATCGGTGGTGCCGGTGGCGACGCCGAGGGCGCAGGCAGCACGGGCGGCAACGGTGGCGGCGGCTGGATTCAGACCGGTTACTACGCCGGCGGCGCCAACAGCAAGGCCAGCGGTTACGCCCGTGGCGGCGCCGGCGGCGGGGCGACCACAGGCGGTCACGGCGGTGCTGGTGGCGGGTCCGTCGTCCTCGCCACCGGGGACTCCTCCACTGCCGGCGGCAACACCTACGGCGGTGCCGGCGGTGCGGGCGCCAACGGCGGAACCGGCGGCAAGGGTGCCCTCGGTCAGATAGTGGCGATGGGCACCGGGACCAAGGCCGGCGGCACCGCGACTGGCGGTGACGGGGGTAGCGGCACCGGTACCGGCATCACCGGCGGCAACGGTGGCGTCGGCCTCGTCAGTGCGGGCACCTCGACCGGTGGTGGTCTCAACGGCGTAGCCGAGGGCACCGCCACGGGTGGCAACGGCGGCGCGGGCCAGAACGGCGTCAACGGCGGTAATGCGGGTGAGGGCAAGCTCATCGTCAAGGGCGATGGTGATTCGATCACCGGCAGCACCGCGACCGGTAGTAGCGGCTACACCGGCGGTCAGGGCAACACCGGCCAGATCACCACCAACGGCGGCAAGGTCATCGACAGTTCCGCGATCGCCGGAATCAGCACCGCCAATGCCGCGGGCGGCGGTGCCAGCATCACCGTCACCGACGCGGGCAGCACCGTCACCGACACCGACGTCAAGGGCGGTGACGCCGGATCGGGCAAGTCCGGCGGCGGCGCGACGGTGATCGTCAACACCGGCGCCACGGTTTCGAACAGCACCGCTACGGGCGGCAAGGGCTCCGACACCGCTGTCGGCGGCAAGGCCGCCATCTTGGCGACCGGTGCCGGCACCTCCATCGCCGATTCGTCGGCCACCGGTGGCAACGCCGGTTCGGGCGATGCCAACGGTGGCACCGGCGGTGCCGGGGCCAATGGCAATCTCACGGCCACCTCGGGCACCATCACCGACGCCACTGCCACCGGCGGCGACGGCGGCGACGGCACCAACGGCGGTAAGGGCGGGCTCGGCGGGGTGGCTACCGTCACCACAACGGCCACCGGCAGTACCGCCACGGGCACGGCCACCGGCGGCAAGGGCGGCAACGCCGACGGCGCCGGCAGCATCGGTGGAAACGGCAGTACCGGAACCATTTCCGCCGCCGCGGTCAACAGCAAGGCCGGCGGTACCGCAACCGGTGGTGCCGGAGGAGACGCCGCAACCGGCGGAACCGGCGGCAACGGCAACAGCGCTCAGATCAGCGCCACCGGTACCGGTGGCAATGCCGGCGGCACCGCCACGGGCGGCAGGGGCGGCAACGCCACCAACAGCGGCAAGGGCGGTGTCGGCGGCCAAGGTTCCATCAGCGCGACTCGCGCGGACAGCGAGGCGAGCGGCACCGCCATCGGTGGCGCCGGCGGCTCCGGTGATGGCGCAGGCAGCCTCGGCGGCAACGGTGCACAGGGCGCGATCTCTGCCGGTCTCGCGGGGTACACGGGCGGCGACGGCAGCAAGGCCAGTGGTTACGCCCGCGGCGGCGCAGGTGGCGATGCGACCGGCGGAGGCAAGGGCGGTGCCGGCAACTTCGGCACCATCTTCGCCACCGGCACCGACTCCACTGCCGACGGCAACGCCTACGGCGGAGCCGGCGGGACCGGGGCCAACAACGGCACCGGTGGCGCAGGCGGACGCGGGCAGATCACGTCGAAAGGCATCTCGTCGAATGCGAGCGGGACCGTCACGGCAGGGTCCGGCGGCAGCGGCACCGGTTCCGGTGTCACCGGCGGTGCCGGTGGCGACGCCACCATCGGCTCGGGGCAAGGCACTGCCGGTGTTGTGGGCGTCAATGCCGTCGCGCAGGGCACCGCAACCGGCGGCAACGGTGGCGCGGGCGTGAACGGCGTCAACGGCGGCAAGGGAGGCAATGCGGGCCTGAACGCACGGCGTGACGGGGACTCCGTCACCGGCAGCACTGCGACCGGCGGCAACGGCGGTACCGGTGGAGCCACCGGCGGCGACGCCACCATCAACGCACAAGGCACCAGCGCCGCCGTGCCGAGTGTCGTCACCGATTCGTCGGCCACGGGTGGCAACGCCGGTGCGGGCGATGCCGGCGGCGGTGTCGGCGGAAACGGCGGAACGGCCACCATTACGGCGGCGACAGGCGCCGACGTCACCGATGGTCATGCCATCGCCGGCAACGGTGGCGCCGGCATCACCGGCGGCAAGGGCGGCTCCGGCGGTGCCAGCACCATCTCCGTCACCCTCCCGACTGACAACTTCACCGGAACGACCACCGGTGGGGTCGGCGGGACGGGCACCGGGACCGGGGCCACCGGCGGCGCCGGCGGCGCGGGAACCAACGGTGGCACGGGCGGAGCCGGTGGCACCGCCAAGATCGGTGCCGATTCCACCGGGACTGCCAGCGGCGCCGCGACCGGCGGCAAGGGCGGCAACGCGACCAACGGCGGCCGCGGCGGCGTCGGCGGCGGCTCGCTGATCATGGCCGCAGGCACCGGCAGCGTTGCCACCGGCAACACGGCCAAGGGTGGTGACGGCGGCGCGGCCGGCACCGCCGGCGCGACCGGTGGTGCCGGCGGGTTCACCAACATCGCGGCCCTGAACGGCAGTGTCACGGGCAGCAGCGCGACCTCCGGCAACGGCGGCACCGGCAACGGCGGAGACGGCGGCGCAGGCGGAATGGGCTGGATTCAGGCCTACGACCCGTCGGCCCCGGCCGGTACCACCATCGTCAACGGCACGTCGACCGGCGGCAACGGCGGCAACGGCGGCACCAACGGCAACGGCAGCGCGACGGGCGGCAAGGGTGGGGACGGCGGCAACAGCACGTTCTGGAAGTCGGGTGGCCAGACATCCAACAATCAGGTCAACACGGGCGGCAAGGGCGGCAACGGCGGCAACGGCAGCGCGCCCGGTGCCGGCGGCACCGGAAAGGGCGGTGCGGGCGGTAGCGGCGGCGTCGGCGGCAACACCGCTGGCGGCATCGGCACCGGCGGTGCGGGTGGCAACGGCGGCAACGCACTGCCCGATGGAACGCCCGGCACCACCGGCTCCACCGGCGCCAACAACCCCTGACCGCAGGGACGGCAAATGGGAGAGGCCCGCTTCGGCGGGCCTCTCCGCTGTCAGGGGTTCATACGACGCGCAGACCGTCCGGAACATTGCCCGGATCGCGCCAGAACGCGTCGTGGACAAAGCGATTGAACAGATCCGGCGGCAGCACGGTCTCGCGCGGTTCGGCTTTCACCTCACCGCGCACGGTGTGCAGCCCGGGCGTCCCGGCCCGTTCGTCGAACTCGGTGACGTCGTAGTCGACGTGGCCGAAGTCGTGCTCGAAAGCCGGCTCCCCGATGAATTCGTAGATGGCGCGCAGGACGTTGCCCGGATCGGTGGTCAGGGTTTCGTACTGCACCACCAGCAGCCGGTCGCGCTGGGCGCCGTAACACGCCTGCTTGAGGGCGTCGTAGGGAGCGCCGACCATTCCGTCCTGTGCGGCAACGTCATTGGCCCTCGTGTAGACGGTGCCGCCCGGGCTGTAGTTGAAGATCGACGACGGACTGAACACGTTGCGCTGGACCAGCCGTTCGATGCTGTCGATCACCCATGGCAGATCACGCACGCACGCAATGACTTTCGCGTCAGGGAACAGCTGCGCAATCGCCGGCATGCGCGCACACCAGCCGCGGTTGGTATCGAAGATCACCTCGGCGTTGCAGTCGGAGTAGTAGCTGTCGAACAATCCACGCAGGATGCGCTCGCGCTTCGCGTCGTCGAGGAACACCGAAAACTCGTTGCGGGCGCTCATCTGGGCCAGCAGGGCGTCGAACAAGCCGGCCAGGGGACCCGACATCCCGGCCTGAACGCGCGGGTTCTGCCGAAGCAGCGCCGCCAACAGCGTCGACCCCGACCGCGGCAGGCCCGAGATGAAATGCAGCGCCGTCACCGTCTTCCTTTCGCCCGCAACCCGTCGAACACCACCGAGGTGACCCGCTCGGCCACGTCGTCGTTGTAGGCCTGCATGGCCTGGCATCCGACCAGAAGCGCCTTCACGTCCGAGACCGTGACGTCACGTCGGACCGTGCCCGCCTTCTGCCCGGCGGCCAGCAGGTCGCCGAGGACGGCCAGGTACTCGTCCTCGGCTTCGGGAACCACGGTGTTGACGTCGATGCCTGATCCGGCGAGGGCGTCGACCAGTCCGCGGTCGGCGGCGCCCCACTGCAACACCATCGACCGCAGGAACATGAACAGCGCGTCGGCGGGATCGGCCTCGGCGAGCAAGGTTCGCCCCTCGTCGACGACGCCGCGGATCCGCTCGGCGATCACCGCCTGGAACAACGCGTCCTTCGTCGGAAAGTGTCGGTAGATGGTTCCCGCGCCGACCCCGGCCCGGCGCGCGATCTCGTCGATGGGTACGGACAGTCCATCGGCGGCGAACGTTTCGTAGGCCACCTCCAGCACCCGGGCACGGTTCCGCGCCGCATCCGCACGCATTCGCCATCACCTCACAAATCCGTCGGCGACAAATCATTGACAAAGCGGGGCGCACGTTCCGTATATTCGTACACAACCGGAGTGCTCACTCCGCTTAGCCCCACTAGGAGTCTCTCATGACCAACTGGACCACCGCCAACATTCCGAATCAATCGGGCCGCACGGCCATCGTGACCGGCGCCAACACCGGTCTCGGGCTCGAGACCGCCAAGGCCCTGGCCGCCAAGGGCGCCCACGTCGTCCTCGCCGTGCGCAACCTGGAAAAGGGAGAGGCCGCTGTCGAGTGGATCTCGCGGTCGGTGCCGAACGCCGACCTCGGGCTGCAGCGCCTCGACCTCGGGTCACTGAAGTCGGTGCGGGAGGCCGCTGACGAGATCCGGGCCGAGCACGACACCATCGACCTGCTGATCAACAACGCCGGCGTGATGACCCCGCCGAAGGAGACCACCGAAGACGGGTTCGAGCTGCAGTTCGGCACCAACCACCTCGGCCACTTCGCCCTCACCGGCCTGCTTCTCGACCGCCTGCTGCCGGTTGCCGGCTCCAGAGTGGTCACGGTCAGCAGCATCGGCCACCGCTTCTCGCGCGGCATCCGGTTCGACGATCTGCAGTGGGAACGCAGCTACAACCGCCTCCAGGCCTACGGTCAGTCCAAGCTCGCCAACCTGCTGTTCACCTATGAACTGCAGCGCCGCCTGATCGGGCAGAACACCACGGCCCTGGCCGCGCACCCCGGCGGATCCGACACGGAACTGGCCCGCCACCTTCCCCGCGCCGCACAGCGCGCGGTCCCCCTGCTGCGTCCGCTCTTCCAGGAGGCCGCCATGGGCGCGTTGCCGACCCTGCGGGCGGCGACGGATCCAGGCGCTCTCGGCGGTCAGTACTACGGTCCCGACGGGCTCGGCGAGCAGAAGGGCCACCCGAAGCTGGTGACCTCGAATGAGCGGTCCTACGACATCGAGCTACAGCGCCGGCTGTGGTCGGTGTCCGAGGAACTCACCGGCGTGACGTACCCACAGCTGCTGGACGCGCGCGCCTGACGCGATGGCCCGTCGCCGCAACTAGGCTGGCGGGGTGTCGCTCTGGGATCCCAGGAATGTGCCCCCTTATCCCCCGCCCCGCTACACCGAGAACGAGCCTGAAGTCAGCGCGCGGCTCAGACGCGGCGACGGGCCGCCCGACTACGACTCCCACGGCCTGGTGAAATACCACTACCTGGCCAACCAGCAGCAGACCGACGGCGATTACGGTCTCTACCGCGTCGACATCAGCCCGCAGGGCGGCGGGCCGGGCCCGCACTTTCACCGGACCATGTCGGAAGCGTTCTTCGTCCTGTCCGGCACCGTCGAGCTCTACGACGGAAACGACTGGGCGGACGGCAACCAGGGCGACTTCCTGTATGTTCCACCGGGCGGAATCCACGGCTTCCGGAATGTGACCGACGCGCCGACGTCGCTTTTGATGTTGTTTGCTCCAGGTGCGCCGCGCGAAGCCTATTTCGAAGGGTTCGCCCAGCTGGCCGACCTCAACGACGAGGAACGCGCCGAGTGGTTCGTCAAGAACGACAACTACTTCCTCTGAGCGACACGCCCGGGGCTTTCCTGCAGAGATGCGCCGGCGTAACGCGCTGGCCTAGACTGCATTCCGACTGAGAGGAGTCCTCGGGTGCGGGCTGATGCAGCGCCCAGCACCCAGGCACTTCGGGGCTGGCAGCGCAAGGCGCTGGTGCGGTATTTGACCGCCAAACCGCGGGACTACCTGGCGGTCGCCACCCCAGGCGCGGGTAAGACGACGTTTGCGCTGCGGATCGCGGCCGAGCTGCTCAACGACCGCACGGTCGATGCGATCACCGTGGTGGTGCCCACCGAGCACCTCAAGATCCAGTGGGCGCAGTCGGCAGCGCGAAGTGGCATCGCACTCGATCCGAAGTTCAGCAACTCCAACTCGCAGACCTCCGCGGAGTACCACGGCGTCGTCGTCACCTATGCCCAGGTGGCCAGCCATCCCACCCGGCACCGCGTCCGCACCGAGAACCGCAAGACCCTCGTCATCTTCGACGAGATCCACCACGGCGGTGATTCGAAGAGCTGGGGCGACGCCATGCGCGAAGCCTTTGACGACGCGACCCGGCGGCTGTCTCTCACCGGTACCCCGTTCCGCAGCGACGACAGCCCCATCCCGTTCGTGAACTACGAAACCGACGGCGCCGGTTTCCAGCAATCGAAGGCCGACCACGTGTACGGCTATTCGGATGCGTTGGCCGACGGGGTGGTCCGGCCCGTGGTGTTCCTCGCCTATTCGGGTGAGGCACGCTGGCGTGACAGCGCCGGCGAGGAGCATTCGGCCCGGCTCGGTGAGCCGCTGACCGCCGAGCAGACCGCACGCGCCTGGCGTACCGCGCTGAACCCGACCGGCGAGTGGATGCCTGCCGTCATCGCGGCCGCCGACAAACGGTTGCAGCAGAAGCGGCAGCACGTGCCCGATGCCGGCGGCATGATCATCGCCACCAACCAGACCACCGCACGGGCCTATGCCGACCTGCTCATCAAGATCACCGGCGAGACGCCCACCGTGGTGCTCTCCGACGATCCCGGCGCCTCTGACCGGATCAGCCAGTACTCGGAGGGCACCAGCCGTTGGCTCGTCGCGGTCCGCATGGTGTCCGAGGGCGTCGACGTGCCGCGTCTGTCCGTCGGCGTGTACGCGACGAGTGCGTCGACGCCGCTGTTCTTCGCCCAGGCCATCGGCCGGTTCGTGCGCTCGCGCCGGGCCGGCGAGACCGCCAGCATCTTCCTGCCTTCGGTGCCCAATCTGCTGCTGCTGGCCAGCGAGATGGAAGCCCAGCGCAATCACGTGCTGGGCAAGCCGCACCGCGAGTCCGACGGACTCGATGACGAGGCGCTCGAAGCCGCCGAGAAACGCAAGGACGAGAAGAGCGAACTCGAGAACGGCTTCGAGTCCCTCGGTGCGGACGCCGAGTTGGACCAGGTCATCTTCGACGGCTCGTCGTTCGGCACGGCGACCCCGGCCGGCAGCGACGAGGAAGCCGACTACCTGGGCATCCCCGGCCTGCTCGACGCCTCGCAGATGCGAGATCTGTTGCGGCGCAGGCAAGATGAGCAACTCACCAAACGCACGGCCGAGGCCGCGGTGTCGGGCGGTCCGCCGCCCCCGCGCACCACACACGGCCAGATCCGCGAGTTGCGCCGTGAACTCAACGCCCTGGTGACCATCGCCCATCACCGCACCGGCAAGCCGCACGGCTGGATCCACAACGAGCTACGCCGCATCTGCGGCGGGCCTCCGGTGGCGGCCGCGACCACCGATCAGCTCAAGGCCCGCATCGAAGCCGTGCGCGACCTGAAGGCCTGACAGCCGCCCTCACGACAAAAAATCAGAGTCCCGCCAAACTCGCCCGAGACCGAACTGGAACTTGTTACAGTCGGCCAATTGCGTTCTGTTGCAGCCAGAACAGTTGGGGGAGAGCAAATGACGACGACGTCCGCTACCGCTGGAGGGGCACGATTCATCGGGCGGGTGGGCGCTCTCGCCGTCGCCCTCGGAATCGGAGTGGCGGTTGCCAACGGCACCGGGATCGCCTCCGCCGGGACCGGTGGCTCAGACTCGTCCGGAACGTCTTCAGGCGCGAGCAACAGTCCGAAGTCCGATAGCTCGACCCCCAAGCGGGGCCCCCGCAAGCCGTCGGCCTCGGGCCCGGGCCCGGAGAAGCTGGCCAAACGGCTCGGCGAGGTGTCCGCCAAGGTGGAGTCCGCCCTCGACAAGTCCAAGGCCGGCGAGCGTCGATCGTCGGCAGCGTCGACCGACCGGAAAACCGACGGCAAGGACGGCAAGGCAGCGGTCGAGACCGCCGTCGGCAATGTCCGGCAGGCGGTCTCCCGCGCCATCGGCACGACAGCCGATGCACCCCGCAAACGCCCGGCCACGCTGGACACCACGCCCCAGGGCCCGGCCGAGTCCGAGGCAGAAGCCGCCACGCCCCTGGAATCGCTGACCGTCGTCACCAAGACCGTGACGAATGATGTTGTGAACAAGGTAATTCCGGCGGTGACGCCCCGCATCCAGGCGCCGTCCGCCCAGGCCATACCCGAGCTGGTGGCGAACGTGACGGAGCGCCTCAAACCGCGCATCCCGGAATCACCGGTGAACCCGGTCCATGACCTCGGACTGGCGGCGCTGCTGGGCTGGTCGCGCCGCGACGGCCAGGCTCCGTCGATCGACCTCTTCGGCCGGTCGCGGGAGTCCCAACAGGTCGAAAGCAGCGTCACCACCTCGGAAGTCACCGACCAGGCGACGTCCATACTCGCCACCGAGGACCAGCTTGAGGCCGAGCAGCAGGTCAGCCAGATCGTCAACACGCCCATCGTCCAGCTGGCCAAGGTGGTGCTGATGGCGGCCTGGTACGTCGAGGCGGCCAAGAACTTCGCGACCGTCGGCGGCCCCGACTTCACGAACTTCTCACAGCTCAACCAAGCCGCCACCGAGTTCGCCAACCAGTCGGCAACCGAGTTCCTGCTGCTGAATTCGAATGATCCGAAGCTGCTGCTCCAGGTCAACCCGCCGCACAGCTGGAACGGGCAGAACGCCGGCGGCACCCGGATCTGGTACGACAACCCCGACACCGTCTACCGGTTCACGGGCATCAACGGCGCCTCCACCTACCGGATCGAAGGGACGGTCGCGGGATACGACCCGGCCGACCCGAGCACCCACCCCACCTCCGCCAACGCCAATTTCAGTGTGCTGACGGGCATCAACGGCGTTACCGCAGCCAATCTCAGCGGCGAGGACCTCAGCATCAGGGACGACGGGACGTTCACAATCGTGGTGAGCCCGGACGGGGCGCCGGCGAACCCCGAGAAGGGCATGAACTACATCCAGGCCCCGGCCAACTCGACCATCCTGGCCACCCGAAACACCTTGGGGGACTGGAATACCGAGACCCCGATGACGCTGACCATCGAGAAGACCGCCGGACCGCCCAGCAGCTTGTTCAGCCAGATCGGTGGGTTCGCCATCCCGGGGATCGGCGAAACGGTGGTGAAGAACCCGCTCCTGCTCTCGCTGGTGTCGATCGTCCCGGCGTTCGACAAGGCCCCACTGCTGCTGTCGTCCACCGAGACCGCCCTGCTGATGCTGGTCACCGGCATCAGCGGTGAGAACACCTACATGTCGGTGGCCACCGCCACCGGCGCGCCCAACACCTTGTCGCAGCCCGCTCACAACGCACAGTTCCTCTCCACCCAGTTGCAGAGCGCCGGCTACTTCCAGCTCAAAGACGACGAGGCAATGATCATCACCGTCGATCCGGGTGACGCGGAGTACTTCGTGGTGCCGGTGACCAACGACTGGACCATCACCGGCGACACCCGCAACCAGCAGGTCAGCCTCAACAACAGCCAGGCCATCAAGAACGCCGACGGCACTTACACCATCGTGGTGTCCAAAAACGATCCCGGCGTGGCCAACTGGGTGTCCACCGGCGGGCTGAATCAGGGCACCATCTCCATGCGGTTCCAGGGCGTTGACCCGGATTCCACCGACAACCCGTCGGTGAAGACGCAGGTGGTGAAGATCTCGGAAGTCCAGGGGATCGTCAACGATCCGAACAACCCCAACTACAACCCCGAGCAGCTCAACTACGACCGCGACCAGCAGATCGCCGAGCGCCAGGCCGGTTACGACAGGCGCTACACGGTGTAACGGGCCGCCAGGGCCGGCGAGATCGAGGTCGCCGACGATCCGGCCCGTTGAGCAGAGCCCTACAACTCCAGCAGTTCGGGAAGGTCGGCGACCGAGTCGATGATGTAGTTGGGTTGCATCGCGAATTCGTCTGCGGCCCAACGGTCCAGCGTCGACTGACGGAACTTGCCGGTCCGCACCAGCACCCCGGCCATCCCCACCACCTGCGCCGCCAGGACGTCGTTGTTGAGGTCGTCGCCGATCATGTACATCTCCTCGGGGTCGACGCCGAGGCGGTTGGCGGCGGCCAGGAACCCTTCCGGCGCGGGCTTTCCCACGGCCGTGGCCTTGCGGCCCGAGGTCTCCTCCATGCCGGTCAGGTACATGCCGGTGTCCACTCGCAGTCCGTCGGTGGTGGTCCACGCGGTGCTGCGGTGCATCGCCACCACCGGCACTCCTTGAGCCATCCAGTCGTACACCCAGCTGAGCGTGAGGTGGTTGTACTCCGGTCCGGCCCCGCCGAGCAGCACCACGTCCGGGGTGTCCGGTGCGGCCGGTCCGGTGAAGTCACTGGAGTACACGACGTCGACGCCGGGCATGTCCTCGCCGATCTGGCCGCTGTTGACGAGGAAACATCGGGCGCCGGGGTAACGGTCCCGCACGTATTCGGCGGTCAGCGCCGCCGCGGTGATCACCTCGTCGGCGGCGACGTCCATGCCGGCCGCGGTCAGCAGATCGGCGATCTGAGCGCGGGTGCGCGTGGTGGTGTTGGTCAGGTAGGAGCGGGCGATCTGGTTCTCGGCCAGCACCCGCAACGTCTGCGCAGCGCCGTCGATGGGCTGCCAGGAGGTCACCAGCACACCATCGATGTCGAACAACACTCCACCGATAGCCATGCAGCGACAGTAAACGTCGGCGAATTCAGCGCAACTCGGGGCCTGCCGCCCCGGATGCCCACGCGTTGTCGGCCACCCACGGTGAGGCGGCCACCGCCACCGACCATGCCTGTGCCGCCGGGACGTCGATCACGGCATAGCGCTTCTCCCCCGCGGCGGTCGCCGCGATCAGGGTGGCCACCCCGGCGCGGCGCTGAAAGAACGTCTGCCGCACCGTCCATCCGATGATCCCGGCGGCGTCCAGGTGGTCGCGGCGACGCTCGAGACTTCCGGCCCGGGCCACCAGCCAGCCCTCACGCACCAGATGACCGAGGGACCTGGCCCGGTCCGCGGCCAGCAGGGCGGCTCCCCCGGCCAACAGTGCCCACAGCACCCACAGCCACACCGGGACCCCGGCCATCAGCATCACCGCGGCCACGAGCACGGGCAGCGTCAGGGCACGCGTCCAGCGTCGGCGCACCGCCGCCGGTCCGTGGGCCACCAGCGGTGCCTCGACGACGCCGGGATTGTCGATCAGCTCGGCCAGTACCCCTGTGGCGGTGGAGGCAGGGCAGGGCGGCAGTAGGAGCGAGGCCTCTCCCTCGCCGCCGACGCCGGTCATCACCGCGTCGAGGCGCGCACCGCCGAAGGCCCGCACCAGCAGTGGCTCACGCAGGGTACCGCCACGCATCCGTCGCATGTCGTAGGTGTGCTCCCGCAGCCGAAGCAGGCCGTGCTGCAGGTGCAGCGCCCCACCCTTTCCAGGAATGTCTCTGCGGGTCAGCACCAGATTCCCGTAGGTGAGCAACGACCTCAGCACCGACAGCACCACCGAAAGCGTCAGGACCACCATCGCACCGAGCACCACACTGATCAGGACGCCGAGGCGTTCTGCGACCGCGATTCCGGACTGGGCCAGATCCGAGTTCTGCAGCGCCGCACCCGCTCCCGCCTGGTAGACCACCCCCACCGCGGCTGCGATCATGGCCAGGCCCGTGAGGCTCAGCGGACTGTAGCTCAGCCACGAGGGCTGCCACCGGGCCAGTTCCCGGCCCGCCGGTGCATCCTCGACCGGGACGGCGTCGGCCAGCAGGATCGCGCGCAGCCGGGGCACCTGCTGCGCCTCGACGGCGTCGAGGGCAAACACGGTGTCCCCCTTGGCCTCCTGGCCGGTGCTGATCCGCAGCACGGTCAGCCCGAGCATCCGGTGCAGCAGCCGGGCATCGGTGGACACCGATCGGATCCGGTTGCGCGGCACCGACAGCACCTTGCGTTGCAACAACCCGGTACGTAGCTGCACCTCATCCGGTTCGATGCGGTAGCTGGTGGTGAACCAGCGCGCCAGGCCGACGGCGACGGTCAGCGCGATCGCCGCGATGGTCCAGCCGGAGTTGCCGGTCGCCGAGCCCAGCACCACCGCACCGATCAACAGCGGGATCTGTTGCAGCACTTCATGGACCGGGTGGACCAGCAGCATGCGCGGGCTCAGCCGCTGCCACGGCGGCCCGATGGCCGGTTCGGCCGGCGTGGTCACGTGGCGTCCTGTTCACCGATCGCCGCGATGTCGGTCAGCTGCGCCACCACCCGCTCGGCGACGTCGGCGTCGAGGGCCACGATCCGCACCGCCCCGGCCGAGGACGCCGTCGTCACCGTCACGTTGGCCAGGCCGAACAGCCGGTCCAAGGGGCCTCGGTAGGTGTCGACGGTCTGCACCCGCGAGATCGGGGCGATGCGGCGCTCCTGTACCAGCCACCCGGTGCGGGTGTACACCGCGGGGGTGCCGGATCCGACGTTGATGTCCCAGCGGTGCACGCGGTAGCGCCAGATCGGGACCACCACGACGAACAGGGCGGCACCCAGCACCGTGACGATCGCGGCCGCACCGTGCAGCCAGAGCATCCGGGAGTCGAGGGCGAACCAGACCAGCTGGACCAGTGCCAGCACCGCCCACGGGATGGCTGCGCTCAATGCCCACACCAGTGGCGCCTTACTGCTGGGCGGCTGGGCAGGGTCGACCAATTTCACTGTGCGAATACCGTCTTCCAGTCGTTCTTCATGTCGACGACGGTCCAGCCGTCCGGCCCGGCCTGCTGCAGCGCGGTGACCAGTTTTCCCGAGGACGGCGGGTTGGCGTCGTAGGCGTATTCGCGCTCGGCGTCGGTGTGGTGGACCAGCACGCCGAGGCTGGGGCGCGGGTTGTCGATCGTGGTGTACTCCAACATCGCCTGGTCACCGTCGCTGTTGCCGACGGCGAGGATCGGTCGCCTGCCGATGAACTCGTGAATACCCGAAGGTTTCCCCGCCTTGTCGTCGACGAAGACGTAGTCCAGGGTCTTCACGAGCACTGGCTTACCATCCCGCAGTTCGTATTTCGTGGTGCCGGTGGAGCCGACCACTTGCTCGGGCGGGATGCCGTACACCCGCTGTGAGAACACCCGCATGAAATCCGCACCGCCGCCGGAAACGATGAAGGTACGGAACCCGTTGTCCCGCAGGTAGGACAGCAACTGTTGTTGCGGTTCGTAGGTCAGCTGGTCGTAGGGCCGGTCGAACCGGGGATGCTTGGCGGTCGCCATCCAGTCGGTTACCCGCTGGTCGAACTCGTCGGTGGTCATCCCGGAGTGGGTGAGCGCCAGGACGTGCAGCAATCCAACATGCCGGTCACCGGCGAGCAGGGTCGCCACATCGCCCTTCAGTGCCGCCTGCACCATGGGGTCGGCGGCCAGTGCCGGTTCCTGCGGTGCCCGGCGTTTGAGCTCGTCGATGACGAACGCCGCTTGGAACGGCAGCGGCGCCTCGGCCCAGAGCGTGCCGTCGTTGTCGAACACCGCGATGCGGTCCTGCGGCGCGACGAAATCGGGTGTGTCGGCTCTGGTGACCCGCTTCACGAACTCGGTGATCGAATTCTTCGCCGATGTGTCGTTCCACGCGGACAACGGATCTGCGGCACCGTCGTTCGACGAACACCCGGTCACCAACAGCAACACGGCGAGCAGGACAGCCAGCACGTTGCGCATGGCTCCCAGACTGCTATGGCGTCGGTGCGCCGTCCAGCACCGGACCTATCGAGCCGGATACTCGTCCGTCATCTTCCGCAGGTACGGACAGTCCTCGGCGGGATTGTCGTCCGGACAGGTCAGTAGGTGCTCGAGGTGCGCCTTGGCTTCGGCCAGCCGATCCTGTTGCCGCTCAATCTCCCCGAGGCGGTCGAGCACGGCATCGCGCCAGTCGTCGTTACCCGCGGTGAGAATGGTCTCGATCTCGTCGAGGCTCAGGAGGCCGCTTTCCCGCCATACCTTGATCAGCCCGATCCGGTGGAGCTGCTCCGGGCCGTACAACCGCCAACTGGACCGGCGCTGGGCCGGATGGAGTAGGCCGCGTTTCTCCCAGTACCGCAGGGCCGATTCGGCCAGACCGAATCGCCGTGCCGCCGCACCGATGCCGATGAAGTCGTCGTCACTCATGTCACCCACCGCATTTACGACCTTGATCTAAAGCCGACTTGAAGTGCTCTTGTTAGGTCACCCTAACTAACTTGGCGCAGAAAGAAAGGCCCTCCCATGAGGAACGAATACATCGAGACCGTCGTCGTCGGCGCCGGCCAGCAAGGCTGCGGAGTGGCCGGAGCGCTACAGCAGATCGGGCGCGAGGTGATCGTGTTCGAGAAGGGCGAGGTGGGCCAACGGTGGGCGCACGAACGGTGGGACAGCCTGCTCGTCGGGAGCGGCAACCGGTCGATCCGGCTGCCCGGGCGGGATTACGACGGCGACGACCCGTTCGCCCTGCCGTCGGGCCCGCAGGTAGCCGATTATCTGCGGCGCTATGTGCGGGACCGCAACCTGACCGTCCGTGAGCGCACGCCGGTACAGGCCGTCGAGGGCCGGTTTGGTGGATCCGACGACGACGTGCGGTTCAGGACCCGCCTGCACGACGGCGGGACGGTCGAATCGCGCAACCTCGTCGCAGCCGTCGGCGGCTACGCACAACCGCGCAAGCCCATCCTGTCGTGCGACATCGATGCGGCCATCCACCAAACCCATTCGTCCGACTATCGCAATCCCGACGCGCTTCCGGGCGGGTCGGTCCTGGTGGTCGGTGCGGGGATCAGCGGTCAGCAGATCGCCGACGAACTGGTCGATGCCGGCCGACGGGTCTTCCTGTCCGTGGGCCGGCACCGCGCCTGGCCCCGGCACTACCGCGGCCGCACCATCCACGAATGGATGCACGTGTTCTCGCTGTATGACGACTTCGTCACCGCAGGCGCCGATCACCGCTCACGGCTCCCCGGATTGCCGGTGTGCGGAAACAGGCTCGGCACCGCCGAACTCAACCTGGGCACATTGGCCGAAAAGGGCGTCGTAATGGTCGGTTCGGCCCGCGGGGCACGTGGCAGCGTGCTGATGCTGGAGGACAACGTCATCGACATCGCCGAGAAATCCGCCCTCTCGTTCCGAGAGGTGATCAACAAGATCGACGCCGGACTGCGTGACCGCGGCTTCGTCGCCCCCGAGGCTGCGACGGCACCCGTCGTGAACCTCGATGCGATCACGGGCTTCGACACCCGGCTCGACCTGGTTCGGCACGGCATCTCAACGATCGTGTGGTGCACCGGATTCCGCCCCGACTACCGGATCCTGCCCGCATACGCGCTCGACGAGAATGGGGTGCCACTTCAGCAGGGCGGCATCCTGGGTGCACTCCCCGGCCTGTACTACGCGGGGCTGCCCGACGGTGACTCGCTGGCCCGGACGGGCCTGGCCGCTGTCGCGGACAACGGGCGGTACATCGCCGACCAGATCCACATCGATCACGTGATGCGGTCGAGGCCCTCGGCCTCGGTGATCGCAACGGTGTGAGGCACAACGGCGCACCCGTAGAGTTCGAGCCATGAGCGCCAATTCCAAGTGGACCGAGGCCGACGTTCCCGATCAGTCCGGCCGGATCGCGATCGTCACCGGCTCCAACACCGGTCTGGGCTACGAGACCGCCCGCGTGCTCGCCGCCAGGGGCGCGCACGTCGTCATCGCGGTACGCAACCTGGACAAGGGTCGTCAGGCCGTCGAGCGGATCACCGCCGCAGTACCCAAGGCCGATCTCAAGCTGCAGCAGCTGGATGTGGGCTCGCTGGATTCGGTCCGGACCGGCGCCGAGGAGCTCAAGGCCGCCTATCCGCGCATCGATCTGCTGATCAACAACGCCGGGGTGATGTACCCGCCCAAGCAGACCACCGTCGACGGCTTCGAGCTGCAGTTCGGCACCAACCATCTGGGCGCGTTCGCGCTGACCGGCCTGCTGCTGGAGCACCTGCTCCCGGTCGACGGGTCACGCGTCGTCGCGGTCGCCAGCATCGCCCACGACATCCAGGCCGGCATCCACTTCGACGACCTGCAGTGGGAACGCAGCTACAACCGGGTCGCCGCGTACGGGCAGTCCAAGCTCTCGAACCTGTTGTTCACCTATGAGCTGCAGCGGCGCCTGGCCGCCAAGAACGAGCCGACCATCGCGGTGGCCGCCCATCCCGGGGTTTCGGATACCGAACTCACCCGGCACATCCCCGGCGCCGGGCTGCCGGGCGTCGGCAGGATCACCAGCCTTCTCGTCAACAGCGCGGTGAAGGGCGCCCTGGCCACGTTGCGCGCCGCCACCGATCCCGGCGTGCAAGGTGGTCAGTACTACGGACCGGACGGCTTCCGGGAACTGCGCGGCTACCCGAAGCTCGTGACGTCCAGCAAGCAGTCGCATGACGAGGAATTGCAGCGCCGGCTGTGGGCGGTGTCCGAAGAGCTCACCGGCGTCACGTTCCCGGTGTGATGATGCGGACCGTCGAAGAACACCAGAAGGTGGTCGCGGAGCTGATCAAAGCCCGTGCACCGCAAGATGTTCCACTGAACGACACCCTCGGTCTGGTGCTGGCGGCCGATGTCGTCGCCCCGCTGTCACTGCCGGGCTTCGACAACTCCGCGATGGACGGCTACGCCGTCGTCGCCGACGACGTCGCAGGCGCCACCGAGGACACCCCGGTCCGGTTGCCCGTCGCCGAGGACATCCCGGCGGGCCGCACCGACCCGCTGAGGCTGCAACCCGGAACCGCGCACCGCATCATGACCGGGGCCCCACTGCCGTCCGGCGCTACCGCGGTGGTCCCGGTCGAGGCCACCGACGGGGCGACGGACACGGTGACGATCCGCGCGGCCGCCCGGGGCGGCCAGCACATCCGCCGCGCCGGTGAGGACGTCACGGCAGGCACCACCGTGCTGCACGCCGGTCAGGTGATCGGCCCGGCCGCCCTCGGGCTGGCCGCGGCGCTGGGACTGGCCACGCTGCCCGTGCTGCCGCCGCAGCGCGTGATGGTGATGTCGACCGGCACCGAACTCGTGGCCGCGGGCACCGAACTGCAGCCGGGCCAGATCTACGAGTCCAATGCGGTGATGCTGGCGGCGGCGGTCCGCGACGCCGGTGCGCAGGCCACCATCGCCCCGATGTCCGCCGACGACGTCGACGCGTTCCGAGCGGCGCTGGCCGCGCATGCCGTCGACGCTGACCTCATCATCACCACCGGCGGAGTGAGCGCAGGCGCCTACGAAGTGGTCAAGGACTCACTGTCGGATCAGGTGGAGTTCGTCAAGGTGGCGATGCAGCCCGGGATGCCGCAGGGGGCGGGGACGGTCGACGGCGTTCCCATCGTCACGCTGCCCGGCAATCCGGTCAGTGCGTTGGTGTCCTTCGAGGTGTTCGTCCGCTCACCGCTGCGCGCCGCGATGGGCCTCGCCGACCCCGACCGGCCGCGGCGCACCGCGCAGCTGACCGAGGATCTGACCTCGCCGCGCGGAAAACGGCAGTTCCGGAGGGGTGTGCTGACCGGAGATTCGGTAAGTAGCTACGGTCCCCCGGCCTCGCATCATCTGCGGTGGCTCGCCTCGGCGAACTGTCTGTTGGAGATAGCCGAGGACATCACCGAACTTCCGGCCGGGTCGACGGTTCCCGTCTGGGACCTGAGCTAGCGATTCCGACTCCACCCGCACGTAGAATCCTCCCGATGGCCAGACGCCCCGACCTCCAGTCCGGACCAGAACGCCTTGCGGCGCTGGTGCGATCCAGTGTTCCGCCGATGCATTCGGCGGGCCTCCCGTTCGTCGGCGCCAGCCTCGCCGTCGCGGCCCTGGGCCGCAAGCACCGTTGGGTGCGCCGGGCCGGCCTGCTGGCCGCCGGGGCGAACGCGGCGTTCTTCCGGCACCCGCCCCGGGTGGCGCCGACGCGCCCTGGCGTGGTGGTCGCCCCCGCCGACGGGCTGGTGTGCCTGATCGAGGACGCCGTCCCGCCGGCCGAGCTGGGCTTGTCCGACACCCCGCGGCCGCGGATCAGCATCTTCCTGTCGGTTCTCGACGCACATGTGCAGCGGGCACCGATCGGCGGTGACGTGGTGGCCGTGCAGCACCGCCCCGGACGTTTCCATTCGGCCGAGCTCGAAGCCGCGAGCGAGGACAACGAACGCAACAGCGTCGTCATCCGCACCCCCGAGGGCACCGAGGTGATCGCCGTGCAGATCGCCGGGCTGATCGCGCGACGCATCGTGTGCAACGCGCACGTGGGCGACAAGCTCGACATCGGCGAGACCTACGGACTGATCCGGTTCGGTTCCCGACTCGACACCTATCTCCCTGCTGGTTCGAAACTGCTCGTCACCCGGGGCCAGCGGACGCTGGCCGGAGAAACCGTCCTGGCGGAGTTGCCATGATCAAACCCCGCATGCGGCCCCCGTCGTTGATCAAGGGACGCATGAAACCGCCGCCGTTCAGCGTGCGGATGCTGCCCAGTGCCATGACGGTGGCCGCCATCTGCCTGGGCTTGTCGGCGGTCAAGATGGCGCTCGACAACCGGCCCACCGAGTCGATGGCCTTCCTGGCGGTCGCGGCGATCCTCGACGCGCTCGACGGCCGGGTCGCGCGGATGCTCAATGCCACCTCCAAGATGGGCGAGGAGATCGACTCCCTGGCCGACGCGGTGAATTTCGGTGTCGCCCCGGCCCTCATCGTCTACGGCACCCTGCTGTCGCACTCGCGGGTCGGGTGGATCGTGGTGCTGCTCTACGCGGTGTGCATCGTGTTGCGGCTGGCCCGGTTCAACGCATTGCTCGACGTGGATCAGCCTGCGTACGAGAAGGAGTACTTCGTCGGCATGCCCGCCCCGGCCGGTGCGCTCGGCGCCATCGGACCGCTCGCGGCCAAGATGCAGTTCGGCGACGGTTGGTGGACCAGCGAGTGGGCGGTGTCGATCTGGATGATCGGCGTCTCGCTGCTGGTGGTCAGCCGGATCCCGATGCGCAAGATCCACACCTTCGCGGTCCCGCCGAACATGGTGGCGCCCTTGCTCGCCCTGGTCGCGATCGGCGTGGCGGCGTCCGTGTTCTACGGCTACATCGTGATCATGGTGATCATCGTGGCCTACGTGATCCACATCCCGTTCGCGATACGCACCAAGAAATGGGTGGCCAGCCACCCCGAATCATGGGACGACAAGCCACAGCAGCGCCGTGCGACGCGGCGCGCGATTCGCCGGGCGCAACCGCACCGGCGTTCGATGGCCCGTCTGGGACTGCGGAAGCCGGGGCGCTGACATGTCGCAGCTCGAGGTCGACGAGGATCACGCGCTCGGGCATCTGCGCCTGACGGCCCGGCTGAACACCTCAGCGCTCGACTCACGTCGCGGAGTGGTCCGGCTGCATCCGGAGGCGATCGCCGCCCTCGGGCTGCGCGAGTGGGATGCGATCTCGTTGACCGGATCTCGTACCACCGCCGCTGTCGTCGGCATCGCGCCCGGCGGCACCCCGACCGGCACCGCCCTGCTCGATGACGTCACGTTGTCCAACGCCGGGGTGCGGGAAACCGCGACCGTGATCGTGGCGCCGGTGACGGTGTACGGCGCCCGGGCGGTCACGGTGAGCGGGTCGAAGCTGGCGACCGATTCGATTTCGTCGGCGACGCTGCGCCAGGCACTGCTGGGCAAGGTCATGACGGTCGGCGATACCGTGTCGCTGCTCCCCCGCGATCTGGGGCCGGGCACCTCGACATCGGCGGCTACCGCGTCGCTGGCTTCGTCGGTGGGTATCACCTGGACCTCGGAGCTGCTGACGGTGACGGGCGTCGATCCGTCCGGACCCGTGAGCATTCAACCGAATTCGGTGGTGTCGTGGGGATCGGGCCTCGAGCCGAGCACGTCGGATTCCACCGGCGCCCATACGATCAGCCCCGCACGCGCCGAGCCCGCGGTCAGCTTCGACGATCTCAAGGGCTCCCATATCCAGGCCGGCAAGCTCACCGAATGGCTCAAGCTGTCGCTCGACGAACCTCAACTCCTCGAAACCCTCGGCGCCAAACCGAATCTCGGCGTCCTGGTGACCGGTCCCGCCGGCGTCGGCAAGGCCACCATGGCGCGGACGGTGTGCGCCGAGCGGCGATTGGTCGAACTCGACGGGCCGGAAGTGGGCGCGCTGGCGGCCGACGACCGGTTGAGCCGCGTGTCCGATGCGGTCGCCTCGGTGCGCGACGGCGGCGGAGTGCTGCTGATCTCCGACGTCGACGCCCTGTTGCCTGCGACTGCCGCCGACCGGACCCCCGAACCCGTCGCGGCGCTGATCATCGCCGAGCTTCGTGACGCCGTGGCCACCCGCGGCGTGGCGTTCATCGCCACCTCTGCCGTGCCCGTCGGGGTGGACACCCGCCTGCGGGCGCCGGATCTGTGCGACCGCGAGCTCGCCCTGACACTGCCCGATGCCGCCACCCGCAAGGCGCTGCTGGAGGTGCTTCTGCGCGGCGTCCCGGCCGCCGAATTGGATCTGGGCCAGATCGCCGACCGCACACCAGGTTTCGTTGTTGCCGATCTGGCCGCCCTGGTCCGCGAGGGCGCACTGCGCGCCGCGTCACGGGCCAGCGCCGACGGCAATGCACCGGTGCTCTGGCAGGAAGACCTGACCGGGGCACTGACGGTGATCCGCCCGCTGTCGCGGTCCGCCGCCGAAGAGGTGTCGGTCGGCTCGGTGACCCTCGACGACGTCGGCGACATGGTGGAGACCAAACAGGCGCTGACCGAGGCCGTGCTGTGGCCGCTGCAGCATCCCGACACATTCCAGCGCCTCGGCGTCGAGCCTCCGCGCGGCGTGCTGCTGTACGGCCCGCCCGGCTGTGGAAAGACGTTCCTGGTGCGGGCCCTGGCCAGCTCAGGACGGCTCTCCGTGCACGCCGTCAAAGGAGCTGAGCTGATGGACAAATGGGTCGGCTCCTCGGAGAAGGCGGTGCGCGAACTGTTCGCCCGGGCACGTGACTCGGCGCCGTCATTGGTGTTCCTCGACGAGATCGACGCCCTGGCCCCGCGACGCGGGCAGAGCTTCGACTCCGGGGTGACCGACCGCGTGGTGGCGTCCCTGCTTACCGAGCTCGACGGCATCGAACCGATGAACGACGTCGTCGTGCTGGGTGCAACCAACCGACCCGACCTCATCGATCCCGCGCTGCTGCGGCCGGGCCGGTTGGAGAAGCTGGTGTTCGTCGAACCGCCCGACGCCGATGCGCGCCGTGAAATCCTGCGTACCGCAGGCAAATCCATCCCACTCGCTCCCGACGTCGATCTCGACGCGCTGGCTTCCGATCTGGACGGCTACAGCGCGGCCGACTGTGTGGCGCTGCTGCGGGAGGCGGCGTTGACGGCGATGCGCCGGTCCATCGATGCGGCCGACGTCACCGCAGCCGATGTGGCCAAAGCGCGTGAGACCGTGCGCCCGTCCTTGGACGCGGCACAGGTGCAGTCATTGCGGGAGTTCGCGGCCGGGCACTGAGGCTGCCGATTACTCGGCGATCGCCGCCAGCCGGTCGATCGATCCCTGCAGCCTGTCCGCGGTGGTGGCGCGGGCGCGGATCAGCCGCTTCTCGTCGTTGAGCTGCGTCCAGTCGTAGGTGTGGGTGACCAGGGTTCGGTTGTCGCCCAACGGTTCCAGCTCCCAGCGCCACAGATGTCCGGGTGGCTCTTTGCCGACCTCCGAAGGCCGCCACGCGATACACCTGCCTTCCTCGAACTCGACGATGCGATTCTCCCGGTCGCCGCCCTGCTTGATCGTCATGGTGAAGACGTCGCCGACGGCGCGCACGCGCTGCCCGGCGGGAGCTTCGGCCAAGTTCTCATTACCGTCCCAGCGAGGCTGCTGCGCCGGGTCCGCGATCAGCTCGAAGATCACCTCCGCCGGGGCGGCAACCTCACGACTGGCTGCGACCACCTTCGAGACTTCGGCCTTATCATCCATGAGCCAGACCATACCCACACATCGGTGGACGCAGACGAGGGGCGAGATGGAAACCTTCACCAGAAGATTCGGAATCGGCCTTTTGGCAATGCTTGCGGCCGTCTGTTGGATATGGGCAGGCTTCGCAGCTATCCAGTTCTCTCTCGTTACCGTCATCGTCGCCCTCGGACTGTCGCTGACATGCTTCTACCTGATCTTCGTGTTGCGCGCGTCGAAGAACGTTTCCGTACAGACATCATTCGACAGCGCAGGAACGGTTATCCGTCCCGATGTCCGTATCACGAAGAACATGCACAGATTGCTGGTCACCGGAACGCTATCCATGGGGCTCATGTTTGCCGCGTGGGCCATAGGTGTTCTCTACCTTCCACTCGGCGATGTTCGGCACGTTTTTCCTATTGCCTTCGGGGCTGCAGCAGCGCCCATGGCATGGCTCTGGCTCAAAGATTCAACACAGGGCGGTCTGAGCTATTTATTTCTCAGCCCCGAAGGTTTTGAGTTTGCCGGATTCATTGCGCCGAAATCTGGAAAATGGGATGACGTCAAAGAAATAGCTGACAAATTACCGAATGAAGAACGCTTTTGGAACCCGATGGTCGTCACCATGAAAAATGGAAAGACGCTGCTGATGGAAGCACCCGGGACGTATACGCCTAAAGGAACGGCCCTGGTCGACATGGTCCGCTTCTATTGGCAACACCCCGAACAGCGGGACGAGCTCACGGATGGTCGCGCCCTGACCCACATCCAGATCCCCCGAGCCGACCAACCCGAGCCCTGACGCCAGGGTCGAGCTAGACGCCACCAGCTGCACTTTTGGGCGAAAACTGATGCATTCTCGCAGTTCGACACGGTGTTAGGATCGCTGACGAGCCGAGCGGATGGGATCTTGATATGGGTGTCGGAAGTTTCTATTACCTGCAGGGTAATTACGTTTTCGGTATAGCCGACCATGCTAATGGTGCGAAGTCGAGCGTGCCGTGGGCAATGGCCGGAATCGGCACCGATCTCATGTCAATGGGTCAACTGGTCGCAACCGAGGGCGCGCAGTTGATGGCCAAATCCGCGGCCGCCTCAGGCATGGCTTCCTCGGCAGAAGGCCTCAAGAGCTTCGCCAAAGGTGCTGGAACGCCCATCATCAATGCAGGACTTATCGCACTAACCCTCGAAAGCAACATGTTGGGGTTTGGCCGGCCCGAGGACGGTGAAAGATTCACCAGGGGCGCAGACCAATTCATGTCCGCAAATGCATCCCTACTACAATCCGCACCCCCCGATGGTTGGACCGGCGACTCATCTGACGCCTACGGCAACCGCAACAAAGAGCAACAGACGCGCACAGCCGACATGTACTCGAAGGACATGGCTATCCAAAAGGTACTGGCCGAAGAAGCCAACCAGGTCGACAACACCCGCGAATTCGTGTCAAAGCGTCAGACGATACTGAGCGCATCTATCGCGCCCGCGTTAGCGGCCAAGCTCATCCCTTATGGCGGGCAGGTGATCTCAACCATGATCGAGATCGCCGCGGTCGCCGGTACCGTCCCATTCGCTACCCAACGCGTGTCCCTCATGACTCAACATGCTGGCGAGCATGCGCGTGCGATCAGAGATATCACATCGGGGTACCAATCCATCGCGTCAAATGCCGAGATGCCAGGTGGCGGCTTCGGTTCCGCTTAGCTTCTTTGCTTCAATCCCACGCCCGACGAGAGATTGCTCATGACCCAACCGGCACTTACCGTATCCGACCAAATTCGCTCGAAGGCTGCACCTCAACAGCAGGCCGCATCGCAGATCGAGATGGCTAAATCAGCACCCGATGGGGCTTCCGGCCACGTTTTCCAAACCCACGGCCTGGTGTGCTCGGCCACCGCGATGGCATTGCGATCGGCAGAGTCGGCGCGCCGCGAAGCGGCCGGGAAGATGCACCTGATCTCGACCGACCTGTCGGTCAAACTGAACAAGGCGGCCACCGACTACGACCGCACCGACCAACACGAGGGCGGCAACCTCGACGGTCAGATGCACCCGCGCTGACCCGAAGCCCCTACCTGGTCAACAACTTCCGGATGGCATCGGCCAAGTCTTCCTCCATCCACGCCGGCAACTCGGCATCGTTGGCGTGCCGGCGCACCATCGCATAGGGCAGATCGACGACCGCCCGCGACATGGCATCCATCGTGCGCGCATCGTCATTGCCGTAGATCCCACGCGCCAGCTCGCGTAACCGCTCGATGAGCGGCACGTTCATCGCCGCCAGCGTCGCGGTGAACTCCGCATCGGGCGCGCCGTCGATCAGGTCGCTCGGCCGGATGGTCAGCAGGAATCGGGCGTCCTCGGGAACCTCGCGGGCGAAGTCCACGGCAGCCACGCCCATCGCAACCGCCGCCTCCACCGCGTCGTCCGCGGACGCCGCCATCGCGCGGGATTGAAACCGCTCCAGCGCCCGCAACCAGGCCGCCGTCAGCACCCCGTTGCGATTGCCGAACCGGTGGTACAGCGTGCCGGCCGGGGCCCCGCTGACCTTGGCAATCGCCGCAACGCTTGCAGCCCTTGGCCCTTCGGCGAGCACCAACGCCCGCGTCGCATCCAAGATCGCGTCGGTTTCATGCTTCCGCGGAGGCGCCATGATCTAGTACAGTCCTTCTATATGGAACGTTTACCCTATATCGATGAGCATGCCATAACCGTCGACGCCGACGCCGCTACGACATGGGCCGCCGTCCTGCGAGCGATGTGCGGTGACCCCGCCCAACCGCGCGCCCCATTCGGATTCGCCATCGGCGAGTGCACCCCGCGCCAACGCCTGGTCCTCAAGGGCCGCCACCCCTTCTCGATCTACGAGTGGATCTTCGAGTTGGACGACCTCGGCCCGCATCGCACCCGGGTGCGCTCACAAACCTGGGCAGCCTTCCCGGGCATCCACGGCAAGATCTACCGCGCCCTGGTGATCAGCTCGGGCGGCCACGCGGTGGCGGTACGCCAGGTCCTCAAACGCATTGCGGGACAACTGCGCCCACGTCCGGATGTCCTGGCATGATCCTGAATTGGGGTGCCACGGCCCAGGAGCGTAGCGTCACCCTGCCGTGCGACGCCCTGACCCCGCCGACCGCACTCCGCGCCGATCGGGCGATCAGTGTCGACGCGCCGCCGTCGACCGTCTTCGGCTGGCTCTGCCAATTGCGGGTCGCGCCGTACAGCTACGACCTGCTCGACAACTTCGGCCGGCGCAGTCCACGCATCCGCGACCCGGAACTGACCCGGCTCCACACCGGCCAACGATTCATGCAGATGTTCACGCTGCACTCATACATCGACGACGAACACGTCACGCTGCAGTCCGGGAAGGTTGCGGTCACGTACGCCGTGCGCAGCGCAGCCGCCGGCACCCGGCTGCACGTGCGGGTGTGCTTCGACGGTCCACGGATCATCGGGTGGGCGATGGCCGCGGGCGACGTGGTGATGATGCGAAAGCAGCTGCTCACCCTGCGCGACCTGGCCGAACGGGATGCCGTCGGAAATATATCTTGACGCTGACAAGTTCCGGTGGGATAGTTCAACTAGTCACTGACTAGATTCACGGGAGTTCGAGATGGCCGACACCGCCTTACACACCGTTGAAACCGCCCGCGCCGGCGACCGGGAGCGTGAACGCACTGCCAACGACCTCGGCCAGGCCCTCACCCAGGGCTACCTGGCGATGCCCGAGTACGAGGATCGGCTGCAGTCGGCGTTCCGGGCCCAGACCACCGACGAGTTGCGCCGCCTCGTCGCAGACCTACCCGTCAATCGTCTGCGGCGTCACGATCCCCGACGCCGCGCCGCCCAGCAGCGGGCCGCCCGGATGAGCGTCACGATCCACCTCGCCGCCTACGTCGCCGGCTGTCTTCTGATGCTGGGTATCTGGCTGGCCGTCGGGTTCGGCGGTGGCGGCTGGTACTTCTGGCCCGTCTGGCCGATCATGGGCTGGGGCATCGGCGTTGCGTCACATGCCATTCCGATCTGGGCTCATGGTTCGATGAGCCCGGCGCGGATCGCATAGCGCGTCAGCGCCAACCGGTCCCGCAGGCCGAGTTTGGCCAGGATGTTGGTCCGGTGCCGGTCCACCGTCTTGGCGCTGATGGTCAGTGTCGCGGCGATCTCACGGGTCGAGTACCCCTCGGCGATCAACTTGAGGACCTCCTCCTCCCGCGGCGTGAGGATGGTGTCCGGCAACTCGCCGCCCTGCCGTGACCGGTGCAGATAGTCGCGGATCAGCGCCGTCACCGCGCCGGCGTACAGGAACGGCTCCCCGCGCATGGTCGCCCGGCAGGCTTCGAGCAGATCGCGGTCGGCCACCGACTTCAGCACATAGCCCGACGCCCCGGCCTTGAGCGCCTCGAAGAAGTACTGCTCGTTGTCGTACATCGACAGGATCAGGATCCGCACGTTCGGATGAGTCCGGTTGATCTCACGCGCGGCCTGCAATCCGGTCATCCGCGGCATCGCGATGTCGAGGATCGCCAGGTCCACCGGCGTCGTCTCCAGTGCGGTCAGCGCCTCGTGCCCGTCGGCGGCCTCGGCCACCACCTGCAGGTCGGATTCCGCATCGATGATCATCCGCAGCCCGCTACGGACCAGTGCGTGATCATCGGCGAGCAGGATTCGGGCCGGCATGTCAGGCGCCCCGCAACGGGATCACCAACCGCACTTCGGTGCCCCCACCCGGCGGTGAGCTGATCGTCAGCGCGGCATTCACCAACAGTGCCCGCTCCCGCATGCCGTTGATGCCCGCGCCCTCCCGCATCGGTTCGGTGGCGATGCCGCCGCAGCCGTCGTCGGCCACGCGCAGCGTGAGTTCACCTTCACCGGTGTGCAGATCCACCCACACCTTTCGCGCCCCGGAGTGACGCGCCACGTTGGTCAGCCCCTCCTGGGCGATCCGGTAGCACACCAGCTCGACGTCCGGCTTCAACCGGTCCGATTGCAGCGCAATGTGTTTGACCACAGCGATGCCGGATGCCTGGGCGAAGTCGTTGCACAGCGCGTTCAGCGCACTGTGCAGCCCGAGGTCCTCCAGAGCGTCCGGGCGCAGGCGTCGGGCGATCTCGCGGACCTCGTCGAGACTGGCCCGCACGATCTCCTGGGCGTCGGCAAGTTCAGCATGGATCGACGCCGGGGCACGATCGACGGCGCGCTTGAGCGTGAGCAGCGCGACGGTGAGGGTCTGGCCGATCTCGTCGTGCAATTCCCGTGCGATGCGCTGACGTTCGTTCTCCTGGGCGGCCAACGCCGACGCGCTCGCGGTGGTCCGTTCCGTCTCCAACCGATCGAGCATGGCGTTGAACGACTCGATCAAGTGCTGCAGATCGCCGCTGTCACGGCCGTCGACCCGGTCGCTGCGCTTGGGCGGATCGACTCGCCGCATTGACGCGGCGAGCCGATCCAGTGGGGCAAGACTCGATCTCAGAAGTAGTGCGTTGGCAGTCAGGATAATCGCCAAACCTACGACCAAAACTGGGATTTCGGTGAGTTTTATCCGTGAGGACACCGAGGCCGGGGACAGCGCGAGAATCAGGGTGCCCAGCGTGAAGATCAACCCGTTGATCAGGAAAACCCGGCGGAACAACGCGGCCGCCGGGGTGCGCGCCGGTTTCACCCAACCAGCGTGACCCGAGACCAGCGGTGTTGTCCATACAGGCAACACCCCCCACGGAATGGGTGTCAGCCCCGATGGTCACCCACCCCCTGGTCACCCACACTGGCAGCCACCACCGGAGCCGACATGAAATCGGACCGCCAGCTGGCACTGGCATTGCGCACAGCCGTCCCGAATTGATCGGAGAACGAGGACGATGACACTAGCGACGCATTGGAACGAACTCATGCAGGCACATGAAATCGCGGCCCACCTGCCGACGGTGCGGATCGACGACCCCGTCTCGAAGGCCGTGCAGTTGATGGTGGTCAACCGGCTCCCGGGCCTGGTGGTCGTCGATGACGACCACCACCCGGTGGCGGTGCTGCCGGGGACTCAGGTGCTGCGGTTGGCGATTCCCGAGTCCTACCAAGACGATCCGGCGTTGGTCCGCACAGTCGACGAGATTCACGCCGACCTCTTCTGGCACGGGCCGGGCAAACTCACGGTCGGTGACTGTCTCCCGGGGCCCGCGACCAAGCCCGCGACCGTGACGCCGGACGCGACGCTGTTGGAGATCGCCACCGTGATGGCCAACAAGCGCAGCCCGCTCATCGCCGTCGTCGACCGCAACGGCCGGCTCACCGGGGCCGTCACGCTCGAGCGGCTACTGACCAGTCTTGCGGTCGCCGGGCCCGGCGACTGACCCCCTGAGCCCGTGCTGGCTCCGGTTCTGGCGCTGACGATCTTCGTCGTCGCCTTCTGGTTCATCGCCACCGAGCGAGCAGACAAGGTCAAAACTGTCCTGGTCGCCGCCGGCCTGATGGCCCTGCTCGGGTTGATCCCCGGCGCCGAGGTGTTCCACTCCGAGCACCAGGGCATCGACTGGAACGTCATCTTCCTGCTGCTCGGGATGATGGTGATCGTCGGCGTCATCAAGCAGACCGGGCTGTTCGACTTCCTGGCGATCTGGGCCGCCAAGCGCTCCCGCGGCAATCCGTTCCGGCTGATGGTCATGCTGATGGCGATCACCGCCTTCGCCTCGCCGGTGCTCGACAACGTGACCATCATCCTGCTGATCGCGCCGGTGACCCTGGTGATCTGCGACCGGTTGCGTATCGCACCGCAGCCCTATCTGATCGCCGAGGTGCTGGCCTCCAACATCGGCGGGGCCGCCACCCTGATCGGGGATCCGCCGAACATCATCATCGGCAGCCGCGCCGGCCTGACCTTCAACGACTTCCTGGTCCACATGGCACCGGTCGTGATCATCATTTTCGCGCTGTTCGTCCTGTTCACCCGGGTGCTGTTCCACCGGGACCTGCGCGCCGACCAGGTCCAGATCGACGAAGTGATGGCCCTGCAGGAACGGCGCGCCATCAAGGACAAGCGCCTACTGATCCGCTCGCTTCTGGTGCTCAACGTGGTGATCGTCGGGTTCGCACTGCATTCGGTGTTGCACGTGGCGCCGTCGATCGTCGCGCTGCTGGGTGCCGGGGCGATGCTGCTGGTGACCGACATCGATGTTGCCGAGGTGCTGCCTGAGGTCGAGTGGCCCACCTTGGTGTTCTTCATGGGGCTGTTCGTCATGGTCGCCGGGTTGGTCCACACCGGTGTCATCGGAGCGCTCGGGTCGGTGGCCGAATCGGCGTTCGGCGACAACTGGTTCGGGGCGGCGACGGCGCTGCTGTTCGGTTCGGCGATCGTCGGCGCATTCGTCGACAACATTCCCTACACCGCGACGATGACGCCGGTGGTGGAGGACATGGTGGCCCAGGTCCCGGAAGCGCAGACGGGCCAGGCGCTGTGGTGGGCGTTCGCGCTCGGCGCATGTTTCAGCGGCAACGGCACCGCCATCGCCGCCAGCGCCAACGTGGTGGCCATCGGCATCGCCAAGCGGGCCGGGCATCCGATCAGCTTCTGGCGGTTCACCCGTTACGGGCTCGTGGTCACCGCGCTCAGCACCGTCCTGGCCTGGGTGTACGTCTGGCTGCGGTACTTCTGAGGTGGGCCTGAACCCGAGGCTGTACTCAGGGACAGAATCAGGCCGATTTATGTCCCTGAGTACAGTCTCGATGCCAACCGCGGCTTCGCAGCGCTCGTTCGACTCGGGCGACGACGTCCGCGATGCTGTCCTCGGCGATCACGCGGATGACGATCCACCCCGTGGCCTCCAGCTTGCGCAGAGTCTTCTGGTCCTGCACATAACGTTTGCGGTCGGACTGGTGGAACTTGCCGTCGTAGTTGACGCCGACTTTGAACCGTTCCCAGCCCATGTCCAAGATCGCGACGATGCGGCCGCGTCCCTCGACCACCATGATCTGGGTTTCATCGGGCGGCATTCCGGCGTCAGTCAGTTGCAGGCGCAGCCTTGTTTCTCGCGGCGAATCGGCACCCCGGTCGACCAGTGGCAGAGCAGCTTTCAACGCTCGAATCCCCCGGACACTCGGGTAGCGCTCGATCAGCGGAGTGACGTCGTCGACAGTGACCCGCAGAGTCCAGGCCAGGGCATCGATCCGTGCGACCGCCTCGTCGCGAGGGAAGTGACGGCCCAAGTCGAACACGGTGCGCGCCAGCGTGGTGACCGGCAGGCCCACGACCCGCTTGATCTCGTCCTCGGAAAGAGTCTCGTTCCGCACGACCAACCCCGCCGGAGGCCGGGTGTTGTTCCAGATGAGTTCGATGGGGACATCGGCGTCTACGTACGCCGCCCCGTGCAGCGCCGACGCAGCGACGCCCGCAATAACTGCCCGACGGCCCGACCACAGCCATGCACCGATGGTCCTGTCGCGCAGCGTCGGTTCGCCTCGTACATATACATCCGGGAACAGCCGCTGGTAGTGATGTCGAAGCTCGTTGCGCGTCACGAGCTGCTTGACCAACGCCTCACTACCGATCAACACCCCGCCCATGGCGGAATGTTGGCACGCCGTACCGACACCACACCGAGGCTGTACTCAGGGACAGAATCAGGCCGATTTCTGTCCCTGAGTACAGTCTCGATGCCCAATGAGGTGGGCCTACCCAGCAGCGGACATCCAATGCGCGATCGCCGCACGCACCTCCGAGGCATGCGGCAACCGCTCGCTGGCCCAGGCCACATAGCCGTCCGGCCGGACCAGCACCGCATCAGGGAGTTCGGGGCGGTTGTCGATCGCCTGCACCACATCGCAACCGGCGACGTCGACCGGCTCAGCGGTGACCAGGACAAACTTGCCTGCGCGCAACAGCTCGTAGAGCCGGGTCCCGCCGCAGTCCACATCGGCCATCCGGCGGCCGACCAACCAGTCCTCGTCCTTCGACCGTGGATAGGCGATGCCGATGCCGCTGAGCCGTTCGGCCACGAACCGCCGGGCTCGAGGTATCCGCAATACCGTCCCCAACGCGAGCACCCGCAGCCGGCGCGACGCAGCCGAACTCAGCACGATCTGGTTGAACGCATCGGTCAACCGAAGGACGCCGGCGCCGACGGGATGGCGCTCGCGTTCGTAACTGTCCAGCAGCCACGACGGCGCCTGCCCGTGGACCGCCAACGCCAGCTTCCAGCCCAGGTTGAACGCGTCGCCGAGCCCGGTGTTCATGCCCTGCCCTCCCAGCGGGGAATGCACGTGCGCGGCGTCGCCGGCCAGAAACACCCGGCCCGACCGGTAGTGCCGGGCCTGGCGCCGCTCGCTGAGGAAACGCGAACTCCACCGCATATCGCTCATGCCGAAGTCGTCGCCGGCGATGCGGTTGAACGCGTCGCGCATCTCGTCGAGCGTCACCGGCTCGTCCAGCGGCGCCTGCTCGCGCAGCCGGTCCCACGCGATGGCGCGGAACCAGCCGTCGCCGAACGGCACGAACAACACCACGCCCTCGGTCCCGGTCCGGGCGAACAGCGTCTCCGCGGGCGGCGAGGCCAGCCGGACGTCGGCCAGCAGGATGTGTGTCTCGTACTGTTTGCCGACGAAGTCGATCCCGACCAGTCGTCGCACCGCGCTGTGGGCGCCGTCGCAGCCGACCACGTAATCGGCGCTCAGGCTCTCGCCGCCCGCCAGCTCGACAGTGACACCCTGGCCGTCCTGACGCAGCCCCACCACCTCGGCGCCGCGACGCACCTGCACGCCCAGTTCGGCGGCCCTGGCCTCGAGCACGTGCTCGGTGCCGCTCTGCGGAACGATCAGCACCATCCCGAACCGGGTCGGCAGGTCCCGCAGATTCAGGGTGGCCCCGCCGGGCGGCGCCACCTCGTGCACCTCGATTCCGCGGCTCAGCAACTCATCGACCAGCCCGCGGCCGTCGAGCATTTCCAGGGTCCGCGCATGCACGGCAAAAGCCCGGGTGATGTTCGGCACAGAGGTGCGTTCCTCCAGCACCGTGACCGGCGCCCCGCCGAGCGCGAGCTCGCACGCCAGCATCAAACCGGTCGGCCCGGCCCCCACCACCAGAACCCCTTTGGTTGCCAAGAGAATTCACCCCCGTAGCGCTCGGCGGCTCTGCAGGCTGATCGTAGTCACAACGGCCCACGTAGAATGGGCGAAAATGCCATAGCCACTCATGCCGATGCTCTTCGCGCAAGCGCTCATCGGTAGCCGACACCCCGACCCCAACCCGATCGGAGTGCCATGCTCGCCGTTCTGCTCGCCCACGCGGTCGCCACCGCGCTGGCGCCACTTCTGGTGGCCAGATGGGGCCGGCGAGCGTTCTATCCGTTGGCCTTGGTGCCGCTCGGCTCCCTGGTCTGGGTCGGCCTGAACTGGCCGAGCCACGATCGCGTCCCGACCCTGAGCATCCCGTGGGTGCACGAGCTGTCAATGGACATCACGCTGCGGTTCGACTCGCTCGCGGCCATCATGAGTGTGCTGGTGCTGGCCATCGGTGCTCTCGTCCTCTTCTACTGCGGCGAGTACTTCCACCACCACGACGGCAAGATCGAGAAGCGGCTGCCCAGCTTCGCAGCCGAGCTCGTCGCCTTCTCCGGGTCCATGTTCGGCCTGGTGGTCAGCGACAACATGCTGGTTCTCTACATCTTCTGGGAAACCACCACGGTGTTGTCCTTCCTGCTGGTCGGCCACTACGCCGAGCGGGCCACCAGCCGGAGAGCGGCCACCCAGGCATTGCTGGTGACCACGTTCGGCGGCCTGGCGATGCTGGTCGGCATCATCGTGCTGGGCAACCTGTCGGGCACCTATCTGCTTTCGGAGTTGATCGCGTCTCCGCCGGGTGGCGCAGCGGCCGCGATCGGGGTGGCGCTGATCCTCGTCGGCGCATTGTCGAAATCGGCGATCGTGCCGATGCACTTCTGGCTGCCGGGCGCGATGGCCGCGCCCACTCCCGTCAGCGCGTATCTGCACGCCGCGGCGATGGTCAAGGCCGGTGTCTATCTGGTGGCCCGGATGGCGCCTGGCTTCGCCGAGACTTCGCTGTGGCGGCCGATGGTCGTCGGGCTGGGATTGCTCACGATGCTGTTGGCCGGCTGGCGCGCAGTCCGTGAATATGACCTGAAATTGATCCTGGCCTTCGGCACGGTCAGCCAGCTCGGCCTGATCACCGTCATGGTCGGCACCGGCGGCAGCGACATGATGCTGGCCGGGCTGGCCATGCTGTGTGCGCACGCGATGTTCAAGGCCGCGTTGTTCATGGTGGTCGGCATCATCGACCACACCACCGGCACCCGCGACATCCGGCGTCTCGCGGGTCTGG
The DNA here is from genome assembly GCF_048282715.1 of Mycobacterium sp. 134. Lineage (NCBI taxonomy): Bacteria > Bacillati > Actinomycetota > Actinomycetes > Mycobacteriales > Mycobacteriaceae > Mycobacterium > Mycobacterium sp. 134. Next base: position 5,814,281 of record NZ_JBLVUN010000008.1, read on the forward strand.
GGCGCCACTGCAAGCCCCTGTTGATCATCGCCGCGTGCGCAACCGCGAGCATGGCCGCGCTGCCGCCCTTCTTCGGTTTCGTCGCCAAGGAAGCCGACCTTGAGACCGTGCTGCACAGCCCGGCGCTCGGCTCCGCGGCTCCATGGGTGCTGACCGGCATCGTGGTGGGCTCGGTGTTCACCACCATCTACAGCCTGCGCTTCATGTGGGGCGCGTTCGCCGACAAGGGGCTGCCGAAACCGAGCACCCGCGTCGTTGAAATGCACCGTCCTTCAACCACTTTCCTGACCGCGCCGGCGATCCTCGCCGCGGCAGGCCTCGCCTTCGGGCTGTGGCCCGCCGGGATGGACGCGGTACTCGACGAATACGCCAACACCATGCCCGGCGGGTCCGGCTACCACCTGGCCCTGTGGCACGGGTTCGGCCTGCCGCTGCTGCTCTCGGTGGTGGTGCTCGCCGCCGGCACCGTGGTGTTCTTCGGCCGGAACCGCCTGCCCCGCACCCGGTTTGCCTATCAGCCGCTGGGCAACGCCGACCGTATGTACGACGCGGTGATCCGCGGCCTGGATGTCACCTCGGTGCGCCTGACCGGCGAGACCCAGCGCGGCTCGCTGCCGGCCACCCAGTCGGTGATCCTGTCGACGCTGGTGGTGCTGCCCATCGTGATGCTGGCGCTGGGCGCGCGCGACCGGCCGGACTTTGCACTGTGGGATTCCCCGCTGCAGGTGGTCGTCGGGTTGTTGATGCTGGCGGCCGCGATCGGCGCGACGGTGATGCGTAACCGTCTGGCCGCGGTGCTGCTGGTCGGGGTGACCGGCTACGGCTGCGGTGCGATCTTCGCCTTCCACGGCGCGCCCGATCTGGCGCTGACCCAATTCCTGGTCGAGACACTGGTTTTGGTGATCTTCGTGCTGGTCCTCCGGATCCTGCCGGCCGAGGCCGACGCCACCAACATCAACCGCCACCGGCTGCCGCGTGCCGCCCTGGCGCTGGCGGTGGGCGCCGCGGTCACGACGCTCGCGGTGTTCGCGATGGCCGCGCGCAACGGGGTGGGCATCGCCGAGCTGATCCCGGACGCGGCGTACTACCGCGGGCACGGCGCAAATGCGGTCAACGTTTTGCTGGTCGACATCCGCGCCTGGGACACCATGGGCGAGGTCATGGTGTTGCTGGTGGCCGCGACCGGGGTGGCGTCGCTGGTGTTCCGGCACCGGCGATTCGGTGCCGCACCGCGCGTCAGCACGGCGGTCGGCCAGCCCGACATCGGTCCCATCGGGGCGTACAGCCCGGCCGTCGGTGATGTGACCTGGCTGCGCGGCAGCGAGCTGCGCGACCCTCGGCACCGCTCCCTGGTGCTGGAGGTCGCGACCCGCGTCATCTTCCCGCTCATCATGGTGCTCTCGGCGTACTTCTTCTTCGCCGGCCACAACACTCCCGGCGGCGGCTTCGCCGGCGGGTTGACCGCGGGCCTGGCGCTCGTGCTGCGGTATCTGGCCGGTGGCCGTTATGAGCTCGGCGAGACGCTGCCTCTCGACGCGGGCAAGATCCTCGGCACCGGCCTTGGCCTCTCGGCCGGAACGGCGGTCGCGTCAATCTTGCTGGGAGCTCCCGCATTGTCTTCGGCTGTCCTGCACTTCGACGTGCCGGTACTCGGTTCGGTCAAGATGGTGACCGCGTTGTTCTTCGATCTGGGGGTGTATCTCATCGTCGTCGGTTTGGTGCTCGACATCTTGCGCAGCCTCGGCGCCCGCGTGGACGCGGAGATGGCCCGATGACGACCTTCCTGGTGCCGCTGATCATCATCGGCGGCCTCACCAGCACCGGCGTGTACCTGCTGCTGGAACGCAACCTGACCCGGATGTTGTTGGGGCTGTTGCTGATCGGCAATGCGGTCAACCTGTTGATCCTGACCGTCGGCGGCAAGTCGGGCAATCCACCGATCCGCGGGCGCACCAGCAACGGCGCCACCACCGACGCCGATCCGCTGGCTCAGGGCATGATCCTCACCGCGATCGTCATCAGCATGGGACTGGCGGCGTTCGTGCTGGCGCTGGCCTACCGCTCGTATCGCCTCACCACGGTCGAAGAAGTCAGTAACGATCCCGAGGACACCCGCGTCTCGCAGCAGTCGGGTGCCGAGGAAGAAGAGCTCGTTCCGGTAGCCGATCCCAACCGCGATACCGACGCGCCCGACGAACTCGATGCGCTGCCTGGATTCGAGGGGTCGAAGTGACGGCCCAGGCCCTGATCCCATTGCCGGTGCTGATCCCGGCGCTCGCCGCGGCCGCGACGCTGGTGGCCGGGCGCCGTCCCCGGTTGCAGCGGCTCATCACCCAGTTCGCGCTGACGGCGGTGGTCGTGGTGTGCGCGGCGCTGGTGTACCTGGCCGACCGCGACGGCACCCTGGTCCTGCACGTCGGCGGCTGGGGCCAGAGCGTGCCGGGCATGGGGCCGTTGGGCATCACCCTGGTGGTGGACCGGCTTTCGGCTCTCATGCTCGTGGTGTCGGCAATCGTGCTGCTGGCGGTGGTCGCGTACGCCATCGGGCAGGGTATCCGCGACGGTGACGAACGCCAGCCGGTGTCGATCTTCCTGCCCACCTATCTGGTGCTGTCGGCCGGTGTGTGCACCGCGTTCCTGGCCGGTGACCTGTTCAATCTGTTCGTCGGCTTCGAGGTGCTGCTGGCCGCGAGCTTCGTCCTGCTGACCATCGGCGCCAGCGAGGACCGCGTCCGCGCGGGCATCTCCTACGTGCTGGTGTCGATGGTGTCGTCGCTGATCTTCCTGATCGGCATCGCGCTGGTGTACGCGGCGACCGGGACGCTGAACATGGCCGAGCTGGCGTTGCGCCTCGATGACATCCCGTCGGGCACCCGCACCGCGCTGTTCGCGGTGCTGCTCGTCGCGTTCGGCATCAAGGCCGCGGTGTTCCCGCTGTCGACGTGGCTGCCCGACTCCTACCCCACCGCGCCTGCGCCGGTCACCGCGGTGTTCGCCGGCTTGCTGACGAAAGTCGGTGTGTACGCGATCATCCGGGCCCATTCGCTGCTGTTCCCGGGTGGCGGGCTGGACAACGTCCTGCTCGTGGCGGGCCTGCTCACCATGGTCATCGGCATCCTCGGCGCGATCGCCCAGAGCGACATCAAACGACTGTTGTCCTTCACGCTCGTCAGCCACATCGGCTACATGGTGTTCGGTGTCGCGCTGGCCAACCAACTCGGCATGTCCGGAGCGATCTACTACGTGGCCCACCACATCGTCGTGCAGACGACGCTGTTCCTGGTCGTCGGTCTGATCGAGCGGCAGGCCGGGGCCTCGACGTTGCAGCGACTCGGCGGGCTGGCCGCGGCCAGCCCGGTGCTGGCGTTCGTGTTCGTGGTACCTGCGCTCAACCTCGGAGGTATCCCGCCCTTCTCGGGCTTCATCGGCAAGGTGGCACTGCTGGAGGCGGGCGCCGAGAACGGTTCACCGCTGGCCTGGATCCTGGTGGCCGGCAGTGTGGTCACCAGCCTGCTGACGCTCTACGTGGTGGCGCGGGTGTGGACGAAGGCGTTCTGGCGGGCCCGCGCCGACGCACCCGAAGGACACCTGGCCGGGGCGGCACCGGCGGTGCTGCTCGACGACATCGAGGACATCGAGTTCGCCGACCGGGACAGCGTGGGACGCATGCCGATGGGAATGTTGGCTCCGACAGGCCTTTTGATCGCGGTCGGGCTGGCACTGACCGTGGCGGCCGGGCCGATCTTCTCTTACAGCGAGCGCGCGGCGGCCGAAGTACTGGACCGCGGACAGTACATCTCGGCGGTGCTCGGGGGTGATGCGCGATGAGGTGGCTGCTGCTTCGGGCCTGGATCCTGTGCTGGCTGATGCTGGTGTGGGTGCTGTTGTGGGGCAGCATCTCCGCGGCCAACATCGTGTCGGGCTTCGCCGTCGCCGTGGTGATCACGGTGCTCCTGCCGCTGCCCGCCGTCCCAGTCGAGGGCCGGGTCCATCTGTTGTCGCTGCTGCGGTTGGTCATTCAGGTCGGCGTCTGGCTGGTGATGTCCTCGTTCCAGATGGCGTGGCTCGCGGTGAGGCCGGGGCCGCTGCCGGTCAACGCGGTGTTGCGGGCGCATCTGGCGATCAAGTCGGATCTGGTCCTGGCACTCGGCGTCAACATCATCAACCTGACCCCGGGAACCATCGTGCTGGAGATCGACCAGACGCGGCGGCTGATCTACGTACATGTCGTCGATGTGGGTTCCGACCGGGCGATCAACCGGTTCCACAGCCAGATCACCACGCTGCAACGGCTTTTGGTGGCGGCCTTCGAGCGCGAGTCGGACTGGCGCCCTGCGGCCAACAAGGAGGGCGCATGACGGACCAGCGAGAAGCGAAGGCGGATCGCGCATGAGCACCGTGTGGACGATTGCCGCGGTCATGCTGACCGCCGCCGCGGCGATCACGATGTTTCGCCTGCTGGCCGGGCCGAGCACCCTGGACCGGCTGGTCGCGCTGGACACCCTGGTGGCCGTCACGCTGTGCGGTATCGGAACCTGGGCGGCGTACAGCCTCGACACCACGGTGACCTACAGCCTGACCGCGTTGGCGTTGATCAGCTTTGTCGGTTCGGTGAGCGTGGCGCGATTCCGCGTGCCCGACACCGATGAACCGCGGCAGAAGTGGGTGCCATGAACATCCTCGACATCGTCACCGCGGTCCTGATCCTGGCCGGGTCGACGCTGGCCTTGACCGCGGCGATCGGCATCGTGCGGTTCGGCGACACCATGTCGCGGATGCATTCGGCGACCAAGCCCCAGGTGCTCGGGCTGTTGCTGGTGCTGGTCGGCGCGGCGATCCGGCTCCGGGGCCACGCCGATGTCGGCATGTTGATCCTCACCGGCTTGTTCACACTGATCACCGCACCGGTGATCGCCAACCGGGTAGGGCAGCTGGCCTACCGTGAGCAGCGCAACCGGGAGAACCTACTGACCCGCGACGAGATGGCGGAGTTCGGGGAGACTGATGGCGATGGCCAGAACTGACGACGACAGCTGGGATGTCACCGAGAGCGTGGGTGCGACCGCGCTCGCGGTCGCCATGGCACGCGCCGACGAGACCGTCTCGGACACCCCGTTGTTCACCGACCCGTATGCACAGATGTTCCTCGATGCGGCAGCAGCCCGGGGGTGGCGCCCACCCACCGGCGCGATGGCCCAGCGGATCCGCGCCATCGGGAATTACGCCGCGTCCCGGACCAAGTGGTTCGACGAGTTCTTCCTGGCCGCCGGCGCAGCGGGTATCCGTCAGTCGGTGATCCTGGCGGCCGGTCTGGATGCCCGCGCCTGGCGGTTGCCCTGGATCCACGACAGCGTGGTGTTCGAGATCGACCAACCACAGGTGCTGCAGTTCAAGGAGGAGGTTCTGGCCTCCCACCGGGTTGCGTCCAAGGCCCGGCACGTCGCCGTCCCGGTCGACCTGCGCCAGGATTGGCCGAAGGCCTTGCGGGATGCGGGTTTCGACGCGAGCGAGCCCACGGCGTGGTCGGTCGAAGGGCTGCTGCCGTACCTGCCCGCCGACGCGCAGGACCTGCTGTTCGAGCGCATCACCGAGCTGTCGGCACGGGACAGCCGGATCGCGGTCGAGGCGTTCACCGCCGGGTTCTTCTCAGAAGATCACCTGGCCCGTCGCCGCGAGCGCATCGAGCAGATGCGGGCTGAGGCCGCCGAAGACGGCGATGAAATGCCTGACCCGGAACGACTGTGGTTCGTCGAGGACCGCGCCCACGTCCCCGACTGGCTCAGCGAACACCGCTGGGACGTGGGGGCACTGCCCGCCGATGACCTGATGGCGCGCTACCACCGCTCCCTGCCGGCCGATACCACCGAGGGCACCATGTCCACGGAGTTCGTCGAAGGCGTTCTGGCCGAAAAATATTCGGGATGACCGAGATTCGGCAGCCCGAGAATTGGAAGAACCGGACTGTCGTTCTCACCCTGGCGTTCCTGATGTTCGGCGGCATGTTGGTCGCCTGCGTCGTGATGACGGTGAACGCGCTACAGCGCGACGACGACGTGTACGCCGTCATCTCCGGCGGTTTCGCCCTCACCATCGGCGGCGTGCTGTTGGGCTGCGCCCTCGGTGCAGTCGGCTCGGTACGCCTGCGCGCAGTATCCACCGAGGCCGGGACGACACTTCGGTGTGCCACTGGAACCATGCTGTGCTTCGGAACCACGGGGATCGCTCTCGCACTGACCGCGACGTTCTATCTCATCTGCGCACAAGACCGCGACGACCTGCCACTCATGAATCCTGAGAATCCAGGAGACGCCATCTGGACAATGGTGATCCTGCTGATCATCACCGTGATCGCCCTGGTGTGGTACCTCGTGAAGGGCCGTACACCGCTGTTGCGCCTTGGCCCGCACAGTGTCACCTACGTCGACGGCACGAGCTCGCGCACCGAATCCTGGGACGGCATCACCGATATCACCGATGTCCCACCGAATCGCAACTCACGGCATCCGATCTGCCTCGTCCGCAAATACGACCGAGCGATTGTCATCGAGAACGCGAGCTTCTACGCGCCCAGCGGCGCCGCTCTCTACTGGATGGTGCGTCACTACTGGCTGCATCCGGAGAACCGCATGGAACTCACCGACGGCCGGGCCCTTGAGCGGCTCCGTACCGAGGATTTCTTTCCGGAGTAGTCACATTCGCCCGGCGATGAGCACCGATCATCACTCCGAGAGCTGGAACTCCACCATCGCGGTGACGGTGTCGACGGCCTCGCTGAGTACCTCGACGCGTGCCGCCTCCGACGGGGCGGCCAACAGCGCGTAGCGATCGGCCTGCCCCATGGGCAACCGAGTGGCCAAGGCGTACAAGCGGTTCTCCGGATCGACGCCGGCCGACTCGACGATCTCGCGGCTGCGGATCGGTGTCCCGCGAGCCTCGCCAATCCGGTCCAGCAGCGCCACCATCCGGTCCTCCACGTTGCTGATCCGGGCGGTGTCGGCCACGCCGTCCGGTTCGTCGGGCCACAGCTCGATCTCGGCGCGGGGATACGGGTCGTCGTCGAGCCAGCGCTGCACCCGGATGCGGTCACCCATCACGCACAGCAGTCGGTACTTGCCGACACCGAATTCCTGGCAGTCCACGATCTTGGCCAGCGCCCCGACGTCGCAGCGCCGGTCACCACCGCCCACCTCGCGGCCGGCAGAGATCAGCACGACCCCGAAAGACGGCTCGGACATGGCCATACAGTCGCCCACCATCGCCACATAGCGCGGTTCGAAGATCCGCAACGGCAATTCCTGGCCGGGCAACATGGCCACTTCGAGAGGAAACATGGGTGAGACCGTCATGAGGCCAGGATCGTCCTCGCCCGTGGGTTGGTCAATGCGCCTGAGCCGGTAGCCTCGGATGATGCCACCGTCAGCGGAGCTTGAGGCAACCCGCACGCTGCTGTCCGATCCGGGGTACACCGACCTCGATGCGGTCGACCGCCAACTGATCGAATTGCTGCAGGCCGACGGCCGCATTCCCTACGCTGAGCTGGGCCGCCGGGCGGGCATCACGGAAAAGACTGCACGACGCCGGGTTTCGCGATTACTGGACGAGGGCTACATCACCATCGCCGCCATCACCGATCCGGCGGTCCTCGGGTTCGGCTCGCTGGGACTGGCCTTGCTGACCGTCGACGGATCGCGCACGCCGGTCGATCTCGCCGCCGAACTCGCCCTGCTCGCCGAATCCGATTACGTGACGGCGACGACGGGACCGTACGGCGTGGTGCTGGAGTTGGTCTGCACCGACCCTCGCGAACTTCACGATGTGGCCTTCGGCAGGATCGCGACGCTACCAGGGGTGCGCTCGGTCGAACTGCTTCCCTACCTGCGGCTGCACTATCAGCAGGCCCGGCTGTCCGGGGTGCTGGCCGACGGCGCGGTGCGGCCGCGCGCGCTCGACGACATCGATCGCGCGATCCTGACCCGCCTCGCCGTCGACGGCCGCGCCGCCTTCCGCGACTTCGCTTCTGCGCTGGGCTTGTCCGAGACCACCATCCGGTCGCGTTACAGCCGGATGGTGGAGACGGGTGCGGCCCGGGTGATGTGCATCGCCAACCCACTACGGCTGGGCTACCGCCACAGCAGCTGGGTGGCGCTCCGCACCGATGGCCGGGCCGGCGCGCAGAAGGTCGCCGAGGCGCTGACCCGGGTCGAAGGGGTGTCGTACGTGGCGCTGACGGCCGGTCGTTGGGATGTCCTGGCCGAGGTGGTGACCGCCCGGGGTGAGGATCTGCTCAATGTGCTCGACGAGAGTATCCGCGGCCTGGACGGGGTCACCGCGATGCAGGCCTGGCCCTACTTCACGGTGCACTACAAGGCAATTCATCCCAGAGATGTCAGCCCGGCACCTTTTTGTTGATCGCGTCGACCACGGTCGCGTCCCGGTCACCCAGCACGCACATGGCACCGATGAACGAGGTCCAGATGTACGGATTCTTCTTCATCCCCGGATAGCCGTTCTTCACCAGCAACTCGACCATGCCGAGCTGGGTCGCCTCGTCCATTGACGCGTATTCGCGGCAGGTGGTTGACATCCCGTTGGGTGGCGGGGTGCTGGCCCCGCCGGTGGTCCCGGGGGACGGGAAAACCGGGGTCGACGGCGACGCCGTTCCGCTCGGCCGGCGTGTGGTGGTGGTCGTGGTGGTGGAGATCCCGGTCTGATCCGGATCGGCCATCGGGGTTCCGGCCGTGACTGCGCTGCAGCCCGAGAGGGCGAAACCCGCAACAACAATCCCCGTCACGATCCGTAGCCGCATAGCCCTCATCCTTAAAGCCGAAGTTCGCCGATCAGGGCGTCGACGACTGCGCGAAGGTCGCCGTCGTTCTCCTCTGCCACCCGGCGCTGCCGTTGGTACGAGCCGCCGCCGCGGTAGATGTCGGTCACGGCGGCGAGCTCATCAGCGCACCCCAGCGACTTGGCAACCGGCTCAAGGTGATTCAGCAGTTCATCGAGATCCTCGGTGACCAACCGCTCATTGCTGTCCGCATCCAGGATGATCACGGCGTCCAGGCCATAGCGGGCCGCGCGCCACTTGTTCTCCTGCACATGCCAGGGCGGCATGGTCGGCAGCTGCTCGCCCGCGTCGAGCCTGCGGTCCAGATCGACGATCAGGCAGTGGGTCAGCGCGACCAGCGCGCCGAGCTCGCGCACATTCGACACCCCGTCGAAGATCCGCACCTCAACCGTGCCCAGGTGCGGTGACGGCCTGATGTCCCAACGGATCTCGTTGAGGTGATCGATGATGCCGGTTTTCTTCTGGTCGTGGACGAAGCCCTCGAACTCGGGCCAGGTCTGGAATTGGAACGGCAGGCCGGCGGTGGGCAACTGCTGGAACATCATGGCCCGGTTGCTCGCGTACCCGGTGTCCTCACCGTCCCAGAACGGCGACGACGCCGACAGCGCCAGCAGATGCGGGTACTGGTTGAGCAACGAGGAGATGATCGGCATCACCTTGTGCGCCGAGGAGATCCCGACGTGCACATGCACACCCCAGATCAGCATCTGCCGACCCCACCATTGGGTGCGCTTGATCAGCTCGGCATACCGCGGCGCATCGGTCAGCTGTTGCGCCGACCATTTCGCGAACGGATGGGTGCCCGCGCAGAACAGCTCCATGCCGCGGTCGTGCACGATCTTGCGCACGGGGCCGAGGGTGCTGCGCAGGTCGTCCATCGCCTCACCGGTGTTCTCGCAGATTCCGGTGACGATCTCGATGGTGTTGCGCAGCAACTCCTTGTGCACGTGCGGGGTCTCGCCGACCTCGGCGATCACCTCGGCAGCGCCGTTGCTCAGATCACGAGTGTCGGCGTCGACGAGAGCGAACTCCCATTCGACGCCGACAGTGGGCCGGGGCGACCCGGCGAAATCGATACGGCTGTCAGCCGGCGCCGATAACACCGCACGCCACCCGGCTTCCGGCGTCGCCGGTGGCCATGGTCGCCTGATCGGGACCAGGTGCGCCGCCGACAACCTGCAGGTACTTCTCCGGCGGGATGTTGGCGAAGTTGTCCGCCTTCTCGTGGATGATGATGGCGGTCTTCGTGCCGTTGAGCAGATCCTCGGCAGTGAACGCGTCAGTGGTGGTCACCAGCTTGCCCGAGCCGTCCGCGCGGACCTGCAGGGAGCTCAGGTCTCCGCTGGAGGGGTGCCCCGAGTGACCGGAAACCTGGAAATGGCCGCCGGCCGAGTTGAAGTCGCCGGGCGCGCCGCCGGTCGGGGCCACCGAGTTGGCCTCGCACTTACCGACCGAGTGGATGTGCAGGCCGTGGAACCCGGGGGCCAGCTTGCCCGGAGAGGTGGTCTCGACCGTCACGGTCGCGAAGCCGTCGGCGAACTGGAAGTCGGCCGTTGCCACGGACGTTCCGTCAGCGGTCTTGAGCTCCGCGGTGAGGGTCTCTCCACCGCTGGTGCCCTGCGCGCCACTCCCGCCGTGCTCACCGGGAGCAGCCGACGGAGACGGCGATCCGGTCCAGATCGCCGGAGTGGTACCGGGCGTGTCGGACGGCACCTGACCGGGAGGGCTGCAGGCGCTCAACGCGACAACAGGGGCGGCAAACAGGATGGCAACACTGACGGGCTTCAGCATGGCCCAAAGCCTAGCCGGTGACTACTACGATCACGCCCGGTGGTTGCTCGAGAAGTTCCGGGCGCCGCGGTTCGACGGGCGCCTGGATCGCTTTGCCCACCGATTCGGCGGCTTCCTTCTCGCCCGGCGCCTCACCGAAGAACACCGTGGTGCCGGCGACACCCTCCAGCGTCAGGTTGCCGGTCTCGGTGACATTCCAGTGCGCCTCGCGCAGCCGGTTGGCCGTGGTCTCGGCCGCACCTGGGACATCGGAGATGTTGTACACGCGCACGTCGGCCTTGACCTCTGGTGCGGGTTCGGCCTTTGCCGAGGTCTTCGTGGTGGTCGTCGCGGCGGTCGTGGACGCCGACGACGACTGATCCGAAGAGTCGTCGTCTGAGCCGAGCGCCTGGAAACCGACCAGCAGGAACACGACCCCGAGGAACAACAGCACCATGACCATGGCACGCAGGGGCAACCCGGAGGAGTCTCGCTGATTCATCGCCACCACTGTATCGAGCGAACCGCCCGATCCCTCACCGCGTGACCTTTAGGTAGTGATATCGAAGCCGAGCCGCCGCGCAGCCCGGGCCTTCTGCCGCGTGGCCCGCATCCGCCGCAGCCGCTTGACCAGCATCGGGTCGGCAGCCAGCGCCTCGGGACGGTCCACCAACGCGTTGAGCACCTGGTAGTACCGCGTAGCCGACATCGAGAAGAGCTCTTTGATCGCGTCTTCCTTGCTGCCGGCGTACTTCCACCATTGGCGTTCGAAGGCCAAAATATCGTGCTCGCGCCGGGTGAGCCCATCGCTCAGGTCAGAGTCGTCCCCGGATTGCTCAGTCCGCGCCATGGCGCCGTCCATATTGCTCCCTGGACCCTTCCGACACGTGAGAAATAACATCGCTGTGGTTCGGCGATTATTCAACCACGGCTTGCTGGGTCTGGGTGACACATAAACCCGCGAGTCGGCTCGCGAAGGACTTCCGCCTAAGATTCCCCGGTGGCCGTCGTACCAATTTGCATCGTCGGGGATCCCGTTCTGCACACGCCGACCGAACCGGTGCCTGTTGGCCCGGACGGTTCGCTGCCCGCAGACCTGCCCGAACTCATCCAGAACATGTTCGACACCATGGACGCCGCGAACGGGGTTGGCTTGGCCGCCAACCAGATCGGTGTGGCCAAGCGGTTGTTCGTCTATGACTGCGCTCCGACCCGCGGCCACACGACGCGTCGCCGCGGGGTCGTCATCAACCCGGTGCTGGAGACCTCCGAGGTTCCCGAGACGATGCCGGACCCCGACGATGACGACGAGGGCTGCCTGTCCGTGCCGGGCGAGAATTTCCCGACCGGACGGGCCGACTGGGCGCGGGTCACCGGCCTCGACGCAGACGGTTCACCGGTCACTCTGGAGGGCACGGACTTGTTTGCCCGGATGCTCCAGCACGAGACCGGACATCTCGACGGATTCCTCTACATCGACCGGCTCGTGGGCCGCTATGCGAGGGCAGCCAAGAAGACCGTCAAGCGCAACGGCTGGGGCGTGCCCGGTCTGTCCTGGATGCCCGGCGAGGTTCCCGACCCGTTCGGCCACTGATGCCGGCATTGCCCGCACTCGGGTCCCGGGTCAGCCTGCGTTACCGGCTGCCCGCCGGGTCGGCCAAGCCGCTCACCGACGTCATCGGGCATCTGGAGCGCCTCGACCCGACGGTGCTGATCCGCACCAAGGACGGCGAGCTCGTCGACGTCTCTCCTGCCGACATCGTCAGCGTCCGGGAGTTGTCGCACGCACCGGTGCGGGCCTCCGAAATCCGTGCGCTCGAACACGCGGCGGCGTTGGCGTGGCCCGGCGTCGAGCAGCAATGGCTGGGCGGTTGGCTGCTGCGTGCCGGGCACGGCGTCACCAGCCGGGCCAACTCGGCGATCCCGCTGGGCGTGTCGGCACAGATCGCCGAGCTGTCCGCGGTGTGCGACTGGTACCGCGAACGCGACCTGCCGGCGTGGCTGGCCCTGCCGGAGCGACTGCTGCCCATCCGCACCCCGGGCATCAAGCCGGCCCGGGTGATGGTGCGTGAGCTGCCCGCCGCCGGCGCGCCTCAACCGGCCGGTGTCGCGCTGGCGCAGCAACCGGATGCGCAGTGGCTGGCGATCTACGAGCGCGAGGTACCCGCCGACGTACTGACGGCGGTGGTCGACGGAGTGCTCACCTTCGCAACCGTGCCCGACCGCGCCGTCGGTCGGGGCGCCGTCACGACGGCCGCGGACGGCGCGGCCTGGCTGGGTATCTCGTCGGTCCGCGTCTCCCCTGCCCACCGCAGACGGGGCCACGCCCGGGCGGTGTGCGAGGCGCTGCTGACCTGGGGCGCCGAGGCGGGTGCCGGGCAGGCGTACGTCCAGGTCGAGGTCGACAACCACGCGGCCATCGCGCTGTACACCGCGCTGGGTTTCCGGCTGCACCACCAAACCCGTTATGTCGCGGCCGAGGATGTCCTCGGTTCGCGCTGACCGTAACCTCTAACCCCATGCGCCTGGCCACCTGGAACGTCAATTCGATCCGAACCCGAGTGGACCGCGTGGTCGACTGGCTGGAACGTGCCGACGTCGACGTGCTGGCGATGCAGGAGACCAAGTGCACCGACGCGCAGTTCCCGATGATGCCGTTCGCGGCCCTGGGCTACGAGGTCGCGCACATCGGCCTCAACCAGTGGAACGGTGTGGCCATCGCCTCGCGGGTCGGCCTCGACGACGTCGAGATCGGGTTCGCGGGACAGCCGACCTGGAGCAGCAAGCCTGAGGAAGAGGCCATCGCCGAGGCCCGCGCGCTGGGAGCGACCTGCGGCGGCGTGCGGGTGTGGAGTCTGTACGTGCCCAACGGCCGCACGCTGGCCGATCCGCACTACGCCTACAAGCTGGATTGGCTTGCCGCCCTGCGGGATACGGCCTCCGGCTGGTTGAAGGACGACCCGGAGAAGCCCATCGCACTGGTCGGAGACTGGAACATCGCACCCAAGGACGAGGACGTCTGGGACATGGCCGCGTTCGACGGCAGCACGCATGTGTCCGAGCCCGAGCGGGCAGCGTTCCAGGCCATGCACGACGCCCAATTCACCGATGTGGTGCGACCTTTCACGGAGGGGCCGGGGATCTACACCTACTGGGATTACACCCAGCTGGCATTCCAGAAGCGCCGCGGCATGCGCATCGACTTCATCCTCGGCTCCCCCGGCCTGGCCTCGCGCGTCAGCGGCGCCGAGATCGTGAAGGACGAACGACGCCCCAAGAAGGGCACCACCGCACCCAGCGATCACGCTCCGGTTGTGGTCGAGCTGGGCTGACGCTCAGAGCACCTATCGAGCCGACGCTGTGATGAGGTCGACGGCCTCGGCCACGCTGTCCGTGCAGTGGATGAGGGCGAGGTCGGATTCATCGATCTTGCCGCCCGTCAGCACGGTGTTGCGGATCCAGTCGATCAGACCCGACCAGTAGTCGACGCCCAGCAGGATGATCGGGAACTCGGTGACCTTGTGGGTCTGCACGAGGGTCAGCGCCTCGAACAGTTCGTCGAGGGTGCCGAATCCGCCGGCAGGCACACGAATGCCTGCGCATACTTGACGAACATGGTCTTGCGGACGAAGAAGTACCGGAAGTTGATGCCGAGATCGACCCAGTGGTTGAGGCGCTGCTCGAAGGGCAGCTCGATACCGAGTCCGACGGAGTAGCCGCCGGACTCGCTGGCCCCGCGGTTGACCGCCTCCATCGACCCCGGACCGCCACCGGTGATCACCGCATAGCCCGCCCGCACCAGCGCGATGCCCAGTTCCTCGCCCAGCCGGTACTCCGGCGAATGCGGTTCCGTCCGGGCTGAGCCGAAAACCGTCACAGCCCTTGGCATCTCGGCGAGGGCATCGAAGCCGTCGACGAACTCCCCCTGAATGCGCATCACTCGCCACGGATCGGTGTGCACCCAATCGGTGGGCCCGCGCCGGTCCAGCAGGCGCTGGTCGGCGGTCGAGGTGGCGCAGCGGTCCCGGCGCAGTTGCACCGAACCGCGGATCTGGAGCTGGCTGTCGTCGGTCTCGGTCACGTCGGCTTGACCCCCACGGTGATGACGTCGGAGATCGGCGTCCACACCGGCCGGCGCACCCGGTGTTGTTCGGCCACCTCAAACCCGGCGGCCTCGAACAGCGCGCGCATCTCCTTCTCGGTGGGACTGTGCGCGGGTGCACCCAGGCCGGCCGACAGGGCGTGCAGCGGCAGGAAGGTACGACGGGGGCTCATCGTCGTCACCGCCACCATGCCGCCGGGCGCCAGCGCCCGATGGAACTCCGCGAGTGCGGCGGGCTGATCGAAGAAATGGAATGCCGACGTCGTCACCACCGCGTCCAGGAAGCCGTCCTGGAAGGGCAGTTCCTCGGCAGGCGCCGACTTCCACCGCACGCGGTCCGAACGCTTGCGCGCCTGGGCGAGCATGCCGTCGGACATGTCGAGGCCGTACACCTCATCGGGTTGCAGTTCTCGCTGGATGCGGTCGGCCAGGATGCCGGTACCGCAGGCGATATCGGCGATCGCACGGGCACCGCGCTCCTTCAGCTGGGCGATCACCTCATCCTGGGCGGGCCGGTAGACCCACCGCTGGAGGCAGCCCTGGTCGTAGGCCGGTGCGGCAAAACTCCAGAAGCTCGTGATGGCGTCGTTGAATCCGCGGCGCTGTGTGGTGCTCACCGGCCCGAGTGTAGGTCGACCGGCAGGCTCGACGCCTCACGGCTACGACGGCTCCTCCGCGCAGTAGACCCGCGCCGGCTCGGGGAAGGCCACCGCCCGCGCGCCCGATTCGCACACGGCGGTGTCTGTTGATCCGTCGACCCGCTTGACGATCTTCGTGACAGCGTTCGGGTCCGAGCATTCCACCGGGGTGACGCGCTTGCTCGCTTCGTTGATGTCGAAGCACTCGCCCTCCTCGACATCCAGGATGAAGCAATAGGTGCGGGACTCGCTCATGAGCACGGCATAGTCCGAGTCGTTTCGTTTGCCGTCCGGGCAGGTCGCGGATCTGCCGCCTTTGGACGCCAACTCGTAGACGGCCTCCGCGTCGCTGCAGCTGACCGGGGTGAGGTTCATGTCCGCCGCGGCGTACTCATCGCCGGTGATGCAATCTCCGACCGCCAGGCCACCAGAGCCGCCCGAACTCGAGGATCCGGAACCTGAGCTCGAGCCCGACTCCGACGTGCGTGACGCAATCCGCCCGGCAAACCCCAACAAGCCGAGCACGAGCAAAATCACACCGATCACGATCAGTGCCGTGCCGGACTTCTTGGGTGGCGCGCCGTAGGCCTGCGGGTAACCCGGCGGCGGATAGCCGGGCTGCTGCGGGTAACCCTGCTGTGGATAGCCCGGCTGCGGGTAACCCTGCTGCGGATAGCCCGGCGGGTACCCAGGTTGTGGATAGGCGCCGGCGGATACCCGGGCTGGCTGCTCGGCTTCGACCCAGACGACGAACGCCGAACCAGGCCGAGGATGAGCAGCAGCAGGCCCAACCCCGGGATCAGCAGCGCGCCGAGGAGATAACCCGCGGAATATGCGGCGCTTCCGGCGGCGGCCAAGGTGTCAGCGACCATGCCGCGAGTATTTCACGACGGGCGCCCAAAAATCGTTTGCTGAGCGGCCCTCGCACACTTCGTTGTCGGCCCCGGCCTCTCAGGCCTCGTTGTCGGCCCCGGCCTCTCAGGCCTCGTTGTCGGCCCCGGCCTCTCAGGCCTCGTTGTCGGCCCCGGCCTCTCAGGCCTCGTTGTCGGCCCCGGCCTCTCAGGCCTCGTTGTCGGCCCCGGCCTCCGTGCCATAGCGGCCCGCGCTGAACATCGACGCCACCGCACCGATCACCATCATCACGGCCGCGGCGGTGAACACCACCGTCAGGCCGGAATGGAACGGCTCGGTGATCAACTGCGGGAAGAACGTCTGCCCGGTGATCACGTCCGCATTCACGCCCGGCTGGTGCAGCGCGTCGTACGGCGCGAGCAGTTCGGCCATCGGGTTGTAGCCGAGGAAGGCCGCGAACAGGCTGCCGACCGGCGGCAGGTTCGCCACGTCGTGGGCCACCGAGGCCGAGACACCTTGCTGCGTCAGGCCGGTGGTCAACGCCGTCGGCAGTGTGTTGGCCAGCCCGACGATCATCAGCGAGAAGAAGATGCCGATCGACAGCGAGTTGCCTGCGTTGAAGAAGGTGGACCGCACGCCGGAGGCCGCACCACGCTGATCGGCAGGCACGCTCGACATGATGGCCGCGGTGTTGGGGGCGGTGAAGATGCCGCCGCCCAGGCCGTTGAGGAACACCAGGATCGCGAACACCCAGTAGTCGAAGTTGACCGGGATGAGCAGGAGCGCCACGAAGGTGGCCGCCATCAGCAGCATGCCGCCGACGGTCAGCGGCCGCGCGCCGATGCGGTCGGAGAGCGATCCGGCGATGGGTGCGGCGACCAGGAATCCGACGGTGACCGGCAACAGGTAGATGCCCGCCCACAGCGGGGTGGATTCGAAGCTGTAGCCGTGCAGCGGCAGCCAGATGCCCTGCAACCAGATGATGAGCATGAACTGCAGCCCGCCGCGGCCCACCGAGGACATGAGCCCGGCCAGGTTGCCCATCCCGAACGCGGCCGATTTGAACAACCGGACGTCGACCATGGGCGACGACACCTTCAGCTCGACGATGCAGAACGCCACCAGCAGCAGCAGTCCGACAGCGATGGAGCCCAGTACCCACGGGCTGGTCCAGCCGGTGGTGGACTCACCGTAGGGCTGGATGCCGTAGGTGATGCCGATCAGCAGCACCGTCAGGCCCAGCCCGAAGGTCAGCGTGCCGGCCCAGTCGAGCCGTCCGGCGGTGCGGACACCGAGTTCCTTCAGGGAGCGGTAGCTCCAGATGGTGCCGATGATGCCGATCGGGACACCCACCCAGAAGATGGCCTTCCAATGCCATTCAGACAGGAAGCCGCCGATCAGCAACCCGAGGAACGACCCGGCAACGGCGGCGACCATGTTGGTGCCCAGTGCCATGCCGCGCTGATTGGCGGGAAAGGCGTCGGTGAGGATGGCCGATGACGATGCCATCAGCATCGCGCCGCCGATGCCCTGGATGACGCGCCAGCCGATCAACCAGACGGCGCCGCCACCGAGTTGGAACGGGTCGAAGGACAGGGCGATCGCGGCCAGGGTGAACACCACGAAGCCGAGGTTGTAGATACGGACCCGGCCATACATGTCGCCGAGACGTCCGAACGGCACGACGAGCACCGCCGTCACCACGAGGTACCCCATCAGCATCCACAGCAGATAGCTGACGTTGCCGGGGGCGAGCGGGTTCAGCCCGATGCCGCGGAATATCGCCGGCAGCGAGATCAACACGATCGAGGCATTGATGGACGCCAGCAGGATGCCCAACGTGGTGTTGGACAGCACCACCCACTTGTAGAGCGGGTGGTCGTGATCCATCCGTCTGCGCCGGTCGGCGGTCTCGGCCTGGGCCGCGTCGACGTCGCCGGCGGCGTTCCTGATCTCAGTCGTCATTCCGTCTTCGCTCTAGTCATGTGCAAAACACATATATTAGCTATACAAATCATGTGTGGGCAATCGGAGCGGGCTACCAATCTCGCCGTCGCCGATTTCCCCTGGTGTCGGAAACGGCGGCCTCCGGGGTTCCCCACCCCAGACGTCTGCGCTAGGTTGGGGCCTGCAAACCACACACGCGGGAGTGCGCACGAGCGCGCTGAGAGGACGGGTACGCCCGTCGACCGTACGAACCTGACCGGGTAATGCCGGCGTAGGGAGATTTTCATGACCGACCTTTTTGTCGACCCTTCTGTGACCACCGGTCCGATCACCGGAAGTACCAAGGTCTACCGCGAGATCGACGGGATGCGGGTGCCGTTCCGGCGGGTCGATCTCACCAACGGTGAACACCTTGACCTGTACGACACTTCGGGCCCGTACACCGACGACGATGCGGTGATCGACCTGAACACCGGCCTTCCGCCACGCCCCAACGTGATCCGCGACCGTGGCACCCAGCTGCAGCGGGCCCGCGCCGGGGAGATCACCGCCGAAATGGCGTATATCGCTGAGCGCGAAGGTGTTTCACCTGAACTCGTGCGCGACGAGGTGGCCCGGGGCCGCGCGGTGATCCCGGCCAACCACAACCACCCCGAGGCCGAGCCGATGATCATCGGCAAGGCGTTCGGCGTGAAAGTCAATGCCAACATCGGCAATTCGGCCGTCACCTCCTCGATCGGCGAGGAGGTGGACAAGATGGTGTGGGCCACCCGGTGGGGCGCTGACACCATCATGGACCTGTCCACCGGCCGCAACATCCACGAGACACGTGAGTGGATCCTGCGCAACTCCCCGGTTCCGGTCGGCACCGTGCCGATCTACCAGGCGCTGGAGAAGGTCAACGGCGACCCCACCAAGTTGACGTGGGAGATGTACCGCGACACCGTGATCGAGCAGTGCGAGCAGGGTGTCGACTACATGACCGTGCACGCCGGGGTGCTGCTGCGTTACATCCCGCTGACGGTCAAGCGGGTCACCGGCATCGTGTCCCGCGGTGGGTCGATCATGGCGGCCTGGTGCCTGGCACACCACACCGAATCCTTCCTGTACACCCACTTCGAGGAACTCTGCGAGATCCTGGCCCGCTACGACGTGACGTTCTCGCTCGGCGACGGGCTGCGGCCCGGGTCGATCGCCGACGCCAACGACGAGGCCCAGTTCGCCGAGCTGAACACCCTGGGCGAGCTGACCAAGATCGCGAAATCCCATGGCGTGCAGGTGATGATCGAAGGTCCGGGCCATGTCCCGATGCACAAGATCGTCGAGAACGTGCGCCTGGAGGAAGAGCTCTGCGAGGAAGCGCCGTTTTACACGCTCGGCCCGCTCGCCACCGACATCGCCCCGGCCTACGACCACATCACCTCAGCGATCGGCGCGGCCATCATCGCCCAGGCCGGCACCGCGATGCTGTGCTACGTCACACCCAAGGAACACCTGGGCCTGCCTGACCGCAAGGACGTCAAGGACGGGGTGATCGCCTACAAGATCGCCGCGCACGCCGCCGACCTCGCCAAGGGGCATCCGCGCGCGCAACAGCGTGACGACGCGCTCTCGAAAGCGCGGTTCGAGTTCCGCTGGCACGATCAGTTCGCGCTGTCGCTGGATCCCGATACCGCCCGCGAGTTCCACGACGAGACGTTGCCCGCCGAACCGGCCAAGACCGCGCACTTCTGCTCGATGTGCGGCCCCAAGTTCTGCTCGATGCGCATCACGCAGGACATCAGGGACGCCTATCCCGACGGCGTGCCCGACGACATCACGGCGGGCATGGCCGCCAAGTCCCAGGAGTTCGCCGACCACGGCAACCGCGTCTATCTACCCTTGACGACGTGAACTACTTGCCGTTGACGCCCGCGGGTGCCACCCCGCTGCGGGTGATGACCATCGCCGGGTCCGACTCCGGCGGTGGTGCCGGGATCCAGGCCGACATGCGGACGTTCGCGATGCTCGGCCTGCACGGCTGCGTCGCGGTCACCGCGGTGACTGTGCAGAACTCGGTCGGCGTCAAGGGTTTCCACGAGATCCCGCTCGATGTCGTCTCGGGTCAGATCTCGGCGGTGACCTCCGATATCGGCATCCAGGCCGCCAAGACCGGGATGCTGGCCTCCTCGGAGATCATCACCACGATCGCCGAGACCTGGCGGGCCGAGGGGCTGGCGGGGACCGTGCCGTTGGTCGTCGACCCGGTGTGCGCATCGATGCACGGTGATCCTCTGCTGCATCACAGCGCACTGGACGCGCTGCGCACGGAGCTGTTCCCGCTGGCCACGCTGGTCACCCCGAACCTCGACGAGGTGCGATTGCTCGTGGGTGTCGAGGTCGTCGACCAGGCCTCGCAGCGGGACGCGGCGCGCGCCCTGCATGCCCTCGGCCCACAGTGGGCGCTGGTCAAGGGTGGGCACCTGCGCTCGTCATCGGCAAGCCCGGACCTCCTGTTCGACGGCACCGATTCCCACGAGTTCCAGGCGCCGCGAGTCGACACCGGTAACGACCACGGTGCCGGCGATACCCTCGCCGCCGCGACGGCTTGTGCTCTGGCACATGGCTATTCCGTTCCCCAGGCGGTGGAGTTCGGCAAGGCCTGGGTGACCGAATGTATCCGCGCGGCCTATCCGCTGGGTCATGGCCACGGCCCGGTGAACGCGCTGTTCCGGTTGCAGTCATGACCCTCGAGGACATCGCGGGCGTCGCGCATGAGCCGGACGGGCCCACACAGGGCGTCGTCGTCCTCACCCACGGGGCCGGCGGTAATCGCGACTCGGCGATGCTGGTCAAGCTCTGCGACGAGTGGGCCTCCCGTGGCTGGCTGGCCATCCGCTACAACCTGCCGTACCGCCGCCGCAGGCCGAAGGGTCCGCCGTCGGGATCGGCGGCCGGTGACCAGGAAGGGATCGCCGAGGCGATCGCGCTGGCCCGCACCCTGGCCGATGGCCCCGTGATCGCGGGAGGGCACTCCTACGGCGGACGGATGACCTCGATGGTGGCCGCCGACGAAGACAGCGGGGCAGGCCCGGACGTGCTGGCGCTGTTCTCCTACCCGCTGCATCCGCCGGGCAAGCCGGAACGCGCCCGCACCGAGCATCTGTCCCGCATCACGGTCCCCACGGTGTTCACCCACGGCACCTCCGACCCGTTCGGCACGATCGAGGAGCTCACGGCGGCCGCGGCTTTGGTGAGCGGACCGACCGAGCTCGTCGTCATCGACGGTGCCCGCCATGACCTCGGATCCAAGCGTCTGGACGTGCCCGCCCTCGCGGTGGATGCGGCGTTACGGGCAGTCGATATCGTCGAACCATGACCTACCCGCCCGGTCCCCACGGCCCGCAGGGCCACAACTACCCGCCTCCGCCTCCGCAGCCGTATTCCACCGGTCCTGACCAGTTCTCGGCGCCACCGAAGAAATCCTCGGCGCTCAAGTGGGCGCTGCTGGGTGTCGTGGTGTTGGCGGCGATCGTGGTCGCCGCGGGTGCGGTGTTCTACTTCGCGCGGGACCGAGGCGCCACCGAGGCGAGCCAGGTCCGGTCGGGCGATTGTCTTACCGAGATCCCCGACAGCAGCCGCGTGCTGTACGTCAAGACGGTGAGTTGCGATCAGCCGCACAAGGGTGAGGTGTTCGCAGTGCTGCCACTGCCCGACGGGGCCTTCCCCGGCGACGCCGCAGTGGTCAAGTACGCCGACAAATGCGCGCCGGCACTCAATGAGTACGCCCCGAACGCCAGCTCGGAATCCGGCATCCAACTCTTCGTCTTGTACCCGACCGCGGATTCCTGGCAACGTGGGGACCGCACCGTGACATGCATCGCTACCAGTAAGAATCCCCGCACCGGCAAAATAGAGTAACGCGCTACTCTAGGCCGCCCAGGCAGCGCGGTCAGACACTCGACGCATGGTCGAGATCGATACGCGGACCGCCGCAGCCACCCTGCCGCTCGCACCGCGCAATCCCCTGTCCTACCGACAAACGATCAAGTCGATGCGGTCCTTCATCGAGGGGCATCAGCGGCTCCGCGATGCCGGAGGCCCCGTCAGCCGGATGGTGCTGGGCCCCCGATGGCTGATCCCTCCGGTGCTGTTGGTCACCTCCCCGCAGGGAGCCCGGGATGTCCTGGGTCGCCGCGATGCGGTCGCTGATCGCGGCACCGCCATCAACATGGTGGAACTGCGCCGGCTGATGGGCGGCAACCTGCTGAATCTGCCGCACGAGCGCTGGCTGCCGCGCCGGCGCACACTGCAGCCGATGTTCACCAAGCGGAACGTCCCGCAGTACGCGGGGCACATGGCCGCCGCGGCGCACACGATCGCGGATGGCTGGCGCGACGGTACGACCGTCGATCTGGATGTCGCGTGCCGGGCACTCACGCTGCGGGCGTTGGGCCGGTCGGTGTTCGGCGTCGATCTCGACGAGCGGGCCGATGAGGTCGGCCCCGCGCTGCGTACCGCGTTGTCCTGGATTTCCGATCGGTCGGTACGGCCGGTCAACTTCCCGCAGTGGGTGCCCACCGGCGGCCAGCGGCGGGCCAAAGCGGCCAACGCCCGCCTCCATCGGCTGGGCGCCGAGATCCTCGCCGCAGTGCGGACCGATCCCGATCGGGACGCGCCGCTGGTGCGCGCACTCATCGAGGCCCGCGACCCGGATACGGGCCGGCAGCTGACCGATGACGAAATCTGCGATGAACTGGTGCTTTTCATGCTCGCCGGACATGACACCACCTCGACGACGCTGTGTTACTCACTGTGGGCGCTGGGCCGCAACTTAGATCTGCAGTCCCGCGTGTACGACGAAGTCGCGGCGCTGGGCGACCGCACGCTGACCCCCGAGGACGTGCCGCACCTCGAGCACACCGTGCGGGTGCTGCACGAGGCGTTGCGACTGTGCCCGCCCGGTGCAGGCACGCCTCGGATGCTCAACGAGGAGGTGACGGTCGACGGCTACCGCGCCGAGGCCGGCACGATGGCGATGGTCAACTTCTATGTCATGCATCGCGACCCGGCGCTATGGGACGATCCGCTGACCTTCGATCCGGACCGATTTACCCCCGAGCGGTCTGCCGGTCGAAACCGTTGGCAGTACCTGCCTTTCGGCGGTGGCCCGCGGTCCTGCGTCGGCGATCATTTCGCGATGCTGGAGGCCACTTTGGCGCTGGCGACCATCGTGCGCGAGATCTCCGTGACCTCCCTGCGCGACGACTTCCCGGTGGAGACCCCCTTCACCGTCATCGCCGCGGAGCCGATCC
Source organism: Mycobacterium sp. 134 (assembly GCF_048282715.1). Classification (NCBI taxonomy): domain Bacteria; kingdom Bacillati; phylum Actinomycetota; class Actinomycetes; order Mycobacteriales; family Mycobacteriaceae; genus Mycobacterium; species Mycobacterium sp. 134. Next base: position 5,837,729 of record NZ_JBLVUN010000008.1, read on the forward strand.
CGGCCCGCATCACCAGAAGGAGTACGCCATGAAATTCATCGTGCACTGGACCCAGTCGCAGGCGAACTACCGGGACGGGATCGAGAAGTTCAAGAAGACGGGCGGCCAGGTTCCGGAAGGATCGACGATGCTCGGCCGCTGGTGGGGGATGAACGGCCAGGGCTTCGCCATCGTGGAGACCGACGACGCCAAGATCATGTTCGAGTCGGTGGCGGAATGGGGCGAGTTCCTCACCTTCGACATCACGCCGTGCGTGGAGGACACCGAGGCCGGCGAGGTGATCGCCAAGCTGTTCTGACCTCCTGGCAAGTGCTGCCTGCCTTTCCGCCGGTGAGCAGACCGGCGCGCAGTTATGCTCGCGGTGCCGCCTGCTGAGCGGTAGTGCGGCGGGAAGGCAGGTAGCTGGCCCATGAGCACACTGTCCGAGAACGCCTGGCCCGCACTGCGGGTATCGGATTGGGGACCTACGCGCGACACCCTTCACATGTGGACGCAGATCGTCGGGAAGATCCGCCTGACGTACTCGCCTCTGCTCAACCACTGGTGGGAGGTCACGCTGTATGTGAGTCCGCGCGGTCTGACCACGTCATCGATTCCGTATCGAAACCGGCTGTTCGACATGGAGTTCGACTTCATCGACCACGTGCTCGCGATCCGCACCAGCGATGGCGGATCGGGCAGCGTCGCGCTGGCGCCCAAGTCGGTCGCCCAGTTCTACGCCGAAACCCTTTCCGCACTAGATCGACTGGGCATCGAGGCGCAAATCCACGCCCGGCCCAACGAGGTTGATCCCGCAATACCTTTTGCCGAAGATCACCAACACGCGTCGTACGACCCGCAGGCCGCCAACCTGTTCTGGCGGCAGCTGGTGCAGGCGCACCGGGTGATCAGCGACTTCCGGGCATATTTCATCGGCAAGGCGAGTCCCGTGCACTTCTTCTGGGGTTCATTCGACCTGGCTTGCACAAGGTTCTCCGGCCGGCCCGCACCCGAGCACCCCGGCGGCGCACCCAACTGCCCCAACAGCGTGATGGTGGAAGGGTATTCGCACGAGTTGAGCAGTTGCGGCTTCTGGCCGGGCGGCGGCGAGGAGGGCGCGTTCTACGCGTACGCCTATCCCGAGCCGGAGGGATTCGCCGACTACCGCATCGGCCCGGCTGCGGCTTTCTACAGCCCGGACTTCAAACAGTTCCTGCTGCCCTATGAGGCGGTGCGGACATCCGCCGATCCCGACCGTGCGCTGATGGAATTCCTGCAGTCCACCTACGCCGCCGCGGCCGACCTGGCCGACTGGGACCGCGCGAGCCTCGAGTGCGATCCACGCCGTTGGCGGCACCCGCCCCGGTGAGCGGGTGCCGCCGGGCGTCTCGGATCAGGCCTTCTTGACGAAGTCGAGCGCCGCCTCGGCCACGTCGCGCCAACCGTTGTCGATCACCAGCGAATGCCCACGTCCCGGAATCTCGACAATCTCAGTGACATTCGGGTTCTTCTTCTGCCGCTTGAACGCGCCGTTGGCCACGGCCCACGGGACGGTGTTGTCCTTCTCGCCCGAGATGATCAGCAGCGGACCGCGATCCAGACTCTTGCTGTCCACCTTGGTTTCCGATGCGGGGTTGAAGTTGGCCAGCGCGGCCTGGAACAGCGGTATCGCGGAGCCCGCGACCGAGTACTCGTCGTAGAGCCGATTCGACTCTTCCTCGGAGACGGCGTTGCCGAAAGCGAAACGGAACTGCTTGCGGGTCAGGGGAACCGCGCGGCCGTAGTTGAACGGATTGCCGATGACGGGGAATGCCGCCCGCAGTGCCGACACCGGGAGTGGCAGTACACCGCGCCCCGGGGCCGGGTCGATGGCGACCGCCGCCTTGGCCAGCCCGAGGCCGGCGAGTTTCTGGGTGATCAATCCGCCGAACGAGTGACCGATGATGATGGGTTTGCGCTCGAGTCCACGGATCATCTCGGCGTAATGCTCGGTGATGGCGGCAACGGTCTTGCCCGCGAACACCGACGGGTCGCGGCGTGCCTCGCCCACAGTCTCGGGGTCATCGGGCCAGCTCGGCGCGAGAGTCACGTACCCCCGATCTTCGAACAGCGCCCGCCAGGCGTCCCAGCTGCTCGGCAAGAGCCACAGGCCGTGGACGAAGACGACGGGTTGGGCGCCGGATGCGTTGGCACGTTGCAGTTCAGCCAGCTCGCGGGCGGTGATGGTGGTCATTGCGGTCTCCTCGTGATGCAGAAAGAACGGTCGTTCTCCCCCTCCAACCACCGCGGCCCGCAGTCTGTTCCCGAAATAAGAAAGAACGTTCTGGCTCGCTCGTATCATCGATGACATGACAGCGTCGGCACCCACCTCAGCGGCTCGGGAGCGCTTGCTGCGCGTCGCAACCGAGCTGTTCTATCGCGAGGGCATCCATTCGGTCGGGGTGGACCGCATCCTCGCCGAGGCCAAGGTCACCCGCGCCACCATGTACCGGCACTTCAAGGGCAAGGAGGACCTCGTCGAGGCGTATCTCGCCGCCGAGGACACCACGATCCGCGGCTATTTCGACCAGGCCGCGACCCACGCCGGGCCCGACACCGACATGTTGGAGCTGGTGATCGAGGGCATCGCCGAGGATGTCGCGCGGTATCACACGCGTGGCTGCCCGTTCATCAATGCCGCCGCCGAGTACCCCGACCCCGACAGCCGGATCCGGCGGCTCATCGCCACCCACCGCGACTGGTTCCGCGGCGCCTTGGAACAGGCGGCCGCAGGCCGGGACAAACCAGACGAGATCGCCGCATCGCTGGTGCTGTTGCGCGATGCCGCCCTGGTCGGCGGGTATCTCGACGGGATCGAGAAGGTCAAGCCGGCTTTCGTGCGAGCCGCACGCCAGGCCGCAGGAATCGCGGGATAACCCACCGCCGCAACCTGGCGGCCGATCCGACCTCTCGACAAAGTACCCGGTACCTGCGGTACTGTCTGCAGCATGAGCCCGGGGGAATACGAGGCAGTCATCGTCGGCGCCGGCTTCGCCGGCATCGGAGCTGCCATCCAGCTCAAACGGCTGGGCATCGATGACTTCGTGATCCTGGACCGCGAGGACGACCTGGGCGGCACCTGGTACGTCAACCACTACCCCGGCCTGGCCGTCGACGTGCCCACCACCACCTACTCGTACTTCTTCGAACCGAATCCGAACTGGTCACGACTGTTCTCCACCGGCTCCGAGATCAAGCGCTACGCCGATGACGTCGCCGACAAGTACGACGTGCGCCGCCACATCCGGTTCAACACAACCGTCGAAGGTGCTCGCTGGGATGACGAGGCTTCGCGCTGGCGGGTCGCCCTGACGGGCGGCGAAGCGATCAGCGCGCGGTTCCTGTTCACCGCCACCGGATTCCTGTCCCAGCCACACACTCCCGACATCCCCGGCATCGCCGACTTCACCGGCAGGGTCATCCACACGACCGATTGGGACGACACCTACCGGCCCGACGGCCTCCGGATCGCGATCATCGGCACGGGCGCCACCGCCGTGCAGCTCATCCCGGAGCTGGCGAAGAAGGCCGCGGACCTGACCGTCTACCAGCGCACCCCGATCTGGGTCGTGCCCAAGATCGACCTGAAGTTCCCTCCACAGATACGCCGTCTGTTCTCCCGAGTACCGGCCGCCCAACGGGCGATCCGCACCGTCACCGACACCATCTACGCGTTCATGGTCGACACCGCGGTGCTCAAGCACCGGTACTTCCGCCGGTTCAACATCGCCGCGGCCGACCTGGCCAAGCTGCACCGGTTCGCCTCGATCCGCGACCCCGAACTGCGCCGTAAGCTGACCCCGGACTACGACTTCGGCTGCAAACGCCCGACGTTCTCCAACGGGTACTACCGCACATTCACCAAACCGCACGTACACCTGCAGGCCGACGGAATCGAACGGATCGAGGCCGACGGCATCGTCAACGCCGACGGCACCAAGACAGCCATCGACACGCTGGTCCTGGCGACCGGGTTCGACCTGTGGGACGCCAACTTCCCGGCCATCGAGGTGATCGGGCGCGACGGCCGCAACCTCGGAAAGTGGTGGCGGGAGACCCGCTTCCAGGCCTACCAGGGTGTCTCGATGCCGTACTTCCCGAACTACCTGAGCCTGGCCAGTCCGTACGCCTTCCTGGGCCTGAACTTCTTCAACACGATGGAGTATCAGATGCGCCTGATGGACCGTCTGTTCGGAGAGGTCAAGCGCCGGAAGGCGACCACGTTCGAGGTCACCGAAGAAGCCAACAGTCTCTACCTGGACCTGATGACCGAAGCGCTGGGCGACTCGTTGTTCACCCTCGGAAACTGCGCATCGGCACGGTCGTACTATTTCAACCCGAGTGGCGAGGCAACGCTGCTCCGGCCGATGACGACCCGCCGGGCCGTCGCGGAAGCTTCACGATTCCCGTTGAGCGACTACACATTTGCCTGATCAGAGAGGATCACACATGGCAGAGGGCAAGAACTCCAAGCTGGTCAAGCTCGTCGGCCTCAGCGTGGCCGGCGCCGGTGTCTCACATTTCGTGAAGCCGCAGCTGTTCGAGTCGATCACCAAGCCGGCGTTCCCCAAGGACACGCAGAAGCACATCTACACCAATGGTGGCATCGAGACCGCGATCGGCCTGGGCCTCCTGCTGCCCAAGACCCGCAAGCTGGCAACCATCGGCACGCTCGGCTACGTGGCCTACCTCGCCGGCAACGCCGTCCGCAACCGGTAGCGGCCCAGCAGCGTCATATCGACCATGACGGCGACGACGGCTCGGGCCTGCTCCGAATTCTCATAGTTCATGAGCCGGCCCAAGTCGATCACCAAGGCCATCGCAGCATGAACCGCGAAGCGCGCCTGCCCCGCACTCCACTGCGGGCGTACCGGCATGACGACCTCGACCCACGATTCCACGGCCGCACGTTGCAGGTCGCGCAGGATCTTCTGGTCGGCGGGCGTCATGTTCAGGCGTTCGGTGTAGTAGACGTAATCGAGCTCCGGGCGGTCGAACGATCTGGCCACGTAGTCGTCGATGAGGGCGCCCAGCGCCTGTTCGGGGTCCGACGCCGCGCCGAGGACCTCCGACATGTCCGCCGACAACCGGTCGGCGGCGCGCCGGAACCCGGCGGCCAGGATGTCGGATTTGCCGGAGAAGTATCGGTAGATCCCCGAGGCGGGCATGCCGACCGCGGCGGCGATGTCCTCCATGGTGGTGTCGCGGTAGCCGTTCCGGTTGAACAGCCGCATCGATTCGGTCAGCAGCGCTTCGTATTTCGTTACGCTCGCGGCAGCGGGGGACGTCGTCACGGCATCGGCCGGACCGGGGAACTCGGGCAGCTCGGCTGCCAGCATGGTGTCGCAGATCTCGGCGAGCAGCTCGCGGATCTGACCAGCAGGCAGTTTGGACCGATGATCGACGACGCTGCCGATCACGCCGAGCACCGCGGTCGACAGGGTCCAGCGGGCCCGCGAGCTGAGTTCGGGCCGCAGTTCCATCAACGGCCGGTGAATCCGTCGGTGCACGGTGCGCACCTGCGCATCGAGGGTGCTCTGGTCGTCACCGCGCAGATAACGCGCCTCCCAGCGGTACAACCCACCGGATTCGCGGTTAACCAACGCGGTGTCGCTGAGCGCCGCGACAAGCCTGCGCAACTGCTCCCGCGGGTCCCCGTCGGGCTCGTCGGCGAACGCTGTGCCATCGACGAGTTGCTGGCTGAGGTTGAGCACGGCGTCGCGGAACAATTCGTACTTGCTCGAATAGTGCCGGTACAACGCGGCCGCCGAGATCCCGACCCGCGAGGCAATGGCCTCCATGCTCACGCCGTGATATCCCAGTGCACTGAAGGACTCCGCCGAGGCCCGCGCTATCTGGGCCTTTCGGTCTTTCGGACGGCGTCGCACACCATTGGCACCACTGTCGATCGACCGGGGCGAGATGCGCGCCATTCCGTCACACTAACCGACCGAACAGCCGGGTCAAAATGGTAGTTCGGGTGAGAATAGTCATTAACATAGACGGCAATATGTTCGGATGGGGGTCCAGTGCTTGTCAGGTTGCGGAGGTTGCTGGCCTACCGTGTCGCACTCGGCGAACTGATCGTCGTAGCTGTGGTGCTGGGTGTGCCGTATCTGCTGATCGGCACCTTCTGGTCCGGCACGCACACCGACCACCTGCAAGAGATGGGCGGCCTCGACGCGGTGGTGTCCTTTCTGGGGGCGATCGTCTCGTGGCCGGTGTTGTTGTTCACCGACGTATGCATGACATGAAGGGGGAACGGTGAGCTATCGCGCCGTCTACATCGGAATCGCCGGAGCCGTGGTGCTCGGCATCGGGCTGTACCTGCTGAGCATGCCGGTCTATCTGGACGACTTCGACAAGTTCGGCATGCAGATCCCCTGCGGGTCCGGGTACGGCGCGCACCTCGTGCAAGCCAGCGCCGCCGGCCAGGAGTACGTCGACAAGTGCGGTTCGGCCCTGATGATGCGCCGACTCTGGACCATCCCGGTGGCCGCACTCGGCGCGCTGGCCTTGGTCGCGGTGTTGTTCCGCGCCGCGACGTCTTCGGCCCACGAGACGCTGCTGCCGAAACGCGACGCGCACTAGGCACCGCTCCCGGCACGCGGCGGCCGATCTTGCCGGTGATCGAATGCAGGTTCGAATCATGCAGGCGGGTGCGGTCGACGCGGTAGCGGCGTTGCGAGGCCGCACCGCCAGCCCCGCACAACGCATCATGCTGATCGCCCGCGACGGTGGCTGCACAACGTGGAACACCTCTGGGACACAAAGCCGTTCGATGCCCCAGGGCCATTCGACTCGCGTCGAGTCCGCCCGTGAATCCCTGCCCTCAGCCTGCTAGATGGGGGTGAACGATGAGATCAGCCAATTCCCATCGACTTTCGTGAGCCCGACCTTCACGGCGCTGGCCGCCTGTGCCGGTTCGGGGTTGTCGCGGCTGGTTGTCGCCTGGTTCAGGTAGACCAGCACCTCCGCGGTGCCGGACTGCACGGTGATCGGCGCGGCGCGAACCACCGAGGCGGTGGCCCGGATGTCTTTCTGTTTGGCCGCCGGCGCCACGAACTTGTCGGCGAACTCGCTGTAGTACGCCAGGAAATCACCGGTCAAACGGGATCGCGCGGCTGCGAAGTCCTTGTCCAAACTGTCTGGAGCGTAGGACAACAACGCCACCGAACCGTCCGACGCCGCGTCGATCACCGTCGTGGACGCCCCGGCATTCCCGTGATCCACGCGGTATACGCCGAAATAGAGTGCTGCTGCCGAACTGGCCGTGGCCAGCAGTACACAGACGACCGCGATCGGGCGCCAACGCCGGGAAACGCGGTGGATCCACCGCTCCCGGGGTTCGGAACCCTCGTCAGTGACGGCCTGCTCGGCCTCAACCTCGGTGACGTCGTCGGTGTTTGACTCCTCGGTTATCGATTCACCGTCGGCTGTGTTCTCGGTATCTGCTTCAGCTGTGCCTGTGCTCACGGGACGAACTCCACCTTCGACATCTTGATCTGTTCCCCGTCTTTGACCATGGTGAGGCTCAAGCGCCAGTTGCGCGGCTGCTGATTCGCCCCGGCCGAGTTACTGACGGTGGTGGCCGTACCGACGAGGACGACTGCGGACTCCGCATCCATCGACTGCACCGCGGAGGCCTTCACGGTCGCCTTCGTCGTCGCCTTCGAGTCTTGCGCCGCTTTCACCAGATCCTCTGCGGAGGACTGGATGTCGTCCTTGAACTGGCCGGTCGAGTTGTCGATGATCTGCCGTACGTTGTCCTGCGCCGTGGCACTGTCGATCGACATCAGGGTGACGGCGGCTTGCGATGCTGCCGCCGAGAACTCCGCGCGGCGCTGCTGCTCACGATCAGCCTGCTGGTGGTACCAGATCATGTATCCACTTGCCGCCAGCAACGCCCCGCTGACCAGGATCGCCACGCCGGCGAGCAACGTCGCCAGTCTCGGACGCCACCTGCGCTTTGTGCCCCGGGCCAACTGTTGGTCCTCGTCTGCCTCGGCGTCGTCCGCGTCGCCTTCAGGCTGATCCAGTAACTCCAGATCGCCGTCGCTCAGCTGGGGGTTCACGTCGTCGGCCGGTTCGAGCACGGCTGTCTCAGTTTCCTGGTCGGAGCGGCTGAGTAACCGCATAGTGCACCTCCGGTTGGTCTCGGCCAATCGCGGATGGCATCAGTTACCGCTGTCGCCTCATGGCCGATGTGACTGCTGCCACACGCTAATGCCGCCGAAGTTCGCATCGCCGCGGCTGTCCCACCCAGCGGACAAATCCGTGGCTGCCGAACTCGTGCCTCACCAGTTCCGCAGCGAACACAACGCCCCTTTGGGGCCGGCCGCACGGTCGACGACGACTCCGTCGATCGCCATTTCGCAACTCAGGGTCCGCGGCGTTTGCGGAGCCAACCCGCCGGTGCTGACGGTGACCATCGCCCATTTCATCGGATCGGCGAGCATGACCTCGCGGATCCAGGGCTTGCCCGGTTCCAGCGTGAGATCGTCCTTGGGGCTGAACTCGTACGGATTGTGGCTGTAGTCCGCCCATGTCGGCGGGTCGACCTCGCGGAAGTAGATGCCGACGGTCGTCGGCTCATCGGCGGTGACCGTGTAGGTCACGCGGTGCATCATCGGGTCCTCGTCCGCGTGCGCCGGTATCGCCAGGGGAAGGCACGCACCGAGGGTGACGGCGAACATCGCGCTCAGCGCGACCGCACGCTCAGAGGTCGCCACGAAGCCACCTGCTCGATCCGTCACTGGACACACAACTCAGGAAGAGTCCGTCGGGCGCCTGCGCGACGGAATTCTCGAAACCTGTGCATGGGGAGTTCTCCTCGCGAATGCCTTTCAGCGGCGGCGACCGGAAGTACCGCGGCTCGTAACGGCGCGGCGACCCGCAGAAGACAAGCCGGCCCCACGAGGTGGTGCCGAAGACGTAATACGCCGTATCCGAACACGGCGCGCCTAGCACGACGCCGCCGGCCATCCCGGGTACGCACGAGGGTTCACTGCATCCGGCAGGTTCTGCCCTGGCTGGGGCTGGGGCGGTCAGCGCCGCCGCGACAAGCAGCCCTGCCATGGCTGCCACCGGTATCCGCACGTACGACACTGTGGCACGGCTGAATCCGCTTGCCACTGAATGGCCCACTAGGTGGGACATTCTCCGTCAAATCAGCAGCAGAAGTTGCACAGTGAACACTGCCGCGGCGACCGCCGGTGGCCGGTGGACAGAGGAGTTTGGGTCATGCGGGTGTCGACGGCATTCATTGGGGCAGGGTTGGTTACCGCCGCTGCGGTAGCCGGCTTGTGCAGCCCAATCGCCGAAGCGTCCCCGAGCTGGGGTCTCAACGGTACCTACGTCGCCACGTCGAATGGCGAGTGGGCCAAGACAAACGACATATTCCACGGCGAGGCCAGCATTCGCGGCACCTGGACCATCTCCACGACATGCAGTTACCCGAGCGAGTGCACCGGCACGGTCGACACTGACTGGGGATGGAGCGCACCCATCTACAAGAAGAGCGGCGTCTGGTACGTCAAGAAGACCGTGGACAACTGGCAGCCATGCGGTGACGGCACCGCGGGCCCGGGTCTGCAGGTGTACCGCTTCTTCCCTTCGAACGCGGACGCCACCGCAACCGATCCGGCATCGACGACGCTTCTGGGCGAGGATTCGACCACCGGCGTCAGCGGATCGTGCGGCAGTAGCAGGGTCGTATTCATCACGATGCCGTTCAAGCTGGTGAAAACGGCCTGACCGGACAGCTTTTCAGCTGCCCGGTCAGATCCGGCGCCAAGACCCCGCGATGGAATCCATCGCGGGGTTTTCTCGGCTCAGGTGGTGAAGAGGTCTTCCCATGTTCTGTCACCGGAACGCGGCACAAGGTCCGACTGCCGATACACTTTGCCGTCTGGTGTGGCGTACCGTCCCGTACGCGGGTCGTAGGTGGCAATCGCGACCGACGGGCCGTCAGATCCATTGGGGGAAAATGCACTCGGCGCCATGGCCGGCGCATCAGGGGTCGGCGGAACATCAACCACTGGCGAATCCTCTTGCGGCGCCTCGGCCGGCGGCGCGCCAGGTGGCAGCGCCTCGCCTGGTGGCACCGCAGCCGGCGGAAGTGGCGTTCCCTCGATCGGGCCGTGGATGAACTTGTCATGATCGACACGCGAATCCGGCGCGATTCCCTGAGCAAGCAGATTGGGATCGATCGGGTAGGGACCGAGGGAGTGCTGGCGCATCGCCAACGGCTCGTAAGGTCGGTCGCTGTCACAGATTTCGACGGTGGGAGCGCGCTTTCCGGGTTTCCCCATGCATGGGTAGTTGCGCGCTCCGCGGACACCGATCGGCGAGTCCTGCGGCAGTTTGCAGTACAGCCCGTCAGGGGTGTCGATGTCGCTGGTGTCCTCGGGAGAACGCCACGCCGACGGCGGCAGGAACCCAACGGTGCAGGCCGGCGGATCGCCGATATTGAGGGTGAAGTCACCCAATGACATTCCAACCGGGTTGTTCTTCGGCGCACCGTAGGACTGTGTAGAGGCAACGACTGGGGGAAGCAGCACCAGTAACTGCTCCAGGGAGGGGTGGTAGGTCACCCCGACCTGGCCCAGGCTGGTGAGGTTGGCCAGCAACAGCGGCAACGTGGGTTTGACTTGATTGAACAAACGGGATGCTTCGTCGGCGGTTCCCGGTCCGTCCTTCAGCAGGGTGCGCACATGGTGGTCGTCGTCGGCGACCTGCTTGGTGATTCCCGCCATGCTGCGAGCCCAGGTGCGGATCGCATCGACTGATTCGGCCTGCCCGTCGAGTAGCGGCGCTCCGTCATCGATGAGCGCACGGGACTGATCGGAGGCAGCGTTCGCCTCGGAGATAAGTCTCGACGAGGAGTCCAGCAATGCCCCCATGTCGTTTCCAGTGCCGTTGAAGGCCTTGAAGGTTTCATCGAGCAGCGGGCTGATCTTGTCCTTCGGGATGCTGCCCATGAGTGAACTGACCTGGTCGAGCATCGGCCCCACGGCTTGAGGGATCGATGCATTCGATGCTGGGATCACAGAGCCGTCATGCAGATACGGTCCGGAGTCGTTGCGGGGCTGCAGATCGACGTACTGCTCTCCTACTGCCGACACGCTCAGAACCGCGGCATGCAGGTCCGCAGGGATCTTGGGTGACGTGTTCAGCGACAGTGTCGCCACAGCTCCCTCACGGGTGGGCCGTACTTCAGTGACCTTCCCCATCTGTACGCCGCGGTAGGTGACGTTCGAGAACTGGTACAGCCCACCGGTTCCCGGCAGTTGCAGAGTCACCGTCATTCGCCCGATTCCCAAAAGGGTCGGAGCCTGCAGATAAACGATGCACATCAGGGCCATGCCGATCACCGACGCCACCGCGAAGATGGCGAGCTGGATTCGGACAAAACGGGTGAGCATCAGTTGCCACCTCCGTTCGGCTCTGCGGGGTCAGAAGGTGCCAGTACGGCAGTCGATTCGGGCTGCGGTTCCGGTGCGGGCACCGAGGCCGGGTCGGCCGGTGCCGGGTCGACAAGCGGCGGCATCGTGGCCACCGCCGGCGGTGTCGGAGTCAGCGGCATGTTCAGAGGATCCTTGGTGTAGTTCGAGAACCAGGGATCGCCGGGCGCCGGCGTCAACGGCAAGCCCTCCTGGCCCCACCGGGTGCCCAGGAACAATCCCCTCTTCAGCCGCGGAACGGTGAAATCGAAGGTGATGAACTGGTTGAGGTAGTCCCCGCGAATCGCCCGGTCGATGAAGTTCTGCGGATAGGGGAACGCCGGCGCATAGGCCAACACGGTGCCCAGATTCGGGCCGACATCCGCCAGCGCTTTGACCGTCGGCTCGAGGTTGCGCAGGTTGGTGAGTAGATCGTCCCGCGTGGCATGGACAAGGTTGGTTGCGGTATCGCTGAACCGGCCGAACTTCTCCAACGCCGTGGTGATGCGGGGGCGCTCCTTGACCAGGATGTCCAGTGCCGGCGGGATCCGTTGCAGCGCGGTGGTGATCACCTCCTGCTGTCCGGACAGCGTGCCGGCCAGCCGGTTCAGTGCGGTGATCGAGGCGTTGATGTCGTCGCGCTGGTTGGCGAACATCCCGACGATGTTGTCGAGCTGGGTGAGGAGATCGCGGATCTTGTCTTCCCGGCCGCCCAGCGCTGCGTTGAATTCGGTGACCAGGTCGCCGATCTTGCCCAGTCCGCCGCCGTTGACGAGCACGGACAGCGACGACAGGGTCTGTTCGGTCGACGGATATGTCGAAGTCTGATTGAGCTCGAGCGTGGCTCCCGGTGCCAGCCGCCCGGACGGCGATTGCCCCAGCGGAGGATCGAGTGCGATGTGCATAGAGCCCAGCAGGCTGGTCTGCCCGACGGTGGCCACCGCATTGCCCGGAACGACGACGTCCGGCTTGACCGAGACCTCTACGTCCGCATGCCAGCCTTTGACCACCATCCGCGAGACACTACCCACGATGACGTCACTGATCATTACCGGCGAATTCGCTTCCAAAGTACCGATATTGGCGAGTTCGACGTGATAGGTCGTAGCGTCAGCCCCACGCCCGACGGTGCCCGGCAGAGGCAGCGAATTCAACCCGTGGAACGCGCAGCCGGTCAGCGTGGCCACCGAACAGGCGACTACCGCAGTCAGCCGCGTCAGCGACAGCCGAGTGATCAAGGGGTGCCTCCTGGCGCCGGCGGTGCGGGAGCCGGTGCAGCTTCAGCTGGAAGCAGCATGTCCCGCAATGTCTTTGGCGCTTGTATCGGCGGATCCGAGACGATCGGCGATCCCGGGTACGCCGCTGGAGAGGTGTTCGCAGGCAATCCGTTGGGTGCGTACGACCCAGGCGGGCCCGGGGGTGCGCCCCATCCGGCCGGTGGTGCCACGTCATTGGCGCCGGTGTACGCCGAAACGGCCGGCGGTAGATCTTCGTATGGCTGCGGACGTCCGCCTGCCCCGCCGGGTGCGAGGTTGGGGTCGGTATACACCAGGTTCTCCGGGCTGGGCGCCTTGCGGAGGTAGGCGTTGAACGGCATCGGTAGGTAGTTGAAGTTGATCAGTGAGAGGGCCGGCCCGAGATACTGGGCGCAGAGCTTGGAGGATTCAGCAGCGGTGGCATTCTTCACCGCCGAGATCGCCGAGCACACCACCGAAACCGGATCGGCGAAGTTCGACAACGCGAACGCGCCGACGGCGGTGCCGCTGTCCGGGTTGTAGATGTTGTAGCCGTTGGCGATCGCGTTGGGCGCCACGTGCAGAACATTCTCGAGTTTGGCCTTGTTGTCCACCAGATTCTGGGTGACGTTGTTCAAGCGCTGAAGCTGCTCGGCGGTCTGGTCGCGAGTACCGGCGATGAAGCGCCGAACGTTGCCGACAGCGTCCGCCAAGTTGGTCAGGGCGCCGTCCAGATCGGAGCGGCTTTCGTCGACCACGCTGGTGACATTGGCGAGATGCCCCTGGAATTCCACGATCTGGGCGTTGCTGTCTCGCAGCGCCGTCACGAAGACCTGCAGGTTCTTGATGATGCCGACGACATCGCCACTCCCCTGACCCAGAATCTTCGCGACACCGGACAACTGGCTGATCGCCTCGTGCAGCTTCTCGCCATTGCCGTTCATGGCTGCGGCGGCACTGTCGACGAAGCGGCTCAGCGAGGTGGCCGACGCGCCGTTGATCGGCCCCAGATCGGACGCCAATCGCATCAGCTGGTCCTTGACCTGGTCCCACTCCACGGGCACCGCGGTGCGCTCAACCCCGATCTGCGCACCGTCGGCCATCGTCGGGCCGGTGTCCTCGTAGGCCGGCGCCAGCTGGACGTACCGGGCCGCGACCAGGTTCTGCGCCATGAGGATTGCCTTGGCATCAGCCGGGATCTTCACGCCGTGATCGACGGCGAGGGTGATCCGCGCCTGTCCACCTACCGGTTCGATGCTCTTGATGGAGCCGACTTTGACGCCTGCCACCCGAACCTCGTCGCCCGGGTAGATCGCGGTGGCAGAGGTGAAGTACGCAGTGATGGTGGTGGGCTTGAAGGCAGTCTGCCGCACTATCATCACCGTGCCGGCCAGGGCCAGCACGGCCAGCAGCACCAGCGCGGCGCGGCTGATCCGCTTGCGGTTACGGGCGATCATCGACTTCCTCCAGGAATGCCGTTGTGGGGCCAGGGGAATTCGGCGCGCGGTCCGGCATTGTCCGGCGGTTGGCCAGCGTTGGTGCCGCGCCGGAATCCGAATGCGTAGTCGAGGAAGGGCTGAAGAGTCTGTGCCGGTAGGAGGTTCCCGACGAAGGCGTTGTAATACCAGCCGTTGTTCACCGATTCACCCTGGGTAACCTGGTATTTGGCGAGGCCCGCCAGTGCGCCCGCGATGTTGTCGCGGTTCTTCTCCAGCATCGCCGACACCGAGTTGAGCTGCTTGAGCGTGGGCGCGAGCTCTTCTTCGTTGTCGCGGACGAGTCCGGAAAGCTGCTGGGACAGTGCGGAGGTATTGGCCAGCAGGTTGACGATCGCGTACCGGCGCTGGTCGAGAACCCCGGTCAGCGCGTTCGCATCCAGCAGCAGGGTGTTGACCTGCTCGCTACGCTTCGACAGGATGCCGGTCACGTCGGCGGCACTCTTGAGCAGGTTGGACAGGGACTCGTTGCGGCTGTTCAGCGTCTCCGACAGCCGGGACAGCCCCTCGAACGTCGGCCCAAGCTGAGGCGCCATCCGATCGATGGTGTCCGACAACGTATCCAGGGACTGCGTAAGCGCGGCCGTATCGGTGCCTGCGGTGTTGTTCGTGAAGTCGCCGACGGCGTTGGTCAACGAATACGGCGAGGCCGTCCTGGTGATGGGGATGGTTTCCGAGGCGCGCATTGTTCCCGCGCCGGCCGGCTCCAGGGTCAGCATCCTGGCCCCGAGCATCGTCCCGGTGCGGATGTGCGCGGTGGTGGCAGGGCCCAGACGCACCTTGCTGTCAAGAGTGAAGGTCACCAAGGCCTTGCCGTGGCTCAGGCTGACATCGGTCACCAGGCCCTTGGTGACACCGGAGATCTTGACGTCGTTACCGGTCGTCAGCCCGCCCGCCTCGGCGAACTGCGCGTGATACTTCACCGAGGTGGCCCATGACCACAGCGCCTGCGGCTGAAGTCCGACGGCGATGACCATCGCGATCAGCACAATGCCGATGAGTCCGCTCCGGATGAGGTGCGATCCACGGTATTTCAGCATCAGGGCTCCCCACAGCGGCCGGTGTTCTGCATAATCCACGGGAAGTACGCGGTGCGCCCCTGCAGGTCGGTGACCCGGACATTCATGCCGCACAGGTACTGATTGATGAAGCTGCCGTAGGCTCCCAACCTCACCAGCTTGCGGTAGTTCTTGGGTGCGTTCTGCAACGACAGGTCCATCCGCGCCATGTCGTCCTCGTTGGAGAGCAGCGGCGCCAGCCGGGCGAGTTGATCGACGGTCCCCGACAGAGGCGGCCGGGCCTGTGTCATCAGGTCTGTCAGAGAAGCGGTTCCGTTGTCGAGAGCGGTGATCGCCTCACCGATGGGATCGCGTTCCTGTGACAGACCGGTGATGAGTTGTTGCAGTTGCTCGACGGCGCCGGAGAACTTGTCCCCGTCCTTGGCGACCGTTGCCACAGTGGTCTTCAGGTTGTCGATCAGCTGTTGCACCGTCTGCCCGTTGTCGGCGAGTGCCTGGGTGAACGAAGTCGTGTGGGACAGCAGCGATTCCACTGTCCCGCTCTGGCCCTGCAGGATCTGAATGAGTGAGTTGGTCAACGCGTTGACGTTCTGGGCGTTGAGACCCTGGATGACGGGCTTGAGCCCGCCCAGGAGAAGGTCGAGATCGAGCGCCGGCTCCGTGCGCTCCACAGGTATCTGTGAACCCGGCGGCTGGAGCTTGGTTGATCCCGGACTGTCGAGCAGCTCCAGATACCGGTTGCCAACCAGGTCCAGATAACGCACCGCGATCTTGGTGGCAGTCGTCATGACGACCTCTCGGTCCGAGTCGAAATGCACCAGCACGGTGTTGTCCGGCTGCAGCGCAACGTCATTGACGGTGCCGACGCGGATTCCCGCTACACGCACGGAATCTCCGACCTTGAGGCTGGACGCATCGGTGAACACGGCCGAATAGCCGTTGACCGCCCCTGTCCGGTATTGACCCATGATCGCGAACAACGCTCCGGTCAGGAGCAACATCGTCACTCCGAACACTCCGAACTTGATCGCGGTGCCGCGGCTGCGCGTCATCCCGGTTGTCCTATCTGAGGGGTATTGCGGGGCGGACCGTCGAGCGGGCCGTACAGCGCCTGCTTGAGACCTTCGGAGTTCAACAAGATTCCCTGATTTCCGTACTGCGCCGGGTTGGCATCGATGTCGGTGACCACAAACGGCGGCCGTTGTTCGAAACCGACCTCGGGTAGGCCCTGGCATTGCGGTCCGCCGGTGGCGGCCACCTTCGGCAGGTTGCCCGGGTAGCGGTAGCGCTCGGTGCCCAGCAGGAACGAGTCCAACAACATGACGCCGGGTAGCGGCTGCGGCGGCCCCATAGCCAGCGGCACCATGCCCTTGAGAACACAGTTGAGCGCCGGGTTGTACTGGTTGAGCAGGTTCGTGGTCGGCACCAGCAGGCGCATGGCGTCGGTCACCCCGGCGCTGTTGGTCGAGACCACCTCGTTCCCGACATCGGCCAGCCCGATCGCACTGATCAACAGCGCGTCCAGGTCGTTGCGCCGATCGACGACCGTGTCGCTCAGTCTGGTTGCGCTGCGGATGGTCTCCACAAGGTCCGAACTGGCGTCGGCGTACGCGTTGAACACACCCGGTGCGACGGCGATCTCATGGCTCATCGTCGGAAGGCTGGGGGCAATCTTGGCCAGCAGGGCGTCCAGGTCAACCAAGGTCTGGCCCATCTTGTCGCCGCGGCCGTCGATGGCCTGGGCCATCGCACCCAGCGTCTCGTTCAGCTTTTCCGGCTGGATCTGGGCGAGCACCGACACCAACTGCTCGAACACCGTGTTGATCTCGACGGTGGTGTGGGTCGCGTCGAGGACCTGGCCGGCGTACATCGATGTCTGCGACGGTTCCGCCGGCGGGACGAGCTGGACAAACTTGGCGCCGAACACGGTGCTCGAGGCGATCTCCACCCCCGTGTTGACCGGAATCAGCTGCAGATCATCGGGATTCATCGCGAGCTTCAGGGCCGCCTGCCCGTCGGGCAGCGTCTCGATCGAGACCACTTTGCCGACCTGTGCACCGTGCAGCTTGACCTTGGCATCGGGGTTCATCACCAGGCCGGCGCGCGGCGAGATCACAGTCACCGACGCGGTGGGCGCGACCCCACCGCGGAACATCACGATCGCCCCGACGACGATCGCGGCGATCACCAGGACCGTGATCAGTCCTGTCAGTTGACGTTTAGCGTCACGCGACATCGGATGCCTTCTCTAGCCGGAGAGGTTGAAGTTGCCGTTGGAGCCATAGACGGCCAGGGAGATCAGCAACGTGATCGAGACGACGACGATCAGTGACGTCCGCACCGCGTTCCCGACCGCCACGCCCACGCCGGCCGGTCCGCCGGTTGCGAAGAAGCCGTAGTAGGTGTGCACCAACAGGATCGCCAACGCCATCAGCAGTGCCTGCAGGAACGACCAGAGCAGGTCGATCGGGTTGAGGAACGTGCTGAAGTAGTGGCCGTACAGGCCGCCCGACTGCCCGAGCAGCACCACGGTGGTGAACTGGCTGGCCAGGAACGACAGGATCACCGCGATCGAGTACAGCGGCGTGATGGCGATCATCCCGGCCACGATCCGAGTGGATACCAGGTATTCGACCGGGCGGATGGCCATAGCCTCCAGGGCGTCGACCTCTTCGTTGATCCGCATCGCGCCGAGCTGTGCGGTCACCCCGGCACCGAACGTGGCGGCCAGGCCGATACCGGCGACGATGGGCGCCGAAATCCGTACATTGATGAAGGCCGCCAGGAATCCGGTGAGTGCCTCGATGCCGATGTTGCCCAGCGAGCTGTAGCCCTGGATGGCCAGGACCCCGCCGGTGGCCAGCGTCAGAAACCCGACGATCACGACGGTTCCACCGATCATCGCCAATGTTCCTGCGCCCATGCTGATTTCGGCGATCAGCCGGACGACTTCCTTGCGGTAGTGCGCTGCTGCAAAGGGCATGCCCGCCAGGGCCCGGCCGTAGAACAGGACATGGTCACCGATGCCGCTCAGCACGGCACCGGGCCGCCGCACGGCCCGGGACAGGCGCGGGTAAGCCGACTGGAGTACTGCCGTCATCGCGTCGTCATTTGGATGCCGATGGCGGTGACCACCACGTTGACCACGAACAATGCCATGAAGGCGTAGACGACTGTCTCGTTGACAGCGTTGCCCACCGCTTTGGCACCTCCACCCGAGACGGTCAGCCCGCGGTAGCAGGCGACCAGGCCGGCGATCAGGCCGAACAACGCCGCCTTGACGCAGGAGATGACGACCTCCGGAATACCGGTGAGCAGGGTGATGCCCGCTGCGAACGCGCCGGGATTGACGTCTTGCACGAACACCGAGAACAGGTATCCGCCAAGGATTCCGATGATCACGACGACGCTGTTGAGCAGTAGCGCCACCAGACCCGAGGCCAACATCCGCGGGGTGACCAGACGCTGGATCGGATTGATGCCGAGGACCTCCATGGCGTCGATCTCTTCACGGACGGTGCGCGACCCCAGGTCGGCACACATCGCGGTCGCCCCGGCGCCGGCGACGATCAGCACCGTCACCATGGGCCCCACCTGGGTGACGGCGCCGAATGCCGCGCCCGCCCCGGAGAGATCTGCCGCGCCCAGTTCGCGAAGGAGGATGTTCAAGGTGAACGACACCAGAACGGTGAACGGGATCGCCACCAGAAGGGTCGGCGCCATGGAAACCCGTGCCACGAACCAGGATTGGTCAAGGAACTCACGCCATTGGAATGGCCTGCGCACCACAAATCTGGCGGCATCCACCGACATGGCGAACAACCCACCCACCCCCTCGAGTGGGCCGGCGAGTTGTCGCTGCAGCATCCGGTTCTCCGTTCTTTGCCTGAATCACACCCGGGGGTTGTTATGACCCGGACCACACGCCTCGACCGGGAACAATCACAGTTCGCCATCGGTCGCGCCACCACGTGTCCCACCCACCGGGAATTTGACTCCCTGCGCGTCAAATTCCGGTGGTCACCCGGTCAGCGGAACACTGCATTGCCGCTGCGGAGCGAGCGTGTGAGGGTGGGCGCAATGGGTCAGCACGACGAAAGAAACTCTGTGTCGAATTCTGTTTCGGTCAGCAGTCATGCCGGTACGGCGGATGCGCTTCGTGAGATCAGCACCAGTGCAGGGATTTTGCGGTACTACGACGTCGGCAACGGACCGACCGTGCTGTTCTTGCACGGATCGGGCCCCGGAGTCACCGGGTGGCGCAACTTCCGCGGAGTGCTACCGAGGTTCGCCGAACACTTCAGGTGCGTGGTCTTGGAGTTCCCCGGTTTCGGCGTCTCAGAAGACTGGGGCGGGCACCCCATGATCACCGCGCAGGGCGCGGTGATCCCGTTTCTGGATGCCCTCGGCGTCGAACAGGCCGACATCGTCGGCAACTCGATGGGCGGCGGTGTCGGGATAAACACGGCGATCAACGCACCCGAACGGGTCGGACGCCTGGTGACGATCGGCGGGATCGGTACCAGCATCTTCTCCCCCGGCCCGTCCGAGGGCATTCGCCTGCTCCAGGAATTCACCGAGGATCCGACCCGGCAGCGCCTTGTCGACTGGTTGCGCTCCATGGTCTACGACCAGTCGCTTGTCACCGAGGATCTCATCGATGAGCGCTGGACGCTGGCAACCGACCCCGAGACTTTGGCCGCCGCACGCCGGATGTACGGAAAGGCCGCGTTCGCGGCGATGATGGCATCATTGGTTGCATCGGATCTGCCCATGCCGTGGGCACGGATGCACAAGGTAACTGCTCCAACACTTTTGACATGGGGTCGCGACGATCGCGTCAGTCCATTGGATATGGCGCTGATTCCGATGCGCACCATCCCCAATGCCGAGCTTCATGTGTTCCCCAACTGTGGGCATTGGGCGATGATCGAGGCGAAAGCCGCCTTCGAGTCGGTGGTCGGCGCGTTCCTACATCGATCGGACTAGCCCAGGCCGCCAAGACCTAGGATTTCGCTTCCAACCTCTTGAGGCCGGCCAGCACCATGCCGATTCCGGACCGGTGTGCAACCAACAACTCGTCGAGCTCATGCGGTTCCTTCGAGTCGGTCCACCAGATGTAGGCGTTGCTACTGACATGGACAATAAGCCTGCTCGGCAGTGAGCGGGTGAAAGCGTCGTCACCCAATTCGAAGTGCCCCGCCAGAAACTCGGTGATGGCGTCGGTGAGACTCTCGCCCCATTTCATCCAGCGCAAGCGGTACTGCGGGGTCTCGGCAACGAAACACATGAGCTTCCGGGCGACCTCTACTGACTCCTCGGGCCGGACCTCGACCGTGAACATGTCAACGAGCACTTCCACGGGATCGGAATCCGCTGCAGCGCGGGCCAACAGGCCGCGCATGCGGTCTTCGCTGCGCCGGAACAACGGTCCGAGTACGTCTTCCTTGACCGGGAAATGGCGGTAGAACGTACGCGTCGCGATGCCCACTTCGGCACAGATGCGTTCGACCGTCGCCGTGGCATCGCCGTCGGCGATGAATATCCTGCGCGCGGTGTCCGCGATGCTGAGCCGCAATTCTTCTGCACGACGCTCGGTGAGCGTCGGCCCTTTAATCTTGGGCATTCGATGATTGTCGCTGCAAGGAGCTGTTCAAGGCCAGCGACGTGACCCTGGGTTGAATGTGTCGGTCACCCATTGAGACGTGACCTGCTTTACTTCGCGGCCACGACGTGTCTAGACTCACACCTGTCATCTTGTGCCACATATACATAGTGTGACAGGTCTGGAGGATGGTGTGTCAACGTCGCACGACGACGGAACTCCCATAGCGATGCTCGATCGGGTGGCTTCCCTTTTGGACGTCTTCGGCGCGCGACAAGCACTCTCGCTGGCGGAGATCAGCCGGTATTCGAACGTGCCCCGCTCGTCGGCTCATCGCATCCTGCAAGGCTTGGTGCAGCTGGGCTGGGTCGAACGCCAGGGCGCCAAGTATGCGCTCGGATTGCGGATGTTCGAACTCGGCAGCCAGGCAGTACGGCAGCGTCGGGTCCCCGAAGCAGCACTGCCGGTGATGGCGGACCTACACCGGCGCACCGGCCTGACGGCACATCTGAGCGTCCTGGCAGATACTCATGTGCTGCACATCGAACGCTTCGGTAAGTGGCCCAACTCCGGCAATTGCTGGCAGGTGGGTTCCAGGCAGCCTGTGGAACAGACTGCCGCCGGCCGCGCGCTGCTGGCGCAGATGGACGAGTCGGCCTGGCCGGATCTGCGGTACGCGGTGACGTCGCCGTACGGAATTCGCAACCGAGCGGAGTTGGATCGAAACCTGACCACGGTCCGCGCCCGCGGCGGGGTCGCCGTCGATGCTGAGGGCTGCGAGCTGGGAGTCACCGTCGTGGCCGCACCCATCGGCGTATACGAGGGCAGCGACCGGTTCGCATTGTCGCTGTGCGGGCCCACCAGGTCGACACGCGTCGAGCCTGTCGCCGCCGCGGTGCACAGCGCGTCATGGGCCATCTGTCATGCCCTGGCGGAAGTTTCGCGTAGCGGTGGCAATCTGACACGAGCGGCGCACCGCATGGTGACGCCGGCCATGATCCATCGGACCGGGGAGACCACCGTGGCAGCCGCCGGAGGTAGGTGACGAACGCCTAGCGGCGCAAATATCTCAGGGCATAGTGGGGAAGCCGGGATGTGGGCACTCGCCTAGGCCAGTCAGCCGCCCGAAAATAGGCGTCTGATCCACCGTCGACGAAGATCACGCTGCCGCACAGGAACTCAGCCGCGTCAGAGAGCATGAAAACCATCCACTCTGCGAGGTGATCAGGATTGCCGAAGCCGCCGACTGGGACAGGGAACGACTGCACCGCCTTGGCCTCTCGCGGAGAGGCGAGTTGCTTCTCCAGGAGTGGCGTTCGGATCGCTCCTGGAGCAATCGCATTGAGTCGGATCCCCGCGCCTGCCCAATCCGCCAGCACCGCAGTGCGTCGCACCCATCGTGACACCGCAATCTTGGATGCCCCGTAGGTGAGCGATGGCGCGACCGGACGGTACCGATGCAGGGTCTTGACCGCGCGGTCGAGATCGTCGCGCAACAGTGCCCGCACCGCGCTCACCGGCACCATCGGCATCGTGCTGCTCGAATTGCTTCCGACGACAACCACTTTTGCATTGCCACAGGCCTCGAACGCCGGCCGCCAGCTCTGCAGCAGATCGACCACACCGAAGTAATTGACCGACAGGATCAGCCGCACGGCGTCTCGGTCCGGAAGCGGACCGACGCCGGCGGCCATGACTGCGCCATCGAGCCGACCGTCTGCCAACTCAAGTACTGCCGCAGCTGCTTGCGAACGACCCTGCGCAGTAGAGAGGTCCGCGATCACCTCGGCGTCGCGCAGATCGATGCCGATAACGCGATGTCCGTCGGCCCGCAATCGCTGTGCCGCGGCGTGGCCCATCCCGGATGCCGAACCTGTCACCGCATAGGTACCCACGTTCACCAGTCCTGCCAGGGGATGATCGTGTTCAGCGGTGTGTCGATGACGCACTCTCCCGCCTTGGTCCCTGAAGGGTTCTGCCTCAGGCGCTCGGAAACGGCCCCGGCGACGCGGACCGGATCGTCATCGAGGTACAGCAGACGGATGCGAAGACCCCCTGGTGGATCTGAGGCCTCCGCCGAGCGAAGACCCAGCCCATTGGCCTGATGGCGGTCCAGCGCGAACGTCCACGCCCCGGCCACTCCGTCCAGTTCGAGCAGAGCTGGAATCGCGACCCGGTCCTCCCATTGGTGATGCTTGTGAGCATCAGCGCCATAGGGTTCGGCGAACCGTGTCATCGTCAGGTACAACCCCCGGTTGGGCCGGTAGGGGATCACGCCGGGCGACACCAGCGCCGATGCCGACGCGTAGCCCTTGACGGGTCGGAAGAACGCGAGCACCGTGCGCCGGACGCCGGGGATCATCGGCCCCCGGCCCCACTGGAACGAATCGGCACCAAGCTGCTCCCACTCGCGCACCGATTGTTCGACCGGGGAACGGAACCAGTACATCGCGACGTAATCGGTATCAGCCTGTGCAGGTTCGGCGGTGGACACGTCGCGGCACGCCTCCGGGCGGCTCCAGCGGTCTCCCCACGCGATCCCGGGTAGCGCAAGATTCTCCGGGCGATGATCCAGTTGATGCCATTCGTTGTAGCGGCGGTGTTCCTCATCTCCTCCGCCGTCGAGTACGACGAACGAAAAGAACACCAACGGGCATTCGACAGCGGACATGACATCCTCTCAGATCTGTTCGGGGACGGCCGATCCCGCCAACCCGAGGTTGAGCAGAGTGTGCGCGTACGGATTCCCGTTGAGCAACCGGCTGGTGCGCGCCGTGATCTGCCATTGCCCGTCAAGACGTTCCAGCGCGAAATGGTTGGCGGTCGCTCGCCACACCCTGTAGTCGGATGCGCCATCACGCAACAGCACCAGTGATTCACACACCGCGACGGCGGAGTCGCCGCTGACCGTGACCACCGATGGTCCGAGAAAATGACAGCAACCCGTGGCGACCAGATCCTGATGCCCGGTCGAGCTGACCATGTCGTGCACACCCTTGCGGCCGGTCATCAGCCAATCCTCGACGTCGTACGTGCCACTGGTCGCCCACAGTGCGGCGGCGTTGTCGGCGTTACCGGCATCCACCGACGGACCGTAAGAGGCAAGAAGTTTCGCGATGGCGAGCTCGTCTTCGAGGCGTTGCAGGCGGGTGAGTATCTGCTGTTCGGTGCTCATCGTTCCTCCTGAATGTCGCGCAGCCTGGCGAGTTGATCGCAGTAATGGTGCGCATTCTCGGCACGCACCCCGCAGGTGATTGCGGTCGCTCCCGCATCCTGCAGTGCCGCCAGGGACGCCCGAGTACCCGCCGGATCGCCTCCGGGATTCACTGCTGTCGCTAGCAACACCTCGAACCCTGCCGGCAAGTCGACGTCAGAGAGCAGATTCCGCACCTCGCTGGGCGTGAGACCGAACGGCATCCAACCGTCGGCCAACTCGACCGCACGGCGCAACGACCCGGCGCTACGACCACCGACCCAGATCGGCACCCGATCCTGCTGGGCGCACGGCAGAACTGTCATCCCCTCGTAGGCGTAGAACGGTCCGTGGTATCGCGGTGAGGCGGTGGACAGTGACACTCGCAGCGCACGCAGCGCATCATCAGCCCTTGCGGCCCGTTGCTTCCAGCGGGCTCCGATCAGGTCGAATTCTTCTTCCAGGGAGCCGATTCCGACGCCGAGCACCAAACGACCGGCGCTGACCCGGTCCAGGGTTCCGTAGCGTTTGGCGATCTCCAGCGGGTGGTGGTAGCCCAGCACGAGTACTGCCGTGGCAAGCCGGATCCGTTGGGTGTGCGCGGCCAGGTATCCCAGCGTCGCCAGCGGATCCCAGTACACCGCACCACGCGCAGCCGCGTCCGACGACGGCACCGCCACGTGTTCTGAGCAGGTCAGGTAGTCGAAGCCGAGATCATCTGCCGCTGCGGCTATCCGGGCCAGATCGCCGATCCCGGCTTCGGCTTCCCAAGGCGATGCCATGCCGGGTACCTGCACCACCACCGGTGTGGACAGACCCAGCCGCACGGTCAGTGCGCCCCGGCGATGAGCGCCGCGATCGCCCGATGTGTCTCCAACACCACGCGGCTTCGGTCCGGAGCACTGTTGGCTTCGGCGCGGTCCGCGTTCCCACCGGCCACCCACACCGGACCGTCGGCCAAGTGAGCCAGCCCCTCGGCGGCTACCTCCGCCGGTTCGTTCACCAGAATTCCGGGTGCGTCGAAGTTCAATCCGACTCGCTCCATCGCCGGAGTGCGTGTCACTCCCAGCACCAGTTCGAGGACGTCGACGTTGCGCTCGCGCAGCTCCAGCCAGAGACTTTCGGCGAACATCCGGGAGAACGCCTTGGCCCCGGCATAGATGGAGTGCCTCCAAGCGCCCATGTAGCCGGAGAGTGAGCCGACGATCATGATGCCGCCGCGGCCACGATCGGCCATCAAGCGCCCGTAATGCTGCACCATCTCAAGCATCCGGGTCACGTTGAGGTCGGTGACCTTCTGGAACTCGGCCAGGTCGGTGTCGAGGAACAACTCGTTACAGGTACTGGCGCCGGCGTTGTAAATCAGCAGGCCCACGTCGAGATCGGCGGTGTCCTCGGCGATCCTTGAAACCGACTGCGGATCTAGCAGATCCACCGACATGGCGCGCACCTCGACACCCAGCTCACGACACTGGTCAGCGGTGTCGGTCAACGGTCCGGGCTTGCGGGCGATGAGCACCAGATTGAATCCGGCTGTGGCCAGTTGGCGGGCAAATTCGGCGCCCACGCCCTCGGACCCCCCGGCGATCACAGCCCAGGGTCCGTATTTGGCTAGATCAGTCATCGTTTCTCCTAGCGTTGTGTGCTTCCGGCATCGACCGGAAGGCTGATCGCAGTGATGTAGCGGGCTTCGTCGGAAGCCAGGAACAGGCTTGCGTTCGCGACGTCGACGGACTGCACCCAGGGCACGGCGAGCAGGTTCATCCGGGTTGCGGCCGCGGCGAACTCGTCGCGGGTGGGCGGACGGTCGAGGTCGGGCCGGAACCCGCCACGGACGACATCGTTCTGGATCAGGGGCGTATCGACGTTGGTCGGGTGGACACAGTTGACCCGGATGCCGTGCGGCGCCAAATCGTGGGCCAGGCTGCGCATCAGCCCGACGACGCCGTGTTTGGCGGCGGTGTAGTGGGCCACACCGGTCAGACCCCGGAGACCCGCGATCGAGCTGACCAATATCACCGCTCCCGCACCACGACTGATCAGATGAGGCACCGTGGCCGTGCAGGTATTCCACACCCCGGTCAAATTGATGTCGATCATGGTGCGCCAGGCCGCTTCAGAGAGTTCGATGGCCGCACCTCTCGAGGTGATTCCCGCAGTGGCACAGACGATGTCGAGCCCTTTGAAATGCAAGGCACCACGATCGACAGCAGCCCGCAGTTCATCGGGGTCGCGGACGTCGACGATCTCGGTGACCACTCGCCCGCCGGCACGCTCAACGAGACGCGCGGTTTCGGCAAGATCGTCCGGTGTGCTGGGCGGCACCTGGACGGTGTCGATCGGCCCGCACATGTCGACGGCGATGATCGAGGCGCCTTCCTCGGCGAAGCGCACTGCCTGTGCCCGGCCGATGCCGCGGGCTGCACCGGTGATCAGCGCGGTCTTGTTCGTCAGCCGGCCGGTCATGTCGTCTTCTGGGTCAGGCCCGCGTCGACCACAAGTTGGGCACCGGTGATGTAACGGGCTTGGTCGGAGGCCAGGAAGACTGCGGCGTTTGCTACATCGACAGGTTCCACCCACGGTACCGGGAGCAGGTTCCTGGCGGTTAGCACTTCGATTGCGTCGGCTTCGGTGGGGTTGTCCAGATCTGGCCGGAGCCGTTTATAGGTGGCGGGGTTACGCACCATCGGCGTCGCCACCGCCCCAGGATGCAGGGTGTTCACCCGGATACGTTGTGGTCCAAGTTCGTTGGCGAGTGTGCGGGCCAGCCCCACCACTGCATGCTTGCTGGCAGTGTAGTGCGCGGTGCCCGCCGTGCCGCGTAAACCGTTGGTGGAGCTGATGATCACCACGCATCCACCTTCGGGACCGATGTGAGGCACGCCGGCTTTGACTGTGTGCCAGACGCCGGTCAGGTTGACATCCAGATTGCGTTGCCATTCCGGGGCACTGATCATCCAGGCTGCCTTGTTTGGCGTGTGGATACCCGCATTGGCGACGATGATGTCAACGCGGCCCAACCTCGTCACACCCGAGTCAACCGCCGACATGACTTCGGCGAGATCACTGATGTCGGCCGTTCCGACGACACAACGCCTGCCACGCTGCCCCACCCGTTCGGCCGTCTCAAGTAGATCGTCGGTGGCCTCAGACCGGTCGAGCGCGATGACGTCGGCCCCGGTGTCGGCAAAACGTTCGCAATGCACGCGCCCGGTGCCGCTACCGGCGCCCGTGACCAAGACGACCTTGTCAGTCAGATCCGGCACTATGGCGCCTTGAGCAGATCGAACCCCTTGTATCCCGCCGCCGCTGCGTCGTTGCAGATGTCGAGGTAGGCGCCGAAGCCGCCGATGAACAACATGAACATCCGGGGTTTGCCGGGCACATTGGCACCCATGTACCACGAGTTGGCTTTGGTGAACAGTGTCGCTTCGGCGCGCTGAGCGCACTCGGTCATCCAGCTGTCCACCGCGTCGGCTGTCGCTTCCATCGCGGCATTGCCGTTACGGTCCAGATGGTCGATGGCGTCGGAGATCCAGTTCACGTGCGCTTCGGCGTGCAGCACCATGTTCGCCAGCACGGCAGGCGCACCGGGGCCGGATACCAGGAACAGGTTGGGGAAGCCGTCGGTGCCGAGTCCGAGGTAGGTGCGCGGGCCGTCGGCCCAGTCATCCACCAACTTCTTGCCGCCGCGGCCCACGATGTCGATCTTGGCCAGCGCGCCGGTCATCGCGTCGAACCCGGTCGCCAAGACCAGCGCGTCGATGGCGTAGTGATCGCCACTGGTGTTGATACCGGATTCGTCGATCGATTCGATCGGCGTCTTCCGGACGCTCACGAGCGTGACATTGGGCCGGTTGAACGTCTGAAAGTAGTTGGTGTCGGTGCAGATCCGTTTGGTACCGATCGGATGGTCGTTGGGGATCAGCGCCTCAGCGAGGTCGGGGTCGTCGATGACTGCACGGATTTTGCTCTCGTAGAACTTGCGGGCTTCTTCGTTGGCCTCCAGGGAGACCATCTGGTCGGTGAAGGTCTTCGAGAACAGCACACCGCCCAGTTCCCAACGCTGCTCGAACGCATCGTGACGTTCTTCTGGACTGGCTTCGAGGGTCAACTTGGGGTGTGCCACATGCGGTGAGCCACCGCCGCTGCGCCACGACATCCGGCGCCGTTCGGCGTAATTGGCCTTGATGTCGGCGATCTCATCGGCAGTGAGCGGGCGGTTACCGGCCGGCACACTGTAATTGGGGGTGCGCTGAAACACGTAGAGCCGTTCGGCCTGTTCGGCGATGATCGGGATGGACTGGATGCCCGACGATCCGGTGCCGATGACGGCAACGCGCTTGCCCGTGAAATCCACACTCTCGTGGGGCCAATGGGCTGTGTGGTGGACGTCTCCGGCGAAGGTGTCCAAGCCCGGGAAGTCGGGGGTCATCGCGGCGGACAGCGGGCCGGTGGCCATCACCACGAACCGTGTGTCGACTGCCTCACCGGTATCAGTTGTGACGGTCCAACGCAGTGTCTGCTCGTCGAGCACTGCCGAACTCACCCTGGTTTCGAAGGTGATGTCGCGACGCAGGTCGAGCTTGTCGGCGACCCAGTTGATGTACTTCAGGATTTCGGTCTGGGTGGCGTACTTCTCGGTCCAGGTCCACTCTTGCTGGAGATCGTCGGAGAACGAGAAGCAGTAGTCGACGCTCTCGACGTCGCAACGCGCACCCGGGTAGCGGTTGAAGTACCAAGTGCCACCCACTTCTGGCGCTGCCTCGAAGACTCGCACCGACAGCCCCTGCGACCGGAACTTGTGCAACGCGTACAGGCCGCCGAAGCCGGCGCCCACCACAACAACATCCACGACGCTCATCGATCCACTGCTCACCCGGCGTACGGTAGGCGCGGATCAGGCGCTCGACCGCAACAGTTCCCGGTCACCGGACGGCGAGAGCCGACGTCCCGGCCACCGGAATCGGCGGGTTACCCAATCTGACCCGTCAGCGAGAATCTCGGCTCATGACCGACGTGGAATGCAACACCGAAGCAGTCGGTGCGAGTATCTCGACGCGACGCAGCGTGCTGGTGACGGTTGCTGAAGTCATCGATGAAAGCCCCGACGCTCGTTCGCTGGTCTTCACCATCCCCGAGGACCAGCACGACCGATTTTCTTATCGGCCCGGACAGTTCTTGACATTGCGGGTGCCAAGCGACCTGACGGGGTCGGTGGCCCGGTGCTACTCGCTGGCGAGCTCGCCGCACACCGATCCCGCCCCCAAGGTGACCGTCAAGCGCACCATCGACGGTTACGGTTCGAATTGGTTGTGCGACAACGTCAAAGTCGGCGACACCATCGAAGTGCTACCCCCATCGGGGCTGTTCACCCCGGCAAGCCTCAACGCCGACTTCCTGTTGTGGGCAGCCGGAAGTGGCATCACGCCCGTGATGTCGATCCTGAAATCGGTGTTGTCGGCCGGAACCGGCCGGGTGGTCCTGTGCTACGCCAACCGCGACGAGCGCTCGGTGATCTTCGCCGGCGAACTGCGCGAACTTGCCGCTCGCTACGCGGGCCGGTTGACGGTGCTGCACTGGCTGGAGTCGATTCAAGGTTTGCCGACGCGTGCCCAGCTGAGCGGGTTTACCCAGACCGTATTCGCCGGAACCGCGGGCTTCGAGGCATTCGTCTGCGGTCCCGCATCGTTCATGGCGGTCATCAAGGAGACGCTCACCGAGGCCGGTCTCCCGCGAGAGCGGGTCCACCTCGAGGTGTTCCAGTCGCTTTCCGGTGACCCGTTCGACGATCACAACAACGCAGTGACAACGGATTCCGACGAGAACGATGCCGCTGCCCTTCAGGTCGACCTGGACGGCACCAGCCACCGGCTGAGGTGGCCACGCCAGGCGACGCTGGTCGACGTGCTCGTTCGTTCTGGCGTTGATGTGCCGTATTCCTGCAAGGAGGGACAGTGCGGATCGTGCGCGGCCACAGTGGTACGCGGCGAGGTGGACATGGCCGCCTGCGACATCCTGGAGCCCGAAGACCTCGCCGACGGGGTGATCCTCGGCTGCCAGGCGCGGCCGGTCTCCGACGATATCCACATCGAATTCTGAGCCAGTGGGTTCGGCACATTTCCACTGACCGGGATTGGCTCCCGCCACCAGCATCAAAGCGGTACACCATCAGTACAGCCCTCGACGATAGGACCGAACAATGACTGAGCGCGTAATCGACCGGGTGCGTGACATCGCCGACCAGTTGCGCCACCAGGGCGCCGAAGCCGAGAAGATCGGCAAGCTCACCGACGAGACCGTCAAGATGATGAAGTCGGCGGGCAACATCCGCCTGTTGCAGCCGAAGGCTCACGGTGGCTTGGAGGTACATCCGCGCGAGTTCGCCGAGACCGTGATGGCCACCGCGGCGCTCGACCCCTCAGCCGGATGGATCAACGGGGTGGTGGGCGTGCACCCGTACCAGCTGGCCTACGCCGACCCCAAGGTCGCCGCTGAGATTTGGGCCGACGATGTCGACACCTGGGTCGCCTCTCCATACGCGCCGCAGGGCGTGGCCAAGCCGGTCGACGGAGGCTACATCTTCAACGGCCGGTGGCAGTTCAGCTCAGGCACCGATCACTGTGACTGGATCTTCCTGGGCGCGATGATCGGCGATGCCGAGGGCAAACCGCTGATGCCACCGCAGATGCTGCACATGATCCTGCCGCGCAAGGACTACGAGATCGTGGACGACTCGTGGAACGTGGTGGGGTTGCGCGGTACCGGCTCCAAGGACGTCATCGTCAAGGATGCGTTCGTGCCGTCCTACCGGACGATGGACGCGATGAAGGTCATGGACGGCACGGCCCAACGCGAGGCCGGGATGACCGAGACCCTGTACCTGATGCCGTGGTCGACAATGTTCCCGCTCGGCATCAGCTCGGCGACCATCGGTATCGCCGAGGGTGCGCTGGCGGCCGCGCTCGATTACCAACGCGAGCGGGTCAACTCGAGCGGTGTGGCGATCAAGGACGACCCCTACGTCATGTATGCGATCGGTGAGGCCGCCGCGGACATCAACGCAGCCCGCCAGGAGCTGTTGGCCAATGCCGACCGGATCTACGACCTCGTCGACTCGGGCAAGGAAGTGTCCTTCGAAGACCGGGCCGCGGGACGGCGCACGCAGGTGCGAGCAGTGTGGCGCGCGGTGTCAGCGGTCGACGAGATCTTCGCGCGCTGTGGCGGCAACGCAGCACGTATGGACAAGCCACTGCAACGCTATTGGCGCGATGTGCACGTCGGCCAGGCTCACGCCATCCACGTTCCGGGAACCGTCTATCACGCTTCTGCTCTGAGTTCGCTGGGTGTGGACCCACAGGGCCCGCTGCGGGCAATGATCTGAGAGGACACCTCACATGGGACTGATCAAGAGTTTGGGCTACGTCACGGTTGCCGCCTCCGACATCGAGCGCTGGCGACACTTCGCCTTCAATGTGCTCGGCTTTGCGAAGGGCAGCGGACCCGACGAGTCCGCGTTGTATCTGCGGATGGACGAGCGTGCCGCCCGCATCATCGTGGTGCCCGGGGAGTCCGACAAGATCATGACCGTCGGCTGGGAGGTGCGCGACCACGCGGACCTCGAACAGGTCAAGAGCGCGCTCGATACCGCCGGTGTGCCGTTCAAGCAGCTGTCCCTGGAGGAGGCCGACGCGCGCCGGGTCGAGGAGGTTATCGCCTTCGAGGATCCGGCAGGCACCGCACTGGAGGTGTTCCACGGCGCGGTCCTCGACCACTCCCCCGTCATCACTCCCCACGGTGCCAAGTTCCTCACCGGCGAGCAGGGCCTGGGACACGTGGTGCTGCCGGCACTTGATGTCAACGGACTCTTCCAGTTCTACACCGAGGTATTGGGATTCAAATCGCGCGGCGCTTTCCGGGTCCCGGTGCCGCCGGAATTCGGGCCGGTCCGGGTGCGGTTCATGGGGGTCAACCAGCGTCATCACAGCCTCGCGATCTGCCCCGCGCAGAATCTGCGTGACCCCGGGCTGATCCACCTCATGGTCGAGGTCGACACCCTCGATGCGGTCGGCCAGGCACTGGATCGCGTCAACGCAGAGGGCTTCCAGCTTTCTTCCACCTTGGGCCGCCACACCAACGACAAGATGGTGTCGTTCTATGTGCGCGCCCCCGGCGACTGGGACATCGAGTTCGGCACCGAGGGTATGCGGGTCGACGAAACCTATTACACCGCCGAGGAAATCACCGCCGACAGCTACTGGGGCCACCAGTGGGTCAGCGATCTGCCGAAAGCAATGCGCCCGTGACGAACACTGAAGACTTTCGCCCGATCCCCGCTGCCACAGTCACCGAGTGGGCCGACGAGGCGGACGTGGTGATCGCCGGTTACGGGGTCGCCGGCGCAGCCGCAGCGGTGGAGGCGGTGCGCACCGGGGCCGACGTATTGGTTCTGGAACGCACCGGGTCATGGGGCGGGGCGGCGTCGATGGCAGGCGGCTTCATCTACCTCGGCGGTGGTACCGACATCCAAAAGGCTTGCGGCTTCGAAGATTCGGTCGACAACATGGCGGCGTTCCTCAACGTCGCCATGGGCCCGGGCGCTGACGCGGCGCGTATCGCCGACTACTGCGAAGGAAGCGTCGCGCACTTCGACTGGCTCGTAGGCTGCGGGGTGCCGTTCAAGGCCGAGTTCTTCGGTGAGCCCGGTTGGGAGCCGATGGGCGACCAGGGCCTCATGTACAGCGGTGGAGAGAACTCATACCCGTTCAACACAATTGCTGCTCCGGCTCCGCGCGGCCATGTTCCCCAGATGCAGAACAAGAAGCAGGGCGAGTCCAGCGCGGGACACATGCTGATGAAGGGGCTGGTCGACACGGCCACTGCGGCGGGGGCACGGGCGCTGTATGACGTGCGCGTGCAGTCCTTGATCGTCGAGTCCGACGGTCGGGTTGTCGGCATCCGGACCCGGCGCTACGGCTCCATGATGGACATCCGGGCACGGCGGGGAGTGGTCCTGGCCACCGGCAGCTTCGCCTATAACGACGCCATGGTCGCCCAGTACGCCCCGCGCATCGCCGGACGCCCGGCCGCCTCGATCGAGCAGCACGACGGGCAGGCCATCCGGATGTCACAGGCGCTCGGTGCAGACCTGGCCCACATGGATGCCACCGAGGTCGCCCTGTTCATCGACCCTCAACAGTTGGTGCGCGGGATCCTGGTGAACGAGCGTGGTCAGCGTTATGTAGCCGAGGACACCTATCCCGGCCGGGCCGGCCAGTTGACGCTGTACCACCAGAACAACACCGCCTACCTGATCATCGACGGCGATGCCCAGGAAGAGGCGATGGCCTCTTTGACGCCACAGCTGATGCTGCGGCCGCCGACGTGGGTGGCCGACACCGTCGCCGATCTGGAGGCGGAAATCGGGCTGCCGCCGAACTCATTGCAAGCCACCGTCGATGCTTACAACGACTGCGCGTCGCGTGGCGAGGACCCACTGCTGCACAAGAAAGCGCAGTGGCTCAAGCCGATCAAATCCCCGGTGGGAGCGATCGACCTCCGTGAGAGCACCGGCGGCTTCACCCTCGGCGGTCTGCACACCACGCTCGACGCCGAGGTACTCCACGTCAGCGGCGACCCCATCCCAGGTCTGTTCGCGGCCGGACGCTGCACCGCCGGCCTGGCGGCGTGGGGCTATGCCAGTGGCGTGTCACTGGGTGACGGAAGCTTTTACGGTCGTCGTGCCGGACGCTCGGCCGCCAGGGCATAGCCGCTGTTCACAGCACTATCAGCAGGTTCACGTCACCTTTACCCCGCCGCGTTTCGCGGCGGGGTCTTTGGTATGGCGCCGCTCGCTTTTACTCAGTCATGTGACAGCACCCACACCTGTGTGCTACAAACAGTCATATGACTAATAGTCATATGCGTTTCAGGCATATGACGCCTAGCGGGAGGTCCCTCATGACAATGGCTGTCGAGAAGGTGGGCGAGACGCCCAACGCTGTCATCGACCGGGTTTCCCTGGTCCTCGATGTCTTCAATGGACCAGGTCGGCTGACGTTGGCAGAGATCGTCCGCCGCACCGGGTTGCCCCGGTCGTCGGCGCACCGCATCCTGGAGCGGCTCGTGCACCTGCGATGGCTGCGCCGCGACGGCCGCGACTACGAGTTGGGCATGCGGTTGGTGGAGCTGGGTTCGCTGGCACTGCACCAGGACCGCATCCATCGAGCAGCCATCCCCTTGCTGCGTGATCTGCACCGGGCAACCGGGCTGGTGGTCCATCTCGCGATATTGGACGGTTCCGATGTGGTGTACCTGGAGAAGATCGGCGGCCAGATGGTGGCGGCCATCCCCACTCGGATCGGAGGACGACAGCCCGCGCACTGTACGGCGGTCGGTAAGGCCATCATGGCCGACAACCCACCGGTAGAGATCGACTTGACCGCCGGCAGCACGCGATTCTCGATCTCCAACGAACGGCAGCTTTCCGCCGAACTCGCCAAGGTCCGCGCCCACGGAGTCGCATTCGAGCGCGAGGAATCGCTGGTCGGGTTTGGTTGTGTGGCCGCGCCGATCGGGCCGGCCGGAGCAGCGGTCGCCGCGGTGTCGGTATGCGGCCCCATGAACCGGATGACGTTCGACCAGCGCCTGGCCGCTCCCGTTCGCATGACGGCAATGGGCATCTGGCGCAATTGCGAAGATGGGCCACAACGAGTGATCCCGACCTTGCAACCCCTCCGGCCGTTGCGCGTCGGCAGCCATCTCGGGCCGCGGACCTCTGCCACCCTGCTTCCGGCATGACCCTCGATCCACAGATCGCGGGTCTGATCGAGACACTGGATTCGGGCTTTCCGCCGGTACACACGATGACCGGCGCACAGGCCCGTGAAACGATCCGTAGCCGGTTCGTCGCCAACCCCCAGCCCGAGTTCGTCGCACACGTCGACGACTACCAGGTGGCAGTCGACAACGGGCGCATCGACATCAGGGTCTACCGCCCCGATGCGCCCGGACCGCTGCCCATGCTGGTGTATGCCCACGGTGGCGGGTTTGTCTTCTGCGATCTCGACAGCCACGACGGATTGTGTCGCAACTTGGCGAATCTAATTCCTGCCATTGTGGTTTCGGTGGACTACCGATTGGCTCCGGAGCATCGCTGGCCCACGGCTGCCGAAGACTTCTACGCCGCCACCCGCTGGGCGATCGAGCACGCCGCTGATTTCGGAGCCGACCCGGCACGGGTGGCCGTAGGCGGCGACAGTGCAGGCGGCAACCTCGCCGCGGTGACCACGCTGATGGCGCGGGACCGCGGCGGGCCACTACTGGCCGGGCAGCTCCTCCTGTACCCGGTGATCGCCGCGGATTTCGACACCGAGTCCTACCGGCTGTTCGGCAGTGGCTTCTACAATCCGCGGCCGGCGTTGCAGTGGTACTGGGATCAGTACGTTCCCAGGGTCGCCGATCGACAGCGGCCCTACGCTTCGCCACTGGAAGGCGACCTCAGCGGATTACCGCCTGCGGTCGTGGTTCTCGCCGGACATGATCCGCTGCGCGACGAGGGCATCGCCTACGCCGATGCGCTGGAGACAGCGGGGGTGGAAATGACCCGGTGTGCCTTCGACGGTGGCATCCACGGATTTATGACGATGCCGATGCTCGACATCGCCCACCGGGCGAGGCGACAGGCCAGCCGAGCGCTAGGTGATCTGCTCAGCCGGTGACAGGGTGCTCGGGGCCTTGTCAGCGCTTCCGTAGCGTTGGCCGGGGTCGAGTACGCAGTGAGTGCGGCTGAACACCGTCACCATACATTTGTTGTTGTGCGTGCAGCGGCTGCGTGAGGCGGGCTCGGCGATCATCGAGTTGACCCGGTCCGGCTCACGCAGCAATGCCCGACCTATGGCGAAGAAATCGAATCCCTCCCGCATGCCCGTCTCGAGGTGCTCACGATCGTTGATGCCGCCCAGCAGAATCAGTTTGGTGTTGCGCATGATCGGTACGAACTGCCGGGCGGCCTCCAGCATGTAAAGGTGTCGATACGGATAGACACCCATCGTCTGCTTGCCCACCAGCCTGACGGCCGGCCGCAACGCCGGCGGCATCACCTTCGCGAACTCCTTGACCGGCACGTCCCCGCGGAACAGGTACATCGGCTTGTAGACCGACGAACCCTGGGTGAGCTCGATGGCATCCAATGTGGCGTCGGAGTCGAGGAGTTGGGCGGTCCGCAATGCCTCATCGATCCAGATGCTGCCCGGGAGACCGTCATCCATGTCCAGTTTGGCGATCACCGCGATCTGATCACCGACCACTTCGCGCACCCGCGTCGCGATCTGCCGCACGAACCGCGATCGGTTGTCGATGTCACCGCCGTACTCGTCCTTGCGGCGGTTGATCAACGGACTCAGAAAAGAGCTCGGCAAGTAGAGGTGGCCGAAATGCAGCTCGACGGCGTCGAATCCAGAGTCGACCGCCACCTGCGCCGCATCACCGAACTGCTCGATCACCATTTCGATTTCGGCACGGGTGATCTCGCGGCAGTAAGCGAATGAAGTTGGGTTGACGAACCTGCTCGGCGCCACGGCAGTGACACCGGTCAGCCTCTTCTGCGCCACCACCCCGGCATGCCCGAGCTGTGCCGAAATTGCAGCTCCCGCATCGTGTACCGCATCCGTGAGCCGGCGAAGGCCGGGTAGCGCCTTACTGTCCATGACGATCTGGCCGGGCGCGCTCGCCCCCTGCGGCGACACGCAGCAATAGGCGACCGTGGTCATACCGACGCCGCCCTCGGCAAAGCTGCGATGGAAGTCGATGAGGTCGTCGGTGACCAGCCCGTCAGGCGAGCGGCCTTCTGACGTAGCGGCCTTGATCACTCGGTTGCGCAGCGTCACCGGCCCCAGCTGGGCCGGTTTGAACGGATCGGTCATCGCCACACCATCGCGCCGACGCCTACGACAGTCAACGGTGGTTTCCCGATGGTCGGGAATACAACCGGCTCCTCGCGAAGACCGGTCGTAATCTCGCCACATGGCTGAGGTTTTCGTCGTCGACCGGGTAATCACCGCTCCGGGTTGTGCCCAAAAGTTCATCGATGCCTACCTGGACGGATACGCCCCGGGTGCCCGTGAGCGCGGGATGACATTGCGCGACGTGCTCGTCAGTCCGCCCATCTGGTTCGACGACCGATCCAACGTCGTGACGATCACCTGGTCGCTGCCCAGTCCGGAGGCCTGGTGGCAGATGACGTGGCGGGGCCGGCCCGACCCGGCCGTCGCGCGCTGGTGGCACAGCGTCACCGATTTGGTGGTGGAACGCTCTCGCAATGTCGCATCGTTGGCTGAGGACGTCGACGCCTCTGCCCCACACGTCACAACCGGCGAATCGAGCGGCGCAGCCACACTCGGCGTCACCCGCTTGGTAGACGTCGCCGAGCCCGAACGCAGCCGAGTGCTGGCGGCACTGCGCGATGCAGCCGGACGGAGCGGTGCGTTGCGGACATTGGTCCAACCGACGCTGCCGGGTTCCCGCAACGGCGGCGACATCCTGGTCCATCTGCGGTTTGCCGACCACGATGACTGGGAGAGAGGCAATTTCGACGACGCATTGGCCGACCCGGCGATCACCCACGTCAATGGGGTCACCTACCGGGGAGCTCCGATTCACCGCAACACTGGCACCGTGTATCGCGCACTACTGCTACGCGTTCCACCCGACGTCACTACGGATGAAGTCGCCACCTTCGAGAACGAGCTCGCGGTGATGCCGAGATTCGTCCCGACCATCACCGCGTGGCAACTCAGCCGGGTCGAGCAGGCCATCGGGACCAGCGACTGGACCCATGTCTTCGAACAGGAATTCACTGACGTCGACGGCCTGATGGGCCCCTATCTCATGCACCCAATCCACTGGGCCGTGGTCGACCGCTGGTTCGACTCCGAGACCACCGACATCATCGTCCGCGACCGGGTATGCCACAGCTTCTGCGAACTGTCCGCCCCCGTGCTCGACTAAGTTGCCCGCCTATACCCCCGCGGGAAGGATGTTCGGATTGGCAGCTGCCGGCGGCTGCAGCGGCGGCAATACCGAGCCGCCGTCCAACGAGTGCACCGGAAGTTGTTGTGACCAGGGATAGTGCAGGCTGAACGCCACCAGACCGGTCTGTTCCGCGGCTGGCAGGTGACACATCGCCAGTACCGTCTCGGCCAGGTATTCAACGGGCTCGGTCGGAAAGCTGTCCGGAATCAATGATGCCGCCCCCGGCGTCCGGACCGCGGTGGACGGCCCAACGCAGTTCACCGCGATGTTGGCGTCGAGCAACTCAGCGGCAACGCCTTGGGTGAACCGATGAAGCGCGGCCTTGCACGATGCATAGATCACATCGCCGGCGGTCTTGTTGTAATCCCGATAGGGCCGAACCGGGGCCACTCCGGTGACCGAGCCGATGTTGACGATCCACCCGGCCCCCTGCGAGCGCATATGCGGCACAGCAGCTTTTGTCAGCGCGAACGGCGTCTTCAGATAGTGCTCTACCGTGCGGTCGAAGGTCTCGACCGGCATGTCCTCGACCACCGAGTAGTCAGCGTAGCCCGCGTTGTTGACCAGGATATCCAGCCGGCCCGTACGTTTGACGACGGCCTCGATCAATCCGTCGCGGGCGGCGGCTTCCTCCAGGTCGGCGGCGAGCCCGAAGGCCGATCCGCCGGCGTCTTCGATCAGGGCAATGGTCTCCTCGATCGTCCCCGGAATGGCCTCTGTGACCCCGGCGCGCGTGGACGGTGTCGGAGTGTAGGAGCGTGCGGTCACCGCAACGGTCGCCCCTTCTGCCGCCAGCCGTTGTGCGATGGCGCGCCCGATGCCGCGGCTGCTTCCGGTGATCAATGCTGTTCTTCCAGCGAGTATCTGACTCATCGGAGAATGAAGTCCTCTTCGATCGGCGCTCGGTGTTGCTGCCAGATATCCACCAGCCGGAACGGCGTGGCCACCACAACGCGACCGGACCCCGAGCGGTAGTAGGTGTGGGCGTTGGGCGTATGGCACCAGACTGTGCGCTGCATCGCCTCGTCTATCTCCGCCACGTACTCGTCGTACGCACGTTGAGTGACCTCCATCGTCGAAGCCCCACGCAGGGCCATCAGTTGCAGGCATTCCACGATGTAGTGCGCCAGCACTTCCATCGAGAAATTGGCACCTGCACCATGACCCGGGCTGTAGTTCGGAGCCGAAGTGATGAACAGATTCGGGAACCCCGCGACGGCACCCCCTCGATAGGAACGCGGGCTGTCGCCCCATTCTTGAACAAGAGTCTCGCCGTCGCGGCCGCGAATATCGATGGTGGAAAGGAAATCCAGGTGGTAGCCAGTGGCGTAGACGATGACATCGAGGTCGATCTGACGGCCGTCGCCGGTGACGATGCCGCTCTCGTTGATCTGGGCGGGCTCACTGGCTTCGACGTCGACGTGGTCGCGGGTCAAGGCAGCGTAGTAGCCACCGGGATCGCGGATGATCCGCTTGCCGTACGGCGCGAAATCCGGCGTGACCTTCTTAGCCAATTCGGTTCCGGCGCCGAACATCCGGTCGATGTATTCGAGGCACATCTGGAGCAGTACATCGTTGGTCGGCGAGATCGACAGATGCGTCTTGGACCACTCGGGGTCCTGCAGGATGATCGGGTAATTGTTGTCGGCGGTACCCCAGTACGACTTGAGCCGATGCCACATCGCGTAGTAGGGCAGTACTCGGCCCAGGTAGCGCCGGTGTTCTGGAACCTCGTCGGAGAGCCGCCTGCGAGGAGCGACCCAGTGCGGCTGGCGTTGGAACACGGTCAGGTGCTCGACCTCGTCGACGGAGGCATCGACGATCTGAACCGCCGTGCAGCCGGCACCGATCACCGCCACTCTCTTGCCGGCCAGATCCAGGTCAGGGTCCCATTGAGCGGAGTGAATGCTGATGCCGGCGAAGCTGTCTCGGCCTTTGATCTCGGGGAACCGGGGACGGTTCAGATAGCCGGCCGCGGTGACGACGACGCTGGCATAGTCGATTGCCTGAGTCCCGTCCGCGGTGCGCGATCGAATCTGCCACTGCTGACGTGCTTCGTCCCACCACAAGGCCTCGACCTCGGTGCCGAAGCGGATATGGCGACGCAGGTCGTGCTTGTCGGCCAGCGAGACCAGGTATTCCTGATATTCCGCGCCCTGCGGATAGTAGTTCGACCAGTCCGGGTTGACCTCACGCGATAGCGAGTAGTACGCCGAGGGCGTGTCGACACCTATGCCGGGATACGTTGTTGTCAACCAAGTTCCACCGACCTCGTCGTTGCGGTCGAAGATCTCGAAATGCACGCCCTCTTCAGCTGCGGCCAGCCCGACCGCGATACCAGCGATACCCGCGCCGATGATCGCCACCGTGGTGGACGAGGGAATCGGCGTGGTACGCGGCAGCGTCGGGTGCGAAGGCCGGAAACCGCCTTGCTCGAGTAGCAGGTCGACGTGCTCGTCATCGACGGGTCCGCCCAGAGCGATCGGCAACAGCCGGGCAAAAAAGTCGCGGTCGTCGACCGGAGGCGCATCGCCCGGGCGTGCGCGTCCCAGCCCGGCGATGATCTCGTCCGCCAGCGCCTCGGTGGTCTGGGGATCAGTCGTCCCGGCCCTCTCCGGAGGGTCGGGGACGTGATCGATCGTGGCGGCGTACCGCTCGATCACCGACGCGTCACCCGTCATCTGCGCCAGCACCGCGACCAGGACGCCGGGATCAGCCTCCATGAGATGGGCTCGCAGGACATCGGGGTCTGGTGCGCGATCCGCGAGTGACGACGATTCAGTGGTAGCGGTCATGGAGTCGAGTATCGAAGAATTTCACTGCCCCGCGCGCCCACCATGTCTACTGAGCGGGAGACGAACCACCGTACCGACCCATGCCGCGCCTACCCTCACCGACCATGCACTCTGACGACCTCGCCGCCGTCATCGCCCGGGCACGCAGCCACAGCCTCGCCGATGTCCCTCGCCGATCGGCGCGTAGACAGCCTGACAAGACCGCCATAATCGACGGCGACACCGTGCTGAGCTTCGCCGAGTTCGATCATCTGGTGGATCGGGCGGCCGCAGCATTGCACGACAACGGGCTTCTTCCCGGGGACAGAGTGGCGCTGTTGTCCCGCAACTGCTGGCAATACGCGGTACTCACCTTCGCGACCGCACGGGCCGGGGTGGTCCTGGTGCCCATCAATTTCATGCTCACCCCAGACGAGATTTCCTACATCCTCGGGCACAGCCGAGCCACCGGGTTCATCGTCGAGGGTGACCTCGTACCGGTGGCCGAACAGGCCATGGCGCAGGGGTCGGCCGTGACGAGGAAGGCCGCACTGGTGGCCACTGGCCACTCCAGTCCCTCAGGCTGGCCAGACTTCGCCGAATGGCTCACCACCACCGCGAATACCCCCGACTGCCGGATCGACGACGATCAACTGCTGCGGGTGATGTATACCAGCGGCACCGAGTCGCGCCCCAAAGGCGTGATGCACAGCAGCCGCAGTTTGATGTGGCAGTACATCAGCACCATCGTGGCGGGCTCGATGTCCGGTGATGACGTCGAAATCCATTCCCTGCCCCTGTATCACTGCGCACAACTGGACAACTTCCTCGCCACGGACATCTACCTTGGCGCCACCAGCATCATCCTGCCTCGACCCGAGCCCGAGCTCGTGCTGCGCACCATCGAACGACACGGTGTCACCAATTACTTTGCACCACCTACGGTATGGATAAGCCTGCTGCGCAGCCCGGTGTTCGACGAAGTGGACCTGTCCAGTCTGCGCAAGGGCTACTACGGCGCCTCACCGATGCCGAGCGAGATCCTGCACGAGATGCGCCGGCGTCTGCCCAACCTTCGCCTGTGGAACTTCTACGGCCAGACCGAGATGGCACCGCTGGCTTCGGCGCTGGGACCTGCCGAGCAGGATGCGCATGCCGGAGCCGCTGGCCGGCCCGTTGCCAATGTCGAAACTGTCATCCTCGACGACCACAACGTGCCGGTCGCGACCGGCACCGTCGGTGAA
Source organism: Mycobacterium sp. 134 (assembly GCF_048282715.1). Lineage (NCBI taxonomy): Bacteria > Bacillati > Actinomycetota > Actinomycetes > Mycobacteriales > Mycobacteriaceae > Mycobacterium > Mycobacterium sp. 134. The sequence goes on from NZ_JBLVUN010000008.1 coordinate 5,879,788, forward strand.
ATCGCCCACCGCAGTCCACATCTGATGCTGGGATACCTCGATGACGAGGGCAAGACCGCCGAGGCCTTCTCCGGTGGCTGGTTCCATTCTGGCGATCTGGGCTACTACGACGAGCACGGCCTGCTACATGTCGTCGATCGCAAGAAGGACATGATCAAGACCGGCGGCGAGAACGTCGCCAGCCGCGAGGTCGAAGAAGTTCTCTACCGGCACAACGGCATCGAGGAAGTAGCGGTGTTCGGTGTGTCGCACCCGGTCTGGGTGGAGGCCGTGGTCGCCGCAGTGGTCACCCGAACCGGGACCAGCCTGACCGAAGAAGAAGTCCTACGTCACTGCCGTGAACATCTCGCCGGCTTCAAGACCCCCAAACAGGTGTACTTCGTCGACTCACTGCCGAAGAACCCCAGTGGCAAACTGCTCAAACGCGCTCTGCGACAGCGGTTCAGCCTCGAATTCACCAGCAACTGAAGGAACACAACATGTATCAGGGACGCATCGCGCGCTTCGATGAACCGGGCAAGCCATTCCAGATCGAAACAGTCAGCCTGCCTGAGGTGGGACCGGGAGAGATTCTGATCCGCGTCCTGCGAGCGAACATCTGCGGGTCCGACGTGCACGCCTGGCACGGCACGTTCGCAACCCGCGGCCTGGGCGGCCAGTTGCCCACCGTGCTGGGGCATGAAATGGTCGGCGCGGTAGAGGTTCTGGGTGAAGGAGTGTCCGCCGACTCCAACGGCAAACTCCTGAACCACGGCACTCGGGTGGTCTTTCCGTACTTCTATTGCTGCCACCGCTGCCGTAACTGCCTGGCCGGACGGCGCAATGCCTGTCTGAACCTGAAGATGGCCATGCTGGGTCGCGCCGACGAACCGCCCTACTTCGTCGGCGGCTACGGCGACTACTACCTGCTGCCGGCCGGCGCGGTGGTCTACACCGTGCCGGATTCGGTGAGTGACGACATCGCCGCAGGCGCCAACTGTGCACTCTCACAGGTCATGTACGGGCTCGAACGCGTCGACCTGCAGCTCGGCGAACACGTCGTCGTCCAGGGTGCCGGCGCCCTGGGTCTCTACGCCGTGGCCGTGGCCAAGGCGCACGGGGCCGCCAATGTAATCGCCATCGACGGGGTGCCCGAGCGCCTGGAGTTGGCCGCGGCCTTCGGTGCCGATTCGGTGATCGACCTCAACGAGGTGGCCACTCCCAAAGACCGGGCCAAGGCCGTGCGTGCACTGACCGACGGACAGGGTGCCGACGTGGTGGTCGAGGTCGTCGGCCACCCGTCAGCCATCGACGAAGGGTTACAGATGCTCGCACAATTCGGCCGCTACGTCGAAATCGGCAACATCAACATCGGCAAGACGTTCGACTTCGACCCGTCACGGTTCGTCTTCGGCAACAAAACCATGGTGGGTGTCTCGCTGTACGACCCGGCGGTGCTGTCCCGGGCGTTGACGTTCCTGGACCGCTATCAGCACCAGTTTCCCTTCGATCGGCTTGCCACAGCGTCGTACTCGCTCGATGACATCAATGACGCATTCACCGCAGCCGACGGCAAGCGCGATATCCGCGCCAGCCTGGTCCCCTGAGCCCATCCCGCGAACGTAAGGACGACCGTGCCCACTTTCGAACACGACAGACTGTTCATCGACGGCCGTTGGACCGCAGCTTCCGACGGCGGTGACGGTGGTGTTGTCGAGGTCATCGACCCGGCCACCGAAGCCGTCATCGGCCACGTGCCCAACGGCGGCGCCGCCGATGTCGACGCCGCGGTGGCCGCGGCTCGGCGGGCGTTCGATCCACTGATCTCCGTGGCCGAGCGCCGGGATCGCCTGCACCGGGTCATCGCCGCGATGGAGAAGCGATTGCCCGATATCGCCGAACTCATCACCGCCGAGATGGGCGCGCCCATCCGCATCGCACAGACGGTACAGACGCAAGTGCCGCTCGCGGTGGCAAGAGGCTTCGCCGATGCGCTCGAAACCTTCGAATTCGAAGAACGCATGGGCAATTCACTGATCGTGCGCGAGCCCTACGGCGTCATCGGGGCCATCACGCCGTGGAACTACCCGCTCTACCAGGTGGTCGCCAAGGTGTTACCGGCCATAGCCGCTGGCTGCACCGTCGTACTCAAACCCAGCAACGAAGCCCCGCTGTCGGTGTTCGCGTTCGTCGAAGCCTGTGAGGATGCGGGTCTGCCCCCCGGGACGATCAACCTGGTGTCGGGTCCGGGCCGGGTGATCGGCGAACACATTGCGGCACACGAGGGCGTCGACTTCGTCTCGTTCACCGGGTCGACGGGCGTCGGCGCGCGCGTCGGCGAGCTGGCCGGCCAGTCGATCAAGAAGGTCGCCCTGGAACTCGGCGGCAAATCGGCCAACGTCATCCTCGACGGAGCTGACCTGGCCACCGCGGTCAAGGTGGGTGTGGGCAACGCCTTCCTCAACGGGGGCCAAACCTGCATGGCATGGACCAGGATGCTGGTGCCGCAGAGCCGCTACGACGAAGCGCTGGAGCTGATCGAGTCCGCGGTGGCGCGCTACACCGTGGGCGATCCGCGGGACCCGGCAACCCGCATCGGGCCGTCGGCGTCACGGTCACAGTTCGACACGGTGCGTGGCTTCATCGAACGTGCGCAGCGCGACGGCGCGCGGCTCCTTTCGGGCGGCGCCGATCCGCTCCGGGACGTCGGCTTCTTCTTGGCACCAACGGTTTTCGCCGATGTCGATCCCGACTCCGAGCTCGGGCAGGAAGAGGTGTTCGGCCCGGTCCTGGCGGTGATCCCCTACGCCGATTCCGACGATGCACTGCGTATCGCCAACGGCACCCCGTACGGACTCTCCGGTGCGGTATGGGCCGCTACCGATGACGAGGCGATCGCATTCGCCCGACGGGTTCAGACCGGGCAACTCGACATCAACGGCGGCGCCTACAACCCGGCCGCCCCGTTCGGCGGTTACAAGAAGTCCGGGATCGGCCGCGAACTCGGACGGTTCGGCTTCGAGGAATACCTGCAGACCAAATCCCTCCAGCTCAAGGAGCACGCGTGAGCTCACCGCTGACCATCAAGACCGAAGGACCGGTCCAACTCTGGACTATCGATCTGCCCGAAGTCGGCAACGCCATCACGGGCAAGGACGTGATCGCGGCGTTCGAGGCCGGCGTGGATGCGGCGAACCGGGACAACACAATCCACGCCGTCATCCTCACCGGGGCCGGGAAGATCTTCTCGGCCGGCGGCAACGTGAAGGAGATGGCCGACCGCCATGGCATGTTCGGCCTTGATGCCATCGATCAGCGGCGCGCCTACATCGACGGCATCCAACGGATCCCACGTGCCCTGGGTCGCCTTGAGGTGCCGCTGATCGCCGCAGTCAACGGTGCCGCCATCGGCGCAGGGTGCGACCTGGCGATGATGTGTGACATCCGGATCGCTTCCGAACGAGCATCTTTCGCCGAGAGCTTTGTGCAACTCGGTCTCATCCCGGGAGACGGCGGGACGTGGTTCCTGCCCCGTGCCATCGGTTATGCCCGCGCCGCCGAGTTGACCTTCACCGGTGAACGCATCGACGCGGCCACCGCCTTGGAATGGGGTCTGGTCAGCCGGGTGGTGGCCCACGACGATCTGTTGTCCGAGGCTCGCGCGCTCGCCGACAAGATCGCCGTCAACCCACCGCACGCCCTGCGGATGGCAAAGCGGCTACTGCAGGAATCGATCACCGGATCGTTGGAATCCACGCTGTCGATGGCCGCGGCAATGCAACCGCTGGCCCACCACGACACCGCGCACCAACAGCGCATCGCGAAATGGAGAACCGCGTGACCGGACAGCATTTCGAGTTGCGCTCGCAGGTACGCGAATTCCTGGCCGAGCAGTTGGCCGCGGGCGCGTTCATCCCTTCGGTGGATGCCTGGTTGTGCGGATGGGACGAGAACTTCACCGCCGCGCTCGCCCAGCGCGGGTGGCTGGGCATGACCGTTCCTGAGCAATACGGTGGCCACGGACGGTCCTTTGACGAACGGTTCGTCGTCACCGAGGAACTGCTTGCCGCAGGTGCGCCGGTGGCCGCGCATTGGATTGCCGACCGCCAGATCGTGCCGTCACTCCTGAAATACGGTACAGAGGAACAGAAGTCGACCTTCCTTCCGCGCATCGTGCGCGGCGAGTGCTTCTTCGGTATTGGGATGAGCGAGCCGGACTCAGGCTCCGACCTCGCCAGCGTCCGCACCCGCGCTGTACGTGTCGAGGGTGGATGGTCGATCACGGGCACGAAGGTGTGGACGTCAGGGGCGCAGCGCGCGCATGCCTTCATCGTGCTGGCCCGGACCAACCCCGTGGATCCGGCGCATCGGCACGCCGGCCTGAGCCAGTTCATCGTCGACCTACAGGCACCGAAGGTCGATGTCCGTCCAATCATCTCGATGAACGGCGGCCACCATTTCAACGAGGTCGTGCTCGACGAAGTGTTCGTCCCCGACATCAGGGTCTTCGGCGAAATTGGCAACGGGTGGGCGCAGGTGACTTCCGAGCTGAGCTTCGAGCGCAGTGGCCCGGAGCGATTCCTGTCGACATTCCCGCTGCTCACCGGGTCTGTCGAACACCCTACCGCTCAACATGAGCCGGCCGATCCCGAACTGGGCAGGTTGGTTGCGCGCGTCGCCGGACTGCATCACATGTCTACCGCGGTGGCCGATGCCCTACAGCGCGGCGAGAATCCCGATGTGCCCGCCGCCGTCGTCAAGGTGCTCGGAACCACAGTCGAGGGCGATATCGCCGAGTTCGCCGACCAGCGGACCGGAGACGACACGCAACCGGACCCGAGATGGGCCCATCTGGTGGCCACCGCGGTGGATCAACGTCCCGGCTTCACGTTGCGCGGCGGAACAAACGAAGTGCTGCGCGGTGTCATCGCGCGGGGATTGGGCATGCGATGAACACGACCGAACTCACCTCGAACTCACTCACCGTGGTGGATCCGGATCTGGTGACCATGATGGACGGCGTCTTCTCCGACTACCGGCAGGCCGGTGCTCCCGCTGCCCCCGGCGCACGCGTCGGGTACGACCGCAATCTGTGGCAGCGCCTCGACTCGCTCGGGCTCGTCAGGCTGACTGGCGCGGAGCAATCTGGCGGTAGCGGCGCGGGATGGCACGAGGCCGCCGAATTGATCGGCGCCGCAGTCCGGCACGGCGTGCGCGCTCCCCTCGCCGAACACGACCTCCTGGCGTGCTGGCTGCTCGAGGCCGCCGACCAGCCCATCGACGATGCCGTGCGAACTGCATGTGTCCAACCGGCTGACGGCGGTGCCGCCACCGGGGCGCCATGGGCCGCCGAGGCGGAACGGATCGTCCTGCTATGGCCGGTCGGCGACGAGTACCGGCTCGGCGAGTTCGACACCGCCGAACTGTCGCTCACCACCGGCACCAACCTGATCGGCGAGCCACGCGACGCCATCAGCGTCGACACCTCAGGAATCGCCGGTCATCCCGTGCCCACCGAACTGGTGGACCAACTCCGCCGGAAGTCGGCGATGGTGCGGGCGATCCAGGTGTGCGCCGCGCTCGACGGCGCTGTGGAGATGTCCATCGAGCACGCGGCGTCACGGGTGCAGTTCGGACGGCCACTGGCCAAGTTCCAGGCCATCCAGAACCTGATCTCGGATGCCGCCGCAGAGGCTGCGCTGGCCCGAGCCGCCACCGAAGCGGCTCTGCACACGGCCGTCTGTACCGATTGGGCGTCATCACATCTCGATTTCCAGATCGCGGCGGCACGATCCTGCACCGGCCACGCCGCCTCGGTGGTGGTACGCAACGCGCACCAGGTGCACGGGGCGATAGGCACCACTCACGAGCACCGACTGCACAGCTACACCAGGGCCGCGCTGGCCTGGCGCTCAGAGTTCGGCTCGGTGCGCTTCTGGGACGAACAGGTCGCCGCTGCAGCCGTTGCCGCTGGCGGACAGGGTCTCTGGGGTTTGATCACCGGCGAGTAGCGGTCGGTGTTCCGCTGACCGGTCACCGGCGCTGTTGCCGGCACCTCATCCCGGGTTGACTACCCGACATGAGCAACGAAATCACCCTGCCTGACGTCCAGGAATTCGTCTCCGGCTTCTGGTTCCACTACGACCAGGGCCATTTCGAGGAGGTGGGCAGCCGCCTTGCCGACGAGATGGAGTACCTGAGTCGTTCCGACTCCGGGGCGTGCCCGTTCGAGCATCTGCTGGCCGCCGAGTTGCACGGCAAGGCGGATACATTGGCCTGGCTCATCGAGCACCGCAACGAGAATCCGTATCCCTGTCGGCATCACATCACCAACGTCTACCGCACGGGCGTCGAGGGCGAGGTCACCAACGTTCGCTTCTATCTGTTCGTCAACCAGATCACCAACAATGTTCCGTTCGCCGTATCCAGCGGCGTGGTAGATGCCGGCATCCGGCGTTCACCAGACGGTCTGGTGTTCACCTCATTGAACGTGGTGCTCGACGCCGAGGACTCGATCCCGCTCGCCGAGCACACCGCCAAGGCCGCGGCCGCCACCGCGCCGTCGGCGTGAGCGCCCGCGACGTCTTCGCTGGCGGTGTTGCCGTCATCACCGGAGCCGGCGCCGGAATAGGCGCGGGCTTGGCACGGCACGCCAGCCGGTTGGGAATGAACGTGGTCCTGGCCGACATCAACGCGGCCGCCGTCGCGGAACTGCGCGACGAAATCGTCGCCGGGGGCGGCTCGGCGACCGACGTCGTCTGCGATGTGCGTGACGCCGACGCAGTGCAGGCGATGGCCGATCGGGTCTATCGCGACGTCGGGCCGGTGCGACTGCTGGTTAATAACGCCGGCGTCGAGCAGTTCGGATACCTTTGGGACACCCCGGTTTCCAACTGGCAACGCGTCGTCGACATCAACATCAGCGGGGTGTTCCATGGCATCAGAGCATTCCTGCCGAAGATGATGGCCACGGACGCCCCGGCGTGGGTATGGAATCTGTCCTCGATCGGCGGTGTCGCCGTGGTTCCGTTGCAGGCGCCCTACATCATGAGCAAGCACGCGGTACTCGCCCTGACCGAATGTCTGCATCTGGAAGTGCAGTCCGCAGGCCACGACCACCACCTGCACGTCCAAGCCGTGCTGCCGGGCGCAGTGGTGTCGAGCATCTTCGAATCCGCGGGTGGTGTGGACACGGGAGACACCGGCGCCGCGGAGGGGCAGCGCACCGCGATGCTCGACATCAAGGCCGAGGCGATGGATCCGCTGGCCGCGGCGGAGGTGGTCTTCGACCAAGCCGCCGAAGGCCGGTTCTACCTGCTCACGCAGCCCGACTACGTCGGGTCGGCCATGACGGAACGAGCTCGTGTCTTGAGTAGCCAAGAGGCCCCCCGGCTGCGCACCCAGCGCCGCTTCGACCCGGCAAAGAACTGAAATGGCCTATCCACCACTTGATCCCGATGCTGCCGCACGGGTGGCAGCGCTCGGCGAGATGACACCCATGCGGGCCCGTGGCCTCGCCGCCGTCCGTGAGGGCTTGGAATCCGCACCGCTTCCGGAGATGCCGGCCATGGCGGGCATCGAGGACCTCGAAGTCCCCGGCCCGGCCGGCCCGATTCCGCTTCGGCTGTATCGACCCAGTACCGAGCCCGGGCTGCCGGTCCTCGTGTACCTGCACGGCGGCGGGCTGGTGATGGGCTCCAACCATTCGTTCGAGCCCCTCGCTCGCGAACTTGCGGATGCCAGCGGTGCCGCAGTAGCGGCTGTCGACTACCGGCTGGCACCGGAATCGCCGCCACCGGCCCAATTCGACGATGCCTATGCCGCCACCGAACGGATCGCCGCCAACGCCCATCACCTCAACCTCGATGCCGGCCGCCTGGCGGTTGTCGGGGACAGCGCCGGTGGATCACTGGCTGCCGCAGTGGCTTTGGCGGCCCGCGATCACGCGGGCCCACAGATTTGTGCCCAAGTGTTGCTCTATCCCGGCCTGGATCGCGACATGGGAGCGGCATCCGTCACCTCGATGCCCGATGCGCCGCTACTGCGCCACGAGGACATCGTCTACATGCACCAATTGGTCGACCACAGTGGCGGAGTGCCGCGCGATCCCTACCAGGTTCCGGCCTATGCGAGCGACCTGAGCGGCCTGCCGGCGGCGATCGTGGTCACCGGGGAATGTGACCCGATCCGGGATTGGGGCGAGCGCTACGCCGACCGGTTGCGTGACGCCGGGGTCCAGACCACCGTCACGCGTTATCCCGGTATGTACCACGGCTTTCTGATGCGCTCCGATGCGACGGCGCGCGGGCGGTTGGCGATGGCCGAGACCGCCGCGCTACTCCGGGCCCGGTTTGCACATCCTTTGACCTTTTGAGGGCCGGCGCCTCAGTCGAAGGTCACGACGATCTTGTCGGCAGCGCCCGGGGTGACAGCCAGGCCCAGGGCTTCGTCGACATCGGCGAATCCGAACGTGTGGCTGACGATCACCGCGTACTTCTCCCAGTCCGCAACAATGTCGCGGGTGACCTCGAAAATCTCGGTCGGATACCCCATCGAGCCGATGATCGTTATCTCGTTGCTCATCACGTTGATCAGGTCCACTGTTACCGGTTCCTTGTGCACCGCAACCACTCCCAGCTTGGCTCCTCGCTTCGCCAAGCCCAGGGCGCTGTCGATCACGGCCGGAACGCCCGCGGCGTCGAGGTAGACATCGGTGCCCGCCTTACCCGGCCATACGGAGTCGCCAGACCCATGAAGCTCGGTCAGCCTGGCAGTAAGATCGTCCTCGGCAGAGTTGATCACCGCGTCGGCACCGACTTTGAGGGCCTTGTCGAGCCGGGTGGGGAGCACGTCGACCACGACGACATGGCCCACCCCACGTGATTTCAACGCGATCGTCGCACCCAGCCCGATGGGCCCGGCTCCGAAGACGACGACCTTGTCGGCCGGACCGGGCGCAACCTGGTTGACCGCATGCCGGGCGACGGCCATGGGCTCGTTGAGCGCGGCGACTTCGAACGGGACGTAGTCCGGAATGACTTCCAGGCTCTGGCCGCGGACCGCGTCGCGCACGAGCAGCAGCTCTGCGAGAGCACCACGGGCACCACCATTTCCGATGATGTCGTCGGGCGTGGCCATCGGGTCGACCACGACGTGGTCCCCTACCGCAAGATCGGTCACCTCGCTGCCGACAGCGACGATTTCGCCCGCGGGCTCGTGCCCCAGCGGCATGGCGCCCTGATACGGCGGCAGTCCACCGATCGAGATGTAGAACGCGTCGGTTCCACAGATACCGCAGGCGCGTATCTTTACCAATGCGTCCCTTGGACCCATAGTTGGGTCGGGTCGTTCGACGACGTCGGTGTGGCCCGGGCCGTCGACAATCGAAATCTTCATGTGCACTCCTGATTTGGTGAGTAGTTGACGAAATGTCGAGGCTGCACGCGGCTACTGCACGCTGTAGCCGCCGTCGACGACGAAGGCCGAGCCCGTGCAGTACGACGCACTCCGGGTGCACAGAAACAAGATGGCATCGGCGATCTCGGTGGGAATTCCGAAGCGGCCCAGTGGAATGTGGTCAACCTGCGCCTGCTTCACCTCGGGCACGTAGTCCATCGGGGCAGTCATCCGTGTCTCGATCACCCCGGGTGCCACAGCGTTGACCCGGATCCCGTCAACCGCCCATTGAGCCGCCAGGTTACGAGTCAGCGACAGCACACCCGCCTTGGCCGCGCCATAACCGGGCACCATTGCCACAGCACGAATTGCCGCCATCGACGCCAGCATCACCACGCTGGCCCCGCCGGCAGCCGTCGAACTCTTGAGGGCGCCGTGCAGCGCTGTCGTCAGCCGGAAAGGGGCCAGAAGATTGACGTTCACCGAGGCCTCGAAGCCCGGGGCCGTCGACTCGTCGAGGCCGCCCGGGAAGTTGGCGCCGGCGTTGTTGACGAGGATGTCCAGAGTCGAGAATTCGGCGGCCAGCTCACCGGTTCCGTCCACATCCGTCACGTCGAGCTGCCGATAGGACAGGCCGTCGAGTTCCACCGCGTAGTGGGAGGGCTCGGGTTTGGTACCCGTGACGGTCACCTCGGCGCCGGCGTCGCGCAACCGCAGCGCCGTTGCGTGCCCGATACCGCTGGTGCCACCGGTGATCAGCGCGGTAGCACCGGTGAAGTCGAAGGTCAGGTCGTTCGTCAAGACAGCTCCTTGATTCGTTCCCGCAGCCAGGCGGATTCCCAGAAGTTGGTGCTCTCTTCGAGCAGGAGTTCGTGTGCACCGCGCAGAACCGCGGCCGCCCCGGCGTGGTCCTCCTGGACGGTGGCGACCATCTCGGCGAGCCGGATCGAGTTCACCGGGTCACCGTCCTCCAGCAGTGCACGGGCCCGGTCCACCAGCGCATCGGCGCCGGCGAGTTCGATCAGATGTGCTGAAACCGGTTCCACGGCATCGGGATAGAGCTCGGCGGTCGATTGGTGGTGGAACCAGCCGGCGTAGTTCTCCCAGATCGCGCGGACGTTCCAGCTCACCTTGCCATAGCCCTGTCCGACTTCCAGCTCGGGCGGTAACTGCACCTCACGCATCAGGGTGCGGACGTCCTTGCCCTGGTTCATGCCGGCCACGGTCTCGTCGTGGATGAAGGCCACAGCGTCGCGAAGCCTGCCCAGTTCCCAGTCGATCCGTTCGCGACCTGTGATGGGCCCGAAGTGACCGGTCAGCAGAACTTCGGCTCCGAGTGCCCGGACGCGCTCAATCGAATCGATGACGGTCAGCGCGTCGCGATAGCGGTCGCCGCGCATGGTCACCAGGTTCGGAATGTGGCCGAACAGCGCCCCGAAGACGTTGCCGCACAGGCAGACCTTCTCGTCGGGCAGCCACACCACCAGGCTGTCCGTTGTCTCTCCGCCGGGAGTGGCGAGCAGTTCCAGGCGCCGGTCGCCCAACGACAACTCGAGTCGGTCCTCGACGGTGATCGTCGGGGTTGGCACGCCTTGAGGAGGCGGCGATCCGCCGAAGCGCTTGGTCGAGTAGGCAATGGCGGACATCACCTTTTCGAGCCAAGCGAACGATGAGTTCGCGGTTCGAAAGGGTGCCAGCAGTTCGTTGTCCCGTCGCCACGTCATCCAGTCGGCGTGCGCGATGACCTCTGTGTCGGGGTCGCTCAGTACGTCGATGCCGCCCACGTGGTCGACGTGTCCCTGGGTGAGGATGACGTAGCGGATCGGTGTCGAATCGACCGCGTCGTAGTTCGACCGGTGCACTTGTGCTTCGAATCCCATGCCGGTGTTGACGACGATCCGGCCTTCACTGGTCGGGATGAGGAAGGAGTTCGACAGTCCCGGAGACCACCAGATGCCGGGGACTACCTCCTGTGCCGCGGGGGTATTCGCACCGACGATCGAGTCGGCCCCTGGGCGGCTGCGGTAGATCGGCTCGAAATCGCTCATCATTGTTCCTTCCTGACGTCGAAACGCTCGAAGTAGAAGTCGAACCGGGAACGGATGTCCTCGGGTGAGCGGCCGAAGTCGCGTTCGAGTTCGTAGCGCATCCGTCCGTGCTTTCCGCGCGGGTTGCTGTCGAGATAGGCGCCAAATGCAGCCTTGGCGTCACCGGTCACGTCGGTACCGTTGTATCCGTAGAGTTTTTCGAGGATGGTCAGCTCCTTTCCGTTGAGGTCGTGAAAGGCGATGTCGAGGCTCTGATTCGCCGGGATGAGATCGCGGTCTCGCACGCAGGCGCGCAGTAGTGTCTCGACACGATCGGTCCAGTAGTCGACCAGAGACTCAGGGTCGACGTCGTGGCGGCGGATGCGGTCGCCGTAGGCCAACATGGTCACCGCCGACTGGATGACCGCAACCGGATCCCGGTGGGTGAAGGCCAACGTGGCGTCCGGGAACGTGTTGATCAACGGGCCCAACTGCTCACAGTGTTGTGGGGACTTCAGCACCCAGGTGCGTGGTCCTCGCAGGAAGGTCAGCGCCTTGAGGGTCGTACGCAGGTACGCGTAGTGCTTGTTCTGATCCAGTCCGTAATAGAAATCGCGCCACGAGGGCACCCGCGCGTGCCATTCCAGGACATAACTGGCAAAGTCGAGGTCCAACAGCTCGACTTCCTCTTCGATGGCCGCGGGAAACCGGTCGTGCATCGCCTGGAGCAGCGGGACCATGACCTGTGCCCCTTGGTGTTCCGCGGCACAGCGGGCATATCGGGGATCCGTTCCATCGACGGCAGGCCCCTCCCCTCGCAGCGGGAAGGGTTCCTGGGACTCCCAGTACGGCAGCGCTCGCCGACGACGGTCCGCGGCGATGAGATTGACCAGGTGGGTCGTCCCCGAACGAGGAAGTCCGACGACGATGATGGGGCGTTCGATCTCGATGTCGTGGATCTCGGGATGCTTGTGCAGCAGATCGGTGAGCAGCAGGCGTTGAGTGAGCAGCCGAACAATTCTCTGGCGCAAGTTGATTCGATTGAGGTTCGTGTTCCCCTCGTCTGCGTCGATCGCCGCCGCATACATGTCGAGACGGGGCCGAAAGTCATCGGACCCGAAATCGCTGACACCGGCCCGCTCCCTTGCCTCATCGATCAAGGCATCGGGGGAAAGATCAACGGATAGATCGGCGACCTGGTCCAGAACTGCTTGCTGCGTTGCTGTCAGACGCGGCGAGACCAGATCGTCGACTGTGGTTTCCAGCATGGTCGATACGCCTCCACGTATTGCGATGTCGAATATTCGTTATATGCTTCCGAATATATGAACGAGAAGTTAGGCCCGTCTGCGCCTGCGGGTCAAGACCTGTCACCCCCGACCACCAGGGTGGTGGACATCGTCGAATTGCTGTTGCAACGTCCCACCGAGCCGCCTACGTTGGCCGAAATATGCCGTGAGCTGGATGTGAGCCGGTCGACCGGCCACGCGATCATGCACACGTTGTGCGCTCGGCAGTGGGTCTCGCGTGACCCACTCAGCGGGAGGTTCTCCTTGGGACCCGCACTCTCGGGCCTCGGAGGTCCCGATGGAATGCCGTCCCGTTCACTGCGTGAGCCACTTCAGCGCATGTGCGCCTCGCTCGGCATGCCGATGTGCATTTCCGCACTCCACGACCGCACCATCGTCGTCGTCGAGTCCGCCGCCGCACCCGGAACCCGTGCACCCGTGCCCGCCGGTGTGCGACTCCCGTTCGTCGCCCCCTTCGGACGCGAATTCGTCGCCTGGGCACCCGTGTCCGAACGCGCTGACTGGCTCGCTGCAACAGGTTCGGTCAACCAAGCCTTTCGCAGGCGAATCAGTCAGGTCCTGGATGAGATTCGAGTCCGGGGCTACGGCGTCGAACGCCTCAGCGATCCACTCCTGCAAGTGTTCACCGCCCTGAAGGCACTCGACAACGGCTCGCCACCCGGGCCGTTGTCCACTCGTCTGGCCGCCGCCGTGGCAGATCTGACCGTGGTCGATCAGCTAGCGACTGACGAACCGGATGCGACACCGCTGGCAACCATCTCAGCTCCGATCTTCGACGACACCGGCACGGTCGTCATGACGGTCTCGGCGCAGCCGTACCGGACGCTCAACCCTCAGGAGCTCGAAGCGGTCGGCGCCGGCGTGGTCACGTTCGCACGCGATGTCGAGACATTGTGCCGCTCAACGGAACATCGGCAACCGGCGCCCGTCATCCGCTCCTAACGTTCAACTATGACTGAAGCCTCTGACCTGACCGCGACCATCACCGAGACGGTGAACCGGTACTTGCACCTGATAGCAACGGGCACTGCCGACCAGATCCTCGAGCTCTTCGCCGAAGGAGCCGGCGTCGAGGACCCGGTGGGCACGACACCTCGCGTGGGATCGACCGAGATCCGAGAGTTTTTCGCATCCTTGGGGGCGCTCGAACGCACAACCACGCTTCAGTCGCTGCGTGTCTGTGGGCGAGAAGCCGCGTTCCAGTTCCGGATTGCCTTCGATGCCGGCGACGGCCCGCTGCACCTCGAACCGATCGACATCATGACCTTCGACGTAGACGGCAAGATCACCTCGGTCAGGTCATTCTTCTCCGCATCGGACATCAAGGCAGCAGAATGACCGTACCGATTCTTCGTTTCAATTTCGCCTCACCCGACGGCGATCCGGCCACGAGACACGAGATCATATCGGCTGCAATGGAACTGGCCGAGTGGGGTGACCGGCGCGGCGTCGCTGCCGTCAGCATCGATGAACACCACGTCACCGGGCACGGTTGGAGCAGCAACCCGGTCATGGCGGCGGCCATGTTCCTGCAGCGCACCGAGAACCTGTTTCTCAGCATCGACTGCGCACTGGGACCGCTCTGGAACCCCGTCCGGCTGGCTGAAGACATCGCATTCGTCGACACCGTGAGCGGAGGACGGTTGCACACGACTGTCGGCTTGGGATATCGCGAGGTCGAATACGGTGCGCTGGGTGTGGATTTCAGCCAGCGCGCGCCCTTGATGGACCACCTTTTGCGCACCATGCTGGCGGCGTGGTCCGGCTCACCGATCGTGGAGCACGACCCGACTGCGCGCCTGGCGTCTGCCACCTGGTCCAAGCCACATCCGCCGCTCTACGTCGGCGGCGGAGTACGTGCAACCGCACGCCGCGCCGTACGGTTCGGGCTGGGGCTCAGCTTGCCGGCACATCAGCCAGATCTGGCTCGGTACTACCAAGAGCTATGCGGGCAGGCCGGTATCGAGCCGCTGCTGATCATGCCTGCACCCGTCAATCGCGGCATGGTCTACCTCTGCGAGGATCCGGACAAGGCCTGGCACGAGTTCGGGAGCCACATTCTTTGGGAAGCGGTGACCTATGGTGCTTGGTCTCGCGATCGCGCGTTGTCATCGATGCACCTGCCGGGCGTTCAAAGCCTCGAGGAAGTGCGGTCATCGGGCCGGTACCGCTTCTTGACACCGGACCAACTCGTCGCCGAAGTTCGCGATTGCCCTGACTACGGAGCGCTGGTCCTGCACCCCCTCGTCGGCGGCATGCCGATCGACGAAGCGTGGAACTCACTGCAGCTGCTGACCGACGACGTGTTGCCGCGGTTGGCCTGACGTTCATACCGGCCGGACTAGATGCCGAGCACCTCACGCGCTCGATGGCGTCGGACGCCGAGTAACTGCACGGGCCCGCCATTGCTGGTCGCGCAACGAATTGGTCTCCCGATCAGCGGTCACCGTCACTTTCGATGTCGCGCGGTGCCGCCAGACTCGCACAAGCGAGATCATGAAATGCCTTTTAGGAGACGATAATGCTGACCGATGAACGGCGCCTCGAGCTGTCCGACATCCTGCGCCCCGCCGCACCTCCTCGCGAGATCACGGATGTATACACCGACGACCAGAAGCAGAGGCTCCTCGAAGTCGTACGGACTCAAGGGCCGTGGAACCTCATCATCGCGCAGCACTTCGCGTCGGCAGACGAGTTGATGGCCACCATGAGCGGAGCGTTCCCCGAGGGTTTCACCCCGTCACTGGATCTCTTCCTCACACCGACGTTCCGCGGTCATCTGGCCAGCCACGGGACAGTTCTCTATCCCGAACTGCACGACTGCTTCTATAACGCGGGCTTCGTCGAGCACGCCAAGAAGTACTGGAATGCCCAGTACGCCAAGCCCGAGATGATGTTGTTCAACATCAACGGCCCGTGCGCCAACCGCGACCCCGGTCACCTGGACTCCCCCAGCTTCCGTGGGGTCCGCTATGAGAACGCCCCCACCTGGTTGTGCAGCGTGATGGGCAAGTCTGGCCTGTTCAACGACTACCTGATCAAGATGGCCCAGGTCATCACGTGGTTCTCCCTGGATGAGGGCTCCGGCTTCACCTACTGGCCCGACGGCCCACTCAAGCCGCCCGCCCGGGTACTGCCGCCCATCAACAACCGCGCCGTCGTCGTGCAGAACGAGATGATGGTGCACCGCGGAGAGGCCAACGGCCCACTGGACCAACAGGTTCCGGCTGGCCTGGCATTCGACACCGTGTTCACCGGCGACCCAGAAGACCGCGACCAGTGGCTGCTGAAGAACGGTGAGGACGTCATCGCGCGCCACCACACCGACGAACTCCGGTTCCTCGTGCACTGGTCAGCCGAGGTTTTCTCCGACTACGAAGAACTCAAGAAGAACATGGACGGCTCCGACGACATCACCATCGAACGGGCCATCGGCATGATGGTCGACGACCTCAAGGGCAAGGGCATCAAGCTCGACGTGCCCGGCGAACCGCTGCACGATCCACAGTTCATCGGCGCCCTGAATGCCGCCTACGACGTCGGTGGGCCTAGCAGCTATCCGGACGAAGCTCCGCTGTCCGCATTCCAATTCGCCTGAGCTCGAGGAGAACCTGATGGATCGTTTCTCAGACCGTCGTGTCATCGTCACGGGCGCGGGCTCCGGGATCGGCGCGGCCACCGTGGCCCGGCTGCTCGACGAAGGCGCAACCGTTGTCGCTTACGACATCTCCGCCGACGGCCTGGCGGCGACCACCGCTGCCGCCGAAGGCGCGGGCACCGCAAAGCGGCTCACCACGGCCATCCTCGACATCTCCCGCGAGAACGACGTGATCGCGGCGGTGGACGAGGCTGCGGCTGAGCTCGGCGGGCTTGAGGTACTGGTCAATGTGGCTGCCATGCAGACGTGTTCGCACACCCACGAGACCACCCTCGACGACTGGAACCGCACCCTGGCGGTCAACCTCACCGGCACCTTCCTGATGACCCGCCAGGCACTCCCAGCACTACTGGAGTCTCGGCGAGGTGTCGTAGTCAACTTCACTTCCACCGCTGCGACGTTCGCCCACCCCTATATGGCGGCGTACGCAGCCAGCAAGGGCGGGATCCTCAGCTTCACCCACTCCCTGGCACTGGAGTACTCCAAGCAGGGCCTGCGGGCGGTCAACATCCAACCCGGTGGCGTGTCGACGGCATTGGCCAACAGCACCCTGGAAAAGATGCCGGAGGGCTACGACCTCGGACTGTGGGCCAAGCAGACGCCCTTGTTGCACGGCACCGAAAGCGAAATACTCGGCGATCCAAGCGCTGTCGCATCAGTGATCGCCATGGTCGCCTCCGACGACGGTGCGTTCATCACCGGCACCGAGATCCGCCTCGACGGCGGCGCGCACGCCTGACCGGCGAAGGGAACAACAGCATGGATGTCGATCGTCTGAAGATGTTGTGGGATGAACGCAACGTCGAGCGGGCACTCAACCTATTTGCCCGCGCCATGGACGATCGCGACTGGGCGACGATGGCCGAGATTCTCGCCGAACACGCCGAAGGCGACTTCGGGACGGGACGCCTATCGGGCGCCGCCTCGATCATCGAGATGATTCGTGGTTTTCTCGACGGTTGTGGCCCCACCCAGCATCTGCTGGGCAACGTCGTCATCGACGTCGTCGGGGACACAGCAACCAGCAGGGCATTCATCCGCGATGTTCACCTGAACTCAGGCGCCGACCCGTCGACGCGCTTCTACACGATGGGCGACTACCACGACACCTGGCGGCGAAACGACGACGGCCGCTGGCGTATCACCGAACGGATCAAGGTCAACCGTGCGTACGTCGGGCCGCTGGAAATCTTTGGTAGTTAACTGATTTACGTCCAGACGAGCTGTAGGTCAGACCTGTTCCGACAGAATCGGCAACGCCCCGACAACCACCTGCATACCAACCCGCAACGTGGCTCGCAGGCCGGCGAAGTCACCGTCTGCAACCCAGTACATATACGCGTGCCGGCACACCTGGATTACCAACTGTGCCGGTAATTCTCGCGTACTCGGGCTGCTACCCAGGTCAA
The DNA here is from genome assembly GCF_048282715.1 of Mycobacterium sp. 134. Lineage (NCBI taxonomy): Bacteria > Bacillati > Actinomycetota > Actinomycetes > Mycobacteriales > Mycobacteriaceae > Mycobacterium > Mycobacterium sp. 134. The sequence continues at coordinate 5,897,567 of NZ_JBLVUN010000008.1, forward strand.
ACCGGGCAGCCAAGAACTCGGTAATCGGGCCGATGAGGTCCTGCCCCCAGTCCAACCAGCGCAGCCGGTACTGGGGGTCGTTGACCACCAGTGCCATGAACGTGCGGTCGAATTCGACTGTTCCCCGCTTAGGAACTTCGGTGCTGAACGCCTCGACCAAGGCCTCGACTGCACTCCGCTCCGGAGCAGCGTGCGCAAGCATGTCGATGCTCAGGGTGCCGAATCGGCGAAACAACGGTAAGACGACATCCTCTTTCACCGGAAAGTGCCGGTGAAACGTGCGCGGAGCGATGCCCGCGGCGGTACAGATCCGGTCCACAGTGACCGAGGTCGAACCTTCCGCGAGGAAGAGATCGCGCGCGGCCAGCGCGATATCAAATCGAAGCTCCTCGGCGCGCCGTTCGGTCAGCGTCGTCGGCTTGTTTACCACCTGCATAATGCGACTCCTCTGACCAGCGCGTTTGATGGTAACCCAGAGCCGCGTCCAATCCAGCCCTGAGACGGTGCACCTCCCGATCAGCGGGATTCACCCGGTGACCGAGGTCCCCTCAAACCTACTATCGGTTTGGCAGATTCTGCCACCCATGCAGAATCTGCCACCAGCGGCGCCCATCGCCCCGCGCATGCTGCCGCACCGGAGATCGCAACACTCTGAGGAGGAACCCGTGACAACCCAACCCGACGAAATCACCGCCGAGGACAACGAACTCAACTATGACGACTACACCCACGACTTCATGGGCAAGGTCGGGAACATCCAAGACTTCTCGCGCGACTTCCTTCTCGGTCTGGCCAGGGTGTTCGAAGATGTCTTGAACTTCGTCCCCTACGCCCACGTCAAGATCTATTCGGAGAAGGTCGGCATCAACGCCGCCATGGACGTCGCCGCCGGCGTCTCACGGGCGGGGATGCGCCAGGTCATGCCAATGGGACGTTTCATCGCCCCTCCGGGCTGGGACTGGAAAAACGCCCAGTACCAGGCCATCCCCTTCGATACTCAGACCGAAGACCTGACAAAGCCGGCGTTGATCCGCTTGATCAAGACCTACTGGGACCAATATCTCAAGGGCCACAACTATTTCATCGACCAGTGGACGAAGATCATCCCCGAGGAGGAGGTTTGGTTGGGCCTGCCCGACATGTACCAGCTCATCATCGACTACCAGTACCCGAAGCTCGCGAAGGTCTTCAAGATCGAACCCGTGCACGTCGTGGATTTCCTGAAGCTTGCGGTATTGAGCATCGACGGAACCTTGGGCTACGGCGGCGAGTACATCGTGTACAACCCCGATCACGTTGTCCTGAACATGCGCCGCTGTGAGGTGCTCCAGAAGTACACCGACGAGGGTCTCTATCCACCAGCCCGGGCATGGATGAACTGCACTTTCGAGCAACGCATCTCAGCGCCATTCTTTCCAGGCTGCAAGCTCGCCATCAATCTTCCACCCAAGGACTTCAAGTTCGCCGACGGCGAGCCTTTCTGTGTCTGGACCTACACGAGAGGAGAAGAGAACCACGCAGCCGCGGCCGCCGCGCCAGATCCCCGAGCCAGTGCGATGAAGAAGATCCCGATCATGCCGGCGTCGTCCATTTAGGGCACATCGGGGTGACCCAGTCGCTGCTGGCGATTCGGCGGCTGGGTCACTTTGCGGTGCAACATCGGTCACGAACAACCTCGATTTGGGCTGTCCGGTCAGCGAGAACAACTGCGCTCAATCAGCCGAGCAGGGCTTAGCCTTCTCGTTGCCAAGGCCTCTGAGTACCGAAGGAGTGGCCAGTGTTGCAGAGTCTCTCCGCTCCCGAATTGGCGAACCGGACAACGAAATTTCAGGTCAGGCGAGCAGAACGGCGTGACCGGATCATCGCCGCGGCAACGGAACTGGCCTCCCAGGGCTACGATGCGTGCCAGATCCGTTCAGTCGCCACGGTGGCGGGCATGTCGGCCAGCACTGTGTACCAATACTTCCCATCGAAGGACGACCTGCTGCTCGCGTGCTTTCACGAATGGCTATGGGATTTCGAAACGGAGTATCGCGGCGTCGCCGGCGAAGCGGATCCGTTTCAGCGCCTGCTGCGGGTGGCCCTGACGCTGACCGACAGACTGTGCTCATCGTCGCAGTTTGCCGAGGCCATGATTCGCCCCTACCTGTATGCCGACGGCGCCGCCGCGATCCAAGCCGACCAGGTGAGACGGCTGACTGTCCGGATCTTCATCGGTTCCGTCGGAGAAGGTGAATCGGACGCGAGGAAGATCGGGGCCGCCGAGATACTCTCCGATGTCTGGATGTCCAACGTCGCGGCCTTCGCTCAGCGTCGGATTGCCCTGGGGGAACTGACGGAACAGCTTGCCCGTACCGTCAGCCTCCTGAAGGGATAGCCGCCGGATTTCCGAGTTTCACTAAGTCTCGTCGACCACCTGTAGCGCTCCCGAACACACCGCGTCGACAATGGAACCGCTCAAGGCCGAGCACGCCAGGAACAGACCTCGTCCACCGTTGCCGACCAACTGAGCTGCGGTGCAACGCTCTTCACAACGCTCCAGGGCGGCAGCGGTCCACTGAACGCTGGTCTGGTTCCAACTGCTCTTGCGCACCTCGACGCCGGCGTCGCAACGTGCGCACATCACCGGCGCCATCGGCGCATCGTCGAGGCGATTATCCGGGCGCACAGACATTCTCACCCCACCGGGCCGGCGTCCGCGGTCCGGGCAGCCAGATTGGCTTCGACTTCCCTCATCCAGGCCTCGTACGGGCGGGTGGTGTCCAGCTCGAACTCGAAGCGGTCCACCATGTCCGGCGCGACGTCCGCCGCATCGACATAGAACTGCTCGTACCAGCGCCTCAGCTGATACACCGGGCCGTCCTCTTCGACCAGCAGCGGATTGTCGATCCTGGTCTTGTTACGCCAGATCTCGACGTCCTGCTCGAATCCCATCTTGACGAAGTCACCTAGCGCGATCGCCGTCTGCATGGCGAGATCTTCCGGCATGGCCGCATTCTTCTCCACCACGATGCCGTACTGCAGCACAAACGAATTGGCGTCGATGGGGTAATGACAGTTGATCAACACCGTGCGTTGGTCGAAGTCCTGGTAGTGGTAGGTCAGGTCATCGATCATGAACGAGGGACCGTGATAGGCGGCCAGCGAGGTCGTGCCGAGCAGCTTGGATCCCTCGGGATCGCCGAGGTCTGGCCGACCGGCGCTCTTCATGTACTGGGTCGCGACGTAGCCCTCGAAGATGTTCTTGAAATGCGTGGGAAGCGAACCGTGGATGTAGAAGAAGTGCGCCATGTCGACGACATTGTCGATGATCTCGCGGCAGTTGGTGTTGACCACCGTGGTGTACCAGTGCCAGTCGGTCCAACCGTCACTGGTTGCTCCCTCGATGCGCGGAATCGTCACGTCCCCCGGCGGCATCTTGCGCTCGGGGTCGTTCCAGACGAACAGCATGCCGTCCTGCTGCATTGTGGGCCAGGCTGCCGTACGGGCCAATCGCGGTGTGCGCCGGCTGTAGGGCACCGATTTGCAGCGGCCATCTCCACCCCAGCGCCAATCGTGGAACGGGCAGGCGATCTCGTTGCCCTTCACAGTCCCCTGCGACAGGTCTCCCCCCATGTGCCGGCAGTAACCGTCGAGCACATTGATGGCGCCATCCTCGCCTTGGAACACCACCAACTTCTGCCCGAAAGCATTGATCTGGTGCGGTTGACCATCACCGAAATCACGAACCAACCCCAGGCAGTGCCAGCCGCGGGCGAACCTGGTGGGTACCGAACCGGCCTCGATCAACCGAATTTCCTCGGCATCTGAGTGCGTCGTCATGTTGCAGGCCATCCTTCGATCAGTGAATTCCTTGGCTGTTGAGCCCCATTGAAGTGCGATGACGGGCAGACGGGAAGGTCAGTGTTCCGCTCATCAGGAGACAAGAATCAACTTTGTCGGTTGTCGACCTATCGTCTTCGGTCGTGACCGCCACCAGCCACAAGACCATTCCCGCCGGACTGACCGTTGCCGCCACCGACGTCGATCTTCTCGTCGTCGGATCCGGTACCGGTCTGGCCGCCGCCCTGGCAGCCCACGAGCATGGGTTGTCCGTCCTCGTCGTCGAGAAGTCCTCTTACGTAGGAGGTTCGACAGCGCGATCCGGTGGCGCGCTCTGGCTGCCTGCGAGCCAGGTGATCGAGGACTGCGGCGGCAACGACCCTGCGCCGCGCGCGCGCACGTATCTGGAGTCGGTCGTCGCGGATTCTGCGCCGCGGGAGCGCGCCGCGGCATACCTGGACAACCTGCCGGCGACGGTCGACATGCTGCGCCGCACAACACCCATGAAGCTGTTCTGGGCCAAGGAATACTCCGACTATCACCCCGAGGCGCCCGGCGGGTCGGCGGCCGGACGCACCTGCGAATGCCGCCCGCTCGACACCGCGATCCTCGGCGAGTACCTGGCTGATTTGCGACCAGGAGTGATGGAAGTCAGCATCCCCATGCCGACCACCGGCGCCGATTACCGCTGGCTGAACCTGATGAGCCGGGTGCCCCGCAAGGGTCTGCCCACCGTGCTCAAGCGACTGGCGCAGGGCCTCGGCGGCCTGGCCCTCGGGAGGCGTTACGCCGCCGGCGGGCAGGCGCTGGCGGCGGGATTGTTCGCGGGCGCGATCCGCGCCGGGATCCCCATCTGGCTCGACACGTCACTCACCGAACTGGTCACCGAGGGTGGCCGAGTCACCGGAGCCGTCGTCGAACACGGAGGGAAGCGATTCGTCGTCAGTGCCCGGCGCGGCGTCGTACTGGCAGCCGGTGGATTCGACCACGACATGGAAATGCGTCGTAAGTTCCAATCCGATTCTCTCGGAAGTAATTTCAGCCTGGGCGCGGAATCCAATACCGGGGACGCCATCCGGCTCGGACAGGATGCAGGTGCCGATATCGCCCTGATGGACCAGTCATGGTGGTTCCCCGCCGTAGCACCGCTACCAGGAGCTGCCCCAGCGGTGATGCTTGCCGAGCGGTCACTGCCCGGGTCGTTCATCGTCGACCACAACGGCCGCCGGTTCGCAAACGAATCGGCCGACTACATGAGCTTTGGGCAACGCGTTCTCCAGCTCGAAGCGTCGGGCACTCCGGTGGAAGACATGTGGATCGTCTTCGATCAGCAGTACCGCAACAGCTACGTCTTCGCCGCCGAACTGTTTCCCCGTATGCCCATTCCGCAGGCTTGGTATGACGCCGGAATCGCTACCAAGGCAGACAGTTTCGCGGAATTGGCGTCAAAGATGCAGGTTCCGGTCGATGAGTTCTCCGCCACCGTGACGCGTTTCAACGAAAACGCCTTCGCCGGAGAGGATCCCGACTTCGAGCGGGGTCGCAGCGCGTACGACCGCTACTACGGCGATCCCACGATCACCCCGAACCCGAACCTGCGGCCGCTGGTCAAAGGCCCGTTCTACGCCGTCAAGATGGTGCTCAGCGACCTCGGTACGTGCGGCGGTCTGCGAGCCGACGACCGTGCTCGCGTACTTCGCGAAGACGGCACCGCCATCGACGGGCTCTACGCAATCGGAAACACCGCCGCCAACGCCTTCGGGCACACCTACCCGGGTGCCGGCGCGACCATCGCACAAGGGTTGGTCTACGGCTACATCGCAGCACGCGACGCGGCGGGCAGGTAGGCGCGGCAGATCGCCGGCGAACGGAGGTCAGTCGGCGCCTTCGGCGTCGGCTTTCCTCTCGATTTCATACCAGTACGCCGGATCTGGCCAAGGGATCTTGGCGCCTTCACCAACTTTCGGGAAGTTGGCCTCAGCCTCATCGAGGTCCTTGATCAGTTGCAGCGTGAGTTCCCGCTCGGACGCGTAGTAGCGATCCGCCCAATCCAGCGCGATCTTGGCATATGCCCACGCCGGATCGGCCGCGGACCAACGGGCTTCCTTGGCGGCGTCGCGTTGCATCCCATCGACATAGGCCAGGTGCTCCTGGAGCATCTGCTTCAGCGTGGCGGGGTCGCTCAGGTGGCCCATCGTCACCCGCATGAGCGCTGGGTGCTTCAACGACGGAGGATCCGGCGGCGTCTCCCGCGCCCATTGTGTGACGGCGTCCAGACCCGACTGAGTGATCTTGTACAGGCGTCGGTTTCGCGTACCGGTGCCGTCCACTCGCGACGTCAGGTAGCCCATTTTTTCGAGCTTCTTGAGGTCCGAGTAGATCTGGCTGAAGGCTGGGCTGCCGTAGTAGAAACGCATACTCCAGCCGAGCCATTTGCGGATGTCGTACCCGGAGAGTTCCTGCTCGTAGGACAGCAACCCGAGTAGTGCCCAGCTGTTGGCGGCCAGCGCCGGCTTGGCTGTCTGCTCGGGGTCATCCATGGCCCAAGGGTAACAATCCAGGTCACGCGGCCGATCTCGATGAACCGCTGGCCGGGAGACTACGTTGCCCCGACCCACTCACCTCGACGAATCTGGTTGACGACACGAGATGAGGGAGACGCAGCGATGGGACTTCAGGACACCGCGACACTCGGCACACCACCCCGGCGACCAGGCCCCAAGGACATGCGCGCCGTACTCGGACACTTCTGCACCGGTATCGCGGTAATCACTGGTCAGGATGGCCAGCGGCCGCTGGGCTTCACCTGCCAGTCGGTCACATCGGTGTCGCTCGATCCGCCCTATGTGTCGTTCTGCCCGTCCCTCGGATCGTCAACCTGGCCGCTGATTCGCGCCGGCGGTCGAATGTGCATCAACATCCTGGCCGATACTCAGGAAGCGGTATGCGCGCAGTTCGCACGCAGCGCGGAAGACAAGTTCGCGGGCATCGAGTGGAGCCCAGCCGCCAACGGAACCCCGCAACTGCACGGAACGCTCGCGACCATCGAGGCCGATTTGGAGTTCGAACACGGAGCCGGAGACCACACCATCGCCGTGGTCCACGTGACGGCACTGGAAGCTCACGGTGGGCAGCCGTTGCTGTTCTACCGTGGCGATTACGGGGGCTTCGCTGACCGGCGGCTCGATCCGGTAACCGGGTAAGTGAAGGCATGTCCCTCGACAGCGAGACCGAAGTCCCGGAAACGCTTTACGCGTCCCTCACCGAATCTGTTCGTCGACTCGTCGACGCAACCATCCGCAGCCAGGCCGACCGCGACACGATCACGTCCGCCAAGGCCAAGATCGACGCCGCCGCCAACGAGCTCAGCCAGTCACTGATCCCAGGCTCCTTCGGAGTCCAACAAACTCTCAACGGGCAATCCCTCGCGTGGGGAAACGCCGTCATCGGCCTACGCAATGCCTTGGCGCCCCCGGTGGTGGTCCACCACGAATCCGACGGCAGAGTCTGGGCCGATGTAACGCTGGGCGCAGCCTACGAAGGTCCCGCAGGCCATGTACACGGAGGAATATGCGCCCTGCTTCTCGACCACATCCTCGGCGCCACGGCCCACAAACCCGGCCGGCCGGCCGTGACCGGCACCCTGACGCTTCGCTATGAAGCGGGGACTCGGCTCGGCCCTGTTCGCGCCGAGGCGCGGATCGACCGTACCGAGGGAGTGAAGACGTTCGCCGTAGGACACCTAGAGACCGCGGACGGCATCACGGTCCGCGCAGAGGGCGTCTTCATTCATCCGCGGCTGTCATCGGCGCACGGGATGCAGTCTCAGGACGACGCACCTTAATATCGCCGGGTGACCACGCCGGCGGGCTGCAGCGCAGGCTCGGGACCACTGACGCCGTGGTGATCGGCCTCGGATCGATGGTGGGGGCGGGCATTTTCGCCGCCCTGGCCCCCGCGGCGGCCGCGGCCGGAAGTGGGCTGCTCATCGGCCTCGCCGTCGCCGCCGTCGTCGCCTACTGCAATGCGGCGTCCTCGGCACGGCTGGCAGCGCGCTACCCGCAGTCCGGCGGCACCTACGTATACGGGCGCGAACGGCTCGGCGAGTTCTGGGGCTACACGGCCGGGTGGAGCTTCATCGTCGGCAAGACCGCGTCGTGCGCGGCGATGGCGCTGACGGTCGGGTTGTACGTGTGGCCGCAGTGGGCGCACGCGGTGGCGGTCGCCGCGGTGGTGGCTCTGACGGCGGTGAACTACGCCGGAATCCAGAAGTCGGCATTGCTGACCCGCGCTATCGTCGCGTGCGTGCTGGCGGTTCTGGCCGCGGTGGTGGTGATCATCGCCGGATCCGGCGCCGCCGACCCAGCCCGCCTGGGTATCGGCGACGACGTCGGCGCCGGTGGCGTACTTCAGGCCGCGGGCCTGCTGTTCTTCGCGTTCGCCGGGTACGCCCGGATCGCCACCCTGGGGGAAGAGGTCCGCGACCCGGCCCGCACCATTCCGCGCGCGATCCCGATCGCACTGGGTATCGCGCTGGTGATCTACGCCGTGGTGGCGGTCGCCGTGCTGTCGGTGCTCGGCGGACCCGGGCTGGCGTCCGCCCCCGCGCCGCTGGCCAACGCGGTGGCCGCGGCCGGCGCGCCAGGGTGGCAGCCGGTGGTGCGGGCCGGGGCCGCGGTGGCAGCACTCGGCTCCCTGCTGGCCCTGATCCTCGGGGTCTCGCGCACCACCCTGGCGATGGCCCGTGACCACCACCTGCCACACGGGCTGGCCGCGGTGCATCCCCGGTTCGCCGTCCCGCACCGGGCCGAGGTGGCGGTCGGCATCGCGGTGGCAGTGCTGGCCGCGGTGGCGGATCTCCGTGGGGCGATAGGGTTTTCATCGTTCGCGGTGCTGCTGTACTACGCGATCGCCAACGTGTCGGCGTGGACGCTGCGGACCGAGAACCGGTGGTCCCGCGTGGTTCCGGCCGTCGGCCTGATCGGCTGCCTGGTGCTGGCGTTCTCGCTGCCCCTTGCCTCCGTGCTCGCCGGGCTGGCGGTGGTGGCCATCGGTGCGGCGATCTACGCGGTGAGGTCGTACACGTAGCGACTGGTCGGCACCGAGTCCAGGTTCTCGTGCGCCCCGAAGCGGGTGACGCTCTCGATCATCAGGGTGAGCCGCCGCCGGAGTTCGGCGTCGTCGCCACCGCTGCCGTAGAAGGCATGCATATCGGTCATTGCCGCCATCGGGAACAGTTCCTCGACCACCGCGTCGACCCGGTCGTTCCCGAGAACCGTTCGCAGGACACGGTTCTGGACGTAGCCGAAGGTCGACTGGGTCTCGATGGCCACATCGGTGTGCAGCCCCTGCCAGATGCGCAGCCATTCCGCGCCTTCCAGGTCCGCCGGGATTCGCAGGAACCCGATCTGGGCGAGGGCCGGAGCACGGACGCCGTCGGCCGTGTCCGGCGGAACCAATGGGGTCCGCTCCTCGACCTCCCAGCCCGCGCACCGCTCGGACAGCCCGGACAGCACCGCCGAGATGTCGCCGGGCTCCACCTCGGTCCAGACGGTCACCACCGCGGGAACCGGGGAATCGAACGTCGTGATGCGCAGCGTCGCCGGCGCGACGTCGGCGTCGTCCACGTTGACCTGCAGCCTGCTCGCACCTGCCGCCCGCATCGTCTCGCGGAACTCAGCGGTCCGCAGGGCGGTGGCGAGCCCCGGGCCCCACAGGGCATAAATGAACTTCTCAGCCATAACTAGATTGAATTTCAGGCGTGCTTCGCCGCGGGCACTTCGCTCAGCATGACCCCGCCGGCCTTCAACCACGCGCCGACCGTGCGCGGCGCGTCCCGGTTGGGGTTGTAGACGTCTTCCTCGCTGGAGAACAGGTTGTCCCCGGCGTAGACGAGACGGGTGACGTTGGGGAAGCCGAATTCCCGTCCGGGCTCGGTCGGGTGATCCAGGACGTTCAGGATCTCCATCACGACGGCGCCGTTTTCCTCGTCGAAGGCCACCCAGGTGTGTGGGAAGCGCATGTGCGGGAACGGCGCCATGGTGGCGGTGATCCACTCCCTGACCGCCTCGCGGCCTTCGAAGACGCCGTAGGCGTGCTCGATGTAGGTGACGTCCTCGGTGAACAGGTCCGCGAACGGAGCCCAGTCGCCCGTCTTCGAGCAGACCTCGACGGTCTTGGTGTAGTGGTCGAGCGCGCCGGCCAGCTCATCACGGGTGAATTTCGGCATGTCGAGCCCCTCTCCACGGAACTAGAATGAATTTCAGTTTTGGCTGAGGTTACAGCGCAAGCGGACTGTGTTCTAGTGTGAATTCGCCATCGACAGGAAGAAGCAGCATTGCCGAGGATCGGGGAACCACGCCCCGCGGCGGAGCCCAATTCGGAGCTCCAGCAGGAGCGGCGTGAGGCAATCCTGCGCGCAGCCGGTGTGCTGGGCGCGCTGCGACCGGCCGAGCAGGTCCAGATGCAGGAGGTCGCGAAGTCGGCAGGAGTGGCGCTGGGCACGCTGTACCGGTACTTCCCATCCAAGACGCACCTGTTCCTTGCCGTGATGGCCGACCGGGTCGAGGGGATGCAGGACGGTATCCATCGCCGGTCCACCCCATCGGGGACGGCGGCCGACCGGGTCTTCGACGTACTGGAGCGGGCCACCCGCACGATGCTGCGCCAACCTCACCTGAGCGCCGCGATGCTCAACTCCCTCAACGCTGCCGATGGGGCCGTGGTCGCCGAAGTGGGCAGGATCGATCAGCTGGTACGCACCATGCTCCTGGACGCCTCCGGCGTCAACGACCCAAGCCCACAACAGATCTCGCTGGTGCGTCTCGTCCAGCAGACCTGGCACGGGATCCTGCAGTCCAGCCTGAACGGGCGCATGTCCGTCGCCGAGGCGCAGGACAGTCTCAAGACGGCCTGCGCGCTTCTGCTCGCGCCGTTATGACCCACCCTGTTCGTCCGCGCGGTTGCGGAATGCCTCCACCGCGGTCGGCAGGGTGGGAAAGATCCGCTCGGCGCCGATGCGGTCGAGAAAGCCCGCTGCCACCAGGTCGTCGCGCAGATCGGACTTGACCCGGGCCATCGCGAACACGATGCCCCGCGCGGTCAGCTCACTGCGCAAATGCTCCAGAGCATCGACGGCCGTCAGGTCCGGATCGACGTTGGCTTCGGCGTTGTAGACGAACCATTCGACCTTGCCCGGGGCGTTCTCCACCGCGGCGAATGCGCGTTCCCGGAAATCCTCCGCGTTGGCGAAGAACAGCGGGGCGTCGTAGCGGTAGACCACCAGCCCCGGAACCAGCTGGGCCTCCGGATAGTCGTCGACGTCGTGCATCCCGGCGATCCCGGGGACATAGCCGAGCACGCTGTCGTGCGGGCGGGCGATGCGCCGCAGCGCGTCCATGAGTGACAGGGCGATCGCCACCAGCACCCCGTAGAGCACGCCGAGGCCCAGTACCGCGACCGTGGTGGCCACCGCCAGAATCAGCTCGCTGCGCCGGAAGCGGGCCAGCCGCCGGAACTCCGCCACGTCGATCAGCCGCAGGGCGGCGTAGACCACGAGCGCACCCAGGGCGGCCATCGGGAAGTTCTCCAGCAGATCGCGGCCGGCCAGCATGACCAGCAGGACCGTCGCGAGCATCACCAACGAGTACAGCTGCGTCCGGCTGCCCACGGTGTCGCCCAGTGCGGTCCGGCTGCCGCTGGAGCTGACCGGAAAACCTTGCGTGACACCCGTTGTCAGGTTGCACACACCCAGCGCCCGCAGTTCTGCGTTGGCATCGATGGTCTCCCCCTTGCGCGCCGCGAAGGTGCGTGCCGTCAGGGCGTTGTCGGAGAACGCGACCACCGCGATGCCCACCGCCGGGATCACCAGGGCCGCCAGCTCCGTCATTCCGACCGGCGGAAGGGCAGGTTTCGGCAACCCGGCCGGGATGCCGCCGACCACCCGAATTCCCTTGCTGTCCAAGGAGAACAGCCACACCACAGCGGTCGCGGCCAGCACCGCGACCAGCGGGCCGGGGAACCGCGGCGAGATCCGGTACAGCACGAGCAGCAGCACCAGAACCGTCACCGACAGCGCGACCGTGGGTACGTGCACCGATTCGATGCCGCTGACGAAAGAGCGGACCTGATCGACGAACTCGTCTCCGGTGACCTCGATCCCGCTGATCTTCCCGAGTTGGCCGCTGATCATGATGACGGCCACACCGGTCATGTAGCCGACCAGGACGGGGCGCGACAGCAGGTCGGCCAGGAACCCGAGCCGGCACAGACCGGCCACCAGGCAGACCGCCCCCACCAGCAGTGCCAGCACCGCTGACAGCGCCGCGTAGCGCGCCGGGTCGACGATGGCCAATGGAGCCAGCGCCGTGGCCGTCATCAGGGCCGTGGTGGATTCCGGCCCGACCGACAATTGCCGGGAAGAACCCAGCAGTGCGTAGACCGCCATCGGAACCAGCGCTGCCCACAACCCCGCGACCGGCGGCAGGCCGGCCACGGTCGCATAGGCCATCACCTGGGGCACCAGGTACGCCGCTACCGTCACCCCGGCCAGGACGTCGCTGCGCAGCCAGGACCGCCGGTAGCCGGTGAACTGCGCCAGTCCGGGGACCCACGTTTGGCGTGCGCGACCAACGCTCATGGTGTTCAGTCAACACTCGTGATCCCGCTGAGTTGGAAATACGTCGAGACGCGCACCGATGACGACTTCGTCGTCAACCCCGGGGAACGGCTCAATTGGTCGAGCACCATCGGTATCGGGGCCCAGCATGTGGTTGCCATGTTCGGTGCCACGTTCCTGGTCCCGGTGCTCACCGGCTTTCCGCCCGCCACCACGCTGCTGTTCTCCGGTGTGGGCACCATTCTGTTCCTGCTGATCACCGGCAACCGGTTGCCGAGCTACCTGGGGTCGAGTTTCTCGGTGATCGCCCCGGTCACCGCTGCGGTGGCCGCGCACGGAACCGGAAGCGCGCTGGGCGGTTTGATCGCGGTCGGTCTGTTGCTGATCCTCATCGGAGCGGTGGTGCACCTGGTCGGCACCCACTGGATCGACCTGGCCCTACCGCCGGTGGTGACGGGCGCGATCGTCGCACTGATCGGCTTCAACCTGGCGCCGGCCGCCAAGGCCAACTTCGAGAAGGGCCCCTTGGTCGGGCTGGTGACGTTGGTGTTGCTCGTCGCCACGCTGGCGTTCTTCAAGGGACTGATCGGCAGGCTGGCCATCTTCGGCGCGGTACTGATCGGGTACCTGCTGGCACTGGTCCTCGGCGAGGTGGACACCGCGGCGATCGCCGCGGCACCGTGGCTGGGGCTGCCCGAGTTCCACACCCCGACGTTCAATCTGGCGGTTCTGCCGCTGTTCCTGCCCGCGGTGATCGCACTGGTCGCCGAGAACATCGGGCACGTCAAGTCGGTGGGGCAGATGACCGGCACCGATCTCGATCCGATGATCGGCCGCGCGCTGGCCGCCGACGGCGTGGCCACCGTGCTGGCCGGCGCCGGGGGCGGATCGGCCACCACCACCTACGCCGAGAACATCGGCGTGATGGCGGCCACCCGGGTCTACTCGACCGCGGCGTACTGGGTTGCCGCGATAGTGGCGATCGCATTGTCGTTGTGCCCCAAGGTCGGAGCGGCGATCTCGGCGATCCCGCCGGCGTGCTGGGCGGCGCGACGATCGTGCTCTACGGCCTGGTCGGCATCCTGGGCGTGCGGATCTGGCTCACCAACCACGTCGACTTCTCCAAGCCGGTCAACCAGATGACCGCCGCCATTCCGCTGATCATCGGGATCGCCGACTTCACCTGGCAGCTCGGCTCTCTGACGTTCACCGGGATCGCGCTGGGTTCCATCGCCGCGTTGCTGGTCTTCCACAGCATGAGGTTGTTGGAGTACCTGGGGAACTTGGCACAACCTACTCGCCAAGAGCGTTGACCACGCGGGCGAACACCGAGGGCAGCGCCGCCGACGCCGGGGTGATACACGCCCGCACCGGACCAAAACCGCTGCCGTGCAACAGGGCTGCCGTCAGTAACCGATAGCGGCGCGTCATCGCCCGCCACTGCCGGTCGTAGTCACCCGGCCGGTCCGCGCGAACACACCCCACCAGGAGTTCGGCCGCACCGAAGGCCAGGCCCATCCCCTCTCCTGTGAGGGCATCGACGTATCCCGCCGCGTCGCCGACCAGCAACACCCGGCCCGCACTCCGGTCCCGGACCTTCTGCCGCAACGGCCCGGCCGCCCGGTCATGGCCGTGCTCGAGGCCGTGAATCCGGTCGGCCAGCAACGGGAATGCCGCCAGGTGCTCGTCGAAGCCGCCGCGCACCGAGGTCAGAATCGCCACCCCGACACAGTTCTCACCGACCGGTGTCACATACGCCTCGGCGTCAGGACCCCAGTACACCTCGACACAATCCGACCACGGCGCGATCTGGACATGCCGCCGGATTCCCCAGCGGCGTCGCCTGCCCTCACCGCCGCTGAGCCCGAGCGAGCGGCGGATCGGCGAATGCAGGCCGTCGGCGGCCGCCAGGTAGCGGGCCCGAAAACCGGCCGCGCTCACCGATGCCGAGTCCTGCGTCACCGGCCCCACCTCACCCTGGACCACCCGGACCCCGGCTTCCGACGCGGCCTGCGACAGCGCGGCGTGCAGAACCGTACGACGCACTCCGCGCCCGGCCCCGTCGCGGAACCTGGCCTCGGCGGTGCGGTGTCCATCCAGATAGCGGATGCCATGGAAGGCGCGGCCGTCGGGTTGGGCGCCCAGGCGTTGCAGCTGCCGGACCGAGTGCGGCATCAGCCCCTCACCGCATGCCTTGTCGATCGGGCCTTGGCGCCGTTCCACCACCACGGTCTCCAGCCCGGAACGCGCTGCGTGCACCGCGGTGGCCAGCCCTGCCGGGCCGCCACCCGCGACGAGCAGATCGATCACGTCAGGCCTTGCAGCGCTTCGTTTTCCACGCGGATCCGGGTCCGCAGCAGCGCGGCGTTCGCCACGGTGAACACCAGAGCGGTGATCCATGCACCGCCGGCCAGCGGCAACGCGGCTCCCTCGGTGACCACGGCCACGTAGTTCGGGTGCGGCAGCACCCGGTACGGACCGTCGACCACGCGCGTGGCTCCGGGAACCACCACGACCCTGGTGTTCCACTGCCTGCCCAACGTGGTGATGCACCACCACCGCAGCGCCTGGGCGGCCAGCACGACCGCCACCATGATCCGGCCGAGCACCGGCGATGGCCGGCGCCGGCGCGCCTCCACCACCGCGCCGACCAGCAGCGCGCTGTGCAGCGCCACCATCACCGGATAGTGCCTTGCCCCGAATTCCTTGCCGCCCTGGGCGATACTCCACTGCAGGTTGCGCTTGGACACCACCAGTTCGAGGACCCGCTCGACGGCGACGAGTGCGATCAGCGCGGTGAATCTCTTGGCCGCCATCAGCGCCAGCGCAGCAGGACGAGCTCCGAGCAGAAGCCCGGACCCATGGCCATCATCACGCCGGGGGTGTCCGACTCCGGCCGTTTGCGGATGGTGTCGCGCAGCACGTGCAGCACCGAGGAGGAGGAGAGATTGCCGACGTCGGCGAGCGACTGCCAGGTGAGATCCAATGCGTCCTCGGGCAATCCGAGGGTGTCGATGATCGCCTCGATCACCTTCGGCCCACCGGGATGGCTGACCCATGCGGACACATCGCCGACGGAAAGGCCGTGATCGCCGAGGAACCCGTTGACATCGTCACCCAGGTAGCGCCCCACGAAGCTCGGCACTTCGGCGCTCAGCACGATCTCGAAGCCATCGGAGCCGATGTCCCAACCCATGGCGTGCAACGAGTCTGGATACAGATGACTGCGTGAGTCCAGCACATCGGGTCCGGTCGGGTTGAGCTTGCGGGCCCGTTGTTCGCCGACCGCGACCACCGCGGCGGCGCCGTCGCCGAACAGCGCGCCGGCGACCAGCGTCGGCATCGTGGGGTTGTGTTTGCGTGTCAGCGAACATAATTCGACCGACACCAGGACCGCCACCTTGTCGGGCGCGCCCCGCAGGTAGTCGTTGAGCCGCGCGATGCCTGCGGCGCCGGCCACACAGCCCAGTCCGAAGATCGGGATGCGCCGTACGTCGGGCCGCAGGCCGAGTCGCCCGGCGATCCGCGCGTCCAGGGACGGGACCACGGCGCCGGTGACCGTGGTGGTGACGATCAGGTCGACGTCCTCGGGGCGCAGCCCCGCCTCGTCGAGGGCCCCGGACAGTGCGGCGCAGCCCAGTTCGGTCGCATGCTCGATGAACAGGCCATTGCTCTCACCGAAATCGTCGAGATCGGCGTATTCCTCGAGCGGTCGGACCAGATACCTGCTGTTCACTTTCGCGCTCTTGTGCAGGGCCCGCACCACATCCTCGACCTCGGCGTATCCCGGCAGGTCGAGCAGCGCGCTGGTGACCTCGTCCTGCGTATACCGATGCGGAGGCAGTACGGCATGGACGCCGGCAATGGTGCTGTGGCTGGGCATTCTCGCGACGTTAATTCCCATACCCGTACCACGGGGGCCTACCCTCGCCGGTTCAACTCACCCTCGATGAATCCGGATCAGCCACGGTGACGTTTGTCACGCGCCGGCACGCCATTGGGGCCCTCGATCGACCGGGCGTATGTGCCGACCGTGAACGCGACCGCCGATCCCATGATCCCGAGCGCGTGGGCATCGACGTTGTCGATGGTGTCGCGGGCGGTGTGATAGTTCGGATCGAAGGCCGCCCCGGCCCGTCCGCCCCACAACCGGGCCTGAACCTCGGTCTTGCGTTGCGACGATCCGGTGGTTGTGCCCCCGATCGGCACACCGGCCTGCAGGAACGGGTGATAGTCGGTGTTCGCACTGATCGGCATGTCCGCGGGCCGCGCCCCGGCGAGGTTGAGGTAGCCGGCCATGGTCCTCTCGATGCCGGCCGATCCTTCGGGTATCGCCTTGGGATCGGTGGCCTGACCGGACTGGTCGCCGTCATAGGTGAAGAACCCCGCGTTGGGCGAGCCGACCATGTCGAAGTTCAGGTACAGCGCAAGATCGTCGAGTTGGTCCAGCGGAAGGTTCCGCACATATTGCTTCGAACCGTCCAAGCCCATTTCCTCGGCGCCCCAGAACGCGAACCGCACCGCGTTGCTCGCCTTCGGCGAACTACCCAGCTGCAGCGCGGTTTCCAGGACGGCCGCCACCCCCGACCCGTTGTCGTTGATACCCGGTCCGCCGCCGATGCTGTCGAGGTGGGCACCCACCAGCACCACATCGGAGGCCGACCCGGTCTTGGTCTGCGCGGTCAGGTTGCGGGATTTGATCATTTCGGCTTTGCCGTCGAGCGTCAGCCGAACCGGCGCGGTGGTGCGCAGCAACGCCGCATCCGTGTTCTCGTCGATGACACCAACCGGGACGGTGAGATCGCGGTAGTAGCCGGTGGTGAACAACCCACCGGGGGCGGGTTGCCCCCCGCGATTGACCACCAGCAAACCGACCGCACCCTTGGCCAGCGCGGTGTTCTGTTTTGCCACAACCGAACACCCACTGTCGTCGACGACCGCGATGGCACCGGAGATGTTCGCCGATCCATAGTCGGTGGCCGCACATCCGGACGGCTTCCCCGGTCGCAGCGTGGGCGCGTTCAACCCGCCGGGCGCCGTCGTCACCAGCATCGACGCCTGATCCACCTGGTAGTCGGTCCCCGACACCGTCAGCGCCGGGTTCCCCCCGCGCATCGTGCCCATCCGCTCGAACTCCGGCGTCTGGACATCAAAACCTTTGTCCCGCAGGAGTTGTGCGACATAGTCGACGCTGGCGTCGTAACCGGGGCTGCCGACCGCCCGGTTCCCGCCGTGGCTGTCGGCGATCTCCTGGAGCTTGCGCAGGTGGGTGAACATGGAGTCGACGGTGATCTTGCCCGCCAGTTCCTGCGGCTCGACAGCCTTCGGCGATGGCTGTGCCGAGCATCCCGCCAGTGCGGCACCGAGCAATAGGGCTGCGAGTCGACGCGCCGTCACTGCGCGGTGATCTGGTGCCGCGTGCGGTCCGAGCGAACCGGTAAACCGTTGCGGCCCCGCTGATCTTGGGCATACAGCCCGACAGCGAATGCGACTCCCTCACCATGTATCTGCAGCGCGTCCCGGTTCACGTGGTCAAGGGTATCGGTGTTCTTGTGATAGTTCGGGTCGAACGGTTGATCCACCTCGCCTGCCCACAATTTTGCTTCCTCGGCGTTCATCTTGTCCTCGGCGCCGGAGAACAACCCACCGGAGGGAATGCCCGCCATGGTGAACCCGTCATAGTCGGATCGACCGTCGAAACTGGTGTCGCGCGGCGTCTTTCCGGCATTCTGCAGATAGGCCGCCAGGGTGCGCTCGATTCCCGCCGAACCCTCGGGGACGCGGGGGCGGCCCTGCTCGTCCAGCGGTGCGGACTGGTCGCCGTCGTAGGTGAAGTAGCCCGCGTTGGGCGAGCCGAGCATGTCGAAGTTCAGGTACATGGCAATGTCTTTGAGCTGCTCGGTGTCGAGGGACTCGACGTAGTTGGTCGACCCGAGCAAACCTTCTTCCTCAGCTCCCCAGAACCCGAACCGCACCGCGTTGGCCACCTGGGGCGAATCACCCAACTGCAAAGCCGTTTCCAGCACCGCGGCCACACCGGAACCGTTGTCGTTGATGCCGGGGCCCTCGGGAACGCTGTCGAGATGGGCACCGACCATCACCACGTCCGAGGTCGAGCCGGTCTTGGTCTGGGCGATGATGTTGCGGGTGTGCTCGACGCGCACGCCCGCGACGAGCTTGATCGTGGTGGGCCCGGGCGAGTTGCGCAGCCGGGTGCCCTCGTCCTTGGTCACGCTGACCACCGGGATCTTGACGTCGGTGTCGCGGCCCAGCGTGCCGCCCATCTTCTCGTCGTTGTTGGTGTTGACCACGATCATCGCGACCGCGCCACGCTCGGCGGCAGCAGCCTGTTTGTCCGCGAACGGGCACGAGCCGCGATCGACCAGCACCACCGCACCGGACACCGGGAGCCCGTCGAAGTCGGCGGCCTCACATCCGGGAGTGTCCTCGACCTTCGCCGGCACCAGCGGCCCGGACACCCCGACCTGGTCGGTACCGATGGTGAACTCCAGCGGCTTGGCGGCGACCGGTTGGCCGCCGACGGTGACCTGAGGGTCCTCGGCGAACGGGAGTTTCACCTCGAACTCGGGGGTTTCCACGTCAAACCCCTTATCGCGCAGCGCGCCGGCCACGTAGTCCACGCTCGCGTCGTACCCCGGGCTGCCGAGCGCGCGGTTGCCCTTGTTAGCGTTGGCAATGTCCTGCAGCTTGCTCAGGTGACCCATCATCGCGTCGGCCGAGACCCGCCCACGTAACTGGTCGGCGAACTGCGCCGCCGCCGACGAGGACTCCTGGGATTGCCGCCCGTCGGTCTGCAGTTCGGTCTTTGCATCACAGCCGGCCAGCCCCGCGGTCAGCGCCAGCGCGCAGAGAACCGCCCCCGTCGAAATACGTCGCATTGCACCCACGGTAGCTGCTACGAGCAGGGTGCTCGGTAGTCGATGTCTTTGGACACCCACTCGTCCCATTCGGCCTCGGTCATGTCGGCCGCCACCTTGGAACAGAGCTCGTCGGCCCAGCCCGCCGGGGCTGGCCACACGATCCACAGGTTCAGGTCGGCCCACGACCGGATGCTCTTGCCGTCCGGCCCGAACGCGACGCGCATGATCCGGGTCGTATGGCCCGTCAACGGCTTGCCGATGGGCCGGCGGGCGCCGACGTCCCACAGATGGATGTTCGTCGAATAGGCATCGGCGGATACCGCGTACCGCCCGTCAGGGCTGAATGCGACAGCGGTGCCTGTCTGCCCGGACTGTTCCGGCGCCACCCACGGTTCGCCTGTGGGCTCGCCGGAGGCCACGTCATACAACTGGAGGCCCCGCGTCGTGCCGACCAGGACTTGCCGCCCGTCGGGACTGATCGTCGCGGCGCTGATCGGGAAGTGGTCGTTCGCGAGGGCAAATTCGCTGGGTCGGCCGCCGCGCCCGGTCAACAAGGGACCTGCCGGCTCACCGGTGTCGGCGTCCCACACCTGTGCCGAAGAGTCGGTCATTGCCTCTGCCGAGGTGAACACATTGCTCGCCGTTTCCAGCGCACTGGAATCACCGGACTCGAGATGTGTCTGCGTGGCCGCCAGCACGCGACTGCCATCGGCGCTGAATCCGACAATGGTCACCGCGCTGACATTCCCCTTCAACTGGGTTCCGCTGCTCTGCTGCTCGGTCACATCCCAGAGCCACGCCGAGCCGTCGACGGTCCCGGCGGCGACGCGATTGCCGGCCGGGCTGAACGCGAGAACCAAGATCCGGCTGGTCGCCCCCGCCAAGGGTGCGCCGACGGACTCGCCTGACTCGGCGGACCAGATTCGGACGGAGTGATCCTCGTCCCCGCTCGACGCGATCGCCTGCCCGTCCGGCCGCCACATCAAGGCCGTCACGTGCCCGGTGTGGCCCGTCGCGATGGTCCGGATCAGGGCGCCGGTGTCGACGTTCCACAGCGCGATGTCGGTGTCCTTGTCGTCGCGACGGGTGGCCATGATCCGGCCGTCCGGACTCAACGCGGTGGGCCCGGCCAATGCGAAGATGTCCAGCCCCTTGCCGACCGATCGATCAGGATCGGCGGCCCATTCGTGCACGAAGTCCCCGTTGCTGACGATCCGGCTGCCGCTGGGGCTGTAGGCGATCACACTGGCATTTCCGGATCTCCCGGTGATGGGTTCACCGACCGCGGCGCCTGTCTCGGCATCGTGCAACCGGATCGTCTTGTCGTCTGCGCCGATGGCCACTCGTTTCCCGTCAGGGCTCACTGCGAGGCTCAAGCCACCGTAACCCGGGTCCGTCACATCGACGACCGTGCGGCCGGTATCGAGCTCGTCGACTCGCAATTGCGTTGCCCGGCCGCTGGTATCCGCATAGCTGTTCACATAGCTCACCGAGACGATACGTCGGCCGTCGGCCGTGAATCGCACGCCTGCGACGATGCCTCGATGGCCGGGCACCAACTGCGCCGCAGGTCCCTGGGTAGCCACATTCCACAGCCGCACCGCACCGTCGAATCCTCCGGAGGCCAGTAGCTTCCCGTCCGGGCTGAACTGCAGATCCCCGATCGGCATACCGCCGTGCGCGGCGATCGGGTGGCCCACTGCCTCACCGGTCGGCACCTTCCACAGCTGGATCATCCCGTTGCTGGCCGCGGTTGCCAGCAGGGCCCCGTCCGGACTCAGTTCGACATGCCACAGCGCTTCCGACGCGGTAACGCTACGAATCTCCTTGCCGGTCTTCGCATCCCATATCCGCGCGGTGCGGTCTTTCCCGCCAGAGGCGATCCAGTCCTTCGTGATGGCGAGGGTCTCGACATTGTCGGTGTGGCCGGCCAACGGTTCCCCGATCGGCTCACCCGTGTGGAAATTCCATCGGCGCAGCATGTGGTCTTCGTCGGCCGATACGATCACCTGCTCGTCGGGGCTGATCGCGAAGGTATTGGCCGGTGACGGCGAATTGATGACTTTCAGCAGGCGGGCCGAGTCGTTCAGCGTGTCCACGAGCGCACCGGGATCACCTCCCGGTGCCAACCGCTCAGCCACGACCATCTCCAGGATCGCGCGCCGCTCACCACCTGTGCGCGTACCTCCCAGCATCGCGCGGGACTCCAGGGCAAGCTTGGCGGCCACCGCCTGACGGGCCTGCTCATTGGCCTTCTTCTCGGCCGCCAGCGCATTCCGCTGTGAAATGACGGCAAAGACGGCGGCCAATACGATCACGGTGAGCAGTGCGGCGAGGATCTGGGAGCGACGCCGCAGCGACCGTGCGTGAGCTTGCGCCTCGGACTTCTCCGTTTCGAGTTTGTGGTTGGCGTGCCGGCGTGCGGCCAGCAGGAACTCACCAGCCGGATTGAGACGAGCCCCGAAACCCGATCGGGTACTCAGGTTTTCCGCCTCGGCCAGCCGGGCACCGTCGAGCAACCAGTCGTCGCGACGTCCGCTGCGCTCCCAGGCGACGACCGCGCGCTCGATGGCGTCGGCGTCACGCAGTTCGACGGCCTCGGCCCGTAACCACTCCGCCAACTCGTCCCACTGCCGCAGCAGGCTCTCCAGCGCCACTTCGACAACGACCTGATCGTCGCTCTCGCCTTTGACCAGAAGCCGCCGAGCGACAAAGTCATTCAGCAGGCCGTGACTGTTCTCCGGCAGATCGGACCATTTCGCGATGCGGCGCATCGGTTGGTCGGTATCCGAGTTCACCGTCGCCAACCACGGGATGAACGCATCGTGCAGCCGACTCAACTGCTCGGAACGTTCGGCCGGATCATTGGACAACAAGTTGTCGATCTCGTTCTGCACGACCCGGCGCATGCCCCCCATCGCCTCGTAGTTGTCGACGGTGACGGCACCTCCGCTGCCGGCGTAGTCCTCGTAGAGGCACGACAGGGTCAGGGCCAGCAGCGGCAGGGTGTCGGCGCCGCCGGTGGCATCCTCGATGAGTCGCTCGACGAGTTCGGGCTCGAGGGCGAACTTGGATCCCGACTCGGCCGCACGGCGCGCCGGACCTTCGATGACCTCGGCGAATTGCGCAGCCGGCATCGCCTTCAGCCGGTCGAACAGGTGACTCTGTACGTCCGACAGCTGCGGTGCGGTCTGCAACGGTTCGTAGCGATCGGAACGGATCGTGGCGATCACCACCATGTCCAGCGCGGTGCCGGCACTGTTCAACAGCGTGCCGAGAGTCTCCAGACATGCCGGCCCCTCCGTTCCGGCATCGACTCCGAACCATTCCTCCGCCTGGTCGACGGGTAGCACCAGGGTCGGCGGCCGCTGGGCATCGGCGGTGCCCGGCATCCGATCGCTCACCGCGGCAACAGCTTCGAGCAGCAACCGACGTACCGAGTCTGGGTCCCCGATTACGTTCTTGATCTCGCCGAGGCTCGGTGACGTCAACCCGACCTGTTCCCGCACAACGTGAATGGACCGCGCCAGTCCCGCATCTCCGGTGAGCGCGTGACGTTCCGGCCGCACCACGGGCATCGTCAAGAAGCGCCGGTCGTCACGCGTCAGACGGGGAAGCAGGCCGGCCCGCAGAAACGACGATTTGCCGACGCCAGACGGGCCCAGGATGACGAACATTCGCTCGCGTCCGGCCTCACGCATCTCACGCAATTCGTCCAGGGCACGAATGATCTGCGCGTCCCGGCCGAAATACACTGCCGCGTCGACTGATTCGAGTGGTTCCCAGCCGCGGTACGGCGAGCGGCCGGGATCCCCCGGCGGCGGCCACGGGAAGCTGTCGGCGCCGATGCCGACCGACCGCAGCCCCATGAGCAGTCGGTTGAGGCCCCCGGCCGCCAACCGCACCTCGGGCGCACCGTCGACTGCGATCGTCGTCGACGGCCCCGGCCCGAAGAGGTCGCAACTCTGCCAGGCCCGGGTCACGTCCTTTTCGTCAACACTTTCCAGCCGGGCGCAGAAGATGGGCTTGCGCATACCTTCGGCCTGCCGAAACTCGGCGTGACATTCCTTGGACGCCACCCAACTCTCGGACACCAGGCAGATCACCGCCTCACAGCGGGCGTTGGCCTGCCAGAGGGCATCGGTCCACCGCGTCCCCGTCCGGATCCCGCTGTCGCGATCCAGGTCGAGGAATATCTCTCCGGCCAGCCCCGGGTCGGCCAGCTCGAGCCACTGCTTGAGGGCGACGGCATAGTGATTGTCGCGGCTGGAGTGACTCAGAAATATGCGCGACATGTGACTACCTCGATTTGGGCCACAGCGTTTCACCGCCGGTCAAGTGGTGAGTTCGACGCTAATCAGGCGTGGATCGGCGGCCTAGAGTAGCCGGCTACCCGAAAATCGGTTGCCTGGTGATTTGCTGTGGTGGCATGGTGTTCCTCGGCGCCGACAGGGAAGCAGGCCGAGCGGGGTACCGCAACGTTTCTGCGTGTTGCCGGCGGCGTCATGGCACAGGTAAAGGGCCTGAGGTTCGAATCCTCTCCTACAACCCCGATACCGTCGCCGGGATCGCGCAGTCGCTGACCTTGTGGCCCACATCCGCCTGGACGGGGATGTGACGCCCCGTCACCGGTTGCGTCCGGCGGCGGTATCCCTTTGCTGCACAGACACATACACCGGAAGGAGGACACGACATGAGTATCTTCACGTTCGACCGAATCACTGTTTCCGCAGGCCAGTGCGCACTGGAATACAAGGACGGCACGCTGGGTCGTGTCCTGCCCCCGGGGCGCCACCGCATTGATGTGGCGGCCTCGGTGGTGCGTGTCGAGATGCGTGAGCAGGTGCTGACGCTGGCTCCGCAGGAGGTGCTGACCTCGGATGCGGTGACGCTGCGTATCACCGTCGCGCTGCAGTTCAAGGTCCGGGACGCGGTGGCCTACGTGGAGGCCGCGGCCGACCCGATGGCCGCGGTGTACCTGGCCGCGCAGATCGCACTGCGCGACCTCGCCTCGGCGGTGACCGCGGACGAGGTGATGCAGCGCGGCAACCGCATTGACGCCGACGCGATCGCCGCGGCAGCGCGGACGGCCGGTGCCCGCACCGGAGTCCAGGTGATCAAGGCGTTCGTCAAGGACGTGATCGTCCCGACCGAGATCCGGGCCGCGGCACTGCAGCTGGCGACGGCCAAGGCCACGGGTGCGGCGAAGCTGGAAGCCGCCCGTGCCGAGACGGCGGCCCTGCGTGCGCTGGCCAATGCCGGCAAGCTGCTGGACGCCCACCCGGCACTTGCTCAGCTGCAGCTGATCCAGCACGTGCCGTACGGGTCGAAGGTGGTACTGGCCCTGGGCAGCAACGATGCGGTTCCAACGGATGTGGCGTCTGACCCGGAGTAACTCCGGGTCAGGCGTCACGCCTGTTCAGCACCACCGCGGCGGCCACGAACGCCACCGCCACCCACACCAAGAAGTAGAACAGCGAGCCCAGCTCACTCCACGACGTGTAGTAGGTGGGGAACAACCACTCGACCTGAAGGAACCGGAACATGTTGGCGAACGGCAGCCACGGTCCGACCTTCGGGCCGGTGTTGGGCATGTTGCCCAGCAGGGGCTCGGCCACCAGCGGCCACAGCAGCAGGATGGCCACCGCGCCGGCCGCGAATCGCAGCAGCGCCCCGACGGCCACCCCGAGCACCGCGGCCAGCGCGGCGTAGAGCGCGAATCCGCCGGCCACCCGCCAGGTCGCCGGGTTGGCCATCGACAGTTGGGTACCGACCACCGGGTCGGCGACCATCCGGGCCACCAGCACCGAGGCCAGCACCATGATCACCGCACACACCGAGGAGAAGGCCGCGCACACCACCGCTTTGGCGGTGAGCACCTGCGTCCGGTTCGGCGTGGCCAGCAAGGTGGTGCGGATCAGCCCGCTGCGGTACTCGCCGGTCATCGTCATCGAGGACAGCACCATCAGCACCGGAACCCCGAACACCGCGACACCCAATGCGGCCTTCGAGGGGGACAGCCCGGAGTAGTGGTGCGCCGTCAGGCCCTGGATGGCGGCCAGACCGAGGCTGAGCACCGCCACCCCGACCGTCGACCACAGCGGGGAGCGGGTGGTGGCCAGCTTGATGCGCTCGGCGTCGAGCGCCGCCAGCGCGCTCACTTCTTCACCGCCCGGTAGTCGACGGCATCATCGGTGAGTTTCAGATACGCCTCCTCCAGCGAGGCCTGTCGCTGGCTCAACTCGTGCAGGGTGATCGCATTGCGCGCGGCGAGGTCGCCGATCACCTCGATGGCCGCGCCGTGCACCGCCAGCGCATCGCCGTCCGCGGCGGCCTCCACCTCGAACCCGGCGTCGGTGAGAACCTCACGCAGCGTCTCGAGTTGTGGTGTGCGCACCCGCACGGTGTCCGCGGACGTGCCGCTGACGAACTCGCTCACTGTGGTCGAGGCGATCAGTTTGCCCTGCCCGATCACCACCAAACGGTCTGCGGTGTTGGCCATCTCGGCCAGCAGGTGACTGGACACGAACACCGTGCGCCCCTCGGCGGCCAGGTTGCGCATCAGGGTGCGGACCCAGTGGATGCCCTCGGGGTCCAGGCCGTTGACCGGTTCGTCGAACAGCAGCACCGGCGGATCACCCAGCAACGCCGCGGCGATCCCCAGCCGCTGGCTCATGCCCAGCGACAGTGTCCCGGCGTTACGGTCCCCCACCGCTGTCAGCCCGACGGTCTCGAGCACCTCGTCCACCCTGGCCGGCACGATGCGGTTGGCCGCCGCGATCCAGCGCAGGTGGTTGCGGGCCGAGCGGTTCGGGTGGGCCTGACGCGCGTCGAGCAGGGCGCCGACCGCGCGCAGCGGATCGCGCAGTTCCCGGTACTTCTTGCCGTCGATGGTCGCGGACCCGGTGTTGGGATGGTCCAGCCCGAGGATCAGCCGCATGGTGGTGGTCTTGCCCGCGCCGTTGGGCCCGAGGAATCCGGTCACCACGCCCGGTTCGACGGTGAACGTCAGATCGTCGACGGCTCGGTGGGATCCATAGAGTTTTGTCAGCCCGGTCAGTTCGATCATCACCGCCATCATTGCAGGCGGTGTCGTTCTGACTGCTCAGGTTCAGATCAACTGAACATTCCCGTCACGTCGGTCTCGGTGGAGTTGAGCGTGTCGATGCCCCCGTGAACCGCGGCGCACAGCTTGTCCAGCGCGGCCGCCTCTTCGTCGGCTTCTTTGTTCCACTCGCTGTACTGCTGACTGAACTGTTCGGCGGCCGAGCCGGTCCAGGTACCGCCGATGTCGGCCATCAGCGCGGTCTCCTCTTCCAGGATCTGCTTGACCTTGGCGGCCTCGGCATCCAGCTCGGCGGCCAGTTGTCGCGTCCGCTCGAACTGGACGGAGATATCGGTGCTCATCCGGAAACCTTCCGACTCAGATATTCATGGACTGGGCCAGCGAGCCGGCCGCGTTGCCGTCGGTCCCCTCGTACGCCGCGATCGCCTCATCGAGAAGATGCGACATGTCGAGCTCTTCCCGACGGACATCCGACGCCTGCGTGAGGTAGTTCGAGAGGGCGGACTGGACAGCTGAGCCCGCTGCTCCCGTCCAGGTTGCGGCGAACTCACCCGCGATCTCCGTCACCCGGCGCTCGTGCTGCGCGCGTTCCTGTGCGAATTTCGACAGTTGGGCGGACTTCTTCCGAAGCTCGTCACCATTCAACTCGAGGCCCATGAGGAGATTCTTACACGCCGCCATCAGCCCTGATCGCACGAATTCAGGTGCTCGGGCCGGCCTGTGCCACCACCAATTCGGCGACCGCCCGCATACCGGCGGCGTTCGGGTGCAGCGGCGCGGGCCGTCCCGGCCAGGGCAACCCGGGCCGGGTGGTCCATGGCTGGGCCGACCAGGCATGGTGCGTCAGGCTGGCTTGTCCGGCGCGTACCCATCCGCAGCCGGTTTCAGCGGCGGCCTGTCCGGTGAGTCGTTCCAGCGTGGCCGCGACGTGTCGCCCGAGCGCCGCGTCAGCCTCCGGCAGCGGTGAAGCCGCGACGCCTTCGGGCGGCAGCATCGTCAGGTAGTCCACGAACAGCACCCTGGCCGCGGGAGCGCGTTGGCGGATCTCAAGCCCCACCGTCACCAGCGCGTCGGCCACCTGCGTCAAGGCCGCCTCCCGTGCGGCAGGATCCAGCAGGCCGCGAAGGAACGGCCCCACCAGGGGCACCGACCGGGTGAATCGCGGCAGCGCAGCGGCCATCAACTGGGGCACGTAACCGGCGTCGTTGCCGCCGATCGTGACGGTGACCAGGGCCTCGGACCCGTCGAGCGCGTCGATCTGAGGCGCCGCACCGTTCTGCCGCTCACTCAGGATGTGCGCGGTGGTGGCCCCGGAGTACGTCACGTCCACCAGATCGAGCCCGAGTCGGGCGGCCGTCAGATGGGGGTAGTTGCGTGCCGAGCGGCCCGCCTGCCACGGCGCACCGGGTGCCGACGGTTTGATGCCCTGGCCGCCATCGAACTGCCAAGAGCCACATAGCGCGTCATAACACCGCTCCCCCTCCTCGCACTCACCGCAGCCTCGGCGCGAAATCACAGCGCCGGGCTCGACGCCTGAGCCCAGAACCGCTTCGGGATACGCCCCGCCTGCCGCGCCAGGTATCCGGCGGTGACGGCTGCCGACATCGCGGCCGCCATCGTCGGCGGGTCGGCGGCACGGGTGACAGCAGTGGCCAACAGCACTGCATCGCAACCCAATTCCATTGCCATCGCGGCATCGGAGGCGGTGCCGATACCGGCGTCCAGCACCACCGGCACCCCGGCCCGCTCGACGATCATCTCGATGTTGTGCGGGTTCGAGATGCCAAGACCGGTCCCGATCGGCGAGCCCAGCGGCATGACGGCGGCACAGCCGGCGTCCTCCAACCGGCGGGCCAGCACCGGGTCGTCGTTGGTGTAGGGCAGCACGATGAAGCCGTCGTCGACCAATTGCTCTGCGGCCTTGACCAGTTCGATGGCATCGGGCAGCAGCGTGCGCTCGTCGGCGATGACCTCGAGCTTGACCATGTCGGTACCCAGCGCCTCCCGCGCCAGCTGCGCGGTCAGCACAGCCTCGGCCGCACCGCGACAGCCCGCGGTGTTGGGCAGCGCAGCGATACCCAACCGGTTGAGCAGGTCGAGCACCCCGGTGCCGGTCTCGGCGTCGACCCGCCGCATCGCCACGGTCGTCAACTCTGTCCCCGAGGCCACCAGGGCCTCTTCCAGCACAGCCAGATTCGGTGCGCCACCGGTACCCATGATCAGCCGGGAGCCGAACTCCCGGCCGCCAATACTGAGTTTTGATTCACCCACCCTGCACCGCCGTCACGACCTCGACCCGGGCACCGTCGGACAGGGTCTGGTCCCATTCCGAACGGGGCAGCACCGTCCAGTCCAGTGCGACCGCGATGCCCTTGTCGGGGAAGCCCCGGGTCTCCAGCAGCCCCTCGACGGTGGTCTGCTCGTCCACCTCGAGGGTCTCGTTGTTGACCGTGATGGTGATCATTTCGCTCCCACGCTCACCTCGAGCTCAGCCGCGATCCGCTCAGCGGTCCACGGCGCCAACAGAAATCCGTTCCGGCCGTGTCCCACGGCAACCAGCGTGCGCTCGTCGACACGTTCGACGATCGGCAGCCCGTCCGGGGTCATCGGCCGCAGCCCGGCCGCGGTCTCGGCCAGCTCGTACTCGCCGAGGGCGGGCATCACCGCACAGGCGTCCTCCAGCAGATCGCGCACCCCGCTGACCACCGGCGCGGTGTCGCGACCGTGCTCGTACTGGGTGGCGCCGACCACCACGCCGTCGGCACGCGGCACCAGGTACACCGGCCGGCCGTGAACGCGGGCCCGGATCACCCGCTGCGGCACCGGCATACAGCCCTTGCGCCACCGCAGCCGCAGCACCTCACCCTTGACCGGGCGCACCGGCAGGCCGGGCAGGAGCTTCGGGGCGTCGATCCCGTTGGCGACGACGACCGCAGCAGCGTCGTCGATATCGGCCAGATCCTCGACAGGGCCGGCCCACCGCACAGCCAGCCGTTCGCAGTGCGCGGCCAACCCGTCGACCACGGCGCGGTTGTCCACGGCGAGTTCGGTGGTGGCCAGGAACCCGTGCCGGATACCTTGGGCCAGCAGGGGTTCCACATCGCGGGCGGCAGTGGTCAGTTCGACCGGCTGGCCCTGCGCGGAGAGCCACTCGGCGACGGTGTGCAGGTCGGCCACATCAGCCCGGTCCACCGCTACCACCAGCGACTCGCGCGCGGTGACCACCTCGGGTGCCAGCCCCTCGAGGAATCCCGAGTGCCAGAGCTTCAGCGATTCCAGGCCGATCTGCAGTATCTGTTCCTCACCCGGCCAGCCTTCGCTGTGCGGGGCCAGCATGCCGCCGGCCACCCATGATGCGCCGCGCTCGGTGGTGCAGTGCAGCCGCACGGTCCAGCCGTCCAGCGCCGCCCGGCGTGCGACGGACAGCCCGATGACACCGCCGCCGATGACGGCAAGTGTTCGCGCCATACCCGCTCCCTTCGCCGGCATGACCCGGATCAGGTGTGACGGTCAGGGCCGGTCCGTATGCCCACTCTCAGCCCCTCGTCCCCGGGACTCCCGTATTGATTGCCAGTCCAGGGTACTCGGGCGCCACCGGCTACCGTCGCGGTGTGGAATCACCCGCCGACCGTTTGCAGCGCGCCACCCTCTACCTGTGCACCGATGCCCGCCGGGAGCGCGGTGACCTGGCCGAATTCGCCGACGCGGCGCTGGCCGGCGGGGTGGATCTGATCCAGCTGCGGGACAAGGGGTCGCCCGGGGAGAAGCAGTTCGGCCCGCTGGAGGCGCGTCAGGAGCTCGAGGCGCTGGAGATCCTGGCCGACGCCGCCCGCCGCCACGGTGCCTTGCTGGCGGTCAACGACCGCGCCGACATCGCGCTGGCGGCCGGGGCCGACATCCTGCACCTCGGTCAGGACGACCTGCCGCTGGAGGTCGCCCGCGGCATCATCGGCGAGCGTCCGGTGATCGGCCGCTCCACCCACGACGCGGAACAGGCCGCTGCCGCGATCGATGAACAGGTGGACTACTTCTGCGTCGGACCGTGCTGGCCCACCCCGACCAAGCCGGGCCGGTCGGCACCGGGTCTGGACCTGGTGCGCGCGACGGCCGCGCTGAATCCGGCCAAGCCGTGGTTCGCGATCGGCGGGATCGATCAGCAGCGACTTCCCGAGGTACTGGCCGCCGGGGCCCGGCGCATCGTGGTGGTCCGTGCGATCACCGCCGCCGAGGATCCCCGCGCCGCGGCCGCCGAACTCAAGGACGCGATCGCTCAGGCTTATTGATGCCGGTTGTGCTCCAGCGGCAGCGACGCCGTCACCGCACGCAACTGCTCCCAGCTCGCGGCGAACCCGGGATGCAGCGGCAACTCGGCCACCTCGTCCTCGGCCACCCAGCGCAACTCCGAGCTCTCCCGGTTCGGGATGGTCTCCAACGGCTCGGGCACGTCGGCGATCACCGTCGTGTAGGACCAGTGGGTGCCACCGATACCGGCCACCTCGGCCGTCACCACCGTGGTCCGCACGGTGAGCTGTTCGGCCGTCACCCCGGCTTCCTCGTTGGCCTCCCGGACCGCGGCCTGCTCGGCGGTCTCGTGGCTGTCGCGGGCACCGCCGGGAAGCGCCCATGTTCCGCCCTGATGGCTCCACGGGGCTCGATGTTGCAGCAGTACCGCCGCAGCTCCGCCGTGCCACGGTGCCCGCAGCAACAGGCCGGCCGCACCGTGGCGCCCCCAATAGCGGGCGCCGTTGTCGGAGAACACCCAGCCGTCACCGTCGCCACGCACCCGTACAGGATAAGGAACGCCGCCAGTTTCGGTGGGCCGCAATTTCTCCGCGAGCCTAAGCGTGGCGCTCTTAGAATTTTTTTATAGTGTTGGAACACCCCGTAAGCACCGAAACTAAATGAGGTCCGTGCGCAGGTGACTGTGGATTTGGCACATCCCTCGACCGAACCGCTCGCGTCCCGGTCGCCGACCACTCCTGCCCACCCGCGCTGGTGGTTTCTGTGGACCACGCCCGGACGCATCCTGACGATCGGAGTGACGCTCGCCGGCCTGGTCATCGCCAGCGCGTTCGCGACGTCCACCACGATCAACGACCGCCAGCAGGCGTTGACCACGGTGCTCAACCACACCGAGCCGCTGGCGTTCGCGGCCGGCCAGCTCTACACGACGCTGTCGGTCGCCGACGCCGCCGCGGCAACCGCCTTCATCGCCGGCGCCGAACCCCGCGATGTCCGTCAGCGATACGAACAGGCCATCACCGACGCCTCGGTCGCGGTGACGCGGGCATCGAGCGGGTTGACCGACGAAGCACTGGTGCAACTGCTGGGCCGGATCAACGCACGGCTGGCGGTCTACACCGGCCTGGTGGAGACCGCGCGGACCAACAACCGGGCCGGCAACCCGGTGGGTTCGTCCTACCTGTCGGAAGCCTCGGCACTGATGCAGTCGCAGATCCTGCCCGACGCGCAACGCCTGTACGAGGAGACCTCGGCGCGGGTGGATGCCGAGACGACCGCCTCCACCCGGATCCCGGCCGCGGTCATGCTGGTGGTGCTGGCCACGTTGATGTTCGGCGCGTTCGCCAACCGCTGGCTGGCGCGGCGCACCCGGCGCCGGGTGAACATCGGTTTCGTGGCCGGCGGGATGGCCGTGCTGATCATGCTGATCTGGGTCACCACCGCATTGGTGATCTCGACGTCGGACAGCCGCAGCGCCAAGGACACCGCCGCCGAGTCGCTCAAGACCGTGACCAACCTCGCCATCACCGCGCAGCAGGCCAGGGCCGACGAGACGCTGGCGCTGATCCGGCGCGGCGACGAGAACCTGCGCAAGCAGTCCTACTACCAGCGTATCGACGCCATGCAGCAGCAGCTCGCCCAGTATCTGGCCCGCGACACCCGCATCGACAAGAGCGATCTGACGGGGGCCGAGGATCTGCTCACCAAGTGGCGTGCGGCCGACGACCGGATCAACGCCTATATCGCGGTGGGCAACTACCAGGCCGCGACGCAGGTGGCGCTGGGCACCGGCGAGGACGATTCCACGTCGGCCTTCGACAAGCTCGACGACGCGTTGTCCAAGGGCATCGAACAGAGCCGCAGCCAGTTGCGCAATGACATCGCCAATGCCCGCCGGGTGCTGTCCGGTGCGACGGTGGGCGCCGCGCTGCTCAGTGTGGCCGCGGCGCTGGCGGTGGCGTTGGGACTGTGGCCCCGACTCAGCGAGTACAGGTGAGCACCGTGAAGAAGGCAGTGCAGAAGCTATTGGCCGTCCTGACCGCGACCCTGGCGGTGGCCGGGTGCAGTCAGAGCGCGCCGGCGTTGACGTTGCCGACGATGACGCTGGCGCCGCCCAGCCCGGCCGGCATGCAGGAGCTTGCGCCCCAGCCGGTTCGGGTGCCGACGCAGGACACGGACGAGTGCAACCGCACGGCCAGCCTGCGGCCGTTCAGCAATCAGGCCGACGCCGACGCGGCGGTGGCGAAGATCCGCGACCGCGGGCGGCTGGTCGTCGGGCTCGACATCGGCAGCAATCTGTTCTCGTTCCGCGATCCGATCACCGGTCAGATCAACGGGTTCGACGTCGACATCGCCGGGGAGGTCGCGCGCGACATCTTCGGCACGCCGTCACAGGTCGAGTACCGCATCCTGTCCTCGGCCGACCGCATCACCGCACTGCAGAACAATCAGGTCGACATCGTGGTCAAGACCATGACGATCACCTGCGAGCGCCGCAAGGAGATCAACTTCTCCACGGTGTATTTCATGGCCCACCAACGCATCCTGGCCGCGCGGGACTCCAACATCTCGCAGGCCTCCGACCTCTCGGGCAAGCGGGTGTGCGTGGTGGACGGGACCACGTCGCTCAAGCGGATCCAGCAGATCAGCCCGTCACCGATCATCGTCTCGGTGGTGACCTGGGCCGATTGCCTGGTGGCGCTGCAGCAGCGTCAGGCCGATGCGGTCAGTACCGACGATTCGATCCTGGCCGGGCTGGTGGCCCAGGATCCGTATCTGCACATCGTCGGCCCCAGCCTCAACGAGGAGCCCTACGGCATCGGGCTGAACCTGGACAACACGCCGCTGGTCCGGGTCGTCAACGCGACTCTGGAACGCATCCGCCGCGACGGCACCTGGAACACGTTGTACCGCAAGTGGTTGACGGTCCTGGGGCCGGCGCCGTCGCCCCCGGCCGCGAGGTATGTCGACTGATGAAAAAGCCCGACGACAGCGGACTCCCGGACACCCCCGACACCGAGGGCGGCCCCGGGACGCAGCCGGCGAGCCTCGAAGACCTCGAGTTGGATTCGCAGTCGACCCTGCGGCCCATGGCGACCCAGGCGGTGTTCCGCCCGGAGTTCGACGAATCCGACGATCCGGCGTTCGGCGGCGGCGACACCGAACCGCAGAACCTTGCCACGATCGCCACCCGGATGCTCTCGCCGATCCGCAGGCTGGGCGGCGGGCTGGTCGAGATCGCGCGGGTGCCCGAGCGAGATCCGTTGACGGCGTTGATGACCAACCCAGTGGTGGCCGAGCAGAAGCGGTTCTGCTGGAACTGCGGCAAGCCGGTCGGCAGGTCCTCGCCCGACGGGCATGCCCTGTCGGAGGGCTGGTGTCCGCACTGCGGCAGCGCGTACTCGTTCCTGCCGCAGCTGTCCCCGGGCGAGATCGTCGCCGACCAGTACGAGATCAAGGGCTGTATCGCCCACGGCGGTCTGGGCTGGGTGTATCTGGCCTTCGACCACAACGTGAACGAGCGTCCGGTGGTGCTCAAAGGCCTGGTGCATTCCGGTGATGCCGAGGCCCAGGTGATCGCCATGGCCGAACGCCAGTTCCTGGCCGAGGTGACGCACCCGGGAATCGTGAAGATCTACAACTTCGTCGAACACGATGACAAGCACGGCAATCCGGTCGGCTACATCGTGATGGAGTACGTCGGCGGAACGTCCCTCAAACAGGCAAGGGGCACCCGACTTCCGGTGGCCGAGGCGATCGGCTACATGCTGGAGATCCTGCCCGCGCTGGGCTATCTGCATTCGATCGGGCTGGCCTACAACGACCTCAAGCCCGAGAACATCATGATCACCGAGGAACAGCTCAAGCTGATCGACCTCGGTGCGGTGTCGAAGCTCAACTCCTACGGATACCTGTACGGCACACCGGGATTCCAGGCTCCCGAGATCGTGCGCACCGGTCCGACGGTGGCCACCGACATCTACACCGTGGGACGCACGCTGGCCGCGCTGACCATGAACCTGCGGACCCGGCGAGGCCGCTACGTCGACGGGCTGCCGTCCGAGGACCCGGTGCTCGACAAATACGATTCCTTCGGCCGGTTCCTGCGCCGTGCCATCGACCCCGATCCGCGACGCCGGTTCCGCAGCGCCGAGGAGATGTCGTCGCAGCTGCTCGGTGTGCTGCGTGAGGTGGTGGCGGCCGATACCGGTATCCCCCGCCCCGGTCTGTCGACCGTGTTCAGCCCGTCCCGGTCCACGTTCGGCGTCGATCTGCTGGTCGCCCACACCGATGTCTACGTCGACGGACAGGTGCATTCGGAGAAGCTGACGGCGCAGGAGATCGTGCGCGCGCTGCCCGTACCACTGGTGGACCGCGCCGATGTCGGGGCTCCGATGCTGGTGGCCAGCGTGCTCAGCCAGCCCGTGCACACCCTGGACCAGCTGCGCGCGGCGCGCCACGGCGCGATCGACGCCGAAGGCGTCGATCTGTCCGAATCGGTGGAGCTGCCGTTGATGGAGGCGCGCGCCCTGCTCGACCTGGGCGACGTCGCCAAGGCCACCCGCAAGCTCGACGACCTCGCGACCTGGGCCGGGTGGCGCTGGCAGCTGCTCTGGTTCCGCGCCGTCGCCGAGATGCTGTCGGCCGATTACGACTCGGCGACAAAGCATTTCACCGAGGTACTGGACACCCTTCCCGGGGAGCTGGCACCCAAGCTGGCGTTGGCCGCGACGGCGGAACTGGCCGGCACCGCCGATGAGCTGAAGTTCTACAACACCGTGTGGAGCACCGACAATGGCGTGATCTCGGCCGGTTTCGGCCTGGCCCGCGCCGAGTCGGTCGCCGGCTCACGCGACAAGGCCGTCCAAACCCTCGACGAAGTTCCGCCCACCTCAAGGCATTTCACCACCGCCCGGCTGACCAGCGCGGTCACCCTGCTGTCGGGACGGTCCACCGGTGAGATCACCGAACAGAACATCCGCGATGCGGCGCGACGCGTGGAGGCACTGCCCGATTCGGAGCCACGCGTGCTGCAGATCCGGGCACTGGTGTTGGGCACCGCGATGGACTGGCTGGCCGACAACACGGCCAGCAGCAATCACATCCTGGGATTCCCGTTCACCGAGCACGGTCTGAAGCTGGGCGTCGAGGCGTCGTTGCGGGCGTTGGCCCGGGTCGCCCCCACCCAGTCGCACCGCTACGCGCTGGTCGACCTGGCCAACAGCGTGCGGCCGATGAGCACTTTCTGAGCTCTTCAGCGGTGATACCGGTCCCGCAGTTGCGGGTCCGATTCCCACCACAGCGTGGGCGCGTCGGCTTCGCGGGCGTCCTCTGCCGCGTCCACCTCGGCGGCGCGCGTGCGCTCATGGGAGCCCAGCGCCCGCATCAACACCATGATGAAGGGAATGCCCAGCACATCGCCCAGAATCCACAGCACCCCCGCGCCCAGGGTCTGGTCGTCGCGCAGGCTGGGTCCCCAATCCCGTTGCAGCGCAGAGTAATAGTCGTAGGCGACCAGCGGCCCCAGCCACAGCACCAGGCCGAGGATGCCGTCGCCCAGACCCTCGGCCACGCTGATGCAGATCGACAGGAGGGGCGAGTAACGCCGTGGAACGGGGTCTGACTGCAAACGCGCGTAGAAGTAGCAGAAACCTATGGCGGACAACGCGATGCTGGTCAGATCCGCGATCACCGGGTTGACCAGCGAAGCGACGTACCACGGAGTCAGGTAGAGCAGCCACGGCGTCGCCAGCATCAGCACCGACGTCACCGGCGGCGACAGCACCACCCGGGCCGCCCGCGAACCGAGCACCGCGTCGATCCGCGCGCGGGCATTCTGGCTCGAGGCCTCACGCAGTGCGGTCACCGGCCGGCCCGACACCAGCAGGAACGGCACCACGTACAGCAACAACAGCACCTGCAGGGCCCGCACCCAGAACAAGACGAGGGCGTACTGCGCAACGGCGCCCTGCGTGGCGAGCAGCCAGCACACCATCCCGGCACCGAAGCACCAGGCCTGGCGCTGCCCGACACCGGTAGCGCCTCGCGCGCGCCGATGGCACAGGTAGTAGCCCGCGCCGACGACGAGGATCAGCAGCAAGGCCACCCCAGACACAGCGCGAACGTACGCCCCGAACCTGGCAGCATTCCGCCAGGCCATTGTGCTGGCGTTGTGAGGGCTGCAGTCCGAGCCTCAGGGCGTGAACGCTTTGTCGTTGTCGGGATTCCAGCACCGCTGGTTCTTCCTGTGCGCACTGGTCGCGGTCGGAATGCTGGCGCTCTACGTCTACCGGCTACGGGCGAAAGGCACCCCGGTGCTCCGGTTCGCCAACATGCATGTGCTGGCCGCGGTGGCACCTCGACGGATCCGCCGGCTGCGGCACGCGCCGGCGGCATTGCTGCTGATCTCGCTGCTGCTGCTGACCGTCGCGTTGGCAGACCCGACCCGCGACCACCTGATACCGCGTAATCGCGCGGTGGTCATGCTGGTCATCGACGTCTCGGAATCGATGGCCGCCACCGATGTCGCCCCCAGCCGGCTGACGGCCGCCAAGGAGGCGGGAAAGAAGTTCGTCGACGGACTCAACCCGAGCGTCAACCTCGGATTGGTCGCATTCGCCGGTACCGCAACGTTGTTGGTGCCACCGACGACCAAGCGAGCGCCGATGAAGGCCGCGATCGACAAACTCGAGGCGGCCGAGCGCACCGCGACCGGGGAGGGCATCTACACCGCACTGCAGGCGATCGCGACAGTCAGCGGAGTGATCGGAGGCGGTGACGGCCCACCGCCCGCGCGGATCGTGCTGGAGTCCGACGGCAAGGAAACCGTGCCGCTGGACCCCGAGCAGCCACGTGGCGCGTTCGCCGCCGCCCGCGCCGCCCAGGCCCAGGGCGTCCCGATCTCGGCCATCTCCTTCGGCACACCTGACGGCTTCGTCAACCTCAACGACCAGGAAATCGCAGTGCCCGTTGACGATCAGACGTTGCAGGAGATCAGCAAGCTCTCCGGCGACGGCCGGGTGTTCCACGCCGACACGGTCGGCTCCCTGGAGGAGGTGTACGGCACGCTGCAACAGCAGATCGGCTTCCAGCTCGTCCCGGCCGATGCCAGCGCCGGGTGGATCATTCTCGCCACACTGACGCTGGCCGCCGCGGCCATGGCCGGACTCCTGCTCAATCGGCGATTGCCGGGCTGATCCAGGTCAGACCAGGGCCGCGCTGGCCCGCGCGATCGCCAACTCCTCATTGGTCGGCACCACCAGCACGGTCACCCGCGAGTCCGGTGTCGAGATACGTCGAGCCTCGCGAGACCGGGTCGCGTTGAGTTCCTCGTCGACCTCGATCCCCAGCCCGGTCAGCCCGGCCAGCGCGTCGCGGCGTACCCCGGCGTCGTTCTCGCCCACCCCGGCGGTGAAGCTGATGACATCGGTCCGGCCCAGCACCGCCAGGTAGGCGCCGACGTACTTGCGCAGCCGGTGGATGTAGACGTCGTACGCCAATCGCGCGTTCTCATCACCGGATTCGATCCGGGCGTGCAATTTGCGGAAGTCGTTCTCACCGCCGAGACCGAGCACCCCCGACCGGCGGTTGAGCATCGTGTCGACGTCCTCGACACCCATGCCGGCCGCGCGGCACAGGTACATGATGATGCCCGGATCGACGTCGCCGCTGCGGGTGCCCATCACCAGGCCCTCCATCGGCGTCAGGCCCATCGAGGTGTCCACGGGCCGTCCGCCGGCGATGGCCGACGCCGACGCACCGTTACCCAGATGCAGGACAATCTGATTCAGCGACTCGTAGGGCCGGTCGAGCAAGACGGCGGCCTGCTGGCTGACGTACTGGTGCGAGGTGCCGTGGAAGCCGTACCGGCGGATGCCCCAGCGCTCGGCCACGTCGCGGTCGATGGCGTAGGTCGCCGCGGCCGCGGGCAGGTTGTGGAAGAAGGCGGTGTCGAAGACCGCGACGTGGGGCAGATCGGGAAGCAGCTTGCGGGCCACCTCGATACCGAGGACGGCCGGCGGATTGTGCAGCGGGGCCAGCGGCGACAGCTCTTCGAGCTTGGCGATCAGGTCATCGTCGATCAGGGTGGGCTGGTAGAAGGTCTTGCCGCCGTGCACGACCCGGTGCCCCACTGCCACCAGGCCCAGGGTGTCCAGGTGCAGACCCTGACCGGCCAGTTCGTCGAACGCGGCCCGCAGTGCGGCGTCATGATCGGGCACCTGCGCCGAGCCGATCTGCTCGATGATGCCGTCGGCCAGAAACTCTCCTGAATCCGGTTTGACCACCGCGTATTTCAGCGAGGACGAACCGGAGTTGACGACCAGAACCGTGGAATCATCTGCTCCTCGCGTGCGGGTCATGAGTCGCCCTGCGCCTGAATCGCCGTGATCGCCACGGTGTTGACGATGTCCTCCACCAGCGCTCCTCGGGACAGATCGT
The DNA here is from genome assembly GCF_048282715.1 of Mycobacterium sp. 134. Taxonomy (NCBI): domain Bacteria; kingdom Bacillati; phylum Actinomycetota; class Actinomycetes; order Mycobacteriales; family Mycobacteriaceae; genus Mycobacterium; species Mycobacterium sp. 134. Next base: position 5,936,634 of record NZ_JBLVUN010000008.1, read on the forward strand.
TGACCGGCTTGTTCAAGCCCTGCAGCACCGGGCCGATCGCGATGGCCCCTGCACTGCGTTGCACGGCCTTGTAGGTGTTGTTGCCGGTGTTGAGGTCCGGGAAGATCAGCACCGTCGCCCGGCCCGCCACCGGCGAATCGGGCATCTTGGTCAGCGCGACCGATGGCTCCACTGCTGCGTCGTACTGGATCGGGCCCTCGACCAGCAGATCGGGATCGCGTTGGCGCACCAGTTCGGTTGCCGCCCTGACCTTGTCGACATCGGCACCGGTGCCCGAGGTGCCCGTCGAATACGACAGCATGGCCACCCGCGGATCGATGCCGAACTGCGCCGCGGTGCGCGCCGAGGAGATCGCGATGTCGGCGAGTTGCTCGGACGTCGGATCGGGCACGATCGCGCAGTCACCGTAGGCCAGCACCCGGTCGGCCAGGCACATCAGGAAGATGCTGGACACCGTCGAGATTCCCGGCGCGGTACGGATGATCTCGAAGGCGGGACGCACGGTGTGCGCGGTGGTGTGCGCGGCGCCCGACACCATGCCGTCGACCATCTCGTTGTGCACCAGCATCGTGCCGAAGTAGGAGACGTCGTGGATGATCTCGCGGGCCTGCTCGACCGTCACGCCTTTCTTGCGGCGCAGTTCGGCGTACTGCTCGGCGAACTGGTCGCACAACTGGCTGGTACGCGGATCGAGGACGACGGCTGCGTCGAGGTTCACCCCGAGTTCTGCTGCCCGGGAACGGATCTGGCTTTCCTCACCGAGGATGGTCAGCTCGGCCACCTCGTGCTGCAACAGCCTGCCCGCGGCCCTGAGGATGCGGTCGTCAGTGCCCTCGGGCAAGACGATGCGCTTGCGGTCGGAGCGGGCCTGGTCGAGCAGTTGGTAGGTGAACATCTGCGGCGTGGTGACCGCGGGGATCGGGATGCTCAGCTGCGCCAGCAGATCATTGACGTCGACGTGCTTGTCCATCAGCGCCAGCGCGGTGTCGATCTTGCGCTGCGATTTCGCGGTGACCCGGCCGCGGGCGCCGGCGACCCGGCTTGCGGTCTCGAAGGTTCCGTACTCGGTGGCCACGATGGGCAACCGCAGCCCCAGCCCGTCGACCAACGAGGCGATCGCAGGGTGCAGTTCGAGCCCGCCGTTGAGGATGATGCAGGACAGTGACGGAAATCCTTCTGCGGCATGGGCACTCACCACGGCCAGGACCACGTCGGACCGATCACCCGGGGTCACCACCGCGATGCCCTCGGTCAGACGCTCCAGCACATGCTCGGCGGTCATGCCGGCCACCAGCACACCCATCGCCTCACGGGACAGCAGCTCCGGGTCCCCGGCGATCACCGTGCCGTCGACCGCCACCTTCAGTTCGGCCACCGACGGCGCCACCAGCAACGGCTCCTCGGGAAGCACATAGGCGGGCGGGCCGAGCGGTTTGAGGGCCTCGGCCACCGCGGTCAGCTGCGCGGGGTCACACCGGTTGGCGACGACTGCCGCGGCGTGCGCATGCTGGTGGTTCAGCTCGGCCAGACACACCTCGACCACATGAGCCACCTCGTCGGGCGTGCGGTCGGCGGCCTTGACCGCGAGCACCACGGGGGCGCCGAGGTTGACCGCGATGCGCGCGTTCATGCTCAGCTCGCTGGGCGTGGCGACATCGGTGTAGTCGCTGCCGACGATCAGCACCGCGTCGCACTGCTCGGCCACGCGGTGGAACCGGTCGACGATGTCGGCGATCGCGACGTCGGGATCCTCGTGTACCTGCTGGTAGCTGACCCCGACACACTCGTCGTAACTCAGCCCCGCCGTGGTACCGGCCAGCAGCAGTTCGAGGATGTAGTCGCGGTCCTCGCCCAGACGAGTGATCGGGCGGAAGACCCCCACCCTAGGCACGGTCGCAGCAAGTCGGTGGAGAATGCCGAGCGCAATCGTCGACTTGCCGGTGTCACCTTCAGGCGACGCGATATAGATCGCCGTAGCGACAACTGCCTCTGGCACTGATACAGCTTCCCTCATCAGGGTTTGGACAGCCAGATGCTCTGCTTTTGCTCAGCGCAGCTCCCGCAGCGCATCGGCGAATTCGGTGCAGAACCAGTCCACATCCGACAGAGAGAATACCAGCGGGGGTCTCACCTTCAGCACACTGCCCTCCGCTCCGCAAACCGAGATGAGCACCTTGCGGTCCCGCATCGCGTTGACCAGATCGTGCGCCGCGGCCCGGTCGGGGCCTGAGCTCTCGCGGTCGGTGACCATCTCGACGCCGACGTAGAGACCTGCCCCGCGAACATCCCCGATACGCGGATTGTCGACGGCCACCCGGGCGAGCTCGTCGCGCAGCGCGGTGCCCACCTTGGCCGCATTGGCCATCAGCTGCTCGTCCTCGATGACGTCGAGCACCGCGCTTGCCGCCGCCATCGATACCGGGTTGCCACCGAACGTGTTGAAGTACGGCACCTCCCGAGCGAACGCCTCGAGCACCTCACCGCGGGCGGCCATCGCCGCCACCGGCAACCCGTTGGCCATCGGCTTGCCCATGGTGACCAGGTCGGGCACGACGCCGTGGCGGGTGAAGCCCCACATCGCCTCCCCGGTGCGGCCGAAGCCGGGTTGCACCTCGTCGGCGAGGAACACACCGCCGGCCGCACGTACCGCCGCCACCGCGGGCGCCAGCACCGAGGGGTCGGGGTAGATGCCGTCGGAGGAGAAGAAGGTGTCCACGATCAGGCAGCTCAGGCCGTGGCCGGCCGCCTTGAGATCGACGATCGCGGCCTCCACGTCGGCCAGGAACCGGCCCGCCACATCGTCTCCCGAGCGGTAACTGTCCGGAGCGGCCACGGTACGCACATGCGGACCGATGGTGGTCGCCCCACCGATCGACGGTGAAATCGCCGTCACCGCTTCGGTATTGCCGTGGTAGGCGTCCCGGGTGACGATCACACCGCGCGCCCCGGTGTACATCTGGGCCACCCGCAGGGCCAGGTCATTGGCCTCCGAGCCGGTGCAGGCATACATCACCTGGTCGACTTCCCCTGGGAGCGTGGCCAACAGCCGCTGCGAGTAGTCCACGATGCCGTCGTGCAGATACCGGGTGTGGGTGTTGAGTGTCTCGGCCTGGCGGGTGATGGCGGCCACCACGCGTGGGTGGCAATGGCCGACGCTGACGACGTTGTTGTAGGCGTCGAGGTAGCGCCCGCCGTCCGCGTCGAAAAGGTGACTGCCGCTGCCCCGGACCAGGTGTACCGGCCGTTCGTAGAACAGCCGGTACGCCGGGCCCAGCAGGTGCGCGCGGGCCTCGATCAGCCTTTCGGTGTCGGGATCGGTCGCCAGACCCCCCGAATAGCTGTTGGAGTCCATGATGTTCGAGAACCCCATGGCACTTCCTTTCGCCACCCGCACGCCCCGCTACCGTTCGTGCGCTTCCTCCAACACTGTGCGCCCGAGATCGGAATAGCGTTGCGGATCCTTGAATTTCAAGAACAGCGCCCACAGCACACCACCGATTCCGGCGATGCCGACAACATACGGGATCGACGTGAAGATCCAGTCCGAAGCGGCTGAACCCGCAGCAAACGACGCGTTCTTGGCGAGCAGGTAGATGACGTAGAGCATGCCGACCCCGCCCAGCAGCGGAGCCAGGAACGTGGTGAACCAGTTCGAGGTCTCCGGATGCCGCTTCTGCACGTGGAAGAACGAGATCACCGAGAACGCCGCCAGGGCCTGCACGATCATGATGGCCGTGGTGCCCAGCAACGCCATCAGGCCGTAGAGACCGGTGTAGGGGTCGCGGCCGGTGATGTCGAAGAACAGCACCACCACGGTGGCGAAACCGGTCTGCACGAATCCGGCGATGTGCGGCGAGCCGTGCACCGGATGGGTGGCGCCGATGGTCTTGCGCATGCCCGGGATGACGTTCTCCCGGCCGATGGCGTAGAGGTAGCGCGCGGCGCAGTTGTGGAACGCCATCCCGCACGCGAACGAGCCCGTCATCAACAGGATCTTGAACAGGTCGACAGCCCACTGACCCAGATGCTCGTGCACCGGGGTGAAGAAGATGTCGCCCGCGGTGGTCGAATCCTGGGCCAGCGCAATCGCATTCTGCGGTCCGGTACCGACGATCGCCAGCCACGAGACGATGACGTAGAACGCGCCGATGCCGACGACCGAACAGATCACCGCGATCGGGATGATCTTCTTGGGGTTTCGGGACTCTTCGCCGTACATGGCGCTGGACTCGAAGCCCACCCACGACCAGAACGCGAAGAACAAGCCGACGCCGGCCGATCCGGCGACGGTGATCATGCTGCCGTCCACACCGGCCACCTCACCGGAGAGGCTCTGGAAACCGTTGAGCGGGTTGAGCGATCCCAGCGACCAGCCCTGCGGACCGCCGCCGGTGAACACCACCGACAGCGCCATCATGGCCAGCATGATGATCTCGGTGATCAGGAAGACCCCGAGCACCTTGGCCGCCAGGTTGATGTCGAAGTAGGTCAGCACGGCGTTCACGGCCAGCATCACCACGGCGAACAGGACCCACGGCACGTCGATGTTGAAGAACGATTTGAACAGATCGTTCCCGAAGAACGAGAAGATGCCGATCAGCGACGCCTCGAACACCATGTAGGCCAGCGCGGTGAGGAATCCCGCTCCAAGGCCGACGACGCGGCCCAGGCCGTGCGAGATGTATCCGTAGAAGGCGCCGGTGGCGGTGATGTGCTTGCTCATGGCGGCATAGCCGATGGCGAACAGCGTCAGCACGATGGTGGCGACGAAGTATCCGGCGGGCGCATAGGCGCCGTTGCCGAAGCCGACCGCGATCGGCACGTTGCCGACCATGGCCGTGATGGGAGCGGCCGTGGCGACCGCCATGAACAGCACGCCGACCAGTCCCACGGCGTTGGGTTTGAGTCGTTGGATGGAGGCACCGGACGGGGCCGGCGGATCGATGATCTCGCTCATTGCGGGTCCTAACTGAAGGACGGTTTTCGGACCACTATTTGGTCTGATTGTTCGGCGTCGACGACAGCATTGTGGTGCGACGCAGCACATTGTTATCCCGCCCAGATCATTGGGCAACTCGAAAATTGTTGCGGGTCAAGCCCTTTGTTGCCGTCATGTTTCGAACCTGGGAGTCGTGCAACAGCCAGGTTAATCGGCTGTTTTTGGTCTGCTCTGCGGGCTCGATTTGGTTCACACTCGGGGCATGTCCCTGACACCGGGCGGCCCTGTAGCCGAGGACGTGCGCCGACGCATCCTGTCCATGCTGGCCCTGGGCACCCTGCGTCCCGGCTCTCGGCTGGGCACCGAGCGTGAGATGGCGGAGAGCTTCGCGGTGTCGCGATCCACGCTGCGCAGCGCACTACTGCCATTGAGCCAGGCAGGTGTGCTGGAACGCCGGACCGGGCGAAACGGTGGCACGTTCGTGCGGGCCGACGTCGTGGAACGCAACGCAGCCGAGCTGGCCGGGCTTCCCGCCCGGTTGCACAGCGGCGGTCACAGCAGCGCTACCCGGGTCCTGGCGACCGACCGCAGGCCGGCCACCCAGGTGGAGTCGCATGCGCTCGAAATCGCCGATGGCGCAGAGGTATTCACAATCCGCAGACTGCGCTACGCCGACGGTGTGCCGCTGTCGGTGGATCTGTCATGCTTCGTGGCCGAGCGCATGGAGGACCTTCTGGAACAACCGCTCGGCGGCTCGCTCTACGAGTTGGTGCGAGTGCGGTACGGTCTGGCGCCCGCTGTCACCACCGAGACCATCGAAGTGGTCAGCGCCAGCCCCCGCGAGGCCCAGTGGCTCGACATCGCCCACCGCAAGCCTCTGTTGGCGATCACGCGCATCACGCGCGACAGCAGCGGCGAGCCGTTCGAGTACGCGTGCGATCTGTTCCGCGCCGACCGGGTCCGGCTCACGGCGACGAGCCACGGCGCGGTCGGCGCGGTACAGCGATCGATCAGCAGCGCCTGATCAGCCCAGCTTGCGCAGCCGGGGCTCCAGGTCCTTCTTGAACAGGTCGAGGAACCGGCGCTGGTCGTGCCCGGGAGCGTGGAACACCAGGTGGTTCAGGCCCCACTTGACGTACTGGCCGACCTTCTCGACCGCCTCATCGGGATCCGACGCGACGATCCAGCGCTTGGCGACCTGCTCGATGGGCAGCGCGTCGGCGGCCTTCTCCATCTCGATCGGATCGTCGATCGAGTGCTTCTGCTCGGGCGTCAGCGACAGCGGCGCCCAGAACCGGGTGTTCTCCAGGGCCAGCTCGGGGTCGGGATCGTAGGAGATCTTGATCTCGATCATCCGGTCGATGTCGTCGGCATTGCGCCCGGCGGCCTCGGCCCCTTCCTTCACGGCGGGGATGAGCTTGTCCTTGTACAGCTCCTCCCCCTTGCCAGAGGTGCAGATGAAACCGTCGCCCGCGCGGCCCGCGTACTTGGCCACCACCGGGCCGCCCGCGGCGATGTACACCGGGATGCCACCCTCGGGCACGTCGTAGATCGAGGCGCCCTTGAGCTTGTAGTACTCACCGTCGAAATCGACGCGGTCGCCCACCCACAGCTCACGCATGAGCTTCACCGACTCGCGCAGCCGGGCGAAGCGCTCCTTGAACTCCGGCCACTCCCCGATGTAGCCGGTGGCGATCTCGTTGAGTGCCTCACCGGTGCCCACCCCGAGGAAGATCCGGCCCGGGTACAGGCAGCCCATGGTCGCGAACGCCTGCGCGATCACCGCCGGGTTGTACCGGAACGTCGGCGTGAGCACCGAGGTGCCCAGCACCAGCCGCTCGGTGCGCTCGCCCACCGCCGTCATCCAGGCCAGTGAGAACGGTGCGTGCCCGCCCTCGTGGCGCCAGGGCTGGAAATGGTCGCTGACCGTCGCGCTGTCCATTCCCGCCGCCTCGGCCAGCACTGCCAGCTCGACGAGTTCACGCGGGGCAAACTGCTCCGCCGATGCCTTGTATCCCAGTTTCAGTTCAGCCACGATCTCGTTTCTACTCCTATGCCTAAACTCGCGACATGGCAGCAGCCCTGACCGCGATCACCGAGCATGTGCACTTCGCGCAAACCGACTTGGTCAACTGGACCCTGGTGACCGACGGAAACCAGGTCATGCTGATCGACGCGGGGTTCCCGGGGCAGCGCGAGGACGTCATCGGCTCGGTCCGCGAGCTCGGGTTCACCGTCGACGACATCGCCGCCGTCCTCCTGACCCACGCCCACATCGACCATTTCGGGACTGCCATCTGGCTGGCGAAAACCCATGGCACACCGGTGTTTTGCCACGGCACCGAACTCGGTCACACCAAGCGTGAGTATCTCGAGCAGGCCGCGCCGGCGGACGTGGTCCGCAACATCTGGCAGCCTCGCTGGCTGAAGTGGGCGGCCACCATCACGGCCAAGGGCGGCATGAACCACGCCGGCATCCCGACCGCGCGGGCGCTGACCGACGACGACGACCTCCCGGGTGATCCGGTGCCGGTTCCCACCCCGGGCCACACCGGCGGGCACTGTTCCTTCATCGTCGACGGGGTTCTGGTCAGCGGCGACGCCCTGGTCACCGGACATCCGCTGCTGCGGCACACCGGCCCGACGCTGCTGCCCGCCCTGTTCAACCACGACGAGGAGGGCTGCCTGACCAGTCTGAAGACGCTGGCGGCAGTCGAAGCCGATGTGATGCTGCCCGGACACGGGCCGCTGTGGCGCGGATCGATCGCCGACGCCGCCTCCGCTGCAGCGGCCCGGCACGCCTAGTGCTGCAAGATGCGGTACCCGAGCAGGAAGAACCCGGTCAGGCACAGGCCGCAGGCCAGCACGATCGTCGGCATCAGGACCATCTGATCGAGCTCGTCGGGGTCGAACACCTCGTCGTCGTACACCGAACCGAACAGCACCCGGGCAAACTTGGTCTGACGGAATGCGTGCATCCGTCGTTGCGATTCCGCCGAGTCCGCCCGACGACCGATGAACAGCCGCAAGGCCACCCCGGTCGCGAACACCACCGCAGCCGCTACCAGCAGTAGCGATCCCACGATTACCTGCAGGCTCGGCAAATACCCCCCTAGCGGTGACGACAGCTTCGGGGGCCAGCCTAGTCGCTAACTGCCCCACCGCTCAGCTATCAGCCGGTGGGAGCGCAAACGGTCCTCGTGCCGGTGCGTCACCGAGGTGATGACGAGTTCGTCCGCCCCGCTCACCCGTTGGAGGGCCTCCAGCCGCGCGGCCACCTGATCAGGGTCTCCGACGAATTGCGTTGCGGTACGGTCCCGGACCACCTCCAGCTGTTCGTCGGACAGCGGTCCGCAGTCGGCCGGGTCCGGGTAGGGAACCGCGCCGCCGCCGGCCCGGATCGAGTAGACCCAGTGGCCGTAGCTGGATGCCAGGTACCGCGCCGTGGCCTCATCCTCGGCCACCACCACATCGGCCGATACCGCCACGTGCGGTTCCGACAAGTACTCCGACGGGGTGAATCCGTTGCGGTACACCTCGATTGCCTCCAGCGCGGTGGCCGGGGTGATGTGATAGCTGGCCACGAACGGCAGCCCACGCGCGGCGGCGACGCGGGCGCTCTGCCCCTTACTGCTGCCGAACACCCACGGGGTCAGGCCGGCACCTGCGCCGGGAACGGCCGTACCGACCTCATACCGGCCCGCGAGCATGGCCAGGATGTCATCCAACTGTTCGGCGAAATCCGGTGTGACAGCCTCGGGTTGCTGCAACACCGCCATCCGGGACCGCAATTTCGGATCGCGCATCAGCGCGCTGACGTCGAAGGGCGCCGGGACCACCACCCCGTCGACCTCGTGCCACTCCCTCGGCGGCCGTGGCTCGCGGGGCTTGTCCCGCACCGCTTCGGCGCGTTTCTGCCCCGAGCGGCCCACCCCCAGATCGATCCGGCCGGGATGGAACGCGGCCAGTGTGCCGAAGCTCTCCACCACGGCGACGGCGGTCGTGTGGCCGAGTTGCACTGCCGCGGTGCCGACCCTGATCCGTTCGGTGGCCGCGGCGATCTGCCCCACCAGAACAGCGGGTGACGAGCTGGCCACCGACACGAAATGATGCTCGGCGACCCAATACCGTTGAAAGCCCCACTGTTCGGCGTGCTGAGCCAGGTCGACGGTGTTGCGCAGTGCGGTCACCGCGTCGCCCCCGGCACTGATGGGGGCCAGGTCGAGGATCGAGAGCGGCACCGTCATGTGACCTCCCCCGACAGTTCCTTCTCGAACGCGATGGGGAAGACGGTTCCTTCCCCCTCGGGCGGCAACGGGGCAATCAGCCGGGTGTAGCCCGCCGAGTCGTAGAGCGCTTCGGCCTCGGGCTGGAGGTGACCCGTCGTCAGATAGACCCTGCGGTATCCGCGTGCGGCGATCTCGAGCTCCAGGTGGGCGAGCAGCGCCGCGGCATGACCGCGTTTCCGGAAGCGACTGTCGGTCCAGATGCGTTTGAGTTCGGCGGTCTCGGCGTCGAATCGGGTGAAGGCGCCGCCGGTGACCGGCACGCCGTCGAGCACCCCGATGTACAGCCCGCCGCCGGGCGGGGCGAACTCCTCGGCGGACTTTCCGCGCAGCCAGCCCATCATCAACTCGGGTGTCCCGCCGTAACGCCCCGAGTACTCGACCGACAACTCGGCCAGCAGCGGGGCGGCCAATGGATCATCCAGGCCGACCGCTACGAACTGCACACCACTCACGGGGGCTGACTTAACCACCGTTTGCATACCCACGGCAGTTTCAACGCACATCCGGCCACACCATTCCAACCACGATCAGCCTGATTGAAAACCTGCCGGAATCGCCTGCTGAGCCATCCATGATCACCATCTCACCGGCAAACAGCCAGCGCGGGCCCGAACTCGGGAATGGCAAACCTTGAGCAACATTTCGATCGTCCATTCGGCCGGGAGACGAAAGGCGGAATCAACTTTCCTCGGCAATGAAGGCATTTTCAACGCCTCCGTAAATGTTGCGCTGACCAGGCACTGAGCGCATTCTCGCATTGCTCTGACACAGCGCAGACGTGGCAACCTGGGGAGGGAATCAAATGGGGGAACATTCGCGCGTCAAATTCGCAAAGAAACTATTTGCCGTTGGATTCATGTTCGGCGTGGCCATTTTCATACCTTTTGCCGGTATCGGCACGGCCGCCGCGACTTCTCCTGTTTCGTCGTACCCGGCCGACTCGAGCTATCCGACGGACCCGACGTGGCCGTCGCCGCCGTCGTGGGGGTCCTACCCGGCGGAGTCGTCATACGGGGCCCATTAGTTCAGCGGAGATGGCGTAGCCCTTCACTCACCCGATCACCCCAGGCGAGAGCATCGTCGCGCCGGGTCAGCCGGGCCACGAACCCGGGTGCCAGGCCCGCGAGCCTGGCCACGATCCGGACCGGCAGCTCGGCCGCATCGACTTCGGCACGGTCCTTTTCGATGGCGGTGATGACGCGGCGCGCGACGAAATCGGTCGTGACCCCCTTCGAGCCGGGGTTCGCCGGCAGCCCCGCGTCGGCCAGCATCCCGGCGTCGGTCATCGTCCCGGGAAAGACGACCGAGCAGCTGACACCGGATCCGTACAGATCCAGCCGGAGTGATGACGAGAATCCGCGCAGCCCGGCCTTGGTGGCCGAGTAGATCGGCAGTCGCGACGACGGCACCTTGCCCGCGATCGATGAGATGTAGACGAAATGACCACGTCGCCTGCGCAGCATTCCGGGTAGCAGGCGCTGGGTGAGCAGCATGGGGGCGCGAAGGTTCACATCCAGGGCGCGGTCAAGCTGCCTGGCCGTGAAATCGTCGAGCTGCCCGGTCGCAGGCAGTGCCGCATTGGCAACCACGATGTCCGCATCGACGCATCGGGCACTCAAGTGCCCCAGCTGTCCGCGGTCGGACAGATCGCACACGAATACTTCGGCGCCGTTGCACTCCGCCGCCAGGATGTGGAGCGGCTCTGCGCGCAGATCGGTGAGGATCAGCCGCGCGCCGCGACCGTGCAGGGCGCGGGCGATGGCGCCACCGAGGCCACCGGCGGCCCCGGTTACCAGTGCCTGTGCGCCTTTGATCTGCATACCGGCCTCCATGCTTGCTCTGAACGGTAGACCTCGTCACCCCCTTCCGCGCAAAACTTGACACGTGTAAAGTTCGCCGCCATGGACAACATCAGGGGCAAGACCATCGCGATCACCGGTGCCGCGCGAGGCATCGGTTACGCCACTGCCAAGGCCCTGCTGGCCCGCGGGGCCCGCGTCGTCATCGGCGACCGTGACGTGGCGCTTCAGGAGTCGGCCGTCGTCGACCTGAGCAAGCTCGGCCCGGTGTCCGGCTACCCGCTCGACGTCACCGACCGCGAATCGTTCGCCACGTTCCTCGACAAAGCCCGCACGGACGGCGGTGGGCACATCGACGTGCTGATCAACAACGCCGGTGTCATGCCGATCGGCCCCTTCCTGGAGCAGTCCGAACAGTCGATCCGGTCGTCCATCGAGGTCAACGTCTACGGCGTGCTCACCGGTTGCCAGCTGGCACTGCCGGAGATGGTGAAGCGCCGCAGCGGCCACGTCATCAACATCGCCTCACTGTCGGGGCTGATCCCGCTGCCGGGCCAGGTGGTCTACGTCGGCGCCAAGTACGCCGTGGTGGGACTGACTACCGCGCTGGCCGATGAAATGGCCCCGCACGGGGTGGACGTGTCAGTGGTCATGCCGCCGTTCACCAACACCGATCTGATCTCGGGCACCAAATCCAGCGGGGCGATCAAGCCGGTCGAGCCCGAAGACATCGCCGCAGCGATCATCAAGACGCTCAACAAGCCCAAGACCCACGTGTCTGTGCCGCCGCCGCTGCGGTTCACCGCTCAGGCCGCGCAGATGCTGCCGCCCAAGGGCCGGCGCTGGATGAACAAGAAGCTGGGCCTGGACAGTGTGTTCCTGGAGTTCGACGCCGCCAAGCGCAAGAGCTACGAGGACCGGGCCCAGGCAGCCCAGGGAGTCATCGACTCCGACGGGAAGAGCTAACCGAACTCCGGCAGGGGCTGACCGGCGCGGTAGCCCTCGATCACGTCGAGGGCTCCGGTCAATTCCTCGTGCGCGAACTCGTAGCGTTCGACGCTGCCGACGAACACCACCCGCACGATCTCACCGTCCTCGGCCGCATCCAGCCACAGTGAGGTCACCGGGAGGCCGTCTTCCACCTGGGCCCCGGACGGCTCGTAGAACCACACGGCGTAGTCGTCGTTCGACTGTTCCTCGTCGAACTCCCAGCCGCGCTGGGTGATTCGCTCGTCGAACTCAGCCAGGTCGGCGACGACAGCGTCAGGGATGTCCGCCAGTTCGTCGACGGACTCCGCCGAGACCCGGTTCACGCCCCGGTCGGCCTGCCGCTTGCGGCGGCGGGCCTTCTTCGCGTCGGATCCGCGTGACACGCGCTAACCCAGCGCCTGGTCCAGGTCGGCGATCAGGTCCTCGGTGCCTTCCAGACCCACGGAGATGCGGACCACGCCGTCGCCGAGCCCGATGGCGGCGCGCCCCTCCGGGCCCATGGCCCGGTGAGTGGTGGTGGCCGGGTGGGTGATCAGGGACTTGGCATCGCCCAGGTTGTTGGAGATGTCGATGACGCGCAGCTTGTCGAGCACCTCGAAGGCGCGGTCCTTGCCGCCGTCCAGTTCGAAGGTGACCACGGTGCCGCCGCCGCGCATCTGGCGCTTGGCCAGGTCGTACTGCGGATGTGATTCCAGGAACGGGTATTTCACCCAGTTCACGCCGGCCTTGGACTCCAGGAACTCGGCCACCGTGTGCGCCGAACGGTTCGAGTAATCCACCCGGACCGCAAGCGTCTCAAGGCCTTTCAGCAGCGTCCAGGCATTGAAGGCACTGATCGCCGGGCCGGTGTGGCGCATGAGCTTCTGCACCGGGCCGTCGATGTACTCCTTGTCGCCCAGGATCGCCCCGCCCAGCACCCGGCCCTGACCGTCGATGTGCTTGGTACCGGAGTACACCACCACATCCGCACCGAGCGGGATGCCCTGCTGCAGAAGCGGAGTGGCAAAGACGTTGTCCAGCACGACCTTTGCACCGGCGGCATGCGCCAGCTCGGACACCGCGGCAATGTCGACCAGGGACTGCATGGGGTTCGACGGCGTCTCGAAGAACACCGCCTGCGTCGGCACCGACAGCGCCTCCTCCCACTGGGAGAGGTCGTCACCGTCGACGAACACCGTCTCGACGCCCCAGCGCGGGAGGATCTCGTTGCACACCACGAAGCACGACCCGAACAAGCTGCGGGCGGCCACAAGGCGGTCGCCGGCGCCCAGCAGCGCACCCAAAGCGGTGAACACCGCCGCCATGCCGGTGGCGGTGGCGAAGCACGCGGGTGCACCCTCGATGAGCCGCAGGCGCTCCTCGAACATCGAGATGGTCGGGTTGCCGTAGCGGGAGTAGACGAAGCGGTCGATCTCGCCGGTGAACGCCTTCTCGGCCGCGGCCGCGGACTCGTAGACGTACCCCGAGGTCAGGTACATCGCCTCGGCGGTTTCCTCGAACTCCGAACGCAGCAGGCCGCCGCGCACACCGATGGTGGCCTGGCTGACGCCCTCGGGCAGGGCAGCCGGGATCCGGACAGATGGGATGTCAGTCATGAGACTCTCAGCTCTACTTCAGCTCTGTTTCCACGGCAGACCGACGGCCTTCCAACCGGTACCGCCGCGGTGGCGGTTCTCGTCCAGATTGCCCTCGAATCCGTCGAGCACGTTGTAGGACGGCGCGATGCCGGCCGCGGTGGCGGCCTCGGCGGCGCCGATCGAACGGTTGCCGGAGCGACACAGGAAGACCACCGGCCGCTCCCCCGGCGTCACGCCGGACGCCTGGAGATCCTCGACGAACCCATCGTTATGGCTGCCGTCGTTCCGGTTCCATTCCACGTACACCACGTCACGCTCAAGGGTGGACAGGTCCGGCACACCGACGAAGCGCCATTCGGCGTCAGTTCGACAGTCCACCAGCACGGCCTCGGAATTCTCACTCAGAAGTTTCCAGGCCTCCTCGGGCGTGATGTCTCCCGCATAGCTCACGGGCGTGAGTCTCCCATACTCGAGCAGACGCGCCATTCGCCGTCCTCACGCACGAATGTCGTCTCGGTGTTCACCTTGGTGTCAGGGGTATTGCCGAAGTGGTAGACCACGGTTGCCGTGGCCCGAGCCCCCTCGACCTTCACCGCTGTCACGTCGTCGACGTACCTGGCCCCCTGTTTGGCCACCGAATCACGCTGACGGGCAATGAAATCTGCCTCGGCTCCGCGCTGGGCGGCGCAGGTGTAACCGGAGAATTCACTGAAGTTCTCCCGCTGCAGGGCGTCGTTCTGGCCCACCGCGGAGAGGCTGACCTTCTGCTCCTCGCTGCGCCCGTCGGTACCGAAGCTGTTCAGCAGGACCACAACGATCACGGCGAGCACAATGACGGCCAACGCCCCGAGGAACGGGGCCATCGTGGGCCGATCCTGCTCTTCCTCAGCCATGGCCGGCTACCGCAACTTGCGCAGCGCGGTGCCGACCCGGCGGGCGCGGTCACGGGCGATGATCACGTCAGGAGCGGTGGCCAGCGCCACCCCCAGACGGCGCGGAGGTTCGGATTCACCGGGGCGACCGAAGAGCCGCACATCGCTTTCCGAGGTGGCCAGCGCCTCTTCCAGCACCGCGCTGATGTCGACCGACAGCTCGCCGGAATCGGCGCCACCGTAGCTGACCTCGGCAGCTGCCGGGGAGATCATGATGGTGTCCACGGCCAGGCCCAGGATGGCCCTGGCGTGCATCTCGAACTCCGACAACCGCTGCGACCGCAGGGTCACCAGGCCGCTGTCGTGCGGACGGATCCGCACGTCGGAGAAGTACACGTCGTCGCCCTGAACCAGCAGCTCGACCCCGAACACCCCGCGGCCGCCCAGCGAGTTGACGATCCGCGCGGAAATCGACTTCGCGGCGTCCAGCGCGGCCGGCGACAGGGGCTGAGGCTGCCAGGACTCCAGCACGTCGGTCCCCACCTGGCGATGCCCGATCGGCTCGCAGAACTGCACGCCTGGGCCGGAGGGGCCGGCGGTGCGCACGGTCAGCATCGTGATCTCGTATTCGACCTCGACGACGGACTCCGCCAGCACCCGGTTGTGGGCGATGTGTCCGGCAGTGGTCGCACGCTGCCAGGCCGGTTCGACGTCATCGGGGCGCAGCAGCACCGACTCGCCATCGCGTTGCGCGCCCACCACCGGCTTGATCACCAGCGGGAAGCCGGCATGCTCGGCCACCGCGGTCAGCTCCTCGACCGACCCGGCGAACCAGAACGGCACCGTCGGCAGGCCCAGCTCGTCGGACGCCAGCCGGCGCAGCCCCTCGCGGTCCTGGCTGAGCCGGATGCTGCGCGGGGCGGGCAGAACCTCGATGTCGCCCCGCTCGGCCACCGCGACCAGTGCGTCGGCGGCGATGACGCCGGACTCGGCGACCACGTAACGCGGCTTCTCCCGCTCGATGAGCGCGGCGAGTTCCTCGGCGTCGTTCATCTTGATCACCGCGGATCGGTCCGCGACACCGTGGGCGGGCGCGTAGTACCGGTCGGCGGCCACCACGACGCCGCCCAGCCGCTGGAACGCCAGCGCGAGCTCACGGCTCAAGTCGCCCGAGCCCAGCAGCAGCACCGTCGCCGCAGGCTCGGTGGGCTTGGCGGCGTCCGTCCGCTCTTCTGATCCGTCGCTCGTGGCCTCGGCCGGAGCATCTTCGGCACCGTCGACCTGGCCGTCGGTCAGGTCAGGTGTCTCCCCGGCGGGCTGCACGTCTTCTATCGATTCACTCATCGCACGCACCAGCCTGCCAGATCGTCACCCGACTCGATGGTCGATATAGCACCAACGCCAGCTCTCCCCGGGTTCGGCCGAGCGCATCACCGGATGGCCACTCTGGTGAAAGTGCTTGGTGGCATGCTGATGCGGACTTGAGTCACAGCAACCGACGTGACCGCACGTCATGCACATCCGCAGATGCGCCCAGTTGTCCTCGCCGTCTTCCTCACATTCCTGGCATCGACCAGGGGTCACGGGATGCGGCTCGGCAACCTCCGCGTTCAGATGCTCACAGGTGCGAGGCGCCGGGTTGTGCTCGCGCCGCCGTGATCTCCTCAACATGTTGACCAAGGATAAGCAAGCACACGAAGGAGGGCTGACAGCGTGGGTGCTTCACTCTTGGCGGCCTTGGTGGCCGCAATCCTGCTGGCCGCCGTGGCCCGGCGCTTCGACGTCTCGGCGCCGCTGGCGCTGGTGGTGGCCGGCCTGGCGGGCAGCGCGCTACCCGGCTTCCACGACGTACACCTGGATCCCGATCTGGTGCTCTTCGTGATCCTGCCGCCGCTGCTGTGGTCGGCGGGGCTCGAGAGCAGCTACGTGGCGCTGCGCCGCAACATCCGCCCGATCGGGTTCCTGGCCGTCGGGCTGCCGCTGGCCACCACTTTCGTCGTCGGCATCGTCGCCTTCCACACCGTGCCCGAGCTCACCATCGCCGCGGCACTGACCCTGGGCGCCATCGTGGCCCCGCCCGACGCCGTCTCGGCCACCGCCGTCGGCCGCCGGCTCGGGCTGCCACGACGCACCATGACGCTGTTGGGCGGCGAGAGCCTGCTCAACGACGCCACGGCGCTGACCGCCTACAAGGTGGCCCTCGGTGCCGCCATCGGCACCGCCGCCACCTGGAGCAGCGGGCTGGGCACGTTCGCCCTGGCCGCGGTGGGCGGAGTCGTGGTGGGCTGGCTGGTCGGCATGGCGGTGAACTTCATCCGCACCCGGCTCGACGACCCGCTGGTCGAAAGCGCGATCGGTCTGGTGGCGCCGTTCTTCATCTACCTGCTGGCCGAGGAGATCCACGGCTCGGGCGTGATCGCCGTGGTGGTTGCGGCCCTGCTGCTGGGCCAGCGCGACACCCAGGCCGGCTACGCGACGCGACTGCAGGACAAGGCGGTGTGGAAGGCCCTGCAGCTGATCCTGGAATCGTTCGCGTTCCTGCTGATCGGCCTGCAACTGCCCAAGGTGATCTCCGAGCTGGCCGGGATCTCGGCCGCCACCCTGGCGATCTCCTCGGCCGCCGTGCTCACCACGGTGATCGGGGTGCGGATGGTGTGGGTGTACCTGTCCACCTACCTGCCCCGCATGCTGTCCAAGCGGATCCGCGATCACGAACCCGAACCGTCCCGGGCCCAGGTGTTCATCGTCGCCTGGGCGGGTATGCGGGGCGTCGTGTCCTTGGCCGCCGCGTTCGCCGTCCCCGCCACCACCCTGGCCGGCGATCCCTTCCCGGGCCGCCCGCAGTTGGTGTTCCTGACCTTCGTCGTCGTGGTCGGCACACTGTTGCTGCACGGGCTCACGCTGCCGTGGTTCATCCGCGTCCTCGGGGCCCAGGGCGACGAGGCGCACAGCGATGCAATCGCCACCGCCGCCGCGCAGGACAAGGCCGCCCGCGCCGCGGCCGAGCGACTCGACGCGTTGCTGGCCGAGCAATCGGCAAGCAACGACGTGCCCCAGCGGGCCGCCGACGTGTTGCGGGCCTGGAACACCCGGCGCCGCAATGCGGCCTGGGAGCGGCTGGGCCGCGACGACTCCGACATCGGCGAGAGCCCGACGTCCGCATTCCGCCGGCTGCGACTGGAAATGCTTGCCGCCGAACGGGACACGTTCATCGCCGAACGCGACGCGGGTCACATCGACGACGAGGTCCTGCGTACTGTGCTGCATGGGCTCGATCTGGAAGAGGCGACACTGAATCGTGATTAGGCGTCTGACGTGGCTGGCCGTGCTGGTCGTGGTGGTCTCTGGTGGTCTATTGGGCCTGCTCAGCGGCGGCGACGCCGCCTCGCAGTCGCCGGTCGCCGTCCCGTCGGGCGCCGAGTCGGCGCGGGCCGACGCCCTGCGGGCCGATTTCCCCGGCGGAGACCAGGTTCCGGCGATCCTGGTCGTCACCCGGGCCGATGGCGGTGAGCTCACCATCGACGACGTCGACGCCACCGCCAGTGCGCGCCAGCGGATGACCGATGTGCCCGGCCCGCCGTTGATGGTCTCCGACGACGGCAAGGCCGCGGTGGTCACCGTGCCGCTGAAGGCCGACCTGTCGGGTTTCGGGCTCAACGACGCCGTCAAGGATCTCCGTGCCACCGCCACCGACGGCTTGCCTGCCGAGCTGCGGGCCGAGATCACCGGCGGCCCCGCGTTCGGTGCCGACATCGCCAATTCATTTGCCGGAGCGAACATCACACTGCTCGCGGTGACCGCCGCGGTGGTGGCGCTGCTGCTGATCGTCACCTATCGCTCGCCGGTGCTGTGGCTGGTGCCGCTGCTGGTGATCGCCTTCGCCGACCGCGTGGGCGCCGTCGTCGGGACCGCGGTGGCCTCCGGATTCGGCCTGAGCCCGGACGGTTCGACGTCGGGCATCACGAGCGTGCTGGTGTTCGGTGCGGGCACCAACTATGCGCTGCTGTTGATCTCGCGATACCGGGAGGAGCTGGGGCGGACCGCGCAGCACCGCGAAGCCCTCGTGGTTGCGGTGCGAGCCGCCGCGCCGGCGATCGTGGCGAGTAACGCCACGGTGGTGCTGGCCCTGCTGACACTGCTGTTCGCCTCCGCGCCGAGCAACCGCAGCCTCGGCGTGCAGGCCGCATCGGGTCTGGTGGTCGCTGCGATCTTCGTGCTGGTCGTGTTGCCGCCACTGCTCGCCGTGTGCGGCAAGCGGCTGTTCTGGCCGTTCATCCCCAAGGTCGGCGCCACGCCACTGACTGAAAGCGGTGTGTGGCACCGGATTGCGGACTCCGTGGCACGCAAACCCGCCCGCGTCGCGGTGGCCTCGCTGGCCGGCCTGGCCGTGCTGAGCACCGCGTTGCTGGCCACGCCGATCGGACTGACCCAGACCGAGCAGTTCCGGGTGCAGGCCGAATCGGTGACCGGATACCAGACACTTGCCGCGCATTTCCCAAGCGGCCTGACCGACCCCACCCGCGTCATCGCCTCCACCAGCAAGGCCGGTGCGGTGCAGCGGGCGATCACCGACACCCCCGGCGTCGTCTCCGCTTCGCCCGCCGGCCAGTCCCCGACCGGGCTGAGCCAATGGTCGGTGGTCCTGGCGGCCGAACCCGCCTCCGACGAGGCCTTCGAAACCATTGATGCCCTGCGTGATTCAGTGCGTTCCGCGGACCGCACCGCGGTTGTGGGCGGGTCCGACGCCCAGGCCAGGGATGCCGCCGCGGCGGCCCAGCGTGACCGGCTCGTGGTGATCCCGGCCATCCTGGCTGTGGTTCTGGCGGTGCTCTACCTGCTGCTGCGTTCGGCGCTCGCACCGCTGGTGCTGGTCGGCGTCACCGTGCTGAGCGCGCTGGCCGCACTCGGCCTGGGCGGCTGGGCCAGCGTGCATGTGTTCGGTTTCCCGGCGCTGGACAACAGCACCCCGCTGTTCGCCTTCCTGTTCCTGGTGGCCCTCGGCGTGGATTACACGATCTTCCTGGTGACGCGAGCCCGCGAGGAGACCCCGGAGTACGGCACACGGCAGGGCATCGTGCGCGCGGTCTCGGCCACCGGTGCGGTGATCACCAGCGCCGGCGTGGTGCTGGCAGCGGTGTTCTGCGTGCTGGGCGTGCTGCCGCTGATCGTGCTGACCCAGCTGGGCATCATCGTCGGCCTGGGCATCCTGCTGGACACCTTCGTGGTCCGCACCGTCATCATCCCGGCGCTGTTCACGCTGATCGGCCCGCGGATCTGGTGGCCGGGCCTGAACGCCGAGCGCTAACTTGGCAGGTGTGCAGGAGCTGCGAGTACCCACGAAACTCGGCCGCCTCCGCGTCCAGGTCACCGGCCAGGGCGAGACCATCCTGTTCTGGCCCAGCCTGTTGATGACGGGTGACATGTGGGCCGCGCAGGCAGCGGAGTTCGGCACCACCCACCGGGTCATCCTGGTCGACCCGCCCGGCCACGGTGGCAGCGAAAAGCTCACCGCGCCATTCAGTTTCACCGACTGCGCAGGCACCGTCGCCGACATACTCGACGGCGTGGGGGTCGAACGCACGCATTTCGTCGGCAACTCGTGGGGCGGGATGATCGGCGGGACGTTCGCGGCGCTGTACCCGAACCGCATCGGCCGGGCGGTGTTGATGAACTGCACGGCGTCGGCCGCAGGCAGGCGTCAACGGTTCGAGTACGGGCTGCTGCTCCGGGCGGCAAAAGTGCTCAACGGCATCCGCGGCCCTCTCACCCGGTCGGTGCTCAAGGCGTTCCTGGGACCGACGTCGATGCGCGTTCGCCCAGAAGTCGTCGCGTTCGTCGACGACGCCGCACACCAGGTCGACATCGACTCGAGCGCATGGGCAGTGCGAAGCGTCGTGCCCCGACGCCCCGACCAGCGGGGCCTGCTCGCACAGGTACGAACCCCGGTGCTCGTGGTCGCCGGCGCCGAGGACGCGACCTTTCCGCTCACCGAGACCAAGGCCATGGCCGATTCCATCCCGGGCGCCGAGTTCGTGGTTCTCGACGGCGTCGCGCACCTGGCCGCCCTGGAGAATCCGGCCCTCACCAACACCCTGATCAGGGACTTCCTCGGGCGCGCGTAGCGTCTAAGCATGACTGAGCCGGTCACCCTGCCGCCACTTCACATGCGGCGCAATGCGTTCGACCCGACACCGGAACTCGCCGAGATCCGTGAAGCCGACGGGGTGCGCACCGTCATCAGTGCGCTCGGCAACCCGGTGCACCTCATCACCCGCCACGAGGACGTCAAGGCGGTGCTGAGTGACCACGAGCGCTTCTCCAACAGCCGACCACCTGGTTTCACCCTGCCGGGGGCGCCCGAAATGTCCGAAGCGGAATTGGCCAGCGCACGGGCCGGAAACCTGCTGGGCCTCGACCCGCCCGAGCATCAACGGCTGCGCCGCATGCTGACCGCCGAGTTCACCATCCGCCGGATGAAGCGGCTCGAACCGCGGATCGTCGAGATCGTCGACGCCCGCCTCGACACGATGACCGCGGCCGGCCCGCCGTCGGATCTGGTGGCCGATTTCGCGCTCCCCATCCCGTCGCTGGTGATCTGCGAACTGCTCGGGGTGCCCTACGAGGACCGTGACGACTTCCAGCATCGCTCGACGCTCCAGCTCGACCTCTCGCTGCCCATCGCGGAACGCCTTGCGCTGCAACGGCAGAGCCGGGAGTACATGCGCGGCCTCGTCGGACGGGCCCGCCGGGATCCGGGTGAGGACATCCTCGGCATGCTGGTCCGCGACCACGGTGCCGAATTGAGCGACGACGAACTCGTCGGCATCGCCGGGCTGCTACTCCTCGCCGGGCACGAAACCACGTCGAACATGCTCGGCCTGGGCGTCCTGGCGCTGCTGCGCCACCCCGAGCAGTTGGCCGCGGTTCGCGACGACCCGGATGGCGTCGGCCCGGCCGTCGAGGAACTGCTCCGCTGGCTGTCCATAGTGCAGAACGCCATCCCCCGCTTCACCACCACCGACGTCGAGGTGGCCGGCGTGCGGATTTCCGCGGGCGAGTTGGTCTTCGCCTCATTGCCCGCGGGCAACCGGGACCCCGAGTTCATCGACAGCCCTGACGTTCTCGACATCCGCCGCGGCGCGCCCGGACATCTGGCCTTCGGCCACGGCGTGCACCATTGCCTCGGAGCTCCGTTGGCCCGCATGGAGATGCGGATCGCCATTCCCGCGCTGCTGCGCCGCTTCCCCACCCTGGCGCTCGCAGAACCCTTCGATGCCGTGCAGTACCGGTCTTTTCACTTCATCTACGGGCTCAAATCATTGGCGGTAACGTGGTGAATGCCATGAAAGTAGAAGCAGATCAGGACGCCTGCATCGCATCGGGCAACTGCGTGATGATCTCCGAGGTCATCTTCGACCAGGACGACGACGGTGTGGTCGAAGTCCTCGTCGACGAGGTTCCCGAGGATGAGATCGACCACGCGCGCCAGGCCGTCAAGCTGTGCCCCGCATCGGCATTGAAGCTCACCGGGGAGTGAAGTCGGGCCGCACCGTTCAGAACGGTGGTGGCGGTCCGTATTGTTCGGCGAGCCAGGCTTGGTGTTGGCGTTCGACTTCGAGGTCGTTGTTGAGTTCGGCGCGTAGCCGTCGTTCGGCGGTGATGCGGTTCTGCCGGTCCTGTTCGCGGGTGTGGCGGCGGGTGGGCATCATCGCGGCGCGGTCCGGGCTCGCAGCTGGCGGTTCGGGCAGGTTGAGTTCCCCGGTCGGGGTGCCCAGGGTCGGGAACATGCCGGCGCCGTGGGGTTCGGTGGTGTAGGTGTGGCCGGTGGGTGCGGTGATTTCGACGGTGCCATCAGGTAATTGGCGATCCGACCAGCCGGGGCAGAACGTCTTGACCAGGTGATGAGTGCGGCAGTAAAGCTTGGTGTTGGACGGATGGGTCGGACCCAGCGGATAGGGCATCGTGTGGTCGATATCGCAACGTTGGACCGGGGCGTCACAACCCGGGAACCGGCAGGTCAGGTCCCGCCACCGGATGAACTCCGAAAGTCCGACCGAGGGGCGATACCCCGGCTCAAACGCATCAGACGCCGTCGACGTATCAGCGGCCTCACTCGGATCGCTCGGGTCGGCGGCCTTACCGCGTTCCACTGCGCTGGGTTGGGGCGGTTCAGGCATGTCAGCCGCTTCGCTCTGCTCGGTGGGTTGGGTGGGCACCCGCAGGGGCTTGAGCTTGGCCATAGCGGCCAGGTCGCGCACGCGGTCGGCGGGCAGGATCCCATACCCAGGTAGATAACCCGGATCATCACTGGTGCCCTCCAAGGTGGCCTGGTCGACCAGCACGTGAATCACCGCGGCATTGGCGGCGGCCCGCTTCTGAGCGGCGGGGCACTCCGGCAGCCCGCACCGGCACACCAATTGCGATTCCAGCCGCGCCAACGGACCCACAGCATCACAGCGGCGCTGCTGGGTGCGCGGATCGTTCTCACACACCGTCGCCGCCAACGCATCCAGGCGTTGATTCAACGCCGCCCCGTCGGCGGCATCGACGTTGCCCCACACCGAGGCCCTACCCGGGCTGTGCGGCTCAATCTGCACAAACCGCTCCTCGACCAGATTCGGCGGCACCCGCTCCCCGTTCGGATCGAGTTTGGCGATCCACTGATCCACCCGATCCCGCAGTTTGGGTTCCGACAGCTGCATCCACCGATGCGCCCGCGCCGCCAACTCCGCATCCAACACCGCCCACACCTCCGGATCGGCGATGCCGGTACGGGCGATGATCATGCACACCACCCGATAATCGATCTCCCCGGCCGCCAACCGCGCCGCCACCAACGGCAGCTTGTCGCGCAACACCCGAGCCCGCTGAACCTGCGTGCCCGCGCGGCCCCGACTGATCCGCAACGCCGCCGACACCTCGGCAGCCACCTCCTCAAACGGATCGGTCCGCCAGAAAATCGACTCGATCAACTCCTGCTCGCGCAGAGAGTCCAACGCCCCGATCGCGGCCAACCGGGCCGCGATCGCCACCGACTCCGCCCGCGCGGTGGCACTGATCCTGTCGATCAACGCCACATCGGAACAGTTATCGAACATACATTCGAGTATGCCACCACCCACCGACAACCGTGGGCGATCACCGCTGGGGCTGTGCGGGGTGCTGATGCTCGCCGGGCAGGTCGATCACCCCGGCCCGAACCAGGATCAGCAGGCTGACGGCGAACACCCAGAGCGGGAACGCCAGGACGATCCACATGCTGACATTGCCGGCGATCAGAAGAGCCACCGCGACAAGGTAAGTCGTGTACACCAGCGAGCGCGGCATCAGTCCGGTCTTGAGCCAGATCGTCGCCAACGACATCATGAACACCGCTGCCATCCGGACGCCGTAGGTCTTGCTCAACGCCATCAGCACCATCTGCCCGAACGTGGCGACGTGACTGTAGGCATCCGCATCGGTGATCCCGGCCCGGCTGGCGATCAATCCGGCACCGACGGCCGACGACACGAACATCATCGCCAAGAACAGGATTCCGCTGCCGAGGAACACCGACGAGAAGAATCGGTCCTCGTAGCGTCCGAAGCCGTCACGCACCACACCGATGAACCACAGGAACGCGATGCCGGCGAACGGCATCAACACCGACGCCACGCGCAACCGGGTTGTCGCGCCGTCGACCCACTGCGAGCCGGGCTCGGCCCCCTCGGGCAACGCCGTGCGGATCAGTACGAGGGCCACCCCGAACAGGACGGCAAACAAGACCCCCGCCAACGCAGCCGCTCGCGGCGTGGACAAGCGGTGCAAATGTTTCTGAACCACGGCGTCATCGTGACACCTCAACCGCTCATCTGCGACGACATTCGGCCCCCTAGGATTGCCGGGTGTCTCTCAGTGGGAAAACCGCATTGGTCACCGGAGCGACGAGCGGCATCGGCCACGCCACCGCAACGCTTCTCGCCGAACGCGGCGCACATGTTCTGGTGAGCGGTCGAGACCCGGAACGCGGGGCGCAGGTGGTGACCGAGATTCGCGGGGCCGGCGGCACCGCCGATTTCCTCGGCGCAACGCTGACCGACGCCGCCAGCGCCCACGCATTGGTACAGAACGCCCTCGCGGTCGCCGACCAGATCGACATCCTGATCAACAACGCTGCCATCGCGGTCTTCGGGCCCACCGCGGCGATCGCCGAGCAGGATTTCGACGACTGCTACGCCCTCAACGTGAAGATCCCGTTCTTCCTCGTCGGCGCGTTGGCACCCGCCATGGCCAAGCGCGGCGACGGCGCGATCGTCAATGTCAGCACCATGGTTTCCATGTTCGGCGCACCGGGTTCTGCGGTGTATGCCTCATCAAAGGCCGCGTTGAATCTGCTGACCAAGTCCTGGGCTGCCGAATACGGACCCAAGGGCGTCCGGATCAACGCCGTCGCTCCGGGACCGACGCTCACCGAAGGCACCACGGCTCAGTACGGCACCGATCGCCTGGCCGCGCTCGCCGCCCAGGCACCGGCGCGACGGGTCGCTGATCCCGCCGAAATCGCACAGACCATCGGGTTTTTGGTCGGCGACAGCGCCAGTTTCATCCACGGCGCTGTGCTGGCGGCCGATGGCGGTCGCACGGCGATCTAGAACCTACGGCTGGCCGGGCAGCAATCTGATCATCAGGCCATGCGCCTCGGCGAGCAGGTTCTCGTCGGGATCACGCAGCTCGGCATTCACAAAAGCCTTGCGCCCCTCGGACTCACGAACCCAGCCGCGTGCGGTCAGCACCGTGTCGATGGGCGTCACCTTGCGGTAGTCCACATGCAGGAACGCCGTGCGACTGATCGGCCGGCCCGCGGCGTGGATCACCATGCCGAACACCGAGTCGAACAGCAGTGGCAGCACCCCGCCGTGCACCGCGTAGTTGCCGCCGACGTGGAAACGGCTGAACTGCACATGCAATTCGACGCCCTCGGGCTCGAACTTCGACATGGTCCACGGCGCCATCAGCAGGCTGCCCGCGCCGGGTAGCGAGGGCACCCGATTGGCCGGGCCCACGCCCTCGGCGGCCTCGTACGGGTCGAGAAGCTTGACGAGCTCTTCGACCCGGTCAGCCGCGTCGTCCCAGGTGTCGCTGTCCGGGTCCGCCGAGACAGCCAGATCCTGCACCCGGCGCATCGCGGTCAGGAAACGCCCGAAACCCGGCCCGGGATCGGCCGGCTTGAATACCGGGAATCCGCCGTGCTGCTCGAAAACCGATGGTTCGTCGCTCACTTGGCGGCCAGGATGTCGCGCCGCACGATCGTCTGCTCGCGGCCCGGACCCACACCGATGCACGAAACATGTGCGCCGGCAAGCTCTTCCAGCCGCAGCACGTAGTCCTGGGCCTTGGCGGGCAGATCGGAGAACTCACGTGCGGCGGAGATGTCCTCCCACCAACCGGGCAGCTCTTCGTAGATTGGCTCGGCGCGGTGAATGTCGGACTGCGTCATGGGCATCTCGTTGGTGCGCTTGCCGTCGACCTTGTAGCCGACGCACACCGGCACGGTCTCCAGGCTGGAGAGCACGTCCAGCTTGGTCAGGAAGTAGTCGGTGATGCCGTTGACGCGGGTTGCGTACCGGGCGATGACCGCGTCGAACCAGCCGCAGCGCCGGGCCCGGCCGGTGGTCACGCCGACCTCGCCGCCGGTCTTGGCCAGGTAGGCGCCGTGCTCGTCGAACAGCTCGGTGGGGAACGGACCGGACCCGACACGAGTGGTGTAGGCCTTGAGGATTCCCAGCACCGTGGTGATCCGCGTCGGCCCGATCCCGGAACCGACCGCGGCGCCGCCGGCCGTCGGATTCGACGAGGTGACGAACGGGTAGGTGCCGTGGTCGACGTCGAGAAGGGTGCCCTGCGACCCCTCCAGCAGCACGGTCTCGCCGTTTTCGAGCGCCTGGTTCAGCAGCAGCCGGGAATCGGCGATACGGTGCTTGAAGCCTTCGGCCTGGGTGAGCAGGTTCTCCACCACCTCGGCAGGCTCGAGCGCCTTGCGGTTGTAGATCTTGACCAGCACCTGGTTCTTGAATTCCAGTGCGCCCTCGATCTTTTCGGCCAGCAACTGCTCGTCGAGCACATCGGCGACCCGGATCCCGATGCGGGCGATCTTGTCCTGGTAGCAGGGTCCGATGCCGCGGCCGGTGGTGCCGATCTTCTTGCTGCCCGCGTAGCGCTCCACGACCTTGTCGATTGCGACGTGATACGGCATCAGCAGATGCGCGTCGGCCGAGATCAGCAGGCCCGAGGTGTCGACGCCTCGATCTTCCAGACCCTGGAGCTCGGTGAGCAGCACGCCCGGGTCGACCACCACGCCGTTACCGATGACGTTGGTGACCCCTGGCGTCAGGATGCCCGAGGGGATCAGGTGCAGTGCGAAGTTCTCCCCCGTGGGCAGCACGACGGTATGCCCGGCGTTGTTACCCCCCTGGTAGCGAACGACCCACTGCACGCGTCCACCGAGCAGATCGGTGGCTTTACCTTTGCCCTCGTCGCCCCACTGGGCGCCGATGAGGACGATTGCCGGCATGGCGTAATCTCCCGCCTAATCTTCCGCACTAATGTGATGCAGCCGGTAGGCCACCTTATCCCAGCTCACGCCAGGAACACATTTGTCTGACCGCAAGGAGCAGTTTTGACCACCTCAGACGGGGTCGCGGTGGTCGGTTCAGAGCCTGTTCCGCGCCCGCTCCGCAACCTGCCGAGGGTCGATGTCGACGACCTCGGCACACCCCGCAGACTGGTCGTGACCGGCGGCGAAGCCGAGCTGGCCGCCGTGCTCGCCGCGTTGCTGCGCGCCGATCGGCTCGACGTGGAAGTCGCCGCGGCCACCGGCAGCTGGTCGGCCCGGCGCGCGCTGCGCGCCCCCGCCCGGCGTGTCCCGCTGATCCGCGACGAGACGGGAACAGTGCTGGTAGGCGCGGCGCAATGGCACGGACCTGACGGTGGGCCGGTCCAGGGCGAGGCCGTCGTCGACGACGTCGTGCTGTTCGACGGTGAGGCACCGGGCGTCCGGGTCGAGCCGACACTGGACATGCCGGGACTGCGCGCGAGCGTGCTGTCCGACCGGGGCCGGCCGGTCCGTTGGGTCGCCGGGCGTGCCGCGCAGCTCGGGACCCCGGGTGCGCAGGTGATCCGCGACGGGGTGCCCGCGCCACGGACCGTACGACGATCGACGTTCTACCGGCACACCGAAGGTTGGCTGCGCGTCGGCTGAGCGGGCCGGATCGCCGGCCGAATTGCCGGCCGAATTGCCGTAGCGTCGAATCGTGAACATCCGCCCGCTGCATCAGTCGGTACGCCCGAGCCCGGTTTTCCTGGCCGTCGTCGCGCTCACCGTGGCCGGCGGAGTGCTGGCCTGGCTCGCCGCGGACAACGTGAAGCCACTGTCCTATGTGGGCGTCTTCATCCTGGTGATCGCGGGCTGGCTGGTGTCGCTGTGCCTGCACGAGTTCGGCCATGCCTTCACCGCTTGGCGGTTCGGCGACCACGACGTCGCAGTGCGGGGCTACCTGACCCTCAACCCGCTCAAGTACTCCCATCCTCTGCTGTCACTGGGTCTGCCGGTGCTGATCATCGCCCTCGGCGGCATCGGGCTGCCCGGCGGTGCGGTCTACGTCCGCACTTCCTGGATGACAGCCCGGCAGAAAACGCTGGTCAGCCTGGCCGGCCCGGCGGCCAACCTGGTACTGGCGGTCCTGCTGCTCGCCGTCACCCGGATCTTCTTCGACCCGGCCCACAGCGTGTTCTGGTCCGGGATGGCCTTCCTGGGGTTCCTGCAGGTCACCGCGGTAGTGCTGAACCTGCTGCCGGTTCCCGGGCTGGACGGCTACGGCGCACTGGAACCACATCTGAGCCCCGACACCCAGCGTGCACTGGAGCCGGCCAAGCAGTGGGGCCTGTTCATCCTGATCATCCTGCTGTTCACGCCGGTGCTGAACCGATGGTTCTTCGGGGTGGTGTTCTGGTTCGTCGATCTCTCCGGCGTGCCGAGTCAGCTGGTGTCGATCGGCAGCCAGCTGACCCGGTTCTGGTCCGCCTGGCTCTAAACCTTGCCACATATGCGTACTTCCGCATATATTTCGGGGCATGGGTGCCGGCCACGATCACAGCCACAGCAGCGATACCCGCGTCAGCAGGATGATCATCGCCGCGGCGATTCTGAGCGCGTTCTTCGTCCTTGAGCTGGTCACAGCGCTGCTGATCAACTCGATCGCCCTGCTCGCCGACGCCGGGCACATGCTCACCGACCTGGTCGCCATGTTCATGGGGCTGACCGCGGTGCTGCTGGCGAAGCGCGGCAGCACGTCCCCGGCCCGCACCTACGGCTGGCACCGGGCAGAGGTGTTCACCGCCGTGGCCAATGCCGCCCTACTGCTGGGCGTGGCGGGCTTCATCCTCTACGAGGCCTTCGAACGCCTCGGCAATGCTCCCGACGTACCCGGCGTGCCGATGATCGTCGTGGCATTGGCAGGCCTGGCCGCCAACGCCGTCGTCGTGATGATGCTGCGGTCGCACTCCAAGGACAGCCTCGCGGTCAAAGGCGCCTACATGGAGGTCGTGGCGGACACCGTCGGCAGCATCGGCGTCCTGGTCGCCGGCATCGTCACCGTCACCACCGCCTGGCCCTACGCCGACGTGGTGGTCGCGGTCCTCGTCGCCCTGTGGGTGCTGCCGCGGGCCATCGCCTTGGCCCGGGCCGCGCTGCGAATTCTCAGCGAATCCTCCCCGCAGCACATCGACGTCAACGAACTCCGGGCCGCGCTCGAATCGGTGGACGGCGTGACCGAGGTGCACGATCTGCACGTGTGGACGCTCGTTCCCGGCAAGGACATGGTTACCGCGCACCTGACCAGCAGCGCCGATACCGCCCGGGTGCTCGACGACGCACGCGCGGTACTGAACGCCCGCGGCCTGGCTCACGCCACCGTGCAGGTGGAACCGCCCGACTCAGCGGAAGACTGCTCCTGCGAGGCGAAGGACTGAGCTCAGGCCAGGCCGAGTTCGCCGCGCGCAGCCGGATCGCAGTCGTCGAGAAGATCCAGGCACCGCTGGAATTCGTCGGTCTCGCCGATGTCGTCGGCGGCCCGGGCCAGCGAGGCCACGCACCGCAGGAATCCCTGGTTCGGCTCATGGGCGAACGGCACCGGGCCGAAACCCTTCCAGCCGTTGCGGCGCAGCTGATCCAGCCCGCGGTGATAGCCGGTGCGGGCGTACGCATATGCGGTGACGGCCTTGTCGTCGGCCAGGGCGTTCTCGGCCAGCACCGCCCACGCGATCGACGCCGAGGGGTGGGCGGCGGCCACCACGGCCGCCTTTTCACCCGCAGCCAATTCGTCCTCGGCCTCAGGGTCCCCGGGCAGGAAAACCGGTTCCGGTCCCAACAAATCACCCATCCGTGTCATGGGCCTATTGTGCACCGACCGATAAGCTCCACCGGTACCGACGTACGGGAGGACCGCAGCAGGGATGTCGAACCCAACGGGACCTGACGAGGGCCGCGCCGACCACAGCGACACACCGACCGAGAAGGTCGAGTTGCCGAACATGTCCGAGGTGACCGAGCCGGCCACCGAGATCTTCGGCTCGGCCGACGAAGTCACCGGGGAAGTCCACCTCAACGACGAACGACGCTTCACCGCGCCGTCCGGGTTCGACTCGTCGACGCAGAAGATCGACACGCCTCCCGACCCCGAGACCGAGGTGTTCGCTCCGCCCGGCGAGGGCGACACCGTCGCGGCCGATGTCCCGAAAGGCGCTGCTCCGCAAGTCATCCCGCCACGCGAGGAACAGGAACAGAAGCCGCAGCCGGCCGCCCGCCGGAGCTGGGGGTGGGTGGTCGCGGTCGTGTTGGTGATCGCGGCGCTGGTGGCGATCGCGGTGCTCGGCACCGTCCTGCTGACCCGGAAGTCGTCGGCGGCCGCGTCCCAGGAGGACGACGTCCGCACGACGATCCAGAACTTCGACTCGGCCATCCAGCGCGGCGACCTGGCCGCCCTGCGCTCGATCACCTGCGGCACCACCCGCGACAACTACGTCAACTACGACCAGCGGGCGTGGGACGAAACTCACGCCCGGGTGGAGGCCGCCAAGCAATACCCCGTGGTGGCCAGCATCGACCAGGTGGTCGTCAACGGCGACCACGCCGAGGCCAACGTCACGAGCTTCATGGCCTTTGCCCCGCAAACGCGGTCGACCCGCAGCTTCGACCTTCAGTTCCGCGACAATCAGTGGAAGATCTGCCAGGCGCCCACCGGCTAACCTGGTCCGGTGACCCTGCGCGGACCCAAGCTCTGGTTGGCATTGTGCGCGCTCGGCGTGGTCGTCGTCGTCGGCGTGGCCGCACTGCTGGTGCGGCATCCGGGCTCGGTACTCGACGTCCTGCCCGGCAAACCCGTGGCCTTTCCCCAGCTCGACCGTGCCGCACTCGATCCGGCCCAGGCCCGTGTCGTCGACGTGCTGCAGGCGCAGTACGACGCGCAGCCCGGCGGCAGCCATTTCTCCGAGGGAGTCGAGGAGCCGTGGTGCGCCGACTTCGTCAGCTGGGTGCTCAACGAGGCGGGCCGGCCGCTGTCCAATCCGAACTCGGGGAACTGGCGGATCCCGGGCGTGTACACGCTGCAGGAGTACTACCAGGCCGCGGGCCGGTTCGCCGCGCCGGACTCCTACCGGCCGCGCACCGGTGACGTGGTGTTGTACGCCGACGGCAGCCCACTCGGGTTGCACACGAATTTCATTGTGGCCGTGGATGACAACGCGATCACCACGGTCGGCGGCAACGAGGAGGGCGGCATCCGCGTGCACACCCTCGACGACGCCGAGATCGCGGGCATCCTCGGGTACGGCAGGCTGGCCGCCTAGGCGCCGGTGACGCTGCGCCCGGCGCTGTGCAGGTCGTTGCAGGCCTCGATGACGCGCTCGGCCATGGACGCCTCGGCCTTCTTCAGGTAGCTGCGCGGGTCGTACACCTTCTTGTTCCCGACCTCGCCGTCGATCTTGAGCACACCGTCGTAGTTGGTGAACATGTGCGCGGCCAGCGGACGGGTGAAGGCGTACTGGGTGTCGGTGTCGACGTTCATCTTCACCACGCCGTACTTGAGAGAGTCCTCGATCTCCGACTTCAGCGAGCCGGACCCGCCGTGGAAGACGAAGTCGAAAGGCTTTGCATCACCGGGCAATCCGAGCTTGGCCGCGGCCACCCGCTGCCCCTCGGCCAGCACCTCGGGCTTGAGGACCACGTTGCCGGGCTTGTACACGCCGTGCACGTTGCCGAAGGTCGCGGCCAGCAGGTACGCCCCCTGCTCACCGGCGCCCAGCGCGTCGATGGTCTTCTCGAAGTCCTCCGAGGAGGTGTAGAGCTTCTCGTTGATCTCGGCCTCGACGCCGTCCTCTTCACCGCCGACCACGCCGATCTCGACCTCAAGGACGATCTTGGCCGCCGCCGCGAGCTTCAGCAGTTCCTGGGCGATGGTCAGGTTCTCGTCGATCGGGACAGCCGAGCCGTCCCACATGTGCGACTGGAACAGCGGGTTGCGGCCCGCGGCAACACGCTCGGCGGAGATGGCCAGCAGCGGCCGCACATAGGTGTCCAGCTTGTCCTTCGGACAGTGGTCGGTGTGCAGGGCCACCGTGATCGGGTACTTGTCGGCGATCACGTGGGCGAACTCGGCCAGCGCGACGGCGCCGGTCACCATGTCCTTGACCCCCAATCCGGAGGCGAACTCGGCCCCACCGGTCGAGAACTGGATGATGCCGTCGCTGCCCGCGTCGGCAAAACCCTTGATGGCGGCGTTGAGGCTCTCGGAGCCGACGCAGTTGATGGCCGGAAATGCGAAGGAATGCTCCTTGGCCCGGCTCAGCATCTCGGCATAGACCTCAGGCGTGGCGATCGGCATGGCTTGTCCTTCCATCTGGACGCGGGTTATCGCAGGTGAAGACCGGTGGTGGGGCCCAGGTACCCTAGGGAGTCGTGATCGACATCGCCCTCCCTGAGGCTACGACCAATCTGGCGCTCATGCCGGATTTCATGGATCCGCTGCACCTCATCGGATCCTTCGGCACCTGGGCCCTGGTGGGCATCCTTGTCGTCGTCTTCGTCGAGTCCGGGGTGTTGTTCCCCGTCCTTCCCGGCGACTCGCTGTTGTTCGTCGCGGGAATGCTGGCCGCGGGCACCGCCGCCCAGGGAACGGCCGTGGACGCCAACTTCGCGCTCTGGCAGCTGCTGGTGTTCATCCCGCTGGCAGCGATCCTCGGTGGCCAGGTCGGCTATGTCATCGGCCGGTTCATCGGTGTCGAGATGTTCAAGCCCGACAACCGCGTGCTCAAGCAGAAGTACCTCGACGAGGCCCACGCGTTCTTCGAGCAGCGTGGCCCGTTCGCGATCGTCATCGCCCGCTTCGTACCGATCGTGCGCACCTTGGCGCCGATCGTCGCCGGTGCCGCCAAGATGCGCTACTCGGTCTTCACGACGTTCAACGTCCTGGGCGCCGTCGTGTGGGGCGTCGGCCTGGTGCTGCTCGGCTACTGGCTGGGCCAGTTCGAGATCATCCAGAAGCTGCTCGAGCCGATCTTCATCCTGATCGTCGTGGCCTCGGTGGCCCCGATGTTCTTCGAGTGGCTCAAGCGCCGCCGCGCCGCCAAGAAGGCCGCCGCCGACCAGGCCTAACTGCCGCCGAGCACATCGAACAGCTCACGCAGGCCGGCGAGCGTGTGCGCCGGCAGGAAGTGATCGCACAGCGGCAACGCCGCGGCCATCGATCTGGCCAGGGGCACATAATCCGGTGCCGCCGCGCGAGGGTTGAGCCACACCACCAGATGCGCCCGGCGGCGCAACCGGACCATCTCGCGCTGCAATAATTCGGGCGGGTCCGAATCCCATCCGTCGGAGGCGATCACGACCACCGCACCGCGCAACGCATGACCGTGCGGACCGCTCAGCAGCGCACCGATCGACCGGGCCAGGCGGGTGCCTCCATAGCGATCGGCCACCTTCTCGTTGGCCCGGGCCAATGAGAACTCGGCAGACCGGTGCGACAGCACGGCGGTGAGCCGGGTGAGCGTGGTCGCGAATGCGAACACCTCGGGTCGGGTCCGGCGGTGCACCGCCGCCGCGCGCATCAGATGTAGATACACCGCGGCGTACGGCTGCATCGATCCGCTGACGTCGCACACCAGCACCACCCGCCGGGGACGGAGGCGGGCCAGGGTCCTGGCCACCCGCACCGGCTCCCAGCCGGTGGTCCGGGATGCCCTGATGGTCTCCCTCAGGTCGACGCGCCGGCCGGCCGGGTGACGGCGCCGACGCAGCGTGCGGCGGTGCGGCCAGCGGGCTTCCGCGCTTTCCAGCCAGGCTCCGATCCGCCTCAACTCGTCGCTGTCGAACTGCTCGAACGGCTCGAACGGCTCGTCGGCACGCTGGGCCAGCCAGCTCGGCATCAGGTCGGGCAGCGCCCTGCCGTCGGGCGAGCCGGCCACCGCGGCGATGGACGCCGGCCTGGTCGTCCACGGCAGGTCGGCGTCGACGGCTTCGCCGGCCTCGGCCGCCGAGCTCCGAGCGGGTGCGGGCGACGACAACGCCGATCGCTTGAGACCGGGCGGATCCAGACCGAGCACGGCGTCGGCGAAAACCGCGTCGAACACCGCGTCGAAGGCAGGCAGATCCTCGACCCGGGTGACGAGTGAGAGCCGCGCCGCCCAGTACAGCCGAGACCGCGCGGCGGGCACCAGCTCGTGCATCGCCTGGACCAGGGTTGAGGGCCCGACCGCCGACACCGTCACCCCGCCCGCGCGAAGCCGGTCGACCAGCGCGACGGCGAACGCGGCCAGGTCGGCCCCACGCAGCAGGGATGACGTCACCGGCGAGCGTGCCTGGCCATCCGCAGCCGGCCGAAGGTGAACACCAGGGCCGCGAGCAGAAACGCACCGGCGACCCGGGGGCCGTATCGCTTGAGTGCGCTGCCGCCGGCCAGATCCAGCAGGTCGATCGGCTCTGGGCCGGGAACCGGTGCGGCTACGGGCTTTTCGGTGGGCTCCACCGGAGCCTTCTGGGTGGCGAGCTTGGCTTCCAGCGACTCGACGAACTGGCCCAGCAGTTTCTCCGACACGTCCTGCAGCATGCCGCTGCCGAACTGGGCGAGCTTGCCCACGACCTTGAGGTCGGTGTCGACCGTGACCCGGGTCGCCTGCCCGGCGTCGTGCAGGCGGGCGGTCACGGTGGCAGCGGCATTGCCGGCGCCTCGGGCTTCCTTGCCCAGCGCATCGATGACGGCCCGGTGCTCGTCGCGGTTCTGCTCGACGAAGTGGACCTTGCCGTTGAACTCACTGGTGACCGGGCCGACCTTGATCTTCACCCTGCCCAAGGTGTCCTCGCCCTCCTGACCGGTCAGCTGTGCGCCCGGCATCAGCGGGACCACCTGCTCGAGGTCGGTGAGCAGGTCCCATGCCTCGTCGACGGGCACGCTGACGGTGAACTCGTTGGCAATCTTCATAGGGCGCTTCCTCTCAGTTCCAGCAGTGCGTCACGGAGCTGTCCCGTGTCGTCGGGGGTCTTGGCCAGAGCCCCGAGCGTCTCCAGCGCCGCGGGGTCCACCAGGTCACCGACACCCAACGTCACCAGGGCGGCAACCCAGTCGATGATCTCGGCGATACCCGGTGGCTTGTCGAGGTCGAGATCGCGTGCGGCACCAACGAATTGGGCAGCCCGCTCGATGAGCGGGTCGGTGGCCCCTGGCACCGTGCGACGGACGATCGCCACGGCGTGGGCACGCTGCGGGTACTCGATCCAGTGATACAGGCAGCGACGACGCAACGCGTCGTGCAGGTCACGACTGCGGTTCGACGTCAGCACCACGACGGGCGGCCGGTCGGCGACGAATGTTCCGAGCTCGGGAACCGTGACCGCGGCCTCGCCGAGGAACTCCAACAGCAGCGCCTCGAACTCGTCGTCGGCGCGGTCGATCTCGTCGACCAGGAGCACCGGTGGGCGCGGTCCGCGGTGCCGCACGCACTGCAGGATCGGCCGGTCGATGAGGTAGGCCTCGGTGTAGAGGTGTGCTTCGTCGAGCTGTTCGCCGCCGCGAGCTTCGGCCAACCGGATGGAAAGCAGCTGGCGCTGGTAGTTCCAGTCGTAGAGGGCCTCGCTCGCGGTCAGCCCCTCATAACACTGCAGCCTGACCAGTGGGGTATCCAGAACGGCCGCCAGTGTTTTGGCCGCGGTGGTCTTGCCGACGCCCGGTTCGCCCTCCAACAACAGCGGGCGTCCCATCGTGACGGCCAGATAGATGGCTGTCGCGGTGCCCTCGCCAAGCAGGTAGTCGCTGGCGTCGAACCGCCGCACCACATCCTCGACGCAGGAGAAGACCGGGTCAGTGCTCATGCGCCGCGGAGCCCGCCGACCCTGATGCCTTCGATGACCTCGGCGACGATCGAAACCGCGATCTCGGCCGGGGTTTTCGCGCCGATCGCCAGTCCGACCGGGGTGTGCACCCTGGTGCGTTCGGCTTCCGTCAATCCCAGGCCGTCCAGGATGGACGCCCCGCGCACCCGGCTGGCGACCAGCCCGATGTAGCCGACCCCGGCGTCCACCGCGGCCCGGATCACCTCGCCTTCGGGGCCACCGAGACTGGCGATCACCACGGCAGTGGCATCCCCGGGGTCGGAGCCGGGATCGTCGAGCCGCCGCACGTCGTAGCCGAGAATCCCGCACAGTTCGACCATGGCGTCGGCGATCGGCGTGCCACCGAAGATCTGTACCAGCGGCGCGGGCACCTCGGGTGCCAGGAAGATCTCCAACGCGCCGCCGGACAGACAGGGGTTGACCACCACGCAGGCACCCGGGGCCTCGGGGAAATGCACATCGCCGTCGGGCAACACGCGCAGCAGTACACTCTCGCCCACCTGCAGCGCCCCCAGCGCTGCCTTGCGGACCGAGTTCTGAGCGCAGTGTCCTCCGACGAACCCCTCGATCGTGCCGTCGGCCAACAGGATCGCCTCATCCCCGGGATGCGCCGAGGTGGGCGGCTGCGCGCGCACCACCGTCGCGTGCACGAACGGCGTTCGTGCCCGGCGAAGTTGTGCCACGCGCTCGCTCAGAGTCATCTGTACTCCCTCTAGATGGGCGGCCTGGCCCGCCCCTGCATGGCTTCCCATACCCGCGACGGGGTCAGCGGCATGTCCGCGTGCCGAACCCCGAACGGCGCCAACGCATCCACCACAGCATTCACCACGGCAGGCGGTGAGCCCACCGTCGCGGACTCACCGATTCCCTTGGCTCCGATCGGGTGGTGCGGCGACGGCGTGACGGTGTGGCCGGTCTCGAAGTGCGGCACCTCCATCGCGGTGGGGATGAGGTAATCCATCAACGACCCGCCCAGGCAATTGCCGTCCTCGTCGAACGCGATCATCTCCATCAACGCCATGCCGATGCCGTCGACCAGGCCGCCGTGCACCTGCCCCTCGATGATCATCGGGTTGATCCGGGTGCCGCAGTCGTCGACCGCGAGGAACCGGCGCACCTTGACCACGGCGGTACCCGGGTCGACGTCGACGACGCAGAAGTACGCACCGTACGGGTAGGTGAGATTCTCCGGGTTGTAACAGATCTGGGCGTCCAGACCGCCCTCGATTCCCTCCGGGAGATCACCCGCGCCGTGCGCGCGCATCGCGATGTCGGCGATGGTGACCGAAGCCGTCGGATCACCCCTGACGTGGAAGCTGCCCTTGTCCCATTCCAGGTCGGCGACCGAGGCCTCCAGCATCCCGGACGCGATGATCTTGGCCTTGTCGCGGACCTTGCGCGCGACGAGCGCGGCCGCCGCGCCCGACACCGGTGTGGACCGGCTGCCGTAGGTGCCCAGGCCGAACGGGGTCTGGTCGGTGTCGCCGTGCACCACGTCGATGTCCTCGGGCGGGATCCCGAGTTCCTCGGCCACGATCTGGGCGAAGGTCGTCTCGTGGCCCTGCCCCTGGGTCTGGACACTCAACCGCACCACAGCTTTTCCGGTCGGGTGCACCCGCAGTTCGCAGCCGTCGGCCATGCCGAGGCCGAGGATGTCCATGTCCTTGCGCGGGCCGGCGCCCACGGCCTCGGTGAAGAACGACATTCCGATGCCCATGAGTTCGCCGCGCTCGCGCTTCTCCCGCTGCTCGGCGCGCAGGCCCGCGTAACCGATCATCTCCATCGCGAGCCGCATCGTCTTCTCATAGTCGCCGGAGTCGTACACCCAGCCGGTCTTGGATTTGTACGGGAACTGCTCGGGTTTCAACAGGTTTCGCAGCCGCAGCTCGGCCGGATCCATCTTGAGTTCGTAGGCCAGGCAGTCCACCAGGCGCTCGACGAAGTACACCGCCTCGGTGATGCGGAACGAGCAGGCGTAGGCCACTCCGCCTGGTGCCTTGTTGGTGTACACCGCGGTCATGTGGCAGTACGCCGCCTCGATGTCATAACTGCCGGTGAACACGCCGAAGAAGCCCGCGGGATATTTCACCGGGGCCGCGGTGCCGTTGAAGGCACCGTGGTCGGCCAGCACGTTGGACCGGATCGCCAGGATCTTGCCGTCGGAGGTCGCGGCGATCTCACCGACCATGATGTAGTCCCGCGCGAACCCTGTGCTGGTGAGGTTTTCGCTGCGGTCCTCCACCCACTTGACCGGCTTGCCCAGCAGCAGAGACCCGACGATCGCACAGACATACCCGGGATAGATCGGCACCTTGTTACCGAACCCACCGCCGATGTCCGGCGAGATCACCCGGATCTTGTGCTCGGGCAGGCCGGCGACCAGTGCGTACAACGTGCGGTGCGCGTGTGGTGCCTGCGAGGTGCTCCACAGGGTGAGCTTGCCGGTCACCGGATCCAGATCGGCGACCGCGCCGCAGGTTTCCATCGGTGCGGGATGCACGCGCGGGTAGACGATCTCCTGTTTGACCACGAGATCGGCCTTGGCGAAAGCCGCCTCGGTGGCCGCGGCATCCCCGGTCTGCCAGTCGAAGCAGTGATTGTCCGTCTTGCCCTCGAGGTCGGTGCGGATCACCGGCGCGTCCGCGTCCAGTGCGTGCCGGGCGTCGATCACCGGGTCCAGCGGGTCGTAGTCGACGTCGATGAGTTCCAGGGCGTCGCGGGCCGAGTACCGGTCCTCGGCGACCACGAAGGCCACCTCCTGGCCCTGGAACCGGACCTTGTCGGTGGCCAGCACGGCCTGCACGTCGTTGGACAGCGTCGGCATCCAGGCCAGGCCCTTCTCCGCCAGGTCGGCACCGGTGACCACGGCCTTGACCTTCGGATGTGCCTGCGCCGCAGTCACATCGATGCCCGCGATCCTGGCGTGCGCGTACGGCGAGCGCAGGATCGCCAGGTGCAGCATGCCCGGCAGCGTGACGTCGTCGACGTAGGTGCCGCGGCCCCGGATGAATCGAGGGTCCTCCTTGCGCAGCATCCGGCCGTGACCGCAGGGTTTCGCGTCGTTCGTCGCGGTGTCCTCGGGGCGGCTGACCGGGTTCTCCAGCGTCGTCATGCGTTCGCCTCCTCATGAGCAGCCGACTCACGGCCCTGCCGTGCCGCCCACTGGACCGATCGCACGATCGTGGTGTAGCCGGTACAGCGGCAGATCTGACCCGAGACCGCTTCGCGGATCTCCTCTTCGGTCGGGTCCGGGTTGCGGTCGAGCAGCGCACGGGCGGTGATCATCATGCCCGGGGTGCAGAACCCGCATTGCAGTCCGTGGCACTGCATGAACCCTTCCTGCACCGGGTCCAGATGACCGTCGACCTCCATGCCCTCGACCGTGCGGATCGTGTGCCCGGAGGCCATCGCGGCCAGCATGGTGCAGGATTTCACCGGTTCTCCGTCGACGTCGACGACGCATGTGCCGCAGTTGGATGTGTCGCAACCCCAATGGGTCCCGGTCAGTCCCAATTGGTCGCGCAGGAAGTGCACCAGCAGCATTCTGGGTTCGATCTCGGCACTGACCGCTTCGCCGTTGACCGTCATGTTGACCTGCATGGCTCAATTCCCTTCCAGCGCAGGGGTGCTGCGTATCCGCTCCACGGACGCGCGCAGCGTGCGGATGGTCAGTTCGGATGCCAGGTGGCGTTTGTAGTCGGCGCTGCCGCGCATGTCGCTGACCGGATCGCAGGCCTGCGCGGCGGCCGCACCCGCGTCGGCGAAGGTCTCCTCGACGGCGGGCTTGCCCACCAACGAATCCGACAATGCACGCAGAGCGTCCCAGTCGGCGTTCACCGCGGTCAGACCGATACGGGCAGTGGCGATCGAGGCCCCGTCCGAGTTCCCGTCCAGCGTGACCTGGGCTGCGGCGGCGGTGACCGCCCAGTCCCCCACGCGGCGTTCCACTTTCGCGTACGCGCTGGAGGTGCGGTGGCGTACCGGGATCCGCACCTCGATCAGCATCTCGTTGTGAGCCAGCGCGGTCTCGTAGGGCCCCACGAGGAAATCGTCGATGGGGATCTCCCGATCGCCGGCCGGCCCGTGGACCAGGCATGTCGCCGAGAGGACCCTGCACACGGTGGTCAGGTCCTCGGCCGGGTCGGCCTGGCAGAGCGAGCCCCCCAGCGTGCCCCGATTACGCACGACAGGATCGGCGATCACCCGTTCGGCGTCACGGAATATCGGGCACACCGCCGCCAGCGGATCGGACTCCAGCACCTGGCGGTGCCTGGCCATCGCCCCGATGCGGACCAGGAGCGGGGAGCTGACGTCCGATACAGAGATGTAGCCGAGCTCGGCGGCGAGGTCGTTGATGTCGACGAGGTACTCGGGGTTGGCGATGCGCAGCTTCATCATCGGCAGCAGGCTGTGCCCACCGGCGACGATCCTGGCGTCCTCGCCCAACCGGTCCAGCAAGCCGACGGCGTGGTCGACGGTGGTGGCGCGTTCGTACTCAAAGGGGCCGGGTACTTGCATGTGAGCCAGCTCACACCCGACTTACCTCGGCGTCAACAGCCAGTTAAGCGATTACTTAACTGGCCGGCAGCGCCCTACGTTCGCCCTGCTCATGGTGGATACGACCGTCGGTATGAGCCAGCGGCCGCCCGCCGCCTCCCCAGCGCTGGGCGATGATCTCGGCAGCGATGGACACCGCCGTCTCCTCGGGCGTCCGGCCGCCGAGGTCCAGTCCGATCGGGCTGGACAACCTGGCCAGCTCGGCCTCCGTCATCCCGGCGTCACGCAGGCGCGCCACTCGGTCCTCGTGGGTTCGCCGCGACCCCATCGCACCGATGTAGGCGGCTTCGGGCAGTCGCAGCGCCACCTCCAGCAGTGGCACGTCGAACTTGGGGTCGTGGGTCAGCACGCAGATCACCGTGCGGGCGTCGATCGCCCCCGCCTCTGCCTGGGCCGCCAGGTACCGGTGCGGCCAGTCCACCACCACCTCGTCGGCGGTCGGGAACCGCGCGGAGGTGGCGAATACCGGCCGGGCGTCGCACACGGTGACGCGGTAGCCCAGGAACACGCCCTGCTGGGCGACGGCTGCCGCGAAGTCGATGGCGCCGAACACCAGCATCCGGGGCCGCGGCGCGTGGCTCGCGACGAAGACCTCCATGCCCTCACCGCGGCGCTGACCGTCGGGACCGTAAGTCAGTACCTCACTGCGACCGGCCGCCAGCAGCCCGCGGGCGTCGTCGGTGACCGCGGCATCGGCACGCAGGGACCCCAGCGAGCCCTCGACCGTGTCGCGATGCACCACCAAACGCCTGCCAACCCACGACGCGTCGGGATGTGCGATGACCGTGGCCATCGCGACGGGACGATGGGCCTCGATGTCATCGGCGATGGCACTCAGCTGATGAAACGTGTTCTGGGACACCGGTTCCACGAACACGTCGAGGATGCCGCCGCAGGTGAGTCCGACCTCGAACGCATCGTCGTCACTGACGCCGTAGCGCTGCAGCACCGGGGTGCCGCTCGCCATCACCTCGGTCGCCAGTTCGTACACGGCGCCCTCGACGCAGCCGCCCGACACCGACCCGGCGACGGTCCCGTCGGGGGCGACCACCATCGCCGCACCCGCGGGGCGTGGCGCGGACCGAAATGTGCGCACCACAGTCCCGACACCTGCGGTTTCGCCCGCACGCCAGACCGCTAACAGTGTGCTCAGCACATCTCTCACGCTCTCAATCTAGAGCGCCTCATCCGAGTGCCGCCACCAGCGCCTGGGTGTCGGGGAGAATCCGCTCCTCGACGACCTTGCCCCAGACGACGCGCCCGACATTGACTCCCCGATAGACGACTTGACCCTGGCGCGTGGCGGCGTAACTGGTGGCGATGCGGGTCGACCAGGGGCCGCCTTCGACGACCATCGACTCCACCTCGAACCGGATATCGGGAAAGCTCCGAAAGAACTTGTCGCGCAACCATGCCCGCTCAGCATCGGCACCGCGAAGATCCACCGCCAATGGGTGGTCCCCCAGATATACGAAGTGCACGTCGTCGGCGAGCGGTATCTCGTCGATACGCTGATCTGAGAGCTTCGCCCACAGGGCGATTGCCTGCCTTCGCACCAACCACCGATACAACATTCTGCGAGCGTACGACTCGGGAGCCGTTCTAGGCTTCAGTCGTGACACCCGCGCAATTGCGTGCGTTTTCGGCGGTAGTGAGGCTGGGCTCGGTGCGGGCCGCGGCCGAGGAACTGGGTATGTCCGACGCCGGGATCTCGATGCATGTCGCCCAGCTGCGCAAAGAACTCGACGATCCGCTGTTCACCAGGTCCGCGGCCGGCCTGGCCTTCACCCCGGGTGGTCTGCGCCTGGCCAGCCGCGCCGTCGAGATCCTCGGCCTACAGCAGCAGACCGCCATCGAGGTGACCGAGGCCGCGCACGGTCGGCGGCTGTTGCGGATCGCGGCATCCAGCGCGTTCGCCGAACACGCGGCGCCCGGACTCATCGAGCTGTTCTCCTCACGCGCCGACGACCTTTCGGTCGAGCTCAGTGTCCACCCGGCCGGCCGCTTCGCCGACCTGATCGCCACCCGTGCGATCGATATCGCGCTTGGCCCGCCGCCGGAGGTCGATGATCCGACGCTCGCGGTGCGCGCGTTCCTGAAGTACCAGATCATCACCGTGACCACTCGGGACAGCCCGTTGGCCGGACGGTCCCCGAGCCCGGTTCAGTTGCGCGAGCAGCAGTGGACGCTCGGGCCCTCCGGCGGCAGCGTCGACGGCGAGATCGCAACCATGTTGCGACACCTCGCGATTCCCGAGGCCCGGCAGCGAATCTTCCAGAGCGATGCGGCCGCGCTGGAGGAGGTGCACCGGGTCGGCGGGGTGATGCCGACGATCGGGTTCGCCGTGGCGGCCGACCTGACCAGCGGCAGGCTCGTACAACTCAAGGGGCCGGGCCTGCAGATCGCCGGGGAATGGTTCGCGTCGACCCTGCCCGCGGCGGCCCGGCAGCCGGCCGTGTCCGAACTGGTGCGGTTCATCACGACCCCGCGTTGCACCCAGGCCATGATCCGGGGAACCGGGGTGGGCGTCACCAGATTTCGGCCCAAGGTGCACGTGACCCTGTGGAGTTGACGGACTAACTCAGTCCGAGTGCGCCGGCCAGTTCACGAAGCGCCGGGCGCGGGTCCGCCATCGGGTTGTCACCGAGCACCTGCAGCACGACATGGTCGGCGCCGGCTTCCAGATGCGCCGTCACCGCCTTGGCGGCGCCCTCGACCGACCCCATCCCCACCACACCGCGGGCCAGCCGGTCGGATCCACCGCGCACCAGATCGGACTCGTCAAACCCCTGACGCAGCCACGAATTCCGGTAGTTCGGCAGACCGCTGTAGACGTCGAGGTGAGCGTGCGCTCGGCGGAGCTGATCCTCATCGGTCGACCCGATCGCCACCGCCTGTTCGGAGACGATCCACTTCTCCGGACCGAGGATGTCGCGGGTGATCCGGGTCTGCTCGGGGGTCACCAGGTACGGGTGGGCGCCGTCGGCGTGAGTGCCGGACAACTCGATCATCTTCGGACCCAGTGCGGCCAGCAGCCGGGGCGGGCGGCCGATGCCCGGTTCGATCTGCTCGGGAACAGCGGCCATCCGGTCCAGGTAGTCGCGCATGGTGGCCAGCGGCTTCTGGTAGACGCCACCCAGGCCGTGCTCGACCAACGGCCCGTGACTGACACCGAGACCGAGCACGAACCGGCCCGGATACAGCGCGGTGAGGGTGCGCGCACCGGTCTCGGCCGCACTCGGCACCCGGACGTGGATGTTGGCGATGCCGGTGCCCACCACCAGATGCTGAGTCGCGGCCAGGAAGGCCGCCGACTGCGTCAGGCATTCCTTACCGGTGACCTCGGGCAGGAACAGCGAGCCGAAGCCGAGTGCCTCGATTTCCCGGGCGACCTCCTGCGCATCTGGCATCGACCAGGTTTCGCTGGCCCACCACACCCCGATCCGGGACGGAAAATCGATCCTGGCTCGCTGCGCCTGGGTCAAGTCCTACTCCTCTTCGCCTGCGGCCAGCGTGTGCGCGGCCTCCATCAACATCCAACC
Organism: Mycobacterium sp. 134; assembly: GCF_048282715.1. Lineage (NCBI taxonomy): Bacteria > Bacillati > Actinomycetota > Actinomycetes > Mycobacteriales > Mycobacteriaceae > Mycobacterium > Mycobacterium sp. 134. Next base: position 5,980,614 of record NZ_JBLVUN010000008.1, read on the forward strand.
CGACACCTGAACCGACAGGTCACGTTCAGGGATCGCAGAGGCGTTGACCGCGCCGTCGACGAACTGCGCCTGCTGGCCCTCGGCCCCTGGCACCTCGGCGGTCTGCTCCCAGAACGCACCGAACAGCGGCAGCCCATCGACGGTCTGCCGGTTGTCCCACGCCGCCCGTGCGGATTTGAGCACGATCGAACGCGCGGTCTCCCGTGCCGCTTGATCCTCGGCCGTATCCCCCGGCAGGGTGTTGGCCACCAGCGCCAGGTACCGCGCCGTGACGCCGTTGAACAGCCCGCCGTCACCGCCACCGGCACCCTTGATGACACCGTCGGGGGCCATCTCCTTGTCCACCGCGGCCACCAGGCGGCGCACCCGCTCGGCGTGCCGGGTGTCCTCGGTGCGCACCGCGAGTTCGACCTCCAGCCCGAGCACCACGCCCTGGCAGTAGGTGTACTGCGCACGCACCATCGAGCCGGCTTTGATGCCGTCGAACACCAGGTGGGTCTCCGGGTCGATCAGGGTGTCGTCGATCCAGTCGGCCATCTGCTGGGCCCGGCGCAACCGGTCGTCGTACCGGGCCAGGAAGATCCCCGCCGGACCGTTGGCCGGGGCGTTGAAGAACTGATCCTGTTTGCGCCACGGGATACCGCCGCCGTCCTCGGGCACCCAGGCATCGACGAACTGTGCGCACAACTTCTTGAGTGCGTGGGACTTCTCGACACCGACCAGCCGCCCGGCCCGCTCGAGGGCCAACGCCAGCCAGGCCATGTCGTCGTAGTAACTGTTGGTCCACGACAGGTTGTTGCGGATGTGGTGCCCCCGGATCTGCCGCTCGATGCGGGTTACCCGCTCGGGCTGCGGATCCCGCACCTGGGCGTCGACCAGCGTGTCCAGGAGATGCGCCTGCCACCAGTAGTGCCAGGTTCCGAACTTGCGGTACTTCTTGGTCGCCGGCCAGGCCACGACACCGAGTTGGGTGCCCGGCAGACCCCAGAGCTTCGTCAGGTGCCGTTGGGTGATCGCAGCTTCGGCGCTGGCCGCACGGTTAGCCCATAGCTGATCCATGCTGACGATCCTGCCTTACTGCGCCGCCGAATTGTCGGCATGTCGAGCAGTTTCCGCGCTCCTCGCGTGGTCAGGACAGTTGATCCGCCACGCGCACAACCCGCCCACCGCGCAGCACCAGCAGGCGTTCAGGATGTCCCGCCACCGCTTCGGCGGAGTTGGCCGCAGCGACGACCACCAGGTCAGCCCGGTTACCCGGCCGCAGTCCGTAATCGGTCAGTCCGAGGGCGGTGGCGGCGGAGTCGGTGATCAGCGACGCCGCGAACCCCAGCTCGTCATCGGTCATCAGGCCGCCCTCAAGGCCGATGATCGTGGCTCGTTCGAGCATGTCGCCGGTCCCGTAGGACCACCAGGCATCGCGAATGTTGTCCGAGCCGGCGAACACCAGGACACCGTGTTCACGCAACCGCAGCACCGGCGGCATGGTCCCGGCCGGGCCGTTGGTCATCACCGCAACTCCCGCATCGGCCAGCGCGGCGGCGGTCATGGCGAGCTCGCCTTCATCGATCTGCCCGAGGCAATACGCATGGCTGACAGTCACTTTGCCGCCCATCCCAAGGGATTTCGTCCGCTCGGCGATCGCAGAGAGTTGCCGGGTGCCGACGTTACCGCCGTCGTGCAGGTGGATGTCGATGCCCGCGCCGTGACGCTCGGCCAGCCCGAACACGACGTCGAGCTGACCGTCGACATCCCCGTCGAATCCCGCCGGGTCGAGCCCGCCGATCAGATCGGCGCCCTCGGCCAGGGCCGCGTCGAGCAGATCAGGCACACCCGGGGCGGTCACGACGCCGCTCTGGGGAAACGCCACCAGTTGGATGCTCAGCGTGTCGCGCAGGGATTCCCGGACCTCCAGCAGGTCGTGCAGGCCGGCGAGCAACACGTCGGGGTCGATGTCGACGTGCGAGCGAACGTGACCTGTGCCCAGCGAGGCCATGTGCTCGGCCAACGCGGTGGCCCGAACGGTGACGGGGACTCCGATTTCGGCGCGCAGCGCTCGCTCGTCGGCAATGCGCTCACGCAACGACCCCGACGAACGGTGCGGTTGCCACGGCGCGCCCCAGAACGTCTTGTCCAGATGGCAGTGACCGTCCACGAACGCGGGCAGGAGCAGCGCGCCACCACAGTCGATGATGTGCCGCCCGGGAGCCGCGATGGACGGATCCGCTTGTCGGTGGCCGTCTATCGACTCGATTCGTCCGTCGCGCAGCGTCACATCGACCCGGCGGCCGTCGGGCAGAGCGACATCGATCAATGCGTCGATCGTCTGGGGAGTCATGGCAGCTCCGATTTCTCGGGTTCTCGTCTGGCCTCAACCCTGCCGACAGTCGGCCATAGTGTCCAAGTCGCAGATGTCATCGTTGCGATAGGCAGAGCCTATAAATTGGGTTGATGGAGCTTCGCCATCTCCGCTACCTGCTGGCCGTCGCCGACCACGGCAACTTCACCCGCGCCGCCGAAGCGCTGCATGTGTCGCAACCCACCCTGTCGCAGCAGATCAAGCAGCTCGAACGCGAGTTGGGCACCACGCTGCTGGACCGCTCCGGCCGAACCGTGCGGCTCACCGACGCCGGCGAGGCATACGCCGGGCACGGACGTCTCGCCCTGCAGGGCCTCGACGCCGCCCGCCGGGCCGTCGACGACGTGCAGGACCTGACCCGTGGAAATCTGCGGATAGCCATGACGCCCACCATCACCGCCTACCTCATCGGCCCGCTGGTGCGACATTTCCACGCCGAGCACCCCGGCGTCACCCTCACGGTCATCGAGACCACCCAGGACCTCATCGAGGCCGACCTGCTCGACGATCGCATCGACCTGGGCATCGCGTTCACCGGCCATCACACCGCCGGCGTCGCCGCGACCGCGCTCTTCGTCGAGACGCTCAGCCTGGTGGTGGGCACGGCCCATCCGCACCATCCGGATGTCGCGACTTTCGCGATCGAGGACCTGCCCGCTCAGCCGTTGGCCTTGCTCAGCCGAGACTTCGCCACGCGCAACTACATCGACGCGTTCTTCGCCGCCCAACACGTGACACCCCACATCGCGATCGAGGCGAACTCCATCAGCGCACTGATCGAGTTCGTCCGGCTCGGCACGCTGGCCACGGTGTTGCCGGACGCGATCACGCAGGCGCGGGCCGACCTTCATCCGATCCGACCCGATCCCCCGCTACCGTCGCGGGAGGTCGTGCTCCTGCACCGATCGGCGGGATATCAGTCCGCGGCCGCGCGGGCTTTCAGCTCGATCGCGATGCGCTACACCGAGCAGGTGAATCCATAGGCTCCATCTATGGGGACTATGGAAAGTAAGTATTGGACGCTATAGCTCTTCGCGCGCAAGGTGGTGGGTGGTGAGGCCGACCCTGGTCGCCCACGCACAGCCCCCACAAGAGAAGGACACCGAGCATGGTGCACGCCCAATTTGATCCGACCGCCCGTCAGGCGCTGGCCACCGCCGCAGTCGAAGCGAAGACCCGCAAGGACCTCACCTGGCAGCAGATCGCCGACGCCGCCGAACTCTCACCGGCGTTCGTCACCGCTGCCGTACTCGGTCAGCATGCACTGCCCGCGCAGTCGGCCCGGGCCGTCGCCGCTCTGCTGGGACTCGACGACGACGCCGCGTTGCTGCTCCAGACCATCCCGACCCGCGGCTCGATCCCCGGCGGGGTCCCTACCGACCCGACGATCTACCGCTTCTACGAGATGCTGCAGGTCTACGGCACGACGCTCAAGGCGTTGGTCCACGAGCAGTTCGGCGACGGCATCATCAGCGCGATCAACTTCAAGCTCGATGTCCGCAAGGTCGCCGACCCCGAGGGCGGAGAACGCGCCGTCATCACCCTCGACGGCAAATACCTTCCCACCAAACCGTTCTGATTCCACCTGACGCAGAGGAGGCCCCATGGATTTCGCGCAGCGCACCATCGACATCGCCCGCCAGAACGTGGCCGCCGGCGGCCGCCCGTTCGCAACGGTCATCGTCAAAGACGGTGAAATCCTGGCCGAAAGCCCGAACCTGGTCGCCCAGACCCACGATCCGACCGCACACGCGGAGATCCTGGCCATCCGCAAGGCGTGCACCACGCTCGGCACCGAACACCTGGCCGGCGCCACGATCTACATCCTGGCCCAGCCCTGCCCGATGTGCCTGGGGTCGCTCTACTACTGCTCGCCGGACGAGGTGGTGTTCCTGACCACCCGCGACGCCTATGAACCGCACTATGTGGACGATCGAAAGTACTTCGAGCTGAACACGTTCTACGACGAGTTCGCCAAACCGTGGGACGAGCGCCGCCTGCCGATGCGCTACGAACCCCACGACGCCGCGGTCGACGTCTACCGGCTGTGGCAGGAGCGCAACGGCGGCGATCGCCGGGTAGCCGGCGCGCCCACCGCTACCAGGCGCGTGAGAAATCCGCGTGGCGAGTGATCCACGCGTGCATGACGATTCCGGCAGCGACACCGGCGTTCATGCTGCGGGTCGAGCCGAACTGCGCGATGGACACCGTCACGGCCGCACCGGCCTGCGCCTCCGGGGTGATGCCCGGGCCTTCCTGACCGAAGATCAGCAGGCAGTCGCGGGGTAGTTCGGTCTGTTCCAGTCGCACGGCGCCGGGCACGTTGTCCACCGCGACGACGGTCAGCCCGGCGCCGGCGGCGAAGGACAGCAGTTCGGCGGTGGTGTCATGGTGGCAGAGCCGCTGATAACGGTCGGTGACCATGGCGCCCCGCCGGTTCCAGCGTCGCCGCCCGACGATGTGCACGGTGTCGACCGCGAAAGCGTTGGCGGTGCGCACCACGGCGCCGATGTTGGCGTCATTGCCGAAATTCTCGATCGCGATGTGTAGCGGGTGCCGACGCCGGTCGATGTCGGCGATGATCGCCTCCCGGGTCCAATACCGGTAAGCATCAACAACATTGCGGGTATCTCCGTCGCGCAGCAGCGCGGCGTCATAGCGCGCGGCTTCATCCCCGGAGGGCAAGGGCCCTTCCCATGGCCCCACTCCTGGGGACTCGCCCCACTCGGTGGGGCCGACGGCCTCAGCCACCAGTGGTCCACAGGGCAGCGTGCGTGCCGATCACCGAGACCGAGGCGTACAACAATGCCGCGTTCATCTCCCCCTGCGTACACAGCGAGGCGCGCAGGTTGACGGCCTCACGCGAGGCCTCCGGCAGGATCAGCACCGAAGAGCCGTACACCGCACAGGCATGGCTGAGCCCCGGCGGCGGTAGCGACGGGCCTGCCACCACCATGAGCGGACCGCCACGGGCCGCCGCATCGTCCGCATAACGTTTTGCCGCACCATCGATTTCGAGACCGATGAGCATGTAGCCCTTGCCGTTGAAGGCGCTGGGGTCGCCCAGTGCGGCCGGTGCCAGTTGGCTGCCATCGGCGCTGAACGCGTCCACGCTGGTGGACTTGAGGGTGACGCCGGCGTCGTTCACACTCGTGGGCAACACCCCGACCGGGAATGCGGCCGGGTAGGCGATGGTGGTGCCGGCGATGCGCTCACGGGGCGAATACACGTACACGCCGCGAACCTGGCTCTGGTCCCGCTGCGGCCCCAAGCAGACTGTGCCGCTGAGCTTGTCGGGCGCGGTCGCCGACAACGGCCTGATTCCCAGGCTGGTGATGTCGTCGCAGCCGTGCAGCGCGTCGGCCTCGATCGGATGTGCCAGGGCGCCGTACAGGCCGAACCGGATGTCCTCAGGCTTGGCGTGGGCATCCCCCGAAGCGGAGCCCTCGACGTCGACCAGTACGTGTTCGGTGTCGAACCTCAGGTCCGACACCTTCAGGTGCCAGCCGAGGATGTCCAACGATTCCCCGAGTTCGGCGGTCGACGCTTCATACGTGCGTCCAGGTTCGTCGGATGCGCAGCCCGCGGTGACAACGAGAAGCATCGCCATCACCGCCGCGATCAGCGCCCGCACTGCCACGTCAGTTCTGATCTAAGTTCTCCCACGACCTTTTCCCACTGCTTTTGTCATGGCGCGCACCAGGTTTCGCGGAGCCATCCGGCCCCCGGTGGTGAGCACCTTGTACTGCAGGCCCGGCACGATGACCACCTTGCGTGCGGCCACGTCGGCCAGGCAGTCACGCACCACGTCCTCGACCTGCAGCCACAGGAACGACGGTGTGCCCGCCATGTCGATGCCCGCGCGGGCATGAAACTCGGTGTGGACGAAACCCGGGCACAGCGCATGCACGCCGACCCCGGTACCACCCAGCCCGTTGGCCAGCCCCTCACTGAACGAGACGACCCAGGCCTTGGAGGCCGAATACGTCGATCCGCGACCGGGAACCAGCCCGGCGACACTGGCCACGTTGATGACGGTGCCGCTACCGGCCTCGATCATCGACGGCAGCGCGGCATGCGTCAGCTCCATCACGGCGGTGACGTTGACGTCCAGTTGGGCCTGCAGCTGGACGAGATCGGCGGTCCAGAACTCACCCGACGTGCCGAAGCCGGCGTTGTTCACCAACACCTGCACCCCGGCTCGCAGCCGGTCGGCGACCTTGGCCCGGTCGGGGGCGCATGCCAGGTCCGCGGGAAGCACTTCGACTCCTGCACCGGCCTCGTCGTGCAGTTCGGCGGCGAGTTGTTCCAGCCGTACGGCGTCACGCGCCACGAGCACGAGGTCGTAGCCGTCGCGCGCGTACCGGCGGGCGAACCCAGCGCCGAGCCCTGAGGTCGGTCCAGTGATCAGCGCGACGGGGCGAGGCATGCCGACAGGTTACTGAACTGTTCTGATGCGCAGGCTAGCGCTGGTAGTGCGGTGCGTGACGGCCGTTGCGCGCCGGCGGCGGGGTCCGGCGGACCGCATCCGGACGGCCGGGCTCCTGGCGCGGCTGGGTGTAGCGGCTGACGTCACCACGCCCGGGTGCCGCGTCGGCCCGGCCCGGAGGCAGCTCCCGGCGCCCGGCGGGCGTCGGCGCCAACGGGCGGCTGGGCGATCCGGCGCGACGCGCCAGCGCAGCTTGGCTGCCCTGACCCGACTGCGGTGCCACACCGTTCTGCGGAACCGGCGGCAGTACCCGCAGCAGGTCGTTGAACTGACGCACAGTGCGCAGCCCCTCGTCCCATTGGGCGCGGGTACTCGTGACCGGCATGCTGACGAGCGTCCAGTTCTGCTCGTTCCACATGATCTCGGCGCAATCGGGAGCGGTGTGGGCGAACGTGACCATCCGGCGGTCGCAGGCGCGACGAGCGGCGTCGAGGTTGGTGGAGTACACCATCCGCGGACCGATCGCGCCGAGCAGCCAGATGTCGCTCTCCCGGGGCTCCTTGATGCCCTTGAGTCGCAGATCGACGACGACGTTCGTGCCGACCTTGCGGTGCAGCGCGATCACCGTTGCCACTTCTTCGATGTCAAAGATGAACACCGCCTCGCCACGGATCTGGCCGAGCACGACGTTCTTGGCCGTGACGTCACCGACGGTCGACATCACCCCGCGCTTCCAGCGCTTGAGGATCTCGTGCGACTCGTGCTCGTAATCGAAGCCATGCGACTTCGCCCACGACTTACGGCGCCGTCCCAACCCACGTCGACGGTCGATGTCGACGTACAGCAATACGGCCGCACCCACGAAACAGAGTGCGGACAGCGTGAACCAGAGCGGGACCATCGGGCATAGCCTACTTGTTGACGGCGGGAATGCCCCCACCTTGTGAGGTCACAACCCGGTTACTGGTGATCAGAGCGCCCTAAACGAGGCGCTTCGAGGTACGTGACGATCGCGTTGGTGAGTCCCCGCCGGGCCACATCGAGGTCGGTATAGGTGCCGAGTTGGCGCTCGGAGGTGATGCCGCGCATCGCGCCGGGGATGAATGAGGCGACTTCACGGAGCCGCTCGGGGTCCACGTCGAGGTCGGCGAAGGCCTGCTGACAGGTTTGCAGCCAGCTCTGCCCCCACGACGACAGCTCGGCCGCGGTCTTCGGGTAGAGCCGTTCGAGTTCGGCATGGTCCCGTGGCAGCGCCGCGCGCAGATTCTCGATCGCCCGCGAATCACTTGCGGTCAACCCGTCATAGAGCAGGTCGATGATGCCGGCCACCCGCCGGCGCAGCGGCGCACCGTTGTCTCGGTGATTCAGCATTCCCGCCCGGCGCTCGGCGGTGCGCTGCAGGACGGCGGCCCAGAACCCGTCGATGTCACCGAACTGGTACTTCACCGCACCCCAGGTGGCACCGATGTCTTTGGCGATCCGGTTGGCCGAGACCGCTCCCGGGTCTCCGGTGGCCAGCGCCTTGCGCGCGGCCTCCAGCATGCTCTCCCGGGTGGCCTCGCCGCGCCGGTTGGTGCGGCGCGCGCTCACCTCGGTCATCTCAGGAGATTACCTCAATTTCACAGAACCCTCTTCCAAAGTTTCACAGAACCTCCTACGATTCGCGTCATGGCCAAACCACCGTTGTCGATGAAACCGACAGGATGGTTCCAAGTCGCCTGGTCAGACCAGGTCGGCGTCGGGGCTGTACATGCGATGAAGTACTTCGGCGAGGAGATGGTCGCCTGGCGCTCGGAATCCGGGCAGGTGACCGTGATGAACGCCTTCTGCGAGCACCTGGGCGCCCACCTGGGGTTCGGCGGCCAGGTGGTCGGCGAGGTCATCCAGTGCCCGTTCCACGGCTGGCAGTGGAACGCCGAGGGCCGCAATGTGTGTATCCCGTACCAGGACCGGCCCAACCGCGGCCGCCGGATGCGCACCTACCCCGTGGCCGAGCTCAACGAGGTCATCTATATCTGGCACGACGTCGAGGGGCGGGAGCCGTACTTCGATGCGCCGGATGTGTTCGCGTCGTTCGCCGACGGCAGCAGCGCCACCGACTATTACCCCCAGCAGAGGTTGTTCCGCGAAGGCCTCGAGTTGCATCCGCAGTACGTGCTGGAGAACGGCGTCGACTTCGCGCACTTCAAGTTCGTGCACCAGACCCCGATCGTGCCGGTGTTCACCCGCCACGACTTCGCCGCACCGATCTCCTACGTCGACTTCACCATCACGTTCGAGGGCGACGATCGACAGTCGATCGACGACGTGCGCAGCGGTGTCGAGGCGATCAACGGCGGTCTGGGCATCGCGGTGACCAAGAGCTGGGGAATGATCGACAACCGCACCATCTCGGCGGTCACCCCGGTGGACGAGTCCACCTCCGACGTGCGGTTCATGGTCTACATCGGCCGAACCCCCGGCAAGGACAGTCCCCGGGCCACCCAGCGCGCCAACGAGTTCGGCGACGAGGTGATCCGTCAGTTCACCCAGGACATCCACATCTGGTCGCACCAGCGCTACTCCGACCCTCCGGCGCTGGCCACCGCCGAGTACGAGGGCTTCACCGCAATCCGCAAGTGGGCCATGCAGTTCTATCCAGACGGTCTGGGCGGTAGTGCCGCAGACCTCGCGCTCATCCGGAAGGCAGACACCATATGACCGAGAAGATCCGCGTATTCCAGGTGGCGACGGGCAACGTCGGCACCGAGATGATCAGGCGCATCGGCAAGCGCCCCGACCTCGAACTTGTCGGATTGCATTGCTACACAGCGGAAAAGGTCGGCCGAGATGCGGGCGAGATCGCCGGCATCGATCCGATCGGGGTGACGGCGACGGGGTCGATCGAGGAGATCATCGCCACAAAGCCTGACGTGCTCACTTTTCATGGTGTCTTCCCGGATGAGGACCTCTACGTGAAAGTCCTTGAGGCCGGCATCAACATCGTCACCACCGCGGACTGGATCACCGGCTGGCACCGCGACACCAACCACCCGCATCCCTCCGGCAAGCCGGTGTCCCAGCTGCTGGCCGAGGCGTGCGCGAAGGGCTCCTCGACGTTCTACGGCACCGGTATGAACCCCGGCGTGAACCAGATCCTGGGCGTGGTGTGCTCGGCCGACGTCGCCGAGATCGAGAACGTCACCACCATCGAATCCGTCGACGTGTCATGTCATCACAGCAAGGACACCTGGATCGAGGTGGGCTACGGCCTGCCCGTCGACGATCCGTCGATCCCGGCCAAGTTGGAGAAGTACACCCGGGTGTTCGCCGACAGTGTGCTGATGATGGCCGACTGCTTCGGGCTGGAACTCGACGAGGTCAAGTTCACCTACGAACTCGGCGCCTGCACCAAGGATGTCGACCTGGGCTGGTACACCCTGCCGAAGGGATCGCTGGGCGGCAACTACATCAAGTACCAGGGCATCGTCGACGGAGTGCCGCGCGTCGAGACCCACCTGGAATGGCAGATGACCCCGCACACCGATCCGAGCTGGGATATCAAGGGCTGCTACATCACCCAGATCAAGGGGGATCCGTGCGTCTACAACAAGCACATGATCTTCCCGAAACCCGGGGTGGACCTGTCCGATCCGGACTCGTTCGCCTCGATCGGCATGACGGTCACCGGGCTGCCCGCACTCAACGCCATCGCCTCGGTGGTCAAGGCACCGCCGGGGCTGTTGACGAGCGCCGACGTGCCGCTGCGCGGATTCGCAGGCCGCTTCACTCTTTAGCGCGAGCTCACCTTCCCAGCGCGAGCAGAAGGTCAGGTCGGAAATGTCGAGGCGGCGAGCTCCAGAATCTCGGCACGGTCGGCGGGCACGATGACGCCGGCCTCGATGGCACGATCAAGAGCCGCGGTGAACTTGTCCAGGTATTCGTTTGCGCCGCCCGGGTACAGCTCACGCAGCTTGGTGGCGTCGAACGGTTCGCCTGACCCGAACAGGAAGGACATGGGGCTCTCGTTCGGGGCGAGACCGGACGTCCGCGCGATCGGGACATCGACCCATGGCGTGCGAACCCCGCCCTCGGCAATCCCGTTCGCGTCCAGGACAAACCGGATCTGTCCGCCTTCGGTCAATTCCAGGGGCGGTATCGACGTCGGCGCCTCGCCCGCGCGGACCCAGTGGGTGAGGCTCGCGACCGCGGCCTGCAGCACATAGTGATGCTGGGGGGCGAAGTTGATGAAGTACGACAGTTTCTTCCCCATCAACTTGTCGGTGGGCGTGTAGGCCGAAACGATGTCCGCCAGGGGCGCCGAACCGTTGTCGATGAAGCCCACCCGGATCGTGTAGTTGTCGGCATGCGCGCTTCCGGGGATCTCCCACGCCCGGAAATTGATGCCGTCTGATCTTCTGGCCCGGTGATAGCCGGGCAGATTGCCGTCCACCACATCGGTTTCGGTGAGCACCGTGAGGACCGGGACCCGCAGGTCCTCCCGGAACGGCACCGGACGCGACTCGTCGAGCGCCCTTGATCCGTCGAGGGAGGCAGCGGCGCCAAATCTCGAGTGGACCAGGAAGCCATCGAAGACCGCGTCGACCGGATCGACGTCGTTCACGTACGTGGTCAGGAACATCGCCGATTGCGATTCCCCAACCGCCAGGACGGTTTCCGGCGTACGGATGACGATCTCACCGTCGCGCACCAAGCGGCCGACCTGGGTGAAAATGTCGTAAGCGAAGGCGTCGCCTGGATGGTGGAGATCCGAATAGCGTTCGGGGTGCTGCGCTTTCAGAGACATGTTGCTGTCGACGAGACTGTCCCCGCCTTCCACGCCCACGTATTGCGCCGATACCGCGACGTACACGTAGCCCGCCCGCACGATTTCGCGGTGTGCCATGAACCACACTGCAGGAGCATCGATCCCGCCACTGACGTTGAGCCATTCGACCATCGCAACGCCGTTGAACTCGGCGGCGTCGGAAGGACGCAGGACCACGATGCGCGTCGTGTAGCCCGCCTCGGATGCCACGCCGCGCGAATGGGACCTGGCCGTGCCGGAGACAAGGAACTCCTCGGCGCCGTAACCCAGGTTGGCCAGGTCGTAGGCGCCGAGGAGCAGATTGGGTTTACCGGGGACCGGTTTGATCGAGGGAACCACCCGCCCATCTCAGCGCGAGCAGACGCGAATGTCCCCCAAAACCGAAGTTTTGGGGGACATTCGCGTCTTTTCGGCGGGCTCAATCAGCCCAGGACGAGGCTTTCGCCGTCCGCGCTGACGTTGACCGGCACCACGTCACCGTCGTGCACCTCGCCGGCCAGCAGCATCTTGGCCAGCTGGTCGCCGATGGCCTGCTGCACCAGGCGGCGCAGCGGACGGGCACCGTAGAGCGGGTCGAAACCACGCTCGGCCAGCCAGGTCTTGGCGGGCAGCGACACCTCGAGGGTGAGCCGGCGCTGCGCCAGCCGCTTCTGCAGCTGTTGCAGCTGGATGTCGACGATCGACACCAGCTCCTCGGGGTTGAGCGCGTCGAACATGATCACGTCGTCGAGCCGGTTGATGAACTCCGGCTTGAACGCCGCCCGCACCGCGGCCATCACCTGCTCTTCGGTGCCACCGGCACCCAGGTTGGAGGTCAGGATCAGGATCGTGTTGCGGAAGTCGACCGTGCGGCCCTGGCCGTCGGTCAACCGGCCCTCGTCGAGCACCTGCAGCAGCACGTCGAACACGTCCGGGTGTGCCTTCTCGATCTCGTCGAACAAGACCACCGTGTAGGGACGCCGGCGCACGGCCTCGGTCAGCTGACCACCCTGGTCGTAGCCGATGTACCCCGGAGGCGCACCGACCAGACGGGCCACCGAGTGCTTCTCGCCGTACTCGCTCATGTCGATGCGGACCATCGCGCGCTCGTCGTCGAACAGGAACTCCGCCAACGCTTTCGCGAGCTCGGTCTTACCGACACCGGTCGGGCCCAGGAACATGAACGAACCCGTCGGCCGGTTGGGGTCGGCCACCCCGGCCCGGCTGCGGCGCACCGCATCCGACACCGCGGTCACCGCCGCCTTCTGGCCGATGACGCGCTTGCCCAGCTCCTCCTCCATGCGCAGCAGCTTGGCGGTCTCGCCTTCGAGCATCCGGCCGGCGGGAATGCCGGTCCACGCCTCGACCACGTCGGCGATGTCGTCGGGGCCGACCTCCTCCTTGAGCATCACGTTCTCGCGTGCCTCGGCCACGGGCAGCGCGGCGTCGAGCTTCTTCTCGACCTCGGGGATACGCCCGTAGCGCAGCTCTGCGGCCTTGGCCAGGTCGCCGTCGCGCTCGGCCCGGTCGGCCTCGCCGCGCAACGTGTCCAGCTGCTCCTTGAATTCGCGGACGACGTCGATGGCGCCCTTCTCGTTCTGCCAACGAGTGGTGAGCTCCGCGAGCTTCTCCTTGTAGTCGGCCAGCTCACCGCGCAGCTTCTCCAGCCGGTCCTTCGACGCATCGTCCTCTTCCTTGGACAGCGCCATCTCCTCGATCTCGAGGCGACGGACCAACCGCTCGACCTCGTCGATCTCGACGGGCCGGGAGTCGATCTCCATGCGCAGCCGGGACGCGGCCTCGTCGACCAGGTCGATGGCCTTGTCCGGCAGGAACCGGCTGGTGATGTAGCGGTCACTCAACGTGGCGGCCGCGACCAGTGCGGAGTCCGTGATGCGAACGCCGTGATGCACCTCGTAGCGGTCCTTGAGGCCGCGCAGGATGCCGACGGTGTCCTCGACAGACGGCTCACCGACGAGCACCTGCTGGAAGCGGCGCTCCAGGGCGGCGTCCTTCTCGATGTACTTCCGGTACTCCTCGAGGGTGGTCGCGCCGACCAGTCGCAGCTCACCGCGGGCCAGCATGGGCTTGATCATGTTGCCCGCGTCCATCGCGGACTCGCCGGTGGCACCGGCGCCCACGATGGTGTGCAGCTCGTCGATGAACGTGATGACCTGGCCGGCCGAGTTCTTGATGTCGTCGAGGACTGCCTTGAGGCGTTCCTCGAACTCACCGCGGTACTTGGCGCCGGCCACCATGGACCCGAGGTCCAAGCTGATGACGGTCTTGTCCCGCAGGCTTTCCGGCACATCACCCGCGACGATGCGCTGGGCCAGGCCCTCGACGATCGCGGTCTTGCCGACGCCGGGCTCGCCGATGAGCACCGGGTTGTTCTTGGTGCGGCGGCTCAGGACCTGTACGACACGACGGATCTCGGTGTCGCGGCCGATGACCGGATCGAGCTTGCCCTCACGCGCGGCGGCGGTCAGGTCGGTGGAGTACTTCTCCAGCGCCTGGTAGCTGCCCTCGGGGTCCGCGCTGGTCACCCGGGCACTGCCACGCACCTTCACGAATGCCTCTCGCAGGGCCTGCGGCGAAGCACCGTGATTGGTCAGAAGCTTGGCGACGTCGGAGCTCCCGGTGGCCAGGCCGACCATCAGGTGCTCGGTGGACACATACTCGTCGTCCATCTCGGTGGCGAGGTGCTGCGCCGTGGTGATCGCGGTGATCGACTCGGGCGACAGCTGCGGTTGCGAACTCGAGCCACTCGCGCTCGGCAGGCGGCCGATGATGCGCTCGGCTTCCGCGCGGATCGTCGCGGGCTCGACTCCGACCGCCTCCAGCAGCGGTGCGGCGATACCGTCGTTCTGCGTCAGCAACGCCATCAACAAATGGGCGGGTGTGATCTGTGGATTGCCTGCGGCGGTGGCCGCCTGCAACGCCGAGGTCAGCGCCGCCTGGGTCTTCGTGGTCGGGTTGAACGAGTCCACGACACCTCCCCTTCTATGTCTGTCCACGGCCAATTCGGCTACGTGGAAAATGCTTGTCGCGATGTACAACGTAGTCAAGGTTGAGTCTGTTCCGCTCAACTTTAAAAATTTTTCCCGGGCAGACTCGACGGGGTGCGCTCCCCCTCCCACATCGCCGTCGTCGCCGCGTCCACACCCAGCCACATGTACCCCCATCTGGCGGTGGTTCACGCCCTGGTACGCCGCGGCCATCGGGTGAGTTACCTGGTCGGAGGCCATCTGGCCGGTTTGGCCGCGCCCACCGGGGCCGACGTCATCGCCTGCACATCAGTACTGCCGGGGGCGCCCGGCGCGCCGGAATCCTTCGCCGAAGCCGACCCGGTGGCCGGCATGCAAATGTTCCTCGACGAGGCGGTGCATGTCCTGCCGCAGGTCCACGCCGCACTCGACGCCGACCGGCCCGACCTGGTGCTCTACGACATCGGCGGCATGGCGGGCCCGGTGGCCGCCGACCACTGGGGCGTGCCCGCGGCGCAGTTGTCACCCAGCGAGGTGGCCTGGGACGGCTACCACGACGACATGGCCGAGATCCTCGGCCCGATCCTCGGCAGCCCCAGCGGCCTGGCCTACCGCCGGGCGTTCGACGATTGGCTGACCGAATCCCGCTCGGGATTGACGTTCGACGACGTGACCGGCGCGCCTGCGCGGTGTCTGGTGCTGATCCCGCGAGTGATGCAACGCAACTCCGACCGGGTCGGCGATCGCTACCGGTTCGTCGGACCGTGCATCGACCCACGACGCGGGGATCCGGGCGATTGGAGCCCGCCGGCCGGAGACGGTCCGCTGGCCCTGCTGGCCTTCGGTACCGCCTACACCGAACGAGCCGATGTGTACCGCAACGTGATCGAGGCACTCGACGGGCACGGTTGGCGGCTGGTCTTGGCCACCGGCCATGCCGGGGCCGACGATCTGGGTCCTGTACCTGACTGGGTTCAGCTGCGCGAATCCGTTCCCCAACCGGCAGTGCTGCGATCGGCCGACTGTTTCATCACTCACGCCGGCATGGGTTCGTGCACCGAGGGATTGTGGTTCGGTGTGCCGATGGTCGCGATTCCGCAGGCCGTCGATCAACCGGCCAACGCCACCCGTCTGGAGACCATCGGGGTGGGCCGTCACCTGCCGGACCATCTGCCCGGCGTGGACGCGATCCGCGACGCCGTACTCGGTGTCGTGGCCGATCGGGAGATCCGGTTGAACCTCGACACCATCCGCGCGGAGATCCACGCCCACGGCGGACCCGGACATGCCGCCGACGCAGTTGAGGACATCGCGGCCGGACGCTGGTGAGCGTTGCTAGGTTTTGCTCATGACGGAAAGCTGGGGCTCGGTTCTCGCCGAACTCATCCCGCTGGCACTGGTGGTGGCGCTGTCACCGCTGTCGATCATTCCGGCGGTCCTGGTACTGCACACACCGCGCCCCCGGCCGGCGGGCCTGTCGTTTCTCGCCGGGTGGTTTCTCGGCCTGGCCGCGCTGACGGCGATCTTCGTCGGCGTCTCCGGCCTGTTCGGCAGGCTCGACGAACCACCGACGTGGGCGTCGTGGTTGCGCATCGTGGTGGGCGTCGCACTGGTCGTCTTCGGTGTTTACCGCTTTCTCACCCGGGCACAGTCAGAGCACAGCCCCAAGTGGATGGCCAGCCTGAGCAAGCTCACGCCGGCCAGGGCGGGTGCGGCCGGCCTGGCGCTCACCGTGGTGAACCCCAAGGTGCTGTTCATCTGCGTGGCAGCAGGTTTGGCGATCGGCAGCGCCGGCCTCGGTCAGCCGGGCGTCTGGGCGGCAGGGCTGTATTTCGTGGCGTTCGCGGGGTCGACCGTGGCTCTGCCGATACTCGCCTACGCGGTATCGGGTGATCGTCTCGATCCCGCGCTGGCCCGGCTCAAGGAATGGATGGAACGCCAGCATGCGGTGCTGGTCGCGGGAATTCTCGTCGTGATCGGCCTTCTCGTGCTCTACAAGGGAATTCACGCCCTATAGGCGACGCTTTCGGCGCAGACCGGGCTACGGTATGCGCATGTCCGAATCCGGTTTCGGTGATTTCGAATTCGAGCGGAAGTTCTTTGTCCGCGAATTGCCCGCGGTGGCGGCATCAGATCCCACGCCCGCCCTCATCGTGCAGGCTTATCTGTTCGCGTCCGACGGATATGCGGTGCGCGTCCGGGTACAGGGGTCGGCTCCAGCGGAATTGGATGCCACTCCCGCCGAGCTCGTGGAGGCATTGGGCGAGGAATCGCTGGGGACCATGACAGCCAAGGGTCCCGCCGTCGGAGGTACCCGCTATGAAGCCGAACGCGAACTCGATCCATTGGTCGCGGCACAGATTGTGCGCCGGTCCGAATTCGTGATCGCCAAGGTCCGTTACTCGACATGGCTGGGCGAGGACGGCTGGATCGTCGATCGGTTCCTCGGCGGAAATGCACCGCTACTGCTCTCCGAGGTGGAGCGGGGCGGCCCCGTGGTCGATCTGGCAATTCCGTCATTCTGCGTTTCCGAGGTGTCAGAGGACGACCGGTTCCGCAATGAATACCTGGCGCACCGGCCATTCGGCACCTGGGCCGGCGAATATCTGGCCGAGCTCGAACACCGCGGCCCTACCTTCGTAGATACTCTGGGCCGGAATCAGTTCGAAGGCAGTTGAGCAAGACAGCCGTCCGCCGCAAGGGAATGACACATGACGCCTCACGGTCCCGACGATTGGGACGATGCCGACGACGGCAACGGTCTCGACGCACTGGATTTCGACACCCCAGTGCTCGATGACGATGTATCCGGTCTCGATGCCCTGCCGGACTACGCGCCCGACGATGTCGACGAGGACGAGGCCGACGACTTCGACACCTTCGACGCCGAACCCCACGCCGAAGACGAGGAACAGATCCCGGTGGTCCAGGCCGTCAACCCGCCGGGCACGGTCGCCGTCACGGCCTATCTCAACGGCTCCGTCGCCCAGGTGGACCTGGACCCGAGGGTAACCACCCTGACCGAGGCACAACTGGCCGACGAGATCCGGATCGTGGCCGGCGTCGCCGCCACGAAGGCGACGGCAGTGGTGCACGTCGGCGTGGTGAACATGCTCCTCGAGCAGGGGATGGAGTTGCGAGAGGCCCGCGACTTCGTGGAGACCAACATGCCGTTCGCCACCCCCGAACAGGCCGGTGAGGCCGAACTCGCGCTCATCGCGCGGCACTCCGGCCAGGCGCACTGACCGCCTACAGGTCAGGCAGCCCCAGCTCGGCCGCATCGGCGGTGAGGTAGCGGGTCACCGTCGGCGCGAGCAATCTCACGACGTCTTCGCCGTCGAGCGTCGCCATCGGCGGGACTGCCATCACGTAACGCAGCATCGCGGTGCCCACCAGGCTCGATGCGGCGAGCATGGCCCGCAACCGAGCCTGGTCGCCACCGCCCAGCACGCCTGACACCGCCGCGAGCACGTAGTCCTGCATGAACGTTCGAAATGCCACGTGCGCATCGGAATTCGATGTTGCCGACTGCAGCATGACCCGCATGCTGGCTGCCGTGTCCGGCGATTCCCACATCTTCAGGTAGACGCGCACCATGCGCTCGCCGATCTTCTCGGCCGGCCCTTCCAGGGCAGCCACCAGTGCGTCGGGGTCCAGGATCAGCCGCAGCGATTCCCGGAAGAGATCGGCCTTCGACCCGAACAGGTAGAGCACCATCGATGCATCTACTTGCGCGTCCGAGGCAATGGACCGCAGCGTCGTCTTCTCGTATCCCTCGGCCGCGAAGCGCTGCTTGGCCGCCGCCAGCACAGCGTCACGGGAGACCGGGTCGCCCTGGCGGCGCCCGCGCCGCGTAGCAGTTTTCCCAGGTGAAGCCATACATCGACACTATCATTTCAATGACTGTTGAAAACTGGACTCATCAGGCCTACCCTCACCTCAACCGATTAATTCAACACTGGATGAAAAGAGGGAGCATGCTCTCGACACAGACCGCCGCGCCCACCCACCACGCAGCACCCGACCACGAACCGCCCGCCGCACTGCGCGCCGCGGGCATCGTCGCCGTGTTGACCATCGCGATCGCCATCGTGGCCATCGCGTTCGCCTTGCCGGCGTCACGTTCCAAGCCGCACGATGTCCCGATCGGCGTCGCGGGGCCCCAGGCCGCGACCAGCCAGATCGCCGAGCGCCTCCAACAGCAGGCCCCGGACGCATTCTCGGTGACCTACTACCCCGGCGAAGACGCCCTACGTGAGGCGATCCTCAACCGAAACGTCTATGGCGGCATAGCTTTCGGCCCGCAGGGGCCGTCCCTGCTGACGGCAACCGGGGGCAGCCCCGCCGTCGCGCAATTGCTCACCCAGATCGGCAACGGCATCGCCGCGAATTCCGGCGTCAACCTGCACACCGAGGACCTGGCCCCGCCGACCAGCCGGGATCCGCGCGGGACCGGATTGGCCGCCTCCGCGCTGCCGATCACCATGGCCGGGATGCTGCCTGCCATCGCACTGGTGCTGGCGTTGAAGCGCGAGGTGTGGACCCGGCTGACTGCCACCCTCGTGTTCTCCGCGCTTGCCGGCGTCACGGTCGCGGCGCTGCTCCAACACGTTCTCGGCTCGATCGACTCGAACTTCTGGGGGGTGGCCGCAGGCCTGACGTTGGGAATCGCGGCGGCCAGCCTGTTCATGCTGGGTCTGGGCTCGCTGTTCGGCAAGGTCGGCCTGGGCATCGGCGCAGCACTGGCCCTGCTGCTGGGCAACCCGCTGTCCGGGTTGATGGCCGCACCGGAGATGCTGCCGGCCGGCTGGGGCCAGATCGGACAGCTGCTCCCACAGGGCGCCACTGCCACGCTGCTGCGATCCACCGCGTACTTCGGCGGTGCAGGCGCCGACATGGCGATCGTCGTGCTCAGTTGCTGGATGCTCGCCGGGCTGACGCTGGTGATCATCGCCGCATTGCGGCGGCCCGGGCCGACCGCGCCTAGACTGCGACTCCGTGGGACTCGATGACCGTCAAGCACTGGAGACACTCCAGAACGCTGTCGACCCCAAGCAGGGCTCCGCGACGCTGATCCGCGACTTCTACACCCAGTGGTTCGCCACCGACCTCTCGGCCCGCGATCTGTTCCCCCCTGACATGGACAGCCAGCGCGACGTCTTTGCCCGCGCCCTGACCTGGCTGTTCGGGGAGTTGATCGCCCAGCGCGCCGAGGAGCCGGTGGCGTTCCTGGCTCAGCTCGGCAGAGATCACCGCAAATACGGTGTGACGCAGAGTCATTACGACTCCATGCAGGGGGCGCTCTACAACGCGCTGCATCGCCACCTCGAGCCCGAATGGGACGAACGGCTGGCCGAGACCGCCCGCGATGCCGTCGCACTGGTCATCGGGGTGATGCGCGGCGCGGCCGATGCCGAGGACTCCCCCGCGTACTGCGACGGCACGGTCATCGAGCACCACCGGGTCACCCGAGACGTCTCGGTGATCCGGCTCCAGCTCGACCAGGCGCTGTTCTACCACCCCGGCCAGTACGTCACCGTGCAGGTTCCTCAATGGCCGCGCCGGTGGCGCTACCTGAGCCCTGGCCGTACCCTCCGATCGCTCCGGAGCCATCGAGTTCCACATCCGGTCGGTCCCCGGCGGCATGGTGAGCACCGCCATCGTCGCCGAGACCAAGATCGGGGACCGCTGGCGCATGTCCAGCCCGCACGGCGGGCTGCACGTCGACCGCGGCGGCGAGGATGTGCTGATGGTGGCGGGCAGCACCGGACTGGCCCCGCTGCGCAACATCATCATGGACATGACGCTGCACGGTGAGAATCCCCGCGTGCACCTGTTCTTCGGCGGCCGCTATCCGTGCGACCTCTACGACCTGAAGACGCTGTGGCACATCGCCTCGACAAACCCGTGGCTGTCGGTGACCCCGGTGTCGGAGTACAGCACCGATCCCCCGTGGGCGGGCCAGTACCCGAACGTCCAGCCGCCGCGCGGTCTACATGTGCGCCAAATCGGCACACTGGCCGAAGTGGTGACCAGGTACGGCAATTGGGGCGATCGGCAGATCCTGATCTGCGGTGGACCGGACATGGTCACCGCCACCAAGGCCGCCCTGGTCGAGCGAGGCGCTCCGGCCGAGCGGATCCAGCACGACCCGCTGACGCGCTGAGGATGCCAGACTGGCGCCATGAGTGCGGTTCGAACAGTCACCCTGCATGACCCGTCGTCATCCCTGACGGCCACGTATGCTCCGGCCGCGGGGATGATCTGCACCTCGCTGGCCGACGGTGCAGTCGAGTACCTGGGCCAGCGGCGCGGGTTGCAGGCCTACCTCACCGACGGCAAGACGATGGGCATCCCGATCCTCTATCCGTGGGCAAACCGGCTGAGCGCCAACGAGTACCGCGTCGAGGACACCAATGTCCGCTTGACACCCGGGGTCGACGGCGTGCGCACCGACGCGCACGGGGCGCCGATGCACGGTGTGCTCGCCGCCAATCCGGACTGGCGGGTGATCGAGAAATCCGAGAACGTGTTGAGAGCGGACCTGGATTGGGGTACCCACCCGAAGCTGCTGGCGACGTTTCCGTTCCCGCACCGTCTGACCATGTCGGTGACGCTGGCCGATCGGACCCTCACCGTGTCCACCACGGTGGCCGCGACGTCCGAGCAGTCGGTGCCGCTGTGTTACGGCTACCACCCCTACGTGACGATTCCCGGTGTGCCCCGTGAGGATTGGCAGTTGCACACCCCCACCATGAGGCACCTGCTCGTCGATGACCGGGGCCTGCCCACCGGCGAATCCTCGGACTGGCCGGGCGGGACGAGACGGCTGGGGACCACCGAACTCGACGACGGATTCGATGCGGTCGAAGAGGGCGCGACGTTCCGGCTGTCCGGCGGCAGCCATCGGGTCGAGGTCAGGTTCGGCGCGGGCTATTCGGCAGCGCAGCTGTTCGCGCCGCTCGGCGACAACGTGGTAGGCATCGAGCCGATGGCCGCACCGACCGATGCATTGCGCCGCGGAAACTACAAAATGGCCGCCCCCGGAAGTCCGGAGACGGCCACCTTTTCGATCAGAGTCGGCTAGCGCGCGCCTCGACGCGGCTGCCACAGCACGACCGCTTTGGACGCCACAGAAACGTCGCGTCGCTGATCGCTGAGTTGTTCGACCTGCTGGGTCAACTCGGAAACCCGCGTACGCAACGCATCGACCTGATTGGTCAGTTCGATGATGCGCTTGATCCCGGCCAGGTTGACGCCCTCGTCCTGTGACAACCGCTGCACCTCACGGAGCAGGTCGACGTCACGCTCGGAGTAGCGGCGCCCGCCGCCGGAACTGCGCTGCGGGCTGACCAGGCCGAGCCGGTCGTATGTGCGCAGGGTCTGCGCGTGCATACCGGCCAGCTCGGCGGCCACCGAGATCAAAAACGTGCGGGCATCGTCCTTGCGCTGGCTCATATGTTGCCTGCCCATCCGGCCCGCGGATCGAATCCGCTGGCCCGTTCGGCTTTCGCATATGCCTCCAGCGCCTCTGCCGCTTCACCTTCCAGGTTGGGCGGCACCGCGACCTTCACCGTGACCAGCAGGTCACCGTGGCCGCCGGAGCGTTTCGGTACGCCGCGTCCGCGCACCCGCAGGATCCGGCCGTCGGAGGTGCCCTTGGGCACGCGCACACCGACCTTGCCGTCCAGAGTGGGAACGGAAAGCGTTGTCCCGAGCGCCAATTCGTGGAAGCTGACCGGAACGCTGACCGTCAGGTCGTCGCCGTCACGCCCGAACACCTTGTCCGGACGCACATGCACGGTGACGTAGAGGTCGCCCGACGGCGCACCCCGCAGCCCGGCTTCGCCCTGGCCGGCCAGCCGAATACGCTGACCGTCCTCGACACCCGGTGGGATCCGCACGTTGATGGTGCGGGTCCGGGTGGTGACGCCGGTGCCCTGACATTCGCCGCAGGGGTGTTCGATGATCGAGCCGCTGCCCCGGCATTCGGTGCAGGGCTCGGAGAATCCGAACGCTCCCTGGTTGCGGTTGACCACACCGGAGCCGTTGCAGTTCGGGCACACCTTCGGGCTGGTGCCCGGCCGCGCACCGCTGCCATGGCAGTTGGTGCAGGGGCCGGGCTGGTCAGCCGTAGCGGCATGGCCACGCCCTTGGTGGCCTCCAAGAAGGACAGCTCGGTTTCGGTTTCCAGGTCGTTACCCCGGCGAGGCCGGCTCGGCCGCGGTTGCGCACCGCGCCCGAACAGCCCGCCGAAAAGGTCACCGATGTTGGCGCCGCCGCTCTGGCCGGCCGCGTCGAACAGGTCTCCCAGGTTGAATTCGGCTCCGTCGGAACCGAATCCGCCGCTGAAGTTCCCGCCCGGGTTGAACCGACGCCCGCCCCCGGCGAACAGCCGACGGGTCTCGTCGTACTCCTTGCGCTTCGCGGGGTCCGACAGAACACTGTTCGCCTCAGAAACCGTCTTGAACCGCTCCGCCGCTCCCGCATCGGGATTGCGGTCGGGATGCAGTTCGGAGGCCAGTTTCCGGTAGGCCTTCTTGATCTCGTCGGCGCTGGCGTCAGAGGAGACGCCGAGTTCCTTGTAGAAGTCCTTCTCGACCCACTCGCGTTGGGCCATGCTGCGCCACCTCCTTACCTCTTCTCTCTAGTTGGATGGACTATTTGTCTGATTCTGCGGCCTGATCGCCGGCGGCGTCAGCGTTATCCGCTGTCCCCGACGGGGAATCAGCGCCGGCTTCGGCCTCGGGCACGGTGTCGACCACGCCGACGAGGGCGTGCCTGACCACCTGGTCACCGATCCGGTAGCCCCGGCGCATGACGGTCCCGACCACGGGATGGGTGCCTTCGCCCTCGTGCTGCACGGCCTCGTGCAGCGACGGGTCGAACTCGTCACCCTCCACGCCGAATCCGGAAAGGCCCTGTCCTTCAAGGGCACCGACGAGCTTGTCGGCGACCGACTTGAGCGGTCCGGATTCCAGGTCACCATGGCTGCGGGCCCGGTCCAGGTCGTCGAGCACACCCAGAAGCGGTGTGATGACGCCGGCCTTGGCCCGGTCCGCGGTCACCTGCTGATCGCGCAGCGCCCGCTTGCGGTAGTTGTCGTATTCGGCCTTCACGCGTTGCAGCGTGGCCTTGAGCTCGGCGACCTCGTCGCTATCGCTCGCCGACTCCCCAGCAGCAGAGGCGGCCGACGCCGGCCCACTGGGGGCCGGCGCCTGCTCACGAACCTCACCGGAGTCGGGATCGATGCGCCGTTTGTCGGTGATGGTCACCGGCTCGTGCGAATCGTTCTCGCTCACTTGGTCTCCTGGTCATCGTCGACAACTTCGGCGTCCACCACGTTGTCGTCCGCATTGGACGAATCGGCAGCTCCACCCGATCCACCGGCGGCCTGCTCAGCCTGGGTGGCCTCGTAGATCGCCTGGCCCAGACCCTGGGACTCGACACCGAGCTTCTCCATGGCGTCCTTGATCGCGGAGATGTCGGAGCCTTCCAGCGCCGACTTCGCCTCGGCGATCGCGCCGTCGACCTTGGTCAAGGTGTCCTCGGGGACCTTCGAACCGCCTTCGGCCTCACGCTGCTCCTTGACGAACTTCTCCGTCTGGTAGACCAGCGACTCGGCCTGGTTGCGGACGTCGGCCTCTTCGCGACGCTTGCGATCCTCGTCGGCGTGCGCCTCGGCGTCCTTGATCATCCGGTCGATCTCTTCCTTGGACAGGCCAGAGCCTTCCTGGATCTTGATCGTGTTTTCCTTGCCGGTGCCCTTGTCCTTGGCGGTGACGTGCACGATGCCGTTGGCGTCGATGTCGAAGGTGACCTCGATCTGCGGCACGCCGCGGGGGGCCGGCGGGATGCCGGTCAGCTCGAAGGAGCCGAGCAGCTTGTTGTGCGCGGCGATTTCGCGCTCACCCTGGAAGACCTGGATCTGCACCGACGGCTGGTTGTCGTCAGCGGTGGTGAAGGTCTCCGACCGCTTGGTCGGGATGGTGGTGTTGCGCTCGATCAGCTTGGTCATCACGCCACCCTTGGTTTCGATACCGAGGGACAGCGGGGTGACGTCAAGCAGCAGAACGTCTTTCACCTCGCCCTTGAGCACGCCGGCCTGCAGCGCAGCGCCCACGGCGACAACCTCGTCGGGGTTGACGCCCTTGTTGGGCTCCTTGCCGCCGGTCATCTCCTTGACCAGGTCGGTCACGGCGGGCATCCGGGTCGAGCCACCCACCAGCACCACGTGGTCGATCTCGCCGACCGAGATGCCGGCATCCTTGATCACCGACTGGAACGGCTGACGGGTGCGGTCCAGCAGATCCTGAGTGATCTTCTGGAACTCGGCGCGGGTCAGCTGCTCGTCGAGGAACAGCGGGTTCTTGTCGGCGTCGACGGTGATGTAGGGCAGGTTGATCGAGGTGCTCTGCGAGGAGCTGAGTTCGATCTTCGCCTTCTCGGCCGCTTCGCGCAGCCGCTGCATGGCCATCTTGTCCTTGGTCAAGTCGATGCCACTGGTGGCCTTGAACTTGTCGACCAGCCATTCGACGATCCGGTCATCCCAGTCGTCGCCACCGAGGTGGTTGTCACCGGAGGTGGCACGCACCTCGACGACACCGTCGCCGATCTCCAGCAGCGAGACGTCGAACGTGCCGCCACCGAGGTCGAAGACCAGGATGGTCTGTTCCTTGCTGCCCTTGTCCAGTCCGTAGGCCAGGGCGGCCGCGGTGGGCTCGTTGACGATGCGCAGGACGTTGAGGCCGGCGATCTGGCCGGCTTCCTTGGTGGCCTGGCGCTGGGCGTCGTTGAAGTACGCGGGCACCGTGATGACGGCGTCGGTGATGTCCTCACCGAGGTACGCCTCGGCGTCGCGCTTCAGTTTCTGCAGCACACGGGCGCTGATCTCCTGCGCCGTGTAGTTCTTGCCGTCGATCTCGACGGTCCAATCGGTGCCCATGTGACGCTTGACCGAACGGATGGTCCGGTCGACGTTGGTCACCGCCTGGTTCTTGGCGGGCTGACCGACCAGCACCTCGCCGTTGCGCGCGAACGCGACGACGGACGGAGTGGTCCGGGAGCCCTCGGAGTTCGCGACGACGACGGGGTCGCCGCCTTCCAGGACCGCGACGCATGAGTTGGTGGTCCCGAGGTCGATACCGACCGCACGAGCCATGGTGTTGCCTCCTGTTAGAGATATGGGGTCTGAGCGGACTGCGCTCAAGCTTGCTCCGGATGAGCATAGGTTGTCAACCCAGACTTGAGTCACTCTCACTCAACTTGCTGTCGAAGTGGTCAACGGGGGTTTCACAGGATTTGTTCCCGGAGCCTGCGATTTCTTTCGGGATGGTTGTGATAACGCCGGTCAGGTCCTTCTTGCCGGTCAGGTACGGCGCACTCGGCCCCGCACCGACCGGGTACCGTGCCCCATAATCAGATGCCGCCGGTCGGCTCGACCGCGGCTTGACATCCGGCTCACACCGTCGCCCCAGGGCGCAACCAGCCACTCGAGGGGGATCGAACGGCGATGGCAGACGAGATCACGACGACCGAACCGAACGTGCCCGAGGACAAGCCGGCCAAGCACGGCTACCAGCGCCGGGCATTCAGATGGGCCACTCCGGTCGGTGACATCGCGATCGCCATCCGCACCCCGCGCAACCCGCGCCCGCTCCTGCCGAAGCGCTACGACCCGTTCGGAATCGCCGACCGCGCGCTCGATGCCGCCAAGACCAGTATGAAGCTGGCCGCCTGGGGCGAGGAACAGCTGGCCACCCTGGTGAAGAACCGGCTGGAGGCCATCGATTCGGCATCGGCGCCCAGGCCCGCGACGCTCGCCACGCCCGAGGAACCGACGGCCCGATCGCTCAACAACAAGATGGACCGGCTGCTGGACCGCGCCCTGGACCAGAGCACCACGGGCAGCCAGGTCGAGCTCTACCACCGCCTGCTCGACCAGCTGGTCGCCGACGAAGCACGGATCATCGGCGCTCTGTCGGAGGGTGCGGCTTCGCCATTGGTCAACGTCTACACCTGGACACGGGCCCGGACGCCGGGGCAGGCCGTGCTGGAGAACGCCTGCCTGATCGGCCGCACCGCCAATGTGGCGTTGCCCGCCATGGTCCCGCAGTACGTCGGCCATCTGCTGTCGCTGGGTCTGGTCGAGACCGGTCCAGAGGATCCGTCGCAGAAATCCGAGTACGAGGTGCTCATGGCCGAGCCCATGGTGTTGCGGGCGATCAAGGGCGCATCGCGCGGGCCACTCACCGCGCGGGTGGACAAGCTGACCCTGACGCTGTCGGGCCTGGGTCGCGGCCTGTGGGAGGCCGCGGTCCAACGGGACGGTTCGTAACCGCATGAGCGGCAGCGAGACATTTCTCGCGATTCAGACGTGGCAGGAGATCAGGGCAGATTTCGGCGTCAATTGGCTGATCTATCTGTCCATGCCGTTCGTCGCCGCCTTCGTCGGGTGGAGCACCAAGATCGTCGCGCTGGAGATGCTGTACCGGCCGATGGAGTTCAAGGGCATCGGCCTGTTCGGTTGGCAGGGCATCGTGCCCCGCCGCGCGGGCAAGGTGGGATCGAAGACCATCGAGCTGCTCACGCAGAACCTTCTGAAACCCGAAGAGCTGCTGGAGAAGGTCGACGCCAGAGAAGCCGTCGACACCTTGCGCGAGCCGCTGACCCAGGCAGTCGACGAGATTTCCCGCGACATCGCCGAGCAGATCCGCCCCGGACTGTGGGATTCACTGCCCGATGCGGCGCGCAAGGCGATCATGGCGCGCGTCCACGACCAGACGCCGAAGATCGTCGAGAAGATGCTCACCGAGATGCGGTCGGACCTCAACCGGTTCGTCGACATCCAGTACCTGGCGGTCACGACGCTGGTCCGGAACAAGGACAAGCTCAACAAACTGATGCGCGGGCTCGGCGACAACGCGATGGCCTTCGTCCGCCGCAGCGGAATCTACTTCGGGCTCGCGATCGGCGTGGTTCAGATGGTCGCCTGGGCGTTGTTCCAGAACCCGTGGATCATGCCGGCCTTCGGCTTCGGCGTCGGCCTCATCAGTGACTACATCGCGCTCAACATGCTGTTCCGGCCGGTGCGGCCGACGAAGTACCTCGGCTTCATCCCGTTCCAGGGATTGCTGCACGCCGAGCGCGACAAGATCACCGCGGACTACGCACGGATCCTGGCCCAGGACCTGTTCTCACCGGAGATCCTGTTCGACGGCGTGCTGCGCGGACCCGGTTCCGACAAGCTGTTCGCGCTGGTGGGCAAGGAGGTCGAAGCGGCCATCGATGCTCAGACGGGCCTGGCGACCCCGCTGGTCAAATTCGCCGTCGGCACGCAGCGGTACAACGCCTTCAAGGACAACATGGTGAAGATGGTGCTCGAACGGCTCCCCACCACGCTGGTCGAGGCCCAGGACTACGCCATGAGCGCGCTGGACCTCGAAAAGACCATCGTCGACAAGATGGGGCAGCTCACCAACGAGGAGTATGAGTCGATTCTGCGGCCGGTGTTCAAGGACGACGAGCCCACGATGATCGCGGTCGGCGCCATCCTCGGCGGCGTCGTCGGCGAAATCCAGGTGCAGGTCATCGAGCACTTCGGCCACAGCCCCGAGGCCGTCGCACTGGCCCTGCTGCACCACTAGCCGGACCTATTTGCCGCCGGCCAGGAGGTCGCGAGACTGCAGAGCCAGCCAGAGCTGGGCGATGTCGGCGGTGTCGGACAGGCGGGCCCCGGTGAGCTCCTCCACCTTGTGGACGCGGTACAGCACGGTCTGCCGATGCACGTTCATCGCGGCCGCTGTGCGCTGCCAGGACCGCTGGTTGTCCAGGAACGCCTCCAGCGTCTCGACCAGGCCGGTGCGGTGCTGGGCGTCATGCTCGATCAGCGGACCGAGCCAGCGCTCCACCATGGCCCGGGCATCCTCGACACCGCCCATGCCCACCCAGGACGTCGCGGTGCCGTAGCGCACCACGCGATCCCCGGTCCGCTGCGCGGCGCCCAGTGCCCATGTCGCCTCGCGGGCGGACTCCGCCGAACGGGCCACGGTCTTGATCACCCGGCCGGCTCCGACCCTGGCGGTCGGGCCGAGTGCGGCGGCGATGGCCTCGACCGCCGCATCGGTTCCCGGCACCACCGCATGCGAGACTCCCGAACGGAACGCCGACACGTGGGGAATCCGGCGGCGCCACAGCGCGACGTGCAGATCCCGCAGCCGCCGTTCGTCGTCACACGTGGCCGAGACGAACATCGACGTCGCCGGATCCAGCCCGGCGGACACCAGCTGACGACGCCCCACCCGTTGATCCATCCGCCCGTCGATGAGCTGCGCGGTGAGCTCGGCACCCGTGCGCCGGGTGTGTTCGAGCGCCAGGTGGGTCTGGGACAACTCGAGCGCGACGACGGTCGCGGCGTGCTGTATCAGAACTCCGTCGAGTGCGGCGCCGCCTTCGCGGATGACGGCCAGCACCGCATCGTCGTGCGTCGGTACCTCCCCGACCAGCACCTCGACCCCGCCTGCGGTGAGGACCGATCGCGCCCCGGCGGCCAGTGTGCCGTGCGATGCCGTGCGCACCGTCTCCTTCACGTCGTCCGGCGGGTGCGGGCCGTCAGGGTGATACGCCTCCCCGGTGACCCGGTCGCACACGTACACCGCGCATTTCAGTTCTTTCGTCAGTGCATCGGCGATACGTGATCGTGCGGCATCCCCTGCCGTGGAGTGGCGCAGCGTGTCATAGATGCGTGCCGTCCGCATCAGCCGCTGGGACTGTTCGAGCAGGGTGGCCTCGGCTACCGCGCGCGAGATCGCCACGAACGGCATCGGGTAACGGATCCACACCACCGGCAACTCGAGCCGCTCACTGGCGCGAGTGAACCGTTGGGTGAGGCGGGGGCAGAACATGTCCTCGCCGATCGCCAGTCCACTGGCACCCACGCGATGCAGTTCCTCGAGCAGGTTCTCCTGGTCGGCTGCGGCCGCCGGGAACGACATGCCGTTGGTCATCAACAGTTCCCCGGCGCTGACCCACTGCCATGGTTCCGGCAGATCCGAGGTGTGCGTCCAGGTCACCTGTCGATCCAACCCGGCCTTGCCGGAGTGCAGTCGCAGCTGCAGGTGCGGCATGTCCAACAACTCGCGCACCGTGATGCTCACATGCCACCCCTCCTCACCGCGAGCGACCGTGTCTGTACGGCAACACGCCGTAACCAGCGTACTTTCGCGGTCGCTCGCGGCGCCCGGGGTCACCCGTGCAAGTGGAGCGGTGCTCCGGACACAGCCATCAGCGCCTCTCCCAGCGCCTCGTTCTGCGTGGGGTGGGCGTGCACGAAGCGGGCTGCCTCGTCGGCCTTGACGCCCAGGTTGTAGAGCATCTGGGCTTCACCGATCAGCTCCGAAACCCCGTGGCCGATCATGTGTACGCCCGCCACCGTGCCGGCCGGTTCGACGACCAGCTTGATCGCCCCGGACGCCTTGAGGATCTGGCTGCGCCCGTTGCCGGCCAGGTCGTAGGTGACGGTTTCCACGCCGTCGCCGTAGCGGTCCCGCGCGGCCTCCTCGGTGAGCCCCACCGAGGCGATCTCGGGGTTGCAGTAGGTGACCCGAGGGATACCGAGGTCCGCGACGGGTTCGGGGTTGCGCCCGGCGATCTGCTCGGCGACGAAGATGCCCTGCTGAAATGCCCGGTGCGCCAACTGGAGTCCACCGACGATGTCGCCGATCGCGTACACGCTCGGCACGCTCGTGCGCAGCGCGTCGTCGGTCACCACGAACCCGCGGTCGAGTGTCACCCCGGCCTCGGCGAG
This sequence comes from Mycobacterium sp. 134, assembly GCF_048282715.1. Lineage (NCBI taxonomy): Bacteria > Bacillati > Actinomycetota > Actinomycetes > Mycobacteriales > Mycobacteriaceae > Mycobacterium > Mycobacterium sp. 134. Next base: position 6,010,977 of record NZ_JBLVUN010000008.1, read on the forward strand.
TCCGAGGTCGGCGGTACGTGGGGACCGGCCGACGGCTACCAGCAGCACATCGGCGGACAACTCGTCGCCGGACTCGAGGGTCACTCGCACTTCGCCGCGGTCGGTGGCGACCGCGGTGAGCCTGGCTCCGGTCTTGGCGGTGATGCGGCGGCGCCGGAACAACCGCTCCAGATAGGTGGAGATGGCGGCGTCCTCGTTGGGCACCAGCCGTGGCAGTGCTTCGATGATTGTCACCTTGGTGCCGAACGACGCCCAGAGACTGGCGAATTCGACGCCGATCACGCCGCCGCCGAGGATGATCGCCGATTCGGGGATGGTCTCCAGTTCCAGGGCCTGGTCGCTGGTGAGCACCCGATCGGAAGGCGCGATGAGTCCGGGGAGCTTCGGCGCCGACCCGGTGGCCAGCACGATCGATTTTCCGGTGATGGTGGTGCCGTCGACCTCGACGGTGGTGGGCCCGGTCAGCCGGCCACGACCGTTGACGACGGTGATGCCGAGCGTGTCGATCAGCCCGGAAAGCCCCTTGTGCAGGCGCGCCACCACCGTGTTCTTGAACCCGTGCAGCTTCTCCGGGTCGACGCCGTGGAAGGCCACGTTGACCCCGAATTGAGCTGCGGTGCGGGCACTATCGGCGACTTCGGCCGCATGCAACAGCGCCTTGGTCGGGATGCAGCCGCGGTGCAGGCAGGTGCCGCCCACCTGGGCCTCGTCGATCAGGACGACAGACAACCCGAGCTGTGACGCACGGATCGCCGCGGCATACCCGCCGGGGCCGCCGCCGAGGATGGCGACATCTGCTGCACTCACGAAACGCTCCTTGAAAGTTTGATTGCGGTACGCGCCTGGGTGTAGAGCCACCCGGCCCGGTAGGACGAACGCACCAGCGGGCCGGACATCACCCCGAGGAAGCCGATCTCGCGGGCGATGCCGTCGAGGTCGGTGAATTCTTCTGGGGTGACCCAGCGTTCGATGGGGTGGTGCCGCGGCGTCGGCCGCAGGTACTGGGTGATGGTGATCAGCCGGCATCCGGCAGCATGCAGATCCCGCAGGGCCTGCACGATCTCCTCGATGGTCTCCCCCATGCCGAGGATCAGGTTCGACTTCGTGATCAGGTCTTGGCTGCGGGCCCGCTCGATCACCCCGAGCGAGCGTTCGTAGTCGAAGCCGGGCCGGATACGGCGGAAGATCCGCGGCACCGTTTCCAGATTGTGCGCAAGCACTTCCGGTGCGGCATCGAAGACTCCGTCGAGTTGTTCAGGGGTTCCGGTGAAATCGGGGATGAGCAGTTCGACACCCGTCCCCGGGCAGGCCGCATGGATCTGGCGCACGGTCTCGGCGTACAACCACGCGCCGCCGTCGGGCAGGTCGTCGCGCGCCACCCCGGTCACCGTCGCGTAGCGCAACTGCATGTGCGCCACGGATTCGGCCACCCGCCGGGGTTCGTCCCGGTCCAGCGGCTCGGGGCGGCCGGTGGCGATCTGGCAGAAATCGCAGCGTCGCGTGCATTGGTCACCGCCGATCAGGAAGGTCGCCTCGCGGGCTTCCCAGCATTCGAAGATGTTGGGGCAGCCTGCTTCCTGACACACCGTGTGCAGGTCGTTGCGCTGCACGAGCGAGGCCAGCTCACGGTATTCGGGCCCGGTCCGCAGCTGCGTCTTCATCCAGGGCGGTTTGCGTTCGACCGGGGTCTGCGCGTTGCGGACCTCCAACCGCAGCAGGCGGCGGCCTTCCGGGGTGACGGTCATATCCCTCAGCATTCGACGACGTTGACGGAGACATTGACTGCCAGCCCACCCATGGATGTCTCCTTGTACTTGGCGCTCATGTCCATCCCGGTGGCCCGCATAGTCTCGATGACCTGGTCCAGGCTCACCCGGTGAGTGCCGTCACCGCGCAGCGCCATGCGGGCGGCGTTGATCGCCTTGCCCGCCGAGATGGCGTTGCGTTCGATGCACGGGATCTGCACCAGGCCACCGATCGGATCGCACGTGAGTCCGAGGCTGTGTTCCATGGCGATCTCTGCGGCATTCTCCACTTGTTGCGGTGTGCCACCAAGGATTTCGGCCAGGCCACCGGCAGCCATCGACGCCGCGGAGCCGACCTCACCCTGACAACCGACCTCGGCACCCGAGATCGAGGCCCGCTCCTTGTACAGCGATCCGATGGCTCCGGCGGTCAGCAGGAAGCGGACGGTGGTGTCGTCCGGGTCGGCGATTCCTGCCGGGGTGTAGCGCAAGGCGTAGTGCAGCACCGCCGGGATGATCCCGGCCGCACCGTTGGTCGGCGCGGTCACGATCCGGCCGCCCGACGCGTTCTCCTCGTTGACCGCGAGTGCCACCAGGTTCACCCAGTCCTCGGCGAAGGCCGGATCACGCTGCGGGTCTTCGGCATCGAGCCGAACGAACCAGTCCTGGGCCCGGCGGCGGACCTGCAGGTTGCCCGGCAGATAGCCGTCGCGGGCCATCCCGTTGGCCTGGCAGGCGACCATGACGTCGCGGATGTGCAGGAGACGTTCCCGCACCTCCGCTTCGCGCCGGTTCACGCATTCCTGCCGCATCATCGCCTGGCTCACCGACAGCCCGTCCCGCTCGGTCTGGGCGAGCAGCTCGGCCGCCGAACGGAAGGAGTCGTCGGCCGCTGCGCCCGCAGCCTCGCAACGGGGCGGCGGGTTTTCGGTGACGACGAAGCCGCCCCCGACCGAGAAGTACGTCTCGCGGTAGAGCACGTCACCACCGGCCGACAATGCCGCCAGTGTCATGGCGTTCGGGTGCTGGGCGAGCTGGCGGCCCGGCAGCAGATGCATGTCGGATTCGTTCAGCGCGATGACGATCCGGCCGGCCAGCAGGATCTTCCCGTCCGCCCGAATGGTGGCCAACCGACGTTCCATCTCGTCGGTCTCGATGGTCTCGGGCCGGTAGCCCTCGAGACCCAGAAGGATGGCCGGCATGGTGCCGTGCCCGGCGCCGGTCGCTGCCAGCGAGCCGAACAGATCCACCGTGACCTCGGCGACGTGATCGACCATGTCACGACCGACGAGTTCGTCGACGAACATGCCGGCCGCCCGCATCGGGCCGACGGTGTGTGAGCTCGACGGTCCGATCCCCACCGAGAACAGGTCGAACACGCTGACCGCCATGGTTACAGCCCCGGGTAGAGCGGGAACTGTTCGGCCAGCGTACGCACCTGCGCCGCAAGGTCTTCGGTGCCGGCCCCGGGTTCGGCGATGAGCGCTGCGGCAATCACGTCGGCGACGCGGGCGAACTCCTCGTCACCGAATCCGCGGGCGGCCAGCGCCGGGGTTCCGATGCGCAACCCGGACGTGACCATCGGCGGCCGGGGATCGAACGGCACCGCGTTGCGGTTCACCGTGATACCGACCGCGTCGAGCCGGTCCTCGGCCTGCTGACCGTCGATGGCGGCGTTCCGCAGGTCCACCAGCACCAGGTGCACGTCGGTGCCGCCGGTGAGGACGGTGATGCCCGCGTCCTTGACATCGGGCCGGCTCAGCCGCTCGGCCAGGATCCGGGCACCACGCAGGACCCGCTGTTGACGCTCGGCGAATTCCGGCTCGGCGGCCATCTTGAATCCGACTGCCTTGGCGGCGATGACGTGCTCCAGCGGTCCGCCCTGTTGTCCGGGGAACACCGCGGAGTTGATCTTCTTGGCGATGTCGGCCTCGTTGGTGAGGATGACGCCGCCGCGGGGCCCGCCCAGGGTCTTGTGGGTCGTGGACGTCACGACGTGGGCGTGCGGCACCGGCGACGGATGCAGACCCGCGGCGACCAGGCCCGCGAAGTGAGCCATGTCGACCATCAGGTAGGCACCGACCTCATCGGCGATTTCGCGGAACCGGGCGAAGTCCAGCTGCCGGGGGTACGCCGACCATCCGCCGATGATCAGCTGCGGCCGATGTTCCCGCGCCGCTTCGGCAACGGCATCCATGTCGACGAGGAAGTCCTCCTTGGACACCCCGTAGGCGGCGACGTTGTACAGCTTTCCGGAGAAGTTCAGTCGCATGCCGTGGGTCAGGTGTCCACCGCAGTCCAGGGACAGGCCGAGGATGGTGTCGCCCGGTTTGATCAGCGCGTGCATGACCGCGGCGTTGGCCTGCGCACCCGAATGGGGTTGCACATTGGCGAATTCCGCGCCGAACAACGACTTCACCCGGTCGATGGCCAGCCGTTCGATCACGTCGATGTGCTCGCAGCCGCCGTAGTAGCGCCGGCCCGGATACCCTTCGGCGTACTTGTTGGTCAGTACCGAACCCTGCGCCTGCATGACCGCGAGCGGAGCGTGGTTCTCCGAGGCGATCATCTCCAGGCCCAGCCGCTGGCGGTGCAGTTCGTCGCCGATCGCCGAGTAGATCTCGGGGTCGAAGTCGGCGAGGCGTTCGTCGAGGACGCTCATGTCTAGGCCTCGCTCTTCTCTGCGTATTCGGCTGCGGTCAAGAGATTTCCCGCCTCGGTCGCCTGCACCTCGAACAGCCAGCCGGATCCGTAGGGGTCGGACGTGACGAGGGCGGGATCGTCGACGGCTTCGGTGTTGACCGCCGTGACGGTGCCGCTCACGGGCGGGTAGAGCTCGGACACAGTCTTGGTCGACTCCACCTCGCCGCAGGTCTCGCCCGCGGTGATGGTGGACCCGACCTCGGGCAGATCGAGGTACACCAGGTCACCGAGCGCGGCGGCGGCGACCGAGGTGATCCCGACCTTGACGGGGGTGTCCGGTAGTTCGGCGCCGGGTGCGATGAGCACCCACTCGTGCTCTTCGGTGTAGCTACGGTCGTCGGGGATTGTCTGAGTGGTCATGTCGGGTCCTTTCAGCTGCGGCGGTAGAACGGCGCCGGGGTGATTTCGAACTGTTCTTTCTTGCCGCGGATGTCGACCTGCACCACGGTTCCGGGTTCGGCCAGACTCGTGTCGAGGTAGGCCAGCGCGATCGGGTAGCCAAGGGTCGGCGACAACGCGCCCGACGTCACCATTCCCACCGCGGCCCCGTCGGTGTTCTCGACGGTGTAACCGGCCCGGGCCGCGCGGCGGGTCGCTCCCTTCAGCCCGACCAGGACCCGGGAGACCGGCAGCTCGGAAAGTCCTTGCAGCGCATCGCGTCCGATGAACTCCTTACCCAGGCGGACGACCTTGCCGAGGCCGGCCGCATACGGGTTGAGTTCGCGGGTGAGTTCGTGCCCGTAGAGCGCCATTCCGGCCTCGAGTCGCAAGGTGTCGCGGCAGGCCAGGCCCGCGGGCAACCCACCGACCTCGGTGGTGGCCGTCAGCAGGGCCCGCCACAACGCCACCGCCTGCGAGTTGGGCACGTAGAGCTCGAAGCCGTCCTCGCCGGTGTAGCCGGTGCGCGCCAACAGCACATCGATACCGGCGACCTGTGCCGCGGTCACCGCGTAGTACTTGAGATGCGCGACCAGTTCCAGCTGCTCGTCGGGCACCAGTGAGCTGACGATGCCTTCCGCCGCGGGCCCCTGAACGGCGATCAGCGCGGTGCTGGTCGACTGGTCGTCGACGTCGGCATCGAATTGCGCTGCCCGGCTCGACAGTTCGCGTGCCACCGTGGGGGCGTTCGCGGCGTTGGCGACCACCAGGAAGCGGTCGTCGGCGAGCCGGTAGACGACCAGATCGTCGATCACGCCGCCATCGGCGTCGCACATGAGCGAGTATTTGGCCCGGCCGGTGCCGATCTTGGACGCCTCGCCGACCAGGGCGAAGTCCAGCGCCTCGCCGGCTTGAGGTCCGGTGATGGCGATTTCGCCCATGTGGGACAGGTCGAACAGCCCGGCCGTCTCACGGACCGCCTTGTGCTCGGCCAGTTCACTGCCGTACTTCAACGGCATCGCCCAGCCGGCGAAGTCGGTGAACGCGGCACCCAGTCCCCGATGTTCATCGAGCAGCGGTGAGGCCGGGGTGTGGTTGTCGGTCATGCAAAAACCTCCTGGAGGATCTCGGCGGTGTCGGTTTGGAATGCCTCTGGCGCAGGGCACGAGCAGGCGAGGTTGCGGTCGCCGTGCACGCCGTCGATGCGGCGGACCGGCGGCCAGTACTTGTTGAGCCGCAGGGAAGCAACGGGATACGCCGCGTACTGCCTGCTGTACGGCAGGACCCACTCGGCGTCGGTGACCTGCTCGGCGGTGTGCGGAGCCTGCCGCAGCGGGCTGTTCTCGAGCGCCCACTCTCCCGAGCCGACCCGGCTGATCTCGTCGTGGATGCTGATCATGGCTTCGATGAACCGGTCCAGTTCGGCCAGGTCCTCGGATTCGGTGGGCTCCACCATGAGCGTTCCGCTGACGGGGAAGGACAGGGTCGGGGCGTGGAAACCGTAGTCGATCAACCGCTTTGCCACATCTTCCGCGGTCACTCCGGTGCGCTTGGTGATCTCGCGCAGATCGAGGATGCACTCGTGTGCGACCAACCCGGTTTCCCCGGTGTAGAGCACCGGGTAGTGCTCGGCCAGCGATGTCGCCAGGTAATTGGCCCCCAGCACCGCGGTCTTGGTTGCCGCGGTCAAGCCGTCGGGGCCCATCAGTGCCAGGTATGCCCAGGTGATCGGCAGAATGCCGGCCGAACCGTAGTTGGCGGCCGATACCGGCGCCGGTCCGTCCCGCAGCGGGTCACCGGGCAGGAACGGGGCCAGGTGCGCGCGGACCGCGACGGGTCCGACGCCCGGGCCACCGCCGCCGTGCGGGATGCAGAACGTCTTGTGCAGGTTGAGATGTGACACATCGCCGCCGAACTCGCCAGGTTTGGCAAGTCCCACAAGAGCGTTCAGGTTGGCGCCGTCGACGTAGACCTGTCCGCCGGCGCGGTGGACGAGATCGCACACGGTGCGGACGTCGGTTTCGTACACCCCGTGAGTGGACGGGTAGGTGAGCATGATCGCCGCGACCTGCCCGTCGTGGGCGGCGAGCTTGGCCTCCAGATCGTCGTGATCGATGTTGCCGTTGGCCGCCGTCTGCACGACGACCACGCGCATCCCGGCCAGGACGGCCGAGGCCGCATTGGTGCCGTGTGCCGACTGCGGGATGAGGCAGACGTCGCGGTGGTCCTCGCCGCGGGACCGGTGGTAGGCGTTGATGGCCAGCAGGCCCGCGAGCTCCCCCTGGGATCCGGCGTTGGGCTGCAACGAAACCCGGTCGTAGCCGGTGATCTCGGCCAGCCAGGTTTCCAGATTGCCGATCAGCTCGAGGTACCCCGCGGTCTGTTCTGCAGGCGCGTACGGGTGGATACCGGCGAACCCGGGCCAGCTGATCGGTTCCATCTCCGCCGCGGCGTTGAGCTTCATGGTGCAGGACCCGAGCGGGATCATGGTGCGGTCCAGCGCCAGATCCCGGTCCGAGAGTTCCCGCAGGAAACGCAACATCGCGGTTTCGGATCGATGCGTGTGAAACACGGGGTGCTGCAGGTACTCCGACGTGCGAAGCAGACCGGCAGGCAGCGCGAACGGACGATCGGTGGCCACCGGCGAAGCACCGAACACCTCGAGCACGCGCCCGACCACGTCCTCGGTGGTGCACTCGTCGCAGGTGATGCCGACGCGGTCGGCGTCGACCAGACGAAGGTTGATACCGGCCCGGTCCGCGGCCGCCACGATCTCGTGGGCGGTGCCAGGGACCCGCACCTGCACGGTGTCGAAGAACGAGTCGTGCGCGATCTCGCGCCCCGCGGCACGCAGACCGTCGGCCAGGGTGACGGCATGACCATGGACGCGGGTTGCGATGGCGCGCAACCCTTCCGGCCCGTGGTAGGCGGCGTACATGGCTGCGACGTTGGCCAGCAATGCCTGCGCGGTGCAGATGTTGCTGGTCGCCTTGTCGCGGCGGATGTGCTGCTCGCGGGTCTGCAGTGCGAGCCGGTAGGCGGGCTTGCCTGCCACATCGACAGATACCCCGACCAGGCGGCCGGGCAGCATGCGCTCCAGACCGGACCGCACCGCCATGTAGCCGGCGTGGGGACCGCCGAAGAACAACGGCACACCGAACCGCTGCGCCGAGCCCACCGCGATGTCGGCGCCCTGCTCGCCGGGGGCCGTGATCAGGGTCAGCGCCAGCAGGTCGGCGGCGACCGTGGTGAGCATGCCGCGCTCGTGTGCCGCGGCGACGAGCGGGGCGAGGTCACGCACCACTCCGCTGGCGCCCGGGGACTGGAAGACGACGCCGAAGGCGTCGCCGTCGGGCAGTGCCCCGGTCAGATCGGCGACCACCACCTCGACTCCGACGGCTTCGGCCCGCCCACGCACCACCGCGAGGGTCTGCGGCAGGCAATCGGCGTCCAGCACCACACGGTTGGACGACACCGTCTTGTTGGCCCGCCGCATCAACAGCACCGCCTCCATCACCGCGGTGGCCTCATCCAGCAGCGACGCACCGGCGACCGGCAGCGCCGTCAGGTCCTCGATCAGCGTCTGGAACGTCAGCAGCGCCTCGAGCCTGCCCTGCGAGATCTCCGGCTGGTACGGCGTATATGCGGTGTACCAGGCCGGCGACTCGAGCATGTTGCGGCGCAGGACCGCGGGGGTGATGGTGTCGTGGTAGCCGAGGCCGATCATCTGAATCCGCGGCTGATTGCGGTCGGCCAGCTCGCGCAGTGCCGCGAGGACCTGCTGTTCGGATCGCGCGGCGGGCAGCCGCAAGCCGTCGGTGCAGCGGATCTGCCGGGGCACCGCGCTGTCGATCAACTCATCGGTGCTGGCGAATCCGAGAACATCGAGCATGCGCCGCTCGCCCACTCGGTCAGGGCCGATGTGTCGGTCGCGAAAAGAGTTGTCGTCGTGGACAATTGCGGTGCACTCAGGCATGAGGTGACTCCGGTTTCGGGCACCGCGGTTACACGATGCGTCGTGAAGTGACACCTCCCCGCTCTGTCCTGAAACCTGAGAGTTTTAGCGCGTTGCGCCTTTCCCCTTCGGTAAGCCCGATCCTGCGATCGCGCTGTTCTCCAGAGTTGTCTCGACACTGCGGTATTGGGCCTGAGAGATTCCCGGGGAGGAGTTGCTCCTACGGCGCCTCCGGAATCGGAGGTTCTCCCACAATGCGTCATCGACGTATTGAGTTATGTGACGGATGCTACTCGATCAGGGCGCCGTGGCCGCAACCTCACCGTTGACGGGCAGATTCGACTGCCGTCCGGCGACCATGAGCGACACGATGTCGAACACCACCGTGGCCGCCGCCACGCTGGTGATTTCGGCATGGTCGTAGGCGGGGGCCACCTCGACGACGTCGGCGCCGACGATGTTGAGGCCGGACATCTTGCGCAGCATCTTCAGCAGCTCGCGCGAGGTCAGACCACCGGATTCGGGTGTGCCGGTGCCCGGGGCGAACGCCGGGTCGAGCACGTCGATGTCGATGGACAGGTACACCGGGAGGTCGTCGACCCGGCGGCGCACCACGTCGACGGCCGCGTCGGTGCCGATCACGTCGAGGTCGCCCGCCCGGATGATCTTGAATCCCATGCGGGCGTCGTCGTCGAGATCGATCTGGTCGTAGATCGGGCCGCGGATGCCGACGTGGATCGAGTGATCCTCGATCAGCAACCCCTCCTCGAACGCCCGGCGGAAGATCGTGCCGTGCGTGACCGGCGCGTTGAAGTAGGTGTCCCAGGTGTCCAGGTGCGCGTCGAAGTGGACCAGCGCGACGGGACCGTGCTTGGCGTGCAGGGCCCGCAGGTTCGGCAGCGCGATGGTGTGGTCACCGCCGATGGACACGATGCGACGGTCGCCGCCGGTGAGGATGTCGGAGGCGTGATCCTGGATCTGCCGGCAGGCCTCGTCGATGTTGTACGGCGTGACGGCGACGTCTCCGGCATCGACCACCTGCACGTGCTCCAGCGGCGCGACGCCGAGTTCGACGTGATAGCCGGGACGGAGGGTGCGCGCGGCCTGCCGGACCGCCATCGGACCGAATCGGGCACCGGGCCGGTAGGAGGTGCCGCCGTCGAAGGGCACGCCGAGGATCGCGATGTCGTAGTCGGACACCTCGTGGATGTCGGCGATCCGGGCGAAGGTGCCCTTCCCGGCGTAGCGCGGGACCTGGGTGGCGGGCAGTGCGCCGATGATGCCGTCATGCGTGCTCATCTGTGGTTTCCAGCCTTTCGACTCGCCGGGTGTTGACAGTCAGCATCACTCCCGGTGCACGCCCGCAGCGAGCAGACAATGCCCAAACACTGGCGAGTGCCTTTGAGCAATCGCACAAGCGCCTATCGTCAGAGCCGCACGTCAGCCACTGATCGACGGAGGTCCGCGATGCGTCTGTCCACCCGTAACCAGCTCACCGGCACGGTCACCGAGGTCACGATCGGCGCGGTCATGGCGACCGTGAAGGTCAAGCTCGACGGCGGTGACCAGATCGTCACGGCCTCCATCACGAAGGAAGCCGTCGAGGAACTGGGTCTGGCGCCGGGCACCGCGGCGACGGTGCTGGTCAAGTCGACCGAGGTGATGCTCGGCGTCGACTGACGTCGGATACGCCCGCCTCAGTCCGCCTGCAGCAGGTCCACCAGCGCAACGGCCAGGTCGTGCAGGCCTGCGTCGAGCGAGTAGCTCTCCTCGGTGGTCCAGCTGATGACGCCGCCGACCAACGCGCCGACGATGATGTCGGCCAGGGTGCGCGGATCGTGTTTACGCGTGACCTCCCCCCGCGCGACACCGTCCTCGATCAGTTCGACGAACGTCTGGTGCAGTCCGTAGCCCCGCGGCAGCCGCAATCCGGTGGTGGCGAACAACGCCCCGATCAGTTCGCGGTAGGTGTCGCCGGACCGGGTCAGCGTGCCGGCGATGTCGTCGAAAAGCCCGATGAGTCGCGCCGGCACCGGCTCGCCCGACCGGTCGCGCAACACCTCCTGAAGGTTGAGCAACCGCTGCTCGGCCAGCGCGGCCAGCATGTCCTGCCGGGTGGCGAAGTGGTTGAAGAAGGTCCGGTTCGCAACGTCGGCCCGCTCGCAGATGTCCTCGATCTTGGTGGCGTCGACGCCCTGCGACAGGAACAGATCGAATGCGGCCTGCAGTATGCGCTCGCGCACTTCCTGCTTGCGCCGCTGCGTTCGATCCATGGCCACCGACCTTACCGATGGCCCGGCAAAGCCGGTCAGCTGCACAGTGATTCCGACAGGCCCCACAGCTGTGCCGCCCGGTCCGGATCGACCGCATACGGGACGAGTTCGGGCCGGATCCGGCAGTCTGCCAGGTACACCGAACCGACCCCGGTCAACTCCGGGCTCACCGCGGCCCACACCTGCGTCGCCGCCCCCTGGTCGGGGAGCACGAAGTCGTGACGGACGTCGATACGTTCGGTCTCCGCGCTCGGTCTCGCGGGCGTGATGTCGTTGAGCGCCGCAAAATCGTCGCGGGTCATGTGCCGGGCCAGCGAGGTGGCGACGACGCCCGGGTGCACGCAACAGGCGCGTACCCCCCGGCCGCCGAGCTGCCGGTCGAGTTCGACCATGTGCAGGATGTTCGCGGTTTTCGACGCCCCGTAGGCGAGGAACTTGTCGTAGCTTCGCCGCTCCCAGTTGGGATCGTCGAGGTCGACGTCGGCCATCGTGTGACCGTCAGAGGACAGGATCACCACCCGGGCCCCGTTCGCGGCGGACAGCTGCGGCGTGAGCAGGCGGGTCAGTTCGAAATGGCCGAGATGGTTTGTCCCGAACTGCATTTCGAATCCATCGGCAGTGCGGCCGAAAGGGGTGAACATGACGCCGGCGTTGTTCATCAGGACATCGATGACCGGGGCGATCCTGCTGATCGACTCGGCACCGGCCCGGACACCGGCCAGCGAGGCCAGGTCCAGCCGGGCCGTGGAGACCCGCGCCCCCGGCGCCTCGGAGCGGATCCGGTCGGCGGACTCGGTCAACGCGTCGGGGCTGCGTGCGGCCAGCACCACATGGGCACCGGCCACGGCCAGGGCCCGCGCCGACTCCCGACCGAGTCCTGAAGTGGCACCGGTGATCACACACGTCTTGCCGCCCAGGTCGATCCCGTCGACCATGTCGAGTGCGGTCGGTACAGACATCTATGCCTCCGTCGTTGCCGCGGCAAGGCGCCACAGCGGGGTCACCGCATCAGGGTCGCACGATTCCTCGACGATCCATTTGCACATCCGCCGGATCGGTTCGATACCGTCCTGCGGCGCAGCGATGGGCACGCTGCAGGCATACCCCAGGCTGGTGAGCCGCTGCGCACCGAACAGTCCGAGGGTGTCGCGTAGTCGCCGCTTCAGTGACTCCGGGTAGATGCCGATCGTCTGGGTGTAGGAGTTGACGGCTTCGGTGACCTTGTCGATGCTGTCGACCGGCACCACGTTGGCCACCCGCCCGGACAGCATCGACGAGTAGTCCACCTGGGAGTCGAACTGCGACACGATGATCGCGCCCTCGCGGTTGCGGCCACCGACCACCCGGTAGAAGTCCTCGGTCAACCGCGACGACTCCACATACTCGAGCAGGTCGCGGTTCGGATACCGCGGTGCGGTGCTGACGAACTCGGGGAGCGCGGTCAGTTCTTGGTAGATCATCTCGCCGAAGCGGTTCGCCGTGTCGACCCCGGCCTCATCGGTTCCGCTCAAGACGTAGATCACCCGGGCATTGGCACAGCCCTCCTGATTGGCGACGCCGATGTCGACCGCCGCGGCCCGGGCCACCTCACGCATCGTCTTCTCGTCGGCGAACGCCTCACCCCCGATGATGGTCGCGCTGCGTTTGGGGTCGAGCGAGATAAGTTCCAGCCCGGGCTGGATGTAGCGGGTGACGTGCTTGACCGACGCCAAACCGCCCCACGCGACGATCTTTTCGATGTGCTCGGGCCGGTACAGGGCCTCCTCGACCTCGACGTCGCCGCCTTTCCAATAGCCGACGGAAAGATGTCTGGTGATGGGATGGCCGGGGGCCACCTCGGCCAGCGTCCGCGCGATGGCAACCGCGGTGAGCGGATCATTCGACGGCGCCTTGATGATCGCATCGGAGCGGGTGATCACCGACCGCAGGACCGTCACCGCCGAAACCAGTCCCCCATTGCCGGCCGGGATGTGCACCGTCCGGGCGCCGAAGGCCCGGACCCGAACCTCGCGGCCGTCGGCCAGCCGGCGTGGCACCCACCCGTTGAGATGATCCAGGCCGACCTGACTGTCGGCCACCTCCAACACGTTCTGCCGGGAGAACAACGGTTGCAGAACGCGGTAGCTGTTCTCCAGCATCCGGGCCGGCAGGACATTGGCCACCAATGCCGCCTCATACGCCTGCTGCAGATGGGGATTGGTGTCGAAGGCCAAGGCGTCGCCGAGCGCCTGCAAAACGTCGAGGATCTCGTCGAAACTCAGCTCGTACAGGTCGGCCATCTGCGCCGGGCTGGACAACGGCAGCCGATCGACGATGCGGTACATGTCCGGCGCCTCGAATTCCGCCGCACCGCTGCGCGTTCCGAACGACACCAGATCATCGGTGACGAGCTCACCGCGCAGGACCAGGGGAACCGTATAGGCACTCATGATTCGAACGCCTTCATGAAGTTGACCGCCTCGTTGTGGACCTCATGGGTGGCCGCACACGTGATCCGGTCATCGTCGACGCCCTGTTTCTCGCTGTAGCGGATGATGTCGTGCTCGAAGGCGACGCTGGTCTGGTCGCACGGGCATTTCAGGTCCCAGTCGATCGTCACCTCGTCGCCGGAGATCGCGCCGCCCCAATGCGCTTTGAGGAGAAGGTCGTACACCGCAGCCCGGCCGGTCTGCCGCCCGGTGCGAGGCAGCGGCTCGCTGGTCTCCGGGTCGAGAACGAAGGGAATCACCCACGGCTGCACGTGATAGCGCCCCTCGCTGCACCCCCAGTGAAATGCGCTCTGCTCGGAAAAGCCGTAGCCCTCCTGGATGCGCTCGACCCCGAGGAACCGCCGGATCACGTCCATGTAGTCGTCCGGAAGCACGAAGCCTTTCATGCCGCCGCCGGTGAGGATCGCCGAGTCTGCGGCGAAGACGCCGGAGATGCCGCGATCCAGGCCGGCTTTGGCCACGTCGTACATCAGGTTGTAGGTGCCGATCATGAAAATCCGCCTACCGGACAGCTTCTCGGTGATCGTGGTGAAGAACTTGTCCAGGTCCTCGGGCTGGCGCGCCTGCATCGCGATGAACTCGTCCTTACGGGCGGACAGCGCGGGGTCGATCACCAGCCGGTCCAGTTCACCGCGCGACGCCGCCGCACGCATCTTCGAGGCGAGGAACATCAGGTCGGTGTCGACCGCCTCCGGATAGAGGGCATGGAACTTGGTCTCGTCGCCGCCGGTGAAACCTCCCTTGATCATGTCGGCGATACGTAGGTGGCCCAGCTTGCCGCTGGCGAAGTTCGGCCAGATCACCTCGACCTTCGGATTGAGTTCCGCGGCAGTCGGTTCGGTGCCGAAGGTCTGGAACAGGCAGATCTTCCACAGGATCATGCCCTCGCGAGCACCCTGCTTGTCCTTGGGGATGATCGACAGCGTGCCGGTGGTTCCGCTGGAGGTGATCACCTCCAGCGGCGTCTGCCGATCGAGGCGCTCGATCCAGTCGTCGATCCCAGTGCAGCCCTGGGTGTCGACCTCCGACAGGTCATAACTGGTCAGCTTGCCCAGCCACTGCGTCAGCAGGTCGAAGCGCTTGTTGTCGACCAGCACCGCGGGATACGACTTGTACGCGGTGTGCGGTAACAGCAGCGGGACGACGTCGTCGAACTGGTGCAGCTCGTCGACGCCGAGCCGGTCGGCGAGCTTGCGCACGATCTCGATGCTGCCGCGGTGCTGGCCGAACCTGATTGCCATCGCCTGCCGCTGCAGTTCTTCGAGTTCCGCGCGCGGCACGCTGTGCATCCGCGTCAGTGACTCGCCGAAGTATCCGATCGGGTCATCCATGAACTGTTCCACCGTGCGCCGATCCGGGGGCGCCGACTGCTGTGTCGTCATGAGATGACGGTACGCATCAAATGCAGTTTCATGCAATAGTGCAGTCAAATGCAATTAGCGAGCCCGTGGAATACCTCCGCGAGCGACACCGTTGCATCGACCATCGACGTAACTAAACTGGACGTACAGTTCAGATAGACAGAGAACAGGTGGTCAGAGACATGAGCGTTTGGTTCATCACCGGAGCTTCCCGCGGATTCGGATTGCAGATCGCCCGCGACGCGCTGGCCCGCGGTCATCAGGTGGTCGCCACCGCACGCGACGCCGCCGCCGTCACCGCCGCACTGGGCGAGGACGACAACGTGCTCGCCGTAGCCCTGGACGTCACCAACGAGGAGCAGGCGCGACAGGCCGCACAGGCCGCGGTCGATCGCTTCGGCCACATCGACGTGCTGATCAACAATGCCGGGCGCGGCCTACTCGGCGCCGTCGAAGAAGCCACCGACGCCGAGGTGCGGGCCGTCTACGAGACGAACGTCTTCGGACTGCTGACCGTCACCCGTGCCGTCACCCCGGTGCTACGGGCCCAGCGATCGGGCACCATCGTCAACATCTCCTCGGTCGGCGGATTCGTCGGCTCGCCCGGGTGGGGCGTCTACGCATCGACCAAGTTCGCCGTCGAGGCGCTCTCCGAGGCACTGCACGCCGAACTGCGGCCGCTGGGCGTTCACGTCATGGTGGTCGAGCCCGGTTACTTCCGCACCGACTTCCTCGACTCGTCGAGCCTGCAGACCCAGCGCAATGTCATCGACGACTATGCCGACGGCCCCGCCGGCCAGATGCGCGTCGCCGCAGGGGAACGTAACCACGACCAGCCCGGCGACCCGGTGAAGGCCGCCAAGGCCATCATCGACGTCGTCGAAGCGCCACGGCCGCCGCTGCGCCTCCTGCTGGGCAACGACACCATCGCGGCGGTCGAGGGCAAGATCGCCCACGTCCAGGAAGAGCTCGCACAGTGGCGAAGCGTCTCGGAATCAACGGATTTCGACGATGTCACTGCGAGCTGAGTTCGTCCGCCCCGCCGGCGCGCGCAGCGACCGCATCCACCAGGCGATCCTGGTCGCAACAGCCGAACTGCTCGACGAGGGCGGATTCCCGTCGGCAACCATGGACGCGATCGCGGCCCGGTCCGGCGCCAGCAAGGCCACGCTGTACAAGCACTGGCCGTCGCGTACCGCCGTCGCGGCCGAGGCATTCGGCACCATGATGGCCGAAGCACTGCCACTGCCCGATACCGGCAGCACCACGGGCGATCTCACCGAGCAGGTGGTACGTGTCTCGGCGTTCTACTCCAGTGCCCGCGGTCAGGTGTTCGCCCAGTTGCTCGCGGCCTGCGTCGAGGACAGGACCGGTGCAGCGTATTTCCGTGAGTACTTCCTCAACGGCCGCCGCGCCGCGATCACCGAGCTTTGGCAGCGCGGAGTGGACCGCGGCGACGCCGACGCCGGTATCGCGATCGACGATGTCATCGACATCCTGTTCGGCCCACTCATCTTCCGGCGCATGACCGGCCATTGCGCGCTCACCGAGGAACACGCGCGCCGGCTGGCCGCGACCGCGCTGCGGGGACTGCTTCCCGATCCCGCCTAGCTCACGCGCAACCGCAGGTCTCCCCCACCCGCAGCGCGGCCGCCAGGGCGTCTCCGGCAACCGGGGCATCCCCGAGCAACAGGCCGAGCGCCTGGCGTGCCAAGGCATCGACGGGTTGTTGCACCGCGGTGAGCCGCACCTGCCCGTAATCGACGGCGCCGCCGTCGAAACCGACCACCCCGATGTCGGCGGGCACCCGCAGCCCCGCATCGCTGATCGCCCGGATCGTGGCGGCCGACTGACCATAGGTGCCCACCACGAACGCGTGCGGGACATGTTCGGCGCGACGCAGAAACTCTCCGACCGCGGTGTAGGCGCCGGACGGGGTGAGATCGGTCCGGATGAGTGGGAGGTCGTGCCCGACGACGGAGGCGACGCCCTCGAACCGCTGTTGCACGGTTTCGCGGTCACCGTGATGGACGTCGTCCTCGGTGAAACCGCCGACGAACGCGATGTCGCGACAGCCATGTACATCGAGCAGGTGCCGGGCGACGAGTGCGCCGGCATCCACGTGATCCACAGCGACGATGTCGGCTTCCACCTCACCGCGGATGTTGTGCATCCACACCACCGGAATACGTTCCTGCCGACACAGATTCGCGGTTCCGGGGGCGTTCGCCGCACCGACCACCAGCAGCCCGTCGACCCCGACTTCGGCGAAGGCGGACGCGAACTCCAGTTCCCGCTCGGGGTCGTAGCCGGTGTTACCGATCAGTGTCAGGTGGTCGCGTGCCCGGGCTTCGATCTCGATCCGCCCCACGAACTCACCGAACAGCGGCAGTGTGAGGTCGGGGACCAACAGTCCGATCTGCCGCCATCGCCGCGACCGGCGCAGCGCCCTGGCCCGCACGTCGGGCCGGTAGTTCAACTCGTCGATCGCCCTGATCACCTTGGCCCGCAACAATTCTGACACCGGGCGCGGGCCGTTGTTGAGCACATAACTCACCACCGCCGTCGAAGTGCCGGCGCGGCTGGCCACATCTGCCAGTGTCGGACGTTTACCACTCACAACGGCTGGACCCTCCGCTCGTAGATGACGGCTCGAAAGAGTTTGAATCACCTCGATTGTGACGGTTCCGTCCACGCTTCGCCTGCTTACGCTAATCGATTAGAACCGTAACGAGGAGGACCCGTGGTTGTAACCGGACATTGGTGGAGTAACTGACATGGCATTTGTACGTCCCAGCGGAGTCAGCTACCTCGATCCCGACCTTGTCCACGACAGTTACATCCTGTTCACCGGCGCCGACGGAACCACCCGGGTGATCGACCTCAACGGCACCGTGGTGCACGAGTGGCCGTATGCCGGTGTTCCACCGCGCATTGTGGATCCTGCGCTCAACGACGGACGCCTCGGCGACGTCGGGGTGCAACTGTCCGACAGCGACGACGCCCGCGGCGGCATCTACGCCAACGGCACCGTCGGCCAACTCGACTGGGACGGTGAGATCGTCTGGGAATGGGGCACGCAGGCGCCTGACGGTGCGGCCCGGCAGAACCACGACTGGGAACTGCTGCCCAACGGCAACCGCCTGATCCTGGTCACTGTCCCCCGCGTGGTACCCGGTCTCGGTGCGCACACCGTGGGCGATCAGGGACTTTACGAAGTCACAGCCGAAGGCGAGATCGTCTGGCAGTGGCTGGCCGGCGATCACCTCGACGAGTTCGGATTCTCCGAGGCCGGATGGGATGCCCTGCGCCAGACCGTCGCTCGCGACCCCGACGATCCCTGGGGATATCTGGAGATGAACAGCGCCAAAACCCTTGGGCCCAACCGGTGGTACGGGGATGATCCGGACTCCGCCTTCCACCCCGACAACATCCTGATCAGCTTCCGCAAGGCCAACATCGTCGCCCTGATCGACAAGCCGTCCGGAGCCATCTCCTGGAAGCTGGGTCCCTACTACGACGCCGAGATCGGCGCGCAGCATCAGCGGATCAACGTGCACAAGGTGCCGCGCCCGGTCGATCAGACCTCCGGTCAGCACAACCCGCACATGATCGCCGCCGGCCTTCCCGGTGCGGGCAACGTCCTGGTGTTCGACAACCAGGGCGGAGCCGGATACCCGGCCGCACCGCTGGGCATCTACGCCGGGTCGCGGATCCTCGAAATCGACCCCGCCTCCATGGAAATCGTGTGGCAGTACACCGCTGAAGACTCGGGCCTGCCGTCCTGGACCTTCTTCAGTTCGTTCGTCAGCAATGCCCAGCGACTTCCCAACGGCAACACCTTGATCACCGAGGGGATGCAGGGGCGGTTGTTCCAGGTCACCCCTGACGGTGATGTGGTGTGGGAGTATCACAGCCCGTACCAGGGTTACGGCGTCGCCGGCGAGCCCGAGGTCAAGCAGACCAGGGTGCCCGGGATCGACCGGCTCACCCGGACCGCGCTGGTGTACCGGTCGCAGGCCGTGCCGTTCGACTGGGTGCCCGCGGGTACCTTGCGCGAACCGCTGCGCGCAGTCGGGACTGAATCGGGAAGCCGTCCATGACAGCCGGTTTGGCGGTCCGGATGCCGGCCGCGAGCGCGGGCCGATACCCGGGCCCGGGCTGCGGTCGGCGTTCGCGCGGTTGGGTGTCCTGGGTTGGACGGTCGCCGGCTTGGGGATCGCCGCGGCGTTGTGGTCGCTGATCGTGGCGACCGGGCGGTTCCCGCGGCAGCTGTTCCCGAGCGTGCCCGAGATCCTCGCAGCCGGGCACACCCTGTGGACCGAAGGCCTGCTGGCCGACGACATCGCCGCCAGTTTGCGCAGGGCGGCAGTCGGTTTCGCGATCGGCGCCGCCGCCGGGATCGTCGTCGCGGTGTTCACCGCCACCACCAAGGCGGGGCGCAACCTGCTGCAACCGGCGCTCCGGGTGTTCTCGCCGATCCCGACGATCGGCCTCGTCCCGTTGGCGATCCTGTGGTTCGGGCTCGGCGAGAACAGCAAGCTCCTGGTCATCGCGCTCGGCGTCTTCGTCCCGGTATGGATCAACAGCCATTCCGGGTTGGCGAGCACACCGGTCGACTATCTGAAGGCCGCCCGTTGTCTGGGGGCCGGCCGCTGGCAGACGTTGTCCAAGGTGGTGCTGCCCGAGGCCGCCCCCGATATCGCATCGGGCCTGAGGGTCGGAGCCGCGATGGCGTTCGTGCTCATCGTGGTGGCCGAGATGACCGGCACCACTGCGGGTATCGGCTACCGGATCTCGCAGGCACAGCTGTTCTCCCAGGCCGATCGGCTGATCTTCTGCCTGATCATCCTCGGCATCGTCGGCGCGCTGTGCGACCTGCTGGTCGCCTCGGTCACGTCCCCGTTCACCCGTTGGGCTCAAGAGGAGCGCTGATGGCCATCCAGACCCACGATCTCGTGGTGAAGTTCCCCGGCAAGCAGGAGCCGACACTCAAGGGCATTTCCCTGACCATTCCCGACGGATCGTTCTCCGTCCTCGTCGGCGCCTCCGGCAGCGGCAAATCGACACTCCTGCACTGTCTGGCCGGGCTCATCACCGCGACCGCAGGCTCGGTGACCGACAGTGGCGAGGCGGTCACCGCACCGCATCCCCGACGCGGGGTCGCCTTCCAGCGCGACGTGCTGTTCCCGTGGATGACGGTCGCCGACAACATCGACTTCGCCCTGGCCGCCCGGCGGCTGTCAAAACCCGGGCGCCGGGACAAGATCCACGAACTGCTGGACTTGGTGGGCCTACGTGAGGACGTGGCCTCCCAGCGACCCGGTGAGTTGTCCGGCGGTATGCGGCAACGGGTCAGCATTGCCCGCGTACTGGCCGGGGAGCCGACGGTGATGCTGATGGACGAACCGTTCGCGGCGCTCGACGCACTCACCCGGCTGCGCATGCAGGATCTGCTGATCGATCTGTGGACGCGGTTGAACCGCACGATCGTCTTCGTCACGCACGACATCGACGAGGCGATCCGGCTCGGCGACACCGTGAGCGTGCTGCGCGACGGGCAGATCGCCGATCAGATCACCAACCCGTTGAGCCGGCCCCGGCCCGCCGACGCGCTGGCAGATCAACCCGGCTACAGCGACATCCGCAAGACCCTCCACCACCAGCTCGGCATCGACCACGCCGTGCACTGATCCCCTACCCCCACAAAGGAACCCATACCGTGAAGACTCCTCTTCGGCGTATCGTCGCCGTAGCAGTTGCCGCTGCCGCACTGGCTGTGACAGGCACCGCCTGCACCGACTCGGGCACCTCGAACGCCGATCAGCTCACTGTCGGATTCGTCGTCGACCCGTCCTGGGCGCAGATCCCGGTCGCCGCCGACACCGGCCTGTTCGGCAAGCACAACGTGAACGTCAAGGTGGTGAACTTCCAGTCCGGAGTGGAGGCACTGCAGGCCGTGGCCGCCGGTCAAGTCGACATCACCACAGCCGCCGATGTTCCGACCTCGGCCGCGCTCACCCGTACGCCGACCCTGCGGGTGATCGCCGACGGTTCCCGCTGGGAAGGATCGCGCATCGTCGCCCGGCGCAGCGCGGGCATCAACACCGTCGCGGATCTGGCAGGCAAGTCGATCGGCACTCCACTGGGCACGAGTGCCGCGTACTACGTGTCGAACGCCTTGGCGCAGAACAACATCAAGGCTGAGCTGGTCCAGGTCGCCCCGTCGGCGATCGTCACCGCCGCCACCCAGCGCAATGTCGACGCCGTGTCGATCTTCCAGCCCTACCAGGCGCAGACCATCAAGACCCTCGGCGACGACGCCGTGGCCCTGACCGGCGGAACCTACAACCAGCACAGCTTGTTCGTCGCCACCGAATCGGCCGTCTCGACCAAGGGCAAGGCGATCACCGCGTTCCTCGCCGCACTCGGTGACGCCGGCACCGCCCTGTCCCAGCACGACAAGGCCGCCGTCGACGCCGTCGCCAAGGCCACCCAGCTGGACCCCGGGCTGTTGGGCACCGTGCTCGGCGAGTTCGACTTCACCCTGCAGCTGAAGCCGGACCTGGCGGACAAGCTGGCCGAGCTCGGGGCGTGGGCCAAGACGCAGAAGTCCATCGACCCGGGCACGCAGCTGCCCGATTACGCGAAGTTCCTCGACAACCAGTTCCTGCCGCAGTCGACACAATGGAAGCCATGACCAGAAATCGCCTACTCGCCGCTGCGGCCGCAGCGGCCGTGGTCACCGGCTGTGCGACGGCCACCCAACCCGGGCTGCATCCCGGGCAGTTGCTCACCGCACGGCCGCTGACCACCGCCGCCGCGCTGCCCAGCGGCGAGACGCGGTTGATCACCTACGTCTCCGACGATGCGCACGGCCAGCCCATCGTGGTGTCGGGCACCGTGGCCGTCCCCAAGTCGCCGCCGCCCGAGGGCGGCTGGCCGGTGATCTCCTGGGCCCACGGCACCACCGGCTATGCCGACACCTGCGCCCCCTCGGCCGATACGCCCGACGGTCTGGCCCACGACTACCTCGGACCGGTGACCACGATGCTCGACACCTGGGTGGCGCGCGGCTACGCCGTCGTCCAAACCGACTACCAGGGGCTGGGCACCCCCGGCGGGCATCCCTACGTCGACGGCACCAGCGAGGCGAACACTGTCACCGACATCGTGCGGGCGGCCCGCGAACTGAACCCCGGCATCGGCACGGACTGGGTGGCCATCGGCCACAGCCAGGGTGGGCAGGCAGCGCTGTTCACCGCGCAGGATGGTGGGCAGCGCGCACCCGAACTCGACCTGAAAGGCGCGGCGGCACTCGCGCCCGGCGGGGTGGGGATGAGCCAGGCAGTCGACTTTGTACGCTCCGGAAGTCCGGAAGCCGCTGGAACACAAGCTTTCCTGCCACTGCTGGTGCTCGGCGCCGCCGTGGTCGATCCGGCCATCGAGCCGGATGAGATCTTCACGCCGCAAGCGCAGCCCTTGTTGACCGCGGCCCGCACTGCGTGCATCGGTCAGATCCGCGCCGTTGCACCGGTGCCGTCGGCACAGGTCTTCGCCGCGGATGCGAATGTAACCCCGCTGCACGACTACCTCGGCCGCCAAGATCCGACTCGCCTCAGCCCGGGGGTACCGGTCATGATCGCGCAGGGCACCGCCGATACCGCGGTAACCCAACCTGGTGTCGACGCGCTGGCAAAAGCCATGTGCGACAAGGACGTCGCAGTCGACTACCGGGTGTATGCCGGCCAGGACCACCGTGGCGTCATCGGCGCCTCACTACCGGACGTACAGGACTTTGTGAACACCCTGATGGCCGGAAAAACGGTCAATACCTGTCCACGCTGACACCTGCCTACAGTGCCCGAGCCCGCTGGTCACGCAACCGCAGCAGTGCCGTCCCGAACGCACCGACCACCACCAGATCAGAGGCCACCCCGCTGCTGACCGTCGCCAGCAGCCACCCGGCGACACCGGTGGCCAGGACGAACGGCGGCAGCCACTCGAACACCTGCGACCATGACGGCACCGGATGGTGCGCGTGCGCCGCATCCCTGGCGCGGGCGTACTCGGGATAGAACTCGGTGACGGCCACGGCGAAGAACAGCGCCGCCAGCTGAAGAATCCAGCCGGTCCAGAAGTTGTCGGTGCTGCCGTAGACCACATCGCCGAGGAAGCCGACCGACGCCGAGAAGCCGAATGCCGCCGCCCACACCGCGGACACCACCATGTTGGTGCGCTTGAACAGCGGCGTATCCCAATGGTCCGGCGGAGTGATGTCGCGAGCGTAGGCCGTCGTGTACGGCCGGCCGATCACCACACTGACCAGGGCGAACAGTGCGAGCGTGGCGTTGGTGATCTCTCCCGACCACATTTCCAGCCAGGCTTTCTGGCCGCTGGAGGCCACCAACCCCACGACAGCCAGCACCACGAAGAAGGCGACTCCGAGCCCCTCGAACACGTGCACCGGAATATGGCGGCGCCGGTCCAGGGCCAGCACCAGCAGTGAGAAACCGAGTGCGCCCCACACCGCGATCTCGTACCGGCCGGGACCGGCCAGGATCGCCATCAGCGCCCACGGCACGATTCCGGACAACGGAGAGTCCAGAAACGCATCGAGGGCTTTGCCGAGCACGCGACGACGGTAGGTGACGCAACTGGGAAAATCCCAAGACGGCAAAACCCGTCCGTCGGATTTCCCCAGGCGGACGATGTACTCATGGCCTCCGACCTGGAAACCCGAGTCGACGAGATCGCCCCGGACACCTATCGACTGTCCACCTGGATACCCGGGATCACCGAGCACGGCTTCACCTTCAATCAGTTCCTGCTGACCGGGGAGGAGCCGTTCCTCTTCCACACCGGTCAGCGGTTCCTGTTCCCGCAGGTCTCGGCGGCCGTCGAACGGGTCCTGCCGCTGCGCCGGCTGCGCTGGATCTCGTTCGGACACCTGGAAGCCGACGAGTGTGGCGCCGTCAACCAGTTCCTCGCGGCCGCACCCCACGCCGAGGTGATCCATGGCCGGCTGGCCGTCATGTTGTCGCTGACCGACATGTGTGACCGTGCGCCGGTCACCGCGCCGGCGGAGGCCGCGCACGACATCGGTGGGCACCGCCTGCGGTTCATCGCCACACCACATGTGCCACACAACTGGGAAGCCGGGCTGTGGTTCGACGAGGCCACCTCGACGCTGCTCGCCGGTGACCTGTTCACCCACATCGGGCAATGCCCGGCCATCACCGAGTCCGATTGTGTGGCACCGGCATTGGAGGCCGAGGCAATGTTCCACGCCACTGGCCCGACCACGAATCTGACACCCACACTGACCCGGCTCGCCGAGCTGAACCCCACCACTTTGGCGATCATGCACGGCGCTTCGTTCCAAGGCGACGGGGCCGGGCAGCTGCGCGCGCTGGCCGACGGTTACGCAGGGCTTTTCGGCGCGTCATAACCCGCCCCGATCGCGCGCGATGCGTAGCCTTGGCGCGGTGAAGGCGTGGCAACCGCTGAGCGCCCTGCTGGCTGTGGGTGTGCTGTTGTCAGGCTGCCAATCGAGCATCGAGGGCACCCCGAGCACCAGCCCGCAGTCACCGACCGAGCCCAGTTTCCCGACGGCACGGCCCACTCGATCCAGCCCGGCGCCCTCGCCGAGCACCACCGCAGCGGCTCCACCCAGCACCTCCCATGCGCCGTCCGGGGCCACCCCGCTGCAGCCGGAGAACGGGTACGTCTTCATCGAGACCAAATCCGGCAGGACCCGCTGCCAGCTGTCCAAACAGGACGTCGGATGCGAGTCGGACTTCACGAATGCACCGGTGATCGACGGGGAACACGCAACCGGGGTCAGGCTCACCCCGGACGGCCAGATCAAGTGGATCGTGGGCAACCTCGGCGACATTCCGGTGGTCACCCTCGACTATCGCAAGTACAGCGCGGTGGGCTGGACCATCGATGCGGGCGAGGACGGCACCCGCATCAGCAATGACGGCAGCGGACACGGAATGGTCATCGCTGTCGAAGGGGTGAAAACCTTCTAGAGCTTCTAGAGTCGGCGTATGACTATCGCTCGGCGCGAACGTGCCGCATTGGTCGAGTCCATGCGTGCCGCGGGCCCTGATGCGCCCACCCTCTGCGAGGGCTGGACCGCCCGCGACCTGGCCGCGCACCTGGTGGTGCGCGAGCGTCGCCTCGACGCCGCCCCCGGCATCCTGGTGCCCCAGCTCGCCGGCTACACCGAGCGCGTCCAGCAGAAGGTCACCGAAAGCACCGAATGGGGCGACCTGGTGGATCAGATCGCCGCGGGCCCGCCGCTGTATTCCCCGTTCAAACTGCTGGACCCGCTGGTCAACGTGGCCGAGATGTACATCCACAACGAGGATGTGCGCCGGGCTCAACCGAATTGGGAGCCAAGGGATCTCGATGACGCGACGGTCTCAGCGCTGTCCCGCGGGATCGCCGCGATGGCCCGGATGACGATGGGCAAGTCTCCGGCCCGGGTGGCCTTGACCACCCCGGCGGGCAAGACGCTGGCCACCGTGGGCGCCGGTCCGGAGGTGACGGTGACGGGAGAGCCGGGTGAGCTGTTGTTGTTCGCCGCCGGCCGAGAGCCGGCCCGCGTGACGTTCTCCGGTGACGACGCGGCCGTCGCCGCGCTGCGCGCCGCCCGTCGCGGGTTGTAAAACACCAGGTAGTCCCCGGCTTTACTCATTCTTGATCGTGCGTTGAATCGTCACCCCGACGATGGGCGCGTGGGTACGCTTTCATCGGTGGAACTGGGGGTTTTGGGGCCTCTTCAGGTCCGAATGGACGGTGCGCCCGTCGTGATACCGGGCGCGAAGCCGCGCGCCATCCTCACGATGCTCGGATTGCACGGTGGTTCGGTTGTACCGGCCGACGTGCTGATGGAATTGCTCTGGGGCGACGACCCGCCACGTACCGCCGCCAAGGCCCTACAGACCCATATCTCCGCGTTGCGTCACGCTCTCGGCGATGGCTTCGTGTTGACCGAGGGAACCGGCTGGCGGCTGAACACGGCCGAGACTGACGCCTCGCGGTACAAGTCGCTCGCCAAATCCGGCAGGGACGCCCTCGGCGCCGGTGACACCGGTGGTGCCGTGACTCGATTCGACGAGGCAGTCGCCCTGTGGCGGGGAATCCCCGAACTGCCCGACTGCCGACGGGGAGTGTCCGAGAAGACCCGGTGGATCGAGGGCCACGCGGCACTGGTCGAGGACCGGGCGGACGCGCTCCTGGCAACCGGCCGTGCGGCGGAGATCATCGGCGACCTCGAGGCGGCCGTGGCGGACGCACCGCTACGCGAAAGACGTTGGGGCCAGCTGATGCTCGCGCTCTACCGGGCCGGCAGGCAGGGCGAGGCGCTCGGCGCCTACCGCCGGGCCCGCGCCTTGTTGGCCGATGAGCTCGGGGTCGACCCGGGGCCCGAACTCCGGCGGCTGGAAGCCGCGATCGTCGCTCAGGATCCCGAGCTCGACGCCCCTGCGACACAACATGTTCCGTCTGTGACGCGGGCCGTGACCTTCCTACTGACCGACATCGAAGGGTCGACGGCCGCCTGGGAGGCTGACGCCGGCGCCATGGCACTCGCACTCGCACGGCACGACGAGCTCGTCGAACAGGTCATCACATCCCGCGGCGGCCGGCTGATCAAGACACGCGGCGAGGGTGATGCCACATTCTCGGTCTTCGACCGCCCGTCAGCGGCGGCGGCCGCCGCGATCGAGTTACAGGACGCGATCTTCCAGGAACCTTGGCCGCTGGCCGAGCCGATGCGTATCCGTATTTCCCTGCATACCGGCGAGGCCGAGCTTCGGGACGGCGACTACTTCGGTCGCGCCGTCAATCGCGCCGCCCGGCTGCGGTCGCAGGCCTCAGGTGGCCAGATCCTGTGTTCGGGTGCGACCGCCGAGCTGGTCATCGACTCCTTGTCCGACGACGTCGCGCTCGTCGACCTGGGCATGCGGCAGTTGAAGAACCTCGCGCGGCCCGAGCACATCTTCGAGCTGCGCCTCCAGACCGCCGAAAGTCCATCGCCGGCAGGCGATACCCCCATCGAGCGGCCTGCGATGCCCGCGGTGCTCGCAGGCCCTGGCCCGTTCGTCGGGCGTGCCCGCGAGCTCGCCGAGCTTCTGGCCGACTGGCACCAGACGGTCCTGGCCGGCACCCGCGCCGTACTGATCGCGGGCGAACCAGGCGTCGGCAAGACCCGCCTGGCAGGCGAATGGGGCCGGCAGGCGTACGCACAAGGTGCGGTGGTTCTTTACGGCCGTTCCGACGAAGACCTCGGCGCGCCCTACCAGCCGTTCGCGGAGGCCCTGCGCACGCTCGTGCCCTGCGTCGGTACCAGTCGGCTGCGCGGGCTGCGTGGCGTCGAGGCATTACTGCCGCTGGTTCCCGGGTTGAGCGATGTTCTCCCCGATCTCGCCGCGCCACCTCATGGAGACCCGGACACCGAACGCTACGCGCTGTTCGATGCCGTGGTGGCCCTGCTCGGAGTCGCCTCGGTGGAAGCACCCATCGTCCTGGTACTCGACGACCTGCACTGGGCGGCCAAGCCCACTTTGCTTCTGCTCCGCCACCTTCTCCGCTTCGGAGAGCACGCTCGCGTGCAGATCGTCGGCACCTACCGCAGTACGGACCTCGATCGCTCCCACCCGCTGGCGGCGATGCTCGCCGACCTCCACCGTGACGGCAGCGCCAACCGCATTGCCCTCAACGGCCTTGATGTGGACGACGTCAGCACGTATGTGGCCGAGGCCGGATACGACGACGACGAGTTGGCCCGCGCTTTGGCATCGGTCACCGGTGGCAACCCGTTCTTCCTCATCGAGGCCTTGCGCCATGTGGACGAGAGCGGCGGGCACTGGGATCCGAGCACCCTGCCACAGGGCGTCCGGGAAGCCGTGAGCCGCAGGCTTTCCCGGCTCCCGGCCGAGACCAACAAGGCACTGGCGGCGGCCGCGGTGGTGGGCAGCCAGTTCGCCCTGGACCTGGTCGAACAGGTAGTAGGCCAGGACCTGGTCGACGCATTCGACGAGGCATGCCAGGCCGCCATCGTCATCGAGGAACCTGGCGGTCGCTACCGCTTCAACCACGCCATCGTCCGGCAATCGCTGCTTGCCGAGCTGGCGTCCGTGCGGCGCATGCGGCTGCACCAGCGCATCGCGGCGAGCCTGGAGACGATGCCGGGTGCCGATGACGAACTGTTGGCCGACCTGGCCCACCACTACTTCGAATGTGCCTGGGCGGGAAACGCACTCAAGGCCGTCGAGTACTGCCGGCGCGCTGCGGACCAGGCGATGACGCGACTGGCCTACGAGGGCGCCGCCGACCTTTACGATCACGCGCTTCACGCGCTGGAGGAACTGGACGACGAGCTGCCCGACCGGGACGACCAGCGCGTCGAACTTCTGGTGGCGCGCTGCGAGGCGCTGCTGGCCGCGGGCGATGTGTCTTCGGCGGCAGGCGCAGTGTCGCAACTCAAAGAAGGAACGCGCGATTCAGCCCGCCTCGCGGCATGGGCGACATGCTTCGACGGCCAGCTCTCGATGCTCGTCGATCCCGAGCGCCTGGACGACATCGAATCCGCGGTTGCGGCGGCCGCCGTGACCCTGGCCGAATTGGGCGACGCCGCAGGGGAAGCCAAAGCACACACCGTGCGAGCAGGGTGCCTTGCCCGTCTCGGACGCGTCGCCGACTGCGAGCTGGCACTGGACAACGCGCTCACCGCAGCGCGCCAGGCGCGTGAACACCGGCTGGTAAACGCGGTGCTGGCGGGCGCACCACTGGCCGCGTTGTGGGGACCCAACCCGGTTCCGCGGGCGGGCGGGCGGTGCCTTGACGTGGTGCGTCTACTACGGATTACGACCGATTCACCTGCGGTCGAGGCGACGTCGACCCGGTGCCAAGCTGTGCTGGAGGCGTTCCGTGGCCGGGCCGCTGCGGCCCGACGGATGATCGACTCCGCCCGGCGTACCGTCACCGAGCTCGGCCTGCGCCATGCGCTACTCGAAGTCGAGCACTTCGCCGGCATCGTCGAGCTGGTCGTCGACGATCCTGCAGCGGCCGAGGAACATCTTCGGCTTGCCTACAACGGTTTCCGTCGGATGAGACTGGATGCCGATACAGCGGAGGTGGCCGCACTGTTGGCACGCGCGTGCCTCTTGCTCGGCCGACACGTCGAGGCTGAAGAATTGTCCTCGGAGAGTGAACGACTCGCCGGACACGCGTTGAAACCCGCCATTGCCTGGCGCACGGTTCGGGCGCAGCTGCTGGCTCGTGGCGGCTCCTACGACGAGGCACAGCGGGTGGCCGAGGAAGCCGTCACCCTTGCGGAGCGCACCGATGCGTTGGTCGACCATGGCGATGCGTGCCTGGCACTGGCGACTGTGTTGGCGACTGCTGGCGATGCCGCGCGGGCGAGAGCCGCCGCCGAACGAGCTGTCGAGCTGTACGAGCGGAAAGGGGCTGTGGCGCTTGCGGAAAAGGCGCGAGGTCTTGTCGGCGAGCGGGATCTCCCGACCCCGCCAGCTGCCCCCGAAGTGCCGGTTGCCGAGTTCGACAATGCGTGCGTGCGGGTGTGCAAGCAACTGGCCACCGCTGTTGAACAGGAAGCCTGGAGCGACCTTGAGGGGCTTTTTGCGCCAGGCGTCGTCGTCGAGAGCCGCCGGAGGATCGTCGGCTTTGCCCCTATCCACCTTCCGCCGCGCGATTGGCCACGCGAGATGCGGCGCTATCTTGAGTTGGGAATGGTCCAACACCGGCCGACCTTCGTCGCCTCACGGGGTGAGCGTCTCGCTCTGGTCAAGTTGTCTGTAGGCACTGACGACGTAAGCCGTGGGGCACCACAGGACGAAATGATCCAGTTGGTCGGCCTCAACGAGGACGGCCTGATCGCATTGCAGGTGTGGTTCGACATCGAAGATGTCGATGCAGCGATCTCCGAACTCGACGCGCAGTACGAGCGATTCGAAGCGTTGCGGCGTACGACAGATCAAGTGCCCCAGCGCCATTCGGATACCGCGTGCACACGGGCATGCGAACGTGCGGCGGCGGCTATCGATGCCGAGGCATGGGACGAGTTCGAGCAGGTCTTTGCACCCGAAGGCTCCGTGGAGAGTCGACGCAAGCTCGTCGGATTCAAAGGGACCGACTTCCGACAGCGCGAAGTGGTGCACCAGACGAGGTGCGATCTCGAGAACGGGGTTATGCGGGCACAGCAAGTTGTTGTGGCTGTACGAGGCGATCAACTCGCTCTCGCACGGGTGACCATTGGCACTGTCGATGAAAGTCCTGGCGCACCACAGGACGAACTTCTCCAGGTGTTCGGCATTGATGAAGGTGGCCGAATCGCTTGGCAAATATGGTTCGACGTCGACGACATGGACGCAGCGCTGGCCGAACTCGATTCCCTACATGCACGATTCGAAGACGAACGTCCGCGTATGTCACTGGCGAACGCGGCGACCCGAGCTGATGATCGCTTGATCACGCTCTCTCTCGCCAATCGTCTTGACGAGATCGGCGCGCTGTTCACCGAGGACACGCGACTTGATGACAGACGTCAAGGCTTCCGCTGCGAAATCAATGGCCGCGCGACCGCGGTCGACAACATCTGTTCGATCGCAGCCTTGGGGGTCGCTGTTACGAAGTCGACTATCGCGGTGCGCGGCGATCGCCTGTGTCTGAGCCGCGAGAGGTTCGAGGAGCCCGCCGCATTTTGCGTTGAAACGCTGGAGATCACCGAAGTCGACAGCCAAGGGGTGATGACCGAGAAGGTCGTTTTCGATCTCGATGACTTCGATGCCACCCTCAGCGAACTCGACGCCCGCTACCTCGAAGGTGAGGCCGCTCCGTATGCGCGAACCTGGGCAGCCGTCATGGACGCCTACGCCAGCTTCAACCGACGCGAGGTCCCCGCGACGACGTCCGACTGGGTGAACATAGACAACCGTCGCGCAGCAGCTTTCGCGCCCGGCGACGTGGTCAGGTTTATCCAAGCCACATGGGAAGACACACCGGACACCACGATCTACATCGCAGCGGTGCATCGCCTCACCGACCACGGGGCCGTCGTCACTCATGTTGCCCAGGGAACGCCGCAGGGTGGCTTCGAGGCCGAGTGGCGGGGCCTCCAGCTACTCGCTATTGAAGGTGAATTACTTTGCCGGTCTGAGCTATTCGACGAAGAAGATCTCGACGTTGCGCTTGCGAAGCTCGACGAACTCAGCCGGCCAGTCTGGCAGTTGGAGAACACGGCCAGCCGCGTGTACGACCGCATCTTCGCCTATTTCGCCGCCCGCGATTGGACGAGCATGGCGGAAGTGATGGCCGAGGACATTCTCGACGACGATCGCCGTCGGGTTGCGAACGCCGGACTCCGGCGCGGTCGCGACGCGATGATCGCCAACATGCGGACGGGCGCCGACCTCGGTGCAAGGTCCATAACGTCGGCAGTCATTGCGACCCGCGGGGACCGCCTCGTGCTCCGTCATCTCCGTTTCTCGGGCCAAGGACCCCAGGCGTTTCAGGCCGAGTTGCTCGGTATAGCTGAGATCGACGCCGACGAGCAGATGGTGGTCGCCGTCCAATTCGACCTCGACGACATCGACGACGCTTTCAAGGAACTCGACGCCCGCTACCTCGCCGGCGAGGCGTCCGCTCATGCGCACACGTGGTCGGCCGTCGTGGGCGTGTATGCTGCGCTCAACCGGCACGAGCTCCCGGCTGCCACGCCGAACTGGATTGACATCGATCACCGGCGACTCGTCGCGACCGAGACCGGCGACCTGAGTGCAGCCCTCCGTGCGGCGTGGGACATCACGTCACAGGCCACCATTTATGTCGAGCAAGTACATCGACTCAGTGATATCGGAGCGCTCGTTGCTCATACAGCGTTGGCGACCTCGCGAGAGGGTCTCGACGCCGAATGGCGAGACATCAGCCTGCTCACGTTCGAGGGCGACCGGATCAACCGCTGCGAGCTGTTCGACGAGACCGATCTCGACGCCGCACTCGCGGAGTTCGATGAGGTGAGTCGACCCGCCCCGAATCTGGAGAACGCGGCAAGCCTAGCGACCGATCGCTTTCTAGAGCGGTTCGCCGCCCGCGACTGGGACGCCATGGCGGAGATGGTGATTGACGACATCAGATTCGACGACCGTCGTCCGGTGATAAACGCCGACCTGCAAATCGGTCGGGACACCTTCATCGAGAATTTCCGGATAGCAGCTGATCTCGGCGCCACACAAACGCCGGAACCCATAGCAATCCGTGGCGAACGCGTCGTCCTCGTAAGCGCTCGATTCTCGCTCGGCGGTGGGGAACCTGAGGAGTTCGGCCTCGATCTTCTGCACGTGATCGAGATCGACGCCGACAACCGGATTGCGGCGACGGTCACCTTCGACCACAACGATTTCGACGCAGCGCTTGGCGAGCTCGACGCACGCTACCTCGCCGGCGAAGCAGCGCCGCATGCACTTTCATGGTCGGCTGTCGTGGCCGCGTACGCCGCACTCAACCGGCGCGAAATGCCCGCGACGACCGTCGACCATGTGAGCGTCGACCACCGGAGGGTGACATCTTTCGCGCCCGGAGATATCAAGGACTACACCCGCCGCGCCTGGGATCAGATTCCGGACATCGGCTTCCGCATCGAGGCGGTACATCGGTTGAACGATCGCGGTGCGGTCGTCACCCATGCGTTGCACGGAACGTCACGTGAGGGCTTCGAGGCGGAGTGGCGCGAAGTCCACCTAATGACGCGCGAAGGCGAGCTGTTCAACCGTAGCGAGATGTTCGATGAGGACGACCTCGACACGGCTCTCGCCCGGTTCGACGACCTCAGTCACACGGCGAAGCTGAGCAACGCGGCAAATCGTGTGTTCGAACGCTTCCAGAAGTGTTTGGCAGAAGCCGATCTGGACGCGATGGCGAACATGCTGTCCGACGACATCTGCAGTGAGGATCGTCGTCACATCGTAAGCGCCGGCATCCGGCACGGTCGGGATGCCGCTCTCGAAGACGCCCGCGTGATCGCCGGACTCGGCGCCGGGATCACAGCGACTACGGTCCTTGCGACACGCGGTGAGTGCCTGGCACTCAGGCACACTCAATACGCAGTCGGCCACGGACAGACCGATGCGTATCAAGTCAGTCTTCTCGAAGTCGTCGTCGTGAATGCCGACGAACGCATCTCCGCTGTAGTCACCTTCGACGTCGACGATTTCGAGGCTGCTCTCGCTGAACTCGACGCGCGATACCTGGCAGGTGAGGCAAGTGCCCATGCGCAGACGTGGTCGGTGATCGCCGCTGCCCAGGCAGCGTTCACTCTGCACAAAGTTCCCGCGACAACGCCGAACATGCCATACATCGATCATCGACCGGTCCTGTCGGTCGATGCGGTCGATCTGGCCACGTTTGTCGGTGCCGTGTGGGACGTCATCCCAAATCCGAGCGTCTATATCGAGGCGGTGCACCGGCTGAGCGAACTCGGAGCGGTCGTTACCCAGGTGCTGAAGGGAACGTCGCCTGAGGGCTTTGACGGCGAATGGCGGTTGATCGACCTGTTTACAGTCGAAGGTAGCCTGATCAGCCGCTGCGAAGTCTTCGACGAGACAGACCTCGATGCCGCCCTCGCAAGGTTTGACGAACTCAGTCGGCCCGCGCCGCGGCCGGAAAACACCGCAAGCCTGGTGACCAGGCACTTCTTCGCGGAAGTCGCGGAAAACAATTGGGACACCGTGACCGAGATGCTCGCGGTCGACTATTCCGGCGAAGACCGGCGGCAGGTCGTTGGTTCAGGGACCCGCCAAGACCGAGAAGCCGCGGTCGCGTCCACGCGGATAGTCGCCGACCTCTTGTTCACTGTAGACGCGTTGGTCATGATCGCGACCCGCGGAGATCGCCTGGTGCTCAGCCGTGCTCGCTACTCGCGCCGAGAAGACAAGACGGACGAGTACGTCGTCGAGGTCCTTGGAGTGGTCGAGATTGGCGCCGACGGTCGGATCACTGCGCTCGTCACATTCGATCTCGAAGACATCAAAGCCGCCTTCTCTGAACTCGACGCGCGATATCTCGCGGGTGAGGCCCGCGCCCATGCGCAAACGTGGAAAGCCATCACAGAGGGCTATGTCGCACTCAACAGTCGCGACGATACCGAGTTAGCGCCGGATTGGATCAATATCGATCACCGACGAGCAATTGGATTTGCGCCGGGTGATATGCCCGCATACATACGCGCCACGTGGGATCTGGCGTCCGACATGTTGGTCTACATTGAGTCCGTCCATCGGCTGAGCAAGGTGGGAATTGTTGTAACCCACACGGCAAGTGCGACCTCAGAACAGGGCTTCGAGGCCGAGTGGCGGGAGATCGCACTTCTCGCCGTGGATGGCGACTTGATCAATCGCTGTGAACTATTCGACGAGACAGACCTCGACGCCGCGCTCGCAAAGTTCGACGAACTCGGTCAGCAGCCGCGGCTGGGAAACAGGGCAAGTCAAGTCTATGAGCGCTACCTGACGCACTTTGCGGACCGCGACTGGGGCGCAATGGCGTTGATCGTGGCCGATGACATTTGCGCCGACGATCGCAGGCGAGTCGTCCGCGAAAGTTTGCGTCATGGTAGAGATTTCGATATCGCCAACATGCGGACCATCGCCAACATCGGGGTCAAGACAATATCTTCGAACCTTGTTGCGATCCGCGGAGAACGTCTCGCCCTCAGTCGTGTCTGCTTCTCCGGTAACGACCCGCGCCCCGAGGCGTTCAGTACCGAGGTGCTGGGCATCATCGAAATCGATGCCAACGACAGGATCACGGTGGTCACGGTGTTCGACCTCGACGACATCGCCGCGGCCTTCACCGAGCTCGACGGCCGCTATCTCGCCGGCGAAGCCGCTGCCTACGCTGATGTGTGGTCGGCCATGACAGAGGGCCACGACGCACTCAACCGGCACGAGTTGCCCAAGGCCACTCCGGACTTTGTGAACATCGACCACCGGCCCGGCGTCGCTTTCACACCCGGCGACTTGTTCCCGTACATCCAAACCGCGTGGGACGTGTCGCCCGATCTGAAGATCCACATCGAGACTGTGCACCGCATGAACAAACGTGGCGCGGTCATCACCCAGGTGGCGAGCGGGAGTTCGCACCAGGGATTCGATGCCGAGTGGCGACAGGTCGTACTTTTCTTGGTCAACGGCGTGGTCAGCCACTGCGAGATTTACGACGAGGCCGACCTGGACGCCGCGCTCGCCAGGTTCGACGAACTCAGTCAGCCGCCATCCACTTGAGGTCGCCGATAGGCTGACTTCCGTGGACTTCCGTGTGTTCGTCGAACCCCAGCAAGGCGCTACCTACTCCGATCAGCTCGCGGTTGCCCGCGCCGCCGAGGGGCTCGGCTATTCGGCGTTCTTCAGGTCTGACCACTACCTGGCGATGAGCGGCGACGGTCTGCCCGGTCCGACCGACTCCTGGGTGACGCTGGCCGGCATCGCACGCGAAACCTCGACGATCCGGCTGGGCACCATGGTCACCTCGGCCACCTTCCGCCACCCCGGACCGTTGGCGATCTCGGTGGCTCAGGTCGACGAAATGAGCGGTGGTCGTGTCGAATTGGGCCTGGGCGCCGGCTGGTTCGAGGCCGAGCACCAGGCCTACGCCATCCCGTTCCCGCCGCTGGGCGAGCGTTTCGACCGGCTCGAAGAGCAGTTGCGCATCCTCACCGGGTTGTGGGCCACCCCCGTCGGCGAAACCTTCGACTTCAGCGGCACGCACTACACCGTGGTCGACTCACCGGCGCTGCCCAAGCCCACGCAGTCGCCCGTACCGATCGTCATCGGCGGGATGGGCGCCAAGCGCACACCGGCGCTGGCCGCCGAGTTCGCCGCGGAATTCAACGTGCCGTTCGTGCCGCTGGACACCCTCAAGACGCAGTTCGCGCGGGTGGCCGACGCGGTGGCCGCGGCGGGACGAGCCGCGGATGCCCTGACCTACTCGGCGGCGTTCGTCGTCTGCGCCGGCAGTGACGAGGCGCAGATCGCCAAGCGAGCCGCAGCGATCAACCGTGAGGTGGATGAGCTGCGCAGCAATTCCCCGTTGGTCGGCACGCCCGCCGAGATCGTCGACAAGCTCGGGCCCTTCCTGGAGGCCGGGGTACAGCGGGTTTACCTGCAGATGCTCGACCAGTCCGATCTGGATCATCTCGAGCTCTTCGCCTCCGATGTCATCCGTCAGCTGAGCTGACCGAGGCGCGCTCCAGGGCCGGGCATAGTATCGGTGCCCGTGACCGGTGACGACGACGACCAGGGGCAGCCTCCCGAGGCGCCCTGGCATCATTCGACGCCGGCGGTTGCGGGGGCCAGCGCGGCCGCACTGGCTGTGATCGGCCTGGTGGTGTGGGCGGCGATCGCCCTGACCGGCTCCGGCGGACCCGAAGACGCGCCGATCGATTTCGTCCCGCCCAGCTACGCGTCGACGACGGTGAAGACCTCAAAGTCCACCACTACCCGGACCACCACCAGCCAGCTTCCGGTGACCACCGAGTTCGGCCTGCCGGGCGAGTCGGACACCACGACGACGTCGCCCTCGGAAACCTCCGGGACCTCGACCACGTCGGAGACCTCGCCCACGTCGACGACGACAACCACGACGACGACTACGCAGTCGGGCAGCGCCGACTACGGCGAGTACCCCACCACCACGACGCACCACCGGCCCCGCACCAACGTGACACGCACGCTGTATCCGCCGCCGGGCGGCTGAACCCGCCTACCATCGGCGCGTGTCGAACTATTACGACGACGAAGAGCCCACCCAGTACGCCCCGAGTTACGGCGAGTACTCCGAGCCGCCCGCGCCACCCGCTCCGGAGCCCATCCCCTGGTACCGCAAGCCCGCCGCACTGATCGGCATGGGCGCGGTGGGCGCAGTCATCGCGGCGCTGGTCATCTACGCCCTGGTGCAGCTGTTCTCGTCGGACTCCCCGTCGACGACCACGACCACCACGACGACGACACCGACCACGACCACATCGGTCGCCACCACGGCCCCGGTCGTTCCGGCCCCGACTCACACCGTCACCGAGACGGTGGCACCGACCACGACGACGGCCGAGGAAACCACGACCACCACCACTGAACCCACCACAACGACCACCACGACCACCACGACTGCGCCGACGACGACCACCACCACGACCGCTCCGGTGACGACGACAACGCAGCCGCCTGCAGGTAATCCCTGATCTGCCACGGCGCCGCCAGTTATCCACAGGTCATTGAAATGGTTCTGGCCGCCGTCGCGGCTGTCCACGAGTATCGAGTTGGTGGACGTTGACACTGTGCTTCGCCAACAGGATGGGGTGATCTCGCGTCGGCAGGCCTTGGCCGCGGGCCTGCGGGAGCACGAGATCCGGCGGCTGCTCAGACGCAACGAGTGGGCGCGGGTCCACGTGGGCGTATACGTCGACCACACCGGACCGCTGACGTGGTCGCAACGCACTTGGGCTGCAGTGCTTTACGCGGCTCCGGCCGCATTGTGCTTCGAGTCGGCCCTGGGAAGTGAAGCGTCGCCAATCCAGGTCGCGGTCGCGCAGCAGCGGGCGACACTGGCCGCACCCACAGGAGTCCGCATTCACCATGTCGTGAGTCTTCAGGAGCGGGTGCTGTGGAACGTCAGCCCACCGCGGATGCGTTACGACGAAGCCGCGCTCGACGTTGCGTGCCGCGCCGCGTCCGAACTCGATGCCATCGCGGTCCTGGCGAACGCCTGCCAATCGCGGCGCACGACCGCACATCGGCTGCTGCAGGTGCTCGATTCTCGGGCGCGGGTCCGCCGTCGCCGGTGGTTACGCGCAGTATTGGTCGATATCGCCGACGGCACCTGCTCGGTTCTCGAGCACGGATATCTCGTTCGCGTCGAGCGCCCGCACGGTCTACCTCGAGCCACGCGACAGAAGCGGGCCGCATCATCCATCGGTGTCTGCTATCGCGATGCCGAGTACGGCGAACAGGTCATCGTCGAGCTCGACGGCCGCGTCTACCACGATTCGGCGACCAGGCGGGATGCTGATTTTGAGCGGGATCTCGACGCCGCCGTCGACGGCCGCTCGACCGTCAGGCTCTCTTACGGGCAGGTCTTCGACCGGCCTTGTCAGACCGCGGGCAAGATCGCTCGGGTGCTGCACCGGCACGGGCTCGCGGTGGCCGGCCGGCCATGCGGACCCGACTGCTGGTTCGCGCGACTCGACCGCGCCGCATAGCCGTCAAGACCGAGGATTCCAGTCAATATCAAGCAGTAATCCTCGGTTTAAGGTGCGGGCGCCACCGAGGTGGGCGTAGGCGCCTGCGTCGGCTCGGGAGCGTGGGTGGGCTCCGGCGCCGCTGTGGGCTCGGGAGTCGGCTCGGGCGAAGGTGAAGGGGTCGGCGACGGGCTGGGCTCTGGCGTGGGCGACGGGCTCGGCGACGGCGAAGGAGACGGGCTCGGCGACGGCGCTGGTGATTCAGACACCGGCGGTTTGAATGTCGGGATCGGCAACTGCGGGAGCGTCACCGGCGGAAATACCAACGGCGGCACCGGAATCGGCGGGATCGCCACGGGCACGGGCGCCGGCGCAGGAGCCGGCGCAGGTGCAGCGGGCCGGGGCGCCTGAGGAGGCGGAGCCGCCCGTTGCGGGGCCGGGGCAAGCGGTGCGCTCTGGCGACTCTGCACCAACCACGGGGCCGATGCTTGCCGGGGCGCGGCTTGCGCGGGCGCCCCGGTTCCTGGCCAGGACGGATCACGCACCACGACGGTCCTGGTCGGCGGTGCCGATGCGGCGGCCGGCACCAACGGGGATTCGGCCGGAACATTCTGCGGCGCCAAAAGGCTGGATCCGGTCGCGGCGGCATCGAGGCGGTCGGCCCGCGCCGAGAGCACCATGCCGACCGTGCCGACGACGGCCAGGAACACACCCGCGTAGGCCACCACTCCCCCGCGCCGGTACCAGGGGATACCCGCGGGAGCGGGTGACAGCGGCGGCTCGGCGAACACGAATTCCGGCCTGGCCGAATCGTCGGTCACTGATTCGGGGATGAACTCCGCGACCTCGGCCACCGAGTCAGACACCGACCAGGCCAGGGCGGAGGCCGCGATCGTGCCGGTCCCCATGACGGGACCAGGCACCGCAGAGGCATGCGCCACCTGCGTCGCGGTCTCGTCGGCACCGCGACGGCCCAGCAGCGCGGCCCCGACTGCCGCGATCACCTGGGCCTGCGGCACGGTGGTGACCGGCATTCGGAACGCCTCGGAAAGACGTTGGGTGACAAGGGGTATCCGGGCTCCACCACCGACCGTCACCAGGGCGGCCAGCTGCGCCGGGTGAATACCGTTGCGGCGCAGCAGATCGAGCAGAGCCTCGATCACACCACCGAGGGGCTCCTCGACCACCGCGTCCAATTCGGCGCGGGTCAGCCTGATTGTGCCGCCAACCCCGGTCAGGCTGGTGGCACTCTGATCGCTGAGCTCTTCCTTGGCGGTGCGGCACTGTTCGCGCAGCCGGGCCAGTGCGGTCACGGCTGCGGTCCCGGCCGGTTCGGCATCCAGAGTGCTCAGGACGTGGCGCAGCACTTCCTGGTCGATCAGGTCGCCGGAGAAGTCCTGGTAACGCACCGTCTGCCCGATGGTCGCGTATCCCGCCGCGGCGTCGGCCAGGGTCAGGCTGGTGCCGGAACCGCCGAAATCGCAGAGGGCGACGACGCCGCGCGCGGGCAGACCGGGATGTGCCTGGATGGCCGTCAGCGCCGCGACCGAATCGGGAACGACCCGGACGCCGGGCATCGCCCGCCGCACAGACTCGACGGCACCACCACTCCAGTGCGCGGGCACCGCCAGCACGGACACGTCGGGCCGATGCGCCGGGCTGGTCTCCCGTGTCAGCGCCTCGACCGCGCCGGCCAGTAGCCGTTCGGCCTGATGTGTCGAACCGTCGGCGGCGACCAGGGGCACCGGGTCACCCACCCGTCCGACGAAATCGGTGAACACCAACCCGCCATCGACGGATGGCGGCGCGCCGACCACGGCCCCACGATGTGCGGACACGGTGAGCACCGTCCGCCGCACCAGCGGCGCATGATCGGCGATCGCCACCAGATTGGTCGCCCCCACGGACAACCCCAGGCAATCACGCATACCTGTATGTCGACGGAGAGGCCGAATTCGTTAGTGGCGCGACGAGTACTCGGCGACCAGCGCCTCGGCACTGCGTACCGCGGCCCGGCAGGCCCGCGTGGTGAACGGATCGTTGAGCGGATGATCGGCCCGGCGCCGCCAGCGCTGCGCCGCGGCGAAAGCCGAACGAGGCCCGTCGAAGGGGGCGTCGGGCTGCAGGCCGAGCCGGCTGGCCGCGTCGGTACCCGAGCCGCCGATGATCCGGCGCAGCGAGGCCATCTCGTCCTCGTTCAGCGTCGTGGGGCGAGAGCGCAGCAGGCTGAGCAACCGCAGCTCCTCGAAGGCATGCGTGTCCGCCAGCAGCGGATCGATGTCGGCCAGGATGTACGGGGTCGCGTAGATCGGGTTGTGCTGCACGAACTGCCGCAACGACAACAGCGCCGTATGCGCCTTGAGCAGCTCCGAACGTTGCGCGAACTGCTGATCGATCACGTCGCGCAGGGCGATCAGACCGCTGCGTTCCAGCAGTTCGTCGGCCAGAGCAACGGAATCGGACACCCCGGCGTGCATCACCGCGATCGAGATCCGGATGCCGAACATGCCGAACCGATCGAGCAGCGCCGAGCGGGTGGACGCGTCCACCGGCAGTGCACTGTCCGCCCGGACGAACCGGTCCACCGAGAGCATCGCTTTCGTCAGCGTGGCCGGCTCGACCCCGGCGAGCTTCTGCAGCGCGACGAATTCGCTCTGCCGCAGGGTCCGGGCGGTCAGTGCGAGCAGACCGGACACCGGGACGACGGCCTGGCAGATCCCGGTCTTGTCCATCTCCTCGGTGAAGCGCTTGGCCACGTCCTTGGCCGACATCATCGCGTCGATGCGACCGGCACCGATCTCGTCGGCCCGCGAGGCCACCCCGATGACGCCGAGTGCGCCCGAGGATCCGCCGACCAGTTCGCCGATCTGTTTGAGCAGGGCGATGTCGGCCGCGTTGAGGGTGCGCAACAGGAACACCACCGCGTCGACGCGGGGCACGCCGTCCTCGGGCACGAGGAGCCGGTGCGTGCGCATCGACACGTCGCGCGACAGCGACGAGGTGCCCGGGGTGTCGATGATCGTGGTGTCGATCAGCTCGGCGGCCGGCCACTCCACATCCAGGTCCACCACGTCCTGGGGGTTGAGCCCGGAAAAGCTGAAGGTGAGGCCCCGGTCATGTGGATCCCGCGCGATCGGCACGTTGGAGCGACGGCCGCCGCGGTGGTTGGCGGTCACCTTGGGGGTGGGCCCGTGCCGGAACCAGGTCACGATGCGGGTCGCCTCGGTGGCGTCGGTGGGTGCGATGTCCTCCCCGACCAGCGCATTGACGAGCGTCGACTTGCCTGCCTTGAGTGTGCCGGCCAGCGCGATGCGGATCGGCTGGTTGAGCCGGCGCCCGATGCGGTCGAGCTCGTTGTGCACGTCGGGCCGATCGCGGTATGCCGGGTCACCCCGGTACGCCTTGATGGTGCCGCCCAGAATCGAGCGCACCTGATCGGCCGTGCTCACGCTGCGGAGTCCACCTCTTCCAACCCGGACATCGAACCGGGGTTCAATCGAAAACCAGCCCTTGGAGCTTAGTTGCCCGCGCCTGCCAGACCTGTGGCGTGGTCGACCACCTGGGTCAGGATGTTCTTCTGACGCTCCAGCTCCCTGACTCGGGTGTTGCGCTCGTTCTCCTCGACCTTCGCCGCGGCGAGGGTGGCCTGCAACGACTCGTTGAGCGAGCGGGTGGTCTGGTTGGCGATCCCGCGGTAGTGGTCGCGCAGTTGCCGCTGGATGCCCTTGAGGCGGTCCCGCGATTCCTTGCCGACCACGAAGGCGACGTCGTCGATGAACTTGCGCATGTTGGTCTTGGCCTCACCGCGGACCCGGAGCATCCGGTTCTCCATGTCCTCCTTGTAGGCCTTGCGGCCCAGCACCAGACCGGCGCCCAGCGACAGCGGGTTGAACATGCCCAGACCGGCGAACGAGGTGAGCATGCCGAACATCAGAACACCGCCGTAGGACCCACGCATACCGGTGATGACCTTGTGCCCGGCCTTGATCGGTTTGGCCTCCAGCCGGGCCAGCGATTTCATCTCACCGAATCCGGCGCCCATGTCCCTGGCGTCGATCTGTGGCAGCTGCACCGCCTCCAGGCCTGCCTCGGTGAAGGTGCGGGCCACCTCAGCCGCCAGTGCCTCCGCCCGCTGATACGCCCAGACGAAGTTGTCGCCGACGGCGGTGGCCACCGCCTCCTCCAGCTCCGAGCCGATCTCGGCCCAGTGCAGCGTGGGGTCGCCGTTGTCGATCACCTTCTCGGCGTGCTGGGTGATGTTGCGGAACCGGTGGCGCAGATCGTGATCGACATCGGCGGTCAGGTCGGCGATACCGTCGTTGAGCACCTGCTGCCACAGCGCGGTCTGCTGCAGGGCATCCTGGGCTTCCTGCTTACGCCGCTCCAGCTCGGCGGTGAGCCGCTCGCGTTCATCCGGATCGGTGAAGGCCGACAGCTCGGAGTTCACGGACAACAGCAGATGCTCTGCGGCCGAATGAATTTCGGCCACCACCTCGTCACGGATCCGGTCACTCTCGCGGTTCAGCACCCGGTCGGACAGGAACTTCACGATGGCCGGGAAGTTCGACTCCTCGTTGAGTTCCTTGTCGTTGAGCTGGATCGCATGGCTGCGCAACACACTGGACACCGGGGTGATCGGAACGTTCACGCCGGCCCGCTGCAGGTGGCCCGTGTTGGCGCCGACGATCTCACGCCAGTGCGGGTACAGATCGGTCTTGGTGGCGACAATCGTTGCCACCGGGCAGATTTCGATCGCCTGCCGGATGAAGGTCATTTCCGGTTCGGTGAATTCCTGGCTGGTGTCGCTGACCATCAGCAGCGCGTCGGCATCGGGCAGCAGGCCCAGGGTCGCCGAAAGGTGCGGCTGCCCGAGCCCGCCGACACCTGGGGTGTCGACGAAGGCCAGCCCGCCCTTGAGCAGGGGGCTCGGGGCGGTCACCTCGACCCGCAACACCTCACGGCCGCCGGCCTGTGGAGCGCGGCGCAGGTCGTTGGTCACCTCCGACGGCGGGATGTCGATCAGTTCGGGTTCGGCCCCGTCGGGCCGGGCGACCACCAGGCGCGCGGATGCCTGCTCCCCGTAGGCCACGACGGTGGCCAGCACGGTGGATTCGTCATCACCGACGCGGGCCACCGGGATGTTGAGCAGCGAGTTCAGCAGCTGGCTCTTGCCCTGCTTGAGCTGGCCGGCGATGACCACCCGGATCTGCGGATCATTGATGCGCACCTTCGCCAACCTCAGGCGCTCCACAAGATCGCCGCGATCGTAGATGGCGGCGATCGTGCTGGTGTGGTCGATGAGTTCGACGATCACCTTGACCTTGCGCGGGTCGCCCGCCGCGGCCGGGCGCGGGTCAGTGGGTTGCGTCATGGAAGTCCCTCCTGCGTGCCGGGCTCAACGGTAGGCGCGCCAATGGGGCGGGGACCACCCGCGTACGGATGGCCCCCGCCCGTTGTGGCGATCGGATCAGAAGGCGTCGAACCCGGTGTCGGTCGCATTGTGCGACGCGACGTCGGTGTGGGACTGCGAGTGCGAGTCGTAGCTGTTACCCGAGCCCAGCGCCGAGCTGGTGTCGTTGTGCGATCCGAAGGACGTGTCGTTGTGCGACGCGGTGTCGTTGTTCGACGCGAACGCGGTGTCGTTGCCCGACCCGATGTTCGAGGTGTAGCTCGACGAGTTGTCCTCGACGCTGTGCGTCGATTCGGTCTGCACCGAGGTGTGCGTCGAGTTGTCCTGCGTGTTGCGGCTGCCGTAGTCACCGTCGACCGTGGTCTGGTTGCCGCCGACCGCGTGGGTCGAGGCATCGGTGAGGATGATCGAACCGGCGTTGCCGCCGTCGCCACCGGACGCACCGCCGCTGCCGATACCGATCAGGCTGTCACCGCCCGACGCACCGCCGCCGTGGCCGCCGCTCATGTCGACGTCCTTGATCACCGGGCCGTCGTTGCCGGAAACCACGTCACCACCGGCGTGCTGGGAGCTGTCCTCGATGGCATTGCCCTCACCGACGTTGACGTGCGAACCGGAACCCGCCCAGACGTCACCGTTGTTGGTGGTGTTGCCGTCGCCGAGCACCGCGCCGTCACCGCTGACGATGTCGCCCTTGTTCTCGCCGTCGACCACCACGCCGCCGTTGGTGGCGGTGTTGGTGCTCTTGTCGCCGAGGGTGATGTCACCGAAGCCGAGGTTGAACGCACCCTGCTGGGCGTTGGCGCCGGCGTCCTGGTTGGGGCTCATGACCGGCACGTTGTTGTGGCTGGCCCACTCGGTGTCGTTGTTGCTGGCCACCTGCGTCTGCGGGGAGAACGGTGAGGCGACCTGGTTGCCGAACTGCGCTGGGATGCTGTGGTGATCGGCGACCGCGCGCTGCAGGCCGAGCACCGGGTTGCCGCCGCCGAGCAGGACGCCGGCCGGGGCTGCGGTGGCCGCGACGGCGTGCAGCTGGGCCGCGGTCACGTTGGGCAGGCCGGCGTCACGCAGGCTGCCGTCCGGATCGGCGATGAACGAAGCTGCCGAGGCG
This sequence comes from Mycobacterium sp. 134, assembly GCF_048282715.1. Classification (NCBI taxonomy): domain Bacteria; kingdom Bacillati; phylum Actinomycetota; class Actinomycetes; order Mycobacteriales; family Mycobacteriaceae; genus Mycobacterium; species Mycobacterium sp. 134. Next base: position 6,055,662 of record NZ_JBLVUN010000008.1, read on the forward strand.
GGGCTACGGAACAGGTCCAGGATGAAGTCGATCAGAGTGGTCATTTCTCCAACCTTTCGGATGTTTCTGGGAGTCTCTGGTGAGTCCCCCGCCGGGCTCTCCGGCGATCTGGAGACAACGTTATTGGCGCGCCGCAGCCCCGGAAACGGGGTCGATTCCCCTCCCCGTATCGCCCCTACTCGGGGTGCGGGGGGTGGCCCCAATAGGGGCTTAGGGGATACCTAGGGGCAGGGGTGGGCAGCCCCGAATCTATTGACGTTTCCGCAGCTAAACGCAATAAGCGCACGACCACTTGGGTCGTGCGCTTATCGGAACGCTGGGGCAGATCAGTCGAAGATGTCGAATCCGCCGCCACTGTCGGTGTGGTGTTGGTCGTCGACGATCGGATGGTCCCAATCGGGGGCCGGCGCCGGGTCGACGATTGGCGCATCCTCGATAACCGGTTCGTTGAGCTGCAGCGATACGTCGTCGAGCGGCTGATTCACGAAGCTGCTGTCGTCGATGGCCGAAGCCGGGGACACCAGGTGGTCCAGAGCGGCGGACTGATCGATGACCTGGCCGGCCGTCGAGTCCCAGGCATCGTTGGGGGCATCGACCGGCATGTGGTCGCCGAAGGCGTCGAACGCCGCCGTCGCCGCGCCGCTGGCCCAGACGTTGCCACCCGGATCGGTGGCACCGACGTCGCCGAACGCGGCGTTGGGGCCGGTCATGGACAGCGACTCCGATACGACGGGAATCAGGTTGTTGACGTCCGCGCTGGTCACGTCTGTCAGATGGGCATCGGCAATGGCCTGCGCCGGGTCGGCGGCATAGTGGGCAGCGGCATCGGGGTCGCGTACCAGCGACATCACAAAGTCCAGCAATGTGTTCGCCATGCTCCACCTCCTCAACAGTTCATTTGAATGCTAGCCAGCTGTGAGGGCGCTGGGATCGGTGCCGAACCCACCCCTGCCCGGCCGCCGTTAGGGGGGTGGACATTAGGGGATTGACGCCACTAGGGGTTCAATCACGGGCCCAGGGGGTCCCAGCAGTTAGGGTGAGGTTCGGCCGAGACAACGGGAGTGACGCCTGATGACCGACTCACTGGGGTTGTCGATCGGGATGACCAACCTGGTGGCAGCCCGCGAAGGCCGCCAACCGGTGATCCGCCGATCGATCTTCACCTTGCACAACGACCGTGCTCCGGACGTGGGCGAATACACCGGCAGCGGATTGCCGCTGGCCGGATTCGTCGAGCGGGTCGGCGACCCGGTGCCCCTGGTCGCCGCCGACGGGTCCCAGCACCGCGGGGAACTGGTGCTGGCCGAGGCACTGGACGTGATGGCCCGCGCCGCGGGCGGTGGCTCGCCGGTCGCGATCGCCGTGCCGGCGCACTGGGGTCCGAGCACCGTCGGCGCGTTGCGCGGCGCGATCCGCCACAAGCCCGCACTGTCACCTGGCGGCGTGCCGCCGGCGCTGGTGCCCGACTCCCTCACCGCACTCGCGGCCCTGCGCGCCAATCCCGGGCTCCCCACCGAGGGTGTCGTGGTGCTGTGCGATTTCGGAGGCAGCGGCACGAGCGTCACGCTGGCCGATGCCGGCGCGGGTTTCGCCACCATCGGGCAGACGGTCCGTTATCCGGATTTCTCCGGTGACCAGATCGACCAGGCGTTGCTCAACCATGTGCTCAGCGGGATCGCGGCGGCCAGCGACGCCGATCCGGCGGGCACCGCAGCGGTCGGTTCGCTGGCGCGGCTGCGGGCCGAGTGCCGTCAGGCCAAGGAGCGGCTGTCGGCCGAAACGGCGACCTCCATCCCCACCGAACTGCCCGGATTCAACTCCGAGTTCAGGGTGACCCGCCCCGAACTCGACCAACTGGTATCCGCGCCGCTGGCGGGTCTGCTGGATGTCGTCGAAGACACGTTGCAGCGCAACAACATTGCGTTGTCGAGCGTGAACGCGGTGGCGACCGTGGGCGGCGGCGCGGCGATCCCGTTGGTGACCCAGCGGGTGTCGGAGCGGTTGCGTGCACCAGTGGTGACAACCCAGCGGCCCCAACTGGATGTGGCCGTCGGGGCCGCCCTGGTCGCCGAGCGCGTCGCGGAGGCCGGCGCGGCGACGGGCATGGCTCCCGCAGTGGCGGCCGCCGATGCGCCAACGGGTTTGGCACCCGAGGTGACCGCCGCCGACGCCGCAACGGGCATGGCTCCAACCGCGATGGCCCCCGGCGCCAGTTCAGCAGCCCTGGCCTGGTCGGAGGATGACGCGCCCGGAAACGAGCCGGTGCCCTATGCCGGCGGCGAGTACGAGACTCCCGCAGGCATGACGGCGGCGCGGCCACCGGTCGAGTTCAGCCACGAGGAAGAGATGTACGACGCCGGACCGGCGCCGCTCCCCTGGTACAAACGCCCCCCGATCCTGTTCGGAGCCGCGGCCGCGGCCGCCCTGCTGGCCGCCGGTGGACTCGCGGTGACTTTGACCAGCTCCGAAGGGGATTCGACTCCGGTCACCGAAACCAGTACCACCTATTCGATGGGTCCGTCGCCCGAAGGCCCGCCCCCCGAGCCGGTCACCACCGTGACCGAGGGGCCCGACGGGGTCAAGACCACCACCGTCGTGGTACCGCCCCCACCCCCGGAGACGACGACGTCGGCACCGGAAACCACCACCACGACGACCAGCCCGACCACCACCACAACGACGACGACGACAACCACGCCGTCGACAACCACGACGACCCGCACCACGACCACCACGACGCAACCGCCGACGACAACCACGCAGCCCCCGACGACGACGCAACCGCCGACCACCACCCAGCCGCCGGTGACGACCACTGCGGCAGAGGGCGGCGGCGGCGCCTAGGCCGGCACCGATGACCGACCCGGCGCCGGAGCCCGTTCCGGAGCTTCCGTTGGCTGCCCGATCGGCGATCGACGAGGTGCTGACCGACCCGGCTGCTCCGGTCAAGCTGTTGGTGTCGGGCGGCATCGGAACCGGGAAGAGCACGGCGCTCGCCGCGGTCCGCAACGCGCTGCGTGAGGCCGGCCGCGTCGTTCTGACCCGCGCGCCCCGGCCGGGTGACGCGCCGGAGTCCGCATTCGTCGTCGACGATGCGCACTTTCTCCTGGATAGTGAAATCGACTGTCTTGCAGAGAAAGTCGCCGATCCGGCGGCGACGGTCGTGGTGGCCTGTGAGCCGCTGACCCACCGCATGTCGTTGGTCACGTTGGCCGCCGCGCTGGAGCGGGAGAATCCGGTGGTGCGGCTCGGGCCCATCCCGACAGCCGAGGTGGGCCGGACCCTGAGCACGGCACTGGGAGCCCCGGCAACCCAGGAGACCGTCAGATCGGTGCTGAGCACGACCGCCGGATTGCCATTTCTGTTGCGCGCCGAGGCGGATGCGGTCGATGCGCCGGCCGACGCCGCCCGGTTCGCGTTGTTGCAACGGCTGCGCAGAGTTGACGACGACACCCGCGACGCGCTGCTGATCCTGTCGTTGAGCCACGATCTCGGTCCCGACGACGTGGCGGCGGCGCTGCGATTGACCGGTGCCGAAGCGTCCGCCCTGGTGGATCGGGCCCGGGCCGGTGGGTTGGTGGAGCCGTCACATGACCGGCGGTTCGTCCGGATGGTTCACGAATCACTCGCCCAGATCGCCGGCGCCGCTCGCCATCACGAGATCGAATCCTCGCTTCTCTCTTCACAACTCGAGCTGTCCACGTTGTCGGCCGACCTCGCCGTGCGGCTGGCCGAGCACGGATTGCGCGACGACCGGCTGGCCGAGGCGCTCGCTGAGCACGCCTCGCACAACCGCGCCCGGCCCGCGCGGGCGGCCCGGCTCTACCGGGCCGCGGTCACGGCCGGCGCCGCGGCGGTGAGCACCCGGCTGGCCGATGCACTGGCGCTGGCCGGAGACTGCGCCACCGCGGCCCGGATGGCCGACGAACTGCTCGGCTCCGAGGACCCGGCCGAACGGGCGACCGCAGTGCGGATCGCGGCCAGTGTCGCCATGCACGACGGCGGCGCGGCCCAGGCCGCCGATCTGTTCCGGTGGCTCGGCCCGTATCCGGACGTCCTGGTCAGTTCAGCGAGCACGACCGCCTTCCTCGCGGCGGGTGACGGCGAGGCCGCGCGGGCGTCTGCGAGTACCGAGGCGGCCGGGCCGCCCACCTCGACGGCACGGGCGGCCCGAAGCCTCGCCGAAGGTCTGGTGCTGTCACTGGATCAACCGTTCGCGGTGACCGTGGCCCGGCTGGGGCAGGCCGTCACATCCGAATATCAGGCCGCCGGCGTCGCCCCCGATACCCCTGCGGCGTTGGTGACGCTCGCGGCGCTGCACGGCGGCGATTCCGTGCGGGCGCGCAGTGTGATCAGCCGGGCGGTCCGCGCTGGCGGGGCGGGTGACGAGGTTTTCAGCGCAGCCCGACACCGCCTGCTGCTGGGCTGGGTGAAGATGCAGGACGGTCAGCTCGGCGCGGCCGGTGCGGACGCTGCGGCCGCCGAATCGGGCGAGGACCTGCACCGGCGCGACGCCTTGTGGGCGGCCGCGCTGCGTACCGCGATCGCCCGGCGCAGCGGGGACAGCGGCGCGGTGCAGAAGCACTGGTACGCGGCGGTGGAGGTGCTCGCCGAGTATTCGATCGACCTGTTCTCCCTGCTGCCGCTGGGTGAGTTGTGGGTGGCCGGCGCGCGCATGCGTCAGGTCGACCGGCTGGAACACACGCTGTCCGAGGCGTGGGACCTGCTTGAAGCGCTCGGCAACCCGGTGCTGTGGTCGGTGCCGCTGCACTGGGCCGGTGTGCACGCCGGAATTCTGGCCAACTCCCCGGGGGCTGTGGCCCCACATGGTCAGGCCCTGACAGCTGCCGCCGGACAGAGCGCCTTCGCCCGGGCACTGGCCAACGGTGGGCGGACCTGGTTGCGGGTACTGGCCAACCACGTCGACGTCGACGAGGTGACGGCTGCGGCGCGGGCACTGTCTCAGTTCGGCCTGACCTGGGACGGCACCCGGCTGGCGAGCCAGGCAGCGCTGCAGACCCCGGACGCGCGGGTGTCCCAGGCGATGCTGCAACTGGCCCGTGACCTCAAGCAGACCAGTGCGGTCGAGGAGGTCGTACCGGATTCAGGGGTCGCCTCAGTGGCGTCGACGTCCCCGGCGGCCGCACCCGCCACGCCAGTGCAGGGGCGGGCGTCGACCAAGTTGTCCGACCGCGAGCGGGAGGTGGCCGAACTGCTGCTGCTGGGGATGCCCTACCGCGATATCGGCAGTCAGCTGTTCATCTCGGCGAAGACCGTCGAGCATCACGTGGCCCGGATTCGGCGGCGTCTCGGCGCCGAGTCGCGCACCGAAATGTTGTCCATGTTGCGGGCGATGCTGGCGCCGCAGGGCTGAGAGCTGTACCACAGTCCCCTCCAAGTTAGGTAAGCCTCGGTAGCGGCAAGAAACTCGTAAATGTCACTATGAGCTGAAGGAAGCTAAGTTACCGACGGGTAACTAGGCCTAAGTTACCGTCGGGTAACTCGCGAAATGGAGGCGTTTCTGTGGAGAGTCTCGAACACACTCTGACTCTGTCACGGCTGATTATCGGTCTGCTCGCCACGCTCGTAGTGCTGGCGTTCGCCGCCAAGCGCGTGCTGTGGCTGACCAAGCTGATCAGCTCCGGGCAGAAGGTTGGCGATGAGCGTGGCCGCAAGGACCATCTGGTCCAGCGCTTCCTCAACCAGAACAAGGAAGTCTTCGCCCAGTCGAAGCTGCTGAAGTGGTCGATCCCCGGCATCGCGCACTTCTTCACGATGTGGGGCTTCTTCGTCCTCGCCACGGTGTACCTCGAGGCCTACGGGGTGCTGTTCAACCCTGAGTTCCACATCCCGTTCGTCGGCCGCTGGGCCGTACTGGGCTTCCTGCAGGACTTCTTCGCCGTCGCCGTGCTGGCCGGCATCATCGTCTTCGCGATCATCCGCATCCGTAAGAACCCCGAGCAGCTGGGCCGCGAGTCCCGCTTCTACGGCTCGCACAACGGCGGCGCCTGGACGATCCTGATCATGATCTTCCTGGTCATCGCGACCTACGCGGTGTTCCGTGGTGCGGCCGTCAACGTGCTGGGCGAAAACTTCCCGTACCAGTCCGGCGCCTTCTTCTCCGACGGTATGGCCGCGCTGCTGGCCCCGCTGGGGCACACGGCCAACGTGTGGCTGGAGAGCATCGCATTGCTCGCCCACCTCGGCGTCATGCTGGCCTTCCTGCTGATCGTGCTGCACTCCAAGCACCTGCACATCGGCCTCGCCCCGATCAACGTCACCTTCAAGCGTCTGCCCGACGGCCTCGGCCCGCTGCTGCCGATGGAATACAAGGGCGAGAAGATCGACTTCGAGGATCCGGCCGAGGACGCGGTGTTCGGCAAGGGCCGCATCGAGGACTTCACCTGGAAGGCCAACCTCGACATGGCGACCTGCACCGAGTGCGGTCGTTGCCAGTCGCAGTGCCCGGCCTGGAACACCGGTAAGCCGCTATCTCCCAAGCTCGTGATGATGAACCTGCGCGATCACCTGTTCGCGAAGGCTCCCTACATCATCGAGGGCAAGGCGATTCCCGAGGAAGGCTCGGTCGACTTCGCCGCGCTGGGCGACAGCCTGCACGGGCACGGTGTGCCCGAAGACGGCTTCGCACGCATCGAGGGATCGGGGGCCGAGCAGGCGCTGCGTCCGCTGGTCGGCACCGCCGAGCAGGGCGGCGTCATCGACCCCGACGTGCTGTGGTCCTGCACCAACTGTGGCGCCTGCGTCGAGCAGTGCCCGGTCGACATCGAGCACATCGACCACATCGTCGACATGCGCCGCTACCAGGTCATGGTCGAGTCGGAGTTCCCCGGTGAGCTCGGCGTGCTGTTCAAGAACCTTGAGCTCAAGGGCAACCCCTGGGGCCAGAACGCCAAGGACCGCACCAACTGGATCGACGAGGTCGACTTCGACGTCCCGGTCTACGGCGAGGACGTGGAGAGCTTCGACGGCTTCGAGTACCTGTTCTGGGTCGGTTGCGCCGGCGCCTACGAGGACCGTGCCAAGAAGACCACCAAGGCCGTCGCCGAACTGCTGGCGGCCTCGGGCGTGAAGTTCCTGGTGCTGGGCACCGGTGAGACCTGCACGGGTGACTCGGCTCGCCGCTCCGGCAACGAGTTCCTGTTCCAGCAGCTGGCCGCGCAGAACGTCGAGACCATCAACGAGCTGTTCGAGGGTGTCGAGACGGTCGACCGCAAGATCGTGGTCACCTGCCCGCACTGCTTCAACACGATCGGCCGCGAGTACCCGCAGCTGGGCGCCAACTACACCGTGGTGCACCACACGCAGCTGCTCAACCGCCTGGTCCGGGACAAGAAGCTGGTGCCGGTCAAGTCCACCGGCGGCCCCGAGGTCACCTACCACGATCCGTGCTTCCTGGGCCGCCACAACAAGGTCTACGAGGCTCCGCGTGAGCTGGTCGAGGCTTCCGGCGTGACGCTGAAGGAAATGCCCCGCCACGCCGACCGCGGCCTGTGCTGTGGTGCCGGTGGCGCGCGGATGTGGATGGAAGAGCACATCGGCAAGCGCGTGAACGTCGAGCGCACCGAAGAGGCGATGGACACCGCCTCGACCATCGCGACCGGCTGCCCGTTCTGCCGCGTGATGATCACCGACGGTGTCGACGACGTGGCGGCTTCCCGCAACGTCGAGAAGGCCGAAGTGCTCGACGTGGCCCAGCTGCTGCTGAACTCGCTGGACAAGAGCGCCATCAAGCTGCCCGAAAAGGGCACGGCGGCCAAGGAATCCGAGAAGCTGGCCGAGGCACGCGCCGAGGCTGAGGCCAAGGCCGAAGCCGCGGCGGCGGCTGCCGCACCGGCGGTCGAGGAAATCGCAGAAGAGGCACCGGCAGCGGCCACCACTGCCGAAGCCAAGCCGGTGACCGGTTTGGGGATGGCGGGCGCGGCCAAGCGCCCCGGTGCCAAGAAGGCGGCCCCGGCCGCCGAGGCCTCAGCCGCCCCGGCTGCGGCAGCGGCCCCCGTCAAGGGGCTGGGTATGGCCGGCGGCGCGAAGCGCCCGGGCGCCAAGAAGACCGCGGCTCCGGCCGCCTCTGCTGCCCCCGCGGCCGAGGCACCTGCCGCTCCGGCTGCTCCGGTCAAGGGCCTGGGCATCGCCGGCGGCGCGAAGCGTCCTGGCGCGAAGAAGGCTGCGGCTCCCGCGGCGTCGGCTGCGCCCGCAGAGGCTGCTCCGGCAGCCGAGGCACCGGCAGCGCCTGCGGCACCCGTCAAGGGTCTGGGCATGGCGGCCGGCGCGAAGCGTCCGGGTGCCAAGAAGGCGGCTCCGGCAGCATCGGCCGCCCCCGCCGCGCCCACGGCTCCGGCTGCTGAGGCACCTGCCGCGGCACCTGCAGAGCCGGCCAAGCCGGAACCGCCGGTGGTCGGTCTGGGTATCGCCGCGGGCGCGCGTCGCCCGGGTGCCAAGAAGGCTGCCCCGGCTGCGCCCGCCGCTCCTGCGGCACCTGCGGCTCCCGCTGCCGAGCCGGCACCGGAACCGGCCGCGCCGGCAGCTGAGAAGCCTGCCGAACCCGCCAAGCCGGAACCGCCGGTCGTGGGTCTTGGCATGAAAGCCGGCGTCAAGCGTCCCGGTAAGCGCTGAGCAACTCCCTAACGCACCGAACGGCCATCTCCACCAAGGAGGTGGCCGTTCGGCGTATCCGGGGTATCAGCCGCCGCTGCCGCCGAAGGGCTTGGCCTTGACCGCGGGCGCCGCGACGGCGGGGGCGATCGTGCCGGTGTAGGTGACGGTCGTGGTTTCGCCGAGCGTCATCGATCCGCCGGAGACCACGGTCGCCGGGCCCTGCTGCTGTGTCCCGCCGAGAGTCGCAGCGAGGACACCCATCGCGACGAGGGCGCTGCCGCCGAAGGCCGCGGCCAGGGTGTTGGCTCGGAAAATGCTGGTGGTTCGTGCCATGGGAATTGCCAATCGTGTTGAACTGTTGCCAACTCAAATACCCTTTGACCTGGGCAAATCGTCGGCCGTTTGTGTTCCAGCCATGGTTGCGCAGGTTTTTCGGCGGCGCGCGGCCACCCAAGCGAACCCACAGCTGGTTGACATAGGGATGGCAGGAAAGCCCACATGTGCCAGGTCTTGGCAAATCGGCGGACTGTGGCGGTGACCACCCACATCATCGGCAAATTCCAAAATCAGTGGACGGTGATGAGACCATGGAGATCGTGACTACCCATCAGTTGCCGTGGCATACCGGTCAGAACCCGAAGCCGCGTACGTTTACCCAGTCCACGAAGCTGCAGGATGTCCTGTACGAGATCCGTGGACCGGTACACGAGCAGGCCTCGCGGCTGGAAGCTGAAGGGCACCGCATCCTCAAGCTCAACATCGGCAACCCCGCGCCGTTCGGCTTCGAGGCACCCGACGTGATCATGCGCGACATGATCCAGGCCCTGCCCAACGCGCAGGGCTACTCCGACTCCAAGGGCATCGCCAGCGCGCGCCGCGCGGTGTTCACCCGGTACGAACTGGTCGAGGGTTTCCCCCGGTTCGACATCGAAGACGTCTATCTGGGCAACGGCGTCTCCGAGCTCATCACCATGACCCTGCAGGCACTGTTGGACAACGGCGATCAGGTGCTCATCCCGGCCCCCGACTACCCGCTGTGGACAGCCTCGACGGCGCTGGCCGGCGGCACCCCGGTGCACTACATGTGCGACGAGACCCAGGGCTGGAATCCCGATGTCGCCGACATCGAGTCCAAGATCACCGAGCGCACCAAGGCACTCGTGGTGATCAACCCGAACAACCCCACGGGCGCGGTGTACAGCCGCGAAACCCTGGAGCAGATGGTGGAGTTGGCCCGCAAGCATCAGCTTCTGCTGCTGGCCGACGAGATCTACGACAAGATCCTCTACGACGACGCCAAGCACATCTCGCTGGCGACCCTCGCTCCCGACCTGCTGACCCTCACCTTCAACGGGCTGTCCAAGGCCTACCGGGTGGCCGGCTACCGGTCCGGCTGGCTGGTCATCACCGGCCCCAAGGAGCACGCGAGCAGCTTCATCGAGGGCATCAGCCTGCTGTCGAACATGCGGTTGTGCCCGAATGTTCCTGCCCAGCATGCGATTCAGGTCGCTCTGGGCGGACATCAGAGCATCGACGATCTGGTGTTGCCGGGCGGCCGACTGCTCGAGCAGCGTGACACCGCGTGGACGAAGCTCAATGAGATCCCCGGGGTGTCCTGTGTGAAGCCCGCAGGTGCGCTGTACGCGTTCCCGCGCCTCGATCCCGAGGTGCACGACATCCACGACGACGAGCAGCTGGTGCTCGACCTGCTGCTGCAGGAGAAGATCCTGTTGACGCAGGGCACGGGATTCAACTGGCCCACACCGGATCACCTGCGCATCGTCACCCTGCCGTGGGCACGGGACCTGGCCCAGGCCATCGAACGGCTGGGCAACTTCCTGGCCGGTTACCGCCAGTAGGCGCCAGGAACCAGCCAGTCGTCCCCTCTACTCTGTCGGGGTGGCGCACACGCATTCCCACTCTCATTCACTGGCCGGCCCGTCTCCGCTGGGTCCGCTGGCCGCCCGCGTCGTCGTCGGCCTGTTGATCGCCATCGGCCTTGCGGTCATCGTGGGCGCCGCCGTGCTGTGGCCCAGCCACCAGAAGGTCGACATCCCGCTGCCGTTCCAGAACGCCGCGGGCGGCGCCGTCACCACCGAGGCCGGGCACGTGGTGTCCAGCACCCTGGCCGACTGCGGCAGCCCGTCCGCCGGGGGCGTGTTGACGTCCGCGCCGCGGCCGGCCGTCCCGGGCGGCGGCACGTGTGTGCAGAACCTGGTGTCCATCGATTCGGGCCCGAACAAGGGCGCCAAGACACTGCTGGAGTTCACCACCGGGCCCGGGCAGCCCAATCTTGCTGCCGGAGACAATATCCGGGTGAGCCGCCAGGTCGATGAGGCCGGCACGACGAGCTACGCGTTCTTCGACTACGAGCGCACCTGGCCGTTGATCGCCCTGGCGTCGGTGTTCGCCGTGGTGATCGTGGCGGTGGCACGCTGGCGCGGGTTGCGGGCCATCATCGGCATCGTGGTGGCGTTCGCCGTGCTGATGATCTTCCTGTTACCCGCGCTGCGCGACGGCGCCCCCGCGGTCCCGGTGTCACTGGTGGCCTCGGCAGCCATTCTGTACGCGGTGATCTATCTGGCCCACGGCGTCAGCCTGCGCACCAGCGCGGCCCTGCTGGGCACCCTCACGTCATTGTTACTGGCCGCCATATTGTCTTGGGCAGCAATCGAATTGGCCCACTTGACGGGCCTGTCCGAAGACCAGAACAACGAAGTCGCGGCGTACATGGGCAATGTGTCGATCACCGGACTGCTGTTGGCCGGGTTCATCATCGGCTCACTCGGTGTGCTCAACGACGTGACCATCACCCAAGCCTCGGCGGTGTTCGAACTCGCCGAGCACGGCGGGAGCCGACGCTCGGTTTTCATCGGCGCCATGCGGGTGGGCAGCGACCACATCGCCAGCACCGTCTACACCCTGGTGCTGGCGTATGCCGGCAGCGCCCTGCCGCTGCTGCTGCTGTTCAGCGTGGCCAACCGGTCGTTGGCCGACGTGCTGACGGGTGAGAGCGTGGCCATCGAGATCGCCCGTTCCGCGGTGGGCGGTATCGCCCTGGCGCTGTCGGTCCCGTTGACGACGGGAATCGCCGCGGTGCTGGCGACGCCGACGACAGGCGTCAGCCCGCGAGGTCCTTCTCGGTGAGTTCGGTCGCAGCCAGCGCGGCGGCCAGCGTGTCGTGGCGAAACACCGAGGTGACGTGGTCGTGCACCACCCGGAATGCGGCAGCACCGGAGTGAGCCGTGCCGTCCGCGGCCCGCACGGTCTGTTCGACGACGACCACGCCGTCGTGCACGAACATCCGCCCCGGGGTCACGGTGTCGCCGGCGGATCCGGCCCAGTCGGCCAGGGCGGCATGCCCCTGGGCGGCCCCATTGGCATCGCCCAACTCGATGTCGTCGCTGGACAGAGCGATCAGGGTGTCGATGTCGTTGTCGTTCAGCGCGTCATGCCAGGCCAGAACCGTGGCGATCTCGGATGTGGTCATGAACGAAACGTACGCCACTCAGAACGGTGTGCGTTCGAGCCAGGCGTCCCACGTCGCGGTGTCGCCGAACACCTCGAGCCCGAGTTCGGCTGCGCCGCGCCGCCGCGTGACGGCCAACAACAGGTCCCGGGCCGGCCCGCGCAGCGCGACAGTGCCCTTGCCGTGGCTGTGGGACCACCCGAGCCCGTCCTCGTCGTGCTCCACCGTCCACTCCCCCGTGGGGCCCAGACCGTCGTCGGTCGCGTGCAGGTGGATGCTGGAGCCCAACGCGAGCGGTTCTCCGTGCCGTTTGTTGGCCATGCCGGTGGAGATCTCCAGCCATTCACTGACGGCGTCTGCGGCCAGGTCGGCCGGCAGCTCGAACGCGGTTCCCACGGCCAGCGCCGCATCAGCATGGTGGACGGCCGCCTCGTGTACGCGCCGCCGGATCCACCAGCCCCCGGGTTTGGGGCCGAGGAACGTCCACACCCGGGTATCGGTACCGACCTGATCGACGGCCTTGAGCACCAGGGCCGCACCCGCGTTGAGCCACTCGATCGCGGCGTCGGGATCATCGGGCGGCTTACCCTCGTGGACCTCACGCGGGTCGAGAGTCGATACCCGGCGCTCCGAGATAATCTGTGCCGCCCAACGGTTTCCGCGCCCGACGTGGCGGAACAGTTGCTTGAGCGTCCACTCCGGACACGTCGGCACCGGCGTCTCAGGATCGCTGGAGGCGATCAGCTCCCCGAAGGACCGGGTCTGGTCGAGCAGTGCAGCTCGGAAGTCCACGTCACGAACTTACCGCTGTGCGTGCCTTCCCGAGCGCGATCGGCAGAGTCGACCAGCCACGCAGAATCCGGGTCTCCCGACGGCTGCCTTCGCCTGCCGCCCGCGCGTCGGGGAAGCGGTCGAAGAACGTCTGCAGGCCGACCTGGCCCTCGGCCCGGGCGAGGGCCGCACCGAGGCAGAAGTGGCGGCCACCGGAGAACGACAGGTGCCGTCCGGCGTTGTCACGTTCGATGTCGAAGCGGTGCGGATCGGCGAACATCGCGGGGTCTCGATTCGCCCCGGCGAGATGCACGATGACGAGTTCTCCGGTCTGCACCGGGGTTCCGGCCACTTCGGTGTCGCGGAGGGCCACCCGCGCACTCATCAGCACCGGGGAGTCCAGCCGCAGGATCTCCTCCACCGTGTTCGGCCACAACTCGGGGCGCGCGGCCAGGGTGGTGAGGTGTTCGGGATGGTCGAGCAGCATGCGGATGCCGTTGCCCAGCAAGTTGACCGTGGTCTCGAACCCGGCCGCCAGCACCAGACCGGCCAGCGCCCGCAGCTCGGCCTCGTTGAGCGGTTCCCCGGCGGCACCGGCATCGGAGGCCTGGATGATCTGGCTGAGCAGATCCTCACCGGGGTTGCGCCGCAGCTGACGCAGGTGATCGGTCAGCCACGACTCGAATCCCCTGATGCCGGAGTTCACCTCCTGGTACTCCCGCCACGTCAGCCCGATGTCCAGGCTCGGCGCGCCGAGCTCGCCGAACCGCAGGATCTGCGGCCGGTCGGCGTCGGGGACACCCAGGATGTCGCTGATCACCGCGACCGGCAGCTGGGCGCAGTACCGGTCGACGATGTCGACCACACCGTCGTCGTCCATCGCGTCCAGCAGGTCGTTGGCGGTCTCCTGAACCCGTTCGCGCAGCCGAGCGACGGCGCGGGTGGTGAACACCGAGGAGACCAGCTTGCGGTAGCGCGTGTGATCGGGTGGTTCCACCGCGAGCAGCGACGGCGGCAGCAGCGGGTGCAGCGACCCCGTGTCGGTCTTGTCGGCCACCCAGCGCAGCGGCTTCGGCAGGTTGCCGCCGAGCCGCGACACCCGGAAGTCATCGGAGCGGAGCAGCTCGGTGGCCACGTCGTGGTGGAAAGTCATCAGTAGTGCGCGGCCACGCACGATCGGTCCGCGACGGCGCATCTCGTCGGCGAAGGGCGCCGGGTCGGCCCGCACCGCCGGGTCGGCGATGAGCCGAGCCTGCGGATCCCCGTGACGCATCCCGAACGCAGAAATGCCTCGAACCACCCCGTGCAGGGCCATCCACCGGATTCGTTCCCGCATGGCCCGAGCCTACGACCGCAGAATTTGTTCTACAAGTGTCAAACAGTGGCGACGGGGCGCCCCAACGCGTAGACACGCCACCCGGCTTCCCGCCACCGCTGCGCGTCCAGGCAATTGCGGCCGTCCACAACGACTTTGACGCGCACCGTGTCGGCCAGCTCGGCCGGGTCCAGATCGACGAACTCGGCCCACTCGGTGAGCACCAGCACCGCGTCGGCCCGGTCACAGGCTTCGATGACCGAGGTGGAGTAGTTCAGCGTGGGAAACACCCGCTGCGAGTTGTCCATCGCCTTGGGGTCGTACACGTTGACCGCGGCGCCGTTCAGTTGCAGCATGCCGGCGACGTTGAGCGCGGGTGAGTCGCGGACATCGTCGGATTCCGGTTTGAAGGCCGCGCCGAGGACCGCGATGTTGGCGCCCAGCAGGGATCCGCCGCAGGCCCGGGTGGTCAGCTCCACCATGGCGGTGCGGCGGCGCATGTTGATGCTGTCGACCTCGCGCAGGAACGTCAGCGCGTGGTTGGCGCCGAGCTCACCGGCGCGGGCCATGAACGCCCGGATGTCCTTGGGCAGGCAACCGCCACCGAAACCCAAGCCCGCGTTGAGGAATCGGCGCCCGATGCGGGGGTCGTAACCCAGCGCGTCGGCCAGCAGCGTGACATCGGCGCCGGTGGCCTCACACACCTCGGAGATCGCGTTGATGAACGAGATCTTGGTGGCCAGGAAGGCGTTGGCCGACACCTTGACCAGCTCGGCGGTCTGCAGATCGGTGACCAGGAACGGCACCCCTTCGGCGATCAGCGGGGCGTAGAGCTCGCGGACCTCGGATTCGGAGCGTGACGAATCATGCTGCACACCAACCACAATGCGATCCGGGTGCAACGTGTCGTGCACGGCGTATCCCTCGCGGAGGAACTCCGGGTTCCAGGCCACCTCGACGTCCACACCCGCCGGAGCCAGCCCTCGGGCCCGCTCGGCCAGGTCGGCCGCCGTGCCGACCGGGACGGTGGACTTGCCGACGATCACCGCGGAGCGGCGCAGCCGTGGCACCAGGGTGTCGATGACGGCGTGCACGTGACGCAGGTCGGCGCTGTAGTCGCCCTTCTTCTGCGGGGTACCGACGCCGAGGAAGTGCACGTCGGCGAAGTCGGCCGCCTCGTCATAGTCGGTGGTGAACCGCAGCCGCCCGGCCGACAGGTTGTCGTTGAGCACCTTGCGCAGACCGGGCTCGTAGAACGGGATGTCGCCGGCGGCGAGTTTGGCCACCTTGCCCGGGTCGATGTCGACCCCGATCACCTCGTGGCCGAGTTCGGCCATACCCGCCGCATGTGTCGCGCCCAGATAGCCGGTACCGAAAACGGTGCATCGCATACTGCCTGGATAGGCGGCCAGTATGAGCTAGCTGCTACGTGACACTGAGCGGCAGGCCAACGTCAGGTAACGGTTGGAGGCGGCGCCCTAAATGAGCGTCAGTGCCCGCCGAATGACGGGAAGGGCCACATCGGCCCATTGCCACCGCCCGAGCCGCGCGAACCACCGGAGCCGGATCCACCCGGGTTCCAGTCGCCCGAGCCACCGGAGCGTCCCGGATTCCAGTCACCTGAGCCGCCGGAGCGGCCGGGATTCCAGTCACCCGAGCCCCGGCCCGGGTTCCAGCCCGAGCTCGGGCCTGAACCCGATCCCGGTTCCCAGTCATCCGAGCCTGAACCGGGCCACTGCGGAGTTTGGGGCTCGTGCCGCGACGGCGGATCCCACGGCTGACGCTGTGGCGGGTCCCAGGGCGGACGGAAGATGTTCGGCAGCCGCGGCGCGGGCGGCAGCACGACCAGCGGCGGGATGTACGGCGCCGGCGGGTTGTAGACCGGTGCCGGCGGCGGCGCCACCGGGATCGGTGCGGGCGCCGGAGCCTCGGGTGCCGGAGCGGGTGCCTCAGGCGCAGGCGGCGGGGCCGCGGCGGGCTGCTCGACGTAGACGGTGCGCGGCGGAGCCTGCGGTGCGGGTGCCGGGGCTTCCTGCACAACCGGGATCGGCGCCTTGATGGTCTCTGGCGGCGGGGCCGGCGGCGGCGGGATGGCGGCTTCCGGCGGCGGCGCGGGGGCGGGCAGCTTGGCCGGCGCGCTGGGAGCAACCGCGCCCTGTGCCGGTGCGGGCCGCTGATCGACCGTCGGCCGGATGCTCACCGCGAGCGAAATAACCAGCGCGACAACACCAACCACGAACACCGAGGTCAACGCGGAACCGACCAGCAGGAACGGTTTGCGTTCCTCGTCCATCGGCATCTCGTCGGCGACGAGGTCCACCCCGTGGACAGAATCGGCACCGACCGGGGCCATCTCGGTGGCCAGCCCGGCCAACCCGTAGGCGCTGCCGGCGGTGGTGCCGTCGGGATCTTGCGAATAGGCCAAGCCGACCGTGGTGGCCTCGAACGCCGGAGCGTTGGCCGACGCGAGTGCCGCGCCGCGGGCCAGCGCCATCTCCGGCTCGTCGGGAGCATTGATCGGCAGCGACACCAGGTTTTCCAGATGCGCCTTGACCGAGGCGACGTCCACTCCGGAGCCGAGGACGAACATGCCGTCCGGCGCGGATTCGGCGGCGTCCACCGCGGCGGCCATATCGGTGAGCACGGCCATGGCGTCGGCGCTGTGCAGGGACCGGCCCAGGACCTTGACCACCGAGCCGTCGTCGGTCTTCACCACCGACAGCGTCGCGGTGTCACGGTCGATGAACAGCAGCGCCGTGGTGTCATAACCGACCGCCCGGCCGACCGCCTGGGCCAGCGCTGCGGCGGCGTGCCCTTCGGAGACCAGCATGACGTCGTCGATGCCGTGCGCGGACAGTGTGTCGCGCAGGGTGGCCGCGTCCGAGTGGTCGGTCCACGTGACGCCGATCGACTTCAGATGGTGCCCACCGGTGGTGGCGCTCTCCCGGGTTCCAAGGATCGCGGCGACGACCTGATCGGCCGCACTGATGGTTGCCGAATCATCAACAGAGGTGACGTCGAAAACGTCATGATCGACGGTTACCCCGTCGGCTTTCTCCCCCTCGACCAGCACCATGCGGACTGTCGTAGGTGCCATCGCCACACCCAATACGATGTCCACCAAGCCCTCCAATGTGTTTGCTGCACTGCGTTTGTCGCCATTACGCACACATGCCGCACGAGCCGACAACTAGAACCTTCATCGGTGCAACCTGCTCGATCGTTACACCCGGGCGGATTAGCTACCGCGCTGAGATTCCGGTCGGACCGCGACGGCATGGTGCGTGCCGGCGCCGGTTAGTTAGACCCTACTCGGCATTACGACAAACGGCGCCGGCCGGTTCATCCCGCGCTGTCCTCCTCGGCCGGATCCGGGCGATGTTCACGGTCTCCGAACTGGCCCAACTGCCCCAGCGTGCCGCCGAACAATCCGGGTCGGCGCTGCGGCAGATGCCCGTGCACACCTTCGGCGTAGGCGGACTCGGCGTGCTGAGTGAAGTCGACGCCGGTCGTCTCGTCCTCGGGGCTGAGCCGGAATCCCATGAACCGGTCGATGGCCTTGGCCAACAGGTAGGACACCGTGAAGGCGTAGGCGGCCACCACGACGGCGGCCAGCAGCTGCTTGCCGAGCTGGGTCAGCCCACCGCCATAGAAGAGGCCCTGCGGGCCCGCGGTCATCACCTCGGTGGCCAGGAATCCGATCAGCAGCACGCCGACAACGCCGCCGACGAAGTGCACGCCGACCACATCGAGCGAGTCGTCATATCCGAACCGGAACTTCAGGCCGATCGCAAAGGAACACACCACACCGGCGGCCAGGCCAACCACGACCGCGCCGAGGGTGTTGACGGTGCCGCACGACGGGGTGATCGCGACCAGGCCGGCCACCACACCCGAGGCGGCGCCGAAAGTCGTGGGCTTGCCGTCACGGACCTGCTCGACCGTGAGCCAGCCCAGCATGCCGAGACAGCCCGCGACCAGGGTGTTTAGGAAGATCGCCGCCGCGGTGCCGTTGGCCGCGAGCGCCGAGCCCGCGTTGAAGCCGAACCAGCCGAACCACAGCAGGCCGACGCCGAGCAGCACGAAGGGCAGGTTGTGCGGGCGCATCGCGTCCTGCTTGAAGCCGATGCGGGGGCCGAGCACCAGGGCCAGCGCCAGGGCGGAGGAGCCGGAGACGATCTCGACGACGAGGCCGCCCGCGTAGTCGAGCACGCCGAGGCCGGCCAGCCAGCCGCCCGGACCCCAGACCCAATGCGCGACGACGGCGTACACCGCGACGGCCCACAGCGGGACGAACACCATCCAGGCGGCGAATTTCGCCCGGTCCGCGATGGCCCCGCTGACCAGGGCGGCAGTGATGATCGCGAACGTCAGCTGGAACGTGGCGAACAACAGCTCGGGCACCGCGCCATGGGCGGTGCTGGGCGTGATGCCGAGCATGCCGAAGTGCTGCAGGCCGCCGATCAGACCGCCGCCGGCATCATCCGAGAACGCCAGGGTGTAGCCGACCAGCAGCCAGGCCACCGTGACCAGCGGAATCGAGATGAAGCTCATCATGATCATGTTGAGCACGCCGGTGGTGCGGACCATACCGCCGTAGAAGATGGCGAGGCCGGGGGTCATCAGCAGGACCAGCGCGGTACTGGCGAGCAGCCAGGCTGTCGCGGCCGGATCGATTTCGGGCACGTCGAGCTCCTTTGGTCTCGACGAGAATGTCCGGCGCGCGTTTCAGCCAAGCGGCGAGCGTGTTTCAGCCGTGTTTCCGACTTCTCACGCGCTGCTCACGCGCCTCTTACGCGCCGAACGTGGGCCCTGTGTACATAGAAGGACCGAAACTCGTACACAAGGCCCACGCTGGGCGGCGCATGCCCTACGACTTGATGAAGTTCAGATGCGAGCGCGATGGTGTCGGACCGCGCTGGCCCTGGTACTTCGAGCCGACCTTGTCGCTGCCGTACGGGTGCTCGGCCGGGCTGGTCAGCCGCAGCAGGCACAGCTGACCGATCTTCATGCCCGGCCACAACGTGATGGGCAGGTTGGCGACGTTGGAGAGCTCCAGGGTGATGTGCCCGGAGAAGCCCGGGTCGATGAACCCCGCCGTCGAGTGCGTCAACAATCCGAGACGGCCCAAGGATGACTTGCCTTCGAGGCGCCCGGCCAGGTCGTCGGGCAGCGTGCACACCTCGAGCGTCGAGCCGAGCACGAACTCGCCCGGGTGCAGCACGAACGGCTCACCCTCGGCGGGTTCGACCAGGCTGGTCAGCTCGTCCTGCTGTTTGGCGGGGTCGATGTGGGTGTAGCGGGTGTTGTTGAAGACCCGGAACAGGGTGTCCAGGCGAACGTCGACGCTCGACGGCTGCACCAGGGCATCGTCGAACGGCTCGATGGCCAGGCGTTTCGCAGCGATCTCAGCCCGGATGTCTCGATCGGAGAGCAGCACCCGACGAGCGTATCGGTTAGCGACGGACCACCTGCGGCAACGGCGGCGCGGAACTGTCGGCGTAGGGCTCCGCCAAGGTTCTCCCAGCCGCCCGCCCGGCCATCGGCACCACCTTGCGCACGACGGTGTGAACAGGCGACTCGGGCGGCGAGACCGGCGCGGAATGTTCAACGGGGGTCGACGCCTGCGGCGGCGAGTTGCCGGTGCCCCCGCGCATGGTCATTGCCAAGAACACCGAACCCGCCACGATCAGCACCGCTGTCGCCACGACCATCGCCAAGGTGTGCGTCAGAGGGGCAGGCTTGACGGCCGGCGCGGACTCGTCACGAACGTCTGTACTGGCGAGCAGCGCGCCACGCGCCAACACCAGGGCAGCGTCATCGCCGAGCACCACCGGCCGCGCCATCACCGAATTCACCTCCTCGACAAGGCTTTCCGCCCCTGGGGCCGATCCCGCGATGGCGACCTCGGCGATCGGTTCGGGGAAGCTGTCGCAGAGGGCACGCAAGGCCAGCACTGCGGTGGCCGCGTCGGTTCCGTCGAGATGGCGGCTACGCAACCGACGTGTGCCGTCCTCGCCCTCGGCGCCGATCACGGCCAACATGGTCTCTTCCGGTTCGACCACGCACAGCGCGATCGAGTCGCAGTCAGCTATCTGGACGGTGTAATCGGCGGTCGCTTCCAGCGCGTCGGCGGTGGACACCAGCGCGGCGTTGGTGATGCCCAGCTCCTCGAGGGCGTCCAGGACCAGCCTCGCCTCGCTGGCTACCGCGTCGGTCCAGGTCAGCGCGACGCGGGCGACGGTGTACCCATTGGCCGGCGCGGCATCGCGGGTGTCGATCACCGCGTTGACGACGCGCTCGCGGAAGCCGGAGTGCTCGACTCCGGCACGGTCGTCTGCGTCGAGCGATTTGTGGTCGATCACCGCGCCGCCGCCGTGGGTGCCCTCGACCAGCAGAAGCCGGGCGTCGCGCGAGGTCATGGCAATACCGATGACAACATCCATGCGTTGAGTCCCTTGATTGATTCGGCCCGGGCTGCGGGCCTGCTCGCTCCATTCAGCACCGGATGGAGCACGAGTACCGACGGTAGAGAGCGCACCTGAGAACTTCCGGGCGGAGGTTTCACGCGACTCTCAGGATGGGACGTCAGAAGCAATCATGTTCTGGGGTCGAATGTTTCGCCACAGCGTTTTGCCCGCCGAGTCCGCACTGGGCAACCGCCGACCACCTGCGCCGGCCACCTTCGCCGCCCGGCGGTCTGCGGTGCGCGGCTGCTGTGGCGTCAATTTCTTAGACTCGCCGGGGCGATGCCCGCACCGCCTTGCCCACAACCCCGGCCGAGTTGCTATCCTTCGTCAGCACCATGCCGATGTAGTTCAATGGCAGAACATCAGCTTCCCAAGCTGAATACGCGGGTTCGATTCCCGTCATCGGCTCCACATTGACCAGCGCAAATACTGAGTCAAGTACCTCACGTCTGCGCCCTCACCCCGATCACATCCCCGAACAGCGCTTGCCTAAGAGCCGGTTCTCTCGGTCGAATCCGGTGCCGGTATTCGAGCGACCACGAGACATCCATGTGCAAAAGCTTGTCGCGCAATCGGTTCCGATGCCATTTCCTGCGGGCACGCCGACAACCCGCAACTTGTCGCGGTCGAACTCGTCCAAAATCTTGACGCCCGGCCGCTTGGCGGCGCCATCGCGGCTACAGACCGTCGTCCAGTGCCTCCTCCCATTCATTGAGAACCCTCGTTGACAATTGCCGACGCCGTGGATGACAGTGCTAGGCGTCCACGGAATGAAAGGCACGTCATGAGCACGAATCACCCCGCCGATCAGCTCAACGAGCTCGGCTACTACGCCGTGACCCGGCACCCCGCGGACGTCCGGGTGGTCCTGCCCGAGGCCCGTACGGCCGATGCGCTCGGCTTGGGCTCCTGCCACATCGGTGAACGCTTCACCGTGAAGGACCCGGCGGTTCTCTCCGGCGCGGTGGCGGGCTGCAGCACCACGCTGGGTATCGCGCCGTCGACCAACTACCACACGCGGCACCCCACGGTCACCGCGACGATCGGATCGACGATGCACGCCCTGACCGAGGGCCGCTTCGCCATGGCGTTCGGTCGCGGAATGGGTGCGTACTGGAACGCGATCGGCCTACCCGTGGTGACAGAGGCCCGGCTGCGCGACTTCTTCGGCGTCCTGCGCCGGCTCTGGGCCGGAGAGATGATCCTCAACCATGACGGCCCGGCCGGGAAATGGCCGTTCCTGCGCCACGCCAGCGGCCTGCCCGACGGACCGCCCATCGGCTTGGTCGCGGTCGGCCCCAAGACGATGGAACTCGCCGGAGAGATCGCTGATTTCGTTGTGCTCCATACTTTCTTCTCCGACGAGGCGACGACGTCGTCGGTCGCGGCAGTGCGCCGGGGTGCGGAACGCGCCGGCCGGGATCCCGACAGCGTTCGCATCTGGGCGTGCCTGGCGACAGTTCCCGACGCGTTGTCGCCTGAGGACCAGTTGCGCCGTGGTGTCGGGCGGCTGGCGACCTACCTGCAGGCGTACGCGGACGTCCTGGTGTCGGCCAATGGCTGGGATCCCGCGGTTTGGGAGCGGATCAAGCAGAGCGAACTGTTCACCGATGCGGCCACGGCAGGGCCGATCGACGCGAGTGCCTCAGTCGAGACGTTGGAGCGCATCGCCGACATGATTCCCACCGAATGGCTGGACTCGGTGGCCAAAGGATCGCCAATAGACTGCGCGAAAACCATTGCCCGGCAGTACGACCTGGGCACCCACTCCGTCATCATGCACGGGGCGAGCCCGCAGGAGCTGGAACCCGTCGTGCAGGCCTACCGGGCTGACCGGCCCACGCTACGGCGCGCGGTCGCCGCGAACCCCGGGAGGTTTGCCTGAACGCCAACGAATCCCCGCAGGCCGCCCGCGCTCAAGAACAATGGCGCGCCGCGGTGCCCTCTGCGGTCCAGTCGGCCGCAGGCACCCGGCTCAACAAGCGCGGCCTCGAGACCCGGGCGCGCCTGCTCGACGTCGCCATCCGCTGTCTGGCCGACAGCGGTGGCGAACCGGTGTCCGCAAACCGCGTCGCCAAAGATGCGGGCGTCACCTGGGGCACCGTGCAGCACCAGTTCGGCGACCTGGACGGCCTGTGGGTCGCGGTGATCACCGAGATCCATTCCCGCAGTTGGGCATCCAATGCCGATGCACTGCCGTCTCGCAGCGGAACACTGCGGGAGCGGGTGGCCTCAGCCATCGACTCCGTCTGGACCTACCTGGATACCACCGAGGGGCGGGCGCTGACGGCATTGCGCACCTCGCTGCCGCCGCGCCGATCCGATGTCAGCTCCGAATACCCGCAGACGGCAGCGGCTTTCGCAGCGCGCGAACTCGATTGGATTCAAGGCTTCGACTATCTGATGGACGGCCTCAGCCTCGATCCGGACCAGTTGCACCGGGTGCGATGCCTGCTTCCCGCCGCGATCCGAGGCCTGAGCAACGAGCGCGAAGTGGGCTTCACCTCAGATCTCGAGATCGCCCGCGCCACGTTGACCGACGCGGTGGTGGCGTTGCTGTCCCAGCCGAGACCCTGAGCCGCGTGAGCGGATAACAGCACAGCCCGATCAGCAGCGCCGACATGTGTCCGATCGCGGTGAAGTTGATATTGCTGACCAGGGCGGCCCCGAAGTAGATGAACGCCGCACCGAGGTACACCCACCGCCAGGGCCGCACAATGCGATAAGCCAGCACGCCGCCCACCCCGACGAGGAAGTAGCTCACCCCGACATCGCGGACGTGGACGAGCCGTTCGGGGGCCAGATGATCGTGGATCGCGAGATACAGCAGGCCTTCGCTGATGTAGGTGGCCAGCACATGGGCGATCAAACCTACTGCCAACCAACGAATTTGACCGAGCCAACGTTCCGCGGGCGCCAGAATGAGACTGAACAGGACGAGGTATGGCGTCCAGTATCGGCCGTCGATCCAGAACAGGCTGGTGACCAGCACGTAGAGCGGGTCGGTCCCCAGGTGGTGGATGTTCGTCGAGCTCTCGATCAACAGATCGTGCAACTGCCGCCCATACGTCTGACGCTGGATGATCGTGGTGACGAGCAACGCCGCCAGCCACGCATAGGTCAGTGGGGCGCTGCGAACGTATCGCCACACCGCCGCCGGCCATGACTTCAGGCGCACGGTACCCAGTATGGGCGCGGCGGCTGGGCGGTGGCCGAGATTGCGCCGGGCCGGAATCCGCGCGCGTCGGCACGGTAGCGAATCACCTTGAGATACCGGCTTTTTGCTCACAGATGCATCCAAAATGGACGGGCACCGGCACGCGGCACCGATATTCGATGCCAAGGAAAGGACTCCCAACCACCAGAGCGCCCCGCGTGGAATACTCGCTGGATGGGCAGCGCGGCGCAGCACGAGGTGACCCGAACTCCTGTCGACGAACTGTCGGCCTTCGAAACGGCAACCCGAGATCTGGTGGGCGTGGCGCTGCGCAGCGTGGAACAACTGGAGATCTCCCTCCCACAGTTCCGGCTGCTGCTGGTTTTGCAGGAGCGCGGGAAGTCGACGTCGACCGAGTGCGCCCAGGCGCTCGGGGTGGTCGGCTCGACGGTGACCCGGCTGGCCGATCGGCTGGATGCCTCCGGTCATCTGGTTCGCGGTGACGACCCGTCGAACCGCAGCGTCGTCACACTGGCGCTGACCGACCGCGGCCGCAAGCTGGTCCGCCAGGTCACCACCCGGCGCAGACGCGAGCTGAGCCGAGTGCTCGACCGCCTCGACCCGACCGAGCGCGCGGCGTGCGCGTCGGCTTTGCGGAGTTTCCACGAGCTACTCATCGACGACGACGGCGACGACCTGAACCGCCCGATCCCACTGTAGAAATCTCACCCGATACGGGCGATTGACAAACCGCCCTCGACGTGGCCTCGACGCTGGAATCTCAGATTGAGATGGCTTGGCACACAACGCTTGTCGACTGTTATGAAGTCGTGCGGTGATTTGTCCAGACAGCAGGCCCGATCGCGCATAGTGTGAGCCAACATGGAATCGAACAGCGATGACATGACCGAGACCGATCGCAACAAGCGCGGCAAACTGTCGAGACGTTCGATGCTGGGGGGCATCGCCGCTACCGGAGTCGGAGTCGCCGCCGCCGGCGCCCTGGTCTCCGGGTGCGAAGACAACACTGGAAAGCCGGGGGCCAGCGGAAAAGCCGGCCCGCCGGACTATGGGACCGGCATCAACGAAGGCTTCAACGGGAAGATCGAACTGGACGTTCGGGATTCGAAGCCGGACTGGAAGCCCTTCGAACTCAAGCACGCCCCCGAGGGCGCACCCAACGTCCTGGTGGTGCTGTTCGATGACACCGGCATGGCCTCGTGGTCACCCTACGGCGGCCGGATCAACATGCCCACGCTGCAAAAGCTGGCCGACAACGGGCTCACCTATTCGCAGTGGCACACCACAGCGCTGTGCTCGCCCACCCGGTCCTGCCTACTGACCGGCCGCAATCACCACGTGAACCGGTTCGCGAGTATCACCGAGGGTTCCGACGGTTTCCCGGGCGCTGCGGCTCGGCTGCCCGCGCAATGCGCGACCGTGGGTCAGGTGCTGCAGGACAACGGCTACAGCACCTTCTGGGTGGGCAAGGACCACAACGTGCCGGAGGAGGATGTCTCCAGCGGCGGCAGCAAATCGGAGTGGCCGCTGCAGAAGGGCTTCGACCGGTTCTACGGCTTCCTCGGCGGCGAAACCAACCAGTGGTATCCGGACCTGTCCGAGGACAACCGGTTCATCGATCAGCCGTACCCTCCCGAACAGGGGTATCACCTGTCGAAAGACCTTGCCGACCAAGCAATCCGGATGCTGCGCGACCAGCGCTCCAGCAATCCGTCCAAGCCCTGGTACATGTGGTTCTGTCCCGGCGCGAACCACGCCCCGCACCACAGCCCCGAGGAGTACTCGGCGAAATACAAGGGCAAGTTCGACGACGGCTACGAGGCCTACCGGGAGTGGGTGCTGGGCCGCATGATCGACAAGGGCATCATGCCCAAGGGCACGGAGTTGACGCCGATCAACCCGTTGCCGGCCGACGTGGCTTCGGATGCCGATGCCGTCCGGCCGTGGGATTCGCTGAACCCGGACGAGAAGAAGTTGTTCTCCCGGATGGCCGAGGTGTTCGCCGGTTTCTCCGAGTACACCGATGCCCAGGTCGGGCGGGTCGTCGACTACCTGGAGCAGACCGGGCAGCTGGACAACACCGTCATCTTCTACTGCGCCGACAACGGTGCGTCCGGTGAGGGCTCACCGAACGGTTCGGTCAACGAGAACAAGTTCTTCAACGGCTACCCCGATGACCTGGCCGAGAACATGAAGATGCTCGACAAGCTCGGCACACCCGATACCTACAACCACTATCCGACGGGCTGGGCGGTGGCGTTCTCCACACCGTTCCAGATGTTCAAGCGGTACTCGCAGTTCTCGGGCGGCACCTGCGATCCGATGGTGATCCACTGGCCCAAGGGCATCAAGGCCAAGGGCGAAGTGCGCCATCAGTACCATCACGCCACCGACGTGGTCCCGACGATTCTCGATGTCGCGGGAATCAAGATGCCCGAGGAGTATCGGGGCATCAAGCAATACCCGGTCAACGGGGTATCGATGCGGTACAGCTTCGACGGCGCCGAAGCCGCCACCACCAAGAAGCGGCAGTACTACGCGATGCTGGGCACCCGCGGTATCTGGCAGGACGGCTGGAAGGCGTCGGCACTGCACGCGCCGATCAGCGGAAAGGGCCACTTCGATCAGGACAAGTGGGAGCTCTTCCACGTCGACGAGGATCGCTCCGAGGCCAAGAACGTGGCCGACAAGAATCCGGAGAAGCTCAAGGAGCTGATCGACGCCTGGAACGAGGAGGCCAAGAACAACTACGTCCTGCCGCTGGACGACCGCGTCCCGGTCGAGCTGATCACCATCGAACGGCCACAGTTCGAGCCGCCCCGCGAGCGCTACCTCTACTATCCGGACACCGCTCCGGTGCCCGAGGGCGTGGCGGTCAACATCCGCGGCCGGTCCTACAAGATCATCGCCGATGTGGATATGACCAAGGATGCCCAGGGCGTGCTGTTTGCCCACGGTTCCCGCTTCGGTGGGCATTCGCTGTTCATCAAGGACAACAAGCTGCACTACGTCTACAACTTCCTTGGCATCAAACCCGAGCAGGTGTTCGTCTCCGGTCCGCTGCCAGAGGGCAAGCACGCGCTGGGCATGGAATTCATCTGGGAGAAGAAGGGCGAGCACGGCGAATCCCTGGGAACCGCAATCCTTTACGTAGACGGCAAGGAGGCCGCGAAGGGGCCGATGCGGGCACAGACCGGCAAGTTCACGCTCGCCGGCGACGGGCTGTGCGTCGGGTTCGACAGCGGTGACAACGTGTCCGACCTCTATCAAAATCCGGGACGGTTCACCGGCGGCACCATCAAGGGTGTCGCGGTCGACGTGAGCGAGGAGAAGTACATCGACCTCAACAAGGAAGCGCAGGCGGCGTTCGCGACCGACTGAGCCACCGACGGACGCTCTGGCCCAGCACCCAGTGCTGGGCCAGAGTGCTGTCTGGACGGCGTACGACACGAGCACGACTATCTTGATCAGGGAACCCTGACGATAGGAGCGGCCGTGGACTCCGACACGATCTGGCGCAACGTCGATGAACAGCGTGGACAGCTCGCCGATCTCCTCGACACCCTCCAACCCGACCAGTGGGCCACGCCGTCACTGTGCGCGGGTTGGACGGTGCGCGAAGTCGCGATCCACATCACGCAGGCCCACGCGAGCATCGGCGAGATGTTGCCGGCCGCGTTCAAGTCGGGCTTCCGGTTCGACGCCTTGGTCCGCCGGGCGGCACTGGACGATCCCGCCGAACCCGCCGCCATCACAGCGCGGATCCGCGCTATGGCAGGGTCGCGGAAGCGGCCGCCACTGACCAAGGAAGTCGACCCGCTGTTGGACATCCTGATCCACACCCAGGACATCTGCATTCCGCTCGGGATCGACCGGCCGATGCCCGTCGACGCCGCGGCTGCGGTCGCGGACAGGCTGTGGCACATGAAGTTTCCGTTCGCCCCGCAACGCGATCTGCCGGGCTATCGGTTCGTGGCCACCGACACTGACTTCGCGGTGGGCCCGGAGTGGGGAGGGCGCCGGGAGGCGCCGATCCGTGACCTCGTGCTGATGTTCTCGCGACGACGCGACGTGCCCGATGCCGAACCCGAGGCTGACGACGAGCCCGCGGACGACTAGCCGGACAAGAATCGAGTAGTCCTCTACTCACGTAATTCGAGCGCCGCGATGTGACGCTCTGTGCATGGCGTCATCAGTCGGCTGGGATCGGGATCAGGTGGCAGGGCCGGGCGCCGCCTCACCGGACAGCGATATCACCGCAGTATCCCGGTTCCGCGACAACATGGAGGTCTGGTGGACCGGGCCGGATAACGTTGTGCACGGCGGCTTCTGGTACGACGACGGCCAGGACTGGAAGGGCCCGTATGCCCTGCCCGGGCCGGTCGGCTCGACACCTGCCGGTGGACTCGCGGCGGCATCGCGGATCAACACCAGCATGGAGGCGTGGTGGATCGGCTCGGATACCTCGGTCCGCGGCGCGTTCTGGTATGACGACGGCAAGGGTTGGCGCGCATACCACGATCCGGTGGCCCTCCCAATCTCGTTCCCGAGACCGGCGGCGGCGCCCACCAGCGGCATGGCTGCCCTGTCCCGCATCGACACCAGCATGGAGATCTGGTGGGTCGGCGAGGACGGTTCGGTGCAGGGCGCCTTCTGGTACAAGGGCCAGCACAACGATGCGTGGCAGCGCTACCAGGTTGCGCCTTCCGCCAAGGCCTCCAAGACCAGCGGCATCGCGGCGGTTTCTCGGATCGACACCGCGATGGAGATCTGGTGGGTGGGCCCGAAAGGCTCGGTGGAAGGCGGCTACTACTACGCCACCGATACCAAGCCCTGGCTGACATACACCGTCGCGCCGGAAGGCAGTGCCTCGCAGACGCACAGCATCGCGGCGGTATCGCGACGACCGAAGAGCATGGACGTCGTCTGGATCACCCCCGATGGTGGTGTCGAGGGCGCCTTTTGGAATGAGGGTGATGACTGGGCGCCGTACCCCGATGCCATCGCCGAGAAGAACAGCGCCTCGACAACCGGCGGTCTCGCCGCCGTGTCCCGTACCGAATCCAGCATCGAGGTGTGGTGGATCGGGCCGGACGGCTCGGTGCAGGGCGCAGCCTGGAACGAGGGTGTGGGCTGGCGCCGCTACGACGACCCGGTGTCCCCCAAGAACAGTGCCTCGAAAACCAGTGGCCTCGCCGCGATGTCCCGAACCGAAGCCACCACCGAGGTGTGGTGGATCGCCGACGACGGCTCCGTTCAACTCGCGGTCCGGGACGAAACCAGCGGCCCGTTCTCCTTCCGCATCCTGCGCCCGGACGACCTGGTGCACCTGCAGATCGACGTCGTCGGCTGCCGGTTGAGCACCGCCTCGAGTATTGTGCCGACGCCAACTCCGGTGGCTGACACCTATGTGGTGAAAGCCGGAGATACCCTGTGGGACATCGCCCAACGGTTCTATCACGATCCGTTCAAGTACCACCTGATCGCCAAGGCCAACCACCTCGTCAACCCGAACCTGATCTTCGTCGACCAGCGGCTGACCATCCCCCGGCTGACCCCACCGCCACCGCCTCGCTC
The DNA here is from genome assembly GCF_048282715.1 of Mycobacterium sp. 134. Lineage (NCBI taxonomy): Bacteria > Bacillati > Actinomycetota > Actinomycetes > Mycobacteriales > Mycobacteriaceae > Mycobacterium > Mycobacterium sp. 134. The sequence continues at coordinate 6,085,055 of NZ_JBLVUN010000008.1, forward strand.
TCAGATCGTCGCGGTTGATTCGGATGCACACATGATCGTGCACTTCGGGGCGCAGAACATCTTCGAGGAATGGTTCCTCAAGACCTCGTTCCCGAACGATGACCAACAGCCGTCTGCGGTATCGCGGGCCCGTGCCGCCAACTCGTCACGGGTGGTGTTCGAACTGCCCCCGAAGACCCGCATCGACTACACCGCCTCGGGCGTTCTGGCCGCCCTGAGCACCTTTGGATTGCGGGTGGCGCCGCTCGCGCTACCGCGCGCCACAGCTACGGATCCACGACCCGACTCCGCGAAGGGTGCCAACGGCATCCCGACTGCACCCAAACCGGATCAGACCGCGATCGAAGCGCCGTACCGACTTGTGCTGTCGCCCAGCCAGAAGTACGGCGGGTTCACGCATTCAGCGGAGGCTCACACCGCCGAGGGCGACGTGTCGCGAGTTGAGCTCTGGCATACCCGCCTCGGAGTCCGGACAACGAAGGACAATGCCTTCGTTCGTATCGACGAGGACGACGCCGAACACCGGACCGTACGACCGATTTGGACCCGCGACCGGGACACGAACCCGGCGCCGCCTGCCACCGGCTTCAACGGGTCGCTGACACCGGATGACCGCGGCCTCATCGTGGCCCAGAGCGCCGACGCACAGGAGGTCGAGCCCGAGCCCTTCGCAGTCACCCGGCTGTATCTGAGTTCGCTTGGCGCCTGGTTGGATTGGCGGGTTACGTGGGACGAGACGCTCTATCCCAACAGGCCCAAGCTCAGCGCGTACCGGCATCTGGCCACACAGGGCCGCGATCAGTATGTGCGCGTCGAGAGGCCTATCTATCTCTTCCCGTTCGGGCATCGCGCCACGATGATCACCATCACCGAACGCAAGATCAAACTGAAAACCGCGGACCCGGCGGCCTATTTGTACCAACGCACGTACATCGTGCTGCGTGAACGCACGCGCCGCTACGACGACGCCAACGGCACAGTCAAGCCCCCGACCAATCTGCCGTTCGTGTCGGTATCGATCGACCCCGTGGTGTCACCTGACCTCGACGAGATCAGCGCACCCGCCCTACCCTTCGTCCCGGCAGTCGGCGGGAAGTCGTTCGGGTGGAAGATCACCGGCGTCGACCACGCCGGCCGCCAGGTCACGATGACGACGGCGTTGGTCGCTGTGCCCCGTAACGGCACGGCGTTCGGACAGGCACTCGAGACCTGGCAGAACAAGGTCGTCAAGGAAACGCAATTTCCAGAGCTGGTCCACCCGATCGACGTGGGTGGCGCGGAAGTGGCCTTTGCGCCGGAGACCAACCGCGGCGATACCACGTCGCGGGTGCAGTACATCGAGTTCTCCGGTACCGCCACCGATGACACCAGCACGCCGTCAATGCTCAAGGCCCACATCGCGATTCCATCGCTCACGACCCTCAACGGCGGGAGCAAGCCGATCGGCGTGACGTATCGCAAAGAGTATGTCGACAACGGCTTCCCGGCCAACAAGTCAGAGATCTTCCTGAATCTGGATCCGGCCGACACGACCAAACTCGACTTCTCCGGCGGCAGTGACAAGGGTGGCGGGTTCATCGAACCCAGCACCGCGATCACGGCGCTGTCACGCAAACACGGAGCGGTCGGGGACAACGGCACCAACACCGTGGGCCCCGGGATCGACCAGGGAACGTTCGATCCGGCGAAGTTCATCGGCAATGCGGGGCCGAAACTGTTCGGTCTGCTCAGTCTGGTGGACATCCTGCAGACCGGCCGACCGCTGGAGGAGGCGCCCAAGCTCATCGCCAACCAGCTCGGCTTCGCCGCCTCTGTGCCCGCTGAGTACGCCAACCTGCAAGGCGCCCTGCAGAAATCCGTCAACATTCTCCAGTCAGACGTCGGAAACCCGGGCACCCCGGATGCCCTCAAGCAACGATCCCAGGCACTTCTCGCTCAGGCCAACAACGCCCTGCAGGCGCTGAACGGACACACGCCGGACCAACTGGTGACGGCTCTGGCCCAGGCGGACATGGGCACGGCCGTCACGGAGGCCAACGCGATCCTCGGCACGCTCACCAAGGCCAGAGACCTGGCAGGCAGCCCGGATCTCGCGGCCTTCCTGCGCTCGATGGTCCAACGGTCCCTGCAGTCACTGGAATCGGTTCTGAAAATCGCCCAGTCCGCCGACAACCTCCGCAAGGCCCTGAAGACGGCCAGCGAGGGCGGCGTGGTCCGCTACGACTGGTTCCCGCAGATCAAGGGCTGGCCGGGCCAAAACGACGGCGAACACATCTTCCACCCCAACGACGTGAACGGCCTGGCGATCTCGGTCGAGGTACGCACACCCAAAGACGGCAAACCGCAATCGGATATCAGCGCACAGCTCCGCGACTTCGAACTGAGACTGCTGCCTTCCGACGATCCCCTGATCACGATGAGGTTCGGCCGGCTGGGATTCCGAGTGGCTACCGGTGGCAAGCCGGAGGTCGATGTCCTGTTCACCAACATGACGTTCGGCGGCGTGCTGTCCTTCATCGAGAAGCTGCGCCAGGTCATTCCGTTCGACGGGTTCGCCGACCCGCCCTACGTGGATGTCACCCCCGAAGCCGCCCGGGCCGGGTTCGACCTGGCACTGCCCAGCCTGGCGATCGGGGTGTTCAGCTTGGAGAACATCCGACTGGGCGCCGACTGCCGAGTGCCGTTCCTCGGCGAGGCCGTCACCGTCGGCTTCTTCTTCTGCACCAAGGAGGCGCCGTTCCGGCTCACCGTACTGGCGATCGGCGGTGGCGGCTGGGTCGGAATACGGTTGGCTCCAAAGGGCCTCGTGCTGCTTGAGATGGGTCTAGAGGCCGGCGCCTCGCTGAGTGTCGACCTGGGCGTCGCCTCGGGCTCGGTGTCGGTGATGATCGGCGTCTACCTGCGTCTGGAAGACGACGAGGGCAAGCTGACCGCGTATTTTCGGATTCGCGGCGAGGTGGAGGTGCTCGGCATCGCCTCGGCATCCATCACGCTCGAACTGTCGATGACCTACAACACCAAGACCGGCAAGCTGACCGGGCGGGCCAGCCTCGTGGTGGAGATCGAGGTCGCGTTCTTCTCCGCGTCGGTCGAGATCACCTGTGAACGCACAATCGCCACTCGCGACGGTGATCCCGCGCTGATCGACATCATGCCGCCCGACGAGGGCGGGCAGGACATGTGGAAGAACTACTACACCTCGTTCGCGATCGGAGCCTAGACCATGGCGACCACCACCACCCGCGTGATGACCACGGTGCTCCCGTACTCAATCGACCCGAACGGCACATTCCATGTGTCAGTGTTGTTCTCGCACCGGCTCGCCGGAAGCGCCAAGCTGTCCGACTATCCGGCTGCCGCCAATTGGGTCACATCACTCAAGGCGACGACGACCACGTTCACCTTGCACATCAACAACGGCGAGACGGTTCGGTGCACAGCGCTGCTCGATGTGGCGAAGCAAAGTTTCTGGGAGAAGGCATTTCCGGCTGACACCACCACCGTGGCCGATTTTCCGAATCCCAGCGTGACACAGAACACTTGGAAGAGCTACCCGGCCCACCGCACCCCCGATCACGCCTTCGACGCCCACAACGCCTCGGCTTGTGCCTCCCCGGTCAGCCGTCCGGCGGTTACCACTGCCCCGCTGGCCGCGGAGTTGCTGACCACGTTCCGGGACATCCCCGAGCTGCGCGGTTTGATCGGCGATTTGCTGGGCTACCGGGCTCAGCGCGACGTGGACATCCAGAACCTGGAGGACGCGCGGACCCGCACGGCGCAGGGAGCGCTGTCGCCGATCAAGCCGGCACCCGATGCGGGCCCACCCGCCGGCGGCGGGGGTGGCGGAGGTGGCGGGCCACATCTCGGCATCCAGGAGGCGGAGGCGTCGGTTACCCCGCTAAGGTCGCCGATCGACCTTCTGTTCTCGACCGAGAATATCGACAACCACATCACCAATTTCGTTGCACAGCTTGATGACAGCACCGCCAACACTCCGATCAAGAAGATGCTGCGCGACGTGCACGCCGCCGTCGGATACTACGACCGGCCCGAAGAGCAGCCGCACGATTCCGACAACCTGGAGGCCGCGACCGCACCGCCCCGCACTCCCCATCCTGATCCCGATTTCCATGAGCGGGCTGCGGCGGCGTGCAGCGTCAAGACCCTGGCGCGAGCACTCGGCCTGGTGGTCGACCTGAAGGTCCACAAGGATGATCTGGCGAAACTGGCTGCAGCGAACAGGATCTGGTGCGACGTCAAAGTAGCGCAGACCGAGAAGTACGTCTCCCCCGTCACGTTGTGCACGACATCGGGTATGCACTTCCTGGCGCAGCCCAGGGAACCGGACCGCTGGAAAGTCGGCAGGCTGCGCTTGGGCGACGAGGACCGGTACCGGGTAGTGGATCTGGACCCCGACGCAGGCGGCATGTCCGTGGAGCAGATGTTGCGCAGCGTGCTGCGGGCGCTGGCGATCGAAGTCAACGGCGACGGTGGCTCTTTCTCGCCGCCGAGTGTGCGAGCCACGGGGTTCGCGGTCGCCGAGATCGGTCGACCAGACCGGCTCAAGGACCAACTGGACGACAGCCCCAAAGGTGAGCCCGCGGTCGATCAGAACGGGGCGCAACCGGGACCGGAGCTCAAGTTCGAGCATCTGCTGCGCGGTACCCGGCTCGAGGTGTGGGACGACCTGACGAAGAGCTGGCACAGTCTGCATGAGCGGTCGGTCGCGGCATCGTTCGGCGACAAGGTGTTCTTCAGCTCCGACGACGACATCGGGCACCTGCAGAACCCGCCGTTGAGCCAGGTGCCAGGCGATCGGGCCAACAATCCCTACTACGTTCACGAGGTGCTGGCCGGTTGGGACGGTTGGAGTTTGTCGGCGCCACGTCCGGGAAAGCTGGTAATTCACAACCCTTCCGATCATCCGGAGCCGGGCAAGGAGCGAATCACCGACCAGCCGGAATCGACAGCGAAACCGGGGCTCGGGGTGCGGTCGAACGCCAAGCACGGGTCGCTACCGGCATTGCGGTACGGCTCCAGGTACTCGTTCCGCATCGCGGGAGTGGACCTCGCCGGTAACAGCGTGCCGATGAACAAGGACCTGCCTCCTGCAGTGTCGCAGGGTCAGATCCAGGCCGCGCAGGCACATCTCGACGGTGTCCGCACGAAGACCACAGCCCGGGACAACGCGAGCGTGACCGCCGACCTGCGGACCCAGGGCAAACTGCGGGCCCCGACTCTGGGAACCGGCAGCGGGGTGCGCGCCGACACCGAACGTGCGATGGCGTCGGTGCTCGAGAGCGCAACATCGATACGCACCCGCCCGGAGTTGGACACCTCACCGGAGGATCTGGCTCTACTGATCGCCGATGCCGACGCCGCGACCATCACGGTGCCCAAACCGTTCCTGCGCTGGGATCCGATCACCGCGCCCACCTTCGTACCTCGCGTGGCCTACGTGACCGGTGAGTCCCTGCAGCGCATGGTGATCCGTACGGGATTGACGGGAACGCCCGGTGTGACCGAGCGCCACATCGTTCCGCCGAAGGGCAGCGAGCTCGAAGCCGAGCAGGACGGACGCCTGGACCAGCTGATGCGCGACGGCAAGGTGGCGCAGGCCTACGCGATCGCCCTCAAGGAACGCGGCAGTTTGTTCTACAAGGAAGTCCAGGACATCCACAATCCGAAGGGCAAGATCATCCAGCCCGGCATCAAGCTGCTATCGATGCCCAACGTCACCGACGGCAAGACACTGGAGCAGATCCAGGATCCTGAGGTGCAGCCCGCCGCCGGCCAGTACATCGTGCACGACGTCGACAACCTGCTGGTGCCGTACCTTCCCGATCCGATGACCGACGGTGTGTCACTGGTCTTCTACGAGGCCGGCGCCGATCACAAGTTCACCAATCCTCGGGTACTGCAGTCGGTCACGCTCAAGTACGCGGGCGACTGGCCGCTGCTGCAGCCGCTGCGCCTCGTGCTGCACAGCGCACCCCGACTGGACGCCGAGCAGGACGGCAACGTCATCCACGTCGGCCTGCCGCCCGGTGAGCAGGTCGCGGTCAAGGTGTCCTCCACACTCGACGACGCCCACCTGAAGAAGATGGGGCTGTGGATCACCAGCCCCATCAATGATCCCAATGTGCCCGAAGCCGACCGCGAGGTGCTGGCGAACGCAGCCCGCGACGGTTGGCTGTGGTGGCTCACCCCGGATGAGGACCTACGCCTGGTGCACGCCACAGCCCGGCCTGCCGTGGCCCCCAAGATCTCCCGGCTAATCGCCGAACCCCGGTCGGTCAACGTCGTCGCCGCCAATCTGGACGGTGTGCTCGACGTACACGGGGCCAGCACCGACAAGGTCGAGTTACGGGCGGAGTGGACCGAACCGGTAGACGATCCGAACGCACCGGAGCCGGTCTCCCGGACCACACGGGAAGTGGTCGTCAAGCACGGCATCAAGGAAAACGAACGCTTCTCGTTGCTCACGTTCGACCCCAACGCCGCCAAACACGTCGGAACCCGTGACGCCGAGGTACCGGTCAGGCGCGCCGTCCACACCCTGCCGGATACCAAGGCGCGCAAGGTGACCTACCAGTTACATGGATCGTCGCGGTATCGGGAATTCTTCGTTCCGGACGAGCTACCGGAGGTTGACGACCCTGGGTCGCTGGGCAACCCGGTCGAGGTCAACATCCCGAGTTCGGCGATCCCGGCGCCACCGGTGGTCCATGACGTGATTCCGATGTTCCTGTGGGAGCAGTCAACTGAACCCGAGCACCCGTTCGCGATTCGGCGCAGCCGTCGCAGCGGGGTCCGGATCTGGCTGGATCGGCCGTGGTTTTCCAGTGGCGATGGCGAGATGCTGGCGATCATCGCAACCGGAGATCCGGAACTGGCCAAAGACAAGACCGACAGTGTCAGCCTGTGGGCCCGCGACCCGATCCTGGTCAGCTCCAAGATCACCAATTCTTATGAGGTGCCGGTGCTCACGGCCTGGCAGCAGCGGGCGGTTCAGTTGAACCTTGAGCCCGAGAGCCTTCCGGGTCGGCCCGAACTACATGTGGTGAAGCCCGGCAGTCCGACCGCAGGTGACAAGGTGATCAACGCCTACGCCTATACACCGGATTTCGATACTGACCGCAAGCGCTGGTACGTCGACGCCGTGTTCGAGTCGGCCGGGGCCAACTGGCCCTTCCTGCGGCTGGCCGTCGCCCGCTATCAACCGAATTCGATTCCCGGGATGGAGTTCTCCCAGGTGGTGGCGACCGACTTCGTCCAGCTGCCGCCCGAGCGGATCGGCACGCTGAGCCGACCGGACAAAGATCACGTCCGGATCAGCATCACCGGCGTCAGCTCGGTGACCAACGCACCCGGACTCGCGCTGCCCGCGACCCGCCCTGACAAGCCCGAGCAACTCGCACCGCTGCTGACCGCGTCGCACCGCGTGGTGGCGACGCTGCAGACTCGCGGCAAGACGTCGGGCTCGGACCTGGAGTGGAAGAGCGGAGCCGAGGTGCCATGCGAGCTGGGCGGCGTCGACGCGAAGACCTTCAAGGCGACCTGGACGGCCGAGCTGGCGTTGGAGCCACCGGAACAACTGCTGACCCCGGGCAGCGCCGACGACCTGCGGGTGCAGATCGAGGAGTACGAAATCCTTTCTGCCGATGAGACACCCGGAACAGCGGGCCTCACCCCCGTCGAACGGTTGGTCTACGCCGACCACTTCTACCTGTAGCCGGGTCGCCCGTCAGCCCCCGTTCTGCACCTCGTGCAGCCGTTTGTACAGGCCATCCTGGCCCATCAGGGTCTGATGATCGCCGCTCTGTGAAATGCGTCCGTCTTCGAGGACCAGGATCCGGTCGGCCACCGCGGCGATGAAATCCAGATCATGGCTGACAACCACGCAGGTGCGGTCCTTGGCGTAGCCGCGGATCACCCCGATCATCCTGGCCCGCTCGTCGGCGTCGAGGTTCTCGGTCGGCTCGTCGAGCAGCAGCACCTCGGGCCGGCGCAACAGGCAACGCGCGAGCGCGATCAGGCGCTTCTGCCCGCCGGAGGGGATCTGGACGTCCACCACCGTGTCGTAGCCGTCCTGCATCCTGGTGGTGATGACCGAGTGGATGTGGGCCTGGGTGCAGGCGTCTTCGATGTCCGCGTCGGTGGCCTCCGGCCGAGCCAACCGGATGTTCTCCCGGATGGTGTCCTTGGTGAAGAACGGGAACTGAGCGAGTTTGGACACCTGCTCGCGCAGCGACTCGATGGTGACGGTCGAAATATCATTGCCGTCCAACAGGATCCGACCATGTTGAGGATCCCGGAACCGCAGCATCAGGTTGAACACCGTCGACTTGCCCGATCCGATACCACCGACCAGCCCTACTGTCTCGCCCTCGGCGATCGAGAACGACAGCCCTTCGACGATGTTCCGGCCGGGCGTGTAGCCGAACGTCACGTCCTCGAAAACCAGGTTGCCGTGCACCTCGCCCAGCGCTACGGCGTCCTCGGCTTCGCGTACCGAAGGCTCCGTGTCCAGTAGTTCGTAAGTGGACGTCACATTCGGCGCCAAGGACTGGTATGTGGTGTACGCCCCCAGAACCCGTTGGGCGGCGCTGAACATCACCGGAACCACACCCGCGAAGACCAAGAGACCCGCGAACGTGAGTCCGAAGTGGGTACTGAGTCCCACACCGACCAACAACACGATGACCGTACTGAGTGCCACGAAGATCTGCGATCCGTTGACGGTGGCCTGCATCCAGACCACCGAGGCCGCCGACCCCTTCGCGGCTTCCTCGGACACCGCATGAAATCGCTTGCTGCGGACCGGTTGTGCGTTGAACATCTGAATCTCGGCGATCCCGCTGATCGTCTGCTCAACCTCGGCGGCCATCGCCCGCTCGGCATTCATCACGCGCCTCATCACCGCCTGGACGTGGCGGCCGACGAACCTGAGGGTGATCAGCGCCAGCGGTGTGAGCACCAGCGCGGCCACCGTCATCTGCCACGAGATGGCCAGCAGGTAGCTGATCACCACTACCAACACCACCACATCGATCAGCGGAGGCAGCAGACAGTCGGTGAGAAGTCGTTGTACTCCAGCGGATTCCGTCGTCACGCGGTGCATCAACTCGCCGCTGCGCGAGGTGAGGAAGAAGTCCAGGGACAGCGACTGCAGGTGGTCGTGGACGCGCTGCCGGATGTCGACCAACAGGATCCGCTCGACCCGTGCACCGATCCCGGCGTTGACGAAGTACATGAGCTGGGTCAGGATCAGCGAGCCCGCCCAGACCACCAGCAGCACCACGAACGGCACCGGCCCGGCGAGCGATTTCAGCAGCCCGTCCTCGCGGGCCACCAGTGGGCCACTCAGATCCCATACGCCGCTGAGGTTTCCGTTGTTCCCGGCATCGGCGATGACCTGCACCATCGGCCCGAAGGCGGCCACCGTGACGTAAGGCAGCGCGGAGGCGATCACCCCGATCACCACCAGCAGGGCCAGCACACCCCGGACCGCGCGCAGCATGCGCACACTGCGCCACACCAGATGCAGCGACGACGCCACGCGCACCCCCTTTTCCGCGAAGGCTAACCCTCGGACGGGTCGCTGTCTCGCGCAACTTCTGGCAACTCGGGAGGCGCATCGTCATCGAAGAAATGCCGGATCGCGGTGAACCCGCCGTGCCGGTATGCCTCGTAGGCCCAGATCGCGGTAATGATCGGCACCGGGCCGAATGCCACCCACCATCGCGCCGAGGGCGGGACAAGTTCGGCGATCACCCGAGAGCTGGGTTGATCGTCGACGACGGCGGGCAACCATTCGTGCAACAGGATGGTCAGCATCCGGGTCGCTTCGAACGGGCCTGCCACGGTGGCCAACACCCAACTCAGGGACGCGATGATCAACGCCCACGGCCAGGCCAGCAGCAGCGACTGGTCGTCGACGATGTCGGCGGCCGATCGGATCGATTCGGCGACGAACGCGAAACCCAGCGCCACCAGCAGCACACCGATCTGAGCCGCCAGCAGATCGTCGAGTACCGAGTTCGCCAGCTCGTCGCCGCTGCGCGTCGGCAGGCCGAACGCCAGCGACAGCAGGCCGGCCAGCAGGGCCAGCAGCATCAGCGCCGAGGTGGAGTCGTCGATGCGCATGAAGGAGTCGGTGAGGATGCGCATCACCAGGCGCGACGAGGACGACGGCCTGGTCCGGTACAGGATCATCACCACCAGGCCGGAGATGACGATCGAGATCAGCCAGGCCACCACGGCCGCGCAGATGATCACGAGCGCGAGGGAACCGATGACGGGGACGAGTTGCTCGTTCGCGGTCTCCCCGTTGCGGACCACCAGCAGGGGCACCACGCCGATGGCCACCACTCCCAGGGCGCGTACCAGGATCGGCAGGGTGAATCCGGCGATATCACCGGCATCGAGGTCAGGATCGGTGCGGCGGATCGCGGCGATCTCGGCGCTCATCACTGATCGCGCCCGGCGGAACGACATTCTGCGCGCCACGACGCGAATCTAAACGGCGCAGGCAGCCCCGGTCAGGCGACACGCTCAGCGCAGGTAGAGCTCGCCGCCGGTCGGGTAGCCGCCGCCCTTGGTGGTGAGGTGGACGTGGTCGTAGTGGCCATAGCCGCCGGCCTTCGCCCCGCCGTCGGGTGTGTAGTAGGTGCCCCGCCAGATGGCGTCCTGCAGGGCGAACCGGTCGGCGTTCTTCAGGGCGTAGGCGACGATCCGGTTGCCGAGCTCGATCCCGTGGGCGCTACTCGGGTTGGGGATCATCACGTCGAGGGCCAGGCCGTTGGGGTGCCAGCGCAGTGCGTCCGGACGGACGCCGCCGATGTCGCGGATCTCAGGGAAGTCGGCGCTGACGGCGCGGGACGCGAGGATGGTCTTGACCTGCAGGCCGCGCTCCGGGGCGTCGCCGATGGGCAGCAGCTGCGGGATGTTGATGACGCGCCAGCGTGAGGCCGTTGCGGGCGGCGCCTGGCCTGCGCTCAGGCTCACGGTCTGTACGACAGCCGTCGACGTCGACGGGGCCGGCGCGGCCACGATCTCCATGCAGCACGGCGACTCGGGGGCCGGCGCAGGAGCCGCGACAGGTTTGGCGGCGTCGGAAAAGGGGGATGAAGGAGCATCACTGCCGCCGGCGAAGAACGCAGCGACCGGCGCGATGATCGCAGCCGCGACAGCCGGTAGTTTGCGCTGTCTGGGGCTGGCTAATGCGTGTCGGCCCACACGGGCACCATACGGGCACCTTCAAGGAGTTGCAGCAACCGCTCCCCTGTTCTGAGAGTTTCCTTAAATGACTGTCAAGCACATTCGCGGCGTGTTTACGCAGGTCAAAGGTCACGAATTGGTCACGGGCGCCGAGCCTTCTTAAGGACGCCATTCACCGTGGTGACGGATGATTAAATTCAAAAACACCCCCGGGTCCGGCCTCCCGTCGATACGCTGCTGTCCTGATTTACGCAGCCGCAAATCGCCCAGGAGGTCGTCTCGTGTGGCGATGAAGGTGTGGAATGACGACCGCCCTCTTACCCGACGCGTCGTGTTGGGCGAAAGAGCCGTGACCACCCGCGGTTTGTCCCTACGATTCGCCACCGAGCAGATCGACACCACGACCGACTGGTGTTGTTTCGACGACACCCGCCACCTGGTGTTCGTGCACCGCTCTGGACGACTGCGGTCGATGGAGACCGATCTGGACTGGGGTCCTTCGGGCCGGGCGCTACCGAGCGTGGGTGACATGTGGGTGGTGCCGGCCGGCGACAAGTGCGCCTCGTTGGTCGAAGGGGATACCGCCGAATATTGCGAGATCGCCATCCCGAACCACCTGCTCGGCGAGACGACGCTGATTCCGCGCATCAAACACCACGACCCATTGATCCATCAGATGGTCGAGCGCATCTACGACGTCGCCGAGCGCGATGACGCGCTTGCGCGTCTACTCACGGAGTCGATCGGGGAGACTCTGCGGCTGCTGATCACGGACAACTATGCCGAGGCCACCCCGCGGCGCTCGGAGTACCGGGCAAACATCCTGGACTCAGCCACCCGCTCGAGGCTCATCGAGTTCCTCGAGGACAGCATGGACTCGGAGATCACGCTCGAAACGCTTGCACAGCAGGCGAAGATGTCGGTCGGCAACTTCATCAAAGCCTTTCGGGATGCGTTTCACACGACGCCGTATCAGTACCTACTCGACCGAAGAATTGACCGCGCCAAGGCGTTACTGCTGAACACACCGCGGACCGTCACCGAAATCGGTGCCATGGTGGGATTCTCGACGCCCAATCATTTCGCCACCGCGTTCCGGCATCGCGTGGGAGTCTCGCCCACCAGCTATCGCAACCTTCGGTGATCGATCGGCGCTCGGCAGTTCCGCGCCAAAGAATTCGAACGTGGCAAGAATTCGACGTTGGCAAGCGCCTCGCTGCCGCGGCCATGAATCACGTCTGGGGAATGACGATCGGTATCGCACTTGCCGGATTCAGCTTGGCGACGACGACTGCCGGTGGCAGCCTCGTGGCCGTTCCCGGCAAGCCGGGCGTGACAACGGCGAGGAATGACCGCGTCAACAAGCTGGCCTCTCAGTTGATCGAACGAGTCTCGGACACGGCCAACAAAATTGGTGAAGGAATCAAGTCAGCTCTGGGCAAGCCAGACAAGAAGCCAACAACCGCATCGGCCGACAAGGGCGATACCGGCAGTTCGGAGGACACCAAGTAACACCGCCACGTCGACTACAAGTGGCGGCGGTACTCGCTGGGCGACATCCCGACCCGCCTCTTGAAGGCCGTCGCGAAGTGTCCTGGTGATGAAAATCCCACCGCTACAGCGATTTCTGCGATGCGCTGCGAGGTGCCCGATAGCAGCGCCCGAGCCCGGTCGATCCTCAGGTCAAGCAGGAACCGATACGGCGTGGTGTGAAATGCCCGGCGGAAGGCAAGGATGAACCCCTGGACGGACATCCCGGTCAACTGCGCCAAGGCATCCAGATGAATCTCCGAATCCAGGCTTTCATTCAGGTACGCCACGATCATCCTGCGAGTGACGGCGTCCAAGGGGCGGAGTCCCCTCTGAACCGGCGGAGACGCGGTGTATTTGTTCCTGATCAGTACAAGTATGGTCTCGGCAACGGCATCGGTGAGCAACCGCGCGATCGCATCGTCACGATCGGCGACGCTGTAGATCTCCTCGACAAGGTGATGAAGAAGCGGATCCCGGTACCTGATCCGGGAAAGCAATACGGCGTCGGCCAATGTCCGTAGTGGGATGGCGATCTCGCAGTATCGCGCGACATCGCCTTGGACCAGAGCCGCAAAACGGATACCTGCGGGCTTCCACCAGATGTCCCCCGCCGCCGGCGGGACCTGCCCGGTTGGCCCCCAATCTAGCGCAGTCTGCATCGAATGCACTGTGCCGCCCAGGTATACGTAAACCAGATGGTGGTCGTCATCGACGCTGCACCATTCCGTGGGATCCGATATCTGCTCAGTCACGAAGGAAAATGAGACGCCGCGAGCCGCAACCTCCTTGCTTTCCACCACAACGCGGCGCGTCAGCGACCGAGCGTCATCCCGAGGCTCCATTTCCACCACTCGAAGGTCCATTGGAATCATAGATTCATCTAGCCAGTGCCCTTGTGCGTCGAGAGCCGCATCACCATAGGTTCCCGAGACGTTTCTACCTCATGTGTTCGCACTTCACAGCGCTATGCGGGTTCGATGTCGGGTCCTTCAAGATTCAACCAAAAGGCTCTGCCCTTTTAAATCGAAACTTCCCACCAGTGGGAGCGCGGACCGCTACTCTGCTGCCCAGATTGACGCGGCCGTAGATCGCTCAGGAGGTTTGTGGGTGGCGATGAAACCCTGGAATGACGACCGCCCACAAACTCGGCGCGTCGTGCTGGGCGAGACCCGCGTGGCTACCCGCGGCATGTCCGTCAGATTCGCCACCGAGCAGATCGACACCACGACCGACTGGTGCTGTCGCGACGACGCCCGGCACCTGGTCTTCGTGCACCGCGCAGGACGACTGCGGTCCATGGAAACCGACCTGGACTGGGGCCCCTCGGGCAAAGGCGTACCTGATGTGGGCGACATGTGGGTGGTGCCCGCCGGAGACAAATGCGCATCGCTGGTCGAAGGAGATACCGCCGAATACTGCGAGATAGCAATCCCCGAGCACCTACTCGGCACTCCGACGCTGATTCCGCGCATCAAACATCGCAACCCGCTGATCCATCAGATCGTCGAGCAGATCTATGCCGTCGCCGATCGCGACGACGCTCCCGCACGACTCCTCACCGATTCCGTAGGCGAAACCCTCAAACTGGTGATCACCAACATGTGCGCGGTGTCCCCACCTCGTTCGACCGAACGCAGGCCCGACACCCTGGATTCGGCCACCCGCGCGAGGATCATCGAGTTCCTAGAGGACGGTATCGACTCGTCGATCACGCTCGAAATGCTTGCGCAGCAGGCAAAAATGCCCGTGGGCGTCTTCATCACCGCATTCCGCGCAGCGTTTCACACCACGCCGTACCAATACCTACTGGACCGACGGTTCGAACGCGCGAAGTTCCTCCTGAAGAACACAGAGCGAACAATCGCCGAAATCAGTGCGATGGTGGGGTTCTCGAGGCCGGGCCACTTCTCGACCGCATTCCGCCACCGTGTCGGGGTGTCCCCCCGCGCCTATCGCGGCAAACGCTGACGGGCGGCACCGACTACTTGCAGAGCGCTTCGATCCGCTCGGTCTCGGTTTGAGCCTTCTGCAGCAAGCCGGCCTGGTCGGGCGCATCGTTGCCAGTACCGGCCAGCGCGTTCACCGCAACCGTCTGCAGGGTCCGGGCGAAGTCCTTGACCGCATCGCTGAGGTCGCTGGGTGCGGCCGGATCGACGTTGGCCAGCAGATATGCGCCACCGCCGAGCATCGACAGCCGGGCATTCGCCGCGACAGCCTGTCTCGATGCGGGATTGTCTTCCGGCTGGGTGTGCGTCTGGATGGCAACCCCGGACGCGACCTTCTTGAAGTTGTCGCACGTACGCGCGCGTGCGGCGCTCACCTGCTCCGAGGTCGGAGTCGCCACCGCGGCACCCTTGGCCACCTCGGGCTTGTCCAGCAGCGCCAAGAACGCGGCCCCGGCCGCAGTCAGCGCTGCCACCAGCGCGACGACCGCCACGACGACAGGGATTCGGGTGGCCTCTGGAGCTGGTCTACGCGAGGCCGAGGGAGCGCGAGTTTCCTGACCAGTTGCTTGCGGCATGAGCGTGACGCTAACAGAGTCGAAGTTCGAATCTTGGTTATTCACAGATGATTTAGAGTATCTGAGCGACAAGCAGAAGTTCCATGAACCGCGTGCGACAAGTCAAAGCGGCTTGACTACAGGGCAATCCACCCCCTCCGTTGCGGGCCGGAGGGGGTGGATCATTGTGGTCACGACTAGTTGCAGTGGATTATGTTGGGCCGCCTATGTTTCGACTGCGTTGGCGATGGCTCACAGGCCACCGCCTGTTCCGCCTGCGCCACCGGATCCACCGGAACCGGAACTGCCACCGGGTGCGCTGCCCGGTTTCCCGCTACCACCGGGGCGGCTACCGCCGAATCCTGTGCCTCCGGCACCTCCTGTACCGCCGCTGCCGGGAGATTTGGTGCCGGTGCTGGTACCACCCCTGCCTCCGGTGCCGCCCGCGCCGCCGTTGATTCCGCCGGCGCCGCCGCTGCCTCCAGTCCCACCGTTGCCGGCAGAGGTGCCGGTGGAGCTACCGGTGGCGATGCCGCCGTTGCCGCCGGCACCTCCCCTGCCGCCAGTGCCCAGGATTCCGGTGCTGCTACCTCCCCGCCCACCGGTACCGCCGTTGCCCTGAAGGGCCCCAAACGTGCTACCAGTGCCACCTTGCCCGCCGGTGCCGCCCTGGCCGAACAGCTTTCCGCCGGCGCCACCAGCGCCGCCCGTGCCGCCGGTCTTCCCTTGGCCCCCTTGAGCGTTGCCCCCCTGCCCGCCGGTGCCGCCATTGCCGACGACAGAGATCGCATCACCACCCCGGCCACCGTCGCCACCCACTCCACCGGTGCCCGTGTTGCCGCTCGCGCCGGCACCACCGGTCCCGCCACTACCGAACACCGCGCCGCCCGAACCTCCGTCACCACCGGTCGGGTTGTTGGCGTTGCCCGCACCGCCCGTGCCCCCGTTGCCGATCGCGCGGGCATCACCACCAGCTCCGCCGCCAGTCCCACCGGTACCACCGTTGCCGGCGAGCAGGCCACCCAGACCGCCGGTCCCGCCCGTCCCGCCGGTCGCGCCGGCCGCCCCGCCGGAGCCACCGTTACCGAACGCGCCGGAGTTGCCACCGGTGCCGCCGTTGCCGGTGCCGAACCCGGCCCCGCCGGCGCCGCCGTTGCCGAAGATGCCACCTGTCCCTCCGGCGCCACCGTTCAGATTGCCGGCGGTGCCAGCACCGCCGGTGCCACCATTGCCGATCAGACCGACGCTGCCACCGGTACCGCCGCCGAAGCCGTTGCCGCCCTGGCCGAACAGCATCCCGCCCCGACCGCCATCGCAGCTGGATGCGCAGTCACCGTCGACCGTGCCGTAGCTGTAGCCCTTCCCGATCAGGAGCCCGGCGTTGGGATTCTCAGCAGTCCCGTCACCGACGAACATCCCGATCAGCCCGCGGCCCCCGGTGTCGAGGCCATCAAGATTCACACCGGCCGGTCTGTCGGCCGGACCACCACTGACCGGTGCGGCCGAGGACGTCCTACCGCCAGACAGGACCAGCTCCTCGACCTGCGCTCCCGGGGCGATCGCAGGACTGCCGCCGCCACCGATCAACCCACCCAACGCTTTGCCGGTCACATTCAGCGCCGCTTCCGGCAGACCCTGAAGCCCAGCCGCGATACCTGTCGGGATGGCGCCCAACTCGCTGGGTGTGGGCCACCCGGTGGTCATTTGGGTGACAAGGTCCTGCAACGCCGCCTGGACGGTGCCGCCGGTCATGATGTTCTGTCCACCTGGGTCCGCGATGGCCCTGGCCACTTCTCGGGGCAATGTCTGCACGAGCAGACCCAATAGGCCACCGCCGGTGATGATCCCGGCGGCCGGCCCGGTCAGACCCGCGATTCCACCCACCCCATTGAGGACCGCGTTGCTCACCGCGACAGGCAGGTCGGCCAAGGCAGCGACCGTGCCCACCCAATTGCCACTGGTGGCGGCGTCGTAGCTGGCCTGCAGGTCGGCACCGATCGCACCCGTGACCGCGGGAAGCATCCCCTGCACCACCACCGCCCCCGCAGCTGTCACAAATGCCCCCGTGACGTAGATTGCCGCAGCCGCAAGGCTGGCCGCGATCTGCTGTGGGATCGCCAGCGCCCCCTGCAACGGCAACAACACGCTGAAAAACGTGTTGAAGATCGCGCTGTTCACACCGGTCATGAACCCGACGAGATCACCGGCATCCAACGCTGCGATCGCGGTCCGCATGATCTCCGGGAAGTCGGTCCCGAAGTACCGCACCGCAGCGGTGGCCGCCGTTTGGAACGCGCCGATTTCAATCGAGGCGTATTCGATGAGATTGGCCGCCACCTGCCGCAGCAGAGGCGCCGGCAACGCCCATACTTCCTGCCCCACTGTGTACACGTTGTTGGATGCGTTGATCGCGGTGTTCAACAACGTCTGCAGCGGGAACGGCGCCGCTGTCAATTCCACATCAGACACCAGGGCGGGCGCCGGCAACTCACCCATATGCGAATCAACGGGGATGACCGGACTCAGAGCCATCGCACCAGCACCAACAAGTGCGGTCGTGGCAGTGAGATATGAGCGAACGGATACTTCCACTTGGGCTTCCCCTCAGAGACGCAGATGACGTTGGACACCGGTGAAGTTCTGAAATCAGAAGTCGATGTTTGGTTCGACGGGCGAAATCTAATCCGGGCCACGCGGCGATGGAAGCACTTTTCTGAAACACGTTTCAATGTCGAATTACGAACTTACACATTCTTTTTCACCGAGTAGCCATGATGCCGGGAGGGAAGATGGGATGGCGCCATGAAAGGACTGATCAGGGGATCATCGCTTTCGAATCCATCACCAAGTGCCACTATTTCAACGTTTGCCCGCTGTAATAATTTGAAGATTACGGCCCGTAGTGTCCGACGTCCCGAAACGTTGGTCCGCCGTGGCCGCGGAGACTTCTACGAGGCGGCCATCACCACGGTGAACGTCATCCGGTCACCGCGATAGAGGGAGCGCCGTTGCTCGATCGGAATCCCGTTCTGGTCGTATGACACACGATTGAGCAAGAACATCGGCGTGCGGCTGTCCACGGTGAGCAGCGCCGATTCCCGCGAGTCCGGCAGTGCTGTCTCGATGGTATCGACAGTCCGCTCGAAATGAATGCCCCGGCTGCGGATCTCAGCGTAGAGCGACTCACGGTAGTCGAAGGCCTCCCGCAATCCCGGGTATCGCACGGCCGGCAGCTTGGTGGTCTCCAGGCCGACCCGGATGCCATCGGTGGTCAGGACGCGCTCCAGTTGCAGGATGGGTGCGCCCACCTCGATGGCGAGTTGCCCGGCCAGGACGTCGTCGGCAACGAGGTCGCTCCAGCCGACCAGGATGCGGCCGCCACTGCGGCCCTGCTCTTTGGCGGCCTCGGTGTAGGACCCCATGGACAAGGGCTGCAGAATCTTGGGACGCGCGACGATGGTGGTACGGCCCCGGCGCTCAATACGACCGGCCAACAACAACTCTCGCAAAGCCTGCCGGACCGTCTCTCGGGCGACATCGAATCGCTCGGCAATCTCCCGCTCCGCCGGGAATGGGTCACCGACCTCCAGGCCATCGAGCAGTCGCTCCAGCTGCGCTCGGACAACCTGGTGCTTGAGAACCCGGGGTTCTGCACTCGCGGACACCCGCTCACAGTAGCAAGTCTTGGTATAGACCAAGACTTGCCGCGTTGTTAACCTCCTCGCCAACTTGGATGCACCCGCTGGTATAGACCAACGCACAGGGTGTGGGGCATGGCAGTGGCACGCCTCGGTCAGCGCACTGCCCGTCAACCGACCCCGCCCCGAAAGGTCCCGCGCGCCATGATGTTCCGCACCCGGCGTTCCTCTGCTCGCATTGCTGCCGTGGCAGCCGCCTGTACCGCGCTCGCGCTGTCCGGCTGTTCCGGCTCCGATTCCAAGTCCGACGCCAAGACCGCCCAGGGCTTCCCACAGACCCTCACTCTGGCCGCGATCCCGGCCGAGAACTCCACCGACCTCAAGGCCAGCTACCAGCCGCTGATCAAGCTGCTGGAGAAGGAGACCGGCGCCAAGGTCGAGTTCGTGCAGGCCTCCGACTATGCCGGGGTGGTCGAAGGCATCATCGCCGACAACGTCGACCTCGCATTCTTCGGGCCGTTCGCTTATGTGGTCGCCGGTGTCAACGGCGCCAAGATCACCCCGGTCGGCGCCGTGATCCAGGATCAGGGCGCCAAGCCCGGCTATCAATCCTACGGCCTGGCGCGTGCGGATGAGGCGAACATCAACGGCCTCAAGGACTTTGCCGGCAAGAAGGTCTGCTTCGTGGACCCGAGCTCGACGTCGGGATTCCTCTACCCGACCGCCGGGCTGATCGAAGCCGGCGTGATCAAGTCCGGCTCCGAAGGCGACCTCTCGGCGGCGATGTCCCCGATCTTCGCCGGTGGCCACGACTCCTCGGCGCTGGCGATCGCCAACGGCGACTGTGATGCCGGCTTCGCGTTCGACACCATGGTGGACAAGACCATGATCGCCAAGGGCGATCTCAAACCCGGTCAGCTGAAGACGATCTGGAAGTCGGAGACGATCGCCGGATCGGTGTTCGCGGCCAACGACTCGCTGGGCGGCGAGGCCATCGGCAAGCTCAAGACCCTCTTCGCCGACAAGGTCAACGTGCCCAACCTTGAGGCAGAGGGATTCTGCCAGGGCGACGCCTGCCGGATCACCGACGAGCGCGCCTGGGGCTTCGTACCGGTCCAGGATTCGGACTACAGCGGCGTGCGCCATGTCTGCGACGTCACCGGCTCCGAGAAGTGCAAGGGCTGAAACCCGATGAGCACCAGCGGACCCCAGCATCCCGTCGCGGGCGATGATCTCGTCGTCATCGCCCGCGACGTCACCAAACGCTTCGGTGACACCCTGGCCCTGGACCACGTCAGTGTCGAGGTGCGGCGCAGCGAGATGCTGGTGCTGCTCGGCCTGTCGGGGTCCGGCAAGTCGACCCTGTTGCGCTGCCTCAACGGGCTGCACCCCGTGACCTCCGGCAGCGTCGAGGTCGGCGGCACGCACGTCGATACGGCGTCGGCCAAACAGCTGCGCGCACTGCGCCGCAACGTGGGGTTCGTATTCCAGCACTTCAATCTCGTCGGGCGGCTGAGCTGCCTGGAGAACGTCCTGATCGGCGGCCTCGGTCAGCTGCGGGTTCCCCGCTACGGCGCGCTGACCTACCCCAGGGCGATGCGCGCCGAAGCCCTTACCTACCTGGACCGGGTCGGCCTGGCCGACTACGCCGAGCGACGCGCCGACACCCTCTCCGGCGGCCAACAACAGCGGGTCGCGATCGCCCGCACGCTCATGCAGAAGCCCGGTCTGCTGCTGGCCGACGAGCCCGTAGCCTCGCTCGATCCCGAAAATGCCGGCGTCGTCATGGATCTGCTGTTCCGGGTGTGCATCGAGGAGAAGCTGACCGTGGTGTGCACGCTGCACCAGGTGGACCTGGCGTTGGGCTGGGCGCACCGTCTGGTCGGTCTGCGCAACGGCCAGAAAATCCTGGACCGGCCCGCGGTCGGGATGACCCGCGACGACGTCATGGAGATCTACCAACGCGTCGACCCCGCAGCACATTCGGCGGCCCGGCCGTCGTGAGCACCGACCTCACCGAGCGCCCGGCCCCGTCCGCCCCGCCGGTCCCCGAGCGCAGGCCGCTGCCCGGCCTGCTACACCTGGTCGCGGTCGCCGCTCTGCTCGCGACGATCGTCGCCGCCTGGTCGATCGACTTCGCCCCGGCCACACTTCTGGACGGGTTCGACGAAGTCGTCGCGCTGCTGCAGCGGATGATCCCGCCACGGCTGGACGATCCGGGACGGATCGGCGGGCTGGCAGTCGAGACCCTGCTGATGGCCGTGCTGGGGACGGTGCTCGCGGCGATAGCCTCCGTGCCGCTGGCCTTCCTGGCTGCCCGCAACACCACACCGCACCCGGCCGTACAGACCGTGGCGCGGGCGATCATCACGTTCTGCCGGGCCATGCCGGATCTGCTGTTCGCCGTGCTGTTCGTCCGGGCCCTCGGAATCGGCGTGCTCCCGGGCATTCTCGCGCTGGCCATCCATTCGATCGGCATGCTCGGCAAGGTGTTCGCCGATGCCATCGAGCAGACCGGCCCGGGACCGAGGGAAGCGGTGCGCAGCACAGGCGTCGGCTACTTCCGCGAGATGCTCAACGCCGTCGTCCCTCAGGTCGTGCCGTCCTGGATCGCCACCTTCATCTACCGCATCGACATCAACCTGCGGATGTCGGTAGTGCTCGGCTTCGTCGGCGCTGGAGGCATCGGCTTCGCATTGCAGGATGCCTTGCGGGGCCTGATCTATCCGCGCGCACTCGGCATCGCCTGCGTCATCCTGGCGATCATCGCCGCCATGGAACTGCTGTCCATCGCGATCCGCCGGATGCTGCTCGATTCCGCGCAATCGAACCCGGCCCGGGAGCGCGCTGCGCGGTTCGTGTTCGGCGGGGCCCTGATCGGGGTTTGTGTGGCAGCGTTGGTGGCACTCAAGATCAATCCGGTGTTGCTGATCACCTGGGTGGGACCAGCCGTCGAGGTGTTCGCGCGGATGATCCCACCCAACTTCTCGGCTCTCGGCAGCGAATTAGTCGCCGCCGCAGGCCAAACCGTCGCGATCGGTGTGGTGTCGACGGCCATCGGTGTCGTGCTGTCGATCCCGGTCGGCATCCTGGCGGCCCGCAACGTCACTCCCCATCCGGCGGTCTACTGGGCGACCCGGGGCTGGATCCTGTTGGTGCGGGCCGTACCCGAACTGATCCTGGCGGTGGTGTTCGTCGCGGCATTGGGGCTCGGGCCGGTCGCCGGCACCTGCGCACTGGCCATCGGATCGATCGGCTTCCTGGCCAAACTGGTCGCCGACGCCGTCGAGGAGATCGATCCCGGACCACTGGAGGCCGTCCGATCGGTCGGAGGCGGCTGGTGGAAGACGTTGTTCGCCGCGGTGATTCCGCAGGCCATGCCTGCGATGGTCGGATCAAGCCTGTACCTGTTCGACGTGAACGTGCGAACCTCGACCATCCTGGGCATCGTCGGAGCGGGCGGTGTCGGCTACCTGCTGTTCGAATCGATCCGCACGCTGAACTTCGATGTCGCAGGCGCCATCGTGATCGTCATCTTCGTCATCGTCTACGCCATCGAAAGGTTGTCCGGATGGATCCGATCCCAGCTCGTGTGACGGCCGCCGCGGTCTGGACGGGCTCCGGCGTCGACGTACGCACGGTGCCGATTCCCGAACTCGGTCCCGGTGAGGTGCTGGTCCGGGTGCGGTTGGCCACAGTCTGCGGCAGCGACCTGCACACCGTCACCGGCCGACGCAGCGCGGCCTGCCCGTCGGTGCTCGGCCACGAGGCGGTCGGCGATGTCGTCGCCGTCGGCGCGGGAGCGGATAACCAAGTAGGCCAACGCATCATCTGGTCGGTGACAGTGGCCTGCGGCGTATGCAGCCGGTGCTGGTCCGGCCTGACCGCCAAGTGCCTGTCGGTGCGCAAGGTGGGCCACGAGCCGTTCGACGGGGACTGGCCATTGTCGGGTTCCTATGCCGCACATGTGGTTCTGCCTCGCGGAACCACGCTCGCCGTTGTCCCGGAAACACTTTCCGATGCGGTCGCCGCACCGGCCGCGTGCGCCACGGCCACGGTGATGGCCACCCTGGAGGCGGCAGGCGAGTTGAGCGGACGGCGCGTGCACATCGGCGGAGCGGGAATGCTCGGGCTCACCGCGGTCGCGGCGTGCGCGACGGCCGGAGCCGACGTCCAAGTCGTCGACCGCAATGCCGACCGCATGGCGTTGGTGCCGCACTTCGGCGGCCGCGGGTCCGATGGCAGTCCCGTCGATGTCGCCATCGACTACACCGGGTCGTCGTCCGCAGTCGCGGATGCCCTGGGGCGTCTCGACATCGGCGGCACCCTGGTGCTGGCCGGATCGGTCACTCCTGGGCCGCCATTGGCGGTGGATCCGGAAATCGTTGTGCGGCAGTGGCTGACCATCACCGGTGTACACAACTACGAGCCCCGGCACCTGCATCGGGCCGTCAAATTCCTTGACGACACCCGCGAGCGCTATCCGTGGGAGACGCTTGTCGTCGCGCCGGTGCCGCTCGAAGACATCGCGGTGGCACTGCGCACCCCGCCGTCGGGAAAGCTCAGGACAGCAGTTCGCCCCTAAACGCCGAATCTACGGGTTCTGGCGTGAAATCACAGAAATCACGTCATAACCCGTAGTCTCGGCGCGAAAGCGAATCAGCCCTGGAAGACGCGGATCCAGTCGACCAGCATCTCGGCCGGGTAATTGCCGCCACTCGGATCACGACCGCCCGAGCCGCCGACAGCGATGTTGAACACCGGCACCAGGGTGTAGCCGGGATCGTTGAAGGGCCAGTCGTCCAACGAGTTCGCCGGAACCGTGAAGAAGGGTTCCATGCCGGGGGCATAGTCCTTCCAGAAGTACATGCCCGTCGGCGTCCACGACATCCGCCAGGTGTGCCACCCGCTGTCGATGGGGTGCGGGTCGGTGGCGAAGGACTCGCCGTCCAGGCGTGCGTGCACCGTCGAACCCGAGGGCCAGTCACGGTTGCCGTACCACTCCACCAGGTCGACCTCGCCGCCGCGGACGGGATCGTCATTGAGGAGCCAGAATGCGGGCCAGGCGCCGTCGGTCAGGCAGTTGAGCTTGACCCGGGCCTCCCAGGTCGTGCCGATGCCGCCGCGCCAGTTTCCGACGACCTTGGCGCTGGCGTACTTCTCCTGGATGGTGGTGCCCGGGCCGCGCGTCGCGCGGATCACCAGGTTGCCCTTGCCGTCCTGGAACGCGTGCTCGGTATCGGTGACGTAGCGGCCCATGTTGAACGGCTTGTCCCACTCGACCGGGTTCTTGATGGTCTCGCGCTCGGGCACCAGGTGCCACCACGCCGGGTCCGGCGGGGAGCCGGCCGGGCCGTTGAACTCATCCTGGAACAGGAAGGTCGGCTGCGCCGCGGCAGCAGGCGGGGTGGGAGCTCCAGGGGCAGGCGCAGGCGGGTTATCACCAACGACCGGGTCGGCGTTGGCCGTCCCGGCAGGCAATGCAGCCGCTGCCACCCCCAGACCCATCATGAACATCACACTGCGACGATCCATCTCAGGCACAGCAGAACCTTAACCGAACTCTTACCCACATATCGGACCCCTGCCCAAAGTTTCGTGGCACCAGACGTGTTTTCGCAGCTAGGAACACAGGGCGGGCGCGTCGTCACGCACCGGGGCGTCGGCGGGCAGGGTGTAGGTCACCACGACATCGGCGTCGGTGGTGCCCTCATTGGTCACCCGGTGGGGCACCCCGGCCGGAATGACCACCGCCCGGCCCGCCGTGTACTCCACACGTGCACAGTCGGCCGCGGTCTGCACCACCACCGCACCCTCGTTGATCACCGACTGCTCGGGACCGGAATGGGTATGCCAACCGCTGCCGGCTCCGGGTTTGAGCAGCAGGCTCTGCACATACAACGTGGTGGGCTGCCCCGCGGTGACCACCCAGATCGGCGCAGTGGTGGTGCCTTTACCGAGATCGGTGCGCACCACGTCGCCTTCGGCGGGGGTTGCCGCGGCCGGAGCGGCCGACACACAGGCGGTGATGACGCCGACGACAACGGCATGGATGCGGTTCATGGTGCCTCCCGATTGTTGATCGAAAGGTAGCCCGCTCAAGCGGATTTCGTCACGGGTAAGGCTGGAACGGATTCTGCGGCTGCTGCTGGTACGGGTACTGCGGCTGCTGCGGATAGGGGTTTTGGGTCTCTCCCCGGTTCGGCACCTGGATCGGAATCGGCACCGGGACGAACGGCACCGTGACATACGTCGTCGTCATCGGGTTCGTCGTGGTGGTGGTTGTGGTCGGCGTCGTCGTCGTGGTGGTGGTCGGCGGCGTCGTGGTCGTCGTGGTCGTTGTCGTCGTGGTGGTGGTCGTGACGGGAGGCGGCGTGGTCGTCTGCGTGACGACGCGCGTCTCCGTCACCGGTGGTGGCGGCGCCTGGGTCACCGTGACCGGCGGCGGCGCCTGGGTGACGGGCTCGGGCGCCGGCGGCGGCTCGACAGGGGCCGGCGGTGGGGCTTCCACCGGGCTGGGTGCCAGCTCCTGCGGTGGCAGCGGCTTGGGCTCGGGAGGCTTGACCTCCGAACTCGGCGCGGTGCCCGTCGCACTGGTCAGTGCGTACGTGACGCCACCGATGGCGACCAGGACCAGCGCCGCGGCCACCGCGAAAACCGTCAACGGCAAGCGCTCCCAGCCGCCACGCGGCTGTTCGATCGGACCGGTCGGGGGCACGTACTGAACGGCCGGCCGCGCCGCGGTCTCGCTGCCGTAGGAGTCCACCAGGTCGGGCCCGGTGTAGGGCACCACGTCGTCGCCCGCGTCATCTTCAGACCAGGCCAACGCGCGGAACGTGGAGGAACCCTCGGATCCCTCTGTACCGGACGGGATTCCGGCCGTCGGCGCCACGGCCGCCACGCCCAGGGTGGGCGCCATACCGGTCTGCGCATCGGCATCGGCGAGGTAGGCAGCGGACAAGGCCGCACCGATCGCGGCGTCCAGCGCGGGCTGCGGAGTGGTCACCACCACGGCCCGCGAATGCTCCGAAAGCTGTTGGGTGACCAGAGGAATGCTGGCGCCGCCGCCGATGGTCACCACTGCCGATACCGCCGGCCAGCCGATCCCGTTGCGCTCCAACGCTTTTTCCAGCTCGCCCAGCACGCCGGCGAGCGGAGCCCGCATCAGCGACTCGAGTTCTGTGCGGGTCACCCGCACGGTGGCCGAGTAACCCGGCAGTTCGATCCCGAGATCGGTCGCGGTGTCCGCCGACAACCGTTCCTTGGCCTGACGGCATTCCTCACGCAACCGGGCCAGCGACCCGACCGCCGCGGTACCTGCCGGATCGATGCCGCCGGCCTGCGCGACGCCCTCGAGCACATGGGTCAGCAGCGCCTGGTCGATCTGGTCACCGGAGAAATCGGGATAGCGGGTGGTCTCGTCGATCGGCTCGAAAGCCGATGCGGCGTCGGCCAGCGTGACGCTGGTACCGCCGCCACCGAAGTCCAGTAGCGCCACCACGCCGCTGGACGGCAGGCCCGGGTTGGCGCGCAGGGCGGCCAGTGAGGCGACGGCGTCGGGGACGAGCCGCGGTGGCCTCCCGTCGCGGGAGAAGCTGGGATTCGTGCGCAGCGCATTGCGCAGGGCACGCAGTGTGGGCGCTCCCCAGTGCGCGGGCACGGCGATGGCCATCTGATCCGAGGGTCCGCCGGCGAGCTCCACCATCGCATCGAGGGCCTCGACCAGCAGGGTGTCAGCGGGATAGGACGCGCCGTCAGGAGCCACGAGGGGCACGGGATCACCGACCCGCTCGACAAATCCGCTCAAGGTGACACCGGAACCGGATTCGGGCATGCCGACTTGCGGCGTCCGGTCTGTCGACAAGGTCAACACCGAACGCCGGCTGACAGGTTGATTGCCGACACGCGCCGCAACCAAGTTGGTGGTCCCGATCGACAACCCCAACGGGCCGCTCATAACGCACGCCACGATAGCCGCAGCAGAGCCCCGGAGCTGTCCGACACTCCGCAATGGCCAGGCCAAGCACGTTCCGCCGGTGCGCTTTTGATCGCATGAGCAACGCTAATGCGCCACATAGGAACGTTGATGGTCACCCGGGACGAAGATCAGATCGACCGGTCGGCAAACTATCGCAGACCCTGTGACGAGCGTGCCGCTTCTCGAGCCGATAGCTGCGGCTCAGCCGCCACAGCCTGCACGTTCCTCACAGTGGACACAGAGGGTATTGCACCCGCGCGCGGTGTGCTCAAATGGCGGGCATGGGTGACATCGACGACATCAAGCAAGTCAAATACCGGTACCTGCGTGCCCTCGATACCAAGCACTGGGACGAGTTCGCCGACACCCTCACCGAGGACATCGCCGGCGACTACGGGCAGTCCATGGGCAAGACGCTGCACTTCACCGACCGCGATTCGCTGGTCGAGTACATGAAGAGTTCGTTGGGCCCGGAGGTCATCACCGAGCATCGCGTCGCGCACCCGGAGATCGAGGTGAACGGCGACGAGGCAACCGCCACCTGGTACCTGCAGGACCGGGTGATCGTCCCCAGCATGAACTTCATGCTGTTCGGCTCGGCGTTCTACCACGACCGCTACCGGAAGACCGCCGACGGCTGGAAGATCAGCGGCACCGGCTACGACCGCACCTACGACGCCACGCTGTCGTTGGAGGGACTCAACTTCAAGCTGGAACCCGGTACCGCCCTTAATATCTGACGGAATATCTGACGGCTATTTCGCGACGGCGATCACGGCGCCGGGCCGTAGCCACTGCATGATCTTCACGAGGGTGGCGTCATCGATCGCGACGCAACCTGCCGTGGGCCCGCCATCGGTGGTGTGCACGAAGAACGCGCCACCGTTGCCGGGCACGCGGGCTTTGTTGACTCCCATCACCACAGCGTGCTTGTAGGCCGTGATGTCCAGGTTCTCGGTGCCGCTGCTCGGATCGGTGTTGAACGGGCACTGCGCCTTCTTGCACACCTGCATGGTGTTGTAGGTCGGGCTCTTCATATCCCCGTCCCACCAGTGATCAGGCGTCACCTGGACGTACTGCAGGCCCCCGCCCGGATTGGGTGCGGTGCCGAACGCGAAGTCCAAGGTGAAAACGCCCATGGGCGTCTTCATTTCACCGTCGTGGGTCTGCGGGGCCATGCCGTTGGAACCGATGTTGGCGTCGATCCCCGCGCCGACCGGCTGCCAACCGGTGGGCCCGCGCTGCCAGACATCCATCTTCGCCTTTGAACCACCTACGCCGACAACGGAAATCACCTGGGTGGCGTTGCCCACCGACGAGGCGAACCAGGGTTCGGCGGCGCCGGCCGTGGGCGCGCATGCCAGTGCCAACACCCCGGCACACAGCAGGGCGAGCAGTCGGCGCATCCGTCCATCGTCGTCGCCGCCCCTCTCGGCCGGATAAAGCTTGGAGCACGATCCGGTCGCGACGGTTACGTTGGCGCCATGGATGTTCGCGCGATAGGCAAGGGACTGGGCACGCTGGACCGCGAGGTCTTCGAGGCGGTAGCCGAGTCACCGAGCCCCCTACTGGATGCCGTGATGCCTGGATTGACCAGGGCAGCAGACCACTCCAAGCTGTGGTTCGCCATCGCGGCCGGAATGGGCGCGCTGGGCAGCGCGTCGTTGCGGCGCGGCGCCGCGCGCGGTGTGGTCAGCCTGGCGGTGACGAGCCTGCTGACCAATCAGGTGGCAAAGCGGATCTGGCGGCGGCCGCGGCCGGACCATCGCCTGATCCCGGTGGCACGGCGGATCCGGCGGATGCCGACATCGCATTCGCTGCCGTCGGGCCACTCCGCGAGCGCCGCGGCCTTCGCGGTGGGCGTCGGCCTGGAATCCCCGGCCGCCGGCCTGCCGTTGGCGCTGCTGGCCGGCCTGGTCGGGTTGTCCCGGGTCGCCACCGGTGCGCACTATCCCGGTGACGTGTTCGCCGGATTCGGTATCGGCGCCGCGATCGCGGTCCTCGGTGCCCGCGTCGTACCCACCATCCCCGCTGCCACGCTGCCGAAATCCGATCCACTGCGGTTCCCCACCGAGCCCCGGCCGGACGGCGCCGGCGTCGCGCTGGTGATCAACCCGGCCTCCGGCGACGGGACCGGTGCGCGAATCATCGACGAGGTCCGAAATGCCCTGCCGCACGCGGAGATCATCGAACTCGGCGATGACGACGACATCGAGGCGGTGTTGCGGGAGACCGCCTCTCGTACCGACGTGCTCGCCGTGGGTGGCGGCGACGGCACGGTGGCGTGTGCGGCAGGCATCGCCGTCGACGCGGGTGTTCCGCTCGCGGTGTTCCCCGGCGGGACGTTCAACCACTTCGCCAAGGACATCGGCTGCGATTCGGTGGCACGGACCGTCAAGGCGATCGCCGAAGGCTCCGCGGCCTACGTCGACCTGGTCTGCCTCAATGAGGAACGCATGGTGATCAACACCGCCAGCATCGGCGCCTACCCGAAGTACGTGCGCACGCGGGAGAGGCTCGAGCACCGGATGGGCAAGCGGTTGGCCGGGATGTACGCGCTGTACCTCACGCTGCGCCGGGAAGCCCCGGTCCGGATCAGCTACGACGACAAGACCCTTGAGACCGAGTTGTTCTTCCTGGGCAACTCGACCTACTTCCCGTCCGGATTCGCACCGTCTCAGCGCCCACGCCTCGACGACGGGCTGATCGACGTGCGGATCCTGGAGACCGGGCGGCGCTTCAGCAGGCTGCGCATCGCGACGGCTGTGGCACTGGGCCGCCTGGAACGCAGCCCGCTCTACCACGAGCTACAGGTGCCGGAGTTCCGGTTCGTCTCCGTCGACGGTCCCACCACCGTGGCCCATGACGGTGAGGTCGGCGAGGCGCTCAGCGAGGCCAGTTTCAGCGTGCGTTACCGGGCGCTGCCGGTGTTCCGTCCGGTGCCGTGACCGCCGCGTACGGCGGGTACAACAGGTAAACCGCCACGAACCAGGCGTAACCCAGTGCCCAGCCCGCCACCACATCCGAGGGGTGGTGGACGTTGAGCACGACCCGCCCCACGCCGATCGCGACGACCAGAAGCACCCCGGTCACCACCCACCAGGCCCGCAGCCGCGGGGCGAGCCTCGGCCATGCAAGGGCCGACAAGGCCAGTACCGAGACCATCACGCCCAGCGCGTGCCCGGACGGGAACGAGGTCGACAACGCGTGGACCAGCGCGGTGGCCGGGCGCGGGCGGTCCGCCAGAAACTTGGCCAGCTCGGTCGTCACCGCGCTGAGCTCGACGGTCAAGACCAGGAACAGCGCGATGCGCGGTCGCCGCCGCACCAGCGCGACGACGATCATCACCAACGCCAGCAACCGGAACGCGAACGGACCGAACACCGTGCAGAACACGTCCCACGCCGTCACCCAGGCGGGGTGCGCCGCGCCGTAGCGATACGGGCCCGCCAGCCCGGCGTCGTCCAGGTCGGCCAGCCAAGTCCACTGCATCGCGTAGCCGACCCACAGCGCCGCATACAACGCAACAGCCAGTACCGCGCTCACGATCAGCCACCTGGCCCGGGTTTTCACCAGATCATCTCTACCAGCTCCAACCGATTTGCCATGTTTGCGCGCTACCGTCGAAGGCATGGCACTGATCCTGCGAAAGCTGATGCACATCGGCGCTCTGCCGGAGGGTCTGCGGGCCGAAGCCGAAGCTGAAGGCATCCTCTTTCTCGCCGAGTACGTTCCGGTGACCAGGCGTTTCACGGGAACGATCCCGGGCAAGCGGTCGACCGGCAGCGTCGCCAGCTACGCCGGTGCGCTGGTCCTGACGAACTACCGCGCGCTGGCGACCATGTCCACCCTGCCCAAGCTTGCCGGCCGCAGCATCGACCAGCCGTGGTCGGCACCGCAGATCGGTGCGATGCACGCCGAGCTCGACCCGGCCGGGCTCACGCTGTCGGCCGATCTGGCCGAGATCGACCGACGCTGCCACGGCCGATTGTCGCTGCACTACAAGACCGCGATACCGGAAGAGGTCCTGACGCAGCTGCCACGCCGGTCGCTGGCCTTCGACGTGGGGCCCGAATACGTATTCCGCGCCGTCGGGGTGCCGTACCACCCGTAGGTCCGCGCAAATCGCTATTTACCGGGACCCGAAGTCTCGGTAAATTGTCGCCATGGCTTCCACCTCTCCTGACGCCGCATCCCTCGATGCGGACTACCAGGATCTGCTGCAGACGCTGTCCGAGGGCTCCGTGCGCCGCCGCTTCGACCCCTACCTGGACATCGCGTGGGACTCCCCCGATCTGGCCATCGAACTCGACGATCCGCGCTGGGTGCTGTCACCGAACGTCGATCCGCTCGGCGCGACCGCCTGGTACCAGGCCCAGCCGCCGGCCCGGCAGATCGAGATCGGCCGCTGGCGGACCCTCAACTCGGTCAAAGTCGGCGCCGCCTTCGAGAGCATCCTCATCCGCGGGTTGATGGCGTTCATCATGAAGCTGCCCAACAATTCACCCGAGTTCCGCTACGCGTTGCACGAGATGACCGAGGAGTGCAACCACATCCAGATGTTCCAGGAGCTGGTCAACCGCAGCGGTGTCGACGTGCCGGGCATGCGGCCGCTGTTCCGGCGGTTGTCGCCGTACATCGGCCTCGTCGGCCAGTACTCCCCCACGGCGTTCATGGCGGGCATCCTGGCCGGTGAAGAGCCGATCGATCATTTCCAGAAGGGCCTGATCCGCGAGGGCGCCAATATTCCGCCCGCGGTGCTGCGGACCATGCAGATCCACATCGCCGAAGAGGCACGCCACATCTCGTGGGCGCACGAATTCCTCAAAACCCATCTGCCGGAACGGTCGTGGCGGATGAAGGCGTTCGCGAGCGTTGCCTTCCCGCTTACCCTGCGCTGGCTCGCGCACGAGATCGTGGCTCCCCCGAAGTCGTTCGGCGAGGAGTTCGGGATTCCGCGGGCGGTGATCAAGGACGCGTTCTGGCGCAGCCCGCACTCGCGCAAGATCTTGTCCGGCTACTTCGGTGAAATGCGTTCCCTCTGTGAGGAACTCGGATTGATGAACCGGGTCGGCAGGTGGGTGTGGAAGCGCTGCGGAATCGACGGTGAGGCCGCCCGCTACCGCGGTGTGCCGGACCGTGAAGCGGTTGCCCTCGCCTGATGCCCCACGTCATCACGCAGTCCTGCTGCAGCGACGCGTCGTGCGTCTACGCCTGCCCGGTGAACTGCATTCACCCCACACCCGACGAACCCGACTTCCACACCGCGCAGATGCTGTACGTCGACCCTGTCGAGTGCGTCGACTGCGGGGCGTGTGTGACGGCATGCCCGGTGGACGCGATCAAACCGCACACCAAGCTGACCGGTGCGGAGGACGTGTTCGCCACGCTCAACGCCGATTTCTACGCCACGCCCCGGCCGAGGCCGATTCTGGCCCCGGTCGTCCCTCCGCTCGAGGTGCGCACCGGAGGTGACCTGCGCGTCGCGATCGTCGGGTCGGGTCCGGCCGCTATGTACGCCGCAGAAGAGGTGCTGACCATTCCCGGTGCCCGCGTCCGGATCTACGAACGGCTCACCCGGCCATACGGTTTGGCACGTTTCGGGGTCGCGCCCGATCATCAACGGACCCGCGGGGTGACCCGCCAGTTCGACCACGTCGCCACCGACCCCCGTCTGGAGATGCGACTCGGCGTCGAGGTCGGCAGTCACGTCACCCATGACGACCTGCTGGATGAGCATCACGCGGTCATCTATGCCGTCGGTGCCTCAACGGACCGGCGCCTCGACATCCCGGGCATCGAACTGCCCGGCGTCACCTCAGCGACCGAGTTTGTCGCCTGGTACAACGACCATCCCGATCACGCGGGCCGGTCCTTCGACCTGTCCCATCGCCGCGCCGTCGTGATCGGAAACGGCAACGTCGCCCTCGACGTCGCGCGCATCCTCACCACCGACCCCGATCGGCTCACCGACACCGAGATCGCTCCACGCGCGCTGAAAGCGCTGCGCGACAGTGCGGTCGAAGAGGTGGTCGTGGTGGGCCGGCGCGGGATCGAGCAGTCCGCGTTCACGGTCCCTGAACTGGTCGGACTGTGCTCGACACCGGGGGTCGACATCGTCGTCCGTGACGAGGACCTGCGGACGCTGCCGGATTCGGACCCCCGGGCGGCGATATTGCACGCGGCGCCCCGCGGGACGGGCAATCGCAGGATCGTGCTCGAGTACCTGTTGTCGCCGACCACGATCCTCGGCCGATCCTCGGCCACCGGCGTGGAATTCGTCCACAACGAACTCGTCGCCGCACCCGACGGTTCGACGCGGGTGAAATCGACTGGGCTCCAACGGGTCATCGATACCGGTCTGGTGCTGACCTCGATCGGGTATCGCGGTATGCCGGTGCCGGGGCTGCCGTTCGACGACGACACCGCCACGGTGCCGAACGACGACGGCAGGGTTCCGCAGGTCCGTGGGGCCTATGTCACCGGGTGGATCAAGCGCGGGCCGACCGGTTTCATCGGGACCAACAAGTCCTGTGCGCAGGAGACCGTCCGGAGCCTGATCGCCGATTACAACGGCGGGCTGCTGGCCTGACGGCTCATCAGCGAGGCGATCACCGACGTCAACTCGTCATCGCGGTTGATCTCCAGCTCGCTCGCGCGCGCCGCACCGTCCAGGACGTACCAGGCGAAGTCGGCCAGGTGCGTCACGATCTCTTCCCGTGACCGCTCCGGCGCCGCACCGCGGATCCACGCCGACAAGGTGGCTTCCACCATCGTCACCACCGCGAACGGGACCGTCTTGAACGCGCTGTCGTCCACCCGGATGGTCTGCGCGATCGTGGCGATGATCCCCTCGGACTGCCTCGTCATGCGGAGCTTGAGCTCGCTGACCGCGTCCAATGAGCCGTCGCTGTCGAAGGTCGGCCCGCGCCGGACGAACTCGTCGAGCCGCGGGTGATCGAGCATCCAGTCGGCCACCGCCGCCACGGTGCGGGTCAGGATGTCGCGCAGTGAGCCGTTGCTGACATCGAGGTTGGTGTCGAGAACCGCCGCGAAGTCGTCGAACACATACGACCGGACGCGTCGTTCGAGCTCTTCTTTGCCGGCGAACTGGCGGTACACCACCGACTTCGCCACCCCGGCACGGTCGGCGATACGCACCATGGAGATCTCGGCGCCCGGTGGGTTCTCCTCGATCAAGGCGACCGCTGCCTGCAGGATCTGGGCACGCCGCTCGGTGTTGTGCTGCTCCCAGCGGGCCTCATAGCCGCTGACCGCAGCAGGTTCGGTGGCGGTCGGCATGGCCACCACCCTACCGACGACACCACGACGAATAAGTAGCTCTCGATGATCCAAACGGTTGCGGAAGGAAGGTTCAGGCTGTTCGGTCGTAGAGTGGATGGAAAGGATGTGACGTGACCGAGCCGCAACGGCAGAACCTGCTGGTCGTGCACTGGCATGACCTCGGCCGCTATCTCGGCGTGTACGGCCACCCGGATGTCTCAAGCCCACATCTCGATCGGCTCGCCACCGAGGGGATCCTGTTCACCCGCGCCCACGCCACCGCGCCGCTGTGCTCACCGTCCCGGGGTTCGCTGTTCACCGGCCGGTACCCGCAGAGCAATGGTCTGGTGGGCCTGGCCCACCACGGCTGGGAGTATCGCGCCGGTGTGCGCACCCTCCCCCACCTTCTCGCCGAATCAGGTTGGCACACAGCATTATTCGGGATGCAGCACGAGACATCCTACCCGGCGAATCTTGGCTATGACGAGTTCGACGTGTCGAATTCGTTCTGCGAGTACGTCGTCGAGCAGGCCACCGCGTGGCTGGCCGATGCTCCGCAACAACCGTTCCTGCTGACCGCCGGATTCTTCGAGACGCACCGACCGTATCCCCGTGACCGGTACGAACCAGCCGATTCGGTGTCCGTCGAGGTTCCCGACTACCTGCCCGACACCGGCGACGTGCGCGACGATCTCGCCGAGTTCTACGGGTCGATCGCGGTAGCCGACGCGAAGGTCGGCGAACTGCTCGACGCCCTGGCCACCGCCGGCCTGGACGAGAGCACGTGGGTCGTCTTCATGACCGACCACGGGCCCGCACTGCCCCGGGCCAAGTCGACGCTGTATGACGCGGGCACCGGCATCGCACTGATTGTTCGGCCTCCACGGGGTTCTGCCGTGGCACCGCGCCGCTACGACGAGCTGTTCAGCGGAGTCGATCTGGTGCCCACCCTGCTCGAGTTGATCGGCGTCGAGATCCCCGGCGAGATCGAGGGGCTGTCACACGCCAGCAACCTCACGGCAACCGCGGAAGAAACGGATGAAGTCCGTTCCGAGGTGTACACCACAAAGACCTACCACGATTCTTTCGATCCCATTCGAGCCATCCGCACAAAGGAATACAGCTACATCGAGAATTACGCGACACGGCCATTGTTGGACCTGCCGTGGGATATCGCCGACAGCCCACCCGCAAGGGTGCTCGGCGACCGGGTCCTCGCGCCTCGGCCCGACCGCGAGCTGTACGACCTCGTCGCGGACCCGACCGAACGCAACAACCTGCTCGGACCCGATGCCACCGACAAGGACGAGGCAATCGCGGAGAACCTCGCACTATTGCTGAACGACTGGCGCCAGAAGACCCTCGACGTAATACCCTCAGAATTCGCGGGCACCCGCATTTCGGAGCGTTACACCCAGACGTATCTGAGCATCCACGGCCGTCCCGCCACCAGCCGATCCGCCATCGCCGCCGACCGCGGCATCACCGATACGCACCAATAGTTTTCATCTCGGTGAATTAAAACTCTTGACGCTTCTTTGAATAGGCGCCGCAAATCAATGATGGTTAGAGTCTCGCCCATGCCAGATCATCCGACTGCCTACCTGGTGCTCGCTTCCCAGCGCAGCGGCAGCACCTTGCTGGTGGAATCCCTGCGCTCCACCGGCATGGCCGGCGAGCCCCAGGAGTTCTTTCAGTACCTGCCGACCACCAGCATGTCGCCGCAGCCCCGGGAATGGTTCGCCGGTGTCGAGGACGAGTCGATCCTGCGCCTGCTCGATCCGCTGGTCGAGGGCAAGCCGGACCTGGCCCCGTCGGAGATCTGGCGCGACTACATTCGCACCGTCGGCCGAACCCCCAACGGGGTGTGGGGCGGCAAGCTGATGTGGAACCAGACCCCGTTGCTGCTGGAACGCGCCGAGGGCCTACCCGAGCGTTCCGGGCCCGGTCTGCTCGCCGCGATCCGCGATGTCATCGGCAGCGACCCAGTGCTGATCCACGTCTACCGTCCCGATGTTGTGTCACAGGCGGTTTCGTTCTGGCGGGCGGTACAGACCAGGGTCTGGCGCGGCCGGGCGGACCCGGTACGCGATGCCCGCGCCGAGTACCACGCCGGCGCCATCGCCCATGTGGTCAGGCTGCTGCAGGCCCAGGAGGAGGGCTGGCGCTCCTGGTTCGCCGAGGAGAACATCACCCCCATCGACGTGTCGTATCCGTATTTGTGGCGCAACCTCACGACCGTGGTGGCCACGGTGCTCGAGTCGCTCGGCCTGGACCCGCGACTGGCACCGCAGCCGGTACTGGAACGCCAGGCAGACCAGCGGTCCGACGAATGGGTGGACCGCTACCGCAATGACGCCGAGAAGGAGGGATTGCCGGTATGACTGATCTCTTGCATGTCGACGAACTGCGCCTGCTGGAAGCCGAGGCGGTGCACATCATCCGCGAGGTGGTCGCCGAACTGCAGCGCCCGGTGCTGCTGTTCTCCGCGGGCAAGGACTCCATCGTCCTACTGCGCCTGGCCGAGAAGGCCTTCCGCCCTTCACCGTTGCCGTTCCCGGTCCTGCACGTGGACACCGGACACAACTTCCCGGAAGTCATCGAGTTCCGGGACCGCCGCACCACCGGTGTCGGGCACAAGCTGCTCATCGGGTCGGTGCAGGAGACCATCGACAGTGGACGGGTCGCCGATCCGGGCCCGGGAGCCTCCCGGAACCGGCAGCAGACCCGAACGTTGCTCGACGCGCTGGAGGCCGGCGGATTCGACGCGGCGTTCGGCGGCGCCCGCCGCGACGAGGAGCGGGCACGCGCCAAGGAACGCATCCTGAGCTTCCGTGACGAGTTCGGGCAGTGGGATCCGCGGGCCCAGCGCCCGGAACCGTGGTCGCTCTACAACGGCCGGATCCGCAAGGGCGAGCAGGTGCGGGTGTTCCCGCTGTCGAACTGGACCGAGCTGGACATCTGGCGCTACATCGAGCTGGAAAGCCTTGAGCTGCCGTCGATCTACTTCGCTCACCGACGCGAGGTCTTCGAACGTGACGGCATCCTGCTCGCGGTCTCGGAGTACGCCCAGCCTGCCGGTTCCGAACGGGCCGCCGTCGAGTGGGTGCGCTACCGCACGGTCGGCGATCTCACCATCACCGGAGCCGTCCGGTCGGAGGCCACCACCATCGACCGGGTGATCACCGAGATCTCGGCGGCCACCGTCTCCGAGCGCGGCGAGACCCGCGCCGATGACCGCACGTCCGTCGCCGCGATGGAAGACCGCAAGCGAGAGGGGTATTTCTGATGACGAGGCGAGCGGAGCGCAGCGGAGCGACGGGGAATCAGGCACGGCCTCGGCAGCTGCTTCGCATCACCACCGCCGGTTCGGTCGACGACGGCAAGAGCACCCTGATCGGCCGCCTGCTGCACGACACCGACAGCCTTCCGCTGGATCATCTTGAGGCGGTGACCGATACGGACGGGGTGGCCGACCTGGCGGCGCTGTCCGACGGCTTGCGCGCCGAGCGGGAGCAGGGCATCACCATCGATGTGGCCTACCGGTTCTTCTCCACTGCAACCCGCAGCTACATCCTGGCCGACACCCCAGGGCACGAGCGCTACACCCGCAACATGTTCACCGGCGCCTCCAACGCGCACGTGGCCATCCTGCTGGTGGATGCCCGAGCAGGGGTGCTGCGCCAGACCCGGCGGCACGCCCGCATCGCAAAGCTGTTGGGCATCAAGCACTTCGTCGCCACGGTCAACAAGATCGATCTGGTCGACTTCGACAAGGACCGATTCTCCGAGGTCGAGCGTGAGCTGCAACAGGTCGCCGACCGGCTCGGCGGGCTCGATCTGACCGTCATCCCGATCGCCGCCAAGCTCGGTGACAACGTGGTCCACCACTCGCAGAACACCCCCTGGTACGACGGGCCCACCCTGCTCGAGTACCTCGAAGCAATCGAACTGTCGGCGCCGCATGCCGATCCGGCGAACCTGAGGCTGGCCGTGCAGTGGGTTTCCCGGCCGACGGCGGAACAGCGCCGCCGCTACACCGGCCGGCTGTCCGCGGGCACACTTCAGGTCGGTGACCCCGTCGTGAGCCTGCCGGCCGGCACCCGCTCGGTCGTGACGGCCGTGGACACCCTGGACGACGACCGGACGGTTGGCGTTGCACCGCTGTCGGTTTCGATCGAATTGGCCGACGACATCGATGTCGGTCGTGGCGATGTCCTGGTCAGCGGCGCCTTGGAAGACGGAGGCGCGGTACCACCGGTACTCGCCCGCGAGATCGACGCGACGGTGTGCTGGTTCTTCGACAACCCGCTGCGTGCGGGCGACCGGCTGGCCCTCAAGCAGGGCACCCGCACGGTGCGGGCCACGGTCCAGGAGTTGCACACCAAGCTCGACCCCGAGACCCTCGACGAGGTTGAGTCCCCGGTTGAGCTGGCGCTCAACGACATCGGCTCGGTCACGTTGCGCACCAGCTCGGTGCTGGTGGCCGACAACTATGCCGACAACCGCGACAACGGTGCGTTCATCCTCATCGACGAGGTGTCCAACGACACCGTCGGCGCCGGGATCATCCTGCAGGCACGAGAGCTCAAGCCCAGCGGGCACAACCGGTCCGACATCAAATGGCATCCGTCGTCACTGGACCGCGACTACCGCTGGAACAGCACCGGACAGCGCGGCGCCACCATCTGGTTCACCGGCCTGCCCGCCTCGGGGAAGTCCACCCTGGCGGTGGCCGTCGAGCGGGCCCTGGTCGAATCGGGCCAGGTGGCCTACCTGCTCGACGGGGACAACCTGCGGCACGGCCTGTCCGATGATCTCGGCTTCTCGGCCGGCGACCGCACCGAGAACATCCGCCGCGTCGGGCATTTGACCCGGCTGCTTGCCGATGCGGGGGTGGTGGCGTTGGCCTCGCTGGTATCGCCGCTGAAGTCCGACCGCGAGACCGCGCGGGCCCTCAACGACGCCGCCAAGCTGCCGTTCATCGAGGTGCACGTCGCCACGTCACTGGCCGAGTGCGAACGCCGGGATCCCAAGGGGCTCTACGCACGGGCCCGATCCGGTGAGCTCAAGGGACTCACCGGCGTCGATGCCCCCTATGAAGCGCCCGAGAATCCCGATCTGGTGCTCGACACCGCCGGCGCCGTGATCGACGACCTGGTCCAGCAGGTCATCGACTTGCTCAACACCCGCCGCTAACCCGCGACTTGTGGAGTCTCGGCCGCACCGAGCACGGTTGAAACTCCACAAATCGCGTCGATGACGCGGTCGGCGTGGGTGACGTACAGCCCGTGGGCTGCACCGGGGATCTCGACGAGCTCGGCATCGGGCAGCAGCGCGACCGTGCGGCGCCCGGTGAGCTCGATGGGCGTCGACGCGTCGGCATCGCCCTGGATGACCAGAACAGGCAGGTCGAGGCCGGCAAGCTCGGCGCGGTAGTCGGTGTGGGCGCCCATCCGCTGGGTGGCGACCACGGTCGCGACGGGCAGATCGGCGACCTGGTCCACGGTCCACTCGACCACTTCGGGCGGCACCGCGTGATCCCCGAAGAAGGGCGCGGCGTTGTCGACACACCATTGCCGCACATCGCGTTCCAGCTCGGCGGTCATCCCTTCGAGGATGGCCTCGTCGACGCCGTCCGGGTTGTCGTCGGTTTTGATCACCATCGGGAGCTGGGGCGCCACGAGCACCGCGTGATTCGCCGGCTCACCCCGTGTCGGCTGAGATAGCGCACGATCTCACCGCATCCCAGGGAGTGCCCCACCAACGTGACGTCGTCGAGCTCCAGGTGATCGATCAGTGCGGCCAGGTCGTCGGCCAGTAGATCCACCGTCCACTCGCCGTCGTAGACGCTGGAGCTTCCGTGGCCGCGCCGGTCGTAGCTGACGCAGCGAAAACCGTTGCGCACCAGTTGTTCGACGACCTGGTCCCACTGGCCCGAATTGAGCCCCCACGAGTGGGTGAAGACCAGGACCGGCCCGGAGCCGGCGTCGGTGTAGTGGATGTCGGTGCGATCCGCGGTCTTGAATGTCGGCATACGCCAATGCTGGCCGAGCGCGGTCCGAATATCGATTACGTCCTAGGTAATGACTATCGCGCGACTTGGGCGACCACGAACACGCGACGGAACGGGAAGAACGTGATGCCGTCAGCCCTCTTCGGGTAGGCCTCCGCCAGCATCGGGATGATCGCCTGGCGATATTGCTCCCACAGCTCTGCGCTCAGCCGGCCTTTCACCTGAGTCAGGGCCGTTCCGGTGATCCAGTCCAGAACCGGTGTATCACCCGTCAATTGGTGCACATAGGTGGTCTCCCACGCATCCACCACGCAGCCCGCATCGGTCAGCAGCCCGGCGTATTCAGCGGGCGTGTCCACCTGCCCCACGTCACGCCAGGGCATGTCACGCAGCGGCTCGATGAACGGCTCGCGCCGGGCCAGCGCACGCACCGCGTGGTGTGAGGGCGCATCGAAGTTGCCCGGCACCTGGAAGGCGATCCAGGCCCCGGCCGGCAGCTGTCCGGCCCAGCGCACCACGAGTTCTCGATGCGAGGGCACCCACTGCAATGCCGCGTTGGAGACCACCACGTCGGTGTCGGGTTGCGGTTTCCAATCCTCGATCGCACCGGCATGTGCTTCGAGCCCGCGGGCCCGGGCGGCCGCCACCATCTCCGGTGAGCTGTCCCAGGCCTCCAGCGTGGCGCCGGGCCAACGCTGCAGCAGCGTCCCGGTCAGGTTGCCCGGTCCACACCCAAGGTCGACCACCCGTCGCGGCGCGTTTGCCGCAACCCTCGCGAGCAGGTCGTAGAACGGCCGGCCCCGATGGTCGGCGAAGGTCAGATAGGTCTCGGGATTCCACACCCACCCGATCATCCCCTCCCGGGGCCGGCGGTGCATGATCGTCGATGATGGACGAATCGAAAAAGGTCCGCGCAATCTGGACTGAGCTGGGCCTGCCCGGCATCGTCGACGTGCACACCCACTTCATGCCCAAGAACGTCATGGACAAGGTGTGGCAGTACTTCGACAGCCAGGGCCCGCTGATCGGCCGGGCATGGCCCATCACCTACCGCGCCGACGAGGCGCAGCGGGTCGCCACCCTTCGGGACTTCGGCATCAGGCGGTTCTCCTCGCTGATCTACGCGCACAAGCCCGACATGGCGGCGTGGCTGAACCAGTGGGCGCGGGGCTTCGCCCAGGACACCCCGGACTGCCTGGCCACCGCCACGTTCTTCCCCGAAGAGCCTGCCGCGGGGTACGTCGCGGACGCCATCGCCGCAGGTACTCAGGTGTTCAAGGCGCACATCCAGGTGGGCAACTACGAACCCAACGATCCGCTGCTCGACCAGGTCTGGGGGCAGATCGAAGACGCCGGCGTCCCGGTGGTCATCCACTGTGGTTCCGGACCGGCGCCCGGAGACTTCACCGGCCCGGACCCAATCGTTCGCCTGTTGAGCCGCTACCCGCGCCTGGCGCTGATCATCGCGCACATGGGAATGCCCGAGTACTCCGCGTTCCTCGACCTCGCCGAGCGCTACGACGACGTGCGACTGGACACCACGATGGCCTTCACCCCGTTCGTCGAGGAGATGATGCCGTTCCCCGCCGACGAACTGGGCCGGGTGAAAGACCTGGGTGAACACATCCTGTTCGGCAGCGACTTCCCGAACATCCCGTACGGGTACGCCGAGGCCGTGCACCACCTGATCGACCTGCCGGGTGTCGACGACACCTGGCGGCGCAACGTTCTGCACGACAACGCGGCGAAGTTGTTCAGGCTGAGCTGAGCAGTTGGCTAGCATCGGGAATTGTGGACCCGGACCCGGTCGAACCCCCGATCCCTGTTCCAGACGTCCCCGGCGGCGATGCCGGTGCGGGCGGCCTGCCCCGGCGTGCCGACCTGACCCTGCGGCAGCGCGCCATCGTCGACGCTTCCGCGATCGCCGACATTGCGTTGCGGACCGGGGTCGCCTCGATCGTGGCCACATCGATGGTGCCGACCACGCTGGTGTCGATGCTGCATCCGTCGGCGTCTCGGACCGAGCACGACCACATGCGGTTCTACGCCGAGCTGGCCACCGCTCAAGATCCCGCGGTGTCGTTCCCCGCGCCCACCCGGCCACCCCGGGTGTCCACCCGCCGGGCCAGTCCGGTCGCCGAGCTGATCGCGCACGGCCGGGTCGAGAACATCCGGTTCGACAGCAGCTTCACCGCGGTCAACCCCGCCATGCGCGACCTGTGCAGCGGGTTCACCCGCAACAACGTTGTGCGGGCCCAGCATTGGCGCCACAGTGACGGACCGCATCCCACGTTGTGCGTGATCCACGGGTTCATGGGGTCGCCGTATCTGGCGAACGGCCTGTTCCTGTCGTTGCCGTGGTTCTACCGCTCCGGGTACGACGTGCTGTTGTACACGCTGCCGTTTCACGGTCGCCGCGCCGAACGGTTCTCACCGTTCAGCGGTTACGGATACTTCTCCCACGGATTCGCCGGCTTCTCCGAGGCCATGGCCCAGGCTGTACACGACTTCCGTTCGGTGATCGATTATCTGGAGTCCACCGGTGTCGATCGGGTTGCCCTGACGGGAATCTCCCTGGGTGGCTTCACCTCGGCACTGCTGGCCTGCGTAGACGACCGGATTCAGGCCGTGGTCCCCAATGTCCCTGTGGTGACACCGGATCGCACGGTCGACGAGTGGTTCCCGGCCAACAAGCTGGTGGCCCTGCAAAGGCTCGTGGCCAGAACCGACCGCTCGCTGACGGAAGCGGCGGCACGGTACGCCTCGCCGCTGAACTACCGCCCGCTGGTGCCCAAGGAACGACGGCTGATCATCACCGGCCTCGGTGACCGGCTGGCCCCGCCGCAGCAGGCCGAAATGCTCTGGGAACACTGGGATCGCTGCGCGTTCCACTGGTTCCCCGGCAACCACCTACTGCATGTGAGCCAGCCGGACTACCTACGCCGGATGACCCGCTTCCTGCAGGACTTCATGTTCGTCTGACGCTTGCGGCAGCACCTGCGGCAGCGGGGCGGGAGTGCCTTCCAGACGGTCCGAAGACAACGGGTTCAGCGCTGCCAGCGCGGGGCGGTGCCGCCCGCCGGCCGGTTTCAGGCCGGCCAGCGGAGCCTTGCGTGACGGCCGGTCCCCGGTGCGGAACGCCGCTCCCACCGTCAACTGCGGCTGTGCCGGAGATCCGGTGAACTCCAGTGCGGTCCAGGTTTCCTGGGCCGGCACCGCGGCGATCTCGGCCAGCACG
This sequence comes from Mycobacterium sp. 134, assembly GCF_048282715.1. Lineage (NCBI taxonomy): Bacteria > Bacillati > Actinomycetota > Actinomycetes > Mycobacteriales > Mycobacteriaceae > Mycobacterium > Mycobacterium sp. 134. The sequence continues at coordinate 6,128,465 of NZ_JBLVUN010000008.1, forward strand.
GTTTCCAGCTTGTCGCCGACGCTGACGCGGTACGCCGCGACGAATCCGGAGTCGTCCTTGACGCCGCGCCAGGTCTCCTTGCCCGGGTCGGGCAGCGGGGCATCCACCCCGTCGACGAGCGTGACCGTCCAGCCCTGCTCCCGCAGATGATCAGCGAGCCGACGCCCGACGATCTCGGTGGTGTCCCGCAACGGGATTCGCGACGACCGCGCGCGCAAGGCGTCGATGTTGTCGACGGCGGCAACGGTCAGGCTGATCCAGCTACGGCGCACACCATCGGCATCGCGGTGAGTCACCCGGACCTTGTCGCAGCAGATGCCATACCTGTCCAGGTAGCTGACCACGACCGGAAGCTGCGCCGGGTCGGCGGGATCGACGCGCAGCACGACGGTCTCGGCGTCCGGCTTCTCGGCCGGCCCGTTCTTGGCAAGATTGCGCCGCCACACCGCGATATGCCGGGCGATCCGAGTGGTCAGGAACAATCCGCCCCACCAGGCCAGCAACAGCACCACCGCGGCGACGGAGACGCCGAGCACCCACCGTTCGGTGTTGGTCTGCCACGGCCGGGCCAGAACCGCCGCGACGATGAACAGGGACGCCAACGCGAGTCGGGCGGTCATGAATGGTCCTTCCGTCTGTATGCGCTGAACGCGACGGCGATGGCCGCCAGCGCAAGTGCTCCGGTGCCGGCGAATGCGACGATCCGCCCGGTGTTGTCACGCGGGGCCGGTTCTGCCGGTGCGGCAATGGGTTTGCCTGCGGGCTCCGCCGGTCCGTCCAACGGCATGTCGGCGACGTCCCAGGTGAGCGCGGCCACCGGATCGACACCGCCCGCACCGATCACGTTCGACGGCGAACGGGCCGCGCCCTGCGCCGTCGTGGTCAGCCGGTGCACCACCTGACGCGCGTTCAGATCGGGAAACTTGCTGCGCACCAAGGCCGCGACGCCGGACACGTACGCCGTGGCGTAGCTGGTGCCGTTGAGCGGGACCAGCTTGTCCTGGTTGGTGGGCATGGCATTGGAGAGACCCCGCCCGGCGCGTTGCTCACCGACGAGATGTTCTCTCCCGGAGCGGCGATGCCGACCCACGGGCCGGCCATGGTGAACCCGGACGGTTGGCCGGTCGCGTTCAGCGACCCGACCGACAGCACGTAGGGCTGCCACCACGAGGGGATGGAAACCGACGAGACTCCACCCCAGTTGCGCGGGTCGTTCGGAGCGCCGGCAAGCGGGTTGGAGCCGCACGCCGATCCGGTGGAGACCCCGCCCTGGGTATTGCCCGCGGCCGCGACGATCACCGCATCCTTCTCGACCGCCGCGTAACGCAGCGCTGCACCGAGTTCGGTCTGGTCGATGTGCTTGTCGGCGGGCACGCACGTCACCACTGAGATGTTGATGACACGCGCACCCATGTCGGCCGCGCGCACCACGGCCCGGGCGAGGCTGGCCACGTCGGCCGCCGCGCGCGCCTCGACGGCGTCGGCGGCGGGGGTGCGCGGAGCGAACCGCGGCGAGTTCTGCCGAATCGAGATCAGCCGGGCTTCCGGCGCCACACCGGAGAAGCCGTCGGGTCCCGGCTGCCCGGCGATGAGACCTGCCACCGAGGTGCCATGGCCGTCACAGTCGCTCAGCCCGTCGGTGGATTCGATGAAGTCACCGCCGCCCTCGACATGGGGAAGCCGGGGTCCCGGCTGCACCCCGGTGTCGATGACTGCGACGGTCTGACCCTGTCCGCGGCTCTGCTTCCATGCACCAGACAGGTTGAGTGCCAACTGATTCGGGTTGACGGCCCCCGGATCGGTACCAGGCAGCACCTCGGTGGTGGCGCACGCTGACCGCTGCGTCATCGCCTCCACCGGGCCGGCACTGCCGGCCGGCGGGGCGACCTGCGGGTCGACCTCGGGCGGGCTGATCGCGCCCGCCGACGGGGAGCCGACCAACAGCACCAGACCGGCTGTGGCCAGGACACCCAGGCTCTTGTGGATCACAGATTCATCACCTGTCGAGAACGAGGCTGAACAGCCCGACGACGAAGGCCATCACCGGGATCAGCGAGGCGTCGAGACCGGTGGCCAGGAAGCCGACCAGGCGCCGCATCGGCAGCGAGTACGTGTCCGGGGACGCGGCCCGCGGATTCAGCGCGGCAACCACCCACACCACGACCAGGGCGGCCAGCACGGCCAGTGCCCACCACGCGGCCTGGTAGCGACCATCGATTGCGAAGGCCACCAACAAGGCAACGGTCACCAGGTAGGGATGGCCCAGCAGCCATGCCTTGCACGAGGCCGAGTCCCAGACGCGGGCCCGCAGTGCGGCACCGAGCGCAGCGGCCACCACGACATACCAGGCCCACGGCGACGCGGTCGGCGAACTGACCAGGGCCAGCGACCCGGCCACGCCGAGCAGCACGCCCGCGGCGATCACGCCGGTCTGATGCGACTGGCTCACCCGGACCCGGCGCGGCAGGTCGGCCAGCACCGAAAGCGGATGTGCCGACGGGGACGGATCGCCCGGCGCCGGGATGACCGGCAGCGGGAAGCGGGCCCACATCGCGGACAGCTGGGCAGCTTGAACGGTGACCACGAGGGCGATGAGGATCAGCGCGCACCCGATCACCGTCGAGTTGATCTCCCACAACGAGGCCGCACCCGCGACCAGCAACACGCCGACTCCGGCGACGGTGGTCGCGGTGAACACCGCGATGCCCCGGTCATCGGGCGAGCTGGCCATGCTGATCAGGGACCAAGCGGCCACTCCGGCCGCGGCCAGCAGAATTCCGGGTGCACCGAACTCTCCTGGCACACCGAGCCCGAACACCGCTGCGACAGGAACCAGCGCGGTGACAGCCAGGGCCGTGGCCAGGACCGGTGACCGGCCTCTGGTCGACAGTGCGGCCAGCACGGTGGCGATGGCGATGCCGCCGGCGACGAACAGTCCGAGCAGTTCACCGGTCACCACACGGTGGGCGACGGCCAGGCCGGTTCCCACCAGGACCAGCCCGATCAGGGCCAGTGATGCGTAGCGCGCGATGTTCGCGGCGCCCCACGGACGCTGGCGGGCAGCCGAGAAGATCACGGCGGCGTCGGCGATGTCCTCGACGATGCGCGGGGCAGCGGGCCCGGTGGGAACGGCTTGCAGCGCAAGCAGATCCCCGTCCACCACACCGACGGTGTCGAGGGTGGCATCCAGGCTGTACGGCGCTCCCCCGACCGGGGCCAGGCTGAGCCTGACCGGGTCCGGGGCGCTGGCGCCGTCGTCGCCCCCGGCGGGGAGCACGATGCGCTGGACCGCGGGCAGGATCTCGCGCAACGGCAGCTCGGACGGCAGGGCCATCTCGGTCAGCCGGCCGCCGTCGTCTCCGGCGGCCAGCACGGCCACCCGAACGATCGGCATCACAGTGTTGTCGGACATTCCTATGCTTTCTGGGTTCTTCTCATGGAGCGTGGATCTCGGTGGGGTACAACATCATTGGAGCCATTGGACAGATATTCGTTGTCGAAGTCGCGGATGAGCGGCTGGTCGGGGAACCAGGAACCGCTGGGCAGCGAGGCCGTCAGCCGTTCGATGGCCATCGCGATCGCTTCGGTAGTGCCCGCCGTGAAGGTCGAAATCCATTCCCCGTCAAAAGCTTTTGACGGGGAGACCAGAATCCGGCCCTCGGGGGTGTCGATGATGCTGACCCCCACTTGGGTGGTGACCCGGTGTCCGTCGCGGTGTTCCCCGGCGACGATCTCGACGTAGGTACGCCGTCCGTCGAACACCGATTCCACGATCGGCCGCGCCGAGGCCGGGACACCGAGGAATCCCAGCACTTCGATCAGTGGCGAGCCGTTGCGGATCTGCTCGTCGGCGCGGGCACCTGCCGCGGCCGGGAGCGCGAACTCCTCGAACCGCGCCGGTCTGCGTTGCGACAGACCGGCGGTGAGCACCGGGACCAGGGCGTGGGGGTGATGGATGTCCATCTCGGTGAAGGTCACCAGTTGCGCGTTGCGCAACACCACGACAGTCCGGCCGGACGGACCACCCGACCGCGCAACGATCCCGCGCAGCAGATCCCCCGGGCCGGAGACAAACCGCAGGTCAAGCCATTGGGTCGCCCGGCAAGCCAGCCGAACCCATTGCGCCACCTGCGGATTGACCCCACCACTGGAGTCGAGCACACCCATCCTGGTCAGCTCAGCGGTCTGCTCGGCGGCAAAGCCGAACCGCTGCGCCGGTTCGCTGTAGGGCGGCGTGATGGCCAGCACCCACGGGTAGGCTCCGGCGCCGAGTACCTCGGCGAGGTACCAGGCCTGATCGGTGGTGAGCTCGACCGCGTTGGCTCCAGTGCTCAACGCGGAGCCGCCGACACTAGCCCCACTTGGCCCCTTCGGCGGCGTCACGCGCGCTCATCGACATGGTGTTCATCTCGTGGGTGGATGCCATCGCACGGTAGGCCCGGGTGAGCTCTTCCATTGCCTGGTTCCACTGTGCCTGCCAGGCCTGGTAGGTCATACCTGTGTCACCCTGCCAAGCGCTGCTCAGGGCGGCCTGCTCGGCGGCGATGTCGGCGCCCACGGCGTGCAGAGCAGCCGAGTAGGTGTTCATCTCCCCGGCGTGAGCCAGCATGGCCGGGTAGTTGTACATGATCTGAGACATGAAAACTCCTGTATCCCTGTGGATCTAGCTCGGTCAGATGGAGGTGTAGGTGCTGGCCGCAGCCGCATCCTGGGCAACGTAGGTACCCGCGGCGTCACCGAGATTGAGCTGCGCGTAGTCGAGCAAGGCGTTGACCTTGGCCGAAACCTCGACGAACCGGGCGTGGGCGGCCTGGAATGCGGCAGAGGCCTCACCCATGTGGAAGGCCTGCGACGACATGGCGGCCTGCTCGGCCTGCGCGATGGTGCTGCGCATCAGGGCGGCCTTGGCACTGAACGCTGCCTCGGAGGCGATCAGCTGGGGGATGTGAGCGTCCAACATGCTCATGGATATTCCTTTCGGATCGTTGGTGGTGGGTAGTGCATCCAGAAATGCAGTACGGGTCTGGTCAGCTGCGCGAACCCCCTTCCGGATCACCTGGGGCCTCGTTGGGGTCCCAGGAACCGGGCAGCATCGGCGAAACGGGGCTCTCGTCGAACCTCTCGCCCGACAAGGTGGTCAAGCCGGCCGCGGCCGCATCGGATCTCGTTTCGGTACCGGTGAATCCCATCGTCCCTGAACCACTTTCAGATGCACGCGCTCGCTGCTGCGGCTGGGGCGCGGGATCCGGATCCGGCTCTTCGTAGTCCATGTAGGCATCCGCGTAGGCGTGGTCCTCCAGCGCCGCACCCCGCTTGCGCCGACGCTTCCGCCGGGCTGCCAGCGACGCCGCCACACCCGAGGCTGCCGCGGGAATTCCGGCAGCCGGTGCCGAGGCACTGGACTTACCGCCCACCGTGGGGCTGAAGCCCTCGTCGGGGTCGTTGCCCATCACCGCATACGGCGCGAACGCCGCGGCGGGGACCGGCGCCGGGGCCGGGGCTGCACCGGCACCGGCAGCGGGTGCGCCCGCGGGAGCGGCCGGTGCACCGGCGCCGACGCCTGCCGGGCCCAGGCCCGCCATCGGCAACCCCTGATCGGCCCGCGCCGGAGCCACCGGAGTCTCGGCGTCGGCGGGAGCATCTGCCGGCGGAGCGTCGGTGGGCAGCATGTCGAGGAATCCCAGGAAGGCAAGGCCGATCCCGAGCAGCGGAATCAGGAACGGCGACAGAGCAACGCCGATCCAGGTGCCCCAACCTACCGGCTGGAAGATCGCCTGATAAAGGACGCCCGCCAGGAATGGGCCCCACGTCGTCAAGAAGCCTGACGGGTTCGTGAGCAGCGACGTGAGCATCTCTTGAATCGTGCCCAGGGGATCGTTCAGGAACCGAAGCAGATCCTTGCCGCCGATCATCGAGTCATTCCCGAGATAATCGATCAGCCATTGCGGCAGGTTCGGGTACTCGCTGTCTGCCGTCGCGTCGGCATTGGTCAACGCTGAACCGGAATCCGTTGCGGTGGCCTGCGCCATCATCTGCTGCGCATTGGCCGAGGCGGTACCTGCCTCCCCCACTCCCGGCTTGAGCAGCATCGGCGACGGGGTGCTGGCCGGGGCCGCCATGACCGCGGCTCCCGAGACGGCCTGGTAGGTGGCCATGGTGGTGGCCGCCTGGATCCACATCCGTACGTAGTCGGCTTCGTTGACCGCGATCGGAATCATGTTGATACCGAAGAAGTTCGTGGCGATCAGGACGCCGTGCACGACGTGGTTCAGCGCGAGCTCGGGCAGGGTCGGCATGGTGGCCACCGCCGTGGTGTAGGCCGCGGCCGCCGTCTCGTGTTGCACGGCCACCGCCGCGCTGTTCGCACTCTGCTGCGCCAGCCACGTCAGGTAGGGCCCGTGGGCGGCGACATACTGTTCCGAACTCGGGCCCTCCCACGACCCGGCTTGCACGCCACCCAGCACACTGGTGAGTTCTGCTGCTGCCGAGGCGTACTCGGTGCTCAGCGACTGCCAGGCCCCCGCTGCGGCCAGCAACGACCCGGCGCCCGGGCCGCTGGAGAGCAGCGTCGAGTGCGCCTCGGGTGGTAGGGCCATCCAGATGGGGGCGGTCATGTCAGATGCCGCGCGCGGTCATGTAGGACGCGGCAGCCATTGCGTCACCGGTGACGTAGCTGGCACCGGACTCCGCGACGCCGGCACCCGAGCGGCCGAGCTCCTCGACGCCCTGGGCGGCCAGCGTCGAATGCTGGGCGCCGTGTGCGCTGAACCCGGTCGCGGTCTGCAACGACACCGCATCCGCGGCAGGCGGGATCACCGCCGAGACCAGGGGTGCGGCCGCGGCATGCGCGGCGGCCAGGCGCGCGGTGAGCGCCTCCACTGCCGCACTCGCGGCGGTCAATCCTTCCGGAACTACCCGCAATGTCATCAGAATTCCTTTCTCCCGTTGTTCACGGACAGCGCCGTGTCATCGATGAGTGGGTTGACGAGCTGGACGAACTCGGGCGCGTCGCCGTCGCCGAGCAACATGCCGCGTCCCGCGGGGAACCGGGCGAACCGGTGCCCGCGGAGCTTGCCGCTGTCGGCGGGATTGCCGGACAGCATCAACGTGGTCGCCTGCAGATCATTGAGGCGACGCAGCAGCGGCGCCGTCATCACGGCGTGCGCCGATCCGGTGGCCCGGGCCGTCACGATGACGCGCAGACCCAGATCGGAAGCCTCGGCCAGCAGACCCACGATGTTGGTCCACGGGCGCTGCCCCGCGAACGGCCCGCTGACGGCGGGTCCGTCGGGGATCTGGTCCACGTCGTCGATGATCAGGTAGTGGATGTGGCCGTCCGGGCTCGTCCGCTGACGCCAGGCGCTGAGCTCCTGCGGGCTCAAACCGGCCGGCGGACGGCGCTTCTCGATGAGGGCCGACAGACCCAGCATCGCCGGCAGCACGCGGTCGATGTTGGCGGTGTACTCGTTGTCGGGGAACAACGGCTCCTCCACCAGATGCAGCCGCCGGTCGATCACCGTGAAGGCCACCTCGTCCGGCCGCGAGTTCTCGCGGATGGTCCGGATGATGTGACGCAGCAGCGTGGTCTTGCCCGACCTGGTATCGCCGAACACCGCCAGCAGCGGGTTGTCCTTGAAGTCGACCACGACCGGGGCCAGGTCCTCTTCACGCTGCCCGATGACCACCTGCTCGGGCGCCGGGTACAGCGGCGCCAGCGCGGCCGGAGCCAGCGCGGTGGGCAGCAGACGCACCGGCGGTGCGCTCTGTCCCGGGTAGCGGGCGTTGATGACGGCGATGTCGCTCAACTGCGGCTCGGCGAACAGGAAGTGCTCGGCGGCCATCGTCAGGCCGCGACCCGGCTGATCGGCAGGCACCGATTCGGCGGGACGGCGCAGCGCACCCACCACACGCACGATGCTGTCGTGGCTGTCGTGCAGCTTGAGCTCCAGGCGCAGGCCCAGGCCGTCACGCATCGCCAGCGGCACATCCAGCCAGTTCGGCGTGGTGATCACGACGTGGATGCCGTAGGCCAGCCCGGTGTTGGCCAGCTCGGTCACCCTGGCCAGCAACGGATTACGGGTGTTGAACGTGTCGGTGTTGTCCCGGCTGAACGCGTACAGGTTGTCGACGATCAGGAAGACCTCACCGTAACCGTCGGCATAACTGCCCACCCGGCTCACCGCGCCCTGCCGCTGGCGGGCCCGCAGCAACTGCTCGAGCTCACCGAAGGTACGGCGGATGCGCTCGGGCTCCAGCGGGGTGGCCACACTGCCGACGTGGGCCAGATCCGCCAGGCCGGCGAGCTGGCCGCCGCCGTAGTCCAGGCAGTAGAAGCTCACCTCGCTCGGCGAATGCAGCGCCGCGGCCGACAAGACGAACGTCTGCAGCGCGGTCGACTTGCCCGATCGCGGGCCACCGTGGATCAGCACGTTGGCAGCCGACGAGTTCGCGTCGAACACCAAGGCGTCCCGGCGCATCTCGAACGGCTTGTCGATTTCGCCCAGCGGCCAACGCAACTGACCGGGCTCCACCTCGGTGCGGGCCAGCACATCGTCCAGCGCGATCGAATCGTCCAGCGGCGGCAGCCACAGCTTGGGCGCGTGCGGGCCGTAGGTGGCCAGCTGGTCGCCGATGGTGGCGATCAGCTTGCGCGGTGGCAGGACGTCGATCTCTGGTTCGTTCGTGACGATCACGGTATCGGGCTCGGGCTCCACGCGCGAGGCGGTGAACAGTTGCGGCTGCGGCAGAGCCCGCACCACGATCGACTTCTCGGCGCGCGGCGGATCGTAGATGCCGTCGACATAGGTGCTGCGGAACTTGATCGGCACTGCACCCGGGGCGGGCACCAGGAAGCCCTCGCCCTTGTGCTCGCGACCCGATTCGATGTGATAGGCGTCCTCGACCCCGATGATCTGACGGGAGATGCTGGGGCTGGCCACCTTCAGACCGATCCGGTACGACGTGTTCTTGTCGATGTCCTTGATCCGGCCCACGTCCAGGGTCTGCGACGCGAACAGGATGTGAATCCGGAACGAGCGCCCCTTGCGCGCAACGTAATCGAACAGCTCCGCGTACTCGGGATGCTCGGCGAGCATCAGGGTGAACTCGTCGGCGACCACGAACAGGGTCGGCATCGGGGGCAGGTCATGCCCGGCCGCGATGGCTGCCTCGTACTCGGTGACCGAGTTGAAGGCGCTGCCCTGGACCCGCCGGCCGGCCTCCTTGAGCAGTTGCTCACGGCGGGAGACCTCACCACGCAGGGTGTCGGCGAACCGATCGGCCAGCGACCGCTTCTCGGCCATGTTCGAGATGACCGCGACGACCTGTGGGAAGTTGCGGAAGATGTCGGCACCGGCCTCGCCCTTGAAGTCGGCGTAGATCACGATGAGCCGGTCCGCGGAGTGGGTGCTCAACAGCGACAACAGGATCGACATCAGGGTCTGCGACTTGCCGGAGCCGGTCATACCGATCATCAGGCCGTGCGGGCCCATGCCGCCCTCTGCCTCGTCCTTGAGGTCGAAGTACAGCGGCTCGCCGGTAGCGGTGACACCGATCGGCACCCGCAGTTCGTCGTCGCGGTTGCGCGGAGCCCACAGGCTGGCGACATCCAGTGCCGAGGCATCCGGGATGTCGAGCAATGTGGTGAAGGTGGCGCCGCCGGTGGCGGTCGACCGCACGTAGCCGGGGTTGGAGTCCCAACGCGACAACCGGCGCGCGATGTGGGCGGCCGCGGCGGCCGACATCGCGTCGGCCTTGTCGACGTAGGGCTGCCATCCGCTGCTCTGCCACCGCTCGATCCGGCCCTCGGTGACCCGCAGGATGGGCCGCTCGGGATCGGGGTACTGCTCGCGGTTGGGCAGCTTGTCGCTGCGGTGGATCACCGTCACCCCGGTCAGACCGGGCTTGCGGGCGATGTCGTCGGGGTCGGCTTCGGGATCGTCGAGCACGACCAGCATGTGCTTCAGCGCCTGGTCCGCCTCGGCGGGGAATGCGGGCCGGCCGGCCAGGGTCGAATCGAGCTGTCCGCGCAGCTCGCTGACACCGGTGGTCAGGTACCGCGCCGGGCCGACGCCGTCGGCCTGCGACGGAATATCAACGTGCGGCAGCCATTTCAGCCATGACCAGTCGTCGGCATCGACATCGGGAGAGGACAGCGCCACCCCGAGCATGGTCGGGTCGTGCCAGGTGACGGCCTGGGCGATCCAGGCCCGCAGCGCGTCGCGGACTTCCTCGGCCTCACCGATCACGGTGATCCGGGCGAGCTTGGTGACGTCGATGCCGGTGGGGGCGTCCCGCACGGTGCGCTGGACGTCGAGCAGACCGCGGAGGGTGCTGTGCGACACCGGTTCCAGGTCGATCTCGTCGGCGGTGTCCTTCACCTTCAGTGCCGCATCCAACGGCACATCGTGCAGCCCGGCACGCAGCACCAGGAAGTCACGGTCGCGCGGATCGCGCTCCCACTGGCGCCGGGTGCCCGGAATGACGGCCAGCGCCTCGGGCTCCGGGTGGGACCACTCCAGCGCCGCACGCTGTTCGGCGGCATGGGCACGGACGTTGTCCCGGACCACCGACAGGTAGCGCAGGTAGTCGGCGCGCTCGGCGTCGACCTCTTCGGTGCGCATCTTGTTGCCGCCGCGGTAGAGCGCGGTGGCGGCCAGGAGCAACACGAACGGGAAGAACAGCATGGTCGGCGAGATCATCCGCATACCGGTCGCGAACAGCGCCACGATCATGCCGACGATCAAGATGACGATCAGGTAAGGCAGCACCCGACGCAGCAGCGACGGCGGGACGATCCGCTCCAACTGGGGCGGCGGCTCGATCGTGATCGTTCCCTTGCGGGTGGTCGGCGGGGTGAGCCGACGCTGGTGCTCGAAGATCAGCCTGCTCATCGGGTGGCCTCCAGGCGCGCAGAATCAGCATTGGACGACAGCGCATCGTGTGCGATGAGGGCGTCGCCGCGGGACAGGGTCGGACCGGCAGCGAACTGCGTCAGGATCGACCACGGAATGGGCAGGGCAGGCGAGTTGAGTCCAAGCGCCGCAACAACTTTGTCGTCACCGGCGGTTTCGATGCCGTAACGGACTCCGGTGTCGCTCACCCAGAACAGCGAGCCTGCGGTCGGCGAGCCCGGCTCGGCCCCGACGGTCTGCACGAAGTAGCCGCTACCCGGGGCCAGCGCGACCCGGTTGGCGGCACCGTTGCTGCCCGCTCCGACCAGGTCGACGGTGCGCAGCCCGTCCGGCACCGGCAGCGCCGCACCCGAGAGAACCGACAGCTTGCTCTCGGTCGCACCGGTCGGCTTGATCCACTGGGCGCACGTCACCGGGGCGGTCGACGGTGAGACCAGTTCCACCGGCGCTGCCGGGAAAGCTGCGGTGTCGATGGCCCCGGAGACAGGCATCCGCGACACCTCGTCGGGCCCGATCCGCGGCGCCTGGTCCAGGCCGTACGAGTTGGTGTTGCGCAGGATCGACGCCAGCACCGGCGAGACCGGCTGCAGACCGTCGGACAGCACCGCGTAGTAGCGGGCGGTGTTGTCGGCGTCATAGGCCGCCACCACACCACCGACGGGCACGGGTGTCGACAACGCGTAATTCGTCGGTGCGCCGGCGTCGGCGACGGGCGGAGCCGTCAATGCCGGAGCCTCGGGGATGGCGTTGAACAGGCCGGCGGCGATGGGCCGCGGCGTGGGGATCTGTCCGCCGAGACCGAGGGCATCGGTGACAGCACGGTTGGCCAGGTCGATCGGGCTGCGCTTGCCGTCCCACAGCAACCAGTCGCCCGGGGTCGGGCCTTCGCTGTTGTGCACCAGCACGGCCTGGTCGGAAGTCAGCGCCAAGGCGCGTTCACCGCCCGATCCGAGGGTGCCGGCGATGACCGTCACCCCGGCGTTGGCGCCGGAGACCGCATCGCACACAGTCCAATCCGCGTCGGTGCTGGTGGTCTGCACCATCCGCTCGGGTGCACCGGGGATGCCGAGCAGGTTCCCGCGCGGGAACTTGTCGATCTCGCTGGTCTTGACCGTGGTCGGGTTGTCCGCCTTCCCTGCGATCAACCGCGCGGAGGTCAGGTTGAGCACAGGATGGAGCTGCTCACCGACCCGCACGTACAGGGCCGCCGTCGACCGGTCGGCGAGGACCGCGTCGTTGCCCGCCGAGCCGCCCGGCCGGAACAGTGAGAACAGGAAACAACCGACCAGACCCGTGACGAGGATCAGGGCACCGGTCAACACCGCGCGGCTCTGCGTGCGCAGCGGGTCGACCAACATGCGGGTGTCGTGCAGCGCCACGCCGGAAGCGATGCGGCGCATGACGAATCGCCAGCCCGTCACCTGGTTCTTGGTGACAAAGCCACGCCGGTACTGCACACCGTCGGGATTCTCGTTGTTCGGGGTGCGGGACGAGAACGACCGCCGGTCCTCGGCAGGCCCGGGCGCGGTCATTCGGGCACCGTCAGGCCCAGGCCACGCAGCAGCGGGGCAGCCGAACTGGTCACGTCACCGGCGGTGATCGTCATCATCTCCTCGTCGGTGAAGTCATCGTGGTCGGAATGATCAAGGCGGTACTCACGCTCCTCCTCGGAGCGCTCGACCAGGTTGCGGACGAAGCGGCCGTTACCGGCGATGTCGAGGCTGCGCCGCGGCACACCGTTGGCGTCCGGCATGGTGGCTTCGGCCAGGTAACCGAAGAGCCTCTCCATGTCGTCGTGGGCGGCCTTCTCGAACGTGCTGTCGCGCTTCTCGGCCATCCGCTCGGCGATCTCGACGAGTTCGGACGAGGAGTACGACGGGAAGTCGATGCTGCGCGTGAAGCGCGAGCGCAGACCTTCGTTGGTGTCGAGGAACATGTCGAGGTCCTTGCGGTACCCCGCGACGATCACGACGAGCCGGTCGCGGTCGTTCTCCATGCGGGCCAGCAGCGTGTCGATGGCGACCAGACCGAAGTCGTTCTTGGCGCCGGTGGACACCAGCGCGTAGGCCTCGTCGAGGAACAGCACGCCGTCCAGCGCGCTGTCGATGATGGCGTTGGTCTTGGCCTCGGTCTCACCGATGTGCTGGCCGATCAGGTCGGCGCGGTGCACCTCGCGGACCGTCTCCTTCTTGAGAAGTCCCAGGCCGCAATAGATCTTCGCGACGACGCGGGCGATCGTGGTCTTACCCGTACCGGGAGGACCCGCGAACACCAGGTGGTTGGTGCGCTGGGCCACGGCCAGTCCGCGTTCCTGGCGGCGGATCGACATGGCGACCGAGCTCTTGAGCCGAGCCACCTGGAACTTCACTTCTTCCAGGCCGATGAACTCGGCGAGCTCGGCTTCGGCCTCGACGAGCAGGTGGGCCTTGCGCTCCTTGGCGCCCGGGTCGACGAAGTCCGACTCCGTCGGTTCGGTATCCGGATCCCACGGATCGGATCGGGCGTCGATGCGTGCGGCGGTCGTGATGAGCAGCCCGAAGGTCGGATCCAACAGGGCCTCTTCGACCTGCTTGTTCTCCGGGTGGGCCGCGAACAGGTCCTGCAGGACTTCGTTGGCGTCCTCGTCCTCGCCCTGCGCACGCAAGGTCAGCGCCTTGGCCAGGGCACCGTCGAGCGCGGCCACCGCGATCGGGCCGGACGGGTCCTCCAGGTAGGACAGCGCGGGTGCCAGCATGCCGAGGCGCGCCAGCGCGATGCCAAGGGTGATCCGCGCGGCGTGCGCGGCGACCTCGTCCAGCGACGGGTTGGTGACCACCGGGGTGAGCAGACGCACCACGTCGGACCAGCGCTCGGCGTGGTGGTTGAACACGACCCGGAGCCAGGTGGCGTTCAGCCACCCGGGGCGACGTTCCAGCAGTTCGGCCACCAGCGCGTCGGCCTCGGCACGTGCGCCCGAGGCATAGCGCCCTGCGGCGTAGGCGAGCTGGAAGTCGTCGACGTCAACGGCCCGGAACTGCAGGTACAGCCCGCTGTCGTAGGTGAACCCGAGGTCGCCGGCAGCCAGGTCGATCTGCCGCTGCAGCAGGCCGGCACTGCCCCGGGTGCGCCACACCGCGTCGATGACCGGTCCGGACACATCGCCCGCGGCGGCCAGGCCGGTCCAGGCGTCACAGTGGTCATGCGCGATGCGCGTCAGACCAGCAAAGCCGGTCCGGGCTGCGTCGAGATCGGCCGGGCGTTGCCGGTCGTTCACCGTCAAGCCCAGCGCACGACAACATGTGGCGAAGCGGCTGATCACATCGCGATCGAGCCGGGGCGCTCCCTGTGTTGGAGCCGCAAGCGTGTCACTACCCATATGCGTGCACGGGAGCGACTAAGCCCCCGAATCTCTCCCTTATGTATGGCTAAGCTAACTTTTGCTGAAGTTAGCATTGCATAACTTAAGTGTCGAGAGGCACGTACTCGAGCTAGGTCGTGAACTGCCTCACCTTTTGGTCGCAGACACGAGGCTGATAGTTCCTGTCATCCCGCCGGCTTCGGTGTCAGGATCGGGCACGGGCCGGTCCACCCGGACCAGATACTCATGCAACGGTGTCGCCACGGCGTCCCAGCCCCGCGAACCGAACCACTGATCCGCCGGCTGGTGTTGCTGGTTGTACACGAGCGTGAAAAAGGCGTTCTCATCTCCGGAGGACACCGCTTCGGCGCGCTTGGCCTCGAAGGCTTCATCCGGCATCGGCACCGACTCCTCGATGCCGACAAAGCTGCCCGGCGCGGCCAGCGCATCAATTCCAGCAAACAGCTGTTCCTGTGCTGTGGCGGGCAGATAGATCAACAATCCCTCGGCGATCCACGCGGAGGGCCGCGACGGGTCGAAGCCACTCTCCCGCAGGGCCCGCGGCCAGTCGTCGCGCAGATCGATCGCCACCTCGCGGCGCTCGGCCGTCGGCGCCTCCCCCAGCTGATCCACGGTGGCCCGCTTGAATTCGAGCACCCGGGGCTGGTCCAGCTCGTACACCACGGTGCCGTCGATCCACGGCAGCCGGTAGGCGCGCGAGTCCAGGCCGGCCGCCAACAGCACCACCTGTTGCACCCCGGCTTCGATGGCCCGGGTGAAGTACTCGTCGAAGTACTTCGTGCGGGCCCCCTGGAAATTGACGAAGTTCTCGCCGAATTCGGTCTGCAGCGGATGCTCGGGGTCGGTGCCCTCGACCGCTGTCGTCCACTCGCCCCCGACCGTGCGGCAGAACACCTCGGCATATCGGTCGACGGCCAGAGGATCGGCCTTCTGCGCCTCCAATGCCCTTGAGGCAGCTACGAATAACGCTGTCTGCCCAACGCTCGAGGTGATGTCCCAGTTGTCATTGTCTGTTCGGCCGACGCTACGCACCTGCGCGAGGGTACGCCGCGAATCTGGCAGCTACACCAATGGTCGACCGGTGCGGATCCGCCAGTCGAGGTCCTTGAGCAGCACGTTGAACGGGAACTGCCGCAGGAACGACGGCAGCAGGTCGTTGACCGTGCGCAACACCGCGATCAGCCGGTCGAACCGCTTCTGACTCTTGGCATCCCACGGCAACCGCATCTCCTCACGGAACCGCTGCGGCAGGAATCCCGTGGTGATAAGCAGTGCCATCGCATCGAGTCGACGCTGCACGAAACGGGGCAGCACCGGGTTCTTGGGCCGGCCGGCCGCGATCGGATACAGATAGCCGCGCACGGTGTCGTCGATGTGCAGCTTTTCCAGGGATTCCTCCCAGTACCGGTCGAACGCGGCCCGGTCGGCCGGCCACATCGACTCGGGCACCTGCAGTGTGGTGCCCATCGTGACGCTGTCGCGGTAGTGCTGGTCGGCGGTCTTGTCGTCCAGCTCGCCGATGAACATCCGGAACACGTCGACGCCGCCCTTGTAGAGGCAGGCGGCCACCCAGAGCTGGAGGTTCTTGTCGAAAGCGTTGTATTTCACCGGGCTGTCCTCGGTGGAGTACACCTGCGCGTGCGCCTTGTTGACCGCGCGCCGGTAGGCCAACTTCTGTGCGTCGCTGCCGCGGGTGGCCACGGCCAGATAGGTGAAGGTGGTCCTGGCCCGCTTGATGGGATGCAGGTCGGTGCGGCCGCTGTCGACGCGGCTCTCCACGACGCCGTAGCCGACGCCCGGGTTGGCCAGCTGCATGATCACGTTGGCCGGGCCGGCCAGCAGCGCCACGCCCATCAGACCGTCGTCGAAGCTGGCGGCTCGCCGGCGGCGCTTGGGCGCAGCCCCCGGGCGCGACGAGTCACTCATCGCCCGTTCGACATGCGGGATCGGTTCGCTGACCGTCATGGCCACCCCTTCTAAAACTGAGAACGTGTGATTCCTGATATTGGCCTGTCAGCCTGACGGGTGTCAAGATGTGTGGGTGAAGCAGGTCCGTCCGTACCGCGGCATCGAGGCTGCCGACCGCCTCGCGCAGCGGCGCAGCCAGCTGCTGGAAGCGGGGCTGGACCTACTGGGGGCCGAGGATGCCGAGGTGACGGTGCGTGCCGTGTGCCGCACCGCCGGGTTGGCCGCCCGGTATTTCTACGAGAGCTTCGCCGACAAAGACGACTTCATCGGCGCGGTCTTCGACTGGGTGATCGCCGATATCGCGACCTCGACGCAGGCCGCCGTCGCCGCCGTCCCACTGGCCGACCAGACCATGGCCGGGATGGCCAACATCGTGCACCTGATCGCCCAGGACCGGCGGATCGGCCGGCTGTTGTTCAGTGTCAAACTGTCCAACGAGGTGCTGGCCCGCAAACGCGTCGAGTCAACGGCGCTCTTCGCCACTCTTCTCGGTCAGCACGCCGGCGATGCCCTGCACCTGCAGGAGAACGACTATCTCAGAGCCACTTCCTATTTCGCGGTCGGCGGGGTGACCCAGACGATCAGCGCGTGGCTGTCCGGTGAGATCGCGCTGTCTCCCGACCAACTCATCAACCAGTTGCGCTCGATGCTCGACGCGGTGGCCGGCATGCAGCAACCGGGGAGCTGACGTGCCGGGCCCGGTATTGCTGCGTCCCGGCGCGGCGCTGGCCCCCCACATCCAGTTCTTCGGATACTGGCAGAACGCCCAGGCCTCGACGCACCGCAGCCGGGCACTCCCCCGCGGCGCCGCGACCGTGATCATCGATCTCGACGCCCGTGCACAGGTCGATTTCTACGCCGCCGACGCCACCACCCGCCTCGACGTCGGCGCTGCCTTCATCGCCGGGGCAGGGGTCACCTCCTACGTCACCCAGATCGACCCCGCACAGACCGTGCTGACCATCCATTTCCGTCCGGGTGGCGCCGCGGCATTCCTTCCGGCTCCGCTGCACGACCTCGAGGACACCTGCGTCGGGCTGGAAGCGGTCTGGGGCCGGGCCGGGTCGGCCCTGCGCGACCGCCTGATCGAGGCGTCCTCGGTACCTGCGCGGATCGCACTGGTCGAGTCATTTCTTCTGGCGCGCATGCGGTCCCGTGCTCCTTCGATCGAGGCGGTCCTACATGCCGCCGAACGACGGCCCTCGCTGCGGGTCGCCGATGCCTGCGCCCTGACCGGATTGTCGGCCCGCCGGCTGATCGCGTCGTTCCGTTCCGAGGTGGGCCTGACCCCCAAGACCTATCTGCGGGTGCGCCGGTTCCAGGCCGCGTTGCGGATGCTCGACGCCGGCGACGCCCGCGGTGCCGAGATCGCGGCCGATCTGGGCTACTTCGACCAGGCCCATTTCGTCCGGGAGTTCCGGTCGTTCACCGCCATGACGCCGACGCAGTACACCCAGCGCCGCACGTGGCTGCCCAGCCATGTCGGTGTCGGCAAAAATATCCAAGACCCGAGCACTGCCGGGCGCGCATGATGGCGACATGACCAACTCCGGACAGACTCCAGGTCAGGCAGTGGCCGACACCGGCGTCCTGGTGGCGGCCATCCGCGCCGAGGAAACCCGCCGCCCCGACCGGCTTTTCGATGATCCGTTCGCAGAGCGCCTGGCAGGTGAGTCCGGTCGGCGGATGCTCGCTGACGCCGTCGCCACCAGTGGGGACAAGTCCACGCTGCAGATCGTGGTGCGCACCCGGTTCTGGGACGAGGCACTGCTCACCGCCGTGCCACCGGTCAGGCAGGTGGTGATCGTCGCCGCGGGCCTGGACGCCCGGGCCTACCGGCTGCCATGGCCCGACGGCACCACGGTGTTCGAACTCGATCAGCCCGCGGTGATCGCGGCCAAGGCTGAGGCGCTGGCCGGCGACGAACCGCGCTGCCTGCGGGTGGCCATCGGCGTCGATCTCACCACCGACTGGACCGATACCTTGCGATCCAACGGCTTTGACCCGGAATTGCCTGCCGCCTGGTTGATGGAAGGGCTGCTGCAGTATCTGGACGAGGGCGCCGTGCACACGCTGTTCGAGCGGGTCGACGCGCTCTCGGCGCCCGGTTCGGTGCTGCTCTACGACATCGTCGGCAAGACACTGCTGGACAGCGTGATGCTGGCCCCGGTCCTCGACCAGATGTCCCGCAACGGGGCGCCGTGGCTGTTCGGCACCGACACCCCGGAGCAGCTGTGCGAGCGACTGGGCTGGTCGGCGGCCGTCACCGATGTGGCCGCACCGGGGAACGAGTGGAACCGGTGGTTCGCCCCCGCGGTCCCGCTGGATGTCCCAGGGGTGCCGCGCGGGTATTTCGTCACCGCCACCAAGTAGGACGCCGGAACGCGGTAGGCCCTCAACCACTCCTGCCACGCACTGCGACGAATATGCGGGTTTCTGTGACCACAGACGGAGAATGCCGCAACAAGCTACACGCTCGCCACAGTGTCCGGAACTGACTAGCCGGCCGGCACCGGCGGACGCCGGTCAGCCGCGGTCTTGGGCGCCGCCTGCACATCGTTGTCGGCGAATTCCTTCGTCCAGCATGCGAATTCCAGGGTGATCCCGTCCGGGTCGAGGAAGTAGAACGACCGAACGTAGACCCCTGGATGCACCGTCGCCGACGCTTGCATCGGGCTGTCGTCGTGGTTGAGCACCGGGCCGACGCGAATACCCTTGGCCTTGAGCTTCTGCCGGTACTCGTCGAACTTCTCGGCGGGCACGTGCAGGGCGATGTGGTTGAGCGATCCGGTGGCGCTGACGAATTCGCCGATGCCGGGGATCGCGGCCGGCGCGGAGATCCCGGGCACGCCGTCGGGTGCCTCACGGAACCAGAAGAAGGCGATGCAGTCCCCGTTGCCCGCGTCGAAGAAGAAATGCTGCCCCATGCCGCCGGGGAGGTCGAGCGACTTGATCAGGGGCATGCCGAGCACGTTGGTGTAGAAGTCGACCGTGCGCGCCATGTCCGCGCACACCAGCGCCACATGGTTGATTCCGCCGAACTCGAACTCGGAGTTGGGATTGTTGGGCTTGATCACGTCGATGAACCTCCGGGGCGAACGCGCCAAGGACTGGCGCAGATGCGAATCTGAATCTAACATCAGATTCAGATGTGATCAATGGCCGTGCGGGATTTTCCCGGCCCGCCGGGAGTGAGGAATCAGTGACCGTCAGCCCCCGTACCCCGTTGCCGACCGCGCGTGGCCGCCAGACCCAGGCGGCGATCGACACCGCGGCCCGTGCGGTGATCGCCCGCAAGGGCATCCTGGCCACCACGATCTCCGACATCGCCTCCGAAGCAGGCCGGTCGGCCGCGTCGTTCTACAACTACTACGCCTCGAAAGAGGCCATGGTCCGCGAATGGGCGCTGCGATTCCGTAACGAGGCCCGCGAACGCGCCCTTCCCGCGACTGGGCCGAACCTGACCAACTGGGAACGCAGCCACCAGGCCGCCTCCGCCCATTGGACGACCTACCGGCACCGGCTGGCCGAGATCATCGCCGTGTCCCAGATGGCGATGATCGACGACGACTTCGCCGAATACTGGGACGAGATCTGCCAGCTGCCGATCGCGATGATCACCGAGATGGTCAAACATGCTCAGCAGCAAGGATTCTGCCCCGAGGACGACGCCCACCTGACCGCTGTTGCGCTGGTGTCGATGCTCAACCAGTTCTGCTACGTCCAGCTGTCCGGAGGGCGCGACGCCGCCGCCGACGACTCCGCATGCATCACCACCCTGGCCAACGTGTTCTACCGGACCATCTACCACGAGGAGACCTCCCGCTCATGACCAATGCGTCACCGGAAGTGGTTCGCGAGTTCATCGGCCTGGACTCGCCGACGGCCCAGCGCGCCGGTGCGGGCGGATACCCCTGCCAGGGCCTCTATTACCGGAGCGCAGACCACAAGCCCACGGTCGCGGTGATCGCCACTCACTATCAGATCGACTTCTCCGAGCACTACATCGCCGACTACCTGGCCGGCAGGGGCATCGGCTTCCTCGGCTGGAACACCCGCTTCCGCGGATTCGAGAGCAGCTTCCTGCTGGACCACGCGCTGGTCGACATCGGGGTGGGCGTGCGCTGGCTCCGTGAGGTACAGGGCATCGAAACCGTTGTTCTGCTGGGCAATTCCGGTGGCGGTTCCTTGATGGCGGCCTACCAGTCTCAAGCCGTCGATCCGAACGTACGGCCACTCGAGGGCATGCGGCCGGCCGCGGGCCTGACCAAACTGCTCCCCGCCGACGGGTATGTGGCCAGCGCGGCCCATCCGGGCCGCCCGGACGTGCTGACCGCCTGGATGGACGGGGCGGTCGTCGACGAGACCGACGCCATCGCCAGCGACCCCGAACTGGACCTGTTCGGCGAGCGCAACCCGGCACCCTTCTCGGCCGAGTTCGTGGCGCGCTACCGCGCAGCCCAGGTCGCCCGTAACGAGAAGATCACCGACTGGGCCGAGGACGAACTCAAAAGGATTCAGGCAGAAGGATATTCGGACCGGCCCTTCACCGTGATGCGCACCTGGGCCGACCCGAGGATGGTCGATCCGACAGTCGAGCCGACCCGCAGGCAGCCCAACCTGTGCTACGCCGGGGTGCCGATCAAGGCCAACCGGTCGGCGCGCGGGATCGCCGCGGCCACGACCGTCCGCAACTGGATCGGCATGTGGAGCCTGCGGCATGCCCAGACCCGGGCCGAACCGCACCTGGCCCGGATCGCCTGCCCGGCCCTGGTGATCAACGCCGACCAGGACACCGGGGTCTACCCATCCGATGCCAAACGCATCTACGACGCGCTGGCGAGCACGGACAAGTCCCAGTGCTCGATCGACACCGATCATTACTTCACCACTGCCGGCGCGCGCGACGAGCAGGCCGATACCATCGCCCGATGGATCACGAAGCGGTGGCGGTGAACCCCGGCCGGATCAGGGTCCTGGCCCACTTCACCCCCGGTGACAAGGTGATGGATTTTCTTGCACCTCACCGGGACTGGCTCGATGTGACGTTCTGCGCCGAGGGCGACGACACCACGTTCTACCGGGAGCTTCCCTCCGCCGAGGTGCTCTGGCATGTGTTACGGCCGGTGTCGGGTGACGACCTGGAGCGCGGTCTGCGGCTGCGACTGGTGCACAAGTTGGGCGCCGGGGTGAACACCATCGACGTCGACACCGCTACCCGGCTGGGCATCCTGGTCGCCAACATGCCCGGGGCCAATGCCCCCTCCGTGGCCGAGGGCACCGTGCTGCTGATGCTGGCCGCACTGCGCAGGTTGCCCGAGCTCGACCGTGCCACGCGGGACGGCACGGGCTGGCCCTCGGATCACACCCTGGGCGAAACCGTGCGCGACATCAGCGGGTGCACCGTCGGCCTGCTCGGCTACGGCAACGTCGCCAAGCGGGTGGAGAAGATCGTGGTCGCGATGGGCGCCGATCCCTCACAGGTGATCCACACCAGCACCCGCGACACCGGCCATCCGCAGTGGCGCAGCCTGCCGGATCTCCTGGCCGCCAGCGATATCGTCTCGCTGCACCTCCCGCTGACCGAGGCCACCAGCGGGCTGCTCGACAGCAAGGCCCTGGCTTCGATGAAGCCCGGCGCCGTCGTCGTCAACACCGCGCGCGGCCCGATCATCGACGAGTCCGCCCTCGTCGAGGCGCTGCGCACCGGGCAGTTGGCCGCGGCAGGCCTGGACGTCTTCGCCGAGGAGCCCGTGCCACCGGGAAATCCCCTGCTCGAGCTGCCCAACGTGGTGCTCACCCCGCACGTCACCTGGTACACCGTCGACACCATGCGCCGTTACCTGACCATGGCAGTGGACAACTGCCGGCGCATCCGCGACGGCGAGCACCTGGCCCACGTAGTAAACGGGGTTAGATAGGCCGCTGGAGTGGCGCCGGTCACGCCGGGGTACCCTCGGCCCAACCGACCGGTTAATAGATATATGCCCCGGATGGAGGACCCGCATGCCTATTGCGATCACGTCTGAGCACAGCGATCTGGCCGATTCTGTTCGGTCCCTGGTAGCGCGGGTGGCGCCCTCGGAGCTGCTCCACGAGGCCCTCGAAGTGCCGATCCCCAACCCTCCCCCATATTGGAAAGCCGCCGCCGAACAGGGCCTGCAGGGCGTTCACCTCTCGGAATCCGTTGGCGGGCAAGGCTTCGGAATCCTCGAGCTGGCCATCACCTTGGCCGAGTTCGGCTACGGCGCGGTCCCGGGGCCCTTCGTCCCTTCGGCGATCGCCGGCGCGCTGATCTCGGCCGACGACCCCGAGGCCAAGATCTTGGGTGGGCTGGCCTCCGGCGAGACCATCGCCGCCTATGCCATCGACTCGGGCCTGACCGCGACCCGGCACGGCGACGGCCTGGTCATCCGCGGCGAGGCGCGAGCGGTGCCTGCCGCGGCGCAGGCATCGGTGCTGGTGCTGCCGGTTGCGATCGAGTCCGGAGTCCAGTGGGTGGTGCTCGACGCCGCCCAGCTGGAGATCGAGCCGGTGCAGAGCGTCGACCCCCTGCGCCCGCTGGCCCACGTACGGGCCAATGCCACCGAGGTGACCGGCGATCGCGTTCTTTCTCGCCTGAGCCGCGCCCACGCCCGCGCCCTGATCACGACCCTGCTGTCAGCCGAGGCGATCGGTGTCGCCCGCTGGGCCACCGACACCGCCACCGCGTACGCCAAGATCCGCGAACAATTCGGCAGGCCGATCGGCCAGTTCCAGGCGATCAAACACAAGTGCGCCGGGATGATCGCCGAGACCGAGCGGGCGACGGCGGCGGTCTGGGACGCCGCCCGTGCGCTCGACGATGCCCAGGAAGACCCTTCTGCAGAAACCCATTTCGAGTTCGCCGCCGCGGTGACCGCCACACTGGCACCCGCCGCCGCGCAGCACACCACCCAGGACTGCATCCAGGTCCACGGCGGTATCGGATTCACCTGGGAGCACGACACCAACGTCTACTACCGGCGCGCACTCGTGCTGGCCGCATGCTTCGGCCGGTCCTCGGACTACCCGCAGGCGGTGGTCGATAGCGCGACCACAACCGGAATGCGCCCGGTCGACATCGACCTCGATCCCGACACCGAGAGGCTGCGCGACGAGATCCGCGCGGAAGTCGCCGGACTGAAGGCGATTCCGAGCGGCGCCGAGCGCAACACCGCGATCGCCGAGGGCGGATGGGTGCAGCCGCACCTGCCCAGGCCGTGGGGCCGCGCGTCGGAGCCCATCGAGCAGATCATCATCGCCCAGGAGTTCAGCACCGGCCGCGTGCGCCGGCCACAGATGGGCATCGCCTCGTGGATCATCCCGTCGATCGTGGCGTTCGGCACCGACGAGCAGAAGCAGCGCTTCCTGCCGCCGACGTTCCGTGGCGAGATGATCTGGTGCCAGCTGTTTTCCGAGCCGGGCGCGGGCTCGGACCTGGCCAGCCTGACCACCAAGGCCACCAAGGTCGACGGCGGCTGGCGCATCACCGGGCAGAAGATCTGGACGACGGGTGCGCAGTTCTCGGAGTGGGGTGCCCTGCTGGCGCGGACGGACTCCCACGCTCCCAAACACAATGGCATCACGTACTTCCTGCTGGACATGAAGGCCCCTGGCGTCGAGGTGAAGCCGCTGCGGGAGCTGACCGGCAACGCGATGTTCAACACCGTGTTCATCGACGACGTGTTCGTGCCCGACGACATGGTGCTCGGTGAGGTCAACCGCGGCTGGGAGGTCAGCCGCAACACGCTGACCAACGAGCGGGTGTCGATCGGCAGCAGTGAGCCACCGTTCCTGGCCAACCTCGACCAGTTCGTGGAGTTCCTGCGGGACGGGCAGTTCGACCAGATCGAGCAGAACCACGCCGGGCAGCTGATCGCCGAGGGGCACGCCGCCAAGGTGCTGAACCTGCGGTCGACCCTGCTGACGTTGGCCGGCGGAGATGCCATGCCGGCCGCGGCGATCTCCAAGCTGCTGTCGATGAAGACCGGCCAGGGCTACGCGGAGTTCGCGGTCGCCTCCTTCGGCACCGACGGAGCCGTCGGGGATCCCGAACAGGAGTTCGGCCGCTGGGCCGAGTACCTGCTGGCCAGCCGAGCCACCACGATCTACGGCGGTACCACCGAGGTTCAGCTGAACATCATCGCCGAACGCCTGTTGGGCCTGCCCCGCGACCCGTAGGCCGGAGGCGGCTCAGGAGCGCGTTGCCTTGGCGACGAGTTCGCGTACGTCGCGCAGGTGGTCCTCCATGGCCCGACGCGCGGCCAGACCGTCGTGAGTCCGAACCGCATCGAAGATCTCCTGGTGACCACGTACCGACGCGCAGCGCCCGTGCCTCGTGGAATGCGAGTGCTTGCGCACCTCACCGGTCCACTCACTGGCCAGCGTCTGCAGTGCGGTCAGAAGCGGATTCTGCGCGGCTTGGGCGAGCAGCAGGTGAAACTCCACGTCGAGACGAAGTGACTCGGCCTGCAGGAGGTTCTCGTGCGACTTGTCGAGTACGTCGCGAAGCTGAAGCAGGTTCGCCGACGTAGCCCGGTGTGCCGCGAGTTCTGCGATCGAGGGCTCGATGACAGAACGCAATTCGGCGGCATGCTCTTGCTCTGTGCCGCCGCCGGCTATCGCCAGCAGCTCGTCGACGCTTGCCGTCGGCGCCAGCACGATGGTTCCGCGGCCCCGGACGCGCGAGACGAGACGCTTCGATTCGAGTTCGTGCATCGCCTCCCGAAGCGAGGACCGCGATACTGACATCGACGCCGCGAGCTCACGTTCCGACGGGAGCCGCGTCCCGGGCGAGATCTCGCCCGTCGCGATGAGACGCTCGAAATGCGCTGCCAGCGCGACCGATACACTTTGCGGCCGCTGGATCAACGGCGGGATCGCCCCGCCTGCAGGTGCGTTCAACTCAGTTCCTGCCTCCCTGTTCAGATCCCAACATAGGTCCGATGGTCGGGCCAAGCAGTCCAAAAACCGACGCAGGCCGTTTCCGTCGGGATAACTCTTTGTTACCCGTGTTACGAGACGCGTTCCCGGCGTGCTGCTCCGTTGGCGGCCACCTAATTTCAATGCCAGTTGGCCGGACCATCCGGCCATGACCGCCCCGCTCCCCTTCCGCGTCAGTGAATAGGACCTGCCATGAATCGCTCGCGTTGCACCGCACTTCTCGCCGTGGCCGTCGGTGTCGCACTCGCCGGTTGTTCGTCCTCGACCGAAGCGGCGACCACCGGAAAGACCAGTGAATACAGCGATCTGGCCTCCTCTGCGGCATGCACTGACCTGCGCGCCAAGAATCCGGACCTCAACGGCAAGACCCTCACGAATGCGATCAACCCCTACACGCCCGGGTACGAGACGGTGAATCCGGAAAACCCCAGCGAATACCACGGTTTCGACATCGACCTCGGAAACGCGCTCGGCGCCTGCCTTGGCTTCGAAAACGACTACATCCCCGTCGGGTTCTCCGAACTCATCCCGACGGTCGCCAGTGGCCAGGCCGACTGGATCCTCTCCAACCTCTACGCGACGAAGGAGCGCGCCGCCGGCGGAGTCGACTTCATCAGCTATTCAAAGGTATTCGACGGCATCCTGGTGGCCAAGGGCAACCCGAAGAAGATCACCGGGATCGACACCTCGCTGTGCGGACTCACAGTCGGGCTCAACAAGGGATACGTCGAGGTGCCGCTCGTGGAGGCTGTCGGACCCGCCTGCGCGGCAGCCGGCCTCAAGAAGCCGACCGTCAGCCTGTTCGACTCGAGCGCCGACTGCACGCAAGCGGTTCTCGCGGGCCGCGCGGATGCGTACATGAACGACGTCAACACGGTCAACGGTTTCGTCGCCGCCCATCCGGACAAGCTCGACTCGGCCGAGACGGTCATGCTCGACTACACGATCGGTATCGGGGTGCCGCAGGGCAAGCACGAGTTCCGCGATGCCATTCAGGCGGCCCTCACCGAGGTGCAGTCGAGCGGTCTGCAGGACAAGCTCGCCGCCAAATGGAAGCTGACGGAGAACGCGGTCGCCGAACCGACAATCCTCAGCGTCGGCTGATGTCGATGATCAACATCAAAGCGACCCAACGCATATGCCAGAAGTGAGGTGAACTCATGGACAAATTCCTGCACTACCTGACACTGCCGTGGCTGCTCGACGGCATGTTGTTCACCCTCCAGCTCACACTGTACGGCTTCGGCGGCGGTATCGTGCTCGGCGCTCTCCTTGCCGCACTGCAGCTTACGAGATCTCGTACGCTCACCGCGATCGGCCGTACCTACGTCGTCATCTACCGTGGCACCCCGCTGATCCTGCAGCTGGTGTTCGTCTTCACCGCGCTACCCCACATCGGAATCACCCTGCCGCCCTTGGTCGCCGGCTCGGTCGCCCTCGCGATGAACGAAGCGGTCTTCATCTCCGAGATCCTGCGCTCGGGAATCAAGGGCGTCGACCCGGGACAGTCGCTCGCCGGTCGAGCTCTCGGCCTGGAACCCCGCAAGCTCATGCGACGCGTGATCGCCCCTCAGGCATTCCGTTCGATGATCCCCGCCCTGGGCAACGAGTTCATCTCCACCATGAAAAACAGTGCGCTGGCGTCGGTCATCGCTGTACCCGAGCTCACCCTGCGCACTCAACAGCTCGCCTCGGCCACCTTCGACTACTTCTCGATCTACTTCGCGACGGCGGTCATGTATCTCATCCTCACCGCCGTCCTCAGCGTCGTCCAGCTGGTTCTCGAGGACGCACTCAACCTCGACCGCGATCAGAAGTCCCTGCTGTTCCGACTGGGGTTCCGGCGCCGGACGAGTTCACCGGCTCCGCCGACGAACCCCGCCGTCGCGCCCTCGGTTGCTGCCGAGCGCCAGGACATCGGCGAGACCATCCTCGAAGTCCGCGACCTGCACAAGGCCTATGGCGAGAACCGCGTGCTCAACGGCATCAGCATGTCGGTGCGGCAGGGCGAAGTCATTGCGCTGCTGGGGCCGAGCGGATCCGGGAAGAGCACCCTGCTGCGGACGATCAACCACCTCGAGTCGGTCGACACCGGAACGGTTCGCGTCGCCGGGCAGACCCTCGGCTACAACGAATCCGGTACACCGCTTCCCGAAGGACAGATCGCGCGCGCCCGGATCGCCGCCGGCATCGGCATGGTCTTCCAGCACTTCAACCTGTTCAAACACATGACGGCGAAGGAGAACATCGCGGCGCCGCTGCGCTGGATCCAGCGCCTGCCCCCGGAGGAGGCTGCCGAGCGCGCCGACCTGCTGCTGTCGCAGGTGGGCCTGGCCGACAAAGCCGATGTTCTCCCGCACCGGCTGTCCGGCGGGCAGCAACAGCGGGTCGGGATCGCGCGCGCCCTGGCCGCCCGTCCCAGGGTCCTGCTGCTCGATGAACCGACGAGTGCGCTCGACCCCGAACTCGTCGCGGAGGTCCTCGGCGTCATCCGCGGCCTGGCCCACCACCACGGCCTCACGATGATCATCGCGACGCACCAGTTGCGGTTCGCTCTTGAGGTCGCCGACCGGGTCGTCTTCATGGCGGGCGGAGTCGTCGTGGAAGAAGGCACCGCCGAGCAGGTGATCACCCGGCCGCAGAACCCGGTCACCGCCCGATTCGTCAACGCGATGCAGCTGGCGGACGCGTGATGGCCAAACAGTCCTTCAGTTTCACTGCCGTCGAAGGCATTCCGCCGCAGGTCGGTCCGTTCGCCCACGCGACACGGTGGGGAGACACCCTGTACGTGACCGGCCAGATGCCCACCGATCCCGGCACCGGCCGACTCGTCGCCGGCGACGTGGCCGAGCAGGCGAATCAAGTCATGGCGAATCTCTCGGCAGTACTCGCGCAGTTCGACGCCACGCTGGACGACGCCCTGATGGTGCGCGTCTACCTCACCGACTTCGACGACTTCGACGTGTTCAACGCCGAATACGTCAAGTGGTTCGCCGGCCCGCTGCCCAGCCGTACCTGTGTCGGGGTCACCGGCCTTGCGGTGGGAGCGGCCGTCGAGATCGATCTCATCGTCGGACTTTCCCGGCCGCAGTCCAACCCCACCCCGGCACCCATGGAGGCATGATGATCTTCCCGACTCTTCATCCAGGCGAAGGCCACATCGGTGGCGAGCACTACCTGCAATCACACCCCGACGACGTGCTCTGGGGATGGCTTCCCAACGCGAGGACAAAGCCCGTGCTCTCGGTGGCGTCCGGCGAGACGGTGACGATCGACACCGTGAGCCACGAGGGGATCCTCGAAGACCAAGGGCGAGATCCTGTTTCGTACTTCGCGCAGTTCGGCGTCCAGAACGTCCTCAAGGACGTCATCGACATCGCGGCGAGTCCCCTCGCCCATGACGACACCTGCGGGCCACACATCGTCACGGGACCGATCCATGTCGGCGAGGCACGCCCCGGCGACGTACTCAAGGTCGAGATTCTCGACCTCGCGATGCGTGTTCCCTACGGCTTCATCAGCAGCCGGCACGGTTACGGCGCCCTCGCCGGCGAGTTCCCCGAGTTTCCCGACTCCGAGCCGGTACGTGCGGTCGACCAGATCGTCTCGATGGGCACGATCAGTCATTTCAGCTGGGTCGAGAAGCACCAAGGGATGCCGTACGGCATGCTGTCGGCGGGCAGCGACACCGGCCGCACCGTGCGATTCCCGATCAACCCGTTCCTCGGCATCATGGGCGTCGCCCGGGCGACCGAGGACCCGGTGCCATCGGTACCGCCCGGGGACCACGGCGGCAACATCGACATCAAGCATGTGGTGGCGGGTTCGACCCTGTATCTGCCCGTGCAGGTCGACGGGGCCGGCTTTTTCACGGGCGACCCGCATTTCGCACAAGGAAACGGCGAGGTCGCGCTGACGGCGCTCGAGGCACCTCTCCGGGCCACCATGCGATTGTCCGTTCTGAAGTCCGAGGACGCGCGGGCAGCGGTCGGCGCCGTCGCCAACCCGGTGGTGGAAACCGCGACGCACTGGATCCCGACCGGCATGGACGCCGACCTCGACGAGGCCATGCGCATCGCGGTCCGAAATGCCGTCACGTTTCTCAACACTCGACTGAACGTGCCGCGCGATGTCGCCTTCGCGTACCTCTCGGCGGCCGGCGATTTCGAGGTGAGCCAAGTAGTGGACGCGGTCAAGGGAGTGCACTGCATGATCCGGAAGGCCGACTGGGCCGCTTGGTCCTAGGCAGTTTCGCCGGTCGGCCCCGGAAACCGGGGCCAAAGCGACCTGCCCGTTCGACACCGCTGGTGCTACCGTCGAAATAGGCGGCTACCAGAAACGGTTGACACTCAACGATGAGCACGTCACGACTACGCATTCTGCGCCCGGTGCTGCTGGGTGCAGCTGCGCTGTCTGTCGTCATCGCGCCGACCGCCGTGTGGGGGCAGGTCTCCCCGGGGCCCGCCGAGATCCAAGCCGACCCGTGTGTGAACGGCGTCATTCCGTGGAACCCCTACGTGGTGAACTGCAATCTGCAGCCCAGGCCACCCCGGATACGCGGGTCCGCTCCCGATGCGGGCGCCATCATCGCGTGCCGCGGCAAGCCTGGATGTCTGGCCTGGTACATCAACGGGCCGCCGTGACGATGTGAGCGGGCGTCATGGGCAGCGACGAGGACGACGTCGAAAAGAGTTGGCATGACCCGCAGATGTTCCGATCCGCGGTGGGTTACGTGCTGGCCGTACTCGCTGTCGCCGGCGTTGCCCTGACGTTCTATGCCTTTGATCATTCCGTGCTGTCGGCGTCGCTGGTTCCGACGATCGTGTTCGTCGGAGGGGTCGGGGCATTCGTCCGGACCTACCAGGTCTGGCGGGCCGAGGGCACCTGGCCCATCTGGCAGGGCGCAGGGTGGTTCCTGTTGGCGTTCTCGTTGATGTGCCTGGCTGTGCCCGGCTCGGCGTTATTGTCCTAGCGCGCCCTTGGGGAGTGCGGCTTCGACAGCGCGATTCCGGTCGAGGGCTGTTTTCGCGAGGCGCAAGGACAACCGTGGTGACAGCCGCTCCAGGTACCAGAACGCCTTCCACCATGCCGGCACGATGATGATCGCGTCATTGCGCATCACGGCACGCACCACCCGTTCGGCGAACACGTGAGGATCCATGGGCCGCAACGGCTCCCAGACCTTCTTGATGAACTCTTCATCTGTGACGCCAGGGGCCTTGAGCCGACCGAACTTGCCGCCGGTGAGGATCGGGGTGCGGATCACGCCCGGGCAGAGCGCCGATACCCGCACGTTGTGGCGATCGGCCTCGACTCGCAGGGTCCGCGAGATCGCCACGACGGCATGCTTGGTGGCGGAGTAGCTCGCCTGCCCCGCGCCGGTCATGAGACCTGCCATCGACGCCGTGTTCACGATGTGACCGGTGTGCTGCCGGATCATGATCGGATAGACCGCCTGGATGCCGTGCACCACACCGCGCAGGTTCACATCGAAGACATCGTTCCAGTCGTCGAGCGTGTAGGAGTCGACTTCGCCCCCGACCCCGATGCCGGCATTGTTGAACAGATAGTCGATGCGGCCCGACTGCTCCACAACCGTGGCCGCCACGCGTTCGAACGCGGTGGGGTCGCGCACGTCGAGCTCGATCGCGTGTGCTGTTCCTCCGCTCGCATCGAGACGACCTGCGAGGTCCTGTGCGGCGTCGATCTGCCGGTCGGCTATCCAGACCTCGGCGCCTTCGCCGGCCAGCCTGGCCGCCAGCGCGGCACCGATACCTGATGCACCACCGGTGATGACGGCGACCTTGCCTGACGCACTCGACCCCATAGCCGCAGAATACGTTCGATCTCGCTGCCCCGCCGGGAGTTGCCCGACCAGGGGCTAAGGCAGAATCGAGTCGACGTAACCGCCGTCTACCCGCAGCGCTCCACCCGTGGTGGCCGAGGCCAGCGGAGAGGCCAAGTACGTCACCAAGTTTGCGATCTCTTCGGGCTCGATGAGTCGCTGAATCAACGACTGCGGCCGGTGCTTGATCATGAATTCGCGCTGCGCCTCATCCCACGGCAGCGATTTGTCGACGAGTTGGTAGACGAAGTCCTCGACGCCCGCCGTGTGGGTCGGCCCGGCGATCACCGAGTTCACGGTCACACCGGTACCCGCGGCTTCCTTGGCGAAACCGCGCGATACGGCGAGCAACGCCGTCTTGGAGACACCGTAGTGGATCATCTCCGCCGGCGTGACAATGGCGGAGTCACTGGCGATCTGGATCGCCCAGCCCAGCCCCGCTCGGTCATCCCAGGCAGGTAACTGCGGATAAGTCGCACCGAGGCAAGGACATTCACATCGAAGTAGGTGCGCCACTGCTCGTCGGTGATCTCCAACGGCGGCACCGCCCCGAAGATGCCGAGGTTGTTCACCAGGATGTCGACATCGGGCAGTTGCCGCAGCAGCTCGGCCGTCCCCTCCTCGGTGGAGACGTCGGCGGCAATGCCCAGGACGTCGAACTCGCCCAGTTTGGAGACGGCTTCATCGACGCGGGCCTGCGTGCGACCGTTGACGGCGACGCGGGCGCCACTGCGCGCCAGTTGCTCGGCGATGGCCAGCCCGATGCCCTGTGTCGAACCCGTGACGAGCGCGGTCTTTCCGGTCAGTTCGATGTTCACAAGGCTGTACTACCACCGATGTGGGCGAACTATTCCAGGTTGCGCAGCTCGCGCTTGAGGATCTTGCCGGTCGGGTTGCGCGGCAGCTCGTCGAGGAAGACCACCTCACGCGGCACCTTGTACCGCGCCAGGTGCTCTTTGACGTAGGTCTTGACCGCGTCCTCGTCGAGGCTGGCGCCCTCGGCCTTCACCACGAAAGCCTTCAGCCGGGCACCCCATTCCTTGTCCTCGACTCCGAGTGCCGTCGCCTCGATGACATCGGGGTGACCACTGATCAGATCCTCGACCTCGGCCGGGAACACATTCTCCCCGCCGGAGACGATCATCTCGTCATCGCGGCCGCTGACATAGAGCAGACCGTGCTCGTCGAAGTATCCGACATCGCCCGACGACAACATGCCGTCGATGATCTGCTTACCCCCGCCGCCGGTATAACCCTTGAACGGGAAAGTGTTTCGCACGAAGATGCGGCCCACCTGACCCTGCGGCAGCTCGTTGCCGTTGTCGTCGATGATCTTGACGGTGATGCCCTTGACCACCGGCCCGACCGTCGACGGATTGATCGACAGGTCCTTGGGCCGGGCGATGCTCGCGAACGCGATCTCGGTCGATCCGTAGAGGTTGTAGATGACCGGCCCGAGATCCTTGAGCGCCCGGGAGGCCAGCTCGGCGCCGAGCTGGGACCCGGAGACGAACACGATCCGCAGTGAGGACAGGTTGGGCTTCGGCTTCATCTGTTCGAGATGGTCGAGCATCCGCGAGAGCATGACGGGCACCACCACCATGGCGGTGACCTGGTGTTTCTCAACGTCTTCCAACACGGTGGCGGGCTTGAACCGGCGACGCAGCACCAGGGTGGTTCCCAGCATCATCGCGATGGTGGCGTGCAGGAAGCCGAGCGCGTGGAACATCGGCGCGGGCAGCGACGTGACCTCGCCGGCCTTGAACGGGACATGCGACAGCACGCCCCCGATCGGGGCGAGCGACGGCGGAGCGGCCCGGTTGGCGCCCTTGGGCGTCCCGGTGGTGCCGCTGGTCAGGATGATGATCGACGGGTGCTTGCTCGCTTTGGGGGCGGGCCGGCCATTGCCGCGCGCGATGACATCGGCCAGGGTCTCGTCGGTGCTGCCGGAGGGCTTGTCGGAATCCGGGTTGACGCCCAGCGCCCGCAGTTTGCCCAGCTCCGGTTCGGCGTAGGACACCGCCGCGGTGTACTCGTCGTCGTAGATGATCACCTTGGCGCCCTCGCGCTCGGAGACCTCTTTGATCTGCGGGCCCGAGAACTCGGAGTTGAGCAGGATGATCCGGGCGCCCACCCGGGCCGCCCCGTACAGCGCGATCAGGAACCAACGATGGTTGCGGGCCAGGATCCCCACCCCGTCACCGCCCCTGACACCCATCGTGAGCAGCTCGTGGGCCACCGCGTGCGCCGCGGCGTCGAGCTCCCCGAACGTCAGCTCGCCCTCGTCGTCGATCACCGCCGCGCGCTTGGGATGCCTTCGCGCGTTGAGCGCCGGGATCATCCCGATCTCGCCCCAGGTGCGGATGTCACCGAGCATGGCCAGGATGTTCTGTGGCGGCTCCAGCCGTAGCGCACCCGCCTCGAACATCTTGCGCGCATAGTGCAATTCGGCCGCGCCCCGCTCCGCATACTGCTTGGCCTTCGCGGTCACATTCGCGGGCAGATCAGACAGACTTGGCATGTCGCCACAATAAGTGACATCTATCGCACCGCGGGCAGTAACTACCATGTGGTCATGGCCGGTGCAGTGTCGCTGGAGATAGACGGCCTCGAGGTGGCCGTCAGCAACCCCGACAAGGTGGTTTTCCCTGATGCGCACGTCACCAAGCTGGACCTGATCAATTACTACCGGTCGGTGGCCGACGGCGCCCTGCGCGGGGTGTACGGACGTCCGATGATCCTCAAACGGTTCGTCAAGGGCATCTCCGCCGAGGCCATCTTCCAGAAGCGGGCACCCGAGAAGCGACCGGATTATGTGGACGTGGCCGAGCTCAAGTACCGGTCCGGCACGTCGGCCAAGGAGGCGGTCCTGCGCGACACCGCCGGCCTGGCGTGGGCGGTGAACCTGGGGTGCGTCGACCTGAACCCGCACCCGGTGCGGGCCGAGGACCTCGACCATCCCGACGAGCTGCGGGTCGACCTGGATCCGATGCCCGGCGTCGGCTGGTCACAGATCGTCGACGTCGCCCAGGTGGCCCGCGCGGTGCTGGAAGAGCACGGCCTGACGGCGTGGCCCAAGACGTCGGGCTCGCGCGGATTCCACATCTATGCGCGCATCCACCCGAGATGGCCGTTCACCAAGGTCCGGCTCGCCGCCGAGACGGTGGCTCGGGCGGTAGAGCTCAGGGCGCCGGACATCGCGACGGCACGCTGGTGGAAGGAAGAACGAGGCACCCGGGTCTTCGTCGACTTCAACCAGAACGCCAAGGACCGCACGGTGGCCTCGGCCTACTCGGTACGAGCCACGCCCGATGCCCGGGTGTCCACGCCGCTGCGCTGGGACGAGGTCGACGGTTGCGACCCGGAGGCGTTCACGGTCGCCACTGTGCCCGACCGGTTCGCCGAGATCGGCGACCCGTGGGAGGGCATGGACATCACGGTCGGCGATTTGGACCCGTTGCTTGCGCTCGCCAAGGAGCTCGGCCCGGCCGAGAAGGCGCCGAAGGGCGCCTCGCACGATGGGCGAAGGCAATCGACCATGCCCCTGATCGAGATCGCCAAGACCAAGACCAAGGATGAGGCGATGGCGGCGCTGGACGTGTGGCGCGAACGCCATCCCGCGGTGGCCGGGCGGCTGGAACCCGTCGACATCCTGCTCGACGGGATGCGGGGCCCGAGTTCGATCTGGTACCGCGTACGGATCAACCTCCAGCACGTGCCCGAGGCCGAGCGCCCGCCGCAGGAAGAGCTGCTCGCCGACTACAACCCGTGGGAGAACTACCGCGGTGCGCAGTGGAAGCACTGACACGCGCCGGAGGGCTGGGATACTGCCGTGGTGGTCGACGCTGGAGCTGTTCGGGTATCCGCCGTCCGCTCACCGGATCTCGTGTCACGAATGACGGAGCCCACCACGGCGCTCGTTCGGCATCTGGTGGCCGGGGGCGCCGCGTTGGGCTGGGTTGATCCGCCGTCCGAGGCGGAGGTTGCCGAACTACTCGGCGAGGTGGCCGACGCAGCT
Source organism: Mycobacterium sp. 134 (assembly GCF_048282715.1). Classification (NCBI taxonomy): domain Bacteria; kingdom Bacillati; phylum Actinomycetota; class Actinomycetes; order Mycobacteriales; family Mycobacteriaceae; genus Mycobacterium; species Mycobacterium sp. 134. The sequence continues at coordinate 6,163,531 of NZ_JBLVUN010000008.1, forward strand.
GTCGTCGGCAATGCCGCATTGCTCGTCGCGGAGGTCGACGAAAAGTTGGCCGGCTTCGCCTACTGGCGCCGGTATTCGCGTCCGACCCACCGGCCCCATGCCGATGTGGAGAAAGTCGCCGTCGACTCGCGGTGGCAAGGCCTGGGCATCGGCCGGCGCCTGATGCAGGAGCTGATCCGGGCCGCCGCCGAATCACAGGTCGAGGTGCTGACCCTGGACCTCCGCGGCGACAACGATCGCGCCGCCCGACTCTATGAGTCGTTGGGCTTCAAGAAGTACGGCGTGCTCGAGAGGTTCGTCGCGGTGGGTGAACGGCGGTACGACAAGTTGTTCTACGCACTGGATTTGCGAGTGCAGGCCTGATTCGAAACGAAATACGCGTCACCACCCGGTCGGTACTGTGATCAGATCAGGCTTTAGCCTCGATCCACCGATGAATTGCCTGTGTAGGTGGGTGTCGATATAAGGAAAGTGCCCCTTGAGCTGGGAGGATTGGTGTTCTCTACGCATCAATCAGGCCAGTTAAGAAAGGCACTTCCAGTGCAAGTGTCCCACGGGTTCGCTGCGTCGTCGGCGGTCTTCGATGAGGATCATCTCGTGTCGTGCGCCGGACTGGTGCCGGTGATGACACTGGCTGAGCAGACCGGCCTGCCGAATCTGTTGGCTGACAAGATCTTCATCCCCGCGCCGAAGATCAAATCCGGGTCAGCGAATCCGGCACCGAAGCTGGCCACGGTGATCGCCGGGATGTGCGCCGGCGCCGACAGCATTGATGACCTCAACATCGTCCGGGCCGGGGGCATGAAAACACTCTTCGGCGATGTGTACGCACCATCAACCATCGGAACCCTGTTGCGGGAGTTCACCTTCGGACACGCACGCCAACTCGAATCAGTCCTGCGCGAACACTTGGCCGCCCTCTGCCGGCGCGTTGAGTTGCTACCCGGATCCGACAGCGGTGTGTTCATCGACATCGACTCCCTGCTACGACCGGTCTACGGCCATGCCAAACAAGGCGCCTCCTACGGACACACCAAAATCGCTGGCAAGCAGGTCCTGCGCAAAGGACTCTCGCCGTTGGCGACCACGATCAGCACCCCCGGTGCGGCGCCGGTGATCGCCGGGATGCGGCTGCGGGCCGGCAAGACCGGCTCCGGTAAAGGAGCCGGTCGAATGGTCGCCCAGGCCATCACCACGGCCCGAGCGGCCGGGGTCACCGGCCAGATCCTGGTCCGCGGCGATTCGTCCTACGGCACCCGCGCCGTCGTCGGCGCCTGCCGACGCCATGGTGCGCAATTCTCGGTGGTCATGGGCCGCAACAGCGCGATCAACCGGGCCATCAACGCCATCGACGACGCGGCGTGGACACCGGTGAAATACCCGGGCGCGGTGCGTGATCCCGACACCGGAGAGTGGATCTCTGATGCCGAAGTCGCCGAAATCAGCTACACCGCATTCGCGGCCACCACAGACCGCTTCACCGCCCGACTGGTGGTACGTCGGGTCAAAGATGCGCGCTTCCGCGACGCCCTGTTCCCGGTCTGGCGGTATCACCCGTTCTTCACCAACACCGACCTACCAACCGCCGACGCCGACATCACCCACCGTCAACACGCGATCATCGAAACTGTCTTCGCCGACCTGATCGCCGGCCCCTTGGCCCACATGCCCTCCGGGCAATTCGGCGCCAACTCCGCGTGGGTGCTCTGCGGGGCCATCGCCCACAATCTGCTGCGCGCCGCCGGTGTGCTTGCCGGTGGAGCGCACGCAGTGGCCCGGGGAGCCACCTTGCGACGCACGATCATCACCGTCCCGGCACGGCTGGCCCGACCGCAACGCCGACCCATCCTGCACCTACCCAGCCACTGGCCCTGGACCGAGCACTGGCTCACCCTGTGGCGCAACACCATCGGCTACAGCCCACCCGCTACCGCAACCGTCTAACCGTCGCCGAACAGGCCCCACCGAAGCACACAGGAAAAGCTGGGCAGACCAGCGGCTACATCCTGCCCACCCCACAAACCGCCGTCAGAATCACCGTCGAACCACACCACTCAAGTCAGTCCACGGATTGAGGTTTAGGAGTGCGTATGCGAATCGCCCTGTTCGCGACCTGCCTGGCGGATGCGATGTTCCCACCCGCGGCGATCGCCACGGTGCAGTTGCTCGAGCGCCTCGGCCACCAGGTGGTCTTTCCGCCCGGCCAAACCTGTTGCGGCCAAATGCATGTCAATACCGGCTATCTCAAAGAAGCCACCGCGCTGGTACGCAACCACGTCCAGGCCTTCGAATCCGCCGACTGCGACGCCGTCGTCGCGCCATCGGGCTCGTGTGTCGGGTCGGTACGTCACCAACACGCGATGGTGGCCCGTCGGGCCGGTGACGAGGGTCTGGCCGGCCGCGCCGAACGACTGGCCGAACGAACCTACGAGTTGTCGGAACTGCTGATCGACGTGCTCGGTGTCGACGACGTCGGCGCCTACTACCCGCACCGCGTCACCTACCACCCGACCTGCCATTCGCTGCGCATGCTCGGGGTCGGCGACAAGCCGCTGCGACTGCTGCGCAACGTGCGGGGACTGACACTGGTGCAGCTGTCCGAGGCCGAATCCTGTTGCGGCTTCGGCGGAACCTTCGCGATCAAGAACTCCGATACGTCCACCGCGATGCTGGCCGACAAGATGGCCCACATCCTGGAGACCGAGGCCGAGGTGTGCAGCGCCGGGGACTCCTCGTGCCTGATGCACATCGGCGGCGGGCTGAGCCGGCTGCGCTCCGGCGTGCGTACCGTGCACCTGGCCGAGATCCTGGCGGCCGACCGATGAGCGAGTTCCTGGGCACCCCCGGCGTCGGAAACCTCCGCGGTGAGGAGCCGTTTCCCGCAGCCGCCCGCACCGCGCTCGCCGACTCCCAACTGCGCCGCAACATCGGGCACGCCACACACACCATTCGCACCAAGCGTCTCAATGCGATACGCGAATGCGACGACTGGGAGCAGTTGCGTGCCGCGGGCAGTGCCCTCAAGCAGGACGTCATGGCACGGCTTCCCGAGTTGCTCGTTCAGCTCGAGGACAACGTCACCCAGCGCGGCGGCGTGGTGCACTGGGCCCGCGACGGCGACGAGGCCAACCGCATCGTCGCCGACCTGATCCGCGCCACCGGCGCCGACGAAGTGGTGAAGGTCAAGTCGATGGCCACCCAGGAGATCGGGCTCAACGAGTATCTGGAAGCCCAGGGCATCGCCGCGTTCGAAACCGATCTGGCCGAGCTGATCGTGCAACTCGGCCACGACAAGCCCAGCCACATCCTGGTGCCGGCCATCCACCGCAACCGCGCCGAGATCCGTGAGATCTTCGACCGGGAGATGCCCGACGCGGGTGAGCTCACCGACGAACCCCGGGTTCTGGCGATGGCGGCCAGGGCCCATCTGCGACGCAAGTTCCTCACCGCGCAGGTCGCGATCAGCGGCGCCAACTTCGGCATCGCCGAGACCGGCACGCTCGCGGTCGTGGAGTCCGAAGGCAACGGACGGATGTGCCTGACGCTGCCGCGGACGCTGATCACGGTGATGGGCATCGAGAAGATCGTGCCCACGTTCACCGATCTCGAGGTGTTCATGCAATTGCTGCCACGCTCCTCGACCGCGGAACGGATGAACCCGTACACCTCGATGTGGACCGGCGTGCACCCCGGCGATGGTCCACAGGAATTCCACCTGGTCCTGCTGGACAACGGCCGCACCCGGGTGCTGGCCGATGAGGTGGGACGCGCCGCCCTGCACTGCATCCGGTGCAGTGCATGCCTGAACGTCTGCCCGGTCTACGAACGGACCGGCGGCCACGCCTACGGCTCGGTCTATCCCGGACCGATCGGGGCGATCCTGAGTCCCCAGCTCACGGGAACGACCGGACACGACGACCCCAACGCCAGCCTCCCCTACGCCTCGTCGCTGTGCGGAGCGTGCTTCGAAGCCTGTCCGGTGCTCATCGACATCCCGTCGATCCTGGTGCACCTGCGCGCCGCCCAGGTGGACCAGGAAAGAGCAGGCCTGCCCAGCGGACAGGATCTGGCGATGAAGGCCGCGGGCTGGGCGATGGCCGGCGCGGGCCGGTTCTCGCTGGCCGAGAAGGCCCTGGGCGCCGGGCGGCTGATCGCCGGGCGCGATCACCGCATCTCCGCACTGCCGTGGCCGGCCTCGAAGTGGACCGCCAGCCGTGACATTCCCGAGCCGCCCGCCGAGACGTTCCGCCAGTGGTGGAACCGGACCCACGAGGGAGGCCGGGGGTGACCGGCCCGACGCCTGAGTCCAGGGCTGCGGTGCTCGACAGGGTTCGCGCGGCCCTGGCGTCGGCACCGCCTCAGGCCGTGGCGGTGCCGCGCGACTATCACCGTGAGACGTTCCCCGGTGCGGGCCACGTCGGGCGGTTCGCCGAGACGGTCGCCGAGTACCGCGCCCGGGTGCATCGCATCGAGGTCGATGCGATCGCGTCGACCGTTCTCGAGCTGGTCGGGCCGCACGCCACGGTGGTCATCCCGGCCGACCTACCGACCGAATGGGTGGCGGGGGTGACGACGCTCGCCGACGCGCCGGCGCTGAGTGTCGAGCAACTCGACAGCGCCGATGCGGTGCTGACCGGATGCGCGCTCGGGATCGCCGCGACCGGGACGATCGTGCTAGATGCCGGACCCGGGCAGGGACGGCGTGCGCTGACTCTGGTGCCCGACCATCACATCTGTGTGGTCCGGGTCGATCAGATCGTGGACACCGTGCCGCAGGCATTCGCCGAGCTGACGCCGACGCGGCCACTGACGTTCATCTCGGGCCCCAGCGCCACCAGCGACATCGAACTACAGCGGGTAGAAGGAGTCCACGGACCCAGGACGCTCGACGTGCTGGTGGTGTGAACCTTACTGGCGAGTAAGCGTCGGAGGGTTCTTAGCAAAGTATTAACGCTGGCTCCCAGCCGCCTTATTTTGCCCGCATACCGTCATGAACAGGTTGACGCGACGGAGCTCAGCCAGAGCTCAAGAAAGACGGCGGGAGGCTGATCATGACATTCACGAACAACACCCCGGCAATGGATCGACACTTTCGATACGGGAACTCGGCAGTCATCTGCGAGGGCGCATCAATGCGCGCACAGTGCCGGCAGCTGGCGACAGTGGTGACCGTCAAGGGAGACGTCGACAGCAACAACATCGACCAGATCGCGTCGTATGTAAATCGGTTCATCCTTGCGGAGAAGCCTTTGGCGCTCGATCTGAGTGGCGTGAACAGCTTTGAACCGCAGGCGATCTCGCTGTTCTACGACATCGATGAAAAGTGCGGCGCATTGGGCGTGGACTGGACGGTGGTCGCCAGCCAGCCGGTGGTCGCCGAGATCCACCACCAGGACGTGGACGTACCGCTCAGCTCGTCGGTGCCTGAAGCCCTGCATCACTTCGCCGAAGGCAACACGGCGCGCCGCCGGTTGCTCCCCCTGCTTGTCAAGAGCGCCTGAGAGAAAGGCCAACGCAATGTTGATCGATGTTCGCTGGTTGACCCGCCTGCTTCGCCATCGTCGCCGGGCGGCGCACATCTAGTCCATCGCACTCCGGACAACTCCCGAAATGGCTGCCAGACCCGGTCTGGCAGCCATTTCGCTTGTTTATGGCAAATTCCTGGCAAGCCCTCGTCACTGAACCTTCGTGATTGCCGGTGGCTTCCACGTGCCGTCGATGATCGAAGGTGAGGCCTCCTTCGGCCAGTACAGCCGCAGCATGAGGTTGAACTTGCCGGCCGGCGCGGGCAGCCAGTTGGCTTCCTTGCCCGGGCCGGGGTTCTCGTGCTGCAGATAGAGATCGACGGACCCGTCGGGGTTGGTGACGAAGGTGTTCCGCTGGCTCAGGTTGTAGCGGTTGAGCGGGTTGTCGACGAAGAAGTAGGCCTCGTCGTACATGGTCAGTGACCAGAACCCGTTGACGGGCGGGAACTGGCCCTTGTCGAAGTGCACCGTGTACTTGTCGGCGCCGTCGTAGGCCTGGCCGTCGATGTCGGCTTCCGAGGTCGGGTAGACCGCGTCCTGGGGCCGGTTGGCACCCAGGCCGATGGCGGTGATCAAGGCGCGCTGCAGATAGTCGGTGCCATACTGGCCGGTCTCTGTGGTGAACCGCCAGCCGTTGACGTTCTCCAGGTCTTTGAAGCGGGCCATGATCTTCTCGAAGCCCTCTTTGGGAACCGACTGCAACGCCGCGGCCACGTCGGGATCGAGCTTGCCGATGTCGAACTTCTCCCCCGCGACGATGCCGAGTTCGGCCATCTTGTCCACGATCAGCCGGTCGCCCTCGGTCGGCGGGTTGTTCTTCATCAACGTGGCCAGCAGATCGAAGTACGCTTCGGTGCTCAGATTGTTGACCTGGTCGCGGACCGGTGTCTTCATGTCGATGGCCGGATCGACCTTGCCGGCCGGCGGGGTGTACGGCTTGCCGTATGAACTGAGCGGCGCCAGCGAGATCTCGTCCTGCAACTTGTGCACAGCGGCGTAGTCCTCTGGCGTGCCGTCGCAGTAGATGCGGCCCAGCAGCCACACGGTCGAGGTGGGTGACTTGTACTCCTTCACGCCGGCGGGCAGTGTGCCTTTCCAGCCCGGACCGGTGATGGCGTAGGTCTGCGGGCCCGTCCCGGTCGTGCGCTTCCCCGGAACCTCGAAGACATTGGTGTAGCCGTCGAGCATCGGGAACAGGTAGTAGCGGTCGTGTGCGTCCGGCAGGGTCAGCACCCACGGCTCGTCTTTGACGTCGATGAATCCGTTTGTGTACAGAGTGTCGGCGTTCGGCGCGGTGACGTCGCGGAACTGGGCGCTCGGATACTCACGCATCCGCATCAACTGCCCCATCGGTGCCCGCGGCGCCTCAACCTGGGCGACATTGGTCATCACGCGTCGCGTCATCTCAACGGTGACAAGGGGATACCCGTAAACGTAGGCATCAAGGGCGATGGCCTTGGCCTGGTCGGGCGTCAACTGCCCGGGCCCGGACTGCTCGCCTTGATCTGACGAAGGTGAACATGCCAGGGTGCCCATCATCACGATCGCGGTGCCGAGCGCGGCCAGCCTCTTGGCCACGCGCCGATCCTTCTTCACGAAAGACTTCCTCTCTCAGGGTTTGTGCCGGCTAGGTGTAGGCGACGTGGACGCGGTGAATCTGGCCTTCGAACGGGAACGGTGCGCGTTCGCGGTAGTCGAGTGAAACCGGTGAGCCCAGGCAGGTGCCGATGTCCAGGCAGTCGTTGGCGGTGAACAGCAACGGGGCGCTGATCGGGACCTGTCCACTGGCAATCGTTTCGCCGTTGCGCGCGACGGTGATGTCGAGCGGTCCGGCCGGGCGTGGATCCGCATACTGAGTGTTAACGGTGATCGTGGCACGCCCCGGCGGCACCTTGCCCTCGGACCGGATCTTGGTACGCGACAAGATGAAGAGGTTGTACTCGTAGCAGAGTTGCCCCTCGTCGAGGTAGACCGTCAGCCCGCCCGCCGCCGCGCCGAGAGCGTAGAGGACCCCGTTGGCATTGGCCGGGATGTCGACGTCAATGGTGACGACGTTGTTCTTGTTGCCGAGCGCCGGCGCACAGAATTCGGGCATCCGAATGGTGTCCCCCGAGAACTCCCACTCCTTGTAGGGCGGGGCGATCCGCAACTCTGGGTGATACACGGGAACCCACAGCCCACCGCCGACGGGCAGCACCGCGTTGCGGGCGGCCTCGACCATGAACATCTCCCGCATCTGGGCCAGCTTCTCGGGCTGTTCAACAGCGAGATCGCGGGCCTGCGACCAGTCTTCGTCGAGGTGGTAGAGCTCCCACACGTCGTTGTCGGGGGTCCAGGTGGCGATACCCGGCGGCTGGCCCGGTACCCACGGCAGCCGGGGTCCACGCGCCGAGGCCATCCATCCGTCGTGGTAGATGCCGCGGCTGCCCATGATCTCGAAATACTGGGTCTTCTTGCCGCCGAGTGCATTTCGGTCAGCCAGCGTGCGCGCGAAGCTTGCTCCCGCAAGCGAGATCTGAGGTTCCCCGTTGACCACACGCGGCGGTGCAATGCCTACGATGTCGTAGATGGTCGGCACGACGTCGTTGCAGTGCAGGAACACATCCCGGGGTGCTGCATCAGCAGCGATCTTGGCCGGCCAGCGCACCACCATCGGGTTACGCGTACCGCCCAGGTGGGAGGCGAGCAGCTTCATACCCTTGTACGGGGTGGAGCCTGCCCAGGCCCAGGCGGCGTGGTACTGGTTGTCCACCAGCGGCGAACCCAGTACCTCGAGGCCGCCGAGATCCTCGAGGGCATCGATGTGCTGGCGCACCGTCGTGGGAATCCCGTTCTGCGCCAAGAGTTCGGCGATCGTGCCGTTCTGGCCCTCACCCGACGAACCGTTGTCACCCCAGATGTAGAAGAACAGGGTGTTGTCGGCGTACCCCAGCGATTCGAGCTCGTCGGTGATCCGGCCCACCTGGACGTCGACGTGCTCGCCGTATCCAGCGGCAACCTCCATCAGGCGGCGCTGGAACGGCTTTTCGTCCTCGGGGATTTCTTCCCAGGCCGCGAGCTGCGGGTCCCGCTCTGTCAGTTCACAGTCGGCCGGAATCCAGCCCTTGCCCTTGGCGCGGTCGAACACCCTCTGCCGGTAGGCATCCCAGCCGTCGTCGAACTTGCCCGCGTATTTGTCGGCCCATTCCTTCATGACGTGGTGCGGACCGTGGATGGCTCCGCTCGCCCAATACATGAAGAACGGCTTGTCGGCGTTGAACGCCTTGTGCCGGCGCAGCCAGGAGATGGCGTCGTCGGCCAGGTCCTCGGACAGGTGATAGCCCTCTTCTGGAGTCTTCGTCGGGGCGACCACGGTGGTATTGCGGACGAGGTTCGGCTCGTACTGTGAGGCCTCGCCGGCGAGGAATCCGTAGAAATACTCGAAACCCAAACCGGTGGGCCAGTTCTCGAACGGCCCGGCGGCAGTGGTCTCTTCCGCAGGAGTGTTGTGCCACTTCCCGAAGGCCGATGTCGCGTAGCCATACTGCTTGAGCACCTCTGCCACGGTGGCACTCGACCGCGGGATCTTGCCGGCGTACCCGTCCCAGTCGTTGGCCAGCTCAGCGATCTGACCGTTGCCGATCTCGTGGTGGTTGCGGCCGGTGAGCAGCGACGCCCGGGTTGGCGAGCACATCGCTGTGGTGTGAAAACGGTTGTAGGACACGCCTTCAGCGCAGATGCGATCGAGCGTCGACGTGGTGACCTCACCGCCGAAGGTCGAGGGCAGGCCGGGTCCTGCGTCGTCGATGAGCACGATGACGATGTTCGGCGAGTCGTCATGCAGCCGCTTCGGAACCTGGCGTGGCTCATACGTCGACTCCTGCAACGTCCGGCCGGCGATACTGCCCGACGGAACCGCAGGGAAGGGCAAAACACCACCGTCCGGCAGAACTGCCGCCACCAACTGGTCACCCTGCACGTCAGACACCGCGCTCCTCTCCTCCATGGGAACTCGGTCTGTGCAGCCGGCCATTGGTGGGGCAAGCCGCGCAGCCGATTCACCCCGACCCGGGCATCCACTGTGCAGCAAACTGACAGCCTCTGTCTTGACATTCCGGGACAAATCTTTGACATTGTGGGACATGGCCGTGATTCGGGGGACGGCGCTCACGAATTTTCACCAGCTCGTCACCGAACTCGGCGGGGATAGTCGCGCTCTGATCACTGCCGCCCACATCCCCTACGACGATGTCGGTCGCCACGACCGCTTCATCTCCCTGCCCAACGGTGCCCAGATGCTCGAAGACGCTGCCGCCGTACTCGAAACCCCCGATTTCGGACGGCGTTTGGCGCTCCGTCAAGGCATCGACATCCTCGGCCCGGTCGGCCTGGCCGGTCGCAATGCCGCCACCGTCGCCGAAGCCTTCATGATTTTCGACAAGTTCATGGCGGCCTACAGCCCGTCGATCACCGCACGGGTGGCCACGCATCTCGACCCGGATCTGCGGCGGTTCGAATTCGAATACCTCCTCGATCCGGCACCGCCGCAAGCGCAGGCCATCGAGCTCTCGCTCGGAGTCACGCTCCGGGTACTGCGGCTGTTCCTCGGTGCCGCCTACCGACCTGTCGCGGTGCACCTGCCCCATCACGCGCTGACCCCCGCCGACGACTATCAGAGCTACTTCGGCTGCCTGCCCAGCTTTTACGAGCCGGTCGCGGGTTTCACCCTGCGCACCACCGATCTGCAGCGCCCACTGCCCACCGATCAGCTCGCCCACCAGACCGCGGTCGACTATCTCGCCCAGGTGATGGGCGAATTCAACCCGGCCACCAGCCAGCTGGTGCGCAGCCTGGTCCGCCAACTCCTACCCACCAGGGCCATCGGCCTGACCGACATCGCCCGTCATATCGGCCTGCACCCGAAGGCCCTGCAACGCCGATTACGCTCCGAGAACGCCACGTTCGCCGATCTGGTCGACCAGACACGCCGCGAGGTCGCGCAACGTCTGCTGCTCGACACCGATCTCGGTCTCGACCAGCTGTGCCACCAACTCGGCTACGCCGAGCAGAGTGTCCTCACCCGCTCCTGCAAACGCTGGTTCGGCATGACCCCCACTGCCTATCGCAACGCACGGGTCGCGTCGCGGCCACGGCCCTAAACACCGGCGCACCAAGCCAAGCCACGTCTTTGCCGATCCAACGATCCATCGCCATTTCCCCTGCTCGCCTGCTAATGTTCGGCCCGCCGGGCGATGCAATCGGCACCTGCCCACCTCGGGAAGGAGTCCCGCTGTGTCCCGCACACTTTCCACAGTGCGCCACGGAATGGTCCCGGCTTTCGCAGCCGGCGCCATCGGGGTCACCGTCGGCCTGTTCAGCCCCGTGACCGCCGTCGCCGAGCCGCCGCCTCGCCCGCCCAACTGCACGGCCGCCGACCTCGCCGGCATTGCCTCCGGGGTCGCCGCCGCGACATCGACGTATCTGTTCACACATCCGGACGTCAACGATTTCTACACAAGCCTGCGAAGCCGGCCAGACGAAGAGACTCCGGAGGCCACGCGCGCCTACTTCGACACCAACCCGCAGGCCCACGCCGACCTCGCCGGGATCCGTCAACCACTCACCGACTTCCGAGCCCGGTGCGGTATCAAGGCACCTGACCAGCCATTAGGACAATGATGTACACCCCAACGCCCCGATCATCCTGGCTCCGCGCGGCCACGGTCGTGCTCGCCTTCACGGCGCTTCCCGGCGCCATCGTCCTGGCTGCACCCGCCGGGACGGCCAATGCCGACGTATGCGCGAGTGCCGGCCGCCGCATCTCGGTGGGCGGCTGCGTCAACATCGCCGATGCGGTCTCCCCCTACGTCCCCCCGCCGACGTACTACGCGCCGCTTCCCGAGGATCCGCCACCGCCGCCGCCGGGCGCGAACGTCAGCGGCTGCATCGGCTACAACGGCCGGTGGGTGCACGCGGGCGGCTGCAACTAGCTCAGGCGATCGCGCCCGAGTCCTTGAGCTCGCTGATCCGATCCCAGTCGATGCCGAGTTCCATCAGGACGATCTCGGTGTGCTCGGACGCCTGTGGCGCGCGCGTGGTCTCCAGCGGTTCGTGATTGAACTGCACCGGCCCCCGCACCACCTTGAACGGCTTGCCGCCGTCGGTGGCCTCCACCTCGACGATCATGTCGTTGGCGACCGCCTGGTCGTCACCGGCGAGGTCGACCAGGCTCTGGAACGGTGCCCACTGGCCCTTCATGGTCTTGAGGTGCTGGCGCCAGTACTCGAACGGCTTGCTGCCGATCGCCTGGGCGATGAGTTCGACGCCTTCCGAGGCATTCTCGATCAGCGGCAGCACGTCGCTGAACCGCGGGTCGTCGGCCAACTCGGGCAGACCGAGGTGTTCGAAGGCATCGCGGATGTAGCCCGTCGGACTGACGATGCACAGGTTGATGGTGCCTCCGTCGGAAGTCCGGTAGTTGGCCATGAACGGGTTGACCGAGGTGGCATCGTCCGGCATCAGCGAGCGCATCGTCTCACCTGTCTCCATGCCCTGGGTGACGCTGGCACCGGCTGCCCACCAGGCGGTGCTGAGCAGCGAGACGTCGATCTCGGCGGTTTCTCCGGTGCGCTCACGGTGGAACAAGGCGGCGGCGATGCCACCGGCGATGTTCATGCCGCCGATCGAATCGCCGAAGGCCGGGATGCCCTGGGACAGAGCACCGTTGATCGCCTCCGGAGTGAGGGCGTGCCCGACGCCGCTGCGGGTCCAGAATGCGGTGCCGTCGAAGCCGCCGGTGTCGCGCTCCGGCCCCTTGTCGCCGTACGCACTGCCGCGGGCATAAATGATGTTCGGGTTCACCGCGCGGATGTGCTCGACATCGAACTTGTTCTTCTGCCGTTGGGCGGGCAGGTAATTGGTGAGGAACACATCGGCGGTCTTGGCGATCTCGTACAGGATCTCCTGGCCCCCGGGGGTCGAGACGTCGATGCCGACGCTGCGCTTGCCGCGGTTCGGGTGCTCGATGAGCGGATGCCGGTTGGGGTCGAGCTGGAACCCGCCCATGTTGATGAAGCCGCGCTGGGTATCGCCGCGGACGGGGTGCTCCACCTTGATGACGTCGGCACCCCAGTCGGCGAGGATGGCTCCCGCCGCCGGTACGAAGGTGAACTGAGCGACCTCGAGCACTCGCACGCCCTGCATGACCTTGATCAACGCGGCTCCTAACCGTTGGACTTACGGTAAGTGTAGCGAGACCTGTGTCACAGCTGAATCTGCCCACCATCGACGGCCAACTCCGCCCCGGTCATGAAGCTGCTCTGATCCGAGGCCAGGAACAGCACGGCAGAGGCGATCTCCTCGGGGCGGCCGAGCCGCTTCATCGGCACCTGCGCGGCCATACCGTCGAGCAGATCCTGCTTCTGGTCGGCCGGCGCCAACCCCGTCAGCCCAGGCGTTTCGATCGGCCCGGGCACGACGGTGTTGACGCGGATCTTGCGGTCGGCCAGTTCAGCAGCCCAGGTGCGGCCGAGCGAGCGGATGGCCGCCTTGGATGCCGCGTACAGCCCGAACGCGGGCACCCCCTCAGAGGCGGCGGTGGAGCCGGCGAGGACGATCGAGGCGCCCTCGTTGAGCAGCGGCAGCACCTTTTGCACCGTGAACACCGTGCCGGCCACGTTGCGATCGAAGTTGTCCCGGTAGTGCGCCGGGGTGACCTCGGCGAGAGTGGCGAAGTCGCCACCGCCCGCGTTGGCGAAGACGACATCGAGACCCCTGCCGTGCTTGCCGATCTCCTGGGAGAGGATGTCGAGCTCGTCGATCTTGCTGATGTCGCTCTGGATGCCGTGAGCGCCGATGGAGGCGGCCGCTTCGTCCAGGCGGGCGCGGTCGCGGCCGGTGATGAAGACATAGGCGCCTTCGTCGACGAGCCGTCGTGCGGTGGCCAGGCCGATGCCAGAGGTTCCTCCGGTGACCAGTGCCGTCTTGCCGTCGAGCTGTCCCATGATCGGACTCCGTTCGTGTGCGGTTCGTGCGTTCCACGCACTACAACATAGGTGACATATCACCTATTCCGGCGAGTTCAGCACTGTCCACATCCGAACGATTCGCTCACTCGATATCTCGGCCACGTCGAAGCCTGATGCCACTGTCACATCGTCGGGGGTGCGTACTTCCCAGGCCAGAAATCCGAGCCCGCGAGTCTTCCGTACCGGGCCGGCCTTCACGAAATGCAGCCCCCGCAGCCCCTCCTGCAGTTCAGCCGCTTTGACGTTGAGTTCGTCGTGTCCGGTGGCGACACCTTCATCGTCGATCCACTGCACGTCATCCGCGTACGTGGTCGCGATGGCTTCAGCGCGGAGCTTCGGGTCGCGCTGGTCGAACACGGCGAGAAGATTGGCCTCCATCAGGCGGGTAGTGACGTCGCCCATTGCTCCACTCCAGACATTTAGGTGATAGTTCACCTAAATGCTAGCTCGGCGCGGCAGGTAGCGAGCTGTTGTGATCGAGGTTGACGTGGATATGTTCGAGTGCCGCGGTGAACGGTGCCAGCAGGTTGTCGGGCAGTGGGTCGAAGAAGAGGCTGCGCACCAGATCGACATGGGCGGGCGCGGCATCCTCGATGGCCCGCTGCCCGCTCTCGGTGAGCATGACGTTGGTCGTGCGGCCGTCCTCCGCGCTGGGGCGGCGTTCGGTCAGGCCGCGTTCCTCCATGCGCCGCAACTGATGTGACAGCCGGCTGCGCTCCCAGCCGATCTGCGCGGCGAGATCGCTGACGCGCATGCCCTCGTCACGCACGCCGCTCAATGCCACCAAAACGTCGTAGTCGGCGAGCGACAACCCGGAATCGGCCTGCAGTTGGCGGTTCATCTCGTAGCTCATCCGCAGTTGCACGCGCATATAGGCGACCCAGGCGCGCTGCTGCTTGGACGTCAGCCACCCCTGCTTCGGTGATGTGTCCCGCACTTTTCTCGGTGTCACTTCGTCAGTATGACGGTCCGCGCCGCAGTTGAATCCCAGCGAAGCGGTGGTTCACGGAGTCATCGCCTCAACCCCACGCGTGACCTGACCGAATGCCGGGTACCCCACCCCCGAACGGGGTTACCGTCGAGTAGGGCCCGACGCATGGAGGCCGGTGATGACCGCTACCGGAGAAGTCAACGAACGACAGGCCAGGCAGGTCGCCGAGGAGGCGCGCGAAGCGCAGTGGCACCAGCCCAGCTTCGGCAAAGAACTGTTCCTCGGCAGGTTGCGGTTGGACCTGGTCCATCCGTACCCGCGTGGTCCCGCCGAGACGACAGAGCACGGCGAGGCATTTCTGGCCAAGCTGCGCGCGTTCTGCGAGACGCAGATCGACGCCGCCGTCATCGAACGCGACGCGCGGATCCCGGACAAAGTGATCCGGGGCTTGAAGGAGCTGGGCGCGTTCGGGATGAAGATCTCCCCCGAATACGACGGGCTCGGCCTGTCTCAGGTGTACTACAACAAGGCACTCACCCTGGTCGGCTCGGTCCACCCCGCGCTGGGGGCCTTGCTGTCGGCGCACCAATCGATCGGGGTACCGCAGCCGGTGTCGATGTTCGGGACAGCCGAGCAGAAGGGCACCTGGCTGCCCCGGTGCACGCGGGAGATCAGCGCGTTCCTGCTGACCGAACCGGATGTCGGCAGTGACCCGGCCCGGCTGCACGCCACCGCCACGCCGGACGGCGACGACTACCTGCTCAACGGCGTAAAACTGTGGACCACCAACGGTGTCATCGCGGACCTGCTCGTGGTGATGGCTCAGGTACCTGCGGGCGACGGGCATCGCGGCGGTATCACCGCATTCGTCGTCGAGGCGGATACGCCCGGCATCGTTGTCACGAACCGCAACGCGTTCATGGGGCTGCGCGGAATCGAGAACGGTCTGACCAAGCTGACCGATGTGCGGGTGCCGGCCGCCAACCGCATCGGCCGTGAGGGAGAAGGGCTGAAGATCGCCCTGACCACGCTCAACGTGGGACGCCTGTCGCTGCCGGCGGTGTGTACCGGAACGGCGAAGTGGAGCCTCAAGATCGCCAGGGAATGGTCGAAGGAACGCGTGCAGTGGGGCCGGCCGGTCGGTGAGCACGACGCGGTGGCGGGCAAGGTGGCGTTCATCGCGGCCACCGCCTACGGCATCGAGTCGATGGTCGAGCTCGCCGGCGAATTGGCCGACGCGGGCCGCACCGACATCCGGATCGAGGCCGCGCTGGCCAAGCTCTACGGCTCCGAGATGGCCTGGCTGATCGCCGACGAGCTGGTGCAGATTCGTGGCGGCCGGGGCTTCGAGACCGCCGAGTCCCTGGCCGCCCGCGGGGAACGCGGCGTGCCCGTCGAGCAGGTCCTGCGCGATATGCGGATCAACCGGATCTTCGAGGGTTCCACCGAGATCATGCATCTGATGCTGGCCCGCGAGGCGGTCGACGCGCACCTCTCGGTGGCCGGCGACATCATCGACCCGGAGGCCGACCTCAGACACAAGGCGAAAGCGGCCGCGCAGGCCGGCAAGTTCTACGCCCGCTGGCTGCCCACCCTGGTCACCGGGAAAGGCCAGTTGCCAACGTCATTCACCGAGTTCGGGCCACTGGCCGAGCATCTGCGGTATGTCGAGCGGGCCAGCCGAAAACTCGCCCGCAGCACCTTCTACGCAATGTCGCGGTGGCAGGGCGGGCTGGAACACAAACAACGCTTCCTCGGCCGCGTCGTCGACATCGGGGCAGAACTGTTCGCGATGACGGCGGCCTGCGTCCGGACCCGCAGTGGCACGCCGGACTCCGCGGTCGACCTCGCCGACGCGTTCTGCCGCCAGTCCCGGGTACGGGTCGAGCAGCTGTTCACCGAACTCTGGGACAACAGCGACGACGCCGACCGCACGCTGGCGCACGAGGTGCTCGCAGGCAGCTACACGTGGCTGGAGGACGGAATCATCGATCCGTCGATCGAAGGGCCGTGGATCGCCCAGGAGGGCGGCGACGTGACAGAGGACGTGCACCGGTTCATCCGGTGAACCAAGTACTTGCAGACGTGAACAATCCACGCGCGCAGGCTTCCTCACGACCCGCGACGCTCGTAGACTCACAGGGTTATGACGACCCCGTCGAACGCGCACGGCCGCGGATGGGGACAGCGGCCGCATTCGCTAGATTCGCTCGATCACCGTCTCTCCCGTAGACAGGCACGTCAGATGAGCCGGCGGTTCGCCGGGGTCGGCGTCGGCATCGCCGCCACGCGTCTACGCGAAATATCCTGCGGCGCACCCGCCGCCGATGCTGAACGGGCGGGTGTCGAGTTTGCCGTCGTCGCAGATGAACTCATGCACGACGAGCGGATCGCGAAACTGGCGCGCGGCAAGCAGCGCTGCGCGTCGTGGTTCGTGATCATCGTCATGGGGCTGATCATGTTCAGTTCACTGTTGTGCATGGTCGTGCTGATGTTGAGCCTGATGCAGCACTCGGCCCCGTTCTGAGCGACCGCTCAGTCGAACGCGACGCTGAAGTACTGCGTCTCCTGGAACTCGTGCAGCCCTTCACGGGCACCTTCGCGACCGAGCCCGCTCTGCTTCATCCCACCGAACGGGGTCGACGGATCGGACACGATGCCCCGGTTGATACCGACCATGCCGGCGTCGAAGGACTCCGCGAGCCGCACCGCGTCCTGCAATCGGCCCGCGTAAACGTAAGCTGCCAAACCATATTCGGTGTCGTTGACCCAGCGCAGGAGATCGCTCTCGTCCTCCCACACCACCACCGGGGCGACGGGCCCGAAGATCTCGTCGGCCAGGATCGCGGCATCCGGGGCGACACCGGTCAGCAGCGTGGGAGCGACGAACCAGCCGGCGGCCGGAACGTCGGCCTGTGCGGAGATCACGGCACCGTCGGCCACCGCGGCATCGATCGCGGCAGTCACTCGCTGCGCTGCACGCTCGCTCACCAGCGGACCGATCTGTGACGCCGGATCCGACGCCGGCCCCACGCGCAGTGCCGCGACCTCGGCGCCCAAACCGGCGACGAACTGGTCGACCACCGACGCATGCACGTAGAACCGGTTGGCTGCGGTGCAGGCCTGACCGCCGCCCCGGAACTTGGCCACCATGGCTCCCGCGATGGCCGCCTCGACGTCGGCATCGGCGGTGACGACGAACGGGGCGTTGCCGCCGAGTTCCATGCTGGCGTTGACGATCCGGTCGGCAGCCTGTTTGAGGAGCACGCGGCCGACGCCGGTGGAGCCCGTGAACGACACCTTGCGGACCCGGTCATCGCTCAACCAGTTCTCGACCACTGCGGCGGCGTCGGTGGTGGGCACCATGTTGACCACACCGTCGGGAACACCTGCTGCCGAAAGGATTCCGGCGATCGCCAGTGCGGTCAGGGGTGTCTCGGCCGCCGGTTTGAGGACCACGGTGCAGCCCGCGGCCAATGCCGGGGCAATCTTGCGGGTGGCCATCGCGGCCGGGAAGTTCCACGGCGTCACCAACGCGGCGACGCCCACCGGCTTGTGGGTGACCATCGTCCGGGTGCCACCGGCAGGGCTGACACCGTATGCGCCGTCGGTCCGCACCGCCTCCTCGGAGAACCAGCGGAAGAACTCGGCGGCATAGCCCACCTCGGCGCGGGCATCGGCCTGCGACTTGCCGTTCTCCGCACAGATCAGGGCGGCCAGCCGGTCGGTGTCGGCGACCATCAGATCGAACACCCGGCGCAGGATGTCGCTGCGCTGCCGCGGGCTGGTCCTGGCCCAGTCACCGAAGGCCCGGTGCGCGGCGTCGACGGCCGAGCGGGCGTCGGCCACCGTGCCGTCGGCGACCTCGGCAATGGTCAGGCCGCTGGCCGGGTCGTACACCTCGAACGTCGAGGCAGCACCGCGGGCCTGCCCGTCGATGAGGATGCCGTGCTTGGCGTCCAGTTCGGCGATCGCATTCTGCGTGTTCACAGTGTCTCCCTGAGGTCGAGCCGGACCGGCGGTCAGCGGGTCTCGGCGAAGATGGCGGCCAGGATGTCCAGCCCCTCCTCGAGCAGGTGGTCAGGCATCGACAGCGGCGGCAGGAACCGCAGCACGTTGCCGTAGGTCCCGCAGGTCAGCACCACCAGGCCCTGGGCGTGTGCGGCGGCCGAGACCTGCTTGGCCAGGTCGGCGTCGGGATCAGTGGTGCCCGCCTTGACCAGTTCGAGAGCGATCATGGCGCCGCGGCCGCGAACCTCGCCGATCCGGGAGTCTTCGGCAGCGATCGCCTTGAGTCGGCCGATCATCGTCTTCTCGATCTCCACGGCGCGGGCCAGCAGTCCCTCACGCTCGATGGTGTCGATGACGGCGAGGGCAGCGGCGCACGCGATCGGGTTGCCGCCGTAGGTACCACCGAGGCCGCCGGCATGTGGCGCGTCCATGATCTCGGCGCGACCGGTGACCGCCGACAGCGGCAAGCCACCCGCGATGCCCTTGGCGGTGACGATCAGATCGGGCACGACGTCGTCGTGCTCGACGGCGAACATCGCGCCGGTGCGGGCGAAGCCCGACTGCACCTCGTCGGCGACGAACACCGCACCGTTGGCGGTACACCAGTCCTGCAGGGCGCGCAGGAAACCCGGTGCAGGCACGATGAACCCGCCCTCACCCTGAATGGGCTCGATCACCACGGCGGCGACGTTGTCGGCGCCGACCTGCTTGTCGACCAGGTCGAGGGCGCGGGCAGCCGCAGCCGCACCGTCGGTCTCGCCGTCACGGAACGGGAACGATGTGGGCACCCGGTACACCTCACCGGCGAACGGCCCGAACCCGTTCTTGTACGGCTGGTTCTTGGCGGTCATGGCCATGGTGAGGTTGGTGCGGCCGTGGTAGGCGTGGTCGAACACCACGACGGCCTGCCTGCGGGTGTGGGCACGGGCGATCTTGACGGCGTTCTCGACGGCTTCCGCGCCGGAGTTGAACAGCACGCTGCGCTTCTCGTGGTCACCGGGGGTGAGGCGGTTGAGCTCCTCGGCCACCCGCACATAGCCCTCGTACGGGGTGACCATGAAGCATGTGTGGGTGAACGCGGCGACCTGCTCGGTGACGGCCTCGACGACGGCCGGTGCGCTGTTGCCGACGGTGGTCACGGCAATGCCGGAGCCGAAGTCGATGAGCTGGTTGCCATCGGCGTCCACGAGGATTCCGCCGCCCGCGGCGACCACGTAGATGGGCAGTGTGGTCCCGACGCCGCCGGCCACCGCAGCGGTCTTCCGTGCCTGCATCTCCTGCGAGATCGGGCCGGGAATGGCGGTGACGAGCCGGCGTTCCTGGGTGACGGCCGCACCTGCGAGCTCAGCGATGGTCACGTGTTCCTCCTGCTGCTGGCGGTTGTTTGTCCTCACGCTAGGGAACCGAGGCCTTCACCGGGAGGTCATAAATGCACAAATGGACGACTGAAATTGTGCGAAACTGGCACACATGGTCCTGGTTGGCGATGTCCTGGATGTGCGCGCGCTCGGGTTGGTCGCCGTCGAGGTCTGCCACCGCGACGCGCCGGTCCGCTGGGTGGCCACGAGTGAACTCGCCGATCCGGGTCCGTTCCTGGAGGGCGGGGAGATCCTTCTGACCACCGGTCTGGAAACCGGGGACTGGCGCGACCAGTGGGACGGCTACGTGCGCAGACTTGCCGACGCCGGTGTGGCCGCCGTGGGGTTCGCCGTCGGCCTCACCCACGCCGAGACTCCGGCCGCCCTCGCGGCTGCCTGCCGAAGGCACCAGCTGAATCTGTTCGAGGTGCCGCGCCGCACCACCTTCGTCGCGATCAGCCGGCACGTTGCGCATCTGCTGGAGGAACAGGAGTCCACCGCGACGCGCGAGTCACTCCAGACACAGCGCAAGCTCATCTCGGCTGCGGCCAAACCCGATCCTGTCGTCGCGGTCATCACCGCACTGGCCGCAGCGCTCGACGGCGCGGCATGCCTGATGAATCCGGACGGCCGGGTCGTGACCGGCCCGGTCGGCGTCCGCCGCAACGAGTTTCCGCTCGACGAGGTCGCCCAGGACGTCAAGCGATTGCAGGCACACGGATTACGCTCGGCTGCAGCACAGTCCAACCCGACGCTCTCCGTGTCGGTCCATCCCATCGGACTACGCGGCCGGGCCTCGGCCTACCTGGCCGCGTTGGTGCCCGCCAGGGCATCGGAGGGACAGCGCCAGGCCATGACGACCGCGGTCGCCCTGCTCGGCCTCATCGACGAACAGGATCGCAGCCGCGCCACGACCCGACAGCACCTTCGCAGCCGAGCGCTGGAGCTGCTCGCCGAAAGCGATGACCGCACGGCGCAATTGGTGTTGGAGGTGGACCAGCCGGCCGCCGAACTGCCGAAGCACATCCGCTTCCTCCGGGCCACGGGAGACGAATCCGCGATCGAGAACGCCGTGGCTTCCCTGGAGCGGCGGGGCATCCTCGCGGGCGTATATGCCGGCGAGCTGTGCGCGGTCGTCGCACCCGCACAGGCAAAAGCAACCGGTTCACAGTTGGCCGATGGCGGCCTACAGGTCGGCGTGGGAAATGCCGTGACACCCGGCGACGGCGCGACCGGCTATCGCACGGCCGGATTGGCACTCGCCCAGGCCACCGAGGTGTCCGGCGTGGTGCTGTGGGATCAGGTGATCGACCATGGTCCCCTCAGCCTGATCGACCCCGAGAAAGCCGCGGCGTTCGCCGAATCCTGGTTGCACGGGCTCGATTCCGAACAGCTTGAGATCCTGCGTTGCTTCCTGCGCCATCACGGATCGCGCCTGAAGGTCGCCGAGGAACTCGGCCTGCACCGCAATACCGTGCGCAACCGTCTCGCGGCCATCGAGGCGGCGCTGCCCGGCAAGCTCGATGACCCCCAGACCCGGGTGAGTGCCTGGATCGCCCTGCAGTCGGCTCCCGACGACCTCAGGCCTTGAAGTAGACGAACTGGTGACTGGTGGCCAGTAGGACGCCGGAGCGGCCGAACAGGTGCGCGCTCTGGTCGAAGTATCCGCCGGAATACCGGTGTGCCCGTGCCGTTCCCAGCACGAAGTCGTCACCCTGGATCGCGAGTTGCTCCTCGTCGGCGTGGAAGTACACCGAGATCGTCACCGTGCCGGCGGGTACGAACTGGCCGTGGCGCAGGAAGACCCGCGGATAGAAGATGTCGCTCACCGAGGTCAACGCGGCGAAATCCATTGGCCTGGAAGGCTTGTTCCGCACCCAGAGGGTCGTGGTGGAGTTGGCCGACTCGGTTGGCTCGCCGCCGGTGTCGGGCATCGCCCCGTCGACGAACCGCATGTCGTAGTTGTCGAACCACACCACGCCGAACGGCGGGACCGTCGGCACGATGTCCTCGGGCGCCGGGGCCTGCGGCGTGGTGATCTCGGTGTCCGACCATCCTTGGCGTCGCAGTCCGAACACCGCTGTGGCGGTGGTCTTGACCTCGCCGTCCTGGCTGAGTTCGACGATCCAGTGCTGATTGGACCGGTTGGTCTTGACGGCCCGGGTCACGATGTCGAACTCGCCGTCGGCGATCGGCGCCACATAGTTCACCGTCAGGGCGATGGGCTGGCCGTGCCGTTGCGGGTGTAACTCGACCGCCCGCACGAGCGTGGCGGCCGTGATACCGCCGAACGGGCCGACCATGTTGGCCCACTCCGGCACCGTCCGCCCGCGCCACCCGCCGTCACCGGAGGGTTCGAGCTCGAGGGCGTTGTCCAAGGGATGCACCCGGCCACAGTACCCACGCCGCATCGCGGTGCCCGGCACCGCCGATGCCACCCTGCAGACCGCATCACCCGGAGGAACACCGTCAAAAAATTTGACGGTGTTCCCGACGGTCAGCCAGTTCCCTTGGCCGGCGCATAGCTCGGCCGGCCCAACCCCAGCGCCTGCTGCGCGATCATGTTGCGGAACACCTCAAGGGTTCCGCCGTAGATACCGGTCGGCCCGGCCAACCGGAAGATGTACTCGGCGGCGCCGTCGCCGGCGGCGCCGGTCGTCCCGACGGGCAAGGCGCCTGCCGATCCGACGATGTCCATGAGATCCGGGGACACTTCGCGCATGGTCTGGGCAATCGCGACGCGCCCGTACATGTCGGGGCTGCTCATCGCGGCCTCCAGCCGGGCGATGCCCCGGCCGAGCCGATAGCGCGACGCGGCGTCATCGGGGGCGACGGCCGCTACGCGATCGACCGCCTCGGCCATCAAGGTGATGTGCTCGGTCATGGTGGCGAGCTTCTGCAGGCCGCGGGTCTCGCGTTCGAACGTGCCGTGCTCGAGTTCGAGGGCACCGCGCAGCACCGTCCACCCACCGTTGACCTCACCGACGCGGTACCGGTCGCTGATCCGCACGTCGCTGTAGTAGGTGATGTTGGTTCGGTCTCCGTCGACGGTGCGCAGCGGCTGGATCTCGACACCCGGGGAATCCAGCGGCACCAGGAACATCGTGAGGCTCTTGTGTTTGGCGGCGGCCGGGTCGGTGTTGGTCAGCAGGAACACGTACTGG
Organism: Mycobacterium sp. 134; assembly: GCF_048282715.1. Classification (NCBI taxonomy): domain Bacteria; kingdom Bacillati; phylum Actinomycetota; class Actinomycetes; order Mycobacteriales; family Mycobacteriaceae; genus Mycobacterium; species Mycobacterium sp. 134. The sequence goes on from NZ_JBLVUN010000008.1 coordinate 6,186,526, forward strand.
GCGTTGTGCGCATTCGAGGTGAACATCTTGGAGCCATTGACAACCCACGTCGATCCATCCGCTTCCCGCACCGCCCGGGTCTTGCAGGTTGCGACGTCAGACCCGCCTTCGGGTTCGGTATAGCCCAGGCACAGGCGCAGACTCCCGCTCAGGACACCCGGAAGCACCTCGTCGAGAAGTTCTGTCGAGGCGAACTTCTCCATCGTGTGCGCGACCATCGCGGTGGTTCCCCAGTGGAACCACGGGGTGTGGGCCCGGCCGATCTCCAGCTCCCAGATCCGCCGCCGGACCGCGCTGAATCCACCGTCGGCCTCGGCCCGGTAGTCACCGGCCAGGTATCCAGCCTCGCCCAGGGCCAGATGCACTGTCTCGTCGAAGTTCTCACCAGTCTCGCGGTCACGCTCGATCACCTCGTCGGTGACGACGCGGGCCAGGAACGCCCGCAGCTCATCGCGGAAGGCCAGATCCTCCTCGGAGAGCTCGACATGGGAGAAGTCCATCAGCACACCGTGACATTTCCGGGATGTTTTGTAAAGACGACCTGGTGAGTCACCAGGTGACCGGCAGCTCCTCGACGCCGTAGATCTCCTTGTCGTTGTGGAATCTCAACCGCTCCGCTTCGACCGCCAATCGCAATCCGGGCAGCCGGCGCACCAACGTGGCCAGAGCGATCTGCAACTCGGCGCGCGCGAGGTTCTGACCGAGGCACTGATGCACGCCATAGCCGAAGCCGAGATGCCCGCGGCAGGTGCGCCCGCTGTCGAAACCGTCGGGCTCATCGACGAAGGCGGTGTCGAAGTTGCCGGCAGGCAGGTTCATCAGAACGGTCTCGCCGGCCCGGATCAACTGGCCGCCGATGACGATATCTTCGAGGGCGACGCGATCGACGAGGCTGTGCACGACGGACAGATACCGCATCAGCTCCTCGACCATGCCGGCCACGACGGCCGGGTCGTCGGTTCCCCGAAGGAGCGCGGCATCGTCGGGATGCTGCAGCAACGCCAGCGCGCCCAGCGCGATCATGCTGGCGGTGGTTTCGTGGCCCGCGGACAGGAGCATCACGCCGTTCATGGCGACGGTTTCGCGGTTGAGTGCTCCGGTGGCGACGTGGTCGACGATCAGCCGGCTGATCACGTCATCGCCCGGATCCCGCTCTTTGCGGGCCACCAGGTCGAGCATGTAGCTGAACAGCTCCAGATGGGACTCGGTCCGCTGTTCCTGTGTCGCTGTCGAATCGAGCCCGGCCGCACTCAGTCTTTGGAAAAAGCCGTGATCCGCGTACGGCACGCCCAGCAACAGGCAGATCACCAGCGACGGGACCGGCAACGCGAACCTACTCACGAGGTCCGACGGCGGACCGGCCGCGATCATCTCGTCGAGGAAACCGTCGACCAGGTCTTGAATCTGTGGACGCATCTCCTCGGCGCGCCGGAAAGTGAAGTCCCTGGTCAACATTCGACGCAACCGCTGATGCTCGGGATCATCCATTCGCGGAAAGATCAGTGCCACCTCGCCGCTCTCCGTCGGTACGCCGTACAACTGCGTGTTCGCGCTGAGCCGCTCGTCGACCAGGGCCGCCCGGATGTCCTGGTAACGGCTGATCATCCACACCGGCTTCCCCTTCCAGACCGCAGCCTGCAGTCCGTCTCCGTCGCGCCAGCCGGCGAACACAGGTGCGGGCGCCAGCGGGCATCCGTCGGCGCGCGGCGCCGGGATCGCGGGAAGTTCGGTACCAACCGAAGCGTCGGGAAGAGGCGTGGTCATCGGCGATCCTCGCAGTCTCAGGGACAGTAACTGGCAGTCAACTGCCAATTTCTGCGAGGTTAGAGCGAGCAGATCTGACAGTCAACTGTCAGTTAGGCTGATGCCATGCCCGATGCCACGTCGATGGCCGAACGCCCGTTGCGCACCGATGCGGCGCGCAATGCCGACCGCATCCTGCGGGCCGCTCGAGAGGTGTTTGCCGAACTCGGCCCCGATGCACAGATCGACGCAATCGCCCATCGCGCCGGAGTGGGTGAACGAACCCTGTACCGCAGGTTCCCGACGAAAGCCGATCTCCTGCGAGCCGCACTCGATCAGAGCATCGATGAAAATCTCTCGCCTGCAATCGAAAAGGCGCTCACGCGCAAGGATCCGCTACGCGGGCTGACCGAACTGATCGAGGCCGCCACGGCGCTCGGCGCCGCCGAACACAACATTCTCGCCGCGGCCAGGCGCGCCGACGCGCTGGCCAACATTGCGGATCGTCTCGAAGCCGCCATGCAGGAACTGACGAGCCGGGCACAGAAGGACGGCCTAGTCCGCCGCGACCTGGTTGCCGAGGATCTGCCGAGGATCATCGCGATGCTCAACAGCGTCCTATGGACGATGGACGTCGGCAGCGACGGCTGGCGCCGCTACGTCGCACTGATAATGGACGCGATCACCGCCGCACACCCGCGGCAACTGCCCACCGCCGCGCCACTCAAACACCCGCATTCCCTGGACAGTTGGCCGATGTGACGGCGCCCGCGGAAATCACCCACGATGGACACCTCACAAAACTCGGGCATGGAGCGTCTACAGGGTGTGAAAGCCAAACCGCCGTTTGAGACCGTGGTTCGCGACCACGGCCCCACCGTCTTTCGGGTCTGTTGCGCCATCGTCGGCGCGCACGACGCGGACGACGCCTGGTCGGAAACGTTTCTGGCGGCACTGAAGGCCTACCCCGACCTCCCGGCCGACACCAATTTCGAGGCCTGGCTGGTCACCGTGGCCAACCACAAGGCCATCGACATCACCCGGACCCGGACTCGCCAACCCATCCCGACCGACGTCGTCCCCGAAACACCGGGCCCCCGCACCGCCGAGACCTTCGACGACCTGGCCGCCGCGGTGGACCAGCTCCCGCACAAACAGAAACACGCCGTCGCCTACCACTACCTGGCCGGCCTGCCCTATGACGAAATCGCCGAGATCCTCGGCGGCAGCGCCGCGGCGGCACGCCGTGCCTCCAGCGACGGCATCGCCACGCTACGACGCACCTACCTCGGCGAACTCACCGAGGTCGACGCGCCCACGAAAGGAGAGATCCATGAGTAACGAAGGCATCGTCGACGACCTGGCCCGAATCACCCAACCCGGAGCAGGCAAGCTGGCCGACCTGCACATCCGACTCGCGGCCGCTGCCCAGCGCGACGGTCTCCTCGACATCGCCTACCGCACCGTCGACAGCCCGGTCGGGAGGCTGCTGCTGGCCGCCACCGAACAGGGCCTGGTCCGCGTCGCCTACGCCCGCGAAGACCACGACACCGTCCTGCAGCACCTCGCCGACCAGGTCAGCCCCCGCATCCTGCACGCACCCGCCCGCCTCGACACCGCGGCCCGTGAACTGGACGAGTACTTCGCCCGGACGCGGCGCACCTTCGACCTGCCACTGGACTGGCGGCTCTCTGCCGGATTCCGCAGCACAGTGCTGCATCACCTGGCCGAGATCGACTACGGGCAGACCGCCAGTTACGCCACCGTCGCGGCCCTGGCAGGCAGCCCCAAAGCGGTACGCGCCGTGGGTACCGCGTGCGCGAAAAATCCACTGCCCGTGGTTGTCCCCTGCCACCGCGTCGTCCGCAGCGACGGCGCGATGGGTGGCTACCTCGGCGGCGCGGAGGCCAAACGCCTGCTGCTCGACCTGGAGGCCGCGGCATGAACCGCGCGAATCCCTGGGAGCAGCAGGTGGATGGCACCGACTGGAGCCGTATCGGTGACGAACTCGACACCACGGGATGTGCGTTGACGGGGCCGCTCCTGACACCGGCGGACGCCGCGGACATCGTCGCGCTCTACCCCGACGTGGCCCGGTTCCGATCGACGATCGACATGGCGCGCTACCGGTTCGGCGAAGGTCAGTACCGCTACTTCCGGCAGCCCTATCCGCCGGCCGTGACCGCACTGAAGCGGGCGCTGTATCCACACCTGCTGCCGATCGCGCGCACCTGGTGGGCCCGGCTCGGCCGGGAGGCTCCATGGCCGGACGACTTCGACGACTGGCTGCACATGTGCCATGCGGCCGGCCAGACCAAGACGACGGCGATCCTGCTGAAATACGGTGCCGGAGACTGGAATGCGCTACACCGCGACCTCTACGGCGAGTTGATCTTTCCGCTGCAGGTCGTGGTCAATCTGACGGACCCGGACGTCGACTACACCGGCGGCGAGTTCCTGCTCTACGAGCAACGAGCCCGCGCGCAATCGCGCGGTACCGCCACGGTCATCCCCCACGGACACGGATTGGTCTTCACCACGCGCGATCGGCCGACCAAGTCGGTACGGGGTTGGTCGGCGGCACCCATCCGGCACGGTGTCTCCACCGTCCGTTCCGGGACCAGGTTCACCCTGGGCCTGGTGTTCCACGACGCCGCATGAAGCCCTACCTGCTGCTCGGCGCCGACGGTCGCCCACACCGCAGCGGCACGCCGGGAACCCTTGGGGGACACCACCGCAGCAAGATCTACGGCCGCCTCGACTGCCCGTCGGCCCAACGCGCCATCGCCGCCGGCGGCTACGTCCGCCACCGGGTGTTCTTCGCCGACGCGCACACCGCCGTATCCGCGGGATACCGACCGTGCGCCGTATGCCTGCCCGCCGCCTACCGGCAGTGGAAGACGGGCCAGGGCGACGAGGGCTAACTCGTGGTCACCGGAAGTGTCGCGGTGTCGTCATCGTCCTCTCGGGGTACACGTGGCGACGCGGGCTTACGGAAGTGGTTGTCCCCGCGGGGATACACCACCTGCGGCCACCAGAACCACCGGCCGAGCAGCGTGGCGATCGACGGCATCAGCAGCGACCTCACGATCAACGTGTCCAGCAGCAGACCGATCGCGATCGTCGACCCCATCTGGGCCAGCACCACCAGGTCACTGCCCAGCATGGCCGCCATGGTCGCCGCGAACACCATGCCCGCCGATGTCACGACGCCGCCGGTGCCACCCATCGAGCGGATGATGCCGGTCTTGAGGCCCGCGTGGATCTCCTCCTTGAACCGGGAGACCAGGAGCAGGTTGTAGTCCGATCCGACCGCCAACAGGATGATCACCGACATCAACATGACCAGCCAGTGCACGTGGATACCGAACAGGTCCTGCCACAACAACACCGAGATGCCGAAGGACGCCGCGATGGAACTCGCCGCGGTGCCGACGATCACCGCGGCAGCCACCATGCTGCGGGTGATGATCAGCATGATGATGAAAATCAGCGTCAACGCCGACACCACCGCGATCATCAGGTCGTACCGAGCGCCGTCACTCATGTCCTTGTAGGTCGCCGCGACACCGCCGAGGTAGATCTTGGCGTCCGACAACGAGGACATCTTCAGGCCCTCCTGAGCGGCGGTGCGCTCGGCGTTGACCCGCGCGATGCCTTCCGGTGTCGCCGGATCGGTCTGGTGGGTGATGAACATGCGCGCCGACTTGCCGTCGGGTGAGAGGAACATCTTCAGACCACGTTCGAAGTCCGGGTTGGTGAATGCCTCCGGCGGCAGGTAGAAGAGATCGTCGTTCTTGGCGTCGTCGAAACTCTGCCCCATGGCCAGCGCAGTGTCATTCATCGCCTGCATCTGATCGATGAGTGCCTTCTGCGAGTTGTACGAGGCCAGCGACAGGTCCCGGCTGGTCTTCATCGACGCGATCGTCTGCGGAAGCAGAGCGGTCAATTTCGGTGCGAGATCAGCCAGTTGGTCCGTATTGACCTGCACCGACGCTGTCTTGTCGGTCAGTTCGTCGATGCCGTCGAGGGCATCGAAGACCGACTTCAGCGCCGCGCACATCGGTATGTCGAAGCAGTGCGGTTCCCAGTAGAAGTAATTGCGCATCGGCCGGAACTGGTCATCGAAGTTCGCGATGTTGTCCCGCATCTTCTTGGTGACCTCGAGTAGCTCCTGCGACTTGGCCGCAGAGTCCTGGGTGAGCTTGGTCTGCCGCAGGGAGAGCTGGTACTGCTCCTCCAAGATGGAGATCGAGACATTGGTCGCGTCAACCATTCTCAGCTGATTGGCCAACTGCTCCCGCTGGAACGGCAGGTTCAGATTGCTGGTCTGCCCCTGGATGGCGGTCTGGAACGGAATCGAGCTGTGCTGGATCGGGATACCCAACGGTCGGGTGATGCTCTGCACCATGGCGATGCCCTCGGTGCGCAGCACGTTTTTCGCGACGCGGTCCAGTACCAGCATGTCGGCCGGATTGCGCATGTCATGGGTGGATTCGACCATCAGGATGTCCGGGTTCATCCGGGCCTGGGTGAAATGCCGGTCCGCCGAGGCGAATCCGACGTTCACCGGCGCCTCGGTGGGCAAGTACCAACGGTCGTTGTAGGCAGGTTTGTAGCCGGGGACGGCCACCACGCCGATCAGCACCACGAACGCGCTGGCCACCAGGACGGGTGCGGGCCAACGGACCACCGTGGTGCCGACCTTGTACCAGAACCGGCCCTTGGCCACCTTTTTCGGTTCGTACAGGCCGACTTTGCTCCCCAGGTACAGGACCGCGGGGCCCATCGTGACCGCGGACGCCACGACGACGATCATGCCGATCGCGACGGGGGCACCCATGGTGCTGAAGTAGGGAAGCCGCGCGAAGCTGAGGCAGTACGTGGCCCCGGCGATGGTCAGGCCCGACCCGATGATGACCGGGGCGACGGACTTGAACGTGGCGTAGTAGGCGTCTTCTCGGTCCAGCCCCTGGCTCCGGTCCTCGCGGTACCGGCCGAAGATGAAGATGCCGTAGTCGGTCGCTGCCGCGATGGCCAGCATCGTGAGGATGTTGCCCGCGAAGGTCGTCAGCCCGAATACGTCATGGCTGGCCAGAACCGAGACCAAGCCGCGCGACGACAGCAGCCCTACACCGGTCAACAGCAACTGCACCAACGTGGTTCGGATCGACCGGTAGACGATCAGCAGCATCACCGCGATGGCGATCAGCGTGTAGAGCGTGATCGTGGCCAGACTCGCGTTGCCGATGACGTGCAGATCGTCGGTCAGCGCGGCCGGACCCGCGACATAGGCCTGGACGCCCGGCGGGGCCGGGGTTTCCTTGATGACCTCGCGGACCTTCTCCACGCCTTCGTTGGCGAGCGTCTGCCCCTGCTCACCTGCGAGGTTCAGCATCACGTAGGACGCTTTGCCATCGGCGCTCTGCGCCCCGGCCGCGGTGAGCGTGTCACCCCAGAAGTCTTGGATGTGCTGGATGTGCTCGGGATCCTCGCGCAGTTGGCGGATGATCTCGTCGTAGTACTGGTGGGCATCGGGGCCGAGCGCCCGGTCCCCCTCCACCACGATCATCACCGTGCTGTTGGAGTCGAACTCACCGAAGTTGGCGCCCATTCGCTTCATCGCGATCATCGACGGCGCGTCCTCGGGCGCCATCGGCGCCGAGTGGAGCTCGCCGACCACCTCGAGCTGCGGCGCGATGACGTTCACGACGACGGCGAAGGCGATCCAGAACAGCACCACCGGAATCGACAGGATTCGCAGCATATGCGCGAAGTAGGGGCGGTGACCCCGATCATTCTTGGCGTGGGCAGCGGTGGAGGACGTCATGCGGACTTCACCAGGCAGTAGGTCTGGGGTTTGATCCCATTGGCTGATTGCTCCTCACGGACTGTGCCGTTCACGGTGACACGGCAACCGATTTCGCCGCCGTCGCCCAATGCCATGAGATTGGCGCTGACGGTCGGCAACGTGGTCGACAAGGTGACCGACCACGGCAGCGGCGCGGTGACCTGGTGCACCTTCGCGTCCGGGTCGAAATAGCTGATCTGGGCGGTCGAGCCCGGCGGCCCGTACACGTCGTATACGAGGATCTTCGGATTGAACTGGACGATCTCGATGCCGGCGCCCGCATTCGCGTTGAGGTCTTCGGAGCCGAACATCCGATGCAGGCGCGAGACCACCAGACCCGACACCGCAAGCACGACCACCAGAACCAACGGAATCCAGGCATTCTTCATCAAGCGAGCTCCCCGACCAGGACTCACTGACACCTCCCGACGATTACCCGAACCCGCCGATGGCGATGACCCGCCCCGGCGATCGGCGAATTAGTTCGAATAACTATGTACAGCGTGGACAAACGTTACACCGGTCCATAACCCGCCGCAGCGGCGACCTATTTCCTGTGAACTCGCTGAAAGAAAGCTTGGGGCAGCAGTTTTGGTCATGCGGCTCAACGCTTGTCGACACCCCCTGGTACCGGGCCATTTGGCATCAGCTATCTAGATCAACTATTATTATGCATAGATATTCTATATAAGTCGGAGGTGGCCTGGGGTTGGACAACGACACGAAACCACCGTCCGACAGTCGGGACGCCACCCGGTTCGTCAACACCGTGCTGCCCTGCATCGAGCAGATCCGGGGGCGTGCGCGGCGGCTGACCACCAACACATATGACGCCGAGGACCTGATCCAAGAGACAATGCTCAAGGCCTACAGCGGGTTTCACACTTTTCAGCCGGACTCGAATGCCCGCGCCTGGCTGTTCCGGATCATGTACAACAACTGGGTCAGCACCTACCGCACGCGTCAGCGGGGCGTGGCCGAGCAGCTCTGCGAAGAATTCACCGATTGGCAGTTGTCCGCCGAAGCCCGTCACACCTCTGCGGGCCTGCGATCAGCCGAAGTGGAAGCTCTCGAGACCATGCGCGACGACGAGATCGCCGACGCGCTCTGTGCCATACCGGCGGTCAATCGCGTGACGGTATACCTGGCCGATGTGGAGGGCTATCCCTACCGCGAAATCGCCGTCCTCATGGGCACTCCCATCGGAACGGTGATGTCGCGACTCGCACGTGGCCGCCGCCGGCTACGCGAACTACTCGATGACGTCGCGAAGGACCGGGGGATCATCCGTGTCCCGGCAGGCGGTCCTGGTCCGTTGCCACAATCGACCCGCTAGCCAGGGTCCCTTGTACGCGAATCAGGCTGCGGTGCAGGGCAGTCGGTTGCCGACATTCCCACCCGCCACGTCGGCGTCGACGAGCCGGGCACGAAGATTTCGCCGCCCCCGGTGCAGCCGCGACATCACCGTCCCCACCGGAATCTGCAGGATCTCGGCAATCTCCTTGTACCGGAATCCTTCGACGTCGGCGTAGTACACGACGATGCCCTGCGATTCCGGCAACGCCCGCATGGCCTGACGCACGTCGTCATCGCCCATCGATTCCAGCGCCGCCAGTTCGGCCGAGACCACGCCGAGCGGGGACCGCCGTGCCACCTCCGCGAGTTGCCCGTCGGTGAGCTCGTCAGCGAAGACCTCCTGCGGTCGCCGCTGCGCTGTGCGGTACGAGTTGATCCACGTATTTGTCAGAATCCGGAACAGCCAGGCGCGGATGTTCGTGCCATCCCGGTACGTGTGAAAACTGCTGTACGCCTTGACCATTGTCTCCTGGACGAGATCCTCGGCGTCCGGCACGTTGCGCGTGTAGCGACGGGCGGCCGCGAAGAGCTGGTCCACCAGCGGCAGCGCATCGCGCTCGAACCGTTCCGAAAGACAATCGTCAACACTCATGTGCGTATCCGTGCTCACCGGCATGGCCCCCGCTCCTGCCACTGCTCATATCGCTGGCCTCAAACACTTCGCGACTCGAAACTATCCGGCGCCGCAGCCGACCCCCAGGGGGATTACCCCCAGGTTCGGGGCGGTTTTCCACACCCCAGTGGTCATGCCGAACTGTCATGCACGCAGCATGGCACCTCAACCCAAGTTGAGGTCAAACGATTTTTCGCCGCCAATCTCTTTGCGGCTGTTGCGTTTGCGCACCTCGATATTGACTGAAGGGCAAAAGGCTCCGACAGCGATGGGCGAGACGGGCATGCCGCGCGACGGGATCGAACCGGCTCTCGCGGCATGGGCTACGCCGGTCATCGGCGATACGCCGGGAAACCGGGCCGATCTCGCCTTAGGCTCATCGCTTATGAATCGAGTCGATCGCTTCTTCGAGATCTCGACCCGTGGTTCAACGGTTCTCTCCGAGATCCGCGGAGGCGTGGTCACCTTCATCGCGATGGCCTACATCATCGTGCTGAACCCGGTCGTCCTCTCCGGCTCTGCCGACGTCGCGGGAAACAAGCTGCAGTTCGCCCAGGTCTCGGCCACCACATGTCTGGCGGCGGGCGTGATGACCATCCTGTTCGGGATCATCGCGCGGCTGCCGTTCGCGTTCGCCGCGGGGCTGGGCATCAACTCGTTTCTGGCCACCACGGTGGTGGGCACGGTCACCTGGCCCGAGGCCATGGGCCTGGTGGTCATCGATGGCCTGATCATCGTGGCGCTGGCGGCCAGCGGGTTCCGCCGGTTGGTGTTCGACGCGGTCCCCATGCAACTCAAGCTCGCGATCACCGCGGGCATCGGCTTGTTCATCTTGTTCATCGGATTGGTCGACGCCGGATTCGTCGGCTCGACCGGCCTGCCCTCTCCCCCGGTCGGGCTGGGCACGGGCGGCGTCGGCTCGATCAACACCGTGCCCACGGTCGTCTTCGTATTCACCCTGCTGGTCACCGGCATCCTGGTGGCCCGCAAAGTCCGCGGCGGCATCCTGATCGGCCTTGTCACCGGCACCGTGGTGGCCGTCATCGTCGAAGCGATCTGGCACCTCGGATCGGCGCAGGACAAACACGGCGGGTGGGGCTTGTCGGTACCGACCCTGTCCGGCTCACCGTTCGCACTGCCGGACCTGTCCCTCGTCGGCGACGTCAGCCTGGGCGCCTTCAGCCGGATCGGCGCGCTGGCCGCGATCATGCTGGTGTTCACCTTGGTGTTCGCCAACTTCTTCGACGCCATGGGGACCATGACCGGGCTGTCCCGGGAGGCCGGGCTGTCCGACGCCCAGGGCAACTTCCCACGGCTGAAATCGGCCCTGATCGTCGAAGGCGCCGGTGCCGTCGTCGGCGGCTCCTCATCTGCGTCGTCGAACACCGTCTTCATCGAATCCGGGGCCGGCATCGAGGAGGGCTCCCGCACCGGGTTCGCCAATCTCATCACCGGTGCGCTGTTCCTGGCGGCCATGTTCGTCGCCCCGCTGGCCTCGATCGTGCCGACCGAGGTCGCCGCCGCGGCCCTGGTGATCGTCGGCGCCATGATGGTGTCGCAACTGCGCCACATCGACCTCTCCGAGTTCTCGGTGGCCCTGCCCGTGGTGCTCACCGTGGCCACCATGGCGTTCAGTTATTCGATCGCCAACGGCATCGGCGTCGGCTTCGTGGCCTGGGCGGTATTGCGGTCGGCCGCGGGCAAGGCCCGTGAGGTGAGCCCACTGCTGTGGATCGTGGCAGCCGGCTTCATCCTCTACTTCGCCCGCGGCTGGATCGAGTCACTCATCGGCATGTAGCGGCCGGTAGCCTTCTCGGTCATGGGGATGACACCGATGAGCCGCTTGCGCGAAGAGCGACGACTCAAGTGAGCGCCGGCCTGTTCGGTTTGCTCGACGACATTGCCGCCCTGGCTCGGCTGGCGGCGGCATCTATCGACGACATCGGTGCGGCCACCGGAAAGGCGACCGCCAAGGCCGCCGGCGTGGTGATCGACGACACCGCGGTGACGCCGCAGTACGTCCACGGGATCACCGCTGACCGCGAGCTGCCGGTCATCAAGCGCATCGCGATCGGCTCGCTGCGCAACAAGATCCTGTTCATCCTGCCCGCGGCGTTGCTGCTCAGCCAGTTCGCGCCGTTCCTGCTGACGCCGATCCTGATGCTGGGCGCGACGTACCTCTGCTTCGAAGGCGCCGAGAAGGTCTGGGGACGGTTTACCGGCCACGGCGGACACGACGACGGCCAGCCGACCACGGCGGTCGGCGGCGACGCCGAGAAGTACATGATCACCGGCGCGATCCGCACGGACTTCATCCTGTCGGCCGAGATCATGGTGATCGCGCTGAACGAAGTGGCCGATCAGACGTTCTGGCCACGACTGATCATCCTGGTGGTCGTCGCGCTGGTGATCACCGCCGCGGTCTACGGTGTGGTGGCCGGCATCGTGAAAATGGACGACATCGGTCTGCTGCTGGCCCAGCGCTCGTCGCGGGTGGCGCAGAAGATCGGCCGCGGCCTGGTTGCCGGGATGCCCAAGCTGCTGTCGGCCCTGTCCACCATCGGCACGGTCGCGATGCTCTGGGTAGGTGGGCACATCCTGCTCGTGGGAACCGACACCCTCGGCTGGCACACGCTCTACGGCCTGGTCCACCACGCCGAGGAGGCCGTCCGCCATGCGACGGGCAGCACGTTCGGCGGCCTGCTGGCCTGGCTGACGAACACCGCCGCGTCTGCCGTCATCGGCCTGGTGGTCGGCACCGTGGTCGTGGGGATCATGCACGTACTGCCGTTCGGCAAGAAGGAGAAGCACGGCCCTTCTGCGTGATACCCCGCCCGCGAGCGACAAAAGTGACACATGTGACTCACTGCCGGGAGACCTCGGTGACAACGGCGCACGCCGGCGCAGTGAAAGTATCTGCAGTAGAGACGATTCGGCGACACTCGTTGTGGCGCAGCGCAGCAGCGGGCGGCCCACCCGTGATCGGGCGCCGTATCGCTGAAAATTCGCCGGGGCAAATACTTTTTAGGTCAATGCGTTTCGACGTGCCATACTGGGTGTGGACGCGTTTCGTACGTCCAGTTTGAACAATGAGAGAAGCAAAAATATGGCACAGGGAACTGTGAAATGGTTCAACGGCGAAAAGGGCTTCGGCTTCATCGCTCCTGACGGCGGCGCACCGGACGTTTTCGTCCACTACTCCGAAATCACCGGCGGTGGTTTCCGGTCGCTCGAAGAGAACCAGCGTGTCGAGTTCGAGATCACCCAGGGAGCCAAGGGCCCCCAGGCAGTGGGAGTCACCGCGATCTGATCGCGCCAAGACCTGATGGTGGACCGGTACGGATGAATTCCGTACCGGTCCATTTTCATTTCACCTGGGCGTTCGCCACGGGGTCGTGCAGATTCCCCAACCACCTCGCCGATTCGATCTGAGCGACCTGCATGACACGATCTGCCGTGTCGAAGAGGGGGGTGCGCCGCGCCGTCTCCTCCACCGGCATCGCCGCGGCACAACGCATCACCAGCGCGCCGAGAGCGACGGACGTCTTGCACGGGACGACAAGGAGTTTCACGCACGCGTCGCGTCCCGCGACCATCATCAAGCGGGGCCGGCTCAGCTTCATCCCAGTCGGTCCCCGAGTGCCGGTCACGATCGAGTCCAGGTCAAGCTGCCCCTGGGCGGCCGACCAATTGACACGAATATCAACGACTTCCCCGATCGAACGGTGCAGGACCCCGACCAGTTCTGGCAGCTCGTTCGCCACCGATCCGGTGTGCGGCCACCAGGCTCCGTCAATATCGGCGCCCAATTGCCTGGCGAGGGTGAGCCGGACAGGGCTCGCCAGTCGCCGGGTTCCGCTGAGGCCGTTCACGACGACTGCGCGTCCGCACGAGGCATGGGCCGATCCGAGGGCAGGTCAGAGAAAACCAACTCCGACGGCGGTTCCATCGGTCCCTCGGGATCCGGCATCGGTTCTTGCTGCTCGGGGTGTGAGAACAGTTCGGACGATTCCATAAAGAGTGCCCTTGAGAGGTACGGGACTACCGCACTGGTATTGGATAGCAAGCGATCGTTAACCGCCGGCTGAGGGTTCAACATCGGAAGTCGTGGCGATCGACGCCACGGTTGACCTACTGATGTATCCGGCCCGATCACCAACTTACACCGGCGAACGATGTCCCGACCAGCGACGGTCAGCTTCTGGGCACCATCGTCACTGGCCGCGCACCGCGGGCAGGATCAACGTGTCGATGACATCCCGGATGAACTTCGCGTCGATGCTCTGCCCGCTGATCACCCGCATCAGAGACATCCCGGTCATCACGTCGGCGACCAGCGACCAGTCCCGGTCAGGTGCCACCTCGCCGCGTGCGGCAGCCTGCTGCAGAATCGCATTCACCACCCGCCTGCCCTTGAGCAGCATGAGATCGTCGAGGGCCGAGGCCAGATGCGGATCATGGGTCGCCTCGACCGCGGCCCGCAGCACCAGATCGTAGGAGAAGTGCTCTTCGTCGTTGCGCACCGCACGACGCACGAGTTCGTCGAAATCGCCTTCCAGGCTGCCGGTGTCGGGCGCGTCATCGTCGAGCAGGTCGGGCCGCCAGTACACCAGCGCATCGGTGATCAGCGCAGCTTTCGATGACCAGCGGCGGTAGATGGCCGCCTTTCCCACACCTGCTCGCGCGGCGATGTCGTTCATGTTGGTGTTGACGTAGCCGTTCTCGGCCAGCGCAGCCAACGTCGCGTTGAGGATGGCCGCGTCCCGAGTCCGGTCCAGGCGACCGTCGGTACGCCGGCGCAGCTTGGATCCTGCGTCTGGTGGATCGTCGCACCCCGTCATCACGGTCACACCGAAGTCGTCTGGATGGGCGCCGTTGTGTCGTCGAGTTTCTTCCGTTCGCGGTCCAGACGGCCCTGCCTGGTGATCTCAAAGGTGTTGAGCGGCCACCAGAACCAGCGGCCCAGCGCCGCGGCGATCGATGGGGTCATGAACGAGCGCACGATCAGCGTGTCCACTACCAGGCCGATGCCGATCGTCATACCGAGTTGGCCGACCACCCGCAGATCCGACACGATCATCGACATCATGGTGAAGGCGAACACCAGGCCGGCCGCGGTGACGACACGTCCGGTGGCCCCGATCCCGCGGATGATGCCCGTGTTGAGCCCGGCGTGTATCTCTTCCTTGAAGCGCGAGACCACCAACAGGTTGTAGTCCGAACCCACCGCCAGCAGGATCACCATCGACAGCGGGATCACGATCCATTGCACGCCCAGGCCCAGGATGTCCTGCCAGAGCAACACCGACAAGCCACACGCCGTTCCCAGAGAAGCGGCCACGGTGCCCACGATCACCATGGCGGCCACCACACTTCGGGTGATGATCAGCATGATGCTGAAAATGAGGATCATCGCCGCGATCACCACGATCATGAGATCGGTTACCACGCCATCCTGCATGTCGCTGTACATCGATGCGGTACCGGCGAGGGAGACCTTCGCATTGGACAGCGGGGTGCCCTTGAGCGCGTCGGCGACAACACCTTTCATGTCACGAACATGTTCGATGCCTTCCACCGAGGCCGGGTCGCCCTGGTGGGTGATGATCATTCGGACCGCCTTGCCATCGGGCGACATGAACATCTTGACCGCACGGTTGAAGTCAGGGTTCTCGAACACATCCGGAGGCAGGTAGAACATGTCGTCGTTCTTGGCCTGATCGAAGTACAGGCCGATCTCCGTCGCCCCCTTCGCCGCCTCCTGTTGCGCGGCCTGGGTACCGGCCATGGTGCTGTGCGTCGCGATCATGAAGTCTCGCATCCGCTTCATCGTCCCGATGGTGTCCTGCAACACCGGCAACATCTGCGGCATCAACTGATCCATGCGGTCCATGTCGACTGTCAGGCCCTGCATTTCATCGGTCAATTTGTCGATGCCGTCGAGAGTGTCGAAGATCGACCGCATCGACTGGCACATCGGGATGTCGAAGCAGTGCGGCTCCCAGTAGAGATAGTTGCGCAGCGGCCGGAAGAAATCGTCGAAATTGGCCAGGTTGTCCCGCATCTCCTGGGTCGCTTCCACCATCTCGTGGGTCCGACCCACCATGCTGTGGGTGGTTTCGGTGAGCTCCTTGGTGATGGCGTACATGCGTTCCATGCTGGCGACGGTCTTGCTCATCTCGTCGGCCTGTTCGAGCATCTGCGCCGAGTTGTCGTTGTTGAACTTCGCCGACTGCAGCGTGCTGGCGTTCTGCGCGCCCAGCAGGAACGGGATCGAGCTGTGCTCGATCGGGGCACCCAGCGGGCGGGTGATGGTCTGCACCCGTTCGATTCCCCGCATGTGCATCACGTTCTTGGCGACCTTTTCGATGACCAGCATGTCCGACGGGGTGCGCAGGTCATGATCCGCTTCGAGCATCAGCAACTCGGGGTTCATCCGGGCTTGGGAGAAGTGCCGATCAGCGACGCCCATGGCCAGGTTCGCCGGCATATCAGCGGGGGTGAACTGCTTGTCGTTGTATTGCGGCACATAGGTCATCAGGGCGGCGAAGCCGATGACGGCGATCAGGCTGGTGACGAAGACAATGGGAATCGGCCAGCGAACCACCGACGTGCCGATCTTGCGCCACCCCGGCGACGCGATCTTGTGCTTGGGATCGAGCAAGCCGAACTTCGACGCGACGGTCAGCACGGCAGGCGCCAACGTCAGTCCGGCGATGATGATCACCAGAACTGAGATGGCGCAGGGCAGACCCATGGTCTGGAAGTAGGGCAGCGTGGTCATGGTGAGGCACAGGCAGGCCCCGACGATCGTCAACCCGGAGCCGAGGATGACGTGCGATACGCCGCTGTAGGCCACGTAGAACGCGTCCTCGCGGTCCAGGCCTTTCGATCTCTCCTCGTGATATCGGCCGAGGAGGAAGATCACATAATCGGTGCCTGCGGCCAGGGCCAGCATGGTCACCATGCTCACCGCGTACGGGGTCAGGCCGATGATGTTCAGGTAACCGGCAGCAGCCGTAACACCCTGTGCGGCAAATAGTTCCAGAAGAATGACGACCATCGACACAAGCAGCGTCACGACGGAGCGGTACACCGCCAGCAGCATCACGATGATGACGCCGACCGACACCAACTCCATTTTCGCCATACTTTGATGGCCTGCCACGCTGGTATCGGCGTTGAGCACGCTGTTTCCGGCGACGTGGGCCGAGATACCCGGCGGAGCGGGCACCGAGGCCACGATGTCACGCACCGCGGCCACGGAATCGTGGCTCTTGCTGGTGCCCTGGTCCCCGGCAAGGAAGATCTGCACATAAGCGGACTTGCCGTCCACACTCTGCGAACCCGCCGCGGTCATCGGATCGCTCCAGAAGTCTTGAACGTTCTGGACGTGCTCGGTATCGGCCTTCAGTTTCGCGACGATCTCGTCGTAGTACTTGTGTGCGGCCGCACCGACCGGTTCGTCGCTCTCCAGCACCACCATCGCTGAAGAGTCCGAATCGTACTGCTGAAACACCTCGCCGATGTTCAGCATCGACTTGTAGGAGTCCGAGCTGGTGGGGCTCAGCGGTACCGACCGGGATGCGGCGACCTCGTCGAGTGACGGGACAAGAGATCCCAAGGCGACCGTGAGAAGTACCCAGAACACGATGATCGGGAGCGAGAAAATCCGGACCATGTGGCCCAGGAACGGGCGATGAGGTTTCGAGTGCGCATTGCTCATACGGATTTCACCAAGCAGTAGATGAACGGTTTGAAGGTGTCAGTACTCGTCCGGTCGTCGCGCACGTCATCGTCGACAGTCACCCGGCACCCGAGGTCTGTGACGTCGCGCTCGCCCTGAGCCATGATGTTCGCCGACATGGACGGCAGCGTCGTCACGATCGTGAACGACCATGGCAGCGGGGCGTTTTCGATGAGATTCGGTTGACCGTACTCGTCGAGGTAATTGATATTCGCCGTCCCCCCGGACCCGGTGACCTCGTACTTGATGTGCTTCGGGTTGAAGTTCTCGGTAATCCCGGAACCCTCTGCCAAGTTCGGTCCCTGCTGCCCGCTATCCCGAATTCGAAGGATCGCGTACGCGCCCAACGCGACGACGACCACCAAAGTGAGTGGTATCCACGCCTTCTTGAGCAACTTGAACACCGTTGCGCCTCTCCCCGACCTGCTATTCACTAATTGACCCAGACGGAACCCAAGTTCCGTCTAAGA
The DNA here is from genome assembly GCF_048282715.1 of Mycobacterium sp. 134. Taxonomy (NCBI): domain Bacteria; kingdom Bacillati; phylum Actinomycetota; class Actinomycetes; order Mycobacteriales; family Mycobacteriaceae; genus Mycobacterium; species Mycobacterium sp. 134. The sequence continues at coordinate 6,204,306 of NZ_JBLVUN010000008.1, forward strand.
GGATGCTGAGCACTGTACCCGAGTCGGGCTCGGCCGACGACTCGGTGCCTATTTGGCCAGGAACCGCTCGAGCCCGGCGATCACGATGTCGAGGTTGAAGTCGAAGTCCTGGGCGGCGCTCGCACCGACGTCACGATCGGCGACCACACCACTGAGCAGTGGGAAGTCACTGGACGGAAGGTCTTTCAGCGCGCGCACCACTTCGGGTGTCTGGTGGTGCAGCCGCGACCCCGCCGAACCCAGCACATCGTGCGCGGCTGACATCGCGAGGCCGGAGACCAGGGTGAGCACCCGCCCGGCGTCGTCGGTACCGAATCCACCATCGGCCAGGGCTCGCAACACCTGCTCGGCCAACGCGAGACTGGCCGCACCGCTCGTCCCACGAAGCCGGAAGCTCGTCGCCGTCACACCGAGTTTGAGCACGCCATTGCGGATGGCGTTGCCATAGGCGCGCAGGATCTCCTGCCAGCTCGCCCCCTCGGGCAGCTTGATCGAGCGCAACTCCGTCTCGAAGAGATCGGCCACCACGAGCTCGAGCAGACCGTCACGGTCGCCGACGTAGTAGTGCAGCGTGGTGCGGTCCACCCCGAGCTCATCGGCCACCGCCTGCATCGTCAACGCACCCGGCGCAATGGCGCGCGCCGCGGCGACGATCTGCTTCTGATCGATGCGCGGTGGCCGGCCCCGCCCTCGGCGTGGCACGTTTCCGGTGGTCACAAGACAAATTCTAGTTGTTCCGCCCGCCGCCATCGGACCGCTCTTCCTTTTTTCTCACGGTCGTGGAAAACTGCCCGGAACCGAGCAAGGGAGCCGCTGCGATGTCACAAATTTCTCCATATCGCGTTGTCCAGTGGACGACGGGAAACGTCGGAAAGAGTTCGGTGGCGGCCATCGCCCGCAATCCGACCCTGGAACTGGTCGGCTGCTATGCGTGGTCACCGGACAAAGCCGGCAAGGACGTCGGGGAGCTCGTCGGAATCGAACCTCTCGGGGTCGCCGCCACCAACGACGTGCCGGCGCTGCTCGCCCTCAAACCGGACGTCGTGGTCTACAACCCGATGTGGATCGACGTCGACGAACTCGTCGAAATCCTTTCCGCCGGAGTCAATGTCGTCGCAACCGCATCATTCATCACCGGGCACAATCAGGGCGAGGGCCGGGACCGGATCGCCGAGGCCTGCCGCAAGGGCGGGTCGACCATGTTCGGATCGGGCATCAGCCCGGGCTACGTGAACCAGCTGGCGATCGTGGCAGCCGGCATCTGCGACCGCGTGGACAAGGTCACGGTCAACGAGGCCGCCGACACCACGTTCTACGATTCGCCGGAAACCGAGAAGCCGGTCGGATTCGGTCAGCCCATCGATCATCCCGACCTGCAGGCCATGACCGCTCACGGAACCGGAGTCTTCGGCGAGGCGGTGCGGATGATCGGTGACGCGCTCGGCATCGAGTTCGACGAGGTCCGCTGCGACGCCGAGTACGCGCAGACCACGGAGGACCTCGACCTCGGCTCGTGGACCATCCCGGCGGGCGGTGTGGCGGGGGTATTCGTCAGCTGGAAGGGCATCGTCGGAGATGCCACGCGCGTCGAGCTCACCCTGCGCTGGCGCAAAGGCCAGACGCTGCAACCGGATTGGCAGATCGATCAGGACGGCTGGGTGATCGAGGTGGCCGGTCGCCCGACCGTGACGATGAAGGTCGGGTTCCTGCCACCACCGGACTTCGAGGCCACCACGCTCGAGGAGTTCATGGTGCTGGGACACATCATGACCGCGACTCCCCCGATCAACGCGATTCCGGCGGTGGTCAACGCCGCACCCGGCATCGTCACCTACAACGATCTCCCGCTGGTCCTGCCGCGTGGAGTGGTGCCGAAGGGCTAGTCGCGAGCTACACACACCGATTCCGGCTTACAGACTGTATGGATCACCGCCGGATCGCTGACACTTTGCACCCTCCTCAATGGTGCGCCGCACCACAAGATTAGGCCGTCCGCCGAACGCAACCGACGGCATCGATCAACGACGATTGAGGAGACCACACCGTGAACCCGTTGCGCGCCAACACCATTACGTCCGATGTGCATGATCAGCAGGCCGGGGTTGTGGTACCCGGCCGATTGTTGGAGATCACGGCGCTCGACGATCTGGCGGGAGACGCGGTCGCGGTCAACCTGGACTGGGCCGGTACCGAGGACGGTCGGCTGACCTTCGCGCTCGCCGCCCTCGAGCCGGTTCCGTTGCGCCGGATGCTGCCCGCGTTGCAGAGCATGGACCTGGAGGTGCTCGAGGAGCAGGCCGGCACCTGGACCAGGCCGGACGGGCGGATCTGCCATGTCTATCACCTGCTGTTGCAGCCCGGCCCCGACGTCGTCGACGCACTGGCCGGGCAACAGGACGGCACCATTGACCGCATCCGCGAAACCTTCCAGGCAATGTGGGCCGGCCGGGTCGAATCGGACGGGTTCAACGCGCTGCTCCTGCGAGCCGCACTGAGCTGGCGACAGGTCACCGTGCTGCGCAGCTACAGCCGGTACCTGCGTCAGTTGCCTCTGCCTTACGGCCAGACACGCATCCAGCGGGTCCTGCTGGACAACCCGGAGGCCACCCGCGCGCTGCTCGACCTGTTCGAGGCCCGGTTCGACCGCACCGAGCAACCGGCCGAAAGCCCCCACCGCATCGCCCGTATCGCCGAGGCCGAGCAGCGGGTAGCCGCCGAGATCGATCAGGTGCTGCACATTGACGCCGACCGGATCCTGCGCGCGTACCACAATCTGATCAACGCCACCGTGCGGACCAACGCGTTCGCGCCCGACGCCCTCACCGTCTGGGCGCCGTATCTGGTCCACAAGCTCGACGCTCAGGCCATCGACGAGCTGCCACAGCCCCGCCCGCTTTCCGAGATCTTCGTGTACTCACCGCAATTCGAAGGTCTGCATCTCCGCTTCGGGCTGGTCGCCCGGGGCGGCCTGCGTTGGTCGGACCGCCACGACGACTACCGCACCGAGGTCCTGGGACTGGTGAAGGCACAAGCGGTCAAGAACGCGATGATCGTGCCGGCCGGCGCCAAGGGCGTGTTCGTCGTCAAGGCCCGGCCCACCGCGGGCGAGTCCCCCCGCGTACAGGGCCTGCGAAGCTACCGGCAGTTCATCGCCGCATTGCTCGATGTGGTCGACAAAACCGCCTCCGATGACCGGCCCCGGTTCGGCGGCGTGGTGTGCCACGACGGACCCGACCCCTACCTGGTGGTGGCCGCCGACAAGGGGACCGCCACGTTCTCGGACTCGGCCAACGCGGTGGCGCTGGACCGCGGCTACTGGATGGGCGACGCCTTCGCCTCCGGCGGATCGGCCGGCTACGACCACAAGGCCATGGGGATCACCGCCCGCGGCGCCTGGGTCAGTGGCGACACTCACCTTGCCGAACTCGGCATCGATTCCGCCTCCGACGAGTTCACCGCCGTCGGTGTCGGCGACATGAGCGGGGATGTCTTCGGTAACGGGATGCTGCTGCGCCCGGGCCTGCGACTGGTGGCCGCCTTCGACCACCGGCACATCTTCATCGACCCGCAGCCCGACACCGAGCCGGCCCGCAAGGAACGGCAACGGCTGTTCGAACTGCCTCAATCATCGTGGGATGACTACGACCGTTCTGTGATCAGCCCGGGCGGCGGGGTGTGGCCGCGGACCGCCAAAACCATTGCCACCACAGCGGAAATGCGTGCAGCGCTCGGCATCGCCGACGATGAGACCCACCTGACTCCGACCCGGTTGATCAGCCACATCCTGCGGGCGCCGGCAGACCTGTTGTTCAACGGCGGAATCGGCACCTACATCAAGGCCGGCGACGAACAGCACTCCGACATCGCCGACAAGGTGAACGATCCGGTGCGGGTGGACGCCGGTGACGTCCGCGCGCGGGTGATCGTCGAGGGCGGGAACCTCGGGCTCTCCCAGCGCGCCCGTATCGAGTACGCCCGCCGCGGCGGGCTGGTGAACACCGACGCCATCGACAACGCGGCCGGAGTGGACTGCTCCGACCACGAGGTCAACATCAAGATCCTGCTGGACGCCGCCGCGCGGTCCGGGAAGATCACCGGCAACGCCCGCAACCGGCTGCTGGTCGACATGACCGACGAAGTGGCGCAGCTCGTCCTGGCCAACAACCAGGCGCACAATCGTCTGCTCAGCGATGCCCGCTCCAACGCGGCCCAGATGATCGACGTGCACGCCCGCATGACGGCAGATCTCGAGGCCCGGCGCGGGTTGCACCGGTCTCGCGAGAACATGCCCAGCCCAGCGGAATTCGCCGACCTGGCCAAGGAGGATTGCGGTCTCGCCGCTCCCCAACTGGCCACATTGATGGCGCACGTGAAGCTCGACCTCAAGGCCGAACTGCTCAATGGCGAGATGTTCGACGACCCATACTTCGTCGCGCTGCTCACCCGGTACTTCCCGCCCACGTTGCGGCGCAAGCTCGGCGAGCCACTGCCCGAGCATCCACTGCGCCGGGAGATCATCACCACCTCGATCGTCAACCGCGTGCTGGCCACCTCGGGGCTGACCTTCGCGTTCCGGCTCTCCGAGGAAACCGGCGCTGCCCCAGCCGATATCGTGCGGGCTCACGCAGTGGCGTCCGAGGTTTTCGACCTCGACACACTCTGGTCGGACATCTATGCCGCCGATCTCTCGCCGGCACTGACGAATGCCATGATCATCGAAGGCCGTCGTCTCCTCGACCGGGCCGCCCGATGGTTTGTGCTCAACCGTCCGCAACCGCTCGACGTCGACGCCGAGATCGCCCGATTCAGCAACCAGGTGGCGATGCTGCGCGGTCAACTCGGAGCGATGCTGCGGGGTCAGGAGCGCGATACCGTCTTGGCGGCGCACGACGACCTGGTGGCCCGCGGCGTACCGGCCGGCATCGCCCGCCGGATCAGCGAATCCCTCTATGCGTTCAGCCTTCTGGATGTCATCGAGGTCGCCCATGTTCACGGTGAGGACTCGGCCCAACTGGCCAGGATCTATTTCGAACTGTCGGACCGGTTGGGAGTGGACCGGCTGCTGCTGGCGGTGTCGTCGCTTCCCCGAGGTGGCCGCTGGCATGCGCAGGCCCGGCTTGCCCTTCGGGAGGACCTGTACCGCTCGCTGCGTGATCTCACGATCGACGTCACCAAGCACGGGATCGATGGCGCCCAGGCCGCAAGCAGCATCCTCGACTTCGAGGCCTACAACCGCCCGCGGTTGGACCGGGCCAAGCGCACGCTGGACGAGTTTCTCGATTCCGACGCGCCCGACCTGGCGGTCCTGTCGGTGGCCTCAGCCCAGCTGCGCCGGCTCCATCGATGACCCGGGCTCAGCTCACCGTGACGGTGGGCTCAGCAGCCACCGGAAAATTGACCGAGTTGGCGATGAAGCACATCCGGTGCGCTTCGTGATGTAGTTCGGTGGCATCGCCGGCCCGCTCCGGGTCGGTGATGCTCACCTGCGGCCGTAGCGTGACATCGGTGAAAATGCCACTGCCCTCGGCATTCTCGCTCATCGTGCCCTCCGGTCGATCACTGTAGGCGGTGACGACGATGCCCGCTTTGGCGCACAGGGCGAGATACCAGAGCATGTGACACTGCGACAGGCTGACCACGAGCAGCTCCTCGGGGTTCCAGCGCTGAGGGTCTCCGCGGAAGGCCGGATCGGCACTGCCCAGGATCACCGGTTTGGTCGGCGTCTCGACGCCGGCCACGTCGTGATCGCGAGCGTAATCGCGGTAGCCGCTGGTCCCAGAACCGGTATTGCCGGTCCAGGTCACCTCGACCTCGTATCGATGCGTTCGGTTCGCCATGTGCGCGACGGTACCAAGCGCGTACCTCAGGGCCAGATCGCCTATTGACACGTTGGCACAGATTGCTAGCCTTTGTGCCATGTCTATTGGCAGCGTGGCCGAAGCGGACCTGGTACGACCAGAAGTGCTGGCGGATTTCCGCAGGCACTCGGGCAGCATTCTTGGGGGTGCGTTCGGGGCGGCCGCATTCGATGAGGTGGCGTTGGTTCCCGTAGCCGCCGCCGTGGATCGCAGCGGCCGGTTCGAGCGCAACTTTCTCGATCGCGGAGTGCGCAGCGGGTTCTCCGCATTCCTCGCGATCTGGGGCGACGCCGAGGACCGTGAGGCCGAGGGCTGCCGCCTACAGACGATGCACCGAGACGTCCGCGGGCGCGGCAAGGACGGCTTCGCCGAAGTCCGCTACAGCGCACTGAACCCGCAGCTGTGGAACTGGATCGCCATCAGCGGGATATTCGTGGTCCTGCATTCGTTCACCCCCGCGACCGGTATCAGAATGAACGCAGCCGAACAAGAGGCGGCCTACGCCCAGCTGCTCAAGGCTTTTCGTTCCATCGAGCTACCGGGCGCGTCGGCGAAACTGCCCGAGACCTACGCCCAGGCGACCCACTATTACGACGAAATGGTGAGAAACCAGCTGCAGGGCAACGAATTCCTGACCCGCGTAACAGCGGGTCTGACGAAACTGCCGCTGCCTACGCTGCTTCTGCCCGGGCCGGTGCGGATGGCGCTGACCCCGTCCTGGATTGCGGTTCGACCGATCGCGGGCCGGGCGATCAAGGTGTGCTCGTTCGGCATCATGCATCCCGGGGTACGTGAACTGACCGGGTTCCGTTGGCAGTCCCGGCACGACCGGGAGTTCGCTGTCTACACGCGATTGCTACAAGTCGCGTGGCGGGTGCTGCCGGACCGATTGCTGCTGGTTCCGCTGGCCTACAACCGGCTGCAGTACGAGAAGTTGGTGCGCCTACACCGATCGGTGGCGCTGGATTCGTTCGCACCGCTGGGATGCCCGGCAGCAGGCTGACACACTGGTATCGATGCCGCGCAGTAACGCCAGCCAATCCGAGCAGGAAGACGCCATCCTCAAGGCGGCCGCCGAGGAGGTGGCGCTCGTCGGGCTGGGCCGGGCAAGCCTGGACGTCATCGCCAAGCAGGCCGGTGTCAGCCGTCGGACGCTGTACCGTCGCTTCCCCACCCGCGATGCATTGATCACCGAACTCGGCCGACGCACCTTCGACCTGGCCATGCACCGGTTGCGGACCGTGGCAATCGATTCGGGCCCCAGCGACGCCGCGGTGGCGGCGTTCTGCGAAGGGGTGAGGCTACTGACCACCGAACCCGTGATGCGCCGGTTCCTTCGTCTGGACACCGACTTCACCGCGGTTGCCGGTGCCTATGACCAGGCTCCCGCCTTTCTCCACCACGCGTCGTCCGCGATGGCGAAGGCACTCCGCGCCGCCGGGGCGACCATGGCCGATGCCGACCTGCTGGGCGTGGCCGAGTTGCACATCCGGCTGGCCTGCTCGCTGGCCCAGATGCCCACCCCGGTGTTGGACGTCAACGACGACGATGCGGTTCGCGACTACGCGCGCAAATACCTGGCGCCTCTGGTTCGTTAGCGGAGCATCAATCCCGTGCCGGACCGCGCAGTGTCCGCGCCGCGTCACGGACGGCAGCTGTGATGGTCTCGACGGTACGGCTGTCGAGCTTCCAGCACTGCCAGTACAACGGCACGTCCAGATATTGCCCGGTGATCCGGACGAAGTCGTCGTCGACGAGTTCCTCGGGGTACATCCCCCAGCCCAGCCCGGCCCGCACGGCGGCACCGAACCCCTCGGCGGTCGGGATGTAGTGGACCGGCCTGGGGATGTCCTTGCGGAATTCCTTGCGTACCAATTGATCCTGCAGTGCATCGTCGCGGTTCCAGGACAGGGACGGCGCCGCCTGTGCGGCGTCGCGGGTGAATCCGTCGGGCAGGTACCGCTGCACGTAATCCGCGCCGGCCACCGGCACATAGCGCATCGCACCCAGCGGATGCACCCGGCAGCCCGGGACCGGGCTCCGCTCGGTGGTCACCGCGCCCATCACCACGCCCTCACGCAGCAGCCGCGCCGAGAGGTCCTGGTCCTCGATCCTGATGTCGAACAAGAACTCGTGCGCCTCGGCGAACACACGGGTGAACCAGGTCGCCATCGAATCCGCGTTGACCGCCAGCGCGATCCTGGTGCGGTGCGCCGATCCGCCACCCATCTCGGCCAGGGTCTCGGATTCCAGCAGTGCCGTCTGGGCCGCGAGCCTCAGCAGCGGAACACCGGCAGAGGTTGCCGTGCAGGGCTTTTCGCGGACCACGAGCACCTGACCGACACGTTGCTCCAGCGCCTTGATGCGCTGGCTGATCGCCGACGGGGTCACATGCAGACGCTGCGCGGCCGCGTCGAAGCTCCCCAGCTCGACCACCGCGGCGAAGGCAGCGAGCTGCTGGCCGTCGATCTGCACGCAACGATCCTAGTCGGGCAGACTCTCGGCGCCGCGCAAACCGCCGCCGGTGAACCGGACGAGCTGCTCGACCCAACCGCGGTCCAGGCCGGCGGGACCCAGGGGGCGTCCGTAGAGCGCGAGATCGGAACTGGCGAGCGCACCGATCATCGAAAAGATCGCAATTGTGCTGCGCTGCTGACCTTCTCTGGTCTGAATGTCGGGCACCGCACGACCTGCCGCAGCGAAGAACAACTCCGGCAGACTCGGTGTACCCGCCAACTGGTCGAGCCAGATCTGGTCTTCGTCCAGGGCCAGCTGATTCATCACCTTGAGCCACCGCAATCCACCGACCGGATCATCGTCGAGCAGCCGGACATACGGCGCGATAAGTGCCTCCACAACGTCGCTGACACCGATCTCGTTGCCTGACTGCGCCACTCGCACGAGCTCCTGGACAACGGCCGCGAATACGGTCGGGGCGCGCCGCCGGGCCACTTCCAGCACCAGGTCCCGTTTGGCAGGGAAATGGTAGGCCACGGCGCGGCTGGCCACGCCGGCCTCACGGGCCACCGCGCGTGCTGCCACCGCACCGATCGACGTCTCGGCGAACATTCGCTCTGCGGTGTCGACGATCAGTGTGCGGGTGTCGACATCACGCCGGGGACCACGTCTGCGGGTCGAACTCTGGACCACGGTACGAGCGTAATCACTCGCGGCCTGATCGTCCTGTGGTCGGTGCAGATCTCCTACTACGGTCGTAGTTCAAGATCGGACAACAGCGCGATGTGGGCTGACCTGCATTCTTCGTAGCGTCGAGCCATGACACGAGCACAACGTTCCCCAGCTGTCTCGATAGCGAATTCCATGACAGGTGTCGCCCGTGGATGGACGGCGAAAGACGCCGTATTCACCCCACCGGTGACCGCCCCGGCGATCCCGGCCGGCCCCGATCCGCGGGAGGGCAGCCGCTGGCGGCGCGCCCTGGCCGCGGTGCGCGCGGTACTGACCGCGGTGCCCCGACCCGATCTGAACCAGCCGTACTATCCGCCGCTGCGTGAAGGCTTCGTCGAGGACGCCGCCATGGCGCGCGAGATGTGGCGACTCTGAATTGCTGGAATCCGGCCCCCGAAAATCCAACCGTAGTAGGAGGCGCGACAGCGCTCTGACCTTCTACGATCACAACATGCTCGGTAGCATCGCGCGCGGCTTCCGTGCGCACGTGCGCCGGCGGGGGTACGCCCTCCCGGTGGGCTACAACTGGGCCATCGTGCTGGCGTTCGACACCACGGTGATCGGTGCCGGCGTGGTGGCCATGTTGCAGCGCCCGACAGCCGACCTCCCGGCGAGCCTGCTCGCGCTCGTCGTCTGCACAGCCCCGTTCGCGCTGTTCTACCTGTCCGGCGTCGACTTCAAAGCGTCGATCGTCTGGGCCACCTGGACCACCTCGACCGCCGTGTTGCTGTTCGCCACGGCCACCCCGGTATCCAATGATTTCGCTCCGCTGATCGCGGTACTGATGGTCGGCGAGGTCGCCTCCCTGACCGGGGTCTGGGGTGGATTTCTGGCCTCGCTCACCGCGGCCACGCTGCTGCTGACCGCCGCATCGCAACACCGCCTCGACGCCCTTCCGCTCTACCTGGGGATCCTCGGGATGGGCTGGCTGGTCGGTTATCTCGTCTTCACCCAGCAGCAACTCATGCGACAGCAACAGGAGTCCCAGGCCGCGCAGGCCCGCCACGCCGCAGCCGACGAACGGCGCCGCATCGCCCGCGAGGTCCACGACGTGATCGCGCATTCGCTCAGCGTGACCCTGCTGCATGTGACGGGGGCACGGCGCGGGTTGCAGCAGGACCGTGATGTGGACGATGCCGTCGAGGCACTGGAGCAGGCTGAACGCCTGGGCCGTCAGGCCATGGCAGATATTCGCCGCACGGTGGGATTGCTCGACGGCGCCCCGATGAGCATGGCGCCCGAGCCCGGAGTCGACGACATCAGCTGTCTGGTCGACGATTTCGTGCGGGCCGGGCTCAACGTACGATTCGACGCGACCGGCCGCACCGACGTGGTCTCCGCCGCGGTGGGCTTGGCGTTGTACCGCATCGCCCAGGAGTCCCTGGCCAACATCGCCAAACACGCACCCGACGCGGAAGCGACCGTGTTACTGCGGATTTCACGAACCTCGGCGACGCTGACCGTCGCCAACAGGCTCCCGGTCCCCGCGTCGGCCGTCAGGAACGGTTGCGATGTGGAGGGCCGCGGCGTGAGCGGTATGCGCCAACGCGTCGAGTTGCTCGGCGGGATCATCAGCGTCGGCCCGGCTGACGACGCGTGGTCGGTGCGCACGAACATCCCGTTGGACGACACTGACCGGGCGCCCCGATGGTGCCCCGTGGTGTCATGACGGACCCCGTGACCGAGGTCGCGGTCCTCCTGGTCGACGATCAGGATCTGGTCCGCTCGGGGCTGCGACGCATTCTGCGGCGCAAAGACGGTTTCGTGATCGTCGCCGAATGCGCCGACGGCGACGAGGTGCCCGACGCCGTCACGCGGTACCGCCCGGACGTGGTGGTGATGGACCTGCGGATGAAGCGCGTCGACGGGATCGAAGCCACCCGGCAGGTGAACGCGGCCGGTGGACCCCCGGTGCTGGCGCTGACCACGTTCAACGACGACGAGTTGCTGTCCGGCGCGCTGCGCGCCGGCGCCAGTGGATTCGTGCTCAAGGACTCCTCGGCCGAGGAATTGATCCGGGCGGTGCGCGCGGTGGCGCAGGGCGACAGCTACCTCGACCCGGCGGTTACGTCACGGGTGCTCACCACCTACCGCAGGTCGGCAGAACCGCGTCGCGCCGCCGTCGGCGACCTCACGGCCCGCGAACTCGATGTGCTGACCCTGATCGCCAAGGGGCACTCCAACGCCGAGATCGCCGATGAACTCAGCATCTCCGGACTCACCGTCAAGAGCCACATCGGCCACATCTTCATCAAGCTCGACCTGCGAGATCGCGCCGCCGCGATCATCCACGCGTACGACACCGGGCTCGTCAGTCCCCAGTGATCCGATCCGGGGCGTACCCCGCCTCAGGGGGATGAGAGGAGGCGGGGCACGCGGCTTCTCGGCGAACAGATCACGGGACCTTACTCAGGGCACCACCCTCAAGTTCCGGGTGATGATTGCGGCCGACGTGGGCCTCGGCGCGCATTCGCTCGACCATGTGCGGGTAGTGCAGCTCGAACGCCGGGCGCTCCGAACGGATCCGGGGCAGCTCGGTGAAGTTGTGCCGCGGCGGCGGGCAGGAGGTCGCCCACTCCAGCGAGTTGCCGTGGCCCCACGGATCATCCACCGTCACGGGCTCGCCGTAGCGCCAGCTCTTGAACACGTTCCACACGAACGGCAGGATCGAGATGCCCAGGATGAACGAACCGATCGTGGAGATCACGTTGAGCGTGGTGAAGCCGTCGGTCGGCAGGTAGTCCGCGTAACGGCGCGGCATGCCCTCGTCACCGACCCAGTGCTGCACCAGGAACGTGAGGTGAAAGCCGATGAAGGTCAGCCAGAAGTGCACCTTGCCCAACCGCTCGTCGAGCAGACGTCCGGTCATCTTCGGGAACCAGAAGTACACACCGGCATAGGTGGCGAACACGATGGTGCCGAACAGCGTGTAGTGGAAATGCGCTACGACGAAGTAACTCTCGGTGACCTGGAAGTCGATCGGCGGGCTGGCCAGCAGCACGCCGGACAGGCCACCCAGCAGGAAGGTGACCAGGAAGCCGACCGAGAACAGCATCGGTGTCTCGAATGTCAGCTGGCCCTTCCACATCGTGCCGATCCAGTTGAAGAACTTGATGCCGGTCGGGACCGCGATCAGGAACGTCATGAAGCTGAAGAAGGGAAGCAGAACGGCTCCCGTCGCGTACATGTGGTGCGCCCACACCGCGACCGACAGGGCCGCGATGCTGATGGTGGCGTAGACCAGCGTGGTGTAACCGAAGATCGGCTTGCGGCTGAACACCGGAATGATCTCGGACACGACGCCAAAGAACGGCAGCGCGAGCACGTACACCTCGGGGTGGCCGAAGAACCAGAACAGGTGCTGGAAGAGCAACACGCCACCGTTGGCCGGGTCGTAGATGTGCGCGCCGAGTCGCCGGTCGGCGGCCAGGCCGAACAGCGCCGCGGTCAGCAGCGGAAACACGATCACCACCAACATCGAGGTCACCAGGATGTTCCAGGTGAAGATCGGCATCCGGAACATCGTCATGCCGGGCGCACGCATGCACACCACGGTCGTGATCATGTTGACCGCGCCGAGAATGGTGCCCAGACCACCGACGGCCAGACCCAGGATCCACAGATCCGCTCCCGCTCCCGGCGAGTGGATGGCATCGGTCAACGGGGTATAGGCCGTCCAACCGAAGTCCGCGGCGCCGCCCGGCGTGATGAACCCGCCGAGTGCGATGAGCGCACCGAACAGGAACAGCCAGTAGGAGAGCGCATTGAGGCGCGGGAAGGCCACGTCGGGCGCGCCGATCTGCAGCGGCAGCACCAGATTGGCGAACCCGAACACGATCGGGGTGGCGTAGAACAGCAGCATCACCGTGCCGTGCATGGTGAACAGCTGGTTGAACTGTTCGTTGGACAGGAACTGCAACCCCGGTTCGGCCAGTTCGGTACGCATGAACAGCGCCATCAGCCCGCCGATGGCGAAGAACGTGAAACACGTGACGCAGTACATAATGCCGATCAGCTTGTGATCGGTCGTCGTGATGAGCTTGTAGATCAGGTTGCCCTTGGGGCCCATCCGTTCCGGAAAAGGACGGCCTGCCTCGAGTTCTCCGATTGGAGGGGCTTCGGCAGTCAAAACAGAACTCCTCTTCTATCCCCCTGTGAACATGTCCGTTCCGAGCAATGACCCGCAATCAAGATCACCAAGAGAAGACTCGCGGGCACAGGCCGCCAGGAGAAGGGTCTTTGGTCCTCAATGTCGACATAGATCGAGATTGCCTGTGCGGCAACATGAATCACCACCGACGTAAATAATCGGGATCGGCAGTGGAACTGGGGCGGCCGGGAAAAGGACCTTCGGCTCGAAGAAATGGACGAAAGACCACTGCCGTCAGATGCCCCCGGGCGGCCATGATGAGGTATGGACGCTTCAGCTTCGCCGGCCCCGGAGATCCATGAGACGCATACCGGGATCGTCGCCTTGATCGGCGACCGGGCCTACAAGGTCAAGAAGCCCGTCGTCACGGATTTCCTCGACTTCAGCTCGGTCGAGCAGCGCGAACAAGTATGCGAACGTGAGGTTCAGCTGAACCGGCGACTGGCAGCTGACAGTTACCTGGGGGTCGCGCACCTCTCGGATCCGCAAGGTGGGCCACCCGAGCCCGTGATCGTGATGCGCAGATACCCCGACGCGCGCCGGCTGACGTCGATCGTCCTCCGCGGGGAGCCGGTGGTTGAGCATCTGTCGGCGATCGCCGAGGCGTTGGCGCGGTTTCACGCGGACGCTGAGCGGTCGGCGGATATCGATGCCGCGGCCGAGGTCCCCGCGATCGCGGGCCGTTGGCATGACAACATCGCTGAACTCCACCGGCGGGCGGGAACCGTGGTCCCCGCGGAATCGGTGGCCGAGGTCGGCCGGTTGGCAGACCAATTCATGAACGGTCGCGCCGCGCTGTTCGCCGACCGGATCGCCAACCGGCGCATCGTCGACGGCCACGGCGACCTGCTGACCGGCGACATCTTCTGCATGGCGGACGGTCCGGTGATCCTCGACTGTCTCGAGTTCGATGACAACCTGCGTCATGTCGACTGCGCCGACGATGCCGCATTTCTGGCGATGGACCTGGAGTTTCTCGGCCGCAAGGACTTGGCTGACTACTTCATTGCCGAGTACCAGCGGCTCTCCGGGGACGTCGCGCCGACGTCGTTGGTGGACTTCCTCATCGCCTACCGGGCCGGGGTCCGCGCGAAGACCGACTGCATCAGAGTCGAGCAGGGCATCGAGAGCGCGGGGGCCGACGCACGGCGCCACCTGGAGATCGCCCTCGATCACCTCCGCAGGGGTGCCGTCCGGTTGATCCTTGTCGGCGGTGGCCCAGGCACCGGCAAGACGACACTGGCGCACGCGTTGGCAGAACAGATGTCGGCGCAGGTCATCTCTACCGATGACGTACGCCGCCAGTTGCAGGAGCAGGGTCTCGTAGCGGGCGATGTGGGGATCTTGAACGAAGGTCTCTACAGCAGCGACAACGTGGCGGCTGTGTACGACGCGGTGCTGCGAAAGGCCGACAGCGCCCTGGCGGAGGGCCGTTCGGTGATCCTGGACGGCACCTGGCGCGATCCGGAACTTCGACGACGGGCGCGTGACATAGCCACTGAACGACACTGTCCCACAACGGAGTTAGCGTGCGCGACTCCCATCGACGAAGCCAAGAAGCGGATAGCGCAGCGGCAGGCCACCACGTCAGATGCCACGCCGCAGATCGCCGAGGGCTTGGCCGCCGGCGGCGCCGAATGGTCTGACGCCCATCTCATCAACACGCGCCGCCCGCTGGCCGACTCTGTCGCCGAAGCTCAGCGGATCTGCTGTTCGACGATTTGAGTCGGACAGTTCAACGGGGCGACAACGGCCATTACGAAACCAGGCGTAGTTGTAAACCCGGCGCCCAATGGTGTCCTTCGGCCCTTGTAAAGTAGAAAGGCGGCCGCACTTCCGGCCACGACCTGCATAAACGCTCCGCGCCGCCGAGTTCGGCACATCCATGAGGGGGATCCATGAACGAAGTGCTGGCCCGCGCCGGCATCTTCCAGGGTGTGTCGCCAGACGCCGTAGCCGCGCTCGTCCGGCAGCTGGAGCCGGTGACCTTCCGTCGCGGCGAGGTGGTGTTCGCCGAGGGCGAGCCCGGCGACACGCTGTACATCATCACCGCGGGCAAGGTGAAGATCGGCCGCAAGTCGGTGGACGGCCGCGACAGCCTGATCACGCTGATGGGCCCCTCGGACATGTTCGGTGAGCTCGCCATCTTCGATCCGGGCCCGCGGACCTCGACGGTGACCGCGCTGACCGAGCTGAAAACGGTCGTGATGAGCCGCAGCGTGCTGCGGGGTTGGATCGCCGATCGGCCCGAGATCGCCGAGCAGCTCCTGCGCGTGCTGGCCCGTCGGTTGCGCCGCACCAACGACAACCTGTCGGATCTGATCTTCACCGACGTGCCGGGGCGGGTGGCCAAGCAGCTGCTCTACCTGGCGCAACGGTTCGGCAGCCGGGACGGCTCGGCGCTGCGCGTCGATCACGAGCTGACCCAGGAAGAGATCGCCCAGCTCGTGGGGTCCTCACGGGAGACGGTCAACAAGGCACTGTCGGACTTTGCGCAGCGAGGCTGGATCCGCGTGCAGGGCCGAAGCATCCTGATCGACAACGCCGAGCGCCTGGCCAAACGCGCGCACTGATTGTCTGGCCGTGTGACGGTCGAGACATTGTTAGTACCCTAACTATTAGGGTACGTTTATTTTGTGTCCGCAGTATCCGAAGCGCCGGAGCTCAGCTCCGATCCATTGGCCCTCGAACGGCAGGTCTGTTTCGCGCTGGCCGTCAGCAACCGCGCGGTGCTCGCCGTATACCGGCCACTGCTCGAACCGTTGGGCCTGACCCATCCGCAGTACCTGGTGATGCTGGCGCTGTGGGATCACCAGCGGTCCGGCTCGGGTGGCAATCCCCCGCTCTCGGTCAAGGAGATCGCTTCTGCGCTGCAACTCGATTCCGCGACGCTGTCGCCGATGCTCAAACGGCTGGAAGCGCTGGGCCTACTGACCCGCAGCCGCCGGGCCGGCGATGAACGCGCGACCGATGTCGAGCTCACCCAGGCCGGGGTCGCCCTGCGTGAACGGGCACTGGCCATCCCACCCGCGGTGGTGGAACGCCTGGGCGTCGACATCGCCGAACTCGAGGAACTGCATCGGGTGTTGACCCGCATCAATGTGGCTGCGCTGGCGGCCAATTCACTCACCGATTGACACCAGGAGCCCCTCATGGCCGGCCAGAAGAAAACCAAGGATCGTCCCAACTTCTTCCAGTACATCGCCTACTGCTACGGCAAACGGTTGCCCGACTCCATGCGCGAGTGGGTGGCCCATGACCTGGCCGACCACGGCGCCGTGCGCCGGCACCTGATCCGGATGGCGATCCCGCCGCTGTTCGTACTGGCGCCGCTCTGGCTGCTGCCGGCCTCGCTGTACGTGCACATGGAGATGACCGTGCCGATCTACATCTGGGCCATCCTGATGGCACTCGCGCTGAACAAGATCTGGCGCCGGCACCGGCTGGCGCAGCACGGCCTCGACCCCAACCTGGTCGACGAGATCCAGTACAAGAAAGACCAGAAGAAGCACGAGGACTACATCCGGCGGTTCGGCCCGCGTCCGGAATCCTCCAAGTACCAGGCCAACAGCAGCCCGTTCTAGGCATTCCCCCTGGCTAGACCACTTGCATGCAATCTTGCATGCAAGGGGTATCGTGGTCTCTCGTGGCCACGGACGAGAAATCGAGCAACAGCCAGCGCGTCTACCGGATGACCAAGGATCAGATCCTCTCCGGTGAGTTTCGAGGCGGGCAGCTGCTCAGCGAGGTAGAGGTGGCGACGCAACTCGGCGTCAGCCGCACACCCGTGCACGAAGCGTTTCTGCGCCTGGCCGCCGAAGACTTCCTCGACCTGATGCCGCGCCGCGGTGCCGTCGTCGTCCCGGTCTCCGCGCAGGAGGCCACCGACCTGCTGGAGATGCGACTGGCGCTGGAGACCGCGGCCGTGCGCCGGTTGTGCCGGTCATCGGAATCCATCGACACACTGTTCGGCGAGCTCACCGAGTTGGTGGAGCGCCAGCGCCACGGCGCGGCCATCGGCGACGCCGATCAGTTCGCGGCCGCCGATGACGCCTTTCACCGGCGAATTGTGGAGGTCGCCGGGAACACGATCGCCGGCCGCTTCTACGGGTCACTCAGCGACCGGCAGCGCCGCATGATGGCCGACGCCGCCCGCTCGGATTCGGCCCGGCTGACCGAGTTGATCGGCGAGCACGCGGAATTGGCCGACGCGATCGGCCGACGCGATGTGCAGGCCTTCGAGGGCGCGCTGCTGGCACATCTGGAAGCGACCTACCGGGTGGTGCTGGCATGACCGCTGTCGCAATCGAATCCCGCGAAGCGCCGGATCGGACCCGGCACCGCATGTCGCCCTGGCTCGCCGTGGCCGTCGCTGTCTTCTGTATCGGTTGGGGCGGAAATCAATTCACCCCGCTGCTGATCGCCTACGCCCAGCACTCCGGATATACACGCGTGGACGTGGACATCCTGTTGGGTGCCTACGTGCTCGGCCTGATCCCGGGCCTGCTGATCGCCTCGACGTTGTCGGACCGCCACGGGCGGCGCACCGTCATGGCCGCCGGTGTCATCAGTGCTGCCCTGGGCAGTCTCGTCCTGGCGATCGGTGACGGCTGGGGTTTCCCGGCCCTGTTCGTCGGCCGGTTGTTCAGCGGCGTGGCCGTCGGTATCGCGATGGCCGTCGGTTCGGCATGGATCGCCGAGCTGTCTCGGCCGCCCTTCGACGATGCGCCTGCCGGTGCCGGTGCGCGCCGCGCCTCGATCTGCCTGTCGTTGGGCTTCGGGGTCGGGCCGCTGTGCGCCGGACTGCTCACCGTGTACGCACCGCTGCCGCTGGTGTTGACGTACCTGGTGCACGCCGCCCTGTGCGTGCCGGTGCTGTGGGCGGTGTGGACGCGGACCGTCGAGACGCGTGAGCGCATGACCGCGCGGCCCTACCTGGATGGATTGAAGGTGCCCGCGGCCGGACACCGCAGGTTCCTTCACGTCGTTGTTCCCATGGCGCCGTGGATCTTTGGTTCGGCAGCGATCGCGTATGCGGTGGTGCCTGCACTCGTCGCCGACCAGCTCGGGTCGTGGGCTCTGCTCTACACCGTAGGGTTGACGGTGCTGACGCTGGGCTGCGGTGTGGCGATCCAGCCCGTCGCAAGGCGGCTCGACGACGTGTCCAGCTCTCGTGCCGTGGTGGTGTCGATGGCCTTGATGGCGCTCGGGATCTTCGCCGCGGTGGCCACCGCCCTCACCCGTTCGGCGCTCGTCGCCCCGCTGGTCGCGATGCTGCTCGGCAGCGCATACGGAATCGCGATCGTCTCGGGTCTCCTTGAGATCCAACGCATTGCGCCGCCCGACGAGCTCGCCGGCATCTCCGGGGTCTACTACTCCCTGGCCTACCTCGGGTTCCTGCTGCCCGCGGCACTGGCTGCGCTGGCGCACTGGTTCAGCTATCCGGTGATGCTGAGCGCGGTGGGGCTGTTGGCGATCGTCTGCACGGCGATATGTGCGTCGGGTTGGGCCAAGCATCTGGAGCCGCGCACGCCTGCCGTATCTCGCGCCGAACACTCGCCGAGGACGACGGCCTCCGATTGAGCGCAATCCTCGTCCCTGTCTCCTGGCTGGGTTCCAGATGACGCGCTGTCACTTCACATCTCGGTCCCGGGCTCGACACCGATCCCGTACCGTCGATCGGGTGACCGTGTCGCGATCGCGTCTTACCCGGCTCTGCGCCGTGGGGACCGTCGCGTTCACGATCGGCGCGACCACGTCGTGCGGGCAGTCAACGCCCCCACCGGTGGCCAGTTCCACGTCCACAACGACCGCACCGACCCGCGCGCTCCCGGCGCCCACCTTGGCCGCCGTCATACCTACCGGTGACTTCACCCCGGTCTCGCAACTGGTCAACGACAACATTGCGGCCCATCGCCTTCCCGGCGCCGTGGTCCAGGTCGGACACAACGGCAAGGTCGTCTTCCGCCAGGCATACGGTTCGCGCAAGCTCGACGGCGAACCGGGGCTGGACGGAGTGCCTGCCCCCGCCGAGCCGATGACCGAGGACACGATCTTCGACCTGGCCTCGTTGTCGAAGAGCATCGCGACGACGACGGCCTTCATGCAGCTCTACGAACAGGGCAAGGTCAACTTCGACGACCAGGTGCAGACCTACCTGCCCGACTTCAACCCCGCCAACGACCCGCGCCGCGCGCAGGTGACCGTTCGCATGCTGCTCACGCACACCTCAGGCATCGCGGGCGACCTCAGCCTGGACGGACCGTGGGGGCTCGACAAGGCCGACAAGGCCGAGGGCATCCACCGCGCGCTCGGCGCGTGGGTGGTGTTCGAACCCGGAGAGCGCTTTCACTACTCCGACATCAACTTCATCCTGGTCGGCACCATCCTCGAGAGGATCACCGGCCAACCCTTGGATCGGTACGTGCAGGACAATGTCTTTACACCACTGGGGTTGTCAGATACCCGTTATCTTCCGGCCACCAAAGCCTGTGGTCCGCACCAGGTTCGGGGAACCGCGATCGCCTTCGACCCGAGCGCACCCAAAGTGAACGACTGCCCGGCAGGTACCTGGAGCACCGACCTCCTGCCACGCATTGCACCGACGGCGCTCGATGAAGACACTCCTGGCCTCAATCCCGACTATGGCCACCCGCTGCGCGGCACCGTGCACGACCCGACGGCACGGCGCATGGGCGGAGTGGTCGGCAGCGCCGGGGTGTTCTCGACAGTGAACGATGTCGGCCGATTCGCGCAGGCCCTGCTCGATCGTCTCGCCGGCCGTCCGAGCACGTTTCCGCTGAAACAGTCAACCGTCGAGTTGATGACGACTCCGCAGCAGCCCGGGCACACCGCAGAACAACTCGAAGCAGCCAACAACGCCAACAACTCCCTAATTGCTCCGCACTACCCGGCAATCGACGGGCAGGACCTCCGCGGCTTCGGATGGGATATCGATACCCCGCATTCCCGACCCCGCGGGGCGCTCTTTCCCGTCGGCAGCTTCGGCCACACCGGGTTCACAGGTGTGACGCTGTGGATGGATCCCGGATCAGACACCTACGTCGCCGTCCTCGCCAACGTCATTCATCAGCGCGGCGGTCCGCCCATCGCGAAGCTCAGCGGCGAGGTCGCCACCGAGACCGCCCGGGCGCTCCATCTGTACGGGACCTAGCCGGCGACCGCACCCCCGACGAAGTAGCTGCCCAGCAGGCAGATTCCGATGAGGACGACCCACCCGTCGGTGAGGCGGCACAGCAACGTCGGCGCGTGGCGCACCTCCATGAATTCCCGGAAGATGATGCGCACCTTGACAAGTGCGATGGCGATCGCGCTGACGGTGACGACGGTGCTGGCCTTCAGCGTCCCATCCTGGTCGACGGCTTCGTCGAGCCACACGTAGACGAGTGTCATCGCCGTCAGGATCGCCCAGACGATCAGCAGTCGTGTATTGCCTTTGACGCGCACCGCTTACCTCACCACGTAGATCAACGCGAAGATCAGGACCCACAGGAAATCGACGGTGTGCCAGTAGGTGGCACCGGTTTCGATGAGCTGTTGGGATCGCCGCTGCGGACTCCGCAGCTGGTAGACGACCACACCAAGCACCACGAAGCCGATCAGGACGTGAATGCAGTGGATCGACGTCAGAAAGAAATAGTGCTGAAAGAACTCGTCGCTGGTGAACGTGTTCCCCAGCCGAATCTGGTGGACCCACTCGACGATCTTGCCCACCAGGAAGAGGACACCGAATGAGATCGTCAGGAACACATTCGCCAGCGCGGATCGGTAGTCGCCCTCGCGGGAGGCCTGGACGCACCGGGCGATCGCCCACGAACTCAGCAGCAGGGCAATGGTGTTGACTACCCCGATCCGCAGGTCCAGGTGGGACTGCGACTGCAGGAAGAGTTCCGGATTCTGCGTGCGTGACACCAGGTACACCGAGAAGTACGCGGTGAACAGCAGCGACTCGAACAACACGAACATCCACATGTCGGGCTGCCCGGGCACGGATTTCGTTCGGACACTTTCGACTTGGCCGGTCATCGCAGCACCTCCACCGAATCCACGAGCTGCTCGCCGGCATCCTTGTCCGGAAGGTCCGGTAGCGGACCGGTGCCGAAGTCCTCACGCTCGATCATCCTGCGCAGCAGAACGATGAAAACTCCGGTGTACGTGACGAACACGACCATGTTGACCCACCATGCGATCGCGCCGTTCCAGGCGAACGCGCCGCGCTGGAAGATCCATGCCGGCGCGACGACCACCTCGGTCAGCGCGTTGCAGAGATTGAGATAGCCGAACCATTTCGGGAACACCCGGTTCTTGTCGAGCAGGATCGCCGCCATCCACACCAGGGACCCGATCAGGAACACACCCATCGTCCCGCTGAACGACAGGAACGCGAATTCGTAGAGCCAGTGGATGATCTCGGGGTCACGCTCGGGCCGCAGCGCGGCAGTGGTCATCGCTATGGCCATGACCAGCATGCCGGGAATTGCGCTCAGCGAGTACATGATCAGATACGAGTAGGCGAAGACCGGACTGACCGACATTCGTCGCATCGAGTACGCGAGAAGCGCGTTCATCGGTGCACACAAGCCGGTGATGAGGAAGACGACGCCGAAACCGGTGAGGACTCCGAACCGGTGGTCGGTGACCCAGTGCACGACAGTGGGGGTGTCCCACGCTGGACTGGGCGGAGGCTGCACGCGAGTGACGAAGAAGAAGAGCACACCGTAGAGCTGGTAGAAGAACACCATCACGTACCAGGCGAACCACAGTTCGCGTTTGGGGTGGTAGCGCAGGTTCCACATGAATCGGCTCAGCCGCGAGCCGCTCATACGGGCACCTGGTCCTGCGCTCGCTGCTGCTTGATCGTCTGGGTGAGAACAACTCCCATCACCAGGATCCAGACGGCGATGGCGACGTTCTTGAGCCAGAAGGACAACGCCCCGTCCCATGCGAAAGGCCCGTCGAACGACAGCGCGGTGAACGTCGCGGGAACCAGCGCTGCCGCGATGACGAGGTTGAAGTACGCCACCCACGGTTTGAACACCGGCCGTTCCTGCTGATCCCAGTAGACCGCCAGCGCCAGCAACAGGCATTGCGCAATCAGATAGGGCACCAGCAGCGTGAAGGTCAGCCACGCCAGATCGTTGAGCACCTGGGTCAACTCGGGGGCACGGTCCGGACGGAATGAGCCGAGCAGCCAGAACATGTTGGCGATGAGGAACAGCGCCGGCGGGCCTCCGGCCGCGGCGATCAAGCTGTAGGACAGGATCGGCGTGCGGTGGGCCATCCGGCGGACTTGCATCGCCAACAGGATGACGATCGGGATGAGGCCGACGCCGAACCAGTTGAACAGGATCATGCTGTACCGGATCCGCGCGGTTTCGTCCTGGTAGAAACTCGCGACCTGCTCGGCAGACATGTTGGGCGACATCGGATGTACGAACCCGGGGAACAGGAAGAACGCGGAGATCCAGATGATTGCCACCACGGGCAACGTCCCCAAGAGGATCAACTCACCATCAGGTCGTCTCATCGTCGGACTCTCTTCATGCGTGACGTTAGTTGCCGATCGGCAACTTGGACGGTAGCCGATCGGCTACTGGACGGTCAATCGTCGGTTACCGTTGACGCTGTGACGTCCACACAGGAGGCCCGCACCTTCGGCGCGATCACCCGCACCGCCGCTCAAACCCGCGTGATGGACGCGGCCCTGAAGCTCATCGCCAATCACGGGGTCAGCGGGACGTCGCTGCAGATGATCGCCGACGAAATGGGTGTCACGAAGGCGGCCGTGTATCGGCAATTCAAGACCAAGGAAGAGATCGTCATCGCGATCACCGAGCGGGAGATGGGCCGGCTGGAGGATGCGCTCGAGGCGGCCGAGGCGGAGGGGACTCCCCGGCGGGCCCGCGAGGCACTGCTGGACCGGATGATCGAGCAGGCCATCGATCGCCGCGGCACATTCAGCATTCCGATGTTCGATCCGGTCATCATTCGCCTACAGGCCGAGTACGAACCGTTTCAGCGATTCATCGAGCGCCTCTACGCCGCCCTCCTGGGTACCGAAGCCGGTGTCGAGGCCCGGTTTCACGCAGCGATGCTCTCAAGCGCGATCAGCGTCGCAGTCATGCATCCGCTGCTCGCCGATATCGACGGCGAGACCCTCCGGGTCCAGCTGACACAGATGACCCGCCGGATGCTCGGGCTCAGCGCCTGACCGCGCACCGAACGTTGCGCATCACGTCTCTTTCGACGTCTCCTCATCGAACTCAACCACGAAGCCGCTACCCACCATGTTTTCGGCCCAAGTTTCGAAGATCGCGTCACAATCTGAGGGAAACCACCTAGTGTCGCGCGTCATTAATTAGTTTACAGTGTGCGATGATGGTGTATGCCGTCATCTGCGTTGGTGATCAGTGATGAGGATCGTGCGACATTGCAGTCGTGGACACGGTCCTCGACGATGCCTGCCGGCCATGTTGAGCGGGCCCGGATCGTGTTGGCCGTGGGCGATGGTGCGGGCACGTCGGGAGCGGCCCGACTGGTGGGGGTGTCGCGGCCGACGGTGATCAAGTGGCGGGATCGGTTCGCCGCGTTAGGCATTGACGGTCTGGACGATGAACCCCGTAGTGGTCGACCTAAGACTGTCGATGACGCGGCGATCCTGGCGGCCACACTCGATCCGCCGCCGGATTCGTTGGCGGTGACGCACTGGTCGAGTCGTCTGCTGGGTAAGTACCTCGGCGTCGGGGATGCCACCGTGGCCCGGGCGTGGCGACGCTACGGGGTCAAACCGTGGCGCCGCCAGACGTTCAAGTTTTCCACCGACCCCGAACTGGAAGCCAAAGTTCGTGACGTCGTCGGGCTGTATCTGAACCCGCCCGAGAAAGCGATCGTTTTGTGCGTAGACGAAAAATCGCAGATTCAGGCACTGAACCGGACCCAACCGATCCTGCCGATGCGCCCGGGTCTGCCAGAGAAGGCCACACACGACTACCAGCGCAACGGCACCGCGACCCTGTTCGCGGCACTGGAGATCGCGACCGGGAAAGTGACCGACCGCTGCTATGAACGTCACGGCAAAGCCGAGTTCCTCGACTTCCTCAAGACCGTGGCCCGGGCGTATCCGAGGCGCCGGCTACATGTGGTGTGCGACAACTACCACACCCACAAGCATGCGGACATCAACGCGTGGCTAGCCAAGAATCCGCGTGTGACACTGCATTTCACCCCGACATCAGGTTCCTGGCTGAACATGGTCGAAGTGTTCTTCTCGATCATCACCCGCCAAGCGATCCGCCGGGGATCGTTCGACAGCGTCAAAGAACTCATCGCAGCCATCGGCGCATTCATCGACGGTTGGAACCAACGTTGCCACCCATTCGTGTGGACCAAGACCGCCGACGAAATCCTGCCCCACGCCCGTAAAACAAATTCAGACGCGCGACACTAGGCGCTATCGATTCGCGACGGTATCGGGCGAGCAGATCACGTTTTGTCAAGACCTCGCCGCTGAATGCATCTCGATAGAGCGTCACGATTCGTACCTCCTGCTGTTTATCGATAACCCAACGCGAGCACCTCTTTTCGAGAGACGCACGCGTTTCCTCGCCGCCCTCTTCTGAGGTGAACAGTCGCGCCGACAACGCCCTTGATCGGGGAGGCGGCCATGCAAACAGGCAGACTCCGAGCGCTGTCCGGGTGTCGCGAGCGAGCTTCTTCCCTTTTGGGCAGGCAAGTCGAAACTGCACAGCCCACCTGCCTCAGATGAGGCCGGCGCCGGTGACCACCTGCCAGAGCCCGACAACCGCGAAGAGCACCAGCAGTACCAACTGCCGGTGGTGCTTGGTCCACTCGTGCAGGGGATGCAGCACGGCCTGGGTCCTGGCCGGGGCGATGGCGTAACTGAGCAGTGCGAGTTCGAACACCGCGAGCATTCCGAACACGAACGCGATGCTGATGACGATCTGCACACCGATCGGCGCACCCGAGCCGACGACCATGGTGGCCACCATCAGCACCAGCGGCGGCGGCGCGATGTAGCAGAGGCCGAACACAAGCGCGACCCACAACGCGCCGCCCTCCCAAGCGTCGTGCGCACGTTCGACGAGCCTCCGGGCCGCGGCACCCAGATCGGACATCGCGCTGCGAACGCGCCCCGTCGGCGGGGCCGGGGCGGCCGGCTGGTCCGGTTCCATGACAAGCACCGGTGAGTCACCACCGACGTTCACCGACGCGCCCTGATTCACCCGCTTCCGCATCCTCATCCGCAGGGCGAGCAGTCCCGCGATCACCACACAGACCAATCCCGAAACGAATTGGAACGGCTTGACCGTCGAACCGGGTTCCGGGGTGACCAGATCGTGTGCAACCGAGCTGAACGACGGAACCGAGGCCATCACCAATGTCGAGATCACGAAGGCCGGAATGTTCACGATCAAACTTCCGACCCAGAACGCGATGAGGTTCTGCACCGGCCGGGGCCGGGAAATCACCAGCAAGATGAAGCCGAGAAGCACCGGATTGAGTGACACCAGAAGTGCCATTCCCAAGATATCGCCCCACATAGCGCTACCTAGAGCATCCCGAGCAGCTGCAGATCTGTCACATACTTCACGATGACCTCCGGTGTCACGCGCGGAATATCATTTGCTGCACCGACTTTCGATCGCCGGACCGCCGCATGGAACCGGTCGGCCGGCGCATAGGAGCCCAACGTCGGCTCAGGGGCACGGAGGACGCCGCCTTGCTGTTGAAGCAAGGTCAGCATCTGCAGAACCGAGTTCTGCCGCTGCCGATCCGGCAATCCCCTCATGCCGGATTCGAACCGCTGCAACCACTCTCCGAAATCGGCGACACGTTCGATCGGGTAGCCGGCCTCGATCAGCCAGTCGACGTACGTGTCGATCCCGATACCGTCGTCATGCGGATTCATCACGTGATAGGTCTCGAAGCCGGCTGCCGCACGGGCCACCTCCCAGCCCAACGTGGTGATCGCTTCCGCGACGAAATCCACGGGCAGGCCGTCGAAATGCGCGCGTTGCCGTTGGCCGTCGTCTCCGAGCCGGTAGAACGATTCGGGCGCAACACCGGTGGCCACGATGCTCAGCACCATTCGGCTCACCGTGTCGGTGAGGTTCAACTGTCCCGCATAAGTCGGGTCGGTCATGATCATGCCGGAGCGGAACACCGCGATCGGCAGGTGGCAGAGACCATGCGCCTCACGCAGCAGGACCTCGCCGGCCCACTTGCTGTTGCCGTAGCCGTTTGCATACCCGGCGTCGAGGGTTCGGATCGGGCTGCTGAACCGAATGTCAGCGTCTTCGGTGAACTTCGACGGCTCGATCTGGCGACCCACATCGGAGGTCGAGACGAAGTTGTAGGGCTTGAGCTTGGTGGTCAGCGCGAAGCGGATCAACTCGGCCGTACCGACAACGTTGGGCCCGAACAGTTCTCGATAGGGCAGCACGCTGTTGACGAAGGCAGCGGAGTCGACGATCAGGTCGACGCGCTCGGCCAGGTGCCGCCAGCGCTGGTCGTCCAGTCCCAGGTTCGGTTCGCCCTTGTCTCCGGCGATGACCTCGAGGCGTTCGGCGGCGAGCTCCTGGAAGTGCCTGCGCAGGACCGGGTCGGTGTCGAAGGTGGCTTCCAGACGCCGGCGTGCCTCTTCGTCGGAGTCGGCTCGTACCAGGCAGATCACGGTGTCGTCGACCCGGCGCAGTCGCTTGAGCCAGTCCAGCAGCAGATAGCGTCCGAGAAATCCGGTGGCACCGGTGAGCAGAACGGTCTGCACCTGCCCGTTCGGTCGCGGCAGGGCCCGCGCCGTCCTCAAGGTGGCCGCGTCGATGAACTTGTCCAGGGTCAGGTCACGGGCGTAGACCTCATTGACCACGGTGCCGTGCACCGACGCGAAGCTGACTCCGGTGGGGGTGGCCACCGCATCGGATCCGGCCTCGGTGGTCAACTGGAGGCCCAATGCAGCCACCGACGGTTTCTCGAACAGCGTGCGCACCGCGAGCTGGGCGTCGAATGCGGTGTTGACCGCGGCGATCACCCGCATCGCGGAGATCGAATCGCCACCGAGGTCGAAGAACGAATCGTCGATACCGACCCGGTCCAGGCCGAGCACCTTGGCGTAGATACCGGCGAGTGTCTGTTCGGCCGGGGTGGCCGGGGCGCGGTAACGGGCGGCGTCTCGGTACTCGGGCGCGGGCAGGGCACGGCGATCAAGCTTGCCGTTGACGGTCAGCGGCAGTGCCTCCAGCACAACGATCGCCGTCGGCACCATGTAGACGGGCAGTCGTTCGCCGAGTTCCTTGCGCAACTGGGTCGGATCGGCGTTGCCGGTGATGTAGCCGACCAGACGCTTGTCGCCGGGGCGGTCCTCGCGCGCGACGACCGCGGCCTGAGTCACTCCGTCAAGCTCGGCGAGGGCGGCTTGGATCTCGCCGAGTTCGATGCGGTAGCCACGGATCTTGACCTGCTCGTCGGCACGGCCCAGGTATTGCAGCTGTCCGTCTTCACCCCACTTGACCAGATCGCCGGTTCGGTACATGACCTGTCCGGGTGCGTCGGCGCCGCCGAACGGGCAGGCGACGAAACGTGATGCGGTCAACCCGGACCGGTTGAGATACCCGACGCCGACGCCGCGGCCGGCGAGGTAGAGCTCGCCGACCACACCGGCAGAGACCGGACGCAACCACTCATCCAGGACGAAAGTGGCGCCTGAGGGAACGGGTGACCCGATCGGGACGGCACCACCGGCAGTACCCGCGATCAGGGGTGCGCTCATCGCGCCGTAGATCGTGGCCTCTGTCGGTCCGTACGCGTTGATCATCACCCGGCCCGGGGCCCAGCGATCCACCACGTCGCTGGGGCACGCTTCTCCGGCCACCACCAGAGCGGTGTTCTCCAGCCCCTCCGGCGACAGCATCCCGACAGCGGACGGTGTCTGGTAAAGCACGCTGACCCTTTCGGCGACCAGCAGATCGTGCAGATCATTCGGTGAGCCGGCCACCGACTCCGGCACGATCACCAGCCTGGCCCCGTGAAGCAATGCGCCCCAGATCTCCCACACCGAGACGTCGAAGACCAGTGAATGCCATTGCGACCAAACCTGTCCCGATCCCGCGGGCAGATGCGGATGCAGATGCTCCAGCACCTGGGTCACATTGCCGTGCGAGATGGCCACCCCCTTGGGCGTGCCGGTGGTTCCCGACGTGTAGATCAGGTAGGCCGTGTCATCTGCAGATGGCGGCAGCAGGTTGGTTGTGGGGTAGATCAGGCCCGCGGATTCCACGGCGGGATCGTCGACCTCGACAATCTGTACGTCGGCCCCATCCAGCCGCGATCGCAGCTCGCCCGTCGTGATCGCGATGATCGGTGCGGCGTCGGCCAGCATGAACTCCAGTCGGGTGGCCGGCACCGCCGGGTCGATCGGCAGGTAGGCCGCCCCGGTCTTGAGCACTGCCAGGATGGCCACGATCGCGAGGTCGGACCGCGGCGCCAGCAGCGCCACGGTTTCGCCCGGACCGGCACCCATGAGCGCCAACAGGTTTGCCAACCTGCGGGCATCCTCGTCGAGCTCGTCATAGGTCAGCGAGCGATCCTCGAAAGTCAGGGCCGGCGCACCAGGATCACGTTCCACCTGCCGGCTGAACATCTCCGGGATCGAGATCGGTGCGCTCACCGGTCGGGCCAGGATCTCGCGGTTGCTCCACGTGTCCAGCCGGTCGTGCTCGGCGCTCTCGAGTACGTCCATCGCCGAGAGCCGGCGAGCCGGGTCGGCGACCATGTCCACCAGCAGGCGCTGGAACCGCTCGACCAGCGCTTCGATCTGACCGGCATCGAACACGTCGCTGTCGAATTCGAGGCGCAGACCCAGTTCGTGCCCAGGCAAGGCCATCATCGAAAGCGGGTAGTGGTTGTACTCGCGGTTGTTGAACTCGGTGACGGCCAACTCCTGCACACCCATGAACGCAGTGGTGTCGATCGGGTAGCTCTCGTACAGGAACAGGGTGTCGAACAGTCGCTCGTGACCGGCGAGGTGGTGAATCTCGGTGAGCGCCAGGTGTTCGTGCTCGAGGGTGTCGTTGTGGGCGCGTTGCAGCTGGTCCAGCAGCTCGGCCACCGTGGTGGCCGCGGTGGTGCGGGCCCGCACGGGGACGGTGTTGATCAGCAGGCCCACCATGGAATCCGCACCGGCCAGATCCGTGGGCCGGCCCGAAACCGCGGTACCGAAGGCGATGTCGTGCTGACCGGTGAGCCAGATCAGCAGTTGCGCCCAGGCGGCCTGCAGCACGGTCGCCACCGTGGTTCGCTGCGAACGTGCGAGCTCACCGAGCGCCGCGGTCGTCTCGGCTGACACCCGATAGGTCTCGATGCCTCTGGGGCCCGGCTCGGCCGGAGGCGCGACCAGGGTGGGAGTCTCGAAGCCGTCCAACAAGTTTCGCCAGGCTTCTCTTGAGGCGTCACGATCCTGGCCGGCCAGCCAACTGACGTAGTTGCGGTAGGACGCCGCCGCGGGGAGCCGCTGCCCGAAGTAGCTGGCGAAGACCTCCTTCAACAGGATCGGCAGCGACCAGCCGTCGATCACGATGTGGTGGAACGTCAGGACGAAACGGTGCTCGTTCCCGGCGGTGCGGATGAGCGCGGCCCGGAATGTCGGCCGCTCGGAGAGGTCGCAGACCGCGGCCCGCTCGGCGTCGCAGAGCGCACGGACCTCCTCGTCGGATGTCAGGTCATCCCCGCGAAGATCCAGGTACCGCCACGCCATGACGGGGTCGGCTGGGATGACCTGCACGGGCTCACCGAACTGCCCGCAGAATCGCGCCGCCAGATTCGGATGCCGGGCGACCACGGTGTGCAGCGCATCCCTTAGCCGGTGCTGGTCGACGATCCCGGTGATGGTGATGTCGAGCTGAACCGCATACACGTCGTCGTGGGCGCCGCGGCCACGCGCGAACGTGGAATGGAACAGCAACCCCTGTTGCACCGGAGTCAGCGGCAGCACATCGGCGACGGTGTATTCCTGTGCCAGCTCATCGATCTGGCTCTGGGTGAGTTGCGCCGGAAGGACATCCGATGGGGTCAACCCGCCGCCACCGGAATGTACGTGGGCGCAGATGCCCCGCAACGCTTCGAACCACAACCGGCTGAGCCGGTCCACCTGATCCCGGCTGACGACCGAGGGCGCCCATGTCCACGCGGCCTGCAGGCTCGGGCCGGCATCGGTATCCGTGGTGCCGGCATTGAGTTCCACGGTGTGCATCAACGGCATGGGTACCTCTGACACCACACCGGTGGTCGACAATGCGTCCTGGTCGATGCGCCACAGGTCCTCGCCGAGGTCGGCCATCCCAACGGCGAGACGGCCCAGATAGTTGAACCCGATCGTCGGGTCCGATCCGTCCAGTTCCACATCGGGGTTGAGGTAGCGGAGCATGCCGTAGGTCAGGTCGTCGGGTAGGGCGCGCAGTTGTTCCTTGGCCTCCTTGATGACCGATCCCAGCTCGACGTCACCCGAAATCACCTGATCCCAGCGCAGTTCCGGCGTTGCCAACGCGACCGGATACTTGGTGGTGAACCAGCCCACCGTGCGCGAGAGATCGACGTCGGAGTCCTGACGCTCTCCCCCGATGTCCTCGCTGCGACCGTGACCCTCCACGTCGAAAGTGATCGGCAGGCTGCCGGTGCCGAGGTATTCGGCCCATGCCAGGCCGAATGCGATCAGCAGAATGTCCTGCACCCCGGCGTGAAATGCCGCAGGGACCGGTCCGAGCAGCTGGCGGGTGGTCTCGACATCCAGCTCGACCGACAGCTGGCCGGCGTTGGCGTAGGTGTCCACGTCTGGCCGCACCGGCGGCAGAGGAGCGGGTACCTCGAGCACTCTGCGCCACTGGTCGGCATGCCCGACAATCTTGGCGTCGCCGGCATGCTCGGCCAGCAAATGCGACCAACGGGCAAACGACGTCCCGCCGTGCGGCAGCCGCACCGCCTGCCCGCTGTGGTGCTGCGCCCAGGCGATATTCAGGTCTTCCAACAGGATTCGCCAGGACACCCCGTCGACAGCCAGATGGTGGATCATCAGCACGAGCTGGCTGGTGGCGGGCACCCACAGGGCTCGCAGGACCGACCCGCCGGCCGGGTCCAGCTGCGTCAACGCCATGATCAGCGCGTCGTCGGACAACTCCGCGACAATGGAGACCCGGTCGCGCGCGTCGACCGCGCCCTTGTCGGGCACGCTCAGCGCCCATTCGCCGTCGGCATCGGTTTCGGCGAGCATTCGCAGGGTGGCATGTCGATCGAGCAGCTCCTGCACCATGACCACCACATCGTCCTCGGTCACCCCATCGGGTGCCTGCAGCACGACTGTCTGGTTGAACTGATCGACGGGGCCCTGCACGTCGCGCAGCCAACGCATGATCGGTGTGGCCGACACCGGACCGATGCCCTCGTCGACGACCGCATGCTCCGGATCGGCGAAGACCGAGACCTCGGCGACCCCGGCCACGGTCTGCTCGACGAAGATGTCGCGCGGCCGGCACCGCACGCCCGCCGCCCTGGCCCTGGCCACCACCTGCATCGAGAGGATGCTGTCACCACCCAGGTCCAGAAATGAGTCATCGACTCCGACCTGGTCCAGGCCCAGCACCTGGGCATAGATGTCGGCGAGGATCTCCTCGACCGGGTTGCTCGGTGCGCGGTATCCGGCTCCGGCAGTGCGATATTCGGGCGCCGGTAGCGCGCGCTTGTCGAGCTTGCCGTTCACCGTCAGAGGGAAGGCGTCGACCACCACCACCGCGGCGGGCACCATGTAAGCCGGCAGCCGCTTGGCCAGCGCCGCACGCATCTGGGCCGGGTCGGCCGTTCCGGTGATGTAACCGACAAGCCGCTTGTCGCCGGGGCGGTCCTCGCGGGCAATCACCACGGCCTGGGTCACCCCATCGAGACCGGCAAGTGCGGCCTGCACCTCTCCCAGTTCTATGCGGTAGCCGCGGATCTTGACCTGCTCGTCGGCACGGCCCAGGTATTGCAGCTGCCCGTCATCGCCCCACTTGACCAGATCGCCTGTTCGGTACATGACGCTTCCGGGAGCCTCGACGCCGCCGAACGGGCAGGCGACGAAACGCGAAGCGGTGAGCCCGGCCCGACGCGCGTATCCAACTGCCACCCCGGCACCCGCCACGTACAGCTCACCGACCACGCCTTCCGGCGCCGGCCGGAGCCACTTGTCGAGCACGAACAACGCCGCACCCGGGACCGGGGAGCCGATGGGCACCACCGCACCGGCCGTTTCCGACATCGTCAACGGCGCACTCATCGCGGCGTAAACGGTTGCCTCCGTGGGCCCGTACGCGTTGATCATGACCCGGCCCGGCGCCCACCTCTGCACCAATTCGGCGGGGCAGGCTTCACCCGCCACCACCAGGGTGGTCGATTCCAGCCGCTCCGGCGACAGCATCCCCGCCGCCGAGGGCGTCAGGCACAGCACGCTCACCTTTTCGGCGAGCACCAGATTCTGCAGATCATCCGGCGAGCTCGCGGCGGCCTCCGGGACGATCACCAATCGTCCGCCATGCAGCAGGGCACCCCAGATCTCCCACACCGAGACGTCGAACACCAGCGAATGCCATTGCGACCACGCCTGTCCCGGCTCCGAAGGCAGATCCGCATGCAGGCGCTCCACCAACTGAGTCACGTTGCGGTGAGTCACCGCTACCGCTTTCGGCACACCGGTGGTGCCCGACGTGTAGGTCATGTAGGCCAGGTCATCCGGTTCCGGGCCCGCCAGCGCGGTGCACGGCTGACGATCGACAGCGGGATCGTCGACGTCGACCACCGGTACCTCGCCGCCGTCCAGCCGGGTACGCAGTTCCGCGGTGCTGACGGCGATGCCGGGTGTCGCATCGGCGAGCATGAAGCCGATCCGGTCATCGGGATGTGCGGGGTCGATCGGCAGGTAGGCGGCTCCGGTCTTGAGCACGGCCAGGATCGACACGATCGCCTCAGCGGAACGGGAGATCAGCAGTGCAACGGTTTCACCCGGCCCGACCCCGTGATCGGCCAGCAGGTTCGCCAGCCGATTCGACTTCTCATCGAGCTCGCGATAACTCCACGATCGGTCACCGCTGACCAGCGCCACGGACTCCGGGCTGCGGGCCACCTGAGCGGCGAACAGGACGGGTACGGTGACCGCGTCGGAAGACCGGCGGGTCAATGCCGACCGGTTGCCCCAGTCGTCGAGGCGGCTGTGCTCACTGTCGTCGAGAAGGTCGAACGACAACAGCGTCCGGCTGGAACCGTTGCTCATCACTGCTCCCTCGTGTCTGCGGTCCAGGCATCGAGTACCCGCCTGAATCGCGCGACCAATTTCCCAATGCGCACCGAATCGAAGGCGTCAGAATCGAATTCGACGCGAAAGCCCAGTTCATGGCCTGGAACCGCCTGCACCGAAAGCGGGTAGTGGTTGTACTCGCGATTGGTGAAACCAGTGATCGTCAGGTCACCGACTCCGGACAGCGCGGCGGTGTCGATCGGGTAGTTCTCGTAGACGAACATCGTGTCGAACAACTGGTCGTGACCGGCGACGCGATGAATCTCGCTCAGCGCCAAGTGCTGATGATCCAAGGTGTCGTTGTACCCGCCCTGCAGCTCTTCGAGCAGGCTGGCGACAGTGGTCTCCGGGGTGATCCTCGCGCGTACCGGCACCGTGTTGATCAGCAGCCCGACCATCGACTCGGCGCCTGCCAGATCTGCCGGCCGGCCGGACACCGCGGTGCCGAATGCGACGTCGTACTGGCCGGTCAGCCACGTCAGCAGCTGCGCCCAGGCGGCCTGCAGCACCGTGCTGACCGTCGTGTGGCAGGTACGCGCCAGCTCGCCGATGGCCTGTGTGGTCTCGGCCGACAGCTGGAAGGATTCGACACCGCGTCGGCCGAGGGCCACCCGCCCCGGGGTGCTGACCAGTGCGGGATTGTCAAACCCGTCGAAAACCTTGCCCCACACCGTCTGTGCGGCGCTGGTGTCCTGCTCGGCCAACCAGGTGACGAATCGCCGGTAGGGAACGGGAGCCGGTAGCCGGCCGCCGAGATAACCGGCGAAGATCTCCCGTAACAGGATCGGCTTCGACCAGCCGTCCAGCACGATGTGGTGGTTGGTGAGTACGAACCGGTGCTGGTCGTCCCCGGTCCGGAGCACGGCGGCCCGGAACGGCGGCTGATCGCCCAACCCCGCGACGGCGGCGCGCTCGTCGGCGCAGAACTGCTGAATCCGCTGTTCGACGACCTGTTCTGGGGTGTCGCTGAGATCCAGGTACTGCCAGGCGAGCACCGGATCTGCCGGGAGGATTTGTACCGGTACGCCGAAGTCCTCGTAGAAGCGCGCGACCACGTTGGGGCGCCTGGTGATCACGCCCTGCACAGCGGCACGAAGGCGGTCCTGATCCAGCGGACCGGCCACGGTGATGTCCAGCTGCACCGCGTACAGATCGTCGCCGCCCTGCCCCTCTTCGGTGTGGAACAGCAGGCCCTGCTGCAACGGGGTCAGCGGCAACACGTCGGCGATCGCGGATTCGCCTTGCAGCTCATCGATCTGAGGCTGGGTCAGACGTGCCGGGGCGATGTCCGACGGAGTCAGCCCAC
The DNA here is from genome assembly GCF_048282715.1 of Mycobacterium sp. 134. Lineage (NCBI taxonomy): Bacteria > Bacillati > Actinomycetota > Actinomycetes > Mycobacteriales > Mycobacteriaceae > Mycobacterium > Mycobacterium sp. 134. The sequence continues at coordinate 6,239,159 of NZ_JBLVUN010000008.1, forward strand.
CGCCGCCGTTCCGGACATGAACGCAGATGCCGGCCAGCGCCTCGAACCACAGCCGGCTCAACGTTTCGACCTGCTCGTGGTCCAGCGCGGACGAAGCCCACGTCCACGTCGCATGCAGCCGGGGACCGCCATCGGCGCCGGCGTCCAGCGTGCCGGCGTTGAGCTCCAGGGTATGTCCCAGCGGGGTGTCCACCGCCGTGGCCGACGCGGTGATCGACACCGCTTGCTGATCGATCCGCCACAGCTCGTCGGACAGTTCACCGGCGCCCGCCCCGAGCCGACCGAGGTAGTTGAAGCCGAACGCCGGATCCGGACCGTCCAGCTCCACATCGGGATTCAGGTAGCGCAGCAGCCCGTAGGTCAGGCCGTCGGGCAGGGCACGCAACTGTTCTTTCGCGGCCTTGATGACCGCACCCAGCACGTCCTCACCCGAAGTCACCTGTTCCCAGGACAATTCGTCCAGACCCAACGCCACCGGATACTTGCTGGTGAACCAGCCCACCGTGCGGGAGAGGTCGACGCCATCGGCCAGGTCCTCGTCTCGGCCGTGACCCTCGACATCGATGCCGATCGATTGAGCACCGGCGCCCAGGAATTCCGCCGCCGCCAGCCCGAAGGCGATCAGCAGGATGTCCTGCACACCGGCGTGGAATGCGGCCGGGACCGCACCGAGCAGCTGGCCGGTGGTGTCGGCATCCAGCTCCACCGACAGTTGCCCGGCGGCGGCATAGGTGTCCACCGCCGGTTGCACCGCGGGCAACGCGGCCGGGGTCGCGGCCACCCGTTGCCAGGCCGACGCCAGCTCGACCACTTCCGGGCTGTGGGCGTGTTCGTTCAGCACCGACGACCAGCGGGCGAAGGACGTGCCCGGGACGGGCAGATCCACCGGTTGGCCGCTACGATGCTGAGCCCAGGCGATGTTCAAGTCTTCCAGCAGGATTCGCCAGGACACCGCATCGACGGCGAGGTGATGAATCATCAACGCGAGGGTTGCGGTACCTGGCACCCACAGTGCCGTCAGCATCGCCCCGGCCGAGGGGTTCAATCGTGACCGCGCAGAGCGCAGCGCCTCGTCGGACAATTCGTCGACGATATGCACACAGGAGCCGGAATTCACCGCGCCCGGTTCGGGCACGGTGAGCGACCACGCGCCGTCCGCCGCCGTCTCCACCCGCAGGCGCAGCATGGCGTGCCGGTCCAGCAGAGCCTCCAGCACCATCACCACGTCGTCCTCGGTGACACCATCGGGCGCCTGCAGCACCACGGTCTGGTTGAACTCGTCTACCGGACCGTCGATTTCGTGCAGCCACCGCATGATCGGGGTAGCCACCACCGGGCCGACCCCCTCGTCGACCACCACGGCCTGGCCGTCTGCGGATGTCACCACCTGGGCCAGCCGGGCCACCGTCTGTTCGACCAGAACGTCACGCGGTCGGCAGACCAGACCCGCGGCCCGGGCCCGGGCCACCACCTGCATCGATGAGATGCTGTCCCCGCCGAGGTCGAAGAACGAATCGTCCACGCCCACCCGTTCGACACCCAGCACCTGGGCGTAGATGCCGGCCAGAATCTGCTCGACGGCGTCGTGCGGTGCCCGGTACCGATCGGCATCCCGGTACTCCGGCGCAGGCAGCGCCCGGGTGTCGAGCTTGCCGTTCACCGTGAGCGGCAGTGCGTCCAATGCCACCACCGCGGTCGGAACCATGTACGCCGGAAGACGTTCGGCCAGCAGAGCTCGGGCTGTTGCCGGGTCGGCCGATCCGGTCACGTAGCCGACCAGACGCTTGTCGCCGGGGCGGTCCTCCCGGGCGATCACCGCCGCGTGCTGCACCCCGTCCACGCCGGCCAGAGCGGCCTGGACCTCACCGAGCTCGATGCGGTACCCGCGGATCTTCACCTGCTTGTCGGCGCGGCCCTCGTAGCGCAACTGCCCGTCCGCGCCCCAGCGCACCAGGTCACCGGTGCGGTACATCCGTTGTCCGGGGGCTCCGAACGGGCACGCCACGAATCGCGTCGACGACAGATCCGGACGGCCCACGTAGCCCGCGGCGAGACCGGCACCGGCCACGTACAACTCGCCGACCACGCCCACCGGGACCTGCCGCATCCACTGGTCGAGCACGAAGAAGGCCAGGTGCTCCAGCGGCACGCCGATCGGGCTGGAGTTGCCCTCGACGTCGGCGCGGCCGATCTCACGGTATGAGGCGTGGACCGTGGTCTCGGTGATGCCGTACATGTTGATCATCCGGGGCAGCCCGGGGTGACTTCGCAGCCAGACCGAAAGACGTTGCGGCTCCAGTGCTTCACCACCGAACACCACGGTCTGCAACTCAAGTTCACGCCCCAGTTCGGGCGCCAGCGCATCGGCGGTCTGCAAGGCGTAGAACGCCGACGGAGTTTGGCTCAGGACGTTGACCTTCTCGCTGACCAGTAGCGCATGGAGGTCTTCGGGCGAGCGGACCACCGAATCGGGCACGACCAGCAGCCGTCCGCCGGACAGCAGCGGGCCCCAGATCTCCCAGACCGAATAGTCGAACGCCAGCGAATGGCACTGGCTCCAGACCCGGCCCACCGACAGTTCGGCGCCGAGGGCCTCGAGCAGTCTGGTGACGTTGCGGTGCGTGACCGCCACTCCCTTCGGCGCGCCGGTGGTTCCAGATGTGTAGATGATGTAGGCGATGTCGTCGGGCACCACCGCGAGCGGTGGATCAGCAGATGTCGCAGGCAGTTCGGCACCGTGCTGAGAGCCGTGGCTGCCGATCTCGAGCACGGACACACCGGATGGCTCCAGCCGGTGGCGCAGCTCCGCTGTGGTGATCGCGACGACCGGACCCGCGTCGGCGAGCACGAACTCGATACGGGCATCGGGATGCGAGGGGTCGATCGGAACATAGGCCGCCCCGGTCTTCACCACAGCCAGGATCGCGGCGACAGCCTCGGCATTGCGGGGCAGCAACATCGCCACCCGGCTACCAGGTCGGGCGCCACGACTGGACAGCAACTGCGCCAATCGATTTGACAAATCGTCGAGCTCGCCATAGGTCATCGACCGGCCATCGCAGGTCAGCGCCACCGCAGCCGGGTCACAGGCCACCTGCCCGGCGAACAGCTGCGGAATCGACATCGGCTCGGTCGCCGGCCGAGCCAGGACTGCGCGGTTGCCCCAGTTGTCCAGTCGGCCGTGTTCGTCGGCGTCGAGCAGATCGATCGAAGCCAGCGTGCGAGCTGGGTCGGCGACCATGGCGTGCAGCACATGCCGCATCCGATTCGCCAGGGCCACAACATCGGCCGTGCCGAACACGCCACTGTCGAACTCGATCCGCAATCCCAGCTCCGCCCCGGGCATCGCCACCACCGACAGCGGATAGTGGTTGTACTCGCGGCTGGTGAAGTCGGTGATGCCCAACTCCTGAGCGCCCAATAGCGCCTCGGTGTCGATCGGGTAGTTCTCGTAGACGAAGAGCGTGTCGAACAGCCGGTCGTGCCCCGCCGCTCGATGGATCTCCGCCAGCGACAGGTGCTCATGCTCGACGGTGTCGTTGTGCACCCGCTGCAGCTGATCCAGCAGATCGGCCACCGTGCTGGCCGCGTTGACGCCGGCCCGGACCGGCACCGTGTTGATCAGCAGCCCGACCATCGAATCGGCGCCCGGCAGATCGACCGGCCGTCCCGACACCGCGGTCCCGAAGACCACGTCGCGCTGGCCGGTCAGCGCCATGAGCACCTGCGCCCAGGCCGCCTGCAGCACGGTGTTCACCGTGGTGTGCTGTGACCGGGCCAGTTCGGTGAGCGCCCTGGTGATCTCGGCCGGCAGGCGGTAGGACTCGGTGCCCCGGGGTCCTACCGGTGTGGGGGGCCCGACCAGGGTGGGAGTCTCGAACCCGGCCAGGACATCACGCCACACGATCTTTGCCGCAAAGTGATCCTGACTCGCCAGCCAGCTGACGAAGTTGCGGTACGAGGCGGGCGGGGATAGCCGGTGCCCGAAGTAACCGGCGAAGATCTCCTGCAGGAGGATCGGCAGTGACCAGCCGTCGATCACGATGTGGTGAATGGTGAGGACCAGCTTGTGCTGCTCGTCGCCGGTGCGGATCAGCGCGGCCCGGAAGGTCGGCTGCCCGGCCAGATCGCAGACGGCGCGGCGTTCGGCGGCGCACAACTGCTCAATCCGATCGTCGACATCGCCTGCGGTATCGGCCAACTCGGCGTACTGCCACGCGGTGACCGGGTCCGCCTCCAGCACCTGTACCGGCTCGCCGAACTGGTCGTGGAACCGCGCTGCCAGGTTGGGATGGCGCGCGATGACCGCACCCACCGCTCGGCGTAACCGTTGCGGGTCGAGCTCACCGGTGACGGTCACCGCCAGTTGCACCGCGTAGACGTCGTCCCCGACGGTCCCGGCATCGTCGGAGACGCTGGACTGGAAGAGCAGCCCCTTCTGCAGCGGGGTCAGCGGAAGGACATCGGCGATCCGGTACTGCTCGGTCAGCTCGTCGACCTGTCCCTGGGTCAGCTGCAGCGGGGCAACATCCGACGGGGTGAGCCCGCCGCCGCCGGACCCCACGTGGGCGCAGATGCCGGACAGGGCCTCGAACCAGAGCCGGCTGAGCCGGTCAACCTGTTCACGGCTCAGCACCGAAGGCGCCCACATCCAATTGGCCTGCAGCTGTGGGCCTGTCGCGCCGTCCAGCGTGCCGGCGTTGAGTTCCACGCTGTGGGCCAGCGCCATCGGAACCGCCGAAGCCACCTCCGTCATCGACAGGTTGTCCTGGCTGATCCGCCACAGGTCCTCGGACAGGTCCGCCCCGCCCGCGCCCAGCCGGCCGAGGTAGTTGAATCCAACGGTCGGGTCGGATCCACCCAGGTCCACATCCGGATTGAGGTAACGCAAGAGCCCGTAGGTCAAGCCGTCGGGCAGGGCCCGCAACTGTTCCTTCGCGGTCTTGATCACCGGTCCGAGAGCCGCGGCACCGGCGGTCACGTGGGCCCAGGACACCCGGCCCACAGTCAGCGCCACGGGGTACTTGGCCGTGAACCAGCCCACGGTGCGCGACAGATCGACATTGGGCGCCAGATCTTCGGCGCGCCCGTGACCTTCGACATCGATGCCGATCGGCACAGTGCCGGCCCCGGCACCTGAGAACTCCGCCCAGGCCAGACCGAAAGCGATCAACAGAATGTCCTGCACCCCTGCGCGGAACGCGGCAGGGACCTCTCCCAACAGCATCCGGGTGGTCGCTTCATCCAGGGACACCGTCAGCCGCCCGGCGCTGGCGTAGGTGTCCAACTCCGGCTGTACGGGTGGCAACGCGGCCGGGGTGGATGCGACCGACCGCCAGGTGTCGGCGTGCCGGACGACGTCGGTATCCCGCGCGCGTTCGGCCAGCAACTCGGACCAGCGGGCCAACGACGTGCCGCCGGTCGGCAATGCCACCGACTGCCCATTGTTGTGCTGCGCCCAGGCGATGTTCAAGTCTTCCAACAGGATTCGCCAGGAAACACCGTCGATCGCCAAATGGTGGATGATCAGGGCCAGTTGATTGGTGTCCTGCGCCCACAAGGCACGCACCATCGCCCCGTCGGCGGGGTTGAGCTGCGACCGCGCGACCCGCACCGCTTCGTCCGACAGCTGTGTGACCGCGGTCAGGCAGTCGCGGACGCTGACAGTTCCCTTGTCCGGAACGGTCAGCGACCAGTCACCGCCGTCGGTTCCGGTTCTGCCCGTGGCGTCGGTGGCCTCGGCCCGCAGCCGTAACACGGCGTGCCGGTCCAGCAGTGCCTGCAGGACGATCTCGGCATCGGGCTGGGTCACCCCGGCCGGGGCCTGGATCACCAAGGTCTGGTTGAACTGGTCGATGCGCCCGGGCACGTCCTGAAGCCACTGCATGATCGGTGTCGGGTCCACCGCACCGATGCCCTCGTCGATGACGGCCTCGCCTCCGGCGAGCTTGGCCACGCCGCCGAGCCGGGCAACGGTCTGCTCGACGAAGATGTCACGCGGGCGGCACCACACTCCCGCGGCCCGGGCCCGCGCCACCACCTGCATCGACAGGATGCTGTCCCCACCCAGGTCGAAGAACGAATCGTCCACGCCGACCCGTTCCAGGCCGAGGACCTCGGCATAGATGCCGGCCAAGATCTCCTCGACCGCATTGCCGGGAGCCCGGTATTCGGTATTCCCGCTTTGGTATTCGGGCGCGGGCAACGCGCGGGTGTCGAGTTTGTTGTTGGCCGTCAACGGCATCTTGGCCAGCACCACCACGGCGGCGGGCACCATATAGGGCGGAAGTTGGTCCGCCAGTTGGGCCCGGGCTTCCACGGGGTCGACGCTTCCGGTGACATACCCGACGAGTCGTTTGTCGCCGACGCGGTCCTCTCGGGCGATCACCGCGGCGTGTTCCACCCCGTTCACCCGAGCCAGAGCGGATCGCACCTCACCGAGTTCGATGCGGTACCCGCGGATCTTGACCTGCTCATCCGCACGGCCCAGATACTGCAGCTGGCCGTCCTCGCCCCACCGCACCAGGTCGCCGGTGCGGTACATCCGCAGCCCTGACACACCGCCGAACGGGCACGCCACGAACCTCGAGGCCGTCAGGTCCGGCCTGCCGAGGTATCCGCATGCCACACCGTCGCCGGCGACGTACAGTTCGCCGACCACGCCGGTCGGTACCGGCTGCATCCAGGTGTCCAGTACGAACAGTGCCGCGCTGGGGACGGGTGAGCCGATGGGAACGACGGTCTCGGCCACTCCGGCCTGCAGCGGTGCGCTCATGGCCGCACAGATCGTGGTCTCGGTCGGGCCGTAGGCATCGAACATCACCCGACCGGCTGTCGCCCAGCGATCCACCAACTCGGTTGGGCACGCCTCGCCGGCCACCACCAGCACCGCGGATTCCAGGCCCTGTGGGGGCAACATCGCCACGGCGGACGGGGTCTGGGTGAAGACGCTGACTCCCTCCGCCACCAACAGCCGATGGAAGTCTTCAGGAGAACCGGCCACCGATTCGGGCACCACCACCAAACGGCCGCCCCGTAACAGGGCATGCCCGACCTCCCACACCGAGGCGTCGAAGCCCAGCGAGTGGCACAGCGGCCACACTGCTCGCCGCGGCAGGCTGGCGTCCAGCGAGATCATCAGCTGGGTCAGATTGTGGTGGGTGACCGCTACGCCCTTGGGCGTGCCGGTGGTTCCCGACGTGTAGATCACGTATGCGATGTCGCCAGGGGCAGGCGCCGGCACGGGGGTGCCGGGCTCCGCCTCGATCGCCGGATCGTCGATGTCGATCACGATGCCGCGGTAGCCGCCGAGCTGTGACCGTAGTTTCGCGGTCGTGACGGTGGCTATCGGTGCCGCGTCGGACAGGATGAACTCCATCCGCGAAGCGGGCACGGCCGGGTCGATCGGCACATACGCCGCACCGGCTTTGAGTATCGCCAGCATTGCGACGACGGCCCGGGCCGAACGGTTCGAGTACAGGGCGACCCGCTCACCCGGGCGGACTCCCTGCGCTGCCAGCAGGTGCGCCAACCGATTCGCCGCCTCGTCGAGCTCGCGGTAGGTCAGCGTGCGCCCTTCGAAGGTCAGTGCGGCGGCATCCGGTGCGGCGGCCACCTGTTCGGCGAACAAGTCGGGTATCGAGACCGGCTCGGCCTTGGGCCGGCTGAGCACGGCCTGGTTGCCGATCTCGGCCAGCTCGGCACGTTCCTGCCCGGCCAGCAGATCCAGTGAAGACAGCGGCCGCTCCGGGTCGGCGGCCATCTCCACCAGAACTCGTTGAATGCGGTCGGCCAGATCGGAGACCTCGAAGTCCGCGAACGGGCGCCCGGTGCCGGCCGTGCTCAAGAAGAGTTGGTCACTCGCCCCGATGAAGAACAAGCCGAAGTGCCCCATCGGGCCGTGGTTGGTGTACGACACCGTGACGGGGGCACCGGCAAGGTCCAGGGTGAGTCGGGACGGGATGAAGTTGACCGCCACGCGGTTCGACGCCTGCCGGGACCCGCCGTTGAGGGTGTGCACGGGAAACCGCTGATGCTGCAGCAGTTCTCGGATTCGCGAATCGACGTGCTGGCAGAATTCGCCAAGCGTCCAGTCCGGCGGCGCCTTCAGCACCAACGGCACCACCCCGGCAAGCATGGCCGGCAGGGTCTTCGACTCCGGCGTCACGCGTCTGCTGACCGGGAAGTCGAGCGCCACCTCTGAGGCGTTCGCGGTCCACGCCCGCACCAGAAGTGCGCACGCCGCGGTGGTCACGGAGTATCGACGGACCCGCAGCCTCTTGGACAGTTCTTTTATGTGCCCCACGGCGACCCGGTCGACTTCGACCGAGGCCGAGGGCGCGTACGCGTCCCGCCCGTTCCCCACCGACGGCAGTCCCTGGTCGACACCGCCCTCAGATGGAAGATTGTCCCGCCAGTAGGCCAAATCATCCTGAAAGCTCTGGGATGCTTGGTATTCCGCCTCACAGTCGACCAGATCCTGCAGTGTGCCGAAGTATGCCGGCGGCACCGGCTCTCCCGAGACCAGCGCCGTGTAGATCGTGGCAATCCGTCGGCTGACCAGTGCCATACCCAAGCCGTCGACAGATATGTGATGTCCCAGCCCGAACAGGAAGTACTGGTCCTGCTGCGTCCGGAAGAGGGCGAACTTCACGAGCTGACCGGTCAGCGGCAGGGGCGTGTGCTGAATCGCCGACGCCATCTCCCGGGCTTTCCGTACGGGATCGGCGGAGTCCCTGACGTCATGGAACACCAACTCCAGGTCGGAGTAGTCAACCGCTCTCTGGACGACCTGGCCGTCGACCTCGACGAACGCGGCCCTGGCCGGTTCCGCCTCTTGGAGGGCCTGCCGGATCGCCTGCTCGAGGAGACCGCGCTGCACCGCGCCGTCAATTCGCCCCAAAAGGCCGAGTTGCCACTCGGTGCCGGCAAGACCACTTTCCTGGGAAAGCCAGATATCCAACTGACCGCGAGAAAGCGGCAGTGTTCCACCATCAGATTCCATAAATGTTTTCAACTTCCACTGACGATTTAGCGCTGAATAGACCCGTCGCGCGCCAACCGCTCACGCAGGCTCTTGGGTCGGATATCCGTCCAATTCTGCTCAATGAACTCCAAGCAGTCAGATCGGTTCGCTTCGCCATAGACCGTCCGCCACCCTGCGGGCACTTCGGCAAAGCTCGGCCACATGCTGTGCTGCTCCTCGTCATTGATCAAGACATAGAAGCTGCCGCTGTCGTCGTCGAACGGGTTATTACTCACGTTTCTCCAGGCTGGTCGGTGACTTCGCAAAGATATCGCAAACATACGGGAGCCCGCATCGCCCAGTTCCCGGTTTCATACAAGTCGATCCGACAACCCCCATCAGCGAACTATGACTAGGTCCGCTAATCAGTTAACTGCACTTTCAACATCATGTGCTTTCGTGAGGTCATGATCTTTTGACGAAAGCGTCACGCTATTGCGTATTCAGTCAGATTGTGAATTTTGTGTGGTCTCACCGACCGGCAACCAACCCCGAAACCCGAATTATCCCCACAATAGCAATCACAGCAAATAATCGAGGATTGCAACGCAGACCGATAATCAGTCGCCACATATTGAATCGATAATGGCAGCGGCGCTGACAGTGGTTAACTGAAACTCGATGACCGCGAAGATCCCCCAGCCCACGGGGCGGGGGCTGGGGGCGGTGTGCGATTGCCATCCGTGCCAGGGCGGGGCGAGCGGGCGAGCGCGCAGAAGCCGGCGACGTGCCCGGCCCGCGATCTGCGACAGGCAGCGCAGCTATGGCAATACGGCGAGGGCTACTGATCGCCCTGTTCGGTGGGATCCTGGGACGACTGAAGCGCCGACGATCCGGCCGGCACGACCATGACGAACACCGGCAGCTTCAGCTTGACGCCCCCGCCGACCGGCATTCGGATGGCCAGCGAGACAACTTCGAGTTCGAGGCGCTTTCCACGCTGCGTCTCCATCTCGAGGTGACCGGGCAAGCGCTTGGGCGTCGCCAGCCAATCCAGGCCCCGTTCGATCGACTCGAGCAGACTCATGCACTCACCATACCTGCGAGCAAAGTCCAGAACCCGTGAACGGCCAGGGCTGACGTGCGGATGGCTCGCTAATTACAGGGCTACGCACCATGATTCGACGGAACTTCAGAGTTCTGGAAGCAGTACATCCGATACTCGGAAGTCCCCCCCGGACGCAGGCTTTCGCATGCCTTGCGTGCCGGCGAGAAGCGGCGCGTGAGACCACGCAGGGGCCGTGGTGCGACCTGGTCGATCACGTACTGCCACTGGTGCATGCTCTTCTCCATGCCTCGGACGACGTCGGCGCTGATAGTCCGCTGCGACACCATCCGCAACGGTGCCTCCGCGAGAGCGTCTTCCCAGGCTGGAATGTCACCAATGAGACGGGCATCCGTGTAGAGGAAGTACCCGCCCGGCCGCAGGACGCGGCTGACCTCGGTGAGGAATCTCTCGAACTGCGGGTACAGATGCGAGGATTCAACATTGATCAGCGCATCGAAGGTGCTGTCGGCAAAGGGAAGATCTTCCGCAGTACCTTCGACGAAGTCGAGATCCTTTAATTTGTGCCGCTTTTGGCAAAAGGCGATTGCCGACGGGTTCAGGTCCAGTCCGGTGTAGGTCGCCGGATGCAACGTCCGCGTCAGGTACGAGGCACCGCCACCGTGGCCACAACCGACCTCGAGCACCCGTTTCCCCTGGATATCCACTTGCGTTGCGGTGGCGTGATATAGCTGGATGAAGTAGCGGTTGCGTTCATCTGAGTCCGAGAGCGGCACGCCCATGGCCGGATCTTCTTCGTATCCGTAGTTGAGGAACACCACGTCCTCGGCCTCTAGCTTGCGGGTGGCGTACGGGTAGATGAACTTTTGCACATACTGCGCGAGCTTCTCGTTCTGATTCTTGATCATCCGGTCACGAGACTCACGAACGCGATCTTTGAGGTCCATAAGCTAACTATCCCAAACTCAAAGGGCGGTAAGGTCAACTACGCGAGATATCAAGTGAAAGGCTAGGGCGGCATGAGATTTGCGCTGGCATGCTACGGAACTCGCGGTGACGTCGAGCCCTCGGTCAGCGTCGGGCGCGAACTTCTGCGCAGGGGCCACGACGTCTCGCTGGCAGTGCCTCCGGACCTGGTCGAGTTCGTGCAAACGGCCGGACTCGAAACTGTTTCCTACGGGCCCGAATTGGCGGACTTTCTGCAGGAGGACTTCCTGCGCGACTTTTGGACTCGGTTGCCACGCAATCCGATCGGCTCCCTGCGCGAGCTCTGGGCACCCATAGCTCGCCATTGGCAGGAGACGAGCGCCACGCTGACGCAACTGGCCCGAGGGGCGGACCTGCTGTCCACGGGGCTGAACTATGAGCAGCCGGCGGCCAATGTCGCTGAGTACTACGGCATCCCATTGGTCGCGCTGCACCACTTCCCGATGCGACCGAACGGCCAGTTGATTCCCGCACTGCCCTCATCCCTGGTCCGTTCGGCAAGTGCGGTGTCCGAGTGGCTGATGTGGCGATCTACCAAGAAGGCAGAAGATGTGCAGCGCCGCTACCTCGGCCTGTCCGCAGCCTCGGCGCCCTCACCGACGCGCATGGCAGAACACGGGGCGCTGGAGATCCAGGCCTACGATGCGGTCAGTGTTCCCGGGCTGGCGGCCGAATGGGCGAAGTTGAACGGCCGCAGGCCTTTTGTCGGAGCACTGACAATGGGGCTCGCAACAGACGCCGACGACGCCGTCGCGTCCTGGATCGCGGCTGGAACCCCGCCGATCTGCTTCGCCACCGGCAGCATCCCGGTTGAATCGCCCGCGTCGACGATCGAGATGATCGGCTCTGCCTGCGCCAACCTCGGTGAGCGGGCGTTGATCTGCGCGGGCGGCACCGACTTCGGCGACATCCCCGTACCCGGGCATGTGAAGGTGGTCGGGCCGGTGAACTACGCCGAAGTGTTCGGCGCCTGCCGGGCTGTCGTGCACCACGGCGGCTCCGGAACCACTGCTGCCAGTCTCCGGGCCGGGGTGCCCACGCTGATCCTCTGGAGCTCGGCCGATCAGCCGTACTGGGGAAACCAGATCAAACGCTTGAAAGTCGGTACCGCACGGCGCATCTCGGGTGCCAGCCGCGAAACGTTGGAGGCGGACCTGCGCCACATCCTGGGCCCGGGCTACGCGGCCCGGGCCCGAGCAATCGCCGCGCAGATGACCAGCTCCGGCGACAGTGTCGTCAAAGCTGCTGACCTGTACGAGCAGGCCGTCCGCCGAAGCACACGCTGACGGCACCAGAACTCAGCCGGGGCGGCTGGATTCCGCGTGTTCTGCCGACACGGATGATGACCTGAACTGCTCCGGCGGCTTGACGAGGAGGCCCTGGCCGGTGGGCAGGGCGCATATCTGCACTCCCAGTTCATGCGCCACTTTGTCCATGGCGATCCGCTGATCGTCCCGCCCGCGATTGGCGTAATCGTCGAGCAGCACCAGGGCCCCGGGGGACAACCGTGGCCAGAAGTACCGAAGCGTCGCGACTTCTGGTGGAGCACAGTTCATGTCGATGTGGAGGAAGGCGATCGACTTCGCCTCGACCTGCTCTAGCGTCTCGGGCACCGCGCCGACGACGATGCGTTGGTTGCGCCACTGGGAGAAGTTGGCCCGGACGCTGTCCACCGAACTGCCGTAGATGCCGAAGTCCAGTGCCGCCTGGTTCTTGATCAGCGCGCCGGCTTCGCGCTCGCCCGCGGTGACGAAGCGCGGGTCCATTCCGGCGAAGGTGTCCAGCAGATAGAACATCTTCCCCAGCCGATCCCAGTCCAGGTACTCCATCACCGCACTGCTCAGGAAGCCGTGACTGACGCCGCACTCGACGAAATCGCCCTCGATGGCGCTCGCGGTGGCGGCCGCCCACAGTCCGACGTGCACCCGCCAGTGCCAATGGTGGATGTCCTTTCCGCCCAGCGCGAGCACACCGCGTTGGTAGGCTCGCCGGAATGCTGGATCCTCCATGAACGCATGGCTGTTGAAGCAGATAAGAGCATCGTCGGAGTACACGTCGGGCAAGACCTTGCGCGGGATCCAGTACGCCGTGCGCAGCGCGGCCCATGCGATCCTGAACTTGAGCGGCCACTTGTTCACCGCGCGTGCGACCGGTGTCTGCCCATCGCCGATGCCTCGGGTCACCTTGGCGGGGGTGCCGCCCGGCTCGTCGCGCCGATCTGTCCGCCGTGGCGGCTTGATCAGCAATCCCTGACCGGTGGGTAGGGAACAGATTGGGGCGCCCAGCTCATCGGCCACCTCGTCCATGGCGATCCGCTGCTCATCGCGCCCACGGTTGGCGTAGTCGTCCAGCAGGACGAAGGCACCCGGGGCCAGCCTCGGCCAGAAGTGCCGAAGCGCCGCCACTTCAGGTGGGGCACAGTTCATGTCGAGATGCAGGAAGGCCACCGCGTCCGAGTCGACCTGTTCGAGGGTTTCGGGCACCGCACCGACGACGATACGTTGGTTGCGCCATTGGGAGAAGTTGGCCCGGACACCGTCCACCGAACTGCCGTACATTCCGTTACGGACGAGCTCTTCGCTCTTCTCCAGGGCGCCGGCCTCCCGCTCCTCAGCGGTGACGAACCGCGGGTCGAGTCCGGCGAAGGTGTCGAGCAGATAGAACGTCTTCCCGAGCTGATCCCAGTCGAGATGCTCCATCACCGCGCTGCTCAGGAACCCGTAGCTGACGCCACACTCGACGAAGTCGCCCTCGATCTTGCTGGCATTGCCGGCGGCCCACAAACCTACGTGCACCCGCCAGTGCCACTGGTACCAGTCCATGTCTCCTAGTGCGCGCGCGCCCCGGTCATATGCCCGCTGAAACTCCGGATCATCCATGAACGCGTAGCTGTTGAAACAGATCAACGCGTCGTTGCTATAGACCTCGGGCAACAGGTTGCGCGCCAGCCAGTATTCGGCGCGTACTGCCTTCAGCCACGCCCGCGTGCTGAGTTTGAGCCGCTCAGGCATGGGCACCACCCTGGCAGGAGCGGTAACGGCACCGGCGACTGCGCGTCCCGGCGCCTCTGAACTCGGATGCTTCAAACATGGTGACTCACAGTATGTTCAGGGAACTATCTGGTTGACAGTTCGCATCGGCGGTGGTCGAGCTCAGGCCGAACACCTCTGACGTGCATAGCTCTCGATCAGGTCGGCGGTCCGCGCCACGCTCTCGGCGGCCGGGACCATCCGGGCGGCGACGCCGCGCGCACGGGCAGCGCACGCGGGGTCGAGGACCTTACCCAGATCCGCGACCAATGTCTCCCGGGTGGTGCTGGAGAAGCTCCGCACTGCACCAACATTCAGCAGTTTGACGCGGGATGCCCACACCGGCTGCACGCCGTCGATCCACAGCACCAAGGTGGGTACCCCCGCGCGCAGGCTGGCCGCCAGCGTTCCCGCCCCGCCGTGGTGAACGGCCGCACGGCAGGCCGGAAAGACCGCGGCGTAGTTGACCGCCCCCACGACCTTCACGTGGTCGTACTGCGGCACGTCGCTGTAGTCGCTCCATCCGGAACACACCAAAGCTCGCTGCCCGAGCTCAGCGCATGCCGATGCGATCATTTCGACAGTCGCAGATGGTGATTCAACCGGCATACTGCCGAAACCGAAGCAGATCGGCGGTGTTCCCTCCGCGACCCACGATGCGATCTCCTGGTCCGCTTCGGTCGCCAGCTCCATGGTCAACGTGCCCACGAACGGGCGTTCGCTACGCCACTGTGCCCACTCCTCGGCCAAACCCGGGAAACACACTTCGTCGTAGGCCTGGACTTCGAGCGCTCCGCGGGCGGCGATACGCCCTGACACCGGCCCCGTCGCCCTGGGCAGCCCCAGCTCACGACGCTGGGCGTCCTCGACCTTCTTGTTCAGCCGCCAGCCCAACCAGTCGTAGGCCCACATCGCGGCACGCGCCACCGGTCCCGGCAACCTCGAGAGCAACTTGCCGTTGACCCGCACCGGGGTGTTGTGCAGGGTGGCGAACGGAATGTCGTGATATTCGGCCACATTGGCCGCCGGCTCCTGATAGCTCTGACCGGCGAACAGTAGATCGGCGCCCGCGGCCAGGGACGTCAGCGCTGTGCTCATCTGGGTCCACGAGCGATCGCTGAGATCCCACATCTCGCGCCACAACCGTCTGAGCTCGCCGACCCGCCAGAACCGGTGGAAGAAGCACGTCCAGAAGTCGCGGTACACGCCCAGCCAGGCCTGGGTGTCCAACCCGTATGGAACCGCGACCAGACCCGCGCTCTCGGCGAAGCCGACCAGATCGGGCGGAACGGCCATCCGCACGTCATGCCCTCTGCGCATCAGCTCGCGGCCGGCAGCGACCGAGGGTTCGAGATCTCCGCGTGTTCCATAGGCGGCCAGGACAAGTTTCATTGCGAATCCCTGCCTTTCAGGTGCGATGGGCTCATTCCTTGCGCCAGAGCACCCCGGTGCCGTCGATGTCGACTATCTCGGCAGAGATTCCGTGCCTCGCACGATAATCCGTCACCGCCTTCCGGCACCCTTCGATCGCGTGATAGTCGTCGATGATGCAGAAGCCACCCGGAGTGAGCCGCGAGTAGAGGCCGTCGAGCGCCTGGATCGTGGATTCGTAGAGGTCGCCATCGAGCCTCAACACCGCGATGCGTTCGATCGGCGCATCGTGCAAGGTGTCCTTGAACCAGCCGGGAATGATGCGAACCTTGTCATCCAGCAACCCATAGCGTGCGAAGTTCGCCTTGACGTCCTTCTCCGACACCGCCAGGATGGGCGCCGCCAGATGCAGCCTGTCCCCTTTGTCCGCCTTGTAGTTGGCGGCATCCGGCGGCGGCACACCTTCGAACGAATCGGCAAGCCACACCGAACGACTCTCATCGCCGTACGCCGCGAGGACCGCACGCATCAGGATCGAGGCGCCACCGCGCCAGACCCCGCATTCGACCAGATCACCGGGGATGTCCTCGGCGATCACCGTCTCGACGCAGTGCTGCAAACTCGTCAGCCGCGTCATGCCGATCATCGTCAGCGCTTCCGCCGGCCAATCCAGACCCAGATCGCGTTTGTGGCGATCGAAGGGCCGCTTGCGGACAAGCATCAGATTGCCGATCTTGAAAACTGGGCGATGCAACCAGTTCCAGCCGACCGGCACCAATTCGTCGACGCCGTATCTGGTGAGGTCCTGGCGGAGCAGGTCCAGGTATGCAGATCGGGTGTCGTGATCCGTCACGGTCAAAAAACTGCCCCCTTACTCGGTTGCTGGTCAGGCCATGAGCCTAGCCTCCCGACAGCCTCTCCAGTGCATTTCAGATAGGACCAATGTCCTTGGAAATCTGGCACTTTGGCAAATCGATGAACAGTTCGTCGAGGTAATGCAAAAGACGCGAATTCGATCGCTTCGGGATTCCCGCCCACAATGTGGGGGGATGCCCGGCTACGGCCACGCTGGCAAAGAAAACCCTGCCCGAACTCGACATCGAACCTTGTCCTCAACGTGCCGCGAGCCAGCGTCTTTGGCCCACCGGGACGGCGAGCAAGACCGTTGACTCCACGCCGGAATCGGCTCGATGATGTTCACCGCAAATGCTCGAAGCGGGCAGAGCAGGGCCGCGACGGCATTCGGATTAATTGACGCCTGCGGCAGTCAATTCCGAATGGGAGGAGTTAGCTGTTCGCCGCCGGCGGCCCGCCGAGATCGGCGACACTTCCGGGCGTCACGCTCCGGCGATGCGCTCGAGGAGATCCGCGGCTTTTGCGACGCTCTCGGACGGTGAGGTCATCCGTCCTGCCAGGTCGCGCGCCCTGACCGCATATTCCGGCGATAGGATGCGGCGCAGATCCGCTACCAATGATTCGCCCGTGGTTGTCGAAAATCGCCGTGCGGTGCCGACTTTCAGTCTCTTGAGCTGATTGCCCCACACCGGCTGGTCACCCACCGACCAGAGAATGAGGGTGGGAACGCCGGCGCGCAGGCTCGCGGCTGTCGTGCCCGAGCCGCCATGATGCACGACGGCTCTACTGAGCCGAAAGACGTCCGCATAGTTCACCACGCCGACGACCCTCACGTGGTCGGACACCGGGATGTCGGTCAGATCGGTGCCGCCGGCGCAGATCAGCCCCCGCTGCCCGAGTTCGGCACAGGCAGCGCTGATCATCGCCACCGTATCCGCCGGAGACTCAACGGGAATGCTGCCGAATGCGAAGCAGATCGGCGCCGGCCCGGCAGCCATCCACGCAGTCACCTCGTCATCGGCACGAGTGGACAACTCCATCGTGAGTGCGCCGACGAACGGACGTCGTCCATTCAGCTTCGACCACTCGGCCGCCAGCCCGGGAACGCACACCTCGTCATATGCCTGGATCTCCAACGCACCGCGCTCGGCCATCCGTCGCGGCGACGGGCCAGTCGTCCTCGGTAGACCGAGTTCACGCCGCTGCGCATCCTCGTGGTGCTTGGTCAGCCGCCAGGCCAGCCAGTCGTAGGCCGTCATGGCGGTGCGGCTCACCGGAGGCGGCACGACCGGAAACAGCCGGCCGTTGGGCCGCCACGGCATGGTGTGCAATGCGACCAAGGGAATCCCGTAGTACTCGGCGACGTTGGCCGCCGGCTGCTCGTATCCCACGGCGGTGGTCAGCACGTCGGCGCCGTCGGCGAACGCCGTGAGGGTCCGGCTCAGTTCAGCCCACTGCTCGGTGACCATCTTGAGGGCCTCCCGGCACAGCACCACCAGATCCTGAACCCGCCAGAAGTGTCGCGCCCATGTGGTCCACAAGTCGCGATAGCCGTCGAGCTGCGGCTCCACCTCCAACCCGTAGCCGACCGCCGGCAGCCCTGCCGCCTCGACAAAACCCACCAGGTCCGGGGGCACCGCCATCCGTACTTCGTGCCCCCGGCGCAGCAGCTCGCGTCCCACCGCCAGGGAGGGCTCGATGTCCCCACGCGTTCCATAGCTCGACAGTGCGATTCTCATGACAGTGCTGCGACCCCCACCGGTTGGACACTAGTAGACGCACATGGCGATTGGCGGCTTCACCGCCGAATAGTCCACGCCGTCAACAGCTTTTAGGATAGTGGCCCGAGAAAATGTCGATTCGGATGACAAATTTCGCTAATCGACAAGCATCTGAATCATGCGCTGTGGCGCGGGATATTTCCCCGGCGGTATTCGCACTGGCAAATTCGGCGGGTCGTCACCCGCGCGGTCGCCTATGCCACTTTGCCGCGGGTGCGCATTCCCCTGGATTCGGGCTGACGGTTGGGGCGACCTGCGCCGCGCCCCGCTGCGTCACCACGACGTCATCGGCATTCCGCGGCAGTCCGGGTTCATCGCAAACCATTTCGTCGCGATTGCTGCGCGGGCGCGATAAGGTGGCGCGTGTGTTGCCCGATGACAATCCAGAAAACGTCCTCGCAGCAACCGATCTCAACGAATCCTTGGTTTTCGAGGTGTAGGGGCACGCATGCGTGGAATTATTCTCGCCGGTGGTTCCGGCACACGACTGCATCCGATCACGATGGGCGTGAGCAAGCAGTTGCTTCCGGTATACGACAAACCTCTCGTCTATTACCCGCTGTCCACGTTGATCATGGCCGGTATTCGCGACATCCTGGTGATCACCACACCGGCCGATGTGTCGGCGTTCGAGCGGCTGCTGGGCGACGGCTCGGCGTTCGGGGTGAGCCTGACGTACGCCGTCCAGCCCGAACCCGAAGGACTCGCGCAGGCCTTCAAGATCGGAGCCCAGCACATCGGCACCGACACAGTGGCGCTGGCCCTCGGCGACAATGTCTTCTACGGTCCGGGCCTCGGCACCAGCCTGAGCCGATTCCAGAATGTCAGCGGTGGAGCGATTTTCGCGTATTGGGTGGCCAATCCGTCCGCCTATGGCGTGGTCGAGTTCGGCGAGGGTGGCATCGCCCTGTCGCTCGAGGAGAAGCCTGCCACGCCAAAATCTCACTATGCGGTTCCCGGTTTGTATTTCTATGACAATGACGTCATCGAGATGGCCCGGTCTCTGCGCAAGTCGGCGCGTGGCGAATACGAGATCACCGAGATCAACCAGATCTATCTGAACCAGGGGCAGCTGTCGGTGGAGGTGCTGGCTCGCGGGACGGCCTGGCTTGATACCGGCACCTTCGACTCCCTTCTGGACGCCAGCGATTTCGTTCGCACCATCGAACGCCGCCAGGGGCTGAAAATCGGTGTGCCCGAGGAGATCGCTTGGCGGGCAGGGTTCATCGACGACGATCAGCTGGCCGCCCGCGCCAAGGAACTCCCCAAGTCCGGGTATGGCGACTACCTGCTGGAACTGCTTCGGCGCAAGTAGAGGCGGTTCAAGCCCAGGTTCCCCGGCGCCTGTGTACGAGGGCGGCGCCTTCGAACAACGGCTTGATGAAGGCCCGTGAGAACCGGTACCGGCGGTTGAACTGGCCCTGGAAATCCTCTATGGCCGTGCGGAACCCGTGCTCACTGGCCCGGAATCCCTCGAAGACACGGTCCAGGGAGGATTCGTCCCACGGCTCGTCGCGTGCCGCAGATGCCAGGGCCCTGTAGGCCACCGACAACCAATCCGTCCCGAAGGGTTCGACGATCGGGCCCCGCTGGCGTTGGTGACGCATATCTTTCGCCAGGAACCTCTCCACCGCGGCCCGGTCGCCGGTATCCAGGCCCACTGCGAGAGTGTGGGAGATGCGTTTGATCTCGTGGGTCCAGTCGTCGAGGAAGTTCGAGTAGTCGACGAATACCCTGGGCAGTCCACGGGTCTCACGCTCGGCCAACAAGTTGTACTTCAGCCACAGGGCGCTCGTCAGCTGTGGGGAGGCATCCATGAGCTTGGCCAGCGATCCGATCACTTCCTGCGGATCACGCACGGCCAGCACCGCCGCGATGTCATATCCGGCCTGGTGGGCCGCGTCGAACCACATTCGCGCCAGCACCGAGATGTGCAGCACCTTGACCACCACTACCCGAGCAGCGGGCAACGTCTGGAGGTAGTCCCGGATCTTCGCAGTAAAAGCCGCGGCCTCTTCGGAACTCAGCCCGCCTTCTTCCTGGAGACGCAGAGTCGGGTCGAAGTAGCTGCTGCCGTGGCGGTACAGGAATTTCTCGTTGAGATAGAGCCCGGCCCGAGGCTCCCAATAGCCACGCTCATTTCCGCTGTCGGCTCCCATCATCCCGCCGGGCAGGGCAGCGCCGCACAGCGAGAGAACCCGGGTCAATGCCGATGTCCCCGACCGTCCCATGCCGAGCACGAACAGCACCACCGGACGGCCGGATTCCTGCGTGGGCTCGTCCGGCGCGATCACGAAAATGCCTCCGAGGTCAATACCGAGGGCGTGAACGAATTACTTAACTCGAGCAACAACTTCGGCAATTCCAGCGCAGCACCGACCATCATGGTCCCCCGTTCCCATCTTCCCGACCGCACGTATCCGACCAAACCTGAAAGCCACTGCGGCACAGAGGTTAGCCCGGCTTCGATGTTGAATACAAGGCTTCTCGGTGAGATTCGCTTTATTTAACTCGACTGCAAAATGCGTGCCCCGAACAGCCACCGTCAGCAATTCGATGACACCGAGAATTCGCGTTTATTGGCTGACCCGCGACCCGATCGGGATCACAAGTGGCCACCGTCGTGGCAGGTGCCCTTCGACCGTTTGCCATCCCCGGATCACCCGTCGCGCGCCCACTTCCGGTGAGCGCCCTTCTGGCGACGGAGATCGGATTTAACCTGCTGATTTCCGCCAGTTCTCGGGCACGGGCGCGAACCCCGCGGGCAGTGTCGAGCAGGCCACCTGTTGCTCTCCACCCATCTGATGGCGGCCCACTCCCTCATCGGCGGCCGTTGCGGAGGCAACACCTTGGATCGGTTGTGAAATTTTCTTCCTTACCCCAGCAACCATATGGAGAACTCTTCGACGGTGGCTGCGCTGGGAAAGACGCGAACGTCCATATTCTCGGGAAATATTGTCCCAATACCGCCCCTGAATGGGCTGTAACACCGCGGAAGCAAAACCGGAAATTCGAGGTGGGCGTCCGGCATAAAGTTTGGTATTGATGAGTTAGTGGTAAATACCTCGACGAGGCCGCACGGCCCCGGGTCGTCGCCTGACTGCCCGAGTTTGAGCCACAGTCACCAGGAGGGGAAACAATGAAGAAACTTCCACTTGCCAGGCTCGCGGTCGCCGTGGCCGGCGCCGGCCTGCTGCTCAGTGCGGGAGCCGGTCTCTCGTCGGCCGAGCCTGATCTCGGGCCGTTGGTCGACTCGCCCTGCACCTACGATCAGGCGATCGCGGCGGTGCACGCCGAGAACCCGATGGCCGCGCAGTACCTCGACCAGTCGCCGCCCAACCTGCAGTTCCTTCGGGTGTTCCTGAGCTCCCCGAAGGACGAGCGGGTGAATCTGCTGAATCAGATCAAGAACAACCAGGGCGCAGACCAAGCCCTACCCGTGTTCAAACAGATGCTGACCAGCTGCGTCAAGTACTGACCAGGCACAGCAGATGATTGGGCGCCGGCCATCAGCCGGCGCCCAATCTCATTTCTGCGCAACACCTTCAGACAACAGCTGCCGTCCTGCCGACGATCCGGCAGACAGTCGCTAGTCAGACGTCCTGATCGGCTGCGTCACCGTGTCTCCGGGGAGCTCCTGGCCCAGCAGTGAGCGGACCGCGGGACGTGGCCCATGCGGCCGCAGCATGGCACTGGCCGGACGCTGACGCACCCGCTGCGGCCACCAGAACCAGCGCCCCAGCAGGGCAGCGATCGACGGGGTCATGAAGGACCGCACGATCATGGTGTCGAACAACAAGCCGAGGCCGATGGTCGTACCGATCTGGCCGATGATCTGCAGATCGCTGACCGCCATCGCCGCCATGGTGCATGCGAACACGATGCCCGCGGTGGTGACAACCTTGCCGGTGCCGCCCATCGCCCGGATGATGCCGGTATTGATGCCGGCTGCGATCTCCTCTTTGATCCGCGACACGAGTAGAAGGTTGTAGTCCGATCCCACCGCCAGCAAGATGATCACCGACATCGCCAGCACCATCCAGTGCAGATGGATACCAAGGATGTACTGCCAGAGCAACACCGAGAGCCCGAACGACGCCCCCAGCGACAGCACCACCGTCCCGACGATGACCATGGCTGCGATGAAACTTCGGGTGATGAACAGCATGATGAGGAAAACCAGGCAGATCGCCGCGATCCCGGCGATCCACAGGTCGTACTTGGAGCCGTCCTGCCAGTCCTTCGCGGTCGCCGCGGCGCCGGCGATATAGATCTTGCCGCTCGCCAGCGGGGTGCCCTTCAGTGCCTCCTCCGCCGCCGTCCGGATCTGCTCGACGCGCTGGATGCCCTCCGGTGACTGCGGGTCGCCGTTGTGGGAAATGATGAACCGCACCGATCGTCCGTCGGGAGACAGGAACGATTTCATCGCCTTCTGAAAGTCCGGGTTCTGGAACACTTCCGGCGGAAGAAAGAATGAATCATCGTTTTTCGCGGCGTCGAAGGTCTGCCCCATGACGGCGGCGTCCTTGCTCGTCTCGTCCATCTGAGCCATCAGCCCCGACATGGTGGTGTGCATCGTCAAGGTGCTCACACGCATGGTCTTCATGATCGCGATCATCTTCGGGAACTGGACCAGCAGCTTCGGCATGATCGAGTCCAGCTCGTCCATGTTCTCGACCATGACCTGCAAACTGTCGTCGAGCTTGTCCACACCGTCCATGGCGTCGAAGATCGACCTCAGTGACCAACAGATCGGGATGTCGAAACAGTGTGGCTCCCAATAGAAGTAATTGCGGATCGGCCGGAACATATCGTCGAAGATGGCGATACTGCCGCGGAGGTCTCGAGCGACTTCGTAGACTTCGTGCGTCCGCTGGACCATGTTGTGCGTGGTGGCGGCCATCTTTTGCATCACGTTGTACGTGTGCTGCATCGTGTCGATCATCACCTGCATGTCGGCAGCCTGCCTGACCATGTCGTCGATCCGTGCCTTCTGGAACTCCGTGGCTTGGACCTGGCCCGCGCTCTGCAGGCTGAGCATGAACGGGATGGAGGTGTGGTCGATCGGGGTGCCCTCGGGCCGGGTGATCCCCTGAACCCGAGAAATGCCGCGCACCTTGAAGATTGCCTTGGCCAATCGGTTCAGCACGATGAAGTCCGCCGGGTTCCGGAGGTCACGGTCGGTCTCGACCATGAGGACCTCCGGTGTCATCCGCGACTGGGAGAAGTGGCGTTCGGCGGCGGCGAAGCCCATATTCGCCGGGATGTCCCCGGGAATGTAACGCCGGTCGTTGTAGCTCGTCGAGTACCCGGGCAGCGCGAGGAGGCCGACGAATGCTGCCGCCAGCGACGCGATCAGGATCGGCAGCGGCCACCGGACGACCGCGGTACCGATGCCACGCCATCGCCGAACCCGCAATGTGCGTTTGGGTTCCAGCAATCCGAACCGACTGGCGAGGGCGATCCCGGCCGGCACCAGTGTGACCGCGACCGCGACCGCCGCGGCCATACCGATGGCGCACGGGATCCCCATGGTCTCGAAGTACGGCAGCCGGGTGAAGGTCAGGCACAAGATCGCTCCGGCGATCGTCAGACCGGAGGCCAGCACCACCGGCGTGACCCCGCGATACATGCTGTAGTACGCCTGCTCCCGGTCCTCGCCGGCCTGACGCGCCTCCTGATATCGGCCGAAAAAGAAGATGCCGTAGTCGGTTCCGGCCGCAATGGCGAGGAATACGAGCATGTTCACGGCGAACGTGGAGAGCACGAAGACTTCGTTGGCGCCCAGAAAGGCGACTATGGCCCGGGCCGCCGCCAACTCGATGCCCACCATGATGAGCAGCAGGATCACCGTGACGACCGACCGATAGACCATGAAGAGCAGGATGAAGATGATCACGACGGTTACCGCGGTGATCTTCAGAATCGACCGGTTTCCGCTGTGCTGCATATCGGAAGCCAGTGGTGCAGCGCCGGTTACGAAAACTTCCACGCCCGGCGGCGGAGACGACCGGCCGACGATGTCGCGCACGGCGGCCACCGATTCGTCACCCTGCGGTGTGCCCTGGTCGCCCGCGAGGTTCAGCTGGACATAGGTGGCCTTGCCGTCGGGGCTTGTCACACTCGACGCGGTCAGGCGATCGCCCCACAGATCCTGCACGTGCTCGACATGCTTCGGATCGCTTCTCAGCGCACGGATCAACTCGCTGTAGTAGCGATGCGCCTCATCGCCCAGAGGTTCCTGTCCTTCGAGCACGATCATCGCGGAGCTGTCCGAGTCGGATTCCCCGAAGTTGTGACCGATGCGTTTCATCGCCTGCGCCGAGGGCGCGTCCTTGGGCATCAGGGACACCGCGTTCTTCTCCGCGACCCGCTCGAGTGAAGGGATCGCGGCCGACCAGTCCCCGCCGACCGATGCCAGCGTCAAGATCAAGGTGACAGTCAGCCAACCCACGATGATGAGCGGCGACAGCATCCGTACGGTGCGCGCGATGAACGGCCGCCGAGTGTTCTCAGTCATGCAGCCGCCGCTAATCCCTCAACATCAAGTTGCGCACCAGCGGACGCGGACCCATCGGCCGCAGCATCGCACTGGCCGGACGCGGACGCACCTGCTGGGGCCACCAGAACCAGCGGCCCAGAAGCGCTGCGATCGACGGGGTCATGAACGCACGCACGATCAGCGTGTCGAACAGCAATCCGAGGCCGATCGTGGTGCCCACCTGACCGATCGTGAGCAGGTCACTGACGATCATCGACGCCATCGTGGCCGCGAACACCAGACCCGCGGCCGTCACGACCTTGCCGGTCCCCGCCATCGCCCGGATGATGCCGGTGTTGATGCCCGCGTGGATCTCTTCCTTCATCCTCGAAACCAGCAGCAGGTTGTAATCCGAACCCACCGCCAACAGGACGATGACGGACATCGCCAGCACCACCCAGTTGATCTGGATCCCAAGGATGTACTGCCACACCAGCACGGACAGGCCGAAGGACGCCCCCAGTGACAGCGCCACCGTGCCCACGATGACCAGAGCCGCGACAAAGCTACGCGTCATCAGCACCATGATCAGGAAGATGAGGGCCAGGGCGGTGACGCCCGCGATCAGAAGGTCGATCTTCGATCCGTCGACCAGGTCCTTCACCCCCGCCGCGGTACCGGCCAGGTAGAGCTTGGAACTCTCCAGCGGGGTGCCCTTGAGGGCCTCCTCGGCCGCGATCCGCATCGGCTCGACCCGGGAAATACCTTCGGGCGTCGCGGGATCGCTACGTTGAGTGATCAGCATGCGCGCGGCCTTCCCGTCCGGGGACAGGAAGATCTTCATGATGCGCTGGAAGTCCTTGTTCTCCAGGACATCCGGCGGCAGATAGAACGAGTCGTCGTTGTTCGACGCGTCGAAGGCCTTTCCCATGGCGGTGGAGTTGTCGCTGGAATCATCCATCTGGGTGAAGAGCCCGGACATCGTGCTGTGCATCGTCAGCATCATGGTTCGCGTGCTCTGCATGGTGGCGATCATCTGTGGGAACTGCAGCAGCATCTGCGGCATGAGCAGGTCCAATTGGTCGAGTTCCTTGACCAATCCCTGCATTTTGGTCGTCACCTCGTCGATACCGTCGAGCCCGTCGAATATCGATCTGATCGACCAGCAGAGTGGAATGTCAAAGCAATGCGGCTCCCAATAGAGGTAATTGCGCAACGGTCGCCAGAAATCGTCGAAATCCGCCATATGGTCGCGCAATTCACCCATATCGGACTGCAGGTCATGGGTGGTACCGACCATGCGGTGAGTGGTGCCGACCATCTGCTGCATCAGTTCGTACATCCGCTGCATCAGGCTGATCGTCGTCGACATATCGTCGGCCTGTTTGACCAGATCCTCCATCCGCTCCTTCTGGAACGGCAGGGAGAGGCGCTGGCTGGCATTGGACATGCTCAGCATGAACGGGATCGAAGAATGTTCGATCTGAGTTCCCTCCGGCCGCGTTATGGATTGCACATTCGCAATTCCAGGAACCGCGAACACCGCCTTGGCCAGCTTGTTCAAGATCAGCAAATCGGTTGGATTCCGCATATCATGATCAGCCTCGACCAACAAGAGATCGGGCGTCGTCATCTTCGATTCCGGGAAATGGCGAGAGGCCGCCGCGAACCCTTGGTTGGCCGGAATATCCTGTGGAATGTATTTCTGGTCGCTGTAACTCGGGTTGTACCCCGGCAGCGTCAACAAGCCGATGAGGGCCACCGCGAGGGTGGCGAGCAGGATCGGGGCCGGCCAGCGGACGACGGCGGTACCGATACGCCGCCATCGGCGGGTGACGACCGGACGCTTGGGGTCGAAGATGCCGAACCGGCTGCCCGCCGCGATACAGGCCGGCACCAACGTCAGCGCCACCGCCACCGCTATCAGAATGCCGACCGCGCCGGGGACTCCGAGGGGCTGGAAGTACGGCAGCCGCGTGAAACTCAGGCAGGCGATCGCTCCCGCGATCGTCACGCCTGAGGCGAGGACGACCTTGGCGACACTTCGGTAGGCGGTGAAGTACGCCGCCTCTCGTTCCTCACCGGATTGCCTGGCCTCCTGATATCGACCGGTGAAGAAGATCGCGTAGTCGGTTCCGGCCGCAATGCCCACCGAGACAAGCAGATTGACCACGTAGGTGGTGAGGCCGACGAGCCCGTGCAGGCCGAGAAAGGCAACGCACCCACGGGCCACCTGCAGCTCGATCCCGACCGTGAACAGCAGGATGATGACGGTGATGAACGATCGGTAGAGCAGGAGCAGCATCAGGAAGATCACCCCGATGCTGACCAGCGTGATGAGGATGACCGTGCGGTTGCCGCTCTGGCCCATGTCGGCGACGATCGCGGCCGGACCGGTGACATATGTCGTGATCCCGGGCGGCGCTTCCGTGCGCTTGACGACATCCTGGACCGCCTGGACCGATTCGTTCGCCGCGGCCTGTCCGAAACTTCCGTGCAGGTTCAACTGCACGTAGGCGGCTTTGCCGTCGGCGCTCTGCGCGGCACCGGCGGTGAGCGGATCACCCCAGAAGTCCTGAATGTGCTGGATGTGCTCGGGGTCTTGCTTCAGCTGACTGACGAGGCTGTCGTAGTACCTGTGAGCGTCGTCGCCGAGGGGCTCCTCGCCCTCGAGGACGATGACTGCCACGCTCTCCGAATTGGACTCCTGGAACAACTCGCCCATACGGGTCATCGCCTTGACCGCCGGCGCATCCGGCGGGCTGAGCGACACCGAATGGTCGCGCTCGACCACCTCGAGTGGAGGAACGGCCACAGTCACCAGCACCGTGATCGCCACCCACCCCAGGATGATCAGGGGTGAGAACCGGCGAATCATCGAAGCCAGTCGCGGCCTGGATTGTTGGTCTGTATCCATGTTTTTATCGCTCATGCAGCCTTCAGCAGACACGATGTGAAGGCATTTATCTGATTCGAGGACTTCTCGGCCTTGACCTCATTGTCGACGGTGATGCGGCAGCCGATGTTATTGCTGTCTCCTTGCGCCATGACGCTTCCGACAGCGGTGGTCTTTGTGATATCGAATTCCAGAATCCACGGCAGGCTGACTTTCTTTATGAATTGCGGATCGGCATTAACATCGAAATAGCTGATATTTGCCACCGTTCCCGGCGCCCCGAATACTTCGTATGTCAGCTTCTTGGGGTCAAATGGCTTCGTATCATTGACCTGGGTGTCGGCGTACGTAGCACGCTTGTCACTGCCAAAGATAGTGTGCAGGCGCGAAACGGTAAATCCCGCGGCGGAGATCACCACGACCGCGAGTAACGGAATCCACAACCGCTTCAAAAACCGAAAAATCGTAGATCTCCTCCACTATCACCCCACCCGGTACAGGTGCAGCGAATACGCATGACGCCTCACGGAGTCAGCTTGGTCGTTGAAGAGTAAACCATGTCATGCGTCACCTCATCAGCCCGTTCCGCACAGCTTCACAGCGAAGTCTATATACGAACGGCGGCGTAAATTACCGCCCAAATTCGATTCAAAATCGGCGACGCGTTTCCCATTTTTAGACAATGAGAATTGGGCAAATTCGTGATTTCCCGCCGGCGCGTGCGGCGACCGGTAGATAGTCCCCACATGTCACGTTCTGGCTAACACGGACGCGGTAGCTCATTGGTTGCTGCGACTGCACAGGCCCGGGGGGTCGGCCTCCGGCGCCCCGCGACGCGAGATGACTCACCAGGTCCGGGTGACGCCGGTGAACAGCTGTCCCCCCGGACATTCGCGCTCCCCGCCAAGGGCCGCCCGCGCGGGTTTGGCAGTGGACCGCTCCCGGCGGGAGCCGCTTTTCAGGCGACGTCTGCCAACTGCCGGGCCTCACCTGCGGGAGGGCTCGCCGACGCGGAAGGTCCTGAATCACCGCCTATCCCAACTCGTTCCCCGCCTATGAAGCGGGTCGCCGTGCTGATTTGGAAAAGTGCGAGCTCATAACGGCATAGCCGGGACTTCTGCACGCCCACGACTGGTGGGCAAAGCGCGCCAAGCGTTGCCCTAGCGCTTTTAATAGGCGGTTTCCGTGGGCATGTTCCGCAGGGAAATGCCAATGCGTACGCAGTCGACGGAGTTCTATCTCATCGATCTCCGCGCAGGCGGGCTGCAGTCAGCAGGGTTGGAAGCAAAGGAAGTAGGCGCGGTTAGGCACCTGTGATCTCCCATGCTCCGGGGATGGTCAGTTCGCGTGCGGTCACTGGCCGCGCACCGAGTAGTTGGTCTCCACGTTGTCTTTCAAAGGACCCCACCAGGATTCGTTGTTGCGATACCAGTCGATGGTGGCCGCCAGGCCTTCGTCGAAATCGGTGTGTTTGGGCGCCCAGCCCAGTTCGTCGTGCAGTGTCGACGGGTCGATGGCATAACGCAGGTCGTGGCCCTCCCGATCGGTGACGTGCTCGAAGTCGTCGGGGTCGCGGTCCATCAACCGCAGCAGGGTGCGCATCACCGTCAGATTGCTGCGCTCACATTCGGCGCCGATCAGATAGGTCTGCCCGACCCGGCCGCCCATGAGGATCTGCCACACCGCACGGTTGTGGTCATCGACGTGGATCCAGTCGCGCACATTGGCGCCGGTGCCATAGAGCTTGGGCCGCCGACCGGTCAGGACGTTGGTGATCTGGCGCGGGATGAACTTCTCCACGTGCTGATAGGGGCCGTAGTTGTTGGAGCAGTTCGAGATCGTGGCGCGCACCCGATAGGACCGCACCCAGGCCCGCACCAGCAGATCAGCGGCGGCCTTGGTCGCCGAGTAGGGGCTCGACGGGTTATAGGGCGTGCCCTCGGTGAACCGGGCCGGATCCTCGAGCTCGAGATCGCCGTACACCTCGTCGGTGGAGATGTGGTGCAACCGGGCCCCGTGCGCGCGGACCGCCTCCAGCACTGCGAAGGTGCCGATGACGTTGCTGTGCAGGAACGGCTGCGGGTCGGCCAGGGCGTTGTCGACGTGGGTTTCTGCGGCGAAGTGCACGACGGCGTCGGCCTCGCCGACCAACTGGTGCACCAGGCCGGCGTCGGGGCTGCTCAACTATCACGATGTGTCGATCCACCCGCGTCGGGTGCACGAGGTGCGGCCAGTCGCTGGAACTCGTCATCGGTGAATTGCCCGCGGTAGAAGGCGGTTTCGATGGAACCGCTAAGTTGTGTTGCAACTCGACAGTTCCCGCTGTCGAGATGGAGCGAAGATTGACAGGACTCGCCTAGGTACTTTCTCAAGACTTCGGCTGTCGCGGACGCTCGTTGATCTTCGCTGCAAACCCCAGCGCAGTGCTCCTGGTGATTTCAGCCGGACCGCTGGTCGCCGAACGTCTGTCGGCAGTTTGAAGCGCCGTCTTCTGCGTTTAGAAGGGTGTGGTCGCCGTGATATCGGGCGCGATTTCCAGCACCAGGAGTGCGGCCGCGACGTGTGTGGGGTTGTCTTCCACTTTGACCGCGGACAGTTCGTTGGCGCGCGATACCCGGCGCTCGACGGTGTTTCGGTGTGCGTAAAGGTTGGCCGCCGCCCGAGTGGTGTTGAAGCCGCACTGCACGTAGGTCAGCAGCGCCTGCCGTATCGCTTCGTCTGCTTCGGTCAGCGGGCCCAGAGTCTTGGTGACGAACCGTCGTGCGCTGGCAGGGTCCTTCGTGATGCTGTCGATGAGCTCGACGTCTGCGTACACCGTGAAGCGCCGGTCGGATCCGAGCCGAACGACAAGTGCCTGGGCCGCGAGGGCGTCTTGGTGGCTGGACCTGAACCCGTCGAGTCCTCGTCCCGGCCTTCCGACGGCCGCTCGAACATCCTCCGCCTTCGCCACCACCTTCTCGATGTGGCGAAGGTCAGGTGTCGCGGACCCGGATAGCCAGATCCAGCGCGAGGTAGCAGTGGCCCGGGCTATCAGGGCGCTTCCCCCCGCCGAAGCGGAGCGCACGTCCGCGACCGCCTCGTCCAACGCGTTGGCCCGCTGAGGATCGTCGGTCCACAAGACGAGGCCGACGTGCGAGCGGGCCAACCGGTACCTCAGGCGCCCTTCCGCGAGGTCCTCGGTCATGGGGGCCCCACTGGCGATCAGTTGTATCAGCGCAATCGCGTCGGCATTTGCGTCACCCATCGCGGCCGCAAGGCTGGCCTCGCGCAAGGCCGAAACCGAGTCGAGGGCGTACTGCACCAGCGACTTCGCCGACACGTCGAGAACGTCGACGAGCAGGGCCGGATCTGTGCAGTGCGCCACGCACTCTTCGAGCCATCGGCGCCATCCGACACCGAGTGCCTCCCGCCATCCTTCAGCGAAATCAGGCGCGATGCCACGGGATGCGAGGTCGCGGATGTACTCCGCGATCCTCGGGCCGATGTAGGGCTCGACCCTTCGCCCCGGTTGCTGGATGTTCGACGTCAGCCACTGGACAAGATCGGAGCGGTTGAGGTAGCGGTCCTCCTCGACCAGCGATGCATCCGGAAGCAGGGCAGGCTCGTACTGCGCCATGAGTGCGGCCCCCGCGATGACCTCGGTCATCGCATCCGTCTCCGTCAAGAGCCGCTGACACAGCGTTCGGATTGCGTCAGCGGCCTCGACGGTGGGCAGGGGCCACAAATCCTCCATGCCGACAAGTCTCCTCTGACTCCGAGGCGCCGAACGGGAGTTACGCCGAGGATTCTTCTTCTACGCCGAGAAGTCCAGCGACCTGCTCGGCGGTGTGCAGACCTGTCAGGATGGCGCCGTTCATGGTTCCGACCCATTCGCCTGCGGTTTCGGTGCCGGCCCAGTGGATGCGCCCGTGCGGCTCGGTGAGGGCGTCACCGTAGCTCACCGTTGCGTAGGGCGGCGCGGCCGGATGTGGGCCACCAGGCGCGAACGGTTCGGTGCCCCAGCAATGGTCGACGTAGTCGATCGGGGTGTTCGCCTGCTCGCCGTACAGGTCGACCAATTGTTTGACAACCAGTTTCCGGCGAACCTCCGGGCCGAAGCCGTCGTACACCCGAGCCGTGCAGAAGACCATCAGGATGCCCGGTCCACTGCCACTGGGCGAGACGTCGAAGGTGATGAACACCGGCACGGTATCGGTCAGCGCCTCACCGGAAAGCCCTTCCGCTCGCCAGAACGGCTTGTCGTACGCGACGAACGCCTTGCTCAGCGCGCCCATCGGGAAGCTGGTCGTGAGCCCCTTGATCTTGTTCGGCAGGGCCGGCTGGTACTCGATGTATGCCCGGTGCTCGGGGGCTGCGGTGACGATGGCGTACTTGGCATTGATTGTCGCCGAGTCGGTGTAGACCGTGACGCCGTTGTCGTCTTGGGAGATCCGACGAACACGGGTATCCAGGACAACTCTTCCACCGAGTTGCGCGGCGAGCCGCCTGGCGATCTCTTGAGTGGTTTCGGTGACGCGATACTCCTGCTGCCCGCCTTCGACGGCGAGCATATGATCGAGCCCGCCCACGGCCTCGATATAGCGCAACACATGCAGCAGAGACACGTCGAGCGGGCTGCAGCCCCACTGCACCCTGGTGACGATGTACATCAGCGCACGTGTGCTGGTCGTCGCCCGCTGCTGGTCGAGCCATTCGCCGAACGACATCGCGTCGAGCTTTCCGGCGTCAGGAGATTTCCACACCGCATCGACCTCGATGGTCTCCAGCAATGTGTTCAGCGCCAATTGGATGCGGCCCAGATCCTCCACGTCCACGGGACCGACCGTCGGCAGCGTGCCCGTGTAGGTCTGGCGTTGCCCGGCCATCCACAGCACATTGAGGCCTTCATCGAACTGAGGGGTCGACGAACATCCCAATCGCGCCATGAGATCGCGGATCGCGTTGTGGCGCTCGGCAACCCATGTTGCCCCGAGGTCGACCTTGACACCGGCTACCTCGCCTGAGAACGATCGGCCGCCGACCCTGTCCCGCCCTTCTACGACAAGCACGGACACGCCCATACTCACGAGCCGGTCTGCGGCGCTCAGGCCGGCGAAGCCCGCACCGACGATTACGACCTCGACTTCAGCGGCATTGGAGCCGCTCTCAACAGATTTCGACATGGTTTCCTCCTTTGTTCACGCGGTCCGCGTGTTGCGCGATGTATTGGGTGATCGGATCGACCAGGGCCTCCGGAATGTGATGACCCATGCCGGGGATGACGACGTGCTGCGCCGAGCGGATCGCATTGGCAGTTGCGATGCCTCCGCTGGGGTTCACCATCAGGTCCCGGTCACCGTTGATGACCAAGGTTGGGGCTGTGATCCTGCTCAGCTGGGCAGTGCGGTCTCCGGAGCACTGGACCGCCTGAATCTGACGCGCCACACCGGCAGCGGTGTCACCGGCGCTGCGATCCCAGCCGTGTGCTGCGATCGCGGCTTCCTCGGCGTCGTCGATGGGGTACGCGGTTCCGGCGATGTGCCTCGTGATTCGCAGGTGGTTGCGCACGGCTGCGGTTCTGTTCTTGGGTGGTGCAGCGACGAGCAGCCGAATCGTCGACAGCGCCGGCTGGCCGACCTTGCTCGCCCCGGTAGTCGAGAAGATGGATGTCAGGGACAGCACGCGCTGAGGTTCGGTCGCGGCGATCGTCTGCGCGATCATTCCGCCCATGGATCGTCCGACGAGGTGAACCTGCCCGATCCCGAGATGGTCGAGTACGCCGACACAATCGGAGGCCATGTCCGCGATCGAGTAAGCATCGCTGCGTGGGCGCCCGATAACCTGACGCCACATCGCGGGTGCCGGGTTGGTCGCGAACGTTGATTGGCCGACGTCGCGGTTATCCATGACGATGACCCGAAACCCTTGGTTAGCAAGCAATCCGACGAATGAGTCGGTCCAGAAGGTGAGGTCCTCACCTAGCCCGGCGATGAGCAGGATGGCGGGGTCCGCCTTGCCTCCCGACTCGCGGAAGCAGGTCGTCTGTCCGGATGAGAGGGTTGCGTACCGGTCTGAGTCAGACACGGGCGTGTGCCCTCTCGCTGAGCCCGAACTCGAGGTGCTCGTCGGCGACCGGACCGCGCAGCGCCTTGGCGTCCTCCTGATACGACATCGCCATCCGCCACGGGGCGACCGAGCCCTGCTTGGGCAGGATTTTCGCGCCGCGCTTGGCGTAGCCGGATTGGAGGTCCATCACGGGCCTGCGATCCATTCCCGGCAGCGGGACCGGGACCGCCCGGTCGTAGCCATGAGCATCCATGTGCCTGACGAGGTCGATGAAGTAGCGGCACATCAGGCTCACCTTGAGAGTCCAGGACGACGTCGTGTAGCCAATGGCCATCGCCCAGTTGGGGATTCCGCTCAGGAGCATCCCGCGATAGGCGAAGGAGTCGGCGATGTCCACCTTCTGCCCGTCGACCACGATCGGCATTCCGTCGAAGAGCCGCATGTTCAGTCCGGTCGCGGTCACGATGATCTCGGCCTCGAGCTCCTCGCCCGACTGCAGCACAATTCCGCGCTTACTGAATCTCTCGATCGAATCGGTGGCGACGGCGGCGTTGCCGGAGCAGATCGCGTCGAAGAAGTCGCCGTCGGGCGCCGCGCACAGCCGCTGGTCCCATGGGTTGTAGGGCGGGTTGAAGTGCTTGTCGACGTCGAAACCCTTGGGGAGCCGTTTGATGTTCGCGCGGCGGATCAGCTTTCGCCCAGCGTGCGGGAACATACGCAGCCCCTTGACGATCCCGCGTTCGATCCAGATGTTCTTGAACCGAGTCACCGCGTATCCGCGCTTGGCGCCGAGCAGTTTCGTGAGTGCGACGGCAAGACGGTCGACACGAGGAATCGGCATGATGTAGGTGGGCGTGCGCTGCAGCATCGTCACGTGACCGGCGGCGCCGGGGCCGGTCAACATCGCCGGCACCATCGTGACGGCAGTCGCGCCGCTGCCGATGATGACTACCTTCTTGCCGTGGTAGTCGAGGTTCTCCGGCCAGTGCTGCGGATGAACCATCAGACCCGCGAAGTCGTCGCGGCCCGGAAACTCCGGCGAGAACCCCTGGTCGTACCGGTAGTAGCCGGTGGCCGCGAAAACCCACCCGGTGCGGATCGTCTTCGTGGCAGTCGAGCCGGTGACGGGGTCGGTCACTTCGATGGTGAGCGTCCACTTCGAGTCCGACGAGGACCATTCGGACTGCACGACGCGGTGCCGGAACTTGATGAGGCGCGCCAGGTTGTTCTCGTCGACCGTTTCCTGCAGATACTCCCGGATCAGGTGCGCGTCCGCGATCGCCGACTCGTGGCGCCACGGCTTGAATTCGTAGCCGAAGGTGTGCAGGTCGGAGTCAGAGCGAATTCCCGGGTAGCGGAAGAGATCCCACGTGCCGCCGATGTTGTCGCGGCCCTCCAAAACGACGAGGGACTTGTCCGGGAGCTCGCGGGTGAAGTACGTTGCCGCGCCGAGCCCGGAGATTCCTGCTCCGATGATGACGACGTCGAACTCCGCGACCTCGCCCAATACCTCAGTTGTCATGGCTGCCAACTCCTCGTCGTTCTGGTGACTTCGTGACGTCCACAGTGGCTGAGGTACGGCGTCGCTCACTACGACAGCGCGCACCGCCATTTGACCGAGCGGGTGCAGCGTGCACACGGGGTGCACCGTGCACCGACTGCCACTCGAACAGGTGCGCAGTGTCGTTGTGACTGGAGTCACCGGCTCGCGAAAGTGGAGGCCACCTCAAACACGAATGGAGCCAAGGCAATGAAGGACATGCTCTTCCTCTTGGCCGATGTCTGGCTGATCGTCGTCGGCTTCTACTGTGGCTGGAAGTTCCTCCGGCACTATGGCAACTGGCTGCTCGGCCTTGAATGCTTGGTCGTCGGTGTATCGGCGACGAACTT
Source organism: Mycobacterium sp. 134 (assembly GCF_048282715.1). Taxonomy (NCBI): domain Bacteria; kingdom Bacillati; phylum Actinomycetota; class Actinomycetes; order Mycobacteriales; family Mycobacteriaceae; genus Mycobacterium; species Mycobacterium sp. 134. The sequence continues at coordinate 6,274,525 of NZ_JBLVUN010000008.1, forward strand.
CCTCGTGGGGTCGCTGCTGGGCGCCGAATCGGGCAACATCCCCTTCTCCGTGGCCTTCTTCCTCGACGCGTTCTCGCGATCGTTCGGCTTCACGCTCGTCCTCGTGCTGGGCCTGATGGCGGTGACCCATCGGTACAAGCCGACCCTTGCCGTCGAGATCGGCGCCTTCGGACTCGCCATTGTGGGCGGCTTACTCCTGGGCGGACTCGACCACAAGACGCTCCATGTCGGTCCGGCCGCGTTCTATCTCACGATGAACCTGCTCACCACGCTGTTCCTCGCGTACTTCGTCAAGCGGCTGTGGGGCATTGGCGAAAAGTGGCTCGCCGGTTGGGCCGCACTCGTCACGGCAGCGGGGACCGTCATCGCCATTACCTACGACTTCTTCCCGTTCCCCTTCGACGACGAACTCCGCACGATCTTCTTCACCGCCGCGCTGACGACGTGGGGAGCTCAGGGATTCGTCTATTACCTCGCCTACCGCGCGCTGCACGCCCACAACATGGCTGTCGACGCAAAACCAACCGAGAATGTGAGTGCACTGTCATGAGCACCGACAACATCGAATACAGCACCTTCACCGGCTGGGTGGATCCGCCCGCCGACATCCAACCCAGCCTGACCGGCGACCTCAAGTGCGATGTCGCCGTGATCGGGGGCGGTATGGGCGGCATGGCGACGGCACTGCGGCTTGCCGAACGCGGTCAAGATGTCGTGCTGCTGGAAGCGGAATTCTGCGGCTACGGCTCTAGCTCCCGCAACGGTGGACAGATCGCGAGCGACGACATCGTGTGATTCAGCGATGGTTCCTCGTCTCTTCGTGGGTGGTGTAGGTCTGCTGGAGTACGTGCTTGAGAGTCTCGGCGGTCGCCTCGACGTCGGCGGTGGTGTGCGCGGTGGAGAGGAAGACCTTGCCCGATGGCATGAACAGGAAGCCACGGCGCACCATCCCGTCCAGGATCGAAGCCCAGCGACCGCCGGTTCCGTGGAGTCCGGTGTTCCCGCCGGCGGGAACGTACTGTAGGAGCGAGCCGACCCGGTTGAGGCTGCCGCCGTCCGGCACTGATGCGAGCGCGTCTCCGACCAGGCTCGCGAACTCAGACGACCGGTTCTCCAACTCCTCGTACACGGCCGGGTCTGCCAGAACACGCATTGTCGCCTCAACCGCAGCGAGTGCGATCGGGTTGCCATTGAAGGTGCCGGCATGGACGACGCCATCGGTGACCTGATCCACCAGCTCGGCGCGGCCGACCACGGCGCTCTGGGTGAATCCACCTGCCATCGCCTTCCCGAACACCGAAAGATCTGGCGACACACCGTATTTCTCGGCTGCGCCGCCACGCGCCAGCCGGAAACCGGCGATCACTTCGTCGAAGATGAGCACAATTCCGTGCCGATCGCACAGGGCCCGCAGGGTCTGCAGGAAGTCTGGATCCGGAGCCTCGACACCGGCGTTGCTCATCACGGGGTCCAGTAGGACTGCTGCGATGTCGCGCTCCTCGGCCGCACTCAGCAACTGTTCGGCCATGTGGACATCGTTGAAGCTCGCCACCACCAGGTCGTCCAGCACACTGGGGGACTGTCCTTTGCTGGCCGGCACCGCGGACTTGCCGCCGTCGCCCTCAGAAAGGCTGGCGTACACGGTGTCGTGCCACCCGTGGTAGCTCTTGGCGAATTTCACGATCCGCCGCCGGCCAGTGGCTGCTCGCGCAAGTCTCAGCGCCACCTGTACCGCTTCAGTCCCGGTATTGCTCCATAGCAGCCGCTCGCCATGGGACACGGCCTCCAGCACCGCCTCGGCAGCCAGGTACTCGAGCTCGTGGCTCGTGCCGACCACTTGCATCGCGCCGACAACCTGCCGTACTGCATCCACGATGCGCGGATCACCGTGCCCGAGAAGTAGCGGGCCCCATGCCATCAGGTAATCGAGGTATCGGTCACCGTCCAAGTCCCAGACGTACGCGCCACGCGCCTCCCGCACGAAGAGCGGGTGGGGACGCATGGTAGCGCGAAGACCGGACCCTACGCCCCCGCCGAGACTGCGACGAGCACGGTCGAACGCAAGACGCGAACTATCCAACGCCACCGCGCGACTCCCTTGCTTGTCCTTCTGCAGGCTGCAGGCTTCCGGCGGGCGGATGAGATGTTGGAGCGGGTCCGCCCGTCTGGCCCCGCTCGTCGCTTAGAGCTCGAGGTAGTCCGCGAGCTCGCTGTAGTCGACCTGCCACAGTCCCGGAGAGCCGGTCGGGTACTGCGAGCGGAATCCGATGAGGCTCTGCACGCGGGGCGGAAGGGATCGTGCGAGTTCGCGGTCGACGAGGAACGGGTAGGCCTCCTCGCCCACCAAGAAGCCGGGGTTGAGTGCGAAGCTGACCGCACGGCGGTACTCGTCGGAAGTGCGGTTCGCGCCGCCGCCGTGGGCGGTCTTACCGCTGAAGAACAGCGCGTCGCCAGCACTCATCTCGGCTGGAATGGTCTGCTCAGGCGTGCCGCGGTCCTCGAAGTCATCCCATTTGTGGCTGCCCGGGATCACTCGGGTGGCGCCGTTCTCCTCGGTGAAGTCGGTCAGGGCGATCAGGAAGTTGACGGTCACCTCGGGCCCAGCGGGCCCCATGCCGACGAACGGAAACCAGTTCTCCAGGTCGCGGTGGAGCATCTGGGCGGCGTTGCCCGGACCGATCTCGATCACCTGGGCTGTCGTCATCCAGTAGGTTCCCGATTCTTCGAGAAACACCGCATCGGCCAGCGCATGAACGAGGTCGTGATCGATCACTTCGCGGCGGAACGTCTGGCTTCGGCTGATCAGGTTGGTGAGGCGCTTGGTATTCCGGCCGTGGAATTCCGCGACGATTGCGGTGTCGTGCTTCGAGCCGGGATTCAGCTCGTGCAGGGCCGGGTCGATCTCGGCATTGAAGCGTGCGACCTGATCCGGTGTGAGAAGTCCTTTGACGATGACGCCGCCATCCTCGCGGACGATCGACAGAATCTCGTCGACGGGAACCGTACTGGCGATCGTGCGTAGTTTCGCGGCGGTAGTTGCGGGCATGGCGGCGACACTTCCTTGCTGTGGTCGGTGTGGTCTGGGCCCCCACAATGGGTGAATGTCGGCCCGCGCGACTACAGCATCCGGTCGCAGATTTCGGTCGTAGGGGTGCAGAGTGCACTGCCCCGACAGCTCCGGCCTGACCAATGAGGTCAGTACAAATAGTTAGTCAGATTAACCAAAGTGTTAAACAATCATCGTCAGCTCGTTAATCTTCACTGCATCTCAGCACCTGTCGAGATGCAGGGCAGATTGACGAGACACGCCTACCGACTTTGACAAGATTCGGGCGTGTCGCGAGAGCTTGTCAATCTAGGTTGCAAAAGCCCCGCTCAGGATGTTTCGCTCCCGGCAGCGGGTCGCTGTCCGAGCCCATCAGGCGTGCTGGACCTTTGTGCGCTGCATGCCGAGGTTGAGAGCGCCGTCGTCTGTGCGGGTTCGTACTCGTCCTCGAATGCGCCGTCACGTCAGGACAAGAATGAACATAAAATGTTGCGCGGTAATGGCATTGGGTGTGGCATGTGCTAGTTGGAGCGCTTGAGGATGCCCGTCTCGATGATGGTGATCGCAGCGGGGACCAGCGATTGCGGGGTGACGGTGTCCGGGCGCATGGCATCGGTGCGCAACGCGACCGACAGCATGCCGTTGAGCATGCCCCAGAGGGCGGTGGCGGCGGATTCGGGGTGCAGGTCAGCGGTGAATTCGCCGGTGTCGATGCCTTCGCGCAGCAGTTCGGTCAGTTGCTGGTGCTGTTCGGTGGCCAGTGCGGCGATTTTCTCGATGGATTCGGGATCCTCGGGCGGGTTGGCGAAAATCTTGAATGCCTGCGGCCGGTCGAACGCCAGTCGGATGTAGGCCTCACCAACCTGGAGAAGCCGCTCGGCTACGGACCCGTCGCCGTCGTAGGCGGTCAGCATGAATTCCCGGGTTTGTTCAAGCGCCCGTTCGGCCACCGCCAGCAGTAGCGCCTGATGACCACCGACCCGGTTGTAGACCGTCTGCAGCGACACGTCGGCCCGTTGGGCTACCACTTCAGCAGTCACAGCCCGAGCGCCGCCCTCGAATAGCAAGGTCTCGGCGACGTCGACCAACCGGGCGCGCATCTCGGTGACGCGGCGCTGCATCCGCGTAGACGTTCGAGGCGCCTCGAGCTTTGACGGCAGAACCATGCGTTGACTATAACCCACTCTAATATTAGAGTCACCTCAACTATTTGAGTTGAATCCACTTTCTGGAGGTTTCGGTCATGACCACACGCACCACCATCCAGTTCCCGTCCCACGGCGAACAGTGCACCGGGTGGCTGTACGTGCCTGATACTGCGACCCCGCCGCCGGTGATCGTGATGGGCCACGGACTGGGCAGTGTGCGCACCATGCGCCTGGATGCCTACGCCGAACGGTTCGCTGCGGCCGGCTATGCCTGCCTGGTGTTCGACTACCGCCACTTCGGCGACAGCGACGGCCGACCCCGCCAGCTGCTCGACATCACCAAACAGCGTCAGGATTTCGCCGCTGCGCTGGCCTACGCGCGCATCCTGCCGTCGGTAGATGGCAACCGCATCATCGTGTGGGGCACCTCATTTGGTGGCGGTCATGCGATCGCCACCGCCGCCGACGACGGCCATGTCAGCGCGGTGATCGCCCAGTGCCCGTTCACCAACGGCCTGGCTTCCGCGCGGGCGATACCGCCCTGGACCTCGATCCGGCTGACCGCGCTGGCCATCGTCGACCAAATCCGCGGCGTCCTGGGTGCTGACCCGCTGCTGGTGCCCACCGCCGGAGCCCCCGGCACGGTCGCATTGATGACCGCCCCGGACGCCGAATCGGGTTACCTGAATCTGGTACCCGCTGACGGTGCCGGCGGTTTCGACAACAGAGCTGCAGCCCGGATCTCGCTGCACCTGGTGCGCGACTTCCCCGGCCGCCGCGCCGCCGACATCACCGCGCCGATCCTGTTCGCGATCTGCGACACCGACTCGGTCGCCCCGGCCGGGCCTACCCTCAAATACGCCCGCACCGCCCCCGCCGGCGAGATCAAGCTTTACCCCGACGGCCACTTCGATATCTACGTCGGCGAACCGTTCGAGCGCGTCATCACCGACCAACTCGACTTCCTGGCCCGCACCGTCCCCGCCAACTAAACACCGCCCACCGCGTATCCCGGAGGAGACCACGATCATGACCAGCCCCGCGCGCCGCCTGCTGACCCGGCTGCTGTTCCACGCCGACGCACCGGACCCGCACCGCCCCACGCCCTGTCAGATCGACGGCATCACCGTGTATTTCCGCGTTCGACTGCAACCGCACCGCACCGCAGCCGACGTGCACCGAGCCCTCGCGCCGCTCCTGGCTTCCGAATCAGCGGCTCTCGCCACATTGGGGGCCTCCCAGGTCTACCTGTACAGCGACGCCACCCACCGCGGTCTGGAACTGGCACCGTTCATCCTCGGACGCACCCACACCGCGCTGGCCCTGTTCAGCAAAGTCGCCGGAAAACCCGTGCCGCCGAAATTCACCACCGCCATCGCGCCGGCCCCAGCAGCGCTGCTCGAAATCCAATTCGACGCACCACTGACCAGCGAGCAACACGGCGCGCTCGATCAGATCAAAGCCGCCCTCGTGCCGCTGGCCAGCGACCTCGGCAGCGTCGAATGCGACCGCCGCTACATCGTCGTGGACAGCCGCGCCAGCCGCGCCCAAGCGGTGTTCCTGACCGTGCTGACCCGAGTGCCGTGGAATCGCACCCTCGACCAAGCCCAGCACTACTGGATCAACGAACACGCCGCGCTCGTGCACGACAACCTCTCCCGCACCGGCATGGTCGGCTACATCCAAGTGCACACCACCGCCGACCCGCGCAGCACCTATGACAACCAGTTCGGCGGCGTCGCCACCATCGAATTCGACACCATCAACGACTACAGCCGCCAAGGCCTACGACCAGCTTCCATCGGCTTCAACAACACCCTGGCCCTCGACGAAATCAACCTCACTGTCGACTCCGAGATCTACCTCTTCCACCGCACCCCACTACTGACCGCAGCCACGCACACAGCGAACCCGCGTCTTTCGGGTAACTGAGATGAGCCAGCCGAAACCCGTTGTCCTGATGCTGCTCCCAGCGCTGGATTACGATCCCACGGAGTCGGCCGTGATCTGGGACGCGCTGACCGCCGCCGGAATCGACGTACAGTTCACCACCCCGAGCGGCGAACCCGCCTATGCAGACTCACGGCTGGTAGACGAAGGCTTCTCGGTGCTCTCGCCCATTCTCATGACGAAGCCGGAATCCGTGTCCGTCTACCGGCGGATGACCGAAGACCCCCGCTTCAAGAAACCCTGTGCCTACGAAGCTGTCAACCTCGACGACGTCGACGGCCTCTTCATCCCCGGCGGGCACGCCAAAGGTGTCCGCACCTTGCTGGAATCCGCAGTGGCGCAACAGATCGCCGTGTCTGCATTCGCTCGCGACCTGCCCGTTGGTGCGGTCTGCCACGGCGTACTGCTCCTGGCTCGCGCCATGAATCCGGCCACAGGACAGTCCGTCCTGCATGGCCGCCGCACCACCGCGCTCACCGAGTCGCTGGAATTGACCGGTTGGCAGCTGACCCGGCTGTACCTGGGTGACTACTACCGCACCTACCCCGTCACCGTCGAAGCCGAGGTCACCGCCGTATTGGCATCCGCGCGGGACTTCGAGCGCGGGCCAAGGTTCACGGTGTTGCGCGACAGCCCGAACCATCTCGGCCGCGGGTTCACCGTGCGCGATGGCAACTACCTTTCGGGCCGATGGCCGGGCGATTGCCACCGGCTGGCCGCAGAGTACACCGACCTGGTGCTCGCGCACTGTCACCGCTGACGACCACTCGGCACCGAAGCCGAATGTCATTGTGGAATCATAGGTTTGACCAAGATTGAGCACTGCGTCCGGGAAGCATGGGTGATTTGGCGAATCCGGGTAATGCCGCGCTTCCATGGTGAAACGAGCACCCAGCCGATAGATGTGGCTGCCGCCACGCCCGCCCCATCCGTGCGCGGCGCCTGTTGTTTGGTGGCCACACCGGATAACTGGCCAACTTTAGTTAGCTCGCGTCTTTGTTTAACAAGCAATCCACGTTTGTCAATCTTCGTTACATCTCGACAGTTCCCCCCGCTGTTCCGCGAGCACCAATTGCCGCCGGATCAGAAACAGCGGGAACGCCACACTCACAGCGATGACCGCACTGAGCACGATGTAGATCCACACCTTCGGGATGCCGATCCGGCGCGCCTCCACAACCATGAACACGAACGCCGCAAGCCCGAACAGCAATAGGTCATTGGTGAGTGAAGACGACCCGTAGTTGGCATAGCCACTCTTGAAGAAGTCGATCAGGCTCGCGCTTTCGGTGGTGAAGAAACCGATGTTGTTCCACCAGGTGGCGACCAGCGCTACCACTGCGATCACCGCGTAGGTGCCGCACAAAATCTTGTCGTTTCGTGTCAGCATCGCCATCGTCACGCCTCCCCGTCAGACCGACACAGTCCAGGTCAACCTATCGATCCGGCGGACGCGAGGGGGCGGTTTGCAACCCAATCTGGTGAGTGAGTACTCTCTCACCGTGTCAACCGGACGGGACCGACTCTTGGCCACAGCGTTGAAGCTGTTCGCCGCGAAGGGGTATGCCGCGACATCGGTGGCCCACATCCAGCAGGCAGCCGGTCTGGCGCCGGGGTCGGGCGCGTTGTACAAGCATTTCGGCTCCAAACGAGAACTGCTGGAGTCCGCGGTCACGCACCGCATCGATGCGATCGTGAGCGCCCGCGAGCAGTACGACGCCGGCAATCCCAAGACCGTCGAAGAAGCGGTTCGCAGCGCCGGGCAACTGATCTGGACCAACCTCACCCAGAGCGAGGAGCTGTTGCGGGTCATGTTGCGCGAACCCGATGAACTCGGGGAGCTCGACGAAAAGACCTGGCAGGTCATCACCGACAACGCCTATCAGCGGTTCGCCGACGAACTGGCCGCGTCCAATCGCTCGGGCCGCACCCAGATCCCCGATCCCGAGGCCACCGCGGCGGTCGCGATCGCCGGGCTGTCCTATGCCGCGACATTGCAGGCGCTGACCGGACGCTTGCCGGGCAATGTCGACCACGAACGTTTCTTCGAGGCCTGGGTCATCCAGACCGTCAGCACGATCAAGCAACACCGCTCTCAAAAAAACTGACCGCCAACATATTTCAGGAGTCAACCGTGACGTTCTCCATGCAACTGAGCGAAGACGTGATCGAGGTCCGCGACTGGGTGCACCAGTTCGCCGCCGACGTCGTGCGTCCCGCGGCCGCCGAATGGGACGAGCGCGAGGAAACGCCGTGGCCGGTCATCCAGGAGGCCGCCAAGGTGGGGCTGTACTCCCCTGAGTTGTTCGCCCAGCAGACCGCCGAGCCCACCGGCCTCGGGATGCTGACCGTGTTCGAGGAGCTGTTCTGGGGCGACGCGGGTATCGCGCTATCGATCCTGGGCACCGGCCTGGCTGCAGCAGCCTTGGCGGGCAACGGAACTCCCGAACAGATCGGCACCTGGCTGCTACCGATGTTCGGCACCGCCGACGAACCCCAGCTCGGCGCCTTCTGTTCGTCCGAGCCGGACGCCGGCTCCGACGTCGGCGCGATCCGCACCCGGGCCCGCTTCGATGAGGCGACCCGAGAGTGGGTGCTCAACGGCACCAAGACCTGGGCCACCAACGGCGGTATCGCCAACGTCCACATCGTGGTGGCCTCGGTCTATCCCGAACTCGGCTCGCGCGGGCAGGCCACGTTCATCATCCCGCCGGGCACTCACGGCATGAGCCAGGGCCAGAAGTTCAAGAAGCACGGCATCCGGGCCTCGCACACCGCAGAGGTCGTGCTGGACAACGTCCGGCTGTCCGAGGATCTGATCCTGGGCGGACGCGAGAAGTTCGAGGACCGCATCGCCCGGGTGAAGTCGGGGGCATCGGCGGGCGGTCAGGCCGCGATGAAGACCTTCGAGCGCACCCGGCCCTCGGTCGGCGCGATGGCCGTCGGCGTGGCCCGCGCCGCCTACGAGTACGCCCTCGACTACGCCTGCCAGCGTGAGCAGTTCGGCCGCAAGATCGGCGAATTCCAGGCCGTCGCATTCAAACTCGCCGACATGAAGAGCCGCATCGATGCCGCCCGGTTGCTCGTGTGGCGGGCCGGCTGGATGGCGCGCAACAACCAGCCCTTCGACAACGCCGAGGGTTCGATGGCCAAGCTGGTGGCCAGTGAGACCGCGGTCTACGTGACCGACGAGGCGATTCAGATCCTCGGCGGAAACGGCTACACCCGCGACTACCCGGTCGAGCGGATGCACCGCGACGCCAAGATCTTCACGATCTTCGAAGGCACCAGCGAGATTCAGCGACTGGTGATCTCCCGGGCCATCACCGGGTTGTCGATTCGGTAGTGACGGCCGCGGCGGCTACTTGCCGGTGCGCTCGCGGTGCTTGCACCCGGGCCAGCAGCAGGGCCGCCGCTGACCTTCCTCCAGTTCCTCCTGCGTCCGACGGATCCGTCGCTCGCGCGTCTCCTGCTGCTTGGCGTCCTCGACCCAGCAGATGAACTCGTTGCGCGCGAGCGGCGTGATGTCCTGCCATGCGGCCAGCGCCGTGGAATTGCCGATCAAGGCTTCGCGCAGGTCCGCAGGCAACTTGTGCACCACTCCACCGGGCACGCGTTGGCCAGTCATGAAGCCAGGTTAAGCCCCACCGCTCAGCAACCCGGCCGCGACATGACCTAGCCCTTATCGTGACCTTAGAAGGGTCTTATTTTTCTTAGAGTTGAGGTACGGTGAGTGCTCAGGGCGGCCATTCGCCCCGGCAGTGACGGAAGGAACCCGACATGCAGCCTGCAGCAGCCACCCGGATCGCTCTTGTCACCGGCGCATCGCGGGGTATCGGCGCCGACGTCGCCCAGCAGCTCGCCGGTCCGGACACCCACGTCGTCGTCAACTACCGCGAGAAGGCCAAACGCGCCAGTACGGTGGTCGACGCCATCCGCCGTGCGGGCGGCCGCGCCTCCACGCTCGGGGCCGACATTTCCGACGAGGCTGCCGCCGCCGCGATGATCGAACGAGTGGGCCGCGAGTTCGGCCGCTTGGACGTCCTGGTGCTCAACGCATCAACCGGGCTGGAGCTCGGAACCGATCCGGGCTACGCGATGCGGCTGAACCGCGACGCACAGCGCCGGCTCGCCACGCTGGCCCTGCCACTGATGCCGGCGGGCGGTCAGATCGTGTTCGTCACCAGCCACCAGGCGCACTTCTTCCCCAACAAGGCCGTGCCGAAGGGTTACGGACCGATCGCCGCGAGCAAGCGGGCCGGTGAGACCGCCCTGTATGCGATGCGTTCCGAATTCGACCGACGGGGAATCGATTTCACCGTGGTGTCCGGCGAGATGATGTCAGACCGGGAGTTGGCGACGACGATCGCCCGCGCCGCGTCCGCACCGTACCCGTCCGGGATCGTCTATGCCGGAGGGCCCGACTTTCTCTGCAAGATGTCCGCCTGACACGTAGCGGACCGTCCGAGACCTACTGCGAAGCAGAAATATTCGACTGCAGCTGGTCACGGACCGCGGTCCCCAGCGTGCCCGTCGTCGCGGTTCCGCCCATGTCAGGAGTCAGGATCTCTCCTCCACGGGCCAGGACATCCTCGACGGCTGTGAGGATCGCTGCCGCGGCATCACGCTCACCCAGGTGGTCGAGCATCAACGCCGCGCTCCATATCTGACCGATGGGATTGGCGATTCCGCGTCCGGCGATGTCAGGTGCGGAACCGTGAACCGGCTCGAACAGGCTGGGAAATCGCCGTTCCGGGTTGATGTTTCCGCTCGGGGCGATGCCGATGGTGCCGGTGCACGCGGGGCCCAGGTCGGACAGGATGTCGCCGAACAAGTTGCTCGCGACGACGACGTCGAACCAGTCGGGATGCAGAACGAAATTCGCGGCGAGGATATCGATGTGGAACTTGTCCACCTCGATGTCCGGGAACCGCTCACCCATCAGCTCCACGCGTTCGTCCCAGTACGGCATCGTGATGGAGATGCCGTTGCTCTTCGTCGCCGAGGTCAGGTGCTTCCCGGGTCGACGTTGAGCAAGCTCGAAGGCGTACTTCAGGATCCGGTCGACCCCGACCCGGGTCATCACCGTCTCCTGCACCACCGTCTCGCGGTCCGTTCCCTCGAACATCTTGCCGCCGATGCTCGAGTACTCGCCCTCGGTGTTCTCACGTACGACGACGAAGTCGACGTCGCCGGGCCCTCGCCGGCCAGCGGACTCTTCACTCCGGGCATCAATTTGACCGGGCGCAGGTTCACATACTGGTCGAAGTGCCGGCGAAACTGCAGGAGGCTGCCCCACAGCGAAATATGGTCGGGCACAACGTCCGGCCAGCCGACGGCGCCGAAGTAGACCGCATCGAACCGGCTCAGCTCCTCGAACCATCCGTCGGGCAGCATGGCGCCGGTGTCGGTGTAGTACTCCGCGCACGCGTAATCGAACTGTTCATAGTCGATGGAGAAGCCGAAGGCCGCCGCCGCAGACTCCAGAACCTTGAGCCCCTCAGGGACCACTTCCTTACCGATGCCGTCGCCCGGGATCACAGCCAGTCGGTGGGTGGTGGTCATTCCGCCACCATACGTTCCGGCGGTTCCCCACCAACGACAAGCGAGGGGCGCCCAAGATGGGCGCCCCTCGCTGGTGTCGGGTATCAGCGGCCGTTGCCGACTATCGGTGTGACGACACCGGTGCTGGCGTGCTGCTGGATGTCGTGCACCCACTGGTGATGGGTGATGTCAGCTTGCGCCGGAGCTGCCAGCCCGACGATGGCGGCGGCGAAACCAGTGGCGATCATGCCGGCGAAACCAAACTTCTTCATTTCGAAGCCCTTCGTTCTGGGCGTTCGAGCCGTGGCGTGGGAGTCGCGGTTCGGACGTCTCTCCACCGGTTCGGGGGATTCCTACCCGGTCTGACTTCCACAACACGCTGCTCAAGACGGTTAATTCCGCTGGCAGAAATTGACCGGCCGATGGCAGCAATCGCGCGACTCCGCTGGTTTCAGGCCCCCTTCGGGATCATCGCCAGCTGCCGGCTCTGCACGACAACAGCACCGCTCGCATCGAGAATCAGATGGTCCTCTTCGAACCAGGTCGTGCCCATGACCGTCGAGTTGGCCATCACCCGCAGCCAGCCCGGCGACGGTCGCCGACGCAGATAGGTGGTGAGCTGGACCGTCGGCGCCCAGCCGAACATCCCCCGGTTCATCGTCACCGGCGCGCTGATGTCACCGGCCATCAGTGCGAACAGCAGTGCCGTGTCGGTGTCGGCCTCGTCGGCAGCGAACGGTCGCAGCCACATCCGATTGATCGGGTCACCCTGTCGACCGCTCAAGAACAGTGCCGCGGCAGGGTCGACCCGCAGGTCGCAACCTTGCGCGACGTGCACGATCTGGCCCATGGGATGGTCCGGTGTCACGTGAACAGCGTCGGCCGTCGGCTCAGCCGGCATCTGCGTGAGTGCCAGAGGTTCCTGATGCCGCGGGTCGCCGTCATCGAGCACCCCGAGGGTGACCGCGGCGGTGACCGCGACCCGATCACCTTGCGACAGCTGCACGTCCACCGCACACACCTGCCGACCCATCTTGCGGACGCTCGTGCTCGCCTGCACCTCACCCGGATCGGGGGCGGCCAGGTAGCTGGCGCTCACCGCGATCGGCTGCAACTCGGCGCCGCCCCCGGCGACGAGGACGGAGCGGCGGGCGGCGGCCGCGCAGATCGCCATCATGCAGCCGCCGTGCACCTTGGGACCGATGGTCCAGATCGGATCAACGGTCGCGCCGAAGCGGTCCGGCCCCAGCTCGCGCAGCGCGGTCAGCTCAGTGAATGGGCTGGTACGGGTGAGGATCTCGGTCATGGTGTTCCTTTCGGGATCTCCACGGTCGGTTCATCGCTGGACAGCGCAACGCCGGCGATGGCGGGAACCGGTTGCGGTGCAGCCGGGGTGGGACGCGCGGGCCGGCTCCGAACCTTGAGCGGCCACCAGAACCAGCGGCCGAGCAACGCCGCGATGGACGGCGTGATCAGTGAGCGGACGATGAAGGTGTCGAACAGCAGGCCTAGGCCGATGGTCGTGCCGATCTGGCCGACCGAGCGCAGATCGCTCGCGATCATCGAGATCATGGTGAACGCGAACACCATGCCGGCCGCGGTGACCACCCCGCCGGTGGCGCCCATGGCCCGGATCAGACCGGTCTTGATGCCCCCGCCGAGTTCCTCCTTCATCCGGGAGACCACCAGCAGGTTGTAGTCCGACCCGACCGCGAGCAGCACGATCACCGACATCGCGATCACAAGCCATTGCAGTTCGATGCCCAGGATGTGCTGCCAGATCAGCACCGACATGCCGAACGAGGCGGCCAGCGAGAGCACGACCGTTCCCACGATCACCATCGAGGCCACCAGTGCCCGGGTGATCAGCAGCATCACGATGAAGATCAGGATGATCGCCGCGATGGCCGCGATGAACAGGTCGTAGTGCGCGCCTTCCTGAATGTCCTTGTAGGTGGCCGCGGTACCGCCGAGGTAGAACTTGGCGTTGGCCAACGGGGTGCCCTTGACGGCTTCCTTGGCGGCCAGCAGTTCGGCATCCACATGTGAAATGCCTTCCAGCGTGGCCGGATCCACGTCATAGGTGATGAGGATCCGCGCCGCCTTCCCGTCGGGTGAGAGCATCAGCTCCATACCGCGCAAGAAGTCCGGGCTGGTGAACGCCTCGGGCGGCAGGTAGAACATGTCGTCGTTCTTGGCCTCGTCGAAGGTCTGTCCCATGGCCGACGCGGTGTCGGTCATCTGTTCCATCTGGATGAGCATCCCGCTGAAGGTGCTGTGCAACGTCAGCATCAGATCCCGCACCTGAGTGGAGATGCCGATCATCGGCGGGATCTGCGCGGCGATCTGCGGGGTCAACCCATCGACCTTGTCCATCTCGGTGGCCAGTGCCCTGGTGTTGTCGGCCAGCTTGTCGAATCCGTCCGTCGCATCGAACACCGATCGCAAGGCGTGACACACCGGGATGTCGAAGCAGTGCGGTTCCCAGTAGAAGTAGTTGCGCAGCGGGCGGAAGAAGTCGTCGAAATCGGCGACCTGATCCCGCAGTTCGGCCATGGTCGCTTCCATGTCGTGCGTGGCGCCGACCGCGCTGTGGGTGGCGTCGGAGAGTTGGACGGTCAGATCGTGCAGGTGCTCCATGATCGCGATCATCGAGCTGAGGTGATCCGTCATCTTCAAGGTGTCGTCCAGACGGGCCCTGATGAACTGCAGGTTCTCCCGCATCGCCACGCCTTGCGCGCTGACCTGGAACGGCACTGAACCGTGTTCCATCGGTGGCCCGAGCGGGCGGGTGATGCTCTGCACCCGTGCGATGCCCGGCACCCGGAAAATGTTCTTGGCGATGCGGTCCAGCACCAGCATGTCGCGCGCGTTGCGCATGTCGTGGTCCACCTCGACCATGAGCATGTCGGGATTCATTCTGGCCGAGGAGAAGTGCTTCTCGGCCGCGACGTGCCCGATGTTGGACGGCACGCCGGCCGGCACGTAGTGACGGTTGTCGTAGTTGGTTCGATAGCCCGGCAGGGCTAGCACCCCGATGAGCGCGATCGCCGTGGCTGCGACCAGGATCGGCAACGGCCAGCGCACGATGGCAGTGCCGAGCCGTCGCCAGCCGCGAGTCTTTTTGGCCCGCTTGGGATCCAGCCAGCCGAACCGGACACACACCGCCAGCACCGCCGGGGCGAAGGTCAGCGCCATCACCAGGATCACCAGCATGCCCAGAGCGCACGGGATGGCCAGGGTGTTGAAGTAGTTCAGCCGGGTGAAGTGCAGGCACAGCATCGCGCCCGCGATGGTCAGCCCGGATCCTGCGATGACGTGGGTGACACCGGAAATCGTGGTGTAGTAGGCGGTTTCACGCTCTTCACCGGCATTTCTGGCCTCGTGGTAGCGGCCGACCAGGAAGATCCAGTAGTCGGTGCCGGCCGCGATGGCCAGCGCGGTGAGAATGCTGACCACGAAGGTCGACAGACCGAACGCATGCACGGATCCGAGCACCGCGATCAGCCCGCGCGCCATGCTCATCTCGACGAGCACGACCGACAGCGCGATCAGCGTGGCACCGAACGAGCGGTAGACCACCAGCAGCATGATCGCGATGACGGCCAGCGTCACCGCGGTCATCTTGACCATGCTCTTGTCGCCGGCCTCGTTGGTGTCGGCGACGAGAGCGGCCTGTCCGGTGACGTAGGCCCGGATGCCTGGCGGCGCTTGGGTGCGCTCGACGATCTCGCGGACCGCGTCGACGGCTTCGACCCCCTGAGTGGAACCCTGGTTGCCCGCCAGGTTCACCTGGACGTAGGCAGCCTTACCGTCCTCGCTCTGAGAGCCGGCCGAGGTGATGCGATCGCCCCAGAAATCCTGCACATGCTGCACGTGCTCGGTGTCGCGTTCCAGGTTGGCCACCAGCTCGCCGTAGAAGCGGCGGGCGTCGTCGCCGAGGGGCCCGTCGCCTTCCAGCACCACCATCAGTGCACTGTCGGAATTGAACTCACCGAACTTCTCGCCGATGTGCTTCATCGCGATCACCGACGGAGCGTCCTGGGGGGACAGCGAGACGGCGTTGTTCTTGCCGACGATCTCCAGCTGCGGCACCAGCACGCTCACCGCGACGGTGGCTGCCAGCCAGAACAAGATGATCGGCACCGACAGCATGCGGATCAGCCGGGGATACAGCGGCGGCCGCGCGCCCTCGAGGCTACGGTGGCCGCTCATGCCGCCTTCACCAAACAGCTTGTGGTGGCGGTGTATCCGTCGGCGGACCGCTCGTCGCGCACTTCACCGTTGACGGTGATGCGGCAGCCCAGCGCCCCGCTGTCGCCCTGCGCGATGACGTTCGCGAACACGCTGGGCACGGTGGTGGTCAGGGTCAGCGTCCAGGGCAGGGCGCTGAACTGTACTTCCTGCGCCTGCGCGTGTTCGTCGATGTAGCTGACCATCCCGGAGGTGCCGGCCGGTCCGTACACCTCGTAGGTCACGTACTTGGGCACGGTCGAGACGATGTTCTCGACCCGGGCGTCACCGCCGGCCAGTCGCTGCGTGCCGAACACCCCGTGGAACCGGTTGATGACGAACCCGCCCGCGCCGACCACCACCAC
The DNA here is from genome assembly GCF_048282715.1 of Mycobacterium sp. 134. Taxonomy (NCBI): domain Bacteria; kingdom Bacillati; phylum Actinomycetota; class Actinomycetes; order Mycobacteriales; family Mycobacteriaceae; genus Mycobacterium; species Mycobacterium sp. 134. The sequence continues at coordinate 6,290,811 of NZ_JBLVUN010000008.1, forward strand.
GATCGCCAACAGAATCCACATCCGCGCCAACGCGCTCACCAACGTCTTCATCGCCTGCACCCAGGCGTATTTCGCGTTACCGCACCCGACATGAACGGTGACCTTACAACCATAAGCAAACAGCTGTAAAGTTGACGCAATCGAGTGACCGCTCGAGGATCGAGGGGTGCATGGGAATCACTTAATCCGCTGAGCGGCAATCATTTTGAGCGTCACCGGGGCACGGGTCGTCGACAACGCCACCCTGGGCGCAGAAATACGACCGGGGACAGGCACCGCCACCTATAGTGGGCATGCGTGCCGGTCGAGCCGACCCTAACCTAACACGTGTTAGCATACGGGCATGGTTTCCGCACCTCGCCGACGCAATGTGCGTGGTCAGGGTGCGCTTCTCCGCGACGAGATCTTGTCGGCCGCCATCCGCGTCATCGATGCCGCGCAGAACGAGGCCGAGGTCTCGCTGCGCAGCATCGCCCGCGAGGCCGGCATCGCTGCTCCGTCGGTCTATGCGCACTTCGAGGACCGCGACAGCGTGCTCGACGCGGTGGCCGAAGCGAGTTGGTCGCAGGTGTCCGAGGAGATCGCCGAGCACCGCACCGGCAGCAAGCCCCCGCGTGAGCGACTGTTCCTGGGCTGCCAGACCTACGTGTCGTTCGCCGAGCGCCATCCGCTGCGCTATGCACTGATGAGCCAGATCACCGATACCTCGCCGGCCGCCCGGCAGGCACTGGCGATCGTCACCCGGGGCCTACTGGCCTGCCGCGGCGGTGACCCGCAGGCACCGCCGACCCCTGAATCCGACCGGATCGCCGCGGCCCTGTCGGTCGCCGTGCACGGCGTCGCCATGTTGCACCGCACCGATACTCCGCACCTGTGGCTGAGTTCGTTCAGCACCGACGAGATCCTGCGCAGCATGATCGACGCGGCCATTCTGCAACTCGACCAATCCGGCGCCGCCCCACCCGCACAGCGGAAATCGGCATCAGGGCGTGGCCGCAAGGACCGCAAGCTCAGTACGTGACCGGCAGCCCGTCGTCGCGAGTGCACGGCTCACGTACTTCTTGACGGTGTCCTCGGTCAGGCACAGTGTCTCGGCGATATGAGCGTTGCTCTTCCCGTGGGCCAGCAACTCGACGACATCGCGTTGCCGTTGCGACAACCGCGCGAGCGGGTCGGTCCGGGCGGCAGGCAGCAGCGGACGCGCCAGCCCACGCAGGCGCCGGCACAACAACCGCAGTGCGGAGGCATCCCGCGCGTCGACCGCGTCCGGGTCGGGATCGAACACGCCGAGCAGTCCGTGCGCGGCGCTGCCCATCGGGAAGGTGAACGCATTGCAGGAGCGCAGGCCGGCCCGATGCAGAAACTGCTCGACATAGGGGGCGGCCGACGCGGGCACGGTGGGCAGCTCGCGCAGGCTGACCGATCCCGCGGTGTGCAGTTGCCGCAGGGCCTCCGGGGTGGCGAAGACGTCGTGCCCGCGCCATCTTCTCATGTAGTCGTCGAGCAGCACGTGCTCGTGATCGGTGGTGATCGGCGCGGTGTCGGAGAATGCGCCGGCCACCGACGGCCCGGTGAAGAACGTGACGCCGCGGACCTCGAATACCTGACGGATCGCGTCCACGACGGCACGGCGGAACTCGGTGAAGTCGGCTGCGTCATCGCAGGCGTCGAGCACCGCGAAGACCTTCTCGTAGTCTGCGACCTGCAGCTCGGCTGTGACGCGCCTCACCCGACGAGTAAACGACGACGGCCGTCAAATTGTCCACTTTCGTGCACTGTCGGCGGCGGGGGCGCGAGGCTAGCTTTCTGGCAAGCACACTTCGCGGCAAGGAGGCCCCGTGTCCCGACTCCGGTTCGGCTATTTCATCGCCCCGTTCCACCGCCCCGGCATCAACCCCACGTTGGCGCTGCACCGGGACCTGGAGTTCATCGAGCATCTCGACGCGCTCGGGTACGACGAGGTCTGGATCGGTGAGCACCACTCCGCGGGCAGCGAGATCATCAGCTCGCCGGAGGTGTTCATCGCCGCGGCGGCCGCCCGGGCCAAGCGCATCAAGTTCGGTACCGGCGTGATCTCGCTGTCCTACCACAACCCGCTGTGGGCGGCGGACCGGTTGATGCTGCTCGACCACCTCACCCACGGCCGCATCATCGGCGGCGTCGGCCCCGGTTCCCTGCCCACCGACTCGGCCATGATCGGGCTGAACCCGACCGACACCCGCGAGCTGTTGGAGACCAACCTCGACATCATGGTGCGACTGCTCGCCGGGGAGACGGTGAGCGCCAAGACCCCCACGCACGAACTGTTCGACGCGAAGCTGCAATTGGCGCCGTACGCAGAAGGGGGGATCCCGCTGTCGGTCGCCGCCGTCGCCTCCCCGACCGGTGCCCGGTTGGCAGGCAAACACGGCATCGGTCTGCTGTCGGTCGGCGCCACGCTGAGCGAGGCCGGTTTCGATGCGCTGGCCCACCACTGGAACATCGCCGAGGAGCGGGCGGCGGCGTTCGGCACCACGGTCGATCGCAGCAATTGGTCGCTGGTCGGACCGTTCCACGTCGCCGAGACTGATGCGCAGGCCCGCGCCGAGGTCCGGTACGGCATCGAGGCCTGGTTCAACTACTTCCAGAAGGTTGCGGCATTCCCGCAGATGACCATGCCGGGCGACACCGTTGACGGGATGATCGACACGATCAACGAACTCGGCGCCGGGGTGATCGGAACGCCGGAACGCGCCCGGGCCCAGGTGCAGCGCCTGTGGGATCAGTCCGGCGGTTTCGGATCCATGCTGCAGATGGCTGCGGACTGGGCCAATCCCGCCGCCACCCGACGCTCGGCCGAATTGTTCGCCGAGGAGGTGATGCCGCACTTCCAGGGGCAGGCCCAGCCGACCCTGGATGCCGCGGCGCGCGCCGGGCAGGTACGCGAGGAGCTGGCCCAGACCCAGATCGATGCGATCACGCACATGGCGCAGAAGTACGAGGCCGAAAAGGCTGACACATAGGGGAATTCGGTGACGATCGTCGCTCCCTCCGCTAGTCGGCTCGGATGATCTGAGCCAATGCCGATGCGGCGCGAAGCAGCGAAAGAGTGCGTTCGGTGATGGAGTTCAACCGCGTGTCCAGCGCCTCGAGCGAGCGGTTCACATCATCGAGGTCCCGGATCGCCGTGACCGCCCGCCGAACCTCGGGGATGCGGTAGCCGGCAGCGCGCAAGGCTGCCGTGATCCGCGCCTCGCGGATGGCCTCAAGCTGATAGCGCCTGGCCGATCCAGCACGGTTGGTGATGCGCCGGGGCTTCACCAGCCCCTCCTTCTCCCAGAAGCGGAGAGTGGAGGCACGCACGCCGAGCGCCCGCGACAGTTCGGTGATGGTCATCGCGTCGGCTTCCACGGGGGCAGCCTCGGTCTCCGTCTCGCCCTGGATGGCCTCCAGCGCTCGACGCGCGACGAGTGCCTGCTCACGCTCCCTGTTGAGCCCGATGTGCAACGAGCACACCAGGGTTGCCGCATCCCCGGCAGGCAACGCGCGGATTGCGTACATCGTCCGGCGGGCCTCGACCGGACCCACGGCGTGGGCCAGATCGCGATACGCCCGCAGGTCGTGGATCGCGGTCGCGGAGAACTGTCGGTACCCGTTGTCGGCCCGGACCGCCGAGGACAGGACCCCGAGCCGCTCCAGGTCGCGAATCTGCTGGACCGAGTATCCGGTCGCCTCCGCTACCGCCGAGACGGTCAGCATGCCCGCCGTACGATCATCGCGACCACGCCTCAAACCCTCCATAAGCACTTCAATCGCACACTTCAACTATGAGTATGGACCAGCTGCTGGAGACGATCCGACGGTTCGACGGAGTCCTCGAACTGGCACCGACGGCGGACAGCGAGTTCCCCGAGATTGCATGGGGCGACCACTTCTTCTACTTCGCGCCCAACGGGCAAGTGCCACAGCGAGAACAGCCCTACGCGACCATCGTCACGAAGAACTATCCCGACGACACTTCCTGTGACCTCGACCAGCCTGGCCGGTGGCGGTTGAACATCCACGTCGGGCGGAGCATCTTCATCGAAGTCGTCGGCGCAGATCCCCGGATCGATCCGGCCGCTGTCGACTTCACTGCCGTCGACACGGTCCTCCCCCATCCGGTCTATCGCACGCAAGGCTGGATCTCGATCATCAACCCAGGGGTGCGGACTCACGCGCTGACAGTCAGCCTGCTCCGTAAGGCACACGAGGCGGCCCGGCGGCGCGCAAAACCTGAGCCTTCCCAGCGCGCCCATTGAGTACTACATTCAGTAGTAGTCGACTGCGAGGGGGCAGGATGCGATGGCGCGGAGTAAGTCATGTCGAGTTCGCGGTCGTGGACTATGACGAATCGATCGGGTTCTACGACGCGATGTTCGGCTGGCTGGGATTCAGCAGCTTCTCGTCGCTGAACATGGAGTACCAGTCGATCTATTACATGACGCGATTCATCAACCCGCACAGCTATATTGGCATCCAGCCAGCTCGTACCGGGGAGAAACTCACCCACACCGACCAGGCTGTCGGGATCAATCACATCGCGCTGTGGGCCCGAAACCGCAAGGAAGTGGACCGCTTCCACCGCGACTTCCTGACCGCCAGGGGCGTCCCGGTCACCGATGAGCCCAAGGACTACCCGCAGTACTGGCCCGGCTATTACGCGGTGTTCTTCGACGATCCGGTCAACGGAATTCACTGGGAGCTCGCCTGGGTGCCGAAAATTCCCACCCCGCGGCAGGTCTGGTCGTTCTATCGGACGATGCGCGCCTTCGGAAAGCAGCGGCTGGACCTGGCGAACTCGGTGCCCGGCATCACGATTCAGGCGATGCGGCCGCTGCCGCGATGATCCAGTTACCGAACTCGACTGCCAGGTGCCAGCGGTGCGCGGCGATCATGCGGGACGGGAACAGTCCGGGGAACTCGACTGCCAGGACCGCCTCCATGGCACCGTCATGGTCCCGGAACTGGTGGCGGACACCTCCGATGACCAGACCGTCGTCGAACACCGCCCGACCGGCGATCTGCACCGGATAGTCCGGTTTCACCGGAATCGAAACAGACTCGGCCGCAGCATAGTCGACTAGGAATCGGGTTGAGGTCGGCGATCCTCCGGTGGTCTCGACGACTTCCTGACGTCCGTCCGGCAGCCCTCGCAGCAGATAGTGGTCCGGACAGGCCCGAACCATGGCATCCTCGTCGTTCGCCGCGGTGAGGTCGTCGAACCATGCGCCGAACTCCGCAGCGGACAACCCCTCGACGACAAGACTGGTTGTGCTGTAGGCCTTTCTGCCACGGCTACCGGCCACCGCGATCCGGGCCACCCGTTCGGACATCGCCAGCTCGTGGCGCAGCATCGCGTAGATACCCGCATGCCCGAGCCCGGATTTGAGCGCGCACAACGCTTCCCGCTGCGCATCCAGGTCCGCGTCGATCACCGTGTGGAGGTCGCCATCGGGAAGAATCTCGGCGACGGCCCGCCGGCCCAGCCGGGATCCAAGTTTGGCCAGGACCGCCTTGGCGCGCCGCGCTTCCCAGCGCCGAACATCGGAACGGCTGACTTCACGCCCGTCGATGAACGTCTGAATCACGACATCACCCGTCATCTGTTCCCACCTGCTTCGCCGTTGATTGGGCCGCGCGGCAGAATGCCGGCGAGCACGAGATCGACGAGGCGAGTGCACAGACCGTCGTCGATCGCCTCGCGCGTGACCAGAGTTCGAAAGCTCAATGGAGCGACGAGGACCTCCAAGACCAATCGAGGGTCAGTGCCGGCCGGCAGTTCCCCACGGTCGATCGCCCGATCGACGATGGTGCGGGCCAGCTCCAGCCGCCCGGTCCAGAATTCCTGCCGGACTGCGGCCCAACGCGACTCTTCACCGCTGAAGGCCAGCGCTTGCGCCAGCGCCCGTCCGACCGGGCTGCTGAGGTATGCCGCGATACCGCTCAGCAAGCCATGCAGGTCAGTACTGATCGATCCGGTGTCGGGCACCGGGATGACTTGCTCGCTGTAGCCCAGAAGCGTCTCGGCGATCAGGCTCTCCCGACTGCCCCATCGCCGGTAGATCGAGGTTTCATGGACCCCGGACCGCGCTGCGACGTCGCTGACCGTGAAGTCGGCGATGCCCTTGTCAGCCATGACCTCCAACGTCGCATCGACCACGGCGCGGCGGACCCGCTCGGAACGGCCACCAGGCCGCCGTCGGATTTCATCAGCCACAACAACCCCTAACGCTAGCCACTCATGCGTTAAGTATGGGCAGACTGGTTGCACTAACGCAAGGAGTGCTTGCGTTTATTCGCAGTTCAGCGCCTCTGATCCGTCGCGGACCAGCAGCGACAGTGCCAAACTTGTGACGTGGTGGATGGCCCGATCACCGCGCCGCTAGACGGAGACCACGAGATGCAACGCGCCTCGATCGAGGCGCTGATCGACCGCGCCGTGTCCGCGATCAACACCGGCGACCGGGCGACCGCGACGGAGTTGGCCGACCAGATCCTGGCCGCAGACCGCGGCAACACCGATGCCGAGGACCTGCTGGCTGCCTCGACAAGCGTGGGCGAGATACGGCGCCTCACCATGTTGGTGGCCGATCTCGTCGACTCCACCGCCCTGTCCACCCGGATCGGGCCGGACGCATACCACTCTGTGGTCGGCGGGTTCCGCGAGCAGGTACAACGCATCATCGCTGACCATGGGGGGCACATCGGCGGTACCGCCGGTGACGGCGTCTTCGCCGTGTTCGGCCATCCGACCGCCCATGTGGATGATGCGCGCCGTGCGGTGCGGGCTGGGCTCGAACTGTGTCAGGGCGTCAGTCGCATCAGCGAACAGGCTCGCCGCCGGCATGGAGTCGAAATCGCCGTGCGAATCGGAATCCACCGGGGCTTGGTGTATCTCGATGTCGCACACGACGACGTCTACGGCCTGGCAGCCAATCTCGCCGCGCGGGTCTCGGGCCTGGCTCCACCAGGGTCCGTGGTCGTGTCGACAGCGGTGGAGTCGCTGATCCACAACGACTTCGACCTCGTCGAGCAACCCGCCGCGACAGTCAAAGGCGTAGTGGATCCGGTCGCGCATTTCCAGGTGCTGGGCGAGCGGTCCACACCGCTGACGCTGACGCGAGCTCCACTGATCGGGCGGGAGCGAGAACTCCTATTGATCGAAACCCGTTGGCAGCAACTGCAGAACGACAGTCCGTCGACGCCGGGAATCCTCATTCGCGGCGAACCCGGGATAGGAAAGTCCCGGCTGGCCGCCGAGGCCGCGGACCGGGTTCACAGCCGAGCGGGCGCGGTACTCGAGGTGGCCGGGTCTCTGGACCACACCGGTGTGGGGTTGCATCCGATCCGGAAACTGCTTGAGCGACACTGTGGGATCGGACGCGAAGCTCCTCCCGCCGAACAACTACGCAGACTCGAGAGCGAGTTCGTCGCGCGCGGTCTGGACCCGGCCACCATGATTCCGGCCCTCGCCCCCGTGCTGGCGATCGGGCCTGAGCACGGATATGAACCGATGCCCGCCGAAGGGCGCAACCTGGTGGGACTCATCGTCGCGTCCGCGCGCACCTACCTCATGGCCTGCGTCCGCGCGGACACCGGAATGCTGATCGCCGACGATCTCCAATGGTTCGACGAAGCAACACTCGGCCTGCTCGAATCGATCCTGGTTGACGGGCAACACCGCCTGCTAATCGTCGGGACGTGCCGGGACAACTGGCCGCCACCGCAGTGGCCGCTCGAGACGATCGACCTGGAACGCTTGTCCGACGCACAAACAGAGGAGCTGATCGATGCCCTTGGCCTACCGGCTGATCAGACCCAGCGAGCTCAGGTTCGCAGCCGCTGCGACGGGATCCCATTCCACATCGAGCAGGTGGCGGCGAGCATGCGGGAGCGCGCACCAGAAGCTCCCCACGTACCCGATGCTCTCTACGATCCGCTGCTCTCGCGGCTGTACGCCGAACGGCTCGGTGTGCCGGTAGCCGAAGCGGCGGCGGTCATCGGCCGGGAATTCGATGGTGCGCTGCTCCGTGCCGTGCTCGACATGGACCAGGCTGACCTGGACGACGCCATCAATCGACTGACCACGTCCGCGGTCGTCGAACCCATCGGCACCGACACCTGGCGTTTCCGCCATGAGCTGCTCCGTGAGGTTGCCTTCGAATTGGTTCCCGCCGAGGCGCGGCGAGCTCTACACGGCAGAGTTGCCGACGCACTGATCGCCCAGAGCCCGGGCGAACCGGACTGGTCGATGGTGGCCACCCAGTACGAGAATGCCGGCCGGGACGCCGACGCCGCGTCGGCCTATCACCAGGCCTCGGTGGCCGCACGCCGGCGTGGATCGATGGCAGAGGCCAGGGCTCACCTCGGTCGCGCCCTGGCCCGGATCGATCGCTGCCCACCGGGGATCGACCGCGACCGCGCCGAAATCACTGCACGGCTGGAACGGGGCTACCTCACTGCCACAGTCGAGGGCGCCCAAAGCCTGGTCGCCGTAGCTGATTTCGAGCGATGCCTTCAGCTGGCAAACGACGGCGCCTACGACGACGAGCTGGTGGCCGCTCTCGGAGCGGTGGGCGCCTACTATTTCTGGCGTGCCGACCTTCGCCACGCGCGGCAGCTTCTCGAGGTAGCCGCGACAAAGCCAGAAGGTCAATCGTTCTCGCAAGCGCTCGACGGGTCGCGCGGAGTGCTCGCCTGGCTCGGTGGCGACTTCGAAACCGCCACAGAATATTTCAAGAAAGCAACTCAGGCTCTCGATGAAAACTACGAACGCCAGCTCGCCAAGCTCTGGTTCGTGTCGCACGATCCAGTCGCACTGGCACATGAACACCTGGCCTGGACCGACCTGATTCACGGCAACCTCGCGGAAGCCGACCTGCAATTGGGGCGCGCTGCGCTGCGGGCCGAGCAACTGACCTACCCGCAGAGACCGTACAACCTGCTCAACGCGGCCGATATGGAAGTCTGGCTCCGCGCCGAATCCGGTCAGTTCGAACGAGCCCGCACATTGGTGGACTCGCTGCTCAACCAGGCGCACGAATACGAACTCGATGATGTGTACTGGCAGCTGCGCACCGCAACCGAGCGTGCCATGGTCGATGGCCTTGCCGAAGTATGCAGTGATACACCGGATTTGGATATTCTCGGCGCGCAGATCGAGGCGCTCGCCGGAGCCATCAGCATCTGGCAGGCGCTGGGCGCAGCGACCTACCGGCCGTTCTTCTGGTGCATGCTTGCCCGGTTCCTCATCACCGTCGGCCAGCTGGACGCCGCGCGCAGTCGTATCGACACAGCGCTGGCGTTCGCCGAGGACACCGGGGTGAAGTTCTACAGCGCCGAACTCCTACGGATGCGGGCCCGCACCCAGACCGATGCGGCCGCGAAGGCTGCCGACCTGTCGGCGGCGCGAGAGCTGGCGAGGAGCCAGCAGGCCTGGCTCTTCGAATTGAGATGCAGCCTGGACGATTTCGACCTACGCGGAACACCCGCCCGTCAATGCCTCACCCAGGTGGTCGAGAAGATGCCCCGCGAATGCCCGCTTCCCGAAGTGCAGCGGGCCCGCATGATCCTCGACCCACCGTCGGGCTAGGCCAGAGCCACTCCCAGTTCCTGGGCGAACACCTTGATCATGTGCTGAACCGCAATTTCGTTGCGGCCGATGATCATATGGTCGTGCTGACCGTGCCGGACTCCTTCACCACACTGCGGGAGCATTGCGAAATCCTCGTCGCGCACCGCGGCGTGCACCCCTTCGTAGACGGCGTCATAGGCCGCGCGCATGTCGTCATTCGTGGCCGGCACCCGACCCATCCAGCTGTGCCGGACCGTGCAGCGGGTCGGTTCCCCCTCCGGCAACATGTCGATGATCTCCACGCCCACCGGGCTGTTCGCGAGAATGAGATTCGGGTAGACCCAGTAGATGACACCCATATTGGCCGACGGGTCGAACGAGGCGCTCGGATCGTCGGTGAGATTCTTGATCCAGTTGAACGGGAATCCGATGCGGTGATGCCGGCCGAACTCATCGTAGATCGCGGTGTTCGGCAGGGTGTTCTGCCCGATCAGGCTCTCGCCGTGGACGAACGGGAAGTGATAGCCCTCTGCGAACGCCTCGAGCGCTCCCTTCCACGACACCTCTGAGGAGAACTCGCGGTCGGTGTGGTAGCCGTAAGCCTCGTAATTCCATTGCGCCAGTTCGGGACCGAGCGATCCCAGGTGGGCGTCGAGATCAATCGTGGCGTCCGCGGTCAGGACCGCCCAGACGAAGCCGTAACGCTCTTCCGACGGCAGCTCCACCAGGCCGTACTCCGCTGCGTCCATCGTGTCGAAACCGGCCTTGCCCGGGACCATGAACAGCTCACCGGTGTTGCGATAGGTCCACGCGTGATACGGGCAGACGAACCGTGACGCGTTGCCGGACCCGCAGGCCGGCATCGCGCCGCGGTGGCGGCAATAGTTGAGGAGTACGTGACTGGCCCCGGTGCGGTCCCGAGTGATCAGCAGCGAGTCGCCGAGCACCGAGCGGACGACGAAGTCGTTCCTCTCCGCGATCTGGGCCGACGGCACGATCGCCAGCGGGACCCGACGCAGGATCTGGGATTCCTCGATCTCGGTGATCTTCGGGTCGCGGTAGTAGTGCAACGGCACCTTCAGCACCGCCTCGGCCATATCCGTCGTCCCCTCGACGGCGTGCCGCAGAGCGCGGCGGGTCAGGTCCTCATCGGTGCTGCTCACTGGGCTGACAGTCATGATCTGACCATACAATGAGCATCAACTGTATTGTCAAGATCTGATCGTCTTTCGTGCGACGATCAACGGATGCGCAGGCACGGCTGGTCGGGAGACATTCCCGCCGATGACGACGAAGCCGTCGGTCGCATCATCGGCGCGGCCCGCCAGGCGATCGACGCGCGCGGCACGGTGAGCGTGTCCGAGGTGGCCCAGGCCCTCGGGGTGACACGCCAGACGATCTACCGCTACTTCCCCACGCTCGAGAGCCTCATGGTCGCCACCGCCGTTTCCTCGGTGGACGGGTTCCTCGATCGGCTCGCCGCAGAACTGGGTTCCATCACCGACCCCAGCGAAGCCGTCGTCGAAGGCATCGCCTACACCGCCGAACAGATCCCGCACGACCGCTATCTCAGCCTGGTCTTGCAGCCCGGCAAGGCCAGCGCCTTCACCGCCGGGGTGACGTCGGACCTTGCCATCGAGTTCGGCAAGTCGATCTTGCGGCATTTCGATATCGACTGGGCTGCAGTAGGTTTCGCTGGAGATGCGCTCGATCAGCTGGTCGAGTTCATGCTGCGGACGCTGCAGTCTTTCATCATCGACCCGGGCGGTCCGTCACGCCACGACACCGGACTGCGCACCTACCTGCGGGACTGGGTGGCCCCGGCCGTTGCCGCTCATGCCCGTTAGAGCGTCGCGACACCCTCGAAGCAGGTGGTGGTGGCACCGCCGACCCAGACCGACCCGTCGGGTTCGGCCACCACACTGATCTCGCCGGCCCGGCCGAGCCGCGCCCCCTGCGAGACCCGGTATTCCGCCGGCGCCGCGCCGGTACTGGTCAACCATTGCCCCACCGAGGCATTCATGCTGCCGCACACCGGATCCTCGGGAACTCCGACGCCGGGTGCGAACGTCCGCATTTCGTAGTCGTGCGCCGATCCGGGCGGATACGCGCCGACGAAACCGACCATGGCCGTAGGGATCCTGGCCAGGTCAGGTTCCAGTTCGAGCACACGCTGTGCGCTGTCCAGCACGAGGACCGCCCATCCGGGTCCGTTGTCCGCCCACTGGTGTGCGAGCACATCGGTGCGTGCCACCCCGAAGGCTTCGACGATCTCATCCAGATACTCGTCGTCGAGAGACCCCGACCGCAGCGTCGGTGGCGCCTGGAAGTACAACTCGCCGTCGCGCTGCCGGATCTCCACGAGTCCGGCACCGCATTCCTGCACGACGTGTCCCTGACGCCGGGGCTGCCCGCCGTGTCCGAGCCAGGCGTGCGCGGAGCCGAGTGTGGGGTGCCCGGCGAAAGGCAGTTCGCTGCCAGGAGTGAATATCCGTAGGCGGTAATCGGCCTCGGGCCTCGTCGGCGGCAGCACGAACGTCGTCTCCGACAGGTTGGTCCAGCGCGCAAGCCGTTGCATCGCAACGTCGTCGAGGCCTTCGCTGTCGAGTACGACCGCGACGGGGTTGCCGAGGTACGGGGTTCGGGAGAACACGTCGACCTGGGCGAATGCACGATGACGGGGCATGGTCCTCCCACCTCTGAAGAGCGCAGCAACGTACGCCAGTATCCGCCGAGTTCATGTCGGGCGCTCACAGCTCAGGCGTACGCTCACCCACGTGGTCGATCTCTCGTATGTCATCGCCGGGTCCGAAGCCACCGGCGGCGCCGGCCTCCAGGCCGACCTGCGCACCTTTCAGGAGCTCGGCACCTACGGCGTGGGCACCGTGACCTGCATCGTGTCGTTCGACCCCAAAGCCGACTGGGGCCACCGGTTCGTGCCCGTCGATCCACAGGTCATCGCCGATCAGATCGAGGCGGCGACGTCGGCGTACGACCTCGATGTCGTCAAGATCGGCATGCTCGGCACCCCCGCAACGATCGACGTCGTCGCAGGCGCGCTTGCCGGCCAAACCTGGCGGCACATCGTCGTCGACCCCGTCCTGATCTGCAAAGGGCAGGAACCCGGCGCCGCGCTCGACACCGACACCGCACTGCGCCGTCAGATCCTGCCACTGGCGAACGTCGTCACCCCGAACCTGTTCGAGGCGCGCACCCTCGCCGGGATGGACGCCATCTCTTCGATCGACGACCTCGTCGAATCGGCCCGACGCATCGCCGACCTCGGCCCCCGCTATGTCCTCGTGAAGGGCGGCGTCGAGTTTCCCGGTGACGACGCGGTGGACGTCCTGTTCGACGGCAACGACGCCGAGATCCTGCGCGCACCGAAGGTCGGACACGCCCGCGTCGCGGGCGCGGGATGCACTCTGGCAGCAGCGATCACCGCCGAGCTGGCCAAGGGTGCCGGCGTCCCGGAGGCGGTGCGCCTGGCCAAGGACTTCACCACCGCCGGAATCGTCGATCGGATCAGCGGTAACGCACCGTTCGACACCGTGTGGCAGGGTGCGCGCGGCACGACTCGCTGATACCGGTCACCCCGGCGCGATTCCCAAAGCCCCGGCGAGGGTTTCGTAGATTCCGAACGCGTCGTCGTCATACACCTGGAGCAGAACCTCGGGCATCTGCGGGTGCGGCGCCGAATGCTCGCCCACCACCTGGATCTGCACGTGATTCGCCCCGGCCGCGAGATGCTCGCGCAATCCGCGCGCGACCGTCGCCGCGTCACCGTGGACAGCCAGCTGGTCGATCAACCGATCGCTCCCCTCGCCGGCCAGATCCTCATCCGTGAAGCCGAGTCGCCGTAAGTTGTTGGTGTAGTTCACCAATCCGAGATACGGGTGCTTGATCCGCGGACGGGCGAGAGCACGCGCCCGTTCAGGGTCGGACTCGACAACCACCTTCTGTTCGGGTGCCAGTATCCGCTGCGGCCCCAACGCCACCCGTGCGCGCCGGGTGTGCTCGGGCGTGACGAGGTAGGGCACCGACCCGGCAGCGCGCTCGCCAGCCAGGGCGAGCATCTTCGGGCCGAGTGCGGCCAGCGCCCTCTTCTCTCGGGGCAACCCGTGCTGATCGAGCGCATCGAGGAACCCGTTCAGCGCGGCCATCGGGGTGCGGTAGTCGCCAACCTGTTCAGGGTGGCCCACTCCGATGCCCAGCAGCAGGCGGTCCGGATATGACCGTTCGATCCGCCGGTATGCTGCCGCCAACGTAGCCGCATCACCGCGGTAGATGTTGTAGATACTGCTGGCCACCACCAATTGGTCCGTGGCGGCCAGCAGTTCGTCGATCCCCGACAGATCCGGCTCAGGGCCGCCCAACCACAAGGTCGTGTAGCCCAGGGCCTCGATCCGCTTGGCCATTTCGGGTGTTGTGGCATAGGCCGGTTGCCAGACACCGAACTCACCGAGATTCACTGCACACCTCCAGTCGCACGCTGATACCTCACGAGCGTGGCTCGAGAAAAATGGACCATCAAGTCCAAACCGAGCGCAGATCCCTACAGGTTTCTCGGGTCGGCCGGGTTGCGGACCGCTGCGGTGGTGTCTGCGAGGGTGGCCCGGAACTGCATCACCCGATAGGGATATCCGGTGTCGGTGTTCCATTGCGAGACAACCAGGCCTGTGCCGCCGACGACGTCGAGTTGCGCGCCCGGCAGGACGTATCCGCCGTAGAGCTGCGCCACTGCGCCATCGGTATGGTCCTCCTGCTCCCACGTCGTGCCGACCACCGGTGTCTGGATCGGGGTCTGATGGAGGTTCGCCGTCGGCGAGGCGATGACGCGGTAGCCGAGCGCGTACTGCGACGCCAGGAAGCCGCCGAGCACCCACTTTCCGGGCGCCAGGCGCCGCAGCGTCAGTTCCCCCCAGTGCTCGTCCGCGGGAGTGATCGGTGTCGGCTCATTGCCCCATCCCCAACGCTGACCATCCCAGCCCCATCCGACGTATCGGGTGTTGTCACCGATGCCGTCGGGCCGTACGCGCCGCAGGATGATGCCCTTGTCTCGTTGAAAACCGGTGGATACCACGTAGACCCACCCGTCGTCAGGTTCGTGGTCCCACGACCAGCACTGGGCCTGGCCGTGGTGCAGGTCGGCGGCGAACTTCGCCTTCTCCCCCATGTGGCGCCAGGTGATCCCATTGTCGGTCGAGGACCAGATCTCGGTCCAGATGACGTTCGGGAAGCCACGATTGACGATGGCGTGCAGATACAGGGTGTCGTCGACACGCAGCAGGTCCGAGGGCAGCACGGTGCTGATTCCTCCGTGGCTCCATCCGGTGCTGGGATTGTCGTGGATGTAGAACCACAGTTGTTGCGCGAAGTTCGGATCGGACCCGCCGGCATGTTCATAGCGGATGGGGTGTTGCGCGTCGCCGGAGCCGATGAGTACCACCGGAGCCCGCCACAGGCCTTGTCCGACGTGCACACCCGAGAATGTGTCGCCGAACACCGAGGCCAGGGTGCCGTTCGGAGCCAGCACCGATGCGCCGAGATCGGTTGCGGTGACACCCCATCGGTCGGTGATTCCGACGCCGGTGACGTCGGCGAGCTTTACCCCGCGCCGGGCGGGTGGCTGCACGGGGGCGGCGGCCAACTGAGCATGCGAACGCCGGCCGTTGGTGGCGTTCTTCCAGCGGGACAGCGTCGACCGGCTGATACCGGTGTCCGCCGCTATCGCCGCGACGGCCTCACCGGAGTTCATCCGATGCACGGCTTTCCGACGCACCTCGACCGAGTAGCGGCCGCCCGCCCGGTCGACGTCTTCCTTGGTGACACTCACCAGCCGGCCTCATCCAGCGAGCCCAGCGGGGGTGCAACCGCCTCGAGTCCCACCGTCATGGTGTCGTGATCGCGCAGCGCTCCGAACGACAGCCCCGAAAGCCGCTCGATGTCAGCGACGGACTTCTGGAACATGACGACTTTGTCGATTTCGGTGAAGGATTCGGTGTCGGAGCCGAAGGCCGCGTCCAACGCCGCGTTCTGATCGGCCAAGAACGCGGTGGCACGGAGATTGCCGTCCTCGGCACTGACCCGAACGACGATCTTCCAGAACTGCCGCGGCACATTGACACCCCGGTACAACGGATCGTTGCTGCCGAACACCGGACCGGTGATCACGGTGATCTGCCGCTTCTCGGCGCCGGCGTTGTCGAGCGCGTAGTTCTCGATCCGGGCCCATAGGTGCTGGTTGAATGCCGAGATCTGGGGGCAGCAGTTGGCGAAGTGGAATGTGTCGTCGGCGGCCTGTTTTGCCGCAACCGGACTGCCCCAGGCCGGATCGAGGCGGCGCACCATGTGGCCACGGTCGAACAACCGCGGCTTCTGCCGCTCGAACACATCCTGGTCGAGCTGCTGCTCGGGTCGCAGGCGCGGATCGACGTACCAGGTCTCCACCGCCTCGACCTCTCCCGTCGTGCGGTTGATCTTGCGCAATCGGCGGCCGTCGATGTTGACGATGGTGAACAGCGGCATCCGCCGGTCAGCCCGGATCACCAGGCTGAAGTGGTGGTAACGCAGCACCGCGTTGGCCGTCGATCGCCTGAGGCCCTTCGGAACTGCGCACTGCGCCAGCAACTTCGCCGGGATGGACGGAACGGCGACGGCTTTGGACAAGAACTCCGGGTCGTAGCCCGAGCGGTTGCTGTAGTCCGGGTTCGGTGCGTCATTACGTTCGAGGATCGGTGGTTGGGCAGCGCCTGACGCTTCATCGGTGGTGCTGACAACCGGCGCCGACGAAGTGAGGCCGGGGACGTGGCCGGTGATGGTCAGTCTCGGCAGGAACAAGTCGGCAGTCACCACCGACGGTGACGCGCCGACAACGCTGACCTGACCCGGCACGGTCGCCGCTGCCTCCAACGGGGTAGCGGCAGCCGGGGGGTTGAGCGCTTCGGCGAGCAGATCCCTTACCCCGGCGGGCAATTGGTCGTGGCGGGCACGGAGCGCGTCGACGATCGCGCTGATCCGGATGCCCTCATTGCAATCGTCCGGCACGGGCTGACCGGTTTCGAGTTCGGTGTCGTTGTGGCCGCCGCCCGCGTGATGCAGGGCGACCAGCACGAATTGATCGTTGAACACCGGGCTGCCGCTCGAGCCGTGCAGCGTGTCGGCGGCGTAGTAGAGCGTGACACCCTTCTTACCGCGGCCGATGACCCGGTTCTCCCGTAGGGCGATCTGTTTGTAGTCGGCGTCGGGGTGTTCGATGATCGTGACGTGGTCGCCTTCGGCGTGTTTGTCCCGCGCCGATGACATTGCGCTCCAACCGAAATCGGGCAGATTTGCGCTCCCCGCCGTGCGGGGTCCGACCGCGATCAGCGATACGTCGAGTTCGTTCTCGTCGCTGGTCCAGAAGAACGTCGCCGGGTCGAGCCGAAACTCCGTGACCGCCGCGGGCACATCATCGATGTCGAGTTGGTAGTTGAACTGGATCGAGGTCGATGCGGCGCTCGCCATGTCGGCGATGACATGGTTGTTCGTCATGAACAACCGCGGCGACACCATCACCCCGGTACCCAGCGGCCGGCGCTGTCCGTCGATGACGCGCGCCACCGCCCGCGCGGTCAACCTCGCCATTTCGACGTAGTAAATCGGCACGAAGTCGGTCGTCGGGCCGATGATCTTCCTCAGTTCACCCCGCACCTGCGGCTTGACCAGCGCAGCCACCTTGTCCTTGCCGGACTGCGGGAGGCCCTTGAGCAGATCAAGGTCGCCGTCGACCACCTTGTTGATCTGCGTTGAGGTCAGGTCACCGGCAGTGATCGCAGCAACGCGGCGAACCAACCGGCCGTGGTCGGGTTCCATGAACACGTTGGACATAACGCCTACCTCGGTTGCGTCGGGATATCGCGGCTTCCAGTCTTTTCCCTGCTGGTCATCTGCACACGCGTAGGCGACTACTCGATTCCGCAGGCCAGTGGCACGAGAGCGACAGCGGTTTTCATCGCACTTCTAGTGCGATATGTTGCACTCATGGATGAGGCCGCGGCCAAACTGGCCACCGCGATCGGCGCCCGCGTGAAACAGGAACGCGTGGCCCGGGGCTGGACGCTGGATCAGCTTGCCGCCGCCGCATCGGTCAGCCGGCGCATGGTCATCAGCGTCGAGCACGGCGAGGTCAACCCCAGCGTCGGAACCCTGCTGCGGCTCAGCGACGCGCTGGGGGTCGGACTGCCCGCCCTGGTAGAGCCGCCGGAGGCCCGCACGGTGAAGGTCACCCGCGCCGGTGACGGCGCACAGCTGTGGACCGGTGACGCCGGTGGCCGCGGTGTGCTGGTGGCCGGCACCACCCCGCCGGATGTCGTCGAACTGTGGGACTGGTCGCTGGGCCCAGGCGATCGTCACGCCAGTGAGGCGCACGCCGCCGGCACGGAGGAGCTGATTCACGTGCTCGACGGCGCGATCACCGTCGAGGTCGACGACCAGGCACTCACCCTGCAGACCGGGGACGCGGTGTCCTTCCCCGGCGACGTCGACCACGCCTACGCCAACCCGCACGACGTCTCCGCGCGGTTCTCCCTGACCGTGTTCGAACCCGGTGTCGGGACCCCCGTCGTCCGACCGGACGCGTCACCCTCATCCGCTCACCGTCGGCAAGGAGACTGACATGTTGATCCACCCATGGGACGCCGCCCTCGACGAGGCCGAATGGCAGAACTGGCTGGCCGGCACCGATCGATTCGGCGTCCTTGCGGTCAACAACCTCGACCCGGCTTCCGCACCGCTGATGGTGCCCACCCACTTCACCCACGCCGGCGGTGAACTGCTACTGCATCTGGCCCGGCCCAACCCGGTCTGGCCGCACCTGGAGGCCGCCACCGAGGTACGCCTGACAGTGATCGGTGACTACGCGTTCATCCCCACCTACTGGCGCGCCAAGGCCGGCGGCCCCGATGAGGACGGGGTTCCGACGAGCTACTATTCATCGGTTCAGTTCGTCTGCCGCCCAACAATTTTGGATGAACCCGAGGACAAGGCCCGGATTCTGGCCGCTCAGCTCGCCGACTTCCAGCCCGAAGGCCGCCATGCCACCGTCGCCGTGGCCGAAGACCCGTACGGACGCATGCTGCCCGGTATTCGCGGCATACAACTGGAGGTGCTGCGGGTGGAGGCCAAGTTCAAGTACGACGATGCCAACCCGATCGAGCATCGCGAGCGGGTCATCGGAAACCTCGAACAGCGCGGGCATGGCCTGGACAGCGCCGCCGCAGCCCAGCAGCGCCGACGTCTGGCCGCGATCGGCGACTGGAAACTCAGGCGGAAGGAAAACGGAAGATGAGGGCGTCGAGAAGGCGCCTCACCTCGTTGAGTCGCGTGCGCACCGCGGTCTGATGATGATGTGCTCCGGGGCGCCCGGCCCTGACCCGGTCGTCGATCCGTGCCAATTGTGACTGGAGGTCAGCCATTTCGGCCTCCAGAAGTGCGATGAACGCCTGTGCCTGACGCACATCGGCGCTGGCCCGCGGAGCCAGGTTCACCACCGGTGCAGGCGCGGCCACCGGCCGAAGCCAGAGTGGATCAACAGGTTCTGCCGTCATCGCCCTACGGTCCCAGCACCCCTCGGCGATCCAGTTTCCCGGCCGTATCCGTCCGGTAAGGAGCTGTTCACACCGGCGTCAGGCGGTGTGTGAGTTCTACCGGAGCAGCGCACTGGCAATGTCGGCGAAGTGCTTTCGCACCGCCGCCTCGTCCATGTCGAGGATGAGCTGCGAGATTGCCCCGTCATAGACCGTGACCAGCGCCCGCGCCATCTCGTCCGGCGTGGGTAGCGACGCCGGAAGGTCCGGTGCCCGATCGCGGATGTGGTCGGCGAGCATGCGGGCGAAGCCCTCGCGCATCTGCGACCGTTCTGTCGCGAGTTCCAGCTGCACCTCTGGTCGGCGTGCGGCGTACAGGACAAAATCTGTGTTGATCAGCAGCCAGTCCCGGTCGATCGGCAGACCCTGCGCCCAGGCCTGGATCGTGGCCTCGACCGTGTTGAACGGTTCGGCAGCCAGGAATCTGATGGTGTACTCGGCGGCCTGACGTGACTGCTCGCGATAAAGAGCAAGGAACAATTCATCGAGAGTTCCGAAGTTCGAGTAGAACGCCCCCTTGGTATACCCCGAAGCCTGACAGATGTCGTCGATCCTGGTGCGCCCGAAACCTTTTGAGGCAAACACCGAGAACGCGGCTTCCAGCAGCCGCTGACGGGTCTCGACGCGTCGGCGCGTCATCGGCCGTGACTGTTCGACCGATCGACCGTCTTCCTTTTCCACGGGTTCATGATACCTTTTGGCATCCGATACCAAAAGGTATCAAACTTGGGGCGGGAATGACTGAGGGGTGACTTGATGCTGCAGAAGACAATTGGCGCCGCGGCATGCGCCATCGCGATGCTTTTCGTGGCGGCTACGCCGACCGCGAGCGCAACGCCCGGCGCGGACGCTCGGACGGGTGTCTGCCAGCGTTGGCAGATCACCACTGTGGCCAGCGGGCTCGGCGCTCTGGAGAACCTCGAACCGGACGGCCGCGGCGGGTTCTACCTGAGCGCGATCAACGACGGTCGACTGCTTCACGTCGATGACCAGGGAAACAGCAGCACGGTGTTGTCTGGCCTCGACCATCCAGCGGGCCTGCGTCTTTCGGGCAACAGCCTGTACTTCCTGACCGGAAACAACCCCGGTACGGCGCGCGGCACGCTGCAACGCCTGGACGTGCACACAGGTGAATCGACGACGTTGCTCACCGGGCTGCCCGCGCCGAATGGTCTGCTGTTCCTGCCGGACGGTGATCTGATCTTCTCGCAACTGACCGTCCCGCCCCGGGGAATCGACCGCTACAGCCCCGCCACCGGACGGCACACAAAGTCCTGGTCCGGCACCCCGTTACCCAACGGACTCGCACTGACTCCCGACCGCAGCGCGCTCTATACCGAGAATGTAGCCCTGTCAACAGTTTTGCGGCTCCCACTCGACAAGCCGAACGCCACCTCGACCGTGGCACGGTTACCCGGGCTGATCGCCGGCTCCGACGACATGCAGGCCACCCGTGACGGAACGTTGTACGTAGCCGGAGATACCGCAGGCGAGGTCTACGCCGTGAACACCGACACCGGCCGCATCTGCACGATAGCCAAAGGACTCAGCCAACTTTCCGTGCCGCCCAACGGACCGACCTCGGTGCGGGTCGCGCCGGGCCCCGACGGCAATGCCCTATATGTCACGGCCATCGACGGCAAACTGCGTCGGCTGCAGCCCCCGGCCGGGACCGACCTTGTGCCGGTCACTTGACCGGCAGCACCGCGATCGCCTCGATCTCGACGAGTTGATCGGGGTACCCCAGGACCGTGACGCCCATTAGCGTGCTCGGTGGCCGATGCTCGGCAAAGCCAGACACCACTTCATTCCACGCCACAGCGAGATCGTCGCGCCGGCTGCTCGCGACATAGATCGTCGTCTTCACCACATCAAGCAGCTCGGCACCGCACTCCTGCAACGTAATCCGGAGATTGCCCACCGCCTGGCGGGCCTGGGCCGCAACATCGCCGGGAGCGACAACCCGGCCCTGATCGTCGAGCGGACACGCGCCCGCGGTGAAGATCAGGTCGGATCCGTGCGTGATCGCGGCGTAGGCATAGGGCACACCAGCGAACAGCCGGGCGCCATGCACCAACTCGACGGCCATGACATCAGGGCCCGGGCGTGATCGATGTGCCGCGGTGCATCTCATAGCTGCTGCGGGCACCGCCGGGGAACTCGACGAATTCCACCGCGGTGCCGTCAGGATCGTTGACGAAGAACATGCGGACCCGGTCGATGGGGAACGGCTCCTGAACGGGCTGGAAGCCGGCGTCGATCACGGCGCGGTAGGTGGCGTCGAGATCGGTGACCGACAATGCGATGTTCTGATTGCCGACGATGCCCCGTTTCCCCGGTCCAGGCGGGGTCGACGCTCCGAGACTGAGAAGTTCGAGCATGACTCCGCCGACCACGCCCCCGACAACACGGCCCTCTGGCTGGCGTGACGAGTGCAGGACCGCATTGAACGGCTCACCCGAAATCAACTGGTCGAACACCACATCCATGCCCAACAGGCCACGGTAGAAACCAAGGGCCCGATCCATGTCGGTCACGCCGACGACCAGATGGCAAAAACGTAGGTCACTCAACATGGTGTTCCTCGACTTCCTCGTCAGCGCTTGATCATATGAGTTAGCGTGCCAAATCTGGCCGAATCCGAAAGGCAGCTCCATGTCCACCTACAGCCATCCGCACTCACTGGACGGCCACGTCGCGATCGTCACTGGAGCGGCCCGTGGTGTCGGCAAAGGCATCGCCACCGCGTTGTTGTCCCGTGGGGCCCGTGTACTGGTGACCGATATCCTCGACGAGGTATTGGCAAACACCACAGCGGAATTCACCGACGCCGGATTCGAGGTGGCATCTGTGGTGGCGGACCTGCGTGACGCCGGCAGCGCCCAGCGGATCGTCGACGCGGCGCTCGAGGCGTTCGGCACGGTGGACGGACTGGTCAACAATGCCGTCGCCAGCTCCGGACCGATACCGTTCGTCGACATCCCCGCAGATGAATACGAGCGGGTTCACGACACCGGGCCACGGGCAACGTTCCGGCTGATGCAGACGATTCACCCCGTCATGGTCAAGGGCGGCGGCGGATCCATCGTCAACCTCGGCTCGGCTGCGGGCACGGTGGGCACGCATTCATTCGGCGCGTATGCCGGCGCCAAGGAAGCGATTCGCGGCATGTCCAAGGTGGCCGCACTGGAATGGGGCGTCGACCGGATCCGGGTCAACGTGGTTTGCCCGCTCGCCGAAACCGACGGCCTGAAAGTGTTGCGCGACATGGCGCCCAAGCAGTACGAGGCAGTAGTCAGAAGCACCTCACTCAAGCGAATCGGCGATCCCACCACCGACATCGGTGCCGTCGTCGCCTTCCTGATCGGCGACGACTCCGCCTATCTCACCGGGCAGACACTTCTCGTCGACGGCGGGGCCGGTTCGTTCCGCTAGCCGCAATCGCCGCCAAACCGCTGGTCACCCTTGTAGGTTCGAATTTGCCGATGAAAGCACGAGCCAATAAGGAGGAAGACCAATGACGAAACATTTCGGGAGCTCGTTCTCCCGCCGCACGTTCATCCGCGGTGCCGCCTTGACGGTGCCCGTCGTCGGCGCTGCGGTACTCGCACCAATTGCCTTGGCAGCACCTCAGGAATGCGGTGATCCATCCGGCAAAGTCGGCAATTGCGCGGCTCAACTACCGCAGCAGTTCACTTCGACAAGTTTCAGCACGACAGCAATTGCCGGCGGCACGAACTACTCAATCCTGTTCAGCACGAACATCCGACGGGGTCCGCTCATCCCTTCGGGCACCACGGGCTATCGCATCAGAAGCGTCAGCGTGTCCGGCACGAAGCTCGACGGCGCCCCGTTCTATCTCACGCCGGGGATCGGTGAGGTCGGCCCGCGGCTGCTCAATGCCCTGTCCGCCTCGTCGTTGGGTTTCGCCCTCGATGTGCCGTGGGACGCCAACCAGCTCGTGCGTTCGTTCCTCTACACCTACGACGTCGAGTTCCTCACCGGCCTGACGGTCAATCAGACCTGCCGCTACACGACGACGATGACGCTCGCCGACAACGGGATGACGCTCGGCGGCGTCGGCTCGGTCAACTTCTCCACGCCGATGCTCGCCGAGTGCGAGACTGCCCCGCCGCCCCAGTAGCTCTTTCGGCTAGCCGTGCGCCTTGCGCACCAGGTCGATGGCGTACTGGTTGACGAAGGTGCCCGCGGACGCCTCGCCCGTACCGCACGCGCCGTCGGACTCGCCGGGGCGCTTGACCCAGAGGAACGCGTCGACGTTTCCGTTCCCGGTCGCCGTGGTGGGCGCCGCGCCGAGGGCCCGGCCGCTGGGGTTGCACCAGTACATCTCGCCCTCGGCAGGCCCGGCACCGTTGCGCGACGTGTCGATGACGTAGGGCTTTCCACCCGTCCCGCCCGAGATGGCATCGCCGTAGCCGATTTCCTCTTCGGTGGTGAAGAAGTTGGCGGTGTTGAGGCTGAAGCCGCGCGCCTTGGCCACACCGACCCGGTTGAGCCGGTTCGCCATTTCACCGGCGGCCGTCCACCGCGAGTGGCCCGCGTCGACGTACAGCGCGGTGCCCGGGTTGCGGGTCAGCGTGTCGACGGCGTAGCTCATCAGGTTGTAGCGTTCCTCGCGCTGATCGCCCGACAGGCAGTCGGCCATCGCGAGGGCATCGGGTTCGAGGATGACCGCGGCCGGCCCGCCGCCGATGGCGGCGGCGACGCCGTCGATCCAGCCTTTGTAGGCCGCGGCCGACCCGAAGCCACCTGCCGCGTAGCTCCCGCAGTCGCGATGCGGGATGCCGTACAGCGCCAGGATCGGCATGGTGCCCGCAGCCTGCGCCGCGGCGATGTACTTCGCATCCACCGCGGGGCTGGAGACGTTGTCCATCCAGTACGCCGTGGGCGTGTTGGCGATCGCCTGCAGCTCGGGGCTCGGGTCGCCCTGAGCGGCGCGCGCGGCCTTCGACGAGGGGTTGACGTAGAACGAGTGCCCCTCCAGCGGGTTGCCGTCACTCGCCAGACGCACCGTCTGCGCCGGCTCGGCGGCAAGACCCGCGCCGACCACGGAGGCAACTGTGAGAAAAGGGACGATCAACCGTGCGACTGCGCCAGCAGCTGAGGACATCACCTCAGGGAAAGTAATGGCGCGACGCGATAAGCGCCAGTCGCTGCCCGCCGCGACGGCGCGTCAGGACGGGGCGCGGCCGGCACCGGACGTGTCGAGCGCCTGCGTGTAGAAGCGCATACGCTCGCGCAACTCGTCGGGGTTGATGCCGAAATCCTCGGGCTGATAGCGGTGTCTGCCCTTGCCGTCGCGCGGCTGGGCGCGGTGGTGTTCGGCGAGCATTCCGGCGATGTCCGGCGGCTCCATCTGTGTTGCGGCGTAGATCCGACGCACCGTTGCCTCGGGGTCGGCGACCAGGTCGGAGTACTGGATGTCCAGCCAGTTCGCGGTGGACGCCCCGGCCCGGGCGGTGACGGCGCGCCGCAGCCACAGTTCGGTCTGTTCAGTTTGAAATCGGCCCACGTCCGCCCCGTCGACGTGGTCGCTGTAGGTGGATCGGTACGTCGCGAACAGGCTCGCGCCGGAGGCGACGGTCTCCACGATGTCGCGGTGCAACTGCACGATGCAGGCGCCCGGATACGTCGCGACCACATGGCTGAGCTCTGCGGTGTGTGCCGGTGCCTTGAGGACCCAGCGGCGTCCGTCGCCGGCGTCGAGGATCTGCAGCATCCGACGGTGCTGCCCGTATTCGGGTGCGAAATCCTGACCGGCCAGCCACGTCGCGTAGCTGTCCAGCCGGGTCGTGGCGGTGAACCCCCAATTGCGCAGCGTGGTGCCCATGCCGAGCACACACTCCTCGGGCAGGTGCGGCCCCGAGTCGTGCACGACCGCCATCATCGGATTGAGGACGTGCAGCATGTACTGGCCGGCCGCAGCTGCCTCCAGGCGCCGGTCGCGCTCGCCGGAGTCGAGGTCCCCGGGCAGTCGCCACGGCGCGCCCAACTCGGCGGGCAACGGTGCCCGCAACCGGGGATCACGGTCGAGCAGCCGAAAAAGGAAGGTAGTGCCCGTGCGCCAGCCCCCGGTGATGATGATCGGCGGCAGCAGCGGCCGATCATCGGTCGCGGGGTGCTCCTGCAGATACCGGGCGATGGCGAGCCGGGCGGCCAGCCGGCCGGCTGCCGTTCGCTGCGCGGTCAGCGCTCCGAGCGCGTTGAGCCGTCCGTCTTCCTCCGCTGATGCGAGGTACTGCTCCAGTCCCGGACGCCACTGGCCGGGGGCACCGAGCACGCCGGCGCCCGCACCGCGGGTGCCGCGGTCGATGACGATGTCGACAGCGTCGGCGCCGAGCCGGTACCGGTCAGGACGGACGGCCCGGTCCTCTTCGGCCGCCGCGTACGCCTGGCGCGCCTCCGATGTGCGGACGGGTGCGGTCCATCCGGTCATGAGCGCTCCGCCAGGTCAGCCAGACGGACGACGCGCGTCGAGGGCACGGCCGGCTGCTGCTCGGGTTGCAGGAAACGCATGACGATCATTCCGAACCCGCGGCCCTCACTGTCGATCCAATCGCCTGCTGCCGGGCCGGGATCGGTGGCCGAAACAACGAATCGGAAGTGTCTGCCGTCGAGGTTCGCGGTGGCGCCGGTATAGGACACCCGCCGATGGCGGTAGTCCAGCGAGTTGAGAAATCGACTGTACGCCAGGATGTTCCAGTACCGACATGGCACCAGTGCGCCCTCGATGAGCAGCGCTTCATCAGGGTCCAGCTGCCAGCCGCCGCGCAGGTAGTGGATGGCCGGCTCGGTGAACACCGCGCCACCGGCCATCTCGGTCCAGTGCCGCAGCTGGTTCGGTGTCTCGCGGTCCGCAGCCGCGGCCGCGTTCCAGATGCGGGGCAGGTGCGTCAGGGCGGCCGAAGCCCTGGCCAGCTGCTTGCCGAACCGCACCGGATCGATCGGTGCCGACACCGGGGGTTCCTCGACCGGCTCGATATCGCACCCGCCGGGACGATCGGTCTGCACGTCATTGTGGAAATGCCGCACCCAGATCACGCCGGCACGCTCAGGCAGGGTCAGCCAGTCACCGGCCTGCGGTCGTTCACCGCCGACCGCCACCTCGTATCCCCCGTCAGCATCGAAAGTGATTGCATCACTGTCGATACGGGCGGTTGCCTGGGTGTCACGCCCGCCGGTGCCGTACACGGTGATCGACACGTATGCCGCGTCTCCTCGATTCCCGCGGATCCGGTATCGGCCATCGGGGCGAACATCGGCGACCCAGTACTGAAAGTCTGGATTGTCCATCAGGAACTTCTGGCGCCAGCCGTTGAACGCGATGAGATCGGGCTTGTCTCGATCGACTTCGAAGCGTCCCAGTTGATTCGACAGTGCCCGAAGCAGAGCGCGGAAGCCATCCACGCGCTCGGTTTCCGGAAGGCCGGCGGTATCGCCGGCGAGTTGCTCACCCGCCGTTCGCAATCCGTCGACGAAGGTGTTCCAGGCCGCCACTTCGGCACGGGGTTCTCCTGCGGCGCTATCGCCGGGCGCGGTCACGATGCATCCCCCTCACCAATTCCGGAAGCATGCGCTTCCGAAATTGGATGGTGCCCGCTACACTCGCGGCATGTCAAGGCCGTACCGCGGCCAGGCCGCCGATGCACGGTCGGCGGATCGCCGTGCCCGACTGCTGCAGGCGGGCGTCGATCTGGTCGGCATTCAAGGGGTGGCCGCCATGACCATGCGCGCCGTGTGCCGCGAAGCCGAACTCAGCCAGAAGTTTTTCTACGAGAGCTTCACCGGCACAGACGATCTGCTCCGCGAGGTCTACCGCAGCACCTTCGAGCAGACCCGCCGTGTCATCAACGCCGCAGGCGACCCCGAGGCCGATCTGACCTCACGCACCCGTGCCGGGGTGGGGGCAGCAGCACAACTGGTCAGAGACGATCCCCGCGTCTGCCGAATCCTGTTGGTGGAGCCCATCGCCGACCTGACACTGCGGCAGTTCGTCCGCGACACCATCGGCACGATGACGATGGGTGGCCTCGCCGCCCCGACCGGCAGCACAGCGGCGCGGGCGAAGATGCAGTACGCCACCGTGTTCGGCGCCATCATCTCGCTGTTCATCGAATGGACCGAGGGCAATCTCGGCTCCGACCAAGAGGCCTTCGTCGATCACGTGACCACCATGTTGCTGTCGTCACCGTTGTTCGACGGGAGGGGCGCCGTTCAGGCAGTTCCGTCAACCGGCCATCCCGCCAGAACTCCCCGCATCAACCGGTCGAGCTGATCGGCGTTGTCCACCAGGGGTTGCCCGATGACGAAAGTCATCATCACCCCGTTCACGAATGAGAACAGGGCTTTGGCCTGGTCGTCGACGACGTCCGGCGCCATCGGATTCTCGTCGGCGGCATGCCATTCGGTGACGACCGCACGCGCGAGTCCGTAAAACCCTTCCACGGACTCGCTCAGCGTCGCAGCGAGATCATCGTCGCGGCCGGCGTGCAGGGCCAATTCATAGCGGGCTTTCGCCCGGGTCAGCCATGGCTCGGTTGCCGAATACATGACGAGGGTGGCGAATCCGGACGTGCCCGCGAACTCCGTCGGATCGGCATCGGTCAACTCCGTGAGCAGGGACAGGTCCGCAAGATCGAGTTCATTGATGCGCGCGGCGATCGCATGCATCAGAGCACTGCGTGTCCGGAAGTAGAACGAGGTAGTGCCGTCAGGCACCTCGGCCTTTTTGTCGACCTTGGGATGGCTGACGCCGCGCGCACCGTCCGCGCCGAGCAGTTCAATGGCAGCGTCGGCCAATTCGCGGCGACGCTGGGGTGCGTTGTACTTCCTGCGTTCAGCGATGCATCGCAGTGTATCGACCGCCCAGCGCAAGCTCGGCGACAACGGGTTCGACAGTCAGAACTGCCCGCAGTTGGGCGTGGTGGGTTCCCCATTGAAGCGGGCGGCGATCCACTGCATGGCGGGCTCTCCGTCCACGAGCATGGGGAGCGCGTGGTTGATCACCAACTTGTTCAGGAACGGAGGTTCCTCGTTGGTACGGAATTCGACGTCGGCGCCCTGCGCGCACCAGTCCCGGCCCAGCTGGTTCGCGGCGGTCCACGGAACCAGCGGATCGTAGCGGTTGCTGTTGATCAGCACCGGCGCGTTCGGCTTGTACCGACCGAGCTTCTGCAGATCGAACAGGCTGCTGAACGGTTCCTCGCTGACGAGCTTGCGGATGTCTTCATTGAAATACGGCTGCAGATGACGGAAGGCGAAATCGACGATCGTCTGCCCGACGCATTGGCGCGACACCGACTCGAGCATGTCCTTGCCGCGTTGCGTGAGCTTGGATCGGATCGCGTCGGCGGCTTCCGGGTAGGCGGCGATGACGCCGTTGAGCGCATAGCCCACAACGCCCACGAGCGCACTGCCGTCGGCGTAGGGCAGCAGTTCCTTGAGGTCAGCCGGCGGCGCGCCGGCGTAGGTGCCGACGATGTTCAGTTCCGGCGCGTAGCCGGAGGCCAACTCCGCCGCCGATGCGGTCGCTCCACCGCCTTGTGAGTATCCCCAGAATGCCACGGGCCCATGGGGATCCAGCGATGTCTCGGGCAGCTTCATCGCTGCCCTGGCGGCGTCGAGGACGGCTTGACCTTCGGCCAGCCGATTGACGTAGGTGTGCATCGTCGAGGTGCCCAGGCCTTCGTAATCGGTCATCACGATGGCGAAGCCACGGGCTACCAGTGTGGCGATGAACGCCTCTTCGTAGTTGACCATGATGTCCCAGCCACCCGAGTAGTGGATGCCCTGGTTGAACTGGCGCGACGGCGCGCACTGGTTGCCCTGCCCCTGGGTGCCCGGCGCATAGACGATCAGCGGTCGCGGCCCCTTGCCCGGCCAATCGTTGTACGGCTCGAAGTAGGTGCCGGTGACGACATTCGGCTTTCCGCGAGAGTCTGTGCTGCGGTACATGATCCGGGTCCCGGTCGCCATGATGGCGCCCAGCTGACCAGACGGCTCGAGCACCAACCGGCTCGGTTCGGTCCGGATGACATCACCGGGCGCACCGGCCGGCAACGGATTCGGCGGGAGATAGAAATCCGCGTACTGCGGTTCGTCACCGGTGTCGGCGAAAGCCACCGTCGTAGATGCAACGAGCGACCCGATCATCAGCATGAGGACGACGACAATCCCCCCGGCATTGCGCATTACCGGACAGTAACAAGAAAGTGTCCTGCTATGCCACTTTTCCTCTAACAAACTAGAGAAAAGGGTGATATACGCAGGTCAGATGTCTATTACGACGGCACGGGCTCCAGCTCGACGGCATGTTCGGCGGCGCGACGGCCCGAGAACACGCAGTCAGCGATCGACAATCCACTGACGTAGGAGTTGGCGCAGATTCCGATCGCAGTTCGCCCTGCGGCGTAGAGGCCCGGAATCGGCTGCCCCTCAGGCGTTGTCACCGCCCCGGTGAGTTCGTCGACGATCAGGCCGCCCAGGGTGAACATGGGGCACGGGTTGATCAGGCTGGGCTTGATGGATATCGCGATCAGGGAGAACGGCCCTTGCTCAACAGGCTTGACGAACTCGGCCGGCTTACCGAGCGGATCCGGTAGTCCTTCCGCTGCCGCGGCGTTGTGGGCCTCCACGGTGGCACGCAACCCCGTTGGATCGACACCGGCCTTGGCGGCCACCTCCTCCAGCGTGTTGCCGACGACCCGGTCGGTGCGCAACATGGCTTCCATCTGCAGGCGCTGAAACCAGATGGCCTGCTTGGGAAGTTGCGCTCGCGCCTCGTCGAGCAGACGCCGGTCGGCCAGAATCCAGCCGCGGCCACCGTGGTCTTGAATCATGGCGTGCCCGACGGCCGCGCCGTAGCGGGTCTCGTCGATGAATCGTTGTCCGGCTTCGTCGACGACGAGGGCACCGAGGAACGCGCTCGGCGGGGTGATGAATCGCCAGGCCGATACGTTGTCGAGGCGATCGACGGCGGCACCGACATCAGCGGCGAGAGTGATTCCGCTGCCGTCGTCGGCGCTGGTGCCGAGCTGGAGTCCGTCGCGGTACTCCGGTGCGTGCTCGGCGATCCATTCGCGGTTGGCGATGTAGCCGCCCGCGCTGAGGATGACCGCTTGGCGCACATGGATTTCGACGGTGCGGGCATACCTGCGCTCCAGACGGTTCAGGAGCTTTTCCATCGCGGCCCGCAGTGGCGGGTAGTAGATGCCCGGTTTGATCGCGAGCTCGGCGTATGCGTGATAGCGGTGGCGAACCCAGGCCGGTGCATCGGCGAGTGTGCTGGCCCGCACGCCGACCACGCGGCCCTCCGAGTTGGTCAGCAGCGCGACAGCCCGGGTGTGGAACTGGGTGCGCACTCCGAGCGCCGCCGCTGATGCGGCCAAGGGTTGATAGATCTTCTTGCCCGAGGCCCCCGGCCCCTTGGCCCGGTGACCGCGTTGCGCCGGCGGCGTGATGGCGCGGAAACGGCCGGAGTTCTCGCTGCCCGAGTAGTACAGGTAGTACTTGTTGTTCGGGTAGGACGTCTTGTACGGGCACACCGATGCTTCGAACGGCACGCCATGTTCGGTGAGCCAGTCGATCATCGCCGGGCTGGTGTCGACGAAGCGACGAAGCGTCTCGGGACGTACGGCGTCGCCGATCTCGGCCTGCAGGTATGCGTACATCGCATCGGCGTTGTCGTCGACCCCGGCTTGACGCTGCACCCAGGTCCCGCCACCGGCGTAGATGATCCCGCCGGACACCTGAGTCGCGCCGCCGCCGTTGAATCGGTCGATCGCCAACACGTCGGCACCTCTCGACCGCGCTTCCAGGGCAGCACAGACCCCCGCGGCTCCGTATCCGACGACGAGGACATCGACTGTGTGCGCGTCTGGCATGGCTCTCCCTGAACGTGATCGGCCATCGAACTTGAACTCCTAGTTTGTACTCAAAGTACAAACTAGGCGCAAGAGCACTCTAGACTGCGCTCGTGGCTGAACAGACCGGGCGGACCGTGCCCCCTGCGGTGGCCGAGAAGCTGTATACGGCGACGGACCTCATTGCCGCCCGCGGGCTGCAGAAGACCAAGATCGAGGACATCGCCAAAGCCTCGGGGGTCCCGAAGGCCACGCTGTACTACTACTTCAAGGGCAAGGACGACATCCTGGCCTTCCTCTTCCGGGATTCCCTCGATGCGCTCGCCCGCGACGTCGCCTCGGCTGCCGATGCCCCCGGGCCGGGCAGAGACCGACTGGCCGCCGTGATCGAGGTTCAGGTTGCGCACACCATGAACCGCCCGGCAACCGCCCAGGCACTGGTCGGTGATCTGAGTCGGGCGATTCGACTGCCCGAACTCGCGTCGGCCGTACAAGAGGCCTTCTACGAACCCATCGCCCGAGTACTCCAGGCCGGGGCAGACGATGGCTCACTGCGGAGCCTCCCCGACCCTCAGAGCGCTGCGATCACCATCTTCGGCGCGATCATGATGACAGCGGTGCTGCACAACGTCATCAACTCCGAGAAGACCCAAGGCGAAGTCGCCGACGAGGTCATGCACCTCATCGAGAACGGGCTCGCGCCTTCACGCTGATGCGCGTTCAGACCGCGATGGGGGCCGGATGCCCAAGGGCCATCCATGAGTCCCGCGGCTCCGAATCCCTGTGTGTCGAGGAAGAGGAGGTCTGCCATGTTGAACCGGTTGCGAACGGTCGCGATCCAGATGGCACAGGCGGTGGGTTCGGTGGCCGGAGTCCGCACCGGTGTCGAGGAGCCGCCGCACAGTGTTCAAAAGGTGGCCGACGGCGTGGAAATCCGCCAGTACGCCGCCCGGATCGCCGCTCAGACGACCGTCCTGGCCGACGAGGAGGCGGCCCGCAACGCAGGCTTTCGCCGCCTGGCCGGTTATATCTTCGGCGCCAACCACCAGCGCGAGAAGATCGCCATGACCGCACCGGTCAGCCAGCAACCGGCCGGCGACAGCGGCCAGAAGATTGCCATGACCGCACCGGTGGCACAGCAGCCCGATGGGAATCGTGGCTGGTTGATCCGCTTCTATATGCCGTCGGAGTGGACAATGGAGACATTGCCGAGCCCCGACGACCACCGTGTCGAGCTGGTGACGGTGCCACCCGAAACGGTCGCGGTGCTGCGGTTCAGCGGGGATCGAAGCCCTCGCAGTGTCGCGGCACGCACCTCTGAACTTCGAGACATACTGCGCTCCTACGGTTTCGAACCTATCGGCGAACCCACGGCGTGGTTCTACGACCCGCCGTGGACGGCTCCGTGCCGACGCCGCAACGAGATCGCCGTGCCCGTCGACGATGGCCGAGCGCCCGATTGATCACGCCTGCCCACCGCTAGGACATGATGGCAAGCATGAATTCGAGCCTGAAGCGGGCCGGCTCTACCGCCCGGCCGTTTGTCAGCGCAGTGGTGCTGTGCCTGCTGTCGGCGGTTCTGGTGTGGGGCCCCGGCGCCGGACGCGCGTACGCGGCGGAAGCATCGCCGGCCGGGGATGCCCTCTCCATCGGCGACCCTGCCGCGCCGGGCCAAATCGACCTCTACCTGGATCCGCTGTGCCCCTACAGCGGGAAGATGATCCGCGACCAGGGCGCCGAGATCGGCCGTCGCATCGAGGCCGGCAAGCTCCACATCAACCTGCGGCTCGTCAATTTTCTCGAAAAGTACTCAGCCAGTGGCACTTACGACAGCCGTGCGATCTACGCAGCCTTCATCGTCGCCGATCACTCGAAATCGAGCGACGTCACCTGGCAGTTCATCGAGCAGATCTTCTCCGCCGATCAGCAGCCGAAAGAGAAAGGCCCGACAGACCTGAGCAACGATCAGCTCGCCGGTCTGGCCGATCATGCCGGGGCGCCGCCGTCAGCGCAGGACCTGATCAAGCTGGGGCTTCCGATCCCCTTCGACGGACATGCCATCGCCGCCGACAACCTGCCGCTGCTGCGAGCAATCCCCGACTCCGGCGTGCCGATGGTCGTCATCGACGGCGAATCGGTCGACGGAAACTCCGACTGGCTCGATCGCCTGCCGCGCTGATTATCGAGAGGTCCCGATCGGCGGCAGCGAGCCGACGGCCTCGAGCTGATCATGCTGGGCAGCGAGGGTGTCGGCGAGGAATGTCCGGGCGATGAGCAGTAGCTCGGCGATCTTCGGGTGCGCGAGCGTGTAGTACACCGCGTTGCCGACGCGATGCCCGCTGACCACATGATGTCGCTTGAGGACCGCGAGATGCTGGGACAGCAGGGTCGGTTCGATATCGGTGGCAGCCAGGATCGCACTGACCGGGGTCGGCTCCTCGTTGACGGACAGGATCTCCAGCACCCGGATACGCGCCGGGTGGGCGAGCGCCTTGAACAGGTTGGCCTTGATCTCGTACAACGGCCGCTCGGGACCTTCCAGGACGCTGTCGGTCACCGCTGCCCCAATGATTGATGGATTGATGAAATTCGCAATCCATCATAGCGACCGTTACCCTTCAGCAATGCCCACCGGCCAAGCCCCACGCACGAAACCGGGCCCGCTGCAGTACATCGGGTATTGCTACGGAAAGCGGCTACCCGACTCGATGCGCGACTGGGTGGCCAACGACCTGGCAGGCCCCGGAGCCACCATCCGGATGATGGTGCGCGTCGCCGTCCCGGCCATCCTCGTCCTGGCGCCGATCTGGTTCATCCCCATGTCGCTCTACCTACACGCCAGCATGACGGTGCCCATCTTCATCCCGTTCGTGTATTTCTCCCACGCCCTGAACAAGGTGTGGCGGCGTCACATGCTCGTCAAACACGGTTTGAACCCGGCCCTCATCGACGAGCTGTCGCGCAAGAAGAATGCGCACATCCACCAGGCCTACGCCGAACGCTACGGACCACGCACCGGCCCGCGCAGCAGCGGCGATATCTGACCACTGTTCGGTCAGGACTGGAGGGTGCACAACGTGAGCGCGAAGGCGGGTGCGGCGGCAGTCCCGATGACGATGAGCAACGTCACCAGCGACCGTGGGTGCCACCAGATCGTTGGGTGGGGTTGCATCAAGCGGGTGACACGGTCGGTCACCGCGGTACCGGTCGCGGCCAGCACACCGTCGGGGAGCCGGAGTCGGGTGCTCAACGTGACGAGACCAGCCAACAGCGGCTCACGGCCATGCCTGCGGGTGGCCGCATCGTCAGCGCACATCTCCAGTAATGCCGGCACAGCCTGCGCCGCCGCTCGCATCAACGGCAGCCGCGGCAGCGCGGCCGCGAGCGTGCTGAGCGTCGCGATGATGTGGTGATGATGCCCACGCAGGTGGGCCCGCTCGTGGGCCAGAACCGCGGCCAGAGCCACCGGATCCAGTAACTCCAGCGCGGCGGTCGTGACGACGATGGCGCGCTGCCTGCCGCCGGATACGCAGTATGCCGTCGGCTGGTCAGCCGTGATCGCGACGACGCCGTCGTGGTCGGTGCGCCTGCCGAGGATCCGGACCGCTTCGACGTGCCGGCGATTGGCGCGCCGCGTTCTGCACAACGTGACGATCACACGCCGCGTGGTGTTGGTCGCCACCGCGGCAGTGACTGCGAGCAGGGCGACGACCAACACCGTCGCCACGGTGGGCGGTAACGTCACCGCGCCGGCGATCCCCAGAGTTTCGACGCAGAACGTCGGCGCACTGCGAGTGATCAGGCTGTGGGCGGCGCCCGCGATCAGGATCACCAACGCCGCCACCCACGCGAATGACGCGGTCGCGACGACCACCAGCCAGCCCGCTACCGAGAGCCGGGGATGGATGCGGCCTGAGATCGGACCGGTGAACAGCACCGGCGCCAGCCAGCTCAAAGCCATCGCGTAGCCGAGGAGAAAGGTGACCGCGTTCATCGTGGCTGCCCCTCGGTGAACCGCTTGAGCGCCTGCCGGAGCTTTGTCGAGTCGTCGTCGACGATCTGCTCGAGGAAGAAGTTGAGGATCAGCTCGCTGTCACCGCCAGATTCGAACACGGTCCGCATGAGCTGCGCGGAATGTTCCTCGCGGCTCATCACCGGCCGATAGCTGTAGGCCAGACCGACCTTCTCCCGCTGCAGCCATCCCTTTCGGAACAGGTTGTCCATCGTCGACATGACCGTGGTGTAAGCGATCTGGCGCTTGGCGACGAGTTCATCGTGCACGCTGCGCACCGTGGAGGGCTCCGTACGTGACCAGAGCACTTCCATCACCACAGCTTCGAGATCGCCAAATCCCTTAATTCCCATACCTACTACCGCCCACCCAGGTGCGCGTCACCGTATCCCGGCCTCGCGCGTCAAACCTATGTAGCGCGATAGTAGCTGCTCTGATCATTTCGCCGCGCTCCCGATCCCGGCGGCATGGGGATCGGCCTCTACGGCGGCGGATTCCACAGGGCGGGCTCGCGAACGGGCGCGCCGCCGCCACAACCGGATTGACCGCCACAGGATGAGCGCAACCACCACGCCCAGGATCAGCCAGGGATCGCTGACGCTCGACGACAGTCGACCCAGCCAAACTTGCAGGTCATATTGCGCGTCGACGGAAAGCAAGGCGCCAAGGTTCGCGGTGCCGTCGGTGAACAGGAACACCCCGCCGAGAATGATGAATGCCGCCCCGGTGAGCAGCGAGGTGGTGTGCGTCTCCAGCGGACCCAGACGTACCGGTCGCCCCCGTAGCCAGCTCCGCTTCGACAGGTTGAAGCGGTCCCACAACCAGGCGAGCAGGAACAGCGGCGCGGCCATCCCGAGGGCGTAGACGGCCATCAGCAGTGCCCCGTAGGCCGGGTCGGCCCCCATCGCCGACATGGTCAGGACCGCGCCCAGCAGTGGACCCGCGCAGAAGCCGGCCAGTCCGTAGACAGCCCCCAACGCGAACACCGAGACGCTGCCGGAGATGTTGATCCGTGCCGTCATCCGTTGCAGGGACGACAGGCCGAATCCCTTGCCCAGCAACGTCATCAGACCGAACCCGATCAACACCAGCCCACCGATGGTGCTGACTTGCTCGCGATAACGCGTGACGACGCTGCCCAGCAAGCCGACGCCGGCGCCCAACGGCACCAGCACCACACACAGACCCGCCCAGAACGCGAAAGTGCGTCGGATCAACAGGTGTGCCCGGTCGAAGGCGTAGGCGAAGAACGACGGCAGCAGCAGGGCCGAGCAGGGGCTGAGCAGGGAGGCCAACCCGCCGAGGAAGGCTCCGAGCAGACCGACGCCACTCACCGGCCGGCCAACGCGCCGTCGATGGCGCGCACGAAGTCTTCGGTGGGCTGGGCACCGAGCATCGGCACGTCGTTGATCAGGAATGCCGGGGTGCTGGGGACGCCGATCGCCGTGCCCCGTGCCAGATCGGAGTTGATGGCGGCGTCGAAGGTGTCGCCGCGCATCGCAGCGGTGAATTTGTCGATATCGGGGACACCGGCCTGCCGGGCGAAGTCGATCAAGACCGCGTCTGTCAGGTCTGCCTTCGATCGCTCGGGCGCGGCCGCATAGACGGCGCTGTTGAACTCCCAGAACTTGCCCTGCTCGGCGGCCGCCCGTCCGGCACGTGCTGCCGACATCGACTGCGGGCCGAAGATCGGGAAGTCGCGCCACTCGATGCGGAGCCGGCCCCCGTCGACATAGCGATTGACGAGTTCAGGCTCGATGTCGCGGCTGAACTTTGCGCAGAACGGGCATCGATAGTCGGAGAACACCACCAGTGCCACGGGCGCGTCGGGAGCGCCCAACGCGAGTGGGTCGCCCGCCTGGCGACGCTCCACCGGCGAGCGGCTCCCCTCGGTGCTGCCGCCTGCGGCTTCGGCGTCGGACAGGGATGTCACCGACGACCCGGCGGCGGGCGCGGCCGGGACGTCGTTGTCGGGGCGCAACACCAGGTAGGCGATCAGGGCAGCCGCAATGACAACGAGTCCCCCGATGAAGATGAGGTCCTTGTTGACATTCTCTCGCCGTCCGTTCACTGCGCACCTCCATGCTAGCCTGACCTACGTAGCTACGCCGTAGCTACGTATTCCGTTCTAGCACACTGCGTCACCAAGACGCCGAGACGAGCAATGATCAGAACCTGTGGATCCCGGGAGGACGCACCTTCCCGGATGATGATCTTTGACGAAACAGGATTCTGATCAAGACCAGCGTTGGCGCGCTGGCGGGAAGGCACGCCCGTGCTCACGGTAGTACACGAAGGCCGAGACCCGAACGAGGCCGGCGACGCCGCCGGTGCAGGCCGGTCGCTGCTCGATGAGATCGTTCGCGACGGTGCCCGGCAGATGCTCGCCGCAGCCCTGCAGGCCGAGGTCGCCGATTACATCGCCCGGCACGCCGGTGAAGTCGACGACAACGGCCACCGCCTCGTCGTACGCAACGGCTACCACACCGAACGCGACGTGATGACCGCCGCCGGTGCGGTGACGGTGAAGGCGCCACGGGTCAACGACAAGCGCATCGATCCCGAGACAGGCCAGCGTAAGAGGTTCTCGTCGGCGATCCTGCCGGCCTGGGCCCGCAGGTCCACCCAAGTGTCCGAGGTGTTGCCGCTGCTGTACCTGCACGGCCTGTCGACCAGCGACTTCGGGCCCGCCCTCGAGCAGTTCCTCGGCTCCGGTGCCGGCCTGTCGCCGGCCTCGATCACCCGGCTGAC
Organism: Mycobacterium sp. 134; assembly: GCF_048282715.1. Lineage (NCBI taxonomy): Bacteria > Bacillati > Actinomycetota > Actinomycetes > Mycobacteriales > Mycobacteriaceae > Mycobacterium > Mycobacterium sp. 134. The sequence goes on from NZ_JBLVUN010000008.1 coordinate 6,328,677, forward strand.
CGCGCAGTGGCAGGACGAGGCGAAAGCCTTCGGACAGCGGGATCTCTCGCAAGTCGACTACGTCTACCTGTGGGTCGACGGCATCCACCTGAAGGTGCGGCTCGAGCAGGAGAAACTCTGTCTGCTGGTCATGCTGGGGGTGCGGGCCGACGGACGTAAGGAACTCGTCGCCCTGGCCGACGGCTACCGCGAATCCACCGAATGCTGGGCCGATCTGCTGCGGGACTGCCGCCGCCGCGGAATGCGGGCCCCGGTGCTCGCGATCGGGGACGGCGCGCTGGGATTCTGGAAGGCACTGCGGGAAGTGTTCCCCGACACCCGCGAACAACGCTGCTGGTTCCACAAGCAATCCAACGTCCTTGCAGCACTCCCGAAGTCCGCGCATCCCGGCGCGTTGGCGGCGATGAAGGAGATCATCGGAGCCGAGGACATCGACAAGGCGCAGATCGCGATCGCGGCGTTCGAACAGGACTACGGTGCGAAATATCCGAAGGCAGTGAAGAAGATCGTCGATGACGCCGATGTGTTGCTCGAGTACTTTCGGTATCCGGCCGAGCATTGGGTGCATCTGCGTACGACGAATCCGATCGAATCGACTTTTGCGACGGTGCGGCTTCGGACCAGGGTGACCAAGGGTCCGGGTTCACGAGCGGCGGGGATGGCGATGGCCTACAAGCTGATCGAGGCCGCGCAGTCGCGGTGGCGGGCGGTCAACGCACCGCAGCTGGTCGCACTGGTGCGAGCGGGCGCGCTGTTCCACAAGGGCAAGCTCCTCGAACGGCCGGTCGACATCACCCCGGAACCCTCGCCCGACACTCCGGTGTCCGAGGTCGCCTGACGACCCCCGATCCACAGGATTTGACTATTCCTCCGCCGAGACAGATGGGAGACGCCGCGATGTCGGTGGGTTCACCCCAGAAGCGGCCGGCACCGATCCTGTCCGCACTCGCATTGATCCTTGTCGCCACCATCAGCGCGCCTTTCTGGCGCGCCGATGCTTCATTCGCCTACGCGCTGGCCACATCGAGCGAGAAGGCTCAGGTCAGTTTCACCACGACCTCGGGTGCCAAGCTGGTCGACGGTGGGACATACGGCGTCGGCACCGTCATCGTGGCCAAATTCGACGGACCGGTTGCCGACCGTGGGGCCGCAGAGAAGCAGCTGGCAGTCCAGACCGTGCCACCCGTCGACGGTTCCTGGTATTGGATGAACGACCAGCGCGCCCACTGGCGGCCGCAGAGCTACTACCGTCCGGGCACCGAAGTCGTCGTGACCGCGAACGGCCAAGGAGCCAGTCGGGTCTCGTTCCGCGTCGGAGAATCTCACGTATCCATCGCCGACGACGCCACCAAGCAGATCCGCGTCTATCGCAACGACGAGCTGGTCCGCACAATTCCGACCTCCATGGGCATGGGTGGATCCGAAACCGTTGCAGGCAAGACGATTTCGTTCTGGACCCAACCCGGCGTCTACACGGTGATGGACAAGGCGAACTCCGTGGTCATGGACTCCTCCACATACGGGCTGCCGGTCGATTCACGACTGGGCTACAAGGTGACCGTCAGCAACGCGGTGCGACTCACCAACAGCGGGATCTACGTCCACCAACTCGACAGCACGATCTGGGCGCAGGGCAAGACCAACACGTCGCACGGATGCCTGAATGTCAACGCCGACAACGGGCGGTGGTTCTACGAATTCTCCCAGCCCGGAGATGTCTTCGAAGTGCGCAACACCGGCGGCGAGCCCCTGCCCGTCTGGCAGAACGGCGACTGGGGTGTCCCATGGGAGAAGTGGCTCGGGGGCAGCGCCCTGCGGTGACGGCCTACCCCGCCGGGGGCGCCGCCCTTTGTTGAATGCGGATCATCACGAACTCGAAGGGCCGCACGGGTGCGAATGCAACCATGATGTTGACGATGCCGTGGTCGATGTCGTCTTGCGTCATGGTGTCGCGCCCGCAATGCACGAGGTAGGCCTCATTGTCGGTGTTGCCCGGAAAAGCCCCCTGCCGGAACAAGCTGTTCATGAACGCGCGAACCGTCAGGTGGATCTGCGCCCACAGCGGTTCATCGTTGGGCTCGAACACCACCCATTGGGTTCCGCGGTACACGGATTCTTCGATGTAGAGCGCCAGCCGTCTCACCGCGACGTACTTGAACTCGTCAGTCAGGGCGTCGACGCCCCGCAACGTGCGCGCACCCCAGACCAAAGGCCCCCTACCGGGGAACGTCCGCAGGCAGTTGATTCCCGATGCGCTGAGGGGGCCGTTCTGGGCGTCGGTGAGCGTCACGCTCAACCCGGTCACCCCGGCAAGCTCCGTATTCGCCGGTGCTTTCCAGACCCCACGCTCGGCGTCGGTGCGCGCGATCATCCCGGCCACCGCGCCGGACGCCGCGAAGTCGCCCGTCGCCCCGTTGCGCAGCGGATCGGACCGCCGAATCCGTGGAAAGTAGACCGCGCCGTTACGGGCGGCGTCCCCGGTCAGCGCCTGGTCGGCCGGCCAGTGCTGAACGGTGTTCGCCGTCGCCGCACCGGGCGGGTCGACGATCAGGAACGCGCGGCGTCGAGCGCAGTAGGTGAGCGCCGCCTTCCATACGTTCCGCGGTAGATCGCCACCCGGCACCGGCGGCGGTAGGCACAGCAACGTGAAGAAGGCGACCTTCGCCAGTGCGTAGATGCCCTTCTGCGCGCCTTCGAAACCCACGTCGACGTAGTCGGTTTCTGTGAGCGCGCCATCCCTGGCAACGAGGCGGAGGATGATCGCGGAGCCGCCGCCGTTGGCGAAGAAGTCCTGCACCGCATATCCGAGACCACTGTCGGCCGACAATCCCCCGAACATGCTCTCGAACTCGGCATAGGAATCGACCCGCACCGGATCGTCGACGGGTCCACTCACCGCGCCTCCGACGAAGGCACAGATTGCCGTGGGCACGCCGGCGATCGTGTGGACCCCGGTCTCCCCGATCTCGACGCCGGGAGGTTGCTCTGGCATTGGCATGAGAACCCCTTCCGCCCCCTCCGGAAACGATCATTCCACCTGTGACCTGCGCCACTGCAGATTCTCACCGCCATACCGTGGCGTTTTGTGAGATCGGACAATCGTTAACATCGAAGCGCTACTCACCCGAGGGGCCAGCCCACACGACCCACAGGACGCTTGATTTGAACTCGCCAGAACTCGCCCATTGGAATGCCCAAGAAGCACTCGCGGAGGCGATGATCCCGATCATCGGCACCCTGTACCGGGCGAAGGGCGTGACGGTCCTGTTGCACAGCCGGTCGCTGGTGAACAAGTCCGTCATCAAAATCCTGCGGACCCACCGGTTCGCCCGACAGGTCGGCGGTGACGAACTGTCGGTCGAGGAGACCTTCCCGTTCCTGCAGGCCCTGGCGGACCTGGACCTTGGCCCGTCGAAGATCGACCTCGGCCTGCTGATCATGGCGTACCGCGCCAGCGATGCCGGGTTGTCCGTACCCAAGTTCACCGCGCAGGTGCTCAGCGACGTGACCGGGGAAAACAAGAGCGAACCGCAGGGCCCGCGAGACGTGGTGCTCTACGGGTTCGGCCGGATCGGCCGGCTCGTCGCGCGCCTGCTCATCGAGAAGGCCGGCTCCGGCAACGGCCTGAACCTGCGCGCGGTGGTGATCCGCAGTAACGGGGACGGCGACCTGGCCAAGCGGGCGTCGCTGCTGCGCCGCGACTCGGTCCACGGCCAATTCAACGGCACGATCAAGATCGACACCGAGACCAACAGCCTCATCGCCAACGGCAATGTCATCAAGTTCATCCACAGCGACGACCCGTCGACCGTCGACTACACCGAGTACGGCATCGACAACGCGATCCTGATCGACAACACCGGCAAATGGCGCGACCGCGACGGCCTGTCCAAGCACCTGCGCCCCGGTATCGCGAAGGTCCTGCTGACCGCGCCGGGCAAGGGCGACGTGCCGAACATCGTGCACGGGGTCAACCACCGCAGCCTCGATCTCGAGCAGCAGATCTTCTCGTGCGCGTCGTGTACGACCAACGCGATCGTTCCACCGCTGAAGGCGGTGGACGACGAGTACGGCATCGCGCGCTGTCACGTCGAGACCGTGCACTCGTTCACCAACGACCAGAACCTGCTGGACAACTACCACAAGGCCGATCGCCGTGGCCGGTCCGCGCCGTTCAACCTGGTGCTCACCGAGACGGGTGCGGCCTCGGCGGTCGCCAAGGCAATGCCTGACCTGAAGGCCAAGATCAGCGGCAGCTCGATTCGCGTTCCCACGCCGGATGTTTCGGTGGCGATCCTCAACATGCAACTGCACCGCCCGACCACCAAGGAAGAGGTCCTGGAGTACCTGCGCCAGGCGTCCCTGTCGGGACCGTTGAGCCGCAACCTCGACTACACCGCCGCGACCGACGCCGTGTCCAGCGACTTCATCGGCTCACGCGCGGCGAGCATCATCGATGCGAACGCGACGATCGTCGACGAGGACAACGTGATCCTCTATGTCTGGTACGACAACGAGTTCGGCTACTCATCTCAGGTGGTGCGCACGGTGCAGTACCTGTCGGGAATCGAATACCCGACGTATCCGCAGATGTGAACCGGACGTCTGACCCGTACCGATTTCGGTCCGGGTCAGACCGTCTTGGTCACGCCGTAATAGGCGACGATGTCCTGGGTTCCGGAGCCGACGCTGGTCAGTTTCGCGTAAGAACGTAGAAAAGATTGCCCGACGCAACCATCGATCTTGATGTGTACGTCTTTGAGGGTGACCCGAGATTCTTTGCCCCGGAAGTCCTTCTTGGTGACCGAGACAGTGGTGACCTCGCCAGGTTTGGGCCTGACTTCTACGTTGCCTTGGATCGGCACGCTGAGCCCGCCGAGGCCGGACTGGCTCACCGACGAGGACAGACCGAGGCTCCCGGTCAACCGAACTGCGCTCAGCTCGATGCCACAACCGATCTGGTAGCCCGCCTCCAATGTGCCCCCTTTCAGGGCGGCGCTGCCGCCGCCGGTGACGCGGCCGGTAAAGGTGGCTCCGGCCAGATATTCACGCGACGACTGCGCGGTCGTCAGCGGGGGGATCGGCAGCTGGGTTTCGTCCTTGGCGGCCAGGGTCAACGTCCAACCGTCTGGTGTGGTGGCGACCGCCGGTTCCCCGGACACGACCATCCCGGTGTCCATGGCTGGGCCGGGCTCATGGGGCGGGACAGGTTCGGGAGCGGCGATCGCCGGTGGCGCCTGCGACACCAGCGCACCGGCGGCAATGAGTGCGGCGACAGTCTTGATCATATTGGTGCTGATACCTCTCGGAGCTGAATGAGTTGGGCAAGTGAGGTTTTGAGCTCCGGAATTCAGACCGTCTTGGTCACGCCGACGTACGTGACAACATCCTGCGTATCGGCGGTGGAGCTGGTGAACGTCGCGTAGGAGCGAATGAACGACTGGCCGACGCAGCTGTCGATCTTGACGCGAAGGGCGTTGATCGTCACGCGGGCCGAATCGCCTTCGTAAGCAACCTTGGTGACCGGGACAATGTTGGCGGTTCCCGGCTTCAGGGTGGGTCGGATCTGAGCGAAAAGGTTGCCCCCGACGCTGGGCACGCCCACCGAGCTCAACGCCGGCGTGATGCTGCCACCGAACCTGGCATCCACCACATCTGCGCTGATGCCGCACCCGATCTGATAACCGGCCTCCAGCGATCCACCGGCCAGTGGCGCCTTGCCGGAACCTTTGACTGTTCCGGTGAAGGTGCCTCCCACCAGATACTCCCGCGAGGATACCGCCGTGGTCAGTGGCATTACGGGCAGCTGCGTCTCGTCCTTGGCCGCGACCGAGAGAATCCACCCCTCGGGGGTGGATAGGGCACCCGGCTCGGCCGAGGCGACAGTGCCGTCGTCCAGGCCGGGAGCGGGCGGCTGATCAGGCGCCGCCGGACCCGGAATGGGCTGCCCGCCCGTTGGATTCGCGACGGCAAGCGGCGCGGTAGCACCGACCAAATAGGCAACGGCCAGTGTGACAAGACTTTTCAGCATGGTGCGGCGGAGCGCCTCTCAGTATCCCGGAAATGACCTTCCCGGGGAACCTAGCAGCGCGCGAAAAGCGGTGTCACCACCCTTCGAAAGTAAACCCCTAAACAATTGGGACACAGCGTTTCTCGGAGGTTAACACCGGGAAAACTGCGCCAGGGTATTAACCTTCGATTACGGATCGTAAGCTTCCGCCCCACAGTGCCAAGTCAATTCAAACATGGTTCACACGGTGCGCAAAGATACCGCCAACCAGCAGATGAGCAAATGTTTTGACAGGAAGGTGATCTCAGCGAGATCCCGCGATCACGACGCGGGTCGCAGCATGTAACCCACCCCGCGCACAGTGTGGATCATCGGCTCACGGTCAGTGTCGACCTTCTTGCGCAAATACGAAATGTAAAGATCCACGATGCTCGACTTCCCACCGAACCCGTAATTCCACACCCGATCCAGGATCTCAGCCCGGCTCAACGCCCGCCGCGGATTACGCATCAGATACCGCAACAACTCGAACTCGGTCACCGTGAGATTGATCGGCTCACCAGCCCGCGTGACCTCACGACTGGCCCCATCGAGCACCATGTCCCCGACCTTCAAGGTCTCATCAGCCGGCGGCGTGGTGTGACTGGACCGGCGCAACAACCCACGCAACCGCGCCACCAACTCCTCAAGACTGAACGGCTTGGTCATGTAGTCATCAGCACCCGCCGTCAGACCCGACACCCGATCCAGCACCGAATCCCTGGCCGTCAAAAACAACGTCGGCGTATACCCATCGGCCTCACGCATCCGCTGCAAGATCTGCAACCCATCGATATCGGGCAGCATGATGTCCAACACCACCACATCCGGTTCGATCTCGTCGAACTTTGCTACCGCATCATGGCCGTTGTGCGCCACATCAACTTCCCAACCCTCATAGTGCAGGGCCATCTTCACCAGGTTGGTCAGCGCCGGCTCGTCATCGACCAGCAACACCCGGATAGCTGACCCGTCGGCGCGGTGAATCTTCGGCAACTGTCCGAGGATGGCCTGGCGGGGTTGCTGGGAGTGAGGAGGAACCGATGCCAGGGCCATACCTCCATAGTCCGGAGCGCATAGGAGGTTGTCACTGAACTCATAGGAGTCTCATGCCTGGGGCAGCGGGACAGAATCGGGATTGTTCGTGAAGGACAGCGCCGAGACGGTCAGTGAGCAGGGGTGACGCCTACCGCAATGCGGCTGATGGCGGTACCCATGTGTACGGCGATGTGCTCGCGAGCCGACATCTCGGCATCGGCACGGCTGACAACTTTGACAACCAGATCGAGATCGGGGACCCGAACCCGGTAGCCGTGCCGCGTGGGGTGGATCTCGATGGCGAAACGGTGGTCTGGCAACTCCTTCGGCCGGGGCCAGAAGAACCTCGCGCTCAAAGACTCCAGCAAACAGTCAATCTGATACTGCTCACGGCGTTTGAGCCTGATGGCTTCGCGGAGACGAGGCATCCGGCGTCGGTTGCGATCGTCGGCCAAATGCCGGACGAGCAGCTCGCAGTCTCGGGCCAGTTCCTCTTCGACCACTGCCCGCTGCTCCTCCAGCATCCCGCGGTAGTACCGGGCCTGTTGCAGTTCCTGCTGACGAACCAGGCGAACCACGCCCACCTGTTCGGCAGTCTCGGCCCGGTCACCGCTGGATAGGGCGAGACGCGGGCCTGTGCCCGCCGGCTCCTCGGCACCACCCAGCACTCGAATCAGTGCTCGTCCGGCACGATGCTTCGCCGGCAACTGCCCGTCGGCCGACTGCCGTTGTTGCTGGGCGCCGGAGGGAGCAGACATCGCCGTCACACCGTCATTCTGCGGACGATAAGGGCGTCCGCCGAAGACTCATATCAATTTCATGCGTATCGGCGGACCGGCGACTCAGAACAAGGCGATGATTCGGTTGTTGTGAGGATCGACCCCGGCCGGTAAAGGTCTCAATGAGAAGCCGGAAACCACGGGGCTTGACGAGTTGCAGATCAAGCTTGTCTGTCGATCAAGGCCAAGAGCTTGAGAGGCGCGGCAGCGATGAGGACCGCGACGAGGGCCGAGAGTGTCAACCCCAAGAACGCCGCCGTGAGCGTTATATACATGGCAGTTTGCAGCCGCTCTAAAACACCACTCATGAAGCAACCTCTACAGACGAACTGACGCTCTTGCGGTGCGCTCCCGTCGCGCACAACGCAGACCTTAGGCCGCGCCCCGGCGAGGCCGGGGCTACGTTATGTAACGAACTCGGCGAAATCGTTGACACTCTGCCATCAGGTCACGCGAGCCGCTCAGCTGTCAGGGACGTGCTGAAGCAGTTCTCCCAGATCAATCGGTCTTCCGAGGACGCGCTCAGCAGCCCGATGTCCCGACAGCAACGCCCCGTTCACCGTCGCCGGGTCGGTGCTCCAGGTTGCTTTCCCCAGCAAGGTGCACCACCCCACCGACGGGAGTCGCCATCGCATCGTGATCCTCTTGGGAAGCTCCCACCGCCACATGGGAATACGACCCAACGAATACGGATCTGCACCCCACCGGGTAACCCGATGGTTCACCGGGCCCGGAACGCTGTCGCCATAGATCTGTCTCAGGGAGGCCAACGTCGAGGCGACGACCTGCTCATCAGTCATCCCGACCTCCCGGCCCCGCGGACCACCGGCGAACGCCAACAGCATCGGCTGACCACTGCTGGGGTTTGGAAGACTGACGTGCAATCCCGTTACACCTCAACCGCTTGAATATCGGTGCGCCGTGGGGGTTTCGATCCCCCGTCCCCAGATTAAGAGTCTGGTGCTATCCCAACTCAGCTAACGGCGCGCATGTGGCTCTTGAGTAGGCCTCTCGGGACTCGAACTCGGAACTGACGAGTAAAAGCCAAGAGTGGTAATTGATCTCACCAACGACGCGTTCAATGACGCTCACCGCTCACGGCACGGTACGGTACGAGTCCGCAATCCACAAGCTCGAGCATCGATGGTGCGCTCGGCAGGAGTTGAACCTGCATGCCCGTATTGGGCACCCGGGTCTGAGCGGGCGCGTCTTCCAGTTCCGCCACGAGCGCGGATGCCACATTGTTCAGTTTTCAAAGAGCCAGCGGGAAAAGATGTTTCACCTGTCACGCCGCTCTGCACACGGTCATTCGGGTGCGTTGCCATTAACAGCATGGGCTGCGGGCAACGTGATTGTCGAGCGGTTTCTTCTTCGTAATCCGTTGCACACCAGCATAATTAGGCGTGGCGAACTACAGCAACGTCAGGCGACGTTCCTGTCAGCGACAACAGCGAAGTTGAGAAGTTTGTGAGATTGTTGTTCGGTCTCGCGTTTCCGGCCGCGGCCCGCACCCATTGACAGAGTGGAAGGTCGTCGACACATCGACCGGACGCACCCGAGATGCCCCAGGGCATCATGCTCGACCAATTGTCGGGCAAGTCCTCTGGCGTCGACGGTGCCCGCGCACCACAAACTCGCCGCGGATGCTTCATGCATCCCGGCGAGCGGCTCATAGCCGTGGCAGGACCTGGTCACGCCGTGACGATAACACCGCATTCCGCCAGGTCCCAGCAAATTTTGCAGGGGGAGATCATCGCCATGTTCGAAGTACGCCCGCTACATCGAGAGGCCGAACGCACCGCCTTCAACGAGGATGACCGTCCCGATAACGATGAGTGCGACGGGCAGGATGATGTGGCCCCAGCGTGAGAGCGCCTCGGCAATGATCGGGCGGTAGGCGAAGTATTGCCCGGCCGCGCACCAGACCGCGACGCCGATGAGAAACACGACGACGTAGGCGCTGACAGTGCCGATGGATGCCACGGCGAAGATCGGTACATAGACGCCGATGTTGTCTCCGCCGTTGGCGAAGGTGACGCCCGCGACCTGCCACACCCCCGGTCCTGCAGGTGGCGACGCGAATTGGGCATCTGGAGTTTCGGTGTCGCGACTGTGGCGCCACGAAACCCAGGCGGCTCTGAGCCCCAACATGATTGGCAGCAGCCCGAAGTACGGAAGCACGGCAGGCGGCAACAGTGTGGCGCCAAGTAGAGCGCCGCTGATCGACACTGCCAGAATTGCGCCGAAGCCGAGGTACTGACCGAGGATCACCCGGATCGCCGCCCCACGATGGCCTGGCACCTGACCGAAGAAGACCGCGAGTACGACGATGTCATCGATGTTGGTCACGGCGAAGGCACCGATCGCCTGGGCGATGGTAGCCAGGCTCATGTCGTGTTCCTACGGCCGGCGCTCATCGGCGAGGACACTACGGGAACGGCTTCGTCGAGGTGCTGAAGTGGTGGCCAAGGGCGGCTAATTACTCCCCTTGCTCATGGACAGGATCAAGGCAACGGCGTCCTCCGAGTGGCCGCCTGGAGTCAGAACCTCCCGCAGGAGCAGGCCACGCATCGCGGCGACGGCGATGATGGCCATGTTCAGCGCCTCCTCGGCGTTGTGCCCTTCGCGTTCTGCGAGCGAGGCCAGCATCACGGTCAGGTCGTCAAGCGAGTCGATGAACTCACGAAAGTCCCCTGGGCTGTATGCGGCGAGTCCTACGACGTGGAAAAAGCCGCGGACACGCGACAGCTGCTCCGGGCGGGTGTAGGCCCGCCAGATCGCCAGGACGAGGTCGTCAAAGGAGCCGTGCCGGGCGGTCTTGAAAAGCACCTCGTTGTCACGAGATCGCTGCTCCTTGAGCATGGCCGCCAAGACTCCCGGGAGCGACCCGAAGTGGTACCGCAGAAGGGCGTGGCTGGTCTCGGCCCGGGCGGCGACCTCACGCAGCGAAACCTCCGGCGAGGGAAGGACATCCCCGAAAACGTCGAGAAGCCGAGCCAGAAGACGCTCGCGTGCATCGCCTTTGCGTTCCGCGCTTGACAGGATCACTCCCGCACTTTATCCATTGGATAAGACTTTTCCAATGGAAAAATACCTGCCGAGAAGGCCGCGCTGCGAGGCCGGCCGAGTTGTGAAGGACCTTTGATGAGCGCCATGTGGCAAGGCTGTTTCGCCGACACCGACTATTTCGAGATGCTTTCCAGCGGCGGGCACGCCTACGGCGTCTGGGTTACCACCCCACCGGGCTACGACCGCGCCTCGACGCAGGCGCCCGTCGTGTACGTGCTCGACGGCAACTTTGCCGTGGGCCTGACGGCTCCGCTCATCGTCACCCAGATGGACCCCATGCAACGGATCCAGCCCTACATCCAAGTCAGCGTCGGGTACGCGGGTGAGGAAGCACAGGACTGGGACCGGCTGCGCAACAGAGACTTCGTGCCACCCGGCGAGCCCATCGCCAAGGAGCTGATCGATGCCCTGGAGATGGGACTGCAAGCGGGCTTGAGAACACGCGAGGAAGCCGACGCCTACCTCGCCGAGCTACGCAACACCCACGCCGATGTATTCCTGAGCTTCCTGACCGCGGAACTGCACCCGCGGATCGAACGCGACTATGGCACTGCCACAAGCGGTCACGGCCTTTTCGGCTACTCCTACGGCGGACTCTTCAGTCTCTACGCCTGGCTCACCGGCAGCACCCTCTTCGAGAGCATCGGAGCCGGTAGCCCCGGCGTGATCGGTGAAGACAGTCAGATCTTCGCCCAGCTCGACGCGATGGGCGAGGGCCGGCGTGCCACCAAGCTCCACATAACTCTCAACGAGAGAGAGCTTCTCGGAGACCTGGCCGTCTACCAAAGCCTCGCGAAAACCACGGCCACCGTCCTTCACCGCCTCACCGCACGCAACGAAGCGGTCACCAGCGAGATCCTGCACGAAACACACGTGACTGGCCTGCAGGCCTCGTTCCTCAGCTACCTCAGGACCTGCCGTCCTCTGTAAGCGGGGTATCTCGTTTCGCGAGATATGAGACAGGCGTGGACCAGATTTCGGTTGTGCCGGACTTGGATTCGTAAACGAGTCGCACATCCGGCTCGCGCGCTGCCGCTGCCGCACCTAGGTGGCTAGCCGCCGCACGATCTGACCGGCTCGGCGCAGCACGTCCAGCTGCGCCGCGTTGTACAGATCGGCCATCGCGTCATCGATCGCCTTTTCGGCGAAGTTCGCGCCGCGCGGCGCGTCGGCGCGGGCCTCGGTGAGTCCGGGATGGGCCTGCCGGACCGACCAGATGTAGGGCGCCAGCCGCTCGGCGAGGTCCTGACGGGTCGCCTCGTCGGCGTCGGCGGACAGCGTGTCCAGCTCCGATGCGGCCGGATCTTCGCGGGTGTCCCTGATCAGGTCGGCATAGGCCTGTCGGCCGCGTGGACCCAGCACCCGGCTGAGGACCACCACCAGCTTGCGATCCGCGTCGGTCATCTTGGCGACGGCGTCCCCTGGCGCGAACTCGGGCGGCAGATCTGTGGGCGCGGAGTTCTCCAGCAGCTCGCCGAGCTCCTCGCGGGCCCGTTGCAACCTATCGATGGTCGCCGCCAGCTCGGCGTCCAGTTCCCGCAACGCCTTTTCGGGGTGCTCGTCGGTGTCACCCATCGCCGCGATCTGCGGGAGCGAGAACCCCAAGTCGACGAGCCGTTTGATGCGGACCAAACGGACCAGGTGCGCCACGCCGTACCGCTTGTATCCATTTGACCGGCGTTCGGGCTCCGGGAGCAGGCCGACCTGGTGGTAATGGCGGACGGCTCGCAGACTGGTGCCGGCCAGCTCGGCGATCTCCCGAGTACTCCACGCCACCTGTCCATCATGCCCGGGACTTGACTGTGCCGTTACGTCCGAGTGTGCGATGGAGGCATGCCACCACCTGAGTTGCTCTCCGTCGACGATCTGTTCGCGCCGCCCGCCCGCGCGCAGGCATCGATCTCACCCGACGGCACCCGTATCGCCTACCTCGCACCCTGGCGGGGCCGCCTCAACATCTGGATCCAGGACGTGGACGACCTCGACGGCGAGCCGCTGCGAGTTACCGCCGACAGCACCCGCAGCATCATTCACTACGAGTGGACCAGGGACTCCCGCTGGCTGCTCTACCTGCAGGACACCGGCGGCGACGAGAACTGGCACGTCTTCCGGGCCGACCCGCAGGACCCCGAGTCCGGTGCGGTCGATCTGACCCCGTTCCCGGGAGCGATGGCCGCCCACGAACTGCTCGGCGATCCGGCCAAGGCGATGGTGTACTCCAACAAGCGCACACCGACCCTGATGGACGCCTACGAGCTGGACATCGCCACCGGTGAACTCACCATGGTGGCGCAGAACCCCGGCAAGGGAGCAGGCTGGCGGGCCAGCAGCAACGGCGAATTGTTCTCCACCGCACTGACTGCCGACGGTGACGTGGAGCTGTTGCAGTGGGAGCCGCAGACCGAGACGCTGCGCTCCATCGTCACCTTCGACGGCCGTGACTACACGATGGGGCTGTACCCGATCACCGTCACCCCCGACGGCACCGGCATCTGGATCGGCTCCAACGACGGCACCGACCGGACCCGCATCGTGCGCGTCGACGTCATCACCGGCGAACAGACCCACGTCGACAGCCATCCGGTCTACGACGTGGACACCCGGGCCAGCGTATTCACCACGCTGGCCGAACCGCTGATCCTGGACCGGCGCACCGGCGATCTGCTCGGGGTGCGGTACCTGTTGGAACGTCAGGTGATTCAGCCGCTGGATCCGCACTTCGCCGCGGTGCTGGCGAACCTGGAGAAGCTTTCCGACGGCGACGTGAACGCCCTGAGCTCCGACCTGACCGGCCGACGCTGGGTGGTCAACTTCACCCACGACCGCGAAGCGGGGATGACCTACCTCTACGACCACGACACCGGGGAGAGCCAGCTGCTGTTCGGGTCTCATCCGCAGCTGGATCCCGAGGTCCTGGCGGCGATGGAGCCGGTCACCATCCGCTCGCGCGACGGGCTGGATCTGCACGGGTATCTGACCCTGCCGGTCGGGGTGCCACCGAAGGATCTGCCGATGGTGCTGCTGGTGCACGGCGGGCCCTGGACGCGGGACGGCTGGATGTTCACCCCGCCGGTGCAGCTGCTCGCCAACCGCGGATATGCGGTGCTGCAAGTCAACTTCCGCGGGTCGGCGGGCTTCGGTAAAGCCTTCACCAAGGCCGCGGTCGGCGAGTTCGCCGGCAAGATGCACGACGATCTGATCGACAGCGTCGACTGGGCCGTTGAGCAGGGGTATGCGGATCCGAAGCGGATCGCCATCTTCGGCGGCTCCTACGGCGGCTACGCGACGCTGGTTGGCGTCACCTTCACACCCGACGTGTTCGCCGCTGCAGTCGATTACGTCGGTATCTCCGACCTGAGCAACTTCATGCGGACGCTGCCCGAGATCGCACGCCCGCACCTGGCCAACAACTGGCACCTGTTCGTCGGAAACCCCGACGACCCGGACCAGTTGGCCGACATGCTGTCGCGTTCACCGATCACGAAGGTCGACCAGATCCGCACGCCACTGCTGGTCATCCAGGGCGCCAACGATGTTCGCGTGGTGCAGGCCGAATCCGACAATCTGGTCGAGGCGTTGCGCGACCGCGGAGTCAAGGTGGAGTACATGATCAAACACGACGAAGGGCACGGATTCATCAACCCGGACAACGTGATCGACATGTACAAGACCGTCGACCGCTTCCTCGCCGAGCATCTCGGCGATGGAAGGAAGGCGTGACCGGCGAGCTGGAGCAAGGAAATTCACCGACCTTGCTCCAACGCATGGGCGGGGTGTCCGGGCTGGTGTACGCCAGCCTGCCCACGCTTGCCTACGTCATCGCGAACGCGATTGCGGGCCTGGACGCGGCGGTCGTGATATCCATTGGCTTCAGCGTCGGCCTGATCGTAGTCCGCCTGTTGCGTAAGCAGCCCATTCAGCCGGCGGTATCAGGACTGCTCGGGGTCGTCGTCGCCGCGCTGATCGCCTACTACACCGGTTCCGCCGAAGACTACTTCCTGCCTGGAATCTGGTTCAGTCTGGCAATGGCGGCCGTGTTCTGCGTATCCCTCTTGGTGCGGCGCCCCTTGGTCGGAGTGATATGGAACCTGCTGCGTAGGGACGGGCCCGATCGAGCATGGCGCGCCGACACCGTGGCGCTGCGCGCGTTCGACGTCGCCACGCTGGCATTCGTGGCGTTGTTCTCCGCGCGATTCGTTGTGCAGCAATGGCTTTACGACGGTGGCTTCAGCGGCTGGTTGGCGTTTGCCCGGATCGCGATGGGCTATCCGCTGCTCGGCGCGGCGTCCGTGATCGTGTACTGGGCGATCCGCCGCGCGAACCGGCAGATCGGCTCAGACATCGACCGGCACAGCACAGGGACCGGTGCGAGCGACTCGCCGGAACCCGCTGCTTGCTCCTGATGCGGTGCTGGGGCGGTTCCTGCCCAGTCGTGAGTCGTTGATTCTGGTGCAGTAGATTCCGACGCCGCCCAGGATTTTGAACGGTGGTTTGGTCCAGATGTTCGGGCGAAGTTGTCGTTGCATGATTGAACCAAGGCGTGGATGTCGACGTTGCGCTAACGCATTGAGGTGTGGTGCCGCGGCTCAGTAAGTTCGGCGACGACGTCGTGCGCGCTGCTCGCACCCGTGACTGCGGTACATATTGCCCAGATGGCAAGTTCACTTGCCACCTCAGACTCCAGGCGGCCACCCTCGTGGCGTGACCACACCACCTAACCCATTTGACGATCCCGCCCACGTCGCCATGTACGCCAAGCGCGCCGGGCAGATGGTGCCCGCCCTGGCCGACATTCACCGCCTGGTCGGCGTCCTCATCGAGGAACGCGCTCCGTCTGACGCGAGGCTGCTGGTGCTGGGGGCCGGCGGAGGACTGGAGACGAAGGCACTCGCGGAAACTCACCCAGGGTGGACCTTCGATGCGGTCGATCCGTCGGCTGCGATGCTGGATCTCGCGGTACAGACCCTCGGATCAAACGCGTCGCGGGTGACGATGCACAACGGATACATCGACGACGCACCGCTTGGCCTCTTCGACGCCGCAACCAGTCTGCTGACACTGCACTTCCTTACACCCGACGAACGACTGCGTACAGCGACCGAGGTACGGCGCCGACTGACGCCCGGGGCACCGTTCGTCGTGATGCATCTCAGCATTGCGCACCGCGATGAGGCTGAACGACAGACCTGGATAGACCGGCATGTGGCATACCTCGTCGCAACGGGCATCGCTCCCGCGGATGCTCAGAAGGCTCGTGTTGCAATCGAATCCGGCATCCCCGTCGTGTCACCAGAGGAAGACCGCACCATCCTCGAGGAGGCCGGCTTCACCAACGTCGCAGACTTCTTCCTGGCGTTCAACTTCCGGGGGTGGGTCGGCTACGCGTAGTCCACCCGGAGATCGGGTTAGCATCGCGATCTAGCTTTTCGAGCGGCAAGGCGGCTTCGAACGGCGAATGACAGAGTAGGGCGCACCACGCGAGCCTCGCGGACGCCGGTCGATAACACCACCCCCGCGCCAAAGCACAGCTACCCGGTGTCCTGCGC
Source organism: Mycobacterium sp. 134 (assembly GCF_048282715.1). Taxonomy (NCBI): domain Bacteria; kingdom Bacillati; phylum Actinomycetota; class Actinomycetes; order Mycobacteriales; family Mycobacteriaceae; genus Mycobacterium; species Mycobacterium sp. 134. The sequence goes on from NZ_JBLVUN010000008.1 coordinate 6,345,158, forward strand.
ATGCAGGTTCGGAGGGCCGGGGACGCGCATGTATTCAGCGCCGACCAGCCTCGGAGGACAGTTTGATCGCGTCGGGCATGCTGGCGCCGGCGTTGGCGATCACGACATCGACACGTCCGAAATGCGTCGCAGTCCGTCGATGGGTCAGTCGACGGAACGGTACTGCACTCTCCTAGCATTAGGGATCTGTAGTGGGGCAATCGCTCCCTGCGGTGAGCTTGTCCACCAAACTCCTCAGTTCATCAACGTGTTCTGCAGGGACATCACGGGGACTGATGTTCTCGCGCAGGCAGATTGACGCGGCGACGGCGGCAGCGATCGCGTGCTGACCGCCGTTGCCCATGAATTTGGTGGCTGAGCCCGCGATGTGCGTGACACTGATGTGCTTGCCGGCCACCAGGAGGTTGTCGATGTCTGCAGAGTAGAGGCATCGGAAGGGAACCTGGAATGGAAGCCCGTCGCGGGTGTCCCACTTCCAGTCCCGGAGCCGAAAATCGTAGGTCTCGTCGATGGGATAGTGCAGGCAGAACGGACCCGAGTTGGTGATCACACCGTCGTCGAATTCCCGGTGGTCACGGATGTCGTTTTCGGTGAGGACGTAGTCCCCGAGGTATCGCCGGAACTCCCCCTGAGCCGCAACATAGGCGACAAAATCCAAGGTGAGATTGGCATAAGTTTGCGGCTCAACAGATTTGACGTTCGCGAAGGTTCCATAGATCGCGCACAGCAGATGGTCCCGGATCTCCTCACCCTGCGTGTACGGGTCGAGCCATTGGCCGTATTCCCAGAAATGGCTTGCGGGAACCAGCATTCGGCGACGAACGTCGGGGTGGGGCGTGCGGAAGCGCCCGGCGGCAGGTCCGGGGCCATTGTCGATGCCCGGTTCGACCAATTGCCCGCTGAGGTTCGCGTAGTCCTTGGCGACGGCTAGCGCCCACGGGACATCGGGAAAAGACGTGGGAGTTCCGTTGTCGCGAGTGCGGAACATCAGCGTGTGGCCATGATGCTGGTCCAAATGCTCCACGGGAGCCAGCGGCTCCCCGTATTCCGACGCGGATTCGTGCCCGAATATCGTTCGCGCGCCGGCCAGAAGACCGATGATCGCCGTCCCACTGCAGTCGATGACGACGGGCGCTCGAAATCGCCATTCCTCCCCAGTGCGGGTATCGCGGGCGTCGACCGAGGTCACCCGCCGTCCTTCGGTGAGCACTCCGTGTACCTGATGTTCGATGAACACAGTCACGTTCGGTTCGGCGTCAAGGACATCGCGAGCAACGAGGTCGCCGTCAGCGTGGCGGGCCGAGAGCTCCCGCACCAAAGTGCTGTTCTCACCACGGGGGCTGATGCCGATCTCGACACTGGCGTTGCCGCCCAGAACTGGGCGGTTCTGGATAAGCGCGACGCGCAGACCCAGGCGCGCCGCGGCCAGCGCTGCCGTCGAACCGGTGACTCCTCCACCGACGACCACCACATCGAACTCGCCGGCCGCGCGTGGCTGCGCGCTGTGCCCGCGCAGCTCTCGACGCCATTGGCGAGCTGCCGGCCCGGCTCCGTCGGGCGGTGGTGTGTCGTCGAGGCTCAGAAAGACAGCATCGCATCGGCCATCGAAGCCGGTGAGGTCGTGAAGCACGATGTCGTTCTCGCCTGCAGCAAGTTCGACTGTTCCCGCGTCCTCCCAGCCCCACCCGCGACCGGTCGCTCCGAATTCACGATCGAAGGTGTGGCCCGTGACAGTGACAGTGAATCTACCCGGGTGATGTGAGGGCACCCAGTCCTTCGTACGCACCCAGACGCGATAGGTGCCGGGTGTTGTCAGCGTGACGGTCGTCCGCGCGTCTGCCACCGGCACTCCGAGCCCGTGCGCGAGTAGGTACGGTGCCCCCATCTCCGCCTCGAACTGAGAGTCGAAAATCCAGCCTCCGCGGTCGGTGAACATTCCTGCATCAACCAATACGTTCATGTGCGCCTCGCATTCATTCGTTGGTGGCAACGGTGTCTTCAGGCGCTGACCGTCGACTCATCCCAAAACGGGTAGTCGATGTAGCCTTCGTCGCCGCCGCTGTAGAAGGTCTCGCGGTTGGGTTCGGCGATAGGCAAGTTTTCGATCAGTCGCCGCGGCAGGTCCGGGTTGGCGATGAAGGATCGCCCGAAGGCAACGGCATCAACGATGCCGGATTCGACTGCACGAGTGGCAGATTCCGCGGTATATCCGCCGGTGGCGACGATGTTTCCCGCGTAGCGTGCGCGTATCCACTCGCTGTCAATCGGCGAGGCCTGTTCGAAGTGGGCATCGCACCAGCCATCGATACCGGGTTCTACGACGTGAAGGTAGGCCAAGTCGTGCTCGGACAGGACACGCACCACATGGTCGAACAGTCGGTGAGGGTCGGAGTCGGCCATGTCCTGGAACGTGCTCGCGGGCGAGATTCGTACCCCGACGCGTCCCGGGCCGACGGTGTCGACGAGGGCGACGACGATCTCGACGAGAAGTCGAACCCGGTTCTCGATGCTGCCGCCGTATCTGTCGCCACGTCGGTTGGAGTTGTCTTGTAAGAACTGGTCGACGAGATAGCCGTTGGCCGAGTGCAATTCAACGGCGTCGAACCCGGCTTCTCTGGCATTGGCCGCGGCGCGCGCGTAATGGTCGACGATCTGTGGGATCTCCCCGGTATCGAGTGCTCGCGGCGTCACATAAGGGGTGCGGCCGTTTGCCGCGAAAGTAAGGCCGTCAATCGCGATCGGGGACGGCCCCACGGGGAGTTGTCCGTCGGGCTGCAAGCTGGGATGCGACGCTCTGCCCGTGTGCCACAACTGGGCCGCCATCATCCCGCCGGCGTCATGCACTGCGGAGGTTACCGACCGCCAGGCGCCAATCTGTTCTCTTGACCATAAGCCAGGCACCATCGGGTTCCCGACTGCTTCTGGCGCGATACAGATACCCTCGGAGACAACGAGTCCCGCACTCGCGCGTTGGGCGTAGTACGCCGCGGTGGATTGCCGGGGAACCCCGTCGGCGCCGGCACGGCTACGCGTCATGGGCGCCATGACGATCCGATTGGTGGCTTCGATCACCCCGAGTCGGATCGGGCCTGACAGTATGGCGTTCACTGCGGTCTTCCTTCTTCTGATTCCGTGCCACGGCGGGCTACGGTGCATACGAGTCCGCGGCCCGCGCCGGTGACGATCACCGCGCGGACGTCGTCGTTGTCGTTGACGTTGACGTTGACGTTGACGTTGACGTTGACGTCGCGGAATGATCGTTCGAGTTCGTCGCCCATCGCGAGAGCGGACGCGTTGAGATTGTCGGGACGGTTCAGTGTGATGGTCAGAATGCCGTCGCCGATGCGGTGCGAGATGGCATCGAACATGGTGGCTCCTGGTCGCTTGGTTTCTTTGGTCGCCACGAATCTCGCGGGAACGGTTGTGCCGCTGTGCGTTCCATCGGTGGCTGGCGTGCGGAGAGGTCGCATCAGAAGCTTTAACTTCTGAAACAGAAGCTAGCTATAATGGGGCTGACTGTCAATACAGAAGTGAGGTGCATCATGGATTGGCTCAGCCTGGACACCCAGAACTGCCCTGTGAAGCGAACGCTCGACATCGTCGGAGAGAAGTGGAGCCTGCTGCTCATTCGGGAGGCGATCAACGGGGTCCGTAGGTTCGATGACTTCCGTGATCACCTGGGCGTGTCCGAGGCGGTGTTGGCCGATCGGCTTCGCAAGCTTGTCGCGGCGGAGATTCTCGAAACCCGGCCCTATCGACCGACTGGCGGGCGCACCCGCAACGAGTACACGCTCACCGAAAAGGGTTGGGATACATGGCCAATCATCGTTTCATTGATGCAGTGGGGCGACAAGTACACTGCCGACCCCGAGGGCCCCTTTCTCAACGTCCGCCACGCCGACTGCGGCGCCCCGATCCGTGTGGTCGTTGAATGCAGCGACGACCACACGGCGATCGCGCACCGCGAGGTCGTGGTCAGCGCTGGGGCATCGGCCCGCGAACGGAAGCGATAGCCACCGACACACCGTCCATCTCAATGGAGCTCGATCGAGCTCCAACGCAACGGCTTCCGCGGTTCGACCGACCCCGCTTGCGGGTTCCGACAAGGTATTTACCGGCTGGGCAGGAGTGGACCGAGCGACCACGGACGACGTTACGGGTATTCAGAGTTTGTCGAACTCTTCTTGAGCTACGCGCATGGCTGCCAGTGCGGCTGGCGCACCGCAGTATCCGCTGGTGTGGATGATCGACTCGGTGATCTCCGCTCGCGTGAGCCCGTTGTTGAGAGCGCCTCGCACGTGACCGCGGAGTTCGTCGTGAGCTCGCAGTGCCGTGAGAATTCCCAGATTGAGCAGGCTGCGGTCGCGGTGTTCGAGGCCTGGCCGGTTCCATACGGCGTCCCAAACGTGCTCGGTGATGAAATGTTGAAGCTGTTCGGATTCGCTTCCTGAGGTGCGGGCTAGTGCCTGGGCGACGAAATCGGTGCCCATGACTTCCTGACGAGTGCGCAGGCCGTTGGCGTAGGCCGGGGATGTCATGGGTTCGGAGTTCGGGGATTCGGTGTTTGTCATTGGGTGCCTGTCTGTCGTCGGTCAGGGGTGGACGATGGGTGCGCCGTGTCCGGGGACCAAGGTACGGGCAGGTTGTCCGGCGAGCTGTTGTGCGCTGAGCCGCGCCAGTGCTTCGTCGTGATTGAAAACCGACGGCAGCAGTTGCGGGCCGGTATCGATCAGAAGGGGGTGCCCGGTGACGAGGGCGTCACCGGAGAACAGAACCCTCTCCGAGGGCATGAAATAGGCGGTGTGACCGGAGGTGTGTCCCGGTGACGGCACGGGGATCAGTCCACCCGGCAGTTGGGCGAGCACCTCGGCCGCGGCGGCAGTCGCTGTGGGCACTGTTGTCTTGATTCCTCCTCGCGCGGCTTTGATCGTTTGGGTGACCCACTTCCGACCACGCTGGCTGCCGAGCTGTTTGAGCATTTCGACGGGCGTAATTTGTTGCAGGTATTCGCGTTTGGCGTGTCGCACTTCTTCGGTTCCGGTGTAGACCGGCATTCCGATGCGCTCGACGAGCGTGGGGATCGCGCCGATGTGGTCGAGGTGAGCGTGGGTCAACAGCACGGCGGCCACGTCGTCGAGGCGGTGCCCGATTTGCCGGATCGAGTCGAGCAGATGGTCGGTGTCGGCCGGATAGCCGGCGTCGACGATGGTGACAGCGGATCCGTTACTGACAAGTGCCCAGTTCACGTTTGTGCCAGCGACCACGTAGACAGAGTCTGAGACTTGATCGATCTTCACCGAGAGATCATCTCTAGCCTTGGATTCGGTGCTCGATGACACCGATCGCGTCGATTTCCAGGCGCAGTTCGTCACCCGGGGCCAGCCAGCAACCCAGTTCCATCCCGCTGCCCCCGGGCAATGTGCCCGTGCCCAGTAGCTCTCCGGGGAAGAGCTGTTCGTCGCGCGATACATGGGCGATGGCCTCGGCCATGGAGTACCGCATCCCCGCGGTCGTGGTGCGCGAGACGGTCTTCCCGTTGATGGTGACGCTGGCGGTCAACCCATCGAGGTGAGGCGCGAGTGCGGGACCGGCGACGGCGGTGGCCGACATCGAGCTGATGAAGTGCTTGGCTTTCTGCGGGCCGAAACCGGAGCGCATTTCGGCCAGTTGCACGTCCCGCGCGGAGAAATCGTTGACGACGACGACCGCGGCGATCGCGGCAGCGGCTTGCTCGACGGTTGCGTTGCGCAGCGGGCTTCCGAGTACGACGCCGAGTTCAAGCTCGAAATCGAGAGCGCGGCTGTAGGAGGGGGTGCGAATGGGCACTCCCGACGGGACAAAGGTCAACGCGTTGGACATGTAGTAGATCGGTTCGCGATACCAGAGGGCCTTGGGCCGAAACGAGGGAAAGGTTCGGCGAGTGACGGTTTCGTAGAGGCGCGCCACTCGATAGCCCGTCGGCACGAAACGCTTCGCCAGGCCACGGGCGGCATCGACAGCATGCTTCTCATACATCATGAAATCGCGGAACGACGTCGGGCAGATTGGCAGTACGGTGGCTCCATCGGAAAGCCCTAACTGCTCGTAGCGGGCGATCTCGAACGCGGGCGTGAACACCGTCGAGAGATCGTGCAGGTGATTGGCCCAGACGGCGTCCTCAGCAGCCAACCACCCTGCATCGGTGGCGATTTCGGTGTCAATGCGGTGATCGGAGGTGTAGAGGACGCGCCGCATCCGCGGCAAGTCCTTGATCGCCTCGGTCACCGAGCCGGCTCGGAGATCGGACCGCTCAAATGATCGCGAAGGAATCTTGCCGCCAGCGGCGACCAATGTTCGGCATTACCCATCGCGCAGTGATCATCACCGGCATACAAGGCCAGCAACGCATCAGGGGCTGCGGCGGCGATGTCGATCGAGTCCTGCGTGTCGACCAAGGTGTCGCGGGCCCCGTTGATCACCAGCAACTGGGCGGAAATCTTGCTGCAAAGCTCGGTCAAAGCGAAGTCAGACAGCTTGTTCAAGAGATCGATTGGGTTCTTGGCACCGAGAGTGTTGAGCAAAGTCCACACCATGATTTCCGGCATACCGACGGAGCTGAGCGTGCCAAAACTCCGATCGGCTGGGGGCCCGTTGGACACCACAGCCTTCAACCGATCGTCGACAGCGGCCATCCGGGTTGACCAGTACGCACCGAAGCTCGCACCGAACATGCCGATCCGGTCTGCGTCAACGCGGGGTTCAGCGACCAGGTAGTCGATGACTTTGGTGTAAGCGGTCTGGGCGCCGGCCACCGTCAGTGGCGCGCTATAACCATAGGTGCCAGGCATCTCCATCACGAACAACCCCAGATTTCCGTCTCGCTGCGCCAGCATCGGCAACAGCACCTCGGCGATGGTGCCTTCCAGCCCGTTGGTGATCAGCACCGTCGGAGCCTGGGTTGCCCCCTGGGGCAGTACCAAGTACCCGCGCACCACGTCTTCGCCGCCGGACGGGATCTGCACCACGTCGACTGTGCAGCCCATGGCCGGGGCGAGTGCGGTCATCAGAACCTCGGTCAGCCGGTCCATTCGCTTGTAGGCGAGCAGTCGGTGCGGACTGAATCCTGGCCAGGCAGCGGCGAATTCATAGACCAGCGCCTTGATCAAGGCGTCCAGGGCCTCGGCGGCATCGGCGAATTCCGGGTGCTGGCTGCTGAACTTGACCACCGCGTCCGGATCGGCCACGGCTCCCCGATCGGCCAGAATCGTCACCGCCGGACCCAACAGCGCGCCGAGCGCGGCGATGTCGACAACACCCTCGGGGTCGGCAAGTTGTTCAGCGGACGGGCCGCCCAGGCGCCGGAGCGCCTGATCCGCCCGTGCCAATTGCTCATCAGCCAAGCCCTGCCAGTGCGACGCCCACTGCGCATCCTCGAATGTCCGACAGACGGCCAGCTGATCGCGGAACTGCGCATCGGTGAATCCGCCCAGATGCGTGAATCGATCCACAAAGAGTTTGGGCAGAAACGCCGCCACACCCAGCCGTCGCGCCGCCCTATCTGTGGTGTGCGTCAGGGCGCACGCCGTGACCGCCACCCGCTTCGCAGCTTCCAGTACCGACGCCATCACAAACCTCCCCAACTGACCCAATAGCAGATTGTTCTGCATTAAGCGTAGGCGTCGCGACACACTAAAAGCAAGAGCTTCTGTTTTAAGATGACGGTATGGCTGAAGCCGCTCAACCCGCATCGTCACGAGCGCGGCCCGGTGGCCGCGCTGCCCGCGTGAAACAGGCAGTCCACCAGGCGGTGATCGAGGCGGTCACCGAGCACGGTGCGGACAAGGTCAGCATTCCCGACGTGAGCCGGCGCGCCGGCGTTCGCGACAGCTCCATCTACCGACGCTGGGGGACCCGGGAAAATCTGGTGCTTGACGCGCTATTGGCATCCAGCGCGCGCGAACTGCCGATCCCCGACACCGGATCGCTGCACACGGATCTGACCGCGTTCGGCACCGCACTCGGCGACTACCTCAACACCCCGCTGGGGCGCGGCCTGGTGCGGGCGCTGTCTGCGGTCAGCGATTCCGACGAGGTAGCCTCCGCACGAGAAGCGTTCTGGCAACAGCGTTATCAGGTGATCTTGCCGATGATCACGCGTGCGATCACCCGTGGCGAACTCCCGGGTGACGTCGATGCCCGGCAGGTGATCGAACTGCTGATCGCACCTATCCACTTCCGGAGCGCCCTCACCCGCCAACCGGTCGATGCCACTTACGTCTCCGAACTCGCAGGACGAGTGGTCCAGGCAGCCCAGTATCCCCAACCTGCCGCGAATCCCTGATCGCCGGGAAACCATCTCCGACTGGGTTGGGACCATCGGCCTGCAGCAAGACATCCGCTTTGGCCCAAGGCTCGAATCCGACCTCGGCTCGGACCGAGGGGACCGCCGCGATCAGCTCAGAGCCATTGGTTCGGGCAAGGTCCCGATGACGTCAAAGTCATAGTGATCGGCCCGCGCGATGTGCACCCGCTGACGAGAACGGCCGACCCCGAGGTGCACCGTCCCACGAGGTCCGTTGTAGGTCACGCCCCGCCCCTCGATTGTCGCGAGTATCTGACGCGAATCGACGCTGTGTACTTCGTTCACGCTCGCGGCCAGCGCCAGGATCCCCTCGTAGCAGGATTCGGCGGCGTTGTTCAGCGCTGGTGCGTGCGGACCGAACCGATCCAGGTAGGAGCCGGTGAAATCCAGCGCCGACGACGTGGCCAGACTGTTGAAGTACGCTGCGGCCACATACAGGTTGTCGGTGGCCCACCCTCCCGATGCCAGCAGCATGTTCTCTTCCATCAACGGCGAGAACCGCACCATTCGTCCCTGCATACCGTTCGTCGCGAACTGGCGGTTGAACAGCACCGCGTCGCGACCGACCAGCAGCATGATCACGGCATCGGCGTCGCTTCTGTCCAGATCCCGCAGGGCACTGGTGAAATCGCGACACCCGTAGCGCAGGTAGAACTCGCCGACCACCTTGGAGCCCGATGCCTCCGCGTAGGTGTGCACGGCCCGAGCAGTTCGCCGCGGCCACACATAGTCCGAGCCGGCGATCGCCCAACGCTTCAGCCCGAGATGCTCGTTGAGCCAGCGCAGCCCGGGGAGCACCTGAAGTGCGGGGGTCTCCCCCGGGCACAGCACCGCTTCGCCGGCGGCGCCTTCGTGCAGCGATGTATAGACGTAGGGAACATTCATTTGCGCCAGCACCGGCGACATGTGTTGGCGCACCGTGGAAATGTGCCAGCCCACCACGGCATGAACGGCGCCGGACTGGACCTGCGCCATCGTCTGATCGCAGAACTCCTCTACCGGGGCGCCGGCGTCCAGGACTTCGATCTCGACCGGCCTCCCCAAGATGCCGTCAGTCGCGTTGAGCTGGGCGACAGCCAACTCCGCGACGGCCTCACACGATGGGCCGAAGATCCCGCCCGGACCACGAAGCGGGATGGCGAGGCCGATACGGAATGCATCCGTGTTGCAACCCACACTTCACCTTCTCTGCTCGACCTAGGCCGCGGAGTTATGTTCAAATGGAATTGAGTAGTGGGCAATTTTTCCCCGAGTTCGGTGACGCGTCAAGGGTTGGCGACTGGGTGCGGATCGGAGTAGTGGACGTTCGATGTCGACAGAATTCGAGGAACTGGCGTCGCTGCTGCTCGACCGTGCTGCGCGCCTCGAACGGGTAATCGGCGCCAGCCTGTCGGGCACCGGCCTCGCGGTGCCGCACTGGCTGATCCTGGGGGCGCTGCACCGCGCCCATGACGGTCTGACGATGACCGGCCTGGCCGATGTCGTCGGCTTGCCAGGAGCAACCCTGACGCGCAGCGTAGACAAGCTAGTCGACCAAGCGCTGCTACATCGGACGGTTGACTCGCTGGATCGGCGCCGGGTGCTTGTGCACCTGACCGATCGCGGCCGGTCGAACTATCGAGCTATCGCTCCCCGGGTCAATGCGGCCGCCGAAGCGCAGCTGTGCAATCTGGCCGCGTGGGAACACGAAGCCCTGGCCGGCCTGCTGTCCAAGCGCGGCTGACCTCGACTCATCCTCCCGGACCTCACCTCGCCGCATTCCGGCAACGGTGAACCGCAGCCTTGTTTTATTTCCAAATGGAGATAATGTGTGTGCGTCGTCACATCCACGAACAGAGGAACGCACCATGGCTGAACCCGCTGACTTCACCCGCTCCGGCGTATCCCGATTCCCCGACCGCGACCTCGGCGTCAAGCGGTTCTCCTGCGAGGTCGGCGTCCCGTTGGCCAAGCAGAAGCACCTTGGCCACAATCGCTGGCACCCGGACATCCCACCGCTGATCGAGGTCGGCCTCGGCGACGAACTGATTCTGGAGAGCGGCGGCTACGACGACTATCAACTCCAAGACGTCGACGACGATGCCGACCTCCGTTCATTCGACCTGACCCGGACCCATCCGCTGACCGGCCCGGTCAAGGTCGACGGCGTCAAGGCCGGTGACCTGCTGGTGGTCGATATCCTTGATGTTCAACCACTTTCGGGCATCGGCTACTCGAACATCCTGCCGGGTATGGGCGGACCGCTGGCGGAATCCTTCCCGGACGGATACAAAACCATCTGGGACCTGCACGGCTTGTTCGCCACCAGTCGCCAGATCCCCGGGGTAGAGATTCCGGCGATCAGCCACCCGGGCATCATCGGCGTCGCGCCCTCCCACGACCTGCTGCGGACCTGGAACGAGCGCGAAGATCCGTTCATCGCCGACGGTCTGGCCGCACCCCGGGCCGACGCCCGGGACACCGCGGTCCTTCGGAACCTCGAGGGAGACGAGTGGGCGCGGGTCGCTGAAACTGCAGCGCGGACCATCCCGCCCCGTGAGAACGGCGGCAACATGGACATCAAGAACCTGTCGCGAGGTTCGCGCGTCTACTTCCCGGTGTTCGTCGACGGCGCGTTGTTCTCCAGCGGCGACTTCCATTTCGCCGAAGGAGACGGCGAAATCACCTGGAACGCAATCGAGATGGATGGTGCCGGCTGGTACCGGTTCAACGTGATCAAGGACGGGATGGCCCGCTACGGCGTCCGAACCCCGATGTTCCGGCCCTCTCCCGTCGACCCGCAATTCGGTACCCGGTACATCTCCTTCACCGGCCTTTCGGCCGGCGGAACTGAACAGAAGTACCTCGACACCACCATGGCGGTGACCCAGGTCGTCGAGCAGGCCATCGAATACCTCGGCAAGTTCGGGTACACCCCCGAGCAGGCCTACACCATCATCTCTGTCGCGCCGTGTGAGATGCACGTGGGAGGTGTCGTCGACATCCCGAACGCTGCAGTCGTCCTGAAGATCCCACTGGACATCTTCGACAAGGACATCCTCCCCCAATAGCGGCCACCAACGACTACGCGATGTCGCCCCGGCCGGGCAGTTCCGGTCGGGCGACATCCCGGAAGAATCGAGACCCCTAGATGGGCAACATCGGACTGTTCTATGTGGGCGCCGTGCTGATCGTGAACGGACTCATGCTGCTGGGTTGGGTCACCCCGCGCGGCGCCGCCCCCCTCAATCTATTTGTCGGCCTGCTGCAGGTGTTCACTCCGACCTATCTCGTGCTGACCGCCGGCGGCGACACCGCCATCATTCACGCTGCCGCCGGACTCTACCTGTTCGGTTTCACCTATCTGTGGGTCGGCATCAACGCGCTATGCGACCTACCGGGGCACGGGTTAGGTTGGTTCTCACTCTTCGTCGCGGTAGTGGCGGTCGCCTATGCCGCCCATAACTTCGCGGCCAATTCCCCAGTCTTCGGCGTCATTTGGCTTGCCTGGGCAGCGCTGTGGCTACTGTTCTTCCTGCTGCTCGGCTTGGAGCGCACGCATCTGACAACGATCACGGGCACGGTCGCATTGGTGGAGGGCGCGCTCACGGCAGCCCTGCCGGCCTGGATGTCCATGAGCGGATCGTTTCGCGAATCCTGGGTACTCGCGTCCGTAGGGTTGGGCATCGGCACGGGGCTGGTCGTTGTGATCACCTGGGGTGCCAGGCATTTCCGGCCGATGACGATAACGAGACACGGTGACCGCAATCATCGAGAAGAAGTACAACTGTAGGTTCCGGAACTCCGCGCGGAGAAGTCATTGACGACGGTTGCGTTGGCATCCTCGGCCGCCAACCAGCCTGCCTCGCTGGCTATTTGGGTGTCAATGCGGTGGTCTGCGGCGTTGAGGACACGCCGCCCAGCTGTCACGGTGCAGCAGCTACAGCAGGAGGCGCAACACTGTAGCTGCGCCGGCGATTGCCACGGGCATCCCGAACATGGCTGCCAGGCCTTTCGGGCTCAGTTGCTCACGAACGTGAAACATGTAATCGCCCCACCCTTCGGCTTGCTCGGTTCCGCGGATCACGATCCAGGACGGCCGCCACCAACAGATCAATCCCCAGTCGATGATCACCAGGTCGATCAGGCAGAACGTGAAGAGCGTTGCGAACGCCATCCCGAACGCTTGTAGAAAGCCGGAAGCGTGGACGCCGTCGATCCAGGAGAATGTTGCGACGAAGACCGCGACGACAAGCGTGCTCACGAAGATCGTGGCGAAGATGGTCCCGCGTCGGCGCTCTGTGGCGGTGAACTCGGGAAGCAAAGCTTTCACATCGTCGGGAACCCCGTCGGAGAGCCCTGCGATACCCCACCGCGCGGCGGCCAGCAGTGCTGCTGTGGGGACCAGCAGTAGTGGTAGCGCGACAGCAGTGAAATGGGTCAGCCACATGGGGGCGACCATACGTTCGTGACGACGTGAGTTGGGATGTACCGATCTCACCAAGGTCCGTGTGTCGGTGGTTTGATCGGACCGCACGTCTCTCTGTGATTGACGGTGCGCGCCGGTTTCGTAGGTCACCTCCGCACCGGCTGTTTTCCTACACTCAACGCCATGGCCGCAGAGCCGACGTGGGATTTCGCCATCGCCCCGTCCCTTGCTGTGCCGGGAGTGACCTCGGCGGTGGGCTACCGCTCGCTCGAGGGTGTGTACCGCGGACTGCCGTCGTCGAGGCTGATTCTCATCGTCAGCCTCAGTGACGGTCTACGGGCCGACGACATGCCTTCGGAAGCCAAGCCCATCCCGGTCGTGCTTGCCGGCCTGCAGCTGCAGGCGAGCAAGGTGCGCAAGGACCGCGGTGAGGGCGTGGTGAAACTGGCCGTGCACCCGCTGGCGGCGCGCACGCTGTTCGGGGTGTCCGCCGCAGAGCTCAATGCCGGTGCTCTCGATGCTTCGGCGGTGCTGGGCCGGTCGGTCTCCCGGTTACACGAGCAGGTCGCCGAGGCGAGGCAGTGGTCGGCGGCGTTCGCCCGCGTTGCGGGATACCTGCAAGGTGTTCAGCGTGCTGCACCGGTGCGACCTGAGGTCGCCTACGCCTGGAAGTTGTTGGCGTGCAGCCGAGGCCGCCTGCCGGTGAGCGCTGTCGCCGGGCAGGTGGGGGTGAGCCCCCGGCATCTTGCCACGTTGTTCCACCGCGAGGTCGGCCACGCTCCCAAGACGGTGGCGATGCTGATGCGCTTCGAGTACGCCACCCGCCGGATCGCGGATACGGCGCGCCACGGTGGTCCGGTGGATCTGGCGCGGATTGCCGTCGAGGCCGGGTTCGCCGATCAGGCACATCTGACCCGCGAGTTCGTCCGTTTCGCCGGCGTCTCGCCGACGGTATGGCTGGCCGAGGAGTTCCGAAACCTTCAAGACAGCCTGCAAACGTACGGGTCAGCCTTGACACGTGACGCCTACGACCCATGAACCCACGATCAGCACAATGCCGCGGCCACGGTTTGCTCGGCCGTAATGACGACCCCAATCTGGCTGGCGTCTCCACCAGAAGTGCATTCTGCGTTGCTCTCAGGAGGCCCGGGGCCGGGACCGCTGCTGGCCGCCGCAGGGGCATGGCAGTCGTTGAGCATCGAATATGCCTCGGCGGCAGCCGAACTCACCGCCTTACTCGGAGCTGTTCAAGCCGGCGCGTGGGAGGGGCCCAGCGCGGAGCAATACGTACTCGCACACGCGCCCTACCTGTCTTGGCTGGTACAGGCCAGTGCGAACAGCGCCGCGACGGCAGCCGGCCATGAGACTGTCGCGGCGGCCTACACCACGGCTTTGGTATCCATGCCGACGCTGGCCGAATTGGCGGCAAATCATGTGATTCACGGTGCATTGGTGGGTACGAACTTCTTTGGGATCAACACGATCCCGATCGCGCTCAACGAGGCCGACTATGTGCGGATGTGGATGCAGGCCGGCACCACGATGGAGACTTACCAGGGGGTTTCGAGCGCGGCAGTAGCATCGATTGCTCCCACGCCTGCCCCTGCGCCGATCATGGCACCCGGCGGCGAGATTTCCGGCATGGCCGCGGACAGGTCCGGGCTCGCGGCACAGGCTCAGGCTGGAAATTCCGGTTCGGCGCTGGAGAGCAGCAATGACATTGCAGACCAACTGATGAACTTCTTCCGAGACCCGCTCGGCACATTGGTCCAGATCATCGAAGATTTCATCCGCAACCCCGCGGTCGCGTTGGCCACGTGGCTGCCGCTGCTTCTGACGCTCGGTGTCCTTGTGTACCTGGTGGTTTCGCAGGGGTACTGGTTGGCGTGGGCGATGATCATCGCGACACCGATCTTCGTGCCGCTACTCATCATGGCGGTCGAGCAGTATCTGAATACACCCGGCGCCGATGAGGAACCCGCCGCTGTCGATCAGCCTGGCGACCACGAAACCGTACGTACCGAACGCCCCGAGTCGCCGCCGGTGACCGCGCTGGCACCCACCGGCACCGCGGTGCCTGCCGCGCCCGGATCCTCTGCCGTCAGCCCGTCGGCGGCGCCAGCGTCGGGCACCGCAGTGGCAATGACCCCGCCCTACCTGGTGTATGCGGCACCCGAGGAACCACCAGCCCTTCGGTTCGGACCGACGCTCAACGAGGGCAGCAGCGCCCAGGCTCCGGCGTCCGGGATCTCCGCGGCGGCAGCCGCGGCTGCATCTGCCCGCTCTCGGGCGCGACGCAAACGACGTACACGAGTGAAAGACCGAGGCCCGCGATACATGGACATGAACGTCACAGCCGACGCGGATTTCGATCAACCGGCGAGATCCACGCAACGCCGCAGCGCCCAGCCGGTTCGGGGCACGGGAGCTCTCGGGTTCGCAGGCACAGTTCCGAAGTCGACCGCCACGACTACTGCGGCAGGACTTGTCTCGCACGAAGATATCGGCAACAAAACCAGAACGAAGGACGGCATCCCCACGGTGCCCATGCTCCCCACCACATGGGACACCGAACCCGATGACACCCCGCCTCGGACACCACCAGATGACGTCTGACCGAGCTAACCTGACGCCGATGACCAGGCGAATTCCGGACCGCTACGCACCCTCGCCGTTGGACGAACGAGCCCGCGCGGTGGCCGACCGATTGCACGCACGCAGCCGTCGTCAACTGCTGCCCTCCGTGGTGCCGTTGGCCGCCCGGGCGGTCCGTAGCAAGATCCGCACCGGCAGTTGGGATTTCACCCAGTCGCCGGAGTCCAAGGACTGGCTGGCCGACAAGCTGATCGCACTCGACCCGGCCAAGGCCGCGCTGTGCTACCTGCTGTGCCGCGCGATCGATGCCCGCCGAGTGGTCGAAGCGGGCACCTCGTACGGTGTGTCAACCATCTACCTAGCCGCCGCGGTGCGCGACAACATCGCGGCCTCTGGCGGCACCGGGCAGGTGATTGGAACAGAGCACGAGACGGCGAAAGTCGCTGCGGCACAGCGTAACCTCGCCGATGCCGGGCTGGCCCACCTCGTCGACGTGCGCGACGGCGATCTACGGGACTCACTACAAGACGTCGGCGGCCCGGTCGATTTCATGCTGGTCGACATCTGGATCCCGATGGCCTTGCCCGCGCTCGAGCGGGTGCTGCCCGAGCTTCGCCCGGGTGCGTTGGTGGTGTGCGACGAGGTGGTCAACGGACGCAAGGACTACCTCGAATACCTGTCGCTGGTCCGTGACCCCAACGGTCCGTTCCAGTCCGTAACGGTGCCGGGGCAGGGTGGCCTGGAGATCTCGATGAAGCGGTTCTGAGCCGCCGCAAACCGTAGATCTCTTGTCGATATGACGCCTTTACGGCGCCAAACCAGGCAACCCTCGAGAGCAACTCATACCGAGGCTGGATCAGCTGATGCCCAATTGGTCTTGGACGTGCATCAATACCCTGCTCTAGATTCCACTGTGAGGCGGGTCACTCGCCGAGGTATCTCGAAAGGAGCGGAAGTGTCGATCACGCAGCCCGCGCCCGCCGACTTGCAGTCGGCGGTGTCGAAGTTCTTCCGCCGCGTTGTACCGCTGCTGATCATCATGCTGATCTGCAATCAGCTCAATCGCGCCAACATCGGCTATGCCCAGGAGTACCTCGAAGCAGACGTGGGCATCGGAGCTGCTGCTTACGGCTTCGGCGCCGGCGTGTTCTTCGTTGCCTACGCGATTTTCGAGCTACCGAGCAACATCCTGATGGAGCGCTTCGGTGCCCGGATCTGGCTGACCCGCATCATGATCAGCTGGGGCCTGGTGTCCGCCGCGATGATGTTCGTCCGAAGCGCCGAAATGTTCTATGTCCTGCGATTCCTGCTCGGCATGGCCGAAGCCGGCTTCTTCCCGGCCGTCATCTACTACATGGCCAAGTGGTTGCCTGACAGCCACCGCGGACGGGCAACGGCGCTGTTCATCGCCGGTTCCTCGATCGCCGCCGCGATCTCGGGGCCGCTGTCCGGCCCCCTCCTCTCACTGCACGGCCAGGGCGGTCTGCGTGGATGGCAATGGCTGTTCCTCATCGAGGGCATGGTGTCGGTACTGGTCGGCATCGTCGCGTACTTCATGCTCAACTCGAAGATCCGTGACGCCGCCTGGCTGACCCGCGCCGAACAGGACGCCCTCATCGACGCGATCGACGCCGAGGAAGCACAAAAGACCAAGACCTCCGGCGTCGAGGGAAAAGGCAACCGGTGGAAGATGCTGGCCGACCCCAAGCTCCTGCTGTTCTGCTGGATCTACTTCGCCATTCAGCTTTCCATCTACGCCAACACGTTCTGGTTGCCGTCCATCGTGCGCCGTATCCACGGCCTCAACGACATCACTGTCGGGCTGCTGTCGAGCCTGCCGTGGATCAGTGCGGTGATAGCGATGTATCTGTCCTCACGCCTCGGCGACCGCCGGCCTGACCTGCGTCGCCCCCTGCTGATCTTCGCTCTCCTCACGGCCGCCGTGGGCACCTATCTCGCGGCCATCGCCTCGC
Source organism: Mycobacterium sp. 134 (assembly GCF_048282715.1). Taxonomy (NCBI): domain Bacteria; kingdom Bacillati; phylum Actinomycetota; class Actinomycetes; order Mycobacteriales; family Mycobacteriaceae; genus Mycobacterium; species Mycobacterium sp. 134. The sequence goes on from NZ_JBLVUN010000008.1 coordinate 6,362,475, forward strand.
CGTTGCTGGCACTGCTCTTCCTGTGCATCGCCGCGATGGGCTTCAAGAGCGCCAGCCCACTGTTCTGGTCCATCCCCCAATCCTCCATGCACCCAATGGTATTGGCGCCCGCGATCGCCATCATCAACTCGCTGGGCAACCTCGGAGGGTTCGTTGCGCCGTTCGGTTTCGGGCTGATCAAACAAGCCACCGGCACCGTCACCTGGGGTCTGTACGCGCTGGCCGCAGCCAGCCTGATCGCTGCCGGTTCTGTCCTGCTCGTGCGGAAGAGATCAGTCGACGTCACCGACTACCTCTTCCCCGAGCGTGCACCGGCCGACAAGACCTCGCACTGACGAACCTCAACGCTGGTTCGACCAGCAACCGCGTTCTACCGATCGTCCTGAAATCCTCATCCAGTGCCGGCGTCAGCGGCCACTGCCCTTGCGTAAGAGCTGGCGCTCGCCCTCGGACAACCCACCCCACACTCCGAACGGTTCGACGATCTCCAAGGCGTGGGCTCGACACTGCGCCAGAACAGGACAGTCCCGGCACAACGCTTTGGCCCGCAGTTCACGTTCAGCCCGTGCACGCCCGCGTTCACCCTCGGGCGAGAAGAAGACCGAGGAGTCCACACCTCGGCAACGCGCACCCATCTGCCAATCCCAATGATCCACATTCGGACCCGGCAGCTGCTGCGGCAATTGCATTGTCAGCTCCTAACCAAGAAGGACACACCCTGCAATCCAGTTCCGGTACGCGCTACTGCGACACCAGATTGCCCAGCGGCTCACCGCGATCGAGCCGGCCGATGTTGGCGGCGATCTCCTGGGCACGGCCCCCGAACGTGTCGGTGGTGACGCCCGACGAATGGGGCGTCATCAATACATTGGCCAGTTCGCCGAACGGCAGCTCACTCGGTACCCCCTGCCCACCCGGGCCGGGATAGCGGTACCAGACGTCGATGGCGGCGGCCCGGATCCGTCCCTCCAACAGCGCTTCGTAGAGCGGGCGCTCCGCCACGAGCGGTCCCCGCCCGACGTTGACCAGCACACCCTCGGAGCCCAGGGCCCGAAGCTGCTCGGCGCCGATCATGCCTTCGGTCGCCGCGGTGAGCGGCGCCGACACCACGACTACGTCGGACTCCGTCATGAGCCGGTCCAGCTCGGAGGTGTCGCCCGCCCAGGACAGACCGTGGGCCGTGGCGTCAACCCGCCCCGATCCGGTCACCGCAGCACCGGTCGAGCCCAGACCGCGGAACAATTCCCATACGCGCCGGCCGATGTGGCCGAACCCGACCAGGCCGACCCGGGCCGCGCCGATGGCGGGCAACTGCGGCAGGTTGGCGTCGTAGACCGAGGTGGCCCATATCCCTCGGCGCAGCGCCCGGTCCTGCGCCAGGAAGTCGCGGCGCAGCAACACCGCTGCCGCGAGCACGTACTCCGCGATGGACCGTTCATGATGGAAGGTGTTGGCCACCAGGGTCTCTGGCCGCAGTGCGGCGAAGTCGACCTTGTCGGTGCCGGCCCCCGCAACGTGCACGAGGCGCAGTTTCTCCGCTGCGGCCGCCATCTCGGCGGTGAACCGGCCGCCCACGAACACGTCGGCGTCCCGCAGGTCTTCGATGCTCCCGTTCCAGACGACCTCGGCACCCGGCGGCAGCGCGGCCTCGAAGCGATCGCGGTGTACCAGCAGATTCTGCTCTACGACGACAATCTTCATGTCAATCCCTGTGCAGTGCAGGGCGTTTGCCGTCGAACTTCCAGCCGGGGATCAGGTACTGCATGGCCACCGCGTCGTCACGCGCCCCCAGCCCATTCGCCAGGTAGAGCTCGTGGGCCGCGGCCACCCGATCCTCGTCGAGTTCCACGCCGAGCCCCGGGGTCTCCGGCACATCGAGGTAGCCGTCGACAATTCGGTAGGGCTGCTTGGTGATCCGCTGGCCGTCCTGCCAGATCCAGTGCGTGTCGATGGCCGTGATGTTGCCCGGCGCCGCCGCGGCCACATGGGTGAACATCGCCAGGGACACGTCGAAGTGGTTGTTGGAGTGCGAACCCCAGGTCAAACCCCAGGCGTCGCACAGCTGCGCGACCCGGACCGAACCGCTCATGGTCCAGAAATGCGGATCTGCCAGTGGGATGTCGACGGCACCCGCCCGGATCGCGTGCCCCAGCTCGCGCCAGTCGGTGGCGATCATGTTGGTGGCGGTGGGCAGTCCGGTGGCCCGCTTGAACTCGGCCATCACCTCGCGCCCCGAGAAGGTGCCTTCCGGCCCGACCGGGTCCTCGGCGTAGGCCAGCACGTCGGTGAGCTGACGACAGGTCTGGATCGCGTCCGCCAGCAGCCAGCCACCGTTGGGGTCCAGCGTGATCCGCGCATCCGGGAACCGTTCGGCCAGTGCGGTGACGGCCTTCGCCTCGTCGGCCGCGGGCAGCACACCGCCCTTGAGTTTGAAATCGCGGAATCCGTAGCGGGCACGCGCGGCCTCGGCAAGCCGGACCACAGCCTCGGGCGAGAGCGCCTCGTCGTGGCGGACGCGCAGCCACGCGTCGGCGCCTGCCGGCTCGTCCGCCGCGGACTGGTACGCCAGGTCGGTACGGTTGCGGTCCCCCACGAAGAACAGGTAGCCAAGGGCCTGTACCCGACTGCGCTGCTGACCGTCACCGAGTAACGCGGCGACCGGTACCCCGAGGTGCTTACCGAGCAGATCCAGCAGCGCGGACTCCACGGCGGTGACAGCGTGCACCATGACCCGCAGATCGAAGGTCTGTGCGCCGCGCCCCGCACTGTCACGGCCGGCGAACTCGCGGCGGATGCTCTCCAGCACGGCGTGGTAGGCGCCGAGCGACCGGCCCACCACCAGTGGCCTCGCGTCGTCGAGGGTGCGCCGGATGGCCTCGCCGCCCGGCACCTCTCCCACCCCGGTGTTCCCATCGGAATCCTTGAGGATCAACAGGTTTCTGGTGAAGAACGGCCCGTGGGCGCCGCTGAGGTTGAGCAGCATGCTGTCGTGGCCGGCGATCGGTATCACGATCAACTCCGTCACTACGGGTGTCGTGTTCTGTTCACTCATCGATACTCCATTCGTGGGCAAACTCATGCGAACCACTTATCTCCATTGGCAACCGGGCGGACCACCCGAGACACCTTGTCGCACACCAGGCGCAGGGCGTCGACGATCTCCCGCTCCCGCTCCGGTGTGAGCCGCGACAGCGGGACTGACGCGCTGATCGCGTCCTGCGCCGGATGCCGGTAGCGCAGCGTGACCGCGAAACATTTGATGCCCTGGGTGTTTTCCTCGTCCTCGGTGGCATAGCCCCGAACCCGGACCTCATCGAGAGCCGCGTCGAGACCGTCACGGTCGGTCAGCGTGCGCGGGGTCAACGGTGTCAACGGATCCGGGATGTGCGAATCGAGTTCGGCTCCGAACCGCTCGGCCAGCAGTGCCTTGCCCAGCGCGGTGGCGTAGGCCGGCAGTCGGCGGCCCACTTTGTTGGCGGTGCGCACATACTGGCGGGACTCTCGGGTGGCCAGGTAGACGACGTCGTGACCGTCGAGCCGGGCCAAGTGGAACGTCTCGTCGAGTTGACCGCGCAGGTCTTCGAGGAACGGCGCGATCATCGGGAGGTACGGGTCGGCGTCGAGGTAGCTGGTGCCGACCAGCAGCGCCCGCATACCGATGCTGTACTGCGTGCCCGCATCGTCGGAACGCACCCAGCCCTGAGCCACCAGGGTGCGCAGCAGCGCATGCGCCGAGCTGCGTGGCATCTCAAGCGCCACACAGATTTCCCTGATGCGCACGGGCTGGTCGGGTCGCGCGGCCAGGAACTCCAGCAGCTCGACAGTGCGCACCGCGGATTTCACCTTGCGCACTGAAACGGCGTCGGCCCTGCTTGATTCGTCGGTCAACTCAGCCTCCCATCAACTGACGGACGATCAGCACCACGGCGCCGATGGTGGATATCGCGATGGCCGCCCACCGCTGACGCTGCCGATCCAGGTGGCGGTTGACCCACCGGGACAAGGCATAACCGAACACGCACGCCGGCACGAGCATCGCGAACACCACGACGGTGTGGTGATCAATGGAACCCGTGAGGGCCAGTAGCACGATCGACAGCGCCGACCCGACCAGGAAGAACCCACTCATCGTCCCGCGCAATCGGGCACCGGTGTTGTTCTGCCACACCAGCGCCATCGGCGGTCCGCCGATGGAGGTCGCGGTGCCGAGCAGACCTGAGGTGGCGCCGGCCAGCACCAGATTGCGCCGCCGCGGCGCGGGGATCCAGCCCATGCTCGTGAGTGCCACTCCGCCGAGCACCACCGCGGACAGCGCATACGCCAGCAGTTCCCCGGGCATGACCACCAGCAGCAGGGCCCCGGCAACGGTGCCCGGGACTCGTCCGGCCAGGGCCCATCCGGTGCCTGCGAGGTCGATGTCCTCGCGTTCGCGAACCACCACCATGAGCGTGACCATCGTCGCGAGCATGATGAGTGTGCCCGGGATCAGCCCGGGGTCCACGATCGCGACGATCGGTGCCGCCAGCATGCCCATGCCGAACCCGATGGAGGCCTGCATGCATGACGCCAGCACGATCGCGGCGGCGATGATCCCGTAGCCGGCGATGCTCACGCCGACACCGATACCGGCACTGCCGGTTCCAACGGGTGATGGCATTCGGACATGTGGCCGTCGACGTCCGGTGCGGCGGTGGCCATCGGCGCCTGCGTCGCACAGATGTCGGTGACCTTCCAGCATCGGGTCCGGAACCGGCAGCCCGACGGCGGGTTCAGCGGTGACGGTACCTCGCCCTTCAAGAGGATCCGGTTGTTGCGCTGGGCCGCATCGAGTTTCGGTGCCGCTGACATCAGCGCCGCGGTGTAGGGGTGGCGCGGGTTCTGGTAGACGTCCTCGGTGCGGCCGCTCTCGATCATGTGGCCCAGGTACATCACCGTCACGCGATCGGCGACGTGGCGCACCACCGACAGGTCGTGCGAGATGAAGATGTAGGAGATCCCGAGTTCCCGCTGCAGATCGTTGAGCAGGTTGAGTACCTGGGCCTGCACCGAGAGGTCGAGTGCCGACACCGGTTCGTCGCAGATGATGACGTCGGGGTTGAGTGCCAGCGCCCTGGCGATGCCGATACGTTGCCGTTGGCCGCCGGAGAACTCCTGCGGGTATTTGCCCGCGGCCTTGGCTCCCAGGCCGACCATGTCCAGCAGGCCACGCACCCGCATCTCCCGGTCCTTGCGGTTGGGGTGCAGCGTCTTGTGCGTACGCCAGGGCTCGGCGATGATGTCGCCCGCGGTCATGCGGGAGTTCAGCGACGCGTAGGGATCCTGGAACACCATCTGCACCCGGCGCCGGAACTTCAGCAGCTCCACACCACGCAGGCCGAACGGGTCGATGCCGTCGAAGGTCACGCTGCCCGAATCCGGGCGCTCGAGCATCATCAGGGTCCGCGCCAGGGTGGACTTTCCGCAACCGGATTCACCGACCAGACCGAGCGTTTCACCACGGCCGAGATCGAGGTTGATCCCGTCGAGGGCGGCGAGCTGGTTCTTGCCCACCCGGAACGACTTGCGCAGATCACGGACCGTGAGCAGGTTTTCAGACATCTGTTGCTTCTCCTCCTCGCGTGCGGACCTCGACCTCTTCGGGGAAGTGGCAGGCGCTACGCCGGCCATCACCCCTGAGCACCGGCCTGGTGGTGACGCAGATGTCCCGGGCCAGCGGGCAACGGTCCTGGTAGACGCAACCGGCCGGGATCGAGTGCAGGTCGGGCGGGGCGCCGCCGATGGACCTGAGGGTCTCGCCGCGTACCGCGCTCACCGGGACCGAGTCGAGCAGCCCCTTGGTGTACGGGTGTCGAGGATGGGCGAAAACCTCTGCCACCGGACCGGTTTCGACCACCTGGCCGGCGTACATCACTGCGACCCGGTCTGCTTCCTCGGCCACCAGCGCCAGATCGTGGGTGATCAGTACGACGGCCATGTCGAATTCGGCGCGCAGGCTCTTGAGCAGCGCCATGATCTGCGCTTGCACGGTGACATCGAGCGCGGTGGTCGGTTCATCGGCGATCAGCACCCGCGGGTTCAGCGCCACGGCCATCGCAATCAGCAGCCGCTGCCTCATCCCGCCGGAGAACTGGTGCGGATAGGACTTCATCCGTTCCTCCGGCTGCGGAATGCCCACCCGTGCCATCAGTTCCACCGCCTTACGCTTGGCGTCCTTGGCATTCATCCCATGGTGGATGCGGAACGGCTCGGCCAGCTGGGTACCGACCGTGTAGAGCGGGTTGAGTGCGGTCAGCGCATCCTGGAACACGATGGCCAGCTCAGGCCCGGCCAGCATGCGCCGGGTCTTGCGGTCGGCGGCGAGGATGTCCACTTCGGCCAGTGTCGCGGTGCCGTCGACCACCTCTGCGACGGGCTCGAGCAGCCCGACCAGTGCGGTGGCGGTCATCGATTTACCGCAACCGGATTCGCCCAGCAGGGCCAGGGTCTGGCCGCGGTGCGCCGCGAAGCTGACGTGGTCGACGGCGCGCACGGTTCCGCCGATGGTCCGGATGTCGACGGTGAGCCCGTCCACCACCAGTGCGGGATCGGTTTCGACGTGCTCGGACATGCTCGGCTGCTCCACGACACTGCTGCTCAACTGTGAGGTCATCCGAGGGCCTTTCCGGTTTTGGTGAAGCGGGACAGGCGTTTCTGCGGGACGGTGAGCCGCCAACGCTGGCCGGGATCGGTGGCGATACGAGCCCATGCGGCGAGGATGGTGGCAGAGACCGTGGTGATCACGATGGCCACGCCCGGGAAGAACGAGAGCCACCATGCGGTGTGCAGATAGGTGCGGCCCTGCGAAACCATCAGGCCCCAGCTGACGTCTGGCGGCTGAATCCCGATACCCAGGAAGCTCAGCGACGATTCGGCCAGCATGACGTAGCAGAAGTCCAGGGTGGCCACGGTCAACAGGGTGGGCAACACGATCGGCACCACATGCCGCGCGATGATGGAACGTCCGCCGGCCCCGAACGTGCGGGCCGCGTCGACGAACACCCGGCTGGACAGTTCGGCCGACTCCGCGCGAGCGGTGCGCAGGTACACCGGGATGCGGGTGATCGCCAGCACCGCAACGATATTGGCCGCGCTCGGGGAGAACACGTAGAGCACCACCACTGCCAACAACAGCGAGGGGAAGCTCATGATGACATCGGCCACCCGCATGGCCAGCGTTTCCCGCCAGCCGCGGTAATAGCCGGCCCACATGCCGATCAGCGATCCGGCGACCGCCGAGATCACCACGGCCGGGATGGCCACCGACAGGGTGGTGCGGCAAGCGACGATCAATCGGGCCAGCATGCTGCGTCCCAGTGGGTCGGTGCCGAGCACGTTGGCCCAGCCGTGCGCGAGCGTGAATGGTGCCTGGTTCGAGTTGTCCAGGTCGATGTGGGTGGCGAGGTTGCCGACCAGCATGGGCCCGAACACCGCGGTGAGGACCACCAGGCCGAGCACCACGGCGGCACCGGCGGCCACCCGGTCATTGACCAGCAGCCGGAACCAGACCGAGCGCTTGCGGGTCGGCTCGGCCTCCGGTTCGCCGACGATCGCGGTGGTCGGTTTGACTGGTACCAGGTCGATTTGCGTGCTCACGATGCGTACCCCTAGACCTTTGCCGGTTCCCGTACGCGTGCGTCCAGCAGCGCGTAGCAGGCGTCGATGATGATGTTCAGCACGAAGATGCTCACCGCCGTGAGTAGGACGGCGGCCTGCAGGACGGCGAAGTCGCGCTGCAGGATGGCGTCGATCATGAGCTTGCCGATACCGGGCCAGCCGAAGATGGCCTCCACCACCACGGCACCGTTGATCAGCCCGACCGCGAGATCGCCTGCCACCGTCAGCGCGGGCGCGGCCGCATTGCGCAGCGCGTGGTGGCTGACCACCCGAAGGTCGCCGGCGCCCTTGCTCCGGGCCAGGCGGATGTAGGGCGCCGAAAGTGCCGAGACCATGGCGCCCCTGACCACCTGTGTCAGCACGCCCAGGGGCCGGATCATCAGCGTGGCGATCGGCAGAATCCAGGACAGCATGCCGTCGTCGGTACCCGAGGTGGGCAGCCATCCCATCAGCACGGAGAACAGCCACACCCCGGTGATGGCGAACCAGAAGTCGGGAATGCTGGCGGCGGTCATCGACAGCAGGCTGGAGAACCGATCGGCCAGCGAGTTGGGCCGGTAGGCGGCCCAACATCCGACGATGACCGCGCCGACGATCGCCAGGAGCATGGTGACGAAGGCCAGTTGCAGCGTCGCCGGGAACGCCCGCAACGCCATCGCGGACGCGGATTCTCCTGTGCGCAGCGAGGTTCCGAAGTCGAGGTGGATCACGCCCTTGAAGTAGTCCAGCAGCTGGGTGAACAACGGCTGATCGAACCCGTGCTGATGGGCGAACGCCGCACGCTGGTCGGCGGTGGCGGACTCGGGCAGGTACAGGTTGGTCGGATCACCGGTGAGCCGGGCGAGCAGGAACACGCCGAGCAGCACGATGATCAACGGAATGGTGCTGGTGTACATCCGGCGCCGGAGGAAGGGGAACATCGGCTCAGCTCCTGTCGGTGCGGTCGGTCGCAGCGGGCGTCATCTCCGAAAGCCGCATCTCGTCGCCGGTGGCGGAGTTGGGGGTGTAGTCGACACGTGGCGACTTGCCGAGAATGCCCTTCATGTGGGCGATGTAGGCGAACTGCATGATCTGCTGCGGTTCCTCGGCGAACAGTTTGGCGAACGCATCCTGGCGATCCTGACCGGTGAGGGCTTCCGCGGCGCGGATCTTGCTGTCGAATTCTGTTGTTCCGTAGGCACTCTGCGGACCATCGGAGAGCATGTACTGGTCCATGGTGAACGCAGCGTCACCGGCCTGGTTGCCGTGCATGATCATCAGCAGGTAGGGACCGGTGTCGGCGGGAAACGGGCGCAGTTGGTACTGCAACTGGCCGGCGGTGTCCATCATCTCGATCTTGACGTTGAGACCGATCTCGGCGAATTCACTCTGCAGTACCTCGATGGTCTCGGAGATCTTCGGGAACTGAGCGGTGCGGCCGATCAGCCGGATCTGCCGGTCCACTGGCACCCCTTCGGCCTTGGCCTCGGCGATGAGCGCCTTTGCCTTGTCGAGATCGTGGGGCCACAACGGCAGTTGGTCGTTGTATCCGACGACGCCGGACGGGATCAGCTGGGACGCCGGCTCGCCGAGTCCACGGAACAGGGCTTTGACGATGCCGGTCCGGTTGACCGAGTAATTGATGGCCTGCCGGACGCGAATGTCGTTCAGCGGGGCTTCTCCTGCCTGCATTCGCAGCGCGGTGGTCTCGTTGTTCTGGAACGGAACTCCGCGGTCGTCTGCCCCGTCCTCGGGTCCCAGCGAGGTGGCGATGTCGGCCTCGTCGTTGGTGATCATGGCGGCACGCACGCTGCCCTCGCTGCGCCACTGGTACTCGGCGCGGGCGAAGGCCGGCTTGGCACCCCAGTAGCGGTCATTACGCTTCAGCAGCAGCTTCTGGCCGTATTCCCAGTCGGAGATGGCGTACGGGCCGGTGCCGATGGGCTCGCGTACCTTTTCGGTGGTGCTGGTTCCGGACGGAACGATCTCGACGAACGAGATACGCAGCGGCAGAATGGGATCCGGTTTCGGCGTACCGATGACGACCGTGTTCTCGTCAGGCGCACTGACGTCAAGTTTGTCGTCGCCGAACACGTAGCCGTCCACGTTGCACTGCAGATCGGAGTTCACTGCGCGGTCGATCGAGAAGGCGGCGTCCTTGGCCGTGAAGGGCGCACCGTCGGAGAAAGTGACGCCTTTGCGGATGTCGAAAGCCCATTGGTCGGGCGCGGTTTGGCGCCAAGCGGTGGACAGCAGCGGCTGCAGGTCGCCGGTATCGGGATCGCGCTCGATGAGCGGTTCGGTGATGTTGGACCGCACCACGATGCCGGTCGAGGTCAGCGAGCTCTCGCAGGGCTCCAGGGTCGGCGGCTCCTGAGAGATCACGATCCGCAAGGTGTCGGGGTCATAGCCGCCGTGCGCGGTATTGGCGACGGTGCACCCCGCGGTGAGCGTGCAGGCGGCGAGAGCGACTGCCGGAGCGGCGAGAACTCGCCTCATGAATCCTCCAGGATGTGATGTCCACGTATGTGGATGCAGGTTGTGACCGCAGACACACGCTAAGAACGGCCGGCTCCGCCCGTCAACCCACTGGAATCGAGCGAAATGGCCCGCATCGATGCGGGTGCACGTAGTGCCCGACCGGCACAAATAGGGCTCTGATCTGCATTTTTGATGATGAGCGGGAGTGATCGATACGCCCGCAGCAATGCCGCAGCGGCAATTATGCAGCTTGCGTATCAACCCATGCTATTTCCGTGTTGGACGGGTATTTGCACGCAGGCCTACCGTAGCGGCATCCCAACCGAGGAGTTCGTGTGCCCGAATCCGATTCCAGCCGCCGCGTCCTGCAGGTGGGTCCGCTCAAGCCTTCGCTCGCCGAGACGCTGCGGACCAGCTACGACGCCCAGGTCTTGCCCGACGGCCCCGAACGCCCGGCGTTCCTCGCCGAGCACGGCGATACGATCGCCGCGGTGGTGACCTCGGGACGCACCGGCGTGGACGCCGGGCTGATGTCCGCGCTGCCCAATCTGGGCGCGGTGGTGAACTTCGGGGTCGGCTATGACACCACGGATATCGAGGCGGCCGCGACGCGAAACGTCGTGGTGAGCAACACCCCCGATGTACTCAGCGACTGCGTGGCCGACACCGCGGTCGGACTGTTGATCGACGCGATGCGGCAGTTCTCGGCCGCCGACCGCTATGTGCGGGCCGGACGCTGGGTCGCCGACGGCAACTACCCACTGACCCACAAGGTTTCGGGTACCCGCGTCGGGATCATCGGGCTGGGCCGCATCGGGCAGGCGATCGCCACCCGGCTGGTCGGGTTCGGCTGCCCGATCAGCTATCACAACCGGCGCGAGGTCGCGGGCAGCCCGTACACCTATGTGAAGTCCGCCGTCGAACTCGCCCGACAGGTCGATGTGCTGATCGTTGCCGCGGCCGGCGGCAGCGGGACTCGGCACCTGATCGGCCGCGATGTGCTCGACGCCATCGGGCCCGACGGCTACCTGGTCAACATCGCGCGCGGCAGCGTCGTGGACGAGGACGCCCTGGTCGAGGCGCTGACCGAGGGCAAGCTTGCCGGCGCCGGGCTCGACGTGTTCACAGACGAACCGAATGTGCCCGAAGCCCTGCTCTCGATGGACAACGTCGTGCTCCTGCCCCACGTCGGAAGCGGGACCATCGAGACCCGGGCCGCGATGGAGGCACTGACCCTGGCCAACCTGGACAAGTTCCTGGAGTCCGGCGAACTGGTCACTCCGGTGCCCATGCCGGCTTCGGCCACCCGGAGCTAACCGACAAAATCTTCGACGAGATCGTCGGTGGTCCATTCACGTGGCGGCAGCACGTCGCGCAGCAGACGCAGCAGCGCGGGGTTCGTGCTGTCCCCGCGCCATACCGCGTCCAGTTCGACCGGACGTTCCCGGAACGCGCCGATAGAGCGGAACACCACACCCTCGGGATGCAAGGTGGCCGTGGATGCGGGCACGAGGGCGATGCCGATCCCGGAGCGCACCAGTACCAGCATGGTGTGCACCTGGGTGACGTACTGGACGTAGCGCGGTGTGGCGCCGGCGATCGTGAACGTGCTGATCAGCAGCTCGTTGAAGTACCGGGCCTGCACCGGGGAGTACATCACCATGTCCTGGCCATCGAGATCGTTGAGCGTGAGCTGCCGGCGCACCTCGACCAGCGGATGCGCGGCCGGCAGTGCGGCGATGAGCTGTTCATGCAGCAGCGGCCGGGATACCAGGCCCGGACGTTTGAGCGGTGGCCGCGCCATGCCGAGATCCAGTTCACCGGTCATCAACGCTTCGATCTGGGCTGCGGTGACCATCTCGCGCAGATCGAGTTTCACGTCGGGCATCTGCTGACGTGCGGCGTCGAACAGCCTGGGCAGCACCGGATGTGCGGACGCCGCGGTGAATCCGATCACCACAGTTCCGAGATCGCCTGCGGGAACGCGCTTTACATTTAGCGCCGCACCTTCGGCCAACTGCAGGATGCGTCGCGCGTCGGGCAGGAACGCCACCCCTGCGGGCGTGAGGGTGACCGAGCGGGTGGTCCGGTCGATCAGGTGCACACCGAGTTCGCTCTCCAACTGCTGGATCTGGCGGCTCAGCGGCGGCTGGGTCATGTGCAGCCGTTCGGCGGCCCGGCCGAAGTGCAGTTCCTCGGCGACGGCGATGAAGCACGACAGCCTCGACAGCGAGAACACCCATGCAGCCTATCGGCAACCGAGGCGATAAATGCCTGAACCGCATGAATCGACGCGTCAAATAGCTGGAGGAGGAAATTATCAATAGCCGCAGCGAGATCGCGAATTTCCTTGACCGGTGGCAGTTTCCGTAGCATACTCGAACGTATGTTCGACATCGACGCATCGTGGGAGCTGGTCCTGTGCATCGGTGACTCGGTCAGCGAGGAGGCCATGTTGATGGCATCCCGGATGTCGATCATCGGGGAGCTACTGGCCCGCCGGATCGACGAGGTCGAGACCGAGGATTCCGACCCGGGTTACATGTTGGTGACCGGGTTTTCCCGCACCGTCGCCGAAGTGGGCGCGGCCATGAACATCTCCCCCAAAGTCGCCACACTGGTCGTCTCTCAAGCTGAGGCGTTGACCGATCGACTGCCCCAGGTGGCGCAAGTCCTGCGGCGCGGGCACATCGACTGGGCAACGGTTGCGGTGATCATCGAGCGGACAGAACTGGTCACCGACAACGGGATCATCACCCGCCTGGATGCCGATTTGGCCGGCCGGATCTCGGGCTGGAAGTCGTGGTCACGGCAGCGGGTCATCAACGCCGTCGATGCTGCGGTGCGTGAGATCGACCCCGATGCCATCCGTGAACGCGAAAAGGCTGAGCGGCGCCGCGATGTGCGGGTACGGCCCGGGCCCGACGGCACCGCACGACTGGAAGGGACGTTGACTGCGAAAGCAGGTTCGAGCTTCGACCAGCGCGTGACACAGCTGGCCAACGGAGTGTGTGCGGAGGATCCGCGCACCCTGGGCCAGCGCCGAGCCGACGCTGTCGAAGCCATGTCGGAGAACCGCGCCTTGGTCTGCCTGTGCGGGCGGCCCGAGTGCCCGCACGCCGAACCGGCCGAGCCACCCGCAGTTCGGGTGGTGATGAATGTGATCGCCCCGCAGAGCGCTCTCACCGGTGGGAACCAGCCCGGGTACCTCGCCGGGTACGGCGTGATAGACGCCGAGAAGCTGCGAGAGCTGGCAGAGCATGCCGTCTTGCGAGTAGTGCAAGCTCCGGTGGTAGCGACGGCTGAGGCGCTGCGGTACCAGGTCTCAGCCGCGCTGGCGCGCTGGATCCGGTGCCGCGACATCACCTGCCGGTTTCCGGGTTGTGACCGACCTGCTGAGCTCTGCGATATCGACCACACGATCCCGTTCAATCACGCCAACCCCGAACGGGGTGGGCTCACCGTGCCATGGAACCTGAAATGCCTTTGTCGGCAACATCATCGGCTCAAGACGTTCCATGACGGCTGGCGCGACCAACAACTCCCCGACGGGACCATCGTGTGGACCGCGCCGAGCGGCCAGACCTATTCGACAAGTCCAGGTGCCGTCGAAGTCTTCCCGGAACTGAGGGCGCGTCGCGCGCCGCGGCGCACCAAGGCGACGCCTCGTGCTGTCCGAATCTCCCAGCAACGGGCGAAGAATCACCGGCTGCGTCCGATCAATGCCGAGGCCCGCCGCGTCCGGAAAGCCCGCACGGCCGAGATCCGTCGCCGCGTCGAACACAACCGGATGCGCGCCACCCTGACGCTGTTCAAGGGAAACCGCCCCAGCACAAGCCCATTCGCGGCTTGGATCAATGACCCCTACGAACCTGAAACCCTGCCCGCCGACTGGCGACCTCCTCCGCCGCCGGACCCCGGATCCGACATACCGCCCTTCTAGGCAGGCGCACGCCCGATTCCGGATGCCCGGACTACCAGCGCGGGCTGATGGCCTCAAATGACGGATCGACCGTGCGCATGTAGCCGGTGTCGTCGCGGTCGGTGATCCCGCAGCGTATGTACTGCTCGTGTAGTGCGGCCAATGCGTCGTCGTCGATCTCAACCCCGAGTCCTGGGCCGGTCGGCACCGGCACTGAGCCCGCGCGGAATTCGAGGGCGCCGGAACGCACGACATCTTCGGTCTTCCACGGCCAGTGGGTATCACAGGCATAGGTGAGATTCGGAGTGGCGGCAGCCAGATGCACCATGGCCGCCAGGCTGATGCCCAGATGCGAGTTGGAGTGCATGGACAACCCCAGTCCGAAGGTGTCACAGATTCCGGCCAGCAGCCGGGAACGCTGCAACCCACCCCAGTAGTGGTGATCGGAAAGCACCACGCGCACCGAATCTTTCGCGACGGCGGGGGCAAGTTGGTCGAACGCCACCACACACATGTTGGTGGCCAACGGCATGGACGCCTGCGCTGCCACGTCGGCCATGCCGTCCAGCCCCGGCGTCGGGTCCTCGAGGTACTCCAATACGCCGGACAGTCGCGCAGCCACCTTCATCGATGTCTCGGGGGTCCAGGCGGCGTTCGGGTCCAGCCGCAGCGGATGGTTGGGGAACGCAGCCCGCAACGCCTCGATCGCGGCCGCCTCTTCCTCGGGCGCAAACACGCCTCCCTTGAGTTTGATCGCGGTGAAGCCGTATTCGTCGATGATCCGGCGGGCTTGTGTCACGATGCCGTTGGGGTCCAGCGCCTCGCCCCAGCAGTCGGGCTCAGCGCCTGGGTGGCCGGCCCACTTGTAGAACAGATAGGCGCTGAATGGCACGGCGTCACGCACCGCGCCGCCGAGAAGGTCCGATACCGGCCGGCCGGTGGCTTGCCCCGCGACATCGAGGCACGCCACCTCGAACGGCGAGAAGACCTGGTCCACCGCGCTGGCTGTGGTGATCATGCCGGCGGTCCCGACCGCGGCAGTATCACCTTGCAGCACGCGAGCGATGGCCGCACGAATAGCGTTGAGAGAAAAGACATCAAGCCCGGCAATCGCGTCGGCCGCGGCACCGAGGCGCTCCAGGTGCCGCGTGTCGGCGTAGGTCTCGCCGAGCCCGGTCAGGCCGGCGTCGGTGTCCAGTTGGATGATCGCCCGCAGCGCGAACGGTTGATGTACGCCGACGGTGTTGAGCAACGGCGGATCAGCGAACGCAACCGGCGTGATGCGAGCACCGGTGATGCGGACCGGCGGCATCAGTGGACCAGGGCGCTGTCGAGCACTGCGCGGCCGGCTGCCAGGATGCGTTGCAGCTCAGCGACATCATCGGGCCTGGCATCGATCAGTGGCGGGCGTACCGGTCCGGCGGGGATTCCCTCCATGGTGACCCCGGCCTTGATCAACGAGACCGCATAGCCGGGAACAGTGTCACGCAGCCGCACCAGCGGATGGTAGAACGCGCGCGTCAGGGCTGCGATCATCGTCTCGTCGCCGGCCTCGAGAGCCTGGTAGAAGGCGAGCGCAACATCGGGGGCGAACGCGAAGGTCGCCGACGAGTACAGGGTGACGCCGATCGCGCGGTATGCCTGCTGGGACACCTCGGCGGTGGGCAGCCCGTTGAAGAACTGGAACGGTTTGCCGAGCGGCTCCAACGCGTCGGTGACCGCACGGACGATGCGAGACACCCGATCGAGATCGCCAGTGCCGTCCTTGAATCCGACGACGTTGGGAATCAGGGCCGCCTCGACCGCCGACTCCTCGGTGTAGCGGGCGTTGTTGCGGTTGTAGACGACGACGGGCAGGTCGGTGACGGCGCTGACCTCGCGGGTGTACTGGACGAGCCCGGCCTGTGGCATCTCCACCAGGTACGGTGGCAGCAACAGCAGTCCGTCGGCACCGGCGTCGGCAGCGACCTTCGCAAAGGCCTTGGCGGACGCGATCGAACCGCCCGCCCCCGCGTACACCGGAACCCGGCCGCCGACCGTCTCGACGGCGGTACGCACCACCGTGCGCATCTCCTCGGGATCGAGGGCATGGAATTCGCCGGTGCCGCAACCGATGAACACACCACCGGGCCCGGCTTCGACACCCTTGGCGATGTGCTGCGCGAGCAGGTCCACGTCGATGTCACCAGCGGCGGTGAGCGGGGTTACCGGGAAGAACAGGACGCCGTCCAGCATTTGTCTACTCCTTGTGTTTGTCACGTCAGTCTTTGGTGAGTTGGCCGTCGATACGCCGCCACAGGCCGTCCGGGTTTCCGTCGGCAATGGCACTCGGCAGCAGAGATTTCGGGGTGTCCTGGTAGCAGACCGGGCGCAGGAACCGCTCGATGGCGCGGGCGCCGACCGAGGTGGTGCGTGAATCGGAGGTCGACGGGAACGGTCCACCGTGCACCATGGCGTGACCGACCTCGACGCCGGTCGGCCAGCCGTTGAACAGGATTCGTCCCGCCTTGAGCTCAAGGACGTCCAGCAGTTCACCCGCCTGACCGTGATCGGGCTCGTCGGCCTGGATCGTGGCGGTCAGCTGCCCCTCCAGGCTCTGGGCGAGCCGCAACATCTCCGCGGCATCCGAACACTTGACGAGGACGCCGGCGGCGCCGAACACCTCACCCTGCAACGCCTCTGAGGCCAGGAAGGTGGCCGCATCCGTGGCGAACAGTGCGGCGCGGCACGGGGCGGCGGGCGCGTCGATCTCGGAACCGCGGGCAACCAGCACGGCCTCGGCGTCCAATGCCTCAACGCCGTTGCGGAAGCCGGCGGCGATACCCGGTGTGAGCATCACAGTCGGCGCACTGGCTGCGACCGCTTCACCCGCGGCGGCGGCGAAGGTGTCCAGTTCCGGGCCGTCGACCGCGATGACCAGACCGGGGTTGGTGCAGAACTGTCCGGAACCCAGTGTCAGCGAACCGACGAAGGCACGGCCCAACTCAGCACCTCGGCTGGCCAGTGCACCGCCGAGCAGGAAGACCGGGTTGACGGCACTCATCTCGGCATACACCGGGATCGGTTCAGGACGAGCCGCGGCGGCGGCGACCAATGCCATGCCGCCCGCACGCGAGCCGGTGAACCCGACCGCCTTGATCCGCGGATCGGTGACCAGGGCGATGCCAAGCTCCGGGCCGAAACCGTAAAGCAGGGAGAACGTTCCGGCCGGCAGCCCAGAGGCGGCGACAGCGTCGGTGATGGCACGCCCGACGAGTTCGGAGGTGCCAGGGTGGGCATCGTGCGCCTTGACCACGATGGGGCAACCGGCAGCCAGGGCGGACGCGGTATCGCCGCCGGCCACTGAGAAGGCCAACGGAAAGTTGCTGGCGCCGAACACCGCGACCGGGCCGAGCGGCACGCTGCGCTGGCGAATATCGGGACGCGGCAACGGGGTCCGGTCAGGTTGGGCCGGGTCGATGCGGGCCTGGTTCCAGCTCCCCTCGCGCAGCACAGCGGCGAACAATCGCAGTTGGCCGGCAGTGCGCCCGACCTCGCCGGTCAGCCGCGGTCGGGGCAGGCCGGTCTCGGCGTGGGCACGGTCCACGAGCGCGTCACTGATCGACTCGAGATTGGCCGCGATCGCCTCCAGAAAACGGGCCCTCGTCTCGATGGGGGCTGACCGGTACGCCGGGAACGCCTCCGCAGCGGCGGCGCAAGCGTCCCCAACATGGGAGCGGTTGCCGTACGCATACGCAGGTTCGATCGGGTTGCCGGTCTGCGGGTCGACACCGCGGATCTCGTCACCGGTACCGCGCACAGGTGTCCCTGCGATCAGCATCTGTCCGGTCAGGTCCAGCATCACCGTTGGGGTCATACTGGCACCGTACGGCCGTCAATATATACATGTCCAAGTCAAATTTGCGGCTAATTGATACATCCACTGCATCAGTTTCTCAACGGCGGACGACGACCTTCCGACTGCACGTTTCCCAGCGTTGTCGCGGAGTTGGCGGACATGTTTTGCCATCTAGATGGCGAATCTGAGAACGAGACGGTGCTCCACGAATCAGCATCAATGTCCACCTGCGCGAGCTATCCGGTGTTGCGAAGTGCCTGGCTTTGGATGTGCTGGCCGTGGGGGCACAGACGCTTGAGTAGCAGCGGATAGGTGCCGCTGCGGTCCAGCAGGGTAGTGACGGCTCGACCACCGGCGATGGCGATAGCATCACCGGCCGTCGAGGCGGGAAGCCCGCTGATGTGCCGGATGTGGCGCGGAACAAGGGCAAGCCCGGCGCGGGCAAGGATCGGGTAGGCCCGGAACAGAGCTGCTTTGACAGGATCTCCGTCAAGCGCGCGTGGGTGCAGGATCGCGTCGAGCGCGCCACGGGTCTGTGCGTTGACGCAGATCAGATGGCGCGAGGCGGCCCACAGCCGGCGGTACTCGTCGCGGGTGCACGGAATATGTTCTGGCATAAGGTGTTCAGCGACGCCATGCCGCACCGCTGAGGCGCGGATGTCGTCGTAGTCGATCCCGAAGGTCTCGAAGGCGATGGCCGCTTCGGCGAAGAACTGGTCTTGTTCCTTCTCGCCCAGGCCGGCACTCAGGGTCTGATAGGCATAGAAGACCGAGTGCCAGGACAGCATGTGGTTGCCCAGGCGCAGGTAGGGGTCCAAGGCGCTGTAGGACTGGCCGGTCATCGGCTCACCACCCTCGATGCGGGCGTGCAGCCGGTCCAGGCGCCGGTTGGCCGCGGCCACGGTGGCGGTGTCGGCGAACACCGCAGTCAGGAAGTAGTACAGGGTGCGGTTCAGCCGACCCAGCGGATCTTCGCGATAGCGGCTGTGTTCTTCGAGTGCTGCGGCACCATGCGTGCTGCACACCATGTCCAGCACGAATGATCGCATCACGCCGGGGATGACGGCCGGATGCGACCACACCCGCCACGACACCGATTCTGGCCCGAACAGGCCGTCATCGGTTCTGCGGGCGGGCAGGTCCAAGTGGAACTGCTGATCGGTCGAACTTGTCACGAAACGCCTTTCACAGGTGGTCAGATACCGGCTAATAGACACACAGTATGTGTTTCTTTAATGAGAATACATAGTGTGTCTCTTGCGTCAAGAATCGGTAGGGTGATGGCGTGACCGCCGACGTGGATGTAGCCCTTGACGACAAGGAGCTGGCGCGGGCCACATTCGCCCTCCTGTCAGGGGCTCCCGCTGAGCTGCTGCCGCGGCACCGCCACCAGCTCAGCCGCGAGGAAGTCCGCAGGTCGCAGACCGCCCGAATCCTGGCTGCGGCCATTGAACTTTTCGGTGATCACGGTTATGCGGAGACAACCGTGGCGCAGATCGCCGACCGCGCCGGGGTATCTCGGCGCACCGTCTACGACTTATATGACAGTAAGGAAGCGCTCTTCCTGCACACCTACCGCTGCACGCAGTTGCTGATGGCCGCCGGCGCGGGCGCGGGCAATAGTTCACCAGATGCGGTCACGCAGCAGACATTGCCTCAGACGGTGCGACACCTTCTGGCGGTCATTGCCACATCCCCTGCGGCCGCCCGCATGTTCTTCCTGGAAGCCACCGGGGCTGGGGACAGGGTGCGCGCCCGCCGCAACGACGCCATCGCCGAATTCGTCAATGCGGTGACGCCCGGCTTGCAGCAGCTGCGCGCCACCACTGAACCCGGTCTTCCCCCTTTGAGCTTGGGCTTGTGCAACGCAATTGTTGCCGCCGCAATCGAACTCGTGGTGCAGCATCTTGCCCACAACGAACCCGAGACGCTCCCCGAGATCGAACCAGCCATCACCGAGATCATCCGGGCGGTCGTTACACCCAACCACTAAGCCGATGCGGGTGCTGACCATCCCCGGTACACCCGGCCACGACGCCATCGGCATTGACCGCACAGCTGCGATCAAACACTCGAACCGCTGACTATGTCGACAGACACTGCGCCCTCTCGCCAATAGCTAAGCAATGGCAGCGCTTTCGCTCGCGCGCTTCCGAACCAGCGGATCTAGAACCCGAACGCTATACCTGCATAAATAGTAGGATTACCATGCCCATTATTAGGACACTGAAGGGAACCAGCTGTGGCCGACAGCAAATCGCCACCAACGCGTCGGGTCATCGAGGCATTGAGCGCACTGGCAGAAGCATCCGCCACCGGGCTTACATCAGCGGAGGTGGCCCGAAAGTGTGGCATCACCACGTCGACGTGCGCCTTGCTGCTGGCCGAACTCGAGGCGCAAGGGTGGGTCGGGCGCACCGATGATCGCCGCTATCGACTGGGCAGTGGCCTGTTCAGCATCGTCCATGGACTTCGCCGGCAGTTTCCACTACTGGACCGGGGGCGCGAGGCGCTGACCCATCTGCACAACCGACTTGATGCCGCGTGCTCGCTGTCGAAGATCGGCACCCGCCACCTGACCACGATCGATGTGGTCGGCCATGACACCAGCGTGGAACATGCTGTGGGACAACGTTTTCCCATCGACCCACCGTTCGGCTTGGTGGCAATGGCATGGCGCGTAGACGAAGTTGTCGACGACTGGCTACGCGGGGTGCGGCCCCGCTTGACCAGTGTCGACATCGCCCAGCAGCAGCAGGTGCTCGCCGATATCCGCGCTCGCCGATACGGCGCTTGGAGATTCGACGACGACCACAGCTCCCTGCATCAGCGCCTCTCCAGCGTGCTTGGCTCTTTGGAGCCCAGCGAAACTGTGAACCGCAGGCTCACCACCCTGCTCACCCTTGTCACACTCAAATCGGTGACCGATACTCTCGAATCCGATTTGGCCACTGCCGAATTCGTGGTGCTACCGATCTTCGGCACCTCGGGCCAGCCCGAGTACCAAATCGAGATCCGACTCGGCGGAACTCCCCAGGTGAGCTTGCCCGAACTCGACGAGGTTCTGCGGGAAGTCCAAGACCGGCTCACTCCGACGACCTGAACTGCAGCTCGGCCACAGCCCGTCGCACTGTCATGGCGCCGCCCGAGATCTTCGCGGGAATTCAGCTACGCACGTCTATTGACACGGCCCTCAGCCAGGCCTAAGTTTCCCCCGAATTATAGGAAGTTGCATCCTAAAATTAGGAGGAATGATGACCAAGGTAGCGGTGTGGGGACCCGGCTCGATGGGCGTGATTGCGCTGCGGTGCGTGATCGACCATCCAGATCTGGAGTTGGTCGGACTGGTGGTCAACAACCCGGACAAGGCAGGGATGGACGCCGGGACCTTGTGCGGCATCGACCCGGTGGGAGTAATGGCCACAACCGATCCTGACGACATCCTGTTCGGCGGCGCCGACGTGGTCGTGTACGCGGCGACCGGCAATCTGCGCCCGTTGGAGGCCGTCGAGGACATGGCACGGGCGCTGCGGGCCGGCAAAAACGTGGTGTCGTGTTCGGTGATCCAGCTGGTGGCCCGCGGCGAAGCCACCGCCATGTTCACCGATCCGATCGAGCAGGCTTGCTGGGAGGGCGGCACCTCCTGTTTCACCTCTGGTATCGCACCCGGGTATGCCTTCGACGTGCTGCCACTGACTCTTTCGGGCCTGTCGCGCACCATCGATTCGATCCGCCTCACCGAAATGTTCAACTACGGCACCTACCCGGATCCCAACGCCGTCTACAACCTCTTGGGCTTCGGGCTACCTCCCGAGGCCGACGCATTCGCGGCCACACCGGGCGTACTGACCTACGGGTGGGGCCCGATCATCACGGCCTTGGCCGACGCTCTGGGCATCACGATCGACCGGATGGAGGAGTCCGTACAGCGCCTCCCCACCGAGCACGGATTCGATGCTCCCAACGGTCGGGTGGAAGCGGGCACCATCGCCGCGATGCGGTCGGTCCTGACCGGATATTCCGACGGTGAACCGAAGGTCACCGTCGATTATGTGACGCGCATGCACGACGGCATCGCGCCAGACTGGCCACAACCGGTCATCGGCATCTCCCCCAAAGACCATGGCACTCCCGGGGTGTCCGGGCAGGGCACCTACCGCATCGAGATCGAGGGATCCCCGTCGATCCGCTGCGAGCTGGAAATGGCCGACGGCAGCGACCACGACCTGGGAGCACGGATGGCCGGTTCGGCATTCGTCGTCAACGCCATCCCCGCCGTGGTCGCAGCCAAACCGGGCCTGCTGGTGGCCGCCGATCTGCCGCTGGTCACCGGCGCCGGTCTGGTCAAGCCCGACTACGGCGTGGCTCCCGATTCCCGCCTCATCGGCCTGAACGCGCACAGGTCATGACGCGCCACCAATCTTCATAACCGACATCAGCGACAGAAATCACCTAAACCGGTTGCGCCCCAGCTTATTTTGCGGCGCAACCGGTCCACCCCAGAGGAACTCCCGTGACGAAACCCTCGATCCTAGACAACCTCGACTTCAATGATTGCGACTTCATGGTGGGCGACGTGCCAGACCTGCACCGGGTTCTGGAACGTCTGCGTTCGCAGCGTCCCTACGCGATCGTCCCGCTGGCCACTGTGCCCGCAGTACTGCTGCTGACCCACGACCTGGTATCCGCGGCATTCAAAGACGAGCAGACCTTCCCGGCGTCAGCTTTGTATCCGCTGTCCACTGGGCCGGTGTTGGGCAAAACTCTGCAGTGCATGGCCGGAACAGAGCATCGCAAGAACCGCGCGTTGGTAGCCCCAGCCTTCCGGCGCCGCCAGATCGCGGACAAGATCACACCAATATTGGCTCCCCTGGCCCACGAATTGATCGACCGGTTCGCCGACCGCGGCACAGCCGACCTGGTCGCCGAATTCACCACCTATTACCCCGCACTGCTGATCAGCAGACTCCTGGGGCTTCCGGTGCAGGACGAAGACCAGATCCGAACATGGGCACACGACCTGTTCTACTTCCCGTTCGACCCCCGGGCCGCGATGCGCGCTTCGACCGATTTCACTGCCCTGGTCACCCCAATCCTGGCTGACCGACGCAAGAATCCACGAGACGACCTCATCTCGGTATTGGTCACCGCCCGCATCGATGCCGAGGACGACGCCGAACTGGCCGGTGAATCGCTAAGCGACGAAGAGGTGCTGTCGTTCCTCAGGCTGCTATTCCCAGCCGGCGCGGATACCACCATGCTCGCACTGGGCAACACCATCTCAGCGCTGCTGACCCACCCCGACCAAATGGCGATCTTGCTGTCCGACATTCACGAGAATGTCCAGTGGGCCATCTGGGAGGGGATGCGGTGGGAGCCGCCCGTCGGGTTGTTACCGCGCGCGTGTCCTCATGCGACGACGTGGAACGGAATCGAAATTCCGGCGCAAACCCCGATGATCTTCTCGATCAACGCAGCCCACCGCGATCCCGCCGTGTGGCCCGATCCGCACCGCTTCGACATCACCCGCCGCAAGACCGTCATGCTGTCCTTCGGTCAAGGACCACACAGCTGCGTCGGCAATTGGCTGGCTCTGGCCGAACTCCAGACGGCACTCAAAGCGCTCATCGAGCGCCTCCCTGGCCTGAGGTTCCAAGACGGCGCCGCCGAACGTGGACTTGTGACGAGCCAAGTCGGCACCACACTGCGCGGCCCCAACGAATTGGCCGTGCAATGGGACAACTAGGGGCCACTGACCATATGCAAGTGTGGGCTGCAATTCTCAGTGTCCAATTGCATTTACCAATGTCAATTGCTGTCCGATTTGAAATCCTGCGATGCAACAACGTCGCGCGCATCGGAGCACGGCGCGGTCGGCTGACACCTTCTCGCCCCAGCGCTGCAGGTAAATGTCAGGTGGCGACAAACATGCGCTGCCCATAGTTACCTCACAGCCCTAGTCTTCGCGCCGGATCGAAGCGCCCAGAGGGAACGTCAAATCCGGCCCGGCGATGCGTACGCGTGTACGTAACCCTCACCGCGACAACCACATCGACCAATCATCACTGCGGATCAACGCAGGAAACGAACGGAGGACAACACATGACCAACCCCGATGAGATCGTCCGGGAGTTCTGCGCTCTGTGGTCCGATCCCGACCCTGAGAGAATGGCTGCCTACTTCACTGAAGATGCGGTCTACCACAACATCCCGCTCGATGCCGTCGTCGGCCGCGAAGCCATTGCGGCATTCATCACAGGTTTTGTCGCGGCATTCGACGGCATCGATTTTGATATCCACCGCCAGATTACCGACGGCCACCTGGTGATGAACGAACGGACCGACACGATGCGGGCCAAAAGCGGACAGTCGACGCCCCTGGCCGTGATGGGCGTATTCGAAATCGTCGACGGCAAGATCGCCGCTTGGCGTGACTATTTCGACATGGCAGCCATCACCCGCGCACTGAGCTGAGCCCCATTCGTTTCCACCACGCCGGCGTGCGCCCGGTGCCGGCACGGCCACATGGGGTTCATCGCAGTTCCGCGAGCGGCCCGTTCGGGTCCAGCGGTTTGCAGCTGTCTTCGCCGACCGTGGTCGAGCACTGCGCCGCGGGGATCACCGGCCGGTATCCCGGGACTGTGCCGCCGTCTCGAGTGATCTGGGTGTAGGTAGCCACAGCGTCGGTGGGCACACGTTTCAGCGCCGGATCACCTAGTGCGTCGACCGTGTACAGGCCGAAACGTGGTCGGTAGCTTCCCCATTCGTAGTTGTCGACCAGTGACCAGTAGTTGTAGCCGATGATCGGGACGCCGTCGGCTTTGGCTCGCTGCAGCCAGAACACCGTGTCCTGCAGGTATTGCGATCGAGTCACTCCGTCGGCCCGGGGCTTGGCATTGTCGGTGACCATGCCGTTCTCGACGACGTAGATCGGTAGGCCCGGGTACTTCTGGCCGTAGTGGCGGGCCACGTAGTAGATGTCCTCGGCTTGCAGTTTGGTGTTCCAGCGGTCTCCCAGGCTCTGCGCCGAAGCAGGATTGTCCTGGGCGGTTCCGGTGTAGTAGTCGAACCCGAGGTAGTCGAGGCTGTCCCTGACCCGGTCGAAGAATGATCCCTCGATGCCCTTGACGCCCAGACCGGCGAACTGCGCCAGCACATCCGGCGAAATGTACGCCTCATTGGTGGTGACTTTGGCGTTCGAGTCGGCGTCGTGCGCCGCGCGGTAGACCGCCCGGTGCGCGTCGGCCACTCGGTCGAGGAAGGTGTCGAACTGGTCGGGTTTGATGGCGCCGGTGCGTACCTCCATCGCCCCGAAGGCCAATGGCTCGTTCACACTGACCCACAGCACGTCTTGTCCCGCATAGCGTTTGGTGATCGCGGTGGCGAACTCGGTGAACGCGTCGACGTTGTTCATGAACCCACCCCGGTCGGCGATCCACCCGGGATACACCCAATGCATCAAGGTGATCATCGGTGTCATGCCGTTCTTGAGGAGTGTGGCGACCACGTCGTCGTAGTAGGCGAGCTCCTTCTCGTCCCACTGGCCTGGTTTGGGCATCACCCGCGCCCACTCGATGCCGAGGCGGAAAGTGTTGACGCCCATGGCGTGTGCGTTGGCGATGTCCTCCTTGTACCGGTGCCGAAAGTCGACGGCCTGCTGGTACGGGTCGATCGGACCGGCCCCCAACGGATCGGATTCGGCTGTCACCGGTTTGCCCGCGGTCTTGTCGACATAGCGACGCCAGTTGCTGTCGCGGGCGTCACCTTCCACCTGATACCCCGCAGTGGCGGTACCCCAGTAGAAGCCGCGGTCCCATCCCGAGCCCGGCGCTTCCTTGGATTCCGTTCGCGCATCGCACGCGGACACACCCAGCGCTGCGACCAGGACGGACGTCAGCACGATCCTGTTCCACTTCGTTCCCATATCAAAACCGTACACTGCACTGTTTTGGTCAGGCGAGCAGGACAGCCCACACCCTCCGGACGTGGGCACCCATGTCGATCGACGGATCGGACATCCATTGGATCTGGATGCCGTCAGCCGCGGAGATCAATGCAGCAGCGGCGAACTCCGCATCAACATGCGCCGGCACGGTGCCGGCCGTCTGCCTGCGCCGCACGTCATTGGCGATGACCGCACGGATCCGTTCGTAGCGTTCGCGCAGGTATTCCGCGGCCGGGTGCGACGGATCGATCGCGGCGGCCGCAGCGAGCGACAAGTAGACGGTGCCCGATCCCGGCTTGGCCGCCTTGTCCACCATCGCCTGAGCCAGAACTTCACCCGGATCAATATCGGTGCCCGAATCTCGGTACCACTGTTGGAACTGTTCATCGCCATCGCGCTGCAGCTCGGTGAGCAATACGTCACGCGTCGGGAAGTAGTGCATCAGGCCCGCCAAGCTGATCCCGGCCTCTTTGGCGATCACCCGCATCGAAGCGCCCGCCTCACCGTCGCGTTCCAGCACCGCGAGTGCAGCGGCTTTGATCTCCGCACGCTTGGCCTCACCCTTGGCGTACCGACCTACAGTTGGCATGACGCGAGGCTAGCCATAGCCGGGCGAGATGGGGCGCACGCTGTAGGTTCAATGTCATATCGCGACACGCTGACATGGGCAGACGCGTGGAGTCTCGCTCTGCGCCATCTGAGATTCGTCTCAACTTCGTGTCACTTCTTGATTGTGTTGATTCAGGATGAACGGGGACGGCACTGTTGCGTGAGCCAACGACATCCACGGTTACCTTGCCGCGGCCGTTCTCGTCGGCGTCGAGCACCGCGATACTCGACGAGGAGGTTCGAGGCGCGTCAGCTCGAGTGCGACTGCCCAGATTCTCGCCCGCCTTCGGCAAGCCGGCGAGATCGAGCGATACACCATCGAGCGAGCGTTAGAACAACTAGTGCTGCATCCCACACCGGGCTATCGCAGCATCGGTCCAGTCGGTGGTTCGTAACCACGAATATTCAACTCTCCCAGGCTTAACAGTGTGGTCCAGCGCGCCACCATGAATACCGCGATCGCGGCGGCACTCCCGTCGAGCGGGCGCTCGGGCGTCGACCGCCGGTAGCGAATTGCGCGTCGGCTCCTGAGATCGCAGCTTCGGCGAGCGCGGCGTCCTGGATCAGCGCGGCCCCGCCGATCAGCTTCGTCCACTGGATACCGGACTCGACGACTGCCGGTGCCGGTCGAATTCCCGCGGCAATTCGAAGGTCGGGCTTTCCGTCGACCACCATGGACGGTAGGGCCTCTAGTACCGGTCTCGCCTCCGTAAGGTCGAGTGCCAGGGCACGCCGATAGCGGTCAGGCAGAATCTCGATGAAGCGACGCGCGCGTGGGCGTAATGGGCCCCGCCCGGTACTTCCCCGTTAACCAAGTGCGGCAGGATAGGTCCGGACCTCGAGTTCTACGCGTGCTTCAGCCTTGCCATCGGCTGAGATGAAATCCACTTGGAACCCCACCGGAATTGGTTCTTCGTGGGCCGCAGCGACCGCGTTGAGCATGTAGTGCTGGACGATCAGGTGCCGCGGATGGCCATCGCCGAGCAAATCGCCACCCAGCGCCAAGTTCTCTCCGTGCCGCGGCGTCTCGTCGCTCTGAGTGGCGAGGTTGATCCGGGCATGCCGGCCAACTTCGAGAACCACGTCCACCGGAACCGGCACATCCCGAGGTTGGTAGAGCACCACCGATGCCGTCTCAATGTGGTCCCGGGTCAACGCTTTCGCAGCGATCTCTCCGTTGAGCTCAATGCGCCCTCCGTCGCCCGCCCGCAGCCCGATGACGCGAACGACGGTTACCAGGGCGGTGATCATTCGAACTCCTTGGTCACGGTGATCACGAATCGCACCGACCGGCCGTCGTGCGACGCTCTGAACACAAACCGCTCAACGGGACCGAACGCTGACGAAAGCGCGATGTCGAACTGGTCAGATCCCAGCAGTGACTGGCGCAGCACAATTCGCTGCGGAATTAGGCCCGAAACTCCACCGGTGGCGTAGAGGACATCTCCTGAGGTCAGTCGGAGCGGCCGCTGATCGTTACCGAAGGACGCTGCGTTGAAGTATGTCGTGTAGGGCTCGAAATGCCGCGGAGCACTGGTTCCGTCGGACTGGCGGACGGCGGCGTCTAGTCTGATGAGTCCCTTGAGGTCGATCCACCCAGTTGGACTAGCGAGGTACTCCACGCTGTTCGTGGTCAGGGAGAAGGTCCCGGTGAAGTCGTTGACGTAGCTCCACCCGTAGGCCGGCGAAAGCGGCGCGCCGGGCGTGGGTTCGGCGGCTTGGGCTACCAAGGCACCATCGTCAATGCTCGATCCGTCGACGCCTAACAGGTTTCCAGTCCCCCTCGACTTCACCGTCACGACGGTAGTGAACCAATCGAGACGTTTCTCATGGAGGGCGAACAGCTGGTAGGGACTGTCGTTGGGTTTGGCTTGCAGCACCCCCGCTGGCCCTTCGAAGTCCACGTCTGCGTCATCCTGGGCCTCAAGAGCCAGCCCGGAGTGGGCGGCGATGATGCGAAACCACCCAGGAACGGCGGTACGCTCGAAGCGGAATCGTTGATTCGCGCCACCGTGAAATCCCCATTGAATGAGCGGCGCACCAACGTCGGTCGAGGCACCGCTAATATCGAGGACCTTCCTCGAGTGCTGCGCCAGCAGACTCAGCGGAGTATCCAGCGGGGGCACGTAGTGGCCATTTTCACGGCGACCCTTGAACTTCATCGCTTCCTCCTCGATCGCCAGGAGCTGACCGAACTTGCCTTCACCGAGTCACCCCAAAACCTCTGACCGACTGGCAGGTGGCTGGCACCGGTGCGACGAAACGCATCAGATCCATACGACGGATCTAAACCCGGTCGAACCTGACTGGCGTGAGTATCGCTGTACTCGTTTTTCGCGCCGAGCCCCCCGAGGTCCAGTGATCGAATACATCGCCGTCTCAGGTCCCGCTCCCGGCACCCGCCAGCCACCAGGATGCTTGTCCGACACAATCACCGCCGACGTTCGTCGACAATCCCGTGCACCTTTGGCGGCGACCGAATCGCTGAGATTGCGCCAGGTTCCGCGAGAACCCGCACCATAGGTGGCCTATCCAAATTCTCATCAAATTGGCGGATCCGCCATCGTCCGCCATTTCAAATGAGAATCCGCCACGAAGAATGAGAACTCTCAGACGCTGCTCCCGGGCGGCGTCGCGAGCGACAATGCCATATGGAGCCCACCTTAGTAAGTGTTTCTAATGTACATGAAGAATCATTAGCTGTACTTGATCACCGCACGTCCATAGCCTCGAACTCATGGCTTCACCCGTCCTCATCGGATTCCTCACCACCATGGCGTTGATCGCCGCGATCGGCGCGCAGAACGCCTTCGTGCTGCGCCAGGGCATTCGCGGGGAGCACATCGTCGCCGTGATCGCGCTGTGCACGGTCTCCGACCTGATCCTGATCGCCGCGGGCATCGCCGGCGTCGGCGCCGTGATCACCGCTCATCCCGACGCCATGGCGGTGGCGAAGTTCGGGGGCGCAGCCTTCCTGATCGGCTATGGCGTCCTGGCCGCGCGCCGCGCCTTCCGACCCTCGGCCCTCAACCCGTCCGAGCGCACCCCGGCACGTCTGGCCGAGGTGCTCGTCACCTGCCTGGCCCTGACCTGGCTGAACCCGCACGTGTACCTGGACACGGTGGTGCTGCTCGGCTCGCTGGCCAACGAACACCAGGAGCAGCGGTGGCTGTTCGGTGCAGGCGCGGTGGCCGCGAGTGCACTGTGGTTCACCGGCCTAGGTCTGGGCGCGCGTCGGCTGGCCGGCCTGTTCGCCACCCCGATGACCTGGCGCATCCTCGATGGCGTCATCGCGGTGATGATGGTCGCGCTCGGCGCCGGCCTCGTGATGTCCTGAGCACCGGTCTCCGCCACCTCGGCGCTGCCGGAATTCGTCGGGCAAGTGTCGATCGGTTTCTGGGTATGCGACAGAATCACGAGGTGAGTCCGATGTTCCGCCGTGAACCATCCCCGGCCCCGCACCCCATGGCGGACGCTCCAGCCTGGTTCACCTCGGCCCTGGAACAGACACCGGAGCACTCCACGATCGACGTCGACGGATGCCCGATTCACGTGCGCAGTTGGGGTGACCCGGACAAACCTCCGCTCGCATTCGTCCACGGCGGCGGAGCGCACTCCGGATGGTGGGATCACATCGCTCCGTTCTTCGCCCGCACCCATCGGGTCATCGCACCCGACCTCAGCGGGCACGGAGACAGCGGAACGCGCACCGAGTACGCCCTCTCGATCTGGGCCCGCGAAGTTCTCGCGGCATCGGAAGCCTCGGGGTCCTCGGCACGGCCCACGATCGTCGGCCACAGCATGGGCGGCTGGGTGGGCGCCTCGGCCGCCACCCGCTACGGCTCGCAGATCGACAGCATCCTGGTCATCGATTCGCCGCTGCGCGAACGCGCACCCGAGGAAGTCCGTTTGCGTAACCGTCGCCGGGACACCGCCGGATACCCAACCGAGGACGACATCCTGGCCCGATTCAGGGCAGTGCCGAAACAGGACGTGACGCTGCCCTACATCGGTCACCACATCGCCGTGGAATCGATACGCAAGACCGACGACGGGTGGGTGTGGAAGTTCGATCCCGACATCTTCGGCGGCCACCTGCTCGACGAGACGTCCGCCGACGAGGAGATCCTGGAGCACACCTTCGCCCGAATCCCTTGCCGGGTTGGGTATTTGCGTTGCGAAGACGGAGTGGTTCCACCTCGGATGGCCGACCAGATCCGATCGATGCTGCAACTGCGCGGCCCGTTCGTCGAACTCGCCGAGGCCGGCCACCATCCCATGCTGGATCAGCCCCTGCCGCTGGTTGCGACCATCCGCACCCTGCTGGAGTTCTGGTCGATCACCTGAGCGGGTTGCCCGGTAGGCTGCCGGAGCGGATACCCACGCGCGATCGGAGGTCCGATACCCGTGCTCGACGCTGACGATGTGCGCAGCACCGCACTCTCCTTCCCCAAGACCACCGAGAAGGAGCGCTGGGGTCATCCGACCTTCGACGTGGCGGGCAAGATGTTCGTCACCGTGCCCGACGACGAGACCTCATTTGCAGTGCGCTGCCCCCGATTTGACCGTGAGGAATTGATCGCCGCCGAACCGCACAAATTTTGGGTCCCCCAACGCGAGGCCGCCTCGGCCTGGGTGCGGGTCCGGTTGGCTGAACTCGAGGATCGGCGAGAGCTCCGCGATATTCTGCTCGACTCCTGGCAGCAGGCCGCGCCCAACCAGCTCACCGAGTAGCTACGTGGACGCACCCAGTCAGACTGGGGCGAAGCGACCGGCCCATGGCATCGCCTGCTCCAGCTGAGCCCCCAGCTTGAGCAGCAGCGATTCACCGGCAAGCGGTGCGACGAACTGAACGCCGAGCGGCAATCCTTCCGCAGTCCAATGCAGCGGTAGCGAAATCGCCGGGCGGCCAGTGGTATTCGCCAGCTGCGTGTAGGGCACCCAGCCAAGGTTCTTGTCCACCATGTCGTCGACGATCTTGGTGTAGCGCAACAGGCTTGCGGTACGGGTCTTGATCAGCGCGTCAGCCGCGTGCTGCAGCACAACCGGCAGATCGAACTCGCCGATCCGGGGCGGCAGCGTTGCCAAGCTGGGCGTCAACAGCAGGTCGTACGACTCGAAGTACGTGCTCAGCCGCAGCGTATGTTCGTGGCGCCGCTGCACCGCATCGAGATAGTCGACACTGCTGGTCGCGCGGCCGATCGCCGCCATGATGAGCGTGTCCCGTTCGAAAGCGTCGTCACCCGCGCCGGTCAGACGCTTGGCCTCGGCAAGTTCCCACGCGCTGTAGACGAACCAGGTCAGCAGGAAGTCGCGGGCAAGTGCAGCGTCGTCGAAGGGCGCTTGGGGCAGTTCCTCCACGTGGTGGCCGAGCTCGGTCAGCGCAGCAGCCGTTGCCTCGACGGCGGCGAACGCCTCACGGTGTGGCGCCGGGTTGATCGCCGTCGGCACCCGCAGCCCGATCCGCAGCTTTCCCGGATCCGCCCCCACGCACGAGGCGAACGACTCACTGGGCAGGCCCGGCACGTACGGCCCAAAGGGTTCGCCACCGCTGAGGACGTCGAGCATCGCCGCTGTGTCGCGCACCGTCCGCGAGACGACGCCTTGAACGGCCGCGCCGTGCATGGATTCCGCCACTACCGGCCCCGACGGTGTGAGCCCACGGCCCGGTTTCAGCCCGACGAGACCACAACTGGCCGCCGGGATGCGAATCGATCCGCCGCCGTCGTTGGCGCCTGCGCACGGCACGATGCCCGCGGCGACGGCGGCCGCAGATCCTCCCGAGCTGCCACCCGGCGACCTGTCCAGGCTCCAGGGGTTGCGAGCCGGTCCCCACGCGTCCGGCTCAGTGATTCCCTTCGCGCCGAACTCCGGGGTGTTGGTCTTCCCGAAGATGACCAGCCCCGCGTCGATCCAGCGCTGTACGACGGTGGCGTGTTCGGCGGCGTTCAGCGACATCAGCGCACGTGAACCGGCCGAGGTGGGCAAACCCGCGTAGTCCTGGGCAAGATCCTTGATCAGAAATGGGACCCCGGCGAACGGGCCAGTCAGGTCGTCGGTCGGCGAAGCCGGAACATCGCGCACGATGGCATTGATCTTCGGATTGACCGCCGCTGCCCGCGCCCGGGCGGTGGCGAGCAGCTCAGCCGCCGAAACCTGCTTGTCAGCAACCAGTTTCGCCAAGGAGGTGGCGTCGTGTGTCCGGTACTCGTCAAAGTCCACCCCAAGAAGGTAGACCGCGGTGCCGTTGCGCGGTGATCTACCGGCAGTATCGGAGTACCAAACCACCCGAGGAGAGGGGCATCCGTGGACTTCACGACGATCCGGCACGAGCTCGACGACGGGATCCTCACCGTCGTCCTCAATCGCCCGGACAACCTCAATGCCTTCACCGTCGAGATGGCCGACGAGTTGGAGCGCACCTTCGTGGCGGTCAACGACGATGACGCGGTGCGTGCCGTCATCGTGACCGGCGAGGGCCGGGCGTTCTGCGCCGGCATGGACCTGTCGAGCGAGGGCAACGTGTTCGGCCTCGACGAGTCGAAGTCACCGAGCCTGGCCGACATGGCCGACCTCGACGACCCCGAACTGCTCCGGGTCAGGGATACCGGCGGCCGGGTGACCCTGGCGATCTACGCCTGCCGCAAGCCGGTGATCGCCGCCATCAACGGGGCCGCGGTAGGGATCGGCGCGACGATGACGCTGGCCATGGATGCCCGGCTCATGTCGACGAAAGCCCGCTTCGGGCTGGTCTTCGGAAAGCTCGGCATCACCCCGGAAGCGTGTTCGACCTGGTTCCTGCCCCGAATCGTCGGTATGCCAGCGGCTTTGGACCTGGTGTACCGCTCCGACATTCTCACCGCAGACGCCGCCCGCGAGATCGGGCTGGCGCAGGCCGTCCACGAACCGGACGCGTTGATCGCCGAGGCACGGGCGCTGGCCGACGCGTGGACGCGTGACCGTTCACCGGTATCGGTCGCCCTCATGCGGCAGATGCTCTACCGGAACGCAGCCGAACCGCATCCCGTCGACGCACACCGGGTGGACTCGCTGGCGATGTTCTACACGAGCATCGGCGACGGCCACGATGGCGTGCGGGCTTTCCTCGACAAGCGGCCACCGCGGTTCTCCGGGCGGGCTTCCGAGATGCCGCCGTTCTATCGAGAGTGGATCACCGGCGGCGGCGAAGCCAGTCGCTGACCCGATGCAGTGCGGTGCAAGTTTTCGTCAACCGCGGTCGCAGCTGGCCCATGCGATTGTTTGATGTCAGAGGGACAGCCTCGCCCTTACGTTGGGTGACGCTCTCAGGTCTGTGCCGGCTCGTTCTGATTGTGGATGGCTGTGCGCCGCTGCCAGATGTGACCGCGACCGACGACGACAGCGGTTGCCATGTCCAAGTCCGGAGCAGTCAACTCTTTGACGTTGCGCTCGCTGATGATTACGACCAGGCCAGGTGTTATCGGCGTCAGAAGCACAATTCTGACCCTGAGGTCTGGAGTACCTGGGCCCGTGTCACGAACCGGCTCGAAAGGCGCCTGGCCGGCCTCGGCAATGGCAATGGCACATAAGGCACCGGGCGAAGCAGGCTACTGCACGGATCAGTTGGTCTACATGTTGTTGCGGCGTAGTCGAACGGATTCCGCGCACTGAGATATCCAGATCAACCGTGGCGCACCGGACCGCCCGGCAGTCGTGATTCCCAGGACGTTGGTGTCAGCTTGCATGCCGAAATGCCCGCCCAACTGTCGAGCGAACCGCGGGTAACCCGGTGTGGCGCGGGCCTCAAAGCCCGTACGCCCCGAACAGCCAGCCGCGTTGGACACTCCTAGCCTCAATGTCTCCGTTTACCCGGTTCTAGCGATTATCGAGTCCCCGGCGTATCAAGTTCGTCGAGGACGCAACCTAGAGTTCGCTGACCACAATTCCGAGGTGCAGCGCTCGCTCTTCGAGTTGTGTCAGAAAGACTTCGGAGACGCCGGCGCTGCGAAATCGAGCCACGAGTTCAGGGAGGTCGAAGCCATAGAACGGCAACCGCGTGTTGGTCAACAAGTGAATCACCAGGCACGCAAAGTCGCTCGGAGCGTAGCGAATTCGTTCTTCGGAAAGCCTGTGCATGATCCGCGTTCGCTCGGTGAACCCCGCTGGGTACTTCAGTGCAAGTTCGACGCCTACCGACGCGGAGTCAGTGAGGTAGACCACCCATGCGGCCATCGCCGAGGCCTCTTCGAAGTTGATTTTCCGCGGGACACTCGCCAAACGATTTCGCCAAAAGGTCTTCATCCAACGGTTCCATTGCGCCTCTACCTCAGCCGAGGACATTGACGCGAGACCTTCTGCGATCCGGTTTGCCCATGCCACTCGCGCCTCAAGATCACAGTTACGCATGAACTTGCCGATCCAGGCTCCTGGTTCGATCTTCGACTTCAGGGCCATCGACGCGCAAAGACCAAATAGACTCTCCGAGTATCGCTTTGGAAGATCATGTCGGTGCGCAGCCGCCGTGAGGACAGATTCCATCATCCCCGCGTTAAGCAGGCTGTCGGTGACCCGCCCTCCCGATAGGAACCCCGACCAGACACGATTCGCGCGGTCTGGCGGGTCCCACGCGAAAAGCGGGAGCAAATGTTGTTCACACCACACCGGATCGAGTTGGTGCATCAAACCGATCGCCCTGGCAAAGACCACCTGGGCCATATCGCTTCGGCCGTCGCCAGCTTGGAGCATGGACTCGAACCGGGTGGCCAAGTCAGGTGGCAATCCGTTCCACGCGTGATCTTCTTCAGCTTGATCTTCCAACACCCGGATCCAGAACAATGCTAGTTGCCCTGCCGGATGGTTGATTGCGGCATGCACCCAGTCGTCGCTCGAAGGATCCTGCGAGCGTCTTTCGACTATGCTCCAGCATTTGTCGGCGAGTTGCTTAGTGCCGGCAACGGAGCACCAATCCGGTTGCCCTTCTTCGGCATTACGCGGCATCAGCATCAGGGCCACGTCGCCCACGACGCCATTCAGATCGAGATTGCCAAGATGTGCCACGATGCGCTCCGCCGTAACACTGTCAACACTGCACTGAGACCAACCGCGTACGACGGCACCGATCACAGCTGATCGCAACTGCTCCTCGACGCCTTCGACAGCGTGTGACAAGGTGAACCCAAGCGCTGGCCTGGCCTGGACTATGGGCGTTAGCTGCGAGGCGCTCTCATACCAGGTGTAGCTACGAATTTCTGGCTCCTGCTCCGCTTGTGCCTGTACGGCTCGCACTGCAGATGCAGGATCGCTCTCCACCAGATCTTGTAGTTCCTCATGCGTCGGCGCCAATGGTTGACGCGCGCTCACCTCCACTGCGGGTTCAACGAACCTTCTCAGATCCGGGTGTCGCCCAAGCAGGGTCGCGATAGCCTGGTCAGCGCTCGCCGCGTACGGACTGTGCTCTCGCAGCATGTGTAGAAATCGGAACGCACGACGAGCACTGTATTCCCCATCGTCGGCCCCAGCCACCAGATGTGCGATGAGACCATCGACGGCAGTTGCGCTGGCCCTTGAAGCCTGTACAAGAAGCGGCACCACTTCAGTCTCATATGGGTAGTCGAGCATCCAACGCAGCGTGCTAAGCCACTCGATCTTCGCGGCGACTTCGACGTCAGTGCGGTGCGTCCAGCCGTGCAACGCCAGCCGCCGAAGAAGCGGGACGTCAGAATCCGCCCATGCCGCCAATTGCGATCCAGCCCGGGAACTTTCAGTGTCGAGCATTGATTCAATGCAGTCCCGCGCGAAATCGATAAGCAGATCCAGCGAGTCAGGGTAGTCCTGGTCGCCGATCGATGCGATGGCGCCCCTCATCGACACGAGTTCGCTCGCTGAACCCGGACCATTCGCGAGACTGATGTCGCGTTGCGCCCGCCTCAGCTGTTGGTCGACAACTGCCAACAGGTCGGGGGCCACTTCCGGAAAGCACGGCTTGAAGACACCATCCCAGGCCTCCCTGAGCCAGTGATCGTTTCCGCGAAAGCGGATCTCGAAGTGAGATCGCCCAAACAGGTATGGAGCTAGACGGAGTTGAGGTTCAGTGAGATACGCGAAGAGCGCCACCGCAGCCGGACTCTTGGCCGGCATGCTCGACCTCGACAGCATTACGTCGAGGTACGGTTCGTTCTGGGGGGCGTCCCGGATTAGCAGCGCAATCCAGCTGAGTAGCGTCACCGGAACTGACTGACCCCGAGAGACACTACTCAGTTGACGGGCTATTGCGTCCCACAGGTCGGAACCCAGATGACCACCCGCGGCTCTAACGACGGCCAGCGCGTGTTCAGACATCTCCACCGTTACGTAGGTCCGGGCGAACCACGTTGCTAGTCGCCAGGAGACGACTGTTGACGCGACATTGGTGTCGAACAGCAGTTGGAACGCGGACTGCTGAGATATCCAGTCAAGCCAATCCTTCCCGTCCGCGTAGTCGCAGAAGAACCTGACCGACTTCTCGTCAGCGACTGTCACCTCAACGGACGATCGTTGCTCGGCCGACAAATCCTGGGGGCGAACGGATTTCACAATCTGTTCGATGTGCCGTTGCCGAGCAAGTAATCCGCCCTGCGATCGCGTCGCCCACTTCTCGATCGCCTCGCAGAGAGCCAGATGGCCCCTGTCTGGCGAGTATTCAATCGCGACGATGTTGAGTTGGTTCCAGTCGTCCGATTCGGGTTTGTCCGTCAGGATGTATCGAGGCTTCGCTTGCGAACCAAGTCCACGCGCCAGGTATTTCATGATTACGTCGTCGTGGCTGTAGCCGATGAAGAGTGTTGAATAGGTGGCGAACATCCGTTCCAGAAATCGTGCAGCCCAGGCCTCAGTCAGGTAGGCGACGCCGAAATCTCTGGCGGTGATGATCAGCCTCCCGGGCGCTGACTGCTCGGGCTGCTTGGGAAGAGCCCCATGGAGGTATACGAGCCCATGGAAATCGTTGCCAACCGGTAGCGCCGGGGCGACATACTCGCTGACGTCCTGGCCGAAGGCAGCGGATAAGTGGCGGTCGTAGTTGGTGGTAACGACGCGCGCGCATGAACTCTGCGCTAGAGCAGCGATAGCGTGATGCAGCCTGTTAGGGGATGATCCGGTCGGGCTCAGTAACTCCGCAGCTCTTAGATGTACGTCGACGTCGTAGTCGTGGTCGATCCTGCCTAAAACCTCATCGAGTGCTTGGCCATCCAACTTGCCGATGGCCTCGCCCAATTCACTTTCATCTCTGATGATCTCAGCAAGGTGCCAGAAGCCCGGCAAGTTCGACGGAGGGCCGATTGATGCACCGGCCCCCACAAATAGAACGAGCTCGCCTTTCTGCTGCGCTTCAACGAGATCGTCGGGAATCTCTACCTCGCCGTACCACGCCATCAGCAGCTCCACTAATCAGCCCACTCCATATGACGCTCCCAATCCGGCGCCACGCCGTTTTTATACGGGACGACCGCGCCCACGTCGTGCCATACCCTCCAATTTCCAGTCGTGCCGTCATCGATTCTGCGCACATGACAGTTATCCGGTTCAGTTGAAGCGGCACCTCCCTGCACTCAGAGCAGCGGTCGACATACCTGAACTCGAGAGCCAATCGCAGAACGCGTAGGGCAACGGCGACGTCGGATCGACATCTCGCGACTTATCAACATCCCGTCGGAGCGTTCCCGCCCTCATCTGCACCTCGAATCCAATACTCACTTGGCATCAAGATGAGAATTTCGACGCAACGATTGACAACCCACAAGGGCAGAGCCACAACACCCCTTGTCACATAACGCTACGGGCAGTAGCGTAACGCCGCGTGACCCGGAGCTTCCACGTCGGCCAGCCGTTCACCACGCCCGATGCCGACATCGCGGCGGCATTAGAGCAGGTCAGCATCCCGACACTGCTGCTCTCGCTCGTGCACATCACCGGCGACCCGCGCTACGTCCGCGAGTTCAAACAGGCCGGGCTGTTCCTCAACGAGGTGCAGGGCTTCATGAGCGAGGAGGACAAGGCACGGGTCCGTGAGGTCGCGCTGCCGGTGCTCGCCGACTACCGCGACCGCGGTTGCCCGGTCCCCGACCCGCTGTCTGCCGAACTGGTCAGGGAGATGCTGGACTGGGCGGCCTGCGAGGCGGTCGACGACGACAACCTGCCGCTGGTCCTGGAGGAACTCGACCTCGAGGGCGTCGATCCGCGCCGGCCCACCACGCTGGAGAACACCGACGATTTCCGCGTCGTCGTGATCGGCTGCGGGGAATCCGGCGTACTGGCCGGGGTGCGCCTCAAGCAGGCCGACATCGACTTCACCATCGTGGAGAAGAACGCCGGCCCGGGCGGAACCTGGTGGGAGAACAGCTATCCCGGCGCCCGCGTCGACGTGGCCAACCACTTCTACTGTTACAGCTTCGAACCCAGCAACCACTGGGACCACTTCTTCGCCGAGCAGCCCGAGCTGCGCCAGTACTTCCGCGACGTGGTGGACCGCCACAAGCTGGAGCCCCATATCCGGTGGAACACCGAGGTGGTCTCCGCCGAGTGGGACGGCAAGATGTGGAACGTCACGGTGCGCTCGGCCGCAGGCACCGAGACGCTGCGGGCCAACGCGGTCATCACCGCCGTCGGCCAGCTCAACCGGCCCCAGATCCCCGACTTCCCCGGCGCGGAAGCCTTTGCGGGACCGGCATTTCACTCCGCGGCGTGGGACCACGACGTCGACGTCACCGGCAAGCGGGTCGCCCTGATCGGGGCCGGCGCCAGCGGTTTCCAGATCGCCCCGGCCATAGCCGACAAGGTCGAACACCTCACGGTCTTCCAGCGCACCGCGCAGTGGATGTTCCCCAACCCGATGTACCACGAGCCCGTCGCCGACGGCGTGCGCTGGGCGATGGAGCACCTGCCGTATTACGGCCGGTGGTACCGCTTCCTGTTGCTGTGGCCCGGAGCCGACAAGGGCCTGGACGCCGCACGCGTGGACCCGGACTACGACGATCAGGGCAACGCGGTCAGCGAGATCAATGCCATCGCCCGCATCATGTTCACCGACTGGATCACCACCCAGGTCGGCGACGACCCCGAACTGCTGGCCAAGGCGCTGCCCGACTACCCGGCCACCGGCAAGCGCACTCTGCAGGACAACGGAAGCTGGCTGGGCACCCTCAAGCGCGACAACGTGGACCTGATCCGCACCCCGATCGAGCGCATCACCCCGACCGGGATCGTCACGGCCGACGGCCAGACCCACGACGTCGACATCATCGTGTACGCCACCGGTTTTCGCGCCACCGATGTGCTGTTCCCGATGGCCATCACCGGGCGCGACGGCGTCGACCTGCACGAGGTCTGGGGCCGGCGTCCATACGCCTACCGCGGCATCACTGTGCCCGGATTCCCGAACTTCTTCATGACCTACGGCCCGGGGACACACCTCGCACACGGCGGCAGCCTGATCCTCAACTCGGAACTGCAGATGCGCTACATCAACAAGTGCCTGGAGCACCTCATCACCGAGGGCCTGCGGACCATGGAGCCGCTGCCCGAACCGACCAGGGAATGGCACCGCCGCTCGCAGGAGGCGATCCGCCAAACCGTGTGGGCGCAGCCCTCGATCAAACACTCGTACTTCAAGAATGCCGACGGAGAGATCCACACCGTCAGCCCATGGCGATTGAGCGAATACCGCTCTGCCATCAACGAACCCATCTGGTCGGACTTCACAGTGCAGGAGGCGTGAGCATGCGCGCGGTCGTCGTAGACAGTTCCGGTCAGGTCAGCGTCGAGACCCGGCCTGACCCGGTGCTGCCCGGCCCGGACGGGGCGATCGTCAAGGTCGAGGCCGCCTCGATCTGCGGGTCGGACCTCCACTTCCTGGAAGGCCACTACCCCATCGCCGACCCGGTGTCCGTCGGACATGAGGCAGTGGGCACGGTTGTCGAAATCGGTCCGGAGGTAACCGGGTTCGCCGTCGGCGACCGGGTGCTGGTGTCCTCGGTGGCCGGGTGTGGGCACTGCGGCGGCTGCGCCACCCACGACCCGATCCGCTGCGTGCAGGGACCGCAGATCTTCGGCACCGGATTCCTCGGCGGCGCCCAGGCTGAACTCCTCGCGGTGCCGGCGGCGGACTTCCAGCTGCTGAAGATGCCGGAGAACATCAGCACCGAGCAGGCGCTACTGCTGACCGACAACCTGGCCACCGGATGGGCGGCGGCCAAACGCGCCGACATTCCGATCGGCGGCTCCGTCGCGGTGATCGGTTTGGGCGCGGTCGGCATGTGTGCCCTGCGCAGTGCCATCACCCTCGGTGCGGCAAAGGTTTTCGCCGTCGACCCGGTGGAGGCCCGGCGTGACCGCGCGGGGGCTTCGGGCGCGATCACGTTCGCCCCGCCCTCGGCGCAGGCGATCCGGGAGGCCACCGGTGGCCTCGGCGTGGACTCCGTCATCGACGCCGTGGGCATGGACGCCTCGATCAACGACGCCATTGACGCGGTCCGCGCCGGCGGCACCGTGTCCATCGTCGGCGTGCACGATCTGCAGCCCTACCCAATGCCTGCGCTGGCTTGCCTGCTGCGCAGCCTGACCATCCGGCTGACCACCGCACCTGTGCAGCAGACCTGGCCCGAGCTCATCCCGCTGCTGCAGGCCGGCCGGCTCGACGTCGACGGAATCTTCACCACCACGATGTCGCTGGACGAGGCCGCCGATGGCTATGCCAAGGCGTTCTCCCGCTCGGGTGAAGACCTGAAGGTTCAGCTCAAGCCATAGCCGCGGCGGCCACGACCGGGCGCGCAATGTCGCCGAATAGCCCCGTTTGACAACGCCTTTCGCGAGATCGCAGGGCGGCTTGACGGCGCCAGCTGTCAATTCGCTGTGAACTTCATGAAAGCGTCTCGCTCCCAGCGCAATCGGCGTCCTACAACACATCGTTGCACTATGCAAATTTTCGTGAGTCGCTTCACAATCCGGAATTTCCTCGCCACCAACGGAATAACACCTGCGGTGCGGGCAGTTAAACGGACACGTGCGCCAATCGAACTCGTTAGTTGACTGTCCGAACGCGGCGCCACTGCGCCAGGCACCGCCCACAGCCCTCACCGGGCGGCGCTGATGCGCCAGGGTCCGCTCGCCGGCCGGTATCCCGCGGTGGCCGCCATGGTCACCTTGGCGTTGATCCCCTACCTGGCGTTGTCCGCCGCGGTCGATCCGCTGGTGCCGATCATCTCGGCGCAGCTGAACCTGTCCGCCCAGGCCATGAGCCTGGGCTTCGGCCTGGGCAACGCAGCCTATGCCGTGGGTACCGTGCTGGCCGTCCAGTTCGCCCAGCACCTGCCGCAGCGCCGGATGCTGCTCGCCTACGCGGTGGTACTTGTCCTTGGCTCGATTCTCGCCGCATCGGCAGTCAACGGGGCAATGTTCATCTCTGGTCACGTCCTGCAGGGACTGGCGACCAGCATGCTGCTGATCGCCGCGGCGCCACCTCTGACCATCGGCTTCCCCAGGGACAAGCTGCGCTACACGGCCGTGATCATGAACATGTGCGTGTTCGGCGCCGTGGCCCTCGGCCCGTTCATCGGCGGAGCGCAGGCCGAGGCCCACGCGTGGCGACCATTGTTCTGGATCATCGCGGGAATCGCCGTCCTCGCCCTGCTGATGGCTGCTCTGACCTTCGAGGACGCGCCGCCTGCCGATCTTGACGCGCCGCGTGACTTGAAGGCGATCGGACTGGCCGCCGTCGGCTGCGCCGCTGCCTTCATCGGCGCGGCACAACTCACCAGTCACAGTTTCACCGACCCGGCGGCGCTCGCGCCGATGGTGGGCGGCCTGGCGCTGATCGTGGTGCTCATCGCCTACCAGTTCCGGGCTCGTCGCCCGTTGCTGACCGTCCGCACGATGCTCACCAGCTCGATCCCGGTCGCCGGCGTCGGCCTCGCACTCTTCGCTGCTGCCGCATCGGTGGCGGCGACCGCGTTGACGGCCCAGGTTTTCATGCAGACCTACAGCCCGGTGCAGGTCGGGCTGCTGTACCTGCCCGAGCTCGGCGGTGCCATCGTGATGGCCTTCGTTTTCGGGTTCGTCATCTCCAGGCGCGCCATGCACTACCTGCCGCTCGTCGGCATGGCGCTGTTGGCCGCCGGAATCCTGGTGTTCCGGTGCGCCCTTCCGGCGAACCAGCCGCTGGCCCTGCTCGGCTCCGCCCTGACCGGGCTGGCGTTGGGCGCCACGGTGGCTCCCGCATTGTTCGTCGCCGGTTTCTCGTTGCAGTCCAACAGCCTTCAGCGCGTGTTCGCGATCATCGAATTGCTGCGGGCCGTCGCCGCCTTCATGGTGGCGCCGATCTTCGCCCACTTCGCGGCGACGGCGGCCGGCGGTCTCACCGCGGGCGCCGGCGACGCCCTGTGGGTCGGATTCGGACTGTCGGTCGGCGGCGCCATCTTCGGGGTGGCCGTCTACGTCCTCAGCGGCGCCCGGCCCCAGCAGCCCGACCTTGACCAGTTCCTCGATGGCGAATCCCCGGCCTGGTACTCGCCGCCTCTTCTGGCACGGCTCCGTCCCGGCCTGCCCGCACCCATCACCCCGTCCGGCGCCACCCAACCGGCTGTGCCGGTCGCACAGGGCACGAGCTCCGCCTCCCCTGGGCCGGTGCTGTTGGCCTACGACGGAACACCGCGCGCCGCGTCCGCCATCGAACATGCGGCGGCCGAACTGTCAGCCCACCGCGACGCGCTGGTGGTGTGCGTCTGGCAGCCGGTCGATGTCGGATTCACGCCGGTCGAGTCCACCCATTTCGATGCCGATCAGGCCACCGAAGTACGCCGCGTCGCTCAGCAGACGGCTGCGCACGGCGCATCGCTGGCCAACCGGGCCGGCTTCTCGGCCCAGGCGTTGGCCGTCGAAGCCGCGCCCATTTGGAAGGGCATCGTCGAGACCGCCGACGAGCACAACGCGAGCCTCATCGTGGTCGGCCCGCACCGGCGCAACGGGCTACTGGGCCACTTGGAAGGCAGCGTGGCCGCCGCCGTCGTCGCGCATTCCACGACTCCGGTGTTGGTCGTGCCCGAGGAGCACAGCTGTCAGACGCTGTCCTGAACGTGCTTGCGGAGGTTATCCCGCAGCGTGGACACACCGCGCTGCAT
Organism: Mycobacterium sp. 134; assembly: GCF_048282715.1. NCBI lineage: Bacteria > Bacillati > Actinomycetota > Actinomycetes > Mycobacteriales > Mycobacteriaceae > Mycobacterium > Mycobacterium sp. 134. Next base: position 6,406,028 of record NZ_JBLVUN010000008.1, read on the forward strand.
GATCCTGAGTTCGTCCAGTGACAGACCGGTGGCCGCCACGAGGTCCATCTCGAACGCCTGCTCGCGGAGTTCACGGCCGGCGTCGGTGAGGCTGACGACCACCTGACGCTCGTCGCTGGGATCACGCTGCCGCGTGACATATCCCAGCGTTTCGAGCTTCTTCAGGATCGGCGTCAACGTGTTGGACTCCAGGAACAGCTTCTCGCCCAGGCCTCCGACGGTCTGGTGGTCTTGCTCCGAGAGCGCGACAATCGCGATGTACTGCGTGTACGTGATGCCCTTGCTGTCCAGGATCGGCTTGTAGGCCTTGCCGTACGCGAGATTGGCCGAGTAGATGGCAAAGCACAGGAAGTCGGAGAGCTGCGGAGCCTCAGGTGCCATACCCAAATTGTATCGGATCCGATTCAATCGGATGGGATGGAATGCGGAGCATCCTGCGTTCATCTCTAACGCATCCAATTGCATCGGACCATCCACATGAAGGAGACCTCAGTGACCAGCAGCCAGACCGACAACGTCCTCTACACCGCGCAGACCCACACCACCGGCGGGCGGCAGGGTGAGTCTTACAGCTCCGACGGCAACCTCGACATCCAGCTGACCCCGCCGGGCGGCAACGGCGCCGGCACCAACCCCGAGCAGTTGTTCGCGGCCGGATGGTCGGCATGCTTCCTGAGTGCCATGGGCCTGACCGCGGGCAAGCACAACGTGAAGCTGCCCGCCGAGACCGCGGTGGACGCGGAGGTAGACCTGCTCAACACCGATGGGGCATTCTCACTGCGGGCCCGGCTCAACGTCACCATCCCGGGTGTCGACCGGGAGACCGCCCAGGCGATCGCCGATGACGCGCACCAGGTCTGCCCGTATTCGAAGGCGACCCGCGGCAACATCGACGTCACCATCAGCGTCGCCTGACACGTTGTGCCCGGCCGGGATTACTCCTTCATGTCCAGCACCGGCGTCGGCCGCTGGAAACCACGGGTAACCCCGGCCAGCCACACGAAACCCACTGCCAGCCAGCACAATCCGACGATAAGCGTAGTGCCGGACAAGCTCGTCCACAGCCACACGGTCAGCAGGAAACCGATCAGTGGCAGCACGAGCTTGCTGAACACCTGCAGGCCGTCGCGTTCTTGCCGGTCGACGAAGTAGTGCCTGATGACCGACAGGTTGACCACCGAGAATGCCACCAGCGCACCAAAACTGATCAGCGAGGCCAGCGTGGCCAGGGAGATGACGGTCGCCAGTAGCGATACGACCGACACCGCCAGGATCGCGTACACCGGGGTGGCGAACCGCGGCGAGACGAAACCAAAGACCGGGCGCGGCAGGATGCCATCGCGTCCCATCGCGTACAGGATCCGGGCCACCGAAGCCTGCGACGTGATGGCGGATCCGAGCGCACCGGCGACGTAAGCCGCGGTGAAGAAAGTCTGCAGGAACTGCCCGCCCGCGGTGAGCATCAGATCCAGCGATCCGGACTCGACATCGGCGAACTGGTTGGAGGGGAACACCAGCTGCCCGAGATAAGACAGCACGACGAAGATCACACCCGACACCAGCGTCGCGATCATGATCGCCTGCGGCACAGATCGCCTGGGCTCCTTGGCCTCCTCGGACAACGTGGACACCGCATCGAATCCCAGGAACGACAAGCACAGGATCGCCGCGCCCGCCAACACCGGGCTGAATCCGGTCGTGGTCCCGTCGCCGTGGAGCGGAGCCATCAGATCGAGCGTGCCCAGGCTCAGCACCTTGGAGGTGGCCAGCACCAGGAACGTCACGATGAAGATCGCCTGCACCGCGATGATGACGAAGTTCGCCCTGGCCACCGACACGATGCCGACGATGTTGAGCACCGTCACGATCGCGATGGACAGCACGACGAACACCCAGGACGGGATCGCGGGCAGCGCGGCGTGCAGATAGATCCCGATCACCAGGTAGTTGATCATCGGCAGGAACAGGTAATCCAGCAGGAGCGACCATCCGGCGAGGAACCCGACCGGGGCGCCGAACGTCTTCTGCGTGTAGGTGTATGCCGAGCCGGCGACCGGGTAGGCGACCGCCATCATGGCGTATGACCGTGCGGTGAACACCATGGCCGCCAGCGTCACCAGATAGGCGACCGACAACCTGCCGCCGGTGGTCTGGGTGACGATGCCGTAGGTGGTGAACACCGTGAGCGGCACCATGTAGACCAGACCGAACAGCACCAACGACGGCAGGCCCAGAGCACGGCGCAGCCGCCCCTCGGTCACCTCAGCCACATCGGACATGCCAGTTCCTCTCATTACTCGGCCGAATAGACCTGCGTGCCCTGCAGATAGGTGGCGCGCACCTTCAGCGCCGGAAGCTCGGATGGTGGGAGGTACCTCGGATCGCGGTCCAACCACACCAGATCAGCACTCGAACCGGGAACAATGCGGCCCCAATTCTCTTCCGCGAAAGCCTGATACGCCACGGCAGTGGTGTAGGACGTCAGCGCGTGCTCGATCGGAAGGACCTCTTCCGGGGTCCAGCCACCCGCCGGCTCGCCCTCGGACGTACACCGCGAGACCGCGACAGAGATACCGTCCAGCGGCGCACCCGAGGACACCGGCCAATCCGATCCGAACGCCAGCGCCGCACCCGAACTCTCCAGCGTGCGCATCCGGTACTGCCGATCCGCCCGTTCGGCCCCAAGCCGGGGAATCGTGAGCACTGTCATCAGGGCATCCATCTGCGCCCACAGCGGCTGCATGTTCGGGATGACACCGAGCTCGGCGAACCGGCCCAGATCGGCGTCGTCCACCAGCTGGGCGTGCGCGATCACAGGTCGGCGGTCCCGCGGACCGTTCTGCCGCGCAACGTATTCGATGGCATCGAGGGCCTGGCGCACTGCGGCATCGCCGATCGCGTGGATGTGGATCTGCAGACCCAGATCGTCGACCTTCTTGGCCGCCTCGGCCAGAGCGTTGCCCTCCCACAACTGCATGCCGTGCGAGTGCAGACCCGAGCAGTAGGGCTCCAGCAGCGCACCGGTCTCGTTCTCCACCACGCCGTCGGCGAAGAACTTCACGGTCTGCGCGGTCAGCAGCGGTGAACCCGCGGCCTGAACCCGGTCCCTGGCCGCGGCGTATTGCGTGACCTGGGCGTCGAAGTGGCGCGGGTCGGCGTAGAAGGCCAGGTTGAACCGCATCCGCAGGGTGCCCTGCCGGACGGCCGCGAGGTAGGTGTCCAGCTCAGCCGGCTCGACCCACGCGTCCTGAACCCACGTCACGCCGCGCGCCAGGTAATAGTCGGCGGCCGTGCCCAGCGCCGCGACCCGGACGGTCTCGTCAAGGGCCGGCATGACGGCGGTGATCAGGTCGGTGGCACCCCATTCACGCAATGTGCCCAGCGGGGAGCCGTCCTCACGGCGCGGAATCTCACCGAGTACCGGCTCGGGACTGTCCGCAGTGATGCCGGCACGCTGCAGCGCAACCGAATTGACCCAGAAGGTGTGGTAATCCCAGGCGCGCAACACCACGGGGCGGTCCGGGACCGCCGCGTCGAGCCATCGCGCGTCGAACAATCCACCGGGGGCAAGGCTGCCGTCGTAAGATGCGCCGACGATCCACTCCTGATCGGGGTTCGCCTCCGCGAACTCCTTTACTGCCGACACAATTTCGTCGATCGACTGGCAGGGCCGGACCGCGGGGCCCGCCGACTCCAAACCGCCGAACAGTGGATGTGCATGGCCGTCACCGAACGACGGCATCAGGAAGCCGCCCTCCAGGTCGATCTTCTGATCGGCCGCCGACGCCATCGCGTCGTCACCCACGGCCTGCACCACCCCGTCGACGACGAGCAGCGCATCGGTGGTCGTCGCGGGAGTCCAGACCGTACCGCCGTGGAAGAGGGTCGCAGCCTTGTCCGGCACGGAGAACGAAGTCACAAATTGGTCCTATTTCTCGGGCAGAGACACCGCGGTCCCGCGGAGCACCTTGGTGAGTTCATCGAGGTCGGGCAGCACCGCACGGCAGCGGTGCGCGGGCGGCCGCGGTGAACGTGGTCATGTCACTCCTAAAGCGAATAGAATTCGTTTATTCTGTGACCCAGACCACCCTTTGTAAAGCGGTGGGAGGAAATCAAGGGGGGACAGTTTATGGGGCGTCCATCGATACCGATCCTGTCAACGGACCGGATCGCCAGCGCGGCAATGGATCTCGTCAGCACGACGGGTGGATTCACCATCCCCGAACTGGCCCGCAAGCTCAAGGTCAGCCCGTCATCGCTGTACAACCACGTGTCCGGGCGCGAGCAGATCGTCGAACTGCTCCGAGAACGGGCGATGTCGGAAGTCGAGTTACCCGACATCGACGCCGACCGGCCGTGGGCCGACATCCTGGCCGACATCATGCGCTCGTACCGCAGCAGCTTCGCCCGCTATCCGCGACTGATTCCCCTGCTCACCGCCCATGCCGTCAACAGCAGCCAGGCCCTCACGATGTACAACGCACTGGCCGTCACCCTGACCCGCGCCGGGTTCAGCCCCACCGACACGCTGCGGACCATCACCCTGGTCGACAACTACGTGCTGGGCTCGGCCCTCGACCTCACCGCCCCGGACAAACCGTGGGAATCCGGGGACCCGGTCGGACCCGAGTTGACCGCCGCACTGGCCACCGGCGCGCCCAGGCCGGCACGCGCCGACGACGCGTTCGAGTACGGACTAGCGGTGCTGCTGCGCGGGCTGGTCTAGGCCTGAACCAGCCCACGCTGTGAATCGCGACTACCCGCAGCGGTTACGGAAATCGGTCGCCGGTTGCCGGAGGCCTTGCAGTTCGGCCCGAATCTGCGGCTTGTCCTCGAGGTACACCTGCACCGAATCTTCCATCTGGTCGGTCGACTGCCCCTTGAGGCTGGTGAAGAAGTCATTGACGTCGGGATGGGTGAACAGGTAAGCCGAGGTGGCCGCGCGGACCCCGGCCATCACCCCGGCCAGGTCGGCAGCCGTGCAGTTCGGCTCGTCCGCGGCAGCGATAGGCGCACCAACAGCCAAGAGCGACAGGCTGATTGCGCCGGTGGCGATCACACGAGTGAACATCGTGGCTCCTAAATCGACTCGGATAACTGGGCTAAGGCTCACGGACGCCCCGGCCGCCAGCCGCCGCCGCCACCACCGCCGTTGTCGGGCGGGCGGGGGTCGATGTTGATTTCTAAGCCCCCGCCGGCGCAGTACCAGTCGTTGGCACAGTAATACGGGTAGTAGGGACCCGCCTTCGGCGGCGTCGGCCCTCCGCCACGGACGTTGCCCTGTGCACACACCGTCGAACCGCCGGCATCGACGCAGTCCGCCGCGGCTGGGGGTGCGACGGCGATGGCGATCGGTACCGTCAAACCGGCCAATCCGAGTATCGCTGGACGCCACATGCTCCGCATGACCACTCCTCAGTAGGTCCCCGTAAGCCGAGAATAAATCCCGAGGACGTCCTATATGCGGGATCGACAATAACGGGTTCCCTGCCAGAGCGCACATCATTCGTAACCGGTTGCGCTCGCACAGATTGCAAGGCTCCCTGCCGGATTCGGCCGTACCTACCCTGACGCGCGTGAACGAAGACTGGCTCGCCGTGATCGTCGGCCTCACCTTACTTGCCCTCGTGCTCGTCGGCGCCATCCCCGGCAGCGTGATCCCATGACCAGCACCGAGGAACGCTCGCAACAGCACTCGCCGAAGATCGGCTACGCCGTAGCCGGGGTGCTGGTGGTCATCGCACTGGGTGCGGCGACCCGGTTCCTGGAGACCCAGGTTCCGCACTGGGCCGCCGGAACTCCCTTGGCCAAGGTCGCCAAATCGATCGAATTCCCGGTCTACGCAATCGCTCTCGGGTTGATCGGCAACGCGATCCTGGCCAAGTTCGCGCTCCGCGACGTCCTGTCCCAGGGATTTCGCACCGAGTTCTTCATCAAGACCGGCCTGGTCCTACTGGGAGCATCGATCAATCTCAAGGTGCTGGCCACCGCCGCGGGACCGGCGATCATCCAAGCCCTGCTGCTGATTTCGATCGTCTTCGGGTTCACGTGGTGGCTGGGCGGGCGACTCGGTCTCGATGACAAGCTTCGGGCACTGCTCGCGTCGGCGGTCTCCATCTGCGGGGTGAGCGCGGCCATCGCGGCCGCAGGCGCGGTACAGGCCCGAAAAGAGCAACTGGCATACGCCGCGTCGCTCGTCATCGTGTTCGCGCTCCCCTCGATCTTCCTGCTGCCCTGGCTTGCCGACGTGTTCGGACTGTCCGACGCGGTCGCCGGAGCCTGGATCGGCGGCAACATCGACACCACCGCGGCCGTGGCCGCGGCAGGCACGATCGCCGGCGAGCAGGCCCTGCAGATCGCCACGATCGTCAAGACCACCCAGAACGCGCTGATCGGCATCGTTGCCATCGCCCTCACCGCCTACTTCGCCCTGAAGATCGAACGCCAGTCCGACACCCCCGACCCGGCGGTGGCCCGCCCGTCGCTGCGCGAATTCTGGGACCGCTTCCCCAAATTCGTGCTCGGATTCATCGCCGCCTCGGTCATCGGCACGCTCTACCTGCAGTTCGTATCCGACGGCAAAACGGCCATCGCAACGGTCAACGACCTGCGGACCTGGTTCCTGATCTTCGCTTTCGTGGCGATCGGATTGGAATTCTCACTCCGCGGCCTCAAAGAGGCCGGCTGGCGGCCCGTCGTGCTGTTCGCGGCGGCCACCGTGGTCAACATCGTGGTGGCACTCGGGTTGGCCTCCCTCCTGTTCGGCGGTTTGTTCGGCAGCTTCGGCACGGGGTAACCGTTACCCTGGCTAAGTGCCGACAACCTGGTCACGACGAGGGTTTTTCGCGGTCACCGCCGCGATGGCCCTCGTCGCCGCATGTAGCACGCAAAAGCCCGGCGAGGTCAAGAAAGACGGTTCGGTGACCGTCCGCCACCTCTTCGGGGACACCAACATCCCTGGACCACCGCAACGGGTGGTCAGCGCGGGATTCACCGAACAGGACGACCTGCTGGCCCTCGGCGTGGTCCCGGTCGCGACGACCGAATGGTTCGGGGGCGAGCCGTACGCGGTGTGGCCCTGGGCGCAACCGAAGCTCGGGGGCGCCCAGCCCACCGTGCTCGGCCTGAACGACGGCATCCAGGTCGACGAGATCGCGGCGCTCAAACCGGACCTGATCGTGGCCACCAACGCCGGGCTCGACGCCGACACCTACGCCAAACTCTCCGAGATCGCCCCGACCATCGCACAGTCTGGACCCGACGCGTTCTTCGAACCGTGGCGCGACCAGGCCACCCTCATCGGCCAGTCGCTGTTTCAGAACGATGCGATGACGGCCCTGATCGCCGGCGTGGACGACAAGTTCAAGGCGGTGGCCACCGACAATCCGCGATTCGCCGGCAAGAAGGCCATGCTGCTCGGCGGCACGCTGTTCCGCGACGGTGTGCAGACCCAGACGGGATGGCGCACCGAATTTCTCACCCAGATGGGCTTCGTCGTGCCCCCGACGCCCGAACTGATCCCGCGCTCGGACTTCGCCTCGGTCCTCGACGCCGCCGACGTGCTGATCTGGACCACCGAGAGCGATGAGGAGCGCGACGCCCTACTGGCCGACCCGACGATCGCCGAACTCAAGGCGACCACCCGCAAACGGCACGTTTTCACCTCCAAAGACCTGGCAGGCGCCATCGCATTCGCCTCACCGCTGTCCTATCCCATGGTGGCCGATCAACTGCCGGCCCTGATCAACCGGGCGCTGACCTGACAAGATGACCGGGTGACAAGCACCCAGGAACACTCCGAGCACCGCGGTACCGCCATCGTCGGCTCGGCCTACTATCCGGTGCTCGTCGCGGTGTTCACAGCCCTGGTGATCATCTCCAACGTGACCGCCACCAAGGGCGTCGCCTTCGGGCCGGTCATCGGCAACTGGTCGATCATCACCGACGGCGGTTTCATCGTCTTCCCGCTCACCTACGTGATCGGCGACGTGCTCTCCGAGGTGTACGGATTCAAGGCCGCACGCCGCGCCATCTTCCTCGGATTCTCGATGAATGCTCTTGCCGCACTGGCATTCTGGATCACCATCTATCTTCCCGCGGCGGACTTCTACACCAATCAGGAGCATTTCGAGAACATCGTCCACGCCTACACCCAGTTGATCGTGGCGGGCCTGGCGGGGTTCATCGTCGGGCAGACCATCAACGCCTGGGTCGTGGTCGCCATCAAGGAACGGACCAAGGAGAAGCACCTGTGGGCCCGCCTGGTCGGATCCACCTTCGCCGGCCAGCTCGGCGACACCCTGGTTTTCTGCGGCATCGCAGCCAGTGCGATCGGCATCAGCACCTTCGGCGACTTCGTCACCTATACGGCGCTGGGCTGGGTCTACAAGACCGCGGTCGAGGTGGTCATGCTGCCGATCACCTACCGCGTGATCGCCACCATCAAGCGCCGCGAGCCCACATATCAGGCCGCCGTTTGAGGCTTCGATAAGGCACCTCTGGCAAGGTTCATAGAGCCGGAGCTTTCTTAGCTACCGACGGGTAGCTTCAGGTCATGAGTGTGACATCAGAGGTGATGGACGCGGGACCGAGCCTGAACCCAGGCACCGCCCGCGACTATGGCGATCAGGCTCTGCTGCTCGAGTTCGACAGCACTGCCGATGTTTTGGCGTGGACCGCCACGCTCACCGCGGCCCAACTGCTCGGTGTGCTCGATATCGTGCCTGCGTCACGCACGATCTTGATCAAGCTGGCCGATCCCCGCTATCAGGCACCCACGCGACAGCGGGTGAGCAAGTTGCAGCTCCAACCCGGCGCGGCACCTGTCCGCCCGGCCGGCCAGGTGGACGTGACCATCGATGTGACCTACGACGGCGCCGACCTGCACGAGGTCGCGACACTGACCGGGCTCACCCCGGCACAGGTGATCGCGGCGCACACCGGCACCCCGTGGCAGGTCGGATTCATGGGCTTCGCTCCCGGATTCGCCTACCTGGTCGGTGGCGACGAGCGGCTGCAGGTGCCGCGCCTGGCCGAACCCCGCACCAGCGTTCCGGCCGGCGCGGTGGCACTGGCCGGCGAGTTCAGCGGTATCTACCCACGGCAGTCGCCCGGCGGCTGGCAGTTGATCGGGCGCACCGACGCGGTGTTGTTCGACGTGCATCGGGACCAACCGGCACTGCTCACCCCTGGTACGTGGGTGCAGTTCCGGGCCATCGGCTAGTCGACGAGGAGCAGACCCATGACCACAACACTGGAAGTGCTACGCACCGGACCGCTGGCCCTGGTCGAGGATCTCGGCCGTCCCGGAATGGCTCACCTCGGCGTCACCCGCTCGGGTGCCGCCGACCGTCGGTCCCACACACTGGCCAACCGCCTGGTGGCCAATCCGGGCGAGCACGCCACCATCGAGGTGATGTTCGGCGGATTCTCCGCCCGGGTAATCGGCGGTGATGTGTCCATCGCGGTCACCGGCGCCGACACGGATCCGGCCGTCAATGGAATCCCGTTCGGCACCAACAGCATTCACCACGTGCACGACGGCGAGGTGATCTCGCTGGGCGCTCCGCACGCAGGAATGCGCAGCTACCTGGCGGTGCGCGGCGGCATCGCCGTCGAGCCGGTCCTGGGTTCGCGGAGCTACGACGTGATGTCGGCGATCGGCCCGGCACCGCTGCGGCCCGGCGACATCCTGCCGGTCGGTGAGCACACCTCCGACCTGCCCGAGACGGACCAGGCCCCGGTCGCCTCGATCTCCGACGATGTACTGGAACTCAACGTGGTGCCCGGCCCGCGCGACGACTGGTTCGTCGACCCCGACGTGCTGATCCGCACCAACTGGCTGGTGACCACCCACAGCGACCGGGTCGGCATGCGTCTGGTCGGCATGCCGCTGGACTACCGCTGGCCGGACCGCCAACTTCCCAGCGAAGGCGCCACCCGCGGGGCAATTCAGATACCGCCCAACGGTTTTCCGGTGATCCTCGGACCGGACCACCCGGTCACGGGCGGCTACCCGGTGATCGGCGTGGTGACCGACGAGGACATCGACAAGCTGGGCCAGGTCCGCCCCGGACAGACGGTGCGACTCCACTGGTCGCACCCCCGCCGGCCGTTCGAGGGCTAGTCGAAAGCAACGTAGAGACACCGGCGCGCAGCGCTGGTAGAACAAGGGTGTGCCTTTCCAGGATGTCAGCTCGCCCGTCCGAGGCGGGATCCTGCACACCGCACGTCTGGTCCACACCTCCGATCTCGATCACGAGACTCGCGAGGGCGCCCGGCGCATGGTCATCGAGGCGTTCGCGGGCGACTTCACCGACGCCGACTGGGAGCACTCGCTCGGCGGCATGCACGCGTTCGTTTGCCATCACGGTGCACTGATCGCGCACGCCGCCGTGGTGCAGCGGCGCCTGATCTACCGCGACACAGCGCTGCGCTGCGGCTACGTGGAAGCCGTGGCGGTGCGCGAGGATTGGCGCGGACAGGGCCTGGCCACCGCCGTCATGGACGGGGTCGAGCAGGTCCTCCGCGGCGCATACCAACTCGGCGCCCTCAGCTCGTCGGAGATCGCCAGGGATATCTACATCGCCCGCGGATGGGTGCCCTGGCAGGGCCCGACCTCGGTGCTGCGGCCCGCCGGTGTGACGCGCACGCCTGAGGACGACCGCTCGCTGTTCGTGTTGCCGGTCGACCTGCCCGCCGGCATGGAACTCGACACCACCGCGGAGATCACCTGCGACTGGCGCGACGGGGACGTCTGGTAACCACCAGAAAAGCACAGGCTCACATCATCGCCGTCCCGCGGGTGAGCGGAATTTCACGGCCGGGTCACTGTGGGGAGCGCCTCCGCAATAATCGCTTCCTACTTTTGCGCCATGCCCACTCTGCTGAAGTCGAATCGCATCACCAACTGGGATCCCGAGGACACGCTGGCCTGGGAAGCCGGGAACAAGTACATCGCGCGGCGGAATCTGATCTGGTCGGTGTTCGCCGAGCACGTCGGCTTCTCGATCTGGTCCATCTGGTCGGTGATGGTCCTGTTCATGCCCGAAGCCGTGTACGGCTTCTCGGCCGGAGACAAGTTCCTGCTGGGCGCCACCGCCACCCTGGTCGGCGGCTGCCTGCGCATCCCCTACACGCTGGCCACCGCCACCTTCGGCGGCCGTAACTGGACGGTGTTCTCGGCGTTCGTCCTGCTGATCCCCACCGTCGGAACCATGGTGCTGCTGGCCAATCCGGGCCTGCCGCTGTGGCCCTACCTGCTGTGCGCGGCCCTGGCCGGTTTCGGCGGCGGCAACTTCGCCTCCTCGATGACCAACATCAATGCGTTCTTCCCGCAGCGGCTCAAAGGCTGGGCGCTCGGGCTCAACGCGGGCGGCGGCAACATCGGCGTGCCGATGATCCAGTTGGTCGGCCTGCTGGTGATCGCCACCGCGGGCAACCGCGCCCCGTACTGGGTGTGCGCCGTCTACCTGGTTGCGCTGGCCGTGGCCGGCATCGGCGCGGCGCTCTACATGGACAACCTAGACCAGCACAAGATCGACCTGGGCGCGATGAAAGCCATTCTGGCAGAACGTGATACCTGGGTGATCTCGCTGCTCTACATCGGCACCTTCGGATCCTTCATCGGCTTCGCCTTCGCCTTCGGCCAGGTGCTGCAGATCAACTTCGCCGCAGGCGGCCAGACCGCAGCACAGGCCTCGCTGCACGCCGCGCAGATCGCCTTCATCGGCCCGCTGCTCGGCTCCCTGTCCCGGGTGTACGGCGGCAAGCTGGCCGACCGCATCGGCGGCGGCCGGGTGACCCTGGCGGTGTTCGGCGGCATGATCCTGGCGGCCGGAATGCTGGTCGCGATCAGCATGCTCGACGATCACACCGCCGGTGCGGCCAACAGCCTGATGATGATCGGCTACGTCGTCGGCTTCGTCGCCCTGTTCCTGCTCAGCGGTCTGGGCAACGGCTCGGTCTACAAGATGATCCCGTCGATCTTCGAGGCCCGCAGCCACTCCCTGCAGGTCAGTGAAGAGGAGCGGCAGCGGTGGTCCCTGTCGATGTCGGGCTCGCTGATCGGATTCGCCGGCGCCATCGGCGCGCTGGGCGGCGTGGGCATCAACCTGGCCCTTCGCCAGTCCTACCTGTCCAGCGGGTCAGCGACCGCGGCGTTTCTGATCTTCCTGGCGTTCTATGTGTTGGCCTCGGCGTGCACCTGGTTCCGCTACGTCCGGCGTCCGGCAGAGACGGCCGTCACAACGGCCCCCGCAGACCGACACGCCTCGGCAATGGCCGGGTAATCACTTGGAAACACGAGGTGCCTTCACTGGATCCATGAACGAGCCCGACTGGGCACCGCTCACAGGTTTTCGTGTGGCGGTGACCTCCGCCGGCGTGCCGACGAGCTGAGCGCGCTGCTGACCAGGCGTGGCGCGACGGTGACCAGCGCGGCCGCCATCACGATGGTTCCTTTGCCCGACGACGACGAGCTGCGCGCGCACACCGCGTCGCTGATCGACGTGCCGCCGGACATCGTGGTGGCGACCACCGGGATCGGCTTCCGCGGCTGGTTCGCCGCAGCCGACGGCTGGGGCCTGGCCGCCGAGCTCACCGACGCACTGAGCAACGCCCGCATCGTCTCCCGTGGCCCGAAAGCCACGGGAGCGTTGCGGGCCGCTGGCCTGCCCGAGGAGTGGTCTCCGGAATCGGAATCCTCCCGGGAGGTGTTGCGCTACCTCATCGACAAGGGGGTCGAGGGGCAGCGCATCGCCGTGCAGCTGCACGGGGCCACCGACGAGTGGGACCCGTTCCCCGAGTTTCTCGACGAGTTGCGTGCCGGCGGCGCCGAGGTGGTGCCGATCCGGGTCTACCGCTGGCACCCCGCGCCACGGGACGGCGACTTCGATCAGATGGTCACCTGTATCGCCGAACGCCGTTTCGACGCAGTCAGTTTCACCTCGGCGATGGCGGTGGCCTCGGTGCTGATGCGCGCCACCGAGATGGACATCGCCGACCGGGTGCTGGCAGCGCTGCGCACCGACGTCCACGCCATGTGCGTCGGCCCGGTCACCGCGCGGCCCCTGGTCCGGCTCGGGGTGCCGACCTCCGCGCCGGAACGGATGCGGTTGGGCGCCTTGGCCCGTCATATCACCGACGAACTGCCACTGCTGCAGGCGCGGACCGTCCGGGTCGCCGGGCACACGCTCGAGATCCGGGGCACCTGCGTTCTGGTCGACGGCACAGTCAAATCGCTGTCCCCGGCCGGGATGGCGACCATCCGCGCACTGGCGAACCGTCCAGGTGCGGTGGTGTCGCGATTCGATCTGCTCAGCGCCCTACCGGGCACCGGCACCGACACCCACGCGGTGGAGACCGCGGTACTGAGACTTCGTACTGCCTTGGGGGACAAGAACATCGTGTCGACAGTCGTCAAGCGGGGTTACCGGCTGGCCGTCGACGACACCGAAATGGTGCGGGCGCAATGAGCCTGGTCCTGGTCGCCCACGGAACCCGCAAGCCCGGCGGTGTCGCGATGATCGGCGATCTCGCCGCGCGAGTGTCCGACATGCTGGGCCGGCCCGTGCACGTCTCTTTCGTCGACGTGGTCGGCCCGACGCCGAGCGAAGTTCTCGCATCGCTACCGATGGACTGCCCGGCGGTGGTGGTGCCCGCGTTCCTGGCTGCCGGGTATCACGTCCGGGTCGACGTACCCGACCACGTGGCGGCCAGTGCGCACCCGGCCGTCACCGTCACCCAGCCGCTGGGGCCCTGCCAGGGAACCGTCCGGGTTCTCGCCGATCGGCTCATCGAATCAGGATGGCGGCCAGGCGATTCGGTGGTTCTCGCAGCAGCCGGCACCTCCGACAGAAGTGCCCAGTCCGACCTGCGGCGCACCGCCGCACTGCTGTCAGCCGTGACCGGCGACCGCGTAGAACTGGCCTTCGCCGCCACCGGGGCGCCGAGCGTTGCCGAAGCCGTCGCCACGCAACGCAGCCGCGGCCATCGCCGCATAGCTGTGGCGTCCTACCTGCTCGCCGACGGGCTGTTCCAGGACCGGCTGCGTGAATCCGGCGCCGACCTCGTGAGCGAACCACTCGGCACCCATCCCGGCATGGTCCGGCTGATTGCGAACCGCTTCCGGCGCGCCGGGGTACTGAGCCTGCCTGCCGCGGCGTGAGCGGATCGACTGTGCGATGAGCGGCCCGGCCGTCCCCGCCAGCAGGAGTGCCCCACCGGCACCCGCAACCGCGAAGAACGCCGTGCGCCGTTCGCCGACCATCGCCGAACATTGCTCGACGTAGTCACTGGCCATGAATCCCGGTCCGGCGAGCGTGTGCTGGTCCAGGTTGAGCCGGTCCTGTTGGGCGGCGACGCTGTAATCCGGTCGCGCTCCGTTACCGCACGGGATGGGTTGACCGGCGCGATCCACGGCGTTCAAGGCCAGGGGCATCAACGTTGCCCCGAGTGCGCCCAGCATCGCTGCCGCCCCCACCAGATTCACTACCGAACGCGCAAACATGCCTTGTCAGCCCCTCAGACGCCGCTTACTTGAGAGGGAGTCTAAACACACCCAGCGAACTATTCTAGTTAGCCAGAGAGATGCGTACCACAGCTTTGGCGACATTCGAGACCATGCAAATCTGGCAAATTTTTCCGCGAAACCGGCCCTGTCCAGGTATTTGCCTGAGTAACGAGCCTCCGACCGTTTGCCGGTGGATCTCGGCGTCAGATCCGGGTCGAAAACTCAGCTATCGTTATCGCGATCATCGGGCGATTCGGCGGGAGCAGAAGCAAAGGTGCAGGTGACAACACCGGCGGGCGCAAGCCGTCGAGACGACGCGCACGGCAGTGCGACCCGGTGACCGGGTCCCGGCCGAACGTCTGCGTCAGCACCTGCTCAATGCACTGGAACGCACGTCCCGGCCGATGACCACTGCCCAGCTACGTGACGACATGCACCAGCACTTCCGTGCACCGGTGGTAATCGAGTCCGTGTACCGCAATCTGACGGTGCTCGAGCGCCGCGGCGCCGTGCAGCGCCGCAAGCTCCAGGGACGCGACGCCCACTGGAGCCGGGCCACCGATCAGGCTGAGATCTGAACGAACCCGTCCGGGGTGATGCGGGTCCGGTAGACCGGGACCGACACCGTGTCATCGTCGAGGCAACTACCGTCGTCGAGCGCGAAGGCCTGCTTCTTGATCGGCGACTGCACGGTCGCCCGGCCGGCACGATCCCCCACGATGCCGCGAGAGAGCACCGCAGCACCCGAGAACGGGTCGATGTTGCCCAGCGCGTGCAGCGAACCGTCGTCGAGGCGGAACAGAGCCGCCTGCGCGCCGCCGGGCAGCAGTACCGCGACGCCGCGGCACGGCATCAGGAAGTCATAGCGGCAGGCGGTCGTCCATTCCCCGGGCGTCGCGGCGTGAACGTCTTGGTGATCGTCGAGCAGTGTCATTTCGCCTCCTGGAATCCGCGGACCTTTGGCATCCCGATGTCTGTCGCCCCCGGCACCTTGCGGCCCCCGCGCTCGGTGAACGTGATGGTCGGGTCGTCCACGTCGGGTGCATTGACGAACGACACGAAACGCGACAGCTTCTCCGGGTCCTCCAGCACGCCCTTCCACTCACACGCGTAGCCCGCGACGTGGCGCTCCATGGCCGCCTCGAATTCGGCTGCCAGACCGAGGGAGTCGTTGCACACGACATCACGCAAGTGGTCGAGTCCTGATTTGCCCCCCGGGGAATCCATCGCCTCCAGCCATGGCGCGGTGCGCTGCAGGCGGTCGGCGGTGCGGATGTAGAACATCAGGAACCGGTCGATGTAGCGGACCAGTGTCTCGTCGTCGAGATCACCGGCCAGCAACTGGGCGTGCCGGGGCGACATGCCGCCGTTACCGCACACGTAGAGGTTCCAGCCCTGTTCGGTGGCGATGACGCCGACGTCCTTGCTCTGCGCCTCGGCGCATTCCCGTGCGCATCCCGAGACCGCCATCTTGATCTTGTGCGGTGAGCGCAGGCCCCGGTACCGCTTCTCGATCTCGACGGCCATGTTCACCGAATCCTGTTGGCCGTAACGGCACCACGTGCTGCCGACGCAGCTCTTCACGGTGCGCAGCGACTTGCCGTAGGCGTGCCCGGATTCCATGCCACCCTCGACCAGGCGGGCCCAGATCTGCGGCAACTGGTCCACCCGAGCGCCGAACATGTCGATCCGCTGGCCACCGGTGATCTTGGTGTACAGGTCGAAATCCCTTGCGATCTCGCCGATCAGGATCAACTGCTCAGGGGTGATCTCTCCACCGGGCGACCGCGGCACCACCGAGTAGCTGCCGTTCTTCTGGATGTTGGCCAGGAAGTGGTCGTTGGAGTCCTGGAGCGAGGCCTGCTCACCGTCGAGCACGTGATCGGAGCTGGTGGATGCCAGGATCGACGCGACCGTGGGTTTGCAGATGTCGCAACCCTTTCCGGTCCCGAACTTCTCGATCAGGCCCGAGAAGGTACGGATCTCGGTGGCGCTGATGATTTCGAAGAGTTCGGCCCGCGACTGGCCGAAGTGCTCGCACAACGCCTTGGACTGCTCGACACCTTCGGCTTCCAGCAGCTGCTTGAGCAGCGGCACGCAGGAACCGCACGACGTGCCGGCCAGCGTGCACTTCTTCAGGCTGGGCACATCGTCACAGCCGCCGCAGATGGCTTCCTTCAGATCGCCCTTGGTGACGTTGTTGCACGAGCAGATCTGCGCGATGTCGGGCAGTGCGGCCACGCCCAGCGTCGGTGCATCGCCGTCCCCCACCGGCGCGATCAATGCCAGCGGGTCTCCGGGAAGCTCGCTGGCGACCATGGGCCGCAGCACCCCGTAGGCCGATGCGTCACCGACCAGGATGCCGCCGAGCAGCGTCTTGGCGTCATCGGAGAGAACCAGCTTGGCGTACGTCTGCTTGACGGGGTCGTTGACCACGACCTCCAGGCAGTTCGGCGTATTCCCCTTCGCATCACCGAAACTCGCGACGTCGACACCGAGCAGCTTGAGTTTGGTCGACATATCGGCGCCGGGGAATTCGGCCTCACCACCGAGCAGGCGGTCGGCAACGATCTCGGCGGTGGTGTAACCCGGTGCGACCAGGCCGTAGCAGCGGCCCTCGATGGCGGCCACCTCGCCGATCGCATAGATGCTTGGATCGCTTGTGACACATGTCAGGTCGGTGAGGACACCACCCCGCTGCGCCATGTCGAGGCCAGCGGCACGGGCCAACTCGTCGCGCGGGCGCACACCAGCGGCGAAGACGACCAGGCCGGCGTCGATCGTGGTGCCGTCGTTGAGCGCTATCCGCATCGAGTCGTCGACGTCGGACTTGCGCAGCGGCTTGTGCCTCTGCACCGGCTGAATACTGTCGGTACCGACCGCCGTGTGCACCTCGATCCCCAGGCCCCGCATCATCCGGTTGAGCAGTGTGCCGCCGGCTTCGTCGAGCTGGGCCGACATCAGGTGCGGCGACATCTCCAGGACATGCGTCCGTAAGCCGAACTGCCGCAACGCGTTGGCCGCTTCCAGGCCCAGCAGACCGCCGCCGATCACCACGCCGACCGGCGACTTCGAGTCCAGCGCGGTCTTCGCGCTGGCGCGGATCGCGTCCAGGTCATCCAGCGTGCGATAGACGTGCACGCCCGGCAGGTCGCGCCCCGGGACCGGCGGCACGAAGGCGTACGACCCGGTGGCCATCACCAGCGCGTCGTAGTAGAAGCTCTCGCCGGTGGAGGTGCGCACCGTGCGGGCCTCGCGGTCGATCTCGGCGACCGCACATCCCAGGCGCAGATCGACCCGATCGTCACCTGCATAGTCATTGCCCGGGAGCGCCAGCCGGGAGCGGTCCCAGTGCTCGGTGTAACCGGTCAGGCCGACCCGGTCATAGGCGGCGTCAGCTTCCTCGGACAGCACGGTGATCCGCCATGCTCCTGCGGCGTCACGCGACCGCAGCGCCTCGACGAAGCGGTGGCCCACCATGCCGTGTCCGACGACCACGACGTTCTGTGTTGACGACATATGGCGAGGTTAGAAACCCGAAGTTGCCGAAATGTCGCCCTGTGTGAAGCGCCCGTCACGGTGTGCTCACGGTCCACGAGCCGCACATGTGAGATTGGGCGGCCGTGAGGTCCAGCTAACCCGACTGCCGGGCCAGAGCCTCCCCGATGACCCGCGCGGCCTCGGGGAAGCGCTGCGGATCCGGCCCGCAGTAGTTGAGACGCAGGTACGGCCCGGACGGCTCGGCAGGAAACCATTCGTTGCCCGCCGCCACCAGCACCGAGTCGGCCTCACACTCGCGGACCAGCCGTGGCAGGTTCGTCGCATCGGGCAGTCGCAGCCACAAGTGCAGCCCACCACGGGGCACATGCTCCAACTGTGCGCCCGGCGCATGCTCGGCCAAGGCGGTGATCAGCAGGTCACGCCGGGCCTGCAGCTGCTGACGCAGGTCGCGCAGGTGAGTTCGCCAGGCCGGCTGGGTGACCACGTCGAGGGCCGCGGCCTGTAACAACCCACTGACATACATCGACTCCGCACCGCGGTCGGCCAGAATCCGGTCGCGCGCCGGCCCCCGGGCGACCATCGCGGCCACCCTGATCGAGGGCGAGACGCTCTTGGTCAGCGACCTCAGATAAATGACGTGTCCGGCGTCGTCGGAGGCCACCACCGGCCTGGAGGTGGTCTCGATGCCGAAATCGTGTGCCCAGTCGTCCTCGACCAGGAAGGCACCGTGGCTGCGTACCACCTCCAGAATCTGACTCGAGAGTTCTGGATCCCATTGGGCACCGGTCGGGTTGGCGTAATTCGGTTGCGCGTAGAACACCCGGGCACCGGTCTCGGCGAAGGCTCGCGAAAGCTCCTCGGGCTCAGGACCTTTCGGGCCACTGGGCACCGGTACCAACCGCACACCGGACTGGGCCGCGGCCAGGATGGCGCCCCAGTAGCTCGGCGACTCGATCAACATCGGCTGCCCGAACCCGACCAGAGCACGGAAGATCGAGCTCAGACCGCTCTGGCTGCCGGGCAGCACGATCACCTCGCGGGCCGTCGGCGCGGTCACACCCGCACCGAACGCCTCCGCCAGTTCCTGGGCGAACCAGGCCTGCAGGTCGGGCCGGCCGGGTGCGGGTGCCGGGCTGCAGCGCGGCGTCCCCGCGGGCAGCACGCGCGAATGCCGTACGGACCAGCCGCTGGGGAAGCAGTTCGCGGACGGGATAACCCGAGTGCAGGGCGATCACGTCGGGCGCGACACTGCGCAGCGGCGTCGACAGCGCGGGGATGCGCGCCTGCGGGGACCGCAGCGCCGCGGTCTGCCAGCCGTAGTCGGGCAGCCGCGCGCTGCGCACCGCTCGCACGAACGTCCCGACCCCCGGCCGGCTCTCCACCAGCCCCAGGCTGCGCAGCGTCCGCATGGCCTTGGCGACCGTCACCGGACTGGCCGCGTAGTCCGCCACCAGGGTCCGGTTGGACGGTAGCTGCGCGCCCGGTGACGCCGTGGCGATCCACTTTCGCAGGCCGGACACGATCCGCTCAGTGCTATCGTTATCCATGTTGATACAGAGTAGCGCTACTCGGAATAGTTCGTCAGCGCTATCCCACCCGGGATTGTGGTGGGGCCTGCTGGGCGTGACGGCGTTCTCGTTCACCATCGTGTTCACCAAGGTGGCCACCGGTGGACTGTCCCCGCTGTTCATCGGCGCCGGACGGGCCGTCGTCGCCGCGGCCATCGCGATGGCCGCTCTCGCATTGACCCGGCAGGCCCTTCCCTCCACCCGGCAGTGGGCCCGGCTGGCCGTGGTGGCTGCCGGTGTCGTGGCGGGATTCCCGCTACTGACCTCCTATGCACTCACAGTCGTTCCCGCCAGCCACGGCGCCATAGTGATCGCCTTGCTACCGGCCGCCACAGCGGTGTGCGCGGTGCTCCGCGGCCACGAGCGTCCGCCCGCCGCGTTCTGGGCGATGGCGGCCGCCGGGGCGCTGGCCGCAGTCGTGTTCGCGATGGTCCACGGCGCCGGATTCGGCCATCTGAGCTGGCCGGACCTGTTGCTGTTCGGCGCGGTACTGGCGGCGGCGATCGGATACGCCGAGGGCGGGTTGCTCGCCCGGGAGCTGGGCGCCTGGCAGACGGTGTCGTGGGCCCTGGTCGTGGCGGCGCCGGTGATGCTGGCCTTGACGGTGCTGGCGTTCGTCCAGCAGCCGCCGAATGCGACGCCGGTGCAGTGGGCCGCGTTCGGCTATCTGGCAGTGGCCAGCATGTATCTGGGCTTCTTCGCCTGGTACCGCGGCCTGGCCATCGGACCGATGACCCAGGTGAGCCAGGTCCAGTTGATCCAGCCGGTGATGACCATCGGCTGGGCGGCACTGTTGCTGCACGAGCGCCTGACCTGGTCGACGGCGCTCGGCGGCGCGGTGGTCATCGGGTGCGCGGCCCTGGCCGTCCGCATCCGCCTCCGGTAGGTCGCTACGCCGAAAGCCGGTGGAAACCATGGGCTTCCACCGGCTTTCGGGTTGGTCAGAGATTTACCGGATAGTCCGAGCTGTAGACGTCACCGCGAATACGTCCCGGTGCCGGTGGACCCTCGACCACCACCCAGGCCTGTGTGGCGTCCTGCGCCAGCGGCCCGGCGACCGTGACGGTCGCCGTCCCACTGGCGTCGGTGTGCAGCACCGCCCCGGACACCCCGGGATCTCCGGCGTTGCACGTCGCGTGCGACGGCCGTGGCAGCTGGATGAGCCGGACCTGGTAATCGGTGTCGGCCCGGGCCGACTGCAGCGACACCTCGGCTCCTACGTGTGAGCCATCGGCGCCGATGCTGGCCCGGCCGGAGCCGGTACCCGAGCCCATACCGCCGAGAAACAACGCCTTCGTGAAATCGCACCCCCGGATGGAATTCGACAACGGCACCATCGTCGTCGCCCCAGCCGGCGCTGCGCCGATCACACCGAACACCACCCCACCGGTCGCCACCAGTGTCACCACACTTCTCATGCGCCAACCCATCGCCGCATCCCGCCCGCTCGAGGTATCAGTGCGCAATTATTGGCACAGATCGCACGTCGAGAAGCGGTAGTTGGCGCAAATTGCCGACGGCTAGCGCCAGCGCCCCAGCACTTCCTTGGCCCGCGCACTCAACACGCCCTGCAGGAACGGACCGAAGGTGATGCGCCCGACGCCGAGGTCCGTCAGCGCAGCCAGATCGGCGGCATCGGGCGGAACGGTCACGCTGACCGGCAGGGCAACCTCAGAGACGAAGCGCCCCAACCCTTCCGGGTCGGCCAACCCGGCCGGGAACAACGAATCGGCACCCGCCGCGGCCGCCTCCGACAACCGGGCGATCGCCCGGTCTACGCGATCAGCGGCGTCGCCGTCCTTGCGCAGGAACAGGTCGGTGCGCGCGTTGATCACCACGTGCACGCCCGCGGCGTCCGCGGCGGCGCGCAGCTGCCCGACCAACTCGGCGTGCTCAGCCGAACTGCGCAGCCGCTTGCCCTCCTTGTGCACGGTGTCCTCGATGTTCAAACCGACCGCCCCGACGTCTAGCAGCCCCTCGATCAACCGCTCGGGCCGCTCGCCGTAACCGGACTCGATGTCCACCGAAACCGGCACATCGACCGCGTCGGTGATTTGCCGTACCCGGGTCAGCAGATCGTCGAACGACATCACCTCGCCGTCAGCCTTGCCGATCGAATCCGCCAGCGGATGACTGCCCACGGTGAGTGCGGAAAAGCCCTCGCCGACCGCGAGCCGGGCCGACCAGGCATCCCACACCGTGGGCAACACAACGGGGTTGCCGGGTTGGTGCAGCGCCAGCAGTGCCGCCGCCCGCTCCTGCAACATGGTCTCGCTCATAGAACCTCCAGGTGCTCAGATGTCCTGCTCAGATGCGCTTCTGCCAGGCGCGACGCCGGCGAAACCAACACTACGACCAGGGTTCCGACAGCCCGTCACCACCGGCCCGGGACGACCCTTCCGACGTGATGCGCATCACGTCGCGATCGTGATGTGGCTAGCATTGGTTGTCGTACTGTGAGCCCTGACACCTTCAGCCCGAGGAGGTCACTTGTCCACCACCACCGAGTTCTCTGAACTGCACAACCTGATCGGCGACATGCGTCGCTGTGTCACCACGTTGGCGTCGAAGTACGGGGATTCCCCTGCCATGCGCCGCGTGGTCAATGACGCCGAGCGGATCCTCAACGACATCGAGCGGTTGGACATCGACGCCGAAGAGTTGGAGATGCGTCACGGCGTGACACGCCAAAAACAGGCCCGCGAGAAAATCGGCATCCCCGACACCCAATACGGAAGCGAGTTCTGGCAGGACGTCGCCGACGAGGGTCTCGGCGGATATCGCTGAGCTCACGGGCGTTTGACGCCCGACGAAACAACTGAACCTCAGAAAGGGAACCGTGAGCGCACCCACCGCTGACCGTCGCGCGACCGGGGTCTTCTCGCCCACACGAGCGGAGATCCCCCAACGCACCCTACGGACCGACCGGTGGTGGCAAGCACCACTATTGACCAATCTGGGGCTCGCGGCGTTCGTCATCTATGCGACGGTCCGGGCGTTCTGGGGAAGCGCGTACTGGGTAGAGGACTACCACTACCTGACGCCCTTCTATTCACCGTGCGTCAGCACGGCGTGCGCGCCCGGATCGAGCCACTTCGGCCAATGGGTCGGCGAGCTGCCGTGGTTCATCCCGATGGCGTTCATCTCACTGCCGTTCCTGTTGGCCTTCCGGCTGACGTGTTACTACTACCGCAAGGCGTACTACCGGTCGGTGTGGCAGTCACCGACCGCCTGCGCGGTGGCCGAACCGCACGCGAAATACACTGGCGAGACCAAGCTTCCGCTGATCATGCAAAACCTGCACCGGTACTTCTTCTACGCCGCGGTGCTCATCTCACTGGTCAACACCTACGACGCCGTCATGGCGTTCCATTCGCCGTCCGGCTTCGGGTTCGGCCTGGGCAACATCGTCTTGACGGGCAACGTCATCCTGCTGTGGGTCTACACGGTGTCGTGCCACTCGTGCCGGCACGTTACCGGCGGCCGGCTCAAGCACTTCTCCAAACACCCTGTGCGCTACTGGATGTGGACACAGGTGAGCAAGCTCAACACCCGCCACATGCTCTTCGCCTGGATCACGCTGGGCACCCTGGTACTCACCGACTTCTACGTCATGTTGGTGGCCAGCGGCACCATCTCGGATCTCAGGTTCATCGGCTGAGCCGGCCAGCTGAATTCATTGGCCGACAAGTACATACACGCGAAAGGGCGAGTGGGGATTTTCATGGGTGAGCTGGAACGGCACTCCTACGACGTTGTCGTGATCGGTGCCGGCGGAGCGGGTCTGCGCGCGGTGATCGAGGCACGCGAACGCGGTCTGCGGGTGGCGGTGGTGACCAAGTCGTTGTTCGGCAAGGCCCACACCGTGATGGCCGAGGGCGGCTGCGCGGCAGCCATGCGCAACGTCAACACCAAGGACTCCTGGCAGGTGCACTTCGGTGACACCATGCGCGGCGGCAAGTTCCTCAACAACTGGCGGATGGCCGAACTGCACGCGCAGGAAGCCCCTGACCGGGTGTGGGAGCTGGAAACCTATGGCGCGCTGTTCGACCGGACCAAGGACGGCCGGATCAGCCAGCGCAACTTCGGCGGACACACCTATCCGCGGTTGGCCCACGTCGGTGACCGTACCGGCCTGGAGATCATCCGCACGCTGCAGCAGAAGATCGTCTCGCTGCAGCAGGAGGACAAGAAGGAACTCGGCGATTACGAGGCCCGGATCAAGGTCTTCCACGAATGCTCCATAACCGACCTGATCAAAGATGACGGCCGGATCGCCGGAGCCTTCGGCTACTACCGCGAGACCGGCAACTTCGTGCTGTTCGAAGCGCCCGCGATCGTGCTGGCCACCGGCGGTATCGGCAAGTCGTTCAAGGTCTCGTCGAACTCGTGGGAGTACACCGGCGACGGCCACGCCCTGGCACTGCGCGCCGGGTCGGGCCTGATCAACATGGAGTTCATCCAGTTCCACCCGACCGGCATGGTCTGGCCGCTGTCGGTCAAGGGCATCCTGGTCACCGAGGGTGTCCGCGGTGACGGCGGGGTGCTCAAGAACTCCGAGGGCAAGCGGTTCATGTTCGACTACATCCCCTCGGTGTTCAAGGGCCAGTACGCCGAGACCGAGGAGGAAGCCGACCAGTGGCTCAAGGACAACGACTCGGCACGACGCACCCCTGACCTGCTCCCCCGCGACGAGGTGGCCCGGGCCATCAACTCCGAGGTGAAGGCGGGGCGCGGCTCACCACACGGCGGCGTGTACCTCGACATCGCCTCCCGCATGCCGACCGAGGAGATCAAGCGCCGGCTGCCGTCGATGTACCACCAGTTCATGGAGCTGGCCGAGGTCGACATCACCAAGGATGAGATGGAAGTGGGGCCGACCTGTCACTACGTGATGGGCGGAATCGAGGTGGACCCCGACACCGGTGGCGCCACCACGCCCGGCCTGTTCGCGGCGGGCGAGTGCTCGGGCGGCATGCACGGCTCCAACCGCCTTGGCGGAAACTCACTTTCGGATCTGCTGGTGTTCGGCCGGCGCGCCGGTCTCGGTGCGGCCGACTACGTGGCGACGCTGCCGGAGCGGCCCAGGGTTTCAGAGGCCGCGATCATCGAGGCCACCGAGCTGGCGTTGTCTCCGTTCGAGTCTCACGCGAATCCCGAGAACCCGTACACGCTGCACGCCGAACTCCAGCAGTGCATGAACGACCTGGTCGGCATCATCCGCAAGGCCGAAGAGATCGAGGAAGCTCTGGCCAAGCTCGCCGAGCTCCGCACCCGCGTGCACAACGTGCACGTCGAGGGCGGTCGCGTCTTCAACCCGGGCTGGCACCTGGCCATCGACATGCGCAACATGCTGCTGGTCAGCGAGTGCGTCGCCAAGGCCGCGCTGGCGCGGACCGAGAGCCGCGGCGGGCACACCCGCGACGACTATCCGGACATGGACGCCAACTGGCGCAACACCCTGCTGGTCTGTCGTGCAGCCGGCGACGATCAGGTGGTGCCGGACGTGACGGTGACACCCGAGTCGCAGCTGCCGATGAGGGAGGACCTGCTTGCCACGTTCGAGCTGTCCGAACTCGAAAAGTATTACACCGCACAAGAACTGGCCGAACACCCCGATCGGAAGGGCTGAGCATGAGTGCCTACAACGCGAACCTGCGCGTCTGGCGCGGCGATGACACCGGCGGCGGGTTGGAGGACTACACCGTCGAGGTGAACGACGGCGAGGTGGTGCTCGACATCATCCACCGGCTGCAGGCCACCCAGGCCGGCGATCTGGCGGTGCGGTGGAACTGCAAGGCCGGCAAGTGTGGATCCTGCTCGGCGGAGATCAACGGCCGCCC
Organism: Mycobacterium sp. 134; assembly: GCF_048282715.1. Lineage (NCBI taxonomy): Bacteria > Bacillati > Actinomycetota > Actinomycetes > Mycobacteriales > Mycobacteriaceae > Mycobacterium > Mycobacterium sp. 134. The sequence continues at coordinate 6,431,452 of NZ_JBLVUN010000008.1, forward strand.
GCGGCTGATGTGCATGACCCGGATGTCGACGTTCGATCCGTCCGAAACCGTCACTGTGACGCCGTTGCGGACGTTCCCGGTGATGCGCGATCTGGTGACCGATGTGTCGTTCAACTACGAAAAGGCCCGCCAGATCCCGTCGTTCACGCCGCCCAAGGAGCTGCAGCCGGGCGAATACCGGATGCAGCAGGAGGACGTCGAGCGCAGCCAGGAATTCCGTAAGTGCATCGAGTGCTTCCTGTGCCAGAACGTCTGCCACGTGGTGCGTGACCACGAGGAGAACAAAGAGGCGTTCGCGGGGCCGCGGTTCCACATGCGGATCGCCGAGCTGGACATGCACCCGCTCGATGTCCTCGACCGCAAGGACATGGCCCAGGACGAGTTCGGGCTGGGCTACTGCAACATCACCAAGTGCTGCACCGAGGTGTGCCCGGAAAACATCAAGATCACCGACAACGCGCTGATCCCGATGAAGGAACGGGTCGCCGACCGCAAGTACGACCCGATTGTGTGGCTGGGCAACAAGCTGTTCAGGCGGTAGCTGCCGCGCAGCATCGAGATCAACGAAATGGTCGTTCCCCAGCTCAGGGAACGACCATTTCGTTGTTTTGGAAGTCAGATCGGAGCCGACTGGAGCGTAGGCTCAAGAAAAGCAGCCAATCACCGTCGAAAGGCAGCTCCATGAGCATGGGACAGACTCACAGCGTCACCGAGATCCGGACCGCGATCCGCGAACTGTCGGTCCGGGCCGACCTGGCCCGCAAAGAGGGCAGGCCGGGCGATGCCGGCGAGATCGAACAGCGCATCGCCAAGTATCGCGAGGAGCTCGCCGCGCGGCCGTGACCCGCAGCAGCCGCGCCGTTACGCGCCGAGCTTGCGGAACGTGCTGCGGTGGAACACGATTGGTGCCACATCGGCGTTGACCGTGATGTCGCTGACGCGCAGCACCACGATGGTGTGATCGCCGGCCTCCACCAGCTGCTCGATGGCACTCTCCAGCCACACGCTGGTTCCGTGGATGAACACGGCGCCGGATTCGCGTGACTCGGTCTCCAGCCCGGCGAACCGGTCCCCCGTCTTGGCCGCGAGTGTGCGGGCCGCCTCGTCATGGGCTTCGCCGAGCACGCTGATCCCCAGCGACGGCAGGTCCTTGAGCTTGGGCCAGGTGGTCGAGGAGTTCTGAACGCAGAACGACACCAGTGGCGGGTCCAGCGACACCGGCACGAAGGTGCTGGCGGCCAAGCCGACCAGAGTGCCCTCTACCTCGGCAGCGATCGCGATGACACCGGACGGAAAGTGGCCGAACGCTTCACGCAGCGACGTCGGGCTCAGTTCTGTTGCACTCATAACACCTCCATCTTCACACAGCGTCGTGTCACACCTGCTCCGCCCGTCCATACCCCTGAGCGGCGGCGACGTCCGGGTGCGCTCGCACCCGGCTCTTCCACGCATTGCGGCCGTACACCGGATAGATACGGTCGTTCGACGGGTCGACACTCACGCCCCGGGCATGGGCCGCGAGTTCGTCGGGCAGCGTCAGCACCGGCAGGCTGGCGTCGAGCCGGGGATTGAAGAAGTACGGCACCGAGATGCGCTCAGCGGTACTCACCTGCACCCGGTGCTCGGTGGCCCGCAGGTACCCGCCGCTGGCGATCTCGAGCATCTCACCGATGTTGACGATGAAAGCGCCCGGCAGCGGATCGACGTCGATGTAGGCGCCGTCGCTGCCACGGACCTGCAGACCTCGGGTGCCCGGCTCAGCCAGGAGCAGGGTCAGCACCCCCGCGTCGCGGTGTGCCCCGACCCCCTGGTCGGTCTCGGCCTGCGCCGGGTACCGAACGATCTTGATCAGGGTCGCCGGGGTGTCGGCGAACGCGGCGTCGAACACGTCTGGGTCGGCACCGAGGCCGGCGGCCCAGCGCTGTAACAGCACGCGCCCGACCCTGGCCAGTTCGGCATCCCACTGCGCGATGACCTCGGGGAGCTCCGGCAGACCCGCAGGCCACTGGTTGGGGCCCTGCAGCCGCAGATAGTCCTGATCGGGGTCGGCCACCGGGGTGCGCTCAGGTCCGATATCGATCTGTTCGCGCCAATCGACCCGTCCGCCGGTCAGCTCGCCACCCAGCCGGGTGTAGCCGCGGAAATGCGGGCTGTTGGTCATCGCCACCGCATCCTTGGCCGCCTGCGGCAGCGCGAACAGGCGGCGGGCGGCAGCCAGCAGCCGGTCCGACAACTCGGTCGCGACCCCGTGGCCGGTCAGGTAGAAGAAGCCCACGTCGTGAGCGACCTGGCGCAGCCGCTCGGGCGCATCGTTCAGATCGACGACCGGCAAGGCCGTCCGCACAGACGTCACGGGCTCCATCATCGTCGCGACCAGCGGTATCGGCCAGGGTCGCAATCTCGCTGAACACAACCCGGAGCCCGGACGGTAAGTTGGCGCCCATCATGTGGATTCCGCTTCTCGTGATGGCCGCCGCCGTCAGCCTGGAGCCGTTCCGCATCGGCATGACCATCCTGATGCTCAACCGGCCGCGGCCGCTGCTGCAGCTGCTGGCCTTCCTCATCGGCGGTTTCGCCATGGGCACCACCGTCGGCATGATCGTGCTCTTCATCCTGCGGCCCGCCCTGGGATCGGCCCATTTCACCCTTCCCAGAGTGCAACTGGCGGTCGGCGCACTGGCGCTGCTGGCTGCGGCCGTGCTGGCCGCGGGAAGGCCCGCGAGCATGTTCGGGCCGAGACCCGACCGGGAACCCGGACCACTCATGACGCGCTTACGGCAGGTGCTGGGCGGCCACTCGCTGTGGACGGCAAGTGTTGCGGGCCTTGGTATCGCGCTGCCGTCGGTCGACTATCTCGCCGCGCTCGCGCTCATCGTCGCCTCCGGTGCCGCGGCGGCCACCCAGCTGGGCGCCCTGCTGCTGTTCAACGTGGTGGCGTTCGGGCTCGTGGAAATCCCGCTGATCTCCTACCTGGTGGCCCCGGAGCGCACCCGTGCCGCGCTGTCGGCACTGCACGAGTGGCTGCAGACCCAACGCCACCGCAAAGTCGCCGCCGTGGTGGCCACGGTCGGCGCGGTGCTGGTCGTCGTGGGGCTCGTCGGTCTCTGAATGTGAGTCGGCGATGCCGATCCCACAGGCGGATTACCGCTCGGGAGCAGAACGTATCGCGCGACAAACAGCGTCCAGCGCCATGAGGCGGACGGTGTCGACATCGGCTTCGACTTCACCCGTCGCCACGGCCACGAACCCGTCGCCGTCGTATCTGGTGTGCGGGGGCGTGAGAGCACGTGCCAGTCCGTCGTGGGCACCCTGAGCGACCACGAAGCATGCCGTCTTGTCCAGTCGCGCATTGGATATCACGACACCGATCGTCGTATGGACACGATCGGACGAGTAGGTGAACGGCGGCTCCAGATCCGCAACGCTGTCGAGGCTCACCGGCGTGTTCCCGCGGTCGACATCTCCGTACGCGTTCACCGCGCACAGCGCACCCACCACCAGATCTCCCAAAACGGTTTCCGCGTACCGGATCCCACCGGGTTTGCGGTGGCCTTCGCCGCGCCAGTGCGAGGTGAAAGCACCGACCCCGGCCCCGATCTGCCCTACCGCGAAGTCGGGACCGGATGCCGAGGATGCGGCCTGGTATCCGTTCTCGGCCGTCGGACGAACCGATGAGTTGCCGACTGCCAGATCGAAGAGAGCCATCGTCGGAACGATGGGAACGAGCCCACCCGGAGTGGACACACCGCGTTGCTGTTCCTCGAGGAACCTCATCACCCCGTCGGCCGAAGCCAGACCGAAGGCCGATCCCCCGGTGAGAAGAACGGCGTCGATCGACGTAACGGCCTTGTCCGGGGCCAACGCGTCCAAATCGCGCGTCGCCGGTGCACCGCCGCGGACCTCCCGTGACGCCACGGCGCCACGGGGAAGCAGAACGACCGTGCATCCGGTCAACGACGTCTCATCGGTCCAATGACCAACGGACACCCCAACCAACTGCGTGACTTGCGAGTTGAGTACCGACATCGTCCCAACGGTACTGACGGACCAACCGTGCGCTCAGGCGTCCAAGCGCGTGAATTCGTCCTGCCGGTACTGCTCGACGCAGGCGGCGCGCCGGACCTTGCCGCTCGTCGTCGTCGGAATCGACCCCGGAGATACCAGCACCAGGTCTCCGACATTCAGCCCGTGCGCGTTCGAGATCGCGGAGGTGACGTCGCTCTTGATCTCCTTGAGCCAGTGCACCGCCTCTACCGTGGACTCTCCCCGCTTCTTGACCTCGATAACGGTCACCAGCTTCTCGGTGCTGTTCACCGGAACCGAGATCGCCGCGACCCGGCCGCCGGTGATCTGTTGGACCGTCGCCTCGATGTCCTCGGGGTAGTGATTGCGCCCGCGGATGATCAGCAGATCCTTGATGCGCCCGACGATGAACAGATCGCCCTCGGAGACGAAGCCCAGATCACCCGTCTTCAACCATGGTCCGGCAGGCGTGCCCGGTGTCGGGTCGGCGAGTGTGGCGCCGAAGCACTGCTGCTCCTCCGGTGACCTGCTCCAGTAGCCGGCCGCGACGTTGTCGCCGTGGACCCAGATCTCGCCGACCACGTCCTGCGCGCATTCGGTGTTGGTATCGCTGTCGACGATGCGCACCACAGGTGAGTGCGGCAGGCTGTATTTGACCAGCGGAGTGCCGGTTCCGGCGGCACACCGCCGTACCCGGCCCGCGGACAGTTCATCGACGTCGAAGTGCGCGGCCTCCGTCGACTCACTCCACATGCCGGTGGTCACGAAAACCGTTGCCTCGGCAAGCCCGTACGACGGACGCAGCATGTGGTCCCGAAAGTTGAAGTGCGCGAACCGGTCTGTGAAACGTTCCAGGGTCGCCGGTTCGACGCGCTCGGCGCCGTTGATGATGCCCACCACCCCGCCGAGGTCCAGACCGTCGAGGTCCGCGTCCTTGGTCTTGCGGGCGGCCAGATCGAAGGCGAAGTTGGGCGCCGCGGAAAAGGCGTGGTGATTCTCGGCCAGCGCCCGCACCCATCGGGCCGGCCGCTCCAGGAACGCCAACGGGCTCGTCAGCACAGCGCGGTAGCCGCTCAGGATGGGTGCGCAGACGCCCAGCACCAGACCCATGTCGTGGTAGAAGGGCAACCACGACACGATCGTCGCATCGTTGACGCGTTTGACGTGCGCATCCGCGAAGAAGCCCCGCATCAGCTGCTCGAAGTTCTGCTGGACGTTGCGGTGCGAGATCATCACCCCGGTGGGCAGCCGGGTCGAACCGGAGCTGTACTGCAAATACGCCGTGGCGGGGAACTCGGTTGTGCCGCTCTCGAACCCGTCTGTGTCATCGGCATCCAGGTTCAACGCATCGATCGCGACGATCTTCGGCGCGGTGCTGAGCCGCGACTGATCCACGTAATCCCCGACGTCCTCGGCAACCGCGGACGTCGTCAGGACGATCGACGGTTTCGTGTCGATGAAGACGGCACTCACGCGGTCGTGACTCGAGCCGCGATGGGGCATGGGAAGGGGAACCGCCACGAACCCGGCCTGCATGGAGCCCAGGAACGCCAGGATGTACTCGAGGCCCTGCGGGGCCAGAATCACCGCCCGGTCACCGACCGACCCGTGAAGACGGATCTCGCGCGCCACGTTCATCGTCCGGCGTGACAACTGCGACCACGTCAGGGTCTCGTCGACACCCGCCGGGTCGGCGGTGTAATCGGTGAAGGTGAAGGCCACGTCGTCGGGGCGCATGCTGGCACGTCCGTGCAGCATCGAGAGAATCGATGACTGGGGGGTAGACATCATCACGTCACGTCCGTAACTCGTCGAATCCATCAACTCGGAAGGCGCCGTCAGCCCGCGCCGTGGGGGTTCAGCACCGACAACGCGGCATTGGCAAGCTCCGACATCGGATCGGTGCCGCCGCCGAAGGTCGCCTCGTTGGCCGGTGCGGTGACTTCCGCAGGGTCGAACCCGTGCACCGGGTCCACTGTGATCGGCGCCGTCGCCGGATCGTCGTTTCGCGAGTACCCCGCATCGACCATGGGCAGGAGTACCGCGTCCAGTTGGTTGAGCGTGTTCTGGTCATATCCGAGGTATTTGAAGGGCAACACCAGCGGAAGGTGCTCTTCGGGAACCATGTAGGTCGTCGTGGTCGCGCCCTTGGAGTTGACCGTCGTCCTGATGTTCTGCGCCGGCACATTGCTCGGATCGGTGAACGCGATCGCGGTATGACCGGTGGCCAGACCGGCGATGGCGTTGATGACGCTCATCCAGTTGTCGGGCCGGTCCGGCCAGTCGGCGATGCTGTCATAGGCGGAGATGTACTGGTCGGTGTGGTACTGGCTCTCCACCGGAGCCGGGATCCGGTAGTCCATGAACGGCACGACGCTCCCGACGGGGAAGTTCTGGGTCAGGAAGCTCTCACCGAAGGGATGCTTGGCGATCGGGTCGCCGAAGGTCGCGAAGCTCAGTTGGTCCGGCGGCGGAGCAGTCGGGTCATTGGCCAGTCGCGCCTTCACGGCGTTGAGCACGAGCGCTCCCTCGGACAGCCCCATCGCTGTTCCCTTGCCACCGTTGCGGACGGCTGTTTCGAGGTTTCCTTCTCCCTCGTCGACCGACTCGCCGATGCTGGGACCATCGAGACCGATGCCGGGATAGAACTTCTCGCCGAGAGCACCGATCCCCGGGAAGAATCGTTCCAGGGTGTGCCCCTGAACCTGACCGGCCGGGTAGTCGACCTTCGTCCGCTTCATTCCGGGGAACCACTTCTCACCCGTCATCCGGATGTACTCGTCGTAGGGGATCCCGAGGACGTGAGCGCCACCCAATGCGTACGCGGTTCCCGGGTTCGACGGCGTACCCGCGGCGGGGCCGCCCGGCGGCGGCGTCGGGGCCGGCGTGTCATCGGCCCAGGCATTCCCGAGGACCCCGAAGGATCCTGTGACGCTGGTGGCCATCAACAATGCAAGTCCTGCAAGGAGTTTCTTCATCTCCACGCCCTATCGCCCCGCTTCGTTTCGTAGTCTCACACACATCACGCGAGCGCGCTCACCCGTACTTACGCGTGCAACTTCCTGACTCCTCACGTGCGCAGCCTCCCTCCGGCCGCACGCGACGGCCACCAGTTCGCCTTGCCGACCAGCGCAGCGATGGCGGGCACCGTGATGGTGCGCACCACGAAGGTGTCCAGCAGGATGCCCACGCCGATCATGAAGCCGCCCTGCACCACTATGCCGATGGAGGAGAACATCAGGCCGGCCACCGAGGCGGCGAAGATCAGACCCGCCGCGGTGATCACGCCTCCGGTCGAACTCAAGGTGCGGATGACGCCATACCGCGTGCTGTTCGGCGACTCGTCCCGCAGTCGCGACACCATGAGCATGTTGTAGTCGGCACCGACCGCGATCAGCACCACGAAGGCCAGTGGCGGCACGCTCCAATGCAATTGCTGGCCGAGGAGATTCTGGAACACCAGGACGCTGATACCGAGTGCCGCGAAGTAGGAGACCACCACGGACCCGACGAGGTACAGGGGTGCGATCAGCGAGCGCAACAGCAACATCAGGATCAGCAGCACCACGATGAGGGTCGCGGTCATGATGAACCGGATGTCCTGCTGGTAGTAATCCCGGGTATCCCGAAGTCCGGCCGGGAATCCGCCCATCGATATCGAGGCGTCGGCCAGCGTGGTGTTCGGCTGGGCACCGCGGGCGACGTCCTGGATCTGGTTGACCTGATCCATCGCCTCGGAGCTGAACGGGTTCAGCTTGGTCTGAACCAGATACCGCACCGACCGGCCGTCCGGCGAGACGTACGCAGCGGAGGCCTTCTTGAACTCAGGCAGGCCCAGTACCTCAGGCGGAATGTTGAATCCCGCCTGCGACGGATCCGTGGCCTCGTTGCGCATCGTCAGTAGGAACGACGAGGCCTGGTTCAGGCCGGCGGAGATGACTTTGATCTGTTTGACCAGTTCATCCACGCCACCGGCGACTTCGCGGCTTCCGCCGGCCAGGCGGTTGGCGCCCGACTGCAGATCCTTCAAGCCCGACTGCGGACCGCCCGGCTTGTTCAGCCCCATGGCGTTGACCGCCTTGTTGACGCTGGCCAGGGCCGCGTTCAGCTTGGTGACCGTGGAGTTGAGGGTCTGCTTGTCGTCGCCCGCGCCGTTCAGCTGATGGGCGAGATCGTTGATCTCGCTGAGGCTGCCGGAGTTGTTCTCGTCGACCAGACGCTGGAACTGGATGCGGGTCTCGGCGCAGGACGGGTTGTTGTCGCACACCGCGTTGTTCTGGAGCGCCGCCAGCACCGGCTCGATCCAGCCGAAGATGTTCTTGACCGCCGACAGGTTGTACCCCATGGCGTTGGAGAGCGCGTTGATGCTCTGCACGAGCTTGGCCGCGGTTGCGACGTCTTTCACCAGTTTGTCGCCGCCGTACTCGCTGCGCGCCGAGGAGAACGTGTCGACCACACTCTGGAGGCTGGGCGCGATCTGGTTGATCTGAGCCCGCACGTCGGCGAGGCTGCCGGCCAGCGTGTTGGCCCCGTTCGCCAGCCGGTTGAGATCCCCGGCGCGCTGATCGATCTGCTGGGAACCATCGGCCAGCCGGGTACCGACGATTCCCGCCTGGAACGTGGCCCGGAATTCCGCCGGCACCTCACCCAGGGGGCGGCTGATGCCGCTGACCAGACCGACGTCGGGCAACTGGGCGACGCGCGAAGCCATCTGCTCCAGGTCTGCCAGGCCCTTCGGCGTCCGCAGGTCGTGCGGCGACTGGATGAGGATGTATTCCGGAATCGACTGACTGATCGGAAAATGACGTTCGACCGCGGCGTACCCGATCGAACTCGGTGCCGACGCCGCCACGACCTTGCGATCGTCGTAGTTGTACTTGGCAAAGATCGCAGATCCGGCCAACAAGGCCAAGATGAGCAGGCTGGCGACCAGGTGCGGCACCGGACGGCGCACGATGCGGATGCCTGAACGCCGCCAGAACCGGGCGGTGAGTTCGCGCCGCGGCTTCACCCACCCGCGAGGTCCGACCAGCACCAGGATCGCCGGCAACAGAGTCAGGCCGGCCAGGTACGCGACGGCGATACCGATCGCCGCCGCGATTCCGACCGTCTTGAACACGCCCATCTTGGTGAAGCTCAACAACAGGAACGTCAGCCCCACCGTCGCGGCGGACGCCGTGATCACCTTCCCGATCGACAGCATCGCCGCCCGGACCGCGTCGTCGAAGTCCTTCCCCGACCGCAGATAGTCGTGATAGCGGCTGATCAGGAACACCGCGTAGTCCGTGCCGGCACCGGCCATGATCGCGCTCAGAAATACGACCGATTGGTTCGAGACACCCGCACCCGTCAGCTCGGAGAAGCCCGCCACCAGCGCCTGGGCGATGAGCAGGGACGACCCGATCGTGACCAACGGCAGCAGCATCGTCACCGGACTTCGGTAGACCACCAGCAACACCGCCAGGACCAGGACCGCGATCGCGAGCTCGATCGGCAGCCGATCCTTCTCTCCCGCGACGGTGAGGTCGGCGGCGGTGGCCGCGGGGCCGGTGAGGTGCACCTGCAGCGGGCTGCCGGCCGTGCTGAGTTTGACGATCTCGGAAACCCGGTTGAACGAGTCGATCGCACGCGGGGTCCCCAACTCGCCGACCAGGCCCACCGGCAGGACCCAGGTGGTCTTGTCCTTGCTGGTCAGGAACTGTCGAAGTTGCGGGGTGCCGACGAAATCCTGGACGCTCTCGACGTCTGTCACGTCGTCACGCAGCGCGTCCACCACCTTGCGGTAGGTCGCCTCGTCAGAGGGGCCGAGCCCGTCCTCGTTGATCAGGGCCACCAACAGCAGGTCGTTGTTGCCCGATTCGTGAAAGGCCTCGGTCATCTTCTGCGCGGTGACGCTCGACGGAGCATCACTGGGCAGGATGGCCAGCGGATGCTTCTGGGCCATGTCGCTCAGCGACGGACACGCGAGCGGCAGGGCGACCAGCAGTGCCGCCCAGATCCCGATCACCGCCCAGGGCCACCGCACTACGAAATCGGCTAGCCGTCGCATCTCGCCCTCACCCTCGCGCCGCTTCCATGGCAGTCGCCCTTGTGCTCCTCACGTCCGCGCCCATTTGCTCGCCGCTACGCGACGCGCCCCCAGTGGCCACTGTCAGCAACCCTGGAAGACACCGATTTCATGGCTTCCATGTACCGAGTAACCGACTTCTCGGCAACGGCATTGTCCGGATGCATGATCGCCATGACCGTGCCCTCCCCGTACCTGAATATGTAGATCGTCAATTGGTACGAGAACCGATTGTCCGGGTACATCCCGATGTTGTTCGCGAGGCCCAAGTCACCCGCCGCAAGGATCGCGTTGAGCGGTGCGGCACCACCGTGAAGGAAATTCGAGACCGGAAAGTTCGGCTGCGGCCAATTCAACCACGGCGCCAGCTCGAGTACGCGATAGTACGGCACCCGCGCCATATCCAGGCCCGAATCGAAAGATGCCTGTGCGGCTCCGGCCGCGTCGCTGAAAGAGGTCGCCGCGACCGGCACAACAATCGGGATCAAGCCTGTAAACCAGCCCTGCGTGTTGAAATTGTCGCTGGCCGTGCGGGAATCTCTCGGCGTGAGTCCGTAATACGTCAGCGCGCCGGTGAACTCATGCTCGACCAGGCCGAGACAGGCGAACAAGCCGCCGACGAAACGTGCGCCTGCCGCCGCGCAGGCCGCGTCGAAGCGTTCCGTCTGCGCCGTGTCCATCAGGACCATCGAGCTCCATGCACTGCTGGTCGACTTGTCCGGATTGCCCAGTGGCAGTGGAAATTCCGGAAATCCGTCACTGTTGTTCTCGGCGAACTCGATCCACGCCTGAACTCCCGGCGACTCCAGGGTCAACATGTCCGTGTATTCCCGTTCCCGGACGCAGAAGTCGTCGAAGCTGCCGGGCTCGGGCAACTGAAGAGCATGACCGCTTCCGCTCATCGCGGAATACATGCCATTGGCTTCCATCATCGTCGTGCCGATCAACGTGGCATCGCCGTGCACGTGATCCATGGCCGCGAAGAAAGTGAAGTGATCTTCGTTCTGGATAATTCCGAAAGTGAAGCAGCCCCATTCCAAGGGATTGGGTATGCCCACGACATGGTCGTGTATTTCTTCGACCGTCATGTCGCCTTGATCGACCGGCACGAACTCGATATCATCCGGATTTTCGATCGTTCGCCTAACGAATTTGCCGTCATCGCCCTTTTCGAACCAGCTGCGGAAAGTGTCGTGCCGACGCAGGTAGGTGTTGACCGCGTGGTCCATGGCGGAGATGTCACACTGGCCGGCCACCTCACAGCTCGCGATGATCTGCCGCGAGAAGTTCAGGCCCGCAGCCTTCCGCTCGCTGTAATTTCGAAGATGTTGACTCTGCATGTAGCTAACTGGCACCGAGCTCACAGGTGCCCGATCTGCCGTTTCCTGAGCGGTAGCCGTCGGATGCCAGGACGTGACCGATCCCGGACTCAACGTCCATTCCTCAAGTGCGCCAACAGTTATCTTCCCGATGCGCAAAGCGTCGCCCTCCCGTTCGGCCGGCTGTGGCCGTGATCACCTGTGGCTGCCCAACATACCCTCGGTCCGCTGGCAACCGCTCCCCCCGCCTCACGGCGCAAGCTGTGCATCACGCGTCACAGGTTCACGTGTAATAGTGCTCTAGTGCCGTCGGGGGGTGGACAATTTTCGCGTGCGACAAATGTCCGGCGTAGTCATGCGTGACCGCCGACGCTAGGAGGGCAACGGGCCATGGGAACCGCTGAACATCCGATCGACAAGAACCCTCGATTTGCCATCGTTGGCTACGCGGCGCGCTTTCCTGGCGCACCGGACGCCGACGCGTTCTGGGAGGTCTTGCGCGAGGGCCGCGACGCGGTGTCGGAGATACCTGAGGACCGGTGGGACGCCGACGAGTTCTTCGACCCGGAACCAGGCGTACCCGGCAAGGTGGTGACCCGCCGCGCCGGCTTCGTCGATGACGTGACCGGGTTCGACGCGCCGTTCTTCGGCCTGTCGACGCGCGAGGTCCGGTTGATGGACCCGCAGCATCGGCTCCTGCTCGAGACGGCGTGGCGCGCCGTGGAGCATTCGGGCACCGCGCCAACGGCTTTGGCCGACACCAACACCGGCGTCTTCGTGGGTTTGGCCACCCACGACTACCTGGGAATGGCCTCTGACGAGCTGACTTACCCCGAGATCGAGGCCTACATGGCCATCGGGACGTCGAACGCCGCAGCCGCGGGCCGCATCAGTTACCGGTTGGGCCTGCAGGGGCCCTCTGTCGCCGTCGACACAGCGTGCAGCTCGTCGCTGGTGGCGATCCACCAGGCATGCCAGGCGCTGCGGCTGGGTGAGTGCGACCTCGCGCTGGCCGGCGGTGCGAATGTGCTGCTCACACCGGCCACGATGATCACGTTCTCCAGCGCTCACATGCTCGCCCCCGACGGCCGCTGCAAGACCTTCGACGCCGCGGCGGACGGCTATGTGCGCGGCGAGGGCTGCGGCGTCATCGTCATCAAGCGTCTCGAGGACGCCATCCGTGACGGCGACCGGATCCGGGCCGTGATCCGTGGCAGCGCAATCAACCAAGACGGCGCATCCGGTGGATTGACGGTGCCGAATGGCGTGGCCCAGCAACGGGTTATCACCGACGCTCTCGAACGCTCCGGCCTCAAACCCAGCGAAGTCGGCTACCTGGAGGCGCACGGCACCGGAACTTCGCTGGGTGATCCGATCGAGGCGCAGGCAGCGGGCGCGGTGCTGGGCGCCGGACGCGAACCGGGCCGCCCGCTGCTGATCGGCTCGGCGAAGACGAACATCGGACACCTGGAAGCGGCCGCCGGCATCGCGGGCGTCATCAAGGTCATCCTGTCGCTCGAGAACGAGACCTTGCCGAAGCACCTGCACTTCGAGAACCCGTCGCCGCACATTCCGTGGGACCGCCTTGCGGTGGAAGTGGTCAAGGAGACCACCCCCTGGGAACGCAACGGTGAACCCCGCATCGCAGGTGTCAGCTCATTCGGCTTCGCCGGGACCAACGCGCACGTCATCCTCGAAGAAGCTCCTGAGCCGACGGCGCGACCGGCGGCAGAGCCGGGCCCGACCGGGCAATCCGAGAGCAAGCGGTTCAGCATTCTTCCGCTGTCCGCGCGGACGCCGGAAGCGTTGGTGCAGGTCGCCGGCGAGTACCGCAACTGGCTGAGCGCGCATCCGGAGGCCACCTTGGCGGACGTGTGCCTCACAGCCGGAGTAGGGCGCGCACACCTGGAGCACCGCGCCGCATTGGTGGTCAATTCCAGGGAGGCCGCGGTGGAGCTGCTCGGTGCTCTCGCCGACGACCGCCCGGCACCCGGTCTGGTTCGTGGGGAATCCCATGACACGCCGAAGACCGCGTGGCTGTTCACCGGCCAGGGCAGCCAGTACCCCGGTATGGCCCGCGAATTGTTCGACACCGAGCCGGTGTTCGCCGAGACCCTGACCCGATGCGCGGCAGTGGTCGCCGATGTCCTCGAGAAGCCGCTGCTGGACGTGATTTTCGACCTCGACGGTCCCGACGGCGAAGAGACGCTGCGGCAGACTTCCTACGCCCAACCCGCGCTGTTCGCCCTGGAGATGGGCCTGGCCCGACTGTGGCAGTCGTGGGGCTTCGAACCGGACGTGGTGCTCGGTCACAGCGTCGGCCAGTACTCGGCCGCGTGCGTCGCGGGAGTGTTCAGCCTGGAAGACGGCGCGCGGCTGATGGCCGAGCGCGGCCGCCTCTTCGGCAGTCTGCCTGCGGGCGGCCGCATGGTGGCGGTGTTCGCCGCGGCCGAGCGGGTCGAGAGCCTCACCGACGAGTACCCGACTCTGTCGGTCGCCGCCTACAACGGAGCCAACACCGTGCTGTCCGGGCCTGCCGCCGACCTGGAGCAGGCCGTGGCCAGGTTGACGGCCGACGGCGTGCGGTGTGACTGGCTGGAGACCAGCCACGCGTTCCACTCGGCGTTGCTGGAGCCGATCCTCGACGAGTTCGAGGCGTACGCGAACCAATTCACTTTCAAAGCACCACAACGGATTCTGATCGACAACCGCACCGGCGCAGCCCTGGGCCGGAGCGTCAAGATGGACGGCGCCTACTGGCGTCGCCACGCGCGCCAACCGGTCGAGTTCGCCAAGAGCGTGCGCACCCTCGCCGATCTGAACTGCAAGGTACTGCTCGAGGTCGGCCCGCGTCCGGTGCTGACCGCGACAGCCCTGGGTGCGTGGCCCGACCCGGCCACCGCACCGCGGGTGATCACCTCGCTGCGCCGGAACACCGCCGACCACCGGCAGATCACCGAAGCCGTCGCCGATGCCTACGTGCTGGGCCACCTGCCCGACTTCGGCGCCTTCCGGCAGGCCCACGCGCAGAAACTGGACCTTCCGACCTACCCGTTCGAGCACCGGCAGTACTGGTACCGCGACAATCGTGAAGAGCCCAACCAGCAGCAGCACGTGGCGGCCCGCACCCAGGCAATCCGGCTGCTCGAGGACGGCCGCATCGAGGAACTCGCAGCCCTGCTCGACGGCGCAGGCGGCGACGATCAGACGTTCGCGGTACTCACCAAGCTTGCGGCGCAACACAATCAACAGCGCTCGACGCAGTCCATCGCGGACGACCGTTACGAGTTCCGGTGGGAGAAGGCGGTTACCTCCCTCTCCGGCGCGGAAACCGGGGAGAGTTCCTGGATCCTCATCGGCAACGAGTCCGAAGCCGTCAAGCCGCTGGTGGACACCCTCACCGCGCGTGGGCAGCAGTATCGATTCCTCGAGTTGCCCGCCTCCGATGCGGACGAGGTACAACTCGCAGCGACGTTGCGTGCCGCGGCAGCAGGCGAATCGACGCTGCGCATCGTGCACGTCGCCGCGCTCGACTCCGGCGCCACGCCCTCGATGCGATCGCTGCTGCGGATGCAGCACCAGGTCCTGGCCGGAACGCGGCGACTCTTCCGCGCCGCGATCGCCGCTGACCTGAGGGCGCCGATCTGGCTCGTCACCCGCGGGGCACAACACGTCACCGATGCGGACACCGTGACGCCGGAGCAGAGTGCCCTGTGGGGATTCGGCCGCGCCGCGGCCCTCGAGCTTCCACAGCTGTGGGGCGGTCTGGCCGATCTCTCCGAGGGAACGTCGGGCGAATGGTCCGCACTGCTCAACCGGATCCCGGCGGCATCCGAATCGGCCGTCAAGGAAGACCAGGTCGCACTGCGGGGTAATGAGGTCTACGTTCCCCGGCTGGTTCGGCCGGTGGACCTACCGAGCGGCAAACCGCTGGAACTGCGCGCTGACGCAACGTATCTGGTGACCGGCGGGCTTGGCTCCATCGGGCTCGAGATCGCCGGGCACCTGGCCGCGCACGGCGCCAAGCAACTGGTACTGACCAGCCGGCGCCAACCCGGCGACACCGCTCAGAAGCGCATCGACGCGCTGCGCGAGCAGCACGGCTGTGAGATCCGGGTCGCCACGGCCGATGTCGCCGACGCACACGACGTCGCCCGCCTCCTGGCCACCGTGCGGGCCGAGCTGCCGCCACTGGCCGGCATCGTGCACGCCGCGGGCGAGATCGGTACCACGCCGCTGAGTGAGCTCGACGACGCTGAAGTGGATCGGGTCTTTGCCGGGAAGGTCTGGGGCGCATGGCATTTGAGTGAGGCGGCGGCCGACGAGAAGCTCGACTTCTTCATCAGCACCTCCTCGATCGCCTCGGTGTGGGGCGGATTCGGCCAGACCGCATACAGCGCGGCGAACGCCTACCTGGACGGGCTTTCCTGGCGTCTGCGCAAGCAGGGCATCGCCGGCACCAGCGTCAACTTCGGTCCGTGGTCGGCCGGTATGGCCGACGCGGAATCCCGTGCACGGCTGGAACAGCGCGGGATCAAGACGCTGTCGCCCTCCGATGCACTGGCCGGTCTGGCTGATGTCGTGGCGGCCGCGTCGGCAGCTGGCCCCGCCCAAGGCGTGATAGCCCGGATCGACTGGGCCCGCTTCCTGCCGCTCTATCAGCAGGCAGGCCGACGGGCATTCCTGGCCGAGCTGGAACGCGAATTGCCCGCCCAGCTGTCGGGAGCGGCATCTCCGGTCACCGCGTCCGGGAAGACCAAGCTGGTCGAGCAGCTCACGAATGCACCGGTGCAGCAGCGCAAGAAGCTTCTGACCGATTACCTGCGCGATGCCGTGGCAGAGGTGACCCGCGTCGACGCCGCGGAAATCCGTGAGGACGCAGGGTTCTTCGACCTGGGCATGGATTCGCTGATGGCCGTCGAACTGCGCCGCCGCATGGAACAGGGAGTGGGGGCGGAGATCCCCATCACCCTGGTGATGGACTACCCGCGAATCTCCGACGTGGCCGACTACCTGCTGGGTGACGTGCTCGGACTCGGCGAACAGGCCAAGGCAGCACCGCAATTGGCAGCGACGACGCGCACCGACGACCCGATCGCGATTGTCGCGGTGTCGTGCCGCTTCCCCGGTGCGCCCGATCCCGAGGCGTTCTGGGAGGTTCTGTCCGGTGGTGTCGACGCCATCCGGGAAGTCCCGGAAGACCGATTCGACATCGACGAGTTCTACGACCCCGATCCGGACGCTCCGGGCAAGACCTACACCCGCTTCGGTGGATTCCTCGACGGCATAGACGGATTCGACCCCGAGTTCTTCGGCATCTCCCCGCGTGAGGCCGTCTGGATCGAGCCGCAGCAGCGGCTGATGCTCGAAACGGTCTGGGAAGGTCTGGAACGGGCCGGGTACGCGCCGGCGACGCTGCGCGGCAGCCGAACCGGCGTCTTCGTGGGTGTCGCGGCCAACGAATACGCGCATCTGTTGTCGTCCGAGCCCATCGACAAGATCGAGCCGCACTTCATCACCGGCAACGCGCTCAATGCCATTTCCGGTCGCGTGGCCTTCGCCCTGGGGCTCGAGGGCCCAGCGGTCGCGATCGACACCGCATGCAGCTCTGCGCTGGTGGCCGTCCATCAGGCGTGCCTGGCACTGCAGTCGGGTGATTGCGACATGGCGTTGGCCGGCGGCGTGAACGTCCTGCTCTCTCCGGTGACCGTCGTTGCCGCGTCGCGGGCCAGGATGCTGTCCCCGGTGGGTCGGTGCAAGACGTTCGACGCCTCCGCGGACGGCTATGTGCGCAGCGAAGGTTGCGGAATTCTCGTCCTCAAGAGGTTGAGCGACGCACAACGCGACGGCGACCGGATCTGCGCCGTCATCCCCGGCAGCGGGGTGAATCAGGACGGCGCGTCGAGCGGTTTGACCGTGCCCAATGGTGGTGCGCAGCAACGGCTCATCGGATCCGTGCTGGCTCGCGCCGGCCTGTCCGGCGGGGACGTCGACTACCTCGAGGCGCACGGAACGGGCACTCCGCTGGGTGATCCGATCGAGGTGCAGGCGGCTGCAGCCGCCTACGGCGGCTCACGTGACACGGACCGGCCGCTGCTGATGGGTTCGGTCAAAACCAACATCGGCCACACCGAATCCGCATCGGGGGCAGCGGGTCTGATCAAGGTCGTGTTGTCGCTGCAGCACGAGACGCTGCCGCAGAGCCTGCACTTCGACAATCCGTCGCCGCACATCCCGTGGGACTCGCTGCCGGTGCGGGTGGTCGACAAGGCGATTCCATGGCAGGCCAACGGCAGGCCGCGACGCGCCGGCGTGAGCTCCTTCGGCTTCACCGGCACGAACGCGCATGTGCTGGTCGAGGAGGCGCCCGTGCAACCGGCACCGGCCGACGACCTCGCCGGCGGAGATCTCGCCGAAGGTGCCGCGCCGGAATCGACGCCGGAGGCCCAGCCTGAACAGGTGAACGTGCTGACGCTGTCGGCGCGGTCACCGGAGGCGCTCGGCGCGTTGGCCCAGCGTTACGCAACCTGGTTGACCGCCCATCCGGATGCCGACCTCGCGGACTTGTGCCTCACCGCAGGCACGGGCCGTTCGCATTTCGAGCACCGCGCCGCCCTGGTGGTGGACTCGGTCGACGATGCGCGGATCTACCTGGAAGATCTGGCCGAGAATCGCACTCGGCCCGGTGTCGTACGCGGCGAACACTTGAACCACCCGACCACGGCGTGGTTGTTCACCGGACAAGGCAGCCAGTACCCGGGAATGGCCCGTGAATTGTTCGACTCCGAACCGGTCTTCGCGGAAACCGTGAAACGCTGCGCTGACGCGGTCAAGGACATCCTGCCGACACCGCTGCTCGAGGTCATCTTCGCCACGGATCGCGAGACAGGCGGCAAGGCCGGAGAGACGTTGCGGCACACCTCGTTTGCCCAACCGGCGCTCTTCGCCGTCGAGATGGGCCTGGCACGGCTGTGGCAGTCGTGGGGCATCGAGCCCGATGTGGTGCTCGGGCACAGCGTGGGCCAGTACGCAGCGGCATGCGTGGCCGGGGTGTTCAGCCTCGAGGACGGCGCGCGGCTCATGGCCGAGCGCGGCCGGCTGTTCGGCAGCCTGCCCGAGGGCGGACGAATGGTGGCGGTCTTCGCCGACCCCAAGCACGTCGAGCAGATCGCCGGCGAGTTCCCCCGGGTGTCGGTCGGTGCCTACAACGGCCCCAACACAGTGCTCTCGGGTCCTGGTGAGGATCTCGAGCAGATCGTCGACAAGTTCGGCGACGAGGGAATCCGCTGCACCTGGCTGCAGACCAGCCACGCCTTCCACTCGGAGCTGCTGGACCCGGTGCTCGACGAATTCGAGTCGTACGCAGCACAGTTGCAGTTCGCCACCCCGACGTTGCCTCTGGTCTGCAACCGCACCGGCACCGTGCTCACGGCTCAGACGCCGCTCGATGCGCAGTACTGGCGCCGGCACTCACGCCAACCGGTGCAGTTCGCCGAGAGCGTGCGGACCGTGGCGGCACTGGGTTGCTCGGTGTTGATGGAGATCGGTCCGCAACCGGTACTGACCGGGGCGGCGGTCCAGGTCTGGCCGGAGCACCTGCCGGCGCCCCGCGCCATCGTCTCGATGCGCAAGGGCGTCGCCGACAAGCGCCAGATCGCCGATGCGCTGGCCTCGGCCTACGTCGGCGGTCACCGTCCCGATTTCGCCGCGCTGCACCGTCAGCCCGGGCACCGGCTCGAACTGCCGACCTACCCGTTCCAGCGACGGCGCTTCTGGCCCAAGGGCGGCGGCATCACCGCCGACGTCAACGGTGCTGCCGGGGGATCGGGGATCCTGGGCAGTGGAAAAGACCTGGCCTCTGGCGATTCCGTGTACACCAGCAGGTTGTCCGTCAAATCCCAGCCGTGGCTTGCCGATCACGTCATCTACGGCACCGTCGTCGTCCCCGGGGCGACCTACGCAGCCATGGCACTGGCCGCGGTCGGTACCCCGGCACGGGCCAAGGACGTGTTCTTCTACGAGCCGATCATCCTGCCCGAGAAGAGTTCTCGCGAGGTGCAGCTGACGTTGCACCCGCTGGACGACGGCGGCGGGTGGAAGTTCCAGGT
This sequence comes from Mycobacterium sp. 134, assembly GCF_048282715.1. Taxonomy (NCBI): domain Bacteria; kingdom Bacillati; phylum Actinomycetota; class Actinomycetes; order Mycobacteriales; family Mycobacteriaceae; genus Mycobacterium; species Mycobacterium sp. 134. The sequence goes on from NZ_JBLVUN010000008.1 coordinate 6,450,969, forward strand.
GCACAGCCGTCCCTACGGGGACCGGATCGCCGACTGGTCGCTGAACGCCGAAGGCACGGTTGTCAGCGGTCTGGAGGACGCGACCGAGGCGCCGGCGCCGGAGGACGACCCGGTCGACGAGGCGATCGAGCGCATGAACCGGATGCGCCCGCAGGAACTGTTCGAGACCTTCGCCGACCTGGAACTGTCGTGGGGCCCGAACTGGTCCGGTTCGCTCAAGTCGCTGTGGCTCGGTGAGGGCGAGGCGATCGGCGACATCCTCGTCGGCGCGGAACTCGCCGAACAACTCGGAACAGAGCCGATGCACCCGGTGCTGATGGACCTGTGCACCGGTGTCGCCTTCCCGGCGTTCCCGGCCCTGTTGGCGGCCGAACAGGGCGTGAACGACCTGTTCCTGCCGCTGCGGTACGGGCAGGTGACGTTGAAGGAGAAGATGCCCCGGCGGTTCTACTGCCGCGCGAAGTGGCACGAGAGCGCCCTGGACAGCGAAACCCAGGTCTTCGATCTCGATTACCTCGATCGGGATGGCCGCTACCTGGGCGGAATTCGGGAGTTCACGGTCAAGCGGGCACCTCGCGAGGCGCTGCTACGCGGCCTCGGCGGTGACGCCACCCGGCTGCTGTACACCCTCGGCTGGGCCGAGGTCCCGGTACCGCCAACCGAAGGTGAGACCGAAACCCCAAGTGGCACCTGGCTGATCGCCGGATTCGACGACCTCGCGGTCAAGGTGGCCGGCTGCATCCCGTTCGATCGGAACACCGGTCAGCAACTGAGTGAGGTCCTGACCGAGGCCAAGGAGCGCGGCCTGCCGTTCTCCGGTGTCGTCTGGCGCGCCGGCGCACCGAGTCCGGGAGAGTCGAGCGCTGAGGGCCAGGCTCGACTCGAGACCGAGATCGCCAACCTGCTCGGCGCGGTGCACACCGTGCAGGGCGGGGAGATCAAACTGCCCGGCGGACTCTGGATCGTCACCGAGCGGGCGGTCGCCACCGAATCCGGTGAGCCTGTCGATCCCGTACAGGCCGCGCTGTGGGGATTCGGGCGCACCACGATCAACGAGGAACCGGCGCTGCGCGCCAAGTTGGTCGATACCGACGGATCACCCGAGGCCGTGCAGGCGCTGGCGAAACTGCTGGCCACACCGGTGGACGAGCCGGAAATCGCTGTGCGGCAGGGCAAGCTGCTGGCCTCCCGGTTGCTGCCGTGGTCGCGCAGCGGGCATCTCACGGTGCCGCGCGGGAGCGACTACGCCCTGTTGCCCACCGAACGCGGGGCGATCGACAACCTGCGGATCACCGAAAAGGAAGTGCCTGCGCCGGACGAGGGCTACGTGCAGGTGCGGGTTGAGGCCGCCGGTCTCAACTTCCGTGACGTGCTCAACGTGCTGGGCCTGTACCCGGGTGACCCCGGCCCGATCGGTGGTGACTTCGCCGGTGTCGTCACGCAATTGGGTGAGGGCGTCACCGAAGTCGAGGTGGGCCAGCGGGTCTACGGCTCCATGCAGGGTGCCTTCGCCAGCCGGTTCAACGCGCCGGCGCAGTTCCTGGCACCGATCCCCGACGGGGTCAGCGCGGTCGAGGCCGCGACGATTCCCGCCGCGGCGCTGACGGTCCGGCTCGCATTCGACTGGGCGCAACTGAAGCCGGGCGACAAGGTGCTCATCCACGCCGCCAGTGGTGGTGTGGGACTGGCGGCCATCCAGATGGCGCAGCAGTGCGGTGCCGAGGTCTATGCGACGGCGAGCACCTTCAAGCGGGCAACGGTTCGTAAGCTCGGCGTCAAGTACGTGTATGACTCTCGTACAACTGATTTCGCCGACCAGATCCTGGCGGACACCGGCGGCGCCGGCGTGGACGTGGTGCTCAACAGCCTGACGAGCGAAGGCTTCGTCGAGGCGACCGTGCGGGCCACCGCCAAGAACGGCCGTTTCGCCGAGATCGCCAAGCGCGATATCTGGACCCCGGAGCAGATGGCCGAGGCCCGACCCGACATCGCGTACGAGATCGTCGCGTTGGACACGGTGATGTTCCAGGAGCCCGAGCGCATTCGCACCTTGCTGACCGAGGTGTCGGACGGTTTGGCCAAGGGACAATGGACGCCACTGCCCGCCGAGATCTACCCGCTGACGGAGGCCAGGACGGCGTTCCGGCGCATGCAGCAGGCCCGGCACATCGGCAAGATCGTGTGCCAGATGCCGAACCCGCTTGCACCGCGCCCGGACCGGACCTACCTGATCACCGGTGGACTGGGTGCGATCGGTCTGCACACCGCTGCGTACCTGGCTCAGTTGGGCGCCGGTGACATCGTGTTGACCAGCCGCCGTGCGCCCGATGCGGACGCTCAGCGGTTGATCGAGGAGATCACCGAGCGTTACAAGTCCCGCATCCATGTCTTCGCCGCCGATGTCGGCGAGGAGTCCGAGGTGGCGAAGCTCCTCGACCGGATCCGCGCCGAATTGCCCCCGCTCGCCGGTGTGGCACATCTCGCGGGTGTGCTCGATGACGCGCTGCTGGGCCAGCAGAGTGTGGACCGATTCCGGACCACACTGGCGCCCAAGGCCTTCGGCGCTGAGTACCTGGACAGGTTGACCAAGGACGACGAGCTGGACTTCTTCATCGTGTCCTCCTCGGTGTCCAGCTTGTTCGGTTCACCCGGTCAGTCCAACTACGCGACAGCCAACGCGTTGCTCGACGGTCTGATCGCGCAGCGTAGGTCTCAGGGCCTGCCTGCCACCGGGATCAACTTCGGTCCCTGGGGCCAGGGCGGCATGGCCTCCTCGGAGGCGGCGACCGCGAACATCAGTGCACAGGGCCTGATTCCGCTGGAGCCGTCGGCGGCGCTGAGCGCCCTGTCCGAGGCCATCGCCAACGGAACCGGCCAGGCCACCGTCATCAAGGCGAACTGGCAGCGGGCCGCGAAGGTGCTGGGCAGTCAGCGGCCACCGATCCTCGACCTGGTGCTGCCGAGTGCCGTCGGTGAGGTCGTCGGTGACAGCGAAGTTCTCAAGCAGCTGCTCGAGATCCCGGTGCCACAGCGGGCCGGGTTCGTGACCGAGTTCCTCCAGAAGGAAGTGCAGAACTTCCTGCGGCTCGCCTCACCGCCGGCCGCGACCAGTCGCTTCCTGGATCTCGGCACGGACTCGCTGATGGCGATCGAACTCCGCAACCGGCTGCACACTCAGTTCGGCGGCAAGTTCACGCTCAACGCGACCGCGGTGTTCGACTACCCGACCATCGGCGGGCTCGCCGAGTACCTCGTCGGTCAGCTGCCCGACGCGGAATCGCCGGAGTCACCGACGGATTCGCCGGAGGCGTCGCAGCAGGAGGCTCAGGAGGAGTCCGCCGCAGAGGCACCATCCGACCCCGAGCCGCAGGCTGAGGCGGCCGAGACCACCTAGCGCGACAAGATGTGAAACTGCCCCTTCTCACACGAGAAGGGGCAGTTTTGCGTGTGCTCGGCGATCGGATCGATCAGATCCAGCGGGTGGCCTCGATCTCGGCAGGCAGTGGTGGGTGCAACGGCACGTCGAGTCCGTCGTAGATACCGGGCTTCTGGGTGGCCAGCCAGTCGATCGCGCCGAGCAGGCGGTTGGCCGCGGTGGTGTTGCCGCCGTCGGCCCGGGTGCCACCCGGCACGTCGGCGCGCACCACGATGCTCAGCTGCGGATCGCCGTCGACGATCACCCGGTGGTCGCCGACCCCTTCGTCCGGCTGCGGCCAGTCCGGCGCGCAGGACGGGTCGATACGGGTGATGTGTTCGATGACGACCCGCTCGACACCGTTGGCCCATCCGATGACCTGGAGCCGGAACGCGCCCTGCGTGCCGGCCTCGAACCGGCCCATGACGTTGTCGACAGCCTCGACCAGTGGCAGCCTTTCGACCGTCTCGGTGATGTCGTCGATATCCAGTCCGAGGCCGCGGCCGATCAGCCGGACGTTGCCGCCCCACACCATGGTGGGGATGGACGGCAGCAGCATCATCGGGGTCTCGTCCATCGACCCGCCGAAACCGCACAGCACCCGCACCGAATGCGGCTGGTTGTAGGTGGAGTAGTCGAAGATCTCCTGACACCGGATGGTTCGGATCCGGGTACACAGTCCGGCCGCGATCACGGCGAGGGCGTCATTGCCCCAGCCCGGGTCCACACCGCTGACCAGAAGTGCGGAGTTTCCGGCCACCGCGGCGTCGGTGAGCCGGTCGACCCACTCCGCCGGAGCTGAGGCCGGGTCGTAGAGCGAATAGAGCGACGGTGTCACCACCTGTTTGCCCGCCCGCAGGCACCGCTCGATCTCGACGATGGCCTCCTCGGGCCGGATATCGCCGGAGGACATATAGGCGACGGCATCGCACTGGGCGAGCGCCGCGTCCACGTCGGTGGTCGCGCTGACGCCGGTGAGGCCGTCGAGCTTGGCGAACGTCGCGGCGTCGCGACCAGCCTTGTCCGGGGAAGACGTGATGACAGCAGCCAATTCCAGACCCGGGAATGCCGTGGCCGACCTGATGGCCGTCGCACCCATGTTCCCCGTGCCCCACACCGCGATTCGACGCATCCGCCCACCCTAGGTGGTGATATTCGTGAGGATCGTCACAATCCGATAACACTGCTGGTCAGCAGCATTTTGATCAAGAGGTACAGAGGTCGATCAACCACTGGGTTGGTTAGCTTTCAGAAATTGCTCAGAGTCTCTTTGCGTTGAAGTTACTGAACGGTATAGTTAGCCGCAGTTACTGGTGGGTAACTTATCCAAAGTACCCAACCTCAGGTGGCATTCCACAAGGAGGAAAAGTGAGCCACTACAAGAGCAATGTCCGTGACCAGGTCTTTAACCTGTTCGACGTGTTCGGCATCGACAAGGTGTTCGGCACCGGCAAGTTTGCGGATCTCGATCAGGATTCGGCTCGCGAGATGCTCGCGGAGATCGCCCGACTGGCCGAGGGACCCATCGCCGAGTCGTTCGCCGACGGCGACCGCAACCCTCCCGTCTTCGATCCCAAGACCCATAGCGTCACGCTGCCGGAGTCGTTCAAGAAGTCGATGCGCGCCCTCCTCGAGGGTGGCTGGGACAAGGTCGGCCTCTCCGAGGAACTCGGCGGTATGCCGGTGCCGCGTGCCCTGCAGTGGGCGCTGATCGAGCACATCCTCGGCGCCAACCCCGCGGCCTACATGTACGCGATGGGCGCGGGCATGTGCGAGATCTTCTACAACAACGCCACTGAAGAGCAGAAGAAGTGGGCAGTGCTGGGCGCCGAGCGCGGCTGGGGCGCCACCATGGTGCTCACCGAGCCCGACGCCGGTTCCGACGTGGGCGCCGGCCGCACCAAGGCCGTCCAGCAGGAGGATGGCTCCTGGCACATCGACGGCGTGAAGCGGTTCATCACGTCCGCCGACTCCGACGATCTGTTCGAGAACATCATGCACCTGGTGCTGGCCCGCCCCGAGGGCGCCGGCCCGGGCACCAAGGGTCTGTCGCTGTTCTTCGTACCCAAGTTCCTCTTCGACTTCGAGACCGGTGAGCTGGGCGAGCGCAACGGCGCCTTCGTCACCAACGTCGAGCACAAGATGGGCCTGAAGGTCTCCACCACCTGTGAGCTGACCTTCGGTCAGCACGGCGTTCCCGCCAAGGGCTGGCTGGTCGGCGAGGTGCACAACGGCATCGCGCAGATGTTCGACGTCATCGAGCAGGCCCGAATGATGGTGGGCACCAAGGCCATCGCAACCCTGTCGACCGGTTACCTGAACGCCCTCGAGTACGCCAAGGAGCGCGTCCAGGGTGCCGACCTGACCCAGATGATGGACAAGGCCGCCCCGCGCGTCACCATCACCCATCACCCCGACGTGCGCCGGTCCCTGATGACCCAGAAGGCCTACGCCGAGGGCATGCGCGCCGTCTACCTCTACACCGCGACCTTCCAGGACGAGGACGTTGCCAAGGCCGTCCACGGGGTGGAGCCCGAGCTGGCGCACAAGGTCAACGACCTGCTGCTGCCGATCGTCAAGGGCTGCGGCTCCGAACGGGCCTTCGTCCTGCTGGGCCAGGAGTCGCTGCAGACCTTCGGTGGCTCCGGCTTCCTGCAGGACTACCCGCTCGAGCAGTACGTCCGCGACTCGAAGATCGACTCGCTCTACGAGGGCACCACCGCCATCCAGGCGCAGGACTTCTTCTTCCGCAAGATCGTCCGCGACAAGGGCCAGGCGCTGGCATTCGTGGCCGGCGAGATCGAGCAGTTCATCAAGAACGAGACCGGCAACGGCCGCCTCAAGACCGAGCGTGCCCTCCTGGCCACCGCGCTGGAGGACGTGCAGGGCATGGCCGCCACCCTCACCGGGTACCTGATGGCCGCCCAGGAAGATGCCGCAAGCATCTACAAGGTGGGTCTGGGTTCGGTCCGCTTCCTGATGTCGGTCGGCGACCTGCTGCTCGGCTGGCTGCTGGCCCGCCAGGCCGCTGTCGCGATCGAGAAGCTCGACGCCGGCGCCACCGGCGAGGACCGCACCTACCTGGAGGGCAAGATCGCCGCCGCATCGTTCTTCGCCAAGAACATGCTGCCGCTGCTCACCAGCACCCGTCAGGTCATCGAGACCATCGACAACGAGGTGATGGAGCTCGACGAGGCTGCGTTCTAAGAAGCTGCCGACAATGAGGCCCCGGGTTCGCCCGGGGCCTCATTGCATTTGGGAGACAGGCAAACTGGTCCCATGACCGAAGCCCGTGGCATCCTGCTCGTCGTCTCGTTGATGGCGACGACAGCATTGACCCTCGCCCTGGGGATCACCGATCCGGCCGCACCGATGTCCTACCCGACCAAGTTCCTGGTGTGGAACCTCGTACTGGCGTGGATCCCGATGGTCGTCGCGATCGCGTTCGATCTGGTCGAGCGCCGGCTGTGGCTGCTGCCGCTGGGAGCGGCCTGGTTGGCATTCCTGCCGAATGCGCCCTACCTGGTGACCGACCTGGTCCACCTCGGCGAGGGCTACGAGCTGTGGCGCCATGTGCTGCAGTATGGGTTCGCCGCGTGGACCGGGATCCTGCTGGGTGTGGTGTCGCTGCTACTGGTGCATCAGCGCCTGGACGATGAGTTCGGCGCCTTCTGGGGCTGGTTGACCGTCGTCCTGTCCGTTGCGGCGTGCGCGGTCGGCGTGGTCATCGGACGGTTCCAGCGATGGAACTCCTGGGATCTGGTAACCCAGCCGGACGCGGTGGTCGCGGCGACGTTCGACTGGATGCGCTCGCCTTTGTCCTACGTGCAGTCGACAGGCGTGGCGATAGCGGTCGCGGCCTTCTTCGGGTTGGCCTATCTGACGGTCTGGGCACTCAACGGACTGAATGTGCGCAGATAGTGGCCTGATCGTTATCGAGGTTTATCCCATTCGCCACATGGGTAACTCTAGTAACAGCGCCGCTCCTCGGCAGCCGCACAACACGAAAGAGGCGAATGGAACACCACTATGAACACCGTTCTGTATTGCAGCGTCAACGGCGCGATTTATGAAACCCGGGCCTACACCACGGCCGACATCGACGAACTCGTGCACGACCAGGGGTTGCAGTCCCTGACCTCCACCGACCGGCAATTCGACTTCTGGTTCAGCCCGTCGACCCAGCGGTGCCAGCTTCAGGTCAACCGACGTGCGACTGAATTATTGCTGGCCACCACAACTTTCAACGCCAAGACGGTCCCGCTACTGCGCGGCTGCATCGTCGTGGCAACCCACGACGCCGACGGCGAACTCGACGGCCTGAGCTGGCAGCAATTGGAGCTGTTGATGCGCCAGAACCAGGCACTGACGACCCGCGAGGAGCGGACACTCAACCGGCGCATCAACCGCGACGAGCGCCGCCGCCATTACGAACTCGCCCCCACCGTCCACTGCGCGGGACCACACAACGTGACCAGCAGCCGAGTGCGGGCCACCAGCCGGCGCACCTGGGCTGGTTGACCGCGGACGCTGTCCTCAGAACCGGGTCAGGCTGGGCATCAAGACGTCGTCCACCAGGGCGCGAACCGTCGCCTCGGTCGGCGGACGTCCTGGGATGAGGGACCGGAACACCAGATACCCCGGCATCACGTCCCATAGCTCGTCGTGGATCGCCGCGGCGTCGATCTCGCCCCGCTCCACGGCATCGGCCAGAACGTCGGACATCAGGTTCTTGCGCTGCAGCACGAACTGGTTCTGCAGGGCAGCGCTCAACTCTGGGCTGTGCGCCACCTCGGACATGATCGCGCTCATCGTGCTGCCGTGTTCGCGCGCCTGTGCACACACCGAAGCCCCGATGCTGAGCAAGTCGGTGCGTAGCGAGCCGGTGCAGGGCGGGACCAGCTGAACCCGGGTGCCCTCGATGAAGGCCGCCAGCACGAGCTCGGTCTTCGACGGCCACCGGCGGTAGATGGTCGCTTTGCTGGACTTCGCTTCGGTCGCAACGGCTTCCACCGTCAACCGGTCGTAGCCGTGCTGCTGCAACAGCCGCAGCGTCACCGCCAGCAGCTCGGCCTCGCGCTCAGTCCACTGCGACGCCGGAGCCGGCGGTGAAACGTCGTGCGTCGAAGCGGATGCCACGCGGGGAAACCTTTCGGTAGCGGGAGCCGATGTCCATCGGCCGTAAGTCTTGCCCCGTCCAGGATAGTACCGTACGGTACCGTTCAGATACTTGGTACGGCCAAAGACATTCGCCTCAAGGCGCGCGGGGCGCCGTTGTCGAAAGGCTCTGAGATGCAGGGGATCTCGGTAGGAAGCCTGGTCAGGCGGCGCTGGACGGTGATCGTTGCCGTGCTGGTGGTGGCGGTCGTCGCCTTCACCGTTGACCGGTTGCACGGCATATTCGGTTCCGACAACGAGGTGTCGCGGCCCAGCGCCGACACCCTGGAGAACACCGGCTACAACCCGAAACGGGTTCTCTTCGAAGTGTTCGGATCACCCGGTTCGGTCGCCACCATCAACTACCTGGACATCGACGCACAACCCCAGCGGGTCGACGATGTGGCCTTGCCGTGGTCGCAAACCCTGGTCACAGACGACCCGACGCTGTTCGCCGACCTCAGGGCGCAAGGGGACGGTGACACCATCGGGTGCCGCATCACCGTCAATGGCGTGGTCAAGGACGAAAGGTCCACCGACAACGTGAACGGCTACATCGCCTGCTTGGACAAGTCCGCATGAGCGCCCACGGACCCGAGACCGTGGAGGGTTCCAGGACGGCGCGGACCATCCGGGTGCTCGCCGTACCGATCGTGCTCGTGTGGGTCGCGATCGCCGCACTGACGAACATCCTTGTGCCACAGCTGGAGGTCGTCGGCGCGGCACGCTCTGTGGGACTGAACGCGCCCGACGCGCCATCGACCATGGCGATGCGACACATCGGCCAGGTCTTCGACGAGTTCAACTCCGACAGCGCGGCCATGATCGTGCTCGAGGGCGACCAGCCTCTCGGCGACGACGCTCACCGCTTCTACGACACCCTGGTGAAACGGCTGGCCGAGGACACCAAGCACGTCGAGCACATCCAGGACTTCTGGGGTGACCCGCTCACGGCCGGCGGCTCGCAGAGCAAGGACGGCAAGGCCGCTCTGGTGCAGGTGTACCTGGCCGGTAACCAGGGCGAAGCGTTGTCCAACCAATCCGTCGACGCCATCCGCGAGATCGTGGCCAGCGTCCCGCCACCGCCCGGAGTCAAGGCCTACGTCACCGGCGCCGCACCGCTCATCACCGACAACTTCGAGGTCGGTAGCGAGGGCACCGAAAAGGTCACCGGCATAACGTTCTTGGTGATCGCAGTGATGCTGCTCGTCGTCTACCGATCCCTCGTCACGATGCTCCTCATGCTCGTCACGGTCCTCATCGAACTGGCGGCCGCTCGAGGCGTCGTCGCCGCGCTCGCGCACTCCGGGGTCATCGGCCTTTCCACCTATTCGACGAACCTGCTGACGCTGTTGGCGATCGCCGCGGGCACGGACTACGGCATCTTCATCGTCGGTCGCTATCACGAAGCACGTAGCCGCGGCATGGACCGGGAAGCCGCGTACTACGACATGTTTCGCGGCACCGTGCACGTCATCGTCGGCTCCGGGCTGACCATCGCCGGCGCCGTCGCCTGCCTGCATTTCACCCGGCTGCCCTACTTCCAGACCCTGGGCATACCCGCCGCCATCGGCGTGCTCGTGACGCTGGTGGCCGCGCTGACGCTGGGGCCCGCCGTACTGACCATCGGCAGCCGGTTCGGACTTCTTGAGCCGAAACGCAATCCACGCGCACCGCGATGGCGCCGTATCGGCACCGCCATCGTGCGTTGGCCCGGCCCCATCCTGGTGGTGTCGTGCCTGATCGCGCTCATCGGTCTTCTCGCCCTGCCGGGGTACAAGACCAGCTACGACGGCCGCCCCTACCTGCCTGAATCAGCACCGGCGAACGTCGGTTACGCAGCCGCGACGCGTCACTTCTCCGAGGCCCGGCTGAACCCCGAGCTACTGATGGTCGAAGCCGACCACGACATGCGGACCCCCGCCGACATGCTGGTGCTCGAACGCATCGCCAAAGCCGTTCTGCACACTCGTGGAATTGCCCTGGTCCAATCGATCACCCGACCACTGGGCACGCCGATCAAGCACAGCTCCATCCCATTTCAGATCAGTGCGCAAAGCGCCAGCCAGATCATGAATCTGGGCTATCAGCAGGACCGCGCCGCCGATCTGCTCAAGCAGGCGGGCGAGCTGTCGAACACGATCAACATCCTCAAGCAGCAGGTCTCGTTGCAGCAGGCCAGTGCCGCCGCCACCCACGAGCAGACCCAGGCGTTCCACGACACCGTCGCGATCGTGAACGACCTGCGCGACAAGATCGCCAACTTCGACGATCAGTTCCGCCCGCTGCGCAACTACTTCTATTGGGAACCGCACTGCTTCGACATCCCCATGTGCGCGGCGCTGAGGTCGGTGTTCGACGCACTCGACGGCATCGACAAGCTCAGCGACCAGTTCGGTCAGATCACCGCGAGTTTGGACAAGCTCGACGCTCTCCAGCCGAAACTCGTTGCGTTGCTTCCGCCGCAGATCGCCATCCAGGAACGCAACCGCGACCTGACCCTGTCCAACTACGCCACCACGGCCGGGACCAACTCGCAGTCCCAGGAAGCACTCGAGAATTCGACCGCGATGGGACAGGCCTTCGACTCCGCCAAGAACGACGACTCGTTCTATCTGCCGCCGGAAGCGTTCGACAATCCGGACTTCAAACGCGGCCTGAAGCTGTTCATGTCACCAGACGGCAAAGCCGCCCGCATGATCATCACGCATGAAGGCACACCCGCCACCCCCGAGGGCATCTCACACATCGATGCACTCAAGGACTCCGCGTTCGACGCGATCAAGGCCACTCCCCTGTCGGACGCCAAGATCTACGTGGCCGGAACCGCGTCGGCATACAAGGACATTCAAGACGGCGCCAAATACGACCTGCTGATCGCCGCATTGGCCGCGATCAGCCTCATCCTGCTCATCATGATGTTCATCACCCGCAGTCTGGTGGCTGCAATGGTCATCGTCGGAACGGTCGTGCTGTCGTTGGGAGCATCGTTCGGTCTGTCGGTACTGGTGTGGCAGTACATCTTCGGCATCCAGTTGTACTGGATCGTGCTGGCACTGGCCATCATCCTGCTGCTGGCGGTCGGAGCGGACTACAACCTGCTACTGATATCGAGGTTCCAGGAAGAGATCGGGGCAGGACTCAAGACAGGCGTCATCCGCGCCATGGCCGGAACCGGCCGGGTGGTGACCGCCGCCGGCCTCGTGTTCGCGGCCACCATGTCCTCGTTCATCTTCAGCGATCTCATCGTGCTCGGCCAGATCGGCACCACGATCGGCCTCGGCCTGCTCTTCGACACCCTGATCGTGCGGTCGTTCATGACACCGTCCATCGCGGCGCTGCTCGGCCGGTGGTTCTGGTGGCCACAGATCGTGCGGCCCCGTCCGGCCAGCCGCATGCTGCGTCCCTATGGATCGCGCACCTCGGTACGCGAACTGCTCGAACCGGAGCCCGAGCCGACAACATCGAACCAGTCGCCGGCGTGAGCCGGTGTCACCGCAGGTTCGCTCGGGCCCATTCCTCGGCGGTCGTGGTCCTGATACCGCGAACAGCGTTGTACGACTGATCCTTCGGCCAGGCAACACCGTTGGTGCGGGCGAACACCGCCCGGTACTTGCTCATCGTGTCCTCGGGATCCTGCCGTAGCCGGTCGATCAGGAAGTCGGTGGTCCACAGGGTGCGAGTTACCGATGTCGCACGGACCCGATCGACGATATCGGCGAGTTCGCGGTAGCTGACGGTGTCCCCCGCGAGATAGACCACGGTGTCGCGGATACGCGGTTCGGCGAAGACGATGTCGGCGGTGAGCACGCCGATATCTTCGGGGGTGGTGAGGGTGACTCGGTTGTCCCAGCTTCCCAGCGCATGCACGGTCCCGGCAGCCAGATCCACGACGGCGAACTCGGGTTCGAACAGGAAACTGGTGAACATGCCGGTGGAGATGATCACCCACTCCGTGGCGTGTTGGCCCCGCAGCAGGTCGCGCACGTCGAGCTGCTCATCGAACAACGTCTGCGCGCTACCGCGCCCTATCTCGTCGTAGTCGACGCCGAACTGCCACGGGAAGAACCGCGATACCCCGGCAGTGAGGGCCGCTTGAGCGAGTTTGCGCTGGGTGCCCGGGCCGGCCGCGAAACCGACACAGCTGATGACGGTGTGGTGGCGCCCCATCACGGCCGCGAGCTCGGCCACCGACGCCGTCGCCACGTCAGCCTGCTCGATGGCGATACCCGCCTTGGCAAGTTCCTTGCTGCGCGCGTCGCGTTTCCCATCGGCACCTGCTCCCGATGGCCGCAGCAGCACCGCGATGTTTGCGGCGCCCGGATGGGCTGCGAGGTGACGGGTGAGTGCGGACAACACACTGGCACCGAGTTCGCCGGTCCCGATGACGAGAATGCTCGGCCTGTCCGCCGTTGCTGGCGTTGCGGGCACCGTGGCCTCCGTTTCTGCGGTGATGCACGGATTGCAACCGAAAGATCGGCGACAATCATCCCGGGCCGCTCAGGAGTTCAGGTAGGTGACGACCGCGAGCACGCGGCGGTGATGCGCCGTCGACGGCGGCAGGTCGAGCTTGGTGAAGATACTGCCGATGTGTTTCTCCACGGCACGCTCGGAGATCGAAAGATGCTCGGCCAGAGCACTGTTAGAGTGCCCCTCGGCCATCAGGGCGAGCACCTCGCGCTCGCGGGCAGTCAACCGGGCCAGCGCATCGCCGCTGCGCCGGGTCCCCATCAGCTGGCGCACCACTTCCGGATCCAGCGCGGTGCCGCCGGCGGCGACGCGCCGCACCGCGGCGTCGAACTCGGCGATGTCGGCCACCCGGTCCTTGAGCAGGTAGCCCACCCCTTCCGGGTTCCCGGCCAACAACTCAGCGGCATAACGGGTCTCGACCCACTGCGAGAACACCAGGACACCGACATCAGGATGCGAGCGCCGCAGCGAGACGGCAGCGATCAGGCCCTCGTCGGTGAACGTCGGCGGCATGCGGATGTCGATGACGAACACCTCCGGCCGCAGCGTCTCGGCGATCTCCCGGATCCCCTCGGCCGTGCCCACCTTGGCCACGACGTCGTGCCCGCGTTCGACGAGCAACTGGGTCAGGCCGTCCCGCAGGATGGCATTGTCCTCGGCGATCGCCAGCCGGGTCACCGCTGCGCTCCCGACGGTACGACGGCAATCACCGTGGTGGGCCCGCCTGCGGGACCGTCGATGTCCAGCCGGCCGTCAACCATCCGCAGCCGATCGGCGAGTCCGGTCAACCCCGAGCCGTTGGCGGGCTCCACCCCACCTGACCCGTTGTCCGCCACGGTGATCCGCAGTTCGTCGGCATCGCTGTGCAGCCGCACCGTGGCCTGGGTGGCACCGGAATGCTTCGATACGTTCGCGAGCAGCTCGGCAACACAGAAGTAGGCCAGCGTCTCGACACCCAGCGACGGCCGCACGGCGAGATCGTCGACCAGCTCGACTGGGATCGGGTTGCGCGCCACCAGCGTCTGCACTGCCGGCACCAGGCCGAGATCCAATGCAGGCGGCCGGATTCCGCGGACCAGGTCACGCAGTTCGGTCAGCGTGTCCTTGGTGTTCGCCAGCGCGTCGGAGACCAGTCGCCGGGCCCGATCGGCCTTGTCGGGGTCGGCCAACTGTTCCTCGGCGCGCGCCAGCGTCATCGCCACGGCGATCAGCCTGGCCTGGGTTCCGTCGTGCAGATCCCGCTCGACGCGGCGCAGCGTCGCCGCCGAATCGTCGACGACATCGGCACGGGCCCGCTCCAATTCACCGACCCGGCGTTCGCGGTCGTTCGGGGCGAGCAGCGCTTCGGCGAGCCAGACATGGGCACGCCCGATACCGATCATGACCCACGCCAACAGGTACAGCGCGAGCAGTCCACCAGCCGACAGCAGAAGGTAGATACCGAGAGAGTCCACGGGTTCGCCGAAGCTGACGATCGCTTCCCCCGTGATCGCCCAGATCGCCGGGGAGAGGACCAGGACCGCCGATATCACGACTCCCAGCACCACCCCGTATCCGAGAGGTGTCATCACGATGCTCTGCAGCAGAAGGAAACCCAGGCTGCGCCAGCCGACACCGTCGGTCAGCGCAGCCGCCACGGTGTGTGGCCAACTGGCCTGCCGGGCGAACGGCGGCGGCGGGTCGATCGTGACGCCGACCAGCCGGGTCAGCGACCGGTACAGCGCGTTCCACCGTCGCCCCGACAACACCACGAGCGCCAGCAGGGGTATGCCGACCAGGGTGACGAGCAACAGCCCCGAAGTCAGGCCGGTCACGAACAGGTAGACCACGCCGACGAGAGCCAGGACGCTCACCAGCAGGAAATAGAGATAGCCACGACCCGCTGCCGCGGTGAACGGGGTTCTCAGTGTTCGGCGCCGGTCTTCGGGTGCGGAGGTAGCGGTGATTGCGGTGGTGGTCACGGTCATCATCGTTGCCGGATACGTTGGCACCGGGCGATGGTGCTGTCCAGCCAATTCGGGGTGTGGCTGGCCACACCGTCAGCTGTCGAGTGAACGCAGCAGCGCCCGAGTGCGGGCCCTGGTTTCGGGCGATGCATCAAACACCACCCCGACGTATTCGTCCACGCCTACCTCGCCGAGCGCCCGAATACGTTCAGCCACCGTGTTTTCGTCTCCGATGATCGCGGCGTCCTCGGGTCCGGCATAGCCCTCCCGGTCGAGCATGGCCCGGTAGGACGGCAGATGTCCGTACATCGCGAACTGTTTGGCGGCCTGGGCGCGGGCCCCGTCGACGTCATCGGTGACGCTGACCGGAAGTGCCGCCACCACCCGGACCGGACGGTCCCCGGCCGCGTCCCGCAGCGTCGGGACGACGTGATCGGCCAGGGTGGTCGGACCCGTCATCCAGGTGACGGTGCCCGCGGTGCGACGCCCCGCCAGTTTGAGCAGTTGCGGCCCGAGTGCGGCGATGTACACGTCGGGCGCCGACGCCCCCGGGATCTGCAGTGCGCCGCGAGTGGTCACCGTCTCGCCCGGCGCGTCAGCGGGCTCGCCGTCCAGCAGGGGCTGCAGCCCGTCGAGATACTCGCGGAGCCGGCGGACCGGCTTGTCCCACGGAATGCCCCACATGCCCTCGGTCACCGCCGCGTGCGTCATGCCGAGGCCGAGCAGGAAGCGGCCCCCGCTGATCAAGCTGAGCGTGAGCGCACGCTGGGCCAGCAGCATCGGGTGTTGATTCTGGATGGGGATGACACCGGTGCCCACCTCGATCCCGGGGACCTCGCGGAACGCGACCGCGAGAACGGTCAGCAGGTCCGGTTCATAGGGCATCTGTGTCATCCAGACCCGCCGGAATCCCTCTTCGTGCAGTTGCGCGAGATTCTCTACGGTGGCGTCGACGGGCGAGCGGCCGCCGGTTTCACTGAGCGAGGCGATGAGGCTGATCTGCATGGCACCACGCTATGCGGGCGTGAACAGAATTCCGAGGGTAATCAGACAAAAAAGGGCGGGTTCGGGAGGACACTTGGGGGCGTTTCAATTCGTCTCACGCAGCCGGTCTTTCACCCCTGTACCGACTCTTTGGATCAGTCACTCCCGAACCCGTCGTAGGCTCGATCGTACGCCTCGGGTACCCCTCAAACCAGAGAAAAGTACGGCCGAATTTTGCCGAGAATTCGAAGCTAGGTCGCCCCGTGTTGCCGTCGGGTCGGGGGGTCAGACGGCAACACGGAGCTACCCATGTATCGACCTCTGTGCCGCAGCCGTTACACATCCCCGAAAGAAACTTTTCGGATGTTTTCCGGCCTGCGGTTTCTAGAGGTCACGCCTCCAAAATCGCCGTGACGCCCTGCCCACCCGCCGCACAGACGGAGATCAGGCCGCGCACCGGCTTACCGGTTTCCTTCTTTTTCTCGGCGAGTTGTTTGGCCAACTGCGCCACGATCCGGCCGCCGGTGGCCGCGAACGGATGCCCCGCGGCCAGCGAGGAACCGTTGACGTTGAGCTTGGTGCGGTCGATGCTGCCCAGCGCCTTGTCCAGGCCGAGGCGCTCCTTGCAGTACTCGTCGGAATCCCAGGCCGCCAGCGTGGCCAGCACCACCGAGGCGAACGCCTCGTGGATCTCGTAGAAATCGAAGTCCTGCAGGGTCAGCCCGTTGCGGGCGAGTAGCCGGGGCACCGCATACGTCGGCGCCATCAGCAGGCCGTCGGGCCCGTTGACGTAATCCACCGCCGCGGTTTCGCCGTCGACGAAGTAGGCCAGCGGTTCGTGTCCGTGCGCCTGGGCCCAGTCCTCACTCGACAGCAGCGCCACCGAGGCGCCGTCGGTCAGCGGGGTGGAGTTGCCCGCGGTCATGGTTGCGTCACCGGCCTTGACGCCGAACACCGGCTTGAGCTTGGCCAATTTCTCCACCGATGAATCAGCCCGGAGATTGTTGTCCCGGTACAGCCCGAGGAACGGGGTGACCAGGTCGTCGAAGAAGCCCCGGTCGTAGGCCGCGGCCATGTTGCGGTGGCTGGCAGCGGCCAGTTCGTCCTGGTCGACGCGCTTGATGCCCATCTTCTTGGCGGTGACCGCGGCGTGCTCGCCCATCGACATCCCGGTGCGCGGCTCGCTGTTGACCGGGATCTCCACGCCGAGGGCAGCCGGCAGCTTGCCGACCAGCTTGAGCCGGTCCAGGTTGGACTTCGCCCGGCGCAGGCCCAGCAGGACCTGCCGCAGGTCGTTGCCGAACGCGATCGGGGCGTCCGATGCCGTGTCCACACCACCGGTTGCCGCGGATTCGTATTGTCCCAGCGCAATGGCGTTGGCCGCGACGATCGCGGACTGCAGGCCGGTGCCGCAGGCCTGCTGAAGGTCGAAGGCCGGGGTGTACGGCGACAACGAGCTGCCCAGCACGCATTCGCGCATCAGGTTGAAGTCGCGGCTGTGCTTGAGCACCGCGCCGCCGATCACCGCACCGAGCTGCTCACCGGCCAGATCGAAACGCTCGATCAGCCCGTCCAGCGCGGCGGTGAACATGTCCTGGTTGGAGGCGTTGGCATAGGCGCCGTCGGACCGCGCGAACGGAATCCTGTTGCCACCCAAAACGGCAACGCGTCGCCGGGTCGTGTTGTTGGCCATCTGTTTGCCCTCCACTGTCGGGTTGTCCGGGGCCATATTACCCACTGTTCTTACTCTGGAGTAAGTTCGGTGTGGACAACGCAGTACTGCGAAGCGAAAGGCAGCTGAAGTGGCTTCCGACCTGTTCTCCCAAGTGGTCAACTCCGGGCCGGGATCGTTCCTGGCCAAGCAGCTGGGCGTGCCGCAGCCCGAAACGTTGCGCCGCTATCGCCCCGGACAACCGCCGCTGGCCGGCTCCCTGCTGATCGGCGGCGAGGGCCGCGTCGTGGAGCCGCTGCGCGCAGCGCTGGCCGGTGACTACGACGTGGTGTCCAACAACATCGGCGGCCGCTGGGCCGATTCGTTCGGCGGCGTGGTGCTCGACGCCACCGGCATCGCCGACGCCGCTGGGCTCAAGGAGCTCTACCAGTTCTTCACCCCGGTGCTGCGCAACCTCGCGTCGTGCGCCCGCGTGGTCGTCATCGGCACCACCCCGGATCAGGCGGGCAGTGTCAACGCCCAGATCGCGCAGCGCGCCCTGGAGGGCTTCACCCGCTCACTGGGCAAGGAACTGCAGCGCGGCGCCACGGCGTCGCTGGTGTACCTGGCCGCCGACGCCAAGCCCGCCGCCACCGGCCTGGAGTCCACCCTGCGCTTCATCCTCTCGGCCAAGTCGGCCTACGTCGACGGGCAGGTGTACCGGGTGGGAGCCGCCGACTCGACGCCGCCGGCCGATTGGGACAAGCCGCTGGCCGGCAAGGTCGCCGTGGTGACCGGTGCGGCCCGCGGCATCGGCGCGACCATCGCCGAGGTGTTCGCGCGCGACGGCGCGACCGTGGTCGCGGTGGACGTTCCCCAGGCCGCCGAAGATCTGGGCAAGGTGGCCGAGAAGGTCGGCGGCAGCGCGCTGACGCTGGACGTCACCTCAGACGATGCGGTCGACGCCATAGTCGCCCATGTCACTGCACAGCACGGCGGCAAGGTCGACGTGCTGGTCAACAACGCCGGCATCACCCGCGACAAGCTGCTCGCCAACATGGACGAGAGCCGCTGGGATTCGGTGATCGCGGTGAATCTTCTTGCCCCGCAGCGACTCACCGAGGGCCTGGTGGCCAGCGGCACGCTCGGCGAGGGCGGCCGGGTGATCGGGTTGTCCTCGATGGCCGGCATCGCCGGTAACCGCGGGCAGACCAACTACGCCGCCACCAAGGCCGGCATGATCGGGCTGACCGATGCGCTGGCACCAGTGCTGGGCGAGAAGGGCATCACGATCAACGCGGTGGCCCCCGGCTTCATCGAGACCAAGATGACCGACGCCATCCCGCTGGCCACCCGTGAGGTCGGCCGCCGGCTGAACTCGCTGTTCCAGGGCGGGAAGCCGGTGGATGTGGCCGAACTGATCGCCTACTTCGCGAGCCCCGCGTCGAATGCGGTCACCGGCAACACCATCCGCGTCTGCGGCCAGGCCATGTTGGGGGCATGAGCACGTGAACAACATGCTGCGTGCCGTCGTCGGCGCCCTGCCGTTCATCCCGCGCGACGAAACCCTGCCGGCCCGTACCGTCACGGTCGACAACCTGCCGATCGACCCGGCCAACGTCGCCGCCTATGCGCAGGTGACCGGGCTGCGGTTCAGCGACACCCTGCCGCTGACCTACCCGTTCGCGCTGACCTTCCCGACGGTGATGTCACTGGTCACGGGATTCGATTTCCCGTTCGCCGCAATGGGTTCGGTGCACATCGAAAACCACATCACCCAGTACAAGCCGATCAAGGTGACCGACGCCGTCAGCGCGGCCGTGCATGCGGAGAACCTGCGTGAACACCGCAAGGGCCTGCTGGTCGACATCGTCACCGAACTCAAGGTCGGCAACGACACCGCCTGGCACCAGGTGACGACGTTCCTGCACCAGCAGCGGACCAGCCTGTCCGGTGAGCCCAAGCCGGAGCCGCAGAAGCAGCCGAAGCTGCCGCCGCCCAACGCGGTTCTGAACATCACCGCGGGCCAGATCCGGAACTACGCGTCGATCGGCGGGGACCACAACCCGATCCACACCAACGCGATCGCCGCCAAGCTGTTCGGCTTCCCCACCGTCATCGCACACGGGATGTTCAGTGCGGCAGCGGTGCTGGCCAACATCGAGGGGCAACTCCCCGATGCGGTCAAGTACTCGGTGCGGTTCGCCAAGCCTGTGGTGCTGCCTGCCAAGGCCGGGCTCTATGTCGAGCGCGATGCCGACGGCTGGGAGTTGACCCTGCGGAACCTCTCGAAGGGCTACCCGCACCTGACCGCAACGGTCAGCCCGCTCTGACCCTGCGAACAGTCCCCCGCTTGCGGGGGACTGTTCGCAGCACTGGGCGCTACATCAGGCGCTGGGCACCGCGTCCCCCGAAGCCTTTCGCAGATCGGCGAACTCGGAGATCGACGCCGAGGTGACCGACGCCACGGGCCGGGCATTGGGCGCCGACGCGTCGGACTTGGACACCATCACGACGTTGTCGATGTAGGGCTGGATGGTCGTACTGTTCTGCACGGTCGACACGATCACCAACTGGAAACCGAACTTCCGGAACGCCGACAGTGCCTGCTGGGCGAACTGCGGATCCGACTTGGAGAACGCCTCGTCCAGCATCAGCTGGGCGAACAACGGCCGGGTGTCGTTGCTGTCCGGGCTGGCCAGGTTGAAGCTCAGCGCCCCGGCCAGGCAGAACGCCATGAGCTTCTCCTGCTCACCACCGGAGTTGTCACCGGAATTGCTGTAGGTCCGGATCACCTCGCCGGTCTCGGCGTCGCGCTCCTCGCAGTACAGCACGAACCGGTTGCGCACATCCAGCGCGTCGCGCGTCCACTGCCGGTCCTCGGGTGTGTTGCCGGCCAACAACTTCCGCAGCTGCAGGATGTCGGTGTACTGATCGAACATCGCGGTCTCGTCGCCGAAGCTCACCAGTGACACCCGCGAGGAGATGCGCTGGGCCTTCTCGTTGAGTTCGTCGACCGCCGCCAGATGCCGGGTACCGGCATGCAGGGTCAGCCGGGTGCCGCGGTTGAACTCCACCGCGCCCAGGCCCGTGTTGACGCGGGCGATCTGCTCGGTGATCCGCCGCGCCTCGTTGTCGGCGATCATGTGCAGGTTCAGGATCGCCCCCGGCGCCTGCTCGGTGATCAGCCGCTGCATGCGCTCGTAGGCGTCGGGCAGCTCCCGCTCGTCGATCCGACGGCACAATGCCACGTAGTCGTGCACCCGCTCGTCGAACACGTCGCTGTCGTTGGGGATCGCGTCGGGGAACGAGCTGTCGTAGGCGGCCATGATGCCGGCCAGCTCGTCGTGCGAACGGTTGCGGTCCGCCCGCAACCGGTCCCGCTCGCGGCTGATGACGCGGGTCAGTTCGCTTCGGTACGGCTCGGATTCGAGCAACTCCAGGGTCAGGGCGATGTCGGCGGCATAGCCGTCGATCGTGTCGCGGGCGTGCGACGGGAACTCGCTGGACCCGAGCCGCTCGGTCAGCACCTCACTCAACTCCAGCAGCGCGGTCCGCCTGCGGTCCAGTGTGGTCTCACGTTCGTTGAGCGAGCCGATCTGCTGGATGACCTTCTCGACGCGCTCCCAGCATTCGTCGGCCCGCTGTTGCAGCCGTTCGGCGTCGGGGTTGTCGGAGACCAGCAGATCGTGCTCGTCCTGCAGCCGCTCTAGCATCTCGTCGACCGAATCGGTGTCGATATCGCTCCACTGCATGAACTGATCGCACAGCGCCCGGCAGGCCCGCTCGCGGGATTGCAGCTGGCCGCGGTGCTCGTCGAGCCGCTCACGCGCGGTGCGCGCCACCTGGTACACATCCTGTGCGGCGGTCAGATCATCCTGCAGCGCTTCGACTTTGGCCGCGGTGCCGCCGAGGAAGATGTAGTCCGAGGGCCGCAGCCTCGACCGGTCGTCCTTGATCGAGAGCCGGCCGCTGTCCTTGCGCAGGCCCTGGTCGGTGACGGCACGGGACTGCTCGGTGAACTCCCCCGGCCCGTCGACGCACACGTAGTCGCCGATGCCGGCGATCACATTGAGCGCCTCCACGGCACTGTCGTGGGTCGGGTCGGCGAGCTGGAGTTTGGTGGCCAAGGTGCCGGGGGGCGGGGTCCGCAGCTGCGAACCGTGCTGGACGTGCTGCAACTGGATCCGGCCGCGCATGTCGTTCTCGTTGACGAACCTCAGTGCCCGCTCCATGTAGGCATCGGGGACCAGCAAGCGCAATCCGGCACCGCGCAACACCTTTTCGACGGCGAGCCGCCACCGCGACTCGTCGGGCTTGAGCTCCATCAGCTCGGCCACGTACACCAGATCGCGCTCGGAGATCTCGAGAGCGCGGGCGATGCGCGCCCGCATCTCGTATTCGGTCCTCGGCAGCGGCGAGCCCAGCCGCTGCACCCGTTCCAGCTCGGCTTCCACGCTCTCCCGCGCCTCACGGGCCCGGACTTCCTTCGCCGAGGCCTCGACGTAGGGCTGGTTGCCGGTGAACAGTTCCCGGTGCAGCCGGTCGGCTTCCTCCATCAGAGTCTCACGCAACGACCAGAATTCCTCGCCGTTGTCCGGCGGCGTCAACCCGAGCGAAGTGACCTTGTCTTCGTAGCCGCTGCGCCGGCGGGACACTTCCTCGCTGATGCGCTCGGCCTCGGTCAGGCGTTGCTGCAGCGGCACCAGATCCACGGTGACGGTGTTGATCTGCGCCATGAGCGAGTTGTGTTCGTTCTTGAACTGGCGCTGCTGGGAGCCGAACTCATCGCGCTGGGCGCCGAGCTGCGTGATCTGATCGTCGAGATTGGCGATCTCCGGACCGGCCTGGGCCAGCCGCACATGGTCGACGTAATCGCGGATCATCGCGTTGTCGATGGTGTCGATCACCCCGAATTTGGCCGCCTCCTCGGCGTACCGCGCCTGGACCGCGGCGATGTTGCCGAGGGTATTGCGCTTGCGCCGGGCCACGTCGAGCAGGCCGCGCGCCTCGACCAGCGGGTTGATCTGCTCGAGGGCCTCCTCCACGCCGCTGAGGCTGGCGGGCTCGTCGAGCATGAACTCGCGCACGAACTGCTCAAGTCCGCCAACGCTTTTCAGCGATTTGGCCTTGCCGAGCAGCTGTTGGGCCGCCTCGGAGGCACGGATGCCGATGCTGGAGTACAGCTGGGCCAGGTATTGACTCTCACTGCGACCACCGGTCCAGCCGTCGTCGCGGAACACCGCCGCGTCGTAGCCGTTGGCGGCCCACCGGTTGCACAGGCCGAAGATGTCGCGGTCGTCGTCGATCAGGTAGTACCGGCTGCCCGGGTCCGAGGTCTTCTCCGCGGCCAGCCATTTGAGCACCAGCCCGGTGACCGAGCGTCCCGTGCGGTCGCTGTAGGTGACCGCGACAGCCGACCAGGCCGGCCCGGTCCCGCGCAGATACATGATCTGGCGGCTGGTGCCCTCGCGTCGTTCACCCCAGGCACCGCGGACATACTTGTCGACCGTGCGCTTGCCGGTGCCCGCACCCGCGGCGGTGGTGTCGCCGGAGGCGTTGAAGTTGCGGCGGTGTGAAGGCAGGAAGGCCAGCGAAATCGCATCCAGCAGTGAGGATTTACCGCTACCCGAGGATCCGGTGATCAGAGTGCCGTGCTGGCTGAACGGGATCGAGTGGTACCCGTCGAACACACCCCAGTTGATGACCTGCAGGCGCGACAGAGAGAACTGATTGGTCGGTTCAGCCATGAGCGTCCACTTCGTCCTCGAGCCGTTCGGCTGCATCGGTGTCGTCGGAATCGTCGACCGTGCCGTTGGCAGCCCGCTTGAGCTGCTCGAACTGCTGCTGCAGTTCGGTGATCATCGAGGCGGTCATGATCGCGTTGACCACCGGGCTGATGGTGAAGCTGTCCTCGTCCTCCCGGTTGCGGGCGAGCATCTCGATGTCGGTGAGCCGCTCGATCGCATTGTCGATCCGCTTGTCGAACGAGGCGGTGTCGCGGTCGGTGTCGTTGTTGACCCCGGCGAACAGCTCGTGGATCTCGTCACGGCTGATCAACACGTTCTCGTCGCGCGCCGCCGCGCGCATGAGCTTGGCCAGGTGCAGGGCCAGGATCGAGTCGTAGGTGTTGAGGGTCTCGCGTCGCAGCAACCGGCGCCGCCACTGCGATTCGTAGTCGGCCTGCTCGACGTAGGCGATGTCGTGATCGTCCGAGATGCACAGCCGCATATCGAGTTCCGACAGCCGCACGGTGAGTTCGGTGCGGTACCGGGTCACCCACGACCACAGCTCGGAGTGGTTGTCCTTGCTGACGTAACGACGCGAGAGCAGGTGTTGCAGCGCCCAGCAGGCCCGGTCGGGCAGTTCGCTGACATCGCCGTCGAAGCGGGGCGCGCGGCGCTGGTCGGTGGACCGTTCGACGGAGTCGATGCTCGGCAGGGCGTCGAAATCGATCGCCGCATCTGCGACCGGCACTGCATCTGGTTCGCGCGACGTGTCCGGGGTGTCGGTCATAGGATGCTCTCGCTGGCAGTAGGGATCGGCTCGGTGAAAACCAGTCGGGGGATCTCGATTTCGCGGTCGGCGCCCTCAAGGGACCGGAACCGGACGTGGACCGATTGCGCGGGTTCGACTCCTGGCTGATGCTGCTTGAGCGCCCAGGACCACAGCACGATCACGTGTCCGAGGTAGGCCGAGTCCAGCATGCCGATCGCGTCGGGCAGCGACAACGGCCCGGCCGCTACCGCGCCGTTGATCAGCTCGGCCAGTTCCGCGGCGTCCACCTGCGAGGCCAGGGCCGAGAACGCCGACAGGTTCACCTCGCCCTCCGACGATTCGGCCTGCGACGGCGGGATGGCGTCACGGATCTTGAACGCCACGGCGCCAATCGAATTGAAGTCCGTCCGGACCAACGGCACCTCGATCCCGATGCGGCTGTCGGCGAGCGAGACGCTGAGCAGTTCGTGCGCACTGGCCAGTGCGTCGTTGAGCTGACGGGTGACGCCGCGACTCTGCTCGAGCGTGCCGGAGGCGACGAAGCGCTTGATCCGGCGGGCGCAGCGCTGCCGGGTCCGGCCCACCTCGGCCGTCTGTGCCGAGACCAGGCTGAAGAACCCTGTCATCACCGCACGCAGGTCCGGATCCAGGTGCGGCAGCTGACGGGTCACCATCTCGATGTCGCTCACCAACGCCGCCCGCTGCTCGGGATCCTGGATCATCCGGGTGAAGGCGGTGTAGGACGCGCTCTCGCGGGAGGCGAACAGCGACTCGTAGTCGTCGAACAACTGGCGCTGGCGTTCGCGGTAGCCGAGATCGGTGTCGGCGGAGGCATCCAGCAGGCGGGTGGTGATGCGGTTGAGCATGCTGCCGTACTGCCCGATGTCCGAGACGATCTGCTCCATCTGCAACGCGATGGCACGGGCCTCGTCCTCGACGTCGACCAGGTCGGGTTCGGGACGCTGCCCTTGGTCCAGGGCATCCAATTCGTCACGCAGCTTGGCGATCTCGGCTTCGATGTCGGCGCGGATGCGCTCGGGATCGTTGCTGACCTGCCCGGCCACCCGTCGCAGCCCCGCGGCGATGCCCGTGATCGAGCCGCCGGTGGCGATGGTGTCCTCACGGCGCATGCGGCGCGCGAAGTCCAGCACGGCCCGCGCCTCGTAGGTGAGGTAGCAGACGTTGCGTTCGGTGTCGCCGGACTGTTCGGTGATCCGGTGCAGCCAGCCCTGGCTGGCCCAGTACTTGATCAGGGCCAGGCCCGACTGTTCGGTTTCGGAGCCGAGGTCGGCCAGGTCACGTTCGAGCCGGATCACCAGCTCCATCTCGGTGAGCTTGGCCCCGCGGTCCAGGTGCCGTTCCATCAGCGTGACGTAGGTGGCCAGGTTGTTCGTCACCAGCAGCCGCGCCGAGCGCGAGTCGGCGACCTCGCGGTTGAGCTGGTAGAGCTGGTCCAGCGACCCATGGCCGGGGACAGCGGCAGCATCAGCCATGACCGGCCCCTCGTTTCGCGTTGGACATCGGCACCACTTTAGGCGGCTGACGGGACAGGGTCCGACTCCAGTTCGGTTTGCTGTTGGCTGTCAGACCGGCCATTGTGACCGACACCGCAGCCCACCTGCCCTAGAGTCATCCGGTGACTCCCGCCAAGGTGCCGCCCGCCGGATTGGTCCGCGCGGCCGAACGCTTCCGCCACCACGTGCGCCGCCTGCATCAGCGGGCGGTCCCGCCGCCCGCGGCGATGCTGGAGATGATCCTGGGCGCGTGGGTCGCCCAGGGCATCGCCGCCGCCGCACAGCTCGGGGTTGCCGACGCGCTGGCCGACGGCCCACTGCGCGCCGAGGAGCTGGCGCGCCGGGTCGAGGCCAACCCCGACACCACGGACCGGCTGATGCGGGCGCTGGTCAGCGAGGGCGTCTTCCGCCGCACCCGAGACGGCCGCTACGCGCTCAACGCGCTGGGCGACACGTTGCGCAAGGACGCCCCGGTCTCCATCGCGGGGATGGCGAAATTCGTCGGCTCGCCGCAGCATCGTGAGCACTGGAGCCATCTCGCCGACGCGGTCCGCACCGGTGAGGCGGTCATCCCCAAGCTGCGCGGCAAAGGGGCGTTCGACTACATGGGCTCCGAGCCTGAACTGGGCGCGATCTTCAACGACGCCATGACCAGCATCTCCGAGCTGGCCATCGCCCCTGTCGTGGCCGCCTATGACTTCACCCGGTTCGGCACCATCGCCGATGTCGGCGGCGGGCACGGCCGGCTGCTGGCCGCGGTACTGACCGCCACCCCGGCCGCCCGTGGGGTGCTCTACGACCTGCCCCAGGTGGTCGACGGGGCACCGGCGATGTTGGGCAAGTACGGAGTGGCCGATCGGGTTCAGGTGGTTCCCGGGTCGTTCTTCGACAGTGTCCCCGGGGGCGCCGACGCCTACCTGCTGAAGAACATCATTCACGACTGGCCCGACGACGAAGCGTTGACGATCCTGCGCAATGTGCGGGCGGCGGCCGCGCCGGGCACCACCCTGCTGCTGATCGAAGGGGTGATCCCCGATCACGACCGGGAATTCCTGGGCAAGTGGACCGACATGGAGATGCTGATCGGCATCGCCGCCCGCGAACGCACCGCGGCCGATTACCGAAAGCTCTACGAGCAGGCCGGATTCCGGCTCAACCGCGTGGTGGAGACGGCGTCACCGTTCAGCCTCGTGGAGGGTGTGGCGGTCTAGTCGTCGTTGGCACACGGCGAGGTGGCGGCCACATTGAGTCCGTAGACCCCGCCCGCCGTGGTTTCGGCCTTGACCGAGACGATGTACCCGCGGCCGTCCTCATAGGCCTTGTTGTTCGGCGGTTCTGGTTCCGGCCGGGTCCACGGGATGGGTGCAAAACCTTCGTCGACCAGGGTTTCGATGCGTTTGAGCGCCGACTCGACGAGATCGGGCGCCGGATCGACGATCCACGCGTTGCGATACACCCGCCACGGCGGGCCGTCCGGCATCATCCCGGCATTCGTCCGGCAGCCGTGCAGGGCCGCGTGCGCGGGATCGGGATCGATGGGCTTGCCCACGATCATCGACACATAACCGGCCACCACCCGGGCGGCCTCGGTGACGGTCAAGGTGGTGGGTTGCATCGTCGCCTCATCGTCGGTGGGTGGCCGGTCTTTGTGGAGGAGTCCGCACGCACTGGTGAACATCAGGCCCAGTGCCACAAAAAGCGTTGTGAACAGCCTCATTTGACCTGCACTTTGGGGCCGGCTTCGGGATGATCCGTCACCCGCGGATTTTCCCACGGATGTTGCCGCCGTTCGTAGGATCCGGCATCATCCCAGGGCAGTTGGGGGATCTTGGGTGCCGCGCCGGCCCGTGCCTGGTCACTGGCTTCGGCCTGGAAGTTCCCGTCGTCACCGACGTCGATATCCACGTAGTTGGTCTCGATCCCACGCTCCACATAGCCGGTGGCCTCGCCACCGTTGATGACCGCGACCATGTTGTGGAACGCATCTGAATCGGGGTCGTTCCAGTACTCGCCGTGCGCGTTCTGTCCCACGATCACCTCGCCGTGGTGCGGGCCCTCCCGCCCGTAATACCCGGTGTCCAGACGGGTGACGCCGGGAATCTTGTCGGGGTCGGTTGCCGAGGGCAGACCGCCCAGCGGGTTGCCGAGCTGCCCGTCGACGGTGTGTGGAATCCAATCCGGCAGGCCGATCGACCCGTTGTCGACGAGGTCGCGCGGCAGGGACTGGACCAGCGCGATCGGGTCACCGGGCGCGGTCATCGAATAACGCTGCACGTTCGGGTTCGGATTGGTGTACTCCCCGGTGAGGATGCCGGTGCCCGCCGAGGACGCGTGCAGGATGCGGTCGGCCCGCAGCCCCATCTGTTCGGCGGTCCCGACGATGGCACCACCGTAGGAATGCCCGATGTAGGTGACCGGTGTGCCCGGTGCTCCCGCACCCACCGCACGGTCGATCTCGTGACCGAAGGACACCAGTTTGGGCGCCATCGACGCGGCGTAGGACGGGTCCGACGCCTTGCCGAGATCCTGGGGGAAGTCGTCGCCCATATAGAGGAAGATCGGGGATCCGGTTTGGCGGGCCAGTTCCACCGCCGCGTTGTGGTTCGAGGCGCTGCCGTTCAGGTTGGTGCTGGTACCGGGGACCACCACGCCGACGCCCTTGATGCCGGGCTTGATGTCGCCGATCATCTCGATCATCCGGCCGTTGCCCTCGGTTGAGAACCCGACGAATTTGCGCGGCACCATCGTGCCGCTGCCGGGCGGAAATTCGATCGGGGTGAGCATCGCCTGCAACTGCTTGACCCGGGCGTCATCGGGTGGTTGCTTCTTCAACTCCGCGTCGAGCGCATTGCGGATGTTGATGTTGTTGGCTTCGATCCTGGTGTCGAACGGCACGCCGTCGGTGTTGCCCATCGCCTGCGGGTCGGCGAGCACCATCTCGTGCAGGGTCTCCGGGCTCAGACCCGCGAGGAACGCGGCCCGCTCGTCGGGCGTCATGCCGGCCAGCCGGTCGACCAATGCCTTGGGGCTGTTCGGATCGGGCGACTGCTTGGGATCCGGGGTGCTGAGCGCCGCCACCGCATCGCGTACCTGCTGGCCGACCTTGTTGTCGGTGGTCTCGAACTGCGCCAGCATCGACTTCAGGTCCAACGAGGCGTTCGCCGCCATCGCCTGCAGCATCAGCCGATTCACCGGACTCAACCGGGCGAAGAAGTCGAGTGCGCTGCCCGGGCGGATCGACACCGTGCCGTCGTCAGCGACCTGCCATCCTTGCCCTTCGAGCCTTTCGACGGTTCCGAGGATGCGGCTGCGTTGTTGCACCAGTTCGCCGCCACCGTCCCGCAGGGCGGAACTCAACGCGGTCAGGCTCTGATGGAGCCGCTGCATTCTTTCCAATGTCGCTGTGGCGCTTGCGATCGCGGCATCGGCCGACGTGCCTGTCCAACCCGCACGCAGCTTGTCGATGATGGCTCGCTGCTGATCCATCTGGGTCGACAGCGTGGAGGCGCGGCTGCTGACGTCGGCGCCGCCTTGCACGAGTGCCTCAGGATTGGACGACTCCACCTGAGAGATCGCCACCGGCATGTCAACCCGCTGGCTGGGCCGACTTCAGCCGGCGTGCGGACTCGTCGTCGGCGGTCTGGTACGAACGGGCGGCGGTGCTCAGATTGTCGGCATGTGCGCCGACCTCGGTGCCGATTGCCTGGACCGAGCTGTCCACGACCGTGGCGGCCTGGCCGCAGGCCGCACCGCTCTGCAGGCCCGGCATGGCCGCAGCGGCTCCGGTCAACAGCTGCCCGACCGCCAGTCCGGTGATGACCCCGCCCACCGCGGTCTCGGCGGCGGCGGCCGACTGTAATTCGGCCGGAGCAACTTTCAGCACGGAACCCACAGAGGGAGCCTAACGCCGGGAAGTGGTTCGCTCGGACACCAATTTTCCGGGGCTAACCGGCGACCGGGTGACTTCCGGCGTCCGACGGCGTGCCCTTCAGGCCTCGCCAGAACAGGTTGATCATCAACTCGGCGGCCTCGTTGACGTCGGCGTCCCCCGTGCTGACCCGGCTGGCGATCGCCTCGCCTGCACCCACCAGGGCCACCGCCATCATCTCGAAGTCGCTGTCGGGCTGAGGGTTACGGGTTCCCGTGCTGAGCAGTCTGGCCACCAGGTCGATGATGCGGTCGCGGCCCTCGCGGACGGTGTGGGCAAATGCCTGCGAGCTGGTGGCCTGGGTGTAGAGCACCATCCACGAGGCCCGGTTGGAATCGATGTAGGTGAGGAACGCGAGTACGGCGCTACGCAGCAGGTCCTTGGGGCTCTGGGTGAAGTCGATCTCCCCACGAACCACATCCACGAACCGGGTCAGCTCCCGGTTCAGGCAGGCCCCGAACAACTCCTCCTTGGAGCCGTAATAGAGGTAGAGCATCGGCTTGGAGATCTCGGCCTCCGCGGCGATCGCGTCCATCGACGTCTCGTGGTAACCGTTGACCGAGAAAATCTGCACCGCAGCATCGAGCATCTGCTGTTCGCGTACGGCCCGCGGCAGCCGCTTGGTTCCACCTGCCATCCGAACAGAATAAGCGTCCGGTTGACGGTCAGGGCAGCAGCTCAGGTGAGTTACCCGCCTGGGACCTCGGTGCGGTGGTGTACTCGTCGGAAGGGTCGATGCCGAGGAGGTAGCGCGCCATGCCGGATGGTGACATCGCCGGCCCGACGATCGACGTGTTCGACGGGGTCCGCGATGCGGTGCCCGACGCACTCGCCGAGCACCTGCGCCACATCCGGTTGATCGACCACCACGTGCACGGAACGTTCCACGAGCCCGTCGACCGGGCCGGCTTCGAGGCGTCGATCAACGAAGGGTCCACCGGCCCGATCCCCGATTTCATGTCGCAGTTCGACTCACCGCTCGGCCTGTCGATCCGGCGTTGGTGCGCACCGGTTCTCCAGTTGCCCGCCCACGCCGGCGCCGACGACTACTGGAAGCGGCGCAGCGAGTTCACCCCTGACGAGTTGGCGGCACTCATGCTGCCGCAGGCCGGGGTCGAACGGTGGATCGTCGACACCGGATTCCAGGGCGATCTCATCACCACCCCGCAGCGACTCACCGAACTCAGCGGCCGTCCGTCCTCTGAAATCCTGCGGCTGGAGCAGCTGGCCCAGAACCTCCTGGAGTCCGGCACCAGCCCGGAGGCGTTTCCCGAGGTGTTCCGGTCAGAGCTCGCCGAAGCGGTTGCCTCGCCGGAGATCGTGGGCACCAAGACGATCGCGGCCTATCGCACGTCGTTCGACATCGACTGGTCGCGCCCCACCGATCAGCTGGTGATCGAGCATGCCCGGGAACTGGCCGCGCGGGATTCGCAACGGGTGGACAGTCCGGTGCTGATCGCGTTCGGGGTACACGAGGCCGCCGACCACGGGCTGCCCGTCCAGGTCCACGTCGGGTTCGGCGACCGCGACCTCGATCTGCACCGCACCGACCCGATGCTGTTGCTGCCGTTGCTGCGCGCCATGGCGCCGGTCCCGGTGCTGCTGCTGCACTGCTACCCGTTCCACCGCCAGGCCGGTTACCTGGCCCAGGCCTTCGACCATGTGAATTTCGATGTCGGCCTTGCCATCAACTACGTCGGAGCACGCTCGAACGCCGTGGTCGCCGAGGCACTCGAAACCGCGCCGTTCGCCAAACAGCTGTACTCCTCGGATGCCTTCGGCCCACCCGAATTGCACCTGCTCGGTTCGGTGTTGTGGCGCCGCGCCATGGGACTCACGCTGGGCGAGTGGGTGCGGACCGGGGACTGCAGCGAGGCCGACGCCATCCGCATCGTCGACATGATCGGCGTACACAACGCCAACCGGGTCTACTCGCTGTGAACCATGACGCCGCACCGCTTCTCGAGGTCGTCACCGTCGGGCGGTGACCGGCACTAGCAGTGCACGCCGCCCTTGGCGTCGGCATTGCGCTGCACGGCAGCATCCACGGCGGCCTGGTTCAGCTGACCGTCGGCCAGTGCCTTCTCAAGGCCGTCCAGGACCGCGGGCACCTCGTCGGTGGTGATCCACAGCGCGTTGTCGGCCCCGGCCTGCAGTGCCTTGAGTACCGCCGCCGCCACGCCATAGCGCTGGTTGATCGCCGCCATGCTCGAAAGGTCGTCGGTGTAGATGACGCCGTTGAAGGCGGGTCCGCCATAGTTGCCCGAGCGCAACAGGTCATAAGCCGCGGGGCTGAGGCTTGCCGGATCCGATCCGGTCAGGCCGGGCACCTCCAGGTGTCCGACCATCACGGCGACCGGAGGCTGCGTGGTCAGGGTCCGGTAGGGCACGAGGTCGTTGTTCTGCAGCTCGGCCAGCGGCGGCGTGGTGACGGCGCCCGCGGTGTGCGAGTCGCCCGAGCCGTGGCCGTGGCCCGGGAAGTGCTTGAGCACCGGCAGCACGCCGGCATCCCGCAGCCCGCGGGCGTAGGCACCGGCGTATTCGGTGACCTTGGCCGGGTCGTCACCGAAGGACCGGTCACCGATGACGGTGTCGTCGGCATCCGAGGTGACGTCGACGACGGGCGCGAAGTCGACGGTGATCCCGAGATCGCGCATCTTCTTCCCGCGCTCGAGCGCGATGCCGTACACCTCGTCGACAGACTTGGTCTGGGCCAGCACCCGTGCCGACGGCTGCTCGCCGATCAACGAGGCCAGTCGCGACACCCGGCCGCCTTCCTCGTCGACGGTGACCGCGAGCGGCAACGGGCCTGCGGCCGAGATATCGGGCAGGGAGCCGTCGGTGAGCATCGACAGGTCGGTCCAGCTGCCGATCATGATGCCGCCGACGTGCTGCTCGGACACCACGGAACGGGCGTCGGCCGCATCTTTGATGCCGACGGTCAGCAGCTGCGCCAGCTTGTCGCGGGGTGACAGGCTGGCCAGATCACACACCGGCGCTGCCGGCATCGGCGCGTGGGTGGACATCGGCTTCGTGTCCGAGGATTGGGACTCTGGTGCCTGGGTGCTCGGAGAGCAGGCCAGCAACAGACCGGACAACGCTGCGAAAGTTGCGACGAGACGCGGTGAAGCCATGGGCCCCGACCTTAGCCGCTGAGCAAGCGGTAATCGATTCTCCGCGTGTCGACCCAGGTCCGCCTCCCAGGGATCCGGGGTGTCGCCATGCTAGGTTGGCCGGGTGAATCGGTTCGTCGTACCCTCCGCGGCCAGCATTGTCGTCGGCCTGCTGTTGGGGGCGGCTGCCGTCTTCGGTGTGACGCTAATGGTGCAGCAGGATACGAAGCCTCCGCTGCAAGCGGGCGACCCTGCGTC
This sequence comes from Mycobacterium sp. 134, assembly GCF_048282715.1. Taxonomy (NCBI): domain Bacteria; kingdom Bacillati; phylum Actinomycetota; class Actinomycetes; order Mycobacteriales; family Mycobacteriaceae; genus Mycobacterium; species Mycobacterium sp. 134. Next base: position 6,483,903 of record NZ_JBLVUN010000008.1, read on the forward strand.
ATCGGTGCTCAACAGGGTCGAGTACGGCGACCGGTCCTAGCTTGGATGTGCCGCTGACGCGGCGGGCAGCTGACTCGCCACTGTCGCGGCGCTGGTTGTGGGTGGTCGCCGCGGCGACACTGCTCCTGACTTTCGCCCAGTCGCCCGGAGAGATATCACCCGATACCAAGCTCGACCTCACCGCGAATCCGCTGCGGTTCCTGGCGCGCGCGTTCAATCTGTGGAACAGCGATCTGCCGTTCGGGCAGGCGCAGAACCAGGCCTACGGCTATCTGTTTCCGCACGGCACCTTCTTCCTGGCCGGTGATCTGCTCGGAATTCCGGGCTGGGTGACCCAGCGACTGTGGTGGGCGCTGCTGTTGACCGTCGGCTTCTGGGGCGTCATCCGGGTTGCCGAGGCACTGGGCATCGGCAGTTCCAGTTCACGCGTGCTCGGTGCGCTCGCCTTCACGCTGTCACCGCGGGTGCTGACCACGCTGGGCGCGATCTCGTCGGAGACGCTGCCCGTGATGCTGGCGCCGTGGGTGCTGCTTCCGGTCATCCTGGCGTTCCGGGGGGACCGGAACCTGCGGCTCATGGCTGCCCGGTCCGCGGGCGCGGTGGCGCTCATGGGTGCGGTGAACGCGGTCGCCACTCTGACCGGGTGTCTGGCCGCGATCATCTGGTGGGCCTGCCACCGGCCGAACCGGTTGTGGTGGCGATTCACCGCCTGGTGGGCGCTGTGCGGGGCGCTGGCCGTCACCTGGTGGGCGGTGGCGCTGCTGCTGCTGGGCCGGATCAGCCCACCGTTCCTGGACTTCATCGAATCCTCGGGCGTCACCACGCAGTGGATGTCGCTGACCGAGATGCTGCGCGGCACCCACACCTGGACCCCGTTCGTGGCGTCCACCGCCACTGCGGCTGCCTCGCTCGTGACGAGCACGGTCGCGGTGCTGGCCACCACACTGGTGGCAGCCGCCGGACTGGCCGGGCTCGCGTTGCGCTCGATGCCCGCGCGGGGCCGGCTGATCACCATGTTGCTGATCGGCGTGGTGCTGCTGGGCCTCGGCTACTCCGGGGGGCTGGGCTCCCCGGTCGGGGTGGCTGTTCAGGACTTCTTGGACGGGACCGGCACACCGCTGCGCAACCTGGCCAAGCTCGATCCGGTGCTGCGACTGCCGCTGGCGCTGGGCCTGGCTCATCTGCTGGGGCGGATTCCGCTGCCCGGCAGCGCACCTCGGATCGTGTGGGTGCGAGCCTTCTCCCGGCCCGAACGCGACAAGCGGATGGCGGTGGCGATCGTGGTGCTCGCGGCCCTGGCCGCCGGGACCTCGATCGCGTGGACGGGCCGCATCGCGCCTGCCGGAACGTTCACCGCGATCCCGCAGTACTGGCACGACACCGCGGACTGGCTGGATGCGCACAACACCGAGCGGGGCCGGGTCCTGGTCGCCCCCGGCGCCCCGTTCGCCACCCAGACCTGGGGCAACAGCCACGACGAGCCGTTGCAGGTGCTCGGATCCAGTCCGTGGGGTGTGCGCGATTCGATCCCGCTGACGCCGCCAGAGACGATCCGCGCCCTCGATTCGGTGCAGCGGCTGTTCGCCGCAGGCAGACCCTCCGCGGGACTGGCCGACAGCCTTGCCCGGCAAGGCATTTCCTACGTGGTGGTGCGCAACGACCTGGATCCCGACGTATCCCGTTCGGCCCGACCGGTATTGGTGCACCGCTCGATCGAGGGCTCACCCGGGCTCACCAAGGTCGCCGAGTTCGGCGACTCGACAGGACCGGGAACGCTGGAAGGCTTCGTCGCCGACAGCGGACTGCGGCCGCGGTATCCCGCCGTCGAGATCTACCGCGTCGACACCGGCGGAACCAATCCGGCCGCGCCCTATCTCGTCGACGCCGATGCGATGACCAGGGTGGCCGGCGCACCCGAGGCGCTCCTGCGCCTCGACGAGCGCCGCCGCCTGGCCGGCCGGCCGCCACTGGGGCCGATGCTGCTGACCGCCGACGCCGAACGAGCCGGGCTGCCCGTACAACCGGAGGGAGCCCCCGGGGTGATCGTCACCGACACCCCGACCGCCCGAGAGATCGACTACGGCCGCGTCGACGACCATGCCTCCGCGATCCGCGCGCCCGACGATGCCCGCCACACCCACAATCGGGTCCCGGACTATCCGGCCGACGGCGCCGCACCGGTGTACGGCAAGTGGAACGGCGGACGGGTATCGGTGTCGAGTTCGGCGGCGGACTCCACCGCACTGCCCAACGTGGCACCGGCCACCGGGCCTGCCGCCGCCGTCGACAGCGACGGTTCGACGTCGTGGGTGTCCAACGCCCTGCAGGCCGCCGTCGGCCAGTGGCTTCAGGTCGATTTCGATCACCCGGTCACCAATGCCACGCTGACCATCACCCCCAGCGCGACAGCCGTCGGCGCTCAGGTGCGCCGTATCGAGGTGGCCACCGCCACCGGCACCAGCAGTCTGCGTTTCGACACCGCGGGCCAACAGCTGACCGTGCCGCTGCCGGTCGGTGAGACGCCTTGGGTGCGGGTCACCGCGGTCGCCACCGACGACGGTTCTGCCGGTGTGCAGTTCGGCATCACCGATCTGTCGGTGACCCAGTACGACGCGTCGGGCTTCGCTCACCCCATCAACCTGCGGCACACGGTCGAGGTCCCCGCCCCACCAGCGGATTCTGCTGTCGCACAATGGGACCTCGGAACCGAACTCCTGGGCCGGGCAGGATGCGCGGACAGTCCGGCCGGGGTCCGGTGCGCGGCGGCGCTGGCGCTGGCCTCCGAGGAGCCCGTCAACCTGAGCCGCACGCTGGCGGTGCCCACCCCCACCGACGTCGAGCCGACGGTGTGGATCCGGTCGCGCCAGGGACCCAAGCTGGCCGATCTGGTCGCCCAGCCCGGGACCACCCGCGCCTCCGGTGACGCCGACCCGATCGACGTCCTCGGTTCGGCCTACGCCGCCACCGACGGCGACCCCCGGACATCCTGGACCGCACCGCAGCGCGTTGTTCAGTTCAAGGCGCCGCCCACGCTGACGCTGAAATTGCCCGCACCGACCGAAGTCGGGTCGCTGCGCATCGATCCCGGCGCCAGCCAACCGCCCGCACACCCGACACTGGTGGCGATCGACCTGGGCGACGGTCCACAGACAACCAGGCTGTCCGGCAACGGCGAACCCCAGACCGCGAAGCTCAAACCACGGGTGACGGACACGATCACCGTGTCACTGTTGGGGTGGAACGACATCATCGACCGCACCTCACTGGGCTTCGATCAGCTCAAGCCGCCCGGGCTGGCCGAGCTCACCGTCCTGGACGTGCACGGCAAGCCCATCGCCGCGGCCGACTCCGCCGCCAATCGCAAACGGACAGTGTCCCTTCCGTGCGGACAGGGTCCGATCATCGGCGTGGCCGGGCAGTTCGTCCAGACCTCGGTGCGCACCACGGTGGGGGCACTGCTCGACGGCGATCCGATTGCGGCCCACCCCTGCCGGACGGGACCGATCGCCCTGCCCGCCGGGCAGCAGGAACTCCTGGTCAGCCCCGGGTCGGCGTTCGTCGTCGACGGCGTCGTTCTCAACACTCCGTCTGGCGCCGAACTACGCACGGCCACAACCACTCCTGTCGAAACCCCGGTGTGGTCACCGGATCGGCGCGAGGCGCAGGTGCCGGGCGGCACCGACACCCGGGTCCTGGTGGTGCCCGAGAGCGTGAACCCGGGCTGGATCGCGCGCGATGCCGAAGGTACGGCGCTGACTCCGGTGAAGATCAACGGCTGGCAGCAGGGCTGGGTGGTCCCGGCCGGCCCAGGCGGTCCGGTGACGCTGTCCTTCCCCTCGAACCGGCCCTACCGCATCGGGCTGATCGCCGGGCTCGCGCTGCTGCCGGTACTGGCCCTGCTCGCCCTGTGGCCGGCCCGGCGCCGCAATCCGGATCTCGAACCGGTGCGGCCGTGGCAGCCGGCCCCGATGCTCGCCGGGGCGGCGGTACTCGCGGTCGGGACCGCCATCTCCGGCCTGCCGGGACTATTGGTGGCCGGTGGCGCGCTCGGAGTGCGCTATGTGCTGCGCGATCGCGACCGCTGGCGCGACAACCTGACCGTGGCGGTGGCCGCGGGCGGGCTCATCCTGGCCGGCGCGGCGCTGAGTCAGTACCCCTGGCGGTCGGTCGACGGCTACGTCGGGCACTCGCCGTGGGTGCAGCTGCTCGCGCTGCTGTCGATCACCTTCGTCGCGGCCTCCACGGTCACTCCCCAGCGAACTCCTGAGCGGACTTCGGACCCCGTCCCCGAGCCGGCACCCGCACCGGCCGACCACGGCTGAACTGGGGTTGTACCGAATCATTCGGCGGAGCTGTTGACAACGTGGGTATGCAGTACTTACGGTACCGGCACGCGTTGCGCAGTCCCGGAAATCGCTTTGCTGTGCGGGGGATGGCAGGTAGCCGACCTGGATTGGGTACGACTGGGTGCAGTAACTAACTACGCAGTCAGTTGACAGCCTGGCCAACAGGCTTGGCTGTGTTCGCGCGGCCGCGCACTATCCAGTGCGCACGGCTGCGGTGTCGGCGACGGAGGGGTTCGCCGACACCGCACGCTCGGGGCCTACGCGGTGGCCGCCAGCGCTCGTGCGTCCTCGTCGGCGAACGTGTCCTCCAACGTCAGCGGTGAATAGTCGAGGTCGATCTCCTCGAGTGGGCGGCCCCTGGCACTGCTGATGGTGCCGAATCGGCGCATGCCCTTGTCTGCGGAGTACTGCATGAACTCGTCCTGCTGCAGGCCGAACGGGATGTCCGGTGCGTAGAGGGCGAATCCCTCCTCGGTGAGTCGCAGTGCCAGCGGGATGAGTTCGTTCATCCGGTCCTCGAAGACCGCCCAGTTGGCATCGTCTGCGGCAACGTGACGCCGACAGGTGAAGGTGCCCCACGCCATGTGGCGACGCTCGTCGTCCCCGATCCGCTGGACCAGCTCCTGCATCCCGGGCAGGATTCCTCGGTCGACGCAAATCTTGTGCCACGCATAGTATCCCGTGAGCGCCAGCATTCCTTCGACGATGTGGTTGTAGGTCACGGACGCCCGGACCTGCGCGGCGGGAGACGGGTCTGTGTACAAGGCATCGAGCGACTCCGGCAGCTCCTCGTAGAACACCTGCCGGTAGGCCGGGAGCTCGTCGAAGTAGTTGTGCAGATCGTCGGTGATCCCGACGGCGTCGAGCCACATGCGGAACACCTGCGTGTGTTTGGCTTCCTCGAAGGCGAACTGCGTCAGATACATCTCGTCGCCCAGGCGCCCTTCGGACCGCATCGCACTCATGAACGGCTGGATGTCCTTGGTGACTGCCTCTTCACCCGCGATGAACTCCGCGCACAGCCGGGTGGCATATTCACGCTCCCGGTCCGTCAACGCCTCCCAGTCCGCCCGGTCGCGGGAGAAGTCGATATCGGCCGGATTCCAGAACTTCGCATTCCCCCCGGCGAACAACCGCAACGGCACACTGTCCCAATTGAGACCGCCCTTGGCGAGCGAACCGAACTTTGTGTGTGACATGGGAATTGACCTCCTCAGGTCTGGTGGGCTGCTTCGGTGGCTGGTGAGAATGCGGCCGCCAACACTGCGACGAGCCTGCGCACGGCGAGTGTCGGCTGCTCGGGGCTGGGCTCGTCCAGGCCCAGGATCGGGTCCATCCCACGCACATACGGCGCGAGGGCCAGATGCGGAAAGATCATCAACAGCAGCGACAGCAACGCGCCGGCGTCGGCGTCGGCCCGCAGATCGCCCCGGGTCTGCGCCTCCTGCACGAGGGGTCGCAGCACCTCCAGGTAGTGGCGGTGGATGACGGTCCGCACGCTGACCCGGGCGTCGGCGTCCACCTCGAAGCTCGCCGCGGCGTGCAACGAACGGTCCTGGGGATGGTCGGCGAAGTAGGCCACCCAGTCGTCGAGCAGGTCGGTGAGGAAATCGAAGAACGGCCGGTTCGGATCGAGCGTGCGGATCCGATCCTCCATGTACACCCGCACCCGCTGGCTGCCGATGTCCGCGATGAAGGCGTACAGATCGCGCTTGTCCGCGAAGTACTGGAACAGACTGCCTTTCGCCACGCCCGCGCGCCGGGCTATGACGTTGAGGCTTCCACGCGAGTACCCGTGCGCTCCGAACTCCGCCTCCGCGGCTTCCACCACGGCGGCTCGTCGAGCGGGATCCAAACGTGCCCAGGTGACCGTCGGCATCTGACTCTCCAGCCTGTATGACCACTGGTCATATTACTGTGATCGGCCTCACAGTCAAGGAGTCTTCACCGCGATCAGATGGTGCGAGACCGGCTCGCCCTCGACCCAACGCTCAACCGCCTGCTCGATGACCAGGTCGTTACCAGTCAGGCGGGTGCGGTGCTGGCGCACGTGCTCATCCCAGGACCGCACCACGAAGGCCTCGACAAACACGCCTTCGCGCTCCACAGCACGAAACAACCGCCATTGCGTGGCCCCGGTGCGCTGCCGCGACCGGCCCAACACGCCCATCGCGGCGAAGAACTCGGTCTCATGGTCAGGTTCGACGCGGTAGGAGGTCAGCACCAGGACCGGACCGTCGGGCGGCTCCGGTTCGAACACCAGGGCGGGTTCGGGCCAGTGCGCCGACGGGGTCATGTCCAGATCGCCGGTGCGCGCGTGCAACGGCCACCACCACGCCGACAAGGCACAGAACACCAGCAGCCCGGCACTGATCAGCAGCGCCGTGATGGTGCCGGTGGCACCGGCGGCCAGCCCCCACACCAGGGAGCCGATGGCCTGACCACCCATGAACGTCAACTGGTACACCGACAGCCCGCGCGCCCGCACCCAGGCGGGCAGGCTCAACTGCATCGAGGCGTTGAGCGTGGAAAGTGCCAGCAGCCATGACGAGCCGCCGACGACGAGCGCCACCAGGACGATGCCGAAACTGTGCACCAGAGCCAGAACCGCAGTGGCACCGGCGAATCCGAGAGCCGCGACGATCAACAACGTGTTCAGGCCGAAGACCGACTGCAACCGGCCCAGGACGAGGGCGCCGAGCACGGCCCCGACCCCGAGCGCACCCAGCAGCAGCCCGTAGCCGGACGACGACAACCCCAGCTGCCTGTCGGCGACCACCGCGAGCAGGCCCCACAGCGCGCTGCCCGGCGCGATGAACAACACCGCCCGCAGCAGGATTCGCCTGACGATCGGCGACCTCCGGATGAACCGGCCGCCCGCGCCGAGTGCCGCCAAGGGCCGCTCGGCGGGCAACAACTGTTCCACCGCGGGGCGGCGCCACAGCAGCAGCACGACGACGATGCCGGCGAACGACACCGCGTTGAGCGCGAACACCAGGGTCGGACCGGACAGCGACACCAGCGCCCCGGCGATCGCCGGGCCGATCGCCCTGGCACCGTTCATGCTCATGCTGCCCAGCGCGGCTGCGGCTGGAATCTGTTCGCGGGGAACGAGGTCCGGCTGGATCGCCTGCCAGGCCGGGGCTGTCAGCGCCTGCCCGCAGCCGATCAGGAACAGCAGGGTCAGCAGCACCGTCGGGGTGGCCAGCCCGGCACCGGTCAGGGTCGCGAGCGCCGCCACTCCCGCCGCCATGGCGCCCTGGGTCGCCAGCAGCAGCCTGCGCCGGTCGACCAGGTCGGCGAGCACACCGGACGGCAGGGCCAGCAGCATCACCGGCAATGTCGTGGCCGTCTGCACCAAGGGCACCAGTACCGGGGCGCGCGGATCGCCGACCAGCATCCACTGGGCACCAACCGTCTGCATCCACGTTCCAAGGTTGGAGACGAACTGCGCGATCCACAGCGCGCGGTAGATCGGCGACGCCAACGGCGCCCACGTCGACGTTGCGGTGACGGCCATCTGCCTGATCGTGCCAGCGCCGCTGCGGCATAGTGAGGACATGGCTGAAGTCCGCAACATTCCCGAAGCGCGCCAGTACGAGATCACCGTCGACGGCGAGCATGCCGGCCTCGCGGCCTACGTCGACTCCGGCGACCAGCGCGTCTTCTACCACACCGAGATCGACGACAAGTTCGGCGGACAAGGCCTGGCCGCCGAATTGGTATCGGCTGCGCTGACCGATGCCCGCGCGGCCGGCAAGCGCATCGTGGCGGTCTGCCCGTACGTCGCCAAGTACGTGCAGAAACACCACGACTTCGACGACATCCTCGACCCCGTCACCCCCGAGCTGCTGGCCCTGGTCGAGGCCGCCAACTAGATCTTTGTCGCGGTCACCAGGAAGCCCGGCATCTGTGTGCGGCCTTCGGGCAGGACCGCGTGCAGCTGGGCCGGACGGATTTCGTCGACCTGCCAGTACTTCGAAACCTCTTCGCGCAATTGGTCTTCGGTGAACTGGGTGGGGCCCGGCCCATCGTGCTCACCGAACGCTCCGGTACCGAACGCCAGAATGTAGAACCGCGCACCGGGAGCGGCCGCTCGGTGCATCGAGCGCAGGTAGCCTTCGCGCAGTTCCTCCGGCAGGGCGTGCAGCAGCCCGCTGTCGAAGATCGTGCCGAACCGCCCGTCGTACCCGGTGAGCGACGAGATGTCGGCGGCCGCGAACGTTGCACCGGCGAGCCCGCGCTCCTCGGCAGCCGCGACGGCAGCGGCTACCGCCGTCGGGCTCAGATCGATGCCGACGACGGTGTGGCCGCGCGCCGCCAGTGCCAGCGCGAGCTCGGCGTGACCGCAGCCGGCATCGAGCACTTCACCCGCCACGGCGCCGTCGGCGTCGATGATCGCGGCGTACTCCGGCTGCGGTGCACCGATGCTCCACGCAGGAGTCTGCGGCTGCCGGTAGGCGTCGTCCCAATCGATTCGGTGAGTCATGTCGTTCGTCCCTCCAGTTAGTTAAAATTTGTACTATATTGACTGTAGGTCGATATTCTCCTATTGACAAGGCGATGCTTCACACTGTTCAAACCTGAACCAGTTGGCCGATTGGAGGAGCATGGCGCGCAAGCTGTCCACAGCCGAGGAGCGGGCCTGGCGGCCCTACATCGAGTCCAGCCTGCGTCTGGAAACGCTTCTCGACGAGCGTCTCCGGGAGGCCACGAATCTCACCCTGATCGACTACCACCTGCTGATGATGTTGGCGAACGCCACGGATCAGCGCCTGCGGATGAGTGAACTCGCCGAGAAGTTGGTGTTCTCCCGCAGCCGGATCACCTATCAGATCAACTCGATGACCAAACGGGGTCTGGTACTGCGCGAACCGGTCCCCGAGGACCGCAGGGGCTACCGCGCGGTGCTGACCGCCACCGGCGCCGAGGCGCTGCGGATCGCCGTGCCACTGCACAGCGAGTCGGTGCGCGAACTGTTCTTCGACCAGATCGAGCCCGACGAACTCGACTGCATCGAGCGGGTATTCACCCGGCTACACACCCACTTGCAGACCGACCTTCTGCAACACGACGACTGAGAGCAAACACCATGACGTTCACCGCGGCCGAACTGGCCTACCTGCGTGAGCAGCCGATCGGACGGCTGAGCACCGTCGGCCGCGACGGCGACCCACAGATCCGCCCCGTCGGCGTTCACCTCAGTCCAGGCGGGTCCGGCATCGACATCGTCGGACACGCCCTGGCGTCGACGCAGAAGTGGCGCAACGTACTTCGCAACCCCCAGGTGGCGTTCATCGTCGACACGGTGCTCTCGGTACGGCCACCGGACGCCCGCGGCATCGAAATTCGCGGTACCGCAACAGCATTGTCCGGTGCGGGCACCACCGACGGCGGGCTCAGCGGCGACATCATCCGGATCGCGCCGCGCCGGATCATCAGCTGGGGACTCGACGGCGTGGGCACCACCGCCCGCGACTGGACCGAATCCCCGCACACAGCGGACTGACGGACCTAGCATCTCCCAAGTGCCGACAGTCAACACCGCCCACGGAGCCATCGACACCGCAGACCTCGGCGTCACGCTCATGCACGAGCACGTCTTCATCATGACGACCGAGCTGACCCAGAACTATCCGGAGTCCTGGGGTGACGAGGCCAGCCGGGAAACCGATGCGATCGCGCGGCTCACCGAACTCAAGTCCCACGGCGTCGACACCATCGTCGACCTCACGGTGATCGGTCTGGGCCGCTACATTCCGCGTATCGCCCGGATCGCCGAGGCCACCGACCTCAACATCGTGGTCGCCACCGGTTTCTACACCTACAACGACCTGCCGCTGGCCCTGCACTTCAACGGGCCCGCTCCGGGCCAGGTCGACCCGATGACCGAGATGTTCGTCCGCGACATCGAACACGGCATTGCCGACACCGGGATCAAAGCGGCGATCCTCAAGTGCGCCACCGACGAACCCGGCGTCACATCCGGCGTCGAGCGGGTCCTGCGGGCCGTGGCCCAGGCCCACCGGCAGACCGGGGTGCCGATCTCCACCCATACCCACGCGGCCAGCCGGCGCGGCCTCGAACAGCAGCGCATCTTCGCCGAGGAGGGCGTCGACCTGTCCCGGGTGATCATCGGCCACTGCGGCGACACCACCGACATCGGCTACCTCGAGGAGCTGATCGCCGGCGGCTCCTACATCGGCATGGACCGCTTCGGCGTCGACGTCTACCTCCCGTTCGACGAGCGGGTCGCGACCGTCGCGACCATGTGCGAGCGCGGCCACGCCGAGAACATGGTGCTCTCGCACGACACCTGGTGCTACTTCGACGCGCTGCCCGACGACCTGACCGCCCGGGCCCTGCCGAACAGTCACTACCTGCACATCCACAACGACGTGCTGCCTGCGCTACGGGAACGCGGGGTCACCGAGGACCAGATCACCACGATGCTGGTGGACAATCCGCGGCGGATCTTCGACCGCAAAGGTGGTTACTGAGATGACCGGCGTCATTCCACCGATCCCCACCCAGACCGCCCAGCTGGCCGATGCCGGCCCCGACCGCCCGGCGGTGACCTGCCAGGGCATCACGCTCACCCGGGCCGACCTGGACCGGTCAACCAACCGACTCGCCCGTGCCTACGCTGAACGCGGTGTGCGACAAGGTGATTACGTCACCATCAGCCTGCCCAACTCGATCGAATGGGTGCAGGCCACCTTGGCGGCCTGGAAACTCGGCGCGGTGCCGCAGCCGCTGTCGCCCCGGCTGCCGGACTCCGAGTTCGCCGGGATCCTGGCGTTGCGGCCCCGGGCGCTGGTGGTCGGCCGCGATGCCGGTGAAACACCATGGTTGCCCGCCGGTTTCACACCCGGGACCGAGTTGTCCGACGCACCGCTGCCCGAGGCGGTCGCGCCGACGTGGAAGTCCATGGCCTCCGGTGGCAGCACCGGACGCCCGAAGCTGATCGAGGCGGGCGGCGACAGCCGGGTGCCTGCCCTGATCGGAGTTCCGCTGGGCGCCCAATCCGATGACGTCACGCTGATGTCGGTGCCGTTGAGCCACAACACCGGTTTCACCACATTCGCGATCGCCCTGCTGCAGGGTCACCACCTCGTACTGATGCCCCGCTTCGACCCGGCCGAGTTCTTGGCGCTGGTCACCGAGCACCGCGTGACGTTCCTGACCACGGTGCCCACCATCATGCAGCGGCTGCTGCCGGTCTACCGGGCCGACCCGAACGCCTATGACCTGTCGAGCATTCGGCGGTTCTGGCACCTGGGCGCCCCCTGCCCGCCCGCGATCAAGCAGGCGTGGATCGATCTGCTCGGCCCCGAGACGGTCTGGGAACTGTACGGCGGCACCGAACTGCAGGCGCTGACGTTCATCTCCGGGGAGCAGTGGCTGGCCCACCCCGGATCGGTCGGTGTGGTGGTGGCCGGTGAGATGAAAGTGCTCGACGACGACGGACGCGAATGCCCGCCCGGTGTCACCGGCGAGATCTACATGCGGCCGGGCCCCGGCAGCGCGCCCACCTACCGCTACGTCGGCAGCACGGCCAAGAGCCGCGACGGCTGGGACTCCCTGGGCGATCTGGGGTACTACGTCGACGACGGACCCGATCGCTTCTTCTATCTCAACGACCGGCGCGTGGACATGTTCACCGTGGGCGGGAAGAACGTGTACCCGGCCGAGATCGAAGCCGCGCTGGCCGACCATCCCGACGTGCTGTCCTGTCTGGTCGTCGGCGTACCCCACGCGGATCTGGGTCAGGTACCGCACGCTCTGGTGCAGCCCACGGACGGGGCGGACCTGGATGTCGCTGCGGTGCAGGCCTTTCTCCGTGAACGCCTGTCCGGCTACAAGGTGCCCGCCGAGGTGGAGTTTGTCGACACCCCGCTGCGTGACGACGCAGGCAAGGCCCGTCGCACCGCGGTGCGTGACGAGGTCATCGCGCGGCTGGGGCAGGCTCCGGCTCGGCGGTGATCGAGCTGTCCAGCGGCGGCACGGGGCTCTCGTTCCGGTACTCCCAGCGCCGCAACGCTTCCCGGCACGGTGATTCCACCAGCGCGTAACTCACCGCGGCGAGGGCGAAGCCGAACACCAGGGTCAGCACCAACACCACCAGCATCTGCCCGTTGAACAGGAACTCCCCGATCATCGGGAACACCATGGCCAACGCCGCCAGATGCCAGACGAACAGCCCGTAGGACCAACGGCCCAGCGTCACCATCACCCGGTTGCCCAGAATCGGGTGCCTGGTGCCGGGGTGATCGAGGACCAGCGGCGCCAGCAGCGCGCCCGCGACGATCGCGCCCATCGCGGTCTTCAGCGTCACCTGGCCGACCGAGCCCGGGCGCAGCCCTTCCAGGCCGGCCAGCGGCGAGGCCGCGATCCCGAATGCCACCGCGGCGATGACGCCCATCAGAATCCGGCGCCGGGCCAGCCGGTGCACCCAGCCGAATGGACTCACCGTGAGTTCAGCGAGCACCATCCCCGCGGCGAACCAGGAGAAGAACGCCGGCGGCCAGTTCCACGGGTTGAGCCCGGTGGTGCCGGAGAACGGGATGCGCACCCACAACAGGCTCAGCGCCGCCACCGCGATGATCACGCCGATGCGGGCCCGCACCGGCAACCGCCGTGCCAGCAGCGCCAGTATCGGCAACGCCAGATAGAAACTGACCTCGACCGACAGGCTCCACATCTGGGTCAGTCCCGCGGTCAGGGTCAACGGCACATAGATCTGGGTCAGGGTCAGGTTCGCCAGCCACACCGTCAGATCGGCCTTGGCCTCCGGAAGCAGCAGGATGATCACCACCACGGCGACCACATAGCCGGGCATGATGCGCACGATGCGGGATCGCAGGTAATGGCCGGTGCGCGGGCGAGGGCGCAACCCGCGCGCCGCCGCGGCATGGCCGCGCCACAGCAGGAACCCCGAGAGCGCGAAGAACACGGCGACCGCGAGGTCGAACCGGCCGAAGAACCGGCCGCTCACCCCGGTGGTGTGTCCGGTCTGGAAGGCGACGTGGGTGAGAACCACACCCATGGCCGCGCACGCGCGCATGCCTTCGACAGCCGGCAGGAAACTGCGGGTTCCTCCGACCTCTACATCTGGACCGGCTTCCGGGTCCGATGCTCGGGTGGCCACGGCGACCAGTGTGCCGCGCCGTGGCAACCCCGCCAAACTGCGGGTTAATGCACCCGCGGCGTGCCACCGGAGTAAGTGATGGCCTTAAATAGTGCTGTTAGGGTCGAACGGGTTTGCCTCACGACGAGTTGGCCCACACCGAAGGAGGCCCGGTTTGAACCGCGCAGTGGCGCTGCGTATCGCGGCATGTGGACTGATGGGGCTGGGTGCAGCCCTGCTCATTGCCGCACTGTTGCTGACCACCTACACCAAGGGCAAGATCGCCAAGATCCCGCTCAATCTGGATGCCAGCCTGGTCAGCGATGGAACCGCGACCGCTTTCGATCCGGAATCGCTGGTGGCACCGAAGTTCTCGGTGGACCGCAACGTGCCGGTCGCCCTCCAGCAACAGGTCAGTGTGGAATCACCGTCGAACGCCGAGGTGGTGACGCTGCAAGTGGGCAGCACACTGCGGCGCACGGACCAGCAGAAGGACTCCGGCCTGCTGTTGGCGCTGGTGGACACCGTCACGATGAACCGCAGCACCGCGCTGGCCGTGTCCAGCGACAACAACCCGGGCGGCGCGCTGCAGAAGCCGCGGGCCATCGAGGACGAGAAGCCACCGACGAACGTGGCGTTGCCGCACGAGGGCCTGACCTACCGGTTCCCGTTCGACACCGAGAAGAAGACGTACCCGTTCTTCGACCCGATCGCACAGAAGCCGTTCGACGCGAACTACGACGGTGAAGAAGACGTCAACGGGTTGACCACCTACCGGTTCATCCAGAACGTGGGCTACGACTCCGACGGCAAGCTCGCCGAGCCGGTCAAGTACTCCTCGCTCTACGAGGACGACGCCGACAGTTCGGTCACCGCGAGCCCCGAGATGTGGGGCGTGCCCGGCGAACCCGACGAGCGGATCACGATGGACCGCTTCTACGCCGCGCAGCGCACCTTCTGGGTCGACCCGGTGTCCGGCACCATCGTCAAGGCGCAGGACCACGGCTACCAGTACTACGCGCGGGACGCGCTCAAGCCCGAGGTGACCTACGTCGACTACAAGGTCACCTACAACGAGGACACCGTGGAGTCCCAGGTCGCGGCCGCTCAGGATGAGCGCGACCGGGTGTCACTGTGGACCCGCGTCCTGCCGATCACGTTCACCGCACTGGGTCTGCTGGCACTCATCGGTGGCGCCGTGGTGGGGTCATTCGCGGTGCGTGCCGAGTCCACTCTGATCGATCCGGGACTCGACACCGCCGATCACGGCTTCTTCGACACCCAGGGCTTCCAGGTTCCCGGGGCTGAGGCGAAGACGGAGAAACTACCCGCTCAACGACCGTCCGACCTACCACCGGACCGGCCGGTCTGAGCCTGCGCTCTGCTCTGCTGCCGGCCTATGCGCTGGCACTGTCGTTGTCGATAACCGGGCCCCTGTTGGGGCCCGGTTATCTGCTTTTGCGCGACGCGGTCTCCACCCCGCGCTCGTATCTGACCGACGCGGCGCTGGGCTTGACCGAGGCCGCGCCGAGGGCGCTGCCGCAGGACTTTTTCGTCGCCCTGACCTCCGCCGTGCTCGACGGCGGGGTGGTCGTCAAGATCATGTTGGTCGCGGGTCTGTGGCTGGCCGGTTGGGGAGCCGCGCGGCTTGCCTCGACCGTGCTGGGACCCGGGTTGCCCGGCCAGTTCATCGCGGCGACCCTGGCCATCTGGAATCCGTACGTGGCCGAGCGGTTGTTGCAGGGGCACTGGAGCCTGCTGGTCGGCTACGGCTGCCTGCCCTGGGTGGCGGTGTGCGTGCTGCGCCTGCGGGCCGAGCCGGAGGCGGGCCCGGTGTGGGGTCTGCTGTTCTGGACCGCGCTCGCCGGGTTGACGCCGACGGGCCTGATGCTGGCCGCGACCGTCGCGCTCGTGTGCGTTGCGGCCCCTGGCGATGGCCGGCGACGCCTGCAGGTCGCCGGGCTCGGGTTGGGGGCCGCCGTGCTGGCCGCGGCGCCGTGGCTGGTGGCCGCGGCTGTCGGCGGAACAGTGTCATCCCCGGGGTCGGCGGCGGGAGTCCACGCCTTCGCAGCCCGCGCCGAGCCCGGGCTGGCCACCCTCGGCAGCCTGGCCGGCCTCGGCGGTATCTGGAACGGTGACGCGGTGCCCGGTTCGCGCACAACGCTTTTCGCACTGGTCGCCACCGCTGTACTGCTCGGCATCGTCGCACTCGGCCTGCCGGTGGTGGCGCGCAACCGTACGGCGGCACCGCTGCTGATTCTCGCAGCGGCGGCGGTGTTGATCCCGGCAGCCATGGCCACCGGGCCAGGGCTCGCGTTGGTGGACGCGACGATCAGGGCGTTGCCCGGCCTCGGCGTGGTGCGGGACGGACAGAAATGGGTGGCGCTGGCCATGCCGGGCTACGTGCTGGCCGCCGCAGCAGCGCCGGTCACCTTGAGCCGGCTGCGGGTACCGCCGGCCGCGGCGGCCGCGGTGGGCTGCGCGGCACTCGTCGCGGTCTTGCCCGATCTGATGTGGGGTGTGGGCAATCACATGCGGGCCGTGCAGTATCCGCCCGGGTGGGCCGGCGCGGCGGCAGCGATCAACGCCGATCCCCGACCGGTGGCGGTGCTGCCACCGGACAGCATGCGGTCGTTCTACTGGGCCGGTGCCGCACCGGTGCTCGATCCGCTGCCCCGGTGGCTGCGCGCCGAGGTGCTGTCCACCGGCGATCTGGTGATCGGTGCCGAAGTCGTGCCAGGAGAGGGAACGCGGGCCCAGGCGGTGCAAGACCTGCTGCGCTCAGGCGCAGACCGGCAGACGGTGGCCGACGCCGGTGTCGGCTGGTTGGTAGTCGAAACCAACGGTGTGCCGGCGAAACTGGATCTTCCGGTGGCATATCGGGATGGCGATATCGCCGTGTACCGGATCGGCGGCGACCACCCGGCCTCACCGCGCCGAAACCTGTTGATCGCTGCCCATCTGGTGTGGCTGCTGGCGCTGGCCGGCGGGGCTGCCGGGATGGCGGTCAGTTTCTGGCGCCGTCCGCGCGTGGAGAACTCCGCGTTGACTTTGAGCTGACGCCGCATTTTTGCGGGTAGCGGTGTGCGTGGTTTCAAAGTCAACCAACGCGGGCTTCGGAAGAAGTGGCGGGACCGACTTACACCAAGCCGCTGACGAAATTGCCCTCGTGCACGGATCCCAATACGGCGTGCATCGCGTCCGCGCTGAGCCGCCAGGAGAATTCGTCGCTACGCGTCTGAGCCTTGCTGCCCAACTGCACGCGCATCACCGGGTCGCTCAACAGCTGGCGGATCCCCGTCACCAGGGCGTCACGATCCTCGACCAACAGCCCGGTGACCCCGTCGACGATCGAGTCGGTCAGTCCGCCGGACGCGCGATACCCGATGGTGGGCACCCCGTGCTGGGCGGCCTCGGTGACGGCAAGTCCCCAGCCTTCTTTGCGCGACGGCAGCACGTGCACCCAGCTCTGCTGCAGCACACGGTGTTTGGTCTCTTCGTCGACATGACCGTGGAACGTCACCGAATCGGAGATGCCCAGAAGTTCGGCGTGCTCGACCAGCCGCCGCTGCCACCAGCCGCCGCCAAGGATGTCCAGGTGCAGTCCGGGTACCTCGGCACGCAGTGCCGCGACCGCCTCCAGAGCGTCTTCGATCTGCTTGTGCGGCACCAGCCGCGACAGCACGACGAGCCGGGGGCTGGTCGACCGGGGCAGCTCCAGCGTCGGGCCGGGCGCCTCGTCAAGTCCGTTGCGCACCACAGCAATCCGGCCGGAGTCCACCCCGAGCTCGTTCAGATCGCGGGCCGAGGGCAGTGACACGGTGACGTACTGGTTGCGGCGGTGCAGCCGCGGGGAGAGTTTCGACTCGACGAACCAGCCGATCCGGCCCTTCATCGGGCCGGCCACCGGCCACAGTTCCCGGTGGCAGTGATGCACGAGCACCGCGACCCGGCGGCCGAAGGCCAGCCGGGCCAGGAACGGCAAGCCGTTCTGGGTGTCGACGACCACGTCGGGCCGGACCCTGCGCAACGGCCCGAGGCCGACGCGGGAGGCCACCATGGCCAGCCCGGCCCAGATGTACACGCTGTAGGGACCACCGGCCCGGTTGATCTGCACGCCGTCGACCACCTCGCGACGGGCCGCCCCCGGGTAACGCGCGGTCCGCAACGTGACGTTGACGCCGTCTTCGGCCAGACACGCGCCGATCCGCTGCAGATAGGCCTCGCTGCCGCCGCCTTGGGGATGCCCGGTATCGCGCCAGCACAAGAGCAGGACGCTCCGCAGGCGTGCATCAGGACGGGCAGACATCGTGTTGAGGGTACCGGTCAGTAGGTTGGGCGGGTGCAGCCCAGCGACATCTCCGCGCGCTTCGCCCGCCGGGCGACCCTGAGCCGGTCGGTGCGCCTACTGGCGCAGTTCCGGTTCGAGCAGAGCGAACCGGCCCGGTTCTACGGGGCGCTGGCCGCCGATACCGTCGCCTTGACCACCGATCTGTGGACGGCCGCCACCGGCGAATCTCCGGCCGGACGCACCGTGCTCGACGTGGGCGGCGGGCCCGGCTACTTCGCGTCGGCGTTCGATCAGGCGGGCATGCACTACATCGGGGTGGAGCCGGACCCGCGTGAGATGCACGCCGGCCCCGCCGCCGACGCGACTGAGGGCACGTTCGTGCGGGCCTCGGGGATGGCGCTGCCGTTCGCCGACGACAGTGTCGACATCTGCCTGTCCTCCAATGTCGCCGAGCATGTGCCGCACCCGTGGCGGTTGGGCAACGAGATGTTGCGGGTGACCAAGCCCGGCGGACTGGTGGTGTTGTCCTACACCGTCTGGCTCGGCCCGTTCGGCGGCCACGAGATGGGGCTGACGCACTATCTGGGCGGGGCCCGGGCAGCCGAGCGGTACACCCGCAAACACGGTCATCGACCCAAGAACGACTACGGCTCGTCGTTGTTCGCGGTGTCGGCCGCCGACGGCCTGCAGTGGGCGCGCTCGACCGGCGCGCTGGTCGCCGCTTTTCCTCGCTACCACCCACGATGGGCCTGGTGGATGACGGCGGTGCCAGGGTTGCGGGAGTTCCTGGTGAGCAATCTGGTGCTGGTCCTGCGGCCGTCCTGACCATCTACTGGAACAGGTTCTCGTTTTTGCGGGAAATCTAGGTAATGTGACGTCCATGACACAGAGCGCAACTGTCGCCAAGACTGAATACGACAAGCTGTTCATCGGTGGCCAGTGGGTCGAGCCCTCGACCTCCGAGGTCATCGAGGTCGTCTCCCCCGCGACCGGCGAAAAGGTCGGTCAGGTTCCGTTGGCGGCCGAAGCCGACGTCAACGCGGCCTGCGCCGCGGCCCGCAAGGCGTTCGACGAAGGCCCGTGGCCCCACATGTCGCCCGAGGAGCGCCAGGGCGTGCTGGCCAAGGCTGTCGAGCTGATCAACGAGCGGGCCGACGACTTCAAGCACCTGCTGAAGCTGGAGACCGGCCAGCCGCCGACCATCGTCGACATGATGCAGTTCGGCGCGGGCGTGTCGAGCCTGCAGTACTACGCCGGCGCGGCCGACAAGTACGACTGGAAAGACATCCGCGACGGCATCTACGGCCAGACCCTGGTCATCAAGGAGCCGATCGGCGTCGTCGGCGCCGTCATCGCCTGGAACGTGCCATTCTTCCTGGCCTGCAACAAGCTGGGTCCGGCCCTGCTCGCCGGCTGCACCGTCGTGCTCAAGCCGGCCGGTGAGACCCCGCTGACCACCAACCTGTTCGCCGAGGTGCTCACCGAGGCGGGCCTGCCCGAGGGCGTGCTCTCGGTGGTGCCAGGCGGCCCGGAGACCGGTCGCGCCCTGACCGCCAACCCCGAGCTGGACAAGTTCACCTTCACCGGCTCCAGCGGTGTCGGCAAGGAGATCGGCAAGATCGCCGCCGAGAAGCTCAAGCCCTGCACGCTGGAACTCGGCGGCAAGTCCGCGGCGATCATCCTCGAGGACGCCGACGTGGACTCGACCCTGCCGATGCTGGTGTTCTCCGGCCTGATGAACTGCGGCCAGGCCTGTGTGGGCCAGACCCGCATCCTGGCGCCGCGGTCGCGTTACGACGAGGTCGTCGAGAAGCTCTCCGCCGCCGTCGCGGCGATGCCGGTCGGCCTGCCTGACGACCCGGCCTCGATGATCGGCCCGCTGATCTCCGAGAAGCAGCGCGAACGGGTCGAGGGCTACATCAAGAAGGGCGTCGAGGAGGGTGCGCGCATCGTCACCGGCGGCGGCCGCCCCGAGGGCCTGGATTCGGGCTGGTTCGTGCAGCCCACCGTGTTCGCCGATGTCGACAACTCGATGACCATCGCCCAGGAGGAGATCTTCGGGCCGGTGCTCGTGGTTATTCCGTTCGACACCGAGGAAGACGCGGTCCGCATCGCCAACGATTCGCCGTACGGCCTGGCCGGCAGCGTGTACACGACGGACTTCCCCAAGGCCGTCGAGATCGCCTCGAAGATCCGCACCGGCACCTACGCGGTGAACATGTACGCCTTCGATCCCGGCGCCCCGTTCGGCGGCTTCAAGAACTCGGGTATCGGACGCGAGAACGGCCCGGAAGGCATCGACGCCTACACCCAGGCCAAGAGTGTGCTGCTGCCGTTCGGCTACACCCCGGAGTAAAACTCGTCGGGAGTTATCCCCGCGAACAGCCGCAAATGTCCCGGAAGACCTCGGTTTTCCGGGACATTTGTGTCTTCTCGGCCAGGAAGTGGACAGCCGGGATTCAGGTTCGGCGGTTAGCGTGGCCGCTCCGACTATGAGGAGGCACCATGGCAGTTTCCGTGGATCTGGCGAAGTCGCTCGACAAGGCCTATGAGGACAAATCGCTCAAGGAGATCCTGGACGCCTCGCCCGCCGCACTGGCCGGGGTCACCGACGCCGACGCCGAGCATCTCGCCGCGGCGTTCAACATCAAGACCGTGCGCCAGCTCGGGTCCAACAAGTTCTTCGCGGTGGCCGCGGCGCTGGTCGCGCTGGAGTCCGCCGGCTGATCCTCAGCGGCCCTGGAAGTTCGCGGCGCGTCGCTCGACGAAGGACTGCACACCTTCGGCGGCGTCAGCGGTGCCGAACAGTTCGGCAACCACCGGCCGCAACCGGGCGATCGCCGCGACGTCCCCTTCGCGGTGCGCGGTGTGCGCCGAGGCGAGGGTGGCCCGGACCCCGAGCGGCGCGGCGCGATCGGCAATGGTGTGCGCGATTTCCTTTGCTCGAGCGACGGCCGTATCGGCATCGGGCGCGACCTCCTGGATCAGCCCGATGCGATGCGCCTCTGTCGCGTCGAACTCGTCACCGGTGAGCAGCCACCGCATGGCATTGCCCCAGCCGGCCTGACGTGGCATGCGCAGAGTGGCGCCGCCGAACGGATAGATGCCCCGGAGCACCTCGATCTGCGCGAACCGGGTGTCCTTGGCTGCGACGCGGATGTCGGCGGCCAGGAGTAGTTCGATGCCGAGGGTCAGGCATCTGCCCTGGGCCGCGGCGACGACCGGTTTCGTCCACTCGCCGTCGAGGCGCCACGGGTCGCGTCCGCCCTCGGGCATGGGCAGTTCACCGCTGGCGACATACGGCGCAACGTCGACGAGATCGAGGCCTGCGGTGAAGTGCTCACCGTGTGCGAACAGCACACCGACGCGCAGGTCGTCGTCGGATTCCAGCAGTCCGTAGGCGAGCGAGAGATCGGTGAGCATCGCGACGTTGAACGCGTTGCGTTTCTCCGGGCGGTTCAGTCCGATCAGCAGGACGTGGCCATCCCGCTGCAGGGTGAGGGTGCCCAGGGCCGGGTCTGTCGTCATAGGGGCAGTCAACGCCCCCTCACAGAATTATGCAAGTCATCATAATTCTGGCTCGCTCCGTCACCCTGGTGAGGACCTGTTCAGAAGCAGTTCACCTGCTAGTCTTTTGCGTACAAGCATGCTCGTTGGATACTCGAGACCATGCGAGGATTCCGCCATTTCTATGGTGGATAACATAGAAGGGCGGTGCGCGATGTGGGTCGTTGAACTCAACCTCGCCGGTCACCGGTTCACCCGTCGGGTCCGCACACCACACACCCCGGTGCGCACCATCACCCCTCGGATGCTGCTTCGCTGTTCCTCGCAGTTCCTGCATGACCGGGCCGCCTGACACCGCCGCGAAGCCTCGCAACAAGCGCGGCTCCACCCGCGCCCGCATGCTCAGCAGCGCGGTCGAGGTGCTGCGCGAGCGGGGCGCCGCCGGCGTCACGATCGATGAAGTCCTCACCCGCAGCGGCGCACCGCGCGGTTCGGTGTACCACCATTTCCCCGGCGGGCGTCGCCAGATCCTGATCGAGGCGCTCCAGTTCGCCGCGGACCGGATCGGCGACGTCATCGGTGCCGAAACTTCCGACAGCGCATGGGATCTCGTGCACCGATTCGTCGAATTCTGGGAACGCGTGCTCATCGGAAGCGATTTCACCGCAGGTTGCCCGGTCGTCGCGGTGGCGATCGCCGCCCCGGACGAGGAACCCGACCTCACCGCGGCGGCCGCCGCCATCTTCGACCGCTGGCGCACCGCCCTGGCCGGGGCCTTCGCCGCCGACGGTTTCGACGAATCCGACGCGTCCTCCCTGGCGGTGATGTGCATCGCCACCCTCGAGGGCGCCGTGGTGCTTTGCCGGTCGTCCCGATCGGTCGGCCCTTTACACGATGTCGCCCGGCAACTCGAATTCCTGATCAAGTCAAGGGAATTCGTCCGGCGCAACGGCGTGCCGCAGTTCAGCCGGCAGTCACCCTGACCCATCGGGCACAGACGAAGTCACCGTTGGTCCCGGATTCGGCGAGCGCCCACTCGGACCGAACCGGCAGGACCGGCGACCCCGCCCCCAGAGTGCAGGGCGCGTAGCTGACGATCATCTCGTCGATCAGCCCGGCCGTCACGAACTGGGCGGCGACGTCCCCTCCGCCGACCACCCAGACATCCTTGTCCGCTGCGGCCTCGACCAGCTTCGGGTACAGCTCGGCGACATCTCCGGAGAACACCTGCACCGGGTAGTCGGTGGAGATGATCTGCGGCCGATGGGTCAGCACCCATGTCGGCTGCTCGTACCCCCATTCGTCGGGATGGTTCTTCACGATCCACTCGTAGGTGGCCGACCCCATCGCCAGCGCGCCAATGGTTTTGATGAATTCGTCGTACCCGAAGGGGCCCTGCTGGTCGATGGCCCGTGAGATCAGCCAGTCCAGGCTGTCCTCGGTGTCGACGATGAACCCGTCCAAGCTCGACGCGGTGTAGTACACGGTCTTCACCAGTCAGTCCTTCCTCATCCATTCCAGTGGGTCACCCCGGTCGACCTGGACACCATGTCGGGTCAACATTCCCCGCACGAGTGCCCGCCGATGCGCCGAATAGGTCAGCACGTGCGCGATGATCCCGTACAGCTGGAAGGATTCCGGCGGATCGCACAACGCATCTATTACGGTGTCACCCAGCCGTCCCGCGGCCGAGTATTCGGATATCAGTGTGGTCCAGCGCTTTCCGATGACGCGGTGGTGCGCCGCGAGCTGCTCGGCCGTCGCCTGGCCGGTCGTGGCACGCGACGGGAAATCCCGGCCCTCGATGGTCGCCAGCCAGACCTCCTTGGTCCACACGATCGCGCCGAGTACCGCTGCGACGCCGGGTTCCGGCCCGTCCCAGTCCAGTACCACCTGACCCGGTGAGATGTCCTGGACCCACTGCTGTTCGGAAAGCTCAGCGGCGGTACCGATCAGGTAGTCGGTGTCGGCGACATCGTGCACGAGCATGAACTGGGCGATATCCGGGCCGGCGGCCTCGCCCGGGTCGGCATCGCACCACAACGACTGCGGCGGATGGAAGTGCACTCCGTTGGGAGCGGTCAACCGGAATCCGACATCGTCGGCGCGAGACGGCGGCACCCCGAAGGCGCGGCGGAACGCCCGGGAGAACACCTCGGCCGACGACCACCCTTCGGTCTCTGCCACCTCGGCCACCCCGGCCCCCTGCTGCAACCGCCAGGCCGCACGCTCGAGCATGACCCGCCGGCGCAGCGCCGCGGGCGGTTCTCCGGTGAGCCGGCGCACCTCTCGGGAGAAGTGAAACTCCGAGGCGTAGCTGCTGCGGGCCATGTCGCCGACGCCCGAGTTGTCGTCGTCGACGACTGCGTCGAGCAGTTCGCGTAGCCGGTCACGGCCGTTCGGTTGGTCCTCCACGGTCACCGAGTATGGTCGGCCGTCCCTGTGCGAACCATGACATTTCCTGCTGTGGTTGCCCAGGCCGGCTCAGCTGTCCAGCACCTGCGCCACCCGCGCCTCGACGTCGACGCCGTCGAGATCAGACAGGTTGACACCGAACCGCCCGGTGAGCGCATCGAGAACCTCTGCGGCGGTGTCGAATCGGATGCGCTCGGTCTCACCGTGGCTGTGGATCGCCAGATTCCGGCCGCGCAAGTTGATCCTGGCGTCGTCGGTGACGAGTGCCGCGGACAGCCCGACGACGAAGACCCCACCGGGATGTGTTGATACATACCAGCTTCCGACCTCCAGGTCGATCCGCGGTTGCGGCACGGCGGTGAACCGGTACAGCGGCTGCCACTGACCGCGGACCTGCGCGGCCAGTTCGTACTCAGGCTCGTGGCGGGTGGGCAATTGCAGCAGCCGGTAGGGCTCGTGCCGGGTCTGCTGCACCGCACCGGTCTGCAGCCGGATCGGCGACGACAGCGTCTGCCCGCCGAAGCCGACGTCGACCAGGTACCGCCCGGCCTCCCCCGGCACCGTCACGGCCAGCACGTTGTGGGTGAGCGCGGGCAACGGGGCGTCGGGTTCCTTCATCCAGACCACCCGCCCGGCGAGACGTTCGACGCCGTAGCCCAGCTCGTCGAGGGCGTAGCCGAGCAGCCCGTTGTGCTCGTAGCAGTAGCCACCGCGGCGGCGGGTGACCAGCTTGTCCGACAGCGCCGCGGCGCTCAGATCGGCGACCGGGATGCCCAGCAGCGGGTCAAGGTTCTCGAACGGGATCGTGCGTCCGTGTGCGGCGACGACGCCCCGCAAGGTGTCGGAGTCCGGTCGCGTCGAACCGTCATGGCCGATCCGGCCGAGGTAGCCGGGCAGGTCGAATGCCGAGTCAGATGGCGAGTCAGATGGCGAGGAGCCCATGCCTGCCAATGATGCTGCCTCAACCGTGGTTCAGGTCAACTCGACTGTGACGAATCCGTCGGTCTCATAGCCACACGGCGCCACCTGTGGTTTTGAGAGGATTGTCCACAGCTACTCGGCGGTAGGCAGATGGACCCGTGAAGCAAATGGGTTTTTCACCCTCCACCTGGGTACACTAGCAAAACTAGAACACGTTCCAATCCACATCAGGGGGACCCTGTGGCTGCGACCGACATCGACCCGTCCGAAATCACGAAGTGGGATCCGGGCCTGACCGAGAAGGTCATGGGCTTCCTACGGCCGCTCATCAAGGGCTACCACCGCGCCGAGGTGCGCGGGCTGGACAGCTTCCCCAACGGTGGCGCGCTCGTGGTGTCGAACCACTCCGGTGGACTGTTCGCCCTGGACGTGCCGGTGTTCGCGACGGGCTTCTACGAGAAGTTCGGCTTCGAGCGCCCCGTGTACACCCTCAGCCACGACATGCTGATGACCGGGCCGACCGCGGCCTTCTTCAAGAAGACCGGATTCATCCGGGCCAACCACGAGAACGCCGACGAGGCGCTGCGCTCCGGCGGCGTGGTCGTGGTGTTCCCCGGCGGTGACTACGACGTGTACCGGCCGACCCTTTCGGCCAACAAGATCGACTTCGCCGGGCGCACCGGTTACATCAAGGCCGCGATCAACGCAGGCGTGCCGATCGTGCCGATGGTCGGCATCGGCGGCCAGGAGACCCAGCTGTTCCTGTCCCGCGGCACCGGGGTGGCCAAGGCGCTGGGCCCGATCGCGCGGCTGGCCCGCACCAAGATCGTGCCGGTGTCGTTCGGTTTTCCGTTCGGCCTGTCTGCCGTGCTGCCGCTCAACGTGCCGTTGCCGAGCAAGATCGTGATGAGGACGCTGGAGCCGATCGACATCGAGGCCGAGTTCGGTGAGAACCCCGATATCGACGAGGTCGACACGCACGTCCGCCGGGTCATGCAGCGCGCGCTGGACGAGCTGGCCGAAGAGCGCCGCTTCCCGGTGATCGGCTGATCACCGGTGAATCCGCTCGATCTGCTGACGGGGCCGATGGACCGGGTAACCGACACCGTCGGCCTGGTCACCACCATGCGCCGGGCCGGAATCATCACGGCGATGCGCCCGGACAAGTACGTGCGCATCGCCGCCGCCATGGCGCGCGAGAACATGAGCGTCACTTCGGGTTTCGCGGCCGCCGCGCAGCGCTGCGGTAACCGGCCCGGCCTGGTCGACGAACTCGGCACGCTGACCTGGCAACAGGTCGACCAGCAGGCCGACGCCCTGGCCGCCGGCCTGCAGGCACTGCCGGGTGGTGAACCGAAGGTGCTCGGCATCATGGCCCGCAATCACCGCGGCTTCGTGCTGTCGCTGATCGCCGCCAACCGCATCGGCGCCGACGTGCTGCTGCTCAACACCTCCTTCGCCGCGCCGGCGATGGCCGAGGTGGTCGACCGCGAGTCGGTCGACGCCGTCATCTACGACGAGGAATTCACCGGCACAGTCGATCAAGCACTTGCCGGGCGTCCGGACACCGCACGGATCGTGGCGTGGACCGACACTCACGCCCACGACGTCACCGTGGCGAAGCTGGTCGAGGAGCATCGCGGCAAGGAGCCGCGACGCACCGACGTGAAGAGCAAGGTGATCTTGCTGACCTCGGGTACCACCGGAACCCCCAAGGGCGCCAAGCATTCCGGCGGTGGCCCCGAGGTGCTGAAGTCGATCCTGGACCGCACCCCGTGGCACACTGAAGAGCGCGTCGTGATCGTGGCGCCGATGTTCCACGCCTGGGGTTTCTCCCAGCTGGCCTTCGCGGCGTCGATGGCCTGCACCATCGTCACCCGCCGCAAATTCGACCCCGAGGCGACGCTGGAACTCGTGGACCGGCACCGGGCCAAGGGTCTGTGCGTGGTGCCCGTGATGTTCGACCGGATCATGGAGCTGCCCGAGAACGTACTGAACCGCTACGACGGACGCACGCTGCGGTTTGCCGCGGCATCCGGATCGCGCATGCGTCCCGACGTCGTCATCGCGTTCATGGACAGGTTCGGCGACATCATCTACAACAACTACAACGCCACCGAGGCCGGCATGATCGCCACCGCGACACCGGCCGATCTGCGCGCCGCACCCGATACCGCGGGTAAACCCGCGGAGGGCACCGAGATTCGCATCCTCGACCGCGAGTTCCGGCAGGTTCCCACCGGGGAGGTGGGCACCATCTACGTGCGCAACTCGACGCAGTTCGACGGATACACCTCCGGCACGACGAAGGATTTCCACGAGGGCTTCATGTCCTCGGGCGATGTCGGCTACCTCGATGAAGCGGGCCGGTTGTTCGTGGTGGGCCGCGACGACGAGATGATCGTCTCCGGCGGCGAGAACGTCTATCCGATCGAAGTGGAGAAGGTGCTGGCCGGCCATCCCGATGTCGCGGAGCCCGCGGTGATCGGTGTCGACGATGCGCAGTACGGGCAGCGGCTCGTCGCCTTCGTGGTGCTCTCCGGCGCGGTCACCCCCGATGAGCTCAAGGCGTACGTTCGAGAGAACCTCGCCAATTACAAAGTGCCGCGGGAGATCGCCGTGCTGGACGAATTGCCTCGCAACAGCACCGGCAAGATCGACCGACGCCAACTCCAGGAGAAGGTGAATGGCTGAACGCCGACGGCTGCTCGCAGCGGCCGCTGAGCTGCTCAATGCTGCCAACGCAGTGAAACCGATCGGACGCAGGGGTTACAGCACCATCCTGGCCTTCGCGTTCGGCTGGCCCACCTCGGAGAACGCACCGCTGGTGATCACCGGGTCGGCCCTCGACGCGGTGCGCCGCGGCATCCGGGGTGACTACCGTTCGGCGGGCGGCCGAATCTCCCTGCTGCTCAAAGCTATTTCTTGGGCACTGCTGGTGCTGGTGCACCGTCGCGGTGTGCAGTCCCGGCCCTACTTCGAAGAGCCGGTCCGCGAGGCCCTGGCCGACGAGTACCCGTCGGCGCTGCGGCCCCTGCGTCGCGGCGAGGTGTACTCCACGTCCATGAGCCGGCGCCGCTACGTGAGCAAGACCGTGCACTACGGCCCGCATCGGGCCAATCTCGCCGACATCTGGATGCGCCCCGACCTGCCCCGCGACGGCAAGGCACCGGTGCTGCTGCAGGTACCGGGTGGGGCGTGGATGATCGGCATGCGCAGGCCCCAGTCGTATCCGCTGATGAGTCACCTGGCCGAGCAGGGCTGGATCTGCGTGTCGATCGGCTACCGGATCAGCCCGCGCCACCCCTGGCCCAACCACATCATCGACGTGAAGCAGGCGTTGGCCTGGGTGAAGGCCAACATCGCCGAGTACGGCGGTGACCCCGACGCGGTGTGCATCACCGGCGGTTCGGCAGGTGGGCATCTGACCGCACTGGCCGCGCTGACCCCCAATGACCCCAAGTGGCAGCCCGGTTTCGAGGACGCCGACACCTCCGTCGCCGCCGCGGTGCCCGTGTACGGTCGCTACGACTGGTTCAGCACCGCCGGCACCGGGCGGGCCGAGTTCGTCGAGGTGCTGGAGCGGCTGATCGTCAAGCTGCCGCTGGCCGCCAATGATCAGGTGTACAAGGACGCCTCGCCGATCACGCTGGTACACCCCGATGCCCCACCGTTTTTCGTGCTGCACGGCGCCAATGACTCCCTGATCCCGGTGGGCGAAGGCCGCGATTTCGTCGCCGCACTGCGCAAGGTCTCGAAGTCGCCCGTGGTCTATGCCGAGATTCCGCACGCCCAGCATGCGTTCGACATCTTCGGCTCACCGCGCGGGCACTACACGGCCGATGCCGTCGCGGAGTTCCTGAACTGGGCCCGCGCCCGGGCCCAGCTGGACTCGGGCCTGCGGGACGAATTGGACGACGAGATCGCTTCCGGTTACTAAGCTCCTGAAGATGTCCACACCGGACGCCGAGCTCTCCGCACTGGCCGCCGAACTGCCGGACCACGCGGTGATCACCGATCCCGCCGTGATCGAGGGTTATCGGCGCGACGCCGCACTCGACCCGGAGGCGGGCCGAGCCCGGGCCGTGGTGCGGGCGAGCAGCACCGAGGATGTACAGGCCGTGCTGCGGTGGGCCAGCGCACATGGTGTGCCCGTGGTTCCCCGGGGCGCGGGATCCGGTCTGGCCGGTGGCGCCAACGGGGTCGACGGCGGCATCATCCTGAGCACCGAACGGATGCGCGATGTCCGCATCGACACCGCCAGCCGCGTCGCGGTGGTGCAGCCCGGCCTGATGAACTCCGAGGTGAAGAAGGCAGCCGCTGAGCACGGGCTGTGGTACCCGCCCGACCCTGGGTCGGTCGAGATCTCCTCGATCGGCGGGAACGCGGCGACCAACGCCGGCGGGTTGTGCTGTGTGAAGTACGGGGTCACCAGCGATTACGTGCTGGGCATGCAGGTGGTGCTGGCCGACGGCACGGCCGTGCGGCTGGGCGGTCCGCGGTTGAAAGACGTTGCCGGCCTGTCGTTGACGAAGCTGTTCGTCGGTTCCGAGGGCATCCTCGGGGTGATCACCGAACTCACCCTGCGGCTGATCCCGGCGCAGCCCCCGGCATCGACTGCGGTCGCGCTGTTCGGCTCGGTGCAGGACGCCGCCGACGCGGTGGTGGCCATCACCGAGAAGGTCCGGCCCGCCATGTTGGAGCTGATGGACCACGCGACCATCAACGCCGTCGAGGACTATCGTCGCATGGGCCTGGACCGCTCGGCAGAGGCGATGCTGCTGGTTCAGTCCGATGCACCGGGCGCCGCCGCCGAGGAGATCGCCCACATCGTCGAGGCTTGCGAGAAGTCCGGTGCCACCGAGGTTTACGCGACCGACGACGCCGAAGAGGGCGCCGCGTTCACCGCGGCGCGCCGGCTGGTGGGCCTGGCCCTCATGCAGCTGGGCACGTTCTACCTAGAGGACGTCACGGTACCGATACCCGACCTGCCGGAACTGGTGGCGGGCATCAAACGCATCGCCGACGACTGCGACGTGCTGATCTGCGTCGTCGCCCACGCCGGCGACGGAAACACCCACCCGGTGGTGGTATTCGATGCCGAGGATCCGGATATGAGCGAACGCGCCCGTCAGGCGTTCGCCCGGGTCATGGAACTGGCGATCGCCATGGGCGGCACCATCACCGGCGAGCACGGCATCGGCCGGCTCAAAAGGGATTGGCTGCCACTACAACTCGGCGACGATGTGATGGCGTTGACCCGCCGGATCAAGGATGCGCTGGATCCACAGGGCATCCTCAATCCGGGTTCGGTGCTGCGCTAGTTCCCAGCCGCCGAGACTACGATTTCTGACGTGAATGGCCGGAATTTGGGCCACAAACCGTAGTCTCGGCGCGGAAATCAGCCCTCAGGCCTCGGCCAGCACCCCGTGCAGGGCCTTCTTCGCCTCGGTGATGGCCGCGAGCAGGTTCGTCCGCACCTCACCGAGCTTGGCCTTCTGTTCGTCCGTGCCCGTGAACGCGATGGTGCGGGCCAGACCCGCGACCTCGTGCAGGCCGGTGCGGATCTTGATGACGTCCGCGAACTTGCCCACCTTGCCGAACAACGCGTGCGCGGTCTCGCTGGTGACACCGCGCCAGGCCAGCAACTGGGTGCCGAATTCGGTCAGCGTGGCGACACCGTCGGAGACGGTCACCACACCGCGGCCGGCTAGTGCGGCGATGGCCAATTCGACGATGTCCAGTGGTGGGGTGAAGGCACCGCCGGTGGCTTCGGTGGTGCGCTCGACGATCTGTTCAGCCGTGGCCGGCCCGTCCAGCAGCAGTGCCGCTGTACCTACCGCGGCGCGCTTGAGCGCGAACTTCGGTCCGAAGCCCCCACCGAAGCCCCCACCGAAGCCGGGTCCGCCGAACGCCCCCGGACCGAAACCGCCGAAGCCGCCCTGCTCCCCGGGACCACAGTTACCGCCGCCGAATCCGGCCGGACCGCCGCCAAAGAATCCTCCAAAACCCATGTCACACATCCTTTTTCCAGGTTTCAGCCGGACCAGCGGAGCGCGGCCCGACAGGTGTATCAAGTTCCTTGATACGCCCCTATTTGGGCCAATTCAATGAGATCTGGCTGAGAACTGGTTGAGCTGTGGGCGAAACGGTGCGACCGATCCGCATGGTCGGCGAGTGCGGCGCATGTGAGGATGCCAGCTATGACTGCCCCCGACAGCGAGCCGCTGGGATACCTCCTGCACCGGGTGGCTGCCACGCTGCGGCCAGAAGCGGCCGCGGTTCTCGCTCCGCTCGGACTCGGACTGGCGGAGTTCGTCTGCCTGCGGATCATCTCGCTGAATCCCGGGCTCACCAGCGCCGAGCTGGCCCGCTTCACCAACGTCAGCGCGCAGGCGACCAACCAGCTGCTGCACCGCCTGGAAGCCGCGGGCGCGGTACGCCGCCCCGATACAGCGGCGGCGGGAAAAGCGCTGCCCGCCGAACTCACCGCCAGCGGCCGGACGTTGCTCACCCGGGCAGAGGCCGCCGTCCACGTCGCCGATCAGCGGGTACTGGACCGCCTGACACCCAGCGAGCAACGGCAACTCAAGGCGTTGTTACGCAAGGCCGGGCGCGCCGACGCCGCGTGCGGGCCGATGGTCTCCTGACGCGACGTCAGTGTCCCGGCATGAGCGGCACGACCGTCGGCAGCTGAGCCCCTTCGGGTAGGACCAGCTGGCCGTCGGTGTTGATGAAGCCGGACCGTTTGGTGGGTATCGGAAGCACCGGGTCGGGGCACGGGGTGCCGGTGCCGGCACCGCAGATGCCGCCGGTCAGGTAGGACCGCTTCATGTGGTCCTCGGGCCAGGGGTCGGAGTGCATGCCGATCCACTGCGCGGGCACGTTGTAGAAGAAGAAGAAACACGCGCTGACCCCGGCGAAGATCGCCAGGAACCGGACGAACTGCTGCTTGGCGAATCCACCTCGCACCCGGTCGATTCCACGTTCGACGACGGTGCGGCCGCGGTCGTCGGTGAAGAAGCGCAGACAGCACAGTGCCGCTTGGACACCTCCCCACATCAGCCCCTCATAGATCGGCCACTGGTAGTAGGTGCCGGCGTTGAACGACACCGACCGGATCGCGCCCGGGTAGGTGTAGAACCCGATCGGCAGCATGACGAGGGCTTCCATGACGAAATCGAAGACGAAGGCCATCGCATAGGTGACCAAGATCAACCTCAGGTTGCTGATGCTCGGCCAGCGGTTCTTGATCTTGCGCATGAGCCAGCAGCCGGCGATGGTGATCAGCAGGACGCCGTAGGCATAACCCGGCACGTTGGTCAGCAAGGGTTCGGCGACCTGCCGACCGGGTTCCTCGGGTGAGACCCAACCCGGGATGTTCGATGACCAGGAGCCCCGGTTGAACAACCAGGTGTTGTAGGTGCACCAGGTGTTGAAGTAGTTCAGCAACGGATCCTGGAAGAACATCAGGCCCATCGACACAAACAGCATGCCGTCCAGGGTGATTCGGCGTTCACGCCGCCACGGCCGGATGAAGAACCACCAGATGGCGAACGGCAGGCCGACCCACAACACGACGGCGTTCGCGATGAGCGGGATCTTCATATAGAGCGGCGGCTCGTGGATGCCACCGGGCACGCGTTCGAAGTAGGGGCCGGTGATCCAGCTGATCCACACGTACAGCTGCAATGCCAGCAGGAGGCCGCCAACCGTGGCCCAGATCTGGACCGGCTTGACCGACCGGTCCACCCCTGCCGCTGCGGACTTCGTCTCGAGATCGCTCACGCCATTGCCTCCTTTGAGCCGCCCCTGATAGTGCGCATGGCCGTATTCCGGCGAAGGGTCACGAAACACCGCTTGACGCAAGGGTTCCCGTTCGCCGAATGCGAATATACCGGGTGGTATCTCAAATACCAAGGAGTTTTTCAGTGCTGTGGCAGAATCTGACGCATGGTCGAGCAGTGGACACGGGAACGGCGCCTGGAGCGCACCCGCTCACTGCTGCTGGACGCCGCCGAAGCGGTCTTCGCCGAAAAAGGCTTTACCGCAGCATCTCTCGATGACATCGCCCACGCCGCCGGCTACACCAAGGGCGCCATCTACAACCACTTCGCCACCAAGGAAGAGCTCTTTCTGGCGGTCAGCGACAGGTACTGGCGCCGGTATTTCGACAACTTCGCCGAGGTGATGTCCTCCGCGAAGCAGGTCGGGGCGACCGAACTCGACGAGATCGCCAACCGGTGGCGTGAGCTGAGCCGTGACCGTGGCGCCGAGCATGCCGCCCTGGGCCACGAGTTCACCCTCTACCTACGCCGCAATCCCGAGGCACGGGAACGGGTGGCGGCCAAGCGAGCCGAAGTCGTCGAAGCGCTGGGCAAGTTCATCGCCACAGGCATGGAACGTCTGGGTGCGACGCTGCAGATCCCCGCGTCGACGTTCGCCCAGGTCCTCATCGCCACCAGCGAAGGCGTGGTCCTCGGCAGTGAACTCGACGACGTCGACCTCTACCGGCCCATGGTGGAGATGTACGTATCGGCCATCAAGCTGCCGTGACTTGGTTCGGGCTCAGAACACCCGGACCTGGCCCTCGAGGACCGGAACGGTCTCCGGGAGCTTGTAGGTCGCGATGCCGTTGCGGAACATGACCGCCTCGCGCGCGTGTTCGGGCAGGTGCTTGACCAGCCAGCGCGGGTCGTCGAAGGTCCAGTGCGGGTAATCGCTGGAGAACAGCAGGATCTTCTCGCACTCCATCCACTCGAACGCCCGCGACAGCTCGGTCTTGTCCTCGGGGTAGTCCAACGGCTGGGTGGTGAATTTGATGTGGTCCTTGACGTACTCGGATGGCTTGCGCTTGATGTCCATCCAGGACTTGCGTGCCTCGTAGATCGCGTCCATGCGCCACATCAGCGGCAGGATCCACGTGAACGCATGCTCGACGAACACGATGCGCAGCGTCGGGAACCGGTCGAAGACCCCGTCGAAGATCAGGCTCATCACCTGGTTGGCCGCCAGCAGCGAGTAGGTGACCATGAAGTCGTGGTTGTAGCTGGGCAATCCGACCGGAGGAAGCGGCAACTCGTCATACTCACCGCGGGACAGATGGCAGCTCACCGTGATGTCGTGCTTGGTGGCCGCGGCCCACAGCGGGTCGTACTTCGGGTCGCCCCATGACGGCCGCGGTTCGGCCTTGATCAGGATCTGCGCCATGTAGGGATGGCCGGCCCACCGCTCGATTTCCCGTGCCCCGAGCTCTGGCGCTTCGACGGCCAGGCAGATGGACCCGCGCCAGCGCTCGTGCCAGTTGTTGTGGGAGTCCAGCCAGTGGTTGGCCTGCCAGTCGTTGAGCGCGCAGTTCATCGCGTGGTTGGCTTCGGGGATATGCGCCCCGTAGGCCGCGGGCTCCAAGATCGCGATATCGGCGCCTGCCTCCATGATCAGCTGCCGGAAGGCGAGGTCGGGATCGCTGCCGGCGAACTCACCGTCAGCCGGGAAGGTGTCGGTGCGCATCGCGTAGGCGTGCGCATAGTCGGGCGCGTCGTAGTAGATCAGCTCACCGACGTCGTGGGTGTTGAAATAGCTGCTGCGCCACGGCTCCGGTATGTACTGGCCCAGTTCGCCCCGACGCGGCGTGGGATGCACATCGGAATCGACGCACCGCACCGCGATACGTTCGGTGGCGGGAACCCTCGGCGAGGCGGTTGTCGTCATGGTCGGCCCCTCAACGTGCGATTGCGACGGCGATGGACTTCGTCTCGAGGTAGCCGTCAAGCCCTTCACGACCGAGCTCCCGGCCGTAGCCACTGTCCTTGACGCCGCCGAACGGTGCGAACGGATCCATCGTGTACCCCTGGTTTACCCCGAAAGTGCCGGTTTGTACACGGTCGGCGATCCCGATGCCCCGGTCCGCGTCCGCCGTCCACACCGAGCCGGCCAGGCCGTAATCGGAGTCATTGGCGATCGCTACGGCTTCACGCTCATCCTGGTACGCGATCACGGTGAGCACCGGCCCGAAGATCTCCTCGCGCGCAATGCGCATCGAGTTGTTCGCTCTGGTGAACAGGGTGGGCTGGACATACCAGCCGGTGTCGACGCCGTCCGGCAGCCCAGTTCCGCCGCACACCAGCCGGGCTCCCTCGTTCCGGCCCAGGTCGATGTAGTCGCGGACCCGTTGCTGCTGCCGCCGGGACACGAGTGGCCCCAGGTCGGTGGCGGGATCCGCAGGATCCCCGACGGTCAGCGCGGTCATCCGGGCGGCCAGGGCGTCGACGAAGTCCCGCTCCCGAGAGGCCGGGACCAAGATCCGGGTCAGTGCGTTGCAGATCTGTCCGCTGTTGGACAGGCTGGCGGCACGGATACCGGCCGCGACGGTCTCCGGGTCGGCATCGTCGAGGACGATGGCCGCCGACTTGCCGCCGAGCTCAAGGCTCACCTTGGTCAGATTCGCCGCAGCCGCGGCGGCGACGGCCCGGCCGGCGGCGCTGGAGCCGGTGAACGAGACCTTGTCCACGCCGGGGTGACCGACCAGGTGGGCACCTACGCCGGCGTCCCCCGGCACGACGGTGACGACACCGTCGGGCAGACCCACCTCCTTGAGGATCTCCGCCAAAAGCAATGCATCCAATGGTGATTCGGGTGCGGGCTTGAGTATCACCGCGCAGCCGGCCAGCAGCGCGGGCACCAGCTTGGTGATGGTCAGGAACTGGGGCATGTTCCACGGCACGACGGCCGCGACGACGCCGACCGGATTCTTCTTGACGTGGACGTCCGATCCGAAGAAGCCGGCGCGGTTCTCGTGCCACGGGTAGGTCTCGGCCAGGTCGCAGAACGCCGGCATCATCATCGCCGGCAGCCCGACCTGGGCCCGCTGCGCGAAGCTGATCGGCGCACCGATCTCGGCCGAGATCAGTTGCGCCATCTCACCGCGGCGCTGCCCGTAAAGCTCGGCCAGGCGGCGCACCGCAGCGATCCGTTCCGCCGGATCCAACCACGGCCACGGGCCATGATCGATGGCGCCGCGAGCGGCCGCGACGGCTGCCTCGACGTCAGCCGGTCGGGCCGCAGGCACACGGGCGATGGCTTGCCCGGTGTGCGGCGAGATGACCTCGATCGTGTCGGCAGGGTCGCCGCTCTGCGACCAGTCGGCCTCGACTCCGAGGTACTCCCCAAGATGCTGATCCATTCGGATCCTTCCGCCTCAGTGACGCCACAATATCAACTACTTGTCATTGATGGAACCGCCGTCTACCGTCGATCGTGAGCTGCCGGCACCAACAGCCACGGGTCGGCATCGTCGGTCGAAACACATCACAGAGGAGCGGGCATGGCTCGGTTTCCCAAACCGGCTGAAGGCAGCTGGACTCAGCACTACCCCGATCTGGGCACCGGCCCGGTGTCGTATGAAGACTCGATCAGCCCGGAGATCTACGAACTGGAGCGTCAGGCGATCTTCAAACGCGCCTGGCTGAATGTCGGACGGGTCGAACAACTTTCACGCAAGGGCAGCTACTTCACCAGAGAGATGAAGGCCGCCAACACCTCTATCATCGTGGTGCGCGGCAAATCCGGCGAGATCAAGGCTTTCCACAACGTCTGCCGCCACCGCGGCAACAAACTCGTCTGGGACGACATGCCGTTGGAGGAGACCAGCGGGGTGTGCCGGCAATTCACTTGCAAGTACCACGCCTGGCGCTACGACCTCGACGGGGAACTGACTTTCGTCCAGCAGGAAGGCGAGTTCTTCGATCTCGACAAGAGTCGCTACGGCCTGGTCCCGGTGCACTGCGAGGTGTGGGAGGGATTCATCTTCGTCAACTTCGCCAAGGCTCCTGAGCAGTCGCTGCGCGAATTCCTGGGCCCGATGATCACCGATCTGGAGGGCTATCCGTTCGACAAGATGACGTCGCGGTTCACCTATCGCTCTGAGGTTAAAGCGAATTGGAAGCTGTACATGGACGCCTTCCAGGAGTTCTATCACGCACCCATCCTGCATGCGAACCAATCTCCCACCGCGTACTCGAAGGCCGCCGCGGAGTCCGGTTTCGAGGCGCCGCACTACCGGATCGAGGGGCCACACCGGCTGGTGAGCACGTCCGGGGTAAGGGCCTGGGAGATGGCCGACGAGATGCGCAAGCCCATCGAAGACATCTGCCAGAGTGGACTTTTCGGACCGTGGGAGAAACCCGACCTCGGCGAGATGCCCGTCGGGCTCAATCCGGCCAAATGCGATCCGTGGGGGCTGGACTCGTTCCAGTTGTTCCCCAACTTCGTCGTGTTGTTCTGGGGCCAGGGCTGGTATCTGACCTACCACTACTGGCCGACCTCGTTCAACACACACACATTCGAGTGCACGCTGTATTTCCCGCAGCCACGTACGCCGCGCGAGCGGTTGGGCCAGGAGCTGGCTGCCGTCTCCTTCAAGGAGTACGGCCTGCAGGACGCCAACACCCTGGAGGCGACCCAGAGCTCGATCGAGACCCGGGTGGTCGAGGAATTCCTGCTCTGCGATCAGGAGATCCTGCTACGTCACCTGCACAAGGAGACCGCGGCATGGATCGACGACTACCAGCGCAAGACCGCGGGAGTGTGAACCGATGAGCACCAAACTGCCTGCCGAATTCGCCGACCTCGAACGGTTTTCGGACTGGTGCCTGTCCAGTGAGCCACAGCGCTATGGCAAGCGGTTGGACAGCACCATGACAGAGATGCAGGCGTTCTATGATGCGATCACTCCGCGGGCCGAGGAAGCGATCAGCTTCTGCGACAAGTTCAGTCTCGACGACCTGCCAGAGGACGTGCTCAACCTGATGCACCTGCTGTACTCGATGGTGACGGTGTCCTTCCCGGTCGAGTGCTGGAAGCAGCCACGGGTACCCGACTCCGGCGCGACATCGTTGGACTGCGTCGTCGAGCCGGTTCCGTGAGCCAAACCGACACCGCGCCGACAGTCCTTCGCGCTGCGCGCTGGGTCGACGCGGCAGCCGGACAGGTCCACTCCCCGGCGGTTGTGGTGATCGAGGGCAACCGCATCAAGGCGATCAATCCGCAAGGGCCACTGCCGGATTCGGCCATCATCATCGACCTGGGCGACGTCACCCTGCTGCCCGGGCTGATGGATATGGAACTCAACCTGCTGATCGGCGGGCCGGGCAACCCCGGCGGGCTGCCGACTCCGATGCACGGTGTGCAGGACGACCCGGCGTACCGGACGCTGCGCGGCGCGGTCAACGCCCGCACCACGCTCGATGCCGGCTTCACCACCGTGCGCAACCTGGGCCTGATGGTCAAGACCGGCGGTTACCTGCTCGACGTCGCACTGCAGCGGGCAATCGACCAGGGTTGGCACCAAGGGCCGCGCATCTATCCGGCCGGCCATGCCGTCACCCCTTACGGCGGCCACCTCGACCCCACGGTGTTCCAGCGACTGGCACCGGGCATCATGCCCCTGTCGGTCGCCGAGGGCATAGCCAACGGAGTACCCGATGTCATCGCGTGCGTCCGCTACCAGATCCGTCACGGCGCCAAGCTGATCAAGGTGTCGGCGTCGGGCGGCGTGATGTCGCACAGCACCGCACCGGGCGCCCAGCAGTACTCCGACGCCGAATTCGCCGCGATCGCCGACGAGGCCCACCGCGCCGGCGTCAAGGTCGCCGCCCATGCGGTCGGGGACACCGCCATCCAGGCCTGCATCCGGGCCGGCATCGACTGCATCGAGCACGGATTCCTGGCCACCGACGAGACGATTCAGATGATGGTCGACCACGGCACCTTCCTGGTTTCCACCACGTACCTGACCGATGCGATGGCCATCGACCGGATCGCACCCGAGCTGCGCAAGAAGGCGCTCGATGTGTTTCCGCGGGCAAAATCGATGCTGCCCAAAGCCATTGCCGCCGGAGTTCGCATCGCGTGTGGCACCGACGCCCCGGCCATCCCGCACGGCGAGAACGCCAAGGAGTTGTGCGCCCTCGTCGAACGCGGCATGACCCCGATGCAGGCCTTGCGGGCCGCGACGGTCGTGGCCGCGGAGTTGGTCGATGCCGCCGACGAACTGGGGCAGCTGGCCCCGGGCTATCTGGCCGACGTGATCGCGGTTGCGGGCGATCCCAGCACGGACATCGCCACGACGCTCGATGTCCGGTTCGTGATGAAGGACGGCGCGATCTACAAGCACGTCTGAGCGGCTCGCCGCGAACCAGGCGACGTGCGCTAGCGTCGAGTTCGACGCATGTGGCAGGAGACGAGAATGGATCTGACCGAGAACACCTTGTGGTGGCTCAAACAGGCCTTTTACTTCTCGCTCACCGAGGTCAACGAGTCGGTGAAAGAACACGGTGTCACCACCGCCCAGATCGGCGTGCTGCGCCAGTTGACCAATCAACCGGGCCTGTCCGGTGCCGAGTTGGCCCGTCGTCTGTTGATCACCCCGCAGGGCGTGCAGCTCGCACTCACCGCGCTGGAGAAGCGGGGCCTGGTCGAGCGCAAACAGGATCCCCAGCATGGGCGCATCCTGCAGGTCTTCCTGACCGATGAAGGTCGGGCGGTGGCCTCGGCCGTGGTCGCCGACGCCGTGGCCGCCCATGACCGGGTGTTCGGCGTGCTCAGTGACGAGGAGCAGGCGCAGCTGAAGGCCCTCCTGCGCCGGGTGATCGAACAGGGCACCGGCCACACGCCGCACTCCGATCACATCGACCCGTGAAATCTCCCTCTCCCGGTGGGGCGAGGAGCCAGGCCTATTTGTGGCGTCGCCGGCCGATGCTCAGCAGCCAGTCGGGAAACGCCAACCCGTGGATGATCCGCTGCGTCCGGAAGTACTGGCGCGGAAGCGATGCCGTGTTGTAAGGCAGGCCGTACTTCTCGCACAGTTCCCGTACCCGAACGCTGACCTGCGGGAGGCGGTTGCTCGGCAGATCCGGGAACAGGTGATGCTCGATCTGGTAGCACAGGTGACCGCCGGAGATCGCCAGCGGCCGACTCGCGTTGAAGTTGGCGGTCCCGAGCATTTGCCGGAGATACCACTCGCCTTTGGTCTCGTCTTTGACCACCGCCGGGTCGAACGTCTCGGTGCCGTCGGGGATGTGCCCGCAGATGATGTTCACGTACACCCACAGGTTGCGGAGCACATTCGCGGTGATGTTGGCCGCCAGGGTCCGACGCCACCGGCGCAGGCTGAGGGCGGGCAGGAACACATAATCCTTGGCGAGCTGCCGAACGATCTTGTCGCGAAAGTTCCGCTTCTCCACGGCCAGACCGTCTGGCGTCTCGTGCCGGAGACGTTCAGAGTGCAGGCCGTGGAGGGCGATACCCCACTCGAACATGGCTGCCAGCACCAGGTTTCGCAACGGGGTCGCCAGATGAACCCAGCGCCACGGCTGGTCGGTGGTGACCCGATGCAGACGGTAGCCGATGTCCTCGTCCATGCCGAGCACATTGCTGTACACGTGATGCCGATAGTTGTGCGAGTACCGCCACTGCGCGGAATTCCCGACCATGTCCCACTCCCAGGTACTGGAGTGGATTTCGGGATCGTTCATCCAATCCCACTGGCCATGGGAGATGTTGTGGCCGAGTTCCATGTTCTCGATGGACTTCGCATATGCCAGCGCGCACGTGCCTACCACCCACCCGGTCTTCGACCGGCTGCCGGCGATCATCAGTCGCGCCGCGACATCGAGTGCCCGCTGGAAGTGGATCACCCGCCGGATGTAGGCCGCGTCCTTCGCCCCGAGCGACTCCTCGACGTCGCGGCGGATCACGTCGAGTTCATAGGCGATCTCCTCGACGTCCTCACGACTGAGATGCAGGTAGGCGGGAACATCGGCGATCGCCATCAAGGTGTCCTCGGTGGATGCGGCGTGATAGCGGCGCAATCCAGGCCACCGTCAGGGTCAGCCCGCAGCCTAGAGGCTCCGGCTTGACGACAGGTAATCGAGCGCGTCGAGCAGGCGAAATGGCGGCGTTGGCGCACGCGCGCCTCTGCCGGAATCGCCCCCACACCGCCGCCGATATCCAGCACTTGAGATCAATAACAAGTACTTGATATTGTTGGCCGCGATGGAGACGTCCACGACAACCCGCCACGAATCCGCCGACGCGACCGACGCCGACGGTTTCACCCCCTTGCAGGTCAAGCGGGTGGTCCGGGAGACCTCCGAAGCGGTGTCACTCGTCCTCGATGTCCCCGCGGCGAGCCGAGCCAGGTTCCTCTACCTGGCAGGCCAGTTCGTCACCCTGAGAGTGACGATCGACGGCGCCGAACATCGTCGTTGCTATTCGATGTCCTCATCCCCGGCGGTCGAGCCCGATCTGCGGATCACCGTCAAACGCGATCGAGACGGCCTGGTCTCCAATTGGATCAACGACACCGTGACCGCCGGCGACGTCCTGCACACCGCGCCTCCCGAGGGACGCTTCGTTCTCACCGCCGACGACCACGACATCGTCACCTTCGCCGGCGGCAGCGGCATCACCCCGGTGTTCTCACTGGTGCATTCGGCGCTGGCCGCCACCAGCCGCAGGGCCCGGCTGTTCTACGCCAACCGCGATCTCGCCTCGGTGATCTTCCGGGACGCGCTGGCCGAGCTGACCGACACCCACAGCGGACGTCTTGAGGTGCATCATCATCTCGACGACCTCGACGGCGTCGTCTCACCGGAACGCATCGCCGACTTCATCCACAGCGCCGGTGGCCACGCCGACACCGATTACTACGTCTGCGGACCCGCTCCGTTCATGGACACCGTCGAACAGGTCCTGCTCGATGCCGGGGTTCCCAGACAGCAGGTGCATCTGGAGCGGTTCAGCGTCGCCGCGATCCCGCCTCCCGACCCGGCCGAGCCGGTGGTCACCGAGGAGGTCACGATCGAACTGGGCCGAACCACCACTATCGCGCCGTACCGCGCCGGCAACACCCTGCTGCAGACCGCGCGACTGGCCGGCCTGAAGGCTCCGTCGTCCTGTGAAACCGGTTCGTGCGGAACATGTATGGCTCAGGTGGTCGAGGGCAGCGCACGCATGGTCAACAACGACGCCCTCGACGACGACGAGGTCGCCGAGGGCTGGGTGGTGACGTGCCAGGCACTGCCCACCAGCCGCCGAGTGAGAGTGGTCTATGAGTAAAGCAGGTATGAGCAGAGTCGCCGTGGTGACCGGCGGGGCGTCGGGCATGGGTGAGGCGACGTGCCACGAGTTGGGGCGGCGCGGCCACCAGGTCGCGGTGCTCGACGTGAATACCGATGCCGCCCAACGGGTCACCGACGAGTTGCGGTCGTCCGGCGTCACCGCTTTCGCGGTCGGCGCCGACATCACCGATCGCGCCGCGGTCGAAGAGGCCTTCAGCAAGGTCCGCAGCGAGCTCGGACCGGTCGGCATCCTGGTGACCAGCGCGGGGATGTTCGGGTACGCCCCCTTCGCCGAGATCACCGAACAGTCCTGGGCGCAGATGATCGACGTGAACCTGAGCGGGACGTTCCGCTGCTGCCAGGTGGCCCTGCCCGACATGGTCGACGCCGGGTGGGGTCGCATCGTGATGATCTCCTCGTCGAGCGCACAGCGCGGCACACCGTTCGCGGCTCACTACGCCGCCTCCAAAGGTGCCCTGCTGACCCTGACGAAATCGCTT
Source organism: Mycobacterium sp. 134 (assembly GCF_048282715.1). Lineage (NCBI taxonomy): Bacteria > Bacillati > Actinomycetota > Actinomycetes > Mycobacteriales > Mycobacteriaceae > Mycobacterium > Mycobacterium sp. 134. Next base: position 6,526,133 of record NZ_JBLVUN010000008.1, read on the forward strand.
GCGCGCGAGTATGCCGCACACGGCATCACGGTCAACAACATCCCGCCGTCGGGTATCGAGACCCCCATGCAGCACCAGTCGCAAGCCGCGGGCCACCTGCCGGCCAATGAGACGATCGCCGCCAACATCCCCCTCGGCCGACTCGGCACCGGTGCGGATATCGCTGCCGCCGTGGGATTCCTGTGCTCCGAGGAGGCCGGGTTCATCACCGGGCAGACCCTCGGAGTCAACGGCGGCGCGGTGATGTAACGGCCTCGAGCCGACCAAGTCAGTCCCGACACGCACTAGTCACACGGAGGTTCACATGGCGACCAAGTGGCCCAAGCCGGCTGAGGGATCCTGGACCGAGCACTATCCCGATCTGGGTACCGGGCCGATCCCGTTCCGGGACTCCATATCTGAAGAGTTCTATGCCCTGGAGCGGGAGGCCATCTTCAAGCGAGCCTGGCTCAACATCAGCCGGGTCGAGGAGACTCCCGACGTCGGCAGCTACATCACCCGCCAGGTCGAGGCCGCCGATGCGTCGCTACTGCTCGTAAGAGACCACGACGGCGGTATCCGCGCCTTTCACAACCTGTGCCGCAAGCGCGGACACACGTTGGTACCGGCAGACTTCCGCGCCACCGAACTACGCAGCACCGGAAACGAATTCGAATGCAGGCACTGCGGATGGCGCTACGGCCTCGACGGAAAACTGATATCGCTGCCCGACGCGGACCACTACACGGGTCTGGACACCGCCGACTACGGGCTGGCCGAAGTGCACTGCGATGTCTGGGCCGGCTTCGTGTTCGTGAACTTCGACCGCGAACCGCGCCAGAGTCTGCGCGAGTTCCTCGGTCCCATGGTCACCGCCCTCGACGACTACCCGTTCGGCAAACTCACCGAGCGATACGACTGGGTGGCACACAACAACAGCAACTGGAAGATCTTCGCCGACGCCTTCCAGGAGTACTACCACGTGCCGTCACTGCACACTCAGCAGATCCCGCCGGAGGTACGCGATCCCAACGCCGGCTTCACCTGTGGACATTTTCAGCTCGACGGACCCCACCGGCTGGTCTCGACGGCAGGCACCCGCCGCTGGCTGCTGGCGCCGGAGTACATGTACCCGATCGAACGGGCCACCCAGAGCGGCCTGGTGGGACCGTGGCGGACCCCCGACATCGGTGAGCTGCCGATGCACGGACTCAACCCGGGCAACATCGAACCCTGGGGTATCAGCAACTTCCAGATCTTCCCCAACCTGGAGATCCTGATCTACGGCGGCTGGTACCTGCTCTACCGCTACTGGCCGACCTCGCACAACACCCACCGGTACGAGGCGTTCACCTATTTCCACCCGGCCCGCACCGTGCGGGAACGCATCGAGCACGAGGTGGCCGCCGTGGTGCTCAAGGAATTCGCCCTGCAGGACGCCGGCATGCTCGGCGGCACCCAGGCCGCGCTCGAGTACGACGTCATCGATGACTACCCGCTCAACGACCAGGAGATCCTGGTGCGGCACCTACACAAGATGGCGGTCGGCTGGGTCGAGTCCTATCAGCGCGACCGCGCACCGGCGGGAGCGTGACGATGACCTCCACTCGACTCCCCAGCGCCTTCGCCGAACTGGAGCCGTACGCCGAAATCTGGTGTCTGCCAACCGAGACCGAACGTTGGGATCGTCGCCTGGCCAGCACCATGCCGGAGATGCACCAGTTCTACGACGCCTTCTTCCCTCGCGTCGAGGAGGCGATCGAGTACTGCGACAAGTTTCCGCTCGACGACGTTCCCGACGATGCGCTCAACCTGCTGCACCTGATCTATTCGCTGATCATGGTCGCCATGTCGGTGGAGATCATGCACCAACCGGCGCCGACCGACTCCGCCGATGCCGTGATGATCCGCACCGGCGAACCACGGCCGTAACCGACACCGGACACCGTCACCGAACAACGAAAGGACGCACCGATGAGTGTGTTGACCATCAACAAGCTGACCGCTTCGGTGGGCGCCGAGGTTGTCGGCGTCGACCCCGAGCGCCTGGGTACCGACGACAGCCTCGGAGCCGCGGTGCTCGACGCCCTGGAGGACAACGGAGTGCTGGTGTTCCATGGCCTCAACCTGGATCCCGAAGCGCAAGTGGCCTTCTCGCAGCGCCTGGGTGAGATCGACCGCTCGGCCGATGGCCATCACCCGGTCTCGGGCATCTACCCGATCACGCTGGACAAGACGAAGAACAAAGCAGCCGAATACCTCAAGGCCACCTTCGACTGGCATATCGACGGTTGCACCCCCATGCACGACGAATGCCCACAGAAAGCCACAGTGCTGTCGGCCCTGGAAGTCGCCGCGCGGGGCGGCGAGACCGAGTTCGCCAACACCTACGCGGCCTACGACTCGCTCGACGAGACCGAGAAGGACCACTACGGCACGCTGCGGGTGGTGCACTCCCTGGAAGCCTCACAGCGACGTGTCTACCCTGATCCGACGCCCGATCAGCTGAGCCGTTGGCGGGCCCGGCCGACTCACGAGAACCCGCTGGTGTGGACGCACCGCAACGGGCGAAAGTCGTTGGTACTGGGAGCATCGGCGGACTACATCGTCGGTATGGACCACGACGAAGGTCGGGCGCTGCTCGCCGAACTCCTCACCCACGCCACCACGGCGGACAAGGTGTACAGCCACAGGTGGTCTGTCGGCGACACCGTCATCTGGGACAACCAGGGCGTCCTGCACCGGGCTGCGCCATATGAGCCCAACTCGCCCAGGCACATGCTGCGCACCACGGTGCTCGGCGACGAACCGATCCGGTAGCCCACCTGAACCGCTTCAACTGCTTTCGACGACCCTGATGATCGTCTTGCCCGCGACGCGTTGTGCCGGGTCGAATGCCGACACCGCATCCGCGAGCGGAAGCACCGCGCCGACGGACGGCCGCAGTCGGCCCCTGCGGAGTTTGCGCTCCAACCCGGCGAGTTGCGTCCGGTCAGGCTCGACGACGAAGAAGACCGCTCGAGCGTCGGCCGGCTGGATCCGCGGTGGTTCCGCGATGGTGACCAGGGTGCCGCCGGCCCGAACCAACTGCGCTGAGTGATCGAGGATCTCACCGCCGAGAACATCGAAGACCAGGTCGACCTGGCCGACGTCCTCGGGCCACCCCGGTTCGAGATCGACGAACACGTCGACACCCAGTTCGTGCGCGGCGTCCCGGTGCGCGGCTCGCCCGGTACCGATCACCCGGGCCCCGCGTGCGTGAGCCAACTGCGCCGCGATCGATCCGACCGCACCGGCCACGCCGTGGATCAGCACAGTCTGCCCGGTCTCGAGGTGGCCGTGGTCGAACAATCCCTGCCAGGCCGTCAGGCCCGAGATCGGGAGTGCCGCCGCGACGGTGTGGTCGACATCGGCCGACAGTGGCGCCAGATTGCGCGCCTCGACCGCGACATACTCGGCGAGCGTGCCGTTACGAGCCCAGTCGGTGATGCCGAAAACCCGCTGACCTATCGTCAGACCCGTTGTGCCGTAGCCAAGTTCGACGACCGTTCCAGACACTTCGTGACCCGGTACGGTCGGAGTCCGGTCACGGCCGGCGCGATCCGTCCACGTTCCCGGCCAGTCGAGCTCGCCGGGGGTGAACGCCGCTGCGTGCACCCGGACGATGACGTCATTCTCAGCCGCGTGCGGATATGGCACCTCGGACAGCGACAGCCCGGCGAAACCCGCCGCACGGTCGCTGGTGATCACTGCTTGCACGGTTGTCTCCTCGTTTCTCGGTCAATGGCTCTTGGTTTGACGCGCGCTCGGGTGACGAAGATGGTCGCGGGCCACGATCTCGTCGGGATCCAGCATGGTGATCATGTCGACGCCCGGCGCACAGAGGCAGACCGCCAGGAACACGCTGGGGCTGTGCTGCTCCAGATTCGCGACCTGGTAGTGGACCACATCCCCTCCCGGCTCCCAAAATGCCTCGCCCGCAACAATTTTCCTGGGCGCCTCACCCTCCAGCTCGAACAGGATCGAACCCTCCAGGACGTAGCCGAACACGGGCCCGGAGTGGCGGTGTGGTTGCACCCCCTCGTCGGCGGGCGGGATCTCGACGATCTGCGTCATCGCATGCGCACCATCGGGAATCCACGGCGGGGTGACGCACAGCAGATCGGTGACCGTGACGTTGCCTGCAGCCAGCATTGTTCATTTCCTTCGTTCGAACCTTCGCCCTTCCATCAGACCAATGCGGCTCTATCAAGTCCAACGAACAATATTGATTATCTCTATCGCGAAACGCGATACTGCGGTCATGGAACTTCGGCAGCTCGAGTACTTCATCGCCGTAGCGAGTGAGATGAGCTTCTCCCGCGCCGCGAACCAGACGCACGTCGTCCAGTCGGCGCTGTCCACGGCGGTGGCGAAATTGGAGAAGGAGCTCGGAGTGGAGCTGTTCGACCGCTCCAAACACCAGATCAGAATCACGCCCGCGGGAGAGTTGTTCCGTGAGCACGCCCGGCAAGTGGTCCAGACCGCCCGGCTGGCCAAGGACGCGGTGAGCGCGTACCACGGGGAGCTGACGGGAACAGTCGACCTCGGGTCACTGATCTCGTTCGGCACACTCGACGTACCGAAGGTGCTCGGCGACTTTCACCGCGAGTATCCATTCGTCCGCATCAGGTTGCGGCAGAGCCAAATTGGTTCTCTGGCCTATCTTTCGGCGATCACCGACGGATCGCTCGACCTGGCCCTGATATCGGCCCCCGACCGGTTCCCCGCCCGGGTCGAGATGCGGTTGCTGTGCCAGGAGCCGATGGTGTTCGTCTGCCGCTCCGATCATCCCCTTGCCGACCGCGACGCCGTCAGGGTCACCGAGCTCTGCGATGAGGACCTGATCGGCTTCCCGCCCGAGTTCGGGCTCAGACGTCTCGTCGACGCCGCGTTCACCGCCGCAGGCGTTGCGCCGCGGGTGTCCCATGAGGTGGCCCTCGAGTATTCGATCGCCGGGCGCCTGGTCCGACACGGGCTGGGCACCATCGTCATGCCGGCCAGTGAAGCGGCCCATTATCCGGACCTGCGCACCATCGAGATACGGCCGGCGATCGTGTGGCAGATCTACCTGGCTTCGGCCGAGCAGTCGCGGCTCGGACCCGCCAGCGCGAAGCTGGCGGAGTTCCTCCTCGCCTCGGCCCAGCCCGGTCAGCGCACAACGTCACGCTGAGTCCTGTTCGGCCGCTACTGCGGCATCGCGGACTCCACGACCGTCAGTTTCTCCGAAAGCCCTGCCACCCTGCGGATCTCGCGGAACTCCTCGACCATGCCGTCGGTGACCTCGTGGGGATCGTCGACCGTGGCGTCATCGGAGAGCACCGAGATGTTGAGCTGGTCCACATAGCTCCACACCGTGATGTTGAGCCCGCTGCCGGTGGTGATCGGACCGACCGAGTAGATCTCGGTGACCGTGGCCCCGCCGACCTTGCCGCGTTCCCGCGGCCCCGGCACGTTGGAGATGTTGAGGTTGAGCACCTTGTTCTGGCCATCCTTGTGGGACAGCCATTTGAACGCCGCCTCGACCGGAGCCGGCGGCATGTACGCGGCCCAGCGCGCGATCAGTTCCGGACCGATGAGTTGATGGCTTTCCTTGGCCAGCGCGGCGGCGTCGTGTGCGCGCTGCACCCGCTCGGCGGTGTCGGCGACGTCCACCGGCAATGCCACCAGCACGCCGCTGAACCGGTTGCCCGAGATCCGGTCCGGCGAGAAGTCGAAGCTCATCGGCACGGAGGCGAGCAAAGGATGATCGGCCTTGCCGTCGTACTTGAGGGACAACTTGCGCAGCACCCCCGACGACATGGCCAGCACCAGGTCGTTGATCGTGACGCCGAGGGCCTTGCTGGTCTCCTTGACATCGGCCAATGCCAGTGTGGCCGTGGCGAACAGGCGTTTCTCGTCCAGTATGTGGTTCATGAAGCTGGGCGGCGGGGTGAAGGGGCGGGTCAGCTCGGGCGACAACTTGCGGCTGCTGCGTCGCACCCGTCCGACCCCTTGTGTCGTGTAGCGGACGGTCCCGGGCAACCTGCCGAGCTGGCGCATGTGATCGGCGAACGCCGAGCGCACCAACTCGGTGCTGCTGGGCGCAGGATCGGGGACGTAGGACTCGTCATCACGCTGCGGGCCATCGCGCAGGTCCATCCCCCTGGCCAACAGATTCGCCGACGCGACCCCGTCCGCCAGGGCGTGGTGGATCTTGCCGACCACTGCGATTCGACCATCGGCCAGGCCCTCGACGAAGTACATCTCCCACAGGGGCCGGCTGCGGTCCAACTGGGTGCTGCCGATCTCGCCGATGGCCTCGTCGAGTTCACGGCGCCCACCCGGAGCACGGACCCGCCACGGCCGGACGTGGTACTCCAGGTCGACGTCGCAGTTCTCCCGCCACATCGGGTGGTGGAACTTGAAGGGGATGTCGACGAGCTGGTAGCGGAACGGGTCGAGCTTGTGCAGCCGTCCGCGGATCACCTCCCGGAACTCGTCGATCCCGAAAGTCCGGTCCCCCATGTCATCGAACGCGATGACCGCGATCTTCAACGTGTGCATGTGCACGTTGGGTGTCTCTGTATAAAGCAGGAACGCGTCCCACCCACTCAACCGCTTCACGGTGTCCTCCCCAGGTGTGGAAACGTCTATATGACTGCTTTAGCCTCGTCCATCGCCCGGTTTCGGTGAATCTGGTTGAGGAACAAGCCGATTGCGGTGGCCATCGCCCCGGTTCTGGCCCCGTCGGTCATGTCGAACGCGTGCCCGGCGCCGGGCAGCTCAATGTAGCCGACCACCGCTCGCGACACGGCCTTGAGCTTGTCGACGAAGCTGCGGGCCTGCGCCACCGGAATCACGCTGTCACCGGTGCCGTGGATGACCAGGAACGGCGGAGCGTCGGGATGGATCTGTGCGATCGGTGAGGCCTGCCGGTAGATCTCCGGATGGCGGTCGAGCTTGCGGCCCACCACGATCCGCTCCAGGAAGTCGACGAACCGGACCCGCTCCTCGGTCGAGCGGTCCTCCCAGTCGTAGCGCCCGTAGATTCCCACCACGGCGTCGACGCTGGTGTCGGACCCCTCCGGCAGATCCCCCTGCAGATCCGGGTCGTTCGGGGTGAGCCCGGCCAGTGCGGCCAGGTGTCCGCCGGCCGAGCAGCCCGCGATGGCAACGAAATTGCGGTCGCCGCCGAACTTGTCGACGTTGGCCCGCGCCCACGCGATCGCGGCCTTCACGTCGTCGATATGCCGCGGCCATCGGTGATGCGGGGCCACCCGGTAGTCGATCGACAGACATACCCAGCCCTGCTGGGCCAGATGCGACAACAGCGCGTAACCCTGCAGGATCCGGCCGCCGTGCACCCAGGCGCCGCCCGGCACGAACAGCAGCACGGGAGCGGGCTCGGCGGGTAGGTCTTTGGGTCGCCACACATCGAGCAGCTGGGCCGGGTCGTCGCCGTAGCGCACCGAGGTCCGGTACACGTCGCGGCGGTACTCCAAGGTGTGCCACAACGGCGGCAAGCTGTCGGGGGCCGGCCAGTCGACGGCCAGTTCAGCGGCCGAGACCACGCCGCGCAGTGCCTCCTGGGCGACCGCGTTGGTCTGCTCGCGCTCCGCCTTGCGAATCTCGCCGTTGTCCGGCGCCAGCCAGGATTTCGCCGAGGAGGTGAAGAAGTCGGGCAGGTGACGAAATCCCCACACGCTCATGGCGGTAAGCGCACCGAGCGGTTCCAGGTGCTTGCCCACCACTGGCAGCGAAGCCGTCGCCACGCTAAGCGCCAGCATGTGGTCGGCAGGCTTGGCATGCAGCAACCATCTTGCTCGATCAGCGAGCGTCGGTGCGGGGTACCGGTTATCCGGTCGTGCCGTCATTGCGCGAGCGTACCCCGCAGGGGATTGACGGACGGGACAACTTCGCCGACTTGTTCACCTGGCGTCAAAATGTGACCTGCATCACGTCGACGTGTCGCGAAACCCCCGTTAGCTTCGCTAAGCATGACTAAGTCTGCGCTGGCCATCACCGAAGAGCACCAGGACCTCGCCGACGCGACGTTCGGGCAGCTGAAGCGCCTCGACAGCCGCGCAGCCGCCCGCGCCACGCTGGAGAAGGCCGGCACCTACGGCAGTGAGATCTGGTCGGCCGGCGCCGAACTCGGCTGGAATGGACTGGCCATCTCCGAGGAACACGGCGGCTCCGGATTCGGGCTACCCGAACTGGCGGTGGTCGCCGAGATCGCTGGCCGGGAGCTGGTCCCGGGGCCGTTCCTGCCGACCGTGTCGGCTTCGGTGGTCATCGACCGCTACGCCCCGGACGCCGTTCGGGCCGAACTACTCCCGGGTCTCGCCGATGGTACGACGGTCGCGGCACTCGGGCTGGCCGGTTCGGTGAGCATCGGCGCCGACGGCCTCCTCGGCGGGCAGACACGCGCGGTGCTTGGTGCACCCGACGCCCAGGTGCTCGTACTCGCCGCCGGCGACGACCTGGTCGTGCTGGATGCCAGCGCCGACGGGATCACCGTCACCGCACAGGATTCCCTGGACACCACCCGCAGCATCGGCGCGGTCGACCTGCGCGCGGTGGCGGTCGACGAGAGCCGGATCCTGCGCGGCGCAGCGCGGGAGGCGCGCACGGTCTTCCGCATCCTCGGCTCGGCGGAGGCGGTGGGCGTGTCCTGGGCCGCGCTCGACATGGCCGTCGAGTACGCGAAGGTGCGCGAACAGTTCGGCCGCACCATCGGCACCTTCCAGGCCGTCAAGCACCACGCGGCCAACATGCTCGTCGATGCCGAACAGACCACCGCCGCGGTATGGGACGCCGCCCGTGCCGACAACCTCGAGGGCGCCCGGTTCGCTGCCGCGGTGGCCGCCGCCCACGCCATCCGGGCCCAGATCTTCTGCGCGCAGACCAACGTTCAACTCCACGGCGGCATCGCCTTCACCTGGGAACACGACGCGCACCTGTACCTGCGCCGCGCCCGGACCCTGACCGCGGTGCTCGGCGACGGTGCCGATCCCCTGATCGACGTCGTCGACGGGCAACGCAGCGGGCAGGCGCACGGCGCGTCGTTCGCGCTACCGGAAGAGGCCGAGCAGTACCGCCAGGACGCCAGAGATGCGGCGGCCGCGGTGCACGCACTGTCCGAGGACAAGCGCCGCGACTACCTGGTGGATTCCGGCTATCTGGTGCCGCACTGGCCCAAGCCGTGGGGCCGGGCCGCAAATGTGTTGGAGCAGTTGGTGATCGAGGAGGAGTTCACCGACGTCGAGCGGGCAGACATGGGCATCACCGGTTGGGTGACCCTGACCATCGCCCAGGCCGGTACCGAAGATCAGCGCGAGCGCTGGGTGGAGCCCGTGCTGCGCGGGCAGGTCATGTGGTGCCAGCTGTTCTCCGAGCCGGGCGCGGGTTCGGATGCGGCCGCGGTGCGCACCGCGGCCAAGAAGGTCGACGGCGGCTGGCGGGTCACCGGCCAGAAGGTGTGGACCAGCCTGGCCCAGCACTGCCAGTGGGGCCTGGCCACGGTGCGCACCGACCCCGACGCCCCCAAGCACGCCGGCGTCACCATGATGGCGATCGACATGAAAGCCCCTGGGGTGACGGTGAATCCGTTGCGCGGGCTGACCGGCGACGCCCACTTCAACGAGGTGTTCTTCGACGACGTGTTCGTCCCGGACGCCGATGTGGTCGGCGATGTGAACAAGGGCTGGCTGGTCGCTCGCGCCACCCTGGGCAATGAGCGCATCTCCATCGGCGGCGGTTCGGCCGCGCCGACGGGGTTCGACGCCGACGAGCTGGTGGCCCTGATCGACGCGGATCCCGACGGGGCCCGCTACGTGCGCCGCGCCGGCGAGGTGATCGCCGTGGGACACACCCTGAGGCTGCTGAACCTGCGCCGGGTCAGCCGCGCCATCGCGGGCACCGAGCCCGGGCCCGAGGGCAACGTCACCAAGCTGCTGGTCGCCGAGCATTCTCAGCATCTGACCGAACTGGGCATGGACCTGGTCGGCACGGCCGGGGTGACCGGAGAGACGCAGAAGCTGACTCGCGCCTATCTCGGCAACCGGGCCATGACGATCGCCGGTGGAACATCCGAGATCACCCGCAACACCATTGCCGAGCGCATCCTGGGCCTGCCCCGCGATCCGCTGCTGAAGTAGGCCTTCCCTACGTCTTACGACGCGCCCCCGGGCGTTGCGGCGGGGCCGGGGCCATGTAGAGCGTGATCGCCGCGCGGAGGCCCGCCAGCGCGTCGTCGATGTCGGCGCGGGGGCCGAACGCACGCTCGGCGTGCAGGCCGCGCAATGCCGCCGGCAGCAATGCGCTCACTTGGCGGGCACGACGAGGGTCGACGGTGACGCCGTCGAAGAACTCGCCGAACTGCTTGATCAAGGCATCCTCGAGAACATCCAACGCGCTTGCGGTGCGCGGATAGTTCCGCTCGAGTTCGGCGCGGTCCTTGGCCAGCGCCGCACGCAGATTCGACAGGGCGGCGTTGTACGGAGAGGCGTAGGCATTCCACAAGAGGTCGATGATCTCGGCGACCCGCTCCTCCACCGACCCGGCAGACGGGTGCGCCCAGACGTCTGGGCCGGCGGTATCGAGAATGTGCAGAATCGTCGCGGCCCAAAACCCGTCGGCGTCGCCGAACTGGTACTGAACGGTCCCCCACGTGACCTTTGCTTCCTTGGCGATCATCTTGACGCTGACCGCGTCGGGCCCGCCGCTCGCCAACTGTTGCAGCGCGACGTCGAGGACGTGTTTGCGCGACGACTCGCCACGTCGGTTGGGACGTCGACCTGCCCGAAGAGGGCTCTGGGGTGCCGTCATCGTCTCATCGTAAGTTGGCGTGAGCGCACAGCCATGGGTTGACCACTCTTGTGTTTTTCATCACTAGCTTTATGATACTGGTCAAGCTCTGACGAGCCACAGCATGTGATCCCTTGCACTACAACCGATATACCGCCATATTGCCGTAACGCTACGGCGCTCTGAATCGAGAAGGCATCCATGATCCGGTACGACAGGAGCTGAAGAACCATGGGACATCAGCGCATTCGGCGCTCCGCCGATCGCTTCACCCGCTACCGCCTGCACGTCACCGCCTCCGATGTCGGTGAGCTCGTCACCTCGGCGGGCGGTTGGATCTGCGATCGGATCCACGCCGGCTGGGACGTCACCGTGTCAGTCGACGCACCGTGCGATGTGCGCCCGCTGCAGATCCTCGGCGTCACGACGGTGGTGATCGGCCAGCCGCTCGACGCCATCAGCCAGCCCGGAGACGTCGCGACCGTCGCCTTCCCGTCCACGGCCTTCGACCACGACGAAACACTCCGCACCGAGGTGCTGCGTGTTCTGGAGGGCAACACCGCCGAGGTCACCACCTGGGGATCGGTCCCCGGCGAGATCGACGGTCGCGTTCGGCGGTTCCAGTATCGACTCACCGGCCTGGCCCGCGCCTTCAAGGCACATGCGGTTGCCGCGGCAGCGCTGCCCACCGATGGCATCGGTCCGACCGAGGACCTCTACACCTCCGGGTCGTGGCACGACGTGTCCGTCGATCGCGGCGACACCTACCTGGCAGCCGTCACGAAAGCCGGCGGCGTCGGCAACTAGATCAGCGAGCGAGCCCCGCCTGACCTGCGTCTCCCCCCGGTCGTGCGCTCGACGCCCACGGAAATCGCGGGGCTGGATGCCGGCCGGCACCGGACGCGCGGTAGAACGGACATTGTGACTGCGACCACAGACGGCCGGCCCAGCTTCCATCCGGACCTCGAACGCATCGCCCGCTTCATCCCACGTCGGCTGGTGTCCAGGCGCACGCTGCCGCTGCTGCAGCGGCTGACGGTGCTGCAGAACCGGCAGACACCCGAGGATGTCGAGGTCCTGACGCTCAGCTCGGGTGTCGGGGTCCGACTGTTCCGGCCGGCCGGGGTCACCGAACCCGCACCGGCCCTGCTGTGGATCCACGGCGGCGGCTATGTGCTGGGCAGCCCGGCGCAGGATGACGCCCTGTGCCGACGGTTCGCCAGGGAACTCGGCATCACGGTGGCAGCCGTCAAGTACCGGCTCGCTCCGCAGAACCCCTACCCGGCCGGGCTGGAGGACTGCTACGACGCGCTGAAATGGCTCGCGGCACTTCCCGCAGTCGATCCCTCGCGGGTCGCGGTCGCAGGCGCCAGCGCCGGCGGCGGACTGGCCGCTGCCCTTGCTCTACTTGCCCGTGATCGCGGTGAGATACCCCTTGCCGCACAGATACTCGTGTATCCGATGCTCGACGACCGCTCGGTGGGCCCGGAGCTGGAGAACCCCGGTCACCGGTTGTGGACACAGGGCAGCAACCAGTTCGGGTGGTCGGCCTATCTCGGAGGTGCCGATCCCGCCACCGCGGTACCCGGCCGCCGTGAAGATCTGGCCGGGCTGCCGCCGGCATGGATCGGTGTGGGCACCCTGGACCTGTTCCACGACGAGGACATGGCCTACGCCGAGCGCCTGCGCGCCGCCGGGGTCGAATGCCAGGTCGAAGAGGTGTACGGGGCGTTCCACGGATTCGATCAGATCGCCGCGAAGACACCGGTGGCTCAAGAGTTCATGGCCAGCCAGGTCACGAATCTACGCGCGGCGTTTGCCTGATTCCCGCTGGTGCCGCAGGTAGCGGCAGGCGCGTTCCAACAAGCCGCGGTCGGCAGCCGACAAGGCCTTGGCCCTGGGCACGTGACCCGCGACGACCCCGGCGAACCGAACGCACAGCTGTTCAGCGGTCATGCCGAACTCGAGCCAGACGTCGTCCTCGCGCGGACCCCCATAGGGAGCCCACGCGAGGACGAATTTCAGCAGGAGACGTTCGAAGGAATCCATCTACCGGCCTGGTCGACTCTAGTCTCGAACAACGTTGTCCTCGAACACGATCCGGCCGATCAACTCGTAGCGGCGCGGATCGCGCAGCTTGAAGTAGGTGGCCATGCCCGCGCCAAGGACGAAGATGCCCACCACGATCCACGGCGTCAGCTTGAACAGCAGGGTGCCGGAAGCGGTGCCCGCCGCTGCGTCCTTGTGCTCCCACAGCAGGTACACGACGTAGAGCATGCCGAGCCCACCGAGACCGGGGGCGATCAAGGTCTTGAACCAGTGCTTGGACACCGGGTGGTTCTTGCGGATGTGGAAGTAGCTGATCACCGAGAACGCGCACAGCGACTGCACGATCAGGATCGCCATGGTGCCCAGGATCGCGAGCAGCGTGTACATGTGCACATAGGGGTCCATCCCGGCGAGCAGGAAGGCCAGGATGATCACCAGGGTGATCCCGCTCTGCACGAATGAGGCGATGTGCGGAGAACCGTGCGTGGGATGCGTTGCGCCGATGGTCTTCTGCAGACTCTTGGACAGGCCCTCGCGGCCCAGCGCGTACAGGTAGCGCGACGCGCAGTTGTGGAACGCCATGCCGCAGGCGAACGACCCGGTGACAAGGAGGATGTTGAACACCGTGATCGCCCACTCGCCGTAGGCGCTACGCACCGGGCCGAAGAAGATCTCCGACGAGGTCGCGGAATCCTGCGCGAGTTCCACCGCGTGCTGCGGCCCGGTGCCTGCGATCGCCATCCAGGAGACGAACACGTAGAACAGTCCGACACCCAGGACGCTGAGCATGGTGGCCCGGGGAATGATCTTCTTGGGGTTACGCGACTCCTCGCCGTACATCGCGGTCGATTCGAAGCCGACCCACGACCAGAAGGCGAAGAACAGGCCCAAACCGGCACTGGCACCGGCGATTCCGGCAGCCGGGGAGAACGCACCGATGGGGTTGATGGTCTCGGCGACGGCGAAACCCTGCGGGCCGCCGCCCTTGAACAGCACCGCCACCGCGCCGAGTGCGAGCATGACGATCTCGGTCACCAGGAATACCCCGAGCACCTTGGCGGTCAGGTTGACGTCGAAGTAGGTCAGGATCGCGTTGACCGTCAGCATCAGCAGCGCCGGGATGATCCAGTGGATGTGGACACCCAGTTGGGATTGCATGAAGTTCTGGAAGAAGAACGAGAAGATCCCGATCAACGAGGCCTCGAACACCACATAGGCCATGGTGATCAGTCCGCCGCTGGCCATCCCGACGATGCGGCCCAAGCCGTGGGAGATGTAGCCGTAGAACGCGCCGGTGGTGGTGATGTGCTTGGCCATGGTCGCGTAGCCGACGGCGAAGAGACCGAGGACAACGGTTGCGACGATGTAGCCGGCCGGCGCATGTGAACCATTTCCGAAGCCAACGGCGATCGGCACATTGCCGACCATTGCCGTGATCGGAGCGGCGGTCGCCACCGCCATGAAGATGACGCCGACGGTGCCGACGGCGTTGCGTTTCAGTCTCTGGACGTCGTGAGCTGTGTCTTCACTCCCGGCGACAGCTTGATCGGTCATCTATCGGGGTACCTTCCAGGTAACAGTGGGATACCCGATGTGGCCTGGGCCACAGCCGGGACCTACGTATATTGGCACTACCAAAATCGATTGGCAAGCACTTTCTGCAACCATTGACACAAATGGTTGCGACCGTTTACGGTGAGGCCCATCACAGCTACCGGATAGCTGGAGAGGGAGCCGCATGTACGACTACGGCACGTTCACGTTCGAATCCAAAGCCGAAGTGCTGGATAAGGCGAAGACGTTCTGGAATCCAGACAAGACACAGTTCTGGACTGACACCGGTGTCGATCTGGTGATCGACCGCCGCGAGGGATATTTCCTGTGGGATATGGGCGGCCGCCGCCTGATCGATCTGCACCTCAACGGTGGCACCTACAACCTCGGTCACCGCAATCCCGAAGTGATGCAGGCGATCACCGAGGGCATGGAGCATTTCGACGTCGGTAATCACCATTTTCCGTCGGTGGCCCGCACCGCCCTGGCGCAGCGCCTCGTCGAGACCGCGCCGGCGTCGATCACGAAGGTGGCGTACGGGTCCGGAGGCGGTGAGGCGATCGACATCGCGCTCAAGAGCGCCCGGCACGCGACCAAACGCCGCAAGATCGTCTCGATCGTCAAGGCCTACCACGGCCACACGGGCCTGGCCGTGGCCACCGGCGACGACCGGTTCGCCAAGTTCTTCCTGGCCGACCAGCCCGACGAGTTCCTCCAGGTTCCGTTCAACGACATCGAGGCGATGGAACGGGTGCTGGCGCCCGGCGATGTCGCCGCGGTGATCATGGAGACCATCCCGGCCACCTACGGATTCCCGCTTCCCGCACCGGGTTACCTGGAAGCCGTCAAGGCCATCACCGAGAAACACGGCACCCTGTACATCGCCGACGAGGTGCAGACCGGCCTGATGCGCACCGGTGAGCTGTGGTGCATCACCAAACACGGCATCGAGCCCGACATCCTGGTGACCGGCAAGGGTCTGTCCGGTGGCATGTACCCGATCACCGCGGCCCTGCTCAGCGATCGCGCCGCGAAGTGGCTCGACGAGGACGGCTTCGGCCACATCTCCACCTTCGGCGGCGCCGAGCTGGGCTGTGTCGCCGCGCTGAAGACGCTCGAGATCTCCACCCGCCCCGAAGTGCGCTCGATGGTCCACTACATCGCCGACATCTTCGACCACGGACTGCAGCGCATCCAGGCCGACCACCCGGACTGGTTCGTCGGTATCCGGCAGAACGGTGTGGTGATCGGCCTGGAGTTCGACCACCCCGAAGGCGCCAAGTTCGTGATGCGGGAACTCTACGAGAACGGAGTGTGGGCGATCTTCTCGACACTGGATCCCCGTGTCCTGCAGTTCAAACCGGGTCTCCTGCTCTCGCGCGAACTCTGCGAGGACGTCCTGGACCGCCTCGCCGTCGCGGTGGCCAGGGCCGAGACCGTCGTGAGAGGACGTAAAGCATCATGACCAGTACCGCACAGGCCGGCCACATGCTGGAGCGGGCCCGTTGGGCCGCTGGGGCGTACGCCGACTATGACCAAGCCGCGGTGTCGGTGATCGTCAACGCGGTGGCCGACGCCGCCCATGGCGCAGCCGAACGGTTCGCCGCCGAGGCGGTGGCCGAGACCGGGATGGGTGTGGTGGCCGACAAGGTCACCAAGAACCGGGCCTGCTCGCGCGGGATCGTCGACTACTACGCTCGGGGTGAGGCCGCGGGAGACTTTGTGTCGCCGCGCGTCGACGAGGCCCGCAAGATCGTCGAGCTGCCCCGGCCGGCGGGCGTGGTGCTGGCATTGACGCCGACCACCAATCCCGTTGCCACGGTGTACTTCAAGGTGATCCTGGCGCTGATGACCCGCAACGCCGTGGTCGTCGCTCCGCACCCGCGGGCCAAACAGTGCTCGGCCGACGCCGCCCGGCTGCTCGCCGAGGCCGCGGTGGCCGCCGGGGCACCGGACGGCATCGTCCAGGTGGTCGAGGAACCGTCCATCCCGCTGGTGCAGGCGCTGATGGCCGACGAGCGCACCGACGTCATCGTGGCGACCGGGGGCACCGGCGTCGTGCGTGCGGCGTACTCCTCCGGTAACCCCGCACTCGGTGTCGGTCCCGGCAATGTCCCGGTGTTCGTCGAGGCCAGCGCGGACATCAACGCCGCGGCCAAGCGCATCGTGGACAGCAAGGCTTTCGACAACTCGGTGCTGTGCACCAACGAATCCGTCCTCATCGCCGAGGACGCGATCGCGAGCAAGCTCAACGGCGCACTGACCCGTGCCGGAGCGCACATCCTCGACGAGGACGGCGCACGGCGCCTGCGGGCCTACATGTTCGCCGACGGCCACCTGAACACCGACGTGGTGGGCCGCGATGCCGCCTGGATCGCAGGGCAGGCCGGCCTGCGGGTCACCCCCAAGACCCGGGTGCTGATCGCGCCGTTCAACGACGTGATCTCCGAGGAGATGCTGGCCCACGAGAAGCTGTCCCCGGTGCTCGGCATGACCACCGCGGCCGACGCCGCACGTGGGATCCGCGCCGCCCGGGCAGTGGTGCGGATCGGCGGCGCCGGTCACTCGGCGGCGATCCACAGCGAAAATCCCTCGGTGATCGCCGATTTCGCCGCCCAGGTGCCGGTGCTGCGGGTGTCGGTCAACGTGGGCAACAGCACCGGCAGCTCCGGGCTGGAGACCAACCTGGCGCCGTCGATGACGATCGGCACCGGGTTCGTCGGGCGCAGCTCGATCGGGGAGAACCTGCAACCGCAGAACCTGATCAACTGGGCCCGCATCGCCTACAACAGCGATTCCGCCGTACCCATGGGCAATTTCGCGGGTATCAATCCGTGGCACTCACCGGCCGGACCGGTGCCGGAGTATCCGCGCGCCTCCAATGACCGTCACGGTGCGCCTGTCACGCCCCGCCGGCCATACCCGACTGCCAACCGGTCGTCGGATCCCGGACTGGACGTGCTGCGGGCCGAACTGCGCGCGCTGGTCGCCGAAGAACTCGCACAACTGATCAAGAGGTAGGGCTGTGGCTGAACTTCGTTCCTTCATCTTCATCGACCGGCTGCAACCGCAGACCATGTCGTATCTCGGCACCTGGATCAAGGGTGCTCTTCCCCGTGCCGATCAGGCCGCCCAGATCATCGAGGTGGCACCCGGACTGGACATCGAGGGCGTCACCGACGTCGCTCTCAAGCACGCCGAGGTCAAGGCCGGAATCCTGGTGGTAGAGCGGCAATTCGGCTATCTGGAGTTCCACGGCGAGACCGGCGCGGTCAAAGCTGCCGCGGACGCCGCACTGGACGAGCTGGGCGGCAACACCGGAAGCGCGGTGCAGCCGAACGTGCTGGCCTCACGGATCATCTCCAGCGTCGACCACCAGCATGCCTTCCTGATCAACCGCAACAAGATCGGCTCGATGGTGCTCCCCGGGGAGTCACTGTTCGTACTCGAGGTGGCACCCGCGTCCTACGCCATCCTGGCCACCAACGAGGCCGAGAAGGCCGCGGATATCAAGGTGGTCGACTTCCGGATGATCGGCGCCACGGGCCGCGTGTACCTGTCCGGGACCGAAGCCGATGTTCGCACGGCAGCCGAGGCGGCCCGGGACGCACTGGCGAGGGCCACCGCGTGAGTATCAACCGGGACGAACTGCGCGCCCTCGTGCGTGAGGTGGTGCGGGATGCCGTCCGCGATGTCGGTGCTGCCACGAAGACTCCGGGGCCGGTGGCTGTCCCCCCACCACCGGCTCCGGCTCCACCCGCCCCGCCGACGGTCGCGGACCAGTTCGGCGTGGAACCCACCGGGCCCCGTGCCGTCGACGGCAAGAACCGCACCGAGACAGTGCAGCTGACCAATGACCGGGACCTCGACAGCTTCGTCCGGAAGCTGTTGCGGCTCTTCGAAAGCCCGAAGACCCGGGCGGACCTCAAGGCAGGCCGGCTCAGCTTCCGGCTGGCGGGATCGACCCGGCCATCCGGCGGAGGAGCCAGCAGGCGCATCGAAACCGGCGCGGTAACCGAACGGCAGATCGCCGACATGGCCGGCGGCACGCTCGTGCTCGGCCGCAAGGCGGTGCTCACCCCGCTGGCCCGAGAAAAAGCCCGCACTCTGGGGATCACGATCGAGAAGGAGCGCAAATGATCTCAGCGGTTGTCACCGGCAACGTGTGGTCGACCCGTCGGATCGACGGCATCCCGCCCGGCGCGTTCCTCGAGGTCGAGATCGACGGCACCGGGTCGAAGCTGATCGCCTTCGACGTCCTCGGCAGCGGTGTGGGCGAGCGGGTTCTCGTCGCCCAGGGCTCCGTGGCCTCGGGCTGGTTCACCGGCACCCCGCCTCCGGTCGACGCACTCATCATCGGATCCATCGACAGTAAACCTGATTCCAACCCCAAGAAATAAGGAGAAACACCAATGTCCAGCAACGCAATCGGACTGATCGAGACCAAGGGCTACGTGGCTGCGCTGGCCGCTGCCGACGCCATGGTGAAGGCCGCCAACGTCACCATCACCGATCGTCAGCAGGTCGGCGACGGCCTGGTTGCCGTGATCGTCACCGGTGAGGTGGGTGCCGTCAAGGCTGCCACCGAGGCCGGCGCCGAGACCGCCTCGCAGGTGGGCGAACTGGTGAGCGTGCACGTCATCCCGCGTCCGCACAACGAACTCGGCGCGCACTTCGCGGTCGCCAGCAAGTAGCCATGCCGACCAAAGCAGAGGAGAGCACGCGGATTCGCACCCAGATCCGCGTCTACCTGTTGGTGGAGGACCTGCAGCGCCAGTTCGCCGCCTACCTCGGAACGCCGACCCGGGCCCGGGGTTATCCACCGTACGAGGGTGAGCACGCGCTGATCGTCGAGGTGTCCCCCGCCTTGGCGATCGAGCGGGTGATCGACCTGGCACTGCGTGAGGTCCCCGGCATCCAGCCCGGAATCCTCTACGTGGAGCGCCAATTCGGTGTTCTCGAGATCCACTCGGCCAATCTGGAGGATGTGCAGCGGGCCGGCGAGGCGATACTGGCCGGCACCGGCAACAAGGCGTCCGACCAGCTGCGGCCGCAGGTGCTCTACCACGACATCATCGAGAACATCACCGATCAGCATGCGGTGATCCTGAACCGCAACCGGCAGGCCTCGATGATCCTGCCCGGGCAGTCATTGCTGGTGTACGAAATGACCCCGGCGTTGTTCGCAGCGGTGGCGGCCAATGAGGCGGAGCGGGCCGCACCTGGGCTTACTGTGGTCGACGTGCAGATGATCGGCGCCGCTGGAAGGCTCTACATCGGCGGCAGCACCGCTGACGTGACCGTGGCGAGGGACCGGATCACGGCGGTGCTCGATGGTATTGAAGGACGGGATCACTGATGAGCGCTTGCGCGAAGAAGAGATTGCACTGATGAGCGCTTGCGCGAAGAGGAGAAGGCGCTGATGGTCATCACCGACGAGATCGATGTCGCCCACCTGGCGTTACGCCAGTACGACATCGGGACGGACGCGACGCTGCGGTTGCTGAACCTGTCCGAGAATGCCACCTATCTCGTCGAAGATGCCGGCGCCCAGTCGATCCTGCGGGTGCACCGGCAGGACTATCACCAGCCGCACGAGATCGAGTCGGAACTCGACTGGCTGCAGGCCTTGCGGGCCGACAGCGACGTCACGGTGCCCACCGTGCTACCGGCCCGCGACGGCCGGCGGCTGGTCACCGTCAACGCCGACGGAACCGACCGCCACGCCGTGCACTTCGGCATGGTCGCCGGGGCCGAGCCCGACGAGGGCACGTTGACCCTCGACGATTTCCACACGCTGGGCCGGATCACCGCTGCGCTGCACGACCATTCGCAGCGGTGGGAGCGCCCGCCCGGGTTCGGCCGGTTCTCCTGGGACTGGGAACACAGCCTGGGGGCGGCTCCCCGTTGGGGCCGCTGGCACGATGCCGAAGGTGTCGGCACGGCCGAGCAGCAGGTGCTGGAGCGCGCCCAGGCGCTGCTGCACGATCGGCTGCACGCCTACGGCACCGGGCCCGACGTCTACGGCCTGATCCACGCTGACCTGCGGTTGGCCAATCTGCTGGTCGACCCTGACCCCGCGGGAACTCCCAAGATCACCGTCATCGACTTCGATGACTGCGGATTCGGTTGGTATTTCTATGATTTCGGCACCGCGGTGTCGTTCATAGAAGACGACCCGGCACTGCCGGAATGGCAGGACGCCTGGGTGAGCGGATACCGCACGCGTCGCGACCTGCCTACCTCGGACGAGGACATGCTGGCGTCGTTCGTGCTGCTGCGCAGGCTGCTGCTGCTGGCCTGGATGGGCAGCCACAGCCACTCCAGGGAATCGGCGACCAAGGCCATCAGCTACGCCGCGGGTAGCTGCGAACTCGCCGAGCGCTACCTGCGCTCCAACGGCCTCACCCTGACCTGACTCTCAAAGGAACCCAAACATGTTCGCATCGCTTCAGGGCCGTTCGGCCATCGTCACCGGCGGCAGCAAGGGCATCGGCCGCGGCATCGCCCAGACGTTCGCCAACGCCGGCGTGGACGTCCTCGTCACCGGCCGCAACCAGGCCGACCTCGATGAGGCGGTCGCGGCGCTCGCCGACGCCCCGGGTCGGGTCAGTGCCCTGCGCGCGGACGTGACGAGCCCCGAAGACGCCCGCCAGGTGGTCGGTGCCGCCGTCGAGCGGCACGGCGGGCTGGACATCGTCTGCGCCAATGCCGGCATCTTCCCGTCCGGACGTCTGGAAGACCTCACCCCGGACGACATCGACCAGGTGCTTTCCGTGAACTTCAAGGGCACCGTCTACATCGTGCAGGCTGCCCTCGCCGCCCTGACCGCGAGCGGCCACGGACGCGTCGTCATCACGTCGTCGATCACAGGCCCCATCACCGGCTACCCCGGCTGGTCGCACTACGGGGCGTCCAAGGCCGCCCAGCTGGGCTTCCTGCGCACCGCCGCGATGGAGCTGGCCCCGAAGAAGATCACCATCAACGCCGTGCTGCCCGGCAACATCATCACCGAGGGCCTTGTCGAAATGGGCCAGGACTACATGGACCAAATGGCCTCGGCCGTGCCTGCCGGCCGACTCGGATCGGTCGCCGACATCGGCAACGCGGCGCTCTTCTTCGCCACCGACGAAGCCGCGTACATCACCGGACAGTCGCTGGTCGTGGACGGCGGACAGATTCTGCCCGAATCTCACATGGCGATCGCTGAACTCTAGTTCAACCTGGATAGAATTGGCTGTACCAATACACGGGCAGGGGGCCGGGGTGGCAGTTCACAGCGAGGAGTTGCGCAGGCGCATCGTCGGCGATATCAACGCGGGCACCCCCGGCGCGAAACTGGGCAGTGAGCGTGAGCTGGCCGAGCAGTACGGCACCAGCCGCTCCAGCCTGCGCCAGGTACTGGCCGCATTGGAGGAAGCCGGGCTGGTGCACCGGGTGATCGGCCGGGCCGGCGGCATCTTCATCAGCCACGGCCAGGTCGAGCGACACCTCTCCGATGTGGTCGGCGTGCCCGCCTTCCTGGCCAATCAGGGGTACGTCGCGGGCACCCGAGTGCTCTCGACGCGCATCACCACCCCTGACGACGCCACCAAGACCGCCCTTCGACTGGGACCCGGCGACTACGTCATCGAGATCCAGCGAGTCCGTCTGGCCGACGGCTCCCCCATCTCGCTCGAACACGCGCAGTTCCCCGCCGACGCCTTCCCGGGTCTGCTCGATCAGCAGCTGGGCGGATCACTCTACGAAATCCTCGAATCCCAATACGGTTTGGTCACCGGCCGGGCCGATGAGCGGATCGAGGCGGTCAGCGCGACCAGCAGCGAAGCCACCCTCCTGGGGATCAAGCCCAAGGCGGCACTGCTGTTGATCACCCGGGTCACCTACGACCAGAACGGTTCTCCGTGCGAGTTCTCCCGCGACCTGTTCCGCGGAGACCGCACGGCACTGGCCGTCACGGCGAAGGGCAGCGGTATCGCCACCCACGCCGATGCCAACACCGCCTCGGTCACTTTGCAGCGCCAGGCCGGCTGAGCCATATCAGCCCGACCCCCGCACACGCGGCCGTCATCACGGCGAACGCCGTCGGGAACGAGAACGACGTGGCCAGCGCACCGACAGCCAGTGACCCCAGCCCCGTGCCCGCGTCGAAGCCCACGTTCCAGGCGACGCTGACCGCGCCGCGGGCATGCTCGCCCGTCGCGGCGAAGGCCTGCACCAGGGTGAGATTCTGCAGCCCGCCGTAGGCGGTGCCGAGCAGCGCGCAACCGAGAATCACCAACCCTCCGCCGACACCGATACCCACGGCGATCACCGCCAGACCGACCGCACCGACTCCCAGCATGGGAGCGATGAACCTCGCTGCGCCGTGCTGGTCGGCGACCCCGCCGATCAGCCACCGGGCCAACGCCGCCATACCGGTCATCGCCAGCAATGCCCCGAGCGCGGTCGTCGCACCGCCCAACAGCGGCGCGAACGTGAGGATCGCCCCGCCTGCAGCTGTGATCACCACGAGCGCGGCGATCGGGCCGACCAGCGGCCCGATGCCGTCGAGCCGGTCCGAATGCGGTTCGTCCACCAGGGTCGGTGCCGGGCGGGCGAACGCCAGCGGCACCGCCAGCAGAGGAATCGCGGCCAGCACGAAAACGAGCTGGAACCCGACGTGCTCGGCCAGCCACGGTGCCAGCGGGGTCAACACGAACTGCGGCGCCGCAATGGACAATCCGTACGCGCCGATCGCCCGGCCGCGGCGTTCCTGCGGGATCAGTGCGGCGATGCCCCTGACGCTGCATACCGTCAGGATGCCGAAGCCCAACCCCCGCAACGCCGCCAGAAGCAGTACCTGCCACAGGGAACCGGTCAGCGAGTGCAGCACGGCCGGTATCCCCAGCAGCACGAGCCCCAGCGCCTGCGTGACGCCCCAGCCGACCCTGCGCAACAGCCGGCCGACCAACAGTTGCGCGATGACGGTGAACAGCATCAGCACGCTGTTGACCGCACCGGCCCCCAGGCTGTCGGCACCGATGTGTACGGCCCACATGGGGGCGACCGGCAGCAGCAGGGAAAACCCTGCGAACCCCAATGCGGCACATGCCAACAACGCGGGCATGCCCGCTACCCGCCACACACTCACCGCTCGAACACCAACTCACCGCCGACGACGGTCGCGGCCACCAGATCGGCATCGAGCGCGTCGACCACCCGATGCGGGGAGCCCGCCAGCAGGCACAGGTCACCGGGCTCGCCGGTCGCGATACGCCGTGGCCGGGCCGGATTCTCCGCGCTGCCCAGAAACAACGTGAGCGCGCGCCGCCCCGATATCCGTTCGACCGGGTTGAGGACCACACCGTGCGGGGTGCGACGGTGCACGGCCGCGCGCATCGCGGCCCACGGGTCGGGGGCACCGAACGGCGCATCGGTGGACAATGCGACCGGCACGCCCGCCGACAGCAGAGTTGCCAGCCGCCAGAGCTGATCCTGTTCGGCGGCAGGCACATCCGTGCGGTACTGATCGCCCCGCTCGGCCACGAAGTTGGGCTGGGTCACCACGGTGATCCCCAGGGCTACGAGGTCGGCGATACAGTCTTGCGGCACCATCGCGGCGTGTTCGATCCGGTCGGCGGGATGGCTACCCGCAGCACGCAGCGCGGCGATCGTGACGACGAGTTGGGCCGAGGTCACGCAATGCACCGCCACCGGTTCAGCGGCCTGGTGCCGCTGGGAGATCCAGTGCGTCAACGCATCCAGATCGAGCCCGTCATCGTGCAGGATGCGCTTGCCCGGAGCCAGGTAGTGCGCACGTTGGCACATGCCCGTCGGGCGATCACCGGGCTGCAGGTCGGGCGTCGCATCGGTGAAGCCGGTGACGCCGTAGCCCGCCAGCCGGGCGCTCAAATCCGCGACCGCCGCGGGTCTGCGTTCCAGCGCCTCCGACCAGGTGCGGTCCGCACTGCGCAGACGCCCGTCGGGATGATCGTCCAGACCCAGCGCCGCGAGGCCCGCGGAATTCAGCGTCCACAACACGCCACTGCGGTGTTGCACGCGCACCGGGACATCGGGGGCCAACCGGTCCAGGGTGTCCCGGTCCAGCGGTCCGGCCACCGCCTCGTGGTAACCGACGGCACGGACCCAGCCGTCACTGCCAGCCACCGCGAAGCGCAATGCCCTGGCCAGCGCGTTCTCATCGGCCGCCTCACCGGGCCCGACGCGGACCGAATCCCACTCGGCCGCAGCCGAGTACACGTGCAGATGATGATCGTGCAGTCCGGGAATCACGGTGCCGAACGCGGCGTCGAGCACCTGTTCACCGGGCTCGGCAGGCAGTGATTCGGCGACCGCTTCGATGGTGTCGCCGACGCGGATGTCTGCCACCACGCCGTCCAGCAGGGTCGCACGACGAATCAGCATGGGGCATCGGTCCGTTCCGCCACCAATCGGAGTACCGCGTCGTTGCCGGATCCGAGTTCCGGGCCGGGCGGCCCGGCGGCGGGCCGTACCGGGGTCACCTCGGTATCTCCGCCGTCGCGGGAGCTGTATCCGGCTGCCACGGCGGCCATCGAGAATTCGATCAGCTCTCCGCCACCGCGTACCCGCGATGCCGCCACGGCAGCCGCGGCATCAAGCCCGGTGAGCGGGTCGGCGATGGCATCGCCACTGAATACCGGTGCACCCTCGCGGTATCCGACGAGGCCGCCTGACACCGCGGCGTCGTCGCCGAACGCCACCCAGCCGGCCTTCTCCCCCGCGGTGCCGTGCCCGGTGATGCGCAGCCAGATCCGGCCAGGCCGGGCCGGTATCGGGACCCAGCCCGCGTCGGCTCAGCGCGGCGGGTCGTGAGGCTTCGATGACCACATCAGCCACCTCGATCAGCGCGGCCAGGTCCCGGGGATCATCGAAATCGACCGCGTACGAGAGCTTTCCGCCGTTCATCCAGTCGAAGAACTCCGGCGGTCCGGCCCGGGTCCCGTCCGGACGACTCCGGCTCTCCACCTTGACCACGGTGGCCCCGGCCCGGGCCAGCAGCTGTCCGCACAGGGGCCCGGCCCACATCGAGGACAGGTCGGCCACCAGCACGCCGGCCATGGAACCGCTCCGGGCAGGTCCGAGAGGGCTCACCACCGGCGGTGCGGGTGCGGTTTCACCCAGCACAGCGACCGGCAACCCCAGCAGCCGAGCCCGGCCGGCCACCTCCGCGGCGGAGGTCACCTCCGCCCAGGCCCGGATGGCCGGCCAGGGATCGGGTTCCGCCGAATCGTCCTGCAACAGTGCGGGAACAGCGGCCACATCGTCGGGGCGCGACAACGTCAGCGCACACCATCCGTCATCGGTGGCCAGCAGCCGCGTCGCCCCGCCCGCCGAGACCTGCCTCCGGGGTGCGATGTCCAACAGGGCGGCGCGGCCGGTCAGCAGTTCGTCGGCGTCGACCCGCACGCCGGTCAGTGCCGTGAAGTCGTCGGCGACCTTCTGAGCCTGCCGCAGCAGTGCCCTCGGAATCGCCAGCGGTGTCATCAGAACTGCAACGCGCTGAACCGCCAGTCCAGCACCTGGCGGTCGTCGCCACCGTCGGGTCCGCCGGCCGCGTACACCAGCGAGCGCAGTTTGAGCACTCCGGCGTCGGCCGATTCCACATGCAGCTCACTGAAGAGGGTGTCGCCCTCGTGCACGGGACCGGTGTGATCGCAGGACTCCCAGCCCAGCACGGTGACCAGGTTCGGAAGCAACCGACTGGCCTGGGCCAGGGCCAGTCCGATGGTGTGCCCGCCGTACACCAGGCGCTTGCCGCCGGCGCGCCAATCATGATGGGTGGCAGCGATGTTCAGGGTCAGCCGGGCCAGTTCCGGGGCGCTGCTGACCACATCGGCGGTGCTGTGCAGCACCGCGCCGGCCAGCGCCGGGTCGAAATGTGGTCCGGGCACCCGGGTCCGGAAAGCGTCCGCATCCCAGCCGGCGGTGGGGTTCGGCGCGGTGGCGCCGGCCCCGATCGTCGACAGATCGTCGGTATGCCCGGTGTCGACGTCGTCGGCGGACAACGGCAGCATCGCGCAGCGGTAGAAGTCGAGAACCTTGCGATCCAAATGGTCGACAGTCGTCATCCGCAGCGCTGCCAGGCCGGTGGCCGCCCGTCCCGGCTTCGTCGAATTCTGTTTGAGACCAACCACTTCGGTGCGGGTGTACAAGCTGTCCCCGATCACCGGGCAGCGGTGGAACGCCAGACCCCGGTAGAACAGGTTGGCCTTGACGCGCTGGGTGACCAATGTGCTCTGCCCGATCGCGACGTCGCACACCAGCGCGGGGTGCGCCAGCGGACCCGGCTCGCCGGTCACCGCGGCGGCCAGTTCGGCGTCGAGCGCCAGCCGCAGCCGGTCACCGAGGATCGCCTGGTGCGTCGAGGCCGCACCGGCGGTCAAGGTCATCGACGGCGCGGTGTCGAATACCTGACCGACCTGCAGATCATCGAAGTACGGGCCACCAGTCACAACTGGCACTGTAGACCAGCCACCAGAAGCCGTTGCGAGCTAAAGCAGTAGATCAAGCGCCTGGCAGGTGCAGCCTGGTGAGTTCGACGAGATGCCGGCCGACGTCGTCGAGGGCATCGGTCTTCTGAGCCGCGATCGCCATGATGACCGCACCTTCGACAGCCGCTATCGACATGGTCGCCAGAGAACGGGCTGTCTCCGCATCCGCACCGGAGCGAACCAGCCGCTCGGCCAGGATCGCGTGCCAGTCCTGGATCGTTTCGGCGGCGACCTCAGCGGCCTTGGGTGCCTCACAGCGACCGAAAACGGCCGCGACGATCGGACAACCGGCCTGCAACTCCGTCTCCGCCAGTTGCAGTTTCCACTGGTCGATGAATTCCTGCACCGCTTCGGCGGGGTCGCGCCCGTCGTCGGTCGCGCGGATCAACGTCGTCAGCGTCTGCCCGGCTACCCGGGTCGCCTCCGCGACGAGTTCCTCCTTGCCGCCCGGGAAGTTCAGGTAGATGGTCCGCCGGGAGACGCCGCTGTCCTCGAGCAGTGCGTTCACCCCGGTGCCGGCGACACCGCGGCGCCGCAGCAACCCGGTCACGCTCGTGATCAAGGTGTCTCGTGCCGACATCGCGCTCGCCGCCTCCGTAGTCTTCAGCACCCCCACCACGTACTAAACCAATCAGTCTACCCGCGCCGTCCAGCGCTGACCGCTTCATTGCACTATACCGATCGGTGTACTACCGTCGCGAAAAGCATCCCCCGGCGCCATTTCGAGGAGACCGCCATGCCAGACATCCACGACCCGCTGCCGCTTGCCAGTGGCCAGGTCCTGCGCAACCGGCTGATGAAGTCGGCGCTCAGCGAAGGTCTTGGCGATGCCGGCCACGGGCCGGACCATCGGCTGATCGAGCTCTACCGGCGCTGGGGAACGGGCGGGTACGGGCTCGTGATCACCGGAAACGTGATGGTCGACCACGACCATCTGGGCGAACCGGGCAACGTCGTCATCGAGGACGACCGGCACCTCGACGGACTGTCGCGATGGGCCAAGGCCACGAAGGACGGCGGAGGCCTCATCTGGATGCAGGTGAACCATCCGGGACGACAAGCCAATCCGCTGGCCACCCGGTCTCAGCCCGTGGCACCGTCTCCGGTCCGAATGAGCGTTCCCGGATGGCAGGCACCGCGCGCCCTCACCGACGACGAGATCGAGGCCACCGTCGACAGGTACGCGCGGACAGCGGCGATCGCCGACGCGGCCGGCTTCGACGGAGTCCAGATACACGGTGCGCACGGGTATCTCGTCGCCCAGTTCCTATCGCCGCGGACCAATCAGCGGACCGACCGCTGGGGCGGCGACGCAGAGCGCCGGATGCGCTTCGTGCTCGAGGTGGTGCGGCGGACGCGGGCGGCCGTCAGCCCCGGGTTCGCCGTTGCCATCAAACTCAATTCCGCGGACTTCCAGCGCGGAGGTTTCACCGAGGAAGAATCCCGCGCCGTCATCGCCGCGCTGAGTGCCGAAGACATCGACCTGATCGAAATCAGCGGTGGCACCTACGAATCCCCCGCGATGGAAGGCAGGCCCGCGGTGCAATCGGCCTCCACCAAGGCGCGTGAGGCGTACTTCATCGAGTACGCGCTGGCCGCCCGGGAGGTCGCCGGGGACGT
The DNA here is from genome assembly GCF_048282715.1 of Mycobacterium sp. 134. NCBI lineage: Bacteria > Bacillati > Actinomycetota > Actinomycetes > Mycobacteriales > Mycobacteriaceae > Mycobacterium > Mycobacterium sp. 134. The sequence goes on from NZ_JBLVUN010000008.1 coordinate 6,554,680, forward strand.
TCCGCTGGCCGTGACCGGTGGTTTCCGCACGGAGGGGGCGATGAGTGAGGCCGTCCGGTCGGGAGCCACCGACGTGATCGGGCTGGGCAGACCGACCACCGTCAACCCGGCGGCCGCCGACAGCCTCCTGGTGGCACGACAGGAGCGCCTCCGAGTTCCGGACATCTCGCCTCCGCTGCCCGCCCGGCTCGCGAACACCGCCCGTGCCAAGACTTTTCTCAGTGCGCTGGAACTGCAGTGGCATGCCACTCAGTTGCACCGGCTGGGCGCGGGCCACGATCCCGACCCGACGATCGGCCCGCTGATCACCGCACTGCGCCTGCTGAAGAGCAATGGACTCGACGCCTTCCGTGCAAGGAGGAGCTCATGACCGGCACGCAACCCGACAAGACACTGAGCAAGTTCCGCAGGGAGCGGGCGCTCGGACGCTATCTGCTGAACCCCACGATCACCGTGTTGGGGAAGCTGGGCGTGCGCACCGCCCTGGCTTCCGAGTTGGAGACCACCGGCCGCAAGACCGGCCAGTTGCGGAGGGTGCCCGTCTCCGCCCAATTCGACGCCACCGGGGCCTGGGTGATCTGCCAGCACGGAACCCGGTCGGGCTGGGGCAGCAACATCGCCGCGAACCCGAACGTCCGTCTACGGCAAGGGAATCGGTGGCGCACCGGCATCGCACAGTTCCGGCCCGATGACGACGTCGTCGCGCGGGGCCGCAAGTTCGGGGTGATCGGTGCGCGCGTCGTCAAGGCCCTGGAGACCACGCCGGTCTCGGTGCGCATCAACTTCAGCGACTGACGCCGACCTCGTCTATCAAGCCCCATGCCAGTGCGGTGGCCGCGTCGATGGTGCGCCCGGAGAGCACGAGATACGCGGTACGCCACCGGCCGATGCGACGCGTGATGCTCACCGTGCCGCCCGCCCCGGGAATCAACCCCAGCGCCAACTCCGGCAGGCCGATCGTGGCGTCTGGATGGCAGCTGACCCACCCGCAGTAACAGGCCATCTCCAGACCGCTGCCCAGCACCTGGCCGTGCACCTCGGCGCGGCAGCGTCGCCCCAACCTTTCGGTGATCTCGTCGAGCACCAGGGCCGGGCTGTGCCTGGTACGCGCCAGATGGGCGCTCGCAGGGTCGGCGAACGAACCGAATTCGGCCAGATCGCCACCGCTGCAGAATGATCGGCCGTTCCCGCCGAGCACGACCTCCTCGACCGACGGATCCAGCCGGGCCACCTCAAGTGCCTCCAGCAGCGCGCCCCGGGCATCGGTGGAGAACGCGTTGTGCCGCTGCGGCCGATTGAACCGGACGTGCAGGGTGTTGCCCTCGCGATGCGCCTGCACCGGCTCAGGTAGCAGCGGCACGGTCGCCGGGCCCCGTTCGGCCAGCCACCGGCCGAACTCGGGTCCCGACTGCAACGTCGAATACGCCAGCGACTCGGTGATCAGCCCGGCCCGGGTCGACCCGGCCGGATCGAGGGAACGCAGCACATCGTCACAGACCGCCGCGGCCTGCGGCCACGTCCGACACCGCTCCGTGAGCTCGCCCAGAGCCTGTTCGACCGAATCCACGGTGACCACCCGCCGGTCCTCGGCGGGATGTTCGGTCAGCGTGAACGTCGCGGTATCCGTCGGGATGTCGACCCCGACGCGGATTCCCGCGGGCAGCTCCAGAACGGTCACGAGTACTTGTTTATCAGCCCCTGCTTGTACAGCTTGCCGGTGTCGGTGCGGGGCAACTCGGCCTCGAACGAGATCGTCCGCGGGCACTTGTAGTGCGTCAGGCGCTCCCGCAGCCAGCCGAGGAGCTCTTCGGCGAACTCCGGGGTGGCGTCGGCCGGGTCCACGGTCTGCACAACACCCTTGACGCTCTGCCCCATCTCGTCGTCCGGGATGCCGAACACCGCGGCATCCATCACCTTCGGGTGAACGACGAGCATGTTCTCGGCTTCCTGCGGGTAGATGTTCACCCCGCCCGAGATGATCATGTGGTGGCGCCGGTCGGTGAGGTACAGGTAGCCGTCCTCGTCGACATACCCGATGTCCCCCACCGTCTTCCAACCGTGCGAGTCGCGCGAGGATGCGGTCTTCTCGGCGTCGTTGAGGTACTCGAAATCGGCACCGCCCTCGAAGAAGATCTCGCCGGCCTGACCGGGTGGGACTTCGTTGCCGTCCTCGTCGAGGATGTGGACGAGACCGTTCATGGGCTTGCCGACCGAACCCGGGTGGGTCAGCCAGTCCTCGGCGAAGATCACCGTCGCCCCGATGGCCTCCGAGGACGCGTAGTACTCGTCGACGATCGGCCCCCACCAGTCGATCATCTGCTTCTTGATCTCGACCGGACACGGGGCGGCGGCGTGCATCACGCGCCGCAGGCTGGACATATCGTACGAATTCCGCACGTCCTCAGGGAGTTTCAGCATCCGGGTGAACATCACCGGAACGAACTGGCCCTGGGTGACGCCGTACTTCTGGATCGCGTCGAGTGCGCCTTCGGCGTCGAACTTCTCCAGCACCACGGTGGTGATACCGGCGGCGTGGGTCTGCATGGACCACACCGAGGGCGCGGTGTGATACAGCGGCGCGGGGCTGAGATACACCGAATCCGGCTGCATCCAGAAACCCACCAGCGCCGACATCATGCCGGGGGTCTCCGACGGCGGCACGTGCGGCAGTTCCCGCTTGATGCCCTTGGGCCGGCCGGTCGTGCCCGACGAGTACTGCAGCAGATCCCCGTCCAGCTCGTCGTCGATCGGGGTGACGGGCAGGTCCGCGACGGCTTCCGGGTAACGCTGCCAGCCGTCGAGCTCACCGTCGGCAATCAGCAAGACCTCCGGCAGGCCGTCGGGGAGTTCCTTGTCCAGACCGCTCAGGATGTCCTTGAGGACGGCGGAGCCGACGATGGCCTTGGCCCCGCTGTTGTCGATGATGTACGCCGCCTCGGCCGCGGTCAGATGCGTGTTGATCGGCACGTAGTACAGGCCGCTGCGGCGCGCCGCCCACATCACGGTGTGGATGTGCTCGTTGTTCTCCATGAGGATCGCGACCACGTCGCCCTCTTCCAGCCCGTGTCGGCGGAAGTGATGGGCCAGGCGATTCGCGCGAGCTTCGAGCTCACCGAAGGTGACGACGGTGCCCGACGGGTGGAGGATGATCGCCGGCTTCTCGGGGCTGGCCTCGGCATGCTCGCGGATCTGCATGAGGGCACTGTAACCGGCGCCACTTGACAGGTGTCAAGTCAGGCTGGGTTACACGCCTCGGAATCGGCGTGAGCAGGTGTTTGACTACAGAACCACCACCGCCACCCGCACTGCCAATCCCCAGTCCGGCCGCGCCCGCCGGACCTACGATGTCCAAACGCCCAGCGGATCGAGCGTGGGGAGCGCCGATGCGATTGATCGAAGCGCGCTGAGGACGGCATCGACATGCCGTCGGGGGTCGTCACGTTCGTGTTCACCGACATCGAAGGCTCCACCCGACGGTGGGAAGCCGATCCCGAAGCCATGCGAGCAGCGTTGGAGTCCCACGACGAGGTGCTGCGATCAGCGATCGAGGCCCACGACGGTCAGGTGTTCAAACACACCGGTGACGGCATGTGTGCCGTGTTCACCTCACCAGCGGCCGCCGTCGCCGCCGCCATCACCGCGCAACGTGGCCTGGAATTGCCCGTACGAATGGGCATCGCCACCGGCGAAGCCGAACGCCGCGACGACGACTACTTCGGCGCCGTCCTCAACCGCGCCGCTCGAGTGATGGCGGCCGGTCACGGCGGGCAGATTCTGGTTGACGGCATCACCAGCGGTCTGCTGATGGAGATCGATTTGATACCGCTGGGGCCCAACAAGTTACGGGACATAGTCAGACCCGTTGAGATCTTTCAGGTCAACGCGGAAGGCCTCCGCACCGACTTCCCGCCGCTGGCAACCGCCGATGCCGCGCGCGGCAATCTGCGGATCCCCACCACCAGCCTCATCGGGCGTGAGACCGAACTCGATGAGCTGGACACGACTCTGAAATCACACCGCCTGGTGACACTGACCGGTGTCGGCGGTGTCGGCAAGACCCGCCTCGCACTGGAGTTGGCCTCACGGTCCGCCGGCAGGTATCCCGATGGGGTATTCGTGATCGAACTCGCCGCGGTCGGTGACCCCGCCGCCGTACCCGATGAGGTCGCGGCCGTTCTCGGCATCACCCAACAGCCGGGGTTGAGCGTCTCCGACAGTGTCGCGATCGCGTTGGAAGGCCGAACACGTCTGCTGGTGCTCGACAACTGCGAACACGTTCTGGATGCCGCGGCCGATCTGGTCGAACGGATCTTCGCCCATTCCGGCACAGTCGCAGTCCTGGCCACGAGCCGGGAAGGGCTCCGACTCAACGACGAACAGCTCTGGCCGGTACCGTCATTGGACATCCGAGCAGGCAACGACTCTGCCGCCGCCGCATTGTTCATCGACCGGGCGCAAGCAGTATCACCCAATGTCACGTTCACCGCACCGGCTGAGGCCGCCGCTGTGGTCGAGATCTGTCACAGACTCGACGGGATTCCGCTGGCGATCGAGCTTGCGGCCTCCCGCACCGGGTCGATGACAGCTACCGAGGTTCGGGATCGGCTCGATGATCGCTTTCGATTACTCATAGGAGCACGTCGCGGGTTGGAGCGCCACCAAACGTTGCACCACGCTGTGCAATGGTCCTATGACCTCTTGGACAAAGATGAAAAGACATTGCTGGCAAGGTGTTCAGTGTTCGCAGGCGGGTTCAGCCTGGCCGGAGTTTGTGCGATCGCCGACTCCGATGACGAAATCGTCGCTGTGGATCTCCTCGATGCCCTGGTCCGCAAGTCGCTGCTGGTAGCCGACCGGACTTCGGCGAAGACTCGCTTTTCGATGCTCGAAACGATCCGTCAATTCGCAGAGGAACAACTCGTCCGCGCCGGTGACTGCGAAAGTGTGCGCACCGCGCACGCACGCTACTTCGCGAGCTTGGAGCCCGAAGCGCTTGCACTGTGGGACAGCCCGCGTCTGCGGGAGGCCTACGCATGGTTCTCCGGCGAACTACCGAACCTGCGTGCGGCATTCCGGTGGGCTGCCGACCACGACGACCTCGATACCGCGGCCACGATCGCAGCGACTTCCATCTTCTTCGGGTACTTCCTCGAGCAGTGGGAACCACTGGCCTGGGTCGAAGGAGATCATCCCGATCGCGAAAGCCACACACCATCCACGGCTGGCGCAGCTCTACGTCGGCGCCGCCAACTGTGCCGCACTGGGCCGGCTCCATGACTTCGACGAGTACGCAGACGCGGCCCGGGCGGCGATCGAGAGCGCCGAATTCGACGACGTCGGCGACGAGCTCTCGTGTGTGGTGGCCGCCGGATACAGCACGACAGGTCGGCCCGAACGGGCTGTTGAGTGGTGCCGCGCCGGCATCGCACGCAGTCCGAGCCGCCACACGGCGAGCGAGTCGGTGATGGTGGTGTCCCTAGCCGTCTGCGGAGCCATGACCGAAGCCATCGAGGTGTCGGAGAATCTGCTCGCGGCCGCACTCGCCACCAACAATCCCAGCCTGGCCGGAGCCGCGCTGCTCGGATATGGCTGGGCCCGGCGGGAGACCGATCCCACCGCGGCCTACGAAACCCTTCGCCGGGCATTGAGAATCGCTGACGAAAGCGGCGACCGGCAGCAGACATCCATCATCGCGGGGCTCCTGACCGGACTGGCGGCCGACCGCGGCGAATTTACCGAAGCCCTCGACTACATCACCCAAACCGTCCGGCACTACTACGATTCCGGCACCACGGAGCTCATGCGCGTCACTCTGGGACTGCTCGCGGCATTGCTTGCCCGACTGGGTATCCACGAGCCGGCCGCGACCGTCATGGGATTCACCGCAGCCGCCATCGGGCACCCGAGTTTTCCCGAGATCGTCGCCGCGATCACCCATCTGCGCGATGTTCTCGGCGACGACCGCTACCGATCGCTCGCGCAGACCGGCGCAAGCATGACCACCACCGAGATTGCCGACTACGCATTCGAACAGATCGCCCGGGCCCGGTCCGAATTGGGCACCGCGGGGTAACCACCAGTCAGTCCGCACCGATCCCACGCAGCAGCAACATCAGGCCGGTGCAGGCGTCGTCGAGGGGCTGCAGCGACCTCGCGCTGCGGCACTGGATGATGGCACCTTCCAGTGAGCTGACGATGAAGCTGCCGAGTGAGGCCGCGGTGGCGGCGTCGATACCCTTCGATTCGATCGATTCCGCGATCACCCTGGACCAATCAGCAAATACCGTGGCCGAGGCCTCCCGCACCGTGAGCGCATCCGGCCCAGCTTGGGCGGCCGCCATGATGGGACATCCCGCGGTGAACGAGCTGTCGGTGAGGTTCTGCTTCCACCCGGCGACAAAGGCGCCGATGACGTCCTCGGCGGGCAAGGTCTGCGTCAGCTCTTGAATCCTGGCGGTGATGATTCGCCCGGCTGCGAGCGTCGCCTGCTCCATCAGTTCGGTCTTCCCTCCGGGAAAGTGCTGGTAGATCGACCCCCGAGCGGCATTGCTGCGTTCCAGCAGATCGCTGAGACCCGTGGCGTGCACACCGTACTCACGCATCAGTTCGATGGCGCTCTGAATGAGACGCTCACGCGGGCCTGCCACCGCCGCCACCCTCTCCATCACCGAAATAGACCAGTTGGTCCATCCTAGTCGACCACTCCTAGACCGATTGGTCTACGATGCCCGAATGCACAATCTGGCGGTCTTCGGCAAACTCTCCAGAGTCTGCGCGAAGCATGCGTGGTTGATTCTCGGGGCGTGGCTGGCCCTGGCCGGTGTACTCAACCTGGCCATCCCCCAGCTGGAACGCACGGTGGCCGAGCACTCTGCACCGTTCACTCCGGAAAGCCCGACCACCGAGACCCTGCGGCAGATGTCGCGCGACTTCGGCGTCCCCGACACCACCGCTGTCGGCAGCATCGTGGTGTCCAGCGACCGGGTCCTCAACCCGGCCGACACCGCGTACTACCGCGACCTGGTGGCGCGATTGACGGCAGACAAGGACGACGTCGCCTACGTGCTCGACACGTACGGCACCCCGGGGCTCGAGGGAATCGGCCTGAGCCCCGACGGCAAGGCCATCCACCTGATTGTCGCCACCACCGGCGACGTCGGCTCCACCCGTGCGCACCGGTCCACCGAGAACGTCCGCGCCGCGGTCGAGGCGCTCCCCCGCCCGTCCGGGCTCGACGTGCATTTCACCGGGGCCGCGCCGACCCTGTCGGATCTGTTCTCCGCCATCGACACCTCGCTGGCCATCATCACCGTGGTCTCGGTGGTGCTGATCACGCTGCTGCTGCTCGCGGTCTACCGGTCGCTGGTCACCTCGATGATTCCCCTTCTCACCGTGGGTATTTCGCTGGCCGTCGCGCGCCCGGTGATATCCCTGCTCGGCGGTCATGATCTGCTGACCGTCTCGAACTTCACCATCGCCCTGGTCACCGCGATGGTGCTGGGTGCGGGGACCGACTACGGCATCTTCCTACTGGCCAACTATCACGAGGGCAGACGCCGCGGGCTGACCGTCGACGACGCGGTTGCCCGCTCCGGTGCGCACACCGCGGGTATCGTCATCGCCTCGGCGCTGACCATCGCCGGTGCCGGAATGGCCATGGTGTTCACCAAGATCGGCATGTTCCGCACCGCGGGACCTCCGATCGCGCTGTCGATCGCGATAACCATGGCGGTCAGCCTGACGCTGACTCCCGCGATCATGGCGCTGTGGGGGCGGCGCGGATACGCCGAGCCCCGCCCCCTCGACGAACGACGCTGGCGCAAGCGCGGCGCCGCCATCATCCGTCGTGCACCGGCTCTGGTCGCAGCGTCCTTGGCGTTTCTCATCGCCATGAGCTCAGTGCTGTTCACCTTCGAACCGAACATCGACGAGAACGCGATGCAACTGCGCGCCACCGACAGCAAGCGCGGATACGAGGCTGTGTACCGCCATTGGGGTGTCAACGAGGCGGCTCCTGAGTTCATCACCATCCGGACCGACCACGACATGCGCAACACCAACGACCTTGCCGCCCTCGACCTGATCGCGATGTCGATCGGCAACCTTCCCGAGGTGGCCTACGTCCGGTCGATCACCCGGCCCGAGGGAAAACCCCTGCCCGAGACGGCCATCGGCTCACAGACCGCGCAAGTCGGCGCCGGGCTGGCCGACGCCCACGACCGCGTCGAAGAGGCCATCCCGCAGCTGAAGCGCCTCGCCTCCGGCGTGACCCAACTGCACGACGGATCGGCGGACGCGGCCGCCAGGCTCCCTGAACTCACCGACGGCGCCCGGTCCCTCGTCGACTTGGCGCGCAACCTGCTCGGCACACTGGAATCCGCCGATCGGGTGGTCGGCAACCTCTCCGGCGGATCCCTGGACGTTGTGACCGCGGTACGCAGCATCTCCAACGCCACCGATTCCCTGGACCGGGTGGTCGACGACATCGATTCCGCCCGGCAGCGATTGGCGGCCCCCACCGCCGCCTTACACGCCGTGTTCGATCCGCTCACCGTTCCGGAGCCGTCGGCCGCCTGCGCGGCGGACAGCTCGTGCCTGCGCGCCAGACAGGCCTTCGCCGACCTCAACGCGGCCACCGGCGGGCGCGCACAGCTGGCAATCGACGGATTGGCGCTCGCCGCGCCACTGGTCCCCGAAGGACCCGTGACCACGGCGCTGGACACGCTGCCCGACCTGCGCGCGGCCATCAAGAAACTGCGGGCCATGCTCGATCAGCTCGGTACCCGCACCCCCGAACAGACCCGTCAGGAACTGAGCCGGCTGCTGTCCGGAATCAATGAACTCACAACAGGTCTGGGCCGTCTCACCTCGGGGCTGGGTCAGGTCAAGACCGGTACCGACACCATGGTCACGCTGACCACCGAACTCAGCGCGGGGCTCTCACGAGCATCGGACTTCCTGCACCGGATGTCCGCCGACACCAGCACCGGCGCAGGCCGGGGCTTCTACCTGCCCGAGGAGGGGCGCTCCGACCGCCGCCTCACCGCCGGAGAGCAATTGCTGATCTCCCCGGACGGTCGCAGCGCCCGCATGATGGTGGTCTGGGCGGTGAACCCGTACGGCGCCGAGGCGATGGGCGCGGTACCCGACGTCATCGCCGCGGCGAACAACGCCGCCACGGGAACCGTGCTGGAGCACGCCCAGATCGAGTCAACCGGCCTGGCCTCGCTGTCCCAGCGCCATGTCGACCAAACCTGGCGTGATTTCACACTTTTCGGTGTCGTCGCGGTGGCGGCCGTGCTCCTGGTGCTGATCGTGATGCTGCGCAGCCTGGTGGCCCCGGTCCTGATGATCGCCGCGGTGGTGCTGTCCTTCGGGGCAGCGGCGGGGATGTCCACCCTGATCTGGCAGCATCTGATCGGCATCAGCCTGGACTGGTCGGTGTTCCCGGTGTCGTTCATGGCACTGGTCGCGGTCGGCGCGGACTACAGCATGCTGTTCGCCGCCCGTATCCGCGAAGAATCCCACAGTGGGGTGATCAGCGGCATCATCCGGGGATTCGGTAGCACCGGCAGCGTGATCACCACCGCCGGAGTGGTTTTCGCGATCACCATGTTCGCGTTGACCAGTGGGACGGTGCTCAACCTGGTGCAGATCGGGTCCACGATCGGCATCGGGCTACTGCTCGACATCACCGTGGTGCGGACCTACCTGGTTCCCGCCGCGATGAGCCTGCTGGGCGATCGCATGTGGTGGCCGGACCGCGGGGCGTTCCGGGCGGAGGGACACCCCATCGGCGGCTGAGGTTGGGGTCCAATGGAGCCATGACCGACTACGTGACGATCCGCGAGGTGGCCGACCATTTCCACCTGCCCGTCTCGACCCTGCACTACTGGGAGCGATGCGGTCTCGTGGCTCCCGCCCGCCGGGCCGGCGGGCGGGTCTATGACGCCGAGCAGGTATACCGCGTCGCACTGATAGATGTGTGGCGGCACGAAGGGCACCTGTCGATCGAGGACATCGCCGACCTGCTGGGTTCGCAAGACAACTGGCAGAACACGGTCACCCGCCGGGTCAGCGATATCGACAGCCGTATCGACGAGCTGACCCGGGCCCGCGACTACCTGGGCCGACTACTCGAGTGCGCACACGGCCCCGAACTGGTGCGGTGCCCGCTTTTTCGCGGCCGGGTCACCGTCCCAGCGTCGTTGCAGCGACCTCACCGATCACGTCGTACTGCGCCGGCAGCTTCTGAGTCCCGGCATTGACGACGATGTGAGACACGCCGGCTTCGATGTAGCGGCCGATCTTGTCCACGAGTTCGCGTCTTGAGCTGATCATCATCCGCTCGGCAACCTCTCGCGGAACGAGCAGGCTCTCCAACCATCGCACGGCCCGTTCGCGGTCGGCACCACCGAGTGCCGTGAACAACGTGGTACCGATCCGCGGCGGCGCGACGGCGTGGGCATCAGCCATTTCGGCCAATCGCGCCCTTCGCTGGTCGACCTGCTCGGGGCTCAACAACGAAGCGAGCCAGCCTGTTCCGTATCGGACTGCTCGCCGCAACGCGGCGTCCGACGCTCCACCGATCCACACCGGCGGCATCGGCACTGCCGGGTCCAGCGTGATCGTCGGCGCACCCACCTCCGTACCCAATTCGGTCTCTTTGCCGGACAACAGGTCTGGCAACGCCTGCAACATCAGGTCGGTCCGGTGACCACGCTCTCGGTGCGACACTCCCGCTGCGGCCCACTCAGCGGCGGGCGCGCCGCCCACCCCGACACCGAGCAACACCCGGCCCCCTGACAACAACTGCAGGGAGCCGATCTGCTTGGCCACCCAGGCCTGCGGGCGGAGCCCGGGCAGCAGGACGCCGAAGCCCAGCCGCAACCGATCGGTCACGGCGGCAGTGGCACTGAGCGCCACGACGCTCTCCAAGAACGGTGCACCCGTACTCAAGTGGTCGCCGGCCCACACCGCGTCGAAGCCGAGCGCTTCGGCATGGCGCGCTATCGACGTGACGTCGCAGACGTCGGCGCCAGGTTCACTGAAGGTGGGCAGTGCGATGCTGATCTCCATGGCACGCAGCGTTGCGGCTCAAGTGCGGTTGAGCGCAACCCTCTGATGCCCAGCAGACGCAGAACCGCCCCTTTTCACGTGAAAAGGGGCGGTTCTGTGTCTGCTCGTGAGAGGGAAGTCAGGACTCTTCGGCCAGGCGGTGTTTGAGGGCGTCGAACTCGTCCTTGATGCCGGTGGGCAGCTTCTCACCGACGAACTCGAACCACTCCTCGATCAGCGGGAGCTCGGCCCGCCACTCCTCGGCGTTGACGGCCAGGGCCTCGTCCACGTCGGCGGCGTCGACATCGAGCCCGGACAGGTCCAGGTCGGCGGCGGTCGGGACGATGCCGATGGGGGTGCTCTTGCCGTCGGCCTTGTGCTCGATGCGCTCGATGGCCCACTTCAGCACGCGGCTGTTCTCGCCGAAGCCCGGCCACAGGAAGCGGCCGTCATCGCCGCGGCGGAACCAGTTGACGAAGAACACCGCGGGCAGCTTCGACTCGTCCGCGTTCTTGCCGATGTCGATCCAGTGCTGGAAGTAGTCACCGACGTTGTAGCCCAGGAACGGCAGCATGGCCATCGGGTCGCGGCGCACGGTGCCGACCTTGCCCTCGGCGGCGGCGGTCTGCTCGGAACCCAGGGTGGCGCCGATGAATACACCGTGCTGCCAGTCGCGGGCCTGGGTCACCAGCGGGACCGTGGTCTTGCGACGGCCGCCGAACAGGATCGCCGAGATCGGCACACCCTGCGGGTCGTCCCACTCCGGCGCCAGTGTCGGGCACTGCGAGATCGGGGTGCAGTAACGCGAGTTCGGGTGCGCGGCCTTGGATTCCGTCTCGCGCAGGAACCAGTCGTTGCCCTTCCAGTCGATCAGGTGGTCGGGCTCGCCCTCCAGGCCTTCCCACCACACGTCGTTGTCGTCGGTCTTGGCCACGTTGGTGAAGACGGTGTTGCCTGCGGCAATGGTCTTCATCGCGTTGGGATTCGAATCCCAGTTGGTGCCGGGCGCGACGCCGAAGAATCCGAACTCGGGGTTGACGGCGTAGAGGCGACCGTCCTTGCCGAACCGCATCCATGCGATGTCGTCACCGACGGTTTCGGCCCGCCAGCCGGGGATGGTGGGCTGCAGCATCGCGAGGTTGGTCTTGCCACAGGCCGACGGGAACGCCGCGGCGACGAAGTAAGCCTTGTTCTCCGGGGAGATCAGCTTGACGATCAGCATGTGCTCGGCGAGCCAGCCCTCGTCGTGGGCCATCGCCGAGGCGATGCGCAGCGAGTAGCACTTCTTACCCAGCAGCGCGTTACCGCCGTAGCCCGAGCCGAAGCTCCAGATCTCGCGGGTCTCCGGGAAGTGGGTGATGTACTTGGTGTCGTTGCACGGCCACGGCACATCCTTCTGGCCGGGCTCCAGCGGTGCACCGATCGAGTGCAGCGCCTTGACGAAGAATCCGTCGTCGCCGATCTTGTCGAGCGCGGCCTGACCCATCCGGGTCATGGTGCGCATCGAGACCACGACGTACTCGGAGTCGGTGATCTCCACACCGAGCTTGGGATCCTCGGCGTCGAGCGGACCCATGCAGAACGGCACCACCCACATGGTGCGGCCGCGCATCGAGCCGCGGTACAGATCGGTCATGATCCCGCGCATCTTGGCGGGTTCCATCCAGTTGTTCGTGGGGCCGGCGTCGATCTCGCGCTCGGAGCAGATGTAGGTGCGCGATTCCACCCGCGCGACGTCCGAGGGGTCCGACAGGGCCAGGTACGAGTTCGGCTGCTTCTCTTCGTTGAGCTTCTGGAAGGTGCCCGCCTCGACCAGGTGAGCGGCCAAGCGGTCGTACTCCTCGGCAGACCCGTCGGCGAAAACCACCCGATCGGGTTGAGTCAGCTCTGCGACCTCCTGGACCCAGGCCAGCAGACCCTGATGTTTCGTCGGTGCGGTGTCCAGACCCGGAATGGTCGCTGAGGTCATCAAAATTCTCCTGCGTAGGTTTGTGGAACCCAAGCCACGTCACGACGCGGTCACGGCTACCCCTTGGGTAGAGGTTAACGCGGGTGACATACCCACGGTGAACCAGTGGTATGTCCGATCACTCACAGGAACGATTCAGATCAACGTTATCAGCTGGTTACTCGTCAGTAGCATCGCTGTTGCCGTACAGATCGGCCCGAACGGCGTCCAACGCCCGCTGTAACGGCGGGATCCGCCGGTCCCTCTGGGCCGCCGCCCGCGCGGTCGCGACGGCATGTTCACGCAGTTCGGCATCCATCGCGGCGGTCTTCTCGGCCGCCGCGGCCGCCTCGGTTTCCTCACGGGCCGCCAGCTCCGCGGTGAGCACGGACTCCGCGGCCAGCACCCGCGTCGCGACGAGCTCCTCGACCGCCGAACGCAGCGTGGTGGTGATGTCACCGACCCAGCGATCCAGCACCGCCCGGTCGTGCAGCAGCCCCCGGGTGCCGACCACCCAGACCGCCAGCAGCAGTCCCACCACCGCGCCGACGACCAATCCGGCCACGGCCAGTCGCGGCGCCGCACCCGCCAGCACCCTGCTGACCGCCACCGCGACACCCAGCCCGAAGCCCGCCCCCAGAACCAGCATCAGCCGGGTCTCCAGGGTCCGGGATTTCAGTGACGGTGACGGCAGATCGGGCACTCGCGGCGGAGCCGACAACTCGAGCGCGGGCAGCTCAAGTTCTGCCGCGACGCCGCGCAGGTGTGCGGTGACGCCTTCGTCGACGTCGCCGACGACCTCGTGGGCGCGCTGCCGGGCGTACTCCTCGAACGTCTCGATCCGGCGCCGGCTCATGCCCGCGACGTCCTCCTGCAGTTCGGTGCGCACCGAATTGCACCGGTTGCGGGCGAAATAGCCCAGTTGGACCCGGGCCTGCTGCAGCTGACTACGCAATGCGATGCTGCGCTCGGTGCGGGTCAGCCTGCGGGCCCGGGCCACCTCGGCGCGACGCTCCCGCAACACGTCCACCCGGGCCTGACGGTCGGCGCCGGACCCGTCGGCCTCATATCGGAGGATGACCGCTTCCAGTCGAGTTTCCCAGGCGCGCAACCTGTTCCGTCGGTCGACGTCGGGATCGGCCAGCTGACCGGTGAGCAGTTCGACAAGCTCGTCGAGCTGCGGCTCGCCGAGATCGGGCGCGGCCGCCACCCCCACCCAGGGCATGCGCGCGTAGCGCGCGTCGCGCTCGCTCAGAATCTCCGCATCGGCGTCGCGCACGTCGCGCCAGTCGCGGTGAGCATCGATCTTGGACACCACACCGATCACCAGGTCGGTGTACCGCGACGCCAAATCGACCAGGGCACAATCTGATTCAGTCAACGGGGCGGCCGCCGAAACCACGAACACCACGGCTGCCGGCGCCTCGCCCGCCACCAATTCGGTGGATTCCACAAAGGTGGTCTGGGGCATCCGCTCCCGCAACGCCGCCATCACACTCGTCGATCCGGCCAGCCACGGCCCGGCGACCAGCACCGCGTCGCGGGTTTCCACCCCCGGCGAGTTCAGGCCCGGGTCGATCGCGGCCACCACGGCATCGGCGTCGGCGATTCTCGCTTCGCGCGTGTGCGCCGCTACCGGGTCTCGGGCCGTATCCACGTCGGTCATCCTCGGCTGCCCGCCGCGCCCAGCAGTCGCAGCGACCCCCGCACGATCGCGTCACCGCAACTGCGATGCAGGGCATTGACCGGGCCGTCGCGGTAATGCCGCCAGCGCCGGGCGCGGCAGAGATGGGCGTTGCGATCGTCGCCGGGATCGACGGTCAGTCCTTCGGCCTCGACCACGTCGACCGCCGCGGCCATCACCGCGATCACCGTGTCATCGGCGGAAAGGAAACGTCCCACCGCCGGGCCGCCCACCGCACGTAGCTCGGCCAGGGCCCACCGCACCCGCCGGTACCGGACCGGGGCAGCCGCCGCACCGATCGCCGCCACCACCCGGTCGACCTCACTGAGCCGACGCAACAACCCCGGCACCGCCTCGAGCTGCACGCCACGGCTCATCGCCAAGGTGGTGTGGGCGATCCCGAACCGGTCCAGACGTTCCAGCAGCTCCGTGCGCACCGCGCGCTGCACTCGATGTGAACCGGCGACGAAAGCATCGGCCGAGGTCAGGTCGGCGGGCTCACCGGCAAGCAACCACAGCGCGTCGACCAGGTGCGGAGGAAGTGCCCGGGTGGACGCCAAAGCCAGCAGCGCCACCATCGGCACCACCTGCACTCCGGCCGGCTTCTGCAGGCGCAAGGCCCTGCGGTGCGCGGTGGCGACCGGTCCACCGGGCCCGGACCCGGCCAGATCGGCCTTGTTGAGCACCACGATCGCCGGCGTGCCTTCCCGCGCCAGCTCGGCGAGCAGTGCCTCGTCCTCGGGTTTGAGCACCTCGGCGATCACCAGCACCGTGACATCACCTGACTCGGTGATCTCGATGCCCGAGCTTTCCAAGGCGGAGGCCACCGTGCTCACGCCGACGCCGCGACGCCCACACACACGGACACTGACGGGAGCCGACACCCGTGCACTGATCTCCGCCAACCGCGCATCGCCGTCACGGTCGGCAAAGCGTGTGAGCTCGTCTGCGAAAATCTGGCAGCCTTCCCTGCGTGGTGACGGGCCTACCCCTGCGCCCACGAAAAATCGTGACACGGCCCGCGGGCACGTGCGAACAGAGGTTTAAGCCTTAACAGTAGGAGGCAACTGTTGGGTATCAATCTCTACCACGATGCGGGCACATCGCCGGAGATAAGAGACCATGGACGGATGCACCCGTCCAGGTCCGACATCGATGGGCAGGCGCCGGCAGACGAGGCGGCCGACGTGCCGCCCGCCCAGCCGCACCGTTTTCCCCGGGTGACCAGCTTTCGCACCCGGCGCTCGACGCTGTCGCCGGCCCAGCAACAGACCTGGGACCGGCTGTGGCCCGAGCTCGGAATGCAGGCCCGTGACGAGGTCTCGACACCCGTCGTCGACCTCGACACCGACGTCTGGTTCGGCCGCTCGGCCCCGCTGATCCTGGAGATCGGCTCGGGCACCGGCACCTCCACACTGGCCATGGCCCAGGCCGAACCCGACCTCGACGTCATCGCGGTCGAGGTCTACCGCAAGGGCCTGGCCCAACTGCTCAGCGCGATCGACCGCACCACACAGACCGGATCCCCCGTCACCAACATCCGCATGATCCGCGGCGACGGCGTCGACGTGCTGGAGCACATGTTCGGGAGCGAGACCCTGACCGGCGTACGGGTGTTCTTCCCGGATCCCTGGCCCAAGGCCCGCCACCACAAGCGCCGCCTGCTGCAGCCGGCCACGGTTGCCCTGATCGCCGACCGGCTGCGGCCCGGCGGAATTCTGCATGCGGCCACCGACCACACCGGGTATGCCGAGCACATCGCCGAGGTCGGAGACACCGAGCCGCGGTTGCGCCGGGTCGACATCACGGAGCTGGGGGCCCCTCCCGCTTGCGGGGGATTGCCCATATCGGTCGAGCGCCCGGTCACCAAGTACGAGCGCAAAGCGCTGGCCGGCCCCGACGTCACCGAGTTGGTCTGGGAGAAACAGCCATGAGTGTGACCGAAGACATGCGAGACGAGACCGCGCAGGCAGAGGCCCGATCCGAGGCGGAGTCGGAGACCTCGGTCACTGCTCCCTCCCGGCGGGTGCTGCTCGTCTGGGACGCCCCCAACCTGGACATGGGACTGGGTGCGATCCTCGGCGGCCGCCCGACCGCCGCGCACCGTCCACGGTTCGACGCGCTGGGCCGCTGGCTGCTGGGATACACCTCCGATCTGGCCGCCGAATCCGGTGACGATGCGGACGTTTCCCTGGAGCCCGAGGCCACGGTGTTCACCAACATCGCCCCAGGTAGTGCCGATGTAGTACGGCCGTGGGTGGAAGCGTTGCGTAACGTGGGTTTCGCCGTCTTCGCCAAGCCGAAGATCGACGATGACAGCGATGTCGACAGCGACATGCTCGAGCACATCGCGCTGCGTCGCAGGGAAGGGCTGGCAGCGGTCCTCGTGGCCTCGGCCGACGGACAAGCGTTCCGCCAGCCGCTGGAAGAAATCGCCCGTGAGGGCACCCCGGTGCAGGTGCTCGGATTTCGCGAACATGCGAGCTGGGCGTTAGCGTCGGATACCTTGGAGTTTGTCGATCTGGAGGACATTCCTGGTGTGTTCCGGGAACCGCTGCCACGGATCGGACTGGACTCGCTGCCCGAGCAGGGAGCATGGCTGCAGCCGTTCCGGCCGCTGTCATCGCTACTGACCGCACGTGTGTGACAACTGAAGACCTTCGTCCAGTACAAGCGCGGGTCACCAAAAGTTTTAGAGCGAAGTAACAAAGCGTTAGGAGCCTAAGTGTTCGCCTGGTGGGGTCGAACGGTGTACCAGTTCAGGTACATCGTCATCGGTGTCATGGTGGCGCTGTGCCTAGGTGGCGGCGTCTACGGCGCCAGTCTCGGAGAGCACGTCACGCAGAGTGGTTTCTACGACGAGGGCAGCCAGTCGGTCCAGGCGTCCCTGTTGGGCGACGAGGTCTACGGCCGCGACCGCACCAGCCATGTCGTCGCCATCCTGACGCCGCCGGATGACAAGTTGGTCACCGACAAGGCGTGGCAGAAGAAGGTCACCGGGGAACTCGACCAGGTGGTCAAGGACCACCCGGATCAGGTTCAGGCCTGGGTCGGCTGGCTGAAGGCGCCTGACGTCGCCTCGCTCGCCGCGATGAAGACCGAGGACCAGCGTCACACGTTCATCAGCGTTCCCCTCAAGGGTGATGACGACGACGCGATCCTCAAGAACTACCAGGCCGTCGAGCCCGATCTGCAGCAGGTCAACGGTGGCGACATCAAGCTGGCCGGCCTCAACCCGCTGGCCAGTGAGCTGACCGGGACCATCGGCACCGACCAGAAACGCGCCGAGCTCGCGATCGTGCCGCTGGTGGCCGTCGTGCTGTTCTTCGTGTTCGGCGGTGCGGTCGCCGCCGCGCTGCCCGCGATCATCGGTGGCCTGACCATCGGCGGAGCGTTGGGCATTCTGCGGTTCACCGCCGAGTTCGGGCCTGTGCACTTCTTCGCCCAGCCGGTCGTGACGATGATGGGTTTCGGTATCGCGATCGACTACGGCCTGTTCATCGTGAGCCGGTTCCGAGAGGAACTCGCCGAAGGCTATGACACCGAGGCCGCGGTACGAAGATCGGTGATGACCTCGGGGCGGACCGTGGCATTCTCCGCGGTGATCATCGTGGCGTCCTCGTTGCCGCTGCTGCTGATCCCGCTCGGGTTCCTGAAGTCGATCACCTACGCGATCATCGCCTCGGTCATGTTGGCGGCCTTCCTGTCCATCACGGTGCTGCCCGCCGTCTTGGCCATCCTGGGACCCCGGGTGGACGCGCTCGGCGTCACCACACTGCTGAAGGTGCCGTTCCTGGCCAACTGGCCGTTCTCGCGGCGGATCATCGACTGGTTCGCCGAAAAGACCCAGAAGACCAAGACCCGCGAAGAAGTCGAGCAGGGCTTCTGGGGCCGGCTGGTCAACATCGTGATGAAGCGACCCATCGCCTTCGCCACACCGATCCTGGTCATCATGACGCTGCTGGTCCTCCCGATCGGCTCGCTCACACTCGCAGGTATCAGCGAGAAGTACCTGCCGCCGGACAACGCCGTGCGCCAGTCCCAGGAGCAGTTCGACAAGCTCTTCCCCGGATTCCGCACCGAGCAGATCACCCTGGTGATGAAGCGCGAAGACGGTGAGCCGATCACCGATGCCCAGATCGCTGATATGCGCGCCAAGGCGCTGAACGTGAAGGGCTTCACCGATCCGGACAACAACCCGGACGCCATGTGGAAGGAGCGCGCGGCCACCGACAGCGGGTCCAAGGACAAGTCGGTCCGGGTCATCCAGAACGGGCTGGTCAACCGCGGCGACGCGGCGCAGAACATAGCGGACCTACGGGCCCTGCAGCCCCCGCACGGCATCGAGGTGTTCGTCGGCGGCACCCCGGCCCTGGAGCAGGACTCGATCCACAGTCTGTTCTCCCGGCTCCCGCTGATGGTGACGATCCTGGTCATCACCACCACGGTGCTGATGTTCCTGGCCTTCGGCTCGATCGTGCTGCCGGTCAAGGCCGCGTTGATGAGCGCCCTGACCCTCGGCTCGACGATGGGCATCCTGACCTGGATGTTTGTCGACGGCCACGGCTCAGGACTGTTGAACTACACACCACAGCCGCTGATGGCACCGATGATCGGGCTGATCATCGCGGTGATCTGGGGTCTGTCCACCGACTACGAGGTGTTCCTGGTCTCGCGCATGGTGGAGGCCCGAGAACGCGGGATGTCGACCGCCGAGGCCATCCGCATCGGTACCGCGACCACCGGTCGCCTCATCACCGGTGCCGCCCTGGTCCTGGCGGTGGTGGCAGGCGCGTTCGCCTTCTCCGACCTGGTGATGATGAAGTACCTGGCGTTCGGTCTGCTCATCGCCCTGCTGCTCGACGCCACGGTGATCCGCATGTTCCTGGTGCCGGCCATCATGAAACTGCTCGGCGACGATTGCTGGTGGGCTCCGCACTGGATGAAACGCATCCAGGAGAAGCTGGGCCTCGGTGAGACCGAACTGCCCGACGAGCGCAAGCGCCCGATGGGCCAGGAGTCCGCAGAGGACCCCCGCGCCCTGGCAGGCGTCGGCGCCCTGCCCGCGCCGCGCCCGCACGATCCGACGCATCCTGCGGCCGAGCCCAGACGCCCGCAGATGCCGCGGACCAATGCGCCCTCGGCTGCCGGCACCGCGCGGATCACGCCGCCGCAGCCACCGGCCCAGCAGCAGCTTCCGAGTGCCCAGCAAGAGCCGGCCACCACGCGGTTCGCCATGGCCCGTAACGCCGTGCGCAACGCGGTGAACACGGCGGTCAACACGGTCAACACCGCGACCGGCAACACCAACGCCGGCACGGAACGCGCGCCGCAGCCCACCGGGCGGCCCGCGGGCGGCCCGGCATCACCCCCGCAGCGTGAAGATCGTGAGATCGAGTCGTGGCTGGGTGCTCTGCGCGGCGGCCCGGCCCAGGGCGGCCCCGCCAACGGCACCCCGCCCCCGCCCGCGGCACCGCCGCCGCGTCCGTCGGCCGATGCCACCCGCGCCATGCCGCAACCGCAGCAGCGTCCGCCCGCCGGTGGTGGCGAGAGTGCGCCGACGACCGCGTTCAGCGCGCAACGGCCGAACCAGGGGCCGGGGCAGGCGCCGAATCCGCGCCAGCGTGATCAGGACCCGTCGACCCAGAAGTTCAACCCCCGCGACGACGAGCCTCCTCGTCGGGGCGGCGGGGTGAGTGCGCAGGATCTACTGCGCCGCGAAGGCCGGCTCTGATCCTGGGCTAGCGGTCGGGATCGTCCGACGACAGATCGTCGGCAGGGGCTTGGATGAGCACGTCGTCCGATTCCTCCTGCCGGGCCTCCTCGGCCGCGGGATCGTCGGCCAGCAGGACCCGGGTCGCGCTGTTGATGAACGCCACTGTGGGAACGGCGAGCAGAGCGCCGACGATCCCGGCCAGGACACCGCCGCCCGCGATGGCCAGCACGACCGCCAGCGGGTGAATCGACACCGCGCGGCCCATCACCAGCGGCTGCAGCACGTGCCCCTCCAGTTGCTGCACCGCGATGATCAGCCCGAGCGTGATCAGGGCGTAGACGAACCCCTTGGCCAGCAGCGCCACCACCACCGCCAGGAATCCGGCGACGACCGCACCGACCAGCGGGATGAAGGCGCCCATGAACACCAGCGAGGCCAGCGGCAGCGCCAACGGGATACCCATGATCGCCAAGCCGGTACCGATGCCCACGGCATCGACCAGGGCGACCAGGAACGTCGCCCGCATGTAGCCACCCAGCGAGTGGAAGCCGGCTCGCCCGGCGTCGCGGACCCGGTCACGCACGTGCGTCGGGAACACCTTGGTGACGAACCCGAAGATGCTGCGCCCACCCTGTAGCAGGAAGATCAGCGTGAACAGCACCAGAAGCGCGCCGGTGAGCAGTTCGGTGAGGGTGCCCGCGGTGGACAACGCCCCGGTGGTGAGCTTCTCCTGATTTCGTTGCAGCGCCTCGATCGCGGTGTTGCCGGCCTGGTCGATCTGCTCCTTGCTCAGCTGCAGCGGCCCGTTGATCAGCCAGTTGCGCAGCCCGTCGATGCTTCGGGTCACCTGCTCCACGAGTTGCGGCGCACCCTCGATGAATTGGGAGATGACGAAACTCAAGATGCCGCCCACCACCGCGAAACTGGCGAGCAACACCAGGGCCACGGCGGCGCCACGCGGGGCGCCGCGGCGGTCCATGAAATCGACGGCGGGCAGCAGCAACGCCGCGACCATGGTGGCCAGGGCCACCGGCACCACGATCACCTCAAGGTGCTTGATCAGCCACAGCAGTGCCACCACGGCCGCCAGAATGACCAAGAGCCGCCACGACCAGGCCGCAACCTTGCGGACGAACGGCGTGACGGCCTCATCAGCAACAGGATCCAGTGCCATCTCGGTAGCGTAATGCGGCGCGCCCAGCAACCGGCGATGTCGACACGACCTGCGCGGTTACCCTGTAGGGCGTGTCACAGGACGCGCCGGCCGACACAACCCGGGACAGGGTCGGCTCCACGCGCGGCAGGTACTGGTGGGTGCGGTGGGCGGTCATCGCACTCGCGGTGACGGTGCTGGCCGTCGAGGTGACGCTGGTCTGGGATCAATTGGCCAAGGCGTGGCGCAGCCTGCTGACCGCGAACGGATGGTGGGTGCTGGCCGCGGTGGGCGCCGCGATGGCCTCGATGCACAGTTTCGCCCAGATCCAACGGACACTGCTGCGCTCGGCGGGAGTGCCTGTCAGACAGTGGCGTTCGGAGGCCGCGTTCTACGCCGGCAACGCACTGTCGACCACCATGCCCGGTGGCCCCGTGCTCTCGGCGACGTTCGTGTACCGCCAACAACGCATCTGGGGTGCGTCCCCGCTGGTGGCCTCGTGGCAGCTGGTGATGTCGGGGGTGCTGCAGATCGTGGGCCTGGCGCTGCTGGGTCTCGGCGGCGCCCTTCTGCTCGGGGCCAGCAAGAACCCGCTGTCACTGATCTTCTCCCTCGGCGCGTTCCTGGCGATCATCCTGCTGGCGCAGGCCGTCGCCACCAGACCGGAGCTGATCGACGGCATCGGGGCCAAGGTGCTGGCGTGGGTCAACTCGTTGCGCGGCAAGCCCACAGACGCCGGGCTGGCCAAGTGGCGCGAGATCCTGCGGCAGCTGGAGTCGGTCAGTCTGGGCCGGCGGGACCTCGCGGTGGCGTTCAGCTGGTCGATGTTCAACTGGGTCGCCGACGTGGCCTGCCTGGCGTTCGCCTGCTACGCCGCCGGCGGTCACCCGTCGCTGGCCGGGGTCACCGTCGCCTACGCCGCGGCCCGCGCGGTGGGGTCGATCCCGTTGATGCCGGGCGGTCTGCTGGTGGTGGAGGCCGTGCTGGTACCCGGGCTGGTCTCCTCCGGAATGACGCTGGCATCGGCGATCTCGGCCATGCTCATCTACCGCCTGGTCAGCTGGATCTTCATCTCCTCGATCGGGTGGGTGGTGTTCTTCTTCATGTTCCGCACCGAGAAGGACCTCGACCCGGACGAACACGCAGCCGGCACGGCGGACACAGACGGTCCTGCCTCCCCGAATCCTGAATCCTGAATCCCGAAAGCCCTAGGAGACGTCGATGCGAATCCGGTACCCGATCGCAGTGCTCGCGCTGACCTTGGCCGGGTGTTCGTCGGCGCAGAGTCCGCAGTCCGAGTCCCCCACGACCACCACCCCGCCGCCGGTGGTCACGCCGGTGGTGGGATCGGTTCTGGCAGAACCGGTCCCGGTGGCTGCCACCGATGGCCGCACCCACCTGGCCTACGAGCTGATGCTGACCAACACCTCGCCCAGCGCCGTCACGCTCAACTCGCTGAGCGCCACGACGGCCGACCGCAAGTTGCTCACCTTGTCCGGGGACAGCCTCAAGTACTGGACCAGGGCCGTGGGCAATTCCGCTGTGCCGACCAACACGCTCGGCCCCGGGCAGAGCGCGTACGTGTGGCTGGACGTCGTCGCCGACGATCCGACGCAGGTGCCCACCGAGCTCACCCACGAACTCGGGATCACCGTGGCCAAACCGATGCCGCCATTGGTCCCGCCCACCTTGACCGAGCCGGTGGCGCCGGTGGCGGTGCAGACCCGCAAGCCGGTGTCCATCACCCCGCCGCTGACCGGGGACAACTGGGTGGACGCCAACAGCTGCTGCGATATGACGCCGCACCGCATGGCACTGAATCCGATCAACGGAAAGGTCTGGGCCGCAGAACGATTCGCCATCGACTACGTGCAGCTGGGCGCCGACGGGCGGCTGTTCTCCGGGGACCGGGCCAAGGTCGCGAGCTACCCCTACTTCGGCTCTGAGATCCACGCGGTGGCCGACGGCCCGGTGGTGGCGGTGCTCGATGGACTGAACGAGCAGGTCCCGGGTGTCACGCCGAACGGCCTCACCCTTGCGCAGTACGGCGGCAACCACATCGTGCAGGACATCGGCGACGGCAACTACGCCTTCTACGCGCACCTGCAACCGAACAGCCTCAAGGTCAAACCCGGAGACAAGCTCAGCGCCGGGCAGGTCATCGGCGCCTTGGGCAACTCCGGCAACTCCGATGCACCGCACCTGCACTTCCATGTGATGGACGGGCCGGATCCTTTGGCGTCCAATGGCTTACCATTTACCTTCAAATCGTTCCGGCTCGATTCGCGGCTCACCTCGCTGGCCGCCGCCGATGCGCTCTTCGACGGCAAGCCGGCCGCACGGCAACCGGGCTTCGCCGAGCGCGACCAAACCGACGTCAGCCCACTGGTACTGGATGTGATGACATATGCGACGAGCTAGCGGCGCGGCGTTCCTGGCCGACCTGATCTGCGTGGTCGTGTTCTGCACCATCGGACGGCGCAGCCACGCCGAGGGTCTGACGGTGGCCGGGGTCGCCGAGACCGCGTGGCCGTTTCTGACCGGGACGGTGGTGGGCTGGTTGCTCTCGCGCGGCTGGCAGC
This sequence comes from Mycobacterium sp. 134, assembly GCF_048282715.1. Classification (NCBI taxonomy): domain Bacteria; kingdom Bacillati; phylum Actinomycetota; class Actinomycetes; order Mycobacteriales; family Mycobacteriaceae; genus Mycobacterium; species Mycobacterium sp. 134. Next base: position 6,578,821 of record NZ_JBLVUN010000008.1, read on the forward strand.
GCCCGACATCGTTGGCGCCCACCGGCCTCGTGGTGTGGGTCAGCACCGTCGTGATCGGCATGGTGCTGCGCAAATTCACCTCGGCAGGCGTCGCGGTCAGCTTCATCGTCGTCGCCTCGCTGGTGACCGCGCTGCTGCTGTTGGGCTGGCGCGGGGTGCTGGCGGCCGTGCGGCATCGTCAATCCGCCTGAGCCCCTTCACCGGAGGGCGATACCGGCGCCGCAAGCGTCAAAACGGCGCGCAGACCGCCGAGCGGCCCGTCGGACAACGTGATCTCGCCACCGTGCAACACAGCCTGCTGTGCCACCAGGGCCAGGCCCAGTCCGGAGCCACCCGCCAGCGCGGTGCTGCCCCGGCGGAACCGGCCAAGAACGGTCTGGTGCTCCTCCACCGGTAGTCCGCGCCCGTTGTCGTCGACGGTGATGACCAGGTGCTCATCGCTGCGGTGGGCGGTCACCACGATCCGGGTGGCCTCACCGTGGACGATGGCGTTGCGCACCAGGTTGTCCACGGCGATGCGCAGCCCACCCGGCCAGCCCAGCACCGGGCCGACGTCGTCGGCGACCTGCACGTCGATCCGGACATGCTCGCTGCCCCGGGCGTTCTCCCTGACCACCCGGTCGAGCAGATCGGCGATGTCGATCAGTTCGCGGTCCTCGGCCTGGGCCAGTTCTCCCGAGGCCAGTTGGCCCAGGGCGGTGATGATGGCCTCCACCCGGCGCTGGGCCCGGGACAGGTCGGCGACCACTTCGTCGCGTTCTGATTCCGGCAGGTTGTGGATCCGCAACGTGTCCAGATCGGCGCGCATCGCGGTCAGCGGGGTGCGCAGTTCGTGCGCGGCATTGGCGGCGAAATCCTGTGCGGCCTGAAGGGAATTGGTGGTGGCGCGCTGTGCGGCGGCCAAGCGGGTGAGCATGCCCGCCATGGCCTCCGACAGGTCCTCGGCCTCCCGCACTCCGCGCACCTTCGGCATCGCCTCGGTGCCGCTGTCCAGTTTCGAGGTCTGCTCGGTGAGCTTGCGCAGCGGCCGGATGGCCGGCCCGGCCAACAGCCAGCCCAGTCCCCCGGCCACCAGAACGGTGGCCACACCGAATCCGGTGTAGAGCGGAATTCTGTTGGGACTCAACAAAATACTGTCCGCTCGGATGCCGATCGACATCAGCACCCCGCCGTGCTGGTCCACGTGGACGGTGCGCACCCGGTAGTCGACCCCGTTGACCTCGACGGTCTCGGTGCCCGGCGGCAGCGCCGGCAACTGGAAGCCCCGCTGGAACACCACCTGCCCGGTCGACCGCGACCGGCCGGTGGTCAGCACCCCGCGAGTGGGATCCTGCAGATGCTCGGGGCTGATGCTGGCGTCGACGATCGAGTCGAGCCTGCGGTCCAGCTGAGCGGAGTCGTTGTTGGCCAGCGCCACCGAGGTGAGGATCGTGAACACCGCGACCACCGCGGCCGCCGCCAGTGCCGAGGCCACGGCGACCCTGGTGCGCAATGACGCGGAGCGGATGAAGCCGAAGATCCGCACCTACTGCCTGTTCCTCACGGCATCCGTCACGCGGCCCTCACGCATCTTCCCGCAGCACGTACCCGATGCCCCGGACGGTGTGGATGACGCGCGGCACATCGGGCCGCTCGAGCTTGCGCCGCAGATACGAGATGAAGACGTCGGCCACGTTGGTGTCCACGTCGAAGTCATATCCCCAGACCAGCTCGAGCAGCCGCTGCCGGGACAACACCACGCCGGTGTTCTCGGCCAACACGGCCAGCAGGTCGAATTCCCGCTTGGTCAGGTCGACCCGGTCGCCGCCGACGAACACCAGCCGGCGGGCGGTGTCGATGGTCAGCGCCCCGACGGTCATGGTGTCCGACGGCCGGTCGGCATGGCTGGCCCGGCGCAACAACGCGTTGAGCCGTGCCACGAGCTCGCCGAGGTCGAACGGTTTCGTCAGGTAATCGTCCGCGCCGGCTTCCAGTCCCGCGATGCGGTCGTTGACCGTGTCGCGGGCCGAGAGCACGCAGATCGGGATCTCATTTCCCAAAGCCCGCAAGGCGGTGACCACTGCGACGCCGTCGAGTTCCGGCATCTGAACGTCGAGAACGAGCGCGTCGTGCGACTCGTTCGACAACAGGCGCAGTGCTTCCTTGCCGGACGCCGCGACCCGGACGTCGAACCCCGAATGCCGCAATCCGCGGGCAACCGAAGTACGCACATCCGGGTCGTCGTCGACCATCAGCACCGTGCGGTTCACGCTCTCGGGCGTCACGTGTCCTTCGCCGCTGGCGGGGGTTGCTTCCACCCGCACTCGGTTAGGGGATGGAAGGAGCCGGAGCTTCGCCGCAGCGGTTCTTCAGGTCTACCAGCGGCTGGCGGATACCGGTCAGCTCCGCCTTCGTCTGCGGGTTCGCTTCCAGGTAGTCGTGCACCTTGGTGCGGACCTCTTCACGCGGCAGACCTTCCAGGCTGGTGAAGAAGTTGTTCACATCGGGATGGGTGAACAGGTACGCCGAGGTCGATGCCGAGACGCCCGAAGCCACGCCGGCCAGATCGGCTGCGCTGCAGTTGGGGGGGTTGTTCGCCGGGTCGTCGGCAAGCGCCGACGGGATGGCGCCGAACAGCATCGCACCGGCTACAGCGCCGGTGCCGGCCACGCCAGCTACCACGCGCCGCGCATTTCGGGCCGAGAGCAACATGGTCAAGCTCCTTCATCGGATGGGGTAGGCCGTAACCCCAATCGGTTATCGGCTCAAGAAAGCTAAGCAGAATCCTTGAGGACTTTCCTGCCTTGCGCGCAAACCGGCTCGCCGGTCGGTGAACCTGCAGTTCAGCGGCGCCGCCCACAGCGACGCGACGGCGCCAGACCTAGCGCGTCGAAGCCGTGGCGGGGCCAGGAAGCGGACCGGAGCCCGCTGTCACCGACGACGGGCGCGAGGATTGCCCGGGCACCGCGACACTGGGCACCCCGACGTTCTGTGCCGAGGGCACCCCGGCCGGCAAACCACTGGCAGCAGTCCCGCCCTGTGATTGGGTGGCCTGCACCAGCCCCATCAGCTGCGGCAGGGTGACCGGCAACTTGCAGCGCGTGCCCAGGCTGGCCAGGGGCTGCTGCAACTGCTGGATGTCCTTGGCGGCCTGAGGGTTGGCATCGAAGTAGGTCTTGAGGGCCGCGATCGACTGCGCTCCGCCCTGCTGCTGACTGATCGTGGTCAGGGCCTGGTTGGTCTGTGGATGCGTGTCCAGATAGTTGCCGATATTGGTGGCAACGCCGCCCGCGGTGCGGGCGACCTCGCTCGCGGCGCACGGATCGGTCGCAGCCGTAGCGGACGGGACCATGAGCGCGGCCACCATGGCGCCGCCGGCGCCGGTCACCGCGAGGGCGGCAGCCAGACTGCGGCGCAATCCACCGTTGGTCGGTTGCATGGAGTACTCCTTCAGCGTGGGCCCCGGCGCACACGTCAGCCGGGGTCGTCCTTGGCTATGTCGCCGGACCGGGCGCTTCTGTTAGCACCAACGGGTCAGCGGCGTGCGCACAACGCTACGGATATCAGCTGTGAGAAGTCTCAGGGCGATCTCAGAACCGGAAGAGAGCGGGCCACATTACACCGGTAGAGGTACGCTCTCGCTGGTACGAGCCAGGACACGCCCAGCCAGGTTGGGGGGAGAAAGCGGGGAAGTCGCATCCAGCAGTTCATGATGCGCTTGAGCAGCTATCTGCGCAGATTCCGCTGGGCGGTGTTCGCGACTTGGTTGCTGCTTCTGGTGCCCTCGATCTACCTCGCGATCAACCAGTCGTCCAATCTGACCGGCGGCGGGTTCGACGTCGAAGGTTCGCAGTCGCTCCACGTCCAGCGGCAACTCGAGGAACATTTCCCGGACCAGGGCGCGTCCCCGCTTGCCCTCATCGCGGCGCCCCGCGCCGACGCCTCGTTCCAGGACATGAACGCCGCGGTGGTGTGGCTGGAGAAGATCGCGGGCGAGGTGCCCAGCGTCAAGATCGTGCCGAATCCCCAACAGCCGGCCCCGCAGCCTGACCGGCCGTACGTCATCACGCTGCAACTGGACTTCAACAACACCGGCGCGGTCGATGTGGCCAAACAGCTGCGCCAGAAGGTCGGTGTACACGGCGAAGAGCCCGGCGAGAGCGAGAACGGCAAGGTCAAGTTCTACGTCATCGGTCAGGGCGCACTCGGTGCGGCCGCGACCCAGGCCACCAAGCACGACATCGCCGCGGCCGAGAAGTGGAACCTGCCGATCGTGTTGATCGTGCTGCTGGCGGTGTTCGGATCGCTGGCCGCCGCGGCGCTGCCGCTGGTGCTCGGCATCTGCACGGTCGTGGTGACCATGGGCCTGGTCTATCTGCTGTCGATGTACACGCAGATGAGCGTGTTCGTGACGTCGACGGTGTCGATGTTCGGTATCGCCCTGGCCATCGACTACTCCCTGTTCATCCTGATGCGCTACCGCGAGGAGCTGCGCGCCGGCCGTGACCCGGCCGATGCGGTCGACGCCGCGATGGCCACCTCCGGCCTGGCGGTGGCGCTGTCGGGCCTCACCGTCATCGCATCGGTCACCGGCATCTACATCATCAACACCCCGGTGCTGGTGTCGATGGCCACGGGCGCGATCCTGGCCGTCGCGGTCGCCGTGCTGACCTCCACCACGATGACCCCGGCCGTGCTGGCGACGTTCGGCAAGGCGGCGGCCAAACGCTCGTCGTACCTGCACTGGTCCCGCCGCGCCGAGGCGACCCAGTCGCGGTTCTGGACCCGGTGGACCGGCGCGGTGATGCGACGGCCGTGGGCCTCGGCCGTCGCCGCGACGATCCTGTTGCTGATCCTGGCGGCACCGGCGTTCGGCATGGTGCTCGGCAACAGCATGCAGCGCCAGTTCGAGCCCACCCATGAAATCCGCGGCGGGGTCAACGCCGCCGCCGACGCGCTGGGCCCCGGAGCGCTGGGCCCGGTGCGAGTGCTGGTGACCTTCCCCGACGGCAACGCCGACGGCGCCAAGGGCACCGCCACGATCGACGCGGTACGCCAGGAGATAACCCGGGCACCCAACGTGCAGACCGTGCAGCCGCCGGTGTTCGCCGACAACAACACCAGCGCGCTGCTGTCGGCCGTGCTGTCGGTGGACCCCGAGGACCTTGCCGCGCGCGAGTCCATCGACTGGATGCGGGACAAACTGCCCCAGGCCGCGGGATCGAACGCACGGGTCGACGTGGGTGGCCCGACCGCGCTGATCAAGGACTTCGACGATCGGGTGTCCAGCACCCAGCCGCTGGTGTTCCTGTTCGTCGCGTTGATCGCCTTCGTGATGCTGCTGGTGTCGATCCGATCGGTGTTCCTGGCACTCAAGGGTGTCCTGATGACCGTGCTGTCGGTGGCTGCGGCATACGGCAGCCTGGTGGTGGTCTTCCAGTGGGGCTGGTTCGAGGGGCTGGGATTCGAGAAGATCAGCTCGCTCGACAGCACCGTTCCGCCGCTCGTCCTGGCGATGACCTTCGGCCTGTCGATGGACTACGAGATCTTTTTGCTCACCCGGATTCGGGAGCGGTTCCTGCAGACCAACAGCACCCGCGACGCGGTCGCCTACGGCGTCAGTACGAGCGCGCGCACCATCACCAGCGCCGCGCTGATCATGATCGCGGTGTTCATCGGGTTCGCTTTTGCCGGCATGCCGCTGGTGGCCCAGCTCGGTGTGGCGTGCGCGGTGGCCATCGCGGTCGACGCGACCGTGGTCCGGCTGATCCTGGTGCCCGCCCTGATGGCCATGTTCGACGAGTGGAACTGGTGGTTGCCGCACTGGCTGGACCGGCTGCTGCCCGAGGTCGATTTCGAAAAGCCTTTGCCGAAGGTCGAAGTCAACGATCTGGTGATCATCCCCGACGACATCTCCGCAATGGGTCCGAGCGGATCTGACCTGCGCATGATGGTGCGCACTGCCGCACGAATGAAAACCCTTGCCCCGCAAACGATCATCGTCACCGACCCACTGGCTTTCAGTGGCTGCAGCAAGCCTTCCTCCCTGTTGGCGGCGCGGCGGCCCGGTGGCCCGAAGCGCTGCCCGGGAGTGCACCCGGTGACGATGTGGCGCGGCAGACTCTCGGTAGCCGTGGACGCCCTGGAGACCGAGGCCGACACACAGCGCACTCCCATGGAACGCCTGGGTCCGGTGGAGACCACGAATGTTCAACTGCCGACCGGTGATCGGCTGCAGATCCCGACCGGCGCCGAAACTCTTCGGCTCAAAAGTTATCTGATCATGTGCCGGAACAGCACCAAGGACTATGAAGAGTTTGCTGATCTTGTCGAGTCGGTAGAAACCGAGACTGCAGCTCTGGTGTTGTCGGGCATGGACCGGTATTACTGTGGGCAGAACCCGAAGAGCAGATGGGTGGCCACGCAGCTGGTGCGGCGGCTGGCCGACCCGCAGCCCTCCGATGAACACGACTTCGTGATGTCGGACCCGGATGCAGCTGCCGAATGGGAGAAGGTCAGGCAGCGCTGCCTGTCAGTTGCGGTAGCAATGCTGGAGGAGGCGAAGTGACGTTGGCCCCCGACGTCCGGGAATCGAGGGATGCGCGGATGGCGCGCCGCGACGAGGTTCAGCCGGTTCAATCGTCTCCGCGACGTCCTCCGAGTCAGCGCACCCAAGCGCCCCAGGCGCAACGCACCTCGGCCCAACGGACCGCGACCCAGCGCGCCACCACCGCGCAACGTACGGCTGCCGCACCGCGCGCCGCCACCCCGCGGACCACGACGCCGCGCACTTCCGCGGAACGCAGTTCCGCACAACGCCCCCAGAACGCGCCCGCCCAGGTACAACGGAAACAGGAGCAACGCGCTCCCGTGCAGGACACCAAGGCACAGCGCACACAGGGGCAGGGCACGCAAACACCACGCACACCGGTACAGCGCACGCAGCAGCCGGCGCAGCCGCGACAATCACGTCCGGCGAAGGCCGCACCGCCGCAGCGCCAACCCGCATTCGACGACCGGCCGGTCGAGTACTGGCCGACCGCCGCCATTCGCGCGGCATTGGAGACCGACGACATGGCGGTCTGGCAGCGCATCGTCGCTGCGATCAAGCGTGATCCCTACGGCCGCACCGCCCGCCAGGTCGAGGAAGTCCTGCAGACCGCCCGCCCCTACGGGGTGTCCAAGGCGTTGTCGGAGGTCCTGGTGCGCACCCGTGAGCACCTGGAGGCCACCGAGCGCGCGGAGGTGGCTCGCCAGATCCAGGCCATGCTGCGCCGGTCCGAGCTGCAGGCGCCCGAATTCGCTTCGCGCGTCGGGGTGTCCAACGAGTCCTTCGCCGACTACCTGGAGGGCACCACCAGCCCGCCGGCCTCACTGCTGCTGCGCATGCAACGGCTCTCGGACCGGTTCGCCAAGCTCTCCGCACAGCGTTCCGCCAAGTAGCCCGGATTCTCCCGGTCCTCCATGACGTCTCAGTCGGCCGCGACGGTGCAACGCGTCCTGCGGGAGACCCGGTCGGTCGCCATCGTCGGCGCCTCGGCCAACCCGGCGCGGGCCAGCCACGAGGTCTGGACGTATCTGAAGGCGGCCACCGGCTACACGCTGTACCTGGTGAACCCGACCATCACCGAGGTCGACGGCACCCCCGTCTACCCCAGCCTGGCCGCGCTTCCAGAGGTACCGGATCTCGTCGACGTGTTCCGTCGCCACGAAGAACTGCCGCACGTGCTCGCCGACACCATCGCGGTCGGAGCCAAGACGTTGTGGCTGCAACTGGGGTTGCGCGACGAGCAGGTCGCGCGCGACGGCGCGGCGGCCGGCCTCACGGTCATCCAGGACCTCTGCCTGAAGGTCGAGTACGCCCGCTTCGCCTGACGGCGTCCGCTTCGCCTAGCGCGAGTGCAGCGGGGTGACGTTGTCGACGAGCCAGCGGCCGTCGGTCTTGCTGAGGGCCACCCGCAGAGCCATCACCGCATTGTCCGTCGGTTTGCCCGGCGCACTCTGAGTTCCGCGCAGGACCACGGCCACGCTGGCCACCTGCGGGCCAAGCGCCTCCACCCCGGCCGAGATGGTGGCGGCGGTGGCCGAGACGTTCTTACTGGCCAATTCCTTTGCCACGTTGGCGAATTCGTTCTTGAACTGCTCGGCCTGCTTCGGCGACATCATCCCGGTGGCGCGGTCGATCGAGGCGGTCGGGCTCTGCGGACTGAACGTGGCGGTGGCCTCCGAGACGCTGCTGGCGATCCGCACCACCTCGTCACGGTCGTTGTTGAAGGTCCGGTCGGGCACGGTCCACCGCAGGTAACCCACCGTCACCGCGGCCACCAGGGCGGCAGCGGCCACGGCGGCCACCGCGAGCCGCAGCCCGGGCGCATCGTCGTCGGTGCCCAGCGTGACGCCGTCGCGACGGGCCAGCACGATGTTGACGATGACGGCCTGCACGATCAGCAGGCACAGCACCGAGGACAGCGAGACCCACCACAGCGGCCAGGACAGCGCCAGGCCGATGTACAGCACCGCCGCGATCGCGGCCAGTGGGGCGGCGATGTCGAAAGCCAGGACGCGCAACCGGTTTCTCATCGGATCGGCTCCAACCGCGAGACCATCAGGGTGCCGTCGACGTCGGAGACGTCCAACCGAAGCGTCCAGCGCACGGTCTGGGGCTTGTCGCTGCCCGCGTTCTCGCTGACCGAGGTGGCCACCACCAGCACTGTGTCGGTGCGCGAGACCATTCCGGCCAGGTCCGTCTTCGGTGCGGGCACCGGGCGGCCGTCCGGGCCTGGCGGCGGGTGGTACAGCGATTCGATGGCCACCGAGTCGATCTGGCCGGAGGTTCGGGCCTGCAGCCGCTGCACCAGATCGCGGTAGGGCGCCACGGCGGCGTCGAAGTCCGAATTGAGCTGGCCCACGGTGCCCTCGCGCAGCTTCTGCATACCGGCCTCGACCGAGTCCTTGTTGATGTTGATCAGGACATTGGCCCAGTCGGCGGCGGTCCGCAGCACCCGGGTCTGGTACGCGCGCTCGTCGGACTCGCTGCGGTGGGCGGACCACACCATGGTGGCCAGGACCACAGCGACGACCGCGATCAGGCCCGCGACCGCCGATGCGAAGCCGAAGCCGGTGATGACACCGCCGGAGTGGTCGTCGGTGCTGTCCTTGCTTGGCGCCTCGGGCATGGCCGTGAGGGTACCGGCAGCGAAACTCACCCAGCGCACCCGCGGCCTTCTGGAAGAATGTCGGGGTGACGGTAGAAGCGATCAAGTCGGGTATCGACCTGAGCCATGTCGACCCGCAGGCCCGCCCGCAAGACGACCTCTTCGGCCACGTCAATGGCCGATGGTTGACCGACTACGAGATTCCCGCCGACCGCGCCACCGACGGCGCCTTCCGGCTGCTGCACGACCGTGCCGAGGAGCAGATCCGCGATCTGATCGTCGGAGCAGCTTCGGCGGCGACATCGGATGGAGCAGCGGCCTCCTCTGATTCCGCGGCCGGCACCGATGAGCAGCGCATCGGCGATCTGTACGCCAGCTTCATGGACGAGCAGACCATCGCCTCGCGTGGCCTGGCCCCGCTGCTGGCCGAGCTCGCCCTGATCGACGGCGCTGCCGACAGCGATGCGCTGGCCTCGGTGCTGGGTGGCCTGGAGCGCACCGGGGTATCCGGCGGGGCCGGTGTGTACGTGGACACCGATTCCAAGGATTCGACGCGCTACCTGTTGCACATGAGCCAGTCCGGCCTCGGGCTGCCCGACGAGTCCTACTATCGCGACGAGCAGCACGCCGAGATCCTGGCCGCTTACCCGGCGCACATCGCCCGCATGTTCACGCTGGTCTACGGCGGAGAGCAGAGCCAGACGGCGGCCCGCATCGTGGCGCTGGAATCCAAGTTGGCCGCCGCGCACTGGGACGTGGTCAAGCGCCGCGACGCCGACCTGACCTACAACCTGCGCAAGTTCGCCGACCTGTCCGGCGATGCCCCCGGATTCGACTGGACCGGCTGGCTCGGCGCGCTCGGCACCACCCCGGAGAAGGTCTCCGAGTTGGTGCTGCGTCAGCCCGACTTCGTGACGGCGTTCGCCGCGCTGTGGGCGAGCGAAGACCTGGAGGACTGGAAGGCCTGGACCCGCTGGCGCGTCATCCATTCGCGCGCCGGGCTGCTGACCGAAGAGCTGGTGGCCGAGAACTTCGACTTCTACGGCCGCACCCTCAGCGGCACCGAGCAGAACCGCGACCGCTGGAAGCGCGGCGTCTCCCTGGTCGAGGGCCTGATGGGTGATGCCCTCGGCAAGCTCTACGTCCAGCAGTACTTCCCACCCGAGGCCAAGGCCCGGATGGACGAGTTGGTGGCCAACCTGCGCGAGGCGTACCGGGTCAGCATCAACGAGCTGGACTGGATGACGCCGGAGACCCGGGCCAAGGCGCTGGTGAAGCTCGACAAGTTCACCCCGAAGATCGGCTATCCGGCCCGCTGGCGGGACTACTCGGCGTTGGTGGTCGAGCGTGACGACCTGTACGGCAACTACCGCCGGGGCCACGTCGTGAACTCCGACCGCGAGCTGGCCAAGCTGGGCGGGCCGGTGGACCGCGACGAATGGTTCATGACACCGCAGACGGTCAATGCCTACTACAACCCGGGCATGAACGAAATCGTCTTCCCCGCAGCCATTCTGCAGCCGCCGTTCTTCGACGCCGATGCCGACGACGCGGCCAACTATGGCGGTATCGGCGCGGTGATCGGGCACGAGATCGGCCACGGTTTCGACGACCAGGGCGCCAAGTACGACGGTGACGGCAACCTGGTCGACTGGTGGACCGATGCCGACAGGGCTGAATTCGGGGTCCGCACAAAGGCTTTGATCGATCAGTACGAACAGTTCAGCCCGCGCGGGCTGGACGGCTCGCACCACGTGAACGGCGCGTTCACCGTCGGGGAGAACATCGGCGACCTCGGCGGGCTGTCCATCGCGCTGCTGGCCTATCAGCTGTCACTGAAGGGCCAGGAAGCCCCGGTGATCGACGGGCTGACCGGCGTGCAGCGTGTCTACTTCGGCTGGGCACAGGTGTGGCGGACCAAATCCCGTGACGCCGAGGCGATCCGGCGCCTGGCGGTGGATCCTCACTCGCCGCCGGAGTTCCGCTGCAACGGCGTCATCCGCAACATCGACTCGTTCTACGAGGAGTTCGAGGTGGCTGATTCCGATGAGCTGTATCTGGAGCCGGCCCAGCGGGTCCGGATCTGGAACTAGCCGCACATACAACAAGACCCCTGCCCGAGGGCAGGGGTCTTGTTGTATCGACGTTCGTCTAGAACATCTGCCAGTCGGACGCGCCGTCAGGCGTGTTGTACCAGCCGCCACCGGTGTTCTTGATGACCACCGGGTCGCCGCTGCCGAAGTTGTCGTAGAACCACTTGGCGTTCTCCGGGCTCAGGTTGATGCAGCCGTGACTGCTGTTGCTCCTGCCCTGCTGCGCGACCGACCACGGGGCGCTGTGGACGAAGACACCGCTGTTGTCGATGCGGACGGCGTCCTGCACCTTGAGCTTGTAGCCCTCCTTGGAGTCCACCGGCACGCCGTAGGTGGAGGAATCCATGATGATGTCGGGGAACTTCTCCAGCACGTAGTAGGTGCCGTTCTTGGTCTCATGCTTGCCGTCGGGCTTGCCCATCGACACCGGGAAGGTCTTCTCCAGCTTCCCGTTGCGCAGGATCTCCATCTGGTGGGACTTGTCGTCGACCGTCGCCACGAGGTAGTCGCCGACCCGGAAGCTCGACTTGGTGCCGGCCGCGTCGATGTTCACCACGGTGTTGGACGGCCAGAAGTCCTGCGGGCGCCAACGCAGCTGCGTGTCGGTGACCCAGTAGAAGCGGCCCGCCACCGGCGGGTTCGAGGTGATCCGGATGGCGTCCTGGGCCATCTGCCGGTTGGCGATCGGCCGCTGGAAGTTGATGTAGATGGGCTTGGCGACACCGACCATCGACCCGTTGACCGGGTTGAACGACGGCGGCAGGAACGGCGCCTCACCGGTGAACGGCTGAGAGCTCTGCCCGGGCGCGTCGCCCTCCGTGAACGGGATGGTCGGGGAGCCGTAGTTGATGATGGGCGCCGGTGCGGTAGGAGCGCCCGGGACCGCAGCGGCGGCCGGAGCCGCCGGGTCGGCCGGCAGCGGGGGGATGTACGCGCCCGGCGGGGGGCCCGGGACCGCAGGATCGACGGGTGCCGGCGGCGCCTCGGGGTCTGCGTAGGCGGATGGGCTGAGCACCATTCCACCGACCACTCCGGCGGCGATGAATGCGGTGATCAGTGCACGTTTTGCCGATTTCGGCATGAGTAACCTCCAGACAGCACAACTCGATCCAGTGTCTCACAACGCAGTGACCAGCTACTGCCGTGAGAAGCCGTTGTTCCCCGACAGCGACCGATTCCACGGCGCTGAACTGCGGTGTTTATCGACTGTGAGCGTGCTCGCGTTACTTCTCGGCGGAGGCGCAGGAAACCGTGAATACGCCCCGGGACAGCGCGACACCGCCCATCGCGACAATGATCAGCGCCGCGGCGGTGCCGACGGTGGGGGCGGCACCACCGTGGTCGTAGATGGCGCCACCGATCAACGCACCGCCCATGATCCCGACCTGGAAGGCCGCGACGTACCGGCCGGAGGCGCCGTCGGGGTCTTCCGGGGAGGTACGCATCGCCGAGGCCTGCAGCATCGGCGGCAACGCGGTGGACGCCGCGCCCCAGAGCACCACCGCCACCGCGCCGAGCGCCACCGCAGCCCGTCCGGACCACGATTCGACGGCCAGCACCGACAGGACCAGCAGCGCCGCCGCCAGAACCGCCAGGCAACCCAGCACGGAGGCCTTGGGCCAGAGGTCCAGCGGACGGGCCATTGCGGCCATCCCGCCCAGACCGGCGATCCCGTACGCGGCCAGCAGCCAGGCCAGGTGGGGGCCGTGTATCCCGACCACGTCCCGGATGATCACCACGATGAAGGTGTAGGCGATGAAGTGCCCGGTGACACCGATCAGCGTCAGCGCCGACAGGGTGAACAGGCGGCGATTGTGCCGGTGCCCGCGCGGCACCCCGGCGGCCGGGGCGGCACCGGACGCCGGCACGAGCGGCGGCAGCATCGTCCAGGCGGCCAGCGCCACCACGGCCGCGGCCACGGCGATGACCGCAACGGCAGGCCGCCAGCCCCACACCTCACTGAGTGCCGCGGCGAGCGGATTGCCCACCACCAGGGCCAGGCCCGTGCCCACATAGACCGCGGCGGTGGCCCTGCCGGCGTGGCTGGCCGGGACCAGCCGGGCTCCGATGGGCGCGATCACCGACCACATCAGCCCGTGGGCCAGCGCGCACAGCACCCGGCCGCCGGCCAGCACCGCGAAGTTCGGCGCGAGCGCCGAGATCACCTGGGAGACCGTCAGGCACACCAGCGTCGCCACCAGGGTCCGGCGTCGCGGCCAGCGTGCCGTCAGCCGCACCAGCGCGACCGTGGTGAGCGCGGCGACCAGGGCGTAGCTGGCCATCAGGGTGGCGACCAGGCCCTCACTGACCCGAAGATCCGTGGCGATCGCCGGCAATGCACCGACCGGGAGGATCTCGGCGGTGACGTAGACGAACGCCGCCGCCGCGAGCACGGCGAGTTGCGTGGCAACGCGCGGTGTCCACGGGTTGACGTGGGCGGAGAGCGATTCGCCGGTGACGCTGGAGGTCATGCTGGAATGCCACGGTAATGCCATAACGTTGCCGTGCGTGGTTGCCGACCCGAGAGGATGCGTAATGGTTGCAGTGCCCGATGGCTACGAGGATCTGTTGACGCGGCCGTTGTTCGGCCACCTGGCCACCACCCGACCCGACGGCACCGTGCAGGTGAATCCGATGTGGTTCGAGTGGGATGGCACGCATCTGCGGTTCACCCACACCACCAAACGCCAGAAGTACCGCAACGTGACGGCGCATCCCGAGGTGGCGATGTCGATCCACGATCCGGACAACCCGTACCGCTACCTGGAGGTGCGCGGCGTGGTGGATGAGATCGTGCCGGACCCCACCGCTGCGTTCTTCCTGTCGCTCAACGACCGGTACAGCGGGTCACTCAGCGAGGTACCGCCGGACGCCCCCGACCGGGTGATCCTGGCGGTGCGCCCGACGGTGTTCAGCAAGCACTAGTTGCCCCGGCCCTGGCGCACAATTGATTCCGTGATTGTCGCGTTCAGCATCAGCCCGACGGGCGGGGATGAAACCGGAAGTGTCGGCGCCGCGGTGGCCGAAGCGGTGCGGGTGGTGCGGGCTTCGGGCCTGCCCAACGAGACCAACGCCATGTTCACCAACATCGAGGGTGAATGGGACGAGGTGATGGCGGTGGTGAAGCAGGCGGTGGACGTTGTGGCGGCGGTCTCCCCCAGGGTCAGCCTGGTGCTGAAGGCCGACATCCGTCCCGGCTACACCGGGCAGCTCACCGCGAAGGTCGAGCGGATCGAGCAGGCGCTGGGCGACTAGGAGCGGACCAGGCGGGCGATGGCGGCTGACGCCTCGGCCAGCTTGGCCTCGGCCTGATCCCCGCCTTCGGAGACGGCCTGCGTCACGCAATGGCCCAGGTGCTCGTCGAGCAGGCCGAGCGCAACGGACTGCAGCGCACTGTTGACGGCACTGATCTGGGTGAGGACGTCGATGCAGTACTTGTCCTCGTCGATCATCTTGGCGATACCCCGGACCTGGCCCTCGATCCGGCGCAGCCGTTTGGCGTAGTTCTCCTTCTGCGCCGAGTAGCCATGTGCACCCGAGTTGTCAGCCGCGTCCATGGCTCCAGTATACGGGTACCCCACCGGGGTATGCATATCTAATTTGGCCGGGCGAAATGGTGCGACCGGGCCGCCACGGGGGCCGATACGCTCGACGCGATGTCACAGCCTCCCTGGCCTGGTCCGTATGGCGTGCCGACGGCCTATCCCCCGCGGTCGACCGTCGGCACCACGGCCACGGTGATCAGCGTCGTCCTCACGATCGCGCTGTGGATCGCGGCGGTGCTCGGCGCCGCCGCAGCAGCGTGGCTGTCGCTGTTCTTCGCGATGTCGACCGACACCTGCCACGCGACCTGCGGCCCGACCCCCTATGACGACCGGGTCTATCCGACGACATTCGGGTGGATCGGCGGCGGGCTGGCCGCCGGGCTGATCGGAAGCATCGTCATGGTGTTCTTCACCCGCCGCTGGCTGTGGGTGTGGCCCGTGCTGTCGATCGTGTGCACCGTCGTGGGGTTCCTGATGGGGCTCGACCTCACGACGAAGGCCACGGAGTGGACCGGCTGACCGATACCCCCCTTGGGTATGAGAAAGAATTTGGGCGGCTAACTAACCGAGGGGCATACTTACCTGCATGTCTGCCGACCAGCCCGATATCAAGCCCCGCAGCCGCGACGTCACCGACGGCCTGGAGAAGACCGCAGCCCGCGGAATGCTCCGCGCGGTAGGGATGGGTGACGACGACTGGGTCAAGCCGCAGATCGGCGTCGGGTCGTCGTGGAACGAGATCACGCCGTGCAACATGTCGCTGCAGCGGCTCGCCCAGGACGTCAAGAGCGGTGTGCACGAGGCCGGCGGCTACCCGCTGGAGTTCGGCACCATCTCGGTGTCCGACGGCATCTCGATGGGCCATGAAGGTATGCACTTCTCGCTGGTCTCCCGCGAGGTGATCGCCGACAGCGTCGAGACCGTGGTGCAGGCCGAGCGCCTGGACGGCACCGTGCTGCTTGCCGGTTGCGACAAGTCGATCCCGGGCATGCTGATGGCGGCGGCCCGGCTGGACCTGGCGAGCGTCTTCTTCTACAACGGTTCGATCATGCCGGGCGTCGCCAAGCTGACCGACGGCACCGAGAAGGAAGTCACCATCATCGACGCCTTCGAGGCGGTCGGGGCGTGCGTGCGCGGGCTGATGTCGCGGGAGGACGTCGACATCATCGAGCGCGCGATCTGTCCGGGTGAGGGCGCCTGCGGCGGCATGTACACCGCCAACACCATGGCGTCGGCCGCCGAGGCACTGGGCATGTCGCTGCCGGGCAGCGCGTCGCCGGTGGCCGTGGACAAGCGGCGCGGCGAGTACGCCCGCAAGTCCGGCGAGGCGGTCGTCGAGATGCTGCGCCGCGGCATCACCGCGCGCGACATCCTCACCAAGGAAGCCTTCGAGAACGCCATCGCCGTCGTGATGGCGTTCGGCGGGTCCACCAACGCGGTGCTGCACCTGCTGGCGATCGCGCGCGAGGCCGAGGTCGAGCTGACGCTGGCCGACTTCACCCGCATCGGGGCCAAGGTCCCGCACCTGGCCGACGTGAAGCCTTTCGGTCGCCACGTGATGAAGGACGTCGACGAGATCGGCGGCGTGCCGGTGGTGATGCGTGCCCTGCTGGACGCCGGTCTGCTGCACGGTGATTGCCTTACCGTCACCGGCAAGACCATGGCCGAGAACCTCGCTCACATCGCGCCACCCGACCCGGACGGCAAGGTGCTGCGGGCGATGAACAACCCGATCCACCCGACCGGCGGGATCACGATCCTGCACGGCACGTTGGCTCCCGAGGGTGCCGTGGTGAAGTCGGCAGGCTTCGAATCCGACGTGTTCGAGGGCACCGCAAGGGTTTTCGAGCGCGAACGGGCCGCCCTGGATGCGCTGGAGGACGGCACCATCACCCACGGCGACGTCGTGGTCATCCGCTACGAGGGCCCCAAGGGCGGCCCGGGCATGCGCGAGATGCTGGCCATCACCGGCGCCATCAAGGGTGCCGGACTGGGCAAGGACGTCCTGCTGATGACGGACGGCCGGTTCTCGGGCGGGACGACAGGTCTGTGCGTCGGGCACATCGCCCCGGAGGCCGTGGACGGCGGGCCGATCGCGTTCGTGAACGACGGTGACCGGATCCGCCTCGACGTGGCGAACGGAACGCTGGACGTCCTCGTCGACGAGGCCGAGTTCGAGGCCCGGAAGGTCGGTTTCGAACCACTGCCCCCGCGCTACAAGACCGGCGTGCTGGCCAAGTACACCAAGCTGGTCCAGTCCGCCGCCGTCGGCGCTGTCTGCAACTAAAACCAGTGGTAGCGTGACGTCGGGCGTGCAGGAACGCCCGACGTCCGCTCGAAGGGGCCAAGCCTCCCTGCACACTGAGTTGCCTTGTGACCGACCTCTTCTCAGCCCGATTGCGGACGCGGGCGTGTGAGAGGAGGCCGTCATGGCCAGCCGTCTGCCGAGCAACCCTTCGATCGACCATCTGCGCGCGGAAGCCCGTAAGCTGCAGCGCGCCGATCGCACCCCACTGCATCAGGCCCAGTTCGCCGTCGCACGCGACTACGGTTTCAGCAGCTGGCCCAGGCTCGTGCACTACCTCCGCGACGCGGCCGAACTCAGCGTCGATCCCGGCGCCCTCGACGAGGACGCCCTGGATGCCGCGGACCGGTTCTGCTCCTGGGCATCGTTGCGCTACAACGAAACCGATGCACCGCCGCGCTGGGACGCCGCAGCAACTCTGCTCGGCGCCGAACCCGACGTGGTCGACCGCCACATCTGGGCCGCCGCGTCGGCCGCGGATCCCGCGGCGCTGGCCCGTCAGCTGACGAGCAGGCCGGCACTGGCGAACGCGGCTGGCGGGCCGTTCGGCTGGGTTCCGCTGATGTACCTGTGCTATTCGCGAGTTCCGTTGGGCCGCACCGCCGACGAGGTCACCGCGGCCGCGAACCTGCTGCTCGACGCCGGCGCCGACCCGAATGCCGGCTACCTCTGGTGCGGGCTGTCGACGCCCTTCACGGTGCTGACCGGAGTCTTCGGCGAGGGTGAGCAGGGCCCGCGGCGTCAGCCCCGGCATCCGTTCGCACCCGAACTGGCCTCGTTGCTGTTGACGAGAGGCGCGCATCCGGCCGACCAGCAGACGCTGTACAACCGGATGTTTCGCGCAGACGATTCACACCTGGAACTGCTGTTCGCACACGGCCTGGCCGACGCCGGGCCGAGCCCGTGGGAGCTGCGCCTCGGTGAGGCGATGGAATCCCGCGACGAGATGTGGCGGCGCCAGGTCGGCTGGGCTGCCGAGCACGGGTTCACCGGCCGGCTCGATCTGCTCGGCCGGCACGGAATCGACGTATCCGGAGTGGATGTGGTCACTCCGGTGTTCCCGGACGACCCGAACGCGTTGGACGCCGAGGGCGCCACAGCCCTGCACCAGGCAGCCTGGGCCGGTGACCTCGAGCTGATCCAGCGTCTCCTCGATGCCGGGGCCGACACGACCCTCATCGACCGGCGGTTCGGCTCGACTGCGCTGGCCTGGGCCGAGCACGCCTACCAGACGGAGGCTGCCGACGTGCTGCGCCGGCACGTCATCCGACCCCCTTCGGGCCGCGACGGATGATGGCGGCGAGCTGCTCGCGTGAGCTCGCGCCCACCCGCTGACAGGCCCGGTAGAGGTGCCCTTCGACGCTGCGCACCGACATCACCAGACGCTCGGCGATCTGCTTGTTGCTCAGACCGGCGACGACCAGTTCGACGATCTCACGCTGCCTGCCGGTCAGCGGCTGACCGGCAGGATTACGCAGCGCCGGGGTGCACAGCCCGCCGCATTCGTCGGCGCTCTCCTGTGCGACGGCAGCCGCGTAGGCACTGCGCTTGCCCTGACCATGGCGACCGAACGCGACCGCGGCCTGCGCGGTGGCGTCGGTGGCGGTGGCCCGGTCACCGATGGCACGGTAACCGTCTGCGGCGGCGAGCAATCCCGCTCCGTCGTCGGCCGCCAGCGCCTCGGTGTGGCGGGCGACCGTCTCGGCCAGCGGCAGTTTCAGCGTGTCCGCGAGTTCCCGTGCGCGCGCCGAGCCGGCGGTGTCGCCCCACTGTGCGGCCGTCTGCAGGCACAGCAGTTCGTGTGTCGGCTGGTCACGCCGCGCCGCATCCCGGCGCGCTTCGCGCACCACATCGATGGCATCGGTCAGCGAGCCACCGGCAGCCAGCGTCCACCCGGTGGCCACCGACATCGCGGTACCCATGAACACGTAGTCCTCGGGCACCGGCTGCCCGACCCCCGCCAGAGCTTCGGTTGCCTCCGCCGCATGGCCGAGCTTGGCGTACGCCTCGGCCAGCGCGAAACAGCTGGCCATACGCAAACCGGTTGTTATTTCATGGGTTTGGGCACCGGCATAGGCCTCGTGCAAATGTTTTACGGCGGTGGACAGATCCGCCCGGACCAGTTCGGCGTGGCCGAGCATATGAGCGAGGTTGGCGTAAACCAGACCGGGGACGTCGCGCGCCGAATCGTCCAGCCGGGCCGCCATCGCCGTCACGTCGTCGATGCGGCCGGTCAGCCGGCAGGCGCGACCGTGGACGGCGCCGAACCAGAATCTCATGGGCGAGGATTCGAAAGAGGTGTTGGCCCTTTCGATGGCCTGCTCGGCGACGGTGTTGATGTCGTCGACATGTCCCAGTGCACCGAAGGCCATCACCAAAGCGATCGAGGCCATCATCGCGTGAAAATCGGGCAGCCCACCGGAATCCAGGGCGGTCCTGGCATTTTCCTCGGCACTCGAGCAGTGGCCGAGCACCGCGTCGACACAGGCCTGGATGGCCAGGCGCTCCATCCGCTGTTCATCGGATTCCGCTGCGCCGGAGAGCTTTTCCAAGATCGTGCGGGCGTCGAGCGGCCTGCTGAGCATCCAGGCCAGGTTGGCCGCCCGCACCGTCGCCCAATGGTGGCTGTTCGGCGCGCCGTCGGCGCTGATCTCCCGCAAGACGGCCTCGGCCTCGTCACCCCGGCTCAGCAGGAGCAGGGTCATGGCCCGCATCGGTGCAGCCTCTGGTGCACCGCATTCCCCTGCGGCAGCGGCGAATCGGTTCGCGGCATCGGGATCGAGCAGGACCGCGGCGCACCGCGCGGCAGTCAGATAAAGCTCCGGATCCGGGGGCAGGTCGGAGTGCAGCGCAAGCAGTGCCCGGCGCACCGTCGCGCGCATATCCCCGTCTGGCTCGGACTCCAGCCGCCGCGCGAGCCTTCCCCGGATTCTCGACAGGTGCATCTCACCGGCGGTGGCCCTTCGCAATTCGCCGTACAGCGGATGCGCAAGGGTGGCTACCAGACCACGTCCGGCCCGTTCGACCCTGACCAGATGCATCTGCTCGGCGGCCTCCAGATCGGCCTGGTCGACAAGGTCGCCCAGGACGTCGACGCTCAGCGGTTCGCACTGGGAGAGCGTGTCGAGCACCAGCGCCATACCGGGTTCGAGTTCGCCCAACCGGCGCCCGACCATATCGGTGATGCTCTGGGATACGGCCACATCGCCGTCCCACATCCACACCCCGGCGGATTTGCGCATCCGCCCGGCGGCGATCTGGTCCTTCACCAACTGCAACAGGTACAGCGCGTTGCCCCCGGTGAGTTTCCAGAACCGGCGCGTGCTGCGGCTGTCGACCGGGCCGGCGACCGCCGATTCGATCAGGGTGGCGGCCGCGGCGGCGGACAGCGGCTCCAGGTCGATCCGGTCGAGCAGGCTGTCCTTCCACAGGGCGGTCACCGCGTCGGGCTCCGGGCCGCCGGAACGCGCCGTGACGACGAGACGCACCCCCTGCGTTTGCGCCAACTGGTGTACGACGTGTGCGGACAGCGGGTCGAGCAGGTGGGCGTCGTCGATGCCGATGACGACCTTGCCCATGCGCTGCTGGGCGACGAAGGAATCGATCACGCGCCGCACGTCCGGCAGCGGATCACACATGCCCTGGCTGATCGACCCGGTGAATGCTCCGAGGGGAATGGCGCGTGCGGATTCGGTTCCGACGAACCAATTCGTCCGGTGCCCGGACGCCGCGGCATGGCTGAGGGCCTCCCGCGCCAACCGGGTCTTGCCGACGCCGGCACTGCCGACGATCACCACACCGTGATGGGTTCCCGGCCCACCAAGGGAGCGACGGATCACCGCCAGTTCGTCTTCCCGCCCCGCCAGCTTCATCTCAGCAGTTCGTACCCGCCATCGCCGTCATGGAAGTCCTGCGATTGCCCAGGATATGGTGCAAAACCCGCACCGGGGCGCAAATTGACGCATCCTTCGATACGCGGGTCGGCCCTGGCGCGCAGGCTCCCCTCCCAGCCGGGGTCCGGCTGGCCTACCAGCTGCGCCTAGCGGCCCGTCGGCCGGTTAGGCGTGCCGCGCTTCAGAATTGCGCACCCGCATTCCGAAGTACATCGCGTTGAAGCCGAGCACCATCACGAGCGCACCGCTGATCACGTGCGACCAGATCATGCCGGCGGTCGGTCCACTGACGAACACCCACGGCGAGACGATCAGCCACACACCGAAGATCGGCAGTGTCCAGGTCATGCCGTGCGCGCGGTCCAGCGCGAAGCTGAAACACATTGACAGGAACGCGATCGCCCCTCCGACGATCAGATCGTTGACCGTCAGCCTGTTGAAGGCGTCGAAGCCGACGATCCAGGGAGACAGCGCGACATACATCGCCGTCAGCAACGTCAGGCCGAAGGTGACCTGCGCGGCCATCGACTCTGCGACACGGTCATAGCCCGCCCTCAGGGCCATGATGTCCGGGTGTAGGTCGATTGATGAATGGACTGTACTCATTTTCTTGTCCTTTCCGTTACACGGCAAGGCGTTTGGGCCCTACCGCACCCATCCATCACTTTTCAGGTTACGCCGCATCCGGCCTGGTGGCGGCGGCTGCCGACCGCCCCGGACGGCCGGCAAGTACAGTCTTCTCAATGCGCCGGCGCAGCAACGCCCGAACGGACGACCCCACCGGCGCGCGGCAGCAACTCGGCTGGTTCGCAACGCTGTTCGCGATGGCGTTGGTCTTCCACTACTCCGACAGCCAGCCGCTTGCGGTGGTGCCGGTGTTGCTGGCCGGCCTGCCCGCCCTGCTGCTTCCCGGCTCGGTGGCCGCCGCCGCCCTGGCCGTCGCGGCCGGCGCCACGGTGGCCGTTCTGAACCTGCCCGCGGCGTCGAACCATCTGGTGCTGAGCCTGCTGGTCGCCGTCGCGCTCGGCACCGCCGCCGGGTGGGCGCCGGCCGTCCGGAACCGGCCGGGTGCGCCGGACAGTTTCGTCCAGCGCTGGCTGGATGCCGCGCGCAGCCCGGTCGGCTTCGTGTTGCTGGCGGTCTACCTGTTCACGGTGTTCGACAAGTTGAACACCGCCTACTTCGCCCCGGAAACCTCCTGCGGCAGCGACTTGTTCGGCCAGCTCATCTGGCTCAACGGCTTCGATGGGGTGGTACCGGGTCCGGCCGTCGGACAGTTCGTCGCCGTCGTCGCGGTGGTGATCGAGGCCGCCATTCTCACATTGCTGGCAGTGCCGCGGCTGCGCTTCTGGGGCCTGCTTCTCGGTGTGGGGTTCCATTCGATCCTGGCGTCGGCCTCGTTCTACGACTTCGCCACCGTCGTCTTCGCGGTGTACGTGCTGTTGGTCCCGACCGAGGTGTTCACGACCCTGGCACCCCGAACCACCGTGCTGCGCCGAGTCGCGCTCGCGGGCTTCGCGGCTCACGTGCTGCTGAGCGCGGTGTCGAGTTCGGCCGATTCGCCGGCCGGCCCGATCGGCCTGCCGTGGCACACCCTGCTCGTACTCACGTGGGCCGTCGCCGTGATCCCGTTCATGGTCGCGCTGCTGCGTGGCTATCGCGCTGCGGAGTCGGACGGCGTGCGCACCCCGAACTGGCAGCTACGTCCCCTGGTGCTGCTCGTCGCCCCGCTGCTGGCACTCGCCAACGGGGTGACGACGTATGTGGGGCTCAAGACCGTCGCGAACTTCTCGATGTTCAGCAACCTGCACACCGAGGAGGGCACCACCAACCATCTGCTGCCGGGCGTCACCGCCCTCGAGCTGGCCGACTACCAGCGCGACACCGTCACCGTGGTCGGCCTGGAGTTGCCCGAGCAGCCGGGCGACATGACAGCCCTGAGCCGGCAGACCCGCTGGATGAACGAGGATCCTCCGGTGCGCATCCCCTGGCTCGAGCTGCGGCGCACCGTGCTGCTGTGGAAGGACGCGGGGATCACCGGCGTCCGTATCGCCTACCTGCACGGCGGACCGCCGCATGTGGTCAACGACGCGACGAAGGATCCCGTCCTCGCAGCGCCGCTGCCGTGGTGGCAGCGGCATCTGCTCGCGTTCCGCGCCGTCGACTCCGGTTCGGGCGCCGAGATCTGTCGCTGGTGACGCAGAATCACGGAATGGACATCGCAGATCGGCTGAAACTCGATGTACCGGTGGTCCAGGCGGGCATGGGCGGCGGCATCGCGGGAGCGCCGCTGGCCGCAGCGGTGTCAGCGGCGGGCGGACTGGGCACGTTGGGGCTCCTGCCGCCCGGTCAGCTCAAGTCGGCCATCGCGACAGTGCGCGACCGGGCGCCCGGCCGTGCGGTCGCGGTCAACCTGTTGATGCCGTTCATCCGTCGCCGTCATGTCGAGATCTGCCTGGAATCGGGCATCGACTTCGCGGTGATGGCGTTCGCGATCGATCGGGAGTTGATCCAGCGACTCTCAGGCGAGGGCATATTCGTCATGGTCATGGTCGGCACCGAAGAGCAGGCCGCCGAGGCGCTGGCCTACGGAGCCGACGGATTGATCGCACAGGGCCGTGAGGCCGGAGGACATCTGGTCGGCACCGTGGCGCAGTCCGATTTCTTGCCGAAGGCATTGGCACTGGCGGGTTCCCGTCCGGTCTTCGCCGCGGGTGGCATCGCCACGGCAGCCGATACCCGCGCAGCTCTCGATGCCGGCGCCGCGGGTGCGGTGGCGGGCACGCGGTTCCTGCTCACCCACGAGTCCGGTGCCCATCCCGTGTACCGGCAGCGAATCATCGACGCGGACTACACGATCGAGACGACGGTGTTCGGCCTGTCCTGGCCGGCACGGCATCGGGTTCTCCCGAACGCCATGACGCGGCGCTGGTGCCGCCCCGACGGGAGCGCACGCCGGCTGCCGGCGGCGATCAACGAGTTCAGCGCGCCGCTTTCCCGGATTCCCGACCGCGGCGACGGCGCGCTGCTGCACCTTCAACACCAGGCGCTGCCGTTCCTCACCCCGATCACACTCACCGCAGACATGCCTGCGCACTGGGCGGACCGGGCCGCGCTGTACGCCGGCGAGACCGCGTTGCGATTGGACCGCGTCACGTCGGCCGCACAAGCTGTCGCCGATCTCGCGCCCTAGTCAGGCGGCGCCGACGCGATCCGGGTTCCGGTAGATCTCGGCCTGCGCGGCGATCACATCGGGTGTGGGTAGCGGCTCCGCGCTGTCCACGTACACCCCGCCGGCCCGCAGGGTGTCGTCGACCAGCAGCCAGATCCACCGGACCAGATCGGCCACCAGCCGGTCCTGCCCGGTCGAGCCGGGCTGATCCAGCCACCGGCCGGTCGTCGATTCGACCAGCCCGACGATGGCGAACGCCAGCGGCTGCGGATCGGTGTCCACACCAAAAGCGTTGAGGTACACCGTGAACAGCGCGCCGAGCTGGGTACCGATGGTCAGCCTGATGTCGGCGATGGCGTCGGGCGCCGAGCCGTCCTCACCGAGCGAGCACCGGGCCAGGTAGCGGTACAGGTTGCGGTGCTCGACGAGGAACCCCACGTGGGCGCCGACGCTGGCCTCGATGATCTGGGCCATCGAACCGTGCGGTGTCCACAGCGGCGCGAGTTCGGTGTTGAGCATCTCGGCGGCGCGCTGCGCGATCGCCCGCTGCAGGTCGGCGGCGCCGGCGAAGTGCCGGTAGAGCTTGGTGCGGGTGACCCCGACGTGCGCGGCGATCTGCTCGGTCGAGGTCTGCGGACCGTGTTCGGCGATCGCGGCCAGGGCGGCGTCGACGAACTCGACCCGCCGGCGTTCCCGCTGACCCGCCCATCGCCCGGTTGTGCCGCTGTCCACGAACACACCCTAGCCAATTTAGTGGTACGTGACGTACCATTCCCTCAACTGGTACGTCATGTACCACTAGATTTCGAAGGGAACGACGCAGATGGACGCGCTGATCGCAGTTCGCAAAGCGGCAGGTCTACCGGCAGTCGCCGAGCCTTTGGCACCCGCCGAGGACTACGGCTTCTTCGGTCCGGGTTCGGTCACCTGGAAGGTGTGGAGCTACCCCACCTCGCTGCTGATCGGCTTCTCCCGGGCGGTGACCATCGAGCACCTCGACCCGTTCCTGGCTGCCGCCGTCGACGCCACCGGGCAGGTCTATGCCCGCACTCGGCTGCGTTACGACCGGACCATGCAGTACTTCGCCCTGGTGGCCTTCGGCGACGCCGAAGCGGTGCTCGATGCGTCCGAGATCCTGGTCAAGATCCACTCCAAGGCCGTCGGCACCGAACCGATCACCAAGCGCCCGTTCGACGCCAACGATCCGCACTCGCAGCTGTGGATCCACCTGACCGCCTGGCACTCGATCCTCTACAGCTACGAGATGTTCGGCCCCGGCAAACTGTCGCCGGCCGAGGAGAGCCGGTACTGGGAGGAATGCGCGCGGGCCGCGGAGTTCCAGACCATCAACCCCGACGACGTGCCGCGCACCCGCGAGGGCATCCGCGCGTACTTCGAGAGCTTCCGGCCGGATCTGGTCGGCTCCGAGGTGGCCCAGCGCATGATGGATTACCTCGTCGACCTGGGCTATCACATCCTGCCCGAGCGGATGCCGCGCTGGCTGCGCAAGGCGATCAACGTCCCGATGCGCGCTGCCATCATCGCCACCATGCCCCGGTGGATGCGCCTGCTGGGCGGTATCCCGCAGCGCCGGTTCGCCGACGTCGCGGCACGCGCGGTGGTGCGCCCGGCGCTGCGGCTGATCGCCGCCAATCCGCGTCTGGAACTGGCGATCCTGGACCTCACCACGCCGCACACCACGGCGATCGTCGGCCCCACCCTGCTGGGCGTCCCGGCCAAGAACACCGTCACCTACACCCCCGCCGAGGCCAGGGCGAAATGGGACCGGACCACTCCGTTCGAGCAGTACGCTGCCATCGTGGCCAAACGGGAGGTGGGTGACGGCCCCGCACCGTATGCCCACAATCACCACGACGCATTGGTGCAATTCGACAAGAGCGCGAGCTGACATGACCGAAACGCAGATCGACGAGGCCCTCGAGGAACTCGTCGAGGGTGAAAAGACCTGGGCTTCCCTGTCATTGGCGGCCCGGCGCGGCTTACTCGACGAGGTACGCGCGCTCACCGCGCGACACGGCGCCGAGTGGGTGGACGCTGCCGTCGGGATCAAACAACTCGACCCCGCCTCACCGCTGGTCGGCGAGGAATGGATATCCGGTCCGTACTCACTGGCAGCCGGGCTGGCCGCACTGTCGGAGAGCCTGACCAAGCTCGAGGCGGGCCGCAGCCCGCTCGACGGCGCCGGATTCGGCTACGCCCCGGGTGGCCGGACCACGGTAAAGGCCCTGCCGCTCAACACCTTCGACCAGCTGCTGCTGTCCGGGTTCAGCGCCGAGGTGTGGCTGCAGCCCGGCATCGAGAAGGCCGAGGCGATTCGGTCGGCCGGTCTGGCCCAACGCGACCCGTCCCGCACCAACGGCGTCGGCGCGGTCCTGGGCGCGGGCAACATCTTCTCGATCGCCCCGCTGGACACCATCTACGAGCTGTACGCCAACAACCGCGTCGTGGCCCTCAAGCTCAATCCGATCACCGATCCCCTGTTGCCGGTGCTGACCAAGGTTTTGGCCCCGTTCATCGCCATCGGCGCGGTGCGCATCCTGACCGGTGGAGCCGAGGCAGGCACATATCTGGTGCGCCACAAGCTCGTCGACCACGTGCACATGACCGGTAGCGCGCTGACCTACGACGCCATCGTGTTCGGTACCGGCGACGAGGGTGCCCGGCGCAAGGCCGCCGACGAGCCGGTTCTCGACAAGGAGATGACCGCCGAGCTCGGCGGGGTGTCGCCGACGCTCGTGCTGCCCGGCACCTGGAACAAGGCCGACATCGAGTTCCAGGCCAATCACGTTGCCACGCAACGACTGCACAACAACGGCTACAACTGCGTGGCAGCGCAGGTGGTGGTGCTGCCCAAGCGCTGGGCGCAGCGCGACGAGTTCGTCGCCGCCATCCGCAAGGCCGTCAACGACGCTCCGGCGCGGGCCGCCTACTACCCCGGCTCCGACGTCAGGGTGGCCGGCGCGGACACGTCGTATCCGGACGCACAGCACTTGGGCTCGAGGGGTGCCCGGGTCCTGGTGGTCGACCCGGATGACCGGGAAGCGTTGTTGCGCACCGAATACTTCGGACCGGTGCTCGGTGTGATCGACCTCGACGTCCCGGACGACCAGTTCGCCGAAGAGGCCGTGCGCATCGCCAACGACGAGTTCGTCGGCACCCTCGGGGTGAACATCATCGCCCACCCGAGCACCATCGCGGGCCTCGGCGAGAAGTTCGACCACCTCATCGAGCGGCTGCGCTACGGCACCATCGCGATCAACGCCTGGACCGGCGTGGGGTATCTGACCCCGACCGCCACCTGGGGAGCCTTCCCCGGCCACAAGCGCAACGACATCCAGAGCGGAACCGGCGTGGTGCACAACGCTTTTCTGCTCGACCGACCGGAACGCACCGTGGTCCGCGGCCCGTTC
Organism: Mycobacterium sp. 134; assembly: GCF_048282715.1. Taxonomy (NCBI): domain Bacteria; kingdom Bacillati; phylum Actinomycetota; class Actinomycetes; order Mycobacteriales; family Mycobacteriaceae; genus Mycobacterium; species Mycobacterium sp. 134. Next base: position 6,606,394 of record NZ_JBLVUN010000008.1, read on the forward strand.
CGGCCCGCGCCGCGATCGGTGTTCGGCGGCGAGTGGTCGTTGTCGCCGAAGCCGCCGTGGTTCGTCAACAACCGCACCGCGGCGACGACGGGCCGACTGCTGCTGGACTTCGCGGCGGCACCGGGCTGGGGCAAGCTGCCGGCGATCTTCGCGTCGGCGCTGCGGGGTTAGTCGCGGGCTCAGCCGGAGACGACGGGCGTGGCCGGCGCGCGCAGCAGCCGCTGCGCGCAGTCCAGCAGCACGCGGTGCAGTTCCTCGTCGGTGACGTCGTTGAGCGCGGGGTCGGTGGCACTGCCGTAGACACCGGCGGCGAGCACCGACATGCAGATCCGGTCGGCGGCGTCAGGGTCGGGGCCCAGCAGGATCCCGGTGAGCCGCTCGATCGTGTCCTGGAGTTCGTCGCGACTGTGCACCAGGCCGTCGATGACCGGGTCGCCGTGGAACACCGCGGTCACCCGGCGGTGCCGCACGGCCATCTCCACCATCCCACTGACGGCGGCCTCCCGCCGGGCCTCCGGCGTGGACATCGCCTCGGCGATCCGGACCAGCCGCATCATGTCGTCGAAGACCGGCTGGATGACCGCCAGCACGATCTCGTCCTTCGAGTGGAACTGGTAGTAGACGGCAGCCTTGCTGACGCCGAGGCGGTCGGCGATCATCTGCAGCGACGTGCCGTTGACGCCGTGCTCCGCGAACAGGCTCAGCGCCGCTTCCAGCACCCGCTCGCGCGCAAAACCACGCGGCGCCACAGCCTTCGCCACACCTGTCCCTTCGTCGCGCTGAGCGTACCCAAGGGTGCTAGATCACACCGTCAATTAAACGAACTAACTTGATTGAAGTTAGCCGACTGTATAGGTTTCACTTTACATCCGGCAAGGAAAGCTGCGGGGAGGAGTACTGATGCCGAGCTCATGCGTGGCGCCGCTGGCAGATCTCCTCGACACCTATCTCATGACAGCCGCCGAATCCGGCGTCGAGCAGGTGGTTTTCCTGGCCTCCGATCTGGACCCGCGTCCCTATCAGCTGCCCTGGCCCGTCGGCACCTCCGTGTACGTGGTCGACAACCCGGCGATCCTCGAGGTCAAGACCGAGGCTCTGGCCGACACCACCCCCACGGCGGCCGTACGGGGCGTCCCCGCTGACATCAGCGGAAACTGGCCCGCGGCGCTCACCCAGGCCGGGTTCGACGCCGACCGGGCCACCCTGTGGAGTGTGGAGGGCGTATTACCCTTCATCCCATTGGATGAGCAGCGTCGGCTCGTCGCCGACATCACCGTCATGAGCGGGCCGGGCAGCCGGCTGATCTCGGAGATGTCGGTCAGTCCCTTCCGGGACGATTCGGGTGGGGATGTCGACGTAGAAAGGTGTTGGCGGGAATCCGCCGACGCCGACATGATCACGAAGTGGCAATGGAGCTGCGCAGCTAGCCGGTACGTCACCGCGTACCTGACCTCCGAAAGGCCGACCAGCGAAAATGAAGCTGTTGAGACGGTTCTGGATCCCGTTGATCATCGCCGCGGTGGTGTTGGTCGGCGGATTCACGGTGATGCGGGTCCGCACGTTCTTCGGCTCGGGCGACGGCTCCGGTATCTCCAGCGCCAAGGTCGATGACACCAAGCCCTTCGATCCCAAGGTCGTGGTCTACGAGATCTACGGCGAGCCCGGTGCGACCGCCGACGTGAACTACCTCGATCTCGACGCCCAGCCCCAGCGCATCGACGGGGTCTCCCTGCCGTGGACGCTGCGGCTGGAGTCCACCGCCCCGTCGGTGTTCCCCAACATCGTGGCCCAGGGCGACGGCAGCTCGATCAGCTGCCGCATCACCGTCGATGACGAACTCAAGGACGAGAGAACCTCCAACGGCGTGAACGCCCAGACCTTCTGCTTGGTGAAATCTGCATGAGCAATTACGACACCCCGACCGACTCGATCCCGGTCGCCTCCGCACCGAAGCACAACAACCACGGCGGGATCGCCAAGTGGATCCGCCGACTGTCGGTGCCGCTCATCATCGGCTGGATCGCCGTAATCGCCCTGCTCAACGTGGTCGTTCCTCAGCTCGAAGAGGTCGGCAAGATGCGCTCGGTGTCGATGACACCGGACGATGCGCAGTCGATGATCGCCATGAAGCGCGTCGGCGAGGTGTTCCAGGAGTTCAAGTCCAACAGCTCGGTGATGGTCGTGCTCGAGGGCGAGCAGCCCCTCGGCGAGGAATCTCACAAGTACTACGACCAGATCGTCGCCAAGCTCAAGGCCGACACCAAGCACATCGAGCACGTCCAGGACTTCTGGGGCGATCCGCTGACCGCCTCCGGCGCCCAGAGCTCCGACGGCAAGTCGGCCTACGTGCAGGTCTACACCGCCGGTAACCAGGGCGAGGCGCTGGCCAACGAGTCGGTGGAAGCAACTCAGCAGATCGTCGACAGCGTGAAGGCGCCCGACGGGGTCAAGGCCTATGTGACCGGCCCGGCCGCACTGTCGGCGGATCAGAACATCGCCGGTGACCGCAGCATGCGGATGATCGAAGCGCTGACCTTCACCGTCATCATCATCATGCTGCTGATGGTCTACCGGTCCATCGTCACGGTGATCCTCACCCTGGTCATGGTGGTGCTGTCACTGACCGCGGCCCGAGGCGTGATCGCGTTCCTGGGCTACTACAACATCATCGGGCTCTCGACCTTCGCCACCAACCTGTTGGTGACCCTGGCCATCGCCGCGTCCACCGACTACGCGATCTTCCTGATAGGCCGATATCAAGAGGCCCGAAGCGTCGGCGAGGACCGGGAACAGTCCTACTACACGATGTTCCACAGCACCGCGCACGTGGTGCTGGGCTCGGGCCTGACCATCGCCGGCGCCACGCTGTGCCTGCACTTCACCAACCTGCCCTACTTCCAGACACTGGGTATCCCGCTGGCCATCGGCATGACCGTGGTGGTGCTCACCTCACTGACCGTGGGTCCGGCCATCATCACGGTGGCCACCAAGTTCGGCAAGACGCTGGAGCCCAAGCGGGCCTCACGGACCCGCGGCTGGCGCAAAATCGGTGCGGCCGTGGTGCGTTGGCCCGGACCGATCCTGATCGCCACCATCGCGATCTCGATGGTCGGCCTGCTGACCCTGCCCGGCTACCGGACCAACTACAACGACCGCGACTACATGCCCGCGGATCTGCCGGCCAACAGCGGGTACGCCGCGGCCGACCGGCACTTCTCCCCGGCCCGGATGAACCCCGAACTGCTGCTGATCGAGAGCGACCACGATCTGCGCAACTCGGCGGACTTCCTGGTGATCGAGCGGGTCGCCAAGCGAATCTTCCAGGTGCCCGGCATTTCTCGGGTCCAGGCGATCACGCGGCCGCAGGGAACGCCGATCGAGCACACCTCGATCCCGTTCAACATCAGCATGCAGGGCACGACCCAGACCATGAATCAGAAGTACATGCAGGACCGCATGGACGACATGCTCAAGCAGGCCGATGAAATGCAGGTCACGGTCGACACGATGACCAAGATGATCGCGCTCATGGAGCAGATGAAGACGGTCATGAACAGCATGGTCGGCAAGATGCACGGCATGGTCGCCGACATCAAGGAACTCCGCGACCACATCTCGGATTTCGACGATTTCTTCCGGCCGATCCGCAACTACCTCTATTGGGAACCGCACTGCTACGACATCCCGATGTGCTGGGCGATGCGCTCGGTGTTCGACACCCTTGACGGCGTCGACACCATGACAGCCGATTTCGAGCAGATCGTCCCCGACATGGACAAGATGAACGCCCTCATACCGGTGATGATCGCGAACATGCAGCCGATGATCACGACCATGAAGACGATGAAGACCATGATGCTGACCATGCAGGCCACCAACGGCGGCTTGCAGGATCAGATGGCGGCCATGCAGGACAACTCCACCGCCATGGGTCAGGCCTTCGACGCCGCCAAGAACGACGACTCGTTCTATCTGCCGCCGGAGACCTTCGAGAATCCGGACTTCAAGCGCGGCATGAAGATGTTCCTGTCCCCGGACGGGCACGCGGTGCGGTTCATCATCAGCCACGAAGGCGATCCGATGAGCCCCGAGGGCGTCAAGCACATCGACGCCATCAAGCTGGCCGCCAAGGAAGCGATCAAGGGCACCCCGCTGGAGGGTTCCAAGATCTACCTCGGCGGTACCGCGGCCACCTTCAAGGACATGCAGGAAGGCGCCAACTACGACCTGCTGATCGCCGGAATCGCCTCGCTCTGCCTGATTTTCATCATCATGTTGATCATCACGCGCAGCATGGTGGCCGCCGCGGTCATCGTCGGCACCGTGGTGATCTCACTGGGCAGCGCATTCGGCCTGTCGGTGCTCATCTGGCAGCACCTGATCGGGCTGGAACTGCACTGGATGGTGCTGGCCATGTCGGTCATCATTCTGTTGGCGGTGGGTGCGGACTACAACCTGCTGCTGGTCTCCCGGCTCAAAGAGGAGATACACGCGGGCCTGAACACCGGCATCATCCGCGCGATGGGCGGCAGTGGTTCGGTGGTGACGGCCGCGGGTCTGGTGTTCGCGTTCACCATGATGTCGATGGCGGTCAGCGAGCTCGCCGTGATCGGTCAGGTCGGCACGACGATCGGCCTGGGTCTGCTGTTCGACACCCTGGTGATCCGCGCCTTCATGACGCCCTCGATCGCCGCGCTGCTCGGCAAGTGGTTCTGGTGGCCGCAGATGGTGCGTCAGCGGCCCAAGCCGGAGCCCTGGCCCAAGCCGGTCCAGCGCGAGCCGCAGGACAGTCTCGCCTAGCGAATTACCTGAGCCCCGCGAGCGACCGTGTCTGTACGTAGACACGCCGTGAATTGCGTACCTTTGCGGTCGCTCGCGATGCTTGGCCGGCCCGCCTACCTGACGAGCGCGACGGCGAAACCGTCCCAGCCCTTGGTGCCCACGGTTTGAATGGCCGCCGTGTCCAGTCGCGGATGGCTGCCCATCATCTCCAGCATGTCGCGCACGGCACGGGCCTGATGGTCGTCGGCCGCCGGTTCGAGCACCCGCCCGGACCGGGTGATGTTGTCCACCACGATGATCGATCCCGGCCGGCCCAGTTTGATCGCCCACTCGACGTAACCGACGTTGTTCTCCTTGTCGGCATCGATGAAGGCGAGGTCGAACACGTCACCGCGCTCGGCCAACCGGGGCAGCGTGTCGAGTGCGGCACCGACGATCACCTCGACACGGTCGGCGACACCGGCCCGCTCCAGATTGGCCTGAGCGACCTCGGCGTGACGGGGCTCGTATTCGAGCGTGACGACGCTGCCCTCGGGACCGACGCCGCGGGCCAGGTTGATGGTGCTGTATCCGGCGAGCGTGCCGATCTCGAGCACGCGTCGCGCCCCGGAGATCGTGGCCAGCAGCGACAACAGCTTGCCGTGTTGGGCTGACACCTCGATGGCGGGCATGTCGGCGTCGTGCGCGGATTGGCGCGCCGCGGCCAGCGCCTCGTCCTCGGTGCGCAGCACCTCGTTGAACATGAGGTCGACATCGCGGGGTTCGGTCATGTGCGCCAGGCTAGCGTCATCGGGTCCGGCCGAGCAGCCGCCGCTCCACGAGGTCGGCGCCGTGCGACACCCCGCCGGTCGCGGCGAATCCGGCGGCCACCCGACGCGCCCCCTCTGTCATCCGCATCGCCTCGCGCACCTTGTCGCGCAGTCTGTCCGGCGTGAGCCGCCGGGCGGGAAGCCTGGTCCCGCACCGCGCCACCTGCACCCTCCGGGCCACCTCCAGCTGGTCCCGCCCGTAGGGCACCACGCAGACCGGGATGCCACGGGCCAATGCCTTCTGGGTCGCGCCCATCCCCCCGTGCGTCACGGCACATATCGCACGGTCCAGCACGAGCGCATGTGGAACGAATTCGCACACGGTCGCATCGGCCGTCGACTCGATGCCCGGCGGCCGCCCGGCCGGCATCGTCGCCACCACGTGTACCGGCTCGTGAGCCAATGCCTGCACGGCGACTGCCACCAGATCGGCATCGGCCTGTTTCTCCGACGACGTCGTCACCAGGACGACCGGCCGATCGATCGCGCCCAGCCAGTCCGGCGCGACGTCGCCATCCCGGTCGAGCACACAGGGCCCGATCATCTGGACGGCATCGCCCCATTCGGTGGCGGGATATTGGAACGGCTTGCCGCTCGCCAGCAGTATCAGTGGTGCCCGGCGCAGGAACTGGTCCATCGAATCCACCTGCGAAACACCCACCTTCGCGCGGACCCGGTTGATCGGCGGCAGCATGATCTTCTCGAGAGGACCGACCACGGCAGCGCGGACGGCGGCGTCGCGGATCCAGCCCAACGGCCCGGTTCGGGGCGGCAAACCCAACCCGAACGGCGGCACCCCGTCGGCCCGCAACGGCACGGTGTAGGGCGCGAAACTCGCCCACGGGACGGTCGCCGAATCGGCCAACGATTGAGCGCCCCAACAGTTCACGTCGATGAGCAGTGCGTCCGGTTCCGCCTGCCGCACCGCGCCGGCGAGATCGTTGATCTCGTACTCGGCGCGCTGACCGAATGCGGCAACCCCGATCTTCAGCGCTTCCCGCGGATTGGTGGCCTGCCAGTCGTCGATCTCGATCGTCTCGATCCGCGGGTCTATCGATTCGGCGACGAATCCGAGGCGCCGCGCCGTTTCCACTCCGGCGGAGAGGGTGCGCACGTGCACGGTGTGCCCTCGACGTGCCAGTTCGACCAGCAACGCACTCATCGGCAGCAGGTGACCGAGCGCCGGCGAGGTGTAGGCCAGGATCGTCGCCACCGTTACGTCATCCTCTGGGCGGCGTCGAGTCTGCCACGGGCGTCGAGCTTTTCGCACGATGTCAGGTACTGCGCGGACGATTCGGCATAACCCGGCCCGTCCCCTTCAGCCCGGGCCAGCAAGGCCCGTGAGTGCAACCACCACAGGTCGAGCGCCGGGATACCGGGCCGCAGCTCTTGCCATCGCTCGACAACTCGCCGGGCCTCGGCCCGCTCGCTCTCGGATCCGGATGCAACCAGGATCTCGACGAGGGTCTCCCCCAGGCATCCCAGGAGGAACCTGGAGCCGTTGTCGGCATACCTCGCGAAACCCGCACGCAGATCGGTGAGCGCTTGTTCCCGGTCTCCCTTGCGGGCCGCGTCGACGGCGAGGTCGGCGATGATGGTGGGCCTGATGAACGTCATCGATCTGTGCTCGTCGATATACGAAAGCGCTTGCCGCAGCGCATCAATCGCCTCGGTACTCGGCTCGCGCCCCGCGCGAAGCATGGCGGTGCCGCGAGCCCACAGGGTGCAGACGACGCCGCTGCTGTCGCCGAGCGCGTCAGCGGCGCGTGCCGCCCCGTCGAGAGCGTCCGTGAACTCGTCCGCGTGGCACAGACCGAGCGCCACCGCAGCTCCCGCGTACAGCACAGTGTGGGTGAACGTCATCGGCCGATCCGCCCGAGCCAGCTCGATACCTTCGCGCAGATGGCGTCGTCCCTGTTCCGGCCGGCCCAGGCACAACTCCATGACACCGCGCAGCGCCTGCGCGGGAGCGAGTTCGGTGGGTGGCGTCCGGTCCACGTGGAGCAGGTCGATGGCCTGCAGTCCCGAGTCGAGTTCACAGTTGGCCAGCTTTGCGAAGGCGACCGCGTTCACCACGATGCCGGTGGCCTCGGCATCCCACTGGGCGTCCTCGGCCATCCGGTGCAGCTCCGAGGCGAGCACTGCGGCCTCACGGAGGTTCTCCTCGTTGACCGTGATCGACCACAGCTGCCCGGCGGTTCCGATGGCGAGCGATCTCGCGTTGTCGGTTCGCGTCGCGAGATCACGGAATTCGCGGTACCGCGACGCCGTGTCGACGTCGTTGCCCACGTACAGCGAGGTCGACACCAGCAGTGCACGAGATGCCACCTGCATGTCGGCCACCCCGGCCTGCTCCGGGGGCAGCTCGTCGGCGATGCGCTGGGCATGTTCCCACTGCTCACGCGCCGCGGAAATGTCCCGCAGCCGGATCCACTGCCCCGCACGCATATGCCACCGGTAGGCGGCGGTGAGTTCACCGGCCGCCTCGAAGTGGGCGGCGATCAACGCGGCATTCTCATCGGCGGCCGCGGGATCACGCCGCTCGATGGCAGCCGCGAGACGACCGTGGGCGTGCGCCCGGTCGCGGTTGAGCTGCGACTCGTAGGCCACCGTGCGAACCAGCGGATGATGAAAGCAATACCGTTGTCGGGGAAAGAATTCCGTCTGATCGATCAGTTCCGCGGAGACCAGCTCGGGCAGTCCGTCCGCCTCGAGGTCCGGCCGCAGCACACTCAGGGTGTCGGTGTCGAAGTCCGCGCCGATCACCGCAGCCGCGTTGAGGGCCTGCTTGGCGTGTGCCGACAACCGGTCGATACGTGCCGCCAGGGCGGCCTGAACCGTCGCCGGGACGAAGATGCGGTCGAGATTGCTGGTCATCCGATAGTTCCCGCGACTACCGGCCAACACACCCCGCCCAGCGAGATCGCGGACGATCTCTTCGACGAAGTACGGGTTCCCGACGGCCACACCGGCGATGCGGGCGGCCAGCCCGGTCAGTGACGGATCGTCGCCGAGAAGGTTGCCGACCAGACAGGCTGTGACGGACGCCGTCAGCGGCTGCAGCCTGATGGTCGCGGACGGATCCCGGTGCAGCGCTCCGTGATACTCCGGCCGATAGGTGGCGACGACCGTCGCCGTCGCCACATCGCCGATCGCGACAACGAAATCTGCGAGGACCTCGTCGCTGGGCGCGTCGATCCAGTGCACATCCTCGAGGACGAAGACCGTCGGGACTGCGGCGACTCGAACCGCGGTGGCCATGAGTTCGACCAGTCGGCGTCGTCGACCCTCGATGGCGACATGCAGATCGGGCGCCTGCGCGTCACTGAGACCCATGGCCTCGAACAGCACGCTCGCATCCGGCGACTCCGCCGGCAGGCGTCCGCCGAATTGGGCGATGACGCGCTCGCGTGCGGCGGCAGGGCCCAACCCGTCCACCCCGAACATGCCGTGCAGCAACAGCGACAGCATCCGGAAGGCCAGCACGGCGGCGTGCGCCTCGCCCCTGGCCACCACGACCCGGACACCCTGCCGTTCAGCGGCCGCGGCGAAATCGCTGACCAGCCGGCTCTTACCCAGGCCCGGCTCACCGATCAGACCGACGAACTCGCCATCCCCGGAGTCAAAGGCCTCCTGCAGGCGATTCAGTTCCGCCGCACGGCCCAGCAGGACGCCGTCGCCTCGGCCCAGCACGCCGCTGCCGGTTTCCACCGAATACAGCTGCCGCGCCGCCACCGGCTCGTCGAAGCCCTTGACCGTGACGTAGTCGGTGGGTCCGAGCCGCGCGGCGGACTCGACCAGTCGCGCGGTGGACAGTGAACACATGACCCCGCCTGCGGGGGCGGCCGATTCCATGCGCTGGGCCAGGCCGACGGGGTGACCGACGGCGGTGTACCCGCCCGAGCCGATCGCCCCGGCGATGACGTCACCGGAGTTCAGCCCCACCCGCAGATTCAGGGCGACCCCGTCGCGGCGGGCGACGTCGGCGGCGAGCGCCGTGGTTGCCGCCTGGATCTCCAGGGCCGCGATGCAGGCCCGTAGGGCGTGATCCTCCAGCGCGGCCGGCGCACCGAACAGTGCCATCAGGCCGTCGCCGGTGAATTTGTCCACGGTCCCGCCATAGCGCTGCACCACGGCCGCGGCCCGGTTGAACAGATCGTTCATGATTTCGCGAAGGCGCTCGGTATCGACTGCGGCGGCGAGTCTCATCGACCCGACGACGTCAGCGAAGAGCACGGTGACCTGTTTGTATTCGCTGGCCTCCGGGCGCGCGCCGACCGGCGTCCCGCACATGTCGCAGAATCGCGCCCGCGGCCGCAGGTCGCTGGCGCACGATTGACACCGGTCGGCCATCTCAGAGACCTGGCCGGCCATTCGCCAATCCTTCTAGCCCGTCAATATGGCAATGATCGCGTACTCGGGCTCAGACCACACCTTCTTTGGCGTAGACCATGCGCAGGACCAGGCCGACCTCCGGCCCCATGATCGCCGTGCACAGCTCGATATGGGCGGCGACGAAATCCGGGCCGTGCGGCGGATCCGCATGGCTCAGGTGGTGGGCAAGTTCGTGCAATACCACCAACTCTCGCAGGGCCCAGGTGTCGCGCTCGGGCACGGCGATGACTGCCGTGCCGTCGATCAGCTCGTAGTGCGCCGCGGCCACGCCCCGGCGGCGACGCACGGCGACCGGATCGGCACCGACCCGGGCGACCACGTCGTCGACGTAGCGCTGCACCGAGTCCACCGAGCCGAATTTCGCCTCGGGCGGCAAGGTGAGGGAGGTGCCGAAGAAGTCGATCGCCCGCGAACTATGTTGTGCCGCACGGTCGAACATGGTCCGCACGAACTGCTCCGCGGCATAGACGCGGGCCCGCTGGCCGTCGCGCGCGCTCACTGCTCCAGGGCGCCGCGTGCGCCGGATATCTCCTGGTTCGCCCCGAGTCGGGCACGGCGGCCGGCGCGGTCCCCGGCCCGGCGCGCGGCCGACGAATACCCGGCCGACGCGCTGGCAGCACGCCAGGTGCCACGGGCCTGCGAGGTTTCCCGGTAGAAGCTGCGCAGCTCGATATCCTTGTCTCGCAAAGCGATAGCGGTGCCGGGCCGGTCGGCCTCATCGGCCTCGCGCTGGGCCTCCTCTTTGGCTTCCGAGAGCCGTTGCCCGATCCGGGCTCCGAAGGCCAGCTGGAAGTTGAGCCGGGCGGTGATGGTCGGGGTCGGGCGGTGCGCGCCCGAGGCGATGTAGCTCTCCGACGCCTTCACCATCTGTAGCACCAGGCTGGTGTAGAGCGCATGGGTGGCGTCGATGTCCTCGGCGAACCCGTACGCGTAGACGAACGTCGAGTTGGACGCGACATCGCATTTCACATCGTTGGCCATGCCGATCACCACGAACAGCTGCACGTAGGTGCGCAGCCCCTTGGTGCCGGCCTCGCCGATGGTGATGGTGCGCTGCACCGGCATCTGCGCCTTGGTCCGCTCGGCCGAATGCGCGCGGGCCAGCGCCAGGTCGATGGCGGTGGCGGTGGCCAGCCGCTGGGCGGCGGCCATGAACGCCTCGGCCTCGTGCAGATTGTCGGTGCCCTCGGCCTGACGCAGCAGTGCGGCGATCCGCGCCAGCATCTTGTCGTCGGTCATGGCGCGATCCTAGAAACCCACTGTGACATCACTTGCCGACGAAGCCTCCCACCGCGTCCACCACCTGCGGTGACAACGGTCCGGGCTTGCCGTAGTTGGCGATGCTGTCGGTGGGATCGTCGCGCAGCACGTGGTTGACGCCCTTGAGCTCGACGAGCGTGAGCGCGGTGTGCTTGAGCGCGTCGATAAGCGGACGCTCGATCTCACAGCTGGCCTGGGAATCCGAGTCCGAGCAGGTGAGCAGCACCGGCATGCCGTCGGGCAGCGCGGCTGCCAGCTGCAGCGGGTCGATCTTGTCGGCCTCGATGATGGCGTTGAGGTTGTCCTTGTTGACGATCGCGCTCAGGCCCTCGGGAAGGTTGGCGGGCACGGTGCCCTTGGTGCGGATCTCGTCGACGGCGCCCAGCCAGGCGGTCAGCACCTCGGGCGTGGCGCCGGAGCGCACCCGGTTGGTGATGATGTCCAGGTACCGGCCGGACAGCGGCTGAAACAGCGCCAGCGAGTGAACCTTCGGATCACCGGCACCGGCCAGGGTCATCGCGTGGATGGCGCCTTCGCCCACCGCGTAGATCGACAGCTCGGCGGTATCGGTGTCGGGCCGGCCTGCCAGGAAGCGCAGTGCGGCGGCCGCCCCGCTGGTGTAGACACCGCTGACCACCTCGGTGGGCTTCTTCTCGTACGGGCCGAGCTTGGTGGCGCCGGTACCGACCTTGTCGTAGCGCAGGCTTGCGACGCCCTTGTCCGACAACGTTTCCGCGAGCTGACGCATGTTGCCTATCGGGCCGACGACCTTGTTGTCACCGTTGCGGTCGGTGGGTCCGCTCTCGGAGATCAGCAGCGCGGCCGGGCCCGCGGTGTCCCGGTGCCGATAGGTGCCGTGGATGGTGAGACCGTCGGCGTCGAACGTGACGTCGGTGTCGGTCCATGCCGGTTGCCGAGCCTCCGTCGAGGTCCCCGAACCGCAGCCGGTCACCAGCAGCACCGAAAGCAGTGCCACCGCAAGCTTTCTCACAGGTGCGTCTCGATCCAGGTCGTCACGTCGTCGAGGACAAGCTCCTTCTCGGGCTCGTTGAACACCTCGTGGAACAGACCCGGGTACACCTTGAGGTGGACGTCCTGGGAGGCCACACATTCGACGAGGCGGTGACTGCCCTCGACGGGCACCAGGCGGTCCTTCTCGCCGTGCACCACCAGCAGCGGCGCGGTGAGGGCCGAAGCCCGCTGCGGCATGGTCTCGCCCACGATGATCAGCGCCCGGGCAATGCCCGCGGGGACCTTGCCGTGCCACACCAACGGGTCGGCCTTGTAGGCCGCCACCACCTCGGGGTCGCGGGACACCGCGTCGGCGTCGAGATTCTCCACGGGCAGCCCGGGGGCGATCTTGCCGAGCACCTTGGCCACGGCCGCCAGCGCCGACGACACCGATGCCTGCGCTGCCACGGCCGGCCCGGACAGCACCATCGCGGTGTATTCGTCGGGGTATTCGACGCCGTAGCTGAACACGATCCCGCCGCCCATGCTGTGCCCCAGCACGAGGCGCGGGAGCTGCGGGTACTCGGCGGTCGCGATGCCGACCAGCGTGTGGAAGTCGCCGACGTACTCGGACATGTCGCGCAGGTACACCCGCTTGCCGCCGGAGCGGCCGTGACCGCGGTGGTCCAGGGCGTAGACGACCAGACCCGCCTGCCCGAACCGCTGCGCGACGTGGTGGTACCGCCCGGCGTGTTCGCCCAGGCCGTGGGAGAGGACGATGACGCCTCGCGGCGCGACGTCGGGCGTCCATACGTCGTAGACGATGCGGACCCCGCCGACGCCGTCGAAGGTCTGTTCACTGCGGGTGCTGGTCACCCTGGCGAGCGTATTCGATCGAAGTTGTCGGGGGTGCTGCGTAAGCTCGCGAATGTGACGGTCCTCGCTCACCGCCTTGACGATGACAGCCCGGCCGATGCGTTCCTGGCCGACGCCCAGCGCTACCGGCGTGAGCTGCTGGCGCACTGCTACCGGATGACGGGCTCGCTGCACGATGCCGAGGATCTGGTGCAGGAAACCTACCTGCGCGCCTGGAAGGCCTACGGGGGTTTCGAGGGCAAATCCTCGGTGCGCACCTGGTTGTACCGCATCGCCACCAACACCTGCCTGACGGCGCTCGAGGGCAGGCAACGCCGTCCGCTGCCGTCGGGGTTGGGCAACCCGAGTTCGTCGCCCACCGACGAGATCTCCGAGCACCACGAGATCCCCTGGCTGCAGCCCCTGCCGGATTCCACCGACGACCCGGCGGATCCCAGCACCATCGTCGGGACCCGCGATTCGGTGCGGCTCGCGTTCGTGGCAGCGCTGCAGCATCTGTCACCGCGGCAACGCGCGGTGCTGGTGATGCGCGAGGTGCTGCAGTGGAAGGCCGCGGAAGTCGCCGGGGCAATCGGCACTTCCACGGCGGCCGTCAACAGCCTGTTGCAGCGGGCCAGGGCTCAACTCGACGCGGTGGGCCCCAGCCAGGACGATGCGATCGACCCGCCGGACTCCCCGCACGCCCAGAACCTGCTGCGCAACTACATGGCGGCCTTCGAGGCCTACGACATCGACAAGCTGGTCGAGCTGTTCACGGCCGAGGCCGTCTGGGAGATGCCGCCGTTCGACAGCTGGTACCAAGGGCCGCAGGCCATCGGCGACCTGTCCCGGTACAAGTGCCCGGCCGAGGAACCCGGGGACATGCGGTTCATCGCGACGAGCGCCAACGGCCAGCCCGCGGCGGCGATGTACATGCTCAACCGCGAGACGGGCCGGCACGAGGCGTTCCAGTTGCATGTCCTCGAGGTAGGCCCCGAAGGCATCTCGCATGTGGTGGCGTTCATGGAGCTGTCCCTGTTCGAGAAGTTCGGGCTGCCCGCCGCACTCTGACCCCGGGCAGCTACACGGCGTCATAGTCGGCGGTGCGGTCGTAGACCACCTCGAAGTCGACGTGAATACCGCACAGTTGACCGCCGGCGTCGCGGGTGGCGAACACGGTGTAGGTTCCATCGCCCCAGCCGGATGGACAGATCAGGTAATTCTGGCCCGCGCCGACACCGAACAACGGAACAGTGTGGGACACAACGTGATCCTCAGTCGTTTCGTAGCGCCGGTCAGCCCAGACCTCGCTGTCGAACCAGCCTGAGGTTTCCTCGTACGGCAGGTCGTTGATCCGCCTGGCCTCTGCGGCGTCGGCCACCCCCACACTCGCGCAGTCCACCGGGACCACATACGACTTGCCTGGCTCCGGGGCGGGTTTTCCGTCGGGCACCACGCTTTCGACACTGACGGGTGGCTCGTCGCGCACACATACGCTCAGATATGCGACCCGCAGGTGGCTGCCGTCGAGTCGTTCGGACACATCGGCCAGCGTCAACCGCACTGGATGCGCCCCGGCGCCGACAGAGGTGACAAACCCCGACCCGAAGTTGATCGGATCGGCGATCTCCATCTGCCCGGAGGTCACGGTGAGCAGCCCGGCGTCGCGCACCGTGAGCAGGCAGGTCCGCTCGTTGAGCGGGGCCACCCCGGGACGCAACGCGTAGAGTTCCGACAGCTTCATGGGCGGCCAACCCGGTCGATGCGGCAGCATGGTTTGCTACACATGCGACATACAACTACCACATCGCAATATATGGCGCCATACACTTTGCTGCGCGACTGGCGCTAAGCCGATTTGTACGCCGCTTCGAGTTTGGCGATGTCGAACTTGCCGACAGTGCTCAGCACCGCGGACATCAACCGGGCATCGGCCTCGGAATCCCCCTTTGCCAGCAGGTCGTAGTACTCGGTCGGGGTGATCTGCCAGGCCAGCCCGTACTTGTCCTTGAGCCAGCCGCAGGGCAATTCCTCGCCACCCTCGACCAGCGCGGCCCAGATCTGGTCGAGCTGCTCCTGGCCGGTGACGCGCACTTCCAGGGAGACGGCCTCGGTGAAGGTGAACTGCGGGCCGCCGTTGATGCCGACGAAGCGCTGTCCGGACAGTTCGAACTCGACCACCACCGGCACGTCCTGCGGGGACGGCGAATCGGGATGCGAGGCGACGGTGTTGACGATGCGGCCGTTGCCGCCGAACGCGGCGATGTAGTGCTGGGCGGCCTGCTCGGCCTCCCGGTCGAACCACAGATTCGGGACGATGCTTGCGTTGATTTGGGTCATGTCGAGGTAGACAGCCGGCGGGGCGGCGAATCATCGCAAACACCGCCAAGACGTCAGATGACGACGAAATCAAGCTTGAATATCAGCAGGTCAACGGCCAGTTACTAAACAGTATTGCAACCTGTTCTATTATCGCCTCTCATGAAGACCAAAGGCGCCCTGCTGTGGGAACTCAACTCGCCATTCCAGGTCGACGAGATCGACCTCGGCGACCCCGTCGCCGACGAAGTACAGATCCAGATGCACGCCGCGGGTATGTGCCACTCGGACTACCACCTGACCACCGGTGCCACTCCGATGGCGCTGCCCGCACTCGGCGGCCATGAGGGCGCCGGCGTCGTCACCAAGGTCGGCAAGAACGTCACCGGGATCGAGGAGGGCGACCATGTCATCCTCGCCTTCATCCCGGCCTGTGGTGCATGCCCGCCGTGTCTGAAGGGCTTCCGCTCGCTGTGCGACCGCGGCGCGGTTCTGCTCGGCGGTAAGGCCATCGCCGATGGCACCAACCGCATCACCGCCGGCGGTCGCGAGGTGTCGCCGATGAACCTGCTCGGCACCTTCGCGCCGTACATGACCGTCCACAAGGATTCCGTCGTCAAGATCGACAAGGACATCCCGTTCGAGACCGCGGCCATCATGGGCTGCGCGGTGCCGACCGGCTTCGGTTCGGCCACCAACGTCGCCGACGTCAAGCCCGGCGAGACCGTCATCGTCGTCGGCGTCGGCGGTATCGGCATGAGCGCCCTGCAGGGCGCGGTCATCTCAGGCGCCAAGCACGTCATCGCGATCGACCCGAACGAATGGAAGCGCGAGCAGGCCATCAAGTTCGGCGCCACGCACGTCTACGCCTCGATGGCCGAGGCCATCGCGCCGGTCATCGACACCACCTGGGGTCTGATGGCGGACAAGGTCATCATCGCCGTGGGCGAGATGAAGGGCGAGTACATCGAAGAGGCGATGATCCTCACCGCCAAGACCGGCACCTGCGTGGTGACGGGCATGGGCTCCATGATGGACGCCGACGTCAAGCTCAACCTGTTCCTGTTCACCATGTTGCAGAAGACGTTGAAGGGCAACATCTTCGGCGGCGGCAACTCGCACGTCGAGACGCCCCGGCTGACTGCGCTGTACAAGTCGGGCCTGCTGAACATCGACGACATGATCACGCGGACCTACAAGCTCGAGGACATCAACCAGGGCTACCAGGACATGCTGGACGGCAACAACATTCGCGGCGTCATCAAGTTCGACGAGTCGGACTGGTAACAGTCTCCGCACCAGACCCAAAACCCCCTTTCAGCGTCGAAAGGGGGTTTTGCGTCTGTTCAGTGGTTGAGCCCGGTCAGCCGCGCCAGGGCATCGAACCCGTCGTCGGTGCCCGGCCAGTGCGCCCGGACTGCGTCCAGGCCGGCGTGGTGGACGACGCTGCGGAGCACCACGGTGACGATGATGGCGTCGTCGGCGTAGCCGAGCACAGGGATGAAATCGGGGATCAGATCGATGGGCAGCGCCAGATAGACCACCAGCAGCGCCAGCCGGATGCGCACGCCGACGGGCAACGATTTGTCCGCGGCCAGCCGTGGGATCAGCCGCAACAGGTCCGGAAGTATCCGCAGCGCCTCACTGAGCAGGTTTCCGCGCGGCCGCACGACGAGCAGGGCGACGACGAGCACGAGCCAGCTCAGCACCAGGGCGGCGCCGAGGCCCAGCAGCGTGTTGCCCCACCAGGTGTCGACCACCTGACGATCATCGCCAGCCACGCCGGGCAGACGCAAAAGTCCCCCGGAACGTGCGCTCCGGGGGACTTTCGAGTCTGTTCGCGAGAGTTACTTGGGTGGCATCCGGATACCGCCGTCGACGCGGACCACCTCGGCGTTCATGTACGAGTTGGTCAGCAGCTCGACGACCATGGAGGCCAGCTCGTCCGGCTTGCCGAGGCGGTGCGGGAACAGCACCGATTCACCCAGCTTGGCCTTGAAGGCCTCGGAGGCCTCGCCCTCGCCGTAGATCGGGGTGTCGATCAGGCCGGGGGCCACGGTGTTCACCCGGATGCCCGCGGCGGACAGGTCGCGGGCGACGGGCAGGGTCAGGCCGACCACGCCGCCCTTGGACGACGAGTAGGCCGCCTGGCCGATCTGGCCGTCGAAGGCCGCGACGCTGGTCATGTTGACGATCGCGCCGCGCTCACCGGTGTCGGTGAATTCGTTGCGGCTCATCGCGGTGGCGGCCAGCCGGATGCAGTCGAAGGTGCCGACCAGGTTGATCGCCAGGACCTTCTTGTAGACGTCCAGGTTGTGCGCCGACTCGAACTCGCCGTCCTTGCCGATGGTGCGCTGGGCCCAGCCGATACCGGCCGAGTTCACCAGGGCCCGCAGCGGACCGAGGTCGACGGCGGTGTTGACCGCGTCGAGGATCTGGTCGGTGTTGGTGACGTCGACGGTGACGAACACACCGCCGATCTCGTGGGCGAGGGCCTCGCCCTTATCCGCCTGCAGGTCAGCCACGACGACGCGGGCTCCCTTGGCAGCCAACTGGCGGGCAGTCGCCGCGCCGATACCTGATGCGCCACCGGTGACGATGGCGCTTGCTCCGTTGAGTTCCACGCCCAACACACTAAGCCCCTGCCCTACCCGATCCACCGGTTGGTCAGCTGAGGCCGTCGGTAGGCTGACGGCATGGCTTCCGGGACGTCCAGAGTCGACATCCGACGCGCGGACGACCGCGGTGCGAGCACGACCGATTGGCTGCAGTCGCGGCACTCGTTCTCATTCGCCGACTACTACGACCCGGCCAACACCCACCACGGGCTGCTGCTGGTGAACAACGACGACATCGTCGCGCCCGGCGCCGGCTTTGACACCCACCCGCACCGGGACATGGAGATCGTCACGTGGGTGCTGTCGGGCCAGTTGGCGCACAAGGATTCGATGGGCAACTCCGGGGTGATCTACCCGGGCCTGGCCCAGCGGATGTCGGCCGGCACGGGTGTGCAGCATTCCGAGAAGAACGGGTCTTCCAGTGAGCCCGTGCATTTCGTGCAGATGTGGGTGCTCCCCGACACCGCCGGGGTGACGCCGGGCTATCAGCAGCAGGAGATAGAGCTGGCCACTACGTTGACGCCGATCGCCTCCGGTGCCGTCGACGCGGCCGTCACCCTGCACAACCGCGATGCCACGCTGTACGGCGCCCGCCTGCAGCCAGGCGACTCGGTCGAGCTCCCGCAGGCGCGCTACGTCCACGTGTTCGTCGCACGCGGGTCGGTCACGCTGGAGGGATCCGGGCCGCTGGCCGAGGGTGACGCCGCCCGGCTCACCGATTCGGGCGGACGGGTCACAGCCGACACCGAAGCCGAGATCCTGGTCTGGGAGATGAATGCGGGTTTGGGCGGCGCGTAGCGCGATCGCACTGATCAC
Organism: Mycobacterium sp. 134; assembly: GCF_048282715.1. Taxonomy (NCBI): domain Bacteria; kingdom Bacillati; phylum Actinomycetota; class Actinomycetes; order Mycobacteriales; family Mycobacteriaceae; genus Mycobacterium; species Mycobacterium sp. 134. The sequence goes on from NZ_JBLVUN010000008.1 coordinate 6,625,199, forward strand.
CGCGGCCGCGCTGGCCGCGTGTGGGACGAACCCCGAACCCACGCCGTCGCCGTCGAGCGCCGGGCAACCGCCCGCCGGGCTGGCCTCTGCGCCCCTGCACGTCCCCGCGGAACTCGCCCAGGCGCCACTCGACGAACCGCGCCAGGCACTGATCCCCGCCGGCTGGACCATCGAGGTGATTGCCCGCGTACCCAAGGCCAGGATGGCCGCCTTCGCCCCTGATGGCGCGTTGCTGGTGTCGGTGCCGGCCACCGGGCAGGTGCTCACAGTGCGCCCTGACCAGCGCACCCTGCTCGACGGACTGGAACAGCCACACGGACTCTTCTTCGCCGGGCCGACCCTGTATGTCGCCGAGAGCAACCGCATCGACGCCTACGACTACGTCGACGGCCGGGCCGTCAATCGCCGCACCATCGCGGGTGACCTGCCCGACGCCAAGAGCCCCGAACTGCGGGGCGCCTATTCCCACGCACTCAAGAGTGTTGTCGTGGGATCCGATGGTGCGGTGTACTTTTCGATCGGGTCGACCGGCAATACCTCGGCCGAGGACCGCACCGCCACCCCGCCTCGAGCCACCATCATGCGGGTGCCGCCCGGTGGTGGGCCGGCGGCGCCGTTCGCCACCGGGGTGCGCAACGGCACGGGCCTGGCCCTCGCGCCGGACGGCGCGCTGTGGACGGCGGTGAACAACCGCGACAACGTGCCCGATCCGCAGGGCCGGGTGCGCCAGGACTATGTGGACGACCACCCGCCGGAGACGGTGGCCAAGCTGACTCCGGGGCGCGAATTGGGTTGGCCGTACTGCAATCCCGACGGCGCACCACCGACCGGGTTCATCCGGGACATGGAGACCAACGCCGACGGCGACAAGATGGATTGTGCGGCGCTGGCACCGGTCGAGCAGACATTGGGCGCGCATTCGGCTCCGCTGGGGATGAGCTTCGCCGAGCTTGCCGGCCATGGTCCCGGCGCACTGGTCGGGGTGCACGGCTCGTGGAACCGGGAGTCGCCGCAGGCCCCCGAGGTGTCGCTCTTCGGTTGGCACAACGGAACATTGGGACCGCAGCAGACCTTGGTCTCCGGTTTCCAGGCCGATGACGGCACTCGTTGGGGCCGTCCGGTGGCCGCGGTCGCCGGCCCGGACGGCGCCGTGTACATCACCGATGACTACGCCGGCGCGGTGTATCGGCTGGCGCCTTAGACGTACGATCGCCGTTGTGGCCGACCGACAGCTAGGCGATCTCAAGCTGCTGCGCCGGGTCCGGGACCGTATCGACCGCGAGTACGCGCAGCCGCTGAACGTCGAGGCACTTGCCCGCGGGGTCAACATGTCCGCCGGACACCTCAGCAGGCAGTTCAAGATCGCTTATGGCGAGTCACCGTATTCGTATCTGATGACCCGTCGGATCGAGCGCGCGATGGCGCTGCTGCGCCGCGGCGACATGTCCGTCACGGAGGTCTGCTTCGCCGTCGGCTGCTCGTCTCTAGGCACGTTCAGCACCCGGTTCACCGAACTCGTCGGCATCCCGCCCAGTCGGTACCGCGAGCAGACCGCCGAGGTGACCGACGGCCTGCCGTCGTGCATGGAGAAGCACGTCACCAAACCGATCAGGAATCGAGAAGCGGCCGCGGTGGACCTCCACCTAGCGTCTAAGTCATGAGCATCTCAGACATCCGAATTCACAACACCTTCCTGCCGCACGAGGACCCGGAAGCCTCCCTGGCCTTCTACCGCGACGTCCTCGGCTTCGAGGTCCGCCTCGACGTCGGCGGCGGCACGATGCGCTGGATCACCGTCGGGCCGGTCGGCCAGCCCGACACCTCCATCGTGTTGCATCCGCCGGCCGCCGATCCGGGGATCACCGACGACGAGCGCCGCCTGATCGCCGAGATGATGGCCAAGGGCACGTACTCGATCATCGTGCTGGCCACCAAGGATCTGGACGCCACGTTCGAGAAACTGCAGGCCACCGACACCGAGATCGTCCAGGAACCGACCGACCAGCCCTACGGCGTGCGCGACTGCGCCGTCCGTGACCCCGCCGGAACCATGATCCGAATCCAGGAGTTGCCCTAACCGATGAGCACCGCCACGGCCCACCCCGCCGACAGCCACGATCTGATCCGGGTCACCGGCGCCCGGGAGAACAACCTCAAGGACGTCGACATCGAGTTGCCCAAGCGCCGGTTGACGGTGTTCACGGGCGTCTCGGGGTCGGGCAAGAGCTCGCTGGTGTTCGACACGATCGCCGCGGAGTCCCAGCGGCTGATCAACGAGACCTACAGCGCCTTCGTCCAGGGTTTCATGCCGAACCTGGCGCGCCCCGAGGTCGACGTACTCGACGGGCTGACCACCGCGATCATCGTCGACCAGCAGCGGATGGGTGCCGACCCGCGCTCCACGGTCGGCACCGCCACCGATACCGGCGCGATGCTGCGCATCCTGTTCAGCCGGCTCGGCACTCCACATATCGGTTCGCCGCAAGCCTTTTCGTTCAACGTGGCCTCGATCAGCGGGGCGGGTGCGGTGACGCTGGAGAAGGGTGGGCGCACCGTCAAGGAGCGTCGCGACTTCAACATCGTCGGCGGCATGTGCCCGCGCTGTGAGGGACGTGGCGCGGTCAACGACATCGACCTGAGCGCGCTGTACGACGACACCAAATCGCTCAACGAGGGTGCGCTCACCATCCCCGGCTACAGTATGGACGGCTGGTACGGCCGGATCTTCCGGGGTTGCGGCTTCTTCGATCCGGACAAGCCGATCAACAAGTTCACCAAGAAGGAACTCGACGCGCTGCTGCACAAGGAGGCGACCAAGCTCAAGGTCGACGGGGTCAACCTGACCTACCTCGGGCTGATCCCGCAGATCCAGAAGTCGTTCCTGTCCAAGGACGTCGAGGCCATGCAGCCGCACATCCGGGCGTTCGTCGAACGTGCGGTCACGTTCACCACCTGCCCGGAGTGCGACGGCACCCGGCTGTCGGAGATCGCACGCTCGGTGAAGATCGAGGGCGTCAACATCGCCGAGCTGTGCGCGATGCAGATCACCGATCTGGCCACCTGGCTGGGCAGCCTCGCGAAGAAGTCCGCGGCCAAGTCCGTGACTCCGCTGCTGACGGCGTTGCAGCACACGCTGGATTCGTTCGTCGAGATCGGGTTGGGCTATCTGTCACTGGACCGCCCGGCGGGCACCCTGTCCGGCGGAGAGGCCCAGCGCGTCAAGATGATCCGCCATCTGGGGTCGTCCCTCACCGATGTCACCTACGTGTTCGACGAGCCGACCATCGGCCTGCACCCGCACGACATCGCCCGGATGAACGACCTGCTGCTGGCCCTGCGGGACAAGGGCAACACGGTGCTGGTGGTCGAGCACAAGCCCGAGACGATCTCGATCGCCGACCATGTCGTGGACCTGGGTCCGGGCGCGGGATCAGCGGGGGGCGAGGTGGTCTTCCAGGGCAGCGTTGCGGACCTGCGGGCCAGCGACACCGTCACAGGCCATCACCTGGGTTACCGCGCCGGGCTGAAGGATTCGGTGCGGAAAACCAACGGCGCCATGGAGATCCGCGGGGCCGACACCCACAATCTGCGCGATGTGGACGTCGACATCCCATTGGGCGCGCTGGTGGTGATCACCGGTGTCGCGGGCTCGGGCAAGAGTTCGTTGATCGACGGCTCGGTGGCCGGCCGGGACGGCGTGGTGGTGGTCGACCAGAGCCCGATCCGCGGCTCACGCCGCAGCAACCCGGCCACCTACACCGGGCTGCTCGACCCGATCCGTAAGGCATTCGCGAAGGCCAACGACGTCAAACCGGCACTGTTCAGCTCGAACTCGGAGGGCGCCTGTCCTGCGTGCAACGGGGCCGGGGTGATCTACACCGACCTCGGGGTGATGGCCACCGTCGAGACCACGTGCGAGGAGTGTGAGGGCAAGCGGTTCGGCGCATCGGTGCTGCAGTACACCCTCGGCGGACGCAACATCGCCGAGGTCCTGGCCATGCCCGTCAGTGAAGCCGAGCGGTACTTCGGCGAAGTCGAAGCGAAAGTACCTGCCGCACAGAAAATCCTGTCGCGGATGGCCGATGTCGGCCTGGGTTACCTGACGCTCGGGCAGCCGCTGACCACGCTGTCCGGTGGCGAGCGGCAACGACTCAAGCTCGCCGCGCGCCTCGGCGACACCGGGGCTGACAAGGCCGATACGTTGATCCTCGACGAGCCGACCACAGGCCTGCACCTGGCCGACGTCGAGCAGTTGCTCGGACTGCTGGACCGGCTGGTGGATTCGGGCAAGTCGGTGATCGTGATCGAGCATCACCAGGCGGTGATGGCGCACGCCGACTGGATCATCGACCTGGGACCGGGCGCCGGGCACGACGGCGGTCGCGTCGTCTTCGAGGGCACCCCGGCAGATCTGGTCGCCGAGCGCACCACGCTGACGGGGCAACACCTCGCCGAATATGCGGGTAACTGAACCGACATTGTCAGGGCACCCGAACTTTCTCGTGTTGATCCCCAAACTTATTGTCGAATAAGCACTTTCGGACGGGACGGTTTGCGCCGTCCCGTCCGGGGTGCGTATGGTGGTGACAGCGAAGGGGAGTAGCCCCCAATCGGATATTCGACATACTGGCCGCGCAGCGATGCAGAAACGGCCCGGTTATCCGAACCGGTCACGGCCGGTGGGCGAGACCTTCGGCCGTAGACCATTGGGTTGCCGGCCGGAGGCATTTGATTCGGCCCCCAACGGCAGCCAACGACCGAGGAGTTGTTGAGTGCTCGCTGCTCTGCTCTTGAGCTTCGCTGTCATCTTCGTCGCCGAGCTCGGCGACAAGTCGCAGCTGATGGCGATGACCTTTGCGCTGCGCTACCGCTGGTGGGTGGTGCTCGTCGGTATCACCGCTGCCACCACCGCAGTTCACCTGATCTCCGTCGCGGTCGGCCACTACCTGGGCGCAGCGCTGCCGACGCACCTGCTCGGCATCCTGGCCGGGGTGGCGTTCGTGTTCTTCGGGCTGTGGACCCTTCGTGGCGACAAGCTGTCCGACGATGAGGCGACTCGTGCCCAGCGTTCGACCGCCCCGGCGTTCTTCACCGTCACCTCGGCCTTCCTGCTCGCCGAACTCGGCGACAAGACGATGCTCGCCACCATCACGCTCGCCGCCGACAACGACTGGGTGGGTGTGTGGATCGGTTCCACCATCGGCATGGTGGCCGCGGACGCACTCGCCATCGTGGTGGGGGCGATCGCCGGCAAGCACCTGCCCGAGCGCGTGATCCAGCTGGGTGCGGCGGCGCTGTTCGTGGTCTTCGGCCTGGCGATGCTGCTGGAGGGTGCATTCCCGACGGCCCCGGCATTGGCGACCACCGCGGGTGCGATTGCCGTGACCGCGCTGTGCGCGGCAGGCCTGCGTGCGCTGCCCGCGCATTTGCGGCCGGCGGTGATGCGCAAGCCTCAGGCCGCCGAACCAGCTAACTCCGATCAACCAGACGCGATAGCCCCTTGACCCAACCGTGACCAGGCTGTTACGCATGTTGACAGAGTTTCCTGTGTGGTTATTGTGTACTTCGTGCCAGGCCTGGCAAAACTCCTCAAGCGTGCGGTCGCCACTGCGTCCGCCGTTGCCGTCTGTGCGGCCCTAGCCACCACCGGCTCCCCCGTCGCGCGCGCCGAGGACGCCCGGGCACTGCTGCTCGGCGCGATCGCCAACACCAAGGGCGCCTACCTCGTCTACAACTTCGGCGGCCAGTTCGCCGCGCCGTTCCTGTCCGCCGACGGCCGCGCCTACACGCTGAACAACGGCGGCCACCTGATGGCCATGAAGAACGCCTCCAGCCGGCTCAACCCGCGCCTGCTGGTCGACAGCCATCAGGGCTATCAGTCCCGTTGCGAGCGCACCCCCGGCGCAAGAACCAGCGAAGGGCTCTGGCAGGCGTCGGAAACCTATGCGCCCCTCGCCGCGTGGCAGGTGCTGGGGCAGCCGACCATTGCCGTCAATGCCAACTTCTTCGACGTGCGCGGGCAGCAGGGCGGATCGTGGCGCGACACCAAGTGCTCGTCCCCGCTGGGCGCGTACGTGGACAACACCCGCGGGCAGGGCCGGGCCAACACCGCGGTCACCGGCACGCTGGCGTATGCCGGCAAGCAGGGCCTGTCCGGCGGCGACGAACGCTGGGCGGCGCTGGCCACCATGATCCTGCCGATGGGCGGCGCCCCGTATGTGGTGATGCCCAAGGGACCCGACGACTACGACTCGGCCTCCCCGGTGATCCAGCGGCTGCTGGATCAGAACGCGCGGTTCGTGGCGGTGGCCGGAATCGGGTTGCTCGCCCCAGGTGACACCGGTCAGCTCAACGACCCGGGCCCCAGCGCGGCGCGCACCGCTGTGGGCTACAACCGGGCCGCCGATCAGCTGTTCGTGTTCCAGGGCGGCAGCTACACACCGGACAACATCCAGGACCTGTTCCGCGGCCTGGGCGCGGACAACGCCCTGCTGCTCGACGGCGGCGGCTCGTCGGCGATCGTGTTGCGCCGCGATTCCGGCGGCATGTGGAGCGGCGCGGGGTCGCCCCGCGGGAACTGCGATACCCGTCAGGTGCTGTGCGATTCGCGCGAGCGGGCACTGCCCAGTTGGCTCGCCTTCAACTGAGCGGCCGCTAGTTCACCAGGATCTCGGCGAGAACAGCATTCGGCATCCGCAAGGGCTGCAGGTATTTACGCAATCCCGGGTGACACAGCTGCAGAAGTCGTTCCTGGGGTTCGGTGTCGCCCATGCGTTGCCGGCCAAGGTATTTCAGTGTCGCACCCGCGGGGAGATCACCGGCAACCGCTGACGCCGTGGTGCCCGAGATCAACGTCTGTCCCCCGTGGGCGATGTCGCGCAAACGCTTCGTACCGGTGCGTGCGGTGTGCACGCCGATACACAGGTCAAACGGATCCAACGGCGTCAACTGCAGGTACAGCGCACAGGACACCGCGTCAGAGGCGCGATCGAAGGTGGCCGTGAAACCGTCGCAGGCGGGTTGCCTCGTCGAGAAGATCCCGCCGTGGAGCGCGACAAAGTGGGTCATCGTCGCTCGAAAGTACGGAAGCGCGGCCGCCATGTCCGCGGTTTGCGTTTGCCACAAGCGTGCGGATCCCTCGGTGCGGGCCATCAGCCATGCCTTCCCGGTCGACAGCTCCTCGGTCACGCGCGCGTTGCTCCTGCCAGTTCTCGCCTGATATCCCGCGCCAGATGGCACACAGAACGCCAGCGTAACCACTTTCCGCAGGTTGCGTCTCCATGGTCAACACCGTTGCCGCAGAACGTTGTTGCCAACCCGCGGCCAAGGCGGTGTTGCCCCCGTGGGACGCGCGTAAGCCGCTATACGTCGAGTTTGCTGGCCCGCTTCACCGTCAGTTCTCCAGCCATAGGTCGACGCCTTCGGTGGCGAAGATCGACAGCACGGTGCTCCAGGTGTCTTGCCCAAGCGCCTCTTTGATTTTTCGGTAGGACGTCATGACGAACCGGAACTTGCGGTTGTCCGGCGTGCCGAAGCCACCGCGCAGGCAATCGGCCAGCGCATCCAGATTCGAGCCGAAGTAACCGCCGTCGCCGTTGACCGCACGGCCGATCTCGGTGAAGAAGTCCGCCTTGGATGCCACCTTGGCCCCATCGATCCGATACGTCTTCACATGCCTCCGATCAGGCAGAAGGACTCGTAGTGGTCACCGGTGTAGTAGTACTCGGGCGGGTCGTTCTGCGGTGCTCCGCCGGTGACGATGCGCCGCTTGCCGCGGTGTTTGTTGCCGGGCGTCGGCACTGTGTACTCGTGGTAGTAGCCGCGCTCATGCTTGGGTAACCGGCCTTCGTAATTTCCGAAGACGACGCCGTCGTTGCGCGGGTACGGAAACGGCCCACCGGACTGGATCAGCCCTACGGTCTTGTCCGCCTCCGGCGGAAGGCCACCCAGGTCGCACGTGCCGTCCGCTGCCGCCGACGTCGTTTGCGATGCCGGTGCCTGCGACACCGCGGGAGCTGACGTGGTTTGAGTCGGAGCGCAGCAGCCCGAAAGCAGGCCGCACAGCACTGCCAGTGCCGCAATGCGCGATCGTCCCATCGGCATGAGGCTAGCAACAGGCGCCGCAAATCCGGGGTCAACGCCGCCAGCCGTGCGACGATCGTTACTCGAGTGAACAGAGTGACCACCCTTGCGGAGCCCACAGCCCGCCGCGGCAGCACCGCGAGCGGGCGGAAAGCCCTGCCGAACAAGCAGTTTCGCCCCGACATCGAAGGGCTGCGGGCAGTCGCGGTACTCGCCGTGGTGCTGTTTCACGCCGGGGTGCCCGGATTCGGCGGCGGGTTCATCGGCGTCGACGTGTTCTTCGTCGTGTCGGGATTCCTGATCACCGGGCTGCTGTGGCGCGAGGCCTCGGGCACCGGGACGGTGCGGATGGCGCGGTTCTATGCCGGACGCGCCCGGCGCCTGCTCCCGGCCGCCGCTCTGGTCCTGGTCGCGACATCGATGGCGGCCACTCTCCTGCTCCCCCCGCTGCAGGCCCGCTCGGTGCTGGCCGACGCGATCGCCAGTGCGCTGTACGTCGGGAACTACCGCTTCGCGGCGGAGGGAACCGACTATCTCGCAGCCGAGACGGCGGCGTCTCCGCTGCAGCACTACTGGTCGCTCGGCGTCGAGGAACAGTTCTATCTGTTGTGGCCGGCGCTGATCCTAGGCACTGCCTGGCTGCTGACCCGCAGCGGCCGAGGCACCCGTTCGGCCGTCCCGTACGCATGCGTGTTGGCGGTGGTGGCGGCCGCCTCGCTGATGGTGTCGCTCTGGTGGACCCAGACGATGCCGCCCTGGGCGTTCTTCTCTCTGCCGACCCGTGCCTGGGAGCTGGCCGCCGGCGGTCTGGTCGCGTTGACCGCGGCGCACTGGCGCAGCCTGCCGCCGGTCTGTGCGGCGCTGGTCGGCTGGGGTGGTCTGGCACTGATCCTGGCGACCTGCACGCAGCTCGGCACGGCCACGCCGTACCCCGGGTCGGCAGCAGTGCTCCCGGTGATGGGCACCGCGCTGGTGATCGGGGCGGGTTGTGCGATACCCGATCTGGGTGTGGGACGGCTGCTGTCGAAGCCGGTGATGCGTGGCATCGGCCGGTTGTCGTATTCGTGGTACCTGTGGCACTGGCCGGTGCTGCTGTTGGCGCCCGCGCTGTTCGGCCACGGCCTGGGGTTGGCCGGCCGGCTGGCGATGATGGTGCTGTCGCTGGGCCTGGCGATCCTCACGCTGCACCTCGTCGAGAACCCGGCCCGGTTCGCCGCGGCCCTGCGCGGATCGTCGTGGCGCAGCCTTGCCGTCGGCGCGACAGCCACCGGAGTGGCCGTCTGTGCGGGGCTGGTGCTGCTGGCGGTACGCCCGGTGCCGACGGCATCTGGTCCGGCAGCGGTTCCCGTCGCCGCGATCGGACCTGCCCGCGTAGCTGCTCCGTCGTTGACTCCCGAGCAGCAGGTGGAGGCGGCGGTCGCCGCCTCGGCTGACCTTGGGGCGGTTCCGTCGAATCTGTCACCGCCACTGGGCAACATCACCAAACCCGAGGCGTTCGTCAACGGCTGTGTCCTGTCCTGGATGGCGGTCGCCGTGCCCGACTGCACGTCCGGGGACATCAACTCGGCCACCAAAGTCGCCCTGATCGGCGATTCCCATGCGGGGATGTGGCAGCCGGCCCTGGAAACCGCCGCACAGCAATCGCATTGGCGGTTGGATACCTTCGCGAAAGTCACCTGCCCACCGATGAAGCTCCCGATCCTCAGCCCCTATCTCGGACGCGAGTTCACCGAATGCAAGCAGTGGCGGGCCGACGTGCTGACCCGGGTCGCCAAGGAGCGTCCCGCGCTGATCGTGCTCGACATGGTCCGCCGCTACGGCGCCGATTTCGGGTTCGTCAGCTACGACCAGGCCTGGCTGGACGGGTTGACCCGACTGGTGTCGCAGTTGCGCGGGACCGGAGCGCGGGTCCTTGTGCTCGGCCCCGTACCCGACCCGCACACGACGGTCCCGACGTGCCTGTCGGCACACATGGACGACGCCTCAGCGTGCGCGCCCGACCGTGCGATCGCCGTGAACGACAAGGGGATTGCCGCCGAGACTGCAGCGGTGCAGGCCGGCGGTGGGCAGTACGCGCGCCTGGACCAGTACTTCTGCACCGATCAACGCTGCCCGGTGATCATCGGCAACACCCTGGTCTTCCGCGACGACAACCACATCACCGCCGAGTACGCGCAACTGCTGTCACCGGTGATGGCCCACCTGGCCGAAAGCGCATTGGCACCCAACTAGCCGTTCTAGAACCTGGCCACCCGGTCGGTGAAGGCACCGTGGTAGCTCATCGGCAGATGGAACGGTAGCCACGCCTCGGCGATCGGCCCGGCATCCACACGCGGAGCATCGAACACCATCAGCCGGCTGCGGTGTTGGGTCTCGTCGTAGCCCACCGTCAGCACCCATCCGTCGTCCTCGGCGTCGCTGCCCGGACGCGGCACGAAGATCGGTTCGACCAGTTTGTGGCCGGGCGGGCAGTAGTTCTGCACGCTGCCGTCGGCATGGTCGAAGCGACCGATCCCCTCCCCGCCGCCCTCCCCGTCACCGGGTGCGGTCACGTAGGTCACCGTGTGCGGCTGAGTCGACCGGCGCTGGTCTATCTGCGGGAATTCACAACCCATCTGGGCCAGTGGTTCAACCAGGACCCGGTCGTCGGCCGTGATGCGGAACCGGGTGAGCCGAACCGCATCCGGCGCCTTCTCGGGGGCCAGGTCGGCATACATCCGGGCCATGTCCGACCGGCTGTCGGACGCCCAGGCCTGCATCCCACCGAAGGTTTCGGGCGCGAAGCGCGGCAATTCCACCACCACGTCGGAGCCGTCCTCGTAGGCGTTGGCGTAGTGCCACATATAGAACGGGTCGGTCTCGATGACCCGGACTCTTCCGCCGTCGCGCGGGGCGAGGATGAAGTACGAGGGTTCGTTCTGCTTGAACTGCATGGCGTCCCAATAGCTCTGCCGCCCCAGCAGCGCCCACGGGTTGATCCGTAGCGGGGACATCATGAAGACGGCATAGCGCGGGGTCAATGCCATGTCATGGAGGAGCCCCATGCCAGGCAGCGGTACTGCCCGCAGATACCGGGTGGCGCCCCGGCTATCGGTTTCGTACAGGCGCAACCGGACCCGGGGAATCGCCTCACCGGCGAGTTCCCGCAAGCGCCTGATCTTTTCGTCTCGACTCGGCGCACTGCGGATGTGACGCAGATCGAGACGGGGAAAGTAGGGCTCGAACCCGAAGTTCACGCGCGAGTCCGTCGTCGCGTCGTAGGTGTGGTGCGCCGAGTACGCACCGACCGGACCCTTGAGTACGCCGTCGAGGCTGCACATCCCGATGGTGTTGAGGGTGTCGAGGTCCATGCCGTGTGGACGCCCGCCCTCCCACAGTGCGAGCAATTGGTCCTGGCCGATCATCACGTTGGTATTGGCGGTGTTGGCGGGCAGCCGAAGTGCGTTGGCCCGCATGCCTCCCGGACGTTGGTAGGCGAATCCGCGTTTCACCATCCGGCCCGCCGCCGTGGTGGTCAGGTAGTGCTCGGTGCGGACGAACCGGTTCTTGAACCGCACTCCGTTGCCGTCGATCGCGAAGGCCACCACCATGCCGTCGGCGTCGAACAGGCTGTCCACCCGTGACGCGCCGATGTTCCAGCGGCCCGACCCGTTGCGGTAGAGCGTTCCGGTCAGTCCCTGCGGGATCGTGCCGGTGATCTCGGTCAGCGTCAGGTCGTATTCGCCGGTGACGTCCTCCCAATAGCGCGAGGGACCGTCAATCTGGGGCGAGGCGGGAGCAGCCATAAAAGACATCGTGTCTTTTATGGCTGGCCGCTGTCAATAGCCGAGACGTCGAAGGGACTGAACGGCAGGGCCGAACCGCCGTCCCAGCACAACGTGGTCAGGTGCTCGACGAGCTCGGCCCGGGGCATCGACGAGTCTCGTAGCCACCATTGCGCGCTGACCATGGCCGACCCGACGATGGCCCGGGCCCACGGCGCCGCGGCGGCGGTATCGGCACCGCCGGCCGCCATCGACGCGGTGAGCATCGCCTCGACCGCGGCGGCGAGTTCGTCGAAGATTCCCGGCATCTCGTGGCCGCCGGCGGCATGCATGCTCAGGGCCCGGTACAGGTTCGGATCGTCCTGCATCCAGCCGCAGATGACGTCGAAGAACAGCGACATACGCTGGCGCAGGTCGGCCGAACCGGCGGCACGCCTGGTGATCTCGATCAGTAGCCGACGGGCCTGACGTTCGCCGAGCGCGGACAGGATGGCGGCCCGATTCGGGAACACCGCATAGACCGCCGAGCGCACGAAGCCGGCCTCTTTGGCCACCTCGGCGATCCCGACATCGGGCCCGTTGGTGCGGATCGCACGTTCGGCGGCGTCGAGCAGATCCGAGCGCCGCTGCTCGGCGTCGACGCCAGGTCCGGCGGGCCTGCCGCGCCCACGCCTTGCCGAAGTCACCGGTCAATCGTAGATTCCGGCGACCGGCCGGTTGCTCAGGCGGCGTCCTTCTTCTCGGTCTTCTTGGCGGGCTTCACCGAGTCGCCGGCCTTCTTGACGTTGTCCTTCACCTCGTTGACCGCCTTCTCGGCGCCCTTCTGGATACCCTCGGCCGCGGACTTGATCTGCTTGCGACCGTCTTCGGCGACCTTGTTCACCCTCTCCTGTGCGTCCTTGACCGCCTTCGCCGTCCGCTCACGCGCCTTCTCGGCCGAGTCCTTCGCACGCGCGCCGGACTCCTTGACCGACTTCTCGACCTCCTGGCGGGCATCGTCGGCCGCGGTCGTGAGCTTCTTGGTGTTGTTGTCCAGGTTCACCTTGATCTCGCCCACAGCAGGTTCGTCCACGACAGATTTCAGATTGACAGTGTCCGAACCGACGTCGGTTTGCGTGATGCCCTGCGGCTCGAAGCTCGTCTTCGCAAGACCCTGTGGCCCAACGTTGTTGAGGTTCAGTCCCGTTCCGCCGGTCGTCAGCGAATTACCCACCCCGAGCAGGCCGAGCAGCTGCTGTATCGGACTCGGCACGGGGTTCTGGTTGATCAGGCCGTCACTGATCGCCTTCTGAATGCCCGTCACGAGGTTGTTGACCAGATGCCCCGGGACCTGCGCCCAGTCGACATCGGCCGGAAGTGTGCCGAAAGCCGTTGGGATATCGGCCTCGTCGAGTGTGCGGTCGTACACACCGGTCTGCTCGTTGTAGTACACATCGGTGTAGCCGAGGTTCACCAGGCTGGTGAGCACGGGGCTGAGCGCTGTGCCGATCGGGTTGTTGAGATTGGCCCCGGTCAGCAGATTGACGACATCAACGGCGAGGTACGTCGGCTCGAGCAGCGGCAGGCTCTGGGCCGGGATGGTGACGTAGATGTTGAGCTTGGGGCCCAGCTGAGGATCGTCCCCGGGATCGGCCAGGTAGTCGGTGATGTCCGCACCGAGCTGCGTCACGATCTGGTCGACCAGCACCGTGCCGAGCGTGTCCAGCGACTGGTTTCGCAGGATGTAGGTCGGGAACAGTCCTGCCGCAACGTTGTTCGCCATGGTGAACGGGTTGGGCCAGGCGGCGAAGTCCGAGAGCGGGAGATACTCGGCCGTCGCATCGATCTTGATCGGGATCAGGTTGGCACCACCCAGAGTCAGCCCGAACAACGGCACGTCACCGAGCACGGGCACGCCGCCGATGATGCTGGTCCCGCTGCTCTGCACCTGGGTATCGGGGGTCACGGTGTCGATGCCCAACAGCCTGAACAACGGGTAGGCACGGGCCAGGATGCCGCCGTTGGCCCGGCCGGGGTTGTCGATCAGGAGCATCGGCATGATCGTGAAACTACCCAGAAGCGGGTTGGTGCCGGTGTAGTTGGCCCCGCCCGGCTGATTCGGCAGGTCGTCGACCACCTGCTGATACGCCGCGCCTGCCGCGAACGCACCGAATCCCCAGCCCGCCACGATGGGGATCCGCACATCGGCGACATTCGAGCTGAGGGCCGGCAGATCCACGCCGGTGAGGAGCTTGAAGGTGGCTTTCAAGGTGTCGAAGGCGATGCCACTCGTGGGCAGGCCGATTGCTGTGAAGAGAGACTCGAGACTGATGTCGAGGTAGTCGGTGCCGTTGATCTCGTCGGCCACCGAGTTCGGGAAAGAGGGCACCCACCCGAGGTCGACACCGAGCAGTCGCAGCAGCGTGAACGGCCCACCGGTGGTGATCAGGTTGATACCGGCCGACGACAGCGGGTCGTCGAGGTCGATTCCGAGGGCATCGGCCAGGTCGCCAATCGGTAGCCCGCCCAGTGCACCGCCGAGCGCGCCACCCAGCGCGTCATTGAGCGGACCCTCGACAGCGGCGGTCGGATCGATTCCGGCCGCCTGCAGGAGCGCGAGGAGGTTGAATTTGTTGACGAACGCCGTTTCGAGCTGCGCGCCGACCGTCTGGAACTGGTTGTAGACCTGGGTCCCGAAGCCGCCGGTGAGGTCCGGGATCTGGTCGGGCGGCGGGAAGATCTGGACCCCGGATTGCAGCCGGAGGTCGCGCTGGACCGCGGCGGCCTGGGCCGGCGGTGGAGCAATACCAACCGTAAGCGCGGTGACTGTTGCGGTTGCCGCACCGAGGGTCGCAACCCTCTTGACGCGCCGCCGCTGCCTACGGTGTTTGACTGCCATCTGACCAGTCCTTTCGGCCGCCTTCTCAGGTTGATCTCAGGCAACTTAACACTAATGTGACCTTCCTCACCTAATTGCTGGAAAGAATTTTCGTCTTCAATTTTGCATCCGCCGCAAACTTTGAAGGAGTACCTTTATCGGAGCTGTACTGGGCTTCGACATATTGACGCGTCCGCCAGTTACCGCAGCCTCATCGGAATCCCCGTCGACACGGAGTTGCTGTGCGGCATTGCGAGCCTGCTTGCCGTTGTCAGTGAGCGGCGGATGTGTCAACCGATACGATCCGGCAGGGACACAGCTTCAACCCAGTTTTCTCCTGTTCTCCAGGACGCGTCGCGCCGCCGACTCGACCTGACCCGCATACCCCCCGCCGAACAGCACCACATGCGCGAGCAACGGATAGAGCTGATGCAGGTCGATCCGATCCCGCCATCCATCGCGCAATCGCCGCACCGTCTGGTATCCGGCCAGCACCTCATCCAGGAACGGGAAACCGAACAGCGCCAACATCGCAAGATCCGTTTCACGATGGCCGCCGTGCGCGGCGGGGTCGATCAGCACGGCACCGTCACCGGTCCACATCACGTTGCCGCTCCAGAGGTCACCGTGCAGCCTGGCCGGCACGTCGTCGTCATCGAACGCACCGTCGCGGCAGAGATCGGTCACCTCCGCGATCGCGTCCTGCCCCGCGGCGGTGAGCCTGGGTGCAGCCAGCCGCGTCATCGGAACCAAGCGGTCATCGGCGTAGAAAACTCCCCACGAACCGTTGCGAGCCAACGACATTGACAATGGCTGCGACATCGGTCCGAAGAACCCGTCCCCGTCGTGGCCGTCTGGCCCGGAACCGAACGCCGGGGCCCCGGCATCGTGAGTATGGGCCAATCGCTGGCCGAACATCCACGCGGCATCGGCCGTAGGCCCCGTCGGCCGCAGCCGCCGCAAGGTCAATGACGTTGTGTTGTAATCGATTACGGTGACGCACGGCACGCCACCGGCTACGGCCAGCCATCTGAGTCCGGCCGCCTCCGCCTCGAAGAACCCGGGCGGCGCCGACGTATTGCGCTTGACGAAGACGTCGGCCCTGTCCGCCGCGTTGGGCATAGTGGTCAGGCTACCGACGTGGACTGGCAGAATTTTGGCCGTGTCGTGGGGGAAATCGTTGATGCGTGTCATTTCTGCAGCAAGCCTGGGGTTGGCGCTTACCGTGCTCATATCTGCCGTGTGCCTCGCCCTGACGAGTTGGCTGGCCGGTCAGCCGTCACCAGCACTCGGCGCATGGGAAGATTTCCGGCCGCCTGAAGCAGCTTCCCTGGGGGCGCAGACACCTCGAAGCATTGCGGTAGCCCTGTGCTGGCTTGTCGGCCTGCTGCTGGCAACCACCGTCATTGCCTGGTTCGTGGGCCGCGCCCATCCGGGTTCATGGGTCTTGCTGGCCACTGTCGGGCTCATGGTTCTGCTGTTCATGGTGTTCTACGCCGACAGGCTTGGCCAGTTCGTCGGCTGGATGATGTTCTATCCGCGCACCATCCAACTGCCCATCACACTGTCGGCCTGGCGCCTGGCAATGTTCGGCGTGGTCGTACTGATCATCGGCAGCTTCGCCATCCCCCGCGTTTCCCATCGCGGCTGGCGCGTCCCGGCCGCGGTCGGTGTTCTTGTCGGGCTCGTGGTGTCGGCTTCCGTAACCACGCTGGCGACCCGCGCCGGTGATGACCGCCGATTCGTCGACGCATCGGTCGCAGCGCCGCTATCCACCGATCTCCCCCTTCAGGCGACCCTGGGCACAAAACGGTTCACTCTCAAGGTATCCGACTGGACTCACTCGGACCGGATCGAGCACAACGGATGGTATGTCGAGCCCATCACTGGCGGCTTCATCACCTACGGAAGCGGGCGGGTCACCGCCTACGGGCCCGATTCGGCTGAACGGTGGCACTATTCACGTTCCGGCCCTGGCGAGTCACTCGCGACGTCCCTGCGTGTGTTCGACAGTGGGAAGACCGTTGTCGTCGGGATCGGCTCGTATCCTTCGGTATTGGTGGGACTGGATGCCACCACAGGTCGTCAACTGTGGTGGTCCTCAAACAGGACTTTGGTTGAGACTTACCGCGACGCGATTGACCATCGCCTGCCACCGGGTCAGGCGTACTTGGTCAACGAAGATCCCGATGCCTTGACATGGACCCGTTACGACACCCGAACCGGGACGCCGCTCTGGACTGTTCCCGTGCCCGGTTCCCGTTGCCGGTCGTGGGGCGGCGGCTACGCACTGTTCCTCAAGAGTGCTCAGCGATGCCCTGGCCGTGACGGGATGGATGTCCAGTTCGCCATTGCTGATCCCGACAACGGGAGTACCGCTTGGGAGGCAACGGTTCTAACTGGACTTCCCTATACTGCAGACGATTTCAAGTCTCACCGGGTCGCCATGTACACCTCGAACGCCGGTGCTGACGCCGTCGTCATCAGCGTCGGCCCTGACAGCGGCGAACGCCGTTCCGTGTTCGTAAACGCGGCAAGGCAGTCCTACTCGGATCTCGGCGGCCGGGCGTATCCGATTCTCACCACCGACAGCTCCAACGAGTTCTTGACCGACGACAATGACCGAGTCACCCTACGTAACGCGGACGGACGTGATCGATGCTCGTTCAACAATCGTCCGGCAAGTGCCACAGGACGCACGTCCGCGGACGGCATGGCGGTGATTCTTGACAAGCAGGTCGTATTCGGCACCGACAACGCGCTCGTGAGCTTCGACCGAAGCACCTGCGCGCCGACTGGGAGCATCCCCACTTCCTCGAGGGCGGCCGCACTGATGGCGGCACCGGGCGTCACACTCGTCGTCCGTACGGATGACACCGGCACATGGGTGGACGGCTACGCCTGATCCACAACGTAACCCCCGGGGCTAGGCGGCTTTCGGTGGTGGTTGGGGTTGGAAGGGTGGGTACCACCACCATTCGGCGCGTTCCCCGGTCGGTCCGGGACACGGTGGGACATCGGGTGGAGGTGTGGTGGGTATGCGGGCCAGCGACCCACCGTGCAATGGTCTGCCGGCACTATCGGTGACCACCAGGCGATCAGCGGGCCCGGTGATCGTGATGAGACGCCGGTGGTGCAGGCGATGGTGGTAAGGGCAGACCAGCACCAGGTTGTCGAGTTCGGTGGGCCCGCCGTCTTCCCAATGTTTGATGTGGTGGGCATGCAGACCACGGGTGGCCCCGCAGCCGGGCACCGCACAGCAGCGGTCGCGATGCTCCAGGGCCCGGCGCAGCCGACGACTGATCGCGCGGGTGCTGCGCCCGGCGCCGATCACCTGACCGTGCCGTTCAAACCAGGCTTCCCAGGTGCCATCACACAGCAGCTCACGTCGTTCGTCCTCGGTCAGCACCGGCCCCAGATGCAATGCGGCAACCGGCTTCTGGCCGTCGGCGTCGAGGTCGACATGCACCACCACCGTGGTGTGCTGCCCATGCGGGCGACGCGCCACCTCAACATCCCACCCCGCCTCGACAAGGCTCATGAACGCATCCACACCGTTCGGAAACGGTGGTGCCTGTTCCGCGTCGCCACCGTCGGACTCGGTGTCGTGATCGTGTTTCCAGTCCGCGACCAGCCCGTCGTGATGGGCTTGGCGGGCGGCGTCGAACTTGGCTGCCTCGATCCGCGGCAACCGGATCCGGTAGGTCGTGTACCCGTCTTCGATGGTTTTGGTGATCGAGCGGTCTGTTTCGGGCCGTGCATCTGGCTCGGGGCGTGGTTCGAGCTTGACTGCGGTGCGCAGCTGATGAACGGTGGCCACCGCCGCCAGCTCCGCGTAGTGCTCATCGGATCCTTCGGCAGCTTTCTCGGCGATCACCCCGACCTGATCCAGCGACAGCCGGCCCTCCCGCATTCCCTGCGCGCAGCGGGGGAACTCCTCGAGCCGCCGCGCCACCGCCACCACGACTTCTGCGTTGCGCGGCGTCACACCGGTCTTCCAGGCCACCAGTGCCTTCATCGAGCGGGCACCGGTGGCACCGCACAATTCGTCACGGTCCATCTCGGCGACGATCTCCACGATGCGACCGTCGATCGCGTTGCGCTGACCGGTCAGCTCCGACACCTCGGCGAACAGCCCCTCCAGACGGTGCGCAGGGCTCTCCACAACATCGAAAGAGGCTGCAGCCGAGGGCATAATCCCATCATCGCAAAGGGGTCCGACAAGTTTCTGGCCCGCGTATTCCCGCAGGCAACCGCATCCGGCAAGATAGCTGTGGTGGGGATAAGCCTGTTGCCTTTCACTCGCCTCTCGGACGCTGACATCGCGGGTGCGCTCGACCATGCGGTAGCCGTGATCAACCCGGCGCTCGACGTGTTCACCCGATTCGACCCGCTCGGGCTGAGGCGACGTACCCATCGAGAGGAGCCCGCAGAGGGTGCTGTGGGCAAGTCCCTCGACCTCGCGGCCGCTTTGCTCAATTTCGCCGAACTGCCCGGCACCAAGGCCTGGACCGAGATGGATCAAGACGGCCACGTGAAGTGGTGGGTGCATCGCGCCGGCGCGGTGACCACCATCCTCGTCGCATTCCCGGGTGCGTTCGGAGTGATCGCCGACCGCCTTGGTGTGCAGGACTTCTTGGGTTTCACCAACCAAGCGATCGTGTTGTGCGCCGTGGCCCGCGAGGACGGCGTCACCGACTACGACGAGCAAGTGCAGCTGCTCGGCGCTGTCCTGTGCGACCGTCACCTGCCCGATGCGGCCGTCGATGCTTCGGCCGATGACGCCGACGCAACCGCGCACTCGCTGCCCGAGAAGCTCTGGGAATTCGCCGGCACACTGCGTGCGGTGAGCGACGAGTTCACGAAAAGGCCACACCCGCAAAAGATTTACCGCTATCTGGGGATGCTGCCGGGCGTCGGTGCTGTGGCCGACTACTTCGGTGAACTGACCGCCCTGCTACACGCCGCCGATGAGGGTGCGGCGTGGATCAGCGAGCACTCTCCGCAGGCGCCGGCTCCGGAGCCGGCCCGAACTTGAAGATCAGCGCACTGATCGCCACCACCACAGCCGCCAACGCAATCACCGGTGCGACCGTGAACCGCGACAGTGTCGCCCCCAGAATCGCACCGCCACACATCGTCAGCACCACCCCGTAACGCAACTTCTCGCGGTCCCCGGTGCCGCCGGCCAGCCTGCTGTCGAACCCGATCCCGACGATCGTCTGCGTCAGCACCGTGGTGCTCAACTCCTGGATACCGAACTGACGCGCGGTCGCGTTCTGAATCCCGAAAGTCATCGCCAGAAGGATGAGAATCAACTTGCGGTTGTCGTCGTAGGCCAGCACGCCCGTTCCGCACAGGATCGAAAGTACGCTCAGCAGAACAACTTCCACACCCAATGCGGTGGTCAGCCAGTTCCGGACGTGACTGTCGAGATGGCGTCTCAGCCGTCCACCCACCACGGTGCCCAGCACGAACCCGATGAACGCCACCAGCGCACCGGTCACGTCCACGCCGGAGTGCGGTACAAACCAGAACCCGAGGAAGATCACGTTGCCCGTCATGTTGGCGACGAACACGTGGCCCAGCACCAGCACACTGACCGCATCGACGATGCCGGTGGCGGACGTCAACAACAGCAGCGCCACAACGGTCGACCGTTGCGTCACCGGTGAGGCGATTGCCATGCCTACATCCTCGCCGCTACAGCTGCGGAGACAGGTCCAATTGGGTCAATGCCGGCATCTGGGTGATCAACCAATCCCCGTCGACGCGCTGCAACATCAGTCGATAGGACATGTACCGCAGCGACGGGACGTTCTTGGTGACCGGGCTCGTCGACACCGTGTTGGTGTAGACGATGGCAGTCGCCTCATCGCGACTGATCGTCTCCACCGCGGTACCCATCACCTCGGTGTTGTTGGTGACCTGCGCCTGCTTGTTGGTCGGCACGATGGAGTCGATCAGCTGCCGGTACTGGTTGGCGAAGTCGCTGGACAGATACTTCGCGGCCCGATCCGGCAGAGACTCGATGTTGTCCGGGTTGTAGGTCCACAACGTGGTGATGGCATCGGCCGAGGTCCGCGCCACTTGAAGTTTGGTCGCCACCAATGCCCGGTCGGCCAGGTACGGCTGCAGCATCGCGCCGCCGAACGCCCCGGCCACCACGAACACCGCCGCAGCACCCACTGCGAGGTACGTCAGCCGCTTGCCGGCCTCGCGGTGTGGAACGAGGACCTCGTCCTCGGCCGGCTCAGCGTCCGTCGCTTCAGCATCAACGTCGGCATCAACGTCGGCATCGGCGACAGCTTCGGCTTCTACCGTCGGTTCCGGTTCGGCGTCCGGCTCGGGCTCGACATCTGCCTCAGATTCGACGGCCGCTTCGGGCTCGACGGCCGCCTTGCGGCGGGCCTTACCCGACGGGGTCCGACGCTCGGGGGCATCGTCAGATTCGGAGCCGGATTCCGAGTCAGATTCCGGGTCACCCTCGCCGGCCGACGCCTCGACCTGCTCCTCGACCACTTCCTCGGCACGGCGACGCCGCCCGAAACGCAATCTGCGGCGCGGCTTGTCAGGCTCGCCGGTGGTCAGATCACCTGAATCAGCTGGCTGATCTTCCACTGCTGTCCTTCCCAAATCGTCGTCGCAATCCAACGGCTGCCGCTTTCGACCACGGACTTGCCGTCAGGGGTTCGAGTGCTGATCTTCGTCGCGACCAGAACGTCGGCACTCCCGTTGTCGTTCCATCGCTGGATGCCGGCATCGAGTACCGACCCCTCGGTCGGCTCGGCCCGGGCCACCTGAACGACGATCTCGTTCTGCTTCTCGGAGAACATCTTTCGGAAATCGCCGGTCGCCTGTGAGGCGATGCGGTCGGCATAGTCGTTGGCGTGGAACGGGTCCAGCGTCGTGTACACCGTCATGAACTCACGTACGTAGTCCAGCGCGCCGGCGCTCTTGATCTCCGCACGACGATCCGACTCGTGCCGGACCAGAATCAGCGTGCTGCCCGCGATCGCAGCCGCGATCAGCAGGGCCGAGAGCATTCCGACGATCGGCAGGCCCCAACGGATCGGCTCCTTGGGCTCGACCGCGAAGTAGTCGCGCTCATCGGGCTCGATCCGGCGCCGCGGGCTCACTGTCCGCCCCCGTTCAGGACCGGCCGCTTGAGCACCGTGAGGTTGTCGACGAGCCAGTGGTCGTCCGACTTCTGGAACTCCACCCGCACCGTCGCGGTGATGAACTTCAGTTCCTGTGGATTGGTGCCGCGCTGACCCTGCAATGCCACCAGCATCGAGGCCGCGTCCTTGGTCACCCCGGGCAGCACCGCGCTGCTCACCGCCCAGTAGTCATTGGTGGTCGGCCCGGCCTTGCGCACCGCATCCTGCTGGGCGACCAGCTGCTGCCGGTAGTTTTCCGTGGTCAACGACTGCGCCTTGGTGAAATCCGCGTCGACGGAATCCACGCCGTAGCTCAGCAGCTCCTCGACGATCCGCGGGCCCTGCTCGGCGATCTCCGCGCGAGCCTGGTCCACCGCGCGATCCTGGCGGTACACCGCCAGATATCCCAGCCCGCCCGCGATACCGCTGAGCACCGCGAGCGCCAGCAGGACCGCGCCGGCGCGACGCCGGACATCGGATTCAGGCCGATCGACGCGATGCACCTCGGTGCGGGTCAGCAGATCGGCGAAGGTCCGGTTGCGCGAATCCCACAACGGCCACAGCCAGCCCAGGAACACCGCCGCGGTGTCCAGCAGATGCGCCAGCTCACGCAGCAGCAGCCGCAGCAGTCCGGCATCGCCGGCCGCCGACTCCACCCGGATACCGAACACCGACCGGCCCAGCGACCAACCGGTGTACGCGGGCAAACCGATCCGGTTGACCAGCATCGCGGCGGCCACCACGGCGGCGGCCACTGTGCACACCCACCAGAACCAGTCGTACAACGGGGCCGCCCACGCCAGCAGTGCCAGTGTCGCGATCAACCCGGTAGGCGCCAGCACATCGATGGCGAAGGCGCCGGCCCGAGCCGGCCACGAAGCCAGCCGGGTCTGATCCGTCCCGGTTCCCCCAGCAGAGACCGTGTCGGCGTTGTCCAGAACAGCGGTCACGACGTGACCTGGTCGAGCCGCGCGACCTTGTAGTTGCCATCCTCGGCGCGGGCCATCTTCACCCGCAGCCGATAGCCCTGCTCTTCGTCGGACTTCTCGGTGTTGGTGACCAGCACGCGCACCGCGACCAAGAGGTCCATCGACCCGTCGTCGTTGTGCTTCTCCACCGCGGCCCGCATGTCCGAGACCTTCACCTGCACGTTGGCAGCCTGGTAGGCGTCCAGCAGCATGCCGCTGTACAGGCCGGCCTGCGCCCCGAAGTCACCGGTCGAACATTCGATGATCTTGGTCTGGGCCGCGATCATCGCCTGGGTATCGGGCGCCTGGGTCGCGGTCACACAGTCCTTTGCCGCGGCCAGGGCCTCGGCCTCGTCACTGGCGATGCGTTCGCTGTCTTGATGCGCACGCAAAGCCAGGTAACCGCCGACGCCGACGGCCGCCGCAAGGACCAGCAGACCGGCGAGGATCGCCGCGACCCAGCCACGCCCCAGCCGTGAAGGCCGTGACTCGGACTCCTGAGGAGCCTCCTCAGCGTCCGTGGCTGAGATCGGATCAGAGATCTCGGTGACGGCCTCCGCTTGCGATTCAGGGGTATGGGGATCCTGCTGGTCGGCGAGGTTCAGCTGGCTGGCGCCAGCATCTCCTTCCATCCGTCATCTCCTGGTTTATTCGAGTTGGTGACGGAGTACTTCACACCGCCGGGACCGACCACCTCGCCGCTGGATGGGCTATAGGTAGCGGTCGAACCTGCTGCCGGAGTGTAGATGCAGGGGTTCGGCTGCTGTCCACTACAACTCACATTGCCACCCCGAGGCGCGGTCAGCGGGTCGCTGCGCATCGCCGTTGATTCCGGGGGTGGAAGCTGACTTGCCGGCAACGGGTTCATCCCATTATTCACCGAAGGCGCGGGAATGACCCGGCCCGGATCGACGGGCTGATCGCAGCGCGCGGCCGGAGCCGGGCAGTTACGGATCTGGTTCGGATCGCCGTACCACGGGTTGGTGCCCAGCGGCTGGTAGGGCTCTTCGCTGCGGCACTCCGCCGGGGAGGCGGCCCGCTTACCGGGCACGTCGGCACACGGATAGTTACGCGCACCGCGGACCGCGTTGGGCGCGTCCTTGGGGATCTTGCAGTACAGGCCCGACGGCAGCGGTGCCGTCGACGTGTCCGCGGGCGAACGCCACTCCGACGCGGGCAGGAACCCGGTCAGGCACGGCGGCGGCATGTTGATACCGAGGCCGAAGTGCAGCAGGCCCTTGGGCGCGAAGATCGTCGCGGTCTGGGCAACAGCGCCACCCTGCGGCAACGCCACCAACACCTGCTCGACGTTCTTGTTGTAGCGCTTGAGCATGTCGATGACGATTTCCAGGTTCGCCAACGTCTGCGGCAACGACTCCTGGACATCACCGAACACCGAGTTCAGCTGATCGGCTGTCGGTGCCGCCTGCTGAATGCCGCTCCGCAGTGCCGCGTCGTTCTGCGCACTCTGCGCCGCCAGCGTGTTCAGGTTCTTGGCCCACCGCGAGATGGCGTCGCCCGAATTCACCTGGCTGTCGATGATCGGCCCGGAGTTCTCGACGATGTCGTTGACCGGACCGATGTTGTCCTTGAAGTCACTGGCGATCGCCTGGGTCGAATCGACCAGACGCTGCAGTGACGGCCCGAGCCCGCCGACGGCCGTGGCCGTCTCGTCGAGCAGGACCGCGATCTTCTCCTTCGGCAGCGCCGCCAGGCCCTTCTGTGCGGCGTCCAGCGACGGACCCACCTCGGCGGGGACGGTGCCCTTCTCGATGGTGTCGCCGTCGCGGAAGTACTTCCCGGTACTGCCGCCCTCGGACACCAGGTCGATGAACTGCTCACCGACCGCCGACACCGAGTGCACGTTGGCACTGGCGTCGAGCGGGATGCGGTACTGGTCGTAGATGTTCATCCGCACGTGCGCGCCCTGTTCGGTGGGCTCGACGGAGGTGACCTTGCCGATCGTGGTTCCGCGATAGGTGACGTTGGCCGTGGCGTACAAGCCGCCCGAATTCGGGAGGTTGGCGTTCAGGTTGTACATCCCGACCCCGGCCCAGGTGGGCAGCCGCAGGTAGATGAGCGCCAGCACGACCAGAGCTATCGCCGTCAGCGTCGCGAACAAGATGAGCTGCATCTTGATGAAGCGGGTCAGCAACATGTCTCACTCCCCCCTTTCCACAAGCGGGCCACCAGGTGCATCGTGCGGGTTCGGCGTGAACCGGACGTCCGGGATCATCGTCGCCGGATCGCGGCCCCATGCCTGCTCCAATGCCCGGAGCATGCCCGAGACACCGGTGCCGGACAGGAACGCGTTGTCCACCGAGCTCAACGTCAGGTCGATCGTCAGCGACACGTTGATGTAGTCGCCGCGCACCGCCTTCGGGATGTTCTCGATGTTGAACGGCACCGTGAGGATCAGCTTGAGGGCTTCCACCAGGTACGGGGCCGAGCGCGCCAGCTGCTTGAGCGGACGCTGCAGGTTCTGCAGGTTCGTGTGCAGATTGGCGTTGCTGTTCGACAACGTGTCGTCGGCAGCCTTGGACAACCGGCCCAGCGAGGTCACCGCGTCGGCGAACAGGTCGCGCGTGTCGGCGAAATGCTGGATCAGCGGCGGGAACTCGGTGAGCACCCGGTCCAACGTGTCATTGCGCGCCGCAACGATGTTCAACAGCCGGTTGGTCGAATCGATCGCCCGGGTGATGTCGTTGCGCTGCTGGTTGAGCTCGTCGGTGAAGGTATCGAGCCGGCCCAGGAAGTCGCGGATCTGATCGGCGCGACCGTTGAGGATGTTGAACACCTCGGTCTGGATGGTCTCGATGTTCGGGATACCACCGCCGGTCAGGATGCCGGAGATCCCGGCCAGCGTCCGCTCGATCGTCGGATAGGCCGACGACTGTGCCAGCGGAATGGTGTCCCCGCTGCGCAGCATCTCCTTGGACGGGTCCTTGTCCGGCGGGTTGAGCTCGACGTGCTGCGAACCCAGCAAGCTGGTCTGGCCGATCTTGGCCAGGGTGTTCTTCGGCAGCTCGATGCCCGGCTCAAGATCGACGGTCAACGTGGGGACCCAGTTGATCAGTTCGATCTTGCGGACCCGGCCGACGAACACGTCGCGCACCCGCACCCGGCTGTTGGCGTTGAGCGCCAACGTCTCCGGCATCTGCACGTACAGCGTGGTGCGGCCGGACTCCGTGCCCGGCCCACCCGGCAGTGGCACGTTGGCCACACCGCGCCACTGCCCACACGAGGTGAGGATCAGCGCGGACGCCGACAACACCGCGACGCGTCGACCGACGCGGCCCCAGTTACGTGCCTTCATCCGGCCTGCCTGATCTTCGCGCAAGCGGCTCATCAACCCTGTCTTTGTCGTCATCAGCCCTGGCCTCCAGCCTCGGCGGGCAACGCCGGTCCGGCGGGAGCCGGACCCGGTGCAGGAGCTGCTGCCGGTGCGGGACCCGACATCGGATCACCCGGGATCACACCCGGCGCGGGCGCCGGCGGCGGACCGGGCTGCGGGTACCACGGCGGCGGCAACGGATTGCGCTCGTCGTACGAGTTCGGCGGTCCGGGCAGGTTGCCTCCCGGAGGAGCCCCGAACGCCGGCGGGGCCGGCGGCGCCACGATGTCCGGGCCACCCATCAACTCGGACAACGACTCCGGCGTCAGCATCTGCTGGGTGGCGGGCTGCACCTGCACACCCTGCATGCCCGGCGCCACGGTCCAGCCCGGCTCGTGGTTGCCGTGCGAGAACAAGGTGTCACGCGACCAGATACCCGGCACGGTGGTGTCCTTGTATCCCCCTGGCGGCTGCAGGCGCGGATCCGAGTAGGAGATCTGCTTGGGCAGCGTCATCGCGGTGTTGGCCAGGTTCTGGCCGAACGGCAGGAAGTTGAACTTGATCGCGTCCAGGATCGGCGCCAGGTACTGCGCGCACAGCTCGGCCGAATCCTGGTAGCCCAACCGGCTACCCGCCTGAATCGAACTGCAGACGAACTGCAGCGGGTTGGAGAAGTTGGTCAGACCCGGCAGAACCGGCAGACCCACGATGCCACCCTGGTTGGGCGAGACGATGTTGAGCACGTTGGCGGCCAGGTTCGGGTAGGCGTGCAGACCCGTCTCCAGACCGTTGCGCGGCTCGGGCTGCAGGATCGCCGTCGTCGCCTCCGACAAGTTGTTGACGTCGTGAGCGAGCACGCCGCCGTTCTTGTCCAGGAACTCACGGGTGGTCTTGAGCACCCGGTTGAGATCCTGCAGGGCCGTCGCCAGCTCCTGGTCGGTGTTGGTGAACGAGTTGGTGAACTGCGCCAGATCGTTGTTGAGCGCCACGAACTGCTGATCGCTCTTGTGCAGCGCATTGACGAACAGTGCCAGGCTCTTGACCACCTGGAAGAAGTCACCGCGGCCCTGGTTGAGGGTGGTCAGCGCCTCCGACAGCCCGTTGAGGGTGCGGTTGAGCTGATCGCCCTTGCCCTGGAAACCGTCGGCGAAGGACTCGATGATGTCGCCGAACGGACCCTTGGGCTGTTCGGCGGTCGGGCCCAGATCGTCGAGCAGGCGGGTGATCTGGTTGCGCAACTCGTCGTACTCGACCGGGATCTGGGTGTTCTCGATCGGGATCACCGCGTTGTTCTGCAGCCGCGGCCCACCTGTGTAGGGCGGGGACAGCTGGATGACGCGCGAGGCCACCAGGCTCGGGTTCAACACAGACGCCGTGACGTTCTCGGGCACCTTG
This sequence comes from Mycobacterium sp. 134, assembly GCF_048282715.1. Classification (NCBI taxonomy): domain Bacteria; kingdom Bacillati; phylum Actinomycetota; class Actinomycetes; order Mycobacteriales; family Mycobacteriaceae; genus Mycobacterium; species Mycobacterium sp. 134. The sequence goes on from NZ_JBLVUN010000008.1 coordinate 6,652,759, forward strand.
TACTTGTTGTTGACGTGGAAGACGACCTTCATCTTGTCGCCGTCGGTCTCGATGCTGTCGATCGCACCGACCTTGACGCCCATGATGAGGACCTTGTCACCGGGGTACAGCGCGAGCACCTCGGGGAAGTACGCGGTGACCGTGGTGTTGGTCATCTTCTTGTACAGGCTGATGCCGAAGTAACCCAGCACCAGGGCAGCTACCACCGCCAGCGCACTGACGATGACAGTCGCCCGGGAAGCCGTGGGCAACTTGATGTTTCGAACGTTGAAAACAGTTGACATAGCTGCGGCCTATCCCTGCGACCCGGGCGGAAGGAACGGCGGATTACCCGGGAGCGGCGGGGTACCCACCGGCCCGGCATCCGGCCCTGGTCCCGGCGGTGCCGGGGGAGCATTCAGCGGCCCCGGGTGCGGTGCGTAACCCGGGATGGGCCCCGGCGCCACCGGCAACGGTGCGATCGGAACGGTGCGGGCACCGGGCGGACCGGGTGCCAATTCGACCGGGGCACCCGGCTGGTCCGGCGGCATGTCGCCGGGGATGGCCGCGCTGGGCACACCTGGCGAATGCGCGATGCCGTCAGGATTCGGCGCCGAGGTCGCCAGATCCGGAGGACCGTACTCCGGGCCGCCGAACGGGCCCTGAGTGGCCGCGGCACACGGCATCGGGTTGCCCGGCGACGGGATCCCGGCGGCGGTGGGCGTGTACGAACACGGAGATCCGGGCGGGACGGCAGGTCCCGGATGCTCCGGGGTGCCTTCGAGCGGCGTCGGGGCCGGCGGCGGGGCGCCGTTCTCGAAGCGCTTGCCGTTGGGATCGGGGAAGCGGGACGACGGCAGACCGGCGTTACGCCAGAACTCCTCGGGGTCGATGCCGCGCTTCTTGAACGCGGAATCGACGAAGGGCTGCAGGATCTGCGGCGGGATCAGGTTGACCAGCATCACCTTGAAGTACGGGCCGGAAGCCAGCGCCTCGGCCAGTGAGGTGATGAACTTGCCGGCCACGGTGAGCGTGTCGGCCAGGTCCTGCTTGCGCTCGACGAGCAGGTCGCTGACGGTACGCAGCTGCTCGAGCACGTGGTTCAGGTTCGGGTTGTCGTTGATCAGGCCTTCGACCTGATGCGACACCGACGACACCCGCTCCAGCAACATGCTGACGGCCTGGCCACGCTCGTTGACCGCGGCCAGCAGGGTCTGGGCATTCACCAGCAGCTGGTTGACCTGCGTGCTGCGGTCACCGAGCACCGTGGCGATCTTGTTGGCGTTGGCCAGCAGCTTCTTGACGTCCTCGTCGCGCTTGCCGATGGTCTCGGAGAACTTGGCGACGCCGTCCAGCGCGGCGCTCAGGTGCGGCGAGGTCTGATCGACCGTCTCCGACAACACGTTCAGCGATTCCTTGACCGAGTTCGTGTCCCAGCCGGACGCGTTGCGCGTGACATCGAGGAACGCGTCATAGATCTGGTACGGCGTGGTCGTCTGACCCAGCGGCAGCATCCCGCGCGGGGAGAGCGTCTGGCTGCCACGCGGCTGGATCTCGATGTTCTTGCGACCCAGGATCGTATCGGTACGGATCGCCGCACGGCTCTCGGTGCCGATCGTCTTCCCACCCAGGGTGAAGCCGATCTCGACCTTGTCGCCGTTGATGTCCATGCTCTTGACCGTGCCGACATCCATACCGGCGATGCGCACCTTGTCACCCGGGTTCAGGCCACCGGTATCGGAGAACTGGCCGTAGTACGTGGGGACCGCGAACAGCATCGGCACGCTCGTCAGCGTCGAGCCGACGCCGATGACCAGCGCCACCACCGCAACGCCCATGAGGCCTTTGCGGAAGCGGTCGGAACCTTGCAGTGTCCTCATCTCGGCGTGCACCTACCCGACGGCTGTGAACTGAGTTTGACGGTTCGGACAGGGCCACCCGGCTGCAACCCGTTGAGCTTCAGCGAGAGGTCGCAGGCATAGAAGTTGAAGAAGTCACCGTAGATGCCACCGGCACGTCCGATGATCTTCAACGCCTGAGGGAACTGCACCAGGATGTCGTTGAGCTGCTGCTTCTGGTCGATCAGCGGCTGCTGGATGACCTCGAGGTAGCCGATGGTGTCCTTGAGCAACGGACGGTTGTCGGACAGCAGATCTGCCAGAGAGCCGGCCGCGTTGCTGATGTTGGCCACCGAGGATCCGATCGGATCGGCCCGGTTCTTCAGCCCGGTGATCAGCGTCTCGAAGTTCTTGAGGGTGTCGTCGAACTGCTGCTGATGCGCGACCGTGGTGTCCAGGACGATGTTCAGGTTCTTGATCACCTCACCGATGGCCTGGTCGCGATCGGCGATGCTCTGGGTGAGCTGCGCCGTCTGATCCAGGATGTCGTTGATGGTGCCGCCCTGGCCCTGGAAGATCGTGATGATCGACTTGGAGATGGTGTTGACCTTCTCGGGGCTCAACGACTGGAACAGCGGACGGAAGCCGCCGACGAGTGCGTCGAGGTCGAGCGCGGGCTCGGTGCGTTCCAGCGGAATGGTGCTGCCCGGCTGGATCTTCGTGTTGCTCTCGCCACGCTTGAGCTCGAGGTAGCGGTTACCGATCAGGTCCTGGTAGCGGATCGCGGCCGTGGTCTGGTCGAACAACGGCAGCGACTTCTCGACGTTGAACGTGACCTCGGCCTGCTGGCCGCCGTTGATCAGCTTGACGCCCGAGACCTTGCCGACTTCGACACCGGAGGCACGGACGAACTGCCCGGTGCGCAGACCGCTGACGTTCTTGAAGATCGCCGAGTACTCGGCGGTCCGGTTGAACCGGATCTGACCGAAGACCACGAAGATGATCGCAGTGAAGGTGAGCAGCACCAGTGAGAAGATGCCGAGCTTGATAATCGTGCCCTTGATGCTCATGGGTTGATCGTGTTCTCCCCCACTTGGCGGCCCCACACGTATTCGGCCACGAGCGGTTGACCCAGCTCGAGGTGGTTGTACGGGGCGATCGATGCACCGGTATCCATCACCAGGTACGGCATGGGCCAAAGGTCCTTCGTGATCGGCTGCCAGCAGCCGGGCCGGCCCTCGGGCCCGCCCTTGGCGTTGACCCGCGGCAGGTTGTCGGGATAGACGTACGGGTTGCCCACGCCCATCACCAACGACTGGGTCTGCAGCGAGTAACCGTTACCACCAAGTGCGCCGGCGAGTTTCGGGCCGGCGTCGTGGTAGTTGCGGATCGTGCAGAACAGTGCCGGGCTGTACTTGTCGAGCAGAGCCGAGGTCGGCAGCAGGTCCTGGGCGCCGCGGACCAGATACGGCCCGCCGCGCTCGAAGATGTCGCCCCCGGTGTTGCCGAAACCGACCGCGGCCACCAGAGCCTGATCCAGATTGCCGCGCTGATCGTTGAGCGTGCGCGCGGTGGTGACCGCATTGGTCAGACCATCGAACAGATCCGGGCCGGCATTGGCGTACACCTCACCCAGATCGGCCAGACCCGCGATGTCGCGGCGGATCTGAGGCATCCGCGGGTTCAGATCGCCCAAGATGTCGTTGCCATTGACGATCGACTGGCCGAACTTGTCACCCAGACCGTCGAGGGCTTGGGCGGTGGCCGTCAACGTCTGGTTCAACTTGATCGGGTCGATCTGCTCGGAGATCGCGGTGATCGTCTCGAACAACGTGTTGAACTCCGTCGTCACACCCTGCGCCCGGATCGGCGTGGACGGCGACAACCGCGCCGCCGACGGGTTGGCCGGCGACAGGAACGAGATGTACTTGTTGCCGAACACCGTCGTGGCCCGCAACTCGGCGGTCACGTTCTCCGGGATCAGCTTCAGGTACTGAGGCTTGACATCCAGGGTCAGCTTGGCCTCGGGATTGTCGTCCACGGTCACGACATCCACGGAGGCCAGGCGCCCGATCGGCACACCGTTGAAGGTGACCTTCGAACCCGGATCCATCGACAGACCGGCCCGTCCGGACAACACGGTCAGCTGCGTCTTCTTCTCGAAGGATCCGCGGAACTGCATCCACGTCAACGCGAGGATCACGATGGTGACGAGCGCGAGCACCAATCCGGCCAGCTTGTACGGCGGGATCTTGGGCTTGTTGAGGGGCGCGTGCGGGGCTGAGGGCGTCGTCATGCCGCTACACCGTGAGGTTGAAGTTGGGGTCGGTGCCGTAGAGCGCCAACGATGCCAACAGGACCACCAACACGATTGCGATCAACGAGGTTCGCATCGACCTCCCTACTGCCTCACCCACACCGACAGCACCGCCACTTGCGTAATAGCCGAAGTAGCAGTGGTTCAACATGACCACGATCGACATGACGATGACCTGGAGGAAGGACCACATCACGTCGTCGACACGCAGGAACGTATGGAAGTAGTGCTCATACGTACCCACCGACTGCGAGTAGAAGACCGTCGTGACGAACTGTGCGGACAGGAAGGACAGCAGGACCGCGCCGGCGTACAACGGGATGATGACGATCGACCCGGCGATGAGGCGCGTGGAGACCAGATACGAAATCGACCTGATCCCCATGACTTCCAGCGCGTCGATCTCCTCGCTGATGCGCATTGCGCCGAGTTCGGCGGTGGCGCCGGCACCGACCGTGGAGGCCAGGGCCTGACCGGTGACGACCGGGGCAACGACGCGGATGTTTGCCAGGGCGGCGAAGAAGCCGGTGAAGGCCTCGACGCCGATATTGCCCAGGGACGCGAAGCCCTGGATGGCGATCAGGGAGCCTGCCGACAGCGTGACGAAACCGATGATGGCGACGGTGCCGCCGATGACGGCCATCGCGCCGGTACCCATGCCGATCTCGGCGACCAGCCGCAGAGCCTCACGGCGGTAGTGCCGGAACGCGTGCGGGATGGAGCCGATGGCCTGGACGACGAACCACGCGACGTGGCCCATGCTGTCGAGGAACCGGGCCGGCGTGCCCGCGATGTCTGAAGTGCGCGAGAACGCCCGGGGGAACCGGGACCGAAGAACTGTTGCGGTACTCATGTCAGTGCCCTGTTCCGAACCGCACACCAATGGTGGTGAGCACGACGTTGACTGCGAACAATGCCACCACGCACAACACCAGGGTCTCGTTCACCGCGGTGCCGACGCCCTTTGAGCCACCGGCCACCGTCAGGCCGCGGTAGCAGCCGACGAGTCCGGCGATCAGGCCGAACAGCGTGGCCTTGATGACCGAGATCATCACCTCGGGGAATCCGGTCAGCAGGGTCAGCGTGGACACATAGGCACCGGCGGAGACGTTCTGGACATACACGCCGAAGAAGAAGCCGCCGACCAGACCGATGGTGATCACCGCGCCGTTGAGCATGAAGGCCACAAATGTGGAGGCGACCACGCGGGGAACAACGAGGCGCTCGATCGGGTCGATGCCCAGCACCTCGAGCGCGTCGATCTCCTCACGCACGGTGCGGGCACCCAGGTCCGCGCAAATCGCGGTCGAACCGGCGCCGGCAACCACGAGCACCGTCACCAGAGGACCGAGCTGCGTGACCGCACCCAGCGCCGCACCGGCGCCCGAGACGTCAGCCGCGCCGAACTCCGCCAACAGGATGTTGAGCGTGAAGATGATGAGCACCGTCAACGGGATCGATACCGCGAGCGTGGGCAGGAATGCCACCCGGATCAAGAACCAGCTCTGCAGCACGAACTCTTTCCACTGGAAAGGCCGTGTGAGAAAGGCCTTTCCAGTGAGCACAGTCATCTTGAAGAAGCCACCGACCATAGCCAGCGGCTTCTCCATTTGACCACGTACGTAGCCGACGAGCCCGTCGGCAGGCGCCGTCACCGCTGCGCCCCCTGGACGTGTCGCACGCCCCCTCCTCGTCGCCTGTCAACTTGTGTGATCCGTCTCTCCCTACTCACGAGTAGTAATTGAGACCACCGGACTGTACCCGATAGAAACCGGGCCGTGCACTGCATCGGGTGGATTGTGCCATCAACCGTTAACAAGGGCGTGCAAAGACAGCAAACTTTCGCCGCGACCTGCAGAAACCGTTGACGCGGAGTTACTTTCGGAACCGTCAACCCTATTGGGCGTTGATGGGCGACCCGAACCGCTCCCTGAGTTCGGTCTTGAGCACCTTGCCCGACGGGTTGCGGGGCAGGGCATCGACGATCTCGAGTGCCTTCGGGTGCTTGTAGCGCGCCAGGCGTTCGGTGAGGAACCCGTCGAGATCCCCGAGATTCAGTACGTCGCCTCTGGTGAGAGCCACCACCGCAACCGGAACCTCGCCCCATTTCTCGTCATGCCGGCCGATCACGGCGACCTCGGTGATGGCGGGGTGCCCGGCGAGGACGTTCTCGACCTCGGCGCAGTAGATGTTCTCGCCACCGGAGATGATCATGTCCTTCTTGCGGTCGACGACCCAGATGTAGCCCTCCTCGTCCTGACGGACCAGATCACCCGAGTGGAACCAGCCGCCGGCGAACGCCTCGGCGGTGGCCTTGGGGTTGTTCCAGTAGCCGGCCATCAAAGTTGGGGCACGGTAGACGATCTCGCCGACATCACCGACGGGGACGTCGTTCATGTTCTCGTCCACGATGCGGGCCGAGACCGTCGGGATGACCTGACCGACCGAGCCGAGCTTGCGAATTGCATCGTCCGCCAACAACATGCAGGTAACCGGGGACATCTCGGTCTGTCCGAACGCAGCAAGGATCTGGCTGCCGGGGAAAGTCTCGGCCATTGCACGTAGCAAGGTGTCCGAGGCCGGCGCGGCACCCCACGACAGGGCCCGCAGGCAAAGATCGCGCGGATTCGCTTTCTGCTCAGCGCAAACCGCCTGCCACTGCGCTGGCACCAGGAAGATCGCCGTCACCTTCTCGGCCGCCAGCACGTCGAGCAGTGCACCCGGATCGAACGCGCCGAGCGGATAGATCACGGTGGGCAGGCCCAGCGTCAGACCCGTGTTCACGTTTCCCGCGACGCCGGCGATGTGGAACAGCGGGACGCCGATGAAGCCGACGTCGTTGTTGATGTCGACGCCGGTGGTGAACAGGTTGGTCATGCCCTGCCCGGCGAGGTTGGCATGGGTCAGCACCGCACCCTTGGGCCGGCCGGTCGTGCCCGAGGTGTACATGATCAGCGCGGGGGCATCGCTGGGGATGTCGACCGGTTGCGCGGGGTCGCCGTCTTCGGCGATCAGGTCCTCGTAGCCGAGGACGCCGTCCTCTGTGGGTGCGTCGGCCACGATGACCGTCGACAGCGTGGCATCGAGATCGCGTACCGCCGTGGCGACTCCGGCGAGTACGGGCTCGGTGACGATGGCGCGGGCCGCGCAGTCGCTGACCAGGAAGGCCACCTCGGGCGGGGTCATCCGGAAGTTCACCGGCACCGCGATGGCGCCGAGCTTGTTGGCTGCCAGCATCGCCTCGATGAACTCGGGCCGGTTCAGCATCAGGATCAGCACCCGGTCTCCGAAGCCGACTCCACGCCGGCTCAGGGCGCCGGCCAGCTTGGTCACCCGGTGGTCGAGCTCGCGCCACGTGGTGGTGTGCCCCAGGAACCGCAGGGCGGTCTTGTCTGGCTGCATAAGGGCATGCCGGGTCAGTTGATTGGCCCAGTTCTGACGACGGGCCAGGTATGGCTGCTCAGTGGGGAACGGCTCGGCAGTCAACGGATCTGCACTCCATCGGTATCGAGTTGCACGAATTTTATATTTGATCAAACATGGGGTTGCCCCGGTCACACTATGGCCTCGGCGCCTCGGCGACAAGCCCACCAGAAAGGCGACCGGATTCCCGTGAATGCACCTGCCAGAGTGGCCGTGCAACGTCGTCGCGGGGGACGGCGCGAGCAACTTTCCGACGAGGTGGCCGCCCAGCTCCGGGCCGAGATCATGACCGGTGTCCTGCGGCCCGGCACGTTCATCCGTCTCGACGAGACCGCCGCGGCGCTCGGGGTGAGCATCACCCCCGTGCGGGAGGCACTGCGCACACTGCGCGGCGAGGGCATGGTGCAGCTGGAGCCCAACAGAGGACACGTCGTGGTGCCACTCACCCGCGCGGACGTCGAAGACATCTTCTGGTTGCAGGCCACCATCGCGCGCGAGCTCGCCGCCACCGCCACAACCCGCATCACCCCGGCCGAGATCGACGAGCTCGAACAGCTCAATGCCGAGCTCGCGGCCGCGGTCAAGGATCACAATCCCGTGGCGATCTCGTCCGCCGAGTTCACCTTCCACCGGGCGTTCAACCATGCCAGTGGCCGCATCAAGCTGGCCTGGTTCCTACTGCACGTCGCGCGCTACCTGCCCGCCCTCATCTATTCGACCGATCCGAAGTGGGGCACCGAGGCCGTGGAGAACCACCGGTTGCTGATCGACGCGCTGCGCCGGCGGGATGCGACGGCAGCAGTGGAGCTCAACGCAAACCAGTTCACCGATGCCGCCCAACGGCTCATCGCGCGGCTCGACGACATCGGGATGTGGGACTGACGGCTGAGTGCTCAGCTCCGGGGTATCCGGCATCCGGCGCCGGCGCCCGCGTCGGCGTGTCGGCGCGGCTTTACCGGTGTGCCGTGGCGCGAAATCGATGTCCGACCTGCCCGGCTGTCAGCGACAATCGAGCGACAATCGCCTCAGGCACACCGTTGGCATCTCCGGTCACAGATGCCATCCATTCTCGCGTCACTCCAGGCAAAGCCAACCTCATGCGTAACGCTTTTCGAGTTGCCCACCTACCAGCGACAGAGTCGCTGTCAGTCGGGCATTGAACAACTGAGGCACGCGATGCCAGAGGTGCGATAGTGGCAAAAATGTTCAGCGACAACGGGTTTGACGAGGCACACGATGCCGAAGTGGCGATTGTCGCTGGATTGTCGCTCGCTGCCGGGCACATCGGGTATCCGTCCGAATTCGGCGAACGGGGGGACTGTCATACCCTGCTGGCACCGTGACGCCATGGCGGACAAACTCCTGCTGCGCGGCACCAACCTCCGCTACGTGCTCACCATGCAGCTGCTGCAGCACGGCGCACAATCGGTGGCCGATCTGGTCGACGCGCTCGAGGACCAGGGGTTCACCACCGCTGGGCGCCCCTCGAAGGCGATCTCCGACGCCCTGCGGTGGGAGATGAACCACGGCCGGGTCTACCGGATCAGGCACGGCCGATACCGGCCGGCCGAGATGCCTCGGTCCACCGAGTACCGCATCCGCAATCGCGTACTCGAACTGCGGGCGGCAGCAGCCGACCGCGCGGCCTAAGCGGACAGCTGCTGCACCCTGGTGATGAGGGCGTTGGCCAGGTGCTCGAGGGTGTCGCCGATGAGCTTCTTGACCATCATGGCCGGGATCGGCAGCTTGACCTCGACCTCGAGGTCAACCTGAAGCAGCGTGCTGTCGGGCCCGAGGGGCACGACCGAGAACCTCTGTTCCTGCTTGGTGAAATGGTCGCCCTGCTGCAACACGGTGAAGATCTGGTTCTCCGCGGGGTAGTAGACGGCGTTGATGAAGGTGCCGGACTGACCCTGGATCTCGACGTCGAGCCGCAACTGGCTGGGCCGGCCGTCGTCGTAGCGGGCCAGAATCCAGCAGCCCTTGATCTCGGGGTTCCACTGCGGATAGGCCTCGAAATCACCGACGATCGCCATGATCTTGTCGGCAGGGGCATCAACCTCGACGGTCTTGCTCACGAGTGGCATCCGGCGATGATATCGACTGCAGCAGATCGCGGATCACGTCGGGAATCGGTACCGGCCGGCGCGTGGTCCGGTCCACATAGACATGCACCCAGTGGCCGACCGCCGCCACCGGCCCGCCCGGCTCGAACAATCCGAGCCGGTAGGTGACGCTGCTTTTGCCCAACCGCGCCACCGCCAGACCGACCACCAACGGGTCGGGGAACTTCAACTCCGCGAAGTAGCGGCACCCGGACTCGGCGACCACACCGAGCCAGGGCGCGGTGACCGGATCGACGTCGCAGTTCGTGTTGATCCAGGCGTTGATCGCGGTGTCGAACAGTTCGTAGTACACCGCGTTGTTGAGGTGGCCGAACATGTCGTTGTCGGTCCATCGGGTCAGCACCGGCCAGTGCAGCGGAAAGTCCAGGCTGGTCGGCACGGGTTCGTCACGGCTGCTCATGGCTGAAGTCTGACAGCAGGTGACAGGCTGGTGGTCATGAAGATCCGCGGAGCCGTCCTTGAGCACATCGGCCTCTCCCGCCCGTACGCCACGTCGCAGCCGATCCGGGTGAGCGACCTCGACCTCGCCGAACCCGGCCCGGGCGAGCTGCTGGTGCGCATCGAGGCCGCGGGCCTGTGCCACTCCGATCTGTCCGTCGTCGACGGCAACCGGGTACGCCCGGTCCCGATGCTGTTGGGGCATGAGGCCGCCGGGATCGTCGAAGCGGGTGACACCGATCTGCCGGTGGGCCAACGAGTGGTGATGACATTCCTGCCGCGCTGCGGGGATTGCCCCGCGTGTGCCACCGACGGCCTGACGCCCTGCGGTCCCGGATCGGCCGCCAACGGCGCGGGCACGTTGATGAACGGCGACATCCGGCTGACCCGCGACGGCCAACCGGTGTTCCACCACCTCGGGGTATCCGGTTTCGCCACCTATGCCGTCGTCGACCGCCGGTCGGTGGTGCCTGTCCCCGATGATGTCCCCGCCACGGTGGCCTCACTGTTGGGCTGTGCGGTGCTCACCGGCGGCGGCGCCGTGCTGAACGTCGGCATGCCGAGGGCCGGCCAGACCGTGGCAGTGGTCGGCCTGGGCGGTGTCGGCATGGCGGCGGCCCTGACCGCACTCGCCCACGACGGCGTCCGCGTCATCGGCGTGGACCAGCTGCCGGACAAGCTGGCCCGGGCGCGCGAGCTCGGCGTGCACGAGACCTACACCCCTGAGCAGGCCGCCGATCTCAAGGCCGACGTGGTGATTGAAGCCGCGGGCCACCCCGCCGCGTTGGAAACCTCGATCGCACTGACCGGGCCGGGCGGTCGCACGATCACCGTCGGCCTGCCCCGTCCGGACGCCCGAATCTCGGTGTCACCGTTGGGTTTCGTGGCCGAGGGCCGGTCGCTGATCGGCAGCTACCTGGGCTCGGCGGTACCGGCCCGCGACATTCCGCGGTTCGTCGAACTCTGGCGGGCCGGACGGCTACCCGTCGAGCAGCTGGTGTCCTCGACCATCACCCTCGATCAGATCAACTCCGGCATGGACGAGCTGGCCGACGGGCGGGCCGTGCGCCAGATCATCGAATTGAGTTGAAACCGGGCTAGAACCAGTTGTCGCGCATCTCCAGCGTGGTGCGGTCCAGACTCTCCAGCAGGTCCAATTGCGGTGCGGTCTTGGGCAGTTCGTAGCGGAAGAAGTACCGGGCGGCCTGACGCTTGCCGTCATAGAAGTCGCCCGTGCGTCCTTCGGCGGCCAGGTACTGCTCCAGCCAGATCCATGCCACCACGATGTGCCCGAACGCCTCGAGGTACACCGCGCTGTTGGCCATCGCCGCCTCGATGTCACCGGAGGCGAACATCGCGCCGGTGACTGCGACCAGCCGCTGCCAGGACGCATCGAGCTGAGCCGCCAGCTCCGGAGCCGCGCCCGTGGCCTTCGAGACGGTCGCCGCGATCCGCTCCCCCAGCGCCGCCAGGCCCGCCCCGCCGTTCTGGGTCACCTTGCGACCCAACAGGTCCAGGCTCTGGATACCGTGGGTGCCCTCGTGGATCGGGTTGAGCCGGTTGTCGCGGTAGTGCTGCTCGACGTCGTACTCGCGGGTGTAGCCGTAACCGCCGTGAACCTGGATCGCCAGGCTGTTGGCCTCCACGCACCATTGCGACGGCCAGCTCTTGGCGATCGGGGTGAGGATGTCGAGCACCCTGGAAGCATCAGCGTCGTCGTCGTCCACCAGCTTGGCGCAGTAGAGCGCCAGCGCCAGCCCACCTTCGACATAGGCCTTCTGCGCCAACAGCATCCGCTTCACGTCAGCGTGCTCGATGATCGGCACCTGCGGGGTCGACGGGTCCTTGACACCCAACGGCCGGCCCTGTGGGCGCTCGCGCGCGTACTCCAGCGACTTGAGGTACCCGGTGTAGCCGAGCGCGACGGCACCCATCCCGACACCGAGGCGGGCCTCGTTCATCATGTGGAACATGTAGACGATGCCGCGGTGCGGCTCCCCGACCAGATAGCCGACCGCGCCGTCGAAGTTGAGCACGGTGTTGGTGATACCGCGTTGGCCCATCTTGTGATTCAGCCCGGAGATGGCCACTCCGTTGCGGGTGCCGTCGGCCAGGAACTTCGGCACGACGAACAGTGAGATGCCCTTGGTGCCGGCCGGGCCGCCGGGAATCTTGGCCAGCACCAGGTTGACGATGTTCTCGGTGAGCTCATGCTCGGCGCCCGATATCCACATCTTCGAGCCGAACAGCCGGTAGCTGCCGTCGGGCTGCGGTTCGGCACGGGTGGTGATGTCGGCCAGCGACGATCCGGCCTGCGTCTCCGACAGCGCCATGGTGCCCGAGAACCGGCCCGCCAGCATGGGTTTGACGAAGGTCTCGATCTGCTCGGCCGAGCCGAAACGGGCCAGCAGGTTGGCATTGGCGATGGTCAGCATCAAATAGCCCGAGGTCGACACGTTCGCCGCGGAGATCCATGCGAACGCGGCCTGCGCGACGGTGGCCGGCAGCTGCGCGCCACCGATCTCGGCGTCCATTCCCATGGCGATCAGATCGGCCGCCGCGAACGCGTCCCACGCTTGTTTCACGTCGGGGATCAGCGTGACTGCCTGCCCGTCGAACGTCGGCTCGTTGGCGTCACTGAGCTTGTTGTGCGGCGCGAAGTAACGGGTCGCGAGTTGCTCGCACAGATCCAGCACACCATCGAAGGTTTCGCGGGAGTGTTCGGTGAAGCGGTCCAGCGTCGTGAGCTTTTCGACGTCCAACCACTCGTAGAGCAGGAAGTCCAGGTCGCGCCGCGAGAGGATCGTCGACTTCATTCCGTCAGGTTAATCGTCAGCAGGCGGCTCGGGCAGCGACATCCGGGCCAGCCGTCGTGGATCGACGATCGACACGATCCCGACCAGCCGGCCCCCGTCCACGGAGCACGCCATCACGCCGAGCGGACGACCCTTCGGCCCCCACGCCAGGATCCCCGGCTCGCCGTTCACCGACACCCTCCGGGCTATGACGCGGGTTCCCTGGCCGCGTCGTACCGCAGCCACGACGGAATCCGATCCGGTCCCGACGGTCACTCCGGCGGCCGTATAGCGCTGCCAGCTGACGTCGGGGTCGAGCACGCGCAGCAGTGCGTCGAAGTCGCCGTCACGGGCGGCGGCCAGGAAGGCGTCGACGACCTCACGCTGCTCCTGCTTCCGGCGGCGGTCGCTGGTGGGCGGCGGCACGTCCTGCACCTTCCGGCGCGCGCGGCTGGCCATCATCTTGACGGCGTCGCTCGACTTGTCGAGGATCTGCCCGATCTCGGCGAACGGCACGGCGAACATGTCGTGCAGGACGAACGCCAGGCGTTCGTCCGGGCGCAGCGATCCCAGCACGACGAGCATCGCCAGCCCGACCGAGTCCGCGAGCACCGCGGCGTCCTCCGGGGAGTCGACGTCCTCGGTGACGACGAGTTCGGGAAGGTCGGCGGTGGGCGTCAGCTCGGCGCGGCTGGCGCGCGACCGCAACATGTCGATACAGATGCGGCCCAACACAGTTGTCAGCCAGCCGACGACATTCTCGATCGAGTCCGCGTCTTGACGAGACAGGCGCAGCCACGCTTCCTGCACGGCGTCCTCGGCGTCCGCCCGTGAGCCGAGGACGCGGTGGGCCACCGCGAGCAGCCGCGGGCGCTGTTGCTCGAATGCCTCCGCCAGTGATGCCTCGGGCGTCATCGGTTACCTCTCCTCGCACGGATCCGTCATAAGGGTGACGAGTCGGCAGTGCCCGACGTAACTACGAAGCCCTGACGTAACCACGAAACGGAGCGAAGAATGCACACCACCCTGTGGATCATCACCATCGTCGCGGCAGCGGCCTACGTGGCCGGCGGGGCCAGCCTGCTGTTCATGTCCCGGGAGAAGTACCGGTCGCTGGGCAGCAATCAGCATTGGGTCGATGATTTCGGCGACGGGCACCTCACGGCGATCGCGACGATCAAGCTGGTCGGTGCGATCGGCCTGCTGCTGCCCGCCGCGGTGGGTATCGCGCCCGTGCTGACCCCGGTGGCCGCCTGCGGCCTGGCCCTGTTCATGGCTGGTGCGGCCACGACCAGATTTCGTCGCAGCGAGTGGCTCTACATGGCCGGCGACATCGTCTTCATCGGCATCTTCGCCTTCTTGGCGTGGGGCTGGTTCACCCTGCCCGTCACCTGATGGTGCTCACACCGCCGTCGACCGGGATGACCGCGCCGGTGATGTACGCGCTGGCCCGGCTGGCCAGGAACACCGAGATCCCGGCGATGTCGTCGGGCTGCCCGATCCGGCCCAAGGGGAGACCGCCACCTACCTCATCGACGCCGCCACGCAGCATCTCCTTGGTCATCCGGGATTCAAAAAGGCCCGGTGCGATCGCGTTGACCAGGATCCGCGGGGCCAGTTCCCCGGCGAGGTGGCGCGTCAGCATGTGTACGGCGGCCTTGCTGGCGCTGTAGGAGAAGTTGTCGCGGCCCTTCCCCGGCGCGACGATGCCGTCGATGCTTCCGGTGTTGATCACGCGTGCCGGATCTTCTGCCGTGGCAGCGGAATTCAGCAGCGGCGTGAGCGCCCGGGTCAGCAGGAACACGCCTTTGACGTTGACGTCGTAGACCTTGTCGAATCCCGACTCCGGGAACTCGTCGTAGGGTGCACCCCAGGCCGCGCCCGCGTTGTTGAACAGCGCGTGGATCGCATCCTCGCGGCCCGTCACCGCCGCGGTGAGCGCCGCGACCCCTTCGGCGGTGCCCAGATCGGCGGGCACCGCGGAGATCCGGCCGAGCGGGGACAACGCGTCCACCGCCGCGGACAGCTCAGCCTCCTTGCGGCTCGAGACGTACACGGACGCCCCCGCCTGCAGCAGGCCACGGGCCATCATCAGGCCGATGCCACGGCCGCCTCCGGTGACGACGGCGACCTTGCCGTCCAGTCGGAACAGATCAGTCATGCCCACCAGATCTTTCTTTCTAGGCTTTTTCCTCGATGTCGACACCGAGCGGGGACTCGTTGCGGGTCACCTCGTCGCGGATCAGCCCGCGCAGCAGAGCCGTGCTGAACTCGACGGCGATCTCCTGGGCGCTCCGCCTGCCGTGCGGTCGCAGCCAGCGGTAGGAGCCCAGCGTCATCCCGATGTAGCCGAGGGCCAGGACATGCGAATCGCAGTCGTAGAACTCGCCACTGGCGATGCCGCGGTCGATCACGTCGCGGACATGCTCGTAGACCTGTGTCTCAGCGCGCCGGATGTAGGCCACCTGCTCCTCGGTGAACCATTCCGCGATGTACGGGCCTTCCTGGAAGTACACCGCGGCGCGCTCCAGGTCCCCGGCGATACCGACCATCAATCGACGGGTGAAGTTGTAGATCGTCTCCCGTGCCGAGGCGGTGGGGTCGTCGTGGAGGGCCTCGACGGTGAAGTCCGCGGTGCCCTTGTAGATGTCGTAGAGGATCAGCGACTTGCTTGAGTAGTAGTGGTAGACCGTGGCCTTGTTCAGGCCGACAGCCTCGGCGACATCGTCCATCCTGGTGCCGTGATAGCCGCGGGCGGCGAACAGCTTGGCCGCGACGGTCAGGAGCTCGTCGCGGCGGGACGTCCCATTGGCAGCCGCGCCTCCGCGGCCCCGGCCGCCCTCTGCATCGGATGACATAGCACACTCACTATCAGCATCGCCCGGACCTTGCCCGGGAAATCAATCAACTAGATGGTTGAAGAGTGTAGGCAATTCCCTTCGCGGCCCTGTTCCGGCCTTGCCTCGTGCGTCTAGACTCCGGGCATGGATCCGAATCCTGACTACGACCTCAGCGACGAGAGCGACTTCTTCTTTCCGTGGCTGGCCTGGGGTCTGCGCGGCGTCTACCCGCCGCCGGCGTACCCCCCGGTGTAATCAGGACTGTTCGTCAGTCTTCGCAGTCCTGGCGCGCTGGTGATACCGGCGCGCCTTCATGCGGTTTCCGCAGGTAGCCATCGAACACCAGCGAGCGGTGTTCGGCTTGCTGCGATCGATCAGGAACAGCCGGCAGTCCGGATTCCCGCACGCGCGTAGTCGCCCCGGACTCCCGACGCGCAGCGCGTCCCAGGCCAGGATGGCCCGCACCGCACCGCACCGCGCGTCATCGGTATCGAGTTCCCACCTCACGCCGCCCTTGGTGGCGCGCGCCCGCAATGCCACCGCATCGAGAAGCGGCTCCAACGCGGCCGCCGTCTCGGCCCCGCGCACGACCGCCTGCAGCACGTTCCTGGCCTCGACCAGCTCCGCCCGTTCGGCCTCGGTCGCCCCGTGCTCGTGCAGCCAGGTCCACGCCTGCGCACGGTCCGCGAGCATGTCGCACTGCCTCCCCTCGACCACCGGCGTGGTGTTGAGCAGGTCCAGCAGCAGGGCCTCGTCCCGCAGGCCCACCTCCACGAGTTCCATATATAACCTCCAAACAACTATTGACAGGTTATGCCGTCCGGCGTTAGATGTCACTAACCAGTAAAAACAGTTAGAGGAGTTAGTCATGACCGTTCACCATCGCCACGCCACCGTCGACGGGCAGCGGCTGCTCTACCGCGAGGCGGGTGCGCCGGATGCACCGGCGATCGTGCTGCTGCACGGCTTCCCGACGAGCTCGTACATGTTCCGTGACCTCATCCCCCGGTTGGCCGAGCGCTACCACGTCATCGCCCCCGACCACCTGGGCTACGGACACTCCGATGCACCGGCCACCGACGAGTTCGACTACACCTTCGACGCGCTGGCCGACCTGACCGACGGCCTGCTGAACCAACTCGGGGTGTCGCGCTACGCGATCTACGTCCAGGACTACGGCGCCCCGATCGGCTGGCGGCTGGCACTGCGGCATCCGGAGGCCATCACCGCGATCGTCAGCCAGAACGGCAACGGCTATGACGAGGGTTTCGTCGAGAGCTTCTGGACCGGGGTGTGGGCCTACCAGCGCGAGCAGACCCCCGAGACCGAGGCGGGAGTGCGGACCGCATTGAGCGTCGACGGCATCAAATGGCAGTACCTGACCGGGGTTTCCGACGAGAGCCTGGTCAACCCGGACACCTGGGTGCACGACGCGGCGATGGTGGCCCGCGGCAATGATCTGGTACAGCTCAAGCTGTTCCGGGACTACGCGACCAACGCCCCGCTGTACCCGGCGCTGCACGAGTACCTGCGCACCAGTGCGGTTCCCGTGCTCGCCGTCTGGGGCAAGGGCGATCCCATCTTCGGCCCCGACGGTGCCCGGGCCTTCGGTAAGGACGCGGTCGACGCCGAGATCCACCTGCTCGACGGCGGGCACTTCCTGCTGGAAACCCATCTCGACGAGGTCGCGAGCCTGATCGACGGGTTCCTGCAGCGCCGGGTCATCTGATGAGGCCCCAGGTGCTGGTGTTCGACGTCAACGAGACCCTCATCGACATCGACTCCCTGCAGCCATATTTCGGTCGGATCTTCGGTGACCCACTCGTGCTGCGCGAATGGTTCGGCCAGCTGGTGACGTACTCCATGGCCATCACACTGGCAGGGCGCTACACCGATTTCTTCACGCTCGGACAAGGGGTCCTGCGGATGACCGCCGAGGTCCACGGAGTGGAAGTCGGCGACGATGATCTACGCGGACTCACCGAGGCCATGCGGACGATGCCGGCCCACCCCGACGCTGCGGAGGGTTTGCAGCGTCTGCGCGCCAACGGCTATCGCCTTGTCACCCTCACGAATTCGCCGCACAGCGACGGACCGACACCGCTTGACAATGCGGGACTGACGGGCCATTTCGAGCGCCAGTTCACCGTCGGTGACCAACGCGTCTTCAAGCCGGCGCCGTCGCTGTACACCGGCGTCGCCGATGACCTGGGGGTAGCGCCCTCGGACTGCATGATGGTTGCCGCCCACATGTGGGACACCCTGGGCGCCCAGGCCGCCGGCTTCGGCGGAGCGCTCATCACCCGCCCCGGCAATGCCGTCTTGCGAGCACCAGATGTGCCCCAACCCACCGTCATCGCATCAGACCTCTTGCAACTCAACCGTATTCTGGAGGAACAATCATGAGCACCATGCGCGCCATCGTTCTGGACGGCTTCGGCGGGCTCGATCACCTCGTCTATACCGACATCCCCAAGCCCGAACCCAAGGCGGGCGACGTGGTCATCCAGGTCAAAGGATTCGGCATCAACCACGCCGAGATGCACATGCGCCGCGGCGAGTGGGCCGAGGCCGCCCCGGTCAGCGGTATCGAATGCGTCGGCATCGTCGACTCGTGTCCGGGCGGCGAGTTCCCCGTCGGCGCGAAAGTCGCCGCGCTCATGGGCGGATTGGGCCGCACCATCAACGGCAGCTACGCCGAGTACACCCGGGTGCGGGCCGCCAATGTCGCACTCATCGAATCCGACCTGCCCTGGGACCAACTCGCCGCACTGCCGGAAACATACGCGACCGCATGGACCTGCCTGTTCCGCAACATCAACCTGCAGTCCGGCCAGACGCTCGTGATCCGCGGCGCCACATCGTCGTTCGGTCAGGCGGCCGTCAAACTTGCGGTCAACGCCGGTGCGCGCGTCATCGCGACCACACGCAATCCTGACCGCTTCGCGCTGCTGGAAAGTCTCGGCGTCACCCGCGCGGAGAAGGAGGTGCCCGACCTGAGCGCCCACCTCGCCGAGTCCGGAGAAGTCGACGCGGTGCTCGACCTGGTCGGCAACAGCACGATCCTGGATTCCCTGGAGATGCTGCGTCGCGGCGGAACCGCTTGCCTGGCAGGCTGGTTGGGTGGGCTCGATCCGATCCCCGACTTCAACCCGCTGCTGCAGATGGCCAGCGGTGTCAATCTGACGTTCTTCGGCAGCTTCGTGTTCGGCTCACCCGGGTTCCCGCTGTCCGACGTGCCACTGCAGGCCATTGCCCAGCAGGTCGAGCGCGGGGAACTCGAGGCGGCGCCGTCGCGGGTTTTCGCATTCGACGAGATCCGTGAGGCGCACCGCGTCATGGAAGCCGGCGAGGCAGGCGGGAAGATGGTGGTGGTCGCCTGACCATCGTGACGCGGCGTGTCCGATCCATCGGCTCCGCCGAAAGTGACGCCATGGTCGTTATCCGTGAGGGTTTACGACCACAGCGTCACTTTCGTTGCAAAATCATGCCGCGCAGGCCCAATTCGCGGCTACGCCCGCAGGCCCAATTCGCGGCTACGCCGCGGCGAGCTTCACGGCCTCACTCACATCCGTCCGCAACTTGAGGTACTCCGGCGAACTGCGGAGTTCGTGAGCGTCGACGCCGGCGCGCGGCAGTTCCACCGGCAGATCCAGGGCAATCTTCCCGGGCCGCCGCGTCAGCACGACGATCCGTGACCCCAGGAACGCGGCCTCGTCGGCGCTGTGCGTGACGAAAACCGTTGTGCGACCGGACTCCGCACTCACCTGGCGGACATCCTCCTGCAACCGTTCACGGGTGAGCGCATCCAGCGCCGCGAACGGCTCGTCCAACAGGAACAGCGGGGTCTCGGCGGCCAGCGCTCGCGCGATCGCGACGCGCTGCTGCTGCCCGCCACTGATCTCCCAGATCCTGCGTTTGGCGGTGCCTTCCAGGCCCACGCGCTCCAGCAGTTCCTCACGCCGCTCGGCCCGTCGCTCACGAGACACGTTGGCGTACTTGAGTGCCAGGTCCACGTTGCCGCCGACGGTGCGCCACGGAAACAGCCGCGGCTGCTGAAACACCACACCCGAGGTGACCCCGGGTGTCGGGCGGGAACCGGAGACCTCGACCTCGCCCTCGGACGGGGTCTCGAAGCCGGCGATCAGGCGCAGCAGTGTGCTCTTGCCGCACCCCGATGCGCCCACCAGGACCAGGAACGAGCCGGGTTCGACATCGAGATCGACCGGGCCGAGCGCGGTCACCTCCTCAGAGCCGCTCCCATAGCGATGGGCGACGTTGCGGATCTTCAGCGCGCCGGAGGCGTCACTACTTGACGATGACATCCGGCAACCCCTTCGTATAGATCGCGTCCTTGAAGGTCTGCAGCGGCGCGGCCTCGGGGATCTGCTTCTGATCGGCCAGGAACTGCGACGCGCTCTGCAGGTTGGCGGCGATGTTGCCCGGTGCGCCGTCACTACCCAGCCACTCGGGGGAGGCCACTTCAGCCGGCGTCAGATAGACACCCTGCTTCAGTTGCCCGGCAACGTCTTCCGGGCTGAGCCCGACCTCGGCCGCGATCGCCTTGGCCGCGGCCTGCGGGTCATCCTTGATGACGTTCAGCGCGCGGGCCTGCTGCTTGCGCCAGATGTCGACCACCTCTGGATGCGCGGTGGAGAACTCGTCGGACACCGCGGCAAGATCCAGCGTGGGCTTGCCGTCCTTGGCCAACTGCCGGCTGGTGATCAGATCCTTACCGGTCTTGCGGAGCTGGTCCAGCGTGGGCAGCCAGCTGTAGGCCGCGGCGATGTCGCCGCGCTCCCAGGCCGCGAGAATGGCCTGCGGCTGCAGGTCGATCAGCTGCACATCACTGGGAGACAGCCCATTCTGCGCCAGCGCGGCCAGCAGGCTGTAGTGCGCGGTGGACGCGAACGGGGTGGCGATCCGCTTGCCCCGCAGGTCGGCGATCGAGTTGACGCCGGCGCCGTCACGGGCCACCAGGGCCTCGTTGTCACCAGCCACGTCGAGAACGAACGCCACCTTGTACGGAATGTTCAGCGGCGCCGACAAACCGCGGGCCACCGGGCTGGATCCCAGCGCACCGAAGTCCAGTTCCTTGGCGATGAACGCGGTGTTCACGTCAGCCCCGGAGTCGAACTTGGTCCACTTGATGTTGTAGTCGGGCAGCGCTTCTTCGAGCCACTTGTTGTTCTTGACGATCAGGTCCCCGCTCGGAAAGGACTGGTAGCCAAGGCGGATGGTGGGCTTCTCGGAGCTTTGCCCGGAGTGGTCGACCGCGCAGGCCGAGAGCCCGAACGTCGCGGCGGCCACTGCCACCGACGCGGCGAACAGCGCCTTGATTCTCATATCTTCCCTCTCCATGGAACGGCCCGTCGTTCGACAGCCCGCAAACCTCCGTCGATCACCAGGCCGGAGATCCCGATGGCGAAGATCCCCACCAGTACGACCGGTGTGTTGTTGTAATTGCTTGCGTCCTTGACCAATCCGCCGATGCCGGGGATGCCGTTGAACAGTTCGGCGGCCACCACCGACGAGTACGCCATGCCCACAGCCAGCCGGATTCCGGTGAAGGTCTCCGGCAGCGCCGAGGGCACCACGACGTCGCGGATGACCTGCGCCCGGCTGGCCCCCAGGGCCCGGGCCGCCTCCTGCAGCCCGACGGGTGCGGCGACGACCGCCGCGGTGGTGGCCACCGCGGCCGGCGGCAGTGCGGCCAGCGCGAGCAGCGTGATCTTGGGCGCCTCGTCGATACCCAGCCAGATCACCAGCAGGAAGAAGTAGGCCAGCGGCGGCAGGGCGCGCAGGAACGTCAACCACGGTTCGAGCACGCTGCGCAGCCATCCGACCGAGCCCATCAGCAGACCGAGCGCGACGCCGACGACCACGCCGATGACAACACCGGCCAGAACGCGGCGCAGCGTCATGTAGAGGTGCTCGTACAGCAGGTACCCCGCGTAGCCGCGGGCCCCGTCATGCGTGGTGGAGACGTCGATGAACGCGCGCCACACCGTCGACGGGTAGGGCACGAACGTTTGGTTCCAGATCCCGGCCCAGGCGACGACCTGCCACACCGCGAAGAACACCACCACCGACAACAGCGGCAGGGCAGACCTGGTCAGCAGAGTGCGCCAACGGTTCGACGGCGCGACACGACGGGGCGAACCTGTTTCGGCTTCGGACTCGCTGGGAACGATATCGACGAACACAGACACTGTGGGCAGCTTTCTGTTGCTGAAGGCAGGGGTGGCGATTGGCTTCAGCGACAACAGCAACCTGGCAGCGTTCCGTTCACCCGGGTATTGCTACCGGCGGGCGCGTCCGCGGTGAAGGTCTGAAATCGAGGTGAGTTTATTTGCCACCCGAGGTTGACGCTCAGGAGAATTAGTGAGTACGCTCATTAATGAGCACACTCATTAGCGAGGTGAACATGATGCCCGAGGCGACCCGAGAGCGGGCCGGACGGTCGACAGGCCGGCGGACCCGCAACATGCACGACAAGCAACAGCGGATCTTCGCCGCGGCGCGTTCACTCTTCGAGGCACACGGGTTCGAGGCCGTCACCGTGGCCCAGATCGCCGACGCCGCCGACGTCGCCGCGGGCACCTTGTTCAGGTATGCGTCATCGAAAGCCGAACTCCTACTGATGGTCTACAACGACCAGTTCCGGCAGGCGATCGAGACCGGTATGCGCAACGCGGCCGACATCGACGATCCGGGCGCGGCCGTGTTCGCGATGGTGGCGCCCGTCATCACCGAAGCCGCACGTCAGCCGGACAACGCGACGGCATACCAACGCGAATTGCTGTTCGGCTCCCCCACCGAGCGTTTCCGCGCCGAAGGCCTCGCACACGTCAAGAGGCTCGAAGACGCGATCGCCGCCCGCCTGACGCACTGCCGTGCAGCGGATCCCGACACCGAGAGCGAGTTGCAGGCCAACGCCGATCGCGCCGCCAGAAGCGTCTTCGCGGCCCTGCATCTGTTGGTGGTCCAGCCGTCGACCGGCGTGAAGTGGGGCGCCGACGGTGCTCACGAACTGCTCCAGCAGATCAACCAGATCGTGCTGGGGTTCCTGGCATCCACAACACCACGAGGAGGAGAGACATCGTGACCAACTCCATCAAGACGGTGACCGTGCTCGGGACCGGAGTGCTCGGTTCCCAGATCGCGTTCCAGTCCGCGTTCAAGGGCTTCACCGTCACGGCCTACGACATCAACGACAAGGTTCTGGAGGCGGCCAAGGACCGCTTCGCGAAACTGGCCGAAACCTACGCAAACGAGGTACCCGATGCCCGTGACGGCAAGGCCCAGGAAGCACTGGCCCGGCTCACGCTGACCTCCGATCTCGCCGCGGCCGTGGCCGACGCCGACCTGGTCATCGAGGCGATCCCCGAGATCCTCGATCTCAAGCGGGAGACCTACCAGAAGCTCGGTGAACTCGCGCCGGCCAAGACGATCTTCGCCACCAATTCTTCGACGCTGCTGCCCAGTGACCTCAAGGACTCCACCGGGAGGCCCGACAAGTTTCTGGCGCTGCACTTCGCAAACCGCGTGTGGCAGTTCAACACCGCCGAGATCATGGGGACCACCGACACCGACCCGGCTGTGTTTGCCGAGGTGGTCGAGTTCGCCAAGGCCATCGGCATGGTGCCCATCGAACTGCACAAGGAGAAGGCCGGATACGTCCTCAACTCCCTTCTGGTGCCGTTCCTCAACGCGGCCGCCGAACTGGCCGCTGGCGGCTACGCCGACCCCAGCGCCGTCGACGACACCTGGCGGATCGCGACCGGCGCACCCGTCGGCCCGTTCCAGATCTACGACATCATCGGCCTGACCACGCCGTACAACATCATGGCCAACGGAGATGCCGAGGATCAGAAGCTCGCCGCATGGCTCAAAGAGAACTACATCGACAAAGGCAAGCTGGGCCTCGCCACCGGCGAGGGCTTCTACAAGTACAACTGAGGAGAAAGTGGGCGAGATGTATTACAGCAGTGGTAATTACGAAGCATTTGCACGTCCCCGCAAACCCGAGGGCGTAGAAGACAAGACCGCATGGTTCGTGGGCGCCGGTCTGGCGTCGATGTCGTCGGCGGTGTTCATGATCCGCGACGGTCAACTTCCGGGCGACAAGATCACCATCCTGGAGCGATTGGCGCTGCCCGGCGGTGCGCTGGACGGGATCAAGGAACCCGAGAAGGGCTTCGTGATCCGCGGTGGCCGCGAGATGGAAGATCACATGGAATGCCTGTGGGACCTGTTCCGGACGATTCCCTCGCTCGAGATCGAGGGCGCCAGCGTGCTCGACGAGTTCTACTGGCTCAACAAGGACGACCCCAATTACAGCCTGTGCCGGGCCACCGAGAACCGCGGCCAGGACGCCCACACCGACAACAAGTTCGGGCTCAACGCCAAGGCGCAGAAGGACATCGTCAAGGTTTTCCTCGCGACCCGCGAAGAGCTGGAGAACAAGCGCATCAACGAGGTCTTCGGTAAAGACTTCCTGGAGAGCAACTTCTGGTTGTACTGGCGCACCATGTTCGCGTTCGAAGAGTGGCACAGCGCGCTGGAGATGAAGCTGTACATCCACCGCTTCATCCACCACATCAAGGGCCTGCCGGATCTGTCGGCACTGAAGTTCACGAAGTACAACCAGTACGAGTCGCTCGTGCTGCCGATGTACAAATGGCTCCTGGCGCAGGGGGTGACCTTCCACTTCGACACCGAGGTCACCGACATCGACTTCGACATCACAGCGGATCGCAAGCAGGCCACCAGGATCCACTGGATCAAGGACGGTGAGCAGGGCGGGGTCGACCTCGGCCCGAACGACCTGGTGCTCACCACCATCGGCTCACTGACCGAGAACTCCGACGACGGCAACCACCACACTGCCGCCAAGCTCAACACCGGCCCCGCGCCCGCCTGGGATCTGTGGCGCCGCATCGCGGCGAAGGATCCGTCGTTCGGGCGCCCCGACGTCTTCGGCGCCCACATCCCGGAGACGAAGTGGGAATCGGCGACGGTGACCACCCTGGATCACCGCATCCCCGAGTACATCCAGAAGATCTGCAAGCGGGATCCGTTCTCCGGCAAGGTGGTTACTGGTGGCATCGTGACGGCTCGCGACTCGAAGTGGCTGATGAGCTGGACCGTCAACCGGCAGCCGCATTTCAAGCAGCAGCCCTCCGACCAGATCGTGGTGTGGGTGTACGGGTTGTTCGTCGACACCCCGGGCGATTACGTGAAGAAGACGCTCAGTGAGTGCACCGGCGAGGAGATCACCCAGGAGTGGCTGTACCACCTTGGTGTGCCCGAGGCCGACATCCCCGAACTGGCCGCCAATGCCGCCAAGACCGTGCCGGTGATGATGCCCTACGTGACGGCGTTCTTCATGCCGCGACAAGCGGGCGATCGTCCGGCCGTCGTCCCGGAGGGCGCGGTGAACTTCGCGTTCATCGGTCAGTTCGCCGAGACCACCCGCGACTGCATCTTCACCACCGAGTACTCGGTGCGTACCGGGATGGAGGCGGCTTATCAGCTGCTGGGTATCGAGCGCGGGGTACCCGAGGTGTTCAACTCCACCTACGACGTCCGCAAACTGATCGCCGGGACGGTGCATCTGCGCGACGGCAAGGAGGTCGACCTGCCCATACCGGAGATCATCCGCAAGCGCGTGATCGGCAAGGTCACCGACAACGAGATCGGTGAACTGCTGGCCGAGTACGGATTGATTCCCGGCAACGGCTGACGAAGGGCTTCGCTCAGGTCGCCGAGCGTGCCAGCGCCCGGATCGCATACCGGGCGCTGAGCAGGACCAGCGTGGTGGTGACGACGAACAACGGCCAGCCCATCGCCAATCGCGCCACCGCGAGCAGGCTGTCCTGACCCGTGTCGTAGAGGTAGTTCTGCACCAGGAAGCGCGACCAGGACACGGCTGCCAGGACCGCGGTGACGATGTTGAAGACCCGCCGTACCCCGGGGACCTGGCGCCAGGTGCTGTCGCGGCCGGTGGCCCAGGCCCAGATCACCCCTACGAGCGGGCGCCTGACGAAGATCGAGGCGGTCATGACGATGGCCGAGGCCAGGGACATCCAGATCCCTGGGAGATAGAAGTCCTTGGCCTGGCCGGTCACCAGGGCCAGCAGCCCACAGCCCGCCACCCCGACGAATCCCCACACCGCGGGCCGGACCGATTCGCGGCGCAGCAGCTGCCATCCGAGCACGACGGCCGCCGTCGCCAGCGCGGAGATGATCGCGGGCACCCGCCCCGAGAGGGCCGAGACGGTCGCGTACACCGTCACCGGCAGCGCCGAGTAGACCATGCCGCTGACACCGCCGACGCGCGCCATCAGTCCGTCGAGTGGGGAATCCGTCATGGGAGTGTGGGCCTCGCGTTCAAGATCTGGCAGGTCCCCACCGAGAGTACCGAGATCAGCAGAACAGACCGGCCGACTCCGTGCGCCTGGTCCCCAGCAGGGCCGGCAGCTTCACGAATCCGTGCAGATTGACCAGCCCTCTCGAGCGGGGAGTCTCGGTCAGCCGCAGGTCGGGGTAGGCCTCGAACAGCGCACGCAGGGCGGTGGCGCCTTCGATGCGGGCCAGTGCCGCGCCCAGGCAGACGTGGATGCCCGACGCGAAGGCCAGGTGGTCACGGGCGTTGGGGCGGGTGATGTCGAAGCGCGTCGGATCGGTGAACACCCGCGGATCCCGGTTGGCGCCACCCAGCAGCACCGCGACCATGGTTCCGGCCGGCAGCCGCTGCCCGGCCATCTCGAGGTCGCACTGCGCGGTGCGAGCGGTCATCTGTACCGGGCTTTCGATGCGCAGGATCTCTTCGACCGCGGCGGGCCACAGGTCCGGGTTGTCGCGCAGCAGCGCGAGTTGATCGGGGTGCTGCTGCAGCAGCACGATCCCGTTGCCGATGAGGTTGACGGTGGTTTCGAAGCCGGCGCCGATGAGAAGCGCTGCGTTGGCGGCAAGTTCGTGGTCGGTCAGCGTGTGGTCGGCGGCCATCTTGGTGAACGGGTTGTCCTCCGCGACTCCGGAGCGGACCTTGTCGAACAGGTCGGTGAGGAATCCGTCGAGGCCACGCATCCCGTCGATGCCACGACGGTAGGTCCGCCACGGGATCCCGACATCGAGCAGCGGCGCCCCATCGTGGCCCCACTCAAGCAGTTGTGCATGGGATTCGCCGGACAGGCCGAGAATCTCGGCGATCATGGCGACCGGAAGGACGGCGGCGAAGTCCGCGATCAGGTCAGGGTGGGGTGCGCCGGCGAGCCGGTCGATGAGTTCCGCGGTCACCTCGGCCACCCTGGCGTCGAGTTTGTCGATCGCGCGCGGGGTGAAACTCTGCGCCACCAGCTGCCGGTACTGCGTGTGCGCCGGCGGGTCGACGATGACCATCGCCGGCGGCTCCACCGGGTTGGCCACTTTCGGATCGGTATGGTCCAGCAGCTTCTGAACCGGTTTCGGCATCCCCATCCCGGTCGGCGGGGTGACCCCGAACCGCTTGTCCCGCAGGATTTCCCGAGCGACCTCGTGGTCGGCGGTGACCCAGACGAACGGGGTCTTCACCAGGGGGCCACGTCGACGGATCCGCTCCATCAGCGGATACGGGTCGATGCCCTTGCCGTGGCTGGAGATGAGGGCACCCATCGGATTGCCCGTCCGGCCCTGAAACGACATGAACGCCTTCGGTACGGCATGCAGCGCCATCCAGCGGGTCCACAATCCGATGCTCATAACGCCCTCCCTCGTCGGCCCGGACAACTATGGTGAGACGGTGAGACATAGATACGTTCATTGTCTCGCTGGTCTCGATCGCTAGGCTACGGCGATCGGGACGGACGGGCAAGGAGGAATTTCGTGACTTCCACGCGAACAGCGGACTTCGTGCGGCGCCTCGCCGAACCGGATCCCGCGGTGCTGGCCCGCGTGCGCGAGCCCGATCCGATCAGCACCCGGATCCTGTCCGCGACGCTCCAGCAGGCGGAACTGGTCGGAATCCGGCGTACGACGATGGAGGACGTGGCCCGCCGCAGTGGTGTCGGCCGCGCCACGCTCTACCGGCGGTTCCCCACCAAGGACGCCCTGATCGATGCCCTCGTGCTGTCCGAGGCGCGCCGCTACCTCGAGGGCAGCGCGCAGGCCCGGGCCCACGCCGAAACCCTGGAAGACCGACTCGTCTATGGCACCGTCTTCACAGTGACCTTCCTGCGGGACCACGCCCTGCTCAAGAAACTCCTGCGCACCGAACCCGAGACGATCCTGCCCAGCCTCACCGTCGATGCCGGGGCCATCATCGATTTCGCCACGGAGTACTCGGCCGCACAGCTGCGCACCGACCTCTACGGGACAACCGAAACCACTTCAGCACAGGAACGCCACATCCGCACCGTCGCCGAGCTGCACACCCGACTTACGTTGTCGTTCATCGTCACTCCGCACACCGGCATCAAACTCACCAGCCTGGAAGACACCCGCGACTACGTGCGCACCTACCTGCTGCCGATGGTGGCCGCCTCGTGAGGCAGGTGCAGGGACGGATCTGGCGCAACGGACAGCCGGTCGACGGCGGCTTCAAGTTCACGGACATCTCGGACTGCCTGGTCGACGACGACACCCTGGTGTGGGCCGACATCTACGACCCCGACCACGAGGCACTTCGTGAACTGGCCACCGAGCTCGGGCTCAACATGTGGGCGGTCGAGGACGCCGTCGCGCCCAAGGAACGCACGAAAACCTCGGTGTACCACACCCATACGTTCTTCACCGTGTACGCCGTGGACACCCGGGAGCCGGAAGCCGACGCGGCACCCGACACGTCACTGTTGATCAAACACCGCATCTCGGCATTCGTCCTGCCGCGAGGCCTGATCACCGTCCGGCTGCCCAGCTACAACGGTGAAGCCACCGAGTTCGACATCAGCGAGGTGTCGCGCCGCTTCGACGACCTCGGCGGCCAGCGGTACGGCGTCGGGTCGCTGGTCCACGCGCTGCTCGACGTTGTGGTCGACGGGCACTTCGAGGCTGTCGAGGCGCTCGACGACGCCATCGAAGGGCTCGAGGACGAGTTGTTCGCCGACGGTGGTCCACGACGCGGCCTGCAACGGCGCACCTTCCAGCTGCGCAAGGACCTGGTCGAACTGCGCCGGGTGGTCCTGCCGATGCGCGAGGTGGTCAGCACCATCCAGCACCGCAGGATGGACTCGTCCACCTCGCCCGACCTCGACCCGCTTTATGCCGACCTGTACGACCACGTGCTGCGGGCCTCGGAGTGGACCGAATCCCTGCGCGACATGGTCACCACGGTGTTCGAGACGAACCTGTCCCTGCAGGACGCCCGGCTCAACACGGTGATGAAGAAACTCAGCGGCTGGGCCGCCATCATCGCGGTGCCGACCGCCATCACGGGTTTCTACGGCCAGAACGTGCTGTACCCCGGGATCAATACTGCTGTGGGGTTCATCGCCAGCAGCATTTTGATCGTTGTGCTGGTCATCCTGTTGTACGTGATGTTCAAACGCCGAGACTGGCTGTGACGGCCGAGCCGAACATGCTGCGGCTCAAGAAGGCCATCGCCAGGCCCTGGAGATATCCCCCATTTGTGTGATCTTTCCGGCTGACCGCAAAGCATCTGCGCAGGTCAGGCACAAAGCCGCACCCTGAGCACACCGCTTATCCACATGGGGGGTCCTCACCGATTCCATATGCAATGCGACACTCTTCCATGCCCAACCAACTAGATCGGACCGAAAATCGATGATCATCGGGATACCGCGCGAGTCCCTGACTGGTGAAACGCGCGTCGCCGCCACGCCGCAGACTGTCGGACAGATTATCAAGCTCGGCTATGAGGTAGTCGTAGAAAGCGGCGCCGGTATTGCCTCGAGCTTCTCCGATGCCGCCTATGTAGAGGCCGGTGCCGAGGTCGGTAACGCGTGGGACGCCGACGTCGTGCTGAAGGTCAACGCACCCGACGATGCCGAGATCGGCAAGCTGCGCGAAGGTGCGACCCTGGTCAGCCTGATCTCCCCCGGGCTCAAGCCCGAGCTGGTCGAGAAGTTGTCCACCCGCCCGATCACGGTGCTGGCGATGGACGCGGTGCCGCGTATCTCCCGGGCCCAGTCGCTGGACGTGTTGTCGTCGATGGCCAACATCGCCGGCTACCGCGCCGTGGTCGAGGCCGCCCACAGCTTCGGCCGGTTCTTCACCGGTCAGGTGACCGCGGCAGGCAAGGTGCCCCCGGCCAAGGTGCTCGTGGTGGGTGCCGGTGTCGCCGGCCTGGCCGCCATCGGCGCCGCAGGCAGCCTCGGCGCGATCGTGCGGGCCACCGACCCGCGACCCGAGGTCGCCGATCAGGTCGCTTCCCTCGGCGGCGAGTACCTGTCGGTGGCCAACGAGGCCGCCGAGGTATCGGCCACCGGCTACGCCAAAGAGATGGACGACGACTACAAGGCCCGCGAGGCGCAGCTCTACGCCGAGCAGTGCAAGGACGTCGACATCATCGTCACCACGGCGCTGATTCCCGGCAGGCCCGCGCCGCGCATCATCACCGCCGAGATGGTCGCCTCGATGAAGGCCGGCAGCGTCATCGTCGACATGGCCGCGGCCAACGGCGGCAACGTCGAGGGCACCGTCAAGGACCAGGCCATCGTCACCGACAACGGTGTCACGATCATCGGCTACACCGACCTGGCCGGCCGGTTGCCTGCCCAGGCCTCCCAGCTGTACGGCACCAACCTGGTCAACCTGCTCAAGCTGCTGACCCCGGAGAAGGACGGCAAGGTCGTCCTCGACTGGGACGACGTGGTGCAGCGCTCGGTGACCGTGGTGCGCGACGGCGAGACCACCTGGCCCCCGCCGCCGGTGCAGGTCTCCGCCGCCCCGGCCGCGCAGCCCGCCGCGGCGGCCCCGGTGGTCAAGGAAGAGAAGAAGCCGATGTCGACCGGGCGTCGGCTCGGGGTGACCTTCGCCGCCGCGGCCGCGATCTTCGCACTGATCGCGATGTCACCGGCAGCACTGCAGGTCCACCTGACCGTGTTCGCACTGGCGATCGTGATCGGCTACTACGTGATCGGCAATGTGCACCACGCGCTGCACACCCCGCTGATGTCGGTGACCAACGCGATCTCCGGAATCATCGTGGTGGGCGCCCTGCTGCAGATCGGCCACGGCGACATCGCCATCACGTCGCTGGCCTTCGTGGCCATCCTGCTGGCCAGCATCAACGTATTCGGCGGCTTCGCGGTGACGCGTCGCATGCTCGCGATGTTCTCCCGCAGCTAGACGCTGCCCACCCCAGAAACTTTGGAACGGATTCCATGTTCACCCTAGAAAACGTTGCCTCGGCCGCCTACGTCGTCGCGGCCCTGCTGTTCATCCTGGCCCTGGCCGGACTGTCCAAACACGAAACGTCGCGGGCCGGAAACACTTTCGGCATGACTGGTATGGCGGTCGCCCTGATCGCCACCATCGCCCTGGCGTTCGAGCGCAAGATCGAGCCGCTGGGCCTGGCCCTGCTGATCGGCGCGATGATCGTCGGCGCCGCGATCGGCCTGTGGCGCGCCAAGGTCGTCGAGATGACCGGCATGCCCGAACTGATCGCGCTGCTGCACAGCTTCGTCGGTCTGGCCGCGGTACTGGTCGGCTGGAACGGCTACCTGCACGTCGAGAACAACCTCGGCGGCGAGGAAGCCGTGAAGCTGGTCGGCGAGAAGATGCTCGGCATCCACTCGGCCGAGGTGTTCATCGGTGTCTTCATCGGTGCCGTCACCTTCACCGGCTCGATCGTGGCCAACCTCAAGCTGTCGGCCCGCATCAAGTCCGCGCCGCTGATGCTGCCCGGCAAGAACTTCCTCAACATCGGTGCGCTCATCGTGTTCGCCGCACTCACCGTGTGGTTCGTCATCGAGCCGCACCTGTGGCTGCTCATCGTGGTGACCGTGCTCGCGCTGCTGCTCGGCTGGCACCTGGTGGCCTCGATCGGCGGCGGCGACATGCCCGTCGTGGTGTCGATGCTCAACAGCTACTCGGGTTGGGCCGCGGCCGCCTCCGGCTTCCTGCTCGGCAACGATCTGCTGATCATCACCGGCGCCCTAGTCGGCTCCTCCGGTGCCTACCTGTCCTACATCATGTGCAAGGCGATGAACCGGTCGTTCATCTCCGTGATCGCCGGTGGTTTCGGCATCGAGGCCGGGCCCGCCGAGGACAAGGACTACGGCGAGCACCGCGAGATCAACGCCGAGGGTGCGGCCGAACTGCTCAGCCAGGCCGACTCGGTGATCATCACGCCGGGCTACGGCATGGCCGTGGCCCAGGCTCAGTACGGTGTCGCCGACCTGACCCGCAAGCTGCGTGAGCGCGGCGTCAACGTCCGCTTCGGCATCCACCCCGTCGCCGGCCGTCTGCCCGGCCACATGAACGTGCTGCTGGCCGAGGCCAAGGTGCCCTACGACATCGTGCTCGAGATGGACGAGATCAACGACGACTTCGACGGCACCTCCGTCGTGCTCGTCATCGGCGCCAACGACACGGTGAACCCGGCCGCGTCCGAGGATCCGAGCAGCCCGATCGCCGGCATGCCGGTGCTCACGGTCTGGAACGCCGACCACGTCATCGTGTTCAAGCGGTCCATGGCCTCGGGTTACGCCGGCGTGCAGAACCCGCTGTTCTTCCGGGAGAACACCCAGATGCTGTTCGGCGACGCCCGTGACCGCGTCAACGACATCCTCGCGGCGCTGCCGGCCGCGGCGCACGTCTAGGTTCCTCTGCCGAGCAGACGCGAATGCCCCCTTTTCCTTCGGGAGAAGGGGGCATTCGCGTCTTGTCGGTCAGCTTCGAAGCTTCTCGAGCTCCTGGGTGACCAGCGCCTCCAGTCGACCGGGCGGGAATCTGCCCGGTTCGCTGATGGCGTGCAGGGCCAGGCCGTCGATGATGGCGCAGAGGATGTCGCACTGCGCGGCGGGATCGAAATCCTTCCGCAGGTATCCCTCGTGCTGCCCCTCGGCCAGCAGGGCCTGCACCCGCACGCGGATGGCGCTGTACCGGCTGCGGACGGTTTCGGCGAAGGCCGGTTCGGATTCGGCGCTGGCCAGTGCCTGGGCGTAGATGCGCCAGAGCGCTTCCTTGGCCTCGGTGGTGGGCAGCGGGATGATGCAGAGCCTGCGCAGACCCTCGAACCCGTCAGGTGTGGCGTCGGCGAGCAGAGGGTCGAAGGGGCTGAACACCGCTTCCGCGGCGGCCACCAGAAGCTCCTGCTTGTCCTTGAAGTAGTGCATGACGACGCCTGTGGTGTAACCGATTTCGCGCGCGATCGATCTCAGGGAGGCGGCGGACAGACCGTCCCTGGCGATGACCCGGACGGCCGCGTCGACGACCTCGCCCCGCCGGGTCGACGCGGTGGTGCTGCTGACGGTCATCTTCACTCCAGGTCTTGACACGAGCCGCGAACGTGAGCAGCATAACACTCGTTATGTACATCACAACTGTTATGAGGTAGCGATCATGCAGGTAACCGACCAGATGAAGCGAGACCTGGCCGCCGACGGCGCCATCGTCGTCCGCGGTCTCTTCAGCCCCGAACAGCTCACCCGGGTGCGTGAAGGTTTCGACTATGGGATCGAACACCCGAGCCCGGGGGCCAAACGGGTATACCCGGGCACCCCCGACGAGCATTTCAACGAGTACGGGAACCCGGAGAACGTCGAGCAGTACCTCGGGTTGATCAAAGAACTCGAGCTCACGGATTTCGTCGCCTCCCTGTGGGATTCGGAGCATGTGTGGTTCCTCGGCGAGGAGCTGTTCATCAAGAAGGGCGGCAAGGCCGGCCGCTCGCCGTGGCACCAGGACACCGCCTACATGCCGGCCAACGGGCCGCACCTGCTCAACATCTGGGTCAGCTTCGAGAAGTTGCCGCGGCACAACGCGCTGGAGTTCGTCCGGGGGTCCCATGCCGGCACCCAGTACGACGGCACGACTTTCACCGATCCGGCCGACCCCACGAAGCCGTTGTGGCCGGGTTCGGACTGGCCCCGGCTGCCCGATATCGAGACCGACCGCGCGAAGGACCCGGCATCGTGGGACGTCATCTCCTGGGATCTGGAACCCGGCGACGCGCTGGTTTTCCACTCCGGTTCGCTGCACGGCGGCGCCCCGGTCACCCCCGACTGCCCCAACCGCCATACCCTGGTGTTCCGGTTCTTCGGCGATCAGCTGTTCTACCGGCCGGTGCCCAACGCGAAGCCGGATTTCGCCCACGACGTCAGTGCACTCAACGACTCATCGCTGACGCCGGGTGAGCCCTACCATCCCGAGTACTTCGCGCAGCTGCGCTGAACCAGGAGCCAGGTATGAAAATCGTTGTGCCGCAATGGATGCAGCCGATGTACGACACCCACCACTTCGCACCCGCGGTCGTCGACGGCGATCACCTGCGATGTTCGGGGATGATCGGGATCCGTCCCGACATGAGCGTGGCCGAGGAGCCGCGGGCGCAGTTCACCCAGGCCTTCGAGAACCTGCGCGGGCTGCTCGCCGAGGCCGGGCTGACGTTCGCCGACGTCACCGACATCACCAGCTACCACGTCGGCCTGCAACAGCATGTGCAGGTGTTCGGTGAGGTCAAGGACGAGTTCGTGGCCGCACCGTACCCGGCCTGGACCGCGGTCGGCGTCACCGAGCTGGCGGTGCCGGGCGCGCTGGTCGAGATCCAGATCATCGCGCGGATGCGTTGATCCGGCCGCGGCCCGGACGCGCCACCCTATCTGGTTCGGGGCACTGTGACGAACGTGTAGGAAACCGTTGCCAATTGGCGGATTTCCCGCAAAAGGGTGCACATTCGTCACAGTGCGGCACACCAGGGCATACCGACCGGGCGCCGGAATGCCGACCTCGCAGATACCGCCCGGCTTCCTAGATCTGGCGCATCGGTACAGTCCTATAAACCAGAAACTAGGAGATGCAACTATGTCGGTGGACCGCCTACTCCCTTCTGATGAGGCCCGCGAGCTCATCGAGCTCACCCGCGACATCGCCGACAAAGTGCTCGATCCGATCGTCGACCAGCATGAGAAAGCCGAGACCTACCCTGAGGGCGTCTTCGCCCAGCTCGGCGCGGCAGGGCTGTTGAGCCTGCCCCAGCCCGAGGAGTGGGGTGGCGGGGGCCAACCGTACGAGGTCTACCTACAGGTACTGGAGGAGATCGCCGCGCGGTGGGCTGCGGTCGGCGTCGCGGTCAGCGTGCACAGCCTGTCGTCGCACCCGCTGCTCGCCTATGGCAGCGAGGAGCAGAAGCAGCGCTGGCTGCCCGGCATACTCTCGGGCGAGCAGATTGGTGCCTACAGCCTGTCCGAGCCGCAGGCCGGATCCGACGCCGCGGCGCTGAACTGCAAGGCCACCCGTGACGGCGACGCCTACGTACTCAACGGTTCCAAGGCGTGGATCACCCACGGCGGGAAGGCGGATTTCTACACCCTGTTCGCCCGCACCGGCGAAGGCTCCAAGGGCATTTCCTGCTTCCTGGTCCCCGGCGATCTGGAGGGGCTGAGCTTCGGCAAGCCCGAAGAGAAGATGGGCCTGCACGCGGTGCCCACCACCTCGGCGTTCTACGACAACGCCCACCTGCCCGCCGACCGGCTGATCGGACAAGAGGGACAAGGACTTTCGATCGCCTTCTCCGCCCTGGACTCGGGCCGGCTCGGCATCGCCGCCGTCGCGGTCGGCATCGCCCAGGCCGCCCTGGACGAAGCCGTCCGGTACGCCAACGAACGAACAACCTTCGGCCGCAAGATCGCCGACCATCAGGGCCTCGGGTTCCTGCTCGCCGACATGGCCGCCGCCGTGGTCAGCGCTCGGGCCACCTATCTGGATGCCGCACGGCGCCGCGACCTCGGGTTGCCCTACTCCACCCAGGCCAGCGTCGCCAAGCTGATCGCCACCGACGCCGCCATGAAGGTCACCACCGACGCCGTGCAGGTGTTCGGCGGTGTCGGCTACACCCGCGACTTCCGCGTCGAGCGCTACATGCGCGAAGCCAAGATCACCCAGATCTTCGAGGGCACCAACCAGATTCAGCGCCTGGTCATCTCGCGGAGCCTGGGGTCCTGACGAAGTCGGTCACCGCTGCGAGGAACTGGTCGGGCTGCTCGACCATTGGCGAGTGTCCGGAGCCCTTGATCACCACGGGCGTCAGCCCGGCCTCGGTGTAGCGCTCGACGTTGGGGGCCGTCGGGGTCAGTACATCCTGGTCACCCCATAGCACCAGTACCGGCTTGTGCAGTGCGGCAAGCGTTTCCACCACCGGATGCGGGCCCTCGGTGGAGTCGCACACCCCGGCGTAGGTGAGGCGCTCCAGCGAGCGGTGCGCGTAGTCCGGCACCGGGTAGTCCGCGCCGAACCCGGTCTGCAGTGAGCTCTCGGTGATGGCATCCACGGTCCGGAACCGGTCCAGAGCCGGGCCGATCACCGGCCAGCACACCATCTTTCCGAGCAGCGGCATGGTGACCAGATCGTCGGCGGCCGGGGTATCGGACACCACCACACGCTCCACCAGATCCGGATACTGCCGGGCCAGTTCGGCGGAGACCGCTCCGCCCATCGAATGCCCGATCAGTGCCGCATGACGCACGCCGAGTTGCACCAGTGCGTTGTGCACCGCCTTGGCCTGCTCGGCCGCACGGTACGGAGCACCGTCACCGGGCGCCTCCGAGCCGCCATGGCCGACCAGATCGACCGCGATCACCCGCTGATCGCGGGCCAGTTTCGGCGCCACCCGCTCCCACCACTCGATGGACGCCGAATACCCGTGCAGCAACACCACGGCGCGGTCACCCGGCGGCCCGTACTCCCGCACGTTGAGATCGGGGCCGTCCAGTTCCAGCACGTGCCCGCCCGCGAAGGGCTCGGCCTTGCGCTCCTCCTTGGTCACCACCAGCTCGTTCAGCAGCAACGCCACCACGGCCAGCAGGAGCACGCCCACGGCGATGCGCAATTTCATGCTGCGCACGCTAATGCCGGGACGTCGGTGTTGACCAGCAATTTTCCCCGGTGGACGAAGCCTCAGCGAACGGCCCCATAATGGCAGGTGCCATGAACGCACCCAACCACGCCGCCAGCGCCCCCCGGCACCGCATGCCGCGCCGGGGCGTACGCGCCGCCCGGCGCGCAGCCGTCGGCCTGATGGCGGCAACGGTGCTGGCCGGGACGGGCACCGCGTGGGTGTCCTACCACGGCGCGCTGGACGGCATCACCACGTCCAACGCGCTCGAAGGCGGCCCGGTCTCGTCCGGGGACACCGAGAACATCCTGATCATGGGGCTGGACAGCCGGCTGGACCAGCACGGCAACCCGCTGCCCCAGGACATCTACGAGGCGCTGCACGCCGGCGACGAGACCGTCGGCGGCTACAACGCCAACGTGCTGATCGTGGTGCACCTGCCCGGCAACGGCGGCCCGCCGACCGCGTTCTCCATCCCCCGTGACGACTACGTCGAGCTCGCCGGCTGCGATGTCGACCCGTGCAAGGGCAAGGTCAAGCAGGCCTATGGTTGGGCCTATCAGCGCGAGATGGAGTCGCTGGAGTCCTCGTCCGAAGATTCCTCGACGAACGAGCAGCAGGCCCGTGAGGCCGGTGCCGGGCCCAAATCGCCACGGTGCGCAACCTCCTCGGAATCCCGATCGACCATTTCGTCGAGGTCACTCTCGGAGCGTTTTTCCAGATCGCCAAGGCTGTGGCGCCGATCACGGTGTGCCTCAACGCCGACACATCGGATCCGTACTCCGGCGCCGATTTCCACCGGGGCGTGCAGCAGATCGACGCCGCGCAAGCCATGGCGTTCGTGCGTCAGCGCCGCGACATCAACGACGAGAACTTCACCGACCTCGACCGCACCCGGCGCCAACAGGCCTTCATCGCCGCGCTGGTGTCGGCCCTGGGCAAGAGCGGCGCCCTCTCCAGCCCCACCATGCTGCGTGACCTGCTCAACGTCACCAAGCAGAACGTCGCGCTGGATTCCGGATTCGACCTCGCCAGCTTCGCCAGCCGGGCCTCAGCGCTGACCGGTGCGCCACCCACCCTCTACACGCTGCCCATCAAAGAGTTCGGCCAGAACTCGATGGGCGAGGACATCAACATCGTCGACATCCCCACCATCCGGGCCATCGTGCGGGACCTGGTGGCCGAACCCGGCGGCACCACCGAAGCCCCCGCCGCACCCGCGCATGTCCTCGAGGGCCACGGCGCGGTGCTCGACGTGGTGAACGCCTCCACCTACTCCGGACTGGCTGCGCAGCTCGAAACCACCTTCTCCGCAAACGGATTCACCCCGGGCGAGATCGGCGACGCCGAATCTCTGGCCGCCGTCACCACGATCGACTATGGGACCGGCGCGGAGGCCGGCGCCCAGTCGCTGGCCGACGAGCTGAAGGTCATCGCCACGCCGTCGTCCGAGGTGGCCCCCGGGACCGTACAGCTGACGCTGGGTACGGACTTCCCCGGCGACGACTACCTGACCGGATCGGACGACTCGTCCGCCACGAGTTCCTCGGACGGATCGGATTCCACCTGGGACTCCGCCAGCGAGACGACGGAGGAAACCACCGCCAGCACTCCGGTGACCACCGTGGCCGCCACCGCGTCCGGCACCAAGTCCGCGGCGCCGACCGACCTGAGCCAGATGAAGGTCTCCGGCATTCCCTGCGTGAAATAGCCGCCGCTACAGCGTGACCCGAACCTGGGTGCCGTATCCGGGTTCGGAACTGATCGCCATCGAGCCACCCATCGCCTCGATGCGGACCTGCAGCGAGGCCAGCCCGATGTGCCCCTCGGCGACGGACTGGGCCACCGTCGACGGATCGAACCCCTTGCCGTCGTCGGCCACGGTCAGCACAACGCGGTCCCCGGCCCGGAAGAGGCCGACCGAGACGGTGCTCGCGCCCGCGTGTTTGTTGATGTTGGCCAGCAGCTCGCGCGCGGCGCGGTACAGCAGGGCCTGACCTTCGGGGTGCCCGACGTCCTCCAGGTCCGCGCGCACCGTGATGTCCGGCCGAGTCTCATACTGGCGCAACAGTTCCTGTATGGCCGGGGTCAGCCCCAGCTGCGCCAGCACCTGCGGATGCAGCGCGGTCACCGTGGAGCGCAGTCCGACCGCCGTCTCCTGCAGGGCGGCATGTATCCGGTCCAGCCCCGGGTCCGGGATACGTTCGCGGATCTCGTCGAGTTCCAGGCGTGCCGCCAGCAGGACCTGCAGCGGCCCGTCGTGAAGATGTTCGGCCAGTTCGGCATTGCGCAGGTCGTCGGCCCGCGTTGACTCCGACACCAGCTGGCGCCGCACCTCCATCAGCGTTCGCACCCGCGCCGAACGCCGCGCCAGCACGAAGGACAACGCGGCCGACGCGACCGCCAGCCAGGCCAGGAAACCCACGTGCATGTAGACGATGTCCGGCAGACCGACGTTGTCGTCACGCTCGGAGTACAGGATCCACACCGCCAGGTAGCCCAGTGCGGTGCTGCCACCGAGCAGCGCCGTCAGCCACGGACGATCCTGGAAGGCAACGGATATGGGCAACAGGAAGAACACCGGCAACAGCGCCGCGGTGGCACCGCCCGACACCGCGCACAGCGCGACCAGCACCAGCACATCGACCGCGGTGGAGGCCCACTCGGCCCACGCCGGCATGGGTCCGCGGAACACCACCACCAGCCACAGCACCGCCACGGCGGTGTACACGCTCAGGATCACCGCGTACAGGATCGGCAACCAGTGGTCGACATCCCACACCGAGACCAGGACCACGATCAGGCCGATCAGCGGCAGCCGCAGCAGTGCCGAGACCCGGACCGGTTGAGTGGTGAAGAATTCGACGACGCGCCCGCTGGCCATGTCAGTCCAGCAGCCGGCGGCGCATCGCCTCCGCGACTGCCGCGCCCCGGTCACTCACACCGAGCTTCTCGTACAGCCGTTGCACGTGGGTCTTCACCGTCGACGGGGCCAGGAACAGTTCCTTGGCCATTGCCGGGATGGAACGGCCCTTGGCAATCAGGTCGAGCACCTCGCGTTCCCGCGGGCTCAGCACCGGGACATCGGGTTCGTTGCGGCGACGGATCTCCCCGGCCAGCCCGGCCGCCAGGTTCGGGTCGAGCACGTCGCGACCCTTGGCACACGACAGCACGGCGTTCACCAGCTCACTGCGGGTGGACTCCTTCGACAGGAACCCGGCCGCCCCCTGCTGCAAAGCGGTGTAGACGATCGCCGACTCGTCGTGCGCAGAAACGAGCAACACCCGGGTGGGCAGCTCGTCGCGGCTCACCGCGGCGGCCACCTGTGCCCCGTCGAGCTGCGGCATCCGGTAGTCGAGCAGGGCCACCTGCGGCTGATGGGTCCTGATCAATTCCAGTGCGTCGGCGCCGTTGTCGGCTTCGGCCACCACGTCGATCTCGCCGCTGGAGGTCAGGGCGCGCACCACGCCTTCGCGGAACATCGGGTGGTCATCGCCCACCACCACCCGCACCTTTTCGGCCATGCGGCTCAGCATGGCACAGCGCGGGTCGGTGATCAGCGCGTTTAGAGTCGGCGGTATGCATCTGGACGAGCTGCAGTGGTTCGTGGTGCTTGCCGAGACCGAGCATGTCACCGACGCCGCAGCCGAACTCGGCATCAGCCAGCCCACCCTGTCGCGCGCGCTGGCCCGGATCGAGGAGCAGGTGGGGGTGCCGCTGTTCGACCGGGTCCACCGACGGCTTCGGCTGAACGCCTACGGTCGCATCCTGTTGGAGCACGCCCGCCGCAGCATCGGCGAAATCCATACAGCCACCGAGCGAATCGCCGAGTTGCGCGATCCCGATACCGGGACGGTGCGGTTGGCGTTCCTGCATTCGCAGGCCGGCTGGTTCGTGCCCGAGCTGTTGCGGCGGTTCCGCGCCGAGGCCCCGTCGGTGCGCTTCGAGCTGTTCCAGGGTGCGGCCCACCAGATCGTCGAACGCCTGGCCAACGGCGAGGCCGACCTGGCGATCACGTCACCGCGCCCGGAGGGTTTCCGTTGGCGCGGCCTGTACATGGAGCGGCTGTGCCTGGCAGTTCCGCGCGAGCATCGCTTCGCCCGACGGTCCCGGATCCGGCTGGCCGACGCCGGTGCCGAACCGTTCGTCGCGCTGGCACCGGACTTCGGGTTGCGCCAGCTCACCGACGAATTGTGGGCCGAAGCCGGGATCTCACCGCCGGTGGTGTTCGAGGCCATGGAGATCCCGACCATGGAAGGGCTGGTGGCGGCGGGATTCGGCGTCGCGGTCGTGCCGGTGCCGCGGCCCGAACGGGCCGAGCCGGGAGCAGCGTACATACCGCTGTCGGAGAGTTCTGCCAAACGTCAGATCGGCCTGACCTGGAACGCGGACCGCCCGCTGCCGCCCGCCGCGGAGCGCCTGGCCGAGTTCGTCATGCACAATGTGCATGATATTGACTAGGCTCATGCATTGGACACATCTTTGCCGGCGCCCTACCGTCGTCTGAGTGTCCACCTCCCTGACCTCCGTTGACTGGCAGGGGCATTCACGTGGCTCGAGCGAGTACCGACGCCTGCTGGCCGCATTGTTCTGCGCCGGCGTCGCCACCTTCGCGCAGCTGTACTCGCCCCAGGCCGTTCTCCCGCTGATCGCCCACGACATGGGTACCGGCGCTGCCCATGCCGCGCTGACGATCTCAGCCGCCACGGTCGGCCTGGCGTTGGGCGTGATCCCGT
The DNA here is from genome assembly GCF_048282715.1 of Mycobacterium sp. 134. Lineage (NCBI taxonomy): Bacteria > Bacillati > Actinomycetota > Actinomycetes > Mycobacteriales > Mycobacteriaceae > Mycobacterium > Mycobacterium sp. 134. Next base: position 6,694,249 of record NZ_JBLVUN010000008.1, read on the forward strand.
GGTCAGCCCTGGCCGACCGGATCGGCCGAGTCCAGGCCATGACGATTTCCATCACTGCGGCAACGGTTCTCGGGCTGGTCGTACCATTGGCCCCGAGCGCGGCACTCCTGCTGTCCGGCCGCTTTCTCGAAGGGCTGATGCTGGGCGGAGTGCCCGCGGTGGCCATCGCCTACCTCACCGAGGAGATCGACGCCGGACATGCCGCCCGCGCGGCGGGCACCTACGTCGCCGGCACCACGATCGGCGGCCTGGCAGGCCGCCTGGTCACCGGACCGATCGCCGAGTTCGCCGGATGGCGCGTCGGCGTACTGGTGGTCGCGGTGTTGTGTGGGCTGTCGGCGTTCGCCTTCGTCAAACTCGCCCCACCCGCGCGCGGCTTCACCCCGGCCCGCAACCGAGACCTGGCCCGGCGGCTGGCCGAGAACCTGCGTTCGCCTCGCCAGCTGGTGCTCTACAGCCAGGGATTCCTGCTGATGGGCGGGTTCGTGGCGATGTACAACTTCCTCGGGTTCCGGCTGATGGCCCCACCGTTCGGCCTGCCCCAGACCGTGGTCAGCCTGGTGTTCCTGGCCTACCTGTCGGGTACCTGGGCCTCGGCCCGGGCCGGCGCCGAGGCCAGCCGGTTCGGCCGCAAGACCGTGCTGCTCGGCTCGATCGCCACGATGGTTGCCGGCGTCGCGATCACACTGGCCGGCAACGTCATCGTGGTGCTGATCGGACTGGTGATCGCCACCGCAGGATTCTTCGGCGCGCATGCGATCGCCTCGGGCTGGGTCGGCGCAGCCGCCGGCGACGGCAAGGCACAGGCGTCCTCGCTGTACAACCTCTTCTACTACGCGGGCTCCAGCGTGATCGGCTGGGTCGGCGGGCTGGCGTTCGACTCCGCCGGTTGGCCTGCCGTGGCCGGGACCGTGATGGGTCTGGCCGTGCTGGCAGGCGTGCTGGCCTGCACTCTGGGCAGCTACCAGAGCTCGATGTCGCGGCCGTACTCCGATTCCGGGCGCGGACCGAAGTAGCGCCGCTGCGACTCCTCGATGAGGACGTCGTTGATGCTGGCCTCGCGGCGGGCCATCAAGCCCTCCGGGGTGAACTGCCATAGTTCATTTCCGTAACTGCGGTACCACTGGCCCTGCGCGTCATGCCATTCGTACTGGAACCGCACAGCTATCCGGTCCTCGCTGAAGGACCAGAGCCCCTTCCGCAAGACATAATCCAGCTCGCGCTCCCACTTGGCGGTCAGGAACTCCACGATCTGTTCGCGGCCGACGATGTGCAGGTCGCGATTGCGCCACTGTGAGTCCGGCGTATAGGCCAGGCTGACCCGCTCCGGGTCGCGGGTGTTCCAGGCATCTTCGGCGGCTTGAACCTTCTGGAGCGCTGTTTCCAGAGTGAAGGGCGGGAAAGGCGGGCGACTGTCGGTCATGCCACCTTTCTACCTGTCTAACCATGTGGCTATCGTGGCTGGCATGGACTTCGCGATGTCGGCCAAAGCGGCTGATTACCACTCCCGGTTGACCGACTTCATGACCGAGCACGTGCTGCCGGCGGAAGCCTCGTACCACGCCTACCGCGAGGAGAAGGGCCCGAAGGATCACACGGTGCCGCCGGTGGTCGAGGAGCTCAAGGTCAAGGCGCGTGAGCAGGGCCTGTGGAATCTGTTCCTGCCCTCGGAGTCCGGACTGAGCAACCTGGAGTACGCGCCGCTGGCCGAGCTGTCGGGGTGGAGCATGGAGATCGCCCCCGAGGCGCTCAACTGCGCGGCCCCGGACACCGGGAACATGGAGACCCTGCATCTGTTCGCCGACGAGCAGCAGCGCAAGCAGTGGCTGGAGCCGCTGCTTGCCGGTGAGATCCGCAGCGCGTTCGCGATGACCGAGCCCGCCGTGGCGTCCTCGGATGCCCGCAACATCGAGACGACGATGCTGCGCGACGGTGCGGACTATGTGATCAACGGCCGCAAGTGGTGGATCACCGGGGCGGCCGATCCGCGCTGCAAGATCCTGATCGTGATGGGCCGCACCAATCCGGACGCTGCCAGCCACGCGCAGCAGTCGATGATCCTGGTGCCCGTCGACACTCCCGGGGTGGACATCCAGCGCTCGCTGCCGGTATTCGGCTGGCAGGACCAGCACGGGCACTGCGAGATCGTGTTCGACAACGTGCGGGTGCCGGCCGAAAACCTGCTCCACGAAGAGGGAAGCGGTTTCGCGATCGCCCAGGCCCGGCTGGGCCCGGGCCGCATCCACCACTGCATGCGCGCGCTCGGTGCGGCCGAACGGGCCCTGGCGTTGATGGTCGACCGGGTGCAGAAGCGCGTCGCGTTCGGCAAGCCGTTGGCCGAGCAGGGCGTGGTTCGCGAGTCGATCGCCAAGTCCCGCAACGAGATCGACCAGGCCCGGCTGCTGTGCGAGAAGGCCGCGTGGATGATCGACCAGGAGGGCAACAAGGCCGCGCACGTGCTGGTCTCCCAGATCAAGTCGGTGGCCCCGCAGATCGCCTGCAACGTCATCGACCGGGCCATCCAGGTGCACGGCGCCGCCGGGGTCAGCGACGACTTCCCGCTGGCCCGGCTCTACAGCTGGCACCGCGCGATGCGGCTGTTCGACGGCCCCGACGAGGTCCACATGCGGACGATCGCGCGCGCGGAGCTCGGCCGGGAGAAATCCCCGCTCGCGACGGCGGCGGTGACTGCGCAGTGACCGCCCAACTCGGAGAATTGTCGGGGGCGTGGAACTTTCGGGACGTCGCCGAGATCACCGGAATCCGGCCCGGACTGCTCTACCGCTCCAGTGAATTGAGTCGGCTGTCCGACATCGGCCGTGAGGAGTTCCGCCAGATCGGCATCACCGATGTGGCCGATCTGCGTTCGGGCCGTGAGGTGCAACGGCACGGGCCGGGCCAGGTGCCCGACGGCGTGTCGATCCACCTGCTGCCGTTCCATCCCGACGATTCGTCGAATCAGGATGCACCGCACGAGTCGACGTTCCAGCGGGTGATGTCCGAGTCGCCCGGCGACGAGGACGTCAGCGAATCGGCCAAGCGCTACATGACCGAGGTGTACGAAGAGTTCCCCACCCTGCCGGGCGCGCATATCGCTGTGCGCCAGGTGATCTCCCTGCTGAGCCAGGAACGTCCGGTGATCGCGCACTGCTTCGCCGGCAAGGACCGCACCGGGTTCACCGTCGCCACGGTGCTGCACGCGGCCGGCGTCGACAACGATCTGGTGATCGCGGACTTCCTGCGCAGCAACGAGGCGATCTCGCCGCTACGGGAACGGATTCTGGAGAATGTGCGGAACCGCGCCGAGGGAACGCCCGAGGTGATCACCTTTGCCGAGGCGCGGTTGACCGACGAGGTTCTCGGTGTGCGCGAGGACTACCTCGCCGCCGCGTGGAAGAAACTCGACGAGGCGTACGGCTCGGTGGGCGGCTTCCTCGACGCGGCCGGGGTGTCGGCCGAGGATCTCGCGGCGCTGCGGTCCGGCCTGCTCGGCTGACGCCGCGAGACCAACACGGCAGAAGCTCCTTGTTGACTTTGAGCTGACGCTGCATTTTTACGGGTAGCGGTGTGCGTGGTGTCGAAGTCAACGGGCACCGCCACGTGCCGGTCAGGCCGGTTGGGTCACCACCAGACTCACCTCGACCTCGTCGGCCACCTTCATCGCGCCCATCAGCATCGAGTACTGCTTCAACCCGAAATCGCTGTGCCGCACCTGCGCCTGGCCGCTGATCCGCCCGATTCCGTCCCCCTCGACCCGGACATCCACAACTTGGTCGCCACTGCGGCCGCCGATCTCGAGTGTCCCCTCGACCCGGTACGTGTCCGCCTCCCGGACGATATCGCCGGACCGGAAAACCGCTCGCGGAAACTTCTTGGCCCGCAATGTCTTCAACGCATTGGACCGGATCAGCACCTTCTCGGCGCCGGACAACGGAGTCATGCCACCCTCGCCCCGAAGCACGTCGAGGGAATCGAGGTCGACCGTCACCTCCACCGACGACGGCACCTCACCGTCCCATTCCACCGTCGCGTGCCATGAGCGCATCGCGATGGTCAACCGATGGCCCATGCGCGACGCACTACCCGTCACGCCGGTACGCAGCAGCAACTCGCCCGTGTCGGGGCCCAGGTTCCACTGCGTCACGACGCGATCACCAGACCCGCCACCCACGTGATGGTCGCCAGCAGCGCACCGGTCAGCTCGACGCCGACCGACAGCGCAACCCCCTTGAGTGCGTGCACCGTTGACGCCCAGGCCCGCCGGTAGTCACGCCGTGCGGCCAACTCCGCCAGGTACACCCCCGCGACGAAGCCGATCACCAAACCGATCACCGGGATGACGAAGAAGCCGATCAGGCCGAGCACCCCACCGGCCACCAGACTCGAGATCCTCACGTCGGCGGCCCGCATGCGCCGGACCGGCCACGCGTACTTGATCACCTCGGCCGTCACGAAGAACACGGCCGCGATACCGAGCGTCACCCACGACACCGTGGTGTGTTCGACGATGGCCCACACCGCGATCGCGGCGAATACCAGAAACCCGCCGCCGGGGAGGACGGGCAGCACGATGCCGACCAGTCCTACGGCGATCACCAACGCAACGAGAACAACGCCAAGGGTGCTCACGGTTTCTGCCCGCGCACCCACTGCATGGTGCCCATGGTCTTGGAACGTACCCGCTCCAGCCCCAGCCCCTCGAACCGATCGGCGAGCTCATCCTCGGCGAAGAAGCGGGCCCCGCCCTTCGACAGCAGTCGTGCCGGCCCACGGGTCGTCGCCGTGGGCACCATGATCGCGATACGCCCGCCGGGACGCAGCACCCGCACCATCTCCGCCAGCGCTGCCTCGGCGTCGGGGATCAGCTGCACCGCCGCGATCGATGTCACCGCATCGAAGACGTCGTCCCGGAACGGGAGCTTCTGGGCGTCGGCGCGCAGGAAACCCACCTGCCGGCCGGCCTCGGCCTCTACCGCGCGGGCCAGCATGGGCTCCGAGATGTCCACGCCGAACGCGAACCCGTCCAGCCCGGCCGCCCGGGCCAGTGCGGCCGTCACGTTCCCTGGACCGCTACCGACATCGAGGGCGATTCCGCCGGGCGGGATGTCGAGCCATTCGGCGGGCTCCTGCCACGCCGTCATCACCTTGCGGGCGAGGGCCTGGGCGTTGTCGTAGAGCATCGACCCGACCGGTGACGCCCACACCTTCTGGATGAATCCCGCATTCTTGGGGGCGTCACTGCCCTCCCCCAGCAGATCGAGATATCCCTTGCCGACATCAGGCTCGGCCGGCGGATCGATCAGGAGATCGAGCGCCTTGCGCAATGCCCCACTCGATGCGGTATCCACACCTCTACGCTACGCACCGAGTTGGTCGGCAAGGTCGACAAAATCCGTCGCGATGATGTCGAAGTCGTCGGACGCGACGTCGTGCGGAGCCCGGTCCGGCCCGTACTCCAGGGGCCGGGCCACGTACGCGGTCCCGAGCCCGGCCGCGCGGGCGGCCCGCAGGTCAGAGGGATGGGCCGCGACCAGCGTCAGCTCCTCGGGCGCGATGTCGAGCAGCCCGGCGCAGCCCCGATAGGCCTCCGGGTCAGGCTTGTAATGCCGGAACAGCTCGGCCGAGATCACGCAATCCCATGGCAGCCCGGCATGTTTGGCCATGTTGGTGAGCAGTGAGACGTTGCCGTTCGACAGCGTCGTGATGAGGTAGCGCTGCTTGAGCCGGGTCAGCCCGACCACCGAATCCGGCCACGGGTCGAGCCGGTGCCAGGCCCGGTTGAGGTGGTCGATCTCAGCGTCCCCGGCCCGGATGCCCGCGGCACCGAGCAGGTCGACCAGGATCGCGCGATGCAGATCGTCGATCCTGGTCCACGGCAGCTCACCGCGGCGCACCCGGTCCATCGCCGGGGCGTAGCCGGCCCGCCAACCGTCGGCGAAGGCCGGCCAATCCCATTGCAGCCCCTGGCTTGTTCCGAAGGCTTCCAGCTCACCGATGATGCTGGACCGCCAGTCCACGACGGTCCCGAACACATCGAAGGCCAGGGCTCTCATTACGGCTCCAGCACCAGCTTCCCGCGCACCGAACCGTTGGCCAGTGCATCGAGTGCAGCCGCCCCCTCGGACAACGGGAACCGCACCGGCGGCGGCGGACGCAACCCGCCGGCCACCAACTTCGTCAGCTCGGCACCGACCTCCGCCTGGGCGGCCGGGTGGCGGCGCACGAACTCACCCCAGCCGACACCGACCACACTGACGTTGCGCAGCAGCAGCCGGTTCACCTTGACGGTCGGGATCCCGCCGCCCGCGGCGAAACCGATGACCAGCAGCCGACCTTCTGGGGCCAGCACCCGGATCGCGTCGTCGAAGGCTTCGCCGCCGATCGGGTCGACGACCAGGTCGACGCCCTGACCGCCGGTGGCTTCCATCACGGCTTCCCGCCAGCCATCGGCCAGCGGCAACACCACGTCGGCACCGAGCGACGATACGAACTCCTCGGCGCCGGACCGGTGCACCATCGCAATCACCTTGGCACCCATGGCTTTGGCCAACTGGATCGACGCGGCGCCGATGCCACCTGCCGAGCCGAGCACCAGGACGGTCTCCCCTGGCAGCAGCCCGCCCCGGCGGGCCAGCGCGAACTGCATCGTGTAGTAATTGCCCAGCAGCGATGCCGCCTCGCCATCGTCGAGGCCGTCGGCAGTGGGAATCACGTTGGCCGGCACGGCCGCCACCTGCTCGGCGTACCCGCCCAGCATGGTCATCGCCGAAACCCGCTGTCCCGGGGTGAACCCCGAGCCCTCGGGTGCCGAGCGCACCGTTCCGGCCACCTCCATGCCAGGCGTGAACGGCGGTTCCAGCCGCAGCTGGTACTCGCCGCGCAACAACAGCAGATCGGGGAAGCAGACGCCGGCGGCGCCGACGTCGATGATCACCATGTCGGGGGACACAGGATCGTCGACGTCGACGTACGCCAGCCCGGATGTACCGGTAAGTGCCTGCGCTACAAGCGCTTTCACTGGTTCTAGCCCAGCTTGAAGCTGGCCTGCTGCGCGGCGGACAGGTCTGTGATCTCGCCCCACTTGGCGGCGATCTCATCGACGGACGGCACCTCGGTAAAGGTGATGCCGTCGTTCTGGAACAGGGCGGTGCGCTGAACCTTGCCGCCGCCGACGATGAACACGGAGTCGGTGTCGGGCAGTTCCTCGGTCATCAGGTAGGCCACGACCGGGGCGACGTACTCGGGGGTGAGCTTCTCGAACACCTCCGGCGGCAGGATGTCCTGGGTCATGCGGGTGGCGGCGATCGGCGCGACGGCGTTGGTCTTGATGTTGTACTTGGCGCCTTCCTGGGCCAGCGTGTTGATCAGACCGACGAGACCCAGCTTGGCCGCACCGTAGTTGGCCTGACCGAAGTTGCCGAACAGACCGCTGGTGGAGGTGGCGACGACGACGCGGCCGAAGCTCTGCTCGCGGAAGTGCGGCCAGGCCGCGCGGATGACGTTGTAGCCGCCGTAGAGGTGCACCTTGAGCACGGCGTCCCACTGCTCGAAGGTCATCTTGTGGAAGGTGCCGTCGCGCAGGATGCCGGCGTTGCTCACCACACCGTCGACCTTGCCGAACTCGTCGATCGCCGTCTTGATGATGTTCTCGGCGCCCGCCTGCTCGGCGACGCTGTCGTAGTTGGCGACCGCGCGGCCACCGGCAGCCTTGATCTCCTCGACCACCTGGTCGGCCATGTTGTGGCCGGCGCCCGATCCGTCGCGGGCACCGCCGAGGTCGTTGACGACGACGCTGGCGCCCTCGCGGGCAAGCGTCAGGGCGTACTCGCGGCCCAGACCTCCACCGGCTCCGGTGACGACGACGACGCGGTCCTGCACTCCTGGCATGGGGATTCCTCCTCGGTAACGGGCCGCAAAACGGCTCAGCTCCCCTCCTGTATACGGCGGGCGGATAACTCCCGGTCAACCGGGTCGGCTACCGCCCGGGACGACGCATTTCTGCCACCGAACGGTCAATTGCCGCCAACCGTGCTGATCAGGAATCAACCGGCGCCGCCTTTAGTTGAACCAATCAAGAAAGCAAGATTGAGAAAGAGGCAGAGGAAATGAAGAAGTTCGGGTTCACCGCAATGATCGCCAGTGGTCTGGCCGCCGCCGTCCTGGGTCTCGCCGGCCCCGCGTCGGCCGATGTGTCCCACCACGATTGGCTGGATCAGATCGGTCCGCACGTGACCGTGCCGCACGTCGACACCACTGTGCACCAGAGCCACTGAGACGGCAGTTGCTTGGGGACACAGCACGTGGACAGGTCCCGATGACCCGGCAGGTCCAGTGACCACTGTCACGGCACCAGTCGAGGTTTAGCGGGATTAAACCCACAGGTCAGTCGGTTGATCTACTACGGAATGTGTTCCCAAAAAGGATAGAAATAGATGAATAAGTTCGGAGTTCCTGCATTGCTCGTCAGCGGAGTGGCCACAGCCCTTCTGGGCCTGTCCGCACCCGCCTCGGCCGGAGTCGACCACCACCTCTGGGTGCACCAGATGCATCAGAAGGCGACCGTTCCTCAGGTCGACACCACCGTCAAGCACACCAACGTGAATCGCACCAAGGCGATGTCGAACCGCTGACCGGCAACGAAAACGTAAGGGGCGCCCCACAACCGGGGCGCCCCTTTCGTTGTTCGGGGGAGGGTCGGGCTCAGAGCCTTTCAGCCGTAACGAAGATCGAGAACGCGTCGCGTTCAGGCTCTTCGCCGAGCTGGACCAGACGATCCAACCGGCGCATCTCGTCCAACGAGTGCACGCCCTCCGCCTGCCAACCGTGCGACCGCAGCCATTCGGCGACGTCGGCACGGTCGGGATCCTCGTACATCAGGTCGGCGACAGCGAGCGCGGAGCCCATGTTGAACTGGTCGGCGACCTTCTCGAAGCGTTCCCGCATCGCCTCGCGGCGCTCGGCCGAACTCACCCCGGCGGTCTCGGCCGCGATCCGGCTACCCGGGGCCGACAGCTCGGTGACGAGCTCGAACAGTCGATCCTGGGCGTCGGCGGGCAAGTACATCAGCAGGCCCTCGGCCAGCCACGCGGTCGGCTGCCCATCGTCAAAGCCCGCCTCCCGCAGCGCCGTCGGCCAATCCTGACGCAGATCGATGGCCACCTCATGGCGCCGCGCGGACGGCTGCGCACCGTGGGCGGCCAAGGTCTCGGCCTTGTACTCCAGCACCTTGGGCTGATCGATCTCGTAGACCGTGGTGCCGGCCGGCCAGTCCAACCGGTATGCGCGGGAATCCAGCCCAGAGGCCAAGATGACGACCTGCCGGATTCCCGCCTTTGCGGCCTCGGTGAAGTACCCGTCGAAGAAGTGGGTGCGCACCGCCTGGTAGTTGCCCATGTGCGCGAAGATCTGCGCGGCCTCGGCGTCGAGACCTTCCACCTTGCTGACAAAATCGTTGTCCAACAACGTGTCCCACACCCCGGTGCCCGCACCGACCACCAGGATCTTGGCGTACGGGTCGTTGATGAGCGCGTCCTCGCGTTCGGTCTCCCCGGCCCTGGCGGCGGCGACCATGACGGCCGTCGAGCCCACGCTGGTGGCGATGTCCCAGGTGTCGTCGTGGCTGCGCAGTGAACTCATCGGGATTCTCCGTCCAATCGGGCGCGCAACAGCACGCTGTCCAAGCCGAGTTCAGCCAATTCGTCGACGCCGGCCGGCCGGCCCAACCGGGCCATCTCGTCGGGGCTGTCCACCGCGTCCACATCCCAGCCGTGCGCCGCGAGCCATTCGGCGGCGTCGGCCCGCTCGCCATCGGTGTACATGAGCGCGTCAGCGTCGATATCCAGCCCCAGCGAGGTCCGCATGTGCTCGCCCCGGGCGCGGCGCGCGGCGCGCTTCTGAGGGGTGTAGCGGGCCGGGTCCATCGCGAAGTCCTCGACAGCCAGGCGGCTGCCCGGTGCGCTGTTGGCGCCGACGAGTTCGAACAGCCTGTCCTGAGCCTCACCGGGCAGGTACGGCAGCAGACCCTCGGCCAGCCAGGCCGTGGGTTGTGCGGGGTCGAATCCGGCGTCGATCAGCGCTGTGGGCCAGTCCTCGCGCAAATCGATCGGCACCGGCACGTGCTGTGCCCGGGCGACCGCCTCGTGCGCCTGCAAGGTCTCGGTCTTGTACTCAAGCACCTTGGGCTGGTCGATCTCATACACCGTGGTACCGGCCGGCCAGTCCAGCCGGAAGGCGCGCGAGTCCAGACCCGCGGCCAGGATGACGACCTGTCGAATGCCGTCGTGGGTGACCTCGGTGAAGTAGTCGTCGAAGTAGTGGGTACGCACAGCCTGGTAGTTGCGGGCCATGACGTGGATGCGGTGGGCTTCCGGATTGTCACCGATCCAGTGCGGTTCGCTACCGGCCAGCTGCGCCCACGCCGGGCCGGCGGCAGCCACCAGCAGGAAGGCGAACTCGTCGCGAATCAGGGGATCGGGTTGTACGGTCTCGGCGGCCCGGGCGGCAGCTACCGCGAGCGCGGTAGCCCCGACGCTCTCGGTGACATCCCAACTGTCGCCCTCGGCTCGACCCGGCCGTACATCGCTCAGATCAGTCATTTGCCAAACAATGCTACCGAAGAAGTTAGCCAAGCTATACGGCTATGTGGGGCACCTCACGGTGCCGGCAGGTCAGTCGCGCAGCTGCCAGAGCTTGTTGGCCATCAAGAGTTCGAACTTGTCCACGATGACGGCCACGTCGTCACGACGGCCCACGTAACCGGCGTAAAAGCCCATCCCCCACATCACCGCGACCAGCATCTCCACGATGGCCGGGATGTCGGTGTCGGTGCTGAGCTCGCCACGCTGGATAGCCTCGTCGACCGCCCACTTGACGAACTCCCGCGAGCTGCGCAGCGCGTCGTGCTCCTCGGAAACCAGCTCCGGATGTCGCTGGGCTTCCAAAACCGAGGTGACCAGGAAGGCGGCCGCCGATCGGTCCGTGGAATCGGCATCCATCGCCGCGGCGAAGAACGCTGATATCCGGTTCAGCAGAGTCGTGGCTTCGCGCGCTTTTGAAATGCCCGCGGCGATTACTTTCGCGTTGGTCTGCTCGACCACATCGCGATACAAGACACGTTTGCTGCTGAAGTAATGATTGATTGCCGGGCGCGTGAGATCAGCACGGATGGCGATCGCTTGGAATGTAGCTGCGTCATAGCCGAGTTCGCTGAAAACTTCACGGGCAGCACGCACGATGCGCTCACGAGTTTCCGCTGCCTTTGCTGCGGGAGGGCGTCCCGGTCCTCGGCTCGCTGTGTGGGCCACATTCAAATTGTGCCACACGTCACCTGAGAGTCCCGGTGCCGTCATGTTTGTGTGCGTTAAATGCGGCTGACCAGCAAAGCCCCGCCGCGCCCGAAAATCGGCGACGAACTAGCGTGGTCCCTCATGGCGGGGGTTGTTTCACGGGAGTCGTACTTCGAAACCGGTCTGGACGTGTTGTCCGATCGTGGATACGGCGGCCTCAAACTTGCCGAAGTGTGCAACCGCCTGGGCGTGACAACCGGGTCCTTCTATCACTACTTCCCCAACTGGGCGTCGTACACGAAGGAACTGATCGCGCACTGGCGTGAGGCCCGCACCTTGCGGGTGGTGGAGATGGTGCGCGCCGACGAGGATCCGCACCACCGCATCGAGACCCTGATCGGCGAGACACTGGACCTGCCGTACGGTGCCGAAGCGGCGATCCGGGTGTGGAGCTCGCTGGATCCGGATGTCTACGCCGTCCAGGCCGTGGTCGATCAGCTGCGCTTCGACATCCTCTTCGAATCCGCGCTCGAGCTCATCGGCGACGAACGCAACGCCCGGTACTTCGCAGCCTGGGGCGTCTATCTGATCGTCGGTTTCGAGCAGAGCACCCTGCCACGCGACGTCGACGCCCTGCAGTGGATCACCACGCAGATGCGCGACGCGCTGGAGTCGGGCCGATTCAGTCCGGCCGCCGGATCAGACCAACCGGTCTAACATCGGCGATCATGCTGACCCCGGCCGAGATCTGGCGCCGGGCAGCTGATCGCCTCCGCGACAAGGACCCCGACTACGACGCGCTGCGCCGCGCCCTGCGAGCCGCCATCGTCCTGCCCATCGCCGCCGCGGTCGGCTTCGCCGTCGGCGGCGACTCCCAGACACCGCTGTTCGCGATCTTCGGCGCGGTCTCCCTGCTCATCACCGCCGATTTCCCCGGCAACCGGCCTGCGCGGGCCGTCGCGTACGGCGGCCTGGCCGTCAACGGCGCCATCTTGATCGTGCTGGGCACCGTGCTGGCTCCGTATCCGTGGCTGAGCGTGGCGGCGATGTTCGTCGTCGGCATGGTGGTGTCGTTCTCCGGAGTGCTCAGTGAGATCGTCGCCGCCGGGCAGCGCGCCACGCTGCTGCTGTTCGTCCTGCCGCTGTGCACTCCCGTGGGCCCGATACCCGACCGGCTGCTGGGCTGGCTGATCGCGCTCGTGATCTGCGTGCCTGCCGCGCTGTTCCTGTTCCGTCCGAAGCACCACGACGAGCTGCGCCGCTACTCGGCGCGGGTGTGCCGGCTGCTGGCCGACCGGCTCGAGGGTCAGGCCTCGGCCCGCGACGTCACCCGCGCGATGAACAAGCTGTACGAGAGCTTCCTCGGCGCGGACTACCGGCCTGTCGCCCTCAGCGCGGGCAGCCGGGCGCTGGTGCGCGTCGTCGACGACCTCGGCTGGATCTGCGACCAGGTCACCGACGACACCGGGGAACTGCTCGGTGCCATGCGCGACCCCGCGGTGCGGGTGCTGCGAGACAGCGCCGCGCTGCTGCGGATCCATGATCCAGCCGAACGAGCCGCGCGCGGAATCGATCTGCGTGCGGCACTGGCCGAGCAGCGCACGGTTGCCCAGGGCAGCTATCGCGACGACATCACCCAGATCCTGGGCACGGCCGACGACTCGGCCGCCGTCGAACTCGGGCGGGGACTGCTGGTCCGGCGCACCATCTCGGCGACCATCGCGGTCACCGGACGGGTGATCGGCAATGCCGCGCTGGCGGACGCGCGCCCGGTATGGGCCCGGGTGCTGGGCCGGCGCCTGCCCGAAACCGGTGCGGCCGACTGGGTGATGCCCGAGGCCGTCGCCGTCGCGGCCATCGCCAGAGGTCTGGTCGCCACCCGAGCGGTGGTGCTGCGCAACAGCCTGCGCACCGGGCTCGGCTTGGCGCTGGCGGTAGCCGTCACGCACGTGTTTCCGGTGCAGCACGGATTCTGGGTGGTCCTGGGCGCGATGTCTGTGCTGCGCAGCAGCGCCCTGACCACCGGCACTCGCGTGTTGCGGGCCGTGGCCGGCACCGCGATCGGCTTCGTGCTGGGTGCGGTGCTCATCGAGTTCGTCGGGGTGGACCCCGTGGTGTTGTGGATCCTGTTGCCGCTCGTGGCATTCGGGTCCGCCTATGTGCCCGAAGTCGGATCGTTCATCGCCGGGCAGGCGGCGTTCACCATGATGGTGCTGATCAACTTCAACCTGATCGTGCCGACGGGCTGGCGCGTGGGGCTGGTCCGGGTCGAGGACGTCGTGGTCGGCGCGATGGTCGGGATCGTGGTGTCGCTGCTGTTGTGGCCGCGCGGCGCGACGGCGTCGGTGTCGAAGGCGATCGACCAGGCCCGCGCGGTGGGTGCGCAGTTCCTGAAGCACGCCGTTCTTCGTGTGACCCGGGGCGCTTCCGAACAGGCCACCGACCGCGTCGTCGCACTGGGCCACGACGCGCTTTCCGCATCCCGAACCCTTGATGATGCTGTCCGTCAATATCTTTCGGAGAACGGCGGGCCCAGCGACCAACGAGCCCCGGTGGTACGCGCGGCCAACCGGGCCAACCGGGTGCGGGCCGCAGCCGAGCTCATCGCCGACGTCGTGCCCCCGCCGCTCGGTGTCTACGCCCGCACGCGCGAAGTGATCGAGGAGCACGCCGCGGCCATCTGCGCCCGGCTCACCGGCGACAACGCCACCGCGGTACTGGTGCCGATCGGGGAGAGCTTCGTGGTGTCGTTGCGCGCCGAGGCCGCCGGGACGGATCTCGCCGTTTCGGCAGCGCTGCCCTTGGTGACGGCCGCAGCGCATCTCGGCGAGCTGGAGTTGCTCTACCCGCAGCCGGCGGAGTCGGTGGGTTAGCGCTATCCGGCGTACTCGGATGAAGTCAGACGAGTGCAGGGCGAGTCGTAGTCGATTCCGCGGGCAGTCTCGCTCTCCCGTTCGGGGGTCATATTGTGGGCGAGCTTGGCGCACAACAGGTTCGGATCAGGCTCCAGAACCGGCCAAACGCGCAACGTGCCGTCCCCACTGGACGACAGCAGTTTCTTTCCATCCGAACTGAAATGAAGACTCGTCACTGACGCTGAGTGGCCCGTGAGCGGAGCGCCGAGCTGCTTTTGGCCGTCTACGTCCCAGAGTTGGATGTTGCCGTCATTGCCACCCGATGCGATCGTGCGATTGTCGGGACTCAATGCCACGACTGCCGGAAGGGAAACCTGTGGCATGTCATTGCCTTTGGGCTCAAAGGTGCCGATATCCCACAACCGGAGCTTGTAGTTGGCATACCCAATAGCCAGCAAGTGCCCGTCGTCGCTGAACGCGATGCTCGCCACCCAGCTGTTGCCCTTCATCGGCTGACCGATTCGCTTACCAGTGCCAGAGTCCCACAGCTCAACCGTTCCTTGGGCACCGCCCGTGGCAACGATCCGACCGTCGTAGCTGAAGTTGATCGTCGCGATCGGCTCCGTCGGTCGGATCGGCGCTCCGACCGGACGCATGGTGTCAGACTTGTACACCTGCAGAACGCTGGGTTCAATCTTGACGGCGATCCACGTGGCCGTTTCGTCAGCGACGACCTCCCGATTGGGGTCGGGCCGCAGCCGCAGCGGTTCGCCGATCGGTCTTCCGCTTCGGGCGTCCCATAGCTGCGCGGCGGTGGCGGCGCCAGGTTGTGACAACGACAGCAGACGGTTCTCGCCAACCGGGAATAGGGAACTGACATCCGGGTTATCGACGCGTAGTGGTTCGCCGATCGGCTGCCCCGTCGCAGCGTCCCACCACCGCACCGTTTTGTCGTCCCCGCCGCTACCCGAGCCGATGCGCCGGCCGTCATCGAAGAACCCGGCCCAAGCCGCGTCTGTGTGGCCACGCATGGGTTGCCAACTGGTGGCGTCCCACAGCCGGATAGTCCGGTCGTCACCTCCTGCTGAAACCAACTGGCGGCTGTCGGGGCTGAACGCAAGTGTCCATACGGGGGACTCGTGTCCGAGCAGGACGCCGGGCTGCAGCGGCGGTGGTCGAGACATCCCATAGCTGAATTGCATTGTCGTAGCTGGCCGCGGCGATACGGGCACCATCAGGGCTGAATGCCACACTCATGACAGCGGCATCGTGGCGCATCGGTTGACCCACGGGTTGACCGCTGACGGCGTCCCACAGCCGCAAAGTCTTATCAGCGCTGCCGGACGCTATTCGCGCACCGTCAGGACTGAATGCCACACTCGTCACTAGGTCGTTGTGGCGCATCGGTTGACCGACCGGCTGACCGCTGACCGCATCCCACACCCGCACAGTGCCGTCGTAGCTGCCGGAAACGATCCGGGCACCATCCGGACTGAACGCCACACTCGCCACCATGTCGTTGTGGCGCATCGGTTGACCGACCGGCTGACCGCTGACCGCATCCCACACCCGCACAGAGTCATCCGCGCCGCCGGACACAATCCGCGCACCATCACGACTGAACGCCACACTCATGACAGCGGCATCGTGGCGCATCGGTTGACCCACGGGCTGACCGCTGACCGCATCCCACACCCGCACAGAGTCATCCGCGCCGCCGGACACAATCCGCGCACCATCACGACTGAACGCCACACTCATGACAGCGGCATCGTGGCGCATCGGTTGACCGACCGGCTGACCGCTGACCGCGTCCCATACCCGAACAGTGTTGTCGTAGCTGCCGGACGCGATGTGAGCACCATCCGGGCTGAACGCCACACTCCTAACGAAAGAGGGGAGGTCGATAATCTTGAGTAGGTCGCGTTCCTCGTTGAGCGCAGTCAGCAGATCGTAGCTGCGTCTGGCCTCTGTCGACGGAATGGCATACGCGGCAAGCAACATCTGCATTGCCTCGAAATCATTGCTGCCGAGGGGCGAGCGTCCTGCAAGCATCAACAACGCCTCACCGTACAACCGCTCTGCGGTCGCAGCCCGAAAGTGCTCTTGCGCCTCATTACGTTGGCGAAGCGCCCACCCCCAGAACCCAGCGACAAGAACCGCGGCAACTACCACCACAACCAAAGCCGCGCGCAGTTGCCGTGTGCGCTTGAGCAATGCCTGGGTCTGGCGCTGGGCCTCGATCTTGGCGCGTTCCTCAACCGCCAGTTGGGCATGGGCAACTCGCTCACGTTCGTGAGCACGCTCCGCGGCCTCTGCGAGCGCCGCCTTCTCGCATTCCTTCTCCAGTTCCACGCGGCGACGGTCTTCTTCGGCGAGCCTTCGGTCGCGATGGTTCCGTACCGTGCCCGTGAGCACATCGTGGATCAACTCGATCCGTTGCGTGCCATGGTATTCCGCGAGGCGCACCAGTCGTGAGTCGATCAGCTGGTCGAGTTCCTCATGGGTCAGATGTGACGGCACCGCATCCTCGACAGCTTCGAAATCACGGAACCCCGTCTTGGTGATCAACTGGTTCTCGATGAATTCCGCGACCTCTGGCCGCATGCCGCCCACGCACGAGATGTAGTAGTTCGGGATCGTGGATCGACCATGCTCCTCAACGAGTTGGTCATCGAACGCGGCCTTACCGAGTCGCTTGCGTTCCTCGTTGAGCTCGCGGCAGACCAAGCTGAGCAACGTCGGTTCGACATCGGCCGCGCCACGGCCGTTGGCGGGAAGCTCGACGCCCTGCAATGTGGATTCGCCGCCAGGATGCAGACCCGCGCCGGCGATGATGCCGACGACTTGGTGCGCCAGTTCAGGTGTCATCAGGTGTTGAGCAGGTTTGTACACCGCATCGAACGCTTCGTCAGTACCCAAGGGAAGCAGCCGCATACGCGAGCGCCCCAGCGCAGGAATGAACCGGCACCAGTCCTCGAGGTGCGCGAGAAAATCCTCCCGCAGACTGATCAGCAGCTTGCAGTTGTGTGACCGCAAATTGAATCGACGTGCCTCAGCAGGGTCACTCTTGATGCGCGCGGCCAGGTCCGCGGGTATCCGGTTCTCGGCGAGGTCGGCAAGGTCGTACTTGAATGCCTCCACCTCATCGGGTACGCCCTCGCCGAGCGTGAACAGCTCTTCGAACTGGTCGAGCACGATCACGGGGGTGAGTAGGTAGTTCCGTGAACTCCACAGCTCGAGGTCGGCGCGATGCAGGTATTCCCACAGTGATTCGTCGTCCCCGGGAAGCATTGCGTCGGGCGCTTCGGCTTGGATGGCCTTGCGGACCGCCTCGTGGAGCTGGCGGCTCAATGATGCCGCGCCTGGCTTGAGGTCGAACCGGACATATATCGGCAGATAGTTCTCGTTGCGCAGCAACGGGAACAGGCCCGCGTGGAGCAGCGACGTCTTACCCAGGCCCGAGCGACCGAACAAGACCGTGACGGGTGCGTCGAGAACCTTCTTCAGAAGTTTCTGACATTCATGAACGCGGCCGTAGAAGAAGCCCTGCGCGTCTTCGCAATACGACTCAAGGCCGGGCCACGGATTGTCGGCGTCCAGCCTCATCGTGATCGTCGCGTGCGTCATGCTGCGTCGTTACGTCGAATTTCCCGGATTGCGGAGATCACGTCCTTGGTCAGGTCCGCGTCCGGCTCGCCGCCGGGCGCATGGCCGAACTGGAAGTCCTTGAACTCCCTCGGCACTTGCCTGAAGCGGTTCGTATCGCCGTCGTAATCATCGTCGATAACGACCGGCATGATGAAGCGCTGCCCCAGAATGCCGCGCGTTCGCTCTACCGCCTCGTTCCATTCCCTGAAGACGTAGCTTTCTTTCTTCCGTTCGGTGTTCGCGGAAATCACCGGGACGAACAGGCTGACGGTCTGACGAATACAGCTCAGAATCTCGTCTTCCCAGGCGTCTCCGGTGTGCAGCTCTCGCTCATCGAGCCAGGCCACCCCGCCGAGTCTGGTGATCGCGTCGTACAGACGCCGTGCCGCGATCACATCCTCGTGCTTGTAACTGATGAAGATCTCCGCGTTGTCCAGTGATGGCGGTTCTGTGTCTTGAGGTCCGGGTAGGGAGGGCGCACGAGGACTGGGCTGTCTGGCCTCCCAGCGGCTACGCAACTGCGCGACGAACTCGGTCGGCTCCATGTCCAACTGCTTGACCATCGTTCGGCGGCAGTAGGTCGAAAAGAAGCTCGACAGCGACGGTTCCCGCGAGTTCGCGGCGAAGAAGAACGGTTTGCCGCCGAGCGACAGCCGTTTGTCGCTGGACAGCCGGACGAGAAACCGCCCGAACCAGTCGGGGATCTGGCATCCGATGAACAGCATCGGCTGATGCTTCAACGGGTAGTCGAGCCAGTCAGGAAGGCTGGCTTTCTCCGTCAGTAGTGCGTGGATCCACTCCAGTCGGTCTTCCTCATGGATCGCGTACTCGGGCATGGCCGCGGTTTGACCGAACAGACTCAGCACGACGGTATCGGCCGGCCCTGGCTCTTTGGCATTCCGCTCCTGGTCCGGAGTGGACTTGTTCGGGGCGAACGACACCTCGCGCACCGGCCGGCCGCGGATGGCACGCAACGCCTTGGCGAGCAATCGGTCAGGCGTGGTCGTCACGAACAATCGCAGATCATCGATGGCTGCCAGGTCTCTCAGCGCATCGCCGGGTTCCGGATCGAGGTCCACGACGATTTCGTCGATCACGCCGTACAGGTCGTCGACCTCGTCGCGGCCACGCTCACGCAGAAACGCGGACACCGCCTGATCGGTGGTGGTGACCCCGGGTGGAACCGTCAACCCATACCGCTCGGTGAGCCGTTCGCCCACGAGGGTCGTCAGCCTCTGCTCGGAGCCGTCGACCTTGACCACAGTGACATCCGGGCCCACGACGGGCACCAGCACCTGATGCCGGATATGTGAAAGGAGGCTGCCCCAGAATTCCTCGTTCATCTCGAATTGCTCGATTCAAATTGCGCCAGACAACTACCGGCGTCGCTGGGATGGCGCATCACCAGCGCGGGGTGACCAGGGAACGCTCCAGGCACAAATCAATGGTCCTCGCCGACGTGACGGCGGCGTAGCGTAGTCGACTACTCGAATTTGGCGGGAACTGTCAGTTCAATTCCCTCAGCGGTTGCCACCGAGAACGGTCTCAAGCAATTCAGCGAGACCTTCCGGCTCATCCGCCGGCACCGAACGGATCAGCCCGGAGCGAACCAGCGTCGCAACCCGTCCATCAACCAACTCACCTGCCATCCCATTCGCGAAAGCGTCGGCTGTTCGCCCCGATCCGGCGATCGCCACGACGGGGCGTCCGGCATTGACGCTCAGCTCGACATCGGAGTAGGCGATATCGCCACCGTTGATCAGCACCGTGACCGAGGGTGCACCCTCAGCGAGAACGGTTGCGACCTCGGCGATCCACGGGGCCTCCGTACCCCACTTGTCACCGGGCACGACCAGGAAATGGGTGTGCCGAGGCTCCAGCTCGAAACTGTGCCCGTCATCGGGCGAAGAGGTGCCGGGCAAGCGCACCGTGCCTGCCGCGACCACACCCAGGAGCGGAAACGAGGCACCTGCGCGAACCTCACCGAAGAGCTGCATGACGCCGGCCAGCGTTCCGCCGTCCACGCCGACCGCCCCGCATTTCTCCATCACGGGCGCGATCCCCGACGCGAACAGTGGGCGCAGGCGGGCCATGTCAGTGGCATCGAGCCCGGCAGCCCCACCCACCACCACCACGGTCGGTCGTGGCGGGACCAGTTCCAAAGCGGTGAGGACCGAGCGCAATTCCGCAGTTTCGGCGACACGTGCCGCAAGTGCACGGCCCGCATTCGGAAACTCCAACCGGAACGGTGCCGTCACGGGTGACCCGTCCTCTCCGCGCCGCAAATTCGAGTACCCGACTACTCACGACCCTTACGCATCACGTGCACATACTGCAATTGCCCACCTGACATTTCGCTGTCTCAGGAGAGGATACTGCGATGCCCGAGTCGGCCTGCAGCTTCTCCGGACCGGAATTTCACCATCAATCCTGACCGAGGCCCAATGCAAAGGAGAGCACCATGACCAAGAAAGCGGTGCTCATCGGCGTCAACCGATACCGAATTCCAGGCAACGACTTACGCGGCTGCGTTCCCGACGTGAAAAACATGGCCAATCTGCTTCAACGACAGTACGAATTCGAGTCCGGCGATATTTCCTTGATCACGGATTTCGACGCCACCAAAGAAGCCATCGAGAGCGCCATCGCGGGGTTGATCCGCGAGGCCCGGCGCGGCGATGTGTTGCTCGTGCACTACTCCGGTCACGGGTCGAACGTGCCCGACGACAACGGGGATGAGGACGACAACCGCGACGAGATACTGTGCCCGACCGACCTCGATTGGAACGACCCGCTGCGCGACGACTGGCTCCGCAATGTCTTCGACGGCCTCGGTGCCGGCGTGAGCCTCACCGTGATCACCGACTGCTGCCATTCCGGCACCATCACGCGGGCCCTCGAACCGCCCGACGCTCCCTTGATCGAGCGATACCTGCCGAGCCCGTGGGACCTGGATGCGGTGGAGTCCGGGCGCAGCCTGACCGGGACAACGCGGGGAGCGCGCCGTGACAAGTCCGCGGCCGACCACGGCACCAGCGACATCGTTCACGTCGACATTCCCGAGGTGCTCATCTCTGGCTGCCGGGCAGATCAGACCTCGGCCGACGCCGCGATCGGCGGTGGCTTCGCCGGAGCACTGACCTACAACCTGGTCGAGGCGCTGACCGAATCCGCCACGCCGCTGTCCTACCGGGAACTGCACGACCAGACCTCCGCGAAGCTGAAACGCGGTCGCTACGAGCAGGTTCCACAACTCGAGGGCAGCGAAGCACGTCTCGAGCAGCCCTTCCTGTCGCCCCTCGACTAGCACCGTCGAACGATGACCATCAAGCTGCAGATTTCCGGTCTCAAGGACGCGGCCGACACCCATTCGGTACGCGGAGGCATACCAGGCGTCGAGCCCGAAGTTCCCGGCACCGGGCTGCTCGGCGTGATCGAGGTGGTCGACTCCTACAACCTCTCTCCGTCGGCCCGCGAGCAAAGCCCGAAATCCCAAGGCATCTCGGTGGAGGACGACGCCGTACTCGAGATCGAGATCGAGGGCGGGTTCACAACGTGGGTCTCAGCCAAGCGGTATTACGAGGAAGTCCCACTTCTCAGGCCTGAGGCGAGAGTCGGCGACGCCGTGAGCGTCGATACGCTACCGCGTCTCTCCGAGCGGGGCGTCAAAGAGTGGCTGACCACACGGCTTCGGGTGTTGCGACTGAATCCTGACGACATCACCGACAAGATCACCGATCCAACGCAATGGCCGAAAGAACTGTTCGATGAAGCGAAAGGCCTCGGAATCAACCTGCTGGCAAAGGTTCCCGCCTGGTACGCCACCAAAGCGTTGATCCGGATGATCGAGGACAATCTCAGACCCGGTCCCGGCCTGTACAAGTGGGAGGACGCCACCGGTAAGACCGGGGCACCGGCGCGCGCCGTCAATTTGAACGACTTCGACGCCGACAAGCCCATTTTGGTGTTCATCCATGGCACCGCGTCCTCCACCCGAGGTAGCTTCGGCGCCTTCCTCAACACCGAAGCGCAACCACAGTGGCAAGAGTTGCAGCGGTTGTTCGGCAACAACATCTACGCCTTCGAACACCGCACCTTGAGCGACAGCCCGATCGACAACGCCATCGACCTGCTCAACGTGCTGCCCCGTAACGGCCGGGTCAGCATCGTGTCGCATTCACGCGGCGGACTGGTAGCCGACCTCGTCACGCTGACGTCGATCAACACCGAGCTTGTGGCGAACTTCAAACGTGGCGAATCAAAGCTGGACCTGGCCGATCTGCACGACCGCAGACAACTAGGCCGGCTCGCGGAACTGGTTGCGCAGAAACAACTTCGGGTTGAACGGTTCGTGCGCTGCGCTTCGCCGTCCCGCGGCACTCTGCTGGCGGGCGAGAACATCGACATCTTCCTGTCGGTACTGACCAATCTCATCGGTTTCATTCCGGGCGTCGGCGGAACTCCGCTCTATGAGGTGATCAAGCGGATCGCACTTGAGATCGTCAAGAACCGGACCGAACCGTCGCTGGTGCCCGGACTCGAGGCGATGATGCCGCAATCACCGCTGGTCGCGCTGCTCAACAATCTGAGCGATCCCGCGCTCGGGGCGATGGGGGTCATCGCCGGCGATATCCAGGGCGGCAACTGGCTCAAGAAGATCGGGGTGTTCGCCAGCGATCACATCATCTATGAAGGTCGGGACAACGATCTCGTCGTCAACACCGATGCGATGTTTCACGGGGCGCGCCGAACGGCGTCCGGCTACATATTCGACCAGGGCGCCGACGTCAGCCACTTCAACTACTTCAGCAATCCGAGCACGCGTGGGGCGCTGGTCGAGTGGCTCGCCGCGTCGGCGGACAAGCGCCCGCCGATCTTCCGCGACATCGTGACGGAAGCACTCGATCCGGTGCCGATGCTGCGGTCACTGCAGACTCGCGCCAACGCAGATCAGCCGATTGTCTTTGTCCTACCGGGGATCATGGGCTCCCACCTGAATGTCGGCGAGCGCGAGGTGTGGATGCGTTACCCCGCCTTGTTGCGCGGCGGGCTCGGCGATCTCGCCGACGTCACCGCGGCGAACGTGCGCCCCGTCTCCTTGGTCGGCGATGGCTACCGCGAGCTGTGCGAGTTTCTGCAGAACACACACGAAGTCATCCCGTTCGCCTACGACTGGCGCCGGTCGGTGACCGCCGCAGCACATCTGCTGATCGTCGAGCTCGAGAACGCCTTGCGACGAACGCAGCAGCCGGTCCGCATCATCGCCCACAGTATGGGCGGGCTGGTGGTGCGCGCGATGATCGCCCAAGCGCCCGACCTGTGGGACCGCATCTGCAAACGCGACGGCGGGCGGCTGGTGATGCTCGGCACCCCGAACCGCGGCTCGTACGACATCGTCGAATCCTTGCTCGGCACCGCTGCGACCGTGCAGAAACTCGCGCTGCTGGACCTCACCCACAACACGGCGGAGATCGTCGACACCATCGCGAAGTTCCCCGGTGTGCTCGAGCTGCTGCCCGACGACGAAGGTTTTTTCACCGTGTCGTGCTGGCAGGGCTATCGGAGCAAACGCCGCAAGTCGGCCATTCCCCGTGAAGAGCTGCTGAATGACGCGCACGCGACGCGCGACGCCATCAAAGACCAGCTGTCGGGTTTATCCCACGCGGATCGGGTGCACTACGTAGCAGGAACCTCGCCGCGCACCGTGCGGTGCGTCAAACCCGCCGGCGACCGGATAGTCCTGGAATGTACGACGGAAGGCGACGGCCGGGTCACGTATGTCTCGGGCCGCCTGCCCGGCGTCCGCACCTGGTACATGGATGCGGTACACGGCGACCTGGCGTCTCACGCGCCGAGCTTCCCCGCGCTCCAGGATCTGCTCGATTCCGGTACCACCACACGACTCTCGGAAACCCCGCTCAGCTCAGCACGCGGAGGCGCGCAGGACTTCCGGGCCCTGCCCGAACCGGTGCTCTATCCGACAGAGACGTCGCTGGCCGCCGACCTCCTGGGAAAGTCCGCGCAAAAGCCGTATCAGGAAGGCGCACAGCCGAGCTTCCGGGTATCGGTGGTCCACGACGACCTGCGCTACGCGCGCTATCCCATTGTGGTGGGGCACTACGAGGGCGACACCATCATCGGCGCCGAGGCGCAATTGGACGGGCTGCTGCGGGGCGCGCTGACGGAGCGCTACGCGCTAGGTGTAACTCCCAGACAGGTTGTGAACGGCGTGGTGAGCGGAAGTAGGTGAGGACCTCCGGTATCGGTGTGGTTACCAAATACGCACATCCGATTACCGAGAGGTCCTCATGGTCCACGCTAATGCTTCGTTGACTCCTCGTGGGCGGTTGCGGCTTGCGCAGGCGGTTGTTGATCAGGGCTGGAGTTTGCGGCGCGCGGCTGAGCGGTTCCAATGTTCGGTGGCCACAGCCAAGAAATGGGCCGACCGTTATCGCGACGGTGGCGAAGCAGCGATGGTAGACCGGCCCAGCCGGCCGCATCGCAGTCCGTTGCGGTTGCCGAAACGACGTGAGCGGCGCATCGTCAACCTGCGCTTCACCCGGCGCTGGGGCCCACATCGCATCGCCGCTTACCTGCACCTGCCACGCTCGACCGTTGAGGCGGTGCTGCGCCGCTACCGGATGCCATTGCTGCGGCACCTGGACCAAAACACCGGGTTACCGGTACGCCGGCCCAAACCCCGCCGCTATGAGCACCCGGCTCCCGGCGACTTGGTCCATGTCGACGTCAAGAAACTGGGCCGCATCCCCGACGGGGGCGGCCATCGCAAGCTGGGTCGCCAAGCCGGCCGGCGCAACCGCTGCGGCATGGGATACACGTTCTTGCACCACGCCGTTGATGACCACTCCCGGCTGGCCTACTCCGAGGACCTCACCGACGAACGCAAAGAAACCGCCGCGGGATTCTGGAAACGCGCCAACGCGTTCTTCGCCGACCACGGCATCACCGTCAAACGAGTGTTGACCGACAATGGATCCTGTTACCGGTCAAAGAATTTCGCTGAAGCGCTCGGCCCCGACATCACCCACAAGAGGACCCGGCCCTACCGGCCACAGACCAACGGCAAAGTCGAGCGATTCAACCGCACCCTGACCACCGAATGGGCCTATGCGCAGACCTACCGCTCTGAGGCCGAACGCGCCGGAACCTACCAGCACTGGCTGCATCACTACAATCACCACCGACCCCACACCGGCATCGGCGGAATGACACCAATCGAGCGCCTACGCGTTCACAACCTACCCGTGAAGAACAGCTAGGGCTCTACCCCGGCGTGTTCGGATCCGTGGCGGTGGTCTTACGCAAGCCGACGGCGCTACAGAAGGCGCTGGCGCTGCCAACGGGTGCGATTGTCGTGGGACTGGGCAAATGGGGCGACCTCAGCGCGGGCCAACTATGCGATCTGCTTCGACGTGCCGCACTCCAGTACGTTCTCGAACGCCGCGATGGTCTGTCCGCATCATCGGATGACGACTCCGCGACGGAGAAGATCGGCTTGTCGGTACTGCTGGTCGGCGGCAACTCGACCGCCAACATCGCGGTGGGGGACTCGGTCGGCGCCATTCTGCGTGCTATCGGCCAGGCCAATCGCGAACTCGCCGACGGTAACAGCACCGCCCTCACCATCCAGGAAGTCGAGATCGTCGAGCTCTACGCCGACACCGCGATCGAGGCCGCGCATGCGGTCAAGCGCTTGGCTCCGCTGATCGGCAAGGAGCTCGAGACCGAGATCGAGGCAGCACCCCTGCTACGGCGCGGCCGCGAGGGGCGTCGGCGCCTGACCGCCTCGGCAGGTCGCCAGCACGCATGGCGTCGGTGGGAGGTCAGCGTGGTGGTGCCGCCGCGCAAGTCCGAACCGGCGTGCCTGCCCAAGCCGCTGGCCGACCGGCTCAAGCGCGCGGTGCTCGAATCGGACAACGCTGACCCCGAACTCCTTGCCGCGCTGGCGGAACTGGCGATCAGCGCACCCGCCGGCCGAGCTGAAGCCCACCGTCAGATCAGGTTCCTCACACTGTCGGACCGCGCCCGCGCGGAGGCAACCGCACAGCAGCGCCAGCCCGAGCTGGTGGACCGGCTGATCAAGGACTCGATCTCACAAACCCGATTCCGGGCAGACGAATCGCGTGTGCTGTTCGAACTCACGGTGCCCAACGAGCTCAAGTCCGGGCTGGCCCAGGTCGACAATCTGGTGCTCGTCCTGGATGCCGAAACCGCCTCCTACCCATGGGAACTGATGAGCGCCGGCGACAAGGCTCTGTGTCTCGACAAGGCTCTGGTACGGCAGTTACAGACCTCGAACTACCGCCCACAGATCGGAGCGCGGGCAGGCACGGCGGCTTACATCGTCGGCGATCCGCTGGTCAGTCCACCGTTCAATCAATTGCCAGGCGCAATGGCCGAGGCCAGTGCCGTGTACGACCTGCTGCGCGCGAGATTCGACGTCGACAAGCCAGTGACCAAGCCGACGGCACTCGAAGTCCTCGCCGGGCTGTACCGAAAGCCCTACCGCATCGTGCATTTGGCCGGCCACGGCTACTACGAGCCACCCGTGACAGCCGACGGCAAGGCCCGTAGCGGGATGGTGCTCGACAACGGCGTGTTTCTGACCGCTGTCGAGGTCGGCCAGATGCAGCAGGTACCGGAATTGGTCTTCCTCAACTGCTGCCACATCGGCCAGACCGGACCCGAGGCACCGGCGCAGACGCCGACCGTCGAGTTCAATCGACTGGCCGCCAGCGTTTCCCGCGAACTGATCGAGATGGGCGTCCGCGCGGTGGTAGCCGCCGGATGGGCTGTCAAGGATGACGCCGCCGAGGAGTTCGCCCAGAAATTCTACGAATGCATGCTCGGCGGAGAGACTTTCGGCTACGCGCTCAAGGCCGCTCGCGGCCACACCCACGAAGAGTTCCCCGACAGCAACACCTGGGGCGCATACCAGGCGTATGGCGACCCGGACTACCGGCTCGATCCCACCGCTACCGGAACGACGGCGGCCGGGCCGGGTGGACGTGGCCGAGTTCATCGAAGCGGTGAGCTACGTCGGTCGCAAGCCGGAAGTTGGCTCGGCGCCCACGATTGCGCCGAGTGAGGCCGCCCAGCAACTCAACGCGCTGGCGAAGGAATGCCCCGCCGACTGGCTTGAGCAAACCGACGTTCAGATGGCGATCGGCTACGCCTACGGGAATCTGAGGCGATTCGAGGATGCCCGCCGCTATCTGGTGGCCGCGCTTTCCGGAGAGGGCGAAACATCAACGACGACTATGCGTGCCGTTGAACAACTCGCCAATTTCGAGGCACGCATGGCCAACGATCTCACTGACACCGAGCCCGACCGCGCCAAGGAGTTGTACGAACGGGCCATCGAGCGCCTCGAACGGCTGCTCGAGGTGTCCAAGACCGCGGAGCGGTACAACCTGCTCGGTAGCGCGTACAAGCGTCGTGCCGCCGCCGAACCGACCGTCAGAGCCGCCACGGAGATGCTGCGCCAAGCGTCCGACCGATACCACCAGGCACATCTGCTAACAATGCAACGTCAATGCCTCGATCCCTACTCCGTGCTCAACTGGTTGACCCTGACGGCAATTCTCGACAAAGACAAACAGGTGCCGGACGCCGATGCGTTGATCGATCGTTGTGAGGCCACAGCACGCGAGCGGTTCTCGATCGACCGCACGTTCTACACGGCAGTCGCGATCGCCGATGCAGCCTTGGTGCGCGCGCTCAGGTCGGGCAGGCTCGGGCGGAATGGCCAAGCCGGACAACAGGAAGTGGCCCGGTTGCTGACCCGTTTCGAAGAGGTGGTTCAACTGGCTGCGCCTACCGCAAGCAACCTCGATTCGGTCTGTACGCACCTCGACGTCACCAGCAGGCTCTTGATCAAGATCCATCCCAACCGCGCCAGCAGCCGGATCACAGTGGCTCACCTCGACGAGCTGCGCCGGAGTATCGGCGGTGATGAGCGCAACGGGCAGAGCCCCGAACCGCCGGTCTCCACCAATCAGACCAAC
The DNA here is from genome assembly GCF_048282715.1 of Mycobacterium sp. 134. Taxonomy (NCBI): domain Bacteria; kingdom Bacillati; phylum Actinomycetota; class Actinomycetes; order Mycobacteriales; family Mycobacteriaceae; genus Mycobacterium; species Mycobacterium sp. 134. The sequence continues at coordinate 6,722,068 of NZ_JBLVUN010000008.1, forward strand.
GGGTCCTCGCCGAAACCGGCTGCCGGGCAGCCTAAGCCGCCCAGTCGCAGACCGGGCGGCGTCGGTATTTCGGGTTAGCCGATCAGCTCAGGGGCCGGTGCGGCATGAGCGCATTCGGCGGGATCTGGCCGAACTTGCCCGCCTGGTAATCCTCCAGGGCCTGGATGAGCTCGGACTTCGAGTTCATCACGAACGGGCCGTAGTGGAACACCGGTTCCCGAATCGGCTGACCGCCCAGCAGCAGAACCTCCATCGCGGGCCGGTTCGAATCCTGAGTTCCCTCGGCCGAGACCGTGATCCGGTCACCGGGGCCCAGTACTGCGAGCTGACCCTGATGGATCGGGTGACCGACCGGGCCGACGCTACCGCGTCCGCTCAGTACGTACACCAGTGCGTTGAAGTCGCGGTTCCACGGCAGGTTGAGCTGCGCGCCCGGTTCGATCGTGGCGTGCGCCATGGTGATCGGGGTGTGCGTGCTGCCCGGGCCCTGCGCACCGTCGATCTCGCCGGCGATGATCCGGACCAAGGCGCCGCCGTCTTGGGACGACAGCAGCTTGGCGTCGGGCCCTTCGATGGCCTGGTAGCGCGGCGTCGCGAACTTGTCCTTCTTGGGCAGGTTCACCCACAGCTGGATGCCGTGGAAGGTGCCGCCGTTCTCGACGAGTTCGGCCGGCGGGGTCTCGATGTGCAGGATGCCGGATCCGGCCGTCATCCACTGGGTGGCGCCGTCGGTGATCAGACCGCCGCCGCCATGTGAATCCTGATGGGCGAAGCGGCCGTCGATCATGTAGGTGACGGTTTCGAACCCGCGGTGCGGGTGCCAATCGGTGCCCCGTGGCTCGCCGGGCTGGTATTCCACCTCGCCCATCTGGTCCATGTGGACGAACGGGTCGAGGTCTGCGGCGCTGACTCCGCCGAATGCGCGCACGACAGGGAATCCCTCGCCTTCGTATCCGCGCGGGCCGGTCGTGATGGAGCGAACCGGGCGTTCGGTGTCCGACGCCTGAGCTGCCGCGATGCGGGGCAGGGTCAGGGTGTCTGCGGTGATGGCTGGCATCTCCTACCTCCTGTTGGTGAAAGCTTGATGCCAGCTATAACCGGACTGCGGTCCGATTATTCCCATTGGGTGTTTATGCAGTCAGGACAGCCGGGCCAGCGCGGCCTCGCGCGCCTCCGCGGCGGAGCCCGTGGCCAGGACCGCCTCGGCGGCGGCGCGGCACTGCTGCAGCGTCACCTGCACGATCCGTGAACCCACCGCGGCGATGGCCGCCGGCGCCATCGACAACGACGTCACACCCAAGCCCACCAACACGGCGGCCAACAATGGGTCGGCCGCGGCCTCACCGCAAACTCCGACGGGCTTGCCCGCCGCGGCGCCGGCGCGAGCGGCCATCTCCACCAGCGCCAGCACCGCGGGCTGCCACGGGTCGGTGAGGGCGGCCAGGTCGGCCGACATCCGGTCGGCGGCCATCGTGTACTGCGCGAGGTCATTGGTACCGATCGACAGGAAGTCGACGTGATCGAGAATCTTGTCGGCCAGCAGCGCCGCGGCGGGCACCTCGATCATCACGCCCGGCGTGAGCCCGTACGAACGCGCCTTGGCCGCAAAGTTTTTCGCCTCCGCTGCGGTGGCGATCATGGGCGCCATCACCCACGGCGGGTTTCCGGTGGCGTTGCCCGCAGCGGCTACGGCCTCGAGCTGGTGCTCCAGCAGGCCGGGATTTCCCTCGGCGATCCGGATGCCGCGCACGCCTAGTGCTGGGTTGGCCTCGTCGGGGTGACCCGCGAACTTCAGGGGCTTGTCCGAACCCGCGTCGAGAGTGCGGACCACGACCTTGCGGCCGGCGTACGCCTCGAGTACCTCGCCGTAGATCGTCGCCTGTTCCTCGACGGTCGGCTCGGTGTCGCGATTGAGGAAGCACAGCTCGGTGCGGAACAGACCGACGCCTTCTGCAGGGGTTTCGCGTGCCGCCTTGGCGGCCGCGCCGTCCTGGACATTGGCCAGGATCGCGACGGTGTGGCCGTCGGCCGTCGCACCCGGTCCGGTCCACTGCCGGGCCGCCAGGGCATTCCGTTGAGCTGTGTTCACGGCTTCGGCCGCAGCAGATGGGTCCGGGGCAGTGGTCACCGTGCCCGCTGTGCCGTCGAGCAGCACCATCGCACCGGCGGTAACCGAATCGAGCCCGCTCACGGCCACGACGCACGGAATCCCCAGCTGGCGGGCGATGATCGCCGTATGGCTGGTCGGCCCGCCGAGCGTGGTGGCCAGCCCGACCACCAACTGCGGATCCAGCCCCGCGGTGTCGGCCGGAGCCAGGTCCTCGGCGAACAGGATGGACGGGATATCCGGTAGCGGCACACCAGGTTCCGGGAGTCCGGACAGCTCGGCGATGAGCCGGTCGCGGATGTCGCGTAGATCGGTGACACGTTCGGCCATCAGCCCGCCGAGCTGCGTGAACAGGTCCACGAACTGATCGACGGCCTCCGACACGGCGCGAACGGCCGGCGCCCCCGCGGCAATCCGTTTGTCGGCGGCACCTATCCAGGCCCGGTCCTGGGCCAGCGTCGCGGTAGCGGCGAGCACCTCCGAGGCCGCCCCCGTAGCGTGCGCGGCCCGGTCTCGCAGCCGGGTGGCGACCTCCGTCACGGCGGCCGCGAAACGCCCCGCCTCGGCCGACCGGTCCGCCTCACCGATGTCACCGGCGGGGACCTGGATCTCCGGCAGCCTGCTGACCCGGATCACAGGTGCGTACTGCACACCCGGAACCACCGGAACCCCGCGCAAGACGGTGGGTGACGCAACCGACGATGTAGTGCCCATGTGAGACAGATTACAAGAAAGCGTTGACAAGTCAACACAGTCAAGCGTAAAACAACATATATCAACATTCGAACGGGCTCTAACCCACACAAACGGAGGCTCATGTACGCCGAGGAGCGCCAGCAGGCCATCGCCGCGCTGGTCATGAGCAGGGGCCGCGCCTCAGTCGCCGAACTGGCGCAGACATACGACGTCACCACGGAGACGGTCCGCCGCGACCTCGCCGTGCTCGACAAAGCCGGAGTCGTCCGCCGCGTGCACGGCGGTGCCGTGCCCACCCGCACACTGCACCTCGTCGAAGCCGGCGTCGGCGAACGCGACACCACCCGCGCCGCGCAGAAAGATGCCATCGCCGCGGCCGCAATCGACTTCTTCCCCCTCAGTGGTGCCAGCGTCCTGCTCGACGCCGGGACGACCACCGCCCGCGTCGCCTCCCAGGTGCCGACGGACCGTGAGCTCACGGTGGTGACCAACTCGGTGCCGATCGCCGGCCTCCTCGCCACGGTGCCGACCGTCACCCTGCAGTTGCTCGGCGGACGGGTGCGCGGCCTCACCCAGGCCGCCGTCGGCGAGCAGGTGCTGCGCGTGCTCGAAACCCTGCGGGTGGACATCGCGTTCATCGGCACCAACGCCGTCAGCGTGCGGCACGGGTTGTCGACCCCGGACACCGAGGAAGCGGCCGTCAAGCGGGCCATGGTGCACGCCGCGAATTACGTTGTGGTGGTGGCTGACTCATCGAAGGTCGGTGAAGAGGACTTCGTCAGTTTCGCCCCCATCGACAGTGTGGACACCCTGATCACCGACGACGAGATCTCCGATGCCGACCGCGCACTGCTCACCGAGCGCGGCGTCGAGGTGGTGATCGCATGATCATCACCGTCACCCCGAACCCGAGCCTGGACCGCACCGTCACCTTGGGATCGCCATTGACGCGCGGAGCGGTGCAGCGCGTCGACTCCGTCACCGTCGAACCCGGCGGCAAGGGCATCAACGTGGCCCGCGCCCTGACCTTGGCCGACGTGGCCGCCGAGGCCGTGTTGCCCGCCGCCGACTCCGATCCTCTGCTCGGAGCGCTGCTGACGCCTGGTGTGCCGTTCACCAACGTTCCGATCGCCGAACCCGTCCGTACCAACCTGGCCATCACCGAATCCGACGGCACGACAACCAAACTCAACGAACGTGGTGCCGTCGTGGATACCGACGCCCTGGAGGCGCTGACCCGCTGCGTGCTGGCCAAGGCGCAGGAAGCGTCCTGGGTGGTGCTGTCCGGGTCGCTGCCGCCCGGGATTCCGGACGACTGGTACGCGCAGGTGGTGTCGCTGCTGGCGCCCCTTGACTGCCGGGTTGCCGTCGATACCTCCGAGGCGCCGCTGGCCGCGCTGGCGGCCGGGTTCCAGGTGGCCGCGCCCGATCTGATCAAGCCCAACGCCGAGGAGTTGGCCGACCTGGCCGGCGTTCCGGCCGCTGGCCTGGACGACGCTGCCGCCCAGGGGGACATGTCGGCGGTGGTGGCCGCCGCCGACGCGCTCGTCTCGCGCGGTGTCGGCACGGTACTGGCCACGCTGGGCGCTGCCGGCGCCGTGCTGGTGAACAGTTCGGGCGCCTGGCTGGCCACACCACCGCCGATCGTTCCGCGCAGCACCGTCGGCGCGGGCGACGCCTCGTTGGCCGGCTACCTGCGCGCCGCCGTCGCCGGTGCCGAAGCCCCGCAACGACTGCAGATGGCCGTCGCCTACGGCAGTGCCGCCGCGGCGCTACCCGGATCGGCTCTGCCCGGCCCCTCCCAACTCGACCTCGACGCTGTCCGTACCCACCCCGTGAAGGTGCCACTATGACCCAACCGATCATCACCCCCGGTCTGGTCCTGCTCGACGTCGACGCGGGCGGTGACAAGGAAGCCGTCATCACCCGTCTCGTGGGCGCACTCGCGGACGCGGGCCGCACCGGCGACACCGACGGCCTGGTGGGTGCGGCGATGGCCCGTGAGGCCCAGTCCGCCACCGGGCTGCCCGGCGGGATCGCTATTCCGCACTGCCGCTCGCCGTACGTCGACACCCCGACGATCGGCTTCGCCGGCTCTCCCCCAAGGTCGACTTCGGCGCCCCGGACGGCCCAGCCGATCTGGTGTTCCTGATCGCCGCACCGGAATCCGGCGGGGCCGAGCATATGAAACTGCTGTCCAGCCTGGCCCGGGCGCTGGTTCGCAAGGACTTCGTGGCGTCACTGCGCGAGGCTGCGAGCATCGATGAGGTGGTGACGCTCGTCGACGGTGTCGTGAACCCGGCGCCTGCCACTCCCCCTGCCCCGGTGCCTGAACCCGTCGCTGAACCCGTCAAGGCCGTGTCGATCGTCGCGATCACGGCCTGCCCCACCGGCATTGCCCACACCTACATGGCTGCCGATGCGCTCAAGCAGGCCGCCGAGACCGCCGGCGTCGACCTCACGGTCGAGACTCAGGGCTCGTCGGGGAGCACGCCGCTGTCCGCGGCGACCATCGCCGCGGCCGATGCCGTCATCTTCGCCACCGACGTCGGGGTCAAGGACAAACAGCGCTTCGCCGGCAAGCCCGTCGTCGCCTCCGGCGTCAAACGCGCCATCAACGAACCCGACACCATGATCTCCGAAGCCGTCAGTGCCGCAAGCAATCCCAATGCTCCACGGGTGGCCGGCTCAGCCGAGGCCACTGCCGCTCCGGCCACGGCGGGCGACGTGGGCTGGGGTACCCGCACCCGGCAGATCCTGCTGACCGGCGTGAGCTACATGATCCCGTTCGTCGCGGCCGGCGGTCTGCTCATCGCGCTGGGCTTCCTCTTCGCCGGCTACGACATCGGCAATACCCCGGACGGTGCAGAACCGCTGGCCTATGGGATGAACTCGCTGGGCCACCACATCGCCGTCACCAACACCCTGGCGGACCTGCCGTCCGGTGGCCTGACGCAGTATCTCGGAGCGGTGCTGTTCACCCTGGGCGGGCTGGCCTTCATGTTCCTTGTCCCCGCCCTGGCCGGCTACATCTCCTTCGCGATCGCCGACCGGCCCGGCATCGCGCCGGGTTTCACCGCGGGCGCGGTGGCCGTGTTCGTCGGCGGTGGGTTCATCGGCGGCATCGTCGGCGGTTTGATTGCCGGGTTCGCCGCACAGTGGATCAGTTCCTTCAAGGTGCCGCAGTGGTTCCGGGGCCTGATGCCGGTCGTGGTGATCCCACTCGGCGCCTCGTTGATCGTGGGCCTGCTGATGTTCCTGCTGCTCGGGCGACCGCTGGCCGCGCTGACCACGGGCCTGACCAACTGGCTCAGCGGCATGACCGGAACCTCCGTCGTCATCCTCGGTGTCATTCTCGGGTTGATGATGTGCTTCGACCTCGGCGGGCCCGTCAACAAGGCGGCCTACGCGTTCGCCACCGCAGGCCTCAACGTCGCCGACCCCGCCACGCTCCGCATCATGGCGGCGGTGATGGCGGCCGGCATGGTGCCGCCGCTGGCGATGGCGCTGGCCTCGACACTGCGGCCGGGACTGTTCACCGAACCGGAGCGCGAGAACGGCCGCGCCGCATGGCTTCTCGGTGCATCCTTCATCTCCGAAGGTGCCATCCCGTTCGCCGCGGCTGATCCGCTGCGAGTGATCCCGTCGATGATGCTCGGCGGCGCGGTGACCGGCGGGCTGATCATGGCGTTCGACGTCACGCTCAAGGCACCGCACGGCGGCATCTTCGTGTTCTTCGCGATCGGCAACCTGCTGTGGTTCCTCGTCGCCCTCGCCTTGGGCACCATCGTCGCCGCGCTCGCAGTCATCACCGCGAAGCAGTTCGCCAAATCCACCGTCACCACGCCGGAAACCCCGGCGCTGGCCACCACCTAAGTCACAACCCTAAGGAGAAAACATGCCAAGCAAGACTGTCACCGTCGGTTCGGCCATCGGCCTGCACGCCCGCCCCGCCGCGATCATCGCCGAGGCTGTGGTGAACGCCGGAGTTCCGGTCACCCTGTCCATGGACGGCGGCGAGCCCGTCGACGCCGGTTCGGCCCTGATGATCATGACGCTGGGCGCCGGCAACGGTGCTCAGGTGACGGTCGAATCCGACGACGCCGACGCGTTGGCCACCGTTGCCGGGCTGGTGGAGCAGGATCTGGACGCGTAGCGGGCTGCCGGCGGCAATCGTGCGAATTCACGCTCCGTAAGACTGCTGTGGGCCACGCCCGTGAGAGTTCGAATAGCTCATCGCGTTGCGCACCGCGGCAAGCATGCCTTGGTAGGCGGCGATTTCGCGGTCAATGTGCTGGTTGAACGGAGCGCGAACATCGTCGACCCGCTTCCCCTTTGACCGCTTTTGCCTCTCAACGTAAGCGATGATGACCTCGCACCGGTCCGCCTCAGCCGCCAATTCTCCATACGGTGCGGACCAGATCCGATCGTTAGGCCAACGCGCCCAGAACATTGACGAATGAGTCATCAACTGGGCCATGTCCTTGTACGACCCCTTGCTGCTCCAGTAGTCGATCGAGCACATGAATACGCAGAATCCTATTGCCACACAGGCGATGATGAAAATCGCCGGCGCCGCCACTTCGGTGACGTGCCCCATGCCCAGAGCATCGTTCTGTGTGGCAGCCAGTAGGCGACCGGATGTCATAGTTGCCCGCTACCCGCGGCGACGTTCAACGCATCAGCCAACGAACTGGCCCAGCGGCGCGCTGCTGCAGATCGCCCCAGGGCATCTTGATCGCCGTCGCCGGAGCCGGCGCGGTCTTCGAGGAGGAGAACCAACTGCCAACTACGCACGGCCTCGGCCTCCAACTCCAGATACGTTGTGTGCCTTAGCCGGTCAGCCGGCCACCGAGTGCGAAACTCCTGTGATTCCTTTACCAATCGCGACTCGTAGGATCTCCGCCACGCGCTCATGAATCGAGCGAAGCCGAACATTGCCAGAGCTCCGAATCCAACCAAGCAAAGCACTGCGGCCGAGGACGCCAAGTACTCCTCTGGTGAGTCCGGCCAACTTCGTGCGGCGAGTACGGCCTCCGTCACCGACACACTGATCATGGGCGCAGTGTAAGGCAACTGCGGTGCAGCGGTAGCCAATGCCGCTGGCACTCAAGCGCTTTTGGCGCTCGGGCACCCACCGTCGTGTCTACGATCAAACCTTGGGCACACCGTTCGGCCAGACCGGCCGGGGAGTACCCACGATCGAGGGAGGCACGCCAGGCCCGGTGTTACTACTGCCCGCGCCGGACTGACTCGGCCCAGAGGAAACCATCTGTACCGCGGAGCGCTGACCAGACTTAGACCCTGAGTTCGGCGCACCCGCATCGGTTGCGTCGCTGTTCGGCAGCCCTTTGGCTGCGGCCCGGACGTCCTCAGCAAGGCTTTCGTACTGACTGACAGTCTTATTGATCAAGTCCGTCACTTCATTTATCCTCCGCTCCCCGACCTTCAGCAGAGTTGCATAGCCCCCCACAGTTTGGGCATACGACGCCAACATGGCCTTATCCCGTTGCCACGCCGAGTCCACGGCTTCCAGGCCTTGGTGTGCATCAAGGTGAAGCTGCTGAGACTGCGCTAGTACGTCCGCGACGGTTCGGTGGGCCTCGCGCAATTCGCGACGTTTGCTATCTAGCCGGGACCCTGCAATTCGCGCCTGGTCGCTGCCTGTCCCTTCCCAGTTCGGATGCGCCGGTGATTCCTCTGTGAATTCGGATGGAACGATATCCGGCGACATCATGGTGCCCAACAGTTGACGGGCACCAAGCAACACGCTGTCGGCTGGGTACATACCTCTAGTATCTCTCAGCGCTCCGGCACGCACGACGCCAGTTTTATCGGCGTCCCATGGGGCTGCCCCGCTTGATGGAAACGGGCTCAGCGGCTTGATCATCAGCCTCGTAGCGTCTGCAGAGCAACTTTGGGGCGTCGCTTCCACAACTATCGCCAACACCTCCGCCACCCGGCTGAACAACACCGTGGATATTTCGCGGGTGAACGACAACGCGCCCACAGTTAGCATTAATAGGCAACGACTGATCGTCTGGTTTGACTTTCAGTGATCGAGCAACGATGGAGCGAGCATGGCACTGTCCGTGGACACGAACAGTTTGACGAAATGCGCGGTTGAGTACGATCGGGTGGCTGCAGAGGTTAAATCAGCTTGCGCAGCGGATCCGTCGTTAACACAAGCAATTAAAGCGAGTCACGGACCTGCAGGAGCGGCACTTACTTCCGCATTTGATTACTTTCAGGCTGCATTGCAAACAGCCGGTACGCAGGTTGCTCAGCTGCACAGTGAACACGCAGACCGCCTTCGAATAGCGGCCGATCGGTACACAAGCGCTGACCAGGGTGGTGCGGACCGGATTTCCACGGCGGGCCAGGCATCCGAGTCTGGTCAAAGCTCCGGGGTACAGATGGTCTCTTCTGGGCCGAGTCAGTCCGGCGCGGGTAGTAGCAACACCGGGCCTGGCGTGCCTCCCTCGATCGTGGGCACTCCCCGTCCGGTCTGGCCGAACGGGGTACCGAAGGTATAGCGGTCGATCCAGTCCCGAGCCGAGGTGGTCAGCAGCGCCCAGCCGGCTAAAGGCGAGACGCCATAAACCAGGCTCGGAGTCGGCTTGGCTATGGACGCACGACCGGTAGGCCTTAGGAGACTATTTCTGGGGCCTTCCAGAGAACTTCCAGTCGTCATCCTCGACCCAGCACCGAGGGGGTGACCGCGGGGTCGAGACCGGCACTGACCGACGCCGTCATCGACCTCGTCTGCGCTGTAATCGGGCAACGCATCGAGCCCCGATCCATGATCGTCACCGGGCCGCACTCTCCGGCACGAATCCTCGCCCCTTGTCCAGCGCAACTCCAACTAACGACAAGAAGCGTTATCAGCCTCACCTGGGCACCCTTATGAATCTAATGTAGCCGCCGCTGCCATATGCAGCTGGCCCTGCTCGAAATCCGCCCCGACATGCACCGGAGCCGGACCCGCCGCGCCGCCGCCGGCAGCCGTGGCTTCCAGGTCAGGCGGCAGAGTCTTCGCGGCCTCGTCGTCTACGCCGGCGCCCGGCGGATCGGCCGCTCCACCCGCAGAATCTGCGGCGGGCGGGCCTCCTGCCTGGCCCTCCCCGAGCTCGTCGGTACCTTCGCCCGCCGTCTCGTCGTCGTCCTTCCCGTCATCCTTCTCGCGGCCGTCCCGGTCCTCACGGTCTTCGCCGTCGCGGTCGTCGGCGTCGGCGTCGGCGTCGGAGCCGACACTTCCCGACGCCTCGTCGAGCTGGGCGGTATCAGCGCCGCCGCTTCCCGGGTGCCCGGCCGCCTGACTGGCCATCTGTGCCGCCTGGGTCCCGCCCTGGGCCGCCGCCTGCGCGGCCTGCCCGGCGGCCTGCAACACACCGCCAAGGATTCCGCCGATCGGGCTGACCAATGAGCCCAGAATCCCGCCGAGAGCACCGGCAGCTTCGGCGGTCATGGCCGAGGACGGGGAGGCCCCCGCCGCCGCCGGTGACGGCATCGCAGGAGCCGATACCGGCGCCGACGAGCCTGTAGGCGTGCCACCGCCGCCACCAGCCGACGCTCCTCCGCCTCCGCCCGTCGAGCCACCGATCGAGCCCTCTGTCGAGGCACCCGGTGTCGTGGCCCCCGGATCGCCCGGTGCCTCTCGCTCCTGAGGGTCGTCGACCGGAGGCGCGAACTCCGCACCGGTCGGGCTGGCGCCGCCGGCCAGGGTCTCGTATTGCGTTGCTGCGGTGCGCAATACGGCCGCGTTCTGATCGACATGTCCGCGCAGGGTTCTCAGATCGCCGCTCGAGTCGCCGACGGCCTTGGCCACCATCGCGAATTCGGCCGACAGCTGAGCCGCCGTTCCGAAGCCCGGAATGATTCCCGCGCTCGTGGTCAGCAGGCTCATCGCGCCGAGCCAGTCGGAATGCCCGTCGAGGCTGTCGCGGGCGGCCGCGATCTGGCCGGCTTCGGCGGACAGCACCCCGGCCACCATGTTGTCCAACCCGAGCATCGTCTGAGCCCGGCCGACCTGCTCGGTGTTGCGGATGGCGTAGGCGCTGGCGCCGCCGCTGTTCCAACTGTCGTCCGGGAACGCCGAGGCGAGCACCTGCCCGACCGCGCTCACCTGGTCCGCCCCCTGACCGAGCCGTTGTCCGTTCTCCGGATCGCCGACCCCGGTGCTGTGCTTCATCGACTCGATGGTCTGCTGACCTGCGGCCAGGATGGGCGACCGGGCTGTTCTGATCAGCCGCTGGCCGATCTGCGAGGCGAAGAAGTTCGCGGTCTTCTGGCTGAGATCGGCGATTTGGCCGCCGAACTTGGCGGCCTGGTCGAGTTCGGCACCGACTGTGTTGCGGGCGATGAACTCGCCGACCTTGGCGGCGCGCTCCGTCCACTTGAGATTGTTCCCGATCACGCCTTTGCCGAAATCGGCAATATCCCCCAACAGTCCCATGCCCCGTGTCCCCTTCGCCGGAACAGAGATTACCAGCGCATCCGACCCGGTCAGCGCACCAATTTCGGCCCCCCAAGCGCACCGGCCACAGGGTCCGGGAACTCGCTCCGACCACTATTTATCGCAGCTGAGGGAATGTTTATTGCGGGGCCTGCCAGTGGGTTCTCACCGTGCTCGTGTGGCATGCGCGGCGCGACGATTCTGGGTTGGTTCTCGGTGTCCTCCCGACACATTCAACCGCCGTCCTGCCCGGTGCCGACGTTTGCCGACCGAATTTGCTATCCCGCAATTTCGGGTCGATTGCGGACGGATCGTGCAAGCCGGACGGGTTGTAGTCGATACTTGAGCACGGTCAAAGTTCCCTTGTGTGAGTTCCGGAGGAGATTCAGGCGTGCCCGACCCAGACGACACCTTGCGTAGAGAGCTCGGCTGGACGGGTCCGGAGGAATCGCACTTCGAACCCGATACCCGCCCGACCCGCCGGAAACCGCCCGAACCACCGTCGATACCCGGCCGTCCACCGGTCAATTTCGTTCCCTCGAAGGCGCCGGAGACCACCGATCCCGACGACTCGGGGCCCTCGCAGGGCGTTCCGACCGACCCCGACGCCGAGCGCGCCCGCACCACATTCCGGGAGGCGCCTCCCGCACCGCCGGCCCCGCCGCAGCAGCAGGCTCCACCTCCACCTCCGGCGCCGGCACCACCCCAACCTCCGCACGACGCCCGTCAAGCTCCTCCGAACCAGGCACCACCGAACATGGGCCAGCCGGATGCCCGGACCGATGTGTGGGAGCAGCATCCCCCGGGCTGGCAGCTTCCGTCGCAGCGGCCGCCCGGCCCCGGGGGTCCGCCGCAGCATCCCTACGGACCGCCACCCGGTCAGCCCTGGCCCGCCGAAGGCGGATTCGCCCAGGATCCCGGTGCGGTCGCACCGGCCGTACCCCCGCTGCCGACGGGCTCATACGCCGATCGCATCCGGGTCAACGACCTGGTGCCGCCCAAGCGTCAACCGCCGGGTAGTGGTTGGCGACTGTTCGTGTACCGGGCAACGTTCGGCCTGGTCAATCCCGGCCCGTCGCCCGAAGACCTTCGCCAGGCCGAGCTGGAGGCGAAGATCAAGGGCCTCCTGCGCGGCCACTACAAGGTCGGGGTCATGGGCAAGGGCGGGGTCGGCAAGACCACCGTCTCGGCCAGCGTCGGATCGATCTTCGCGCAGCTGCGTCAGGACGACCGCGTCGTGGCCATCGATGCCGACACGTCCTTCGGCAAGCTCGGCAGCCGCGTCGACCCTCAGGCCCAGAGCTCGTACTGGGAACTCGCCAACGACAAGCACCTTGACTCGTTCGCCGACGTGCGCAGCAGGGTCGGCAACAACGCCGCCGGACTGTTCGTCCTCGCAGGCGAGGGCACCCCGGCCCGCCGCCGGGTGCTCGACGCGGCCATCTACCGCGAGGCGACGACTCGGCTCGACAGACACTTCTCCATCTCGGTGGTGGACTGCAGCTCGACGATGGACTCACCGGTGACGCAGGAGGTGCTGCGCGATCTCGACGGCTTGATCGTGGTGTCCTCGCCATGGGTGGACGGCGCCGCCACGGCCGGCCAGACACTGGATTGGCTTGCCGCCCACGAGATGACGGACCTGCTGCAACGCACCGTCGTGGTGCTCAACGACTCCGACGGCCACGCCGACAAGCGGACGCGATCCATCCTGGCCGGACAGTTCTCAGGTCAGGGGCAGCGGGTGATCGAGGTGCCGTTCGACGGGCATCTTCGCCCCGGTGGCGTCGTCGATCCCCGGGAGATGTCGACACCGACCCGGCGCCGCTTCCTGGAGATCGCCGCTGCGCTGGCCGAGCACTTCCCGACCCACGACGAGCGGCGGGATCGCTAGCCGGAGCCGATCAGCGCATCGCGCCGATCAGTCCCTCCAGGGCATGGACTGCGGGGGCGTCGACGGGGTATTCAGCCTCGGCGCGGGCCACGGTGTCCTCGGAAACGCCTGCAGCCGTTGCGGTCTCACCGATCGTCAGATTGGCCTGCCGGCGGGCGGCGTACAGGCGCTGCCCGAGCGTGGCCCCGGGTGCGGTGGCCGCGAGGGTGGTCAGCACATCGATCTGGCGCCGCACCGCACTGAGCGCCTTGATCAGCGCGGGAGTCACCATGCTGAGCCGCGCCGCGCGGGCGGCCACGGCCTCGAGCTGACGCAGGTCAGCCAGCACTGACGTCACCCGCGGTGTGAACTCGGGTTCTCCGACGGCGGGCAATGTGGCGATTGTCGACTCGAGAGTGCTCACCGCTGTGAGGACCGCCTGGGCGATCAGCGGAACCTCTTCACTGGCCGGCGGCGTGGTCGTCAACGGCGGTTGTGCGGTGACGACGGTCGGTGGTTCCACGGGTGCCGGTGGAGGCGTCGTCGGATCGGGCACCGGCCCGCCTTGGCGCAGCCGGGCGATGGTGCCGGGCGGCCAGCGCAACACCTCTTCGAGCTTGAGCCGGGTGCGTTCGCGGGGCCAGCTGCGGCCCTTCTCGAACGCGATGAGAGCCCCGGCGTTGATGATCCCGTCGGCGGCGAGGCTGCGCTGGCTGATGTCGAGCTCGCGGCGTCTGGCGGCGGCTGCGGAACCAGCGCGGATGAGTCCGACATCGAACTCGCCCGTGGCGAGATCGTACTCAGCGTCGGTCATACGGGGCTGTTCCTCGCCGATGTGCTCAGCCTCAGCCGAAGTGCTGAAGCGGTTGCCGGGACCCGTCAATCCTAACCCCAGACCGAAGCACCGCTACACCTTGGGTTTTTTGTAGTTGTAGCAAACAACTCCGATGCTACGGCTTCTCCGCCGGACAAACCGTACACCTGCTACGGGTACATGAAGGTACCCATCGGTGTTCTGACGTGCGGTTTTAGATCTAAAGCGTCTTTCCGCTGGTGATTCGCCATCGTTACCAATGCAAATTTCCGTAGCGTTGCACCGCTGCGGTTCCAACCAAACTGTTGCATCGCTACGGTTCTTGCTATAGCGTTCCCCCCAACGCGGTACACACCGCAACAGAAGTCCTCTAACAGGAGCAGCAGCATGAACGCACTCATGGCCAACGGCATCCCGCTCGGCGTGTGCACCAGTGAGCCGGAGCGGTGGACCTCCACCCCCGACGATCAGGCGAAGGTCATCTGCCGCGAATGCCCGCGGCGTTGGCTGTGTGCCCGCGAAGCCTGCGAACTGCCCCGCGCCGAAGGACTTTGGGCCGGGATCATGGTTCCCGAGGGCGGCCGTGGCCGCAGCTTCGCACTCAAGCAGCTGCGCTCGCTGGCCGAGCGCAACGGCTACCCGGTGCGCAAGCTCGGCCTGGTCTTCCCAGAAGCCGCCTGATCCTCGCTCCCGCGCAACGCACCAGATCTTGTCTGGCCCTTGCGCTGCCGATTCGAGGGGACGGCAGGGCAGGGGCAGGTTTCCATCGGGGGAGGAATAGGGGCCCGGGGTGTGTGGTTACACCCGGGGACGGTGTCGGGCATTGCCCCGGGCCCCACACCAGAATCGTCGCTTCGAGCGACCACTCGCCGAGAGGCGCAGTGACGGCACCGTCCCCAAACTTCCCCTTTGACTACTGCTCGAGCGTGGCGACCACCGCATCGAGCAGGGCATCCACATCGTCCTCGGCGTAGCCGCGCTGGAACAGCGGCGGCTTGGGGAACGCGATGTTCCGGACATCGTCGGCACCGAGGTGCCCGCGTCCGTCGAGCCTCCGCGCGACCAGCGCGAGAAAGTCGTCCACGGACTTCTTGTCGTAACCCCTCTTCCCCAGCGGCGGCTTCGAAAACTCGGTGCTGCGAACATCTTCGGCAGTCAATCCCCCGGTCATGCGGGTCATGCTAATCGCGTCGGGTTCGCCCGAACGCGGTTACCGTGAGGTTCATGAGCAATACCGATACGGCGCCCGCCGAAGTCACCTGCGCCAATTCGGAGTTCACCGGTGTTCTGCACCCACGGGAGGTGCCGCTGGGCGGCCCCCGCGCGATGCTCGTCCGTCGCACCCTGCCGCAGCGGGACCGGTCCATGATCGGCGCCTGGTGTTTCGCCGACCACTACGGTCCCCACGATGTCCGAACCGCCGGCAGAGGCATGGATGTACCGCCCCATCCCCACACCGGATTACAAACGGTGAGTTGGCTTTTCGAAGGCCTGATCGAACACCGGGACAGCGCCGGAGTCCATGCCATGGTCCGGCCGGGTGAGCTCAACCTGATGACCGCCGGTGCCGGGATCTGCCACTCGGAGGTCTCGACGGCGGAAACGACGATCCTGCACGGCGTGCAACTGTGGGTGGCCCTGCCCGACGCCGCCCGCGACACCGACCGCGACTTCGCGCATTACGCGCCGCCGCCCCGGATCCTCGACGGCGCCACCCTGCGGGTGTTCCTCGGTCAGCTGGCCGATTCGAAGTCCCCGGTGCACACCTTCACCCCGCTGCTCGGCGCGCAGATCGACCTGGATCCGGACGCGGCGCTGACATTGGATGTCGACCCCGGCTTCGAACACGGGGTCCTGCTCGACCAGGGTGTGATCGAGGCGTGCGGCACCACGCTGGCAGTCGCCGACCTGGCCTACCAGGCGCCGGGGCCCGCACAACTGCGGTTGACCAACCTCGGCGACGAGCCGGCCCGGGCGATCCTGCTCGGCGGGCCGCCGTTCACCGAGGAACTGGTGATGTGGTGGAACTTCGTCGGCCGCAGCCACGACGACATCGCGACCTACCGCGACCTGTGGCAGGCGGGCGATGTCCGGTTCGGCGATGTGCAGGGTTACACCGGACGCGTCGCGCGGTTGCCCGCGCCGCCCTTGCCCAATGGGCGGCTCAAGCCGCGACCGCGGCCGACGGGCTAGGCGTTCAGATACTGTGCGGTGCTGCCGCCCACCGGCATCTCGGGAAGCCCGAGCTTGCGGTGGTCCCAGCTGCGCTGACGGCTGGGCACCACCCGCACCGCGATGCGGTTGTTCATCATCTGGTCGACGAACGGGCGCATCTCCTCGGTGTAGGGCCCGGTGTAGCGCTCCCACACGCTGATGCCCACGCGCAGAATCGTTTCCGGATCGTCGACGATCTCGGCGGTGCCGTCGATCGACACGCCGCGCAGCGTGTTGTACGTGTCGCCGTCCTCGATCATCACCGTGATCGTGGGGTCGCGGCGCAGGTTGACCGCCTTCTGCGACTTGGCCTTGGTCTCGAACCAGATCTCACCGTCGAGCACCGCGTACCACATGGCGACCAGGTGAGGTCGGCCGCTGGGCAGCACCGTGGCCATCGTCGCGGTCCGGCTGCGTTCGATGAATTCGGCGATCTCATCGTCGCTCATGACGATCTTCGTGCGCTCGTTCTTGCCCACCTGTCACCTCTCTGCTCGGTCAGCCCACCATAGCCACGGGGTCACCTGTCCCTGCGAACGCGGTCGGTAACCCGATTGGCCGGTTACAGCACGCCGAACTGCGAAGTCACCCAGCGCACCGGATCCACGCACCGGAATGGGGCAATACCCCTGGCGTGCAGACGATTTCCGTTGGGCGGATGTCCGAGCGCGGACACCGCGAAGTACCGGCTGGCCAATCGCGCGCCCAGAGCCGGGTTCTCCACGCCCGCGACGATCGCACCGCCGTGCAGGCGGACCAGCAGGCTGCGCACCTCCTGGTCGAGCAGCTGACCGTCGACGTCGTCGTACTGCTTGCCGTCGGAGGTGTCTCGCAGGAAGGCCGCTCCCCCGTTCGACATGACCAGAGCCCATTCCGAACCCTGCACGTCCCGCAGCGCACGCAGCACGTCGAACTTCGACAGGATCACCGCCAACTTGGGCTGGCCGGGGTTGACCGCCAACAGCAGATTGCCCAGTACCGAACGCGGTTCCCCACCGCTGAACGGCTGGGGCGGCAGCAGATCCTGCAGCTGATCGCGGATGGCCTTGACCCGCAAGGGGTCGAACATGAAGAACACCCCGTCGGCGTGGCCGAAGAACTGGAACGGCGGCGCCCGCAGGTCACCGTTCTCCAGATCCTCGCCCGCCACGTCGCGCAGCACCAGGAACCGGCGTACCCCGTGCCAGACACCGATCGAGAACACCAGTGGCTCACGCTGATTCGGGGCCTGGGTGTGCACCGTCGGAGTGGGCGGCAACAGGCCCCGATGGACGTACAACGGCCCCTCGTAGTTGGTGGCGTAGTTCTGTGCGGTGGCCCGGGTGACCGGTTCCATCACCACGCCGAAACGCTCACACAGCAATTCCAGCTGCTTGACGAGCACCGCGATGTACAGGCTCTTGCCCGTCGCGCGCGCACCGGCCAGCGCGATGCAGATGGCGTGCCCCTCGCGGAAGCCGTCGGGAAGGGTGAAGTGGCAGACCGGGCACACCTCCACCGCAGGTCCCTGCAGCGCCCGGCTGGCCTCAGACGTCGGCGGCGGCGGGCCGTTGTAGCCGGGCGTGCGGGTCCACGTGTAGAGCGGACCGCAATCGGCGGGTGCACCGACGTAGGCCGAAGCGACGTCGTCGCGGTATCGCGTGCCGCCGGCCTGGGCGGGCAGCGTCCACAGGTGGTTGCTCGGGCTCAACGGGGTGAAGCAACGTGGGCACTTGCTCATGTCAGCCCCGGCTCCCCCTCAGTCGCTCCGCCAGCGACGGGTGCTCGCCCCGCCGCGTCAGCAGCCTGTTCACCATTTTGCGGTATCCGCGCATCGTCCCCTCAGAGGAATCGCCCGACAACTGCGCCATCAACACCACCACGGATTCCGCGTCGGCGCCCACCATGGTGGCGGCCACCTGTCCGGCCAGCACACCCGCGAGCTGATCCACCGGGTCGAGGGCATGTCCGGCGCCCTCGGCCGCCGCGGTGCGGAGCAGGCTGAGCGCCACCACCGTCACGGGTGCCAGCTGGCCACCGTCGACGAGGGGCAGCACCCGGGCGACCGCCTGTGTGCCATAACCGGTTTCGGCGGCCAACGCGTTGCAGGCCTGCGGATACGGCTGACCCGCGAGCACGCCCAACAGCGCGAACGCGAGCAGCCGTACCGCGAAATCCGGGTGCACGGACCGCGGCTCCAGTCCGGCCAGCACCTGATCCCACAGCGGTACATACGAACTCTGGTGGGTGTGCAGATAACGCTGATGCAGCCACTCCCGCGGCTCGATGTGGCGGACGGCCGCACAGGCCACCGCCACGTTGTCGCCGTTGTCCTCGATGACCTTGCCCGCCAACAGCTGCAACGCGGCCGAGTCCGCGGCCCCTACCAGGGTGCGCAACGCAGCCATCCTGGGCAGCGGATCGGCACCGATGGCCAGCAGCAGGTCCGACGGATCCCAGACCGACACCGCTGCGGCGGCCGCGAAGTTCGCCGGCTCGGTGGTGCGCAGCCACCACAGCTGGGCACCGAGGTCACCCGTGTCTTGCGGTCCGCGCCGTCGTGACCGCAGCCCGCGCAGCGCAGCGCGGATCCACACCGGATCCCCGGGCCGGGCCACCGCGAGCTCCGCCGGCTCCGGGACCGGAGCCGCCTCGGCCAGCCAGTCCAGTACGTCGTCGTCGATGGCGCTGCCCTCGGGGTCGACGTCGTGCAGCAACCAGGCCCCCAGCGACAGCCGGTCCGCGGCACCGATGCGTGTGCGTACCCCTGGATCGGCCAGGCCGGGCAGCACACCGTCGACCAGGGCCACCTGCAGCCGGTCGTCGGCGACCCCGGCCCGCAACAGCAGGTCAACAACCCGCAGCAACCGGTCAGGACCCTGCCTCCGGCTGTGTTCCAGGGCAGGGCCGATGGCGACCCGCAGCGACGAAGGTATTGGTTTCCCGTGAAACGTTCTCGGCCCCAACGGGATTGGTCCGCTTTGGGTCATCCAGGCGTCGTCGGCGATGGCCCGGGAGAAGTACGTGGCATCGGCGAGCGCGGCTCCCGCCCCATCCCGCAACTCGTGCACCACCCGCCACGCATCGGCCGTCGTGGCACCGATCGCGGCCGAGAGCACATCGGCGATGATGTGCGCGGCTTCGGATCCGACCAGGGCACCCGACGGGGAATGCGCGGCGATCACCTCATGGGCCTCGACCTGCGCGTCGGCGAATTCCTGATGCCCGGCCACCGCCATGGCCATCGGCCACGCCGGGTGCAGCCCGTCATCGCGCACCTGGCTCGACAGCGTGTCGATGTCGTCGAGCACCCGCCGGGCCGAGGCCACGTCGAGCAACACCACCTGCGCCATCACCGACCACCGGGTCACCTCGACGCGGTGGCCGCCCGCGGTGCGGTGCGGATCGCCACCGAGCTCACCCAGCGACACGGTCTCGGATTCGCTGATCACGACCATGCCGGGTTCGACCGCGGCGAGATCCTCGATCGGAACTGCGCTGAGCACCTGCCCGTTGTGCGGCGCGACCTGCTCCGCGCGATCGAAGGTGGAGAAGCTCAGCGCCGCAGCGGTGCCCGGCGACATCAGGAAACTCACCAGGCCGATCCACTGCGCTGCCGCATCCGGGGACCGCACCCCCAGCACCACCGGCGGGCCGCCGGCCAGCGCCGCGGCCACTGCATCCAGCAGCGCGAACAATGTCGCCAACCGCCAGGTGACGGCATCCAGCGCGAAGGCCACCACGCTGTCCTTGGTGACCGCGCTGCCGAGCTCCGGCGGGCTCCCGGGCAGCGCGGCACGGGCCACCGCGGCCGCGCCGAAAGGCTGCAGCCAGTGCGACGACCGCCACCGCTGGATGGCCCGGTGGCGGGGATGGGTGTCGGGCGCACGGTCCAGCAGCGCGTGGGCGAAGACGTTGCCCGGCCGGCCCGTGCTGTCCGACCCGGCCGGGAAGGTGTGCCAGTAGCCGGCGCCATCGCCGAGGTGGCGGTAGGCCAGCCGGCGCGGGCCGTGCTCGAGCTGCTCGGGGGTCGGGAAATCGGGCATCTCACCCACCGGACGGAACACCGTGCGCACCCCGGCGATCAACGCCTGTGTCTCCGCCGGCGTCAGACCTCCGCTGGTTTCCTTGACCTGCCAGCCGCCGACAGTCCCAACAGCGTCGAACGACGTATAGGCGAGCTGGCCGTAGCGCGACGTCATAACACCGTCGCGGTGAGCTGCAAGGTCTGCACCGGCGGGTCCAGCAGTGCCAGGGTTCGCAGCTGGGCCGGATCGGGGATGTTGAGGAACAGCCGGATCCAGCCGTGCAGGCCGCTGACGTTGGCGGCCCACAGTTCGCCACTCCCCGACGCCGTCAACGCCGTCCAGCGCAACTGCTTCGACGGCTGGTCCGCCAGCTGCCCCTGCGCGTCCAGCGGCGCCACATCGACCGGCTGGCCGTCGTGCACGCTCAACGGCATCCGCTGCGGGTTGTTGACCAACACGAACGACGGCGAGCCCGGAATGTCATATTCCGAACGCACGGCGACGGTCGCTGTGTTGGGGAAACCGTTGGGATCACGCCCGATTCGCACCGCGTACTGCAGCCGCAGCATGCCCGGGTACTCGATGCTGGCCACCGGCCCGGTCACCCGTCGCCCACCGGAGAACGCCACCGGCGCCAAGTGCAGCGAGCATCCACCCACCGGAAGTGCGCCGGTCAGGTGCATGCCGCCGTATTTCTCGTAGTCCTCGAGCGAGATCTCGAAGGACCTGCCGGTCAAGCCGGCCCGGGGGTCATAGCCCTTGGCCGCCAAGGTCACCACCACGCCTGCAGCTCCGTCGGGCCACTCGAAGGTCAGCACCTGTTTGTTGCAGTACTCGGCGAGTTCGATTTCGCGGATCGTGCCGGTGCGCACCGCCGATACGGTGCGGCCCAGCACGGCCCGGCCTCCGAGGATGGTTACCGGGGTGAGGTAGGCCCGGCTCCAGCCCCGTGGCCAGGGCACCCCGGTCATCAGCGTGCGGTGGCTGCCGTCGGGTAGTGCCCGATCGGTGACCGAGTGCTGCAATCGCAGGTCCGGGGTGAGCCCGACCTGCTCGAGCGCGTTCTCGGGTAGCTCGGTCGAGACCCCGCCTGCGCTCGGGCCGGTCTGGCTGAGGTAGACGGCCACCTCTGCTCCGGGAGCGGCCCACGACACGTCGAACGACTCACCGTCGAGACTCGTGTCGACCGAGATGTCGGTGACCGCGGCGAGCACAGCCGACACCTCGACGTCGACATCGGCGGGCTCCGAGAACAGCACGGCGTCGTCGACGGCGACCGCGCAGCGCACCCGGTAGCGGTAGCGCATGCCCCGGGCCGCGCCGGAGTCGACGAAACCGGTGCGGTGCTCGCCTTCGGCCAGGATCCGGTAGCGCGACTCGTCGATCCCGGTTTCATCGGCGGCATCGCGCGGGATGCGGTACACGTGCACCGAACTCGTCGCGGCCGGTTCCGTCCACTGGCCGATCACCAGCCCGTTGTCCTCCCGGATGGACACGTCACCGGGTGGCGCGACGAACACCCCGCCGGCATGCAATACCGGCCGGGTGCTCAGGGCATCCGCGCGCGACGTCCCGGTGATGACCCAGACCTGGTAATAACGCACCGGGCCGGTCAGGGGCCGGTCGTCGCTGGCGGCCGACAACGGCGTCGCCGCGACGAGGTCGGCGTTCTCCGGGGACTTCGGCGCCCGGTCTTCGCCACTGACCACCCGGTACAGGACCACTCCCCCGTTGGCCTGGTAGTCGGGCCAGCTCAGGTCCACGACGTCGGGACGGGATTCGCCGTGGCGGAACGCGATCGCGTGCACGTCGACGACAGCAGGTGGCGCCGGCGCCGATGGGCTGTCCGGAGCTCGGTTTTCCAGCTCGGCCAGCACGCGGGCCATCGCGTCGGCGTGTTCGGCCACCGAACCCGGCAGCATCTCGCGGATCTGCTCGACATCGGTACGGCCGGACTTGAGGACGAGACGCAGATGCGCCTCTTTGAAACTGCGGGCCGCGACCGCGCCGGAGTCGACCAGCTGCTGACGCCAGGCCAGCAGCGGCGCCAAGCGGGGATCCGCGTCGTCGGGATCGTCGACGGGATACAGATCGGGCATCAGAACACCAAATCCCCGCCGGAGTGATTGCTGCGCATCACGTACTCCGGCAGCTCGAACAGCGCGAACTCCTGAGGTGCCAGGCCGACACTGGCCTGCACACCCGGAAACGCTACCGCAGCGGCCGCCGGGTGACCGTCACATGGTGAGCCGGGCCGACGCGCTGGGGTTGTGCGCCACCACATGTGTCCGGCACATTCGGATGGACCGCGATCCGAGGGGGGACATGTCTTCTGCCAGCGACGACGTATGGGAAGTGATGTCGACATCGCGGACCATCCGGCGGTTCACCGATGAACCGGTCGACGACGCCACCCTGACCCGCTGCCTGCAGGCCGCGGCGTGGGCACCGTCGGGGGCGAACGCGCAGGCCTGGCGGTTCGTGGTGCTGCGCTCGGCGGAGCAGCGCGCGGTCGTGGCGAAGGCCGCCGCGCAGGCGCTGGCCGTCATCGAACCCGTCTACGGCATGACCCGGCCGGCCGAGGACGACGCCGGCCGGCGGGCCAGGACCGACCGCGCCACCTATGAATTGCACGACCGGGCAGGCGAGTTCACCTCGGTGCTGTTCACCCAGCAGCGCTTCCCCACCGCCTCCGAACTGCTGCTCGGCGGATCGATCTTTCCTGCCATGCAGAACTTCCTGCTCGCGGCCCGGGCTCAGGGCCTGGGCGCCTGCCTGACCAGCTGGGCCTCCTACGGCGGGGAACAGCTGCTGCGCGAGGCCGTCGGGGTGCCGCAGGACTGGATGCTGGCCGGCCACGTCGTGGTGGGCTGGCCGCGCGGATCCCACGGCCCGGTGCGCCGGCGCCCCGTCGGTGAACTGGTCTGCATGGACCATTGGGACAACCCGGCGTCCTAGGCTCGATCCATGGGTCCGGCACCTGCACTGATGCCCGCGGCGTTCATCGGCCACGGCAGCCCGATGAATGCGCTCGAGTCCAATCGCTTCACCTCGGCATGGCGCAGTTTCGGGCAGGCCGTGCCGCGACCCCGCGCGATCCTGGTGATCAGTGCGCACTGGTACATCAACGCCACCGCGGTCACGGCGATGCCGCGCCCACGCACCATCCACGACTTCTACGGGTTCCCGCGCGAGCTGTTCGACGTCGAATACCCGGCGCCGGGGTTGCCGGAGCTGGCCGAGGAGGTCAGCGACGTGGTGCACCCGACCTGGGTGGGCGCCGACGTGGACAGCTGGGGTATCGACCACGGCACCTGGTCGGTGCTGGTGCATGCCTTTCCCGACGCGTCCATCCCCGTTGTGCAACTGGCGATCAACGCCAACGAACCGGCCGAGTACCACCTGCGCCTCGGGGCGAAACTGGCGCCGTTGCGCGAGCGCGGCGTGCTGATGGTGGGCAGCGGCAACATCGTGCACAACCTCGCCGGGATGGACCCCGGGAAGCCCGAGGATGGCTTCACCTGGGCCGAACGCTTCGACGATGCCGCCCACGAACAACTCATCCACTCCCCCGCCGATGTCCTCACCCTCGAGGCGCACCCCGACTATGCGGCCGCCGTTCCCACCCCGGACCACTTCATCCCGATGCTGTACTTCGCCGGGCTCGCCGGTGCCGCAGCGGATTCCACCCGCTCGGTCGACGCCATGGTCAGCGGCTACACCTACGGGTCGCTGTCGATGACGTCTTACCTGCTGCGTTGAGGCGGTTGATTCCGGCGAGGCGGCCGGCACCGGCACGATAAGGTGTCGGCGTGTTGTGCCAGGACAAGCCGGCAGACGGCGTCGGGGTGTAGGCACGCGTGCGCGGAATTCTTCTGGCCGGTGGGTCCGGCACCCGGCTGCATCCGATCACCACGGGCGTCAGCAAGCAGCTGCTGCCGGTGTACGACAAGCCGCTCGTCTACTACCCGCTGTCCACCCTGATCATGGCCGGCATCCGCGACATCCTGGTGATCACCACCCCTGTCGATGCGCCGGCGTTCCAGCGCCTGTTGGGTGACGGCTCGGCCTTCGGGGTGAACCTGAGCTATGCCGCCCAGCCCCAGCCCGAAGGCCTGGCCCAGGCGTTCGTGATCGGCGCCGAGCACATCGGGACAGATTCGGTGGCACTTGTGCTGGGCGACAACGTTTTCTACGGCCCAGGATTGGGCACGAACCTGCGCCGGTTCCAGAATGTCAGCGGTGGCGCGATTTTCGCGTACTGGGTGGCCAACCCGGCCGCCTACGGTGTCATCGAGTTCGGCGCGGACGGCACAGCGCTGTCCCTCGAGGAGAAACCGGCCGTCCCCAAATCGCAGTACGCCGTGCCGGGGCTGTACTTCTACGACAACGACGTCATAGATATAGCGCGCTCACTCCGGAAATCCGCGCGCGGCGAATACGAGATCACCGAGATCAACCAGATCTACCTGAACCAGGGCCGGCTCTCGGTCGAGGTGCTGGCCCGCGGGACGGCCTGGTTGGACACCGGCACCTTCGACTCACTCCTGGACGCCAGTGACTTCGTCCGCACCATCGAACGCCGCCAAGGACTGAAGATCGGTGTGCCCGAGGAGATCGCATGGCGCGCCGGCTACATCGACGACGATCAGCTGGTTGCCCGCGCCAAGGAACTACCCAAATCCGGGTACGGCGACTATCTGTTGCAACTGTTGCAGCGCAGGTAGTCACACCGTGGCAAAGAACTCCTGAAGCGCTTCGGCGACGCGCTCGGGCGCCATGGCTGTCGCGAAATGTGACTGGTCGGGCCAGACCACCCGCTGAGCGTGTGGGAGCACCTGCGCCAGGCGGTCCATGCCTTCTGGCAGAGGTGACCAACTCTGACCGCCCTGCATCAACAGCACCGGCAACGTGATCGCCGCCCACCGGTCGACGTCCTGGCCGTCACCGGCCATCGCCTCCAGATCCGCTCCGGCGGAGACCGTGATGGTGCGGCCGGCCTCCTCACTCGGGAGCGTGACGGGCGTCGCCGAAATCACCTCGGCAGGAACGCATGCGACCTCGCGGGCGAAGACCTCGAGTGCCTCTGGATATCGGCGTTCGGAGCAGAACTGCCGGAAGCGATCGAGGACCGGCAACAGGTGCGCGCCCGACAACAGCAATGGCGGCTCGAACAACGCCAGTGACGCGATTCGATCGGCATCGGCCATGGCCGTATAAAGCGCGACCGTCGCTCCGTAGGAGCCGCCGACGATATGTGCCCTGGCCCCAAACGATTCAGCCACTGAATTCAGCACGCACCGCAGATCTGCGGCCTCCACGCCGAAACTATTGGGTGCGTTGCCAATGGCACTCGGTGGGTGGTTTCGCCGGGCGTACCGCACGATCCGGTAGCCGGCGAGATACCGAGTGACCGCGGCCCACGAATCCAGGCCGCCATTGGACCCGTGCACGAAAACCACCGGCGGCCCGTCACCCGTCACTTCCAGAGCCAGCCTAGTGCCGTCCGCCGCTCGCAGTTCCGAATGCACAACGTGAGTATCGCCCGTGCCACGGCGCTCGGCCCCAAATACAAAGGCCGTGAACTCAGTTGAGTTCACGGCCTTCGTCGCAGTTCATCAGAACCGCTCTCTGTGGGCGAAGGGGGACTTGAACCCCCACGTCCCGAAGGACACTGGCACCTGAAGCCAGCGCGTCTGCCATTCCGCCACTCGCCCGAATGACCGAGGCAGCGTAACACTGCGAGCGCGCCGTTCCCAAACCGGCCGATCAGCAGGCCGATCAGGCGCCCGCCGGATTGTCAGAAAACCCTTAAGCTCATCTAGATCAGGTCACTGACCTGCAACGATCGGATTCTCAGAGTTCTGTTGGTCCCGCTTTACGGCACTAGGCCGATACCATGCTTGTGAGCAGTGTGGCCAGAGCGACACGCGGTAGCACGGGTGACCGTGTCGAGGCGACGAACGACAACGAGAAAAGGCGGGCGGTGACATGGGTCTGGTCGACCGCATCGAACGCAAACTCGAGTCGACCGTCGGCGATGCGTTCGCCCGGGTCTTCGGCGGCTCGATAGTGCCTCAAGAAGTAGAGACGGCGTTGTGCCGGGAAGCCGAGTCCCGAGCCCGTACGGTGGCCGGTGGACAAGTTTTGGCACCGAACGACTACGTAATTACGCTCAGTGGCACTGACTATCAGAAAGTAAGCGCCGATACCGACCTGACCTCGACCGCATTCGCCAAACATCTGGGGGGATTCATTCGTGATCAGGGGTGGCAAACGTATGGTGATGTGGTCGTTAGATTCGAGCAATCACCGAACCTGCACACCGGACAGTTCCGCGCCCACGGCGCGGTTAACCCCGATTCGACCGCTGGCGAATCCGCGCGAGCCCAAGGCGACCATGCGTTCACCGCAGAATCAGGAGAACCACCTATGACCGATAACCCGAATTACCGCGGCGGCCAGGGACAAGGGCGGCCCGGCGACGAGTATTACGACGACCGCTACGGCCACCCGCAGGACGACCCGCGCGGCGGGCAGTACCCGCCGGAGCAGGGCGGGTACCCGCCCCAGGAGCAGGGCGGCGGCTATCCCCCGCAGCAGCGCGGCGGCTACGGCGGCGAGCGGGGCGGATACCCCGATCAGGGCGGCTACCCGGACCAGGGTGGGTACCCGGATCAAGGCGGCTACCCCGACCAGGCCGGCTACCCCCCGCAGTCCTACGAGCAGCAGCGTCCGCCCGCCGGCTACGGCGGTCAGCAGGGCGGTGGTTATGACCGCGGCTACGGCGGCCAGCAGGGCGGCGGCTACGGCCAGCCCGCGCCGGGCGGTCAGCCCGGTTACGGCGGCGGCGAGTACGACTACGGACGTCAGGATCCGCGCCAAGGCGGTGGCTACCCCGAGCAGGGTGGCGGATACGCCGGCGGCGGCCAGCCCTACGGGCGCCAGGAGTACGGCCAGCAGCAGGACTATGGCCGCGGCTACGCCGAGCCCCAGCAGGGCGGTTATCCCGAACAGGGCGGCTACGGCGAGCCCGGTTATGGCGAGCAGGCCGGCTACGGCGGCGAGTACGGCGCACCGCAGGCGGGCCAGCCCGGATACGGCGGCCAGCAGGGCGGGTACGGCGGCGGCGACTATGCCGCCGGCGGCGCTGCGGTCACCCTCCAGCTCGACGACGGCAGCGGCCGTACCTACCAGTTGCGCGAAGGCGCCAACGTGATCGGCCGCGGCCAGGACGCCCAGTTCCGTCTCCCCGACACCGGGGTGTCACGCCGGCACCTGGAAATCCGGTGGGACGGACAGGTCGCGTTGCTGTCAGACCTCAACTCCACCAACGGCACCACGGTGAACAACGCCCCGGTGCAGGAGTGGCAGCTGGCCGACGGTGACGTGATCCGGCTGGGCCATTCCGAGATCATCGTGCGCGTGCACTGAGCGTCTGAGACCGGACACACCTGAGTGGCAAGCACCCCGCTTCGCCCTCACGGCGATCGCCGTCCAAGTATCGTGACGTTGCCGACGGTAGCTGAGCGATACCAGTGGGGCGGATACGGAGAGGACGTCAGATGCAGGGGTTAGTGCTGCAGCTGACACGTGTCGGTTTCCTCCTGCTGCTGTGGTTGTTCATCTGGTCGGTGCTGCGCATCCTGCGGACGGACATCTATGCGCCCACGGGCGCGGTGATGGTGCGCCGGGGGCTGGCTCTCCGCGGTTCCCTGCTGCCGAGCCGGGACCGCCGCCACGTCGCGCGGCAATTGGTGGTCACCGAGGGCGCACTGGCCGGTACCCGCATCACGTTGGGTGCTCAGCCGGTGTTGATCGGCCGTGCCGACGACTCCACTCTTGTGCTCACCGATGATTACGCTTCGACGCGCCACGCCCGGCTCTCGCCACGAGGTTCGGAGTGGTACGTGGAGGACCTAGGATCGACCAACGGCACATACCTTGACAGGGCGAAGGTGACAACAGCGGTAAGGGTTTCAATCGGGACACCGGTTCGAATCGGTAAGACGGTAATCGAGTTGCGTCCGTGACGCCGCGCACGCGAGGAGCAGATCAGGCACCGCGCACGCGAGGAGCAGAATCGATACCGCGCACGCGAGGAGCGCGAGACACACTATGACCCTCGTACTCCGATACGCCGCGCGCAGTGATCGCGGGTTGGTTCGCGCCAACAATGAGGACTCGGTGTATGCCGGGGCTCGCCTGCTGGCGCTTGCCGACGGCATGGGTGGCCATGCCGCGGGCGAAGTGGCCTCACAGCTCGTCATCGCGGCGCTGGCGCATCTCGACGACGACGAGCCCGGCGGTGACCTGCTCAGCAAGCTCAACACCGCGGTCGGCCAGGGCAATGCCGCGATCGCGGCCCACGTGGAGGCCGACCCCGAACTCGACGGCATGGGCACGACGCTCACCGCGATCCTGTTCGCAGGCAACCGGCTGGGCCTCGTCCACATCGGCGACTCCCGCGGCTATCTGCTGCGCGACGGTGAGCTGACCCAGATCACCAAGGACGACACGTTCGTCCAGACGCTGGTCGACGAAGGGCGCATCACCGCCGAGGAGGCCCACAGCCATCCCCAGCGGTCGCTGATCATGCGGGCGCTGACCGGGCATGAAGTCGAGCCGACACTGATCATGCGCGAGGCCAAGGCCGGTGATCGCTACCTGCTGTGCTCGGACGGTCTGTCCGATCCGGTCAGCCACGAGACCATCCACGAGGCCCTGCAGATCGAGGATGTCGCCGAGAGCGCCGAC
Organism: Mycobacterium sp. 134; assembly: GCF_048282715.1. NCBI lineage: Bacteria > Bacillati > Actinomycetota > Actinomycetes > Mycobacteriales > Mycobacteriaceae > Mycobacterium > Mycobacterium sp. 134. The sequence continues at coordinate 6,750,991 of NZ_JBLVUN010000008.1, forward strand.
CGGCTGATCGAGCTGGCCCTGCGCGGCGGCGGTCCGGACAACGTGACCGTGGTGGTCGCCGACGTCGTCGACTACGACTACGGGCAGACCCAGCCGATCCTGGCCGGCGCGGTGTCCGGGGACGACGATCAGACCGCGCCGCCGGACACGGCTGCCGGACGGGCCTCGGCGTTCAATCCCCGCCGCAACGAACCCAAACGCGTGGTGCCCCAGCCGGCCGAACCGGCCCGCAGGCCACGATCGCGGCGCCGGTTCCTGATCGCCGCCGTGCTGCTGGTACTGGTGCTCGTCGGCGGCCTGGCCATCGGCCGGGAGATCATCCGCAACAACTATTACGTCGCCGAGCACGACGGCACGGTGTCGATCATGCGTGGGGTGCAGGGCTCGTTTCTCGGTATCTCACTGCAGGAGCCATATCGCCTGGGCTGTCTGAACGCCCGCAACGAACTGTCGCTGATCGGCGCCGACGACACTCAGGACCAGCGCGAGTGCCGGTTGATGGCGATCGACGACTTGCGTCCCTCGGAACGGGCCTCGGTGAAGGCCGGTCTGATCGGCGGCACCCAGGACGATGCCATCGAGCAGATCACCAAGCTGGCCCGGAGCTCCGTCCTGCCGGTATGCGCCCCGCGCACCGCCACCACGACGTCGAAGCCCGCGCCGGCACCCGGCCCGGCGCCGTCTCCGTCACCTTCAGCGGCTCCGATGCCGGCCCCCGCGCCCAGCGCGGAGCCGCCCGCCCCCGAGACACCCGCGCCTGATGCACCCGCGCCGGGAGCCCCGACCTCGGCTCCGCCGTCTCCTTCACCATCGCCGTCGCCGACCGTCACCGCGCTGCCTCCCCCACCACAAGAACCGGGGAAGAACTGCCGAGCCGTGTCATGACGACTCAACCCCAGTCGCCGGTTACCGTCACGCCGCCGCTACCCAATCGGCGCAACGCGGAACTGCTGCTTCTGGGGTTCGCGGCCTTCATCACCACGGTCGCACTGCTGATCGTCGAGGCGAATCAGGAACAAGGTCTGAGCTGGGATCTGGCCCGCTACGTCATCGCCTTCATCGTCCTGATGGGCGCCGCCCACCTGGCCGTGCGCCGGTTCGCCCCCTACGCCGACCCCCTTCTGCTGCCGGTCGTGGCACTGCTCAACGGGCTGGGCCTGGTGATGATCCACCGGCTGGACCTGGCCAAGGGTGAGATGACCTCCGACGGGCTCGGCGGCACCGCCAACCAGCAGATGATGTGGACGCTGGTGGGTGTGATCGGGTTCGCGGTCGTGGTGGCGCTGCTGACCGACCATCGCATGCTCGCCCGGTACGGGTACATCTGCGCGCTGACCGGCCTTGTGCTGCTTGTCATTCCGGCGTTGCTGCCGACGAAGTACTCCGAGCAGTACGGCGCCAAGATCTGGATTCAGTTCCCCGGCTTCTCGATTCAGCCCGCCGAGTTCTCCAAGATCCTGCTGTTGATCTTCTTCGCCGCGGTGCTGGTCGCCAAGCGGGACCTGTTCACCAGTGCGGGGAAACACTTCTTCGGACTCGACCTGCCGCGGCCCCGCGACCTGGCTCCCCTGCTGCTGGCCTGGGCCGCCTCGGTGGGCGTGATGGTGTTCGAAAAGGATTTGGGCACTTCACTTCTGCTGTATGCGTCGTTCCTGGTCCTGGTCTACGTGGCCACCGAACGGTTGAGCTGGGTGGTCATCGGGCTGGCCCTGTTCGCGGCGGGAAGCGTTGTGGCATACCAGGTTTTCGGCCACGTCCAGGTGCGGGTGGAGACCTGGCTCGATCCGTTCGCCGATCCTGACGGTGCCGGCTACCAGATGGTGCAGTCGCTGTTCAGCTTCGCCACCGGCGGCATCTTCGGCACCGGCCTGGGCAACGGACAGCCCGGAACCGTGCCCGCCGCGGCCACCGATTTCATCATCGCCGCGATCGGCGAGGAGCTCGGATTGGTCGGGCTGGCAGGCGTTCTCATGCTCTACACGATCCTGATCATCCGCGGGATGCGCACGGCGATCGCGGTGCGCGACAGCTTCGGCAAGCTGCTGGCCGCCGGATTGGCCTCGACGCTGGCCATCCAGCTGTTCATCGTCGTCGGCGGCGTCACCAAGCTGATCCCGCTGACCGGCCTGACCACCCCGTGGATGTCCTACGGCGGCTCCTCACTGCTGGCCAACTACATCCTGCTGGCCATCCTGGTGCGCATCTCGCACGCCGCCCGCCGGCCCATCACCACCACCCCGTCGCCGAACCCCACCCCGATCGCCGCGGCCAACACCGAGGTGATCGAGAAGGTATGAACACCTCCCTGCGCCGGGTGGCAGTCACGATCATGGTGCTGATCGTGCTGCTGTTGGCCAATGCCACCATCACCCAGGTCTTCACGGCCGACGGATTGCGCGCCGACCCGCGCAACCAGCGGGTGCTGCTCGACGAGTACTCGCGCCAGCGGGGCCAGATCACCGCAGGCGGCCAGCTGCTGGCCTACTCGGTGGCCACCGACGGCCGGTTCCGCTTCCTGCGCACCTACCCCAACCCCGACGTCTACGCCCCGATCACCGGGTTCTATTCGCTGGGCTATTCCAGCACCGGGCTGGAGCGGGCCGAGGACAGCATTCTCAACGGCTCCGACGAGCGCCTCTTCGGCCGCAGGCTCGCCGATTTCTTCACCGGCCGCGACCCGCGCGGCGGCAACGTCGACACCACGATCAACCCGCAGGTGCAGCAGGCCGCCTGGGACGCACTGCAGCACGGCTGCGGCGACGGCCCCTGCAAGGGCTCTGTCGTGGCCCTGGAGCCCTCGACGGGCAAGATCCTGGCCATGGCGTCGTCTCCGTCGTACGACCCCAACCAGCTGGCCACACACGACCTCGACGCCCAGAGCCAGGCCTGGCAGCAGTTGCGCGACGACGAACAGTCCCCGTTGCTCAACCGCGCCATCTCGGAGACCTACCCGCCCGGCTCGACGTTCAAGGTGATCACCACGGCTGCCGCCCTGCAGGCCGGCAGCACCCCCGACACCCAGCTCACCGCCGCGCCGCGGATCCCGCTGCCCGACAGCACGGCGACGTTGGAGAACTTCGGTGGGGCGTCGTGCGGACCCGGTCCCACTGCCACGCTGCGCGAGGCGTTCGCGAAATCGTGCAACACCGCCTTCGTCGAGCTGGGCCTCAAGACCGGGGCCGACAAGCTCAAGACGACCGCCCAGGCCTTCGGGCTCGACTCTCCCCCGCCGACCATCCCGCTGCAGGTGGCCGAATCGACCACCGGACCGATCGCGGACGGCGCCGCACTCGGCATGTCCAGCATCGGACAGCGCGATGTCGCGTTGACTCCGCTGCAGAACGCGCAGGTGGCCGCGACCATCGCTAATGACGGCATCGCGATGCGCCCGTATCTTGTGGATAGCCTAAAAGGACCCGACCTGGCCACGATCGCCACCACCGCACCTGCCCAAGAGCGCCGGGCAGTGTCACCCCAGGTCGCAGCTACACTTACGGACTTGATGGTCGCCGCCGAGCAGGTGACTCAGCAGAAGGGAGCCATCGCCGGCGTGCAGATCGCTTCGAAGACCGGTACGGCAGAGCACGGGACGGATCCCCGTAACACTCCGCCGCATGCCTGGTACATCGCATTCGCACCGGCTTCCGACCCCAAAGTTGCGGTCTCGGTGTTGATCGAGGACGGCGGGGACCGGTTGTCGGCCACCGGCGGCGCACTCGCCGCCCCGATCGGACGCGCCACGATAGCCGCGGCGCTGCGGGAGGGTTCATGAGTCCCCGGGTTGGAGTCACGCTGTCCGGGCGGTACCGGCTGCAACGACTGATCGCCACGGGCGGCATGGGTCAGGTCTGGGAGGCCGTCGACTCGCGGCTGGGCCGTCGCGTCGCCGTCAAGGTGCTGAAGGCCGAGTTCTCCGAAGATGCGGAGTTCGTCGAACGGTTCCGAGCCGAGGCCCGCACCGTGGCCATGCTCAACCACCCCGGCATCGCCAGCGTGTACGACTACGGCGAGACCGATATCGACGGCGAGGGCCGCACCGCATATCTGGTGATGGAGCTCGTCAACGGTGAGCCGTTGAACTCGGTGCTCAAGCGGACCGGGCGGCTGTCGCTCCGGCATGCCCTCGACATGCTCGAGCAGACCGGACGCGCGCTGCAGGTGGCCCACACCGCGGGTCTGGTGCACCGCGACGTCAAGCCGGGCAACATCCTCATCACCCCGACCGGCCAGGTGAAACTGACCGACTTCGGTATCGCCAAGGCAGTCGACGCCGCCCCGGTCACCCAGACCGGCATGGTGATGGGCACGGCCCAGTACATCGCGCCCGAGCAGGCCCTCGGCCACGACGCCACCGCGGCCAGCGACGTCTACGCGCTGGGAGTCGTTGGCTACGAATCGGTTTCGGGTAAGCGCCCGTTCACGGGCGACGGTGCGCTGACGGTGGCGATGAAACACATCAAGGAGACGCCGCCGCCGCTGCCCGCCGATCTGCCGCCCAACGTACGCGAGCTGATCGAGATCACCCTGGTGAAGAACCCGGGGATGCGCTACAAGTCCGGCGGGCCGTTCGCCGACGCGGTCGCCGCCGTGCGCTCCGGCCGCCGTCCCCCGCGCCCCAACCAGGCCCCGACCCTCGGACGGGCCGCTCCGGCCGCCGTTCCCTCGGCCGCCCAGGCTCGCGCCGCGGCCGAGCTCACCGGCCGCACACCGGTGACCGCCACCCGGGCCCGGCCGACCACGGCCGCCCACCGGCCGGCACCCGCTCCGCGCCGCACGTTCTCGTCGGGTCAGCGGGCGCTACTGTGGGCCGCCGGGGTACTCGGCGCGCTGGCTATCGTGATTGCCATCCTGATCGTGCTCAACGCGCAGGATCGCAAGGATCAGCAGCAGTCACCACCGCCCACGGTCACCGACACGGTGACCCAGACGACGCCTTACCAGACCCCGGCAGCGTTGCCGGACCTGGCATTCCACGTGATCGTGCCCAGGGAGGCCGGGGCTGATGCTCAGGCTGTACCGAAGGCACCGGAACAGATACTGCGATGACGACGCCTCAGCACCTCTCTGACCGATACGAACTCGGTGAAATTCTCGGCTTCGGCGGCATGTCCGAAGTCCACATCGCACGCGACACCCGGCTGCACCGCGATGTCGCGGTCAAGGTCCTGCGTGCCGACCTGGCTCGCGACCCGAGCTTCTACCTGCGTTTCCGCCGGGAAGCGCAGAACGCGGCCGCGCTGAACCATCCCGCCATCGTGGCGGTGTACGACACCGGAGAGGCCGAGACGCCCAACGGGCCGTTGCCCTACATCGTCATGGAGTACGTCGACGGTGTGACGCTGCGCGACATCGTCCACACCGACGGGCCCATGGCTCCGCGGCGCGCGATCGAGGTCATCGCCGACGCCTGTCAGGCGCTGAACTTCAGCCATCAGCACGGCATCGTGCACCGCGACGTCAAGCCGGCCAACATCATGATCAGCAAGAACAACGCTGTGAAGGTGATGGACTTCGGTATCGCGCGCGCCCTCGCCGATACCGGCAACAGCGTCACGCAGACCGCCGCGGTGATCGGCACCGCTCAGTACCTGTCGCCCGAGCAGGCCCGCGGTGAGACCGTGGACGCCCGCTCCGACGTCTACTCGCTGGGTTGCGTTCTCTACGAAATGCTCACTGGGGAACCGCCTTTCATCGGTGATTCGCCGGTCGCGGTTGCCTATCAGCACGTCCGCGAGGATCCGATCCCGCCGTCGCAACGGCACACTGGGATCTCCCCGGAACTCGACGCCGTGGTGCTGAAGGCTCTGGCCAAGAACCCCGACAACCGCTACCAGACCGCGGCCGAGATGCGCACCGATCTGATCCGGGTGCACAGCGGTGAGGCCCCCGAGGCTCCCAAGGTGCTCACCGAATCCGAGCGGACCTCGATGATGAACTCCGGGCCGATGCTGACCCAGGGTGGCGGGGTGCCCACGCAGAACCTGGTGGTGCCCCGTCCGGCGGACCGCAATGCCTCGGTGGCCCGGTGGCTGATCGCCGTCGCCGTCCTGGCAGTGCTGACCGTCGTGGTGACGGTGGCCATCAACATGTTCGACGGCAAGCCGCGCGACGTGCAGGTGCCCGATGTGAGCGGCCAGCAGTCGGCCGATGCCATTGCCGCGCTGCAGAACCGAGGCTTCAAGACCCGCACCGAACCCAAGCCGGACAACCAGGTTCGGCCGGAGCACGTCATCAGCACCGATCCGGCGGCCAACAGCATGGCGGCTGCCGGTGACGAGATCACGGTCAACGTGTCGACCGGGCCCACGCAGGCTCAGGTGCCCGATGTCGCCGGGCTGACCCCGTCCCAGGCCAGACAGAAGCTCAAGGATGCCGGGTTCGAGAAGGTCAAGGAGTCGCCGAGCCCGTCGACTCCCGAGCAGAAGGGCCGGGTGCTCGCGACCAATCCGCCGGCGAACCAGACCGCGGGCATCATCTATGAGGTCACGCTGGTAGTGGGCTCCGGTCCGGAGAACACCACGGTGCCTGACTGCTCTGGGCAGAGCGTCGATGTGTGCAAGCAGATCCTGACGGCGTCGGGCTTCACCAGCACGGTGGTCATCGATGTCGACAACACCGCTCCCGCCGGCCAGGTGGTCGGCACCGAGCCACCCGCGGGCGCCTCGATGCCCAAGGACACCCCGATTCAGATCCATGTCTCGCGGGGCAACCAGTTCGTCATGCCCAACCTGGTCGGGCAGTTCTGGGATGATGCCTACCAGCGTCTGAGCGCGCTCGGCTGGACCGGTGTCCTCGACAAGGGGGCGGACGTGCGCGACAGCGGTCAGCGCACCAACGCTGTGGTCACGCAGAGCCCGCCGGCCGGATCCGGGGTCAACCGCGACGCGCGGATCACGCTGAGCTTCGCGTCGTAGCCGCCGCTACGGCGCGGGCCACCTCGGCTTCGAGGGCGGCCACCAGACGTTCCTCCGGGGCGGCACCGCACACGCCCAGCCAGTTGGCCAGCATGCGGTGCCCGCCCTCGGTGAGGATCGACTCCGGGTGGAACTGCACGCCGTGTATCGGCAACTCGCGGTGCCTTACCGCCATGATCACGCCGCCGTCGGTCTGCCCGATGACCTCGAGCTCGTCGGGGACGGTCTCGGGAAGGATCGTCAGCGAGTGGTAGCGGGTCGCGGTGAACGGATCCGGGAGACCCTTCAGCACCCCGGCATCGGCGTGGTGCACGACGCTCGTCTTACCGTGCAGCAGCTCGGGCGCACGGTCGACAGTGCCGCCGAAAGCCACCCCGATGGCCTGGTGGCCGAGGCAGACGCCCAGTAGGGGAGTGCCGGCGGCCGCGCAGGCACGCACCAGCGGGATCGTTGCTCCGGCCCGTTCCGGGGTACCCGGGCCCGGGCTCAGCAGGACGCCGTCGAATTCGGCTGCCACCTTGGCCAGGTCGGCCTCGGTGGCCAGGCGTTCGTCGTCGTTGCGCCAGACCTGCGCGTCCACCCCGAGCTGACCCAGATACTGGACCAGGTTGAACACGAAGCTGTCATAGTTGTCGACGACCAGAACCTGCATCGGCCCAGGTTACCGGCTCAGTAGCCGACAGGGCCCGCGGGTTTCGCGTAGCGCATCCGCAGCGGCTCGGTGTGGCCGGTCAACTCGACCTCGGCGCGTGGCTCCTCCGTGTAACCCAACCCAAAGCGCACCACGTACTGCTTGTAGAGGGTGACGTAGGGGGCAGCGGCCAGGGCGGCCTGCATGGCGGTGGCATCGCCGATCGCGGTGATCACGTAGGGCGGGCTGTAGGTCCGGCCGTTGAGCAGCAGGGTGTTGCCGACGCAGCGCGGTGCCGATGTCGCGATGATGCGTTGGTCCTGCATCTGGATACCCTCGGCGCCCGCGCTCCACAGTGCGTTCAGGACGGCCTGGATGTCCTGTTGGTGCACCACCAGGTCGTCGGGGGAGGCGTCGCGGGGAAAGCGGCCCTGGGCGTCGCGCTGGGCGTCGTTGAGGGTGACGACCAGTCCGGGTCCCCGCATGGGCACCGTGCCCGCATCGACGGCCAATTCGGCGGATCGCCGGGTGATGGCGGCCAGGGCCGCGTGTGATTCCGGAGATCCACCGTGATGGCTGTCGATCTCGGTGGCCAGCGAATCGCGCTGGAGACTCAGCCGGTCCACCGACTGCTGCGCCTCGCGCACCAGGTCGACCAGGCGGGGAGCATCGCTGCGGCGGATCTCGTCACCACCGGAGACCCCGTGGGTGGCGGCCAGCAGCAGGCCCGCGGCCAGGCAGACGACCGGGACGCCGAAGCGCCACGGGGATCGATCCGGTTGGTCCATCGCAGTCTCTCCTGGACGTGCAGCTACGTTAGGCTCGTGAGGCATCCTGCCTCATCGTCGCACCGTGTGACGCCGACTGTCCGCGAAGGTACCCATGCCCAAGTCCAAAGTCCGTAAGAAGAACGATTTCACCATCAAGTCGGTGAGCCGGACCCCGGTCAAGGTGAAAGCCGGGCCGTCAAGTGTGTGGTTCGTCGCGCTGTTCATCGGCCTCATGCTGTTCGGTCTCATCTGGCTGCTGGTTTTCCAGCTGGCCGCAACCAATCCGGTGGACACTCCGTCCTTCCTTCAGTGGATGGCTGACCTGGGTCCGTGGAACTACGCCGTCGCCTTTGCCTTCATGATCAGTGGGCTGTTGCTCACGATGCGCTGGCGCTGACCCCGGGCGACGTCATAATGAATTCATCTTACGTTTTCAGCGTTACCGGTTCAGCAACCTTGGCGATGCTCAATCACATCGTTGTGATTCATCCCCATTGGGGATAGCACCTGTGGATAACTCCATTAGTCGCGGTAAGAGGGTGTGAAGAGCCCGTGCAGCAAACTCATTGGGGCCCACCTGCTGCCGGAGTCGCTGGTTGCGGCATAGCCGGACTTATGATGGCTATCGCAGCTGTGACCCTGATCACAGACCCGCCCGGACGTGTTCTTGCCGGCATAGCTGGGGTGGGATTGCTCACGTTCGCAACATTGTCGTGGCGGGCACGACCCAAACTGGCAATTAACCAAGACTGTCTCACGGTCGCCGGCTGGTGGCGCACCCGCATATATCGCCGTAATGACATCCGGGCGATCCGCATCACCGAGTTCCGCCGGATCGCCCGCAAGGTCCGCCTGCTGGAGATCGACACGGTCGACGATCACCTGGTGGTCCTCACGCGGTGGGACCTCGGTACAGACCCGCTCGACGTCTTGGACGTGCTCACCGAGGCCGGTTTCGCGCCGCGGTGAAAACAGACCCCACACAACACGCGACGCCCCCGTAGTCGGGGGCGTCGCGCATTTGTAGGTGCGGGGTTGGGCCCGCTATGACACGGTGACCGATTCGATGACAACCGGCTCGGCCGGACGGTCGGAACGATCGGTGGGGGTGGACGCGATGGCGTCGACAACCTTCTTCGACTCGGGGTCGACGACCTCACCGAAGATGGTGTGGCGCCGGTTCAGGTGCGGCGTCTGGCCGACCGTGATGAAGAACTGGGATCCGTTGGTGCCCCGGCGTTGGCCATGGCCAGCAGGTACGGCTTGTCGAACTGCAGCTCGGGGTGGAACTCGTCGGCGAACTGGAAACCCGGGCCGCCACGGCCGGTGCCGGTCGGATCGCCGCCCTGGATCATGAAGCCGTCGATCACCCGGTGGAAGACCGCGCCATCGTAGAACGGACCTGACGTGCCACCCGAGGCATTCTCGGTGCTGTAGTCCTTCGTGCCCTGCGCCAAGCCGACGAAGTTGGCCACGGTCTTGGGAGCGTGGTTTCCGAACAGTGCGATCTTGATATCGCCGCGGTTGGTGTGCAGTGTCGCCGTCGCGGTCTGAATGGGGCTCGTCACGGCTACCCAGTCTGCCATCCCGGCCACGGGCAACCGGCAGATACCCCACCAACACCCCGAGACTTGCACAGAGATGGCAATGTGGATCTCAGCCGACACCCGGCCTCACTCACCTCCGCCGCCAGTGCCCAGAAAGGTGCCAGATGACCGCGAACGTCGATACCCGGTTGGCCCCCCGTCAGCGTCTAGCCCGCGGTTTGAAATACAGCACCGTCGGTCCGGTCGATGTGACCCGCGGCGTGGTGGGTCTGAGTGCCGACACGCTGTCCGCCGCGGCAGCCGGTCTGCGCAAGCGCTACCAGTCGGGCAAGCTGCGCCGTCAGATTGCCGCGGCCGCGGCAACCGTGGCCGCGCTGCCCGAGGTACTGCAGGAGGCCGCCGCAGCGCCACAGCCCAAGCGGCGTACGCGCCGGCTGGTGATTGCCGGGGTCGCCGCGGCGGTCCTGGCCGGCGGGGCAGTGACGTTCTCGATCCTGCGGCGGTCCGCCCGGCCCGAGCCCTCACCGCTGCCGCCGAGCGTCGAGGTCAGCCCGAAGCCCTAGCGCGGGCGCCTATTTCGGCGGGCTATTCCGACGACGGGTCCTGGCAGTCCACCCATTGACCGTCCTCTTTGAGGAAGGTGTTGGACTGGGTATTGGTCGCCGGTGGCTTGTCGCCTGATCGCCATGTCGTGGTGAGATCGGCTGTGGCGGTGTCCCCGGTGACCTTGACGTTCTCCACCTTGTCGATGCTCACCGTGGTCGTCTGCCGAAGAATCTCGAGGTTGGCTGCCTTGTAGGCCGGCTCGTCGTATCGGATCAGCGCGTCGACGAGCTCGCCGATGGTGGCGTCCGATGCGGTGGGGTACTGCTGTTTGAGCGCGACGGTCAGCGCATCCGCCGGTTTCGCAGCCAGTTCCTCAGGTGTCCCGGCCTCGCTGAGCGGCGGGAACATGGTGTCAGGCTGGCTCAGGACAGCGTCCCGGTATTGGGCACAGGTCAGCTCGGCCATCCTGTCGAAGTCGAAGCCGGCTATTGCGGCTTGTTCCTGGTCGATCAGGTCGCGGATCTGCTGCTCGTCGCTTGCTGCCGCAACCGAACTGGAGCCCGGACTGGACGCCGGCTCAGATGCGCTCTCCGAACCACACCCGGCCAGACCCATCACCAGGACAGCCAGGCCGACAACGACAGGTCGCTTCATAAGCGTTCTCCCTCTTGCGCATTCGCGCGACACGGGTGTGGACATCCCGGACCGGGACGTGCCGTCCCTGGGAACTTCCTGAGCGTACTGTGCAAGTGCCGCACCCGCGCGGTTACGACGGCGACCGGCCGAAGGCCCGCTGTTCACGCCTGCCCGGCACGAAACATGCTCTTGTTTCGGTGATTTCGACACCCCCGCGCGACTACGCGTTCTCGGCAACCGCCTTGATCGCGGCAAGCGTCACCGGGATGCCGGTCAATGCCGATTCGCTGCGCGCGCCGATCTCAGCGTCGGCGGTCTCGCCGAAGCGTTCCCGGAAACCGGCGATGCCGCGCTCCAGAAATGACCAGGACTCAGTGAGCCGGGTACCTGCGGCTTCCGGCTCCAGTGTGTAGCCCCATCGCACCCAGCCGCCGTTGACCTCCCAGACGAACGTGCGCCCCGGTTCGGCGGTCACCACCTGACTACGGGTCTGCCACTCACGCTCAGCTTGGACGTTGCGTCCGATGAACCACGCGCCCACCTGCGGGCCGGTCGCACCTTCGTCCCACCAGCACTCTTTGCACACCGGGCTCCATTCGCCGGTGCGCGTCACGTCGGACACGATCTCGTACAGCTCCGCTGGCGAAACCGCGATGTGTATGGACTCGGAGAACTCAAGCTGGGTCATTGTGTCTGTCCGCTCCTCTTGACCGTCGGCACTCGATTTCACCATGCCGGCATTGTTCGGCCCTTAACGCGAAAAAACGGCTCCGATGGCCAGCATCGGAACCGCTCATGACTTTTCGAATTGTGGAGCCTAGGAGATTCGAACTCCTGACATCTGCCTTGCAAAGGCAGCGCTCTACCAACTGAGCTAAGGCCCCGTATCTGGCGGCGACGCTGGAATCTCCAGGTCGTGCCAAACCTCTTCACCGCGTCGTGATCGCCAGACGATCACCGCGACCGCTGCGGCGCCGGCCAGAAGCAGATACCGCATGGGCGCAACCTCTCGGTGATCACCGGCTACACCGGGTGTCGTGGGCCTAGGAGGACTCGAACCTCCGACCTCTTCGTTATCAGCGAAGCGCTCTAACCGCCTGAGCTATAGGCCCGAAAATTGGGATCGACCGAGCGCAGAGATTACCGCACCGAGGCGCAGACTCCCAAATCAATCCCTGTCGGCCAGCGTGACCTCGACCCCGCCGACCAGATCGGTGGTCAGGTTGTAGATGAACGCGCCGATGGTCGCCAACGCGCACAGCACCACGATGTTCACCAGGCCGACGAGCGCCGCCCCGCCGAAGATCGTTCCGCTGGACACCAATTCGCCTCCTGAGGAGCCGCTGGCGCTGGTCAGAAGGTCGCCGACGTTGCTGTTGAGCTTGCTCCACACGCCCATGGCGCCGAGCACCAGGTAGAGGAACGCCACCGCGATCATCCACACGAAGAACAACACCACCGACAGCACCAGTGAGACCTTCAGCACAGTCCACGGGTCGACCCGGCGGATCTGCATGCTCGCCCGGACCGGCCCCTGATGCGGGGCGCGGTTGCCGACCTGGATCCGGGTGGTCGGGGTGTTGCTCGAGGATCTGGCGGCCGCGGTTTCGGCGGGCGCCTTGCGTGGGGCCGGTCGCGGCGACGGGCCGGACAGGTCAGGGATCTCACTCGCGTAGGCCTCGGACCGCACCGGCTCGTTGCGCGCGGCAGCCGGGGCCGGCCGAGCCGGCCGAGGCTGCTGTTCGGTCTCCTGGTTCTCCGTACCGGCGACGAAGCGCTGCAGACGGGCTTCCACACCGGGGGAGTGGGAGCCCGGCGTACGGGCGCCTTCGTCGCGAGACTCCGCGGCCGGCGGCGGTGTGCTCATCGCCGACCCACGCTGCCACGGCGGCACCTCACCGGTTTCGGTGATCTGACCGCCCGCAGGCCGGGCCTGGGCCCCGCCCGCCTTGCTCGTGGACGAGGCGCTCTCGGCCCCGGCGGCGGTCCCGGTACCCGAGCCGTTGGAGCTGCCCGGCCGGTCGCCCGCTCGCGGGTACCCCGGCTCGCTCGGTGAACTCACCTAACAGCTCCTTAGCTCGGGCCGAGGTCCGCGGCGGGCCCCGGCGACAGCGTCACGCCTCGTCGGACTCTTCGCCATCCGCATCCGAGTCCTCCTCGGCGTTGCGCGCAATCGCAATCAGTGTGTCGCCCTCGCCCAGGTTCATCAAGCGGACACCCTTGGTCTGACGCCCGGCCTTGCGAACCTGACGTGCGGCGGTCCGGATGACACCACCACCGGAAGTGATGGCGTACAGCTCCGTCTCGTCATCGACGATCAGCGCTCCGACCAGACTGCCACGTTTGCGGTCGTACTGGATCGTCAGGATGCCCTTGCCGCCACGGCCCTGAACCGTGTATTCCTCGATCGCGGTGCGCTTGGCGTAGCCGCCGGCCGTCGCGACCAGCAGATATGTGTCCGGTTGGACCACATTGAGGGACAGCAGCCGGTCGTCCTCGTTGAACCGCATGCCCTGCACGCCCGAGGTCGCCCGCCCCATCGGCCGCAGCGCCTCATCGGTCGCCGAGAACCGGATCGACTGGCCGTTGGCACTGACGAGCAGGAGGTCGTCGTCGGCCGAGCACAGCACCGCACCGACCAGTTCGTCACCGTCACGCAAGTTGATCGCCACGATGCCGCCGGAACGGTTCGAATCGAAGTCGACCAGCCTGGACTTCTTCACCAGGCCGTTGCGGGTGGCGAGCACCAGATACGGCGCGTCCTCGTAGCTCTTGATCTGGATGACCTGGGCGATCCGCTCCTCCGGCTGGAAGGCCAGCAGGTTCGCGACGTGCTGACCGCGCGCGGTGCGTGAGGTCTCCGGCAGCTCATAGGCCTTGGCCCGGTAGACGCGGCCCTGCGTGGTGAAGAACAGGATCCAGTCGTGGGTCGAGCAGACGAAGAAGTGGTTGACGATGTCGTCCTGCTTGAGCCCGGCGCCCTGCACGCCCTTGCCGCCGCGCTTTTGGCTGCGGTAGAGGTCGGTCTTGGTCCGCTTGGCATACCCGGTCTCGGTGATCGTGACGACCACATCCTCGCGGGCGATCAGGTCTTCGTCGCTGACCTCGCCGTCGGCCGGCATGATGCGGGTCCGGCGGTCGTCACCGTGCTTCTCGACGATCTCGGCCAGCTCATCGCGGACGATCGCGCGCTGCCGTTCCGGCTTGGCCAGAATGTCCTCGAGGTCGGCGATCTCGGCTTCGATCTTGGCCAGATCGTCGACGATCTTCTGCCGTTCCAGGGCAGCCAACCGGCGCAGCTGCATGTCCAGGATGGCCTGGGCCTGGATCTCGTCGATGTCGAGCAGCTCGATCAGGCCGGCCCGGGCGATCTCGACGGTCTGCGACGCCCGGATCAGGGCGATCACCTCGTCGAGTGCGTCGAGGGCCTTGACCAGTCCGCGCAGGATGTGGGCCCGCTCGTTCGCCTTGCGCAACCGGTACCGGGTGCGCCGGACGATGACGTCGAGTTGGTGTGCGACGTAGTACCGGATCATCTGGTCCAGGCGCAGTGTGCGCGGCACCCCGTCGACGATCGACAGCATGTTGGCGCCGAAACTGGTCTGCAGCTGGGTGTGCTTGTAGAGGTTGTTCAGCACGACCTTCGCGACGGCATCGCGCTTGAGCTCCACCACGATTCGCAGACCGACGCGGTCGCTGGACTGGTCCTCGATGTTGGAGATGCCGGCCAGCTTGCCGTCGCGCACCTGCTCGGCGATCGAGGTGATGAAGTTGTCGTGGTTGACCTGGTACGGCAGTTCGGTGATGACGATGCCGGTGCGGCCGCGGCTGTCCTCTTCGATTTCCACCACACCGCGCATCCGGATGGAGCCGCGGCCGGTGGTGTAGGCGTCATGGATGCCCTGGGATCCGACGATCAAGCCTGAGGTGGGGAAGTCCGGGCCCTTGACCCGCTCGCACACCGCGGCGAGGGTGGCCTCTTCGTCGGCCTCGTGGTTCTCGAGGCACCAGTACACGGCCTCGGCCAACTCCCGCAGGTTGTGCGGCGGGATGTTGGTGGCCATGCCGACGGCGATACCGCCCGAACCGTTGGCCAGCAAGTTGGGGAACCGGCTGGGCAGCACCGTGGGTTCCTGCACCCGGCCGTCGTAGTTGGGGATGAATTCGACTGTCTCCTCGTCGATTTCCCGCAACATCTCCATGGCCAGCGGCGTCAGCCGGGCTTCGGTGTAACGCATGGCGGCGGCGGGATCGTTACCCGGCGAGCCGAAGTTGCCCTGGCCGTCGACCAATGGGTAGCGCAACGACCAGGGCTGGGCCATCCGGACCAGGGTGTCGTAGATCGACGAGTCACCGTGCGGGTGATAGTTACCCATCGTCTCGGCCACCGACCGCGCTGATTTCGCGTGGCTGCGGTCGGGGCGGAAGCCGGAGTCGTACATCGCGTAGAGCACGCGGCGGTGCACGGGCTTGAGACCGTCACGCACCTCGGGGAGGGCGCGGCCGACGATCACGCTCATGGCGTAGTCGATGTAGCTGCGCTGCATCTCGTGCTGGATGTCGACCGGTTCGATGCGGTCAGAGGTTCCGTCGCCGGGTGGCAACGTGGTGTCAGTCATGAGTTCCTCGCTCGTTGGCTCGGCGTGATGCGGTCAAAGGCCATCTGGACGCAACGTGAATTACGGTGGCGCGCATGGCAGGTGGGTCCTCGGGTTCACAGCGCCGCCGTGTGGTTGTACTCCCACTTTTCGATCAGCGGTCCCAGCTCCGTCAGGAAGGTTGCGACATGCGGTGTGGTTCCGTGCGCATCCATCGACTCCCGGGAGTCCCAGTGTTCGAAGCACAGGAACAACGACGGGTCCTCAAGATCCCGATAGAACTCGTAGGTGATGCAGCCCGGCTCGGCCATGGTGGGTTCGACCAGAGTGCGCATGGCGTCCGCGGCGCGATCTGCGGCATCTGGGGCGACCTTGACCCGGATGAATGCTGTGTGCATCAGTTGTCCGCCTAAACGTCCAGGAAACGAACGTCTTTGGCGTTACGCGTGATGAAGCTGCGCCGTGCTTCGACGTCCTCGCCCATCAGGATCGAGAACAGCTCGTCGGCAGCAGCGGCATCGTCAAGCGTCACCTGACGCAATACCCGCACCGACGGATCCATGGTGGTCTCCCACAGTTCCTTGGCGTCCATCTCGCCGAGACCCTTGTAACGCTGGATACCGTCGTCGACATTGATCCGCTTGCCCGCCGCCTTGCCTGCCTCGAGCAGGCCGTCCCGCTCACGGTCGGAGTAGGCGAACTCCGGTTCCTGCCGCTGCCATTTGAGCTTGTACAGCGGCGGCTGCGCCAGGAAGATGTGCCCATGCTCGACCAGCGGTTTCATGAACCGGAACAACAGGGTCAACAACAGGGTTGAGATGTGCTGGCCGTCCACATCGGCGTCGGCCATCAACACGATCTTGTGATACCGCAGCTTGCTGATGTCGAACTCGTCATGGATACCGGTGCCCAGTGCGGTGATGATGGCCTGGACTTCGGTGTTCTTCAAAACCCGGTCGATACGGGCCTTTTCGACGTTGATGATCTTTCCGCGCAGCGGCAGGATGGCCTGGAACATCGAGTCCCGTCCACTCTTGGCCGAGCCGCCGGCCGAATCACCCTCCACCACATACAGTTCGGACTTGCTCGGATCGGTCGAGCGGCAGTCGGCCAGCTTGCCCGGCAGGCCGCCGATGTCGGTCGCACTCTTGCGCCGGACCAGTTCGCGCGCCTTGCGTGCGGCGATACGCGCCTGCGCCGACGAGACCGCTTTGTTCACCACGGTTTTCGCCTCGGCGGGATTCGCCTCGAACCAGTGGGTCAGCTGCTCGTTGCAGATCTTCTGAACGAACGACTTGACCTCGGTGTTACCGAGCTTGGTCTTGGTCTGGCCCTCGAACTGCGGCTGAGCGACCTTGACCGAGATGACCGCTGCCAACCCCTCGCGAATATCGTCGCCGGTGAGGTTCGGATCCTTGTCCTTGAGCAGTTTCTTGTCTTTGGCGTACTTGTTCACCACGGTGGTCAGCGCAGAGCGGAAACCCTCTTCGTGAGTGCCGCCTTCGTGCGTGTTGATGGTGTTGGCGAACGTGTGCACCGACTCGGAGTATCCGGCGTTCCACTGCATCGCGATCTCGACCTCGTGGCCGGTGCCCTTGCCGTCGAAATCGATGACGCTGGGCTGGATCGCGGTCTTGGTGCGGTTGATGTGCTTGACGAAGTCGACCAGACCGCCGGGGTAATGGAAGGTCCGGTGCTTCACCTTGTGGGGTGCGGCGGCCTCCGCGGCGGTCTCTTCCGCGGTTTTCGGCGCGGCGGCGGTGTCGGCGACCACCTCGTCGACGATCTCGTCCTTGGTGACCCGTTCGTCGGTGAGCTCGATGGTCAGACCCTTGTTGAGGAAGGCCATCTCCTGCAGACGCCGGGCGATGGTCTCGAAGTCGTACACCGTGGTTTCGAAGACGTTCGGATCGGCCCAGAACCGGATGGTCGTGCCGGTCTCCTTGGTCTTCTCACCCTGTCGCAGGGTGCCGGGGACCGAATTGTCATAGGTCTGGAACCACTCGTGCCCGTCGGTACGGACATCGGCTTCCAGCCGTGTGGACAGCGCGTTGACCACCGAGACGCCGACGCCGTGCAAACCGCCGGATACCTGGTAGGCACCCTCTTCGAACTTGCCGCCGGCGTGCAGGACGGTCATCACGACATCGATCGTCGGGATACCGGTGGCATGCATGGCGACCGGGATGCCTCGCCCGTCGTCGGTGACCTGCACACCGCCGTCCTCGAGAATGCGGACGTCGACCTTGGTCGCGAACCCGGCCATCGCCTCGTCTACCGCGTTGTCGACGACCTCCCACACAAGGTGATGCAGGCCGCGTTCCCCGGTGGAACCGATATACATGCCGGGGCGTTTACGTACAGCTTCGAGGCCTTCCAGCACTTTGATCGAGTCGGCACCGTACTGATTCTGGGCAGCCACGTCGGACGCGTCTCCTTGGGGTTCGCGGGAGGTGGTTGCGTCACCGCCCTGCAGATCTCGCCACAGTCTACCGGTCGACACGTACAGGGCCGACTCTGTAGCGGCGTTTCCACCTATCTAACTGCGCCGTGCGCGGAATTTCTCGGGTATCGGTGCCTCCGGACGCTTGAGGAGATCCATTTTGCGCGTCTCGGGGTTCTCAGCGCAGTCCTAACCGTAGGTGTCGCGGGGACCGCGGCCGGCCACGTGATACCGGCCCTTCCGCCACGACGGGCCGACCGGGCCCACGATCTTCAGCGAGCTCACCACACCGTCGCCGACCGCGGCGGCGATCTTGGCCAGCAGCTGGGACTGCACCATCCGCAGCTGGGTGGCCCACGCGGTGGACTCCGCCGACACCGTCAACACGCCCTCGTTCAAGGCGGTCGGGTTGGCATGGTCGGCGATCTGGTCGCCGACCACTGTTCGCCACCGGCCGAACACCGAACCCTCGGCAACCCTCGAGGACCAGCCCCGCACCTTCGCCAGGTCCTGGGTCGCCGCACCGAGCGGCTGCGGATCACGGACATCGGGCCCGGGGCCCGACCAGCTCCGTCGGCGACCGGCATTGCCCGCGACCCGGCGCACCGGGGCGCTACGACCGCGGCCGACATCCTTACCTTGGCTGCGGGCCGCGCCTCGAGCCTCTTCCAGGGTCCGCCGCACCAGATCCATGCCGCGCATACGGCTGAGATCCTCCGGCGACACCGCGGGGGTCGGATCGGAGGATTCTGCGCGATCGTTCGTCATGACTGCACCACCGATATCCGTCCCTGGTCGCCTTCGGTCATCCTGATCTCGACGCGGTTGACCGACCAGTCCTGCGGGATGTCCTCACCGACCGCCGCGGTCACCAGAACCTGTTCGGCCTCACCGGCCACCGCTGCCAGGGCCTGCCGCCTCGAGGTGTCCAGTTCGGCAAAGACATCGTCGAGCAACAGCACCGGATCGACACCGTCCGAACGCAGCAATTCATAGGCCCCCAACCTCAGGGCAAGCGCCATCGACCACGATTCACCATGGCTGGCAAAGCCTTTGGCCGGCTGATCACCCAGCCACAGCTCGAGATCGTCGCGATGCGGACCCACCAGACAGACTCCACGATCCAACTCCGCATCGCGGCGCCGGGCCAGCCCGTCCAGCAGCGCCGCCTCGTAGAACTCCACCGATTCCGGACCCGGTGCGGTCTCGATCGCCTCCACGCTGCTGCGGTACTTGATGGCCGCGGGCCTGCTGGACGGCGCCAACAATTGGTAGGCCTTCTGGACCTCCGGGTGCAGCTGCTCGACCAGCGCGATACGCGCGGCGATCAGCGCGGCACCATGCGTGGCGAGGTGCCCGTCCCACACGTCGAGGGTGTCCAAGACACTGCGGTCGCCCCGATAACGTGCTCCGGCAGCAGTTTTCAGCAGCGCGGTGCGCTGGCGCACGACCTTGTCATAGTCGGCACGGATCCCCGCGATGGTCGGCCGGCGGGTGGTGGCCAGCTCATCGAGGTACCGCCTACGCTCTCCGGGATCACCCCGGACCAGCGCCAGGTCCTCCGGGCTGAACAACACCGCGCGCAACACCCCGAGGATTTCGCGGGGCGAACGCACCGGCGACCGGTTCAGCCGGGCCTTGTTGGCCCGGCCACTGGTGATCTCGAGATCGACCGCCAGTTCCCGTCCCTCGTTGACCACGATGCTCGAGACGATCGCGCGCGGCGCACCGGCCCGGATCAGAGGCGCATCGGAGGCCACCCGGTGCGAACCCAGCGTGGCGCAATACCACAGCGCCTCAACGAGATTCGTCTTGCCGAAACCGTTCGATCCGACGAATACCGTGCGGCCGGGCTCGAGCTCGAGCTCGACATTTGCCCAGGACCGGTAGTCGGTCAGTCCCAGGTGACGGACATACATCGGAATTGCGCCTAACCGGACTCACTGATCCGGTGCACAGCATGTCCACCGAACTGGTTACGCAGGGCCGAGACGGCTTTCATGGTGGGGGAGTCCTCTTGCCTCGAGGCGAACCGGGCGAACAACGACGCCGCGATCACCGGCATCGGAACCCGATGACTGATGGCCTCCTCCACGGTCCAGCGGCCTTCCCCGGAATCCTCGGTGTACCCGCTGATCGCGGAGAAACCGGGATCCTCCTTGAGCGCCTTGGCCAGCAGCTGCTGCAGCCACGACCGCACCACGGTGCCGTTCGTCCAGGCCTGGATCACCGCCTGCGGATCGGTGATCAGTTCCTCGGCCGCCAGCAGTTCGTATCCCTCGGCATAGGCGTGCATCAGGCCGTATTCGATGCCGTTGTGCACCATCTTGGCGTAGTGACCCGCGCCCACCGGGCCTGCATGGACGAATCCGTCGGCCACGTCGCCTTCGGGACGCAACGTGTCGAAGATCGGCATGGCTCGAGCCACGTCGGCGTCACTGCCTCCGACCATCAGCCCGTAACCCTCGTGCAGACCCCAGACGCCACCCGACACACCGGCATCGATGAAGTTGATTCCCTTGTCGCCCAACAACTTCGCGTGCGGACCGTCTTCGGTGTAACGGGAGTTGCCACCGTCGATCACCAAGTCACCGGGGCTCAGCACCTCGGCGAGTTCGCCGATGGTCTGGTGCGTCACCGTGCCCGACGGCACCATCACCCAGACGACTCGCGGCGCCTCGAGCGCGCCGGCCAGATCCTCGAGGCTGGCCACGTCACTCACTTCGGGGCGAGGGTCATAGCCCACGACCTCATGGCCCCCGGTGCGCAGGCGCTCGCGCATGTTGAAGCCCATCTTGCCCAGGCCGACTAACCCCAGTTGCATGTGCGCCCTCTCTAGCCCGGGCCGGTCAGCCGGGAAGGCGTACCGGCATCAACAGATAGACGTAATCGGTTTTGGCGGCCGGGAACGGACCCGAACCACCTCCGCTACCACCATCCTCGCTCGTGGGCCGCAACACTGCGGGACGACTCGGCGTGGTGAAACCGAACGTAACGCGGTCGGAATGCAGCGAGCTCAACCCATCGGTCAGGTAGGTCGGGTTGAACGCGATGGTCAACGGGTCGCCGGCGAACTCGACCGGCAGATCTTCCTCGGCCCGGCCCACATCATCGGCGCCGGCCGACAGCCGGAGCACGTCATCGCCGAACTCCATGCGGATCTGGGCACCCCGGTCGGCCACCAGCGCAACGCGCTTGATCGCCTCGGTGAGCTCGGCGACCCCGATGGTGGCCACCGCGGTGTGCTCGCTCGGCAGCAGCTGACGGAACTTCGGGAACTCCGCATCGAGCAGGCGGGTGGTGCTGCGCTTGCCGTTACTGCGGATACCGAGCAGGCCATCCTTGCCGACCGACGCACCGGAGCCCAACGACAGATGCACCTGATTGCCGTCGGTGCCCGCCTTGGCCGCCTCGGCCAGCGTCTTCGCCGGCACCAGCACGGCCGCTTCGATGTCGCTGGCGCTTGTTTCCCAGGTCAGCTCACGCACGGCGAGCCGGAAGCGGTCGGTCGCCGCCAAAACCACTGATTCACCGGAGATCTCGACCCGGATTCCGGTCAGCATGGGCAGGGTGTCGTCACGGCCCGCCGCGACCGCGACCTGGCCGATGGCCTCTGCGAACAGATCCGACGACACCACGCCGGTCTCTTCGGGCAGGGTCGGGAGCGCGGGGTAATCCTCGACAGCCAGAGTCGGCAGCGAGAACCGGGCGCTGCCACAGGTCAGCGCCACTCGAGTGCCCTCGACGCTGAGCTCGACCGGCTTGGCTGGCAACGCCTTGGTGATGTCGGACAGCAGTCGTCCCGACACCAAAACGCTTCCAGGAGAAGCGATTTCGGCACTGACACGAACCTCGGCGGAAACCTCGTAGTCGAAGCCGGAGATGGTCAGGCCGTCGTCGGTGCCGGTCAGCAGGACGCCGGCCAGCACCGGGATGGTGGGCCGGGTCGGCAGATTGCGGGCCACCCAGGCCACCGCGTCCGCGAAGTCCTCACGCACCACGCGGAACTTCAAGTCGGTCAGCCCAGCCGTCGTCGTCGCCACGTGCTATGCGCCCCTTCGATGATCCCCATAACGAGCTCTACCAGCGTCTTCCCAAAACCTCACCATGCAGCCTGACGCTGAATGACAAAGCTGGAAACCGCTGTCGATGAACCACCGTAGAGCTTTCCGCATCAACTTGAAAGCTAATCGATCGGGGTGACATCCCGGCGTCTCGAGCCCGATCGGACGGGAGGTCCGCTCGGTGTCCCCAAGGCCCTTCTTCTAGAAAGAACTCTTAGAAGATATTTGAGTAACAGTATTAGGGGCTGTGAAAACTGGGGATGAACGGGTGTTTGCCCTGCACCGTCGGTGTGTCGCAATGTTAGTCCGCTGTGGAGACCGGTGGATGGATCGGCGCTCGAGTGTGGACAGAACGGTGAGTGTGGATGACTTTGTCATTCATCCCGTGGTTTGCCCGCAGGTTGTGCACAGCCGTATCCACAGCGGTCGGCTGTGACTTGTGAGGCGCAATGAGGCGGAAGTTGTTACAAGATTTTTCGCCGGACGGGCCTGAAGAGACCACGATGTGAGACGCCGGAGGCATAGGGCGGGGGCACGGCGGCACGACTGAGCCCCGATCGAGTGTCGTCTCGAGCGGTCAGGGAGAGATACAGCGGGGGATTCAGCGCTTGGCGCGCTGACGAATCCGGGTGGTTAGTTCCTTCACGTGGTCGAAAACCTCGCGTCGCTCGGCCATCTCGCCACGGATCTTCTTCTCCGCGTACATGACCGTGGTGTGATCGCGCCCGAATGCCTGGCCGATCTTGGGCAGCGACAGGTCGGTGAGCTCGCGGCACAGATACATGGCGATCTGCCGGGACTGAGCCAACGCCCGCGTCTTGCCGGGGCCGCGCAGTTCCTCCACGGTGGTCTCGAAGTACTCGGCGGTGGCCGCCATGATCGCGGCCGTACTGATCTGCATGGTCGTGGCGTCGGCGATCAGATCGCGCAACACGACTTCGGCCAGCGACTTGTCGATCCGGGTCTTGTTCAGCGAGGCGAAGGCGGTGACACGGATCAGCGCACCTTCGAGCTCGCGGATGTTGCGTTCGATGCTGCTGGCGATGAGCTCGAGCACGTCATCGGGCACGTCCAGACGATCCATCTGCGCCTTCTTGCGCAGGATCGCGATGCGGGTCTCGAGCTCGGGCGGCTGAACATCGGTGATCAGGCCCCACTCGAAGCGGGTCCGGAGCCGGTCCTCGAGCGTGGCCAGCTGCTTGGGCGGCCGGTCCGAGGAGATGACGATCTGCTTGTTGGCGTTGTGCAGGGTGTTGAAGGTATGGAAGAACTCTTCCTGGATACCTTCCTTCCCCTCGATGAACTGGATGTCGTCGACGAGCAGGATGTCGATGTCGCGGTAACTGCGCTTGAACGAGGCCTTGCGGTCGTCACGGAGCGAGTTGATGAAGTCGTTGGTGAATTCCTCTGTGGAGACGTACTTCACGCGCATGCCGGGGAAGAGACGTTGCGCATAGTTTCCGGCCGCGTGCAGCAGATGCGTCTTGCCGAGGCCGGATTCACCCCAGATGAACAACGGGTTGTAGGCCCGGGCGGGCGCCTCGGCGATGGCGAGCGTCGCGGCGTGGGCGAAGCGGTTGGACGCACCGATGACGAAGGTGTCGAAGGTGTAGCGCCGGTTCAGATTGACCGCGTTGTCATCGCTGACCGTCGAGTCGCGCTGCGGGCTACTGAAGTAGGTCGGCCAGCTTTCCTCGGCGCTGACCTTGGCGGCCCGGTCGTCGTCGATCTCGTCGGCGTCGGCGGCCGGCTCCGCGGAGGCGCTCTCCGGCGCGACATCACCGGCCGAGTCAGCCGTCTCGGAGGCGGAGTCCGCGGATTCCTCGGAGGGTGTGGCGATGCGCACACCGAGCTCGACGCGTTGGCCCAGTTTGCGGCTGAGCGCATTGATGATGGGCTCGCGGAGATGACGTTCGATCTCGTTCTGGACGAACGTGGTGGGAACGGAGAGCAGAGCAAAGCCCTCGGCGATCACGAGCGGTTCCACCAGCTTGAGCCAGGCTCTTTGCTGAGGGGTCAGCTGGGGTGCGGCTGAATCACCCGCGGGACCGGACTCTGCACCGCGGTCGCCGTTGAGCTCGGCGACGACGCTGTTCCAGACGGCGACGAATGGTGGGTCGGGGTCCGCTGTCAACGACCGTTTCCCCCTTTGAGGTGCATCGAGGTCGACCCGGTGACGACCAAAAAGAACGATGACGAACTGTCCACATATTTATCCACAGCTTGTGGAGAAAGGACAGTCGTCGTCGCTCTGTGTCTGTTGTGAGAGCGTCGGGGCCGGGTTCGTCACGTGCTGTGAAGCTGCACCGCGGAGCGACGTCCTCATTTTATTTTCCGGCGCCGGTCCAGGCTCGGAACGGCATTGCCAGAAGCTAACAGTTTTCTCTCGATGTGCCAACAGTTCTGCAACATCGGAAGCAGTCCAGGTAAGCGGGTCAGCGCAGGTTTGACCGAGGGAAATCTCATCAGTACCCTCGAGCAGTCGCCCGCACGTGGCGGTACGGCTGCGCCCGGGAGGTTCCGGAGAATGCGCCGGTTAGTAAAGCACGACGGACGAGCTTAAACCGAGCTTGCACGGTAACCGCGTTTCGGCGGCACTTCGGTGTCGTCGGGTGCGGGTGCCAAATGGAACAAGGAGAGATTGCCGTGGCCAAGGGCAAGCGGACTTACCAGCCCAACAACCGCCGCCGTGCGCGCGTGCATGGGTTCCGGCTGCGGATGCGCACGCGCGCCGGCCGCGCCATTGTCGCCAACCGTCGTGGCAAGGGCCGTCGCGCACTTACTGCGTGATACGACGCAGGATCTAGCGCGGTGCTTCCGGCTCGATACCGGATGAGGCGGTCCGCGGAGTTCAGTGCCACCGTCAGTCGTGGCGCGCGTGCAGTCCAACCTGATGTTGTCGTACACGCGCTACACGAGGGAACGGACGCTACCGGCCCGCGGGTCGGTCTGATCGTGTCCAAGGCCGTCGGTAACGCCGTGGAACGTCATCGGGTGTCGCGGCGGCTGCGTCATGTCGCCCGCACCGTCATACCGCAACTGGATGCCACCGACCTGGTGGTGATCCGGGCTCGTGCGGGCAGTAGTGAAGCGCCGTCGTCGCGGCTGGAGCAGCAGTTGCAGCGCGCTCTCGAGCGCCTGGAGGCGCGGCGCAGGACGACCCCATGATTCGCAGGGCGGGTGCCGGTGCTGCCCGCGGTGCGATCTTCCTGATTCAGCTCTACCGTCACACCATCTCTCCGCTTCGACTGCCGTCGTGCCGGTTCATCCCGACCTGCAGTCAGTACGCGGTCGACGCCCTCACCGAATACGGCTTGATCCGCGGCGGGTGGCTGACGTTGATCCGACTGCTGAAATGCGGACCGTGGCATCCCGGGGGATGGGACCCCATCCCGGACCGGTGCCCACACGATCACGAGTCCTTCACGTCTGATGAGACCGTGTCTGGCGAGATAGCCGCCGAAAACCTTGTCTGGGACACCCCAGCGAAGCGAGGGGAGAGCAAGTCGCGTGTTTAATTGGTTCAGCCTGGACATCATCTATTACCCGGTGTCGGCGATCATGTGGGTTTGGTACAAGGCGTTCGCCTTCCTGCTCGGCCCCGAGAATTTCTTCGCCTGGGCGCTGTCGGTGATGTTCCTGGTGTTCACCCTGCGCGCGATCCTCTACAAGCCCTTCGTCAAGCAGATCCGCACCACGCGGCAGATGCAGGAACTGCAGCCGCAGATCAAGGCGCTACAGAAGAAGTACGGCAAGGACCGCCAGCGGATGGCGCTGGAGATGCAGAAGCTGCAGCGCGAGCACGGGTTCAACCCGATCCTGGGCTGCCTGCCGATGCTGGCGCAGGTGCCGGTGTTCCTGGGCCTGTACCACGTGCTGATGTCCTTCAACCGGACGCAGACCGGCATCGGCCGGCTGGGGTTGTCGGTGGAGGAGAACCGCAGCCTGGCCAACTACGTCTTCAGCGCGACCGATGTCAGCCACTTCCTCGACGCGAACCTGTTCGGCGCACCGCTCGGCGCGACGATGGTGCAGCAGCACGGGCTCGAGGCATTCACCGAATTCAACCGGCTCTCTGTGGTCCTGGTCGGTGTGCCGATCATGATCCTGGCCGGCATCGCGACGCACTTCAACAGCCGCGCCTCGGTGGCTCGCCAGAGCGTGGAGGCCGCCGCCAACCCGCAGACCGCGATGATGAACAAGCTCGCGCTCTACGTCTTCCCGCTCGGTGTGGTGGTCGGTGGACCGTTCCTGCCGCTGGCCGTGATCATCTACTGGCTGTCCAACAACATCTGGACCTACGGCCAGCAGCACTACGTGTTCGGGATGATCGAGAAGGAAGAAGAGGCAAAGAAGGCCGAGGCGCTGGAACGCCGCTCCGCGAATGCACCCGCCCCTGGCGCCAAGCCCAACAAGGCCCGTAAGACCGACGCTGCGAGCGCGGCGGTTACCGGTGATGTGGCGGGCGCCGAGGCAGACGCGAAGGTGACGCAGAGCGAGGATCAGAGCGACACGGCAGGTGGATCGGCAGGGCCGAGCGTGAGTCGCACGCCCAAGCCCGGTGCACGCCCCAAGAAGCGGAAACGGTGACCAGTTCTCACACTGGCTACAAGTAGGGAGAAGACGGATATGACGGACGCACAGACGACCGAGACCGAGCCCGGCGCAGAGCTGGAGGAGGACACCCAGTCCGCGCCGAAGAGCGAGGACGACCTGGAGGAGCGACTCGTCGCGGAAGGCGAGATCGCCGGCGACTACCTCGAGGAGCTGCTCGACCTGCTGGACTTCGACGGGGATATCGACCTCGATGTCGAGGGGGACCGGGCGGTCGTGAGCATCGACGGCGGCGGCGATCTGAGCAAGCTGGTCGGGCGTAAGGGAGAGGTGCTCGACGCTCTCCAGGAGTTGACCCGGCTGGCCGTGCATCAGAAGACCGGCGAGCGCAGCCGGCTGATGCTGGACATCGCGCGGTGGCGTCGTCGTCGTCGCGATGAGCTCGCCGCGTTGGGTGACAAGGTGGCCCGCCGCGTGCTGGAGTCGGGCGAGCGTGAGGAGCTGGCTCCCATGACGCCGTTCGAGCGGAAGATCGTTCACGACGCGGTGGCTGCGGTGGACGGTGTCCGCAGCGAGAGCGAGGGCGTGGAGCCGTCGCGACGCGTCGTCGTTCTGCTTGGCTGAGGTTTAGTTACAAAGGTGTAGTTCGTTTGCGGCGACGGTGCCGTAGGGAGTGCGGAGGATGTTTCACGTGAAACATGGACCGGTCCCCGCGGCACCGGACGCCGCGGCGGGGGTCTTCGGAGATCGTCTGGAGACTGCCGAACGGTACGCGGCGATTCTGGCCGGTGCCGGTGTCGAGTGGGGTCTGATCGGTCCGCGGGAAGTGGACCGGCTCTGGGATCGACACATTCTCAACAGCTCCGCTCTCGGTGAGCTCCTGGCTCCCGATGAGCGCGTCGGCGATATCGGCAGCGGCGCCGGCCTCCCGGGTGTTCCCGTGGCCCTGGCGCGCCCCGATGTACATGTCACGCTGATCGAGCCGCTGCTGCGTCGCAGCGAGTTCCTGCGCGAAGTGGTCGATGAATTGGGGCTCGATGTGACGGTGGTCCGTGGTCGGGCCGAAGACGCCGAGGTTCGCAAATCGGTGGGCGAGTTGGATGTGGTGACGTCGCGTGCGGTCGCGTCGCTCGACAAGTTGACGCGCTGGAGCATGCCGCTGCTTCGCGTCGACGGAAGGATGCTCGCCCTCAAAGGCGAGCGCGCCGAGGCTGAGATTGAAGAGCATCGGCGTGTGATGGCTTCCCTGGGTGCAGTCGATGCCAGGGTGGTGAAATGTGGCGTGAACTATTTGAACCCGCCCGTAACCGTCGTCGCCGTACGGCGCGAAGCGGTGAGACCGGGCAACCGGTCAACGGGCAGAGCCTCCGGGTCGCGGGGGAGATCGGGCAGGAGATGAGGATGGGTTCTGATCGGCAGGCAGCCGTTGGTGCGGCTGCTACGCCCGCCGTTTCACGTGAAACGGTTTCACGTGAAACATGGAACAACAAGGGCGGCACCCCGTGGTCCACGGACGCCAGCATGGACACCCCGATAGCGGCGGAGGCGGAGCAGGCGACGCGCGTGCTCCACACATCGCACGGCCAGCTTCCGCGGCCGTCACGTCAGCGCGTGTTCACGATCGCGAATCAGAAGGGCGGCGTCGGCAAGACGACCACGGCGGTGAACGTCGCCGCGGCCCTCGCACTGCAGGGGTTGCGGACCTTGGTGATCGACCTCGATCCGCAGGGCAATGCCAGCACGGCTCTCGGCATCGAGCACCGTCCCGGGACCCCGTCCTCGTACGAGGTCCTCATCGGAGAGATCCCGGTGGAGGAAGCTCTCCAGCAGAGCCCGCACAGCGACCGGTTGTTCTGCATTCCCGCGACGATCGATCTGGCCGGCGCCGAGATCGAACTGGTCAGCATGGTGGCGCGCGAAGGACGGCTGCGGGCCGCGCTTGCGGCCTTGGCCAACCACAACTTCGACTACGTGTTCATCGACTGCCCGCCGTCCCTCGGGTTGTTGACCATCAACGCTCTGGTGGCCGCGCCCGAGGTGCTGATCCCGATCCAGTGCGAGTACTACGCGCTCGAAGGTGTGGGGCAGCTGCTGCGCAACATCGAGATGGTGAAGGCGCATCTGAACCCGGAGCTGTCGGTGTCCACCGTGATACTGACGATGTATGACGGGCGGACCAAACTGGCGGATCAGGTCGCCGACGACGTGCGAGAGCACTTCGGCGACAAGGTGTTGCGCACGGTCATCCCGCGAAGCGTGAAGGTATCGGAAGCGCCCGGATATGGGATGACGATCCTCGATTACGATCCGGGTTCCCGTGGCGCGTTGAGCTATCTCGACGCGAGCCGGGAGATCGCAGAGCGTGGGGCACCGCCCCGCGGGCAGTAGACGCTAGTAACCGACAGCCAGCAGACAGACAGCGGACGGCAGCAATGAGCAGGAGACGACCATGAATCAGCCGGTACGGAAGCGGAGTGGCCTCGGCAGGGGACTGGCAGCCCTCATTCCGACCGGTCCTGCTGAGGACGGCACCGACGCCCTGAGCCCCAGGATCGGCGCCACCGCAGCTGACGTTCTGCTCGGTGGCCCGCCGTCCACGCCGGGGGATTCGGGGACACCGCCGACTGCCACGCCGTCCGCCGGACCCGATGGTGCTGACCCGGTCCTCAGCAGTGATGTCGGAGCGACCTACCGCGAGATCGACCCGAGCCTGATTCAGCCGAACCCGCGTCAGCCCCGCCAGGTGTTCGACGAAGAGGCGCTGAACGAGCTGGTGCATTCCATCCGTGAGTTCGGATTGATGCAGCCGATCGTGGTCCGCGCAGTCGAGGAGAACGGCCAGTCCCACTACCAGCTGGTGATGGGGGAACGACGCTGGCGCGCCGCCCAGCAGGCCGGCCTGGAGACAATCCCGGCGATCGTCCGCGAGACCGGTGACGACAACATGCTGCGCGACGCGCTGCTGGAGAACATCCACCGGGTCCAGCTCAACCCGCTGGAGGAGGCCGCCGCCTACCAACAGCTACTCGACGAGTTCGAAGTCACCCACGATGAACTTGCCGCCCGGATCGGTCGGTCGCGGCCGCTCATCTCCAACATGATCCGTCTGCTGCGTCTGCCGATCCCCGTGCAGCGTCGAGTCGCGGCCGGGGTGCTCTCCGCGGGCCACGCGCGAGCACTGCTTGCCCTGGAGGGGGGAGCGGAGAAGCAGGAGGAGCTCGCCGCCCGGATCGTGGCCGAAGGGATGTCGGTGCGGGCCACCGAGGAAGCCGTGACGCTGGCCAACCGCGACGGAAACACCGCACCACCGGCTCCCCGGCGCAAGCCGATTCAGATGCCGGGACTGCAGGACGTTGCTGAGCGGCTCTCGTCAGCCTTCGATACCCGCGTCACGGTCAGTCTCGGCAAACGGAAAGGCAAGATTGTGGTGGAGTTCGGGTCCGTGGACGACCTTCAGCGCATTGTCGACATTATGAGCGCCGAAGAGCACTGAGAGCCCACGACCAACGACACCAGGTTGTTCCGTCACTGTGACACATCAGTGATCAGCACATGCAGTCGCGAGCGCCACATAGCGCAAAGCGTCTGTGCGGCATAGCATTTCACTTCGGAGGCGGAACTCGATGAGATTTGCAGGGCGCAGTGAGCCGGCTCCGGCGGACTCTCCTATCCTTGAGGGGCAGCCACGCACACAGTGTGAAAGCCAGGGACCTCAGTGACAGCACGAATCACGCCGCTTCGGCTCGAGGGCTTCGAGCAGCTGCCCAAGCATGCGCGGCGCTGCGTGTTCTGGGAAGTCGATCCGTCCACGGTCGGAGACGACCACCTGACGGACCCCGAATTCGAAAAAGAAGCCTGGCTCTCCATGGTCATGCTCGAGTGGGGATCGTGTGGTCAGCTCGCGGTCACGGTCCGTCCGGATGCAATCCCGGATCTCGGTCCCGACATCGAGGATGCGGGCGAGGTCGCGTTGGATGACCCCTGCCTCGGCTTCGCGTTCTATGCGCCCCCGGGCGCGGTGCCCCGGGCACGGCTCTTTCCCACCGCCCCGGTGAGTGCGGATGCGATCCTGTTGACGGCGGTCGGCGTCGAATGCGCCGACGACACCGAACGGTTGTCGCAGAGTCTGCTCGCTGCCGTGGTGAACGATCTGGTGCGTCGAGGAGTTCGTGCACTGGAAGCCTTCGGTTACACCTCGGCGCTCACGGAGCTTGTGGACGCTGGAAAGCTGCCCGCGGAGCTGGCCCCCGTCGTTGAGGTGCTGGGGGACTGCGCCGTCGACCAGTGCATGCTCGGATCAGACTTTCTCGAGGACGTCGGCTTCACCGTGGTGGCGCCGCATCCGTACTTCCCGCGGCTGCGCCTGGAACTCGACAAGGGACTCGGCTGGAAGGCCGAAGTGGAAGCCGCGCTCGAACGCCTGCTGGAGAGTGCCCGGATCGAGCTGCCGATCGGTGCCGGGATGTCCGCCGCCGGGGTTGGGGCCAAATCCGTTGCGCCTCAGTAGAAATTGACGTGGATCCGAGCACGCCTATGCGGCTGCCTACCGTCAGGATCGGCGATCGATGCCGAAAGCCGATGCGGGACAACATATCTAGCTGTTGATGGGCGCGGATGGCGGAATTTCTCACCAGCCGGCGTCCGACAACGCGACCTCATCAGCGATCCGTGAGAGCACCTCGGCGAGGATGCGCGGTCGGGAGAGGAACGGCGAGTGTCCGCCCGGCAGCTCGAGGACCTCGGCGCCGAGCCTCTCGAGTGAGACACGCCGCGACCAGTCCGGCCGCACCATCTGATCGCCGGCGCAAATGATGGACGTCGCGGTCACAGCGGGAAACTGTTCCAGCGGGAATCGTTCACGGTAGGGTGTCCACGCTTGACGCCGAAGCCGCGAAACCGACGCCTCGGCAACGCGATCGGGGCAGTCCAGGTAAAAGGCGCGTCGCGCGAGACCGGGATCGGTCCAGGATCGGCACCCCTCGGAATCCAAGCCGCTCAGCCCCGACAGGTAGGTGTCGTTCACCATGTCACCGCCTTGGATCTGCTCGGTGAGGCTGTGCCCGGGTCTCGGAATCAACGCGCACAGGTAAACCAGCCGACGAACAGGGATGTGGTGGGTCACCAATGGAATCGTGCTGCCGCCAAGGGAATGACCAACCAGAATGACATCGTCGCCGCCGATTGCCCCGAGGGCCGTGGTGACGATCTCGGCATAGGTTTCGAGGGTGGCGGACGGTTGATCGGCCGGCAGATCCGGTGCGACGACTCGATGGCCGTGCTGGGTCAGTTCAGGAGTGAGAAGTTCCCAGCACCATGCTCCGTGCCAGGCCCCGTGCACGAGAGCGAAAGTCGCCACGAATTGAGAGTAGAACCACCGGGGCCGAATTGGCGCTCACGCGCTCAAGCTGAACTGGCGCTCACGCGCTCAAGCTGAACTGGCGCTCACGCGCCGCGGCTGGCCTGTTCGACCGAAAGTTCATGCGCCAACAACTCCGCGAACGTGAATGTCCCCGTCGGCCGGTCGTTCTTGCCCAGCAGGTACAGACGTTTGACGGCGGCCAGGATGCCCTCGGCGATCGCGTCACGGGTATGGGTGGACAGCAGCAGGCCCCGATCATGGGGATTGGTGATGTAGCCGATGTCGACCTGAACGGTGGGCATCCGGGTCAGCCGCAGCAGATCCCAGGTCCGGCCGTGGGACCGGCAGTCGCGTAATCCGGTGCGGGCCACCACTTCCCGCTGGATGAAGTCGGCAAGGTTGCGGCCGATGGTCGACACCGAACCGTGCGAATTCCCGAAGTGGAACGAAGCCACCCCGTTGGCGGAGGGGGAGCGCTGGCTCTCACACCGCAGGCTGATCATCAGATCGGCGCCGACCCGGTTGGCGGTGGCGGCACGTTCGGGATCGAGCGGGCTCCGATTGGCCGGCCTCGAGATGAACGTCTCCATGCCGATCGCCGTCATCCGGCCTTCCAGCCGACTTGCCAAGTCCCACAGGATGTCTGCTTCGCTGATCGGGCCGTCGGGCCCGTGCATGATCATGCCGTGGTCTGCTCCGCCGCGGCCCGGATCGATGATGACGTGCTTACCTGACAGCTGCGGGCCGGAGCGGCGTACCAGCTCCTCTTCCCGGATCGCGTGCGGTGACCCACCGGTCACCCGCGAACCCAGGAAGTACAACGAGCGCAACGTTTCCGGTCCACAGATACCGTCGGGGTACAGCCCGTACTCACGCTGGTACGAGGACAGCGCATTGTGGGTCTGCAGGCCGAAATGCCCGTCGACCATGCCGGTATAGAAACCGAGGTCCTGCAGGCGGGCCTGCAGGGTGGCCACGTCGTCGCCGTACATGGGCGCACCGAACTGATGGGTCAGCGTGCGTGCACCGAGCCGGTAGGAGGCCTCGCGCAGGGCGCGATACGTGGCCTCCCCGACGATTCCGTCCACCAGCAGGCCACGATGCTGCTGAAATGCCCGGACGGCGCTGTCGAGTTCGTCGTCGAACGCGTCGAGCGCAACATGCCTACCGGTGCTCAGGTCGGCGTCAGGGTTGTCCATCAGACCTAACGCGGCCAACGCTGCCCGGATCTCGGTGACTGCTCCGCCACGGTCACCGCGACGCAGACTCGACATTCGGCCCCTCCATGCTGGTTTCCGGCCGTCTGCCGGACTAGCTGCTCAGCATTGTCTCAGATTTCGGCCACATACCGGAAAACGCCAGGCGTATCCGGGGTGTGCGTGATGTCAGAGTGCGTCGGCGAGTTCCCGCAGCAGCGCGGCCTTGCCCTTGGCGCCGACGATGCGCTTGACCGGTGCGCCGTCCTTGAAAAGGATCAGCGTCGGGATCGACACCACCTGGAAATCGCGGGCGGTGGCCGGGTTGGCGTCGACGTCGATCTTGGCGACACGCAACTCGCCCGCCTTCTCGCCTGCGATCTCCTCGAGCACCGGGGCCACCATCTTGCACGGCCCGCACCAGGTGGCCCAGAAATCCACCAGCACCGGTGTGCTGCTGGTCAGGACGTCGTCGGAGAACGAATCGTCTGTAACCGTTACTGTCGCGCTGTCCGCACTCATGGAGCTCTCCTGTCAGGTCGAAATATATTGGGGGTCAGTCGTTCTCGGCGAGCCAACGCTCGGTGTCGATGGCCGCGGAACAGCCGCTGCCCGCAGCGGTGATGGCCTGGCGGTAGGTGTGGTCGACAAGGTCGCCAGCGGCGAACACACCGTCGAGCGTGGTGGCGGTGGTACGGCCGACGACCTCCACGTAGCCCTCGTCGTCGAGATCGATCTGGCCGCGCACCAGTTCCGAGCGGGGGTCGTGGCCGATCGCCACGAACACACCGGTGACGTCGAGCTTGGACTCTTCGCCGGTGACCGTGTCACGCAGCCGCACGCCGGTCACCTTCGGATCGCCCTCGATCTGGGTGATCTCGGTGTTGGTCAGGAAGGTGATCTTCTCGTTGGCGCGGGCCCGCTCCAGCATGATCTTGGAGGCGCGGAACTCGTCGCGGCGGTGGATCAGGGTGACCGAGCGGGCGAACCGGGTGAGGAACGTCGCTTCCTCCATCGCCGAGTCGCCACCGCCGACCACGATGATGTCCTCATCGCGGAAGAAGAAGCCGTCGCAGGTGGCGCAGGTGCTCACACCCATACCGGTCAATGCTTCCTCGCCGGGCACGCCCAGATGGCGCGCAGCGGCACCCATCGCCAGGATCACCGACCGGGCCTGGTGGGTCTCGTCGCCGACGGTGACCGATTTCACCGGGCCGGTGAGGTCGACGGCGTCGACGTCCTCCATGCGCAGATCCGCACCGAAGCGCAGGGCCTGCTCCCGCATCTCGTCCATCAATTCGGGGCCGGTGATGCCTTCGCGGAATCCCGGGTAGTTCTCCACTTCGGTGGTGGTCATCAACGCGCCGCCGAACTGCGTGCCCTCGAACACCAGCGGCTTGAGCTGGGCGCGGGCTGCGTAGATGGCCGCGGTGTATCCGGCGGGGCCGGAACCGATGATGATGACGTCGTGAACCGTCGCTGAGGTGGACATGTAGGCCTTTCTGCCGTACTCGGCACGGGTTGCAACGTCAGCCTAGGCCGGATGTGTTCCCAGGTGAGTTCGTAGGACACACTACGGACGTTTCACCGGGCGTTTCACCACGGTCTGGGCCAGCGTCCCGGCGTGTTCAGCGTCGCAGTTCGCCGGGAGCACCAGGGCGACCACGGAGTCGGTGGTGTCGGGTGGTCTGGGCGGCACCAGGACCAGCACGCCGGGCTGACCGGCCACCTCCAGGGGCCGTGCACCGAGGACCGTTACGCCGGACGGATAGCCCAGCGCGGTCAGGCAGGCGGTCCGGCGCTGCGGGTCGGTCAACGGCCCCAGGTCGGCCGGTGTCGACAGCAGGCCCAGGATCTGGGATTCGGACAAACCGATCTGGCTGCGCGGCGGTGACACGGTGATCTTGCCCAGGCTGGTCATGGCCGAGGGTGCCTGACGGGCCGGGTGTGTCAGTACGGCTCCGCCCACCACGGCGGCCAGCACGGCCGCACCCGCACCGGTGACGGCGGCGATCAGCTTCCAGCGTCGCGCAGACGGCTTCGGCGGGGCCGGTTCGGTCCGCAGCGCCTCGGACAGCCGGGCACTGACCTCGGCAGGCACCGGGGCAGCGGATTCGGAATCCGCACCGAGCTCGCGTAGGTCGCGGCGCACCCGATCGAGGGCGGCCAGGGTGCTCCTGGCCTCGGGGCCGGCCAGCGGGTCGCTGCGCACGCGCCTGCGGACGTCCGCGGCGGTGGCGTCGTCGAGCAGCCCGGCCTGCAGATCAGCCAGCAGCTCAGCAGGAATCGGGCCGTCCGACGGCACTCGGGGCGTGCTGCCGTTCATCGGCTTCAAAATACTGGAGCAGACGGGCCAGCTTGTGTCTGGCGCGGGCGCACCGGCTCTTCACGGTGCCCTCCGCCACGCCGAGCAGCAGCGCCGTCTCGGCCACCGAGTAGCCCTGCATGTCGACCGCGACCACCGCTGCACGCTGCTCGACCGGCAGCTGCATGAGGGCCCGCTCCACCACGATCGCGGTGGCCACCCGGGGAGCCGGGTCGCCCGCGGGGTCGCGGAGGTGAACCAGGTGGCCGAGTTCGTACTGGGAGGCGGTGGGGTGGTTGCGTGATCGGCGCACGCGGTCCAGGCAGGCGTTGACCACGATCCGGTACAGCCAGCTGCTCACCGCCGAGTCGTGGCGGAACGAAGCGGCGGTGCGATGTGCCGACAACAGCGCGTCCTGCACGGCGTCGTCAGCGTCCTCGTGGTGACGGCTGGTCAGGAAGGCCAAGCGGCGCAACTGGCGGTGGTGCCGGTGGACCAATTCCTCGAACGCGTAGCGGTCCCCGGCGACATGGGCGGCCAGCAGTTCGGCGTCCGAGCGCACGGCCGCGTCGTGCTCCCGCGGCTGCTCTGTGCCCGGCTTGCCGGTCCCCCCGAACCTTCCCACACGCTGAACTTAAACGCTGTCCGGTGCTGCCCTGGACACTTGTTTGCCTGGCTGGATATAACGCCAGGTCAACGCCCTATCCGGACTGGGGATGACGGTTCAGGAGGCCGCTTTGACGGTGACTTCGGAGATGTCGGTGCGGCTCTTGCCGTCCACCGTGCCCAGCGTCGAGATCCACACCAGAACGTAGGAGGTCGATGACGCCTTGTTCACCGAGATGGTGTTGGAGCCGGGCTTCAGCGGTGTCGCCGGGCTCAGTTCGGTGGTGTCCGACAGTGACGACGGTGTGGCGGACTGGGCCGAGCGGATCTGCACCGAGGTGCCGGTGCTCGTCACGTTGAGGGTGACCGAACCGACGACGGTCGGCTGCGGCAACTGCAGCATCAGCCCGACTCCGTTCTTGAACCCGGGGAACGGGGCGGGATCGGAATACGTGTCGGTGGACCACGCCGTGCTGGTGTTGCCGTCGATGGCCTGCCCGGCCGTAGCCGGTGAATCGGCCTCGCCTTCGGGCGAGAACACGGTGGCCCGAACGGGTTTCACCGTGCTGCCGGTGGCCGCCGATGAGTTGTCCTGGTTGTCCTCGCTGTTCGACGACGGTGCGTTCAGGCCGAGCTCGTCCCGGTTGAGGCCCCCGCCGACGTCGCCGAAGATGCTGTTGAGGACGGACGCCATCACGATCAGGGCCACCAGGATGATGCCGGCGGCCACGCTGATCCCGATGATCAGGCCCTTGCGGCGGCGGGCCTCGGCGGCTTCGTGTTCCTCGGGCGTCTCATGAGCCCGGACCGGAGCGGCGACCGGAGCGGGGGTCTCCTCGACCGACCCCAACAGCTCGGTCCGATCGGCGATCGCGGTGGCCTGCTGCAGCAGGTTCAAAAGGGTTGGAGCACTGCGGATCCCACCACCGGGCTGGACGGCACGAGCGGCAGCCGCGGAGATCTGGAACGGGATGTCGCGGTCGATGGCGCGCGGTTCGACCGGCTGTCCGGCCTGGTCCAGTGCGGCGGGTTCCAGGCTGCTGCGGGCCCCGGACTCGGGCAGCGGCCAGCGGTTGACCAGCAGCGCGTAGAGCGCGGCCCCGATGCCACGGATGTCGTCGTCGGGGGTGGCGTCGGGCATGGTGGCCGGGAAGGCCAGCGCCACATCGCCTTCGATGCTGACACGCACCCGGCTCGGGTGATCGATCGACAGGGCGACCCCGGCGCGGTGGGCGGCCTCGGCGGCAGCGGCCAGCGACTGGATGGCCCGCGCCCCACCGATCGGGGACGGCGAGGTGTCGGCCACCTCGGCCAGCGAACCACCGCGAATCCACTCAGAGACGATCAGGCCGCCTGATCCGCTGTGGGCCACGTCGAGCACCCGGGCGATACCGGGAACGTCGATGCGGCTGAGTTTGAGTGTGCGCGAAAGGATTTCCTGCACTTGAGCATCGGACATGGTGGCGTCCGGGTCGACGAAGGTCAGCGCGACCTGGCGGTCCAGCGCGGTGTCCAGCGCCTGCCAGAACTGCAGGTGCGGGGGTCCGCCGTGGAACACGAGAAGCCGGTAACGGCCCTCGGCGATCGTCGCGCCGGGAATGAGGTGCACATCGTCGTCCGCCGATTCCAGCGCGGCGTCATGCGGCGGGGCGAACGAGATCGGCTCACGGGTCGGGTCGCCGCCGTAGTCGGTCATCGGGCGCGTCGTCCCGTTCGACCGGGCCGCAGAGGTGTCACCGGATCCGGTGCCTTCTGCCGACGCAGTGGCTGCTGCCGGCACGTCCGCTGGCACGTCCGGTTGGAACTCGTCGGCGGCCGGACGCGGCAACTTCGTCGTATCGGTGGTCATCCCAGAACTCGACGCGGAGTTCGGTGCCGGGCCGTCCGCAGATTCGTCGGTCACCGGTGATCCTTTCCACATCCCCGCCCCGGCAACACCTGCCGGAGTCCCGCCGCCGGCGGCTGCCGGGCTTGACGGCCACCCACTGGGAGAAGAATTCCTCTGATCAGGGTACGTGACGGGCGCTGCAGCATGAGGCCCGACGGGCGGCGCAATTGTTTGCACGGCTACCTGTCCCACCGGTGGCGGCGCTGCGACACGCCCTCGCCCGAGTCGGCGGCGGACCATGTTCAGCGCTGCATGGGCCTCCGGCACCTTGGCCGCGAGCATCACGCCGGCGATGATCGGGACCATGATCACGCCGAGTGCGATCAGGCGCAGCAGCGAACCCGCGGCGCCGGCATGCTCGGTCAGCGAGTCCAGCCCCAGCAGCCGATCCGCGGCGTGGGCCACCAGGCTTGCCACCAATGACGCCGCGATGGTCACCAGGATGGTGCGGATCACGGCGTCGCGCAGGAGCCGTCCGCCCCGCGGTTGCAGGTTGGCCTTCAGCAGTAAATAGCCGACCACGGCCCCCGCGACGAAGCCGAGGCCGTTGGCCAGGCCGAGGTACCCGGCCACCATGCTGGGGTTGTCGGTCAGGTGGGGCGCGGCGATCGAGGCGGCGATCTTGACGATCGTGATCACCACGATGATGACGATCGGCGTCCAGGGCCGCTCCCGCGCGTAGAACACCCGCAGCTGCAACAGGACCAGTGCGTAGGGGATCAGCGTGAAGGCCGACAGCGTGATCGCCATGCCGAGGTATCCGGCGTCGCTGGCGCTGAAGTTGCCGTAGGCGAACAGCGCGCTGCCGATGGCAGGCCCGCCGACGGTCATCATCGCCACGATCGGGATCAGCGTCACCATGGTCAGCCGGGTCGCCAGGGACAGATCGTCCAGGACGGCGGGGACATCGTCGGCCGCCGCGTTGCGGCTCAGCCTCGGCATCACCACCGTCAGCACCGTCACGCCGATCATGCCGAACGGCAGCATCAGCACCAGCCACGTGTAGTTGTAGATGGCCGGGCCGGTGTCGGCGGCGGTGCTGGCGATCTGATTGCCGACGATCAGGCCGATCTGGCTGATCAGCACGTAGAGCACCATGGCCGCGGCCATGGTGCCGAACTTCTTGAGCCGGGCGTCGATGCCCCACAGCGGCCGCAGGCTGATCCGCTCGGCGCGGATCGCCGCGAACAGCACGGCAGCCTGGGCGACCACGCCCAGGGTGGTGCCGATCCCCAGCACCAGCAACTTGGCCGTGCCCATCTGGGGCGGATCGATCGACAATTCACCGGGCACCAGGACGAAGACGCCCAGGGTCACGATCGCCACCACGTTGTTGACCACGGGAGCCCACGCCGGGGGACCGAAGACGTTGCGGGTGTTCAGGATTGCCATGAAAACCGACGACAGGCCGTAGAACAGCACCTGCGGCAAGAGCAGGTAGGCGAACGCGGTGGTCAGCGGATTGTTGACCTTCGGATCGCTGCCCAGCATCAGCCGCACCAGCAGGGGCGCGCACAGCACCGAGAGCACGGTGGTGACCAGCAGTAGCGTGGTGGCCAGGGTGACCAGGCGCCGGACGAACGCGGTGCCGCCGTCGGCGTCGTCGCGCTCGGCGCGGGCCAGAACCGGCACGAAGATCGCGGTGAAGGTGGCTTCCAGTACCAGCGCGGCCACCATGTTGGGCAGCTGGTTGGCCACCGAGAACGAGCTGGTCAGCGCTCCGCCGAGGAGAGCCATCAGCAGCACGAACCGGAGGAACCCGGTGATGCGGGAGATCAGCGTGGCGAAGGCCATGCCCCACGACCGGGACACCACCGCGGCGTCGGACAGCTCGGCGCGCCCGGCCGGCCGAGCTGGACCCGTCGCGTGCGGAATCCTCGGCGGGCCAGGCGGGCGGGCCGTGTTCTGGATCGGCGGGCCCGGCGGGCGGGCCCCGGGCTGGTCGGGCGGGATCATCAGGGTCGATCCGGACTGGGTTCGGGCGCCGGTGGGGAAGCCGGTGCCGAGGAGGTGTGCGCGCTGGACGTCGCGACGCCGTCTGCGGCATCGGCATCGGCATCGGCATCGTTGTTGAACGCCATGGCGACGTCGAGCGGGTCGGGATGTTCGCCCGGCGGGATCAGGTCGGCGCGGTCGGGCTGGCCGCGGAAGCGGTGCCACAACCGGCGACCGGCCAGTGCCACGAGTACCGCACCGGCCGACAGCGTGATGAAGAACAGCACCTTGCCGTAGGCGTTGGAATGCACCGACAACCGCACCGGCTCACCGAGCGTCAGGCCGTCGGTGGTCTGCAAGCTCACGTCGACGGCCACGCGCTGGGTGAAGTGCACTTCGATCGGCACCCGCAGCGGCAGGTAACCGGGAGGCAGCTCGATCTCGCCCATGTCGGTGACGGTCATGCCGGGCGGTGCATCCACGTGCAGCCGCACCCGCACCGGCACCGGGAGGTCGTTACGCAGGGCCAGCGGCAGCGGGCTGCGCTCGGTGGCCAGCGTGTACGCGCCACCGGGGTTGACGATTCGCACCGCACCGAACATGTCGTTCACGCTGCGGCTGACCGTCTGCAACCGCTGTTCGGCCAGCCCCTCGCGGGCCTCCGGCGGCACGGACTGGCTCAGCGCCCGCAGCATGTCCTCCCGCAGCGGCGCGGTGTACTGCAGGCCCGTCAACCCGGTGCGCTCGTCGGTGGTCAGCGCGGCGGTCAGCCCCCACAGCCGGCTGATCACGGCCGCGATGCCGGTGTCGATGTTCTCGTCGATGCTGCTGCGCGGGTTGCCGAGGGAATCCGGCGGCGCGGGCGCCACGGGTTCGGGTGGCAGGGCATTGCTCTCGGCGATCACCGCGGGCAGCGGGCGCGGGACGGCCAGCCCGGCGTGGATCGTGGTGGCCACCGTCGTGAGGATGGCCTGCGCGTCGTCGGCGTCCAGTGACCACACCAGCGGCGGCATCAGGATCTGGGTCCGGGGCTGCTCGGCGGGGGTGAGCCCGCGCCACAGGAGGGCACCCAGCGCGTCCTGGCGCCGGGCGGTCTGCGAGTCGTGCCGCACCGGGATCTCCAGTGACGGGTCAAGGTAGGACGGCACGACGGGATCGGTGCCCGCACCGGCCAGCGCGGCACCGACGGCCGGATCGAATCCGGCGGCCACGACCTCCGGCCGGTAGCGCAGCGGCGTGACGTCGGCGGTCTGCGGGGCGCCAGTCGGATCCTGGGCGGTGATGTGCGCTGCCGAGATGGCAACGGTCTGGCCTTGGGCGGCCAGCAGGTCCAGGGCGGGGCGGGTGAGCGGACCGTCGCCCATGATGCTGGCACCCCGGATCGAGGCGACGCCCAGAATCTGGTCGACGATGTCACCGGCACCGTTGGTGGCGATTCCGCTCAATCCGGGATCGCCGACCCGCTGCAGTGCGGTCAGATCGGCCTGCGCGTAGTTGGTGGGCGCCACGCAGAGCCGCCCGGCCAGGCCGCGCAGTCGATTCAGCCAGCCGACGGCGGCCTCCTGGCCGGCTCCTGGGCGCGTCGGGGTGCCGGGACCGGCGTCGGGTCCGTCGTTGACGACGTAGCCGCCGGTCATCGCGTTGACGGTGACCAGCAGATCGGGGTCGACGGCAAGGCACAGGGTGGCCCGCATCTGGCCGCCCGAATCGACGGTGGGTCCGGTGGCGAAGTCGGCGGCCGACAGCAACGTGTCGAGCCGTCCGCCGGGGGCCAGCGAGGTGGCGAGGCTGTCGTCGACCAACCGCACCGGTGTGGTGCCACCCGGGGCGCCGGGGGCCAGCCGCGGCCGGTCGGCCAGGGGCCAGAGCATGGTCATCCGCACCGGCTGGGATGTGTCCGGCGGCACCACCGAGTTGAGGGTGTCGGCGGCCGACATCGATTCGGAACCGTTGTCCGTGGGCCCGTCCGGGGGCACGCCGAGGACCGGCAGCAGGAAGCGCGCGTCGTCGAGTTTGGCCGGGGCGCCGTAATCGGGCGTGCCGTTGACGTTGATCAGAACGGGGTAGACGCCGGGTTCGGTGATGTGCAGCGACCCGGCACCTTCGGAGCGAAGGGGATAGGACAGCGTGAACGGCACCGACTGGCCGCGCTGCATCTCCGGAGCCAATGTGACGAAGTCGGCCACCGGCTCGAACCGGTCGACGTCCCCGGTGAGGTCGGTGCGCAGCTGACTCGAGGAGGTCACCGCCTGTGCGTGCTCCATGCGGATGTCGACGTCGCGGACCGGCCGGTCACCGACGTTGAGCACGGCTCCGCTGACCGTCACCACCGATTCGCTCGTGGTGGTGACGACGTTGGGGGTGACGCGGTCGATCCGGATCTGCAGGAAAGGCAGGGCGCCGGGTTCGCTCGCGCCCGCCCGGGGCAGGAGGACGGGCAACGCGGCGGTGGACCACACCGAGAACAGCAACACCACCGCCACAAGCACCACTGTGTGCGCCAGGAGGGAGACCCCTCGGCGCACCGCCGGGGCGGCGGTCACGGTCCCTGTCCGCATCCGTTCGTGCGCCGGCGGGGCTGAGGTTGCGCAGGGTCGTCGCGGCGGTGATTGCGGGCGTGCGAATGGGTCTGGGGGCGTCGCCGGGGCGCGCTGCGAGGCAGCGGCGGCAAGGAGCCAGGGCCGTCGGTGTGCAGCTTGTCGATGAGCTCACCGGCCACCTCGGCGAGCTTGCGCTCGTCGGCGTAGGCCAGCCGGGCCGGCAGATCCCGCAGCGGGACCCACGCGACCTCGGTCACCTCGACGTCGTCGTCGGACAGCTCGCCGCCCTGGAAGCGCAAGAGGTAGTGGTGCACGGTCTTGTGAACCCGGCGCCCTTCGGTGACGAACCAGTAGTCGATGCTGCCGAGCGCGGCCAGCACGTCGCCGCGGATCCCGGTCTCTTCGGCAACCTCGCGGATCGCGGTCTGCTCGGCCGTCTCACCGAGTTCGATGTGGCCCTTCGGCAGTGACCACAGCATCCGGCCGCGCCGGTCGACCCGGCCGATCAACGCTGCCACCTGGGTGTCCTTGGGGCCGTCGATGCCGTCGATGACGAGGCCGCCGGCCGAGGTCTCGTGAACCGTGCGTAGCCGTTCCTGTGGACGACGTGGCCTCGACTTGTGTTGCTTGGACTGGTCACGCGGGGTCGGGGCGGGATTTGCGGTGCCGACGGGAGCTTCGGCGGGACCATCGGTGTGACGGGCGTCATCATTACCCTGGTCGCCGGCGGGTGGGCCTGCCGCCCTTTGTGCACGACGACGACCACGACGCCGGCTGCGGCGCCGTCGTGGTTTGGCCTGTTCGCCGTCCGACACCCAAGCGATAGTAGCTGCCATGGGGTTGGCCTCCTGCCGCACTCGCCGGTTGTGACCACACCGCGAGCATTAGGCTCATCGAACGTGTCCGACGCTGTTGTTACTGATGCCGAATTGCTGGCCGGCGCACTGGTCTCGTTGAACCACCGCGCCGAGGTGCTGCGTGGGCTCGGTGCGGTGTTCGCTGCGGCGGGTCATGAGC
The DNA here is from genome assembly GCF_048282715.1 of Mycobacterium sp. 134. Classification (NCBI taxonomy): domain Bacteria; kingdom Bacillati; phylum Actinomycetota; class Actinomycetes; order Mycobacteriales; family Mycobacteriaceae; genus Mycobacterium; species Mycobacterium sp. 134. The sequence goes on from NZ_JBLVUN010000008.1 coordinate 6,794,540, forward strand.
TGTATCTCGTCGGAGGCAGTGTGCGCGACGCGCTGCTGGGCCGCCTGACCGAGCACAGCGATCTCGATTTCACCACGGACGCCCGCCCCGAGCAGATGTTGAAGTTCCTCCGCCCGTGGGCCGACGCGCTGTGGGACACCGGGATCGATTTCGGCACCGTGGGTATCGGCAAGGGCGAGCACCGGCTGGAGATCACCACGTTCCGGGCGGACAGCTACGACCAGGTGTCGCGGAATCCGACCGTCGAGTTCGGCGACAACCTCGATGACGATCTGGTGCGCCGCGATTTCACCGCGAACGCCATGGCGGTGCGCATCACGGCCGACGGGCCGGCCGAATTCCACGATCCCCTGGGCGGTTTGGCGGCCATCCAGGCCAAGGTGCTCGACACCCCGTCGGCCCCGCAGGTCTCGTTCGGTGACGATCCGCTGCGGATGCTGCGGGCGGCCCGGTTCGTGTCGCAGCTCGGGTTCGGTGTGGCGCCGCGCGTGCTCGAGGCGCTGCTGGAGATGGCCCCGCAGTTGGAGCGCATCACCGTCGAGCGGGTCGCCGCGGAACTGGACAAGCTGCTGCTGGGCAAGGATCCCGTGGCCGGTGTCGACCTGATGGTGCAGACCGGTCTGGGGGACGTGGTGCTGCCCGAGGTGGGCGAGATGCGAATGGCCATCGACGAACACCACCAGCACAAGGACGTCTACTGGCATTCGCTGACGGTGCTGCGCCAGGCCGTGGACCTCGAGGACGAGGGTCCGGACCTGGTGTTGCGGTGGGCGGCGCTGCTGCACGACATCGGCAAGCCCGCGACCCGCAAGCACGAATCCGACGGCGGGGTGAGCTTCCACCACCACGAGGTGGTCGGCGCCAAGATGACCCGCAAGCGGATGCGTGCGCTCAAGTACTCCAAGCAGATGGTCGACGACGTATCGCAGCTGGTGTATCTGCATCTGCGGTTCCACGGCTACGCCGACGACAAGGGCACCGGCAAGTGGACCGACTCGGCGGTGCGCCGCTACGTCACCGACGCAGGCCCGCTGCTCGGCCGGCTGCACAAGCTCGTTCGCGCCGACTGCACCACCCGCAACAAGCGCCGGGCCGCACGGCTGCAGGCCAATTACGACGATCTCGAGAACCGGATCACCGAGCTGGCGGCCAAGGAAGATCTGCAGCGGGTCCGGCCGGATCTCGACGGCAACGAGATCATGGAGATCCTCGGTATCCCGGCGGGCCCGCAGATCGGCGAGGCCTGGCGGTTCCTCAAGGAGCTGCGGCTCGACCACGGGCCGCTGTCCCGCGAGCAGGCTGTCGACGAATTGTTGAAATGGTGGAACGCCAGAGGCTGACCATGCGTCTGATCAGTCATGGACTACTGCCTGGGTGATGCCGACGGGACCGCGACCATCGTCACCGGTGTGCCCGATGTGGATGTGGACGGCAACGGCAGCCCCGACGGTATCGGCCTGGATTTCGACGGGGACGGCCGTATCGACGACGTGATGGCCGATTTCGACGGTGACGGTATCGCCGAGCGGGAGGTGCTCGACGCCGACGACGACGGGCAGGCCGAAAGCTATTTCTCCGACGACGGTTCGGGCACCTGGGCGGTGCGCGTGGACCGGTCCGGGCAGGTGCGCTGGTTCGGTTTGGACGGGGTGGAGCGGGCGCCCGGCCGGCAGGAGCGCAGCGACCCGGGAATCGAGGGGGTACCGATGGTCGATTTCGACGGTGACGGCGACACCGACGACCGGTTGATCGACGTCGACGGCGACGGTCTGGCCGACCGGGTACTGGCCGGGGGCCTGGCGTACGTCGACGTCGACGGCGACGGGCGGTGGGACATGAAGCTGGCCGACACCGACGGGGACGGCCGCGCCGACACGGTGTCCTGACTCGGCGGGCTCAGCCCCGCCCGGCGCCGGCGGTCCGGCGAAGGCCTGCGCGATGGTCAGCCACTTGGCGGCGTCGTCACCGACCGCGGTCACGTCCAGTTCGGCAGGTGCCCGGCGCTGGGTCACCAGCATGCAGAAGTCTTCGGCCGAACCCGTCACGCGCTGCCGTGCATCCTCGGGCCCCCACTCCCACAGCGTGCCGTCGGGGGCGCGCAGCTCGACCCGGAACGGCTCGGCGGGCGGGGTCAGTCCGTGCACGGTGAACGCGAAATCCCTTGTGCGCACCCCGATGTGGGCAATCGAGCGGAGGCGCGCGGTGGCAGGCCGGTGGACTCCGAGGGCGTCGGCCACATCGAGGCCGTGGGCCCAGGTCTCCATCATGCGGGCGGTGGCCATGGACGTCGCGCTCATCGGCGGGCCGAACCACGGCAGCTTGCGGCCCTCGGCCACGTTCACGAGTTCGGTGTGCAGCCGCGCGCGCGTCTCACGCCAGTCCGCCAGTAGTCGCTCCGGTGGCGTCAGCGCGAGTTCCTCGGCCGCGGCGTCGACGAACCCGGTCGGGTTCTGCATCGCCTCGGCAAGGACGGCGTCGAAGCCGGACTGGTCGGTGATCGCGATGACCGACACCCGATCGGTCCACAGCAGGTGGGCGATCTGGTGAGCGATGGTCCAGCCCTCGGACGGGGTGGCCGTGGCCCAGCGCTCGGGCGGAAGGTCGGCCACCAGGGCATCGAGTGCGTCGCTCTCGGCGGACAGGTCGGCCACGATCGGCTCGGCGCTCACCATGGCGGTCAGCCTAGACCGGGGAGTCACACCCGCTTCGGGGATGCCACTGCGGCGTGCAGACCGAGTCCGACGAGGTAGGCGACGGCGCCGGCGGCCACCAGCGCAGGGGAGTGCCCGTCGGCGGGGATCACCGCGGCCGCCGCAGAGATCGCCGCGACGAACGAGATCCAGAACAACGCGTCCTGCACGGTGAAGACGTGGCCGCGCAGCGCGTCGTCGACGTCGATCTGCATCGCCGAATCCGCGCACAGTTTCACCAATTGCCCCGCGGCCCCGAGCAGCAGGCCGCAGCTCACCATCACCGGCACGTGCAGTCCGATCGCCGCCAGTTGAATCACCACGGCGAAACCGAGGGCGCCGTTGGCGGTGGCGTAGCGCCCGAACCGGCCGATCACCGCGGGAGCGGCGACCGTGGCCGTGAACTGCCCGATGCCGCCTGCGGCCATGAACAACACCGCGGTGCCCAGACCCAGCCCGGTCACATCGGGGTTGTCGCTGTGCCGGACGATCACCAGCACCAGCAGCGAGTTGATCCCGAACGCCATCCGGTGCGCGGCCAACCCGGCCAGGGTGCCGGCGACGGGCGGCACGGCCCACACCGTGCGGGCACCGTGCACCCAGCCGGTGGCCACCGCATACGCCACCGAGCCGTGGATCGTGCGCTTGCTCTCGTGCGGGCCCAGCACATGCGGACCGAAACGGACCGACAACCACAGCGCCAGCGCCACCGGGACCGCCACGATCAGCATGACCACCGAGGCCCCGGTGTCGTCGGCGCCGAACAGCTTGCGCGGCACCAGCATGAAGTCGGCTCCGAGGAACGCGGCCAGTGCGCCGACCGCGGTGGCCACCGAGTTCATCGTGATCACGCGATCGGCCGGCACCACATCGGGCAGCGAGGCCGAAAGGCCCGACGAGACGAACCGGGTCAACCCGTTGACGATCAGCGCGCAGCACAGGATCGGCAGATCGCCGGTGCCGAAAGCCAGCAGGGCAGCCACGAGCAGCACCACCACCAGCCGGCCCAGGTTGGCCCCGATCAGCACGAGGCGCCGGTCCCAGCGGTCCAGCAGGGCTCCGGCGAACGGGCCCAGCACCGAGTACGGCAGGAACATCACCGCGAACGCGGCGGCGATCTGCCACGGTTCGGCCTGGCGCTCCGGGTTGAACAGGATCGCGCCGGCCAGACCGGCCTGGAAGAGCCCGTCGCCGAACTGGCTGACCGCGCGCAACTCCAGGAGCCTGCGGAATTCGGTCATGCCGCGCAACGAGTGCCAGAGGGCACGGGGAGCACGCGCATGAATCACCCGATCAACAGTACAAAGCTGAGCCGAAATCCGACCGCGCCCGGGCTTGTTCGCCACCTCTGGGCAGTTGCGGTGCCATGATGTAGGGCGTGGCGCACTCAGAAGATCCGGAGGATTTCATCGCGCCTGCGGCGCACCGGGTACGACCGGGCACGCTGCTGCTGGCCAATACCGATCTGCTGGAGCCGACGTTCCGGCGCAGCGTCATCTACATCGTCGAGCACAACGCCGGCGGAACCCTCGGTGTCGTGTTGAACCGGCCCAGTGAGACAGCGGTCTACAACGTGCTGCCGCAGTGGGCGAAGCTCACCCACAAACCCAAGACCATGTTCATCGGCGGTCCGGTCAAGCGGGACTCGGCGTTGTGCCTGGCGACGCTGCGGGTCGGCATGCAGGCCGAGGGTGTTCCCGGGCTGCGGCACGTGCAGGGCCGGGTGGTGATGGTCGATCTCGACGCCGACCCGGACACGCTGGCCCCGGTCATCGAAGGTGTGCGGATATTCGCCGGGTACTCCGGCTGGACCATCGGTCAGCTCGACGGCGAGATCGAACGTGACGACTGGATCGTGCTCTCGGCGCTGCCATCGGATGTGCTGATCGAGCCGCGGATCGATCTGTGGGGCCGGGTGCTGCGTCGTCAGCCGCTGCCGATGTCGCTACTGGCGACCCATCCGATCGACGTGAGCCGCAACTAGCGGGACTACCTGCAGTCCGCGTACTTGCAATCCATCACTTGCAGGACAGGGTGCAGCTGGCACACGAGCCGGCACAGCCCGCACCCGAAGCCGAACCGGCCTCCGCTGCCGCGACGGCCTTGGCGCTCTGCCAGCAGCCGGCGGCCACGGTTGCGACGGCCCCGATGATGCACACCATGACGACCATCAGGCCGGTGTGGGGCGCGGCGGCCAGGGCGGCGGCGCCACCGGCGGCGAGCATCACCGCGGCGGCCAGTTGGGTCGGGGCCACAGCCCTCAGGACCGAGCGCACGGGATCACCGGTACGAGGCCTGGTCAACAACCACAGCCCGAACACACCGACGATGACGGCGGCGCTCAGGCACAGCAGCGCGGCGATCAGCATGCGCCACACAATACGAGGCGCCGGTCAGGAAAGCGAGGTCGGGGAGGGCCCTCGTGATTCAGCCCTGCAGGCCCAGGAGCTGGGGCAAACCCGGCGCCGGGGCCGGCGCGGGGGCGGCCGGGGTAGCTGGCGGCGCGGGGGCCGCCGGGGCCGGAGCGCTGACCTTGAAGCCGGACACGATCGCGTCGGCGGCGTCGGCAGCCGCGGAAACACCCTGGTTGGCGGCCGACGAGTTCACCGACAGCGACACCAGGTAGTGGTCGGGCCCGGCGGTGGCCAGGATGTGCCTGCGTGAGGTGTTGAGCATCTGGCTCCCCGACAGATAGCTACCTTCGATGAAAGCTGACGGGAAGCCGTTGAAGTCGCCCATGGCCATGTCGGTGGGACGCCAGTTCTGCAACTGCTGGGTGTCGACGAAGCCATGGCTCGCCGCTTCGGCCGGATCGAAACTGCCGACGAGCTTGTAGACCACAACCTGTGCGTTGGGGGTGTACAGGTCGGTGCTGGCGCGGTCGGCGATCACCGCGAAGGCGTCGGGCACGTTGGGGTCGGGCACCTTGGTCCAGCCCGACGGCAGCGGCAGGACGATGCTCAGCGCCTTGAAATCGTGGCTGGCCTGCGGCTCCATCTTCACGCCCTTGCTCTTGAAGAACTCGGCGAAGGTGCCGGACGTGGCGGGGGTGATGGTCTGTGCGGGCGCGGCCGGTGCGGCGACGGCGGGTACGGCATTGGCTGCCGCGCCCGGGGCGACGGCCCCACCCGGGACGCCGGGGGCGGCCGGCGCGGGAGCAACCGGAGCGGCGGCGGGGGCGACCGTGACGGTCTGGGTCACCGTCACCGGGCCGGGAACGCCGGGCGCCGGAACAAGGGGTTCGGCTGCCGCGGGCTGACCGGCAAGGCCGACAACCCCGGCCACTCCGACGGCCGTGCCTGCTGCCAGAACCCGCCACCGGCGGGCCAACTCGATCATCACTCGTTCCCTCCGCAAACCGTGCCCTCACCAGGGCAACCTTCACTAGAGGCCGAGACTATCCACGGGTCACCGCCCGCCACCAGCAACTCAACCGACCTGGAATCAACCCCTGACAGAGCCGCGACGCAACCGATACCAAGCCGTGGCCAACGGAAGCGTCAGACGGGTGGTGAGCTGCTCAAACCGTGGCCTTATACCCTGAACGTCGTGATCGAACCCGCCACCACGTCCCAGCCAGGGCCTTCAGAAGGTGATTTGTCCTCCTCGCGTGCGGGAGAAGACACCCCGCAGCACCGCTACACCGCGGAACTGGCGGGCCAGATCGAACGCACCTGGCAGCAGACCTGGTCGGACCTCGGAACGTTCAACGTGGCCAATCCGGTGGGCTCGCTGGCACCGCAGGACGGCTCGGCGGTGCCCGCCGACAAGATGTTCGTCCAGGACATGTTCCCGTACCCGTCCGGTGACGGCCTGCACGTCGGGCACCCGCTGGGTTACATCGCCACCGACGTCTACGCCCGGTACTACCGGATGACCGGACGCAACGTGCTTCACGCGCTGGGCTTCGACGCGTTCGGCCTGCCTGCCGAGCAGTACGCCGTGCAGACCGGAACGCACCCGCGCACCCGGACCGAGGCCAACATCGTCAACTTCCGCCGGCAGTTGGGCCGTCTCGGCCTGGGCCACGACTCGCGGCGCAGCTTCGCCACCACCGATGTCGACTTCTACAAGTGGACGCAGTGGATCTTCCTGCAGATCTACAACGCCTGGTTCGATACCGCGGCCAAGAAGGCCCGGCCGATCACCGAGTTGGTCGCCGAATTCGAATCCGGGGCAAGGCCTCTCGATGACGGCAGGGCGTGGGCCGAGCTGTCGGCGGCCGAGCGCGCCGATGTGGTGGACGGCTACCGGCTGGTGTACCGCGCCGACTCGATGGTGAACTGGTGCCCGGGCCTGGGCACCGTGCTGGCCAACGAGGAAGTCACCGCCGACGGCCGCAGTGACCGTGGCAACTTCCCGGTGTTCCGGAAGCGCCTGCGGCAGTGGATGATGCGCATCACCGCTTACTCGGACCGGCTGCTCGACGACCTGGAAGTGCTGGACTGGCCCGACAAGGTCAAGAGCATGCAGCGCAACTGGATCGGCCGGTCCACCGGTGCTTCAGTCGAATTCGGTACCACCGCAGGCGATGTCGAGGTGTTCACCACCCGCCCGGACACCCTGTTCGGCGCCACCTACCTGGTGCTGGCTCCTGAACACGATCTGGTGGATGCGCTGGTCGGCGACGCCTGGCCCGAGGGCACCGATACGCGGTGGACCTTCGGTGCGGCGACGCCGGGCGAGGCCGTCGCCTCCTACCGGGCCGGGATCGCTGCCAAGTCGGATCTGGAGCGTCAGGAGAACAAGACCAAGACCGGTGTGTTCCTCGGTGCTTATGCCACCAACCCCGTGAACGGACAGCAGGTTCCGGTGTTCATCGCCGATTACGTGCTGGCCGGTTACGGAACCGGAGCCATCATGGCGGTGCCGGGTGGTGACCAGCGGGACTGGGACTTCGCCACTCAGTTCGGCCTGCCGATCATCGAGGTGGTCGCCGGTGGCGACATCACCGAGGCGGCCTACAACGGTGACGGCACCATGGTCAACTCCGACTACCTGAACGGGTTGTCGGTGGCCGAGGCCAAGGACGTCGTCATCGGACACCTGGAGGCCGACGGCCGCGGCCGCGCCCGGATCGAGTACCGGCTGCGGGACTGGCTGTTCGCCCGGCAGCGGTACTGGGGTGAGCCGTTCCCGATCGTCTACGACGCCCAGGGCCGCGCCCACGCGCTGCCGGAATCGGCTCTGCCGGTCGAGCTTCCGGACATCCCGGACTACTCGCCGGTGTCGTTCGACCCCGACGACGCCGACAGTGAACCGTCGCCGCCGCTCGGCAAGGCCACCGAGTGGGTGCATGTCGAGCTGGATCTCGGTGACGGGCTGCAGACCTACACCCGCGATACCAACGTGATGCCGCAGTGGGCGGGCAGCTCGTGGTACGAGCTGCGCTACACCGACCCGCTCAATTCGGAAGAGCTGTGCGCCAAGGAGAACGAGGCCTACTGGATGGGCCCGCGCCGGCTGAGCACGGGCCGAATGATCCGGGCGGCGTCGACTTGTACGTCGGTGGCGTCGAGCATGCGGTGCTGCACCTGCTGTACTCGCGGTTCTGGCACAAGGTGCTCTTCGACCTCGGCTTCGTCAGCTCGAGCGAGCCGTTCCGGCGCCTGGTCAACCAGGGTTACATCCAGGCCTTCGCCTACACCGACTCCCGCGGCAGCTATGTGCCTGCGGCCGAAGTCGTTGAGCGCGAGGGGAAGTTCTACTACCAGGATGCTGAGGTCAACCAGGAGTTCGGCAAGATCGGCAAGAGCCTGAAGAACTCCGTCTCACCCGACGAGATCTGCGACGAGTACGGTGCGGACACCCTGCGGGTCTACGAGATGTCGATGGGCCCGATCGAGGCTTCGCGCCCTTGGGCGCCCAAGGACGTCGTCGGTGCGTACCGGTTCCTGCAGCGGGTGTGGCGCGCGGTCGTCGACGAGGAAACCGGCACCGAGCGCGTCGGCGCCCACGAGGCACTCGACACCGGCACCTTGAAGATCCTGCACCGCACGATCGCCGGGGTGACCGAAGACTATGCGGCGCTTCGCAACAACACCGCGGCAGCCAAGCTGATCGAGTACACCAACCACCTGACCAAGGAGGGGGTGGCGGCCCGCGCCGCCATCGAACCGCTGGTGCTCATGGTGGCCCCGTTGGCCCCGCACCTGGCCGAGGAGCTGTGGAAGCGGCTGGGCCACGACACCCCGCTGGCACACGGGCCGTTCCCGGTGGCCGATCCGCAGTACCTGGTGGACGACACCATCGAGTTCCCGGTTCAGGTCAACGGCAAGGTGCGCGGCAAGATCACCGTCGCCGCCGATGCAGACAAGGCGGCGCTGGAGGCCGCGGCGCTGGCCGACGAGAAGGTGCAGGCCTTCCTGGACGGCGCCACACCCAAGAAGGTGATCGTGGTGCCCGGCCGGCTGGTCAACCTCGTCGTCTAGCGATCTGTGGAGTTCTGGCCGTCGCCCGTACGGCCAAGACGGGTCACCCTGGGCGGACCACGATTTCGTGTACGTGACCGTCGGGCGGGGTGGTGACAGCCGTCGCCACCAGCCCGGCGACCGTCTCGGGCTTGAGAAATCTCGCCGGGTCGTATTCCCCGGACCCGTCGCTCACCGCGCTTTCATAGGCCACCAGGTCGCGTTGCATCTCGGTGTCGGTGCGTCCGGGGAAGATCGAGGTGACCCGCAACGACGGCTCATCGGCGCGCAGCGAGTCGGCGAACGCCCGCAGCGCGAACTTGCTTGCCGAGTAGGACGCCATGCCCGGTGAAACCTTCTGTCCGGCACCGGAGTTGATGAAGACGACATGTCCGCGGGCGGCCCGTAGTGCCGGCAGCAGGGCCAGGGTGAGCGCCACCGCGCCGGTGACGTTGACCTCGAAGGATGCCCGCCACTGTTCGGCGATGGATTCGGAGACCCGGCCCGGGTAGAGGACGCCGGCGTTGTGCACCAGCACATCGAGCTCGGCGAGCACCTCGGTGGCCGATTCGATCGAATCGGCATCGGTCAGGTCCAGCGGCCAGGTGGGCGCGCCGAGGCGTTCGGCGAGCGCATCGAGGCGGGCCGACGGGCGCCCGGCCAGAAACAGCGTGTGGGTGGGAGCAAGGGCGGCGGCGATGGCCGAACCGATGCCGCCAGCGGCTCCGGTGATCAATGCAGACGGCACGACTGCAACGTTACTGTGACGCTCAACAGCACGGGGCCGACCTGCGGACCGGGGCGCGGCGACGCATCATGGTAGGGATGCCACCGGACCCCAGCTTCGCTCCCACCCAGCTCGCCGCGCGGGCCGCGTACCTGTTACGCGGCAACGACCTGGGTGTGATGACCACTGCCGCGCCGTTGCTGTATCCGCACATGTGGAGCTGGGACGCGGCGTTCGTCTCGATCGGGCTCGCCCCGCTCAGCGTCGAGCGCGCCGTGGTGGAGCTGGACACCCTGCTCTCGGCGCAGTGGCGCAACGGGATGATTCCCCACATCGTGTTCGCGAACGGCGTCGACGGCTACTTTCCCGGCCCGGCCAGATGGGCCACGTCGGCCCTGGCGGCCAATGCGCCGCGGGTCCGCCACACCTCCGGCATCACGCAGCCGCCGGTGCACGCGATCGCGGTGCAGCGCATCCTCGACCACGCGCGCAGCCGTGGCCGGTCCACCCGGGCGGTGGCGGCGAGCTTCCTGGATCGGCGGTGGGCGGACCTGGTGCGCTGGCACCGCTGGCTGGCCGAGACGCGGGATCAGGACGGCCGCGGCCGCATCACGCTGTATCACGGGTGGGAGTCCGGCATGGACAACTCACCGCGCTGGGACAGCGCCTACGCCAACGTGGTTCCCGGCAGCGTGCCGGAGTACCAGCGTGAGGACAACGCGATCATCACCGACGCCACGCAGCGGCCCAGTGACCTCGAGTACGACCGGTATCTGTGGCTGCTCGAGGAGATGAAATCCGTTCGCTACGACGATGATCTGCTCCCGAAGGTGATGAGCTTCGCGGTCGAGGACGTGTTCGTCTCCGCGATCTTCTCGGTGGCCTGTCAGGTGCTCGCCGAGATCGGGGAGGATTACAAGCGCCCGAATGCCGATGTTCGCGATCTGTACTCCTGGGCGGAGCGCTTCCGGGTCGGGGTGGTCGAGACCGCCCATGAACGTAGCGGTGCGGCAAGGGATTACGACGTCCGCGCGAAGAAGTGGGTGGCAACGGAGACGGTCGCGCAGTTCGCCCCGCTGCTGTGCGGCGGGCTGCCGCACGAGCGGGAACGCGCACTGCTGCGGCTGCTGGAAGGTCCGCGCTTCTGCGGGCATCCGGACCTGCGGTATTCGCTCATCCCGTCGACCTCGCCGGTGTCGCGGGATTTCCGCTCGCGTGAGTACTGGCGTGGCCCGGTGTGGCCGGTGATGACCTGGCTGTTCTCCTGGTGCTTCGCCCGGCGCGGCTGGGCCGAACGCGCCTCGACGCTCCGTCGGGAAGGCTTGCGTCAGGCCAGCGACGGGACGTTCGCCGAGTACTACGAGCCGTTCACCGGCGAGCCGCTCGGCAGCATGCAGCAGTCGTGGACCGCCGCGGCGGTGCTGGACTGGTTGGGATAGCCCGGCTACTCCGACTTGGCGTGAGCGGGCTGGGTCTGCTCGTTCTGGCTGGCCAGCCGCTCCAGCGGGGCCAGAGCGGTGGCGAGGGTGGTGAGGTCTTCCGGGCTGAGGTTGGCCAACCGGGCGGCCAGGTCGGCCCGACGGGCGGCCAGCGATTCGCGGTGCTGCACCAGACCGCGCGGGGTGACCTCGACGAGGACGGCCCGCAGGTCGGAGGGGTCGCGCGACCGCTTGACCAGGCCCAGCTTCTCCAGCCGGCGGATTGCCACGGTGGTGGTCGGGGTGCGGACGCGCTCGCGGGCGGCCAGTTCGGTCATCCGGATCGGGCCCTGGTCGAGCAGGGTGAGCAGGATCGAGAGCTGGGCCAGCGTGAGCTCTCCGGCCGTGCCCTTGTTGGTATCACCGCGGCGCAGCACCGAGAACACCTTGGAGAGAACGCGTTGCAGCTCCCCGGCCAGCTCTGTGACCTGTGAATCGGGCTCCACCATAATTCGCTAGTCTAACCTGTCTGAGGCTGCCAGGTCGGCAGCTTGTGGGGGTTTGGCGCAGAGGGTTTCCCATCCCCGCGGTGTTGCCCTCACAGGACCTGCGACAGGAAGCGGCGCAGGCGATCTGTCTCTGCCGCCTCGAAGATCTGGTCGGGGGCACCCGACTCGACCACTTTGCCGTGATCCATGAACACCACCGCGTCGGCGGTGGAACGGGCGAATCCCATCTCGTGGGTGACCGCCAGGATCGTCATCCCCTCGGCGGCCAGCTCGGCGATCAACTCCAGGATTCCCTTGACGAGCTCGGGGTCCAGCGCCGAGGTGGCCTCGTCGAAGAACATCACCTCGGGCGCCATGGCGAGCGCCCGCGCGATCGCGACGCGCTGCTGCTGGCCGCCCGACAGCGTGATCGGACGCACATCGGCCTTGTGCCGCAGACCGACCCGCTCCAGTTGCTCGAGCCCCAGGGTGCGGGCGTGGTCGGTGCTGAGCCCCTTGAGCTTGCGCGGGCCAAGGGTGACGTTGTCGAGAACGGTCTTGTGCGGGAACAGGTTGAACTGTTGGAAGACCATGCCGATGCGCTGGCGCAGTCGGTCGGGATTGTCGGCCAGCACCGAGCGGCCGTCGAGCAGGATGTCGCCGCTGGCGGGTTCGTACAGGCGGTTGAGCGTGCGCAGCAGCGTCGATTTCCCGGAGCCGGACGGGCCGATGATGGCCGTCGTGGTGCCGGCGGGCACATCCAGATCCACCCCGCGCAGCACCGCGTTGGGCCCGAACGACAGGTGGATGTCCTTGGCGGCCAGCGCGACTGGCTGTGGTGCCGGCATCAGATCATCTCCTGGTTGGTCGCCGCGGGCAGGGGATCCTCCTCGGCCGGCGGGCGACCTCTGCGCAGCCGGTTGTCGACGAAGTTCACCAGATGGGTCAGCGGGATGGTCAGCAGCAGATAGAACAGCCCGGCGGCCACCAGCGGTGACAGGTTTCCGGTCTGCGCGTTGAGATCTCGGCCAACCTGGAACAGTTCGCGCTGGCTGGCCACAAGCCCGAGGAAGTACACCAACGACGAGGCCTTGAGCAGCGAGATGAACTGGTTCATCAGTGCCGGCAGCACCCGCCGGATGCCCTGTGGCACGACGACCAGGCGCATCGACGAGGCGTAGCTGAAGCCCAGGGCGCGCGAGGCTTCCAGCTGCCCGGGCTCGACACTCTGGATGCCGGAGCGGAAGATCTCCCCGACGTAGGCCGCTGCCATCAGCCCGAGCGCCGCGATGCCAAGGGGGTAGGGGCTGTTGCCGGTGAGCGATCCGACCACGGGGCCGATGCCCAGCCCGATCAGCAGGATGATCACCACTTCGGGCAGTCCGCGGAAGATGTCGGTGTACACCCGGGCCGGCCATCGCAGCCACCGGGACCGCGAGATGCCCGCCACCGCCAGGACCATCCCGAGTGCCAGCCCGATGACGCTGGCGCACACGGTCAGGATGAGCGTGTTGGGCAGGCCTGTGCGGAGGAGGTCGGGGATGGCCTGCTTGTAGAGATCCCAGTCCAGGAAGGAGTCCGCCAGTTGCGCCAGTGTCGATTTGGGCGCGACCGGGGCCCCGGCGGCGGGTTTCTCCTTGGCGGCGGCGATCGCGGCGAAATCGGGAAGTTGGGGAACGGGTGCCGCTTTGGAGCCGGGCTTCCAGCCGGGCGGCAGTGCCCGCGGCACCCAGTCGGAGTACAGCCGGGCCCAGGTGCCGTCGGCGATCACGGCGTCCAGTCCGGAGTTGAGCGCGTCGATCAGCGGCTGGTTCTCCTTGGCCACCGCCCACGCCACGAAATTGTCCAGGCTGAAGGTGTTTTCGATGATCTGCGCCGGGTCACCGGGCTGCACCGTGCCCGAGGCCTGCTGCGACGGTGCGACCCAGGCGTCGATCTGGCGGGTCTTGAGGCTGGCGTAGACGGTGTTGTAGTCGGGGAATTTCACCGGCTGCAGGTGCAGCGTGTCGATGACGTAGGCCTCCTGCACCGTGCCCTGCACCACCCCGATGCGTTGTCCGGCGGCGAGCTGGCCGAATCCGGTGATCGGTGAACCGGTCGGAACCACGAGCGAGAAGTAACCGAAGTCGTAGCCGTTGGTGAAGCCGACGGTGCGTCTGCGGGCGTCGGTGGTGGTGATCGACGAGGACGCCACGTCGAAGCGCCGGGAAGCTGTCTGGGCCAGCAGGCCCGAGAAGTCGGTGCCGACGAAGTTGATCCGCAGGCCGAGCTTGTCGGCGATGGCGCGCAGGAGCTCGTTGTCGAAACCGGTGAACTGTCCGGCCGAGTTGATGCAGATGCTGGGCGGTGCGTCCGACAGCGTGCCGACGGTGAGCACGCCGGGGGTTCCCAGGCCGAGGTTTTCGGCCCGGATCGTGTTCAACGGGGCGACGGTGGCGGTCGTGTACTTGTCGGCGCCGGGCCCGGTGGCCGCGGCGGCCAGGTTGGTGGGCAGCGCACTGGCGCTGTCCACACCGGGGGGCGCGCACTGGTCGACGTCCGCGCCGGCCGGTGCCGCCCACACCAGCCCGAGGAGGATCAGGACCGTGGTCAGCAGCGCGGCCGATCGTCTGGCGTACATCTGTTGCAACCTAGTGGGCGGACGCCCGACGTTGAGGGATTCCGCTCAAGGGGACCGCAAGTCGCCGAGCACTCCGCGCCGGGTGAGCTCGGCGATCATGATCTCCGCCATGCGTTCGGCGCGCTCGGTGCAGGCCTTCCGGGCAGCCTCGGGATCACGGGCGCGAATGGCGGCCGTCTCCTCTTCGTAGCCGGCGAGAAACTCGGCTTTGGCCTTCGGGTAACTGATCCAGAACTCCGAAGGTGCGAAGCTCTTGCCGGCACGGATGGTGGCGTGCAGGCGCGGTCCGGCATACTCGTCGTTGATCGAGTCCCGGAACACCCAGCACGCCTCCTGGAAGGTCTTGGTGTCCTTTGCTGAACGCATCACGCGCAACGCGTCTTCGAGATCGCCGATGATGCGCGGGGTGGGGTTTGTGGCGCAGCGAGCCGAGGCGATGCCGTTGAGGATCCCGTACAGCTCGTGGTGCTCGGCCACCGTCGCCTCGTCGAATCGGGAGACGAATGCGCCGCGGTGGTACCGCGTCGACAGGATTCCGTCGTGCTCGAGCTGGACCACCGCCTCTTGGATCGGGACGCGGCTTAGCCCGAGGTCACGGACGATCTCATTGCGGTCGATGCGGTCCCCGGAGCGCAGCTTGCCTGTCATCACCAGATTGATGATGTGCGTGACTACCTGGTCCTTCTCCTTGACGCCGTAGTTTTTCGGCACCCTCGGTAACTCCCCCTTTGAGTTGGGACGCACACCCCCCGTGCGTTGTTGTTGCGCAAGTTTCTCATGGGTGGCTCCAAAGGGTGATGCGAGTGGCTTCAGCTCATCCGCTGAACTTTGCGCGCCGCCCGTCGCGCCACCGGCACAGGGCCTCGGCGGCGGTCAGGTCGTAGTCCGGTCCGTTGACGCCGACGGTGACGATGCTGACCCCCAGATCTGCCAGCGCGTCGGCCTCGGCGAGCATGGCGTCGATCCCGCCGGTCTCCTGCACTCCGGCCGAGCGCTGCACGGTGGACGGATCGCGGCCGGTGGTGGCGCAGTGCTCGGCGAGTACCGCTGCCTTACCGGGGTAGGTGTTGCGGTCGACGAACGCATGCCAGATGTGGGCATGTTCGGCCACCAGGCGCAGGGTCTTGCGTTCGCCCTGGCCACCGATCAGGATCGGGATCTCCCGGGTGGGCGCCGGGTTGAGCTTGGCCAGCCGGGCCTCGATGCGGGGCAGCGCTTGGGCCAGGTCGTCCAGCCGGCCGCCCGCGGTGCCGAATTCGTACCCGTATTCGTCGTAATCCTTTTGTTTCCAACCGCTTCCGATGCCCAGGATGAGCCGGCCGTCGGAGATGTGGTCGACGGTTCGGGCCATGTCGGCCAGCAGTTCGGGGTTGCGGTAGGAGTTGCAACTGACCAGTGCGCCGATCTCGATGCGCGAGGTCTGCTCGGCCCAGGCGCCCAGCATCGTCCAGCATTCGTAGTGCGCGCCGTCGGGATCGCCGTAAAGCGGGAAGAAGTGGTCCCAGTTGAAGGCGATGTCGACGCCGATGTCCTCGCAGCGGCGCACCGCATCACGGATATGGCTGTACGTGGGGGAGTGCTGCGGCTGCAGTTGTACACCGATGCGTATGGGATGGCTCACATTTCCGAGCCTACTCACGCGGTCTGCTCGATGAACTCGGCACAGCGTTCGCCGATCATGATGGCCGGCGCGTTGGTGTTGGCCCGCGGTATGCGGGGCAGCGCGGAGGCGTCGGCCACCCGTAGTCCCGAAACGCCACGGACCCGCAGCTTCTCGTCCAGCACGCTGTCGTCGCCGGACCCCATGGCGGCCGTGCCCGCCGGGTGCCCTGTCACGCAGACGTTCCCGCGGATCCAGCGAT
The DNA here is from genome assembly GCF_048282715.1 of Mycobacterium sp. 134. Classification (NCBI taxonomy): domain Bacteria; kingdom Bacillati; phylum Actinomycetota; class Actinomycetes; order Mycobacteriales; family Mycobacteriaceae; genus Mycobacterium; species Mycobacterium sp. 134. The sequence continues at coordinate 6,810,755 of NZ_JBLVUN010000008.1, forward strand.
GCAGTTCATCGTTGCTGTGCACTCCGGGGCCGGGGTTGATCTCGGTGGCAACGGCCTGCGCCAGCGGTGCCGTCGCGACGATCTCGCGAGTGCGGCGCACCGCCCGTACGAAGGCCTCAAGATCGGCGGCATCGTCGAAGGTGTTGAGCCGGATGGCCGGAGCGGTAGCGGGATCGGCGGAGCGGACCAATACGCTGCCGCGGCTGGCCGGCGTCCACAGTGACTGCAGGATGCTGATCGCCGGCCGCGGGTAGCGGTCGACGTCGAATCCGCTCGCATACATGGGCGCGAAGATGAGCTGGAAGTCCGGGGCGGTGAGTTCCGGTGCGGTGCGGATGTGGGCGACGGCCTCCATCAGATTGCTGGCCAGGATGCCGGTGCGACGGAACAGCCACTGCAGCAGCCAGCGGGGATTCGCGGCGTCGGCCAGGCCGCGGAACCCGGGTGCCAACTCCCAGTTCATGAACGTCGCAGGGTGATCGGTGAGGTTGCTGCCGACATTCGGGCTGTCGATCAGCGGGCTGATCCCCACCGTGCGCAGGTGCTCGGCGGGCCCGATACCCGACAGCTGTAGCAGCTGCGGGGTACCGAATGCCCCTGCGCTGAGCACGATATCGCGTCTGGCCCTGGCGATGTGGTCACCACCGCGGCGGGTGTACTGCACGGCCACGGCCCGTCCGCCCTCGAGGACGATCCGCTGTACCAGCGTGCCGGTGAGCACCGTGAGGTTGGCCCGGTGCCGGGCCGGGTTCAGGTAGGCGCGGGCGGTGTTGAACCGCCGGCCCTGCCACACCGTCACCGGTGAGATCGCGGCGCCGTCCAGATCGGGGCCGCCGACGTCTTCGTTGGCGGCCAGTCCGGTGGCCCGGGCCGCGGCCACGAACCGGGTCGAGGTGTCGTCGGGGTTGGCGGCGCGGGTGACGCGCACCGGGCCGTCGGTGCCGTGGTCGGGTCCGCCGAGATAGTGGGATTCGATGCGGCGGAACACCGGGGCGACGTCATCCCAGGACCATCCGGGAAGCTGCCAATCGTCGTAGTCGGACCGGGTGCCGCGGACCCACACCATGGCGTTCATGGAACTGGTGCCGCCGAGCACGCGGCCACGAGGCTGGGGGATGGCCCGGCCCGAGAGGTTCGGTTCCGGCTCGGCGACGAAACCCCAGTCGGTGGAACCACCGATCTGGGACCCGTAGGCCAGCGGTGCCTGCACGGCCAGCTTGCGGTCGGATCCGCCTGCCTCCAGCAGCAGTACCGTGCGCTCCGGGAGGCGTTCGGCGAGGCGCGCTGCCACAGCGCAACCCGCCGAACCGGCTCCGATCACGATGAAGTCGTATTCCGTCATGCTGTTGTCCGCGCGGCTTCGGGTCAGCCCAGGAGACCGCGCAGTATCTCGACCAGCTTGGCCGGCTGATCGCCCTGGACGGAGTGCCCGGAGTCGGCCACGACGTGGGTGCGCCGGAAGCCGGGCGCGGAGCGGGCGAAGGTGTCGGCATCCTCGTCGTTGACGAAGAACGAGTTGGCGCCGCGGATCAGGGTGGTGGGCATGGTGATCGAGGGCACGTCGTCCCACAGGCCCTCAAACCCGTCACCCTTGCGGAACGAGTCGTAGCGCCAGGTCCAAGTCCCGTCATCGAGTTGTTTGGAATTGTGGAAGACGCCGCGCCGCAACGATTTCGGATCGCGGTTGGGGGCGGCGGCGACGGTCAGGTCGAGCATGGCCTGGAACGTCGGGAAGGTGCGGTGCTCCTGCACCAGGGCGACGGTGCCCATCTGGGCCTTGGTCATCTCGTTGTGCCGTTCGGGTGCCGACGGGGTGACGTCGACGAGTGCGAGTTCGGGGACCAGCCGGGGGTCGGTTGCCGCGATCCGCAGCGCAGTCAGGCCGCCCAGTGACATGCCGACCACCAGTCGCGGCGTGCCCGCGTACTTCTCGAGGACCGGAATCAGGCTGACCGCATTGAGTTTCGGCCCGTAGTCGCCGTCCTCGCGCCAGTCCGAACGGCCGTGGCCGGGCAGGTCGACGGCCAGTGCGGGTTCGCCGAGGCCGAGGATCACGGTGTCCCAGGTGTGGGCGTTCTGCCCGCCGCCGTGCAGGAACACGATCCGCGGGGCGTCGGTGCCGAACTTCAGCGCGCTGATGGGCCCGTGCTCGATGCGTTCGACCGCAGGCAACGGGCCACTCGCGCCGATCTGTTCGGCGTTCTCGTGCAGCAGCCCGAACTCGTCAAGCCCGAGTAGTTCGTCATCGGAGATCTGGGGGTTGGCCACACCGGGACCCTAACCCGTAAACGACTCTGCGCCCAGGGCGTGATTGTGCGAGAAGCACACGCCCTGAGCGCAGAGTGAAAGAGAAGAGAACTAGCCCTCGATGAAGGTCTCCAGCTCGATGCGCGCGACATCGTCGGCGATCTGCTTGGGCGGGCTCTTCATCAGGTAGGCCGAGGCCGCCTCGATGGGGCCGCCGATGCCGCGGTCCTTGGCGATCTTGGCGGCGCGCACCGCGTCGATGATGACGCCGGCCGAGTTCGGCGAGTCCCACACCTCGAGCTTGTATTCCAGGTTCAGCGGCACGTCACCGAAGGCGCGGCCCTCTAGGCGCACGTAGGCCCACTTGCGGTCGTCGAGCCACGCGACGTGGTCGGACGGGCCGATGTGGACGTTCTTGTCCTCGACCTTGCCTGCCAGCGAGCCGGTCAGGTTGGAGGTGACGGCCTGGGTCTTGGAGACCTTCTTGGACTCCAGACGCGAGCGCTCCAGCATGTTCAGGAAGTCCATGTTGCCGCCGACGTTGAGCTGGTAGGTGCGGTCCAGCGTGACGCCGCGATCCTCGAACAGCTTGGCCATGACGCGGTGCGTGATGGTGGCGCCGACCTGGCTCTTGATGTCGTCGCCGACGATCGGGACACCGGCGTCCTCGAACTTCTTGGCCCACACCGGATCGGAGGCGATGAACACCGGAAGCGCGTTGACGAAGGCCACACCGGCGTCGATGGCGCACTGGGCGTAGAACTTGTCGGCCTCTTCGGAGCCGACCGGCAGGTACGAGACCAGCACGTCGACCTTGGCGTCCTTGAGTGCCTTGACCACATCGACGGGCTCGAAGTCGGAGATCTCGATGGTGTCGGCGTAGTACTTGCCGATGCCGTCGAGGGTCGGGCCGCGCTGCACCGTCACGTTGGTCGGCGGCACGTCGGCGATCTTGATGGTGTTGTTCTCGGAGGCGAAGATGGCCTCGGACAGGTCGAAGCCGACCTTCTTGGCGTCCACGTCGAACGCGGCCACGAACTTCACGTCACGAACGTGGTACGGGCCGAACTTCACGTGCATCAGGCCCGGCACAGTCGTGTTCTCGTCGGCGTTGTGGTAGTACTGCACGCCCTGGACCAGGGACGATGCGCAGTTACCGACGCCGACAATGGCGACCCGGATTTCTCCTGCGTGCTCAGACATGGACGATCTCCTTACTCGTTCTGTGTGCTCGGCCTGGGGCCGTGTGCGGGGCAGTGCTCATGTGTTTTCCGAGCGTCCCTGCGCCGAACGTTCGGCTGCGATCAACTCGTTGAGCCATTTGACTTCTCGTTCGCTGGACTCCAGGCCCAGCTGGTGCAGCTGACGGGTATACCGGTCGAACGAACTGCTGGCCCGCGCCACGGCTTCACGCAGACCTTCCCGGCGTTCCTCCACCTGACGACGACGCCCCTCCAGGATTCGCATCCTGGCCTCGGCCGGGGTGCGGTTGAAGAAGGCGAGGTGGACACCGAACCCGTCGTCGGAGAAGTTCTGTGGCCCCGTGTCGGCGACCAACTCGGTGAATCGCTGCTTGCCGGCATCGGTCAGCTGGTAGACACGCCGAGCCCGGCGCACCTTGGTCGGTCCCAGGGGTGCGGCGTCCTCGACGATCAGGCCGTCGGCCTGCATGCGACGTAATGCCGGGTAGAGCGAGCCGTACGAGAACGCTCTGAACGCCCCCAACAGACCCGTCAATCGCTTGCGCAGCTCATAGCCGTGCATGGGTGACTCGAGCAGGAGGCCCAGAACTGCGAGCTCAAGCATCAAGATCACCCCTTTCGACAGATCAGATGGAATTGATCGCTACGACGGATCAACACCTCGCCAAACTGTATCGCGCCGATATATTTGGCGCCAAGTGAATGCCGATATTCGCGCAGGGGTGGGTGTCGGGCTCGAGCGTCACGTCGGCGTGACGAAGGCAGCCCGACCAGCGCCGATGGCGGTCTGGAAGGGGCGACGGCAGCTCAGCGGCCGGACCCGGCTCACCCGTTGTTGCGGTACATCCCCTTGACGGTGCCGTCGGGGTAGAGGTTGATGGTCCCGCCGCCGAAATCGCTGCTGACGATGACGTCGATGTTGATGGCCTCAGGCGTCGACGGATCTTCGGACGGGGTGAGGCGCAGCCACGTGCTCTTCACGTCGGCACGTTTGGTGTTGAGCGTGTCGGGGGCGCCCCGCATGATCCCGAGGACCTTCTCGTAATCGAATGCCGCGAGGTCGACGAGGCGATCGTCCTTCTCGACGTTGCGCGGATCGGTGCTGGGATCACCCCAGCCGCCGGTGTAGCGGTAGTAGACCTTCTTGCGGCTGTCCTGTGGGTCCGCGCGGTAGAGCAGGGCCGAGTCCGGGTCGATGTGCAGTTCGAAACCCATTGTGTTGCCGAACTTCTGGCGCATCTGCTCGAACAGTCCCTTGACCCCGTTGAGCGATTGCAGCTGCGTCGGCGGGGTCAGCACCACCGGGCCGATGCCGTCGGGCACGGCGCCCGGGTCGGGGTTGAAGCTCAGCGGCGAGGAGGTGTTTCCGTACACACCCCAGCCGATCCCCATGCCGAGCAGGACCAGCACGACGGCCGAGGCGATCCGCAGCCCCCAGCCGCCGGCGGGCTTGTGGACACGGGGCACACGGGGCTTGACCAGTGTCGGCAACTGCACAGGCGCGTCCGCGTTCTGCAGATCTTCGACGAGGCGGGCGAGATCCCCCAGGGTCGTGGCGTTGGTGGCCGCCGATACCCGCTGGCGGTGCTCTTCCATGGACAACTGGCCCTCACCGAGCGCGTTGTCGAGCACTTTGCAGGTGTCGTTGCGATCGCTGTCTTTGGCCCGCGTCGTCGAGGTCTGCCGAGTTGCCACGCCGATGATCGTAAGAGCTGTGACGCGGTCGCGCCTCGGTGCGTAGGGGGTCGACGTACTCTGGTCATCGTGCGATTGCAGAGACAGGTGGTGGACTACGCGCTTCGGCGGCGGTCCCTGCTGGCTGAGGTCTATTCGGGGCGCACCGGCGTCTCGGAGGTCTGTGACGCCAATCCGTACCTGCTGCGCGCGGCAAAGTTTCACGGCAAGCAGAGTTCGGTGATGTGTCCGATCTGCCGTAAAGAGCAGCTCACGCTGGTGTCGTGGGTATTCGGTGATCATCTGGGCCCGGTGTCGGGTTCAGCGCGCACCGCGGAGGAGCTGGTGATGTTGGCAACTCGTTACGACGAGTTCGCAGTCCATGTGGTTGAGGTATGCCGCACCTGCAGTTGGAATCATTTGGTCAAGTCATATGTCCTGGGCGCGCCTCGGCCGCCGAAGGCACGTGGCACTCGAGGCACGCGCAAGTCGGCGCGTACGGCCAGTGAATAGCGAAGGGCGCCACAGCCGGTCAGCCAACGACATCCGTAATGCGGCTGACCGCCTCGGTGCGCGCGAAAATCGGCCGCCTGCACGGGAGAAGCCTCCGGTGCGGGAGAACCCGCCCGCGCGGGAGAAACCCCCGATGCTGGACAAGCCGCCGGTGCGGGAGAACCGTCCGCCGGCCCGCGAGAGCGGCCCCACGGGACGGGAGAACGGCCCGGCGGGTCGTCCGGGTCGTCCGGCGGTGCCGCCCGACGATCGGCTGACCACGGTGCTGCCGCCGGTGCGTGACGGCGGGCCGGCCCCGCTCGATGTGGTCAGGGCGGCGATGGACGGCACTCCGCCGCCGAAACCGCAGCCACCCAAATCTCCGCCCCCGCCGCCGGGAGGCGGCCGCGGATCGGGCCCCCCGGGTCCGCCCGGGCCGGGTCCGGGTCGGCAGTTCCACATCAACTGGAAGTTGGTCCGGCGTCTGTCGATCGCCGCGGTGGTGGCGATGATCCTGCTTCCGCTCGTGACGTTCGGTATGGCGTACATGATCGTCGACGTCCCGCAGCCCGGCGATATCCGGACCAACCAGGTGTCGACGATCCTGGCCAGCGACGGCAGCGAGATCGCCAAGATCGTGCCGCCCGAAGGCAACCGGGTCGACGTCGGCATCGACAAGATCCCGGAGCACGTCCGCAACGCGGTGATGGCCGCGGAGGACCGCGATTTCTATACCAATCCGGGCTTCTCGTTCACCGCGCTGTTGCGCGCGATCAAGAACAACCTGGTCGGCGGTGACCTGCAGGGCGGATCGACCATCACCCAGCAGTACGTCAAGAACGCGCTGGTCGGTGACGAGCGCTCGGGCATCGGCGGTTTGATCCGCAAGGCCAAGGAGTTGGTCATCTCGACCAAGATGGCCAGCGAGTGGTCCAAAGACGCTGTGATGCAGGCGTATCTGAACATGATCTATTTCGGCCGCGGCTCGTACGGAATCGCGGCGGCCGCCAAGTCGTACTTCGACAAGCCGGTCGAACAGCTCAACGTCGCCGAGGGCGCGCTGATGGCCGCGCTGATCCAGCGGCCGTCGACACTTGACCCGGCGGTCGATCCGGAAGGCGCCGCCGAGCGGTGGAACTGGGTGCTCGACGGCATGGTCGACATGGGCGCGCTGCCGGCCCAGGAACGTGCCGGGCTGGTGTTCCCGCCGACGGTGCCACCGGACCAGGCCCAGCAGCAGAACCAGACCACCGGCCCGAACGGCCTGATCGAGCGGCAGGTCACGAAGGAACTGCTCGATCTGTTCGACATCAGTGAGCAGGCACTGAACACCGAAGGTCTGCAGGTCACCACCACGATCGACCCGCAGGCCCAGCAGGCCGCGGAAAACGCGGTGACCAAGTACATGGACGGTCAGGACCCCGACATGCGGACCGCGGTGGTCTCCGTCGATCCGCGCGACGGCGCGGTCAAGGCCTACTACGGCGGATCGGATGCCAACGGCTTCGACTTCGCCCAGGCCGGGTTGCCGACCGGGTCGTCGTTCAAGGTGTTCGCGCTCGTCGCGGCCCTGCAACAGGGCATCGGTCTGGGCTATCAGGTCGACAGCGGGCCGGTCACGGTGAACGGCATCAAGATCACCAACGTCGAGGGTGAGGGCTGCGGGGTGTGTTCGATCGCCGAGGCGCTCAAGCGGTCGCTCAACACCAGCTACTACCGGCTGATGCTCAAGCTCGAGCACGGTCCCGAGGACGTGGCCAAGGCCGCGCACGATGCCGGCGTGGCCGAGAGCTTCCCCGGCGTCGAGCACACGCTGTCCGAAGACGGCAAGGGCGGCCCGCCGAACAACGGTGTGGTGCTGGGCCAGTACCAGTCCCGGGTGATCGACATGGCCTCGGCGTACGCGACGCTGGCGGCGTCCGGCGTCTACCACAAGCCGCATTTCGTGCAGAAGGTCGTGAACTCCTCGGGGCAGGTGTTGTTCGACGCCTCCAGCCAGGACAACGGTGAACAGCGCATCGACAAGGCGGTCGCCGACAACGTCTCGGCGGCCATGCAGCCGATCGCCGGCTGGTCGCGCGGGCACAACCTGGCCGGCGGACGCGCCTCGGCCGCCAAGACGGGCACCAACCAGCTCGGCGACACCGGCGACAACCGCGACGCCTGGATGGTCGGATACACGCCGTCGCTTTCGACCGCGGTCTGGGTGGGTACCTCCGACGGTGTGAACCCGTTGAAGACACCAGGGGGTGGGCCGGTCTACGGATCCGGACTGCCGTCGGACATCTGGAAATCCACCATGGACGGTGCGCTGAAAGGTACCGACAACGAGACGTTCCCGAAGCCGACCGAGATCGGTGGCTACGCGGGTGTGCCGCAGGCACCGCCGCCGCCGCCCGCTCCGGGAACGCCGGGTGGCCCGCCGATCGCGGTGATGCCGTCGGAGACCGTGATTCAGCCGACCATCGAAGTGGCCCCGGGTATCACGATCCCGATCGGGCCTCCGACGACCGTGCCGATCGGCCCGCCGCCGGGAGCTCCCGTCGTGCCCGGCGCGCCGGGCGTCCCGGTGCCACCGCCGCCTCCGTGACGGACCGGGTATCGCCGGCTCCGCTCGCCGAAGATCAGCGGAGCGCCGACGACCGAGACATGCCCAGCCGCAATGACCGGCTGGGGGAGGCGCTGTCGCAGACCGTGGGCGGACCCGTCGGCCGTCACGCGCTGATCGGCCGGACGCGGTTCATGACCCCGCTGCGGGTGATGTTCGTGATCGCAGTGATTTTCCTGGCGTTGGGTTATACGACCAAGTCCGCCTGTCTGCAGACGACCGGCAACGGCACCGCGGGCCAACGGGTGGCCAACTGGGAGAACAACCGCGCCTACTACGAACTGTGTTACTCCGACACGGTTCCGCTGTACACCGCGGAGTTGTTGAACCTGGGCAAGTTTCCCTACAAGTCCAGCTGGGTCGAGAACGACGCGACGGGCAAGCCGCGCATGCAGTACGACGGCAGCCCGGCGATCCGCTACATGGAGTATCCGGTGCTGACCGGGCTCTACCAGTACGTGTCGATGTCGCTGGCCAAGACCTACACCGCGGTGACCAAGCTGGTGTCGGTGCCGCTCATCGCCGAAGTGGTGATGTTCTTCAACATCTCGGCTTTCGGCCTGGCGCTGGCCTGGTTGGCCACGGTCTGGGCCACTTCGCGATTGGCCGGCCGGCGGGTGTGGGATGCCGCGCTGGTGGCGGGCTCGCCGATCGTGATCTTCCAGGTGTTCACCAATTTCGACGCGTTGGCGACCGCTGCCGCCGCGGGCGCGATGCTGGCATGGGCCCGGCGAAAACCGGTGTGGGCCGGGGCGCTGATCGGAATCGGCGTGGCGGCCAAGCTGTATCCGCTGCTGCTGTTCGTCCCGCTGCTGCTGCTCGGGCTGCGCACCGGGCGCCTGCGCGAGGTCGGTAAGGCCGCGGTGACCGCGGTCGTGACCTGGTTGCTGATCAATCTGCCGATCATGGTGCTCTTCCCACGGGGATGGTCAGAGTTCTTCCGGCTCAACACCCGTCGCGGCGATGACATGGACTCGCTCTACAACGTGGTGAAGTCGTTCAGCGACTGGCGCGGCTTCGATCCGGATCTCGGTTTCTGGCAGCCGCCGACGGTACTCAACACCGTCACCGCGGTGTTGTTCGCGGCCTGCTGTATCGCGATCGGCTACATCGCATCGACCGCACCGCAGCGGCCGCGGTTGGCGCAACTGGCATTCCTGGTGGTGGCCGCGTTCCTGCTGACCAACAAGGTGTGGAGCCCACAGTTCTCGCTGTGGCTGGTGCCGCTGGCGGTGCTGGCCCTGCCGCATCGCCGAATCCTGTTGGCGTGGATGACGATCGACGCCCTGGTGTGGGTGCCGCGCATGCTCTATCTGTACGGCGAACAGAACAAGGGTCTGCCCGAACAGTGGTTCACCACGACGGTGTTGGTTCGCGACCTTGCGGTGATCGTGTTGTGTGCGTTGGTCATTCGCCAGATCTACCGTCCGCAGCTCGATCTGGTCCGGCACGGCGGCCGCATCGACGATCCCACCGGCGGGGTGTTCGACCGCGCGCCCGACGCTGCGCCGCGTTGGCTGCCGGACTGGCTGCGTCCCTCGGCGGACCGCGTCCGGATCGAGCCAAGGCCGGACCCCGAGCCGGAGCTGGCGGGCTCCAGGTAGCCGCGCGCGAACGTGTGAGCTCAGCCCGGATAGGGCGGGTAGAACTGGGGCGCGATCGCATTCTGCTTCGCCCGGATCCACGTGGTCGTCGACGGCAGCATGGCGAGCACGAGCGTCAAGAGGGGCACGACAATGCCCACGACGACGGCGATACCGATGGAGACGGGCTCACGGCTGGGTTCGCCTGAGATGCCGATGACCATGTCGCCGATGGCGGCCAGACCGAACAAGATGGCCACGGCGCATCCGCCGACGACGAGCCGGCGCCCGGTCATCTTGCGCCGAAACAGCAGTATCGCTCCGATGAAGAGGGTCAATCCGAAGGCAATGCCCAACAGACCGAAAATGGCGCCTGCGACGTCGAATTCACCGTCCATGATCATGATGATCACGGAGAGCACGGCGAAGCAGGTACCGATCAATCCGCCCACCAGCGCCAGGAGCCCGGCGATGACGCCAGTGGCACCGCTCGGACCGCCCGGCGGCTTCGGCTGATAGCCGCCCGGATACCCGGGTTGCTGTGGCCACCCCGGTTGTTGTTGCGGGTAACCGGGCGGCTGGCCGTAGACCGGCTGTCCGGGGAACCCCTGCCCATGAGGTCCGTGCGGATAGTTCATACATCCCTCTCGAAGACACGATCAAAGCGCGGGAGTCGGCTTCGCCTGGATCCAGGCCGCGGTCGACGGGAGCACGGCCAGCACGATCGTGGCGATCGGCAGCACGAGACTCAGGACCGCCAGCCCGCTGGTGCCGGGGGCGCCGTAGCGGGCCGCCGCGCCGAGACTGAGACCCAGGCTGATGAGGCTGCCCAGGACGATCAGCACACAGCCGCTGACAATGAGCCGGCGGCCGATCATCTTGTGCTGCAGCAGCGTAACCGTTCCGGCCAAGAGCAGGAGCCCGCACACCACGCTCAGCAGGGTCGCGAGGACCGTCAGTGTGAGCACGCCGGGGGTCCTCAAGGCCAACGTCCGCAGGCCCGCGTCGCCGGCGAGCGCGGCAAGTCCGATGAGCCCGACGATTCCGTTGCCCAGGGTCATCGCGGCGCCGAGCCCGGCCAGGACGGCTGTGATGATCGCCGTGACCCGGCTCGGCGACACCGCCGCCTCGGGCTGCGGTGCATCCGGTTGGGTGTCGCCCAGCGGATACTCGGGCTGTTGATGGCCGAGCTGCTCCGGATAGCTGGGCTCGCCGGGATACTCCGGGCCCTGGGGTCCGTGGGGAGAGGTCACTGCTGCTCCGATCCTGGGTGATTGGCGGGTCCGCACAGAGGCATTCGCAGATCAGCCGGTGTCAGCTCAACCCGGATACGGCGGGTAGAAGTGGGGTGCAACCGGATACTGTCTGGCCTTGATCCACGCTGTCGTCGACGGGAGCAGGACCAGGACGATCGTCGTGATCGCGAACATGACACCTACGAGGTCGGGCCCCACCCCACGGTCGTACTCATAGTCCGCGATGAACGAGGGCAGCAACGTCAAGTTGATCAGTGTGCTCAGAATGGACACGGCGCACCCCGCGACCACGAGCCAGCGGCCAACCATCTTGCGTAGCAACAGCATCACCGTTCCGATCAGAAGCAGCAGCCCGGAGACGACGTTCAGCACGGTGATGGCGATGAGCCCTGTCCACGGGTTGTCGGTTGATGCGGTGGCATCGGTCGTCGCGCCGATCATGATGGCAAGTCCGAAGGCCATGGCGATGCCGCCGACGAAGTTCGCCAGGCCGCCGAGCCCGGCAAGAACACCGGCGATGATGGCCGTCACCCCGCTGGGTTTCTGGGGCGTCGCGGCGAAGGGCTGCTGCGGAAAGGGCGGCTGTGGAAAGGGCTGCTGTGGAAAGCCGGGCTGAGGAAAGGGCTGCTGCGGAAAGCTCGGCGGCTGCGGCCCGCCGGGTTGCGGTGGAAACCCCTGCCCATAAGACCCGTACGGATAGCTCACGGACCCCCCTCGACGACCTGGTAGCTCGGGAAGTTACCAGCTCAGCCCGGATAGGGCGGGTAGAACTGGGGTGCAACCGGATTCGGCTTCGCTTTGATCCACGCGGTCGTCGACGGCAGCATGGCCAGCACGAGCGTCGCGACGGGGAAGACGAGGCCGAACAATGTGAACACGCCGCCGCCGCCGTAGGAACCGTAGGCGGCGGATGTCATGGCGGCAGCCACGCCGAAGCTGATCAGGCTGCTCAGGATCGCCAGGGCGCAGGCGCCGACCACGAGCCAGCGGCCGAGCATCTTTCGTTGGAACAGCAGCACCGCTCCGACGGCGATGATCAGGCCGAAGACGAAGTTGAACAGGATCGCGACGATCAGCGCCGCGTACATCCCGCCGGAAAGGCTGGCCTCGGTGCCTGCTGCGGCCAGGCCGATGACCGCGAGCACTCCGCCGCCGAGGCCTGACACGGCACCCAGGGCCGCGAGTACCGCGGCGATGATGCCGGTGACACCACTGGGCTCGGGGCTCGGCAAACCGTAGGGCTGGTGCTGGAAGCCGCCCTGCTGCGGGTATCCGGGCGGCGGAAAGCCTTGTTGTTGCGGAAAGCCGGGCTGCTGTGGGTAGCTGGGTTGCTGGGGATATCCGGGCGGCGGAAAGCCTTGCTGCTGGGGAAAGCCTGGCTGCTGCGGTTGACCGGGTTGTCCCGGGACCCCCTGCCCGTAAGGCCCGTACGGATAGTTCACGCATCCCCCTCGACTCCAGGACCAAGGAGCTCACCCTATACGGATTTCGCAGATCAGGACGGTTTCGGGTAGCCTGGGCCGGTTGCCGACGCAGGCGACCCTCCTGCCACGGAATCCGCCGTGGCCGCACACGACCAGAGGAGGTGATGAGGTTCTAATGCGTCCATACGAAATCATGGTCATTCTCGACCCCACACTTGACGAGCGCACCGTAGCTCCATCGTTGGAGACGTTCCTGAACGTCGTCCGCAAGGATGGCGGTTCTGTCGACAAGGTCGACATCTGGGGACGCCGCCGGCTGGCCTACGAGATTGCCAAGCACGCCGAGGGCATCTATGCCGTTGTCGACGTCAAGGCTGAACCGGCCACCGTGTCCGAGCTCGACCGTCAGCTCAACCTGAACGAGTCCGTGCTGCGGACCAAGGTGATGCGGACCGACAAGCACTAAAGGCTGTCAGTCGTCGGCGGGGCTACGTAGGCTTCGCGCAAACGGACATGCCTATCCCAGGAGGATCTCGTGGCTGGTGACACCACCATCACAGTTGTCGGAAACCTGACTGCTGACCCGGAACTGCGTTTCACCCCGTCTGGCGCAGCTGTCGCCAATTTCACCGTTGCCTCGACGCCGCGAATGTTCGATCGGCAGAGCAACGAGTGGAAGGACGGCGAGGCGCTGTTCCTGCGGTGCAACATCTGGCGTGAGGCGGCCGAGAACGTGGCCGAGAGCCTCACCCGGGGTTCGCGGGTGATCGTCACCGGTCGGCTCAAGCAGCGTTCGTTCGAAACCCGTGAGGGTGAGAAGCGCACCGTTGTCGAGGTCGAGGTCGACGAGATCGGTCCGTCCCTGCGCTACGCCACGGCCAAGGTCAACAAGGCCAGCCGTAGTGGCGGCGGCGGCGGTGGCGGCGGCTTCGGCGGTGGTGGCGGCGGTGGTTCGCGCCAGGCCGAGCCCAAGGACGATCCGTGGGGCAGTGCACCGGCGTCCGGCTCCTTCAGCGGGGCCGACGACGAGCCGCCGTTCTGATCAACAACGAAAATTTTTGCAAGGAAGAGATAACCAATGGCCAAGTCCACAAAGCGACGGCCGGCACCGGAAAAGCCGGTCAAGACTCGTAAGTGCGTGTTCTGCTCCAAGAAGGGTAAGGGGCAGGTCATCGACTACAAGGACACTGCGCTGCTGCGCACCTACATCAGCGAGCGCGGCAAGATCCGTGCCCGCCGGGTGACCGGCAACTGCGTCCAGCACCAGCGCGATGTCGCCATCGCGGTGAAGAATGCCCGCGAGGTGGCTCTGCTGCCGTTCGGCTCGTCGACGCGGTAGGAGATACACCAATGAAGCTGATTCTCACCGCTGAGGTGGAACACCTGGGCGTCGCGGGCGACGCCGTCGAGGTCAAGGACGGCTACGGCCGTAACTACCTGCTGCCCCGCGGGCTGGCCATCGTGGCCTCCCGTGGTGCCGAGCGCCAGGCCGACGAGATCCGTCGGGCGCGCGATGCCAAGTCCATCCGTGGCGTCGAGCACGCCAACGAGCTCAAGACCGCGCTGGAGGGTCTGGGCGAGGTGTCGCTGCCGGTTCAGGCCGCTACCGACACGGGCAAGCTGTTCGGCTCGGTCACCGCGGCTGATGTCGTGGCCGTGATCAAGAAGGCCGGCGGCCCCAACTTGGACAAGCGCACCGTGCAGCTGCCCAAGGCGCACATCAAGTCGGTCGGCACGCATCCGATCACCGTGAAGCTGCACACCGGGGTGGAAGCCAAGGTGTCGCTGAACGTCGTCGCGGAGTAATCCGTAGCGGAACAATTCCGCCAGCACTCAATCGCCCGGGTGGGAGCCTGCAGAGGTTTCCACCCGGGCGTTTGCTGTGTCTCTGGCGAACGCGTTGCGGGAAACTCTGGACAGCGAAGCTAACTCGGTGTTAACCCGCCAGGTCCCTGGGCGCAACACAACACGCCCGGGATGGCAACCCGGCACGACACGCCGAAGAACTTCCCATACACAATCACTGACAACCTCTATGGCACTCTGACCTGGGAAAACTATAGATTGCTCGGGAATGATCCACAGGTTCTCCCCAGAGGCTCAACACTGCGACCGAGACCTATCCACATGCCATCCACAGCTTGATTAACAGGGGTGGTTTCGGGAGGCGCCAGCAACGTCTAGCGTGATGCGTCGCAGCGCCACGAAGCTTCTTTGTCGGAGCCCTGTTTTACAGTTGCAGTACCGATTCGAATAAACGTTCGAGCCTGTTGTGAGGCGGGTCTCGGAAGGGGGTGGGGAGTCCGTGGCGGTGGTGGACGACCTGGGGCATCCGGATTCGGAGATGGATGGCCCTCCGCCTGGGGAGGACTTCGGCCGGCAGCCGCCGCAGGACATGGCGGCCGAGCAGGCGGTCCTCGGCGGCATGCTGTTGAGCAAGGATGCGATCGCCGACGTGCTCGAGCGGTTGCGCCCCGGAGACTTCTACCGTCCGGCGCACCAGAACGTGTATGACGCGATCCTGGATCTCTACGGCCGGGGCGAACCGGCCGACGCCGTCACCGTCGCTGCCGAACTCGATCGCCGCAGCCTGTTGCGCCGCATCGGTGGTGCCCCCTATCTGCACACCCTGATCTCCACCGTGCCCACCGCGGCCAACGCCGGTTTCTATGCCGGCATCGTCGCCGAGAAGGCCCTGTTGCGCCGCTTGGTGGAGGCGGGGACCCGGGTGGTCCAGTACGGCTATGCCGGGGCCGACGGCGCCGATGTCACCGACGTGGTGGACCGGGCGCAGGCCGAGATCTACGACGTCACCGAGCGACGCGCCTCGGAGGACTTCGTAGCGCTCGAAGACCTGCTGCAGCCCACGATGGACGAGATCGACGCGATCGCCTCGCAGGGTGGTATCTCGCGCGGTGTGCCGACCGGGTTCACCGAATTCGACGAGATCACCAACGGCCTGCACCCCGGGCAGATGGTCATCATCGCGGCCCGACCTGGCGTTGGCAAAAGCACTCTGGGACTGGATTTCATGCGGTCCTGCTCGATCAAGCACCGGATGGCCAGCGTCATCTTCTCGCTGGAAATGAGCAAGTCCGAGATCGTCATGCGACTGCTCTCGGCCGAGGCGAAGATCAAACTCGCCGATATGCGTTCGGGCCGGATGAGCGATGATGACTGGACCAAGCTGGCCCGCCGGATGAGCGAGATCAGTGAGGCGCCGCTCTACATCGACGACTCGCCGAACCTGACCATGATGGAGATCCGCGCCAAGGGCCGACGGCTGGCCCAGAAGGCGGACCTGAAGCTCGTGGTCGTCGACTACATGCAGCTGATGAGCTCGGGCAAGAAGTACGAGTCACGTCAGCAGGAAGTCTCGGACTTCTCCCGAAGCCTCAAGCTGATGGCCAAGGAACTCGAAGTGCCGGTGATCGCGATCAGCCAGCTGAACCGTGGTCCCGAGCAGCGCACCGACAAACGTCCGCAGGTCTCGGACCTTCGTGAATCGGGCTCGCTGGAGCAGGATGCCGACATGGTCCTGCTGCTGCACCGCCCCGACGCGATCGACCGGGAAGATCCGCGTGGTGGTGAAGCAGACATCATCCTGGGCAAGCATCGTAACGGCCCGACGGCGAATATCACTGTGGCGCACCAGCTTCACTTCTCGCGATTCACCAATATGGCGCGCTAGGTGTAGCTCTTGTAGGTTCTCACGGAACGTGGCGGAATCTCACGAGTGATGGCGGAGCGATGGCGGATCCGCCAGGTTCGTGAGACACGCGGGTTGGTCAATCCGAGGCCTGCGCCGGCGGCTATGTGATGATCGGGCCGTCAGAGCAGTTAGATCCGATTGCAGGGCAGAGGTGGTTGCGATGGGCCGCAGTGGAGACAAGGTGCCGACTGCCTCTGTCTCATACCGACGTGCTGACGACCTCAGTGAGGTTGCCCGAGAGTGGGCTTCGGTGGGTATCAACGAACTTGCCAACGCGGCTCCGTGGCGGACGTTTCGGTGGCACCGCGGGCAGAAGCACTACTCGGGGACCTACTGGTCGAGCACCGTTGGCCGTCACGTCATCTATGAATCGCGACTTGAATTGTCCCGCTTGCTCTTTGCCGATTTTGATACCAGCGCGCGGCAAATTGTCGCCCAGCCATTCCTGCTCCGAGCTACGGTCGATCGCAAGCCACGAAAGCACATCCCGGACTATCTCTTGATCACCGATGCAGGCCCTGTAGTCGTGGATGTGAAGCCCGCCGGCCGTCTCTCGGATCCCAAGGTCGCTTTCACATTCGAGTGGACCCGCGGACTCGTTGAGGCGCGCGGCTGGCGCTATGAAGTGGCGACCGAACCCAACGCAGTTGAGTTGGAGAATGTCCGTTTCCTTGCGGGATACCGGCGCAGTTGGATGTTCCGCCCAGAGCTGCTGGCACAAGTGCGGGAGAAGAATCTGGTTGGCTTACAACTTGCGGATGCGTTCAGGTGTCTGCCAGGGGAGCCGATCAATCATGTCAAGTCTGCTGTGCTGCACCTTCTCTGGCGTCAAGAACTTCTAATCGATCTGAGCGAGCGACTAAGCGGGCGAACAGAACTGAGGATGTCGATATGACTTCAGCTGGGGTACGAATCGGTGTGGGTACTAGGCTCGTGCACGATGGTGAGTTGGTGGAGATCGTTGAGATCCACACTGGTCAGACAGGCATGGACGTCGTATTGAAAGGGACGTCGAAGAAGGCGGTCATCCGAGCCCGCCTCAATGACCTTCTCCTGTCAGACAGCACACGAGTAGTCCCGGATTCGGAGGGACCGTGCAGCGATGACGACTTCGAGCCTGCCGGGGTTGTTCTCGCACAGCTCAGCGACGTCGAGCGCAACGAGATGATCGAGCGAGCGGCGCACGTCCGCGAAGTGCTCACCGGATTCCGTTCGGGTAGTGCGGAGTTGGCGCTTCCTGGGGAGCCGCGGCCGGAGTACCAAGCCGTTGTGCCACTGTCGAGGCGTTACGCAAGCAAAGGGCGGGAGCTTGGTGCTGGGGTCCGGTCAATCGAACGTTGGGTTCAGCAGTTCCAGAAGTACGGTGAAGCGGGTCTGGCGTCGACGCGGGCGAAAAGGACTGCAGGCCCGGGGGCGAATGTAGACCCGCGGTGGACCGAGACCGCCATTGAAGTGATGGTGGAGCACACAGACCAGTCGCGTCCTTCGCAGACGATGGTAATCAACAGAACCAACGCTAGAGTCGTCGCGCGGTTCGGCGAGGGGGTCGTGGAATTACCGTCCCGCGCAACGGCATTCCGCGTCCTTGCCGAGCTGGAGAGCCGGTACCCGACGTTTCGGTTGAGCACCAAACGGAACCGCGACATTGCTGAACGGCCGGATGGTGTGTATGGAAAGCTGCGCCCGACCCGGCCGGGTGAGTACCTGTTGATGGACACCACGCGGCTGGATGTTTTTGCGATGGATCCGATCACGTTGCGGTGGGTGCAGGCCGAACTGTCGATCGGAATGGACTGGTACACCCGGTGCGTCACAGGAATCAGATTGACGCCGGTGTCCACGAAGTCGGTCGACGCAGCGTCAGTGCTGTATCAGGCTTACCGGCCCCGACCAGCGGGAAAGGATTGGCCAGCGCAAGCGGTATGGCCCGAGCACGGAGTCCCAAGGTCAGTCCTGATCGATGTCGACGCGATCGCTGGGTCCCTGGTCGGCGCGGCCGGGCCAGCGATCGTGCCGGAAACGGTCATTATTGATCACGGCAAGATCTATGTATCCGAGCATTTGACCAGCGTCTGTCAGCGGATGGGGATTTCGATCCAGCCTGCGCGACTGCGGACGGGACGTGACAAGGGCCCCGTGGAGCGATTCTTCCGCACCATCCGCGAGGACTTGTTGCAGGCGCTGCCGGGCTACAAGGGCCCGGATGTGCACTCCCGCGGACTGGATCCGGAATCTGAGGCGTTCTTCTACCTGGACGAGTTGGAGGCGATCATCCGCGAGTGGGTGGCTGTGGTGTATCACCGCCGACCGCATGACAGCTTGATCGATCCGCATGTGCCGGGATTGCGGATGTCGCCGGCGCAGATGTTTGAGCACGGCGTCGCTCGCGCCGGCTACATCGAGGCTCCGCGCGATCCCGATTTGGCCTACGAGTTCCTCAAGACCGAGTTCCGGAAGATCCAGCACTATGGAGTGGACTTCGGTTCCCGCCGCTACAACGGGCCGTCACTGAACCCGTTTCGTAACATGACCAGCCCGTACAAAGGGAAAGCCAAGGGCCGCTGGCCCATTCACTACGATCCTGACGACATCACCCGCGCCTATTTCCGCGATCCCGATACGCGCAAGTGGCACCCACTGGTGTGGGAGCATGCCCCGTCGTTGCAGATGCCGCTCAGTGAGGACGCGCTGCAGTTCGCGCGCAAGCTCGCCGCGTCGAAGTACACCTACCCCGATGACCGGCTCGCGGTGGCGGATCTGTTGGAGCGGTGGAACCTCGGACTAGGCTCTACGCTGGCCGAACGGCGAATGGCTTTGCGGCTCTCCCGCGACGCCACCCTGATCGACGAGACTGAGATACAGGACGAGGTCGCCGCTCTGCCGTCGGTCGCTCGCGTGTTGGCGACAGCAGATCCTGCCGCCGACGAGGACACGGACACGACGATCGAAGAACCCGATCCCGAGACCGGCGATGACGACGCCGAGGACGAACTCGACGACCCCGCCAACGACTTTTACGCCGACGCGCTGGACGACGCGTGATGGCCAAGAAAAATCCGGCCCAACCGGAGACCGAGGCCCGGCTGGACAATCTGACGTTGGCCCGCAAAGAGGGTTGGCAGCGATTTGTGAACACCGCTGCCCGGATTCCACCGGAGCCGTTGACCCGCAAGCAAATTGAGTCGCTCAGCGAAGATGCCCACGACGACTACAATCGGCAGCGCCGTGAGTGGCACGCCAATCTCGGCCCGATCAGAACACCGCAGCTGGCCGCCCTGCATGAAGACTTGTGGGACATCGTCGACAGTAACGTCCAAGACGGCGACAAGGCCAAAGGAGCGGTGGCGATCGATGCCTTTCCCGGACTAGGGAAGACCACATCGGTGCTGGATTTCGCCAGGAAGTTCCACCGTCGCGAGATCAAAGAATTGGGGACTGAAACCACTGAGGGTCACGAGCGGTGGCCGGTATGCCGGGTCGGGTTGACCGGCAACACCGGCATGGTCGAATTCAACCGGGCCATGTTGTCGTTCTTTGCTCATCCGGGGATGTCCCGCGGCAACGCCGCCCACTTCGCTCACCGGGCACTGGACTGCGTACTGGCCTGCGAGACCAAGCTGCTGATCGTTGATGATCTGCATTTTCTGCGATGGCGCAACACCGTCGGCGTGGAGATCAGCAACCACTTCAAATACATCGCCAACGAGTTTCCCGTCACCCTCGTCTTCGTCGGCGTCGGGTTGGCGGCGCGGGGGCTATTCTCCGAAGGGCATTCATACGAAGACGCGGTGATCGCTCAAACCGGCAGACGCACCACCAAGCTCGACATCGGCCCGTTCGTGATCAACACCGATGAGGGCCGCCGCGAATGGCGCCAACTGCTCCTCGCCCTCGAGCAGCGGATCGCGCTGGCTGACAAGCACCCCGGCATGTTGGCCGACGACCTCTCGGAGTATCTGTTCGCCCGCAGCACCGGACACATCGGTTCGCTGATGACTCTGATCAATCGGGGCTGCCAACGAGCCGTGCGCACGGGGGCGGAACTGTTATCCCGTGAGCTGATGGATCTCGTCAAGAACGACGAGGCATCGGAAAAGGCCCGCCGGGAACTCGAAACGGCCTTCGAGGCGCGAAGACTGACGACAAGGATCGGCAAGGCCGGATGAACGCCGTGCGCACACTGCCGATGCGCATTGCCCCGATCGGGGGTGAGGCGATCGACTCGTGGCTGGAAGCGATCGCTCACCGCACCCACACCGCCTTCGGAGACCTCCTGACCGCCGTCGGGCTGAGCCCCCACAACGGGATGGACACCACCGCCTGGATCGTGCGCCTGAATTCTGACGAAGCCGACATGATCAGGACGGCGACCGGAATCGACCGTGATGCGCTGGAAATGATGACGCTGCAGCACTATTCGGATCGGGCGGTGCGCATCAAGCCCGACTCACGGATGCTCAGTCGAGCCTTCCCCTGGGGCCGGGGACGGGGATCGCGGTTCTGCCCAGCATGTTTGGACACGACCGGGGGACGCTGGCAACTGAGATGGCGACTGGGCTGGACGTTCGCCTGCACCACCCATAACTGTCTACTGTCCGATGCCTGTCCACACTGCGACGCGGTCCAACGCCGTCGCACACACATCGGCGACATCATTCCGCAACCCGGACGCTGTTCGCACCCGGCCGCGGACGCAACCGGCCGCACCCCACCGAGGTGCGGCGCCGACCTCACCACCGCGACCGTCGCCTCATTCGATACAGATCACCCAGTGATACACGCACAGCGGGTCGTGAACAGCGTCCTCGACAGCGAGACCCCAACGTTCGGGGTGTACCAGGCATCGCCGCAGCCACGACTCAACGTTCTCTCGGATATCCGGGCCGTCGCCGGCCGCGCGCTGGCCTACGCCACACCCCAAGACCTGGAAGCCGTTATCCCGCAAGACCTCAACCGCATCTACCGGGCCACTGGTGAGCCCTCGGATGTCCGGCGCGGTCCGGCACGAACCGATACGAAGCCTGGGCTGGCGGCACCGGCACGGGCCGTAACTGCCGGCGTCGGCGTGGTAGCTGCCTTGAAAGCCCTTGATCGCCCCGACGTGGCGCACGCCGGGGACTCGCTGCGTTGGTTGGTGACCTCCTCGAGGGAACGCGGATCGGCTGTGAACGCCACGAACATCTCGTGGGGTAAGAACACGTCGCCGGTGCTCACCGGAGTTCAGCTCACCGCCCTGGGGCCACTGCTCAATCCAAGCGATCAATTGCGTTACCGTATCGGCACTCCAGTACCCGCTCAGCCGGCCGCTGGCGCGCAGCGCACCGCGGACATGTCGCGCCGTGTGCCCTCAATGCTGTGGCCGATCTGGTCGCTACCGCTGGCGATTGAGACGTGTCACCAATGGCAACTGCGTCCAGCACTGTCCAGCATCCTTCTGCTGGTCAACAGCAAGCTCAACCTCGACGAAGCCGCTGGCGCGATTGACTATCCCATCACGGGCCACGCCGTATCTCGGGTTCTGCAGCTGCTGCAAAAGCAGGACCAGTGGTCGAGTATTCGCGCTGCTCTCATCCGCATGGCCGACTACCTCGCCGACCATGGCGTTCCGATCAACTACCAGCGCCGCCGCCAGCTCGACTACACGATGCTGCTGCCCGACAAGATATGGACACAGATCTGCCGCGACACCGCCACCCCGGGACCGGGTCCGGCCAGGGCGCGGATCGCCCGCTGCTTTCTGTTCGAGCGCCTTAGCGGGCGTCCCGCCAGCACGTCGCCATGGGCTCGGGACGACAGCGCTTTTCGCACCAAGACCGCCGACTTCCCCGGCCACCTCACACCCGAACTGGCTCAAGCGCTCAAGGAACACGCCCGCGAGTTCTTGGCCGACCAGAACATCGACGACGAACCAGTGACATGGCACCCGCCAAAGGAAGTGCTCGACGGGCTCGATCTACCCGGACCCGACCCCGCCGTGGTCGACATCGCCCGTCTGCACCAAGTCATTGCGGCGGACAGAGTCAAGCTCGGTGCAGCTGCACAGCGGTTGAACACCAGCCTCGACGCAGTGCGCTACCTTCTGGAGACCCACCCCGTGCCCCGACCGGATCCGGATAATGGCGCGACGCTCTCGACCCCTTACAACCGCGCGTATCTGACCGCCAAGCAGACGCTTTCACGGGAGCGTTTGGCCGACCTTTACGAGCATGAACGGATGTCGCTCAAAGATATTGCGGCGTCGGTTGGAGTCAGTCGCCAGATCATCGCCCGACTCGCCCGTGATTACGATCTGGCGCTACGTGAACCTGGTCTGCAAGCCCGCACGACAATCGACCGGGACTGGCTCTACGACCAGTACGTCAACAAACGACGCACGCTACCCGACATTGCCAACGAGGCCGGTATGAGCACAGCCAACATGGCACGCTGGGCCAAAACTCACGCCATCCCGATGCGAGGACGAGGTGGCGGCAGCCACAGTTCCACCCTCGCCGCCGAGCAAGTCGCCGTTGAGGCACCGGATCTCATCCGGCCCGCACTGGCGGGAATCGGTGGACGGGAACGGCTCGAGCGATTCGCTGCGGCAACGCGTTACAGCACGCTCACGGTCGCCGCCGAAGAGCTCGGCGTCGGTCAGGCCGTACTGGTGTCTCAAATCAACCGCATCGAAAGCGAACTCGGCACCAAGCTACTCGTACGCGCTGAGCGCGGACGTCCCATGAGGCTCACCGACGACGGCGCACGGGTCGTTGCCACCGTACGGGCATGCCAACGTCGCGATTGGCAGTAGAGACTGATGCTGAATTGTGGGCGACGGCTCTGTGGTACGCACCACTTGCGCGACCGGCTGGTTACCTCAATACCGGCTCTTCAGTGGGGCCACTCCTGAGGGCCACCCGTCAAAAGTGCTACTAGTAGTGCAAAGCTATCAACGGGCCGGTACTGCGGTCGGCTGCGGCTGGGATGCGAGTAGTTAAGGCCCGGTGCCGGGGCTTGCAACGATCTCTCTACGCATTCATTGAGCGCCGAGCTCGCGGCGGTCCGAGCTCGGGGGTTTCGTGGGCAATTTCGGGCCTGTCTCGTCAACCAGCAGGTCGCCGGCCGGGATCCCGAGCACCTCCGCTAAGTCGTATAGCCGTTCGAAGAGCAGGCCACGCTTTCCATGCTCAACGTGGATCAGCACGTTGCGGGTCACTCCGGACTCCAGGGCAAGGGCCTCCTGCGTGAGCCCGCGTTCGATTCTCAAATTGCGAATGCGTTGACCTACTGCTTGTCGGCGCTGAGCCCAGAGTTCAGCGCGCTCCGGATCTGTTTGGCTGGGTCTGGTTGGCACGCCACAAGTACCCTGTGCGCCAACGAAAATGTCTGCCCTACTAACATTACGCTTATTGAGTACACGGACGAGCGCACCACTGATTGCGCCAGCATCGAGACACTAGGAGACTCCCCGCCCACGTGATGACGAATTCCCAACCGCGCAGCAGTGCGGACACGAAAAGGACCCAACGCAGCGGGTCCGAAACGCGTCAGCGCAATCGCGACTGCAAGGTCCGGCTGCTGGGTCCAGAAGCGGACTTTCTCGAGCAATTGGCGTTCGAAGAGGGAGTGTCTCGTCAGCAGCTGTTCCTACGAGAGTGGTTGTGGCCGAAGATGATCGCCGCTGGTATTGATGTCAGTGACGCTTCGTAGGGGCTCGACCCGGCGCCCTGACTGGTTGGAGAACGCCCGAATTGCGACCACCGTTCCGCTCCGGGTGCACGATCCTGCAGTCACGATCGGCGAGCCGACGATGACGCTGGTACTGACGAGACAGGAGCGATGAAGTACGACGCCGACGCACGCCGCGTCGAACTCACGACCCGAAACCTGCAGGCGCTCACCGACAAGTTGGACGACCCCCACAGCGCTCGCACCCTCGGCTCCCCGTGCGGCATGGTGCGAGTACGTGCGGTCGAAGACACCGACCGGACAGCGGCGCAGTCCCACGCCGGGACTGCGGAAGGTATGGTGCTCGTCACCCGCGGTGAGCTTGCGGCGATGCTTTCCGGGGAAACGGTGATGGTCGGCGGGATCCAAGTCGTTCCGGTGCCCGACGCCGCGCACTACGCCGATCGCCCGGCGGGTGATGTGATCATGCCGAGCACTGGCGAGCTCCGCCGTGGTGTGCTCGCGATGGTGCTCCGACACGTGTGCGAGTGCTGTGGTGTCGAGGAGGTCCTGACGCCGGACGAGGCGTACGAGGCGGGGTGGGACTACCCGCCGCGGCAAGGGCGGTTCGGCGTCATCAGTCCGCGCGTCTGTCCCGGTTGCCCGTCGACTGCCACGGTCTGGTGGGCGCTTATGTGCGATGGCTACACCCAGGAGATGCTGTCGGACCGGCAACGCGACGTGGTGGCGCGCATCCTCGCGGAGCCGGCGTCGATCATGGTGGAGCAGCCGTGAACGATCCGGTCATCCCCAGTGATCGCCCAGGCTGGCAAGCCTGCATTGACCGACTGGTCGTCGATCTCGCCGAGGTGGAACCCGCCGCCGTAGTGCAGATGATCGACGCAGCCACCCCAATTCCGAGGGCGGTCTTCACCGCCAACACCGACGCTGGGCGCGTGCTGGTCTGGGCAACGCTTGCAGAGCTGGCACACACCTGCGGCCGGTGCGGGAGGGTGGCGCCCGAGCGGATCACCTGGTGCGCGAAATGCGGAGAGGACCAGCGATTAGCCGGCTCCGGTGGACCACTGTCGCGGTGAAACCGCCCGGCGACACTGCGGTGCGGCTGACGTTCGCGGGCACTGCAGCAGTGGAATGCGACGGGCTCACCTCTTGCTTGACCGACCCAGCGGGGTCTTCGGCACACTCGCCCCCGAGTGCCCTCCCGGGCCCGCCCCACGGTCACAGTCAGCCGGTCGCGGTGGTGTACATCGCCGACGCTGGCGAGGTTCGGGCCGACATGCAGTTCGCGGATAGGGTCGGACACCTACATGGCGTCAGAGATTCGGGGAGCCCCCTTGAGCGGGCGCGGCAGCTGGCTGGCCACAGCGGGCCGGTGCAGTTACCCGTGATCTAGCCCGTCACAGGTCTCGACGTACCTAGACTCCACCGGTGAGCTCGAACGCGGTAGAACACGACACCGTTGCCTCGCGGCAGCTGCTCAAAGTCGCCCTCGACGATCAGATCAAACGTTGCAGGCGCTGCGACGGGCTGAACATCGACGGCGTTACCGCCTCCGCGCCCGGATACGGCTGCTTGACCTCACCGGTTGCGCTGGTCGGGCAGAGTCTGTGCGAGAAGTGTATGGAGACCCAGATCCCGTTCACCGAAGGCAGCGGTGACCTGATCGATGAGGCCATCGCGCTCGCCGGACGCGGCAAGAAGAATCTCTTCATCAGCAACGCGGTGCACTGCCACCCGCCGAAGAACCGCGCGTCTCATCAGCACGAGATCGTCAATTGCTCCCCGTTTCTGCACCGCGAACTGGAGATTGTCCGGCCGCGGCTGGTGATTACGCTGGGCCGTGACGCCGAACGGGTGATGAGGTTCTTCTTCCCGCGGGCGCGGGTTTCGGTGTCGCCGTTCGAGCCTCCGCGGGGACGGCTTCCGAAGGGCGTGCCGTACATCTTCAACGTGAAGCACCCGTCGTGGATCCAGCGCCAACACGACAGCGAACTGGAGGCCGGATATATGGCGAATCTGGCCGCGGCCATCCGGTGGAGTTTCGATCGCGCACGCGGGGATTCAAGGGGGTAGACGTCACGTGGAGTTTCGCTCCGACGATGAGGTTCTCGCGCACGGCTTCCGGTTTCGGCCTGCGTGGTGGACGCCGCGGGTGCCTGAGAGCTGGGGCAACTTCCTCGAACAGCTGCCCGCAGTGCACCGCGGTTACCGCACGATCACGAGGGCCGACCTGCTCGACACCGCAAACAGACACGGCCTGCCGCAGTCGCTGCTCGCTGGTTACGTCTGGGGTACCGGGAGTTCAGCGTTCCTCGTCGGCCGTCGCGCGCGGGTATTCCGGGATAACGACTCTCGCCGCGTGGACGACGCCCTGCAGTCGGTCGCCGAGACGGTGCAGAGAGGCAACACCGTCGACGCTTACATCGCGATGTTGCGAGGGCAGCCGCATTACCTCAAGTACCTCGGCCCGTCGTTCTTCACCAAGTTCCTCTACGCCGCAGACGCCCGTGACCGTCGAACTGGCCGAGCGCTGATCCTGGACCAGTTCGTGGCCGTGGCGTTGAAAGCGGTTGACGGTTGGGATATCTCGCGAAACGGGCCGTGGGATCCATCTACCCATTCGAGGTGGATTGACCACAATCACGGCATCGCAGCTGTCGAGGGTGTCCGAGCGGACGCGGTGGAGATGGCCTACTTCAACGAGGGCCGGAAGATCGCGGCCGCGCACATCAGGTCAGGTGACCGTCCCAGACGCCCTGCGGGGCCGGCCGAGTGATCGACCCAGCATGGACGCCAACTTGTCAGCACCCGTGAATACCTTCACCCCATGGTCCGAAAGTATTCAGGTTCACCGCGGGGTCGCTATGTGCGCGGTGACGTCTGCCCGCACTGCTCCGCGGACGAACCCCGCTCATCTCGGCTCGAAAGTGACATCTTCAGCGTGTTGCAGCTGGTACTAGGGCCTGGAGAACAGGGCGTGCCGGTTCCTGCCGATCAGCGGATTTGGCTCGACATGCTTTTCCGTGGTGGCAACGGCATCCCGATAGGGATCGAGTACGACGGCGCATACTGGCACGCCGGGCGCGAAGTCGCTGATCTCAGAAAGAGCGATCTGCTGATGTCCACCGGCACCGCAGCCATCGTCGTTCGCATCAGGGAGTCACCGTTGACTCCGTTGACTCCCGAGGACGTTGAAGTTCAAGCCAGGGCGTCCGCGCCGGAGATCGCAATCGCCGTCCTACTACATCTCATCCACCTCAGGGTCATCGACGGTGAAGTCAGGACGCGAGTCGCCGCCTTACTCGCCGCAGCTGCGGTGAAGGTGGGCCGGCAACACATATACTGCCGCCAATGCCAACGAATCTTGCTCAACCTGCTGCACTCTGAGAAGTGGCGCGGCGGTGAAGACAGGTCATGGCACCGGATGAACCAGGTAAGCCTTGGGTCCGAACCCCGCTCAAATCCCGAGCCGCCGAATGCCTCAGACACGCGAGTAGCCCCACCAATTGTGCGAGCGACCTCGGCTGGCGGTCTTCGAAGACCGCGGTAGCCCCATCCCGCAGCGGATCTGCGGGACTCGTTGGGGCGCCACAGTTTCCGAGGATCCGCCGATGTCCCGCACCGATGCCCACGCTCCGTTCGCCGTCCGCGTCGCACGCCGTGAAGTCGGCGTCGTTCCTGTCCACCGCTGCGCAGGCAGCGTGTGCGACCTTCCTGACCCTGATCCCGAATGGACCATCAGCCGTACCGGTCGCTGCTACTGGCAGTGGATCTTCACGGGTGTCGAGGTCTGCTCCTGCTGGATGTGCCACTGGCCAAAGCACCGTCAGCCCCACCGAGCTGGACGGGGTGCGCGCCGCGCCGCTCTTCGGGGAGTCGCCCGCGAGTGGAACGGCGGTGAGGCTGAGGCCGGTTGGGGGGTGTGAACTGAGCCAGCGCGGCATCCGGGGGCTGTCGGCACCCGCTTGTAGGCTGCCGCTCATGCCAGGTGGGGACGCTGAGTTCGGCGATGTCTATTGGGTACACAAGGATTCGACCGAGCACCCCGCGCGCGTCGGCAAGCCGGTGCGGCCGATGGCGTGCATGGATGACCGCCGCGACGACACGACGTGGGCCGGTCTCCCGCGAGTTACCAGCGATCCTAAACCCGGCGACAAGCCGAGCCGCGCGATGCCCGAGATCCACGCGACACGCCTCGGTTCCGCAGGATGGTGGACCTCCCGCTACATCCACCCGGTTCACAAGGCCGTCACGGGGCATGCTGGCAAGTGCGAGCACCTGGGAAAGCTGCCCGAGGATGAGGTGGAGGTGGCCCGAGAGGTCTACCGGAATCGGCTGTTCGACTCATGACCTGTACTCTGGCGATTCTTTTTCAGCGACGACCGTGGGAGGTGAGGAGTGAGCGGTGATCGACCGATAGGCGTACCGGCATCTGCGCACGAGCTCTGGGACCGCGGCGTGCAGGGCGATCAGGTCCGCGCCGGCGACCTGTGGATCCTGTCCTGGGAGGGCGAGGTGGCGGGGCTCGCGGTGATCGCCGCCGCGAAGCACGGGTTCGTCTTGGCCTGGCCCGTGACGCTTCCCGGTGAGGTGTCGTTCTCACCAGGCTTGGTGGTGGAGGACTCGCCGCTCGGTGTCTCCGTCACCCTGTGGCCCACCCGGGAGACTGGGATCGGCAACCATCTCCTGGACCGCAGCCTCGGCCGGCTGCTCCCGCCCGACCGGATCCCGCCGATCTCCTTCGCGCTGGACGACGGAGACGACCCCGGACTGGCCTTCGCGCCGGGCTCGGCCCGCGACGCGGAGAACACCGACGCCGACCGGCTGATGGTCGAACACTGGACCGAGCTGTGCTTCAACACCGGCGGCGCCGAGGAAGGGGCATTCCTCGACTCGGAGAAGGTCCGGCAAGCCGGGGGCACCTCGCGGATCGTCGCTGCGGTGCTGGGACTAGCGCTGCCCGAACTGCGAGCGCTGATGGACGGCGTCGTGCCAGTCACCGACGAGCAGCTCACCGCCGTCGCCGAGCGGCTCGGTGTCGACGGCGACTCCCTCGTCGGAGCCGACCCGCTCGCGGACGTCGTCATCGACATCGCCTGGCCGAGCTACAAGCATCTGGTCGTGGCACGGACCGAGGAGACCGGCATCGGGGAAGCCGACATCCGCCGCCTCGCCCGTCGTGAGTTCGCGCTGGCGGCGCGCAACGACAGCGACGCCCTCCGGGAGACCAAGCTGCGCGACGCCATCGGCCGAGCCGGCCGGGACGCCGGGTAGTCCCGTGGACGGGTGGGACGACCTCGCCGTCGGCCTTGATGCCCGAGCGATCGCCGCTCGAATCATTGAGGAGTGCACCACCTTCAACTTCGCGGCGCTGCGCGACAATCCGCTAGGAACGCTGTTGCGAAGTCCGGGGATTGAGGTGGAGATCGAGGACGGCCTCGTCGACACCGGCTGCGGCGGAGGCGGCTACTACCGTCCAACCCCGCCCACAATCCACCTCCACCCGGCCACCTACCGCCGTGACAACTTCACCCTGCTCCACGAGCTCGGCCATCACCTGCAGCAGACGCACGACCAGTGGGGGTTTTCGCTCATCGACATGGTCGACGGGGAGCGGCGCAAAATCGAAGAGCGGGTGTCCGACCAGTTCGCCGCGCAGGTTCTGATGCCCGTGGGTGCGAGCGACCGGCGCGATGCCTCGCTTCATCCGGCGGACCTGATGGCCGGCCTGTACGCCCGGACGGAGGCTTCCCGCCCGGCGACCATGCTGCGCGTGCTCGAGATGCTCCCGGCCGGTTCCCGTTGGATCCTCGCGGTCGCAGATCTCGACGGGGTCGTCACCACATCGGCGACGACCTACGACGACCCTCAGCCGCCGAAGGACTTCGCCCAGGAGGGGTTCAGGCGCATCGCCGCTGAGGCGATGGAGGCCGCCGTGCGGCGGGAGTTCCACGAGGGGATCGAGTACAAGACCGGGTCCGTGCTCGACGGGATGCGGGTGGAGGCGGCGATCGATCATGAGGAGCGGTACGTGTTCCTCGCCCTGAGGCCCACGACCGTGAACGGGGCGGGCACCTGGACCTTCCCTTCGCAGGAGTGCTCCAACCCCGTGTGCGAGAAGACATTCCAGGCGAAGTCGTCCAGCGGCCGCTGCGAGAACTGCCAAGACTTCAAGTGCCCGCACTGCCAGCGCTGCGGGTGTACGGCGCCCGCAGCCCCGACGAAGTGCGGCACGTGCTTCCTGCCATACACACCGGCTGAGATGGCGTCGGGCAAGCACGAGTGCTGGTGACCGAGCCGCGCCGCGGCTGCCGGCGAAAGGCCATCGTGCCTGCTCATTCCCCTGGCGATCGGGCGGTGTCGGTACCAGGATCTAGTCTGCCGTCAAGCACAATGAGGGACGAGCCATCGACTCAGGATGAGATGGGCCACGAGTAGAGGGAGCGCGGCCATATGCCCGACGAAGGCCTGACCAGCATCGATCTGTTCGCCGGTTGCGGTGGTCTGTCCCTGGGTCTGCACAACGCGGGGTGGGATGGTTTGTTCGCGATCGAGCGCGACCCGATGGCGTTCGACACGCTGCGCACGAATCTCGTTGGGGCGGACGCGTCCTACAACGCCTACGCGGAGTGGCCCGACTGGGTGCCTCAGGCCCCCCACGACATCGACACCTTCTTGGGCAACTCGGCGAACAAAAAGCGACTGCGCGGGCTGCGTGGTGCCGTCACGCTCGTCGCCGGCGGGCCCCCATGCCAGGGGTTCTCGGTGGGCGGCGCCCGCAACGGCACAGACGAGCGGAACCACCTGGTCCACCGCCTCCTGGAAGTCGTCGACCTCGTTCGGCCGAAGGTGGCTCTGATCGAGAACGTCGAGGGCATCACCCGCGCTTTCCGATCACGGCCCCGTGAAGATGCCCAGGAGTCAGTGGCAGCCGAGGTTGTGGCAGCGTTCAAGGAGCTCGGCTACGAGGCCGACTTCGGGATAGGCAATGCCAGCGAGTTCGGTGTCCCCCAGGTGCGCCGGCGGGCCATCATCATCGGCGTGCGGAACGACCTGGGGATCTCCCCCTCGGACTTCTTCCGCTACCTGGACAAGGTCCAGGAGGAGCACCTGCTCGCGCACGGACTCCCGACCGATAGGCCCGTGACGGCCGCGGAGGCGCTGGCGGACCTGCACAACCCGGGCGGCCGCGTGCAGTGCCCGGACTCGCCCAAATACGACTCCTCGAAGTACATCAAGGCTGAGGGGCCGTACGCGCGAGCCCTGCGCCGCGGAATCCGCGCCGGATCGATTCCGGACTCCCATCGGTACACGAAGCACGGGGAGCAAATCCTGGACCTGTACTCGACGGCCCACGCAACACAGCCGAAGGGCCGTCTGACGAAAGAGTTCCTGCTGTCCATGGGCACGAAGAAGGACAAGAAGGTGCTCATCGACCCTGACGCACCGGTGTCCACGATCACCACCCACCCGGACGAGTTCATCCACTACGCCGAGCCTCGCAACGTCACCGTTCGGGAGATGGCGCGGCTGCAGTCCTTCCCCGACGACTTCAAGTTCCGGGGCAGGTACACGATCAACGGCCCGCGGCGGAAGTTCGACGTCGCGCGCTGCTCGCAGGTCGGCAACGCGGTGCCGCCCCTGTTCGCGGAGGCGATCGGGCGAGCACTCAGGGGGATGCTGGGTGCCTGACGAAGTCGATGAAGTCACGGTCGAGGACGCCGACACCGACACGGATCAGTCCGACGCCCCTGATTGGGACCTGACGCCGGTCGTCAAGTTCCTAACCGCGCGCTCCGAGACGGCAGCCGAGGCCGCGTGGGTAGATGCGCTCCCAGCCATCAGCGAGGGATTCCCGCCTGCCGCCTGGGGGTACGACCACACCATCAACCCATACGGGCAAGGCGCGCACAGCAACTTGTACAACAACGAGAGCCAGAGCGATTTCAAGAACTGGCTGCAGGACTGCAAGGTATCGGTTGAGGAGTACGCCGACGCTGTCGGCCCGATCCAGTACGTGAGCATCCAGATTCACCTGCTGTCACTTGGACAACGGCTCAGGAACAACAAGGGCTGGCGTGTCCGGATCATGGGGTTTCCGTCGCTCGGAATCATCGCGTGCGGACTTGGGAGCCATTACCAGGGAACTCAGAACCACAACCTGATGGGTGAGGCGTCTGCCCGAATCCGATCGCGTGCACTCGAAGTGCTGAACGGGGAGACGCGAGCTGCGCTCGACGGCTGGCTGTCCGCCACCGCCGAAGACTGGGAGGAGCGCGGGCTGATGGCGAATCCGATCTTAACGATCGGCGACCTCAATATCGGATCGTTCGACGACGGGCGCGGGGCGAAGCTCCGTATGGTCCGAAACACCACGGTGAAGAAGGAGCTCGCGACCTTCTTTGCGATCAAGGGCATGACCGCTCCTGAGTTCCTTCAGGACGGTCCTCACTATCTGGAGACGTTGAGGAGCATCGCGGCCGACCTTGGGAGGTCAGCGTCGCGATGAGCAACCCCTTTACAGACGTCGACTCCTTCGAGGCGCTGCGCGCTGCCGCTATGGGGGACGATGAGGCATTCGAGCGCTACCGGCGCCGGGAAGCGGCGGCTGCCCGCCGGCACGTGTCACACGTGGTCGAGCTGCAGCTCTCCGCTCGCGTCGAGAGGATGATCGAGGTCGCGATCGCCTCGTCGCGCGCGGTGCTACTGGTTGGCCCGCCGGGCACTGGCAAGACCGAGATCCTTGAGCAGGTCATCGACAAGGCGGACAAAGACCCGGCGCGGTTCGGCTTCACCAGCGAGGGCATCGACTGCGCCTGGGTGACGCCCGAGGAGGAGTGGACGTTCGAGAAGCTGGTGCTCGGTGAGACGGTCGTGGACGGCGAGATCCGCAGCGTGGAGGGTGATCTCCTCGTGGCGGTGCGCAATAACCAGTGGCTGGTGCTCGACGAGACGAACCGAGCGGACATGGACCGCGTGCTCGGCGGGGTGCTCACCTGGCTGTCGGGCAAGCGGGTCAAGGTCGGCGTCTGGCGGGGCCCGGACGCGACAGGGGGCAGCGGCGATCAGACGGTCCCCGTGTACCTGGAGTGGACCGATCAGCCGGAGAGTCGGGTCCGACCAGTCGCCACGCCTCCGTCCCTGGAGTACGCGGCGGGTTCAGAGTGGCGTGTACTCGGGACGTACAACGCGGTGGACGCGCAGCGTGTGTTCCGGATGGGACAGGCTCTGAGTAGGCGCTTCAAGCACGTGCCCGTCCCGCCCGCGAGCGCCGACGACTTCCGAGCGATCATCGCGGGCCGCGTCAACGACGAGACGCTGCTCGACTGGCTGACAGACCGGGTCACCCGCCTGTACGCGGCTCACCTCGGGATCGAAGACGCCCAGCTCGGGCCTGGGCTGTTCGTGGACATCCCGGCCTACGTTGAGCACGGCCTGCGGATGCACACGTACGCAGACGCCGGCGGGGATGGCACGACGACCACAGTGTCTGAGGATGAATCCCAGTCCGGCGACGGTGACGGCGAGCCCGCCGAATCCGAGCCGGCGAATGGGGACGAGAAGCTGACACACCCCGCCGATCTGTTGGAAGAGCTCCTCGCAGAGGCGTACCTGGTGTCGGTGGGGAACCTTGTGGCCAAGTACGAGCCGGACCTACTCGACGACCTCTCGGTCGCGATCTCCAGCACCGCCGCTCTGACAGCCGGCAACTGGGCATGGGTGCAGCAGAGCCTGCACGCGATGCGCGCCTGATGGACGACACCGCGCTCTCGGTTCACGAGGGCGGGCTGATGCGGGTGCTCTCCGAGTGGTCGGGTGTCGGCAACCTGTACTCCGCCGTCGCGGCCGCGTCCCCGGCCCCCGTCGAACGGGAGTGGTCACCCGAGGACGTGGAGCGCCGCGCGATGCGGATCCTTCTCCTGCAGTGCAGCCCGATCCTCAGGAGGTGGCCGAAGTCGGCGAGGGAGTGGCAGAACCACCTCCCCACTTTGTCCAACCGCCACCGCTTCTGGTCGGACGTGCCGCAGACCCGTGTGGACTGGGCCAAGACCCGGCGGGCGGGCTGGCCGCCTTCGGCGTTCGCGATCCGCCGCCGTAGGCGCACCACCGATCAGCTGACTCTGAGCGTGCTCGCGTGGACGCTGGGCAAGCTCGACCAGGCGCTGGCCGCCTCGCAGAGCTTGACAGGGCCGCACACGGGGACGCTGATTGAGCAGCTGTCCGAGGATGTGGAAGGCACTCTCGTAAGAACTTTGCCGATCCTCGGCCTGCTCGACGAGGCCGACCAGACGCCGCCCTCGCGCGACGATATCGGCTCGGTACGGGCGTCTGGGTGGCCATGGAATGTGGTCGCCGAGGTCGCGGCCTTCTTCGCGGCGGTGGAGCGCGGCGGGGCGGAGGGTCTCGCGCGAAGGTTGCTGAGACCCGACGGGTTCCCGGAGGCGATCTTCCAGCTGGGCGTGCTCGGCGCGGTGATGATCGCTTGCGAGCGTGCGGGCGCCACGGTCACCAGCCTGCGCCCGATCGGCTACATGACGAGCGGGCCCGTCTACCGCATCGACTTCCCTGGTGGGGAGCCGTGGGACCTGTGGTGTGAGGCCGCGCGCTGCTGGGATGTGTACGGGGTCGCCGACAAGTACCGCGACCTCGCGCGAACACTCTCCTACAGGGGTGGGCAGGCGTTCCAGGCGCGGGACATCGGCTGGATGTTCTCCTGGCGCGTCGCGGAGACCGGGCCCTGGTGCTGGAGTGCAAATATCCCGCCGAGAGCCTCGACCCCGGGTACGTCGCCCAAGGGATGTACCAGGCGGCGTTCTACGCGCATCAGCTCGTGCCAGCTTTCGGCACGGTGTCCGGCCTCGCCGTCGGGCCCACCGATCTTGTGCCCGGTCATGTTGATCTGGCAGGCCGGGGGCTGTCCGGGTCGGGGTGGCGAGCCCAGCGGACCTGGAGGAGCTACTGATGCGGTCTCGACGCCGGTAGCACGGGGGCGCCGCAGGCCATAGGGGTTGCGCCGGCCCAAGGGTGATCGCGCTCGCCGCGTAGCGCTCTGCCCCGAGCCTCTCCTTTGCGCCACACTGGTTCCATGGCTGAGAGCTGGGCATCCAACCCCGCGGCGCGAGCGAGCATGCGCGGGAACCGCAGCAGGGACACCAAACCCGAGCTCGCGGCGGCGGGAAGTTGGTGCACCGCGCGGGCCTTCGCTACCGCGTTGATCGTGCGCCGCTCGACAGCCCACCGCCGGCACCGCGCCGACCTCGTATTCACGCGCGCCGAGGTGGCGGTGTTGCTGTCGACGGCCGCCACTGGCACGGCTGCCCCGAGCACCATCGGCTACCCGCCGTGAACACGGACTACTGGGAGGCGAAGGAGCGGGGCAACCGCGACCGCGACGCCCGGGTGAGCGCCCTGCTCACCGATGCCGGCTGGACAGTGATGCGGTTCTGGAGCACGAGGATCCCGCCGTGGTGGCCGCCGTGATCGTGGATGTGGTCACCGCGGCTCGCACAGGATGAACTTGCTGGGCTACTGGCCTGCGTCCCACGTGAGCACCGCCATCGCCGCCGACGCGAGCTCCTTGCCCGCGTGCAGCATGTCGTCCTCGGTGGGGCCGCGGCCGTCCCACCGGGCCAGCGCGGCGGACAGCTGCTCAACGAGGCGCGCGGGGATCATGCTCCGGATTATCCCGGGGCACGCCCTCTCTCCGCGCCGCGGTTCCTGTCGGGCACAGTGCTTAGCCTTGGAACTGTGAGAATCGAGGGCATCGAATGGACGGCCGTCAGCGTCCGTTCAGACATCGCGGCGGATCCCCAAGCACGACTCCACGCCCTCGGCTTCGTGGGGAAAGTCCCCGTCGCTACTGCCGAGGCGTCCCGCGACTATGTCGACTGGACGACGGGGTCCCCACACGGTCGTCGAGGGCGACGGGGCCCTGGTCGACAACCCACACCGACCGCTTCGTGTTCCCCGTCGTGGGCACCGCTGACGGGGTGCCCGTCTACGCGATCGAGGGCTACGGGCCTTCCAGGTGCAGCGACGGTTTGATCCACCGCGTCAGCTCAGCCGCCGACTCCGCCAGCGTCACGGCTTCAGTCCCCCGCAGTAGCCGGTGCCACTCGCGTTCCCCGGCCAGGTACTCCTCCACGGCGGTCGGCAACTGCGGCCCCGTCAGATCCTCCGCGAACTTATCCACGACGGGTTAGACGCACCTCGGACACCATCGGTTCCACCGAGTTCGTACTCGCTCACCCCGCCGAACAGGTGTCGGTGCAGGTGCAAGTCGTGAGATAGGCTGACGACCAGGTGTGGCCGGTTGGGGGATTGGCATGGCAAACGAACTGAACGTCGACGCGGTCGGCCTACAGGCAGCGGCAACGAGTAGCGAGGCCGTCGCCGCGACTGAACTGAGCGGCGCGCAGGTCTGCGGTTCAGCATCCTGGCAGCCCAGCGGTGCCGGAGTTGATGCGGTCAACGCGGTGTGGGCCTCGGTGCGTCAGCGTCAGGCCGCACGTATCACCGGTCAGGCCGCCGACCTGTCGGTCAGCGGTGCTCGTTACGACACCACCGACGAAGAAGGGCGCGACGCGATCACGGTGACCGTGTGAGCCCTGCGGCGGGCGGTGACGCTGTGTCGCTGACGCGTTCGCAGATCGAGGCGTGGAGCACCACTCACCTGACCGAGGCCGCGACGGACTGGCGTGCAGCGGCCACCCAATCGGAGAACGCGTTCGATCAGCACCGGCAAAACATTGCCTCACCGGGCGGCACCACATGGGAAGGCGATGGCAAGGACGCCGCCCTGGATCGGGCGAGCGCTGATTGTTCGGTCGTGGGCAGCCAGGCCGACGCTCTACGTGAGGCCGCCGACCTGGCCGAGAGCGGTGTCACCGATATCAACGCCGCACACCGCGAGATTGTTGCCGCGATCACGGCCGCCGAAGAGGACGACTTCAATGTCAGTGAAGAGTTGAAGGCCACCGACACTCGCCGCTACGACATCACCACGATCGCCGCCCGGAACAGGGCTCTGGCCGAGCACACCGAGGACATCCGCTGGTACGCCGACCGACTCGTTCAGGCCGATACCGATGTTCGGGAACGGCTGCGGGCGAAAGCGGTTGAGCTGGCGGGGATTAAGTTCGAAGGCGAGGGCGAGGGAGGTGTAAGCCCATCCGACCACGTGAGGCTTGTCGACAACAAGGTCAAGTACGACGCCGACGGCAAAGACCAGCCGGCGAGAAGAAACCTCAGGTTCCGGCGCAGGCGCCTGGTCAGATCGGCCCGTTCGCGGTGCCCAAGTCGGTGGAGGACGCCGCAAAGAAACCGGAGGGCAAACCCGCCGCTACCGGTGATGTCGGGGGCGACCTGCGCGACTTGCTGGGCGCCAACGATCCTGCGACCGCAGGGGCAGAACCGAAGCCCACCGCCGCGCCTCGAGCAGTACGCCCACAGGACGTCGAACAGTTCAAGACCCAGGCTCGGAACCGTTCGCGGCAGCACGGTGTACCGCCCGACCAGATCGAGGCACAGGTCAACGCCATGGTCGCGGACGCGCAGAAGACGAACACCGCGCTTGCGGACTCAGCTGCCCACACGCCGGCGAATCCGGACACCACGCCGGGTCCCGCGCCCGCCGACACCCGCAGCCTCGGAGAGAAGCTCGGGAAGAAGTTCAACAATTTCGTCAACGAGGCTCACGACCAGTTCTACAACCGCCTCTACTCCACGGCGGAAACGTTGCAGAACCTCACCGGCACCGGCGGCGAGGGCCGCCCCCTGGCGTCCTTCAGCCGCGGCAACAGCTCGGGGAAGCGGCCGTCGAAAACCATATGGGCAACCGCTGCATCTACGTGACCCGATGGGGCCGCTGGGGCCGTGGGGCGCGGTCAACGGGGTCGTGGACGACATACCGGAAATGATCGACAACCCCGGCAAGCACGCCGGCGACGTGTTGTTCGACGCAACCGCCATGGCCGCCACGGCACCTCTGGGCGCGGAGGGCTTGCTGGGCAAGTCGATGCTGCCCGAGGTGGGGCGCGCTGGAACGTGGCCTGGTCTCGGAAGGCGGACGCACGCTCGAACACGGGCGGCACCGGCGGTTCCGCACACACCCGACCCGCCCGCAGCGCCTCGCACCGCAGAAGCCCCTCCCGTCCCGCACAGCGCCGAGCCGGTCCCTCCCCGCTGACCGCGGAGCCGCCTCCCGTTCACCACAGTGCGGGGCCACCACCAGTCGGGAACACCATGCGGATGCACCACCTCCGGCCCATCCGCCTGACTCACCGCCAACGGGGCCACTACCACCGCACGGCGAACCGGGTCGTTCGGCTACGACGAGAACGGCGACCGTCTGAGGTATGCGAACAGCAGACCGGACTACGGGGCTGGGCAGGAAGAACAGGTCCTGGAACAACTCCCGCAGCGATCAGCTAACGCGGATCGATGGCGGCCGGGTCGACCTTCCGCAGCCCGGCCCGGGACCGGAATGGGTAGAGCTGCACCCGAACGGTCCGATCGGCGACGACTGGGTTGTCAAGGACGGCCATCGACTCGTCGAGTGGCAGCCCTGTGACCCCCGCGACGGGTTGTGGGACGGTCACGGGAACGGCCGTGAGTACCGAGATCTCCGACAGGCGTACCTGAGCGGAGAAATATCGTTCGAGGAGTATATGCGCGAGTTCCGAGACCCCGACAATTACCTTGTCCAAGACCCGTATCGGAACCGGTCCCACATCGATGAGCAACGATGACCGGCCCCTTGAACGATAGGGTGGCCGAGTGAGCCTGGTCTACGCCGCGCATCGGGGGTCCTGACGCCGAAGGACTTCCTCAAGGAGTACACGCCGGGGGACGCTGCGAAGCTGTTCGGTATCGGTAGGCCACTGCTGTTCCAGTCGGTCGCGAACAAGGACGTCGAGGCGCGGGTGGCGATCACGAATCGACTGCTGGACGATGGCGCTGATCCGTCAATCGCCCCGGATGGTGTCAACGTCCTGCACGTGTTGTTCGATCAGCGAACGCATGACACGGAGTTTGAAGCGCCGATGCTCCGGCGACTTATTGAGTGCGGTGCCGACATCAACTTGGTTTCCAAGCGATCCGGCCCACCCCTCGCGGTTTTGATCCAGCACGGACCGACACCGGGAAGTGAATGCGTCCCGTTCTACGACGTGATCTTCGATCAGCCGAATCTCGACCTGACCCATCCCTACCTACACGATCTCATCTTCAATTCCGTAT